>CBDARC010000002.1:0-1716067 GCA_965199365.1 Terriglobus sp. | reverse complement strand
GCGATCTTCTTCTGGCTGCCCACGGGATCGACGTAGTAGGCGTCAGGGCCCGTTGCTGAGTCGATGCGGATGACGCCGCTGGGACGAACGCCAAGGTCGCGCATCTTCTGACCGATTGCACAGGCTTTGCGCACCTGCGTGAGGAAGGCTTTGCGCTCGTCTTCGCTGCCCATGGCCGATCCGCCGCCGGTGGCGCCCCAGACCGGGGCCACGAACGAACCGCACTTCAGGTTGCGCGACGTCAGTTTGTCGGCGAGTACCTTCAGGTCGTCATCGGTGCTGTCGATGCTGGTGTGCGGCGCAGACATGAAGAGGTCGACGCCGTCGAACTTCTGCCCGTCGACTTCTGCTCCGGCGGTCAGGTCGAGCATGGTGTCCAGATCGATAAAGGGCTCGGAAGAGTCTGGGCCCTTGCCCACGATGCCCGGCCACATGGCGTTGTGCAGTGCCGGTTTGGAGTTTGTTGTTGCCATTTCTGCCTCTTATGTCTCGCTTGCTTACTTGCTCCAGCTGCTTGGTCCAAGCTTCGTCTTCAGCAGCGGTGCGGCGTCGGGATTGCCGGGGCCAAAGTGCTTCAGGATGACGAGCGGGTCGATGCTGCTGGGGTTCTTGATGGTGACGCCCTTCTGGGCCGCGGCTGCGGTGACGAAGAGTTCATCTTCCGTCAGGGCGCCGAAGCGGATCATGGACGGCGTGGAGACGGGCGTGCCGCCGAAGTCGCCGTAGCCCTGCACGACGATCAGGCCGTAGGCCTCCGCGTCCTTGATCGTGACGGTGCTGCCTGGCAATACGGTGAGTTCCTTGGCGCTGTAGAACTTTGTGCCGTAGGTGACCCATTTCTCGATATAACCGGGTGTCTCTTCTTCGGTGACCAGCTTTGGAAACACCTTGTTGTTTGCACCGAAGTTGGGGTCGACATTCGCGTCCCAATCGAGCATGGAGATGATGTAGTCCAAATCGTGTTTCTTGTCTTCGGGCACGTCCTTGACCAGCAGATCCCAGGGCACAATGCGGCCGTCCACTTCAGACTGGAACATGCCGAAGACGTCGGAGTTGACCTGCGGCTCATAGGTGCAGAGCGAGCCTGGCGCATGCAGCACACCAGGGTTGATCTGCCATCCAGCGCCGGGCTCAAGCCTGTAAGCGCGCGCGTAGAAGGTGATGCCGTTGTCCCCCTTCTGCCAGTTCTCGAGGCACTCGCGAATCTGTGCCTTCGTGGTGCCGGGCTCAAGGCCCATGAAGGTATGAGGAAAGTTGTTGAACGTCTGGTTATATTGTGGCGGGAAGTAGTACGCCTCCGGCTTGCCCTTGAATCCGACGGCAGAGGCGTGCTCGTCGCTCTGGTGCATGTGGTGCGGTATGGGGCCTTCGTTGTCGAAGAACTTGCAAAGGATGTTCCAGCCACCCTCGCGGTCGAAAACCTCTTTGCTCAGCAGAACGTCACCGGCGATCTCGACCGCATCCTTCAGCAGGAATCGGCTGCCATCCTTCGTGACGACATAGCTAAGGCCCTCGTCGGGCGTGGTATCGGGTCCGTTTGCAGCTTTTGTGGTGGAAGAAAACCAGCGCTCGTTAATGCCGCCGCGGTGCGCACCAAAGGCGTAAATGTCGTCCGGATGCAGCTTGAGGCGACGGCCGGGAATCATGAAAGATCGAGGAACCCACGACGGAGCAAGCTTGAGAATGCCAGAGCCGGCTTCAACTGCCTGCTCAACCTGATTTCGATCCAATGCCATGTGCCGTCCTCTGTGCGGTGTCTCTACGTGACGCGGCAGATTCTACCGGAACCAGCTCGTCCTTTGGGGAGGAGGATTGATATCGGTTGCCGAGCGTGAGACGTCTCAGTTCCGGAAGCCTATGGGATTGAGAGTGGCCATGTCAAACGGAATTCTGCATAGCGACAGGTAGCGTCCAGTTAACCGAGGCCTGTGGTTTCTGCGGCTTCGCTACCATGGTGCATGCTTTGCGATGCACTGCCGGATGGGTTCAAAGGTTTGATCTTCGATTGCGACGGCACCCTGGTCGAAACGCTGGCCGCTCATGTGCAGGCCTTCCAGGATGTGCTGCGACTTTACGGGCTGGATGTCACCACGGAATGGTGCCAGTCGAAGTACGGCCAGCCGAACCTTTTCGTCCTTGGAACGTACCAACGTGAGATTGCACCGCTGCCCGTCTCGACAGACGTCTTCCTGCAGCAATGGGTGCAGCGCTACAGCCAGAACCTGCACCTGCTGCATGAAATCAGAGAGACGTGCGAGGTCGCGCGTGCGTGGCACGGCCGCGTACCGATGGCTGTCGCCTCCAATGGCAGAACTGCTAACGTGCAGGCGACACTCCGATCGCTGAACTTGCTGCCAATGTTCGACACGGTTGTTTCGGTTGAAGAGGTGACACACGGTAAGCCGGAGCCCGATCTGTTCCTGGAGGCAGCGCGCAGGATCGGCGTGGCACCATCTGACTGCGTGGTCTTCGAGGACTCTTTAGAAGGTCTCGAAGGTGCTCGCCGTGCAGGCATGCGGACTGTCCGCGTGCAGCACATTGCTGACGCAGAGCTAAGCGTTTCGACAGGCGCGACCTCGCGGCGAACCTGTTGAGGCGTCTAATCGTGTGGATGTCCTTTCCTCGCAATCGAGTCCTGCTCGCTGTGTTGCTCATGGTTGCTACCGCATGCAGCGTTGGCGCACAGACAGCGCCGGTTGGCTGGCTTCGCTACGCAATTCCACCTGACCCGCCGCGCTACCACGACATGCCGCACGCAGTTATGCTGCTGGGCAACGGAGCCGGACAGGCTGCGCCGGAAGAAGAGCTCGCCGCGGAAGAACTGGATCGCGGGCTGGGTCATATGGTTGCCGGCACGGACCTGCTGCTGCGGCGATTCGACCCACGTATCGATGCGATCGTGCTTGGCACGACAGCGGCGCTGCACCATGCGAGGATTGGTCGAAGCCTGCCTGGATGGGTTGAGAAGCCGCTGCCGGAAGAAGGGTTTCGCATTGTGCATCTGCGTCGAGGAGCGCGCCAATGGTATGTTCTGCAGGGTGGTTCGCCGCGCGCGGAGCTTTGGGCAGCGTTTCGCTTCTCTGCGATGGTTGCGGAAGACCAGCAGCTGCCTGAAGACCTGATCGAATCGCCACACTTTGGCTTGCGAGCGGTTGAACTTGATGGCGATCCAGCGGACCTGCCGGGTATGGCGGGTGCGCGCAATCGTCCGGGCTTCTATCGTCTGCTTGCTTCTGTCGGCATGAACGGCCTGATTGCAGACGCAGGGACAGCAGGCGCACAAGGTCTTGCCGCAGCCACCCAGCCGTTCGGCATAAGGCTTTGGGTGAGGGTCAGTTCTGGTGCGACGGTGCAGACGGCTGCGGCGGCAATGGCACCGAACGTTGCGGGCCTCGTGATCGGTGTGCCTGCCAATGCGTCAGAAGAGCAAATGCGTAATGTGGTGCGCGAGGTAAATACTCTCGCGAAGGCCCTGCAACGTTCTGGCAGGGCCGTCTTGCTGCAGGGAGCACTGGGTCCGCCGCTCAAATCGAACGGTGACAAAGAACCCATGGCGCTACGACAGCGCGCCGCAGTGTTACATGAGCATCTCGAGCCAAACGTCATCATTGCTGGCGACGCGGTGTCGCCGTTGATCCCGCTCGCTGGTTTGGCTTCTGCGAGTTTTGGTCTGTTGCCCGGCGTCACACAGGCTGCGCAGTTTGACCTGCTGCCAGTGCGTTCCGACGATCTTGCTTACCCGCTTGCATCGTGGGAACTGGCGGTACGAACACCGGAACGCGGGGTTCATGGCGATGCTCCCTTGTCAGAGGCGCTGCGGACATCGGCTGAGGGTATGCATGGAGGCGTTGTTGGCCGCCTGTCGATGGCCCGCGCTGCGGAACTGCTGCGTCAGCCGCTGCTGCAGGCGAACCTCTACGCATTCGGCCGCTTTGCATGGAGTCCGTCAGCCGACCCTGCGAGCATCACCGAGGAATGGTCAAGACAGACATGGGGTGACGATGCGCGCGTGCATGGGGTTGCGACCCACATCCTGCTGAGCAGTGCGACTGCGTACTCGAATAACAGTTCACCCGATGGGCTGGCTTCACTGGCCGATGCAAGTGGAGGGCCAGATCCTGCTGAAGCGGCTGAACTGCATGGCGTCGATCATCGTTCGCTCGCTGACAGAGAAGGTATCGGCACCGATCGGACGTCATCCGGGACGGACGAACTCGCCGGATATCCGGATAGCTTTGCAACGACGCTGGCTGACATGGCGAAGTGTCCAGATGAGTGGTTGTTTGCGGTCCATCGTGTGCCACTCACCGCTCGTCTGAATGGCGGCAAAACGGCGGCGCAGACATTCTATGACGCGCACTTCGCAGGCGCCGCACAGGCGGCAAACGCGATGGACTCCTGGGAAGGCACACGTTCGCTGGTCGACGAACCTCGCTATGCCATCGTGCATGCCGCCCTGGAAGAGGCTGCGCATCAGGCGGAGATCTGGCGGGAAAGCACGACGGAGTGGCTCGAACATGTGAGCGGCGTGCCCGATGCGCTTGGTTTCGTCGGCAGCCATCCGGGCAGGACAAATGCCGAGGCGATGGATTTGTCCGGATACGAGCTGCTGCACAGCGACGGATCGCCACATGGCGAGGTCAGCGCAAGCGCGCTCGCCTGCGGTGCGACTGCATGTTCTGCAAGCGTCAGCTTTCGCGGCGCGACGAATGTGTATCGCGTGGAGGTCGGCTATTTCCGTGACGGTCCTGCTGATTTCGAATTGCGCGTGAACGGCGTTACGAGTGCTCGCTGGTCGAATCGGCTGGCGGGAAGCGGAAAGGGTCTGCTCCCTTCGAGCGCGGAACGCTTCATCGCGAACGGCGTCGCTCTGAAGACTGGCGATAAGGTTGAGGTGTATGCCATGCCGCACAGCGGCGGACGTGCGCCGTTACAGTTCATCGAGATCACGCGGGACCCGCGATGGAACTGAATGAGCTGATCGTTCACAAGTGGCTGTTACGGTGACGCCCGCACGGTGTACGCTGTGGGCCACAGTGGAAGAGCGATGAGCGAGAAAGATCCGTACATGACACGAGAACTGGCGCACAGCAGGGCTACAGGAGCGCTGTTCTTCGTGGGCTTCGGCGCGGTATGGACCGCGACTGGACTTAACCAGACCCACCGCAACTCTCCAGCGCTGTTGATGTGCCTGGCGGCCTCGGCTCTCGCATTGCTGGCAGCAATAGGTCTGCTGATACGGCGCTCGCGTGAGCTACCCGCTTCAAGAATCTCAACGGACGAACGGGTGCGAGCTCAGCGCATGTTCACCGCGGTTAACATCATTCAGTGGGTCGCGATCGCGGCCGCAGTCGCGATTTTTGGTCTGCTGCACATGCCCGAGTACATCGTTCCGGCGATCTCCGTCATCGTTGGGCTTCATCTGTTTCCGCTGGCCGCGTCATTGCACCACTCGCAACATTACGTCACCGGCTCCCTGATGGTTGTCTGGCCGCTGCTGTGTCTTGGATTACTGCAAGCGTCGCGGGTGTCCGGTGCCTGTGCGCTGGGTGTCGGTACCATTCTGCTGCTGAGTGCTGCGGCCACCCTGGCGAGGGCCCTTATGGTGATCCGTCCAGCGCAGCCGAGAAGGGCGATAGCCCGCGGCTAGTGTCGGGTAGCCGTCATAGACCCTCAACTTCAGCAGCTTGCCGCCGATGTGAAGTGTAGTCACTATGGCGGAATGGCTGCAACAATCTCAGGCAGTTCAAGATGCGGAAGCGTTGTGTCGGTTCGTCGCACTGCAGCCCATCGTGGATCGCAGCCGCGGAACCTTCGGGTATGAACTGCTCTTTCGAAACAGTTGGGAGAACCGCTTCAGCGCCGATGGCGATGTGGCTTCACAGCAGTTGGTGGATAACGTCGTTGCATTCGGGATGGATTCGCTGGTCGGTGACAGAGTTCCGTTCCTGAACTGCACACGTGACATTCTGCTGCGCGACATACCCACGCTTCTGCCGAACAACACCGTGCTCGAAGTACTGGAGACCCTCGAAGTAGATGAGCCGCTGGTGGATGCATGCCGAGGCCTGAGAGCGAGGGGCTACGCCATCGCTTTGGACGATTATGACTTCGCGCCCCAGTGGGAGCCTCTGCTGCCGTATGTGACGTTCATCAAGGTCGATTTCCGCGCTTCAACTTCGCAGCAGCGATACCGATTGATCCAGCGGCTGCGTTACCTACCCATTAAGTTCATCGCGGAGAAGGTCGAAACAGACGAGGAATATCGCCTCGGCCTGGCTGAGGGTTTCCACCTGTTCCAGGGTTATTTCTTCACCAGGCCCGTCGTGCTTGGCCGACGTGCATTGACGGCGGTGATCAATCGTTTGCGCTTTATGGCCGCGCTTAGTCGCTCAACCTTTCAGAGGGCTGAGGTTTTGCGGCTCATCAAGGAGGAGCCTTCCATCTCGTATCGCCTGCTGCGAATGGCCAACTCTGCAGCGTCGGCGCTGCGCGAGCCTCTGCGCAGCCTGCACGCAGCACTCACGATGATTGGAGAAGATGAGTTCCGAAAGATGGCGCTGACCGCGCTGGCCAGCGAGCTGTACGGAACGCAGGGCAGCGACACCATGCGTTTCATCCTGCAGAAGGCAAGGTTCTGCGAACTGATGGCAACGGAACTGAAACTGGAGCCGACGGAGCTATACCTGCTCGGCATGGTTTCAGTCGTTCGATCCACACTGAACATCTCGGCTGCAGACCTCCACGAGGCGATCCGGATGCGGCCGGAGATTACGGCAGCGCTTGCCGGTGAAACCAACGTCTACAGCTTGCTGCTGACGTTGACCAACAGTTTGGAAGAAGGCAAGTGGTCTGATTTTGCAGAGGCTGCGGCCGCGTTGCACGTTTCAGAGGATGTGGCCGGCGTGGCATTTGCGCAAGCCAGGCAGTGGGCCGAAAACATCATCGCTGAAATCTAGGTCTGCGCCCGGGACCTACGGAAGACGCTGTGTCTGGTAGTTCGACGGGATCCTCGGAGTCTCGAACTGATCGTCTTCCAGGTCCTGATTCACAGCCAACTGGGTGATCGTCAGCGTCAGGCTGAGCTGGTCCAGTGGTCTCTGGATCGTGATGCGCGATGGAAACGCCGTTTGACCAAACATCTTGTAGTCGTCGTACATTGCGACGGTGACAAGCCGGCCCGTCGCGTCGTAGATGTCCTGTTGATAAGGCAGCAGCGTTGCTCGACCCACGTGAATGACACGCTGCGTCTTCAGTTCAGTGCTGTTGGCCACGGTGCGATAGATGCCGATGTCGTACTCCGGCTCATCCAGCATGTATTTGCGCGTGGGATCAGGCTGGTAGATGCGGTCGTCCGATGTAAGCGAGACGAGCTCGTCCGGCGCTGCACTGCGGATGAGCAGGGAATCCGTGAACACGCTTGGACGCAGGTTTTCCAGCGGATTGCTTGATGGGGTGCTGATGCTGTTGGAACCGGTAACAGCTCGATTTTTGGGTGGGATCACGATCGTGAACGTGCGACCGTCCGTCACCATGTCTAGCATCTTGCTGCCCACTACTGGCAGAAATCCGATGAAGTGCAGATCGTCGGGCTTGCGCAGCAGGATGTATGCAGAAAAGGAAGCATACTCAATCACCTTGCCTTGCTTTCCGCCGCCGGTTGAGGTTGTGACTTCCACCTTCGCATTCAGCGTGTGAATCGCGTCGTATCGCTGCGTTGTGCTCTTTACGAGGGTGTCCAGCGAAGAACTGAGCACCTGGCTTGGAGGATGGGTCTGCATGACCGAGCGCGTTGTGCTTAAGCAGCCAGTCAGTGCGGGCATCAGGCATAGAATGCCGAGCGCCTTCCATCGATCGTGTTTCATTATCCTCAAAGGTTTAAGTGTACTGTTTCCCGGGCGATTCGGCTGCTCGGCTGTTGGCTGGCTCCCATGATGGTCTGATGTCCCGAAGAGGGCAGGCGATGGAGTTTAGTTTGGGATTTGTTTACTTCAGGCTTTGACGGTAGGTTGCTACCTGCGCCGCGTGTTCTTTCAGACCGGTTGAGAACTGGGTATGGCCGGAGGCGTCCGCCACGAAATACAAGCTCTCCGTCTGTGCCGGGTGCATCGCCGCTTTCAATGCAGCGATACCAGGCGAGCAGATTGGGCCGGGCGGCAGACCCGCGTGCCGATAGGTGTTGTACGCCGAATCGAAGTCAAGGTCGCTGCGATGAATCACGCCAGTCCAGCGGCTCGCGAGCAGCGCAGCGTAGATAATGGTTGGATCCGTCTGCAGCGGCATGCCTCGTTGCAGACGGTTCTCGAAGACGCCCGCAGCAAGCGCGCGCTCGTCGTCGAAGTGCACTTCCTTTTCGACAAGCGATGCGAGGATGACTGTCCGGGAGACCTCGCTGGTCAACGCCAACTCAGCCGTCGCCGTGCGAAAGCGACGCACCATGGTGGCCTGCATCGTGCGCGTCGTTGTATGCCGGCTGAAGCGGTAGGTGTCCGGAAAGAGGTATCCCTCAAGGCTCCTCGCGCCGGGGGCCCAGGACGCGACCAAGTCGGTGTTCTTGTGGGCGGCTTCCAGAAAGGCCCCTGCCGTCCCGAGCCCCGCGTTCTCAACGGCAGCCGCAATGTCGTACAGGTTGTAACCCTCAGGAATGGTAACGGCCCGGGTGTAGACGTCACCTCTCAGGATGCGCAGATAGATTGTCCTTGTGCTTTCCGCCCTGTCGAATCGATACTCCCCGGCTTTGAGACTGCCGCCCTTCCAGGCGCGCAGCAGCAGAAAGCCATACCGGCTCCGGATGACTCCCGCATCCTGCAGCTTCGAAGCCATTCCGGTAGAGCTTGTGCCGGCTGGGAAGTCGACAAAGACCTCACCCGATGCCGGCGCGACGGGACCGTAGACCAGGAACGCAGCTCCGCCGCAAGCAGCGATCAAGACCAGCAGGATGGCAGTAAAGATCCTCACTCACCCAATTTCTCATGAGGGCCGGCCGCCGTGGCGAGGTCGCCTGAGTCGTCGAATGCAAGCACAAAGTTCCGTGGATAAGTAGGTTCGGTCACGACGGGGTTCCGATTCGGGAGTCCGATGTTCTCCACAGAAGAAAGCTCTTGCCACCAGAATGCCCTGGAAGCGAAGATAAGGCGAAGAAAAGGAGATTAAGATGAGTGCTATACCCCCGCCGTCTGTTGCGCGCAAGACGTACGACCTCCGGACTTCAATTGCCTTTAAATCGCGTTGACTCAGCTATTTGCGCCAGCTACATTCGGCTGACTTGAGCGACGGACAGAGACACCGCACGTTGTGCGGACAACCTGCGAGGGCATAACGCGGGGCACAAGTGGATTTGTGCCTTCTCTCTCCCAAAGAGGCGTACCTCGTTCGACAGCAACAGCGCCTTGTTCGCAGGCGACATTGGACACAGATCCAGCGTGCGACAGGGCTAACAAGCCGGGACCGACCCCTCAGAAGGGCGGGCACTGGTACAGAGGTGAAGGGACTATGCATTATTTGCGCAGGGACTTGAAAGTATGCGAGGCGTGCGGAGGATTATGGGTCCGCACCGGCGCTGCGGCGGGCGTTTATTGCCGGCATTGCTGGCCGCAGATGGCAGATTTGCCATCGCGGCGGCGGCTCCGCACAGGGCGCCCATGCCGAGCCATCCACAGTGCAAACCCAATGAAGCAAACAGGAGGTGCAGCATGAAGCTATTGCAGATGCCGGGTCGCGTGGGCGGCAATGAATCCTCAGTCAGTGCATCGAACGGCTGCACGCTAAGCCAGGTCTGGGCCACAGACGGCAATCTGGCCCATGCCGTCGCCATCATGGCAGAAGCGACCCCCGGACCGCAGGAAGTGCCTGCAGCCAGGGAGCGGACTGCTCCAGTGTTCCGGTCGGTGCTGTCCCCTGAGACAGCGTTCTACCGCAGCTACACTGAGGCGATGCTTCGCCGCTTTGGGGTACTTTCACTTGAAAGCGGCCGCGTACCGTCGCTGCTTGGCCGCGAGATGTTTCGCGGCAAGGTGACCAGCTACAGGGTGCACGGCTTCGACGATGTGGTGATCTTTGTCCATGACGTCAGTCAGTGCATCCGGCTGCTGACGCCGGACCAGCAACGGCTGGTCCACCGCATCGGTGTGCAGGAATACACGTTCGGCGAGGCGGCCTCTATGTTGGGGTTGAGCTTACGATCCGTCCAGCGACGCTATTTCCAGGCGATCGACGAGTTGACGCTCGTTTTCCTGAAGCGCCGTCTGCTTGAGAAGGTGATTACAAAACCTTGTCAAGAGGCAGACGGTGCGGTGAAGCTCGTAAGTCACTTACCAGGATAGAGTTAGGTAAAAAAAACAGTTGGCATGGTATTTCGGTGCCATTTGTTATTCTGAATAGGCGAGAAGAAGAGCCGACGCGCTCAGACACTCAGACAAATCTGAACGAACCCATGGGAGGCGCAAAAGCGCCTCCCATGTTGTTTTTGGCGAGGATCCGTTGAGACAAGGAGCGATACCGCCCCGGTCAGGCGATGGTCAGAGCAAGAATGCCTGCGAAATGCGCACGGCAGATCCGGACGAAGAGGATGGACGGAAAGCGCAAGCAGGCAAGTTAGAACGGCTGCATGGGGCGGAGTCAGAGCCTGCAACGCCGAAACTATCGCGGGCACCGCGGGCTGATGCCTGTCATCCGTTTGTCCGCAAGAGGATAGCCGAGGCGCTGCCGGAGCTTTGCCAGGCCCTGCTGGGTAAGGCGAAGCAAGGCGACCTGTCCGCGATGAAGCTGCTGTGGCAAATGGCAGAGCTGGATAAGAGGACAGAGCCGTCCGGAGAGCACGACAGAGATAGAAAGTTTGTGCGGCAGGCGCTGGCGAAATACCGCCAGTGCTAACGAGTTCATGCGGGATCTTTTGCAGTAACGAGGAGAAAGAATGGCGGAACAAAGAAGCAGAGGCGGCGGTGTGCCGGCTCGCCTGGTGCTGGGGCTGCTGTTGTGGCTTGCAGCTGCCGTGTGCGCTGGTCTGAGCGTGCCCGCGGTTGCGCAGGTGCAGGTATCGCCCATCAGCGATACGGTGTACTACGCCAACGGCGCGGCTGCGTCAGGCACAGTGCTGGTGAGTTGGCCTGCATTCACCCTGGCCAGCGGACAGAGTGTGCCGAAGGGAAGCACATCGATCACCCTTGCTCCGGGTGGCAAGCTGAACGTGTCGCTGGCCCCAAACGCCGGAGC
Source organism: Terriglobus sp. (assembly GCA_965199365.1). GTDB lineage: Bacteria > Acidobacteriota > Terriglobia > Terriglobales > Acidobacteriaceae > Terriglobus. Next base: position 1,704,856 of record CBDARC010000002.1, on the reverse strand, counting down.
GACGCCGGAAGGCACGTATTACACCGTCGTGTATCACCTGGGTGATGGCTCGACCAGCCGGGAGTATTGGTCTGTACCTGTCAGCACGGGCTTGCTTTCATTGGCAGCGGTGCGATCGAACGCACTGCCGACCAGCGTCGCGATCCAGACAGCGAGCAAGCAATACGTCGACCAGGCAATCGCGCGCGCTGCCCTGGGCGCGTTGCCCCTGGATACCACGCCATACGTTTTGAAGAGCGGCGATACCATGACAGGACCGCTGGTTCTGCCGGGCGATCCCGTGTCGTCGCTGCAGGCCGCGACAAAAAACTACGTCGACGTAAGCACCGCGGCTCTGCAAGGCGGGGCATCCGGAAAGATAAGCACTGCGCCGACCGGAACTCAGACTGTAACGCAACCGTCGGGTACGCAGTTGCAGGTCAACAATCTCAACGGGCAGCTTTATGCGAAGGAGTACCAGACGCAGGGCAACAGCAGTGGGATCTCGGCCGCGCTGACCAGCCCGGACTGCGCGAATGGCTGCAACGTTGTGGCCGATCCCACGTACACCGGGTCGGACCGTTTCTCGCTGCAGGTAAGCAAGAGCAGCCTGACCGACCAACGTGGCGGTGCGGTCGATGAGAACTACTTCAATCCTCAAAGCCCCTATCAGGGCTTTCAGACCGGGCGCTCGATGACCATCACCGAGACCACAAGTGCTTCCGCCCAGGTTGCAGCGGGCAAGGGAACCCTGCAGTCAGAGGGTATGACGATCAACGAAAACGCACTGGCAGGTGGTAACAACCTGTACCCGCTGGACGTCACTTCGAATCTCCCCTACTTCAAGTCGACCTATGGTGCGACACAGACCAGCGGCTACAGCACGACCGAGGGCCAGCATGTGCTGGATACGCACGTGCAGAACTGCTACGGCATCGGCGACTGCCTGATAGGTTCCGAGTTTGTGTTGAGCTCTGGTGGCTTTCGCGACAACTCGGACGAGGGTACGCATCCGAAAGATCTCGTCGTTGCGGAGCACTCGACTGTTTTCCGCGGCACGTGCGCATCCGGTTGCACCGCTGGTTCGACACAAGTGCAGCTAGCCGTCACGAACGATGCAGGGACGCAGGGCGAAGGCCGGTTCCTGATCAACAAGGCGCCCGGCAAGGTCATCAGCACGGGAACGCTGGTTGGCGGCAGCAACGGGAATCCTCATGCGTCGGCGCAGTTCAGCGGCACATTGTTCCCGGTCAGCACGTTCTTTACCCTGGCGAACGCAGCCGTGCCGCAGGCGACCAACATGGCCCCGGGCACCATCTCTGCAGCGATTGTGACGAGTGGTGTCCTTGCGGGATACTCGACCAACACAGCGGCTGCACCTGCGGCATCGGGCATTGCATGTGTCGCCGATGCGAACTACGACGGTGCGGACAATTTTGAGACGGCGAATTACACCGTGCAGGACGGCACGCACCTGCAGCTGACGCTCAACAAACCGCATGCGACGGGCGCGACCGTGGCCATCGGCGGGCTCTGCGGTTATGGCATCGAGCAGACCGTCGATACGGCGGGGACCCTGCGCCAGGTGTTTCCGGTGATCGGATCGACGTCCACTTCGTCGCTGTACTATGCGGGCCTGCTTACGCGCGTCGTCGGCATGACTGCGACAACCAGTGGCTATGCCAACATCCAAAGCCCCATCACCACCCTGCAACGCAGCGGCAACACCGTTACGGCAACGGTCAGCGGCAATCTCGCGCAAGATATCAACGGCCTGACGGTGACTATTGCGGGTGTGACTGACTCGTCGTACAACGGGTCTTTCCCGATCACGACGACGGCTGCGAACCAGTTCACGTACACACAGACGGGTGCAAACAGCACGAGCACTGGCGGTACGGTATCCGTGATCACTGGTGGCTATGCACTCTACCCGATGGCTGAGGTGCTCAGCGTTTTCAATCCAGCGACCAAGTCGGTGGATGGTGCTATGACACTCGCGCCGAACGCTGTGGCGTGGGCTGCGGGTGACTCGGTAGAGGAGCCGCACTTCTTCCAGAACCGTGTTGCGGCCGATGTGACGGCGGTATATCAGTATCTTCCCCGTCCCACGCAGCCTGTCGCTGCAGGTGTAGAGTACGACGGTCTGAACAGCGCGGCCAACCAGGGCTGGGTCATCAGCAACAACACGCCGGCAAGCGCTTATTTTGGCAACGGTGGAACGCACCTTGCACCGCAGGTCGGCATGGCTGTGACGGGCGCCTGGAACACCTCACTCAGCTTGCAGGCAGGTGAGACGAACGGCATTTCGATGGGTTGCAACTCGCATGGTTGCAATCGGTGGGACTCGGCGTACAACCTGTTTGCATTGCAGAGCAGCGCATACTTCGACTACGTGAACTACGCTCCGGCAACGTCGACGCTTAGCTTCAACATGCGTGGCACAACGTACAGCCTGTCGCCCACATCGCTGACCGCGCCCGTGATCAATGCGACCACGATCAATGCGACCCGCATCAATGGGCTGCAGACTGCGACAGCTTCGGTGGTGGGTGGCGTGACACTTGGCCCCGCAGCAACCAGCGCCGCCCTTGCAAACGTTGCGAGCAGTGGGAATGCGGCAGACATCACCGGGCTTGCCCCCTCGGCGACGGTGGATACGACCAACGCAACGAACATCACCAGCGGCACAATCGCGCCTGTCCGTTTGCCTGCGGCGACCGCCAGCGTTCAGGGCGTGGTCACGACATCGCAGTTCGATGCATCGGGCGCTGCAAGCTCCGTTCAGACCAACCTTAATGCTGAGGTGACCCGCGCCACCGCAGTGGAAGCGACCAAGACCACAGTGGCACAGGCAGCCGCTGCCGCGCCTGTGCAAAGCATTGCAGGACGCACCGGAAACGTAGTTCTCGCTGCAGCCGACGTTACCGGTCTTGCTCCTTCCGCAACGATCAACGCGCTGAATGCCAGCAACATCAACACCGGCACCTTGCCCCAGGCACAAACACCAGCGCTGACGGGGGACGTTACCAAGTCAGCCGGTGCAAGCACAGCCACTGTGATCGCTATCAACGGGACGCCGATCCCGACCGGCCAGACGCTGGCCACCTTCGATACGCTCGGGCGCCCGTTTCAGGTTGGGCGGTACTCGCAGATGTTCGCAGGGGGTGACTCGTACGTGGCCGCACTGGGCATGCCGAAAAGCCAGGGGTTTGTGGATCGCCTGGCAGGCGACGTTCCAGCCGCCAGGCGCGGGTTCGCTGACGTTGCGGTATCGGGCACGACCACGCCAAACATCGGCAGCGTGCTGCTTACAGGCTTCAGCGCGGACCCGTTCGCTCCTGCACTCGTTGTTCTCGATGGCAACACGAACGATGCCAACTACGACTCGCCGCAGCCAAGCAGTACGACGTCACCTGCGGCTGCCAACTTCTACAACGCAGCGCTCTTCAATGCCTTGTGGGCGAGCATTCCATATACCAACTCAGTAGGTTCCGCTCAGAAGATCATGGGATCCAAGTACACATCAGCTACCGGTTCGTGGACAAATCAGACGAACGCTATGTACTTACCAGCGAGTGCGGCAAACGGTTTCCAAGGGTACGAAGTTAATCAGAACTCAGCCGCCGGCAGTGCAGTTACTTATACGTTTTCTACGCCCCTGAATATCACCAATGTATTTCTGATGTACCGGCAGGTGAATGGTGCTACCGGAACCTTTGGAGTCACTGTAGACGGGGCGGCCATCAACGAGCGTTACGGAGGCACAGCAGCATGGAGCAAGGGGCCTGCAAACGGTCAGAACTTCTCCAACACAGCAGCAGGTTACGCTCGTGTAGCGCAGTTAATTCCAGTATCATCCTCGGCAAGTCACACGCTGGTCGTCACTAACAACGACTCGACCAACGTGTATGTAGTCGCTGTGGGTTATCTTTTGCCTACTCCCGACCCGAACTCCAATGTCGTTGCCTATCTGAACGGCAATGCAAATGCGGGTTGGCCGGCTAGTCTGACTTACTACAACCAGGCGCTGACAAACGTGATGTCCGCGCTGCACACGGCTGGCCAATCCCAGATATTCATGGTCGACCAGAATAATCCGCTGACCTTTGCTGGGACGACTTACCCGGCTCTTACCGCAAGTGACATAGGGCCTGTCACGGGCTGCTCGTACGCTACAGTTCAGCATCCGAACTGCACCGGCAGCACTAAGCTACGCGATCTATTCCTCTTCACCGCGGCAGCTAATGGATATCCGGTGGGGTTCTACGGTGCAGGTGACGGCGGCGCTCCGCTGCGCTTCTACCAGAACTATGTGACGTCGCTTGCGTCAGCCCCAACGATTACGCCGCTCAGTGGAACGGTTCACATCACGGGCACAACGGCCATAGCGACGATCACGCCGATGGGCTATTGCCCGGCACCGGGTCCCAACTCACAGTGTTCGCTGACGATCATCCCTGATGGTGCCTTCACCACAACGACGGCGGGCAACATCCTCAACGCCAGTACAGCGGTCGTCGGCAAGCCCCTGGTTATGACCTACGACGCCTCGACCACCAAGTGGTACCCAAGCTACTAGGGCAGATCGGCTGTCTTAGCGAAGTGGAGATCGGGAGCGTGCGGACATCACCTACGGAGGCGGAGTGGACCGAGTTCAGCTCGTTTACGGAAACTCCGGGCAAGTCGATCGGAATGGCAGCGGACTATCTGGTGGTCCGCAACAAGGCCGGACACCTGCAACCGCTGCTGGCTAACAAGGCGCAACGGATGTTCGAAGAGAGGCGTGGCCGCGAGAACATCGTCCTCAAGGCGCGCCAGATGGGCATGAGCACATGGGTTGCAGGACGCTTTCTGCTGAAGACCGTTCTGACGCCCGGCACGACCAGCCTGATGGTGGCGCATACGCGAGGGAGTGCCGAGTCGCTCTTTGGCACTGTGATGCGAATGTGGGAGAACCTGCCCACTACTCTGCGGCGTCGTGCAGGTCGTCCGGGCCGGTTGAACCTGGGACAGATCACGTTCCCGAGGATTGATTCGGAGTTTCGCATTGCCAGCGCGAGTGATCGGAATGCAGGACGCGGACTATCCGTACAGAACCTGCATTGCAGTGAGGTGGCTCGTTGGGGCGGCGTTGCAGCGGAGACGCTGGCGGGTCTCCGCGCCGCGCTGGTGCCGGATGGAGAGCTGGTATTGGAGTCGACACCGAACGGGGCGTATGGCTGCTTTCACGCGGAGTGGCAGGCAGCCGATGACAACCGTATGGTGCGGCACTTCGCTCCGTGGTGGTTTGAGCCGGCGTATGTGGGTACGCCGGCCCTGGACTACACGGCAGAAGAGGCGCTGCTTGTCGAGCGTGCGGGACTCACGGCGGAGCAGGTTGGCTTTCGCCGTGAGCTCGCACGCCGGTTTGGTGCGCTGCGTGCGCAGGAGTTTGCGGAAGATCCGGTGTCGTGCTTTCGCGCCAGCGGCTCCTGCTTCTTCGATCTGGAGGCGATCGAAGCGCGCATGGTGAGTTTGGTTTCACCATGCGCGTTGCGCATGGGCAAAGCACTGCAGGTGTGGCTGCCGCCGGTGAGTGGTCGAAGGTACATCATTGCGGCGGACGCGGCGGGCGGCGGCAGCACAGGTGACAATGCTGCGGTGCAGGTGATTGATGAAGCGACAGGCATGCAATGCGCGGAGCTGCAGGCAAAGCTGACTCCGAGGGAACTGGCGAACGCGGCGGCAGATCTGGCGAGGGAGTACAACGGCGCGCGCCTGGCGGTGGAGCGGAATAATCATGGCCATGCCGTGCTGGCCTTCTTGGAGGGCAAAAGCGGTGGTTTTGAACTGTATGCCGGACACGATCGCATGCCGGGGTGGCTGACCGATGCGGGATCAAGACCGCGCATGCTGGGGGAGCTCTCGAAGGTGGTGTGCCAGAGACCGGAGTTGATCTCCAGCGAACGCCTGCTGCTCGAATGCCGCAGCTTCGCGGTCGATGAGCATGGTCGAGCCGCTGCAGCGCGGGGATCGCACGACGACCTGGTGATGAGCATGGCCATCGCACACGCGGTTCGAAGCCGCTGCTGATGCCCTCTGTCGTATGCTGCTGGGACGGGGATTACGTGGCGTTACAGGCAGTACAGGCAATTCGCAGGATGCGGGGCGGCGCTCAGAGCCACATGGTGCTATGCGCCGACGGCAACCTTTGGGTGGTTAAGTTTCGCAACAACCCGCAGGGATCGCGGGTCCTGGCAAACGAACTAATCGCGACGAAGCTGGCGGAAGCGGTAGGGCTGTCAGTACCCGCGACCGACACGGTGGATGTGAGCGGCTGGCTGATCGGCAACTCGCCGGAGATGTGGGTGGATGTCGGCCGCGGAGAACGGACGCTTTGCGCGGAGGGCCTCGCGTTCGGATCGCAGTTCGTTGGAGGGCTGATGCCAGGGCAGGTCGCGGACTACCTGCCGGAAGAGCAGCTTGCGGATGTCCGCAACCTGCCGGAGTTCGCCGGTATGTTGTGCATCGACAAGTGGACGGGCAACACGAATGGCAGGCAGGCGGTATTTGTCCGCAGGCCGCGCGAGCGCAAATATCGTGCGGTGTTCATCGACCAGGGCTTCTGCTTTCACGCGAACGAATGGAGCTTTCCGGATTCGCCCCTGCGCGGTGTGTTCCCGCAGAACATAGTTTACGAGCACGTCACCGGATGGGAGAGCTTTGAGCCCTGGATTACAAGGATTGAGGAGATGCCCGCGGACACGCTGTGGTCGATCGCGGACCAGGTGCCGCCAGAGTGGTATGGCGATCCAGCCGACCTGGAGGCGCTGGTTGAGCAGTTGATGAAGCGTCGCAGCCGTGTGCGCGAGCTCGTGACGAGCTTTCGCGAGTCGCAGCGTGCGCCGTTCCCGAATTGGGGAGTACGCGCCAGGGACATCGTTCCGCGAACGTTTACCGTCGCTGAACCAGCATCTAGATTTGTGATGTAACGGGAGAACTGTTGACCGAGCGGATCCAATGCGAGTTCTACCTGGTGCGCTATGTGCCGGACGCGGTGAAGAACGAGTTCGTGAACATCGGTGTGATGCTGCGCGAAGCGGGCCGCACCGAGACCACCCAGGTGCGGTTTACGCGCGACTGGAGCCGCGTTCGCTGCATGGATCCGGATGCGGACACAGGTCTGCTGGAGGCGATGGAAGGCGAGTTGGCGGCGCGTGTCCGCGAGGGCGGCGCCGGTTCAAAGCCGGTCATGCAGATGCTCGAAGAGTCGCTTTCGACCTCCGTGCAGATGACGGAGAAACGAGGTTCGCTGGCGCTCTCGATGCCTGCCGAACTGGAGCAATTGATGCGAATGTATGTCGAGCCTCTGCGGGAACGCGTGGTTCGTCGCAAAAGCGGTCGTGCAGGCATCGCGGACAGCATGCGCAAAGAGTTTGAGCGCGCCGGCGCCTGGCCGTTGATGCGCAAACGCATCGCCGCCAGCCAGTACACAAGGCCGGGCGATCCGCTCAAGCTGGACTGCGGCTATCGCCCGAACGGGTTCATTCGCATGTTCCAGGCGGTGTCGCTGGACGGTGACCTGGAAGCAGCCAAGGTGCTGGCCTTCTCCGCTGACAAACTGCGGGCCGGTGTGCAGCGAGTCGAGAATGCTTCCCTCGATCTTGCCGCGATCGTGGAGCCGTTACGAAACGTTGCGGCCGAGCGTGGCGAGGCAGAAGACCGCTACCGCTTCGGCGTTGAGACGATGGAGGAACAGGGTCTGCGGGTGCTGACGATAAATGATCTGGGAAGGATCGCCGAGACCGCTCGCCGCGAGTTGAGAGTTTAAGCAGAGAAGCAAAGATAAGGTTTTCAAAGGGAGGCGTGGCCATAAGGCTGCGCCTCTCGTGTTTTTGGAAGGGGGTTGCGTGTGAGTGTAGTCGACCGGATGCGAGGTGCGCTTCGCGGCTGGAAGGGTGGGGAATCGCTGGTGGCATCGGGGGAAGGCAGCCGAAAGACCAGCAATCTGCCTGCAATATTGAGTCCATGGCGACCGGGTGGCAACGTGAACGCGATGCCCAAGCCGACGCCGCATAACCTGCGGCGCTTTGCGGAGACACCGATGGCCCGGCGGGCGATCAACGTGGTGAAAAACCGCATCAGCAGCATGGACTGGCAGGTAAGGCCCAAACGGGACGCCGTGGTGGATGATGCGTTGATGCAGCGGCTTGCAGTGCTGCGGTCGGTGCTGGAACAGCCGAACCCGCAGGACAGCTTTCGCACGCTGATCGAGGCGGTGCTGGAGGACGTGATTGTCGGTGGCTTCGGTGCAGTCGAAGTAGAGCCGACCGGTGACATGGCCATGCCGTTGCGGCTTTGGCCGGTGGATGGCGCCACTGTCGCGATGGTAGCCCGGTGGAACGGCGAGGCAGATGATCCGCGGTATGTGCAGACGCCGTTCGGCTCGACGGCCAGCGTGCAAATGCTGGACCGCGAACTGATGTACGTGCGGCTGAATCCGCGCACGCACACGCCGTTCGGCCTGGGTCGGCTCGAGGTGGCGTTCGAGACGGTAAACCAGTTCCTCTCTGCCAATCGTTACGCGGGCAGGCTGGCCAGCAACAGCGTGGTGCAGTATGCGCTGTGGCTGGACGAGGCGACGCCGCAGCAACATGAGCGACTGATCCGCTGGTGGCAGGATGAGGTGGAAGGCACGGGACAGGTGCCCATCCTCTCCAGCGCGAATAAGCCGGAGGTGCTGCGCTTCGCAGGCGGCACCGATGCCGACCTGCGGCTGCAGTGGCAGGAGTTTCTGCTGCGCATCCTGGCAAGCGCATTTGATCTGCCGCCCATGCTGCTCGGCATCCAGTCGGATGTCAACCGCAGCACGGCCGCCGAGATGGCGGAGGAGGCGTTCCAGTCGGCAATCGTGCCGGTGGCGAAGCTGCTTGCGGAACACATTACGCGTGATGTCTGCGCGAAGTCGCTGGGATGGAATGACGTGGAGTTCATCTTCAACGATCTGCTGGTGCGCGACGCGATGGACGATGCGGAGATCCAGGTGAAGCTGCTTGCCGCGGGAGTGCTGACAAAAGACGAGGTGCGAGCGATGCGCGGTTTATCGCCGCTGCCCTCTGCAAGTCCTAACGCGTTAGGAGGAGAACAGGTTGCAACTGAGAGCGATGGCGGTGGAGTTTCCAACGGTAGCGGGTCATCCGAATCGAGTGCCGTTTGAAGGTGTGCTGACGCTGGTGGATGCCGCCAGTGACAAGGCACCGAGCGGCGCTCGCGGACACCGCGTGGTGCTGACGCGTGATGCAGCAGAGGCAGCGCTGCCAAGCCTGCTGGGCATGGCAGTGGACTTCAAAGCGGGCTGGGATGGTCACGATGCGAAGCAGAAGTGCGGCATCATCACGGCGGCTGAAATCGATGCGGGTGCGGTACGTGTGAGCGGGTACCTGTTCGCGCGCGATTTCGCCGAGATGATGGGCGAGATGCACGCGCACGGCGACGAGGCGCTCGGTATGAGCTATGAGCTGGCCGATGCACACGTGGAGAACATGCGTGCCGAGGTGTGGCGGCTGACGAAGGCAACGTTCACGGGCGCTGCCATCCTGCTGCGGTCCAAGGCTGCATACGGCACAACAAGCTTTCGTGTGATTCGCGCGGAGGATTGCGGTGCGTCGGTTCCGGCATCCTGCTCGAGCCGCACACGTGCGAGACAACGCGTTGAAAGAGCACCGGCCATGCGTCCGATGCCGCATAACAGCCTGAAGCAAAACGCCACGCAATAAGCGTGAGCCAAAGGAGACAAAGATGGAAGAGACAAACGTGTTGGACATTGTGGGACCGATCGTTGCTACCGAGCAAGTTGCGTCAGCCGATGCCGTGCTGGCCGGTCTGGATCGCCGCATTCGAGACCTTGAGGCAGCGGTAGGCGATTTGCGGATGGTCAAGGCGCAGGGTGAACAGCCGGCCGGACGCAAGACGTCCCCTGCTACTCAGGTGTCGGTTCTGGCGAAGGGTTCCGGCGACGAAGTCAAGGAAGCTCCGCTGGACGATGCGTTGCGGAGCCTTAGCATCGAGCAGCGATTCGCTGTGAAGGGCGGCCTGATCCGCGCCGGCCTGCTGCGATAGACGACCAGCTTAAGGCTGAGGAAGCGCAGCTTGAGCCGAGGCAGGCATGGCAACGCCATGCCTTTTGTGTTGCAACAACGAGAGTTTGAGAGGGAAAGTATGATCGCACAGTTCAAAGACATCCACGCCGCCGCTGACTACATCGGACCTGGCGCAATCGAAGTACCGCAGTACCAGACGGAGATCCTTGACATCGTTCGCCGGCGTGGTGCATTCGGCCAGCGCATCAAGCAGGTGCCGGCCACTGGACATCCTTCGCGCTACTTCGAAGAGACCGGCATTCCGGCACCCTCGCTTGCGGCTGGCTTCGTCGACCCACGCAACATCGTTGCGCCGGTCGTCAGCCCGACGCGCGTGGAACGTTCCGTGCCGCTGAAGGCCCTGGTCGCGCAGCTGAACTACAACCTCTTCGACATGGAGGTTGGCACGCAGCAGAGCCAGTTTGCCTATCTGCAGGCAAAGGACCTTGCCGACACCGTCGAGGGCGTAATGCGCACTCACGATCTCGCGCTATGGAATGGTGCAGACACCAGCCTCAGCACGCCTACCAGCACCCAGTACTATGGTGCGGCTGCGCAGATTGTGGCCGGCGGCAACACCGTGACCATCGGCACCAACGCCAGCATCGTTGACGGCCTTAAGTCAGCGGTCGCGCAGATGGTGTCGAACAGCAACTATGCGGTCCGACCGACTGCGATCTATGCCAACCCGGTGCTGCTCGACCTGATCGATCGCGAAGTCAAGACGGCCTTCAACGTGGTTCTGAACACCAAGGAGATCGAGGGCGGCCTGACGGTGAAGACGCTCTCCACCCAGGCGGGCGATCTGCCCCTGATTCCGGAGTGGACGCTGGGTTACACCGGTACGCCTGGTTCAGGCTCGGCTGTGCTGCCGGCCTACATCGTCACGGAAGACCTGATCGAGTACCACTGGCTGACCGACCCCAATCCCCGCGTGTTCCAGCTCGGTCTGCCTGGCTCACTGGCTTCACAGTACGTCGTTGTGAAGTTCGGCGGCGCCGTGGTCAAGGGCGCGAACTACGCGCATTACCAGGTGCTGGTTGACCGCTAGATCTGAGTTGCCGCGCATTCGAAAGGAGCAGCCATCGGCTGCTCCTTTCCATTCCTGGCGACACATCGTTCTTAACCTCAGAAAGGTCGTAAAGAATGCAGTATCTGGACGCGTCAGAGTACGTGCCGTTCGGACTTAGCGATGAAACAGGCGACGACCTGGTCACCGCGGCTTCGGCCTTGATCGACAGCTTCTGCAGGCGGCCGTCGCTTGGCATTACGCAATACGTGGAGCGGCTGCGATTTGCACGCCATAACCGTGTGCAGCTCAGTCATACACCGCTGGTCTCGGCGGACGGCACGGCATCACCGCTGGTGATGGTGCGTGCCCGCGCGTGTATGCGCCGACGGTCTGATGACAGCTTGTTCCCGTTCACGAACGACGATGCATTGGCCTTCCTCGCCGCTGATCAATGGATTCCGGTCGATGTATCGACGATCGACATTGCTCCCGACGGCGTTCTGCACTTCATGCCTAATTTTCTCGGCGCAGCCTACAGCGAGACGGAGGTTACCTACACCGCCGGTTATGCAGCTGTACCGACGCCCGTGCAGGTGGCGTGCGCACAGATCGTGCGCAATGCGCAGGCTATGCCGGCATTGAATGTTCGCCGGCAAACCATGGACAGCATGCAGATGGAGTACTTCAGCAACACACTGCTGGATGCGGATGTGCAGCGATTGCTGCTGCCGTACCAGTCGCAAAGGATGGGATGAGCATGGCAGAAGACACGGCACGCAGCGCGGCAGCACGCCGCGCCGCGCATGCCCTCATACATTCTCTCGGTGCCGCCTGCATACATCTGCAGATGCCTGCACTACCCATTGCGGACGATGACGGCGAAGAGCTTGGCTTGCGCTCGCCCGAGTTTCAACTCCAGCCGTTCTCGCCTGCTGCCGTAAGGCAGAGCGGCCACAGGATCGAGGTTCTGCTGCCTTCGGACGTGGTGGAGGCCGGCCTGAATGTGCAGGGTGAAGGTGCGGTCAAGGCTGCGCTCAGTGCCGCCTCTGGCGTGCAGATCGGCGATCAGATTTTTGTTCTGATCGGCATCGAGTCGATGAGTACCGGCGGTGGTGACTGCCTCTATCGGCTGTCACTGCAACAGCCCGCGACGGAGGTTGTGTAGCTATGCAGAATGCGAAAGACACGTTCTACATCACTCTTCGAGATCGGCTTGCAGCGCTAAATCCTTCACGAACCATCGTTGTGCGCGGCGCGGTTCGCACCGCCGTGTTCGTGGCTGAAAACGAACTGGTTGCGGCAGCGAATCCGCTGGAGGCATTTGTTCTCACCTGGTCCGGAGTCACCATCGATCCGTCTGAACCGCTGCCCCTGCACATGATGCTTTGCAGCATCTCCTACGCCACGCGCGGAACAACAGAAGCATTGGGCATGGACCGAGGTCGTGTTCTGGACGCAATGGATCGCGAACTGCGCACCATGCTGCAGCCGGCGTGTGTCGCCAAGCAAGACTTCGATGCGAGCCCGACCGAGACTTTGTGCACGAACCTTTTCTGGTCGGAGCCAGACCCGGGCGGCGCAACAGCAGCGGACGGGCAGATCGCGCGCACGGTTCACGTAAGTGTGTTTGCGCTGCAGGAGGCAGGTGACTGATGTCCCAAACAACAGCAATCACGGCCTTGTCCGCAGGTGCGCTTTTTACGGCTGGAGTGCGCGCATACTTCGCACCGGTGGACCGGACGAATGCTTTGCCGCTTCCCTTTGATCCATCCTCCATGGGGCGATTTGCTTTGAATACTCCACCATCAGGGTGGTTGAGCGCAGGCACTGTCCAGGACTTTGCACGCACTCCCGAGTCGAAGCTAACTGCGGTACTCAGCGGTGCACCTGCAACGATCAAGACACAGGCAAGCTCCACGATCGAAGAAGAAGTTACGTGCACATTTGCCGGATGGACGCGACTGGCGGCTGCGCTTTCATCCGGTGTGCAAACGATGAATCTGCTGCTGACCGCAAGTGGTGCGAATGCGGATCCGTCGGGCGGTGCCGCAGCAGCGGCGGAGGTCCTGCAGGCAGGCTCGACTTCGACGATATTGCAACTTGCAGCGGCCACGGCTGTTCAGGCGGGCGACATGGTTGTCGTCGACGCGGACTACACCGGCCAGACCGGCTACATCGGCGCCGGTGCTCCCGGCAGCTACGTAGCCGCCGCGCCAGCCCTGATCGATGCGCACTTCCTTCGACGGGTAAGCTTCAACGTTGCGCGTGTGCTCACGGTCAGTGCTGGCGTGGTCACACTGGCTTCCCCATTGCCGGCCGGTGTTCCGAACGCTGCCACGAAAGTTGCGCGATGTGCGGGGTTTGTCGACTGTGCAGGAAACGCGTTTCTTCAGGAGTGGTCTGCGCTGTTTGTGTGCGACGGAGTGCAGGGCGATCGCCTGTTGCTGCACTATCCCAGGCTGCAACCAGCGGGCAGCAGCGCTGCTGAGAACCGCAAGCTGCTTGCCCCCGGCGTTGAGCGCTGGCGACCGGCTGCACGCTTCCGCGCCCTGCCTGTTACCGATGTGAACACCGGCGCTGCATCTGTCTGTTTCCGCAGCTATCTACCCGCGCCGTTGCGCTTGGTTTAGGGGATGCATGAATCTGATCATCGACAACAATGATGGACTGGGCGGCGTGGATTACACGCAGGCAATCCTGCGTAACGCGCCGCTGACCATTCGGCGCAAACGGGGCGAGTGGTCGCAGTGCAGCGCCGGCCTGGACCTGGTCGGTGCGGGATTGCCGCTGCCCATGAGCCGCGCCCGTGTGCTCGTTTCGGACGCTTCAGGTGCGGTTCTGTTCCAGGGCTTCCTGCGGCAGGACGCTGGCGCATCGGTCGCGGAAGCGACCTCTGCTTCTGCTGAAACGAAGCCGTTCTTTGTCGCGGTCGAGCAGGGATGGCTGCTTGGCAGCACGCCTCCTGATACTCTGCAGCCCGCCACGGCAACGCAGCATACCCTGCCCGGAAGCGATGTGGCCGTGACAATCTCGCCGCCCTCCGCAGCCGTGGCTTTGCAGCTTGCGACGGACGTGAGTGTATCGGGAGAGCAGGAAGCGACGGCTTACGTCACCGAGCTGTTCCGGGGAGATGGTACGACCGCGAAGTTTAGCCTGTCGCACGACCCGTTTCGAGAAAGCGGTTCAGAAACGCTCGCCGCTGACAGCTTCGATACTGCTGTGCTCAACTCTGCGGTGTGGACCCGCACAGATCCCGGCAGTTACCTGGCACTGGGCAGCGGAGGTCTTCAGATCGGCGGCGGCAACGGGTCCGACGGCGCGACGCTGCTGCGGTTTGTACCTGCAGTGGAACTGGGCGGCACGCTGATTGCAGAGGCGACCAACGTGTCGCTTGTACCTGGCAGCGATGGTTTGCTGCTCGGCTTTTACAACGGTGCTGTCACCCATGCGAACTGCATCGCGGGTATTCGAGTGCTCGGTACAGCCGGTGCACAGTCGCTGGTGGCCGTGGTGAACGGCGTGGAACAGAGCACAGCATATGCCTTCGCTGCCGGACACACGTATGCTCTACGCCTGCGTCTGCACTGCGCCGAGATCCAGCGTCAACGGCAGAGCTATCGGGCCCTGGTTGATGGCGTTCTGCAACAGTTTGGAGGCGAGACAATAGCCGCGCCGCTGCAGATCGTGATCGAGGCGCTAGACCTCGGGCTGGCGTCAAGCACGCTTGCAACGGTGCTGTTCGATGGCGCGATCGCAGTGTCGCCAACGCAGGCGGTGTTTGCACCCGTGAACAGCACCGAGATCACCGGCAGCGTAGGCAAACTGTCGCTGATGCAAACAGGTTCTGCGTGGGTTGTCAGCACGGCTGCCGGCGGCGCGGTGACCACGCGCAGGGAAGGCGCGGCAGGGACGGGCGCGGATTACTCCCTCAGCTCCGCGGGTGTGCTGACGTTCGACACCGGGCGTGTGCCGCAGCCGGGCGAACTGCTCACCGTCAGCTATCGGCGCGGCAGCAGGGCAGGCGCGCGCTTAAAAGATGCTGCGGCAGATCAGACCAGGCTGCAACTAGCCTTGCCCGGCCTGCCCGCGTGGGTCGGCAAGGTGCTGCAGCCGCCTGCACGGAGCTCGGCCGATTGCGCTGCAGCCGCACATGCCCTGCTGGCGTTTGCGGCCAGTTCGTCCGCCGGCGCGTCAGGTCACATTGCGTGGACACGCACAACCGCGGGCGTCAATGATGTGGTGCCGGGAGACACACTCGCGCTCCAGCTGCCCGAAGCAAGCGCGACGTTCACAGCGCAGGAAATCGTCATTACCGATGAAGGTCTCGCGCCCGAAGTGCTGCGGTATCGAGTGACGTTCCGGCAGTACCGTGAGACCAGCCTGTCGTTCACGATCAGCGATCATCCTGCGAACGATCTTTCCTATCCGCTCCCTGTTGCTGCAGCCACGTCCACGGCGCCGGCGGCCCTGTCGGGCTTGCAGGTGACGAGTGCCACAACCACCGCGCTGCAGGTGGACAGCGGCACCGATGCCCCTGCAGGTGGCGGCTTCGAGGTACGTAGAAGTGATGCAAATTTTGGCAGCAGCAATGTGACCGATCTTGTGCTGAACAGCCCGGTCCGTAGCTTCTCTATTCCGCGTGCCGCTTTCCAGGAACGGTTCTTTATACGCATGTACGACGGCTCGATCAACCGGCAGTATTCGGCGGTCTCGAGCATGGTGCTGACCAGCCTGCCAACCAGCTAGGCGTGGCAGCAAAGGAGATTGAAATGACAGATTTTGAAGCCCGCGTCCTGGAAGATCTAAGCGCTCTCAAGAGTCAGATGGCCGCTTTAATCGGCGTCGGCCAACCAGGTCGCTTGAACCAGTTGGAGGATCGTGTGGCCCGCCATGAACGCACCGTCCAGCGCCTGAAGGGGGTCGGCGGCGGGTTCAGCGTGCTGTTCACGGTGTTTCACGTAGCGCTGGATCTGCTGAGACGCTGATCCCGCTGCTAACGCAGTACAGACGGAGCCGTGCGCGAGCGCGCGGCTCCTAATCATTTAGGAGTGAGGATGAATTTCTTGAGCGTGTTCTTAAGGGGTATCTCGGTTTTGCCAAGTGTGATCCAGGGTGTTGAGTCGCTTTACGGCGCAAAAACTGGCGAGCAGAAGAAAGCGGCTGCGCTTGACGTGGTCAGTTCCGCGGTCAAGATGACGGACGCCGTCACGAACAAGACCATTGTGAACGCCGACAGCTTCACCGCCGGCCTGGGCACAGTGATCGACGGCGTTGTTACCTGCCTGAACGCGAGCATCTGGTCCAAGTAGCACCCGCGTCTTTCAAGCCGCTGCCATGACGAGCTTTATAATCGGCCCATGGCAGCGGCTCCCCTGGTGGGCGTGGTGATGGGTTCAAAGAGTGACTACACCTGCATGGGTGGCGCTGTTCGGACGCTGGTTGAGTTCGGCATACCGTACGAGGCGCGTGTTGTGTCCGCCCATCGGACGCCAGACCTGTTGTGGCAGTATGCGAGCGAAGCGCGAGATCGCGGTTTGCGCGTCATTATCGCGGGTGCCGGCGGTGCAGCGCACCTGCCCGGGATGATCGCAGCCAAAACAATTGTGCCGGTCTTCGGCGTGCCGGTTCCCGCAACCGCGTTGCAGGGCATGGACGCGCTGCTCTCAATCGTCCAAATGCCGAAAGGCATACCTGTAGGCACTCTCGCCATCGGCGAAGCAGGCGCAGTGAATGCCGCGCTGCTCGCAATCGCTGTCCTGGCAACGACAGACCAGGCGCTCGGCGATCGACTGCAGCAGTGGCGAGCCGCACGTGAACAGGCCGTCTTGCAGGAGCAGCTCGAAACGCCCGAGTCTCCCGAATGAACGTCATGCCCGAAGATCTCCTCGCAAAACACACCGGCTCGATACTGCCCGGAGCCACCATCGGCATTTTTGGTGGAGGACAACTCGGCCGCATGATGGGCATCGCCGCGCGGTCCATGGGCTACAAGGTGCACGTGCTCGACCCTGACCCGGCGTGTCCTGCGGGATACATTGCTGACACGGTTATCGAGGCCGGATGGAACGACCGCTGGTCTGCCGCGAACCTTGCAAGGGATTGCGCGGCCGTCACGCTGGAGATTGAGCAGGTCTCGATTCTGAGTCTGGACGAAGCCGCACGATGGGCGCCCGTCCGCCCCGGTGCAGCAACGCTCTCCGTTATTCAGGATCGGATCGAGCAGAAAGACTGGCTCATAAAGCACGGGTTTCCGACCGGACCGTATCGCGCCGTCCGCTCGCTCGAACAACTCTCAGCCGCGGCAAAGGAACTGAACGGGCCGATGTTCGTGAAGTCCGCAACGGGCGGATACGACGGACGAGGTCAGGCCCGGCTTGGCTTCAGCGGTGCTCCAGTGGACGATGCTGCTCTTCGTCAGGCGTGGGAAGACGTTGGCGCGTCGGCCTGCATTGCGGAGCAGGCGCTCGATCTTGCAAAAGAGATCAGCGTCATGGTGGCGCGCTCCCCGCGTGGTGAAGTGAAGGTGTATCCCCCTGCAGAAAACTTCCACGAAAACCAGATTCTCAGCTGGAGCGTGATCCCTGCAGGTGTGCCGGACGATCTCACAAAGCGCGCGCAAGCCATCGCTGCGGAGCTTGCAGATACGTTCGGGTTGGAAGGTTTGCTGGCGGTCGAAATGTTCATCACGACGAGAGGCGAACTTTTCATCAACGAGCTCGCCCCACGTCCGCACAACAGCTATCACGGCAGCGAACGCGCCTGCGTTACCAGCCAGTTTGAACAGGCCATCCGGACCACGTGCGACCTGCCGCTGGGCGATGTGTCCCTGGTGCAACCGACGGCCATCGCAAACCTGCTTGGCGACGTCTGGTTGAACGACGACAAGACGGAAAGACAGCCCGCATTCGACGCCGCATTGGCCGTTCCAGGCGTGAGGCTTACCCTCTACGAGAAGCTGACACCGCGCAAGGGACGCAAAATGGGTCACCTGAGCGCAATCGGCAACACGGCGGAGGAAGCGCGTGAACGCGTCCTGCAGGCAAAAGCTCTCCTGTAACCCTCAAAGACTACCGCAGTAAAGTGCCGGTGTTCCCTGCAAACAGCGCACTGCGCGTCACGACAGCGTTGAGAAACGCAATGCTCAGCGCGATCGTGATGCAGTCTTCCGCGATTGCAACGGGCCAGTCCGGGCACTTGAGCGCAGTCACCACCCGCGTCCGAACGAACCACCCTAAATAGCTGCCGATGATCGCACCAACCACTCCAATCACAATTGCAACAATTGGATTCAGCAGCAGCGGCTGCGCCAGCACCAGGCCCACAAAACCGCCGAAAAGGGAACGCCCCGACAGCCCGATTGCCGAGGTGCGGCTGGGTGTGTTCGGCAGCTTGTCCCCGATGTACTCGCCGAGGGCCATCGGCGTGAACACGGCGACCGCAATCACGTTGGCGGTGAATGAGCGCCAGCCCACCAGGTGCAAGGCATTGCGGTACGCAAACCAGCACAACACAGCGATGGGTGTCATCGTACGAAGACCCGTACACATGCCCAGCAGACTAATCAGGACGAAGCTCATCTCCCTAGCATCTTCTGGCGGGGCCGGTGACGCAAGCGAAATCTCGTCCCGCATCCCCTCAGCGGTACTGCTCCACGTCCTGGAGCAGCCGGATCTTGCGTTGCGGCGGCAGAAAGCTGGCTTCCACTGAGTTTGCGGCGAGCTCGCGCATCTGCTCATTGGTGAACTCAAACTCGCGCTGCACCATCTCGTACTCGTCCAGCAGGTCCGACCCAAACATGGGTGGATCGTCTGAGTTGAGCGTGATCATCAGTCCGCGCTCGAAGTAGTGACGCACCGGGTGCGACTCCAGCGAGCGGCAGCAGCCCGTGCGCAGATTGCTTGTTACATTCAGTTCCAGCGGAATCTGCTTGATGGCAAGCACGTCGAGCAGCTCCGGATCGTCCACCGCCGAAAGCGCGTGCCCAATGCGCTCCGCGCCGATGTTGACGGCGGCCCAGATGCTCTGGGCAGGTACGCTTTCGCCGGCATGTACGGTCAGGTGCAGGCCGGCTGCCCCGGCTTCGCCGTACAGTTCCTTCCACTCCGCTGCAGGCCCGCGCGCCTCATCGCCGCCGATGCCGATCCCCACGATGCTGGGATACTTCTCCCTCAGCTCGGCAGCTTTGCGAAAGACAATCGCGCCTTCTTCCAGGCCGAAGTGCCGCACCGCATCGATGATCCAGTAGATGGTTGTGCCAAAGTCCCGCTCCCCGCGCTCACGCCCTTGCTCGATGGCCGCAGTGACGGCTTCCACGGTGAGCTTTGATTTGAAGCGCAGGATGATCCCGAAGGAGATGTACACCTCGGCGTGCCGCACGCCCTGCTCAGACAGGCGGTGGATCATCTCGTAGGTGATCAGTTCGTAGTCTTCCGGGGTTTGCAGCCGCTCAGCCACCTGCTTGAATGCCATCAGGAATCCCAGGAAGTTCTCGTACACATAGATCGCCCGTGCCGATTCGAGTGTTAACGGCTCCGCATCGTGCCGTGCAGACAACGCAACAAGCGTTTCGGGCGCAACCGTACCCTCCAGGTGCAGGTGTAACTCGCATTTCGGCAGGCCGCGCAGCCACTCGCGCGGCGATAGTTCCTGTTTTGCCATCCTTCTAGTCTGAGGCATCCGGACCGCAGCCGAAACTTTGGCGAACCCGGCGTCGTCTAGAATGTCATTAAGCGTCACATCTGAAGCTGGCGGTCTGCGAGAGCAGTTCTGATAGTTAACTACTTTTGTAGAATTTTTCCAGCGGAAATCAGTAAAGTGGACACACCTGTTCAGGTCATTCACGTGCAGCGCAACCGCGACTGGCGACGTCGCTCCGGCGCAATCTGCCTTTGGGCGGGTGCGCTGCTCCTTGCCGTCTGGCTGGTGCCGACGGTGTACGGACTCCTATATTCGCGCCTGGAACTCGCACGCTTTCAGGCGGACCACGCGGAGACCGTCGCATGGGCTCCCGGCCGGGTCGCTGCGTACAGAAAAGCGCTACGTGTGGCTGCTCCGGCGCCCGAAGCAGTGTTGCGCATCCCAGGCGCAGCCATGGAAGTGCCCGTGCTGGAAGGCACAACCGATCTCATACTTAATCGCGGCGCAGGGCACATCGCCGGAACCGCAGAGCCGGGCGGCGGTGGAAACATCGTCCTCGCAGGGCACCGCGATGGATTTTTCCGGCACTTAAAAAACGTCTCCCTCGGCGACCGCATTGAAGTCGCGCACGCAGGCAGCACGGATGTGTACCGTGTCGAGAGCATGCGCGTGGTGGACAAGCATGACGTGTCCGCCTTTCGTTCCAGCGACCATGCCGAACTGACGCTGGTCACCTGCTATCCCTTCTTCTATCTTGGCGCGGCACCGCAGCGATACATTGTGCGGGCCTCGCTTGTTCCCAATCCCTTGCAAACCAAACTGCAGTAGACGAAAACCATTTCAGGAGAGTCCCATGCGTCGTTTCGCCGCTGTCCCCATGAGCCGCTTCATCCTTCTTGCCGCCACCGCCGCACTGCCCGTTGCCGCCCTGGCTGCGGCTGCACCGGTGAAGAACACCGTTGTGTATGTCGGCGGAAATGACGTCATCGTCACCCGCAGCACCGACGGCATCACCTACAGCTACGAAGTCACGCCGGGTACGCAGTTCAAGACGGGCAGCGGCAGCGTTGCGGTGTCTGGTCTGACGCCGGGCGCGGTGATCGATGGACCTTTGCCCGGCTCCGGCAAGGTGGTTGACGACGCAGCCGTGACCACCGGCAAGGTCGTCAGCGTCATGCCGCCGGATGGACTGCTGGTGGGTGTCGCAGGCGAGAACAAGAAGCTTACCTTTCCTGACGGCAAGGTAAAGATCGGCGGCAAGGATGTGCCGGTCGGCTCGGTCAAAGCGGGCGACAGCGTCGACGTGACCATGGTCAGCGTGCGCACCGACGGCGACAATCGTCCGCTGGGCTCGGTCAAGCCACCGCCGATGGCCGGCTCGCTGGCGATCTTTCAGGAGCCGAATATGGAGCTGCCGGACACCGGCACCAACCTGCCTACCTACGGTGTCATTGGCGCTCTGTTGCTGGCGCTCGGTGCTGGACTCAAAGCTCGTCAGCGCGTCAAGGCTTAGTTCGAGCGGCGGAAATCAGTAAGTAAGAGGCGCTCCCCGGTGGAGCGCCTTTTGCTTTCGCTCGCTGATCACGGCGCTTGCTGCTTATGAAGGGCACGGTTGTGCTCGTCTCAATCAGAGTCCATTCGGCTGTTTGGCGAACTCACTCCGCTTGCGGCTGTAGAAGAAGTAGACGAACAGACCGATGATCAGCCAGACGAAAAACCGCAGCCACGTGATCGCCGGCAGACCGGCCATCAGCAGCAGACAGAACAGCGTGCTGAGCACCGGGATGATCGGTCCGCCGGGTACGCGAAAGCCGCGGCGGCGCGATGGATCTTTGTAGCGCAGGACCATGACGCCGATGGACACCAGCACAAACGCAAACAGCGTGCCGATGTTCGACATCTCCGCGAACGTGCCCACATCGAACAGGCCAGACGGAATCGCAACCAGGATCCCCGCCACCCAAGTTGCGAACGCGGGCGTTCGATAGCGCGGGTGCACTGACGAGAACACGTCCGGCAGCAGACGGTCGCGCGACATCGCGTACCAGACGCGCGCCTGCCCGAGCTGGAAGACCAGGATCGACGAGATCATTCCAACCAGCGCTCCCAACAGGACCGCAAGCCGCACGTAATGCAGCCGATGCCCACCGGGCAGCAGGCTGACGCGCTTGAGCGCATTCACGACCGGCGCCCCATCCCCGGCAATGCTCTGCCACGGCACCAGGCCGGTGAGCGTCGCAGCGACCCCGATGTAAAGCACGGTGCAGACGACCAGCGTCGCAATGATGCCGATGGGAACGTCGCGGCGGGGGTTCTTGCACTCCTCACTGGCAGTCGAAACCGAGTCGAATCCGATGTATGTGAAGAAGATGATGGACCCGCCCGCAAGCACGCCCGAAAAGCCGTTGGGCGAGAACGGGTGATAGTTGGAGCCATGAATGAAGCTCGCTCCAAAGCCGATGAACAGCAGGATCGCAGCGATTTTGATCAGCACCATGATGTTGTTGGTGCGCGCCGATTCCTGGATGCCGCGGACCAGGATCACGGTAAGCAGAAGCACAACGACAAACGCGGGGAAGTCGAAGCCGAAGTGCCAGCCGGTGCTGAAGATGTCCTTGCCCGCAAGGTCCTGCAGGCCCAGTGGCAGGTACGCCGGCGAAAGCCACTTCGGGTCTAAATGGATCCCCAGCCAGTCGAGCAGATCCACGATGTGCGCGGCAAAGCCGACCGAAACGCTCATGTTGCTGAAGGCATATTCCAGGATGAGGTCCCAGCCGATGATCCACGCGATCAACTCGCCTAGCGTTGCGTAGGTGTACGTGTATGCCGAGCCCGCAATCGGGATCATGCTTGCAAGCTCCGCATAACAGAGGCCCGTCAGAGCGCAGACGATGGCCACAAGCACCAGTGAAATCGCCAGAGCCGGGCCTGCGCCGGGGCGTCCTGCGACCGCACCACTGGTGTGATTTATCCAGCCCCAGGCCAGATCGAGGATGGGCGAACCCTTCCAGTCGGCCAGTTTCTCAGGATTGCCGCCAATCGCCGTGCCGATAACGGTGAAGATGCCCGATCCGATTACGGCGCCGATGCCCAGGGCAGTCAACGACACGGGGCCAAGCGTCTTCTTGAGTGCGTGTTCCGGCTTCTCAGAGTCGGCGATAAGCTTGTCGATGGACTTCGTGGCGAAGATCTGTCGGGGCAGGGCTGTGTCCTCTGAGCGCTTGGTTGTGAAGTGGATCGTGTGTAGTTTAGCGTGTTGCCCATCGCTGTCAGCGACAATCGGTGAGACATGTTGAAGCGGACAAACACTTGCGCCCATTCGTTCCTTCATGGGCTGTTGCTCGCAGCCTCGGTGCTTTGGTGCGGGCTGCTTCGTTGCCAGGTTGTGCCCGTCCCAACCGCTGCAGCCTTACCGTTTGGGCCTTGGACGCGTGCCTCCAACGCACCCGTGATCGCTCCGCGTACAGAGAGTACGTTCGCCGATCCGGTGAGCGGGCAAACCGTGCATTGGGAGGCGCTGCACACCTTCAACCCTGCTGCAATCGCTCGCAACGGCAAGGTCTACGTGCTGTACCGCGCGGAAGATGACTCGGGTTCCGAGATCATTGGCGGCCACACCTCGCGCCTGGGCATTGCTTCCAGCGACGACGGCGTCCACTTCATGCGTGAGCCGCAGCCCGTCTTCTACGCCGCGAAAGACGCGCAGGAAGACCGCGAGACGCCGGGCGGCGTGGAAGATCCACGCATCGTGGAGCGGCCGCAAGGCGGCTACGTGCTGACCTACACACAGTGGTCACGCAAGCGCGGCATCTACTCGGTCGGTATCGCGACCTCAGACGATCTGCACCATTGGCAGAAGCAGGGTCCAGCCTTCGCTGGTGCTTACGACGGGCGTTACGACATGTACAAGTACAAGTCAGCAGCCATCGTCACGACACTGCGCAATGGCAAGGTGGTGGCTGCTCGCGTCAACGGTAAATACTGGATGTACTGGGGCGATCTCGGCATCCGGCTGGCTTCGTCTGACGACCTTGTCCACTGGACACCGCTCGAAGACAGCCCGGGACAACCGCGCGTCATCCTGAAGCCGCGCCCCGGCCTGCCCGACAGTGACTTTCCGGAAGCAGGACCACCGCCACTGCTGACCGCACGCGGCATCGTGATGCTCTACAACGCCAAGAACAAAGATGGTGCAGGCAGCGATCCTGACCTGAAGCCGGGCACCTACTCCGTCGAGGTGGCAATCTTCGCCGCTGACGATCCGTCGAAGCTGCTTTCGCGAACCACGGTGCCGGTGTTCAAGCCGGAGTTGCCGTTCGAACAGACCGGTCAGTACGCGGCGGGCACCACCTTCGCCGAGGGCCTGGTGTTGTTCAAGGGCAAGTGGTGGATGTACTACGGCTGCGCCGACTCGTTTGTTGGGGTGGCTATTGCGGGTGCGGGCGGCTCTCGTTAGGGAAGCGGTTCTCCAGCGGTTGGCTTCGCGGTGCAGTGGTCGTAATCGTCCGGACACGTCACATCTGTTCCGGCTGCCCTGCGATAACGCTTCCCATCGAAGCGATACAGGGTCAGGCCAAATTCGGCGCCGCTCATGTGCCAACCTGCTGTCAGATCAGGCAGGCCATGCGATTGAGACGGCAACACCCGGTAGAACCAGCCGTCCATGTGCCCAAGCATGATGGGAGTCGAGTTGCGCCACTGGACCACCCACATGGCGCCGTTCGACCCCTGTCCGCCGCGCGCGCATCCCATCCCCGCTTCGACCAACATGCCGTGTGGCGGGACCCACGGCAACTGCGAGACCTTCAGGTTGTCTAACCAGGAGGTGTCCCCTTCACAGCCCTGCCATCCAGTTCCCGTTTGCAGCAGCAGTGCCTTCAATCGGGCCTGCTGCTCCGGCGATAACCGTTCCGGCCTAAGCCGATCCATGTGGAAGGGTTGAACGATTCGCTGCCAGTCGGTGCTCTGGGCGGGCAAGGCAGAGCATGTCGCCAGTACGGTACCCAGTACGAAAGCCCTCATCGCAGATGCTCCGGGACGAAACAGAAAAGCCCTACCTGAGGGGCAGGGCTTCTCTGTCCTTAGGATCGACTTAGCGCTTGCTGGTGCCCTTGGCTGCGGTCTTCATCTTCTGCTTGTTGCTGCCGCGGGGCGTGGTGCGGGGTGCCTTGGGAGCTGCGTTCTTGCGTGCGGTGCGCTTGGCTGTCTTGCGCTCCTCGTGGGAGAGTGCCTTGGTATTTGCCATGTGTGCTGAACTCTTTTCTCTGATTTCGTGCAGGCGGGCTGCGTCGATGCGCTACAGCCGTTCGAGCTGGGCAAACTTCTCCACCAGCTTCTTCACGCCGTGCTGTTGAAATTGTACTGTAATCTTCGCGTCAGGGCCGTCGCCTTCGCGAGTTACCACGCTTCCGTCGCCGTATTTCGGGTGCCGGACCCGGCTGCCACGCCTCAAATCAGTGGCCCCGGTCGCTTCGGGTATGTCCATCTTCGGCCGTGAGAACTTGCTGCCACCACCGCCGAAGAAGCTGGCGATGTTATCGATGGAGTCGGGCTTTTTGCCTGGAGCGCTCACAGCCTTCTTCGATGCGCCAAACTGCAGCCCGTAGTTGCTCCGCGGCTTCTGAGCCGGGGCGTTGCCGCTCTGGTCTTCGTCTTCGTAGCTGTAGTGGCGCTCGCCGCCCAGGTCATCATCGCGCTTCTTGCCCCATTTTTTGCCGTATGCGCCACCGTAGCCGCCGTATCCGGTGTCGGCGCGGAACGACGGCCGGTCCGCAGGCGAACCCAGGTCTTCGACGAGCCGCGAAGGCACCTCTTCCAGGAAGCGCGAGGCGACACTCGCCTCTGGCATGTCGGATCCATAACGACGCCGATAGCGCGCCCGCGTCAGCACCAGCGTGTCCATCGCGCGCGTCATGCCCACGTAGCAAAGGCGGCGCTCTTCCTCCAGGCCGGTCGGGTCCTGCATGGTGCGCGAACTGGGAAACAGACCCTCTTCCATGCCGCACAGAAATACCAGCGGGAACTCGAGCCCCTTTGCCGCGTGCAGCGTCATCAGCGTGACACGGGCGTCCATGTTGATGCCGTCCGCATCGCTCACCAGAGCGGCGTGATCGAGGAAGTTGGCGAGCGTCTCGCCGCGTTCCTGCGCGTCCTGCGCGGCGTTAGCGAGTTCTTTCAAATTCTCAATGCGACTGAATGCTTCCGGCGTGCCTTCGATCTCCAGCGCCTTGATATAACCGCTGCGATCGTTCAGGAACTTGATCAACTCGGGCAGAGTGGCGGGGTCGCCGGGCGCTCGGAAGCCATCAACGCGCGCGGAGGTTTCTACAGGTGTCGTGCTTTCCACAATAGGCGCCGACTTTGCGCGAAGCTCTGCAAACCTGTCTGCCGTGGACTTTTTCGCCTGGCTGTTGCTTGCTACGAACGGGTTGAACGAAGCTTGGGGTCCATCGGATCCCACACTCGCCGATGAAGCAGGCATCGATGGGTTTGCTTCAAAGGAAAAGTCGAAGCTGGTGTCCGGATCGTCTTCTTCAATCGAAGCATTCTCAGGTGCAAGCGTGCTGCGCTCTTCGCTCGGGCCGAAGTCGAAACCGAAGTTAAAGCTGGTATCGAAGCTCGTATCCTCGTTCGCATCGCTCGTCGCGGCATTCTCTTCATCGCCCACGAACTCGGTGGACACAGCCCCTGCTGCAGCCGTCAGCCCCGCATCCTGCGCCAGCGTGTCGCCAAAGTCCGGCCCAAGCATGGCTCGCGCATCGAGGATCAACCTGCGAAACCCACCGAGCGCGGTGAGTGCGCGCGCCGGCAGCAGCTGCTCGGCGATGGCGCGGCCGATCGCATCCCACGTGCTTAGGCCAGTGGTCAGCGCGATGCGCTCGAGCACCTCCATGGTGGTCTTGCCGATACCGCGCGTGGGCGAGTTGACCACGCGGTTCAGCGCAATCGAGTCGTGCGGATTCTGCACCAGCTTCAGGTAGCTGAGAATGTCCTTGACTTCGGCGCGCTCATAGAAGCTGAAGCCTCCAACCATGTGGTACTGGATGTTGTAGCGGCGCAGCGCCTCTTCCACCAGACGTGACTGCGAGTTGGTGCGGTACAGCACAGCACACTTCGGAATGTCGCCGGCCTGGCCTGCCTCGCGCAGATAGGCCTGGATGCGATCGGCCACGAACAGCGCCTCGTTCTCGCCATCAGGCGCTTCGTAGTAGCCAATCAACGAGCCACCCTCACGCGTGGTGAACAGCTCCTTGCCCTTGCGCTGAGTGTTGTTGCGCACGACCGAACCCGCGGCTTCCAGGATGGTTTGCGTGGAACGGTAGTTCTGCTCAAGCCGAATGACCTTCGTGTCGGGGAAATCCTTTTCAAAGTCGAGAATGTTCTTGATATCGGCGCCGCGCCAGCTATAGATCGACTGGTCCTCATCACCAACGACGCATACGTTGCCGTGCTCACCGCTCAGCAGCCGCATCAGTTCGTACTGCGGACGGTTGGTGTCCTGGTACTCATCGATCAGCAGATAGCGGTAGCGGCGCTGGTACTTCTCGCGCGTCTCCTTGCTCGTCTTCAGCAGGCGAACGGTCTCAAGCAGCAGATCGTCAAAGTCCATCGCGTTGTTCTTTGCGAGTTCCTTCTTGTAGATCTCGAAGATGTGCGCGATGCGCTCTTCCAGCGGATTCGTCGACGCGAGGAAGTACTCCTGCGGGTCGATCATGTGGTTCTTCGCCCACGAGATGCGGCCCAGCGCAACGCGCGGCTTCAACTGCTTATCGTCGAAGCCCAGGCGCTTCAATGCCTGCTTCACAATCGCCTGCTGGTCACTTTCATCGTAGATCGCGAAGCTCTTCGTCAGCCCCACGCCATTCACGCGCAGTGCCTCAACGTCGCGCCGAAGGATGCGCACGCATAGCGAGTGGAACGTACTGATCATCGGCCGGGCGAGCGAACTGTGCCCGATCAGATGATCGACGCGCTCGCCCATCTCCTTCGCCGCTTTATTGGTAAAGGTGACTGCGAGGATGGCGTCCGCAGGCACGCCGCGCTCTTCAATCAGGTAGGCGATGCGGTGGGTGATGACACGCGTCTTGCCCGATCCGGCGCCGGCCAGCAGCAGTACCGGGCCGTCGACAGACAGCACGCCCTCCTGCTGCTGCGGATTCATTTGTTCAAGCAGGCGCGACACGACAGGAACTCCAGGTATCCAGTTTATCGGACGATCTGCCCTGAGGCCTCTGCTTCCACCGTCACGGTTCCCGCCTCGCAACTGCGCACAGCCTGGCACGCGATTGGCCGCACATTCTTGCTGAAACACGCCTCGATCGCAGTGAACTTGCCGGCGCTGCAAGCGAGCGCGAAGCTGCCGCGTGGAAAGCCTGGATTTGCCGTGTAGAACATCGCCAGGATGGCGTCAGGCGCAAGCGTCAGCGGCTGGTTGAGGTTCTTGAACGTGGGTGGGATCACCACGGACGTGTACGCCTCGCGAGCGGTGGAGAAGAATGCATCGGGCGACAACGTGGTGCAGGTGCCGTGCTTGAACCACTCATGCTTCAGCAGGTCAAGTTCTGGCGTCATGTCGAGGTAGCGCTTCCACTCGCGCGGGCCCTCGCGAGTCGAGCAGCTTGCGGGGTACGTGCCATCCGCATTCTGAGGCCACAGACCGTGAAGAACAAAGGCATGCGGGGCACTGCATCCGGTGTCTGTGCGCGCTGCCAGTTCTGCGGGGGTCAGCGTGTTCAGCGTGGCACAGAACTCGGGTGACCACGACAAACTCAACAGGTAGAAATCAAACCTGCCCGGGGTGGAATCTGCCTGCTGAGCCGGCATGGACAACGATACGCAGGCAAGACCAACCACGAACGCTATGAACATGAAAGCGCGATGAATGCGAGGGACGGTCACAGCTCGATTCTCTCACCTTGACGTCCCTGCCTTGAAGAAGCGGAAGGACTAATACGCAGGACGTCGTCATGGCGGATGCAAAAAGATTCCTGAAGAAATCATGGAACGGATCGCCCGATGCTGCGTATCTATGGGTGCGCGACGATGTTTCAACTGCAGTGAGACACGCCAGCTACTAAGCCTTTAGGAGAAGTCTCATGATCCGTCGTTTCGTTTCCACCGCAGTGCTCGCCGCCGCCGTTGTCGCTCCCACGCTCTTGACACCAGCGCCCGCAAATGCCGCGTTCTTTCACAGCGGCTCTGCCTCAAATACAGCCAAGGTCAAGAACGTCAAGATGACCCTGAAGAACCGCACCTCCGCGCCCATGAACCTGATGATTGAAGACAAACCCATCACCATTGCTCCTAACGCGGAGTACGCGCTGAATGTGCCGGAAGGTACGCGCGTCTTCGGCGAAGACAAGGAAGTCCGCGTGACCGTCACCCGCGAACTGGCCGGTACCACCTGCTCCTTCCGCTAACGTTCCGGAGCGAACAGCCGGCCTGTACAAGGACGGGAGCAGCGGCGCTCTCGTGGGAACCTTCAGAAGCCGCATCGTGAGTGGGCGCAGGACGCCGCAAGGTGCTCTGCGCCCGTCTTTTTGTCTTAACCAGACACACCATTCTGTCGGTAAGCACGCCAATTTCGGCTGAACGTCTGCGCGCGCACCGCGGGAACCAGATTTGTAACAAGAATTGCAAATATTTTGTAAATGACGAGACTCTTCTTGCAGGGAAGGCGTATAACACTTTGCGCGACGTTGTTTCAATTGCAGTGGGACTTCGCCAGCTACATCGCACTACGGAGAAGTCATCATGATCCATCGTTCTATTACCACCTTTGTGGCAGCAGCTTGTTTGCTTGCTCCGCTGGCATCGTTTGCCGCAGAAAACAACGCAAATATTGCACCTGCAAAGGCTTCCATCGTTCACGTGACACTGAAGAATCGCAGCAACATGACCCAGAACCTGGTCATCCAGGGCCGCCCCGTATCACTTGCCGCGAACCAGGACTATGCAATCGAAGTCCCCGCTGGCACCCAGGTATACGGCGCAGACAAGACGGTCAAATTGACCGTTGTCAAGGAATACAACGGAGCCGTTGCTTCCTTCCGCTAAATGCTGCGGTCAGAGTCATTCATCCCATAACAATCACTATCTCGTGACTTAGTCTCGGGCTAACTCCCGGGCAGTGAGAGTTACCAAGTTGGACGCGGTGCGTGCTGCAATCACGTATCGCGTCCTTTTCTAGTTACAAGTCTGTAACGGACTGCCTTAAAGCGAGACCCGCAGGCAACCTTTATGCTTAGGTATGTCCCTTCGCACCCTTTGTGTCTTCTGCGCCTCCGCCTACGGCGCGCAACCGGAATACCGGCAGGCAGCTGCTGAACTTGGCACGCTGCTGGCGAAGCGTGGCATCGGCCTGGTCTACGGCGGCGCAACCACCGGCCTGATGGGAGCGGTCGCAGATGCGGCACTTGCGGGCGGGGGGCAGGTGATCGGCGTGATCCCCCATGTGCTGGTCGACAAGGAGGTATCGCACCACGGTTGCACTGAACTGCACGTCGTCGACACCATGCACACGCGCAAAGCGCTCATGGGTGAGCGCGCAGACGCATTCCTCATACTGCCGGGCGGGTATGGCACGTTGGAAGAGCTGTTCGAGGTGCTGGCATGGCAGACACTGCGGCTGCACAACAAGCCCATCTGCCTGTTGAACACACTCGGCTTCTACGACAGCATGCTTCGCTTTCTCGATCATTGCCAGACTGAAGGAGTGCTGAGGCCCGGAACGCGCGAGCTGCTGCACGTCGCGAACACGGCCGAGCAGGCCCTCGCCCTGATCGAGTCCGTAATCTAAGCGCCACGCTCGCGCCACGCTCGAGCCACGCGCAGTCCGGCCCGAATCCCGGCAGGATCGAGACACATCCAAAGTGCCGTCGCCCAAAGAGGCCACGGAGCATGTTGATGCCGAATCTGTTTGACCCTATTCGTGTTGGCGATCTTGATCTGCCAAACCGAATCTTTATGGCTCCCCTGACGCGTTTGCGCGGCACGGTGAATAACGTGCCACGGCCAGAGCTGATGGCGAGGTACTACGCGCAGCGCGCCTCTGCCGGTCTGATCATCACAGAGGGAACGCCGGTCGATCCGATGGGTGTCGGCTATCCGCAGGTCCCCGGCATCTGGTCAGGCGAACAGGTCGAGGGTTGGAAGCCCGTGGTGGAGGCCGTCCACAACGCCGGCGGGCGCATTTTCGCGCAGATCTGGCACGTCGGCCGCATCTCGCACTCGTCGTACCTTGGCGGCAAGCTGCCGGTCGCACCGAGCGCCATTGCGGCTAGCGGACACGTCAGCCTGCTGCGTCCGATCACCCAATTTGAGATACCACGTCCGCTGACGATCGGCGAGATTCATGGGATCGTCGAGCAGTTTGGCCGCGCCGCAGAGAATGCAAAGGCCGCAGGCTTTGATGGGGTGGAGCTGCACGGAGCGAACGGCTACCTTCTCGATCAGTTCCTGCAAAGCGGCAGCAACACGCGCGAAGACGAGTACGGCGGCCCTGTGCAGAATCGCGCAAAGCTGATGCTGCAGGCAGCCGACGCGGCTATCGCAGTGTTCGGTGCTGGACGTGTCGGCATGCATCTTGCGCCGCGCAGTGATGCCCATGGCATCAGCGATGCGAACCGTCCTGAGACTTTCGGCTATGTCGCCAGGGAACTCGGCAGGCGCAAGATCGCGTTCCTGATGGCGCGCGAGCACCAGGCCGATGACAGTCTGGCGCCGCAGCTCAAACGCGAGTTCGGTGGCGTCTACATCGTCAACGAGCAGTTCACGCTGGAGAGTGCGAACGCCCTGCTCGAGCGCGGCGTTGCCGATGGCGTTGCGTTCGGCAAGTGGTTCATCGCCAATCCCGATCTGCCGCGCCGGCTGCGTGAAGGAGCGCCACTCAACGAGGCGCGACCCGATTTGTTTTACTCTCATGAGGCCGAGGGTTACACGGACTACCCGGCCCTGCCCTAAGCCGCCCGGCAGGCCGCCAGGCACTCCTCAAGCAGGTTCTGGGCGACCCGCACACGATAGCGCGCGGTAGAGCGGATGTCATCGATCGGCACCGCTTCCGCGCCTAGCGCGGCACGCCCAACCTGCACGCTCATCGGATCGCGAACGTCGCGGTCCAGCAATGCTGCCTCGGTCCTTGTGAGGCGGGCAGGCCGATCGAAAAGACTGGCAGCACCCAGGGCAATCTCAAGGATGCGGTAGCCATCGATGCGCGCAACGCAGGCGAGCGCAACCTTTGAGATCGCCTGCGCGTTGCGTGTACCGACTTTGCGAACCCAGTGCGTGTGTTGTCCAAAACGACGCGGCAGGCGCACTGCAAGGATCAACTCATCTGCGGCGAGCACGGTGCGCTTGTAGCCCAGATGAAAGTCGTTGTATGCGACTACGCGAGTGCCTCGCGACGAGATGAGTTCGACTTCTGCGCAGTATGCCAGCAGCGCGGGCGGAGTATCGGCTGCGGGTGATGCGTTCGCAATGTTACCGCCCAGCGTGCCTCGGTTCTGGTTTGCAATCGAGCCCGTCCAGCTTGCCGTTTGCGCCAGCAGCGGAAACTCGCATTGCAGCAGTTCGCTTCTGCGAATATCCGTGAACGTCGTTCCAGAGCCGATACGGAGCGTATCCGCGTCGGAACTGTCGACGAAACGCAGGTCCGGAATGTTCGCCAGGCTGACGAACTTCTTTGGCAGCAATCTGCCTGCGCCCAGGGCGACCATCACTTCCGTGCCGCCCGCGAGCGGCGTCAGAGACTCATCTGCCATAGCCGACAGCACATCAGCCAACGTGCCCGGCGCGATCAGGTCGAAATCGGCTGCATTCGACCTCATGGGGTCAGTGTTTCCGCAGGTACGAATGCAGCAGCTTGGCGTACCGCTTCAAAGATGCGCATGTAGCCGGTGCAGCGGCACAGGTTGCCGGCGAGACCCTCACGAATCTGCTCTTCGGTCGGTGCGGGGTGCTTTTCGAGCAGGTGATGCGTCGCAAGCATCATGCCCGGCGTGCAGATGCCGCACTGCGCCCCACCTTTTTCGAGGAAGCATTTCTGAATCGGATGAAGACGTCCGTCGGTTGCCATGCCCTCAACGGTGCACAGCGTCGCCCCGTCGGCCTGCAGTGCGGGTACAAGGCAGCTGTTGACCAGCTCGCCATTCATCAGCACGCTGCACGAACCGCACTCACCTTCGCCGCAACCTTCTTTTGTACCAGTCAGGCGCAGGTCTTCGCGCAGCACGTCGAGCAGGCGGCGCATGGGAGGCACATCGATGGCATGCTGTTTGCCGTTGACGGCAAGGGAGAGTTTCACGCTGCGACCTCGCTGAAGTACGGCCCGGCCACCGCAGGTTCCAGGTCTTCGCTGCCGCCGTCGTCGGCCTGTGTCATGCGCTCAAAGATGTCCTCCGGCAGCAGCGGACATTCATTAAAGGCGATGCCAGTCGCCGCCTCGATCGCGTTTAGAATCGCGGGTGCGGGGCCGTCCATGGGCAGCTCACCGATGCCCTTTGCGCCGAATGCTCCGTGGACCGAGGGTATCTCTTCGAACAGCACGTGAATGTTCGGCAGATCGGCGCTGGTCGGCATAATGTAGTTCGTCATCTGGTTGTTCTTCAGCGCGCCTTCGCGCCACTCGCACTTTTCGTAGATCGCGTAGCCGATGCCCTGCGCCACGCCGCCCTCGATCTGCCCGGCGGCCAGCACCGGATGCAGCACCTTGCCAACCTCCTGCATTGCCCAGAAGTCCGTACAAGTCGCCTGGTAGGTGCGCGTGTCGACGGCCACTTCAGCGACGTAGATGGCCCAGCCAAACGCGGGATACGCCTCGCCGCGGAACTTCTCATCGTCCCAGAAGATGTCGCCGGGCGACTGGTAGCGCGCTTCGGCGGTCAACTCGCCGTGCGCTTCACGATAGGTAATCGCAGCCTCGCGAAACTGCTCTGCCGTATACGCATCTCCTAAAGGCTTAGGACATTGCCGCAGGCGGACCAGCAGGTTCGCGCAGGCGTTTTCAACCAGCTTGCCTACGATCATGGCTGTGCGGGACGCAACGGTGGGTCCGCTGTTCGGCACGCGATGCGTGTCCGGCTGTGCGATCAGCACCTGCTCGTATGGAATGCGCAGCGCCTGCGCTGCGACCTGGCACAGAATCGTGTTTGTTCCCTGGCCGAACTCGGTCGACGAAACCAGCAGAACGACACGGCCGTGCTCGTCCGCTTCGAGTTTTACGAGCGAGTTCAGACGCCGCTCGCCGCTGCCGGTAAAACCGGCTCCATGAAAGAAGCTGGCAAAACCCATACCACGCTTGATCGGTGAAGTCTTGTTCTCCTCTGCGAAGCGCGCCTGCTTCGCATGAAAGTCTGCGGCGGCAAGCGTCTTCGTCAGCATTGCATCCAGATCGATAGGATCCTTAACGACCTGTCCCGTCGCGGTTGTCTCGCCTGGTTGAAGAAAATTGCGCCTGCGCAACTCTTCCGGAGTGATGCCGACAACCCTCGCAATCTTGTCCATGTGCCGTTCCAGCGCGAAGAGCGACTGTGGCGCACCGAAGCCGCGGAACGCTCCATGCGGAGGAACGTTCGTCGCCATCGCTTTTGCGTGAATGCGCAGCGCGGGCCAGTTGTAGCAGCCCGCGGCGTGGATGGTGCCGCGCGACAGCACGACGGGCGACAGCGTCATGTAAGCGCCGCCATCGATCGCGAACTCGATCTCGCAGCCCAGCAGCTTGCCGTCTTTGCTCACCGCCGTGCGGTGCCGGGTGCGCGAAGGATGACGCTTGGTCGTCGCGGCCATGTCTTCGCCGCGATCGTAGACGATCTTCACCGGCCTACCCGCCTTCTTTGCGAGCAGCGCGGCATGCGTGCCGATGACGGAAGGGAAGTCTTCCTTGCCGCCAAACGCGCCGCCCGTCTCGGTCTGAACGACCCGGCACTTATCCCCAGGCAGACCGAAGGCGACCATCAGCGCATGGTGCAGGTAATACGGGCACTGCATGGAGCCGTGAACCGTGACACCGTCCGTGTCGCTCCACTGGCCGATACAGCCGTTGTTCTCAATGTAGAGCTGCTCCTGTGCTCCGGTGCGGTACTCACCCTCGACGATGTGATCGGCGGTTTCCCATACAGAATCGACATCGCCCTTCTCCATCAGGTAAGTCTTGAAGGTATTGTCCTTGCCCCAGATGATGGGCTGCTGCATCTCGCTCTCTTCAATGGTGAAGACGGCCGGCAGCGGCTCGTACTCAATCTCAACCGCGGCTACCGCGGCGTGCAGCTTCGCCTTTTCGGCGTGTGCCAGCAGCAGGATCGGTTCCTCGGGATGGTTCACAAACCCGTCGGCAAGGCAGACGTGGTCTTCAAGCAGGTGCACGATGGTGTTCTTGCCGGGAATGTCTTTTGCGGTGACGACGGTGAACTCGCTCCAGTCGATTGTGTCGCTGAAGCGGATGCTCAGTATGCGTCCGCGCGCAATCTTCGAGCGAACGGTTGCGCCGTGCAGCATGTCCGGCAAGACGAGATCATCGACATACTGCGCGCGCCCGAGCACCTTGCCTTCACCCTCTTTGCGCACCACATTGCCACCGATCGGCGATGTGGAATTGACGAGGATGTCAGCGTCAGATGCCATGCGCTTCCTTGAACGAAAAGTTGTTCAAGCATAGCAAAGGGGAGGGCGCGAACGCCCGGACTGAAGCGCGCGGCTACATCTGATCTAAAAGTGCCGCAGGCTGCGCGGCGCTTCCGCTGTGCGCTCTGAAGCCCGATCGATCGGCGTTGCGCGGTCTGCCGTGCGCTCGATGGAGCGCGCAACCAGGTCACGCGAACCAAGCCCGAACGCCAGTGCCAGGGCAAGCACCATGCCTCCGAACAGGATGCCGAAGCCAAGCTCGACAATCAAGCCGCCGATGTTCAGGTGGTCCAGAACCATCGCGCCCGTAAAGATGATCACGAGCCACTTCACACCGAGAGAGAGTGCCCTGGCGTAATTGACCTTGGCATTGACAGCGCTGATCAGTACGGAACGCGAGAGGTAGCGCGCAAGGATCGTGCCGGCGATGAGGATAAGCAGGGCTCCCACGGAATGCGCCAGGTAAGGCAGCAGGAATGGCGAAATATCGCCGGTCCCCGCGCCCGCGGCGTCGTAGGCCGAGATGCCAACGGCCAGACCCAGGACGACGCAAGCCCAGAACACAACGCGGCTGATCAGCAGTGTCGGGCTGTGGGACGGCGACCAGTCGGAGACACCGGCAGAGTTTTCGCGTCCTACGCGCTCGTCAAAGCGCACACGGGTGAGCAGCCTGCGAATGGCCCAGGCGAGGCCGGATCCAACCAGCGCCAGGATGAGGACCGCCAGGAACAGTGCGAGCAGACCGGGCAGGAACACGGCCAGCTTGGTCAGCACGCGGCCGAACGAGTCGAGAAGAGCGTATTTCACTTGAGAGAACATCGTTGTGGTCTCCGATGGATCGTTGCGCTCAATCGAGCGAGAAGAAGCTTATGGATTGAAGCGGTCGGGCCAGCGCCAGCGCGAGACCAGGTAAGGCTTGTCTGCTTCGAAGGCGCGCGCGAGTGTCTCCGACGCATCTGCCGTCGAAGCGGCAAGGATATGCGAAGCCACCCAGGCCAGGTACAGCGGCGTGAACGAGCCCATCAGGTGACCGCGATTGATCGTGCGTAATCGGTGTGCCAGCACAAAGTCATACACAATGCGGACCCAGAGCGCATCGGGCAGGGTGAATGATTCAGACGGTGCACGGGACAGACGTTTCAAGCCGAGCAGTGTCTGCGGCGGCAGCACCAGCGACCAGATTTCGTTCAGGTTGCCATAGCCGATGCGGAAGCTCTCGATCAACTCTGACAGTTCGTCCGGCTGCACCGGCTCTGACGTCTTTGGTACCGCGCTGACAGCATCGATGGTCAGGATGGACTGCAAGGGCCGCGTGCGCTGCCAGTAAGAAGCCTTGGCTTCAATGTCAGCGAAAAGCGATGCGGCAGTGGTGTTCAGGATCGAGGAGAGATCGTCGCCCGCTGGATGCGGCAAATCGCGCTCGCCCACTTCCACCTCTGCGACAGAGAACCCTGCGACGGCTGCTTCCGCTCCCGGCCAAACCACTGCTTCAGGCTGTGAAGTCGCCGTAAGCCGCTGTGCCGCGGCCGCCATGCGTTCGGCCATGCGATTCGACAGCGCCAGGTCCAGGGCAAGTGGGAAGCGCGCACGTACGCCGAACACGGCACGCGAAAGCGGATGAAGGATTGAAGCGTTGATCAGGCCTTCATTCGGGCCCACGCTGTAGCGCGCCAGTGCAAGGTCGACGCCGCGTTCGGATATCGCATCGATCATGGCGCGAACGGCAATCGGTTGCAGCGTGTGCGCTTCAGCACCCAGCAGAAGGCCGCATGGAGCGGAGTGTGCCCGCATGATCTCGTACAGACTCAGGTAGGTGGTGGCTGTCTGGACGGAAAGCGCGTGCAGCTTGGCCGAGGGCAGGTAAGGCTGCAGAGCCATGCCCTCGTGCTGCCATGAGGAAGCCTGCGGATCAGACGCAGGGTACGCCACCAGCGCCTGTCCCGCGCGTGCTCCAAGCGCCTCGCGGAGCAGGTGCAGGAGCGGCGAAAGGTGCTCTGCCGAGGCGTCCTCGTACCAGGGGCCAAGGCAGATGACGATCTGTGTGGCGGCACCCGGCGATCCGACGCGGGCCTCGTCGTGCGCTTCCATGGCGGCCGTGATTGGAATGGCTGTGCTCATGCTGCGGCCTTTTCTGTTTTAGCGGAGGCGTTCAGCAGGTCGAGGATGCCGGAGAGCGGGATGGCGATCCAGTCCGGCCGATTGTTCACTTCGTACACGATCTCGTAGAGCGCTTTCTCCAGCAGGTAAGCGCGCAGCAACTGTTCGTCGGCACCCGCACTGCCTTCACCTGCGACGGCTTCATCATAGCCCTTCAGAAAGGCGCTGGACGCGGCACTCTCCCAGGCACTTCGCTCGGCGGACACGGCAGTGCCAAAGCCTGCAGCACCCGCGTACGAGAACGAGCGAAGCATGCCGGCGACATCGCGCAGCGGCGACTGCTTCGCGCGACGCTCTTCGAGCGACCGGGCCGGTTCACCCTCAAAGTCGAGCAGGACGAAGTCGTCGTCTGTCCGGAGTACCTGCCCAAGGTGATAGTCGCCGTGAATGCGAGTACGTGCGCCGGCGCTTTCAGCGGGGAGTGTGCGCAAGGCCGATGCGACCGCGAGCATCTCCCTACGGCGGCTCAACAGCGTCGCGGCTGCGCCCAGCAGATCGTCGGGCAGAGTGCTGAAGCGGTTCTTCACGGCCGTGACCGCTGCTGCGATCTGTGCCTCCAGCCTGTCTGCATCGCGGTACAGAGCGGTCGCGTCTGTTGCCTCTGCCTTGAACGCGGGATTATCTGATGGGGTCGCAAGCGCGCGGTGCATCTCGCCGGTTCGCTTACCCAGCAGGCGCGCCGCTTCGCCGTACTGCTCCGCGCCCGCTTTGTCCTTGATCGACTCGAGTGTCCACTCCCAGCCGTCACCATGGTTCGCTACCAGCCCCTGCAGCAGGCCAATGGTGGTGGCTTCGCCGCTGTTGGGAGCCGTGTACATCAACTCACCCGCAAACGGTGCAATGTGTTTGAACCTCGCGACCTCTGTCAGGAATCGGCCGATCTCCGCGTCGGGATTTTCACCAGGCTGCAGGCGCCGGAAGAGTTTCAGGATCAGCTTGCCGTCATACAGCAGAGAGGTGTTGCTCTGCTCCGCTGAGCCGCGGCGGGAGGGCAGCGGATCTACGCCACGCAGCAGGCTGAACGAAGAACTAGGTTTGCCAGCCAGGATCCCATCGCCGCGCGACGATGTCTGATCGGCTCGTTCGATGATCGAGAGCAGCGCGCTGCGAAACTCCGGCAGGACCGTCGCATCGACCAGCACACCATCGCCAGAACCCATCTGCATGGGAGCGATGATGCTCTGCGGTGCGCTCGCCCGGACCTCTTCCGCTGCCTCATCGTGCAGCACCGCGACTGGCATGCTGTATTTGTCTTCGGGGCCGTCGATGTATACAACGCGCAGCAGCAGGATTGCGGCATCGCTGCCCGGCAGCATCATTACGTCGTCGATGCAGACGTCCTTCAGCGTGCGTGACTTCGCACCAAACCAGCGCTGTGTCTGGATGTACTTCGCTAAAAAGCTTTCCTGCAACAACTGCGCGCTTGCGCCCACCAGGGCTGTTGCAAGATCTGCTGCGGGCAGTGAGAGTGCAACATCGCTCTCGGGTGCGGTCGTCTCTGCTGCGGCCACGGCGGCCTCCTGCAACTCAAGCCACAGAAAGGCGTATGGCCCGAGTGTAATGGCGTACGGAGTTTCGTCGATCTTCGGGAACGGCACATAGCCCAGCATTTCGACTGGCACCATGCCTGCAAAGCGGCTCAGGTCCAGCGTCACCGGCTGTGCGAATCGCGACAGGTTCGCAACGCAGATCACGCGCTCACTGTCGTACTCGCGGATGTAAGCGAGCACCTTGCGATTCTCCGGCTTAAGGAACTCCTGCGTGCCACGGCCAAATACCTGGAAGAGCTTTCGCAGCGCAATCATGTTGCGCGTCCAGTGCAGCAGCGACGATGTATCGCTCTCCTGCGCCTCGACATTGATGGCTTCATAGCCCCAGATGGGATCCATGATGACGGGCGAGTAAAGCCGCGCAGGCACAGCGCGCGAGAACCCGGCATTGCGATCGCTGTTCCACTGCATGGGCGTGCGCACGCCGTTCCGATCGCCAAGGTAAATGTTGTCGCCCATGCCGATCTCGTCGCCATAGTAAAGAATCGGCGTACCCGGGAACGACAGCAGAAGCGAGTTCAGCAGCTCGATCCGACGGCGGTTGTTATCCACCAGCGGAGCCAGCCGCCGCCGAATGCCGACGTTGATCCGCATGCGCGGATCGGCCGAATACGCGAGATACATGTAGTCGCGCTCTTCATCGGTGACCATTTCCAGCGTCAACTCGTCATGGTTGCGCAGAAACAGACCCCACTGGCAGCTCTCTGGGATGGGCGGGGTCTGCGCCATGATTTCCGTGATGGGCAGGCGGTCTTCCTGACGCAGCGCCATGTAGATGCGCGGCATCAGCGGAAAGTGAAAGGCCATGTGGCATTCATCGCCATCGCCGAAGTAGGGTAGAACGTCCTGCGGCCACATGTTGGCCTCGGCCAGCACCAGGCGGTTCTCATACTCCGCATCGATGACCGCACGTATTTCCTTGATCTTGACGTGCGTCTCCGGCACGTTTTCGCAGCTGGTGCCGTCGCGTTCAACCAGGTACGGAATAGCGTCGAGTCGCAGCCCGTCCACGCCCATGTCCATCCAGAAGCGCATGGCGTTCAACACCTCGTCCATGACGCGCGGGTTGTCAAAGTTCAGGTCGGGCTGGTGCGAGAAGAAGCGATGCCAGTAGTACTGCTCGGCCACCGGATCCCATGTCCAGTTGCTCTTCTCGGTATCCGTAAAGATGATGCGGACGCCACTGTATAGCTTGTCAGTGTCGCTCCAGACGTACATCGCGCGTTCGGGCGAGCCCTTCGGCGAAGTTCGCGCTGCCTGGAACCACGGATGCTGGTCGCTGGTGTGATTGATGACCAACTCGATCAGCACCTGCATGCCACGCTCGTGTGCCGCGGCCAGAAAGGCTTTGAAGTCGTCTACCGTCCCGTACGCGGGGTTCACGTCCAGGTAGTTCGAAATGTCGTAGCCGTCGTCACGCTGCGGCGACGGGAAGAACGGCAGCAGCCAGATGCACGTGATCCCGAGGCTCTGCAGGTAGTCGAGCTTGCCCATCAGTCCGGGGAAGTCACCGACGCCGTCACCGTTCGAGTCGGCAAACGCCTTCACGTGCAGTTCGTAGATAATCGCGTCCTTGTACCACTGGGGATCGGTGGCACTGCTGCGTTGTTTCTGCTTCGGACGTGCGATGGCGGTGCTCAATCTTCCGTACTCTCCCCAGCGGTGTTCTCGGAGAGATGCCTGGGACGCAGCAGCAGGATGTGCGCCGGACACTTTTCCGGATCAAGTGAGACATAGTTGCGTGCGCCCTGCCATGTGTAAACTTCACCGCTCAGGACGTCAGCAGCTTCATAGGTGCCGGCGAGCGGCAGGTCCAGCGACAGCAGGTCCAGATCAGTCATGCCGTCATGCGTCGACTCCGGGTCAAGGTTCACGATCACGAGCACGATGTCGTCGCCATCCCGCTTGCTGTAGGCGATCAGGTGATCGCTATCGATGGTGTGGAATCGTAAGGAGTCGTTGCTCTGCAGCGCGGGATGCGCCTTCCTCGTGTGGTTCAGGAGGGTAAGCAGCGGAGTCAGGCTCTTTGGATCGTCGCGGTTCCAGGTGCGGAGCTGGTACTTCTCGCTGTCCAGGTACTCTTCGCTGCCTGGCTTGGCGGGCAGGTGCTCGCCCAGCTCGAACGCGGGTCCGTAGATGCCGTAGCTCGCTCCCAGCGTCGCGGCCAGGATGACTCGCTGTGCGAAGGCGGCGCGACGCTCCGTCTGCAAAAAGCCTGGCAGGATGTCCGGTGTGTTGGGCCACAGGTTGCCGCGGAAGAACTCGGAGACGGGCTTGGTCGTGATCTCCGTCATGTACTCGGTCAGCTCGCGCTTTTCCGTGCGCCACGAGAAGTAGGTATAGCTCTGCGTATAACCCAGCTTGGCCAGTCCGTACATGACGTGCGGCTTTGTGAACGCCTCGGCCAGGAAGATGACTTCAGGGTGCGTCTTGCGCACTTCTGCAATGCACCACTCCCAGAAAGGAATGGCCTTGGTGTGCGGATTGTCCACGCGAAAGACGCGTACACCCTTGTCGATCCAGAAGGCGAAGACAGAGTAGAGTTCCTGCCACAGGGCCTTCCAGTCCGACGACTCGAAGTTGATCGGGTAGATGTCCTGGTACTTCTTCGGCGGATTCTCCGCATACTGGATGGACCCGTCGGGGCGAATCTTGAACCAGTCCGGATGATCGCGGACCCACGGATGCTCCGGCGCGCACTGGAACGCAATGTCCAACGCGATCTCAATGCCGTTTTCAGCTGCCGCCGCCATCAGCGCTGCGAAGTCGGCATAGGTGCCCAGTTCGCGCAGGATTGCCTTGTGTCCACCGTTCGTATTGCCTATCGCCCACGGGCTGCCGACATCGTCCGGTTCGGCGACAACGGAATTGTTCCTGCCCTTGCGAAATGCCGTGCCGATGGGATGGATTGGCGGCAGGTAAACGATGTCAAAGCCCACTCTTGCGATCTCGGGGAGGCGTGCTGCCACATCGCGCAGCGTGCCGTGCTTGCCCGGCTCGAACCCGGCCGAGCGCGGAAACAACTCGTACCACGAGGAGAAGCGGGCGCGCTCCCGATCGACCCACAACGGCAGTTCGCGAGCGTACATCGAAGCGAAACTCAGGTCAGGGTAGGCCAGGCAGAGTTCGATGACGTCATCGCTGAGAGGAAAGTCGTAGAAGTCGGAGTTCTTCTCTGCCAGGTAGCGCAGCGTGCTGGCGGTGCCTTTCAGCGTGCGGGCGTCCTTATCGCGGGCGCGCGCCGAGGCCTGGTCCAGCATGATCGCGCCAGTCCGCAGAGCCAGAGCGATATCGCTTTGAGGCTTCGTCGTGACGCTGTAGCCTTCGTTGGGACGACGATTTACTGAAGGTGAATCCTGCACCGCAACGGTGTTTTCATCAGCGGCGGTGATCCCCTCGTTCTTCTCGGGACCGCCGGGAACCTCGACATCCGCGGCGATCTGTACGCCTGCCACCGACTGCGCTTCGATGCGCTTGTGAAGATCGTGCACCCACGTGCCAAAGTGATCGACCCATCCCTGCACGGTGTAGCACCATGACCCGATGGTGTCGACGGGAAACTCTGCTTCCCACACGTCGTTACCCAGCTCGCGGAACGGCGCAAAGCGCCAGGTCTTCTCCTCCGTGCGCTTGTATAGCAAACGCGCCGCCAGGTGGTCGTGACCATCGGAGTAGATGACCGCAGTGACCGTCATCGTGTCGCCTATGATGCGTTTGGCGGCGTGGCGACCACAATCGATCTCTGGTGTGACATTTTCAATAATTACGCGGCTTCTGCCTTCACTCGGCTTCAAACTTCCTCCGGACGCGGCATGTCCGCTGCACAACAGAGTCTGCCACAGTGCATCCAAGCCAATATGACCATGGAATGTGTAGCAGTCCTACAGATGCCTTCAGCACTAAGGTGTTTGCCCGGTGAGTGAGCCGACGCAGAACAGCAGCGTCGACGGTGGCGCAGACAACAGGCAAGGGAAACCGCTGCTGGGCGCTCGGCTGGAAGATTATGCCTTGATTGGCGACTGCGAGACAGCAGCCCTGGTCTGCCGCCAAGGCTCGGTGGACTGGCTCTGCTGGCCCAACTTCTCCTCAGGAGCCTGCTTTGCGGGCCTGCTGGGGACGCGCGACAACGGCTACTTCAGCCTTAAGCCGGCTGAGTCCGAGAAAGTTACAGGCGACGAATGGCGCTACAAGCCGCATACCTTGATCGTTGAAAAAGTCTGGAAGACGGAGAACGGCGACGTTCTGGTCAGTGACTTCATGCCGCCGCGCGGCAAGCACTCTGACCTGGTCCGCATCGTTCGAGGTTTGCGCGGCACGGTCGCCATGCGCATGGACCTGGCTCTGCGTTTCGATTATGGACGCACTATCCCCTGGGTTCAGCGGGTCGATCATCATCTCCGGGCCATCTCGGGACCACAGCTTGTCGTGCTTCGGACAGACGCTCCCATGCACGGTGAGGACATGGCGACGGTAAGCGACTTCGACATTCACGAGGGCGAGAGCATCTGCTTTGTGATGTCGTATGGTTCCTCGCTCGAAGAGGATCCGGACAGCTTCGACGCGTACGACGCCTACCGTGACACGGAACAGTTCTGGACAGACTGGTCGTGCAGCAGCACCTACCAGGGCCCTGACAAAGACGCGGTCGAGCGCTCTTTGATCACGTTGAAGGCACTTACCTACCGCCCGACGGGCGGCCTGGTGGCAGCGCCGACGACCTCTCTGCCCGAAAAGATCGGCGGCGAACGCAACTGGGACTACCGATTCTGCTGGCTGCGCGATACAGCATTTACGCTGCTGGTGCTGCTGCACGCGGGATACAAGGAAGAAGCGTTGGCTTGGAGAGGCTGGCTGCTCCGCGCCATCTCCGGGTCGGCGGAACAGGTTCAATCCCTGTACGGCATCGGTGGCGAACGCCAGCTGAACGAGTGGACGGCCGATTGGCTGGAAGGGTACGAAGGCTCAAAGCCGGTCAACATCGGCAACAAGGCCGCCGACCAGTTACAGCTTGATGTGTTTGGTGAAGTGATCGCCGCACTTTCCCGCACGCCGGTCGAGAACGATGACATGTGGACCGATGCGGTACGGTCCATGGTCGGAAACCTGCTTGATCACCTCGTCAAAATCTGGCGCGAGCCCGACTCCGGCATATGGGAGGTGCGAGGCTCGAAGCAGCACTTTGTCCACTCCAAGATGATGGCGTGGGTCGCATTCGAAAGGGCCATCAAGTCGTACGAACACTCCGGCAGCCACACCGACGAGATAGATTCGCGCGTGGAAGCGTGGCGGACGGCCAGGAGCGAGATACACGCCGATGTGTGCGAGAAGGGCTTCGATCCGGAACTGAACAGCTTTGTCCAGGCATACGGCTCCAAGCAACTGGACGCCGCCCTGCTGCGCATGGCGATCGTCGGCTTCCTGCCGGCGAAGGATCCTCGCATGCTGGGGACGGTCGCAAAGATCGAGCAGCGGTTGATGAAAGACGGATTGTTGCTGCGCTATGACACGGCGGATGGCTCAGACGGCCTGCCCGCAGGCGAAGGTGCGTTCCTCGCATGCTCGTTCTGGCTGGTCAGCGTTCTGCACCTGCAAGATCGCGA
Source organism: Terriglobus sp. (assembly GCA_965199365.1). Classification (GTDB taxonomy): domain Bacteria; phylum Acidobacteriota; class Terriglobia; order Terriglobales; family Acidobacteriaceae; genus Terriglobus. The sequence continues at coordinate 1,660,185 of CBDARC010000002.1, read as the reverse complement.
ACAGGAGGCGAGGGCCTTGTTCGATCGCCTGCTCGCGCTGCGAAATCCGCTGGGTCTGCTCGCGGAGGAATATGACCCGGTCGCGAAGCGCCAGCTTGGCAACTATCCACAGGCATTCACCCACCTCAGCATGGCGCATACCGCGCTCATTCTGGGAGGAGCAGAAGGGCCATGGACCGTCCATGAGACGGCCGAAACGATCGATGCACAACACATGTAGACCTCAGGGACGGACAGGCGCAGAGTGGCGCAGAGACATGCCATCTCATTTGTGTCGTCCGTCTCCAGAGGACAACCTGACGCAGACCCCCCGCACCTAAGCCAGTTCAGATGCAGAGAACACCTTTATCCACGTACCGGCTGCAGCTGCATGCCGACTTTACCTTTGACCATGCGGTCGCCATCGCGGACTACATTCGCGAGCTTGGCGTGTCGCATGTTTACAGCTCGCCTTATCTCCAGGCCGGCAAAGGTTCCATGCACGGCTACGACGTGGTGGATCACCACAAGGTAAATGCGGAACTCGGCGGCGAGGCCGCGCACGCTCGCTTCTCAAAGCGCCTCGGTGAACTGGGCCTGGGCCAGGTGCTCGACATTGTGCCGAACCACATGTCGGTCGACCGCGAGAACCGTTTGTGGTGGGACGTTCTTGAGAACGGGCCGTCCAGCCGGTTCGCAACGTTTTTCGATATCGACTGGAACTCCGCGGAAGAGAAGCTGCGCGACAAGGTGTTGATGCCTGTGCTGGGTGACCAGTACGGCCGCGTGCTCTCGCAGGGCCAGATCAAGCTGAAGCGTGAAGGAACCAGCTTCCTTGTGGAGTACGGAGAACAGGCTTTTCCGCTGGCGCCTACGTCGCTTTCAACGCTGCTCACACGCGCGGCAGAGATGACGCCATCGGACACGCTGAACTTCCTCGCGGTGTCCTTCGCGCGACTGCCCGCTCCCGATTCGACAGATCGCAGCGCGCAGCTCGCGCGGCATCGCGACAAGCAGGTGTTACTCGGTCTGCTGGACCGGCTCTGTGCAGAAGAGGAAAGCGTATGCCGTTCTATCGATGAGGCGATCACAGAGCTGAACGGCAACATCGACGCGCTGGACGAGATACTGAACGCGCAGAACTTTCGCCTGGCGTTCTGGCGCACCTCAGACCAGGAGCTTGGCTATCGGCGTTTCTTTGACGTCAACTCGCTCATCGGCCTGCGCATGGAACGCGAGTACGTCTTCGAAGAGACCCATGAACTGATCCTCTACTGGCTCGACCAGGGCGTGCTGGACGGCGTACGCATCGATCACCCCGACGGTCTGCGCGATCCCAAGCAGTATCTCGAGCGTCTGCGTGCACGCGCACCGCATGCGTGGGTCGTCGCGGAAAAAATCCTCGAGCCCGGCGAGTGGCTGCGGTCGGACTGGCCCGTGCAGGGAACCAGCGGCTACGACTACATGAACCAGTGCAATGGCCTGCTGGTGCTGCCGCAGGGCATGGAGCAACTGACCGCCATCTACGCGGAGTTTACCGGCGATCGCGACAGCTTCCATGAGGTCGCGTTCGAGAAGAAGAGCAAGGTAGCAAAGGAGACGCTGGCAAGCGACGTGAACCGCCTTGCGAACCTCTTCGTCAGCATCTGCGAAGCCAACCGCGACAGCCGGGACTACACGCGCGCGGAGATTCGCCGGGCTATTCGCAACGTGGCAGCATGCTTCAACATCTATCGCACCTACGTTGTAGCCGACCGCAGGCACGCAGAGATCATCGACGAGGATCACGTCCACATCAGCGCAGCGATTGACGAGGCGAAGGCTCGCAAGGCCGACATCGATGGCGGCCTGTTCGAGTTCCTGCGCGATGTGCTGACGTTAAAGGTCACAGGCGAGCGCGAGTCAGAGTTTGTTGCCCGCTTCCAGCAATTCACGTCGCCGATCATGGCAAAGGGTGTCGAGGATACCGCCTTCTACTGCTTCAACCGGCTTACATCGCTGAATGAGGTTGGCGGCAATCCCGGACTGAACGGTCTCTCCATCGAGGCTTTCCACAGCTACAACTCGCACATGCAGTCGACGTTTCCAACGACGATGCTGACCCTCTCCACGCATGACACCAAGCGTGCGGATGATGTGCGCGCGCGGCTGGCCGTGCTCAGCGAGATGCCCGCGCGCTGGGCCGCGGTCCTCAAGCGCTGGTCGCGCATGAATGCCAAGCACCGCACTGGTCATTATCCCGACACCAACACGGAATACTTCCTCTACCAGACGCTGATCGGTGCATGGCCGATCACGCAGGAGCGGCTGCAGGCCTACATGCAGAAGGCAATGCGCGAAGCCAAGCGCATCACCTCGTGGCTCTCAAACAACAAGGAGTATGAAGACGCGCTGAATACCTTCCAGGAGCGCATCTTGCACGATGCGGTCTTCTGCGGCGAACTGCAGAGTTTCGTCGATCGCATCAATCGCGACGGCCGCATCAACTCGCTCTCGCAGACGCTGCTCAAGTGCACCTCGCCCGGCGTTCCTGACCTGTACCAGGGAGGTGAGCTATGGGACCACTCGCTCGTGGACCCCGACAATCGTCGTCCTGTGGACTACGATGAACGGCGCAATCTGCTTCGCGATTTGCGGTCCCTGTCGCCGGCGCAGGCGGCGCAGCATGCGATGGAGCACTTCGAAGAGGGTTCACCGAAGCTCTGGGTCATCACGCAGGCGCTGCATCTTCGCGCGGAGCGCCCTGAGTCGTTCGATACCAACGGCAGCTACACGCCATTGGTTGCGCAGGGCGCAAAGGCAGACCACGTCATCGCATATCAACGCTCATCCGACGTTATCGCCATCGCGCCGCGCTTTCCGCACCGCCTGGGCGACTCATGGAGCGGGACGACCATCACTCTGCCTGCGGGCAAGTGGACCGACCGGCTCTCTGGACAGACACACGATGGTGGCACTCTCCGCGTCAGTGCGCTGCTCGACCACTTTCCGGTGTCGCTGCTGGTCAAGGACGCAGAGCGAACCCAGAATCTGGATGTCCGCGTACCCGCAGCGGCACGCAGTATCGAAGCACGATAGCGGACGCAGAGCCGTCGGGAGGCAGCATGCACCATTTTTCCGTCTGGGCACCATTTCGCAAACGCGTGTCCGTTCGTGTCGGCGATAAAGACTATCCGATGGAAGGTCCGTCGGACCGCGGGTTCTGGTCTGCTGATGTCGAAGAGGCCTGTCATGGCACGGACTACGCCTTTCTGCTCGACGACGATCCAACACCCTATCCCGACCCTCGTTCGTTCTGGCAGCCAAAGGACGTGCATTCCTTCTCGCGCGTGCTGGACCACAACCACTTCGACTGGGAGGACCAGGACTTCCGTCCGATCCCTCTGCCGTCTGCCGTGGTGTACGAGATGCACATCGGCACCTTTACAGAAGAGGGAACACTCGACAGTGCCATCGAGCGGCTGCCGTACCTGTACGACCTCGGCATCACGCACGTTGAACTACTGCCGATCGCCTCGTACGAGGGCCGGTGGTCATGGGGTTACGACGGTGTTGCGCCGTATGCGCCTGACGAAGGCTACGGCGGCCCGGCCGCGGTAAAGCGCTTCGTACGGGCATGTCACAAGCAGGGTCTCGGCGTGATCCTTGACGTGGTTTATAACCACTTCGGACCGGCCGGCAATTACACCCAGATGTTCGGTCCCTACTACACCGATCGCCACCACACACCATGGGGCGCGGCCATCAATCTCGAGGAGGGTGGTTCAGACCAGGTTCGCCGCTACATGATCGACAACGCGCTCATGTGGCTGCGCGACTACCACTTCGACGGCCTGCGGCTGGACGCGGTGCATGAGTTAATTGACCGCTCGGCAATGCACTTTCTTGAGCAGCTTTCGCGCGAAGTTGAAGATCTGTCCGCATCGCTCGGCCGATGCCTCTTCCTGATCGGTGAAACCGACCTGAACGACCCTCGCTACGTCACCTCGCGCGAAGCCAACGGCTTCGGCCTTGACGCACAGTGGAGCGATGACTTTCACCACTCGCTGTACACGCTGCTCATCCACGAGCCCTTCGGGTACTACGAAGACTTCGGCACCATCGAGCAGCTGGCTACGGCCATGCGGCAGGTGTTTCTCTACGACGGCCGGTACTCGCGCTTCCGCAAGCACCATCACGGGCGCGAGGTGCAGAAGCTTTCGTACCACAAGTTCTTTGGCTACATCCAGAACCACGACCAGATCGGCAACCGTGCAAAGGGCGAGCGCGTCGCGCAGATCGTCGGCATGCAGAAGGCGCGGCTGGCAGCGGCCGTCGTCTTCACCGCACCGTTCCTGCCAATGATCTTTATGGGTGAGGAGTGGGCTGCGGGAACGCCGTGGCAGTATTTCGCGGACTTCGAAGATCCCGAACTTCGCAAGGCGGTTTCGGAGGGTCGCAAACGCGATTTTCAGCACTTCGGCTGGGACAAGAACGACATTCCCGACCCGGAAGACCCTGAGACCTTCAAGCGCTCGAAGCTGCAGTGGTCAGAGCTGGACGAATCCGAGCATCACTCCATGTTCCGCTGGTATCGCGACCTGATCCACCTGCGCCGCAAGACACTGGCGTTGAACCTCGGCGACTTCATGCGCAACAAGGTCTTTTTCAGCGAAGAGGGTCGATGGATCTACACGGACCGTGGCAACGTTCGCACCATGATCAACTTCGCTGAGACGCCGACGAGCTTTGCGGTGGAAACCGGGGCCGAACTGCTGCTCTCAAGTGGCCCTGCGCCGGAGCGTGACGAGGATTGCGTTCGCGTGCCGCCGCTCAGTGTCGCCATTTATCACTGGCCGCCTCAGCCGCTTGATCAGGACCCGCCGGAATAGCCGGTCCTTTTTTGATCCGCTAACCAGGAAAGCGCCGAACCACACCTGCTACACGGGTTTGGCGGATTCTTGCTTTTAACCGAAACTTTCCCGGGGATGAATCGTAATCCTACTGTGGGATGGATCTCCTCGCCGTTCCTCGTGTCTGCACCCGGGAGTAAAGTCTTGAAAAATCAACTGTATCGCCCCTACGCGGGCCCAAACATTCTTGCCGGCGCAGTGCTCGCAGCCGCCCTTGCCACAGCATTCGCACCCGCAACGGTGTCGTTCGCGCAGGCACCCGCAGCAGCGTCCGCCAACCGTGCGCTCGGAACGGTGAAGAGCATCTCCGGAACCACGTTGACCGTAGCCACCGACGGCGGTCCCACTGTCACCGTAAACGTCGCAGATGGCGCTCGCGTGCAGCAGAGCGCGGACATGAAAACCGTCTCGCCAAGCACCTTTGACCAGATTGCCGTGGGGGATCGCGTGCTTGCCACGGGAACGGCCGGCGACGCCGGCGCGTTGACGGCGACGCGGGTCATCATGATCAAGTCAACAGCGATCGCCGAGCGTAACCAGGGCTTGCAGGCAGATTGGAATCGTCGCGGTTCAGGCGGTATCGTGACGGCGGTAGACCCGAGCGACGGCGCGATCTCCATCAGTTCCGGCACGCGCAAGATCACGGTCGATACGAAGAGTTCGACGATCTACCGGCGCTACGCTCCCGGATCAGTCAAGTTTGAAGATGCCAAGCCCGGCACCCTGGCAGACATCCATCCTGGCGACCAGCTGCGCGTGCGCGGCGATAAGTCCGCGGACGGCCTGACCGTGACCGCGGAAGAAGTTGTCTCCGGCTCATTCAAGAACCTGTCAGGAACCATCGTTTCGGTGAATGCCACAGGGAACAGCTTCGTCGTGAAAGATCTTGCCACCAAAAAGAACGAGACTGTCACGGTTAGCGGCGACTCTGACCTTCGCAATCTGCCACCAGAGATGGCAATGCGCTTTGCACCTCGGACCGGCGGTGCCGGTGGCGCGGGCGCGGCGGGTGGCGGCAGGCCCGATGCAGGTGGCGCGGCTCCAGCAGCAGCAGCGGCAGGCGGCGGTACACCGCCGGCAGGTGGAGCGGGTCGCCCCGCAGGCGGCTACGGTGGCGGTGGAAACGGCGGCGCGGGCGGCGGCTACGGCGGAGGTGCAGGCGGCCCGGGTGGACGTGGCGGCAGGGCTCCTGATCTTGCCGCGATCATTCCTCGCCTGCCCAAGGTGACCCTGACCGACTTCAAACCGGGGCAGGCGCTCATGATCGTTGCCTCAGGCACCGGTGGGGCAGGCCCATACACAGCGATCACCGTTCTCAGCGGCGTCGAGCCGTTGTTGACGGGACCCGCAGCGGCGTCACTCACGATCTCCCCCTGGAGCCTGGGTGGCGGCGGCGGTGGCGAGGGCGGAGCCGGCGGCGCACCCGGCGAATAACGTAGCAGGTAAGACAATCAGCCCTGGGCGAAGATCTGATCTTCGCGAACGATGCATTAGAGGACATGATGAACTTTTGTTCCAAATCATTCCGGTCTGCCCGGATGTCGCATGCTTTGCCGTTGGCCTTTGTGCTGCTTGGTTCAGCCGCAACCACGCTGCTCCCCCCACAGATGTTCGCGCAGGCAACAGGGACAACGTCTGTAACAGGCTTTGTCCTCGATCCCGACCAGGCAGCCATCCCGGGGCGACGCTGACCCTGACCCCGGCAACGGGTGCTGCCCGGACGGCGACATCGGGTTCAGACGGTGGGTATGCGTTCCGTAACGTGCCTGCCGGAACCTACTCGCTGACCGTCACGATGCCGGGCTTTGCGTCTTTCGTGCGGCAAGGCGTGCGTGTCGGCACCACTCCTGTCGCCCTGAACGCGGCAATGGCGGTGCAGTCGCAATCACAGGAAGTGAATGTCACGGCTGAGAGCACCAATCACGTCTCTGTTGATCCTGAGAGCAACGGCAGCGCCGTCGTCATCAAGGACAAAGACTTGGAAGCGCTGTCCGATGATCCTGACGAACTTTCCAGCGAACTGTCGGCGCTCGCGGGTCCATCAGCCGGCCCGAACGGCGGGCAGATCTACGTGGATGGCTTCACCGGCGGACAGTTGCCGCCGAAGTCCTCAATCCGTGAAATCCGCGTCAACCAGAACCCCTTCTCAGCACAGTTCGATAAGCAGGGTTTTGGTCGTGTTGAGGTCTTCACCAAGCCGGGTACAGACAGCTACCACGGCAACGCCAGCATCCAGGGCAACGACAAGGCATTCAACACCTCCAGCCCGTTCCTCGGTGCGGCGAACCAGCAGCCTGATTATCACCGCATCTTCTTTATCGGGTCGTTGACGGGACCGCTTACCAAGACAAGTTCCTACTCGCTGGCAGGTAGTGAACGCGTCATCCAGGACAACTCGATTTTCGCAGGGCAGATCATCAGCACGGGGCCTACTTCACCCGTGTTATGCCCGCCCGGTACGGCAGGTTGCTCTCTAAATACCTTCCCCGATGCGTACCGCGCGACGTTCCATCCGCAGAACCGGTATGACTTCACGCCGCGCATCGATCTGGCATTGGGTGCGAGCAATACGCTGACAGTTCGCTATCAGCTTGTGCACAACCAGCAGACGAACGCCGGGCTTGGTGCCACGTCACTGAGTACGGCGGCATACAACACGGGGTCGACTGAAAACCAGGTCCAGATCAGCGACACGCAGATCATCAGTCAGAAGATCATCAACGAAACCCGCCTCCAGCTCGTCCGCACGCGCAGCACGCAGACGCCACAATCAACATTGCCAACGCTCAGCCTGCAGGGATACTTCTCGGGTGGCGGTTCCAGCGGAGGCACGCAGAACGCCACCAACGACCACGTGGAGCTGCAGAACTACACCTCGATCGCCCTGGCCAAGAACTTCATCCGCATGGGAGGCCGGCTGCGCTACTTCCGCGAAGCCACCTATGACACCTCCGGATCGAACGGCACATTCGCGTACAGCACCGTCGAGCCCACCGCGATGAGCGGTACGACGATCAGCGGCATCCAGGCGTATACCGCGAACATCCCGTATCAATACCGCGTGACCGTTGTGAACACGCCCAAGACGAACGCCAACCTGGTCGACGTGGGTCTTTATGCAGAAGACGACTGGCGCGCAAAACCGAACCTGACGGTCAGCTACGGCGTTCGTTACGAGGCACAGTCCGACGTAAAGAGCGACGCCGACCTGGCGCCCCGCTTCGCCATCTCCTACGGCATCCCGCGCAAGAGCGGCAACCCGCTTACCGTCATTCGCACCGGCTGGGGTATCTTCTACGATCGCTTTGTCATCGGGGACGTGCTGAATGCGTACCAGCAGAACGGTATCAACCAGGTGACGGAGATTTACAAGGCACCGAACAATCCCGACGGCACCAATCCTGGTCTGACCGGTTGCAGCCCAACCACAATTTCAGCCTGCCAGCGTTTTAATGCTGCGACTTCTGCAACGATCTACCAGCTCGCGCCCAACCTGCGCAGCTCGTACCAGATGCAGACGGCGGTGGGGCTCGATCAGCAGGTTGGAAAGCGCACCACTGTGTCCTTCAACTACCTTGATACCCGCGGCGTGCACCAGTTTCTTTCTCGTTCGTTGCCCATCAACGGCAGCTACAACAACGGTGCCATCTACTCGTACCAGTCCGGCGGCGTGTATCGCCAGAACCAGTTTATCGTCAACTTCCGCACCCAGCTTTCGACCAAGTTCTCTGTCTTCGGCTACTACACCTTGAACAGCGCAAATTCGAATGCGAACGGTGCGGACAACTTCCCAACAGACAGCCTCAACCCCAAGACGGACTATGGCCGCTCGCTGTTCGCGCAGAAAAACCGTATCTTCCTCTTCGGCAACATGACGCTGCCGCTTGCCTTTAATCTGAGCCCGTTCCTCAGCGTGAACTCGGGCAACTACTACAACATCACCACCGGCGGCGATCTAAACGGCGATACGGTCAGCAATGATCGCGCGGGCTTTGCCAACGGCGTCTCCGGCAACTGCCGCACGGCAACCGACTTTATCTCGACGGGCATTACCGCTGGTAACCGCGTGCCGCCGGGCTACTGCGAAGGACCATCGAACGTTCAGTTCAACCTGCGCGTGGTCAAGGTGTTCGGCTTTGGCAAGCGTACCCCCGCACGTGGAGCGCAGGGCGGCGGCGACCAGGGTGGCGGCGGACCGCGTCCTCCGGGCGGCGGTGGTGGCGGACCACGTGGCGGTGGCGGCGGTGGTGGTGGACGCGGTGGGTTCGGCGGCGGCATCGCTTCCGGCCACAAGTACAACTTCAACGTTGGCGCGCAGATCCAGAACCTGTTCAACTACGTTCCGTACTCAACGCCAAACGGCCAGTTGACGTCTTACAACCCGAACCCCGCACTTAACCTGTTCGGCAAGTCCACATCGCTCGCCACGCAGGGACCCGGCGGCAGCACCTCTGCAGTGCGATCCATCACACTGCAGTTGAACTTTAACTTCTAATTGGCTCACCAGCAAGACAAAGGCGCGTCCAGACAGGGCGCGCCTTCGTCGTGTTCAGGCGCAACGTCAGGCGAGCGTTATTCGTTTCGCCCGGGTAAATTCCCGGGCGGCAGTTGCGCCCAGGCAGCCGTCCGGGCGGGGAACCGCGTTGAGAGTCACAGCCCTGGCCCGAATGCCCGCAAGCAGTTGCTGCTGTTCTGCCGGCTCACGCGTCCACACCGACGACTCGCCCGCGGACGGCGCGCCGTTTGCAAGGGTGAGCGCATCATCGAGGTCGCGAGCGCGGAAAAGGATCGCCAGCGGGCCGGTCAGCACTTCCTGCACGATGGAAGAATCACGAGGCACATCGCTCAGCAGTGTCGGCTCGAAGAAGTTGCCGCTGCCGACCAGGCGCGTGCCGCCCGTCAACACACGGCCGCCAGCTTTTACGGCAGCCTGTACCTGTTCGTCCAGGGCATTCACGGCGTCCTCGGTGTTGAGAGGACCCACGTCGGTCTGCTGCTTCGACGGATCGCCAGCCGACAGGGCTTCCACTGCTTTCACCAGGCGTTGCGTGAACTCCTGATAGATGCCTGCATGGACGATGACCCGCTTGCCCGATTCGGCTCCCGAGGTAAGCGCCTCGACTGCGGCAGCGAGCGCGTTGTCCAGGTCAGCGGATGGCATCACCACGGTTGCGCCGTTACCCAGCACGTGCAACGACGACTTCTTGAGCAGCCAGCCTGCCTGTGCCGCGAGCGCACGCGCAGCGGTCTGGGTGCCAGCTGCTGTCACGGCTGACACACGCTCATCATGCAGAGCAGTCTCGACCAGGCTGTCTTCCATCAGCAACGCGCTGTATGTGCCACGGGGAAAGCCGGCACGGCGCACCAGCCTCTCCAGCAACAGCGCGCACCGCGGAACATTGCCCACATGCTTCAACAGCACGACGTTGCCGGCGATCAGCGCGGGCAACAAGAGGCGGCATGCCTGCCACAACGGCGACTCTGACGGAACCACCGCAAGCAGCACGCCCAGCGGCTCCCATGCAATGTACGACTGGTGCTTCGGGCCGTTGCCATCTGTGTGGCTATGCAGTAACTCCGGTGCGAGTAAACGCGGAGCTTCCTCTGCGTAGTAGCAACACGCGTCCGCGCACTGCCGAACCTCGGCACTCGCACGGCGGACCGGCTTGCCCGTCTCCGTCGCGATTGTGAGAGCGAGGTCGTCCTGCTCGTCCGTGAACAGCTTCGCCAGCTTCCTCAGGCACCGTGTCCGATGCTCCATCGGCAGCGCGGCGTGGGCAGTGGCAGCATCTGCTGCAAGCGCGATCCGTTCACTTAGCGTCTCCTGCGTAAGCGCGGGGAAGCTGCGCATCGTTTCGCCTGTGGCGGGATCGGTGAAGCGCAGAACCATTGTTTACTCCGCCAGCGTACGCAGCGTTTCCGCCAGCACGGCCACGCCGTTGGTCATGGCTTCGATTGAAGCGAACTCATCAGGCCGATGGCTCACGCCGGCACGGCACGGCACGAAAACCATCGCAACGGGCGCAACCTGCGCCATGAACAACGAGTCGTGGTACGCCCGGCTGACCATGCGCCGATGCGACAGGCTGAGCTGTTCGCATGCGCTTTCGATCGAAGCCACGATCTTCGGCGAAGATGTCGCGGGTAGATCGGCGTTGATCTCGACTTCGGTAACTCGCACGACACGACGCGAACTTAGGTCATCGCATGCACATCGTATCCGGGCCATCACACCATCGCGCCGCACGGAATCAATGTCTCGGATGTCCAACTCCAGCTCCACTCGACCTGGTACGCTGTTGACCGCGCCAGGATGCACCTTCACCGTCCCGACAGTCGCGACGGTATCGATGACGCCTGTGGCCTGTGCGGCAGCTTCCACAGCCAGGATCAACTCCGCCGCCGCACACAGCGCATCGCGGCGATCGGGCATCAACAACGCTCCCGCGTGACCGCCAACGCCCTCGATGGTGAAGCGATAACTTGCCGGTGCCGCGATGTGCGTGACCACACCGATGTCGATGCCATCGCGCTCAAGCAGGGGGCCTTGTTCAATGTGCAGCTCTGCCCAGGCTTCGTAGTAGCCGCGCGGCAGAGCAACGCTTTGCAGGGGACCCTGATACCCGGCTCTTGCGCGCGCATCGTGCAACGTGATGTCGTCCTTACCCTTCATGGCGTCGGCCCGTTCCGGATCGAGCGAGCCCGCAAGCAGGCGGCTGCCAAGGCAACCGATGCCGAAACGCGTCGGCTCCTCTGACGTGAACATCAGCAACTCAATCGAACGCCTTGGCTGCAGGCCCTTACGCTGCAACGTGCGAATCGCCTCCAGGCCGCCGAGCACGCCCAGGGTCCCGTCGTACATGCCGGCGTGAGGAATCGCATCAATGTGCGATCCCGTACCGACTGCGGCAAGAGCAGCGTCCGAGCCGACCCATCGCGCGAAGGTATTGCCGACGGCGTCCTCACGCACGTCGAGCCCGGCTTCCGCATACAGCGTCTTCAACCACGCGCGTGCCCGCTCATCGTCCTCCGTAAACACCACGCGCGTCACCACGCGCTCGCCTTCACGACCGGTCTGCCCGGCACCGGTGAACGAAGCCAAGGTGTCCATCTCGCGCGCCAGCCGCGCCGCATCGACGGGCAGCATCAGCGGGTCTCCTCAAGCGGGTGCCTGTTCCAGTTCTTGTAGATCAAGTACTTCGCTGGCACGCTGCCGAGTGCGCCGAACCACTGCGGGCAATACGGTCCCATCCATATAAAATCGCCAGCCTGCACCGGGTACCACGCATCGCCCAAACGATAGATGCCGCCACCCTCAAGCATCAGCAGGCCATGTTCCATCACATGCACTTCGACCATGCTCAGCGACGCGCCGGGCCGGTACTCCATCGTGTTCACTGCAAAGTCAAAGGTGACATCATCAGGGGGGCAGCAGCGCACGAACCTGCAATGCCTCGTCACCATTCAAAGGCACACCCTTGATGCTGCCTTCGCTGCCGATCAGGAGTTCCGGTGCGGAGGTGCCCTCCAGCGCCACATATGTTCGCTCGATGACCGTTGCTCGCGTGCCGCCGGTGTCCGCCGTCAGCAGGTGTTGAGCGTTTGGCGGAAGATAGGCAAATCCGCCCACTCCAAGTGTCGTTTGGTTCCCGCTCGCGGCGAGGCTCAACGAGCCTTCAAGCACGTAGACGAAACGTTCGAACGGCGATGAGCCAAGCGTTCCATTCTCTTGAAACAACGCGGTGTACTGCACAAAACCCGCACCCAGCGCCGGTGCTGCGTGCACGCATGCGGTAGCTCGATCCAGGCCCGGCAGCGGAGCCCACACGAACGTATCCGGCGTTTGCAGCAGGTGGTCATGCGCGCGGCGGCTGCGTGTTTCGCCCAGGCGATGCATGCTCATGACTGTCCCTCCTGCGATGCATGTTGCTGCGCGAGCGCGTTGAGAAACGCGACACCCGCATCCAGCGCTAACTGTACATCGCCCGGCAACACGGCTTCATCAGGATGGTGGCTGAGACCGCCCGGTGTGCGCAGAAAGAGCATCGCCGCCGGCATGTGTGGCGCCACGATCATGGCATCGTGCCCGGCACCGCTCGTCATGCGCCGGATGGGCGTGCCGGTGCTATCGACCGCATCTTCCAGCAGCCGCAGCAGGCCGCGATCCATCGGCACTGCAGCCTGCTGCATGCGCAATGTGGAGTCCACCCTGACGCCGCGCCTGGCTCCTGCTTCTCGCGCAAACTGCAGCAGGTGAGCAACGGCATCTTCTCGCGCCAGGTCGTTAGCGGAACGAACGTCCAGCGTTACACGCACTTCTCCGGCAATCACGTTGCCCGCGCCGGGCAGCGTCGAGACGGAACCATTCGTTGCGACGAGTGAGGGTGTGTTGCCGGCATAGCGCTCCACCTCGATGATCCACTCTGCCGCGGCGCACATCGCGTCGTGACGGAGCGGCATGGGTGTTGTGCCTGCGTGATTTGCTTGTCCTGTGAACACGACATCATACCGGCTCTGTCCCGCGATGCTCTCGACGACACCGAGCGGCAGGCCTTCGTTCTCAAGCGCTGGTCCCTGCTCGATGTGGAACTCAAGGTAACCAAGCGCGTCGTGCAACACCGCATCTGGCAGTTTTGCCGTATCCAGACCAAAGGCAATGATCGCGTCGCGCACACTGACTCCCCGCGTGTCGACGCGTGCGAGCAGAGCTTCATCGAACGTACCAACCAGCGCGCGCGAGCCGATGAACGGGGCTCCGAATCGCACACCCTCTTCTTCTGAGAACGCAACCACCTCAAGATGGAAAGGAAGCTTCGCGCCTCCTAATCGCTCAATCAAAGCAAGCGAGATCAGGACGCCAAGCACACCGTCGAACGCGCCGGCATTCGGGACCGTGTCAAGGTGCGAAGCAAGGACGAAGGTCTTCGCGCACGGCGCAGAGGACGTTCTTACGCCACGTAAATTACCCGCCGCGTCCATGTGAGTGTTCAATCCCACGGCTGTCATCCACGAAGCGACGAGATCGTTCGCTCTCCGCATCGCGGGCGAAAGGAAAGTGCGTGTCGTCTCGCCCGGCACGTCCGTGATCTGCGCCAGCTCACGGCAGCGCGCGATGATCCTATCTGCGTCTGCCCACTTCAATCGCGGGTCACCCGTGCGTGGATGTAGCCGCTGGGATCGCTGATCGGCATGAAGATTTCGTTCGGATTGTCCTGGCCGAACGGTTTCAGGTCTACAAGAATGTTGTGGATGTTCGGCATGGTGAGCGTGACCTCCAGCAGCTGCGGCACCGCGGCCAGTGCGTCTTCAGCCATGACAAACAGGGTCTGCTGCACTGACTTCGAGTCATGCGTGGCAAAGGTCTTCAGCATCGACTCGCGGATTGCGTTTCGCAGCCCGTTGTAGTCCACGGCACCTGGGGCGTAGATCCACGAAGCAGTGATGGACGTTCCGAACAGGCGATCCGATGCTTCCTTTAACGTCGTGAGCTCGTCTCGGATGAATCCCTCGAACGAGCTCTTCGTCGTCTTCAGAACGACCATGTCGTCGAAGCCGCAGGTCAGCGTTGGTTCTCCGGATCTGGACCGGCCGACGGTGGCAGTCTGTACCTCGTCAGAGCCGCGCATGAAGCTATGCGGGTGCGCCTCGCCATCGATCGTCAGACGCCTCCACATGGCCTGCTCGATGTGCACTTCGGCTGACGAAACCTGCGGATTACGCCCCAGCAGAAAGTCCACCAACTCCGCAGCAAACTCCTCCATGCTCTCGGCCCTGGACTCCTTGGCGCGCGAGTACACGGTGTTCTTCATCGTGTCGGTCGGCAGAATGCACCCGTTATCGCCGAGTGTGTGCGCGGTCTCGAACTCACCCTGCAACAGGACACGCACCGTCCACTCGCGCAGTGTGTGAACATCTCCCTTGCGCGTCACCTTCACCAGCCGGACGCCGGTCTTGCCGTAGCGGTTCTCCTGAAGCCTGGCCATGCGTATCCTCCTAAAGCCTTGGGAGTTCGCGGTCAACTGCCGCGGTAGGTCGTGTAGCCGTTTGCCGTCAACAGCAGTGGAATGTGGTAATGACGCTCGCCCGGCTTGACGATGAATGTGATCTCGACGAAGGGATAGAGCCCATCCAGACCCTCGCGCTGGTAGTACACTCCGGTCGCAAAGCGCGCGCAGTACAGCCCCGGCAGCATGGGTTCGTCTTCAGGCAGCAGGAACTTCACGCGCCCATCCACGTCCGTTTCGGCGGCGTTCAGCGTCTGCCATTCACCTTCGGTGTTGCGGTCCAGTTCGACTGCAATCCCTGCGGCTGGTTTGCCCGCAGCGGTGTCGAGAATGTGCGTGGAGATGCTCATGCTCCCAGCGCTCCTTCGCGCTCTGCGAGCCACTTGCGCAGGCGAATGTGGGTGATCTCGCGCTGCTGCTCGGCGGTTTCGTGTAATTCCGCTTCAGGCGTGTTGTGCATGCGCTGTGTGAGCAGCGAGAGCATCTCCTGCGCGGTCTTGCCGGTGGCGCAAACGATGAAGATGCGGCCGAACGTTTCTTCGTATGCGCGATTGCCTTCAGCCAGCTTCGTCTTCGCATCCGCGTCGCTCAACCCGGCGACGTACTGCTCGCCGGCGCTCCACGAGAGCGACGCTTCCGTGGCATGCTTGGCTTGCTGCTCGCCGATGCGGGGATGGCTGTCAAACGCCTCCTGCCAGTCAGGCTCGGAGAGCGACCACCACGCCGCATCGCTTGCCGCAAGCAGCTCCGGCAGCGTGCTGAGCGGTCGCCGTGAGGCAAGCGCGCGAGCCCAGGCGTGCGATCCGCAGCAGGGCAGCACAGCTTCGCTTGCGGCATCGGCCGTCATCGCGTTCCACTCTTCGATGTAACTCATGCAGCGCCTCGGCAGAGCATCAGCATACATCTGCTGTGCCTTGGGTGCCCCATGTCTCCATTCTGGACCATGGGATCGGAACTAACGTTAAATACAAAGCCCACGCCTCAGAAGCAAGCTGCGGTGCGATCCTGCTCATCGCGATACTCGCGGCCAATTTTGTCACCAGTAGAAGCTCCATCCCGGTACACCGTCTCGCCACGGAGCACGGTCTCGCGCACCACACCGCGCAGTCGTTCGCCCATGTACGGCGACACCTTGTGCCGATAGTGCAGCACATCTTCCGTCACAATAAATTGGGCATGGGGGTCGAACACTACGAAGTTGGCATGCCTGCCAAGCTCGATTGCGCCAACATGATGCCGCAGACCGGCAAGCGCCGCAGGCCCGCCGCTCATCCATCGCGCGATGTCGCGCAGCGAGAAACCGCGCGCGTGCGCTTCGGTCCACATCACGGGCAGGGCCGTCGACAGGCTTGCGATGCCGCCCCAGGCGACGTTGAACCGACCATCATCCCGACGCTTCATTTCAGGCGGACATGGTGAGTGATCCGTCGCAACCAGGTCGATGACACCCGCCGCAAGCGCATCCCAAAGCTGTTCGCGATTCGCCTGCCTGCGGATCGGTGGAGCGCACTTGAACTCTGTTGCACCGTCGGCAATCCGCTCGGCGTACAGATGAAGATAGTGAGGGCAGGTCTCCACCGTGAGCGGCAGACCTTCGGCTTTTGCAGCGCGCAGCATTTCGGCGGCCTGTGCCGACGCGAGGTGAACAATGTGCAGGCGAAAGCGGTAGCGTCGGCAAAGGTCCAGCAGCATGCGAATCGCGGCAAGCTCTGCTTCATCCGGACGCGATGCGAGATAGGTTGAGTAGCTCCGCCACGCCACGTCTTCTGCATCGGGCAGGCCAGCAAAGGCAGCGTCGATCGGCGCCTGCAGCTCCGCATGCACCAGCAGCGGCAAGCCGGTCTGTGCGATCAACGGCAGGGCTGCCTCCAGGTTGTGTGCGTCGATGCTGGTGAAGCCTTCGCAGCCCGGGTAGACGAGGAAGCACTTATAGCCCGGGACGCCCGCTTCGGCGAGCGGCAGAATGTGCTCTGCATTGCCGTCCACAGCGCCGCCCCAGCTCATCCAATCGACGCGACACTTGCCCAGGGCTGCGACGCGCTTCGCTTCGAGCGCCGCAACGGTTGTTGTCTCGGGCAGGCAGTTCAGCGGCATGTCGATCAGCGTGGTGTAACCGCCTGCAGCAGCGGCACGTGTCGCTGTTGCAAACCCTTCCCAGTCGGTGCGGCCCGGCTCGTTGATATGCACATGCGAGTCCACCAGGCCGGGCAGCAGCGCAAGGTTGCCGACGTCACGCACGGGCAGGTCCGAAGGCACGTCAGCCGTGTCGTGTATGTCTTCGATGATGCCGTCGGACACGACGACCGCGGCCGGTCGTTCACCGCTCGGTGTGACCACGCGCTGCGAGACCCATGCCTGCCGCATGCAAGCATTATGCCCCGTGCAGAGGGATTCAGCAGCATGGTTCGGCAGGTCTGCATGCGATACTTGCCATGATGTCCGCGACCATCCAGCCGGAGGCGAAGTTCATGCGCATAGCCATTGCCCTTGCGACGGAGAACGTGCGCAGCGGCAAGGGTGGGCCGTTCGGCGCAGTGGTCGTGCGCAACGGCGAAGTGCTCTCCGCCATGGCAAACACCGTCACCAGCACCAACGATCCCACGGCACATGCCGAGGTCAACGCGATCCGTTCCGCATGCGCAAGGCTCGGTACGTTTCAGCTGGATGGCTGCGACGTGTACACCTCGTGCGAGCCGTGCCCCATGTGCCTGGCGGCGCTGTACTGGTCGCGTTGTCGCGCGATCTTCTACGGCAACACAGCGCAGGACGCGGCAGCGGCCGGCTTCGATGACAGCTTCCTCTATGACGAGGTCAAGCGGCCCATCAGTGAACGCCGCATCCCCATCGCGCAGGTGCTCGGCGACGAGGCGATCGCTTCATTTGAAGCATGGACCCGCAGCACGGAGAGGATCGACTACTAAGGCATGGCGAACAATGCAGCAGCAAAGACCATCACGCGTGTCGCAATACTCGGCTTTGGCACAGTCGGGTCGTCTGTTGCACAGCTGCTGCGCGCGCAGCGTTTCGCCGGCATCGAGCTGACGCACGTTTACAACCGCGACGTTGAGCGTAAGCGCACTGGCGCAACGGCAAAGGGCCTGGGTGCAGGCATCGTCTGGACCGATCGGATCGATGATGTTCTCACCGCCGAAGTCGACGTGATCATCGAGACCATTGGCGGCATCGACCCCATCGAAGGCTGGTTGAAGAAGGCCCTGACCAGCGGCAAACACGTGGTTACCGCGAACAAGCAGTTAATTGCCTACAAGGGTGCCGGCCTGGCGAAGCTTGCACGCGAAAACGGTCGCGTGCTGGTCTACAACGCTGCGGTCGCCGGCGGAGTCCCGGTCATTCCGGCAACGCTGCATGGCCTGCAGGGCGACCGCATCACGCGTCTCAGCGGCATTCTGAACGGCACCTGTAACTTCATGCTGTCGCACATGGAGCAGGGCGCGGAGTACGCCGACGTGCTGAAGCAGGCCCAGGCCCACGGCTACGCCGAGGCTGACCCTACTGCTGATGTCGATGGCTACGACGCTCGTGCGAAGCTCTGCATCCTGGTGCGAGCGGCGATGCAGGTGGGCATCAGCCCTGACGAGGTGCCAGCGCAGACCATCCGCAACATTGGCGCAATCGACTTCCAGTACGCGCGCGAACTAGGCTGCACCGTGCGGCAGATCGCCCGCGCTGAGCTTCGCGACAACGTCATGCATGCGCGTGTCGGCCCCATGCTCGTTCCAAAAAGTTCGCCCATCGCGTGGTCTCACGGCACGCAGAACATGGTGGTCACCACCGGCGTCTTCGGCGGCGATGTTGTCTTCAGCGGGCATGGTGCCGGTGGAAATCCGACGGCGGTGGCCATCGTCAGCGATCTGCTTGCAGTGGTGCACGGATCGAACTCGGTCGCGCTGCCGGTGCGTAAGCGCACGGTCACGGGAGAGTTTCTCGCACCCTACTATCTTCGCTTCATCGTGAAAGATAAGCCGGGCATCGTCTCTGCCATCAGCGGAGCGCTGGCGAAGGTCGGCGCCAACATTGACAGCATTCTGCAACGGCCTGGCTACCCGAAAGAGGCCCTGCCGTTCGTCGTGACAACCGAGCCATGCCTCACATCGACGGTGGATGCAGCGGTCAAGCTGATCGCAAAGATGCCGACTATGCTTGAGCCGCCGCTCTGCCTGCAGATGCTGACGGACGACGATAAGGCTGAAGACTAAAACGCTTCCCGACCCGAACCACGGAGTCTGCCGTTGCATCTGTCCTCATCTCGCATAATCTTCCTTGCCGCCGCTCTTCTCGCGGCCACGTTGCAGGCGCAGCAGCATCCCGCATACGGATCTGCGAAGCCGCTGCCCGACCTGGTCGTAAACACAGGCGGCGCTCCCAACAGTGCGCATGCCATGAAGCAGCATTACGTCGTGCTGGTCTCGCTAGACGGCTTTCGCTACGACTACCCCGAAGAGCATGGCGCAACACACCTGCAGCAGCTGGCAAAGGACGGCGCCCGCGCCTATGACGGCATGCTGCCGTCCTATCCTTCGCTGACATTTCCAAACCACTGGACGCTCGTCACCGGCCTGCTGCCGGAGCATCATGGCATCGTTCGCAACAGCTTCTACGACCCGGTCCGTAAACAGACATACGAATACAAAACCTCGGCGACAAACAGTGACGGTACCTGGTACGGCGGCACGCCGCTGTGGTCGCTCGCCGAGCAGCAGGGGATGCGGTCTGCCGTGTTCATGTGGCCCGGGTCAGAGGCGGAGGTGGCAGGCCATCGCCCCAGCAGCTACGCCAAGTTCGAAGATCAGCTTGACGGCCATGTCGGCATTGACCAGATCGTCGCATGGCTCAAACTACCCGAGGCGGAGCGGCCCCACTTCATCGCGTTCTACATGCCGACGACCGACCACGCCGGCCACTGGTATGGCCCCGACTCGGTGCAGGAGACCGAGGCTGTGCACCAGATGGATGGAGTGATCGGCGACCTTCGTCAGCAACTCGACGCGACCGGCTTGCCGGTAGACCTGGTGGTTGTCGCGGACCACGGCATGATCGTGAACGACAACAACTGGATCCAGCTGGACCAGTACGCGGACCTGTCCCATACCAAGGTGGTGGAGTGGTCGCTTTACCCGGACAGCGAAGCCGAGACGGAAAAGGTGTATCGCGAGTTCCTGTCGCATCCCGATCCGCGCTTTAGCGTGTACCGCCAGAACGACGTGCCGGAGCACCTGAACTACACCGGCAACGCACGCATCGGCGACCCGGTACTGGTGCCCAACGGCCCCTACATCGGCCGTCTGCACGCAGGCAAGCCGCGCGAAGATGTGGGCGACCACGGCTACGATCCAACGAAGATCACCGCGATGAAGGCGCTGTTCATTGCGAATGGGCCAGACATCCGTAAAGGTGTGTCGCTGCCGGTCTTTCCCAATGTCGATGTGTACAGCTTCATTGCAAAGCTGCTGGACTTGAAGCCGGCGCCATCCGATGGAGATCTGGGACCATTAAGGGAGGCCCTGAAGAAGTAGCCGTGCCAGGCCGGCAGCTTGGCATGGTTGTGTTTGACAGTCGACAGTCTCAACGGATATGTTCCCGAGACCAACCATGAGCAACTTAAGTCGCAGGGGCTTTGTCGGATCTTTGCTGGGAGCTGCTGCCGCGACGGCACTGCCGGCGCAGCGTGCAGGCAACGCAACATCAGTCGCCGGCGTGAAAATCAAGATTACCGACCTTCGATGCGCCATCATAGGGCGCAACCCGGTCATCCGGATCACGACGGACCAGGGCGTCACCGGCTATGGCCAGGCGGAATCCGCCAAGCCTTACCTGAAGCCCATGGTGCTCTTCTACAAGCCCTACCTGATCGGCGCTGATCCAACCGACGTCGCCCGCATCATGCTGCGCATCCGCAAACTGGGTGCGTTCAAGCCCTGGGGAGCGGCCGTCAGCGCCATCGAAATCGCGCTGTGGGACATCGCAGGGCAGGTTGCCGGTGTGCCGGTGTACGAGTTGCTGGGCGGCAAGATCCGCGACCGCGTGATGGCCTATGGCAATTCCGAGAACAAGACCGCCGTCTTCTCGCCGAAATCGCCCGAGCAGTGCAACGAGATTGCGAGCCAGATGCGCGAGGCAAAAGAGGGCTTCAAGCTGGTGAAGATGCCCGTCGCCTTCCATAACTCTGCCATGATGACCGCCATCCCGGATACCTGGTACGGCGAACACTGGACGGGTCGGAATGGCCCGTACATGGATCGTGGACCGCTGACCGAACGTGGGCTCGAATACATCATGTCGTGCGTTGACGCATGCAAGAAGGGCGTTGGCAAAGACATCGGCCTGGCGCTTGACTGCGGCCCCGGCTGGACCATAAAGGACGCCACCAGATTCGCCCGCGCGGTGGAACCGCATCACTTGATGTGGCTGGAAGACGTGCTGACCGGCGATGGCGAGCCGTACCCGAACGCGCAGCTCTTCAGGGACCTGAAGACGAGCACGTCAACGCCGATCCACACAGGTGAGGAGCTCTACCTGCGCGAAAACTGCAAAGACCTGATCGAGACGCAGGCGGTCGATGTGCTCGGCCCGGACCCGGAGGACGTTGGCGGTCTCGCGGAGCTCAAGTGGATCGCGGAGTACGCCAACCTGCACGGCATACTGGTGGCTCCCCACGGCATCTTCGACGGTCTTTTCGGAGTTGCAGCGCAGGTGCACCTCGGCGCCGCCTGCCCACAGAACTACGTGGGATTCGAGTATGCGGTGGGCCAGCCAGACTGGTGGTACGAGATCGTGGACGGCCTGCCCAATCCCATCGTTAAGAACGGGTACATCGACGTGTGGGACAAGCCGGGCCTGGGTGTGACCTTCAACGTCGCGGCGGCGAAGGCACATCTCGCCGACGATGACCGTGGCTTCTTCGACTAGCGGAACCGCTGCACTCAGCAACCCGAAGGTTCATCAAGCAAACGGCTTCCGCAAGGAAGCCGTCGCTTTACCAGGGAGTAGGCTGGCTTACTTCAGGTCTTTATCGTCCAGCATCGTCCAGCCTTCGGCCTTCTTCATGGCCATCTCGCGGCCGCCTGAGGGCACAGTGCCCACGCCGGCGTCGAGCTGACCGATGGTCATGTGGTTAGCCTTCATCGAAGCGTGACACGCTACGTAGCTCACGTCCTTGTCGAGTGAAGTGGCCACAGGTGCGGTCATGCTGCCGTTGTCCTTGTTGATCAGCTTCAGGCCGTCGCCGGTGATCAGCATTTCAACCACGGTGCTGCCGGGCTTGGCGCTGCTCATCGTGGCGTTTGCCTTGTTGATGGCCGCCTGCCAGTCAGCAGGATTGTCCGAATGAATATGGATCAGAATTTTCTCCGTCGGCGGCATTGGTGCTGCCGCTGATGGCGCTGCGGTCTGGGCCAGCAGACTGGCCGGCAGCAGCAGGGAAGCGGAAAGGCTGAGCAGGGTGAGTCGGCGCGTCATGCGGATGTCCTCTGGGTTGATGTCACTCGCAGCATACCGTATAAGCAAAACGGCCGGAGCACTGGCTCCGGCCATTTCTAGAGCGGTCACACTTTAGTACTTCGGCATGCTCGGGTCGATACGCTCGGCCCATGCGGTGATGCCGCCGGCGACGTTATGCACGTTGGTGAAGCCGTGCTGTTTCAGGATGAGCGAAGCCTTTTGCGAGCGGCCGCCACTCTTGCAGTGCACGAGGATTTCGTCGTTCTCGTGGCCCTTCAGCTCACCGATGCGCGACTCGAGCTCACCGACCGGGATCAGCTTCGCGCCGAGCGTTGCGATCTGCGTCTCGTGCGGCTCGCGTACATCAAGGATCAGCGCCTTGCCTTCATCCCGCTTCTGCTTCAATGTCTCGACGGAGACCTGCGGGATGCCATCCTTCTCAAGCAGGTCGGCAGCGATGCTGCCATGCGAGGAAACTTCAAGCGGGCCGACCGACGCCGGTGGAGCGATGCCGCAGAACTGGTCATAGTCGATCAGTTCCTTGATCTCGTGCGTGCCGCAGGCGGGGCAGTTCGGGTTCTTGCGCAGCTTCAGCGTGCGAAAGGTCATCGCCAGCGAATCGACCAGCAGCAAACGCCCAATCAGCGGCTCGCCAATGCCGAGGATCAGCTTGATGACCTCGGTCGCCTGGATGACGCCGACCAGCCCGGGCAGGATGCCAAGCACGCCGCCCTCCGCGCACGAGGGCACCAGGCCCGGCGGCGGCGGTTCGGGATACAGGCAGCGATAGCAGGGGCCTTCCTCGGTCGCAAAAACGCTGGCCTGGCCTTCAAAGCGGAAGATGGATCCATAGGCGTTCGGCTTGCCGGTCAGAACGCAGGCGTCGTTCACGAGATACCGCGTCTGGAAGTTATCCGTGCCATCCGCGATGACGTCGTAGTCCTTGAAAATCTCCAGCGCGTTGGCACTGGTCAGCATTGTGTTGTGCTTCACGATGTTGACGTTCTTGTTCAGACCTTTGAGCATCTGCTCGGCACTGTCGACCTTGAGCATACCGACGGTCTGCTGCGAGTGGATCACCTGCCGCTGCAGGTTGCTTTCGTCCACCACGTCAAAGTCGACAAGACCGATGGTGCCGACTCCCGCGGCGGTCAGGTACAGCGCCAGCGGAGCGCCCAGGCCGCCCGTACCCACGCACAGCACCTTCGCCGCCTTCAGCTTGCGCTGGCCGTCCATGCCCACCTCGGGCAGGATCAGGTGACGCGAGTAGCGGGCAATTTCTTCGTTGCTCAACTTCGGCAGTTCCGCAACATGCGGCTCAGCGAGAGCTTCTTCGGCGATCGCTGGAGTACCACCGGCAATCGAAGGAATGATCGAGATCTCATCGGCCGCAGTGAGAGGCGTCGCGTCCTTTTCGGGCAGATCGCGAATGTCGTCATCGTTGACATACACGTTCACGAACGAGCGCAGCTTGCCCTCGGAGCCGAACAGGTGCTGCTTCAACTCGGGGTGCGCTTCGGTCAGCTTCGCCAGCGCGTCTTTCACGTTTGCCGCGTCAACCTCGACGGTGGACTTCTGTCCGGTGAAGGCGCGCAGCGGTGTGGGAATCAGGATTGTCATGGCTTCCTTTGGATTACGCCTGCATGGGTTTAGATGCGGCGGGAGCTGCTGTTAACGAGGCGGAGGCCGATCGCTATAAGGTGATTTCGATGGGCTGGTCTTCAAACTGCTTGTCGTCTTCGCCCGTGCCGCGCAGAAGGAATGCGTTCGTCACCTCGGCCTTGCCCTGCGCGACGGCCGTGATGACGTAACTACAACCAAACCAGTGCGCTTCGGCGAAGTCGGTCGAGGACCACTGCGCGGGATGATCCGGGTGCGAGTGGTAGAAACCGACGATGTCCAGACCCTTCTTGCGACCTTCACGCTGCGCCTTGATCAGCTCCTGCGGAGCGATGTGATAGCGGTTATGCGCGGAGTCGGTGCGGGTATTACCCGCGCGCATCAGCTCGATGACCTGGTTCGATTCACCGGTATGACCCAGCATGATGCCGCAGCATTCGTTGGGGTACGTCTCCTCACCATGGGCGCGAAGCGCTTCGTAATCGGCCTGGGTCAGCTTCAGCATCCGGTGATTGGATGATAAAGCAGCGCCGTGGTCGCATGGAGCATGGTTCGGAAGCATGGGCTGGCATTACGGCAGGGCATGAGCAGACGGCGTTCGGAAGGGCACAGCTTCAGCTGTGCCGTTGGCGAGCCCAAAGACACAGGGCTTATCCCCTGGGATCAGCTTTGTACAGGGTGTTGCGGACTCCAGTACGGCTCGACTCCCGGAATGTAATCGACGGGGATGTCCGGCAGCAGCGTCTTCAGCCACTCCGCGCAATACTTCATGCCGGCGTCTTCGGACCGCGTCTCGCCCAGCAGAATCAGACCCTTTCTCGCGCCGGTCGAGATCATGTCCTGCACATACTCGACAATCTCCCACTCGAAGCTGTAGCCAAGGAGTGCCACGTCGATCGGCTCGTTCACCAGTTGAATGGCAGGCATCTGTGTCGCGCGCCCCCAGATCGCCCCGACGAGGCTGACCGGCAGCGCTGGATCGCCGACGATGCGCAGCGTGCGGTCGTTCAGCTTCTGACCAAGCTCCTTTGCGAGATCCAGAAGCGTAGTCTGCGGCAGCTTGAAGCGGGTCGGGTGCGCGCCGTCAGCAATGAAGCTCTCCCATCCAAGCGCCCGTGTCATGCCGGTAGCGATGCCGCTCGCACCTTTCGCCGGCCAGTCGTCGTGCAGCCGGTATACCACCAGGCCGTTCGCGCGGATGTAGTCGCGCTTCTGCTGAAACAGAGCGTTGCCCTCGAGCCGGTCGAGGTTGTCGCCGCTGGACCAGAACACCGGCTCAAGGCTGATCACCAGGTTGCGCTTCGCCGCGACGGCTGCCTTCAGGCAATCGAGGCTGGCAATCGCGGTGGTTGCAATGCCCATGACCGCCGTTGTCGGGTCGCCCGCAACGACGTAGTCCGCCAGCTCTGCCTTCGCGGGCCATGCGCAGTTCGCACGGATGTGGTCGATGCACTGCAGCGCAGTGACCGGGCCGGTGTGCAGTGGGATCGGATTCGCAGGCCGAGGTGTTGCCGGTTGCGCTTGAAACGCCATCGTTACACCCTCGTGTCGATCTCGAGCACCGGATGATCCAGGTTCCAGTAGGGCTCGACCGTGTTGAGGAACGTCACCGGCACCTCGGGCACGAAGCCCTTCAGCCACTCCGCGCAATACCGCATGCCAAACATCTCGGACCGCACATGACCCAGTACGATCAGCGCCTTCTTCGCGCCGGACGTGACCAGGTCCTGCACGTAGGCGACCAGGTCCCAGTCCTGTGCCTCGCCAATGACGAGCACATCGGCGTCGCTGTCCAGAAACTGCACACCCGGAAAGATGCTGGAGTTACCCCAACTTTCATAGACGCGCCGCACCGGCAGCGCAGGGTCGCCGACCACGCGCATGGTGCGCGCTCCCAGCTTGACCTGCAGAAACTGCGCCAACGCCAGCAGCGTCGTTTGTGGCAGGGTGAACATGCGCTGGTTTGCCGGGTCCATGTACCCCGTCCAGCCGAGCTGCTGCTGCATGCCGTAGTTGATGCCGTCCACCGGCCGCAGCGCGTGCCAGTGATCGTGCAGATGGTACGAGACGAGGTTGTGCTCGCGAATGTAGTCCAGTTTGCGCCGGTAGAGCGGATCATCCTGCAGATCGGTCAGCGTGTCCTGGTGAGACCAGAAGGTGGGCTCGTGCGTGATGATCAGGTTCACGTTTGCCTTGACTGCTTCTTTCAACGCGTCGAAGGTGGCCATCATTGTCGTGCCGATGCCCTTGACCTGCATGTCTGCAGCGCCGGCGATAATGCGGTCCACGCCACCCTCGCGCCACGGCCCGTTCACATGCGCACGCATGCGGTCGAGCACCTGCTGCACCGTCAGAGGAGCGGCGGCAAACGACGGCCTGCCCAGGCCCAACGCGCCAAGCGCAGCCACAGCCGTGCTGCCGGCGATCATCTGCCGCCTTGAACATTTGTTTCGGCACATGCTGCGACTCCGTGGAGCAGGAGGCAACAAGATCGCAGGCGAGGGTAAGACTGTCAAACCGATCGTCAGCGCGTGCTAGTCTTCCGTCCAGAAACGCTCGCTCAGGTACTTCTCCGCTCCGTCGCACAGGATGGTGACGATCACAGCTTCGCGGCCGGCGGCGTACTCTTCTTCCGCGATCTGAAGCGCGGTGTTCACGTTCGCTCCCGCGGAGACGCCGACCAGCAGACCTTCTTCACGCCCGAGCCGTTTGCACATGGCGTACGCAGGCTCAGTTTCAGCCCAGATGTTGCGATCCGCGAGGTTCGGGTCATAGATAGGCGGCACGATCGCGGTGGGCATGTGCTTCAGGCCTTCAAGGCCGGTAAAGGGCGAATCGGGCTGCATGCTGATGCACTGGATTCGCGGGTTCAGCTCGCGCAGGCGACGCGTGTTGCCCATGAACGTACCGCTGGTGCCCATCGCCGCAATGAAGTGCGTGATCCGGCCTTCGGTCTGCTCCCAGATCTCATTGGCGGTGGTGCGGTAGTGCGCCAGCCAGTTGTTGTCGTTGCCATATTGGTCGGCATAGAAGTACTTCTCCGGGCTGGCTCCGTACAGCTCGCGCACCTTGCGGATGGCGCCATCAGAGCCGTCGCCTGCGGGCGTAAAGATCACCTCGGCTCCGTAAGCATGCAGCATCTTCTTGCGCTCGGGGCTGGCTGAGGCAGGCACGCACAGGGTCACTGGGAACTGCAGCGCGGCGCCGAGCATGGCGTACGCCAAGCCGGTGTTGCCGCTGGTCGCGTCCAGCAGGCTGCGCTCGGGCTGTATGTCGCCAAGCTCACCTGCCGCCATCGCCGCTCGGACGATCGAAGACGCCGGACGGTCCTTGACCGAGCCTCCCGGGTTGGCGAACTCGGCCTTGCCGAGCAGCGTGATACCCGGCAGATGCGACACGATGCGGTCGAGCCGCAGCATGGGCGTGTTGCCGATACGGTCGATCACGGCCTGTCCAAGCTTTGTCATTGCCACTGCTGCCGACGCCATCTACGCTCCAGGGCTTGCACTCTCCCGGCGGGAGTATGCGAAAGTAAATCGTACCCACTTGTGGCCCACAGGGCCAGTTCACTTCAACGACTCACCAAGGGCGGCAACCCGTATGTTCTTCAAAAAGAAAACCATCAAGCGCAGCTTTGACGACGTTCTTTCCACCCTTGGAGCGCAGAAGTTTGATGTCTCCGCCGCCGGAGAGGGTGCAAGCGGCCAGCGCGCTACGCGTGCGTATCGCGTGTCAAAATACGGCTGCGCCGCCGAAATTGCGCCCAGCGCTGCGAACAAGGAGAAGATCGTGCCCGCGCCTGCGCCGGCGGAAATCGTTACCCGCGCTGGATTCCTGCTGAATGGCCAGATCGCCGCGCTTGTCGACAAGGGTTACCAGAAGTTCCTCAAGACGCCCAAGCTTGAGATCGTCGCGACCGCCGACCATCTCCGTGCCATTCACCAGTTCAGCGAAGAGCTGGACGAGGCCACCGGCGCAACCATGCTCTACAACGAAAGCCTCGGCACCACCAGCGACGTGTACCAGTACGATCGCGTCAAGGGCCGCGAAGTGCACTGAGCTTCGGAAACGTAAAGGTTAGTGTCGTTCGAGATAGCGCCTGTTTGGCAAGGCAGAGCTTCAGTTATCCCTTACGAATGATCGATTCGCCTTCCGAATGATCGATGTGCCGAAGATATCGATTGACAGCTGCCCTTCTGATCAGTAGCTGTCTGTGCCTTCCCGAAACGTCGGTCTCTACACCGTCGCTGAAGCGATCTTTCCAGACTTCTCCTACCGCTTGCCGCGGCTGCGCTGCCATTCGCGATAGGCCTCGCTTTTGCCCATGCCACGCTCGCGCGCAACCTGCTTCAAGGCGTCCTTCTCGTCTGTGCCGCTTCTGACCAGCAGGCGAACGGCCTCCGCCAACGGCACCGCTGAAGCTGCCTGGGCGGCCAGTTCGCCGGAAAGCATCAGCACCATCTCTCCGCGAACGCTCTCCCGCGCTGCCAGGGTGCCGCGCACCTCGGCAACTGTGCCGCGCAGGAACTCCTCATGCAGCTTGGTCAGTTCGCGCGCCAGCACGATCCGGTGCGTCGCGCCGAAGACAGTCTCCACGTCCGCAAGAGCGTCGACGATGCGGTGCGGCGTTTCGTAGAAGATCTGCGTCCCGGTATTGCCTTCGGCACGCATAGCGGCCAGAACCGCCTCCAGCGCGGAACGCCGTTCACCTTCTTTCGACGGCAGAAAGCCATGAAAGACGAAGCATTCCGTGGACAATCCGCTCGCGATCAGTCCTGTCAAAGCGGCGTTTGCCCCGGGAATTGCGAACACCGGAATACCTGCCGTCGCGGCGGCACGAACGATGGTCTCGCCCGGATCGGCAATCCCCGGCATCCCTGCGTCGCTCACAACGGCAATGCGCCCACCGCCCAGAAGCTCGGTGACGAGGTCTTCGGCGCGGCCCTGTTCGTTGTGCAGGTGATAGCTGACCGTCGGCGTCTTGATGCTGAAGTGATGCAGCAGCTTGGCGGTCTGCCGCGTGTCTTCGCAGGCGATGCGATCGACCGAGCGCAGCACGCGCAATGCACGCAGCGTAATGTCTTCCAGGTTCCCGATGGGAGTTGCGACAAGGTACAAGCCGGGTGCCAGCGGCGGGTCGGCCTGGCCGGTCGGGTCAGCCACGGCGTCCGGCCCGGTCGCCTACACGCAACGCGCGATTGGTGCGCCCGAGCACACCCATGGACTGTGGCAGGTGTCCCGCCGCAACGATGCCAACCACCTGGTCGCCTCGCACCACGTGCAGCAACTGTGCATTCGGATTGGCCTGCACGCGGCGCAGCGTCGGCAGCAGCAGGTCGTCCGGCGAGACGATTTCGACCGCCCGGTTCATCGCACTCTGTACATACGCGTTCCCGCTGCTCTGCATGGCCATCAGCAGCGCGTCGCGGCTGACGGAACCCACCACCAGCGCTCCTCGCACTACTGGAAAGATTTCCTGCAGCGAGTGCACGCTGCCTCGCAGGGCATCCTCAAGCGTGTCAGAGGCGTTGACCGTCGCAAACTCCCGCAGCATGACCTCGCGCACGGTCAGTGTTTCAGTGGCTGTGATCACAAGTGCTGCGCGCGATTCGGCACGGCTGGTCAGCAGCACCAGGACACCCATCAGGCCGACCCAGCCATTTGAGAGCGCAAACGCCAGCGCCACCAGCAGCAACGCGACTATCTGGCTGATGCCCGCGGCAGACCGCGTTCCGACCTCCACGCCACGCATGCGGCGCAGCTGGCTGCGCAGCAGGATACCTGCGTCCAGCGGCAGAGCAGGCAGCAGGTTCAGCCCGCCCAGCAGCACCTGCGACCAGATGGCCGCGCGCACCAGGTGCGCCGGGCCAAACCACGGCCGCTCGAAGAGATTGATGTGTGGTGTGGCGGAGTACATCAGCAGCGCCAGCGTGATGCCCACGAAGAAGTTTGCCAGCGGACCAACCAGGGCCAGCAGTCGCTCTGTCAGTGGAGAAAGGCGAGGCGCCGCTTCGTCGGCCTGCGGGACCGCACCCATGGGCAGCAACAGCAGCCGTGATGGCGGCGCAAGCCCCAATGCGGCGCCTGCCAACCCACGTGCAGTTTCACGCACCAGAACAGCCGCCAGCAGCAGCGTCCACAGGCCAAGCCCGCGCAGCGCATAGCCGTTGGTCGCGGTCGAAAGCAGCATCAAGCCCGGCATCAGCAGAAAGAAAAGCGCATGCAGCCGCAGCTCAACGCCGAAGTACCTGCCGAGATTGAGCGACCAACTGCGCATCCGTCCATTGTATTTGGCCCCGTGCGGCCGGCCCGTCCAGGCGGTATGCGCCGCGATGTATCCTTCGCGAATGCGTGTGATCGCCGGCACCTTCCGTTCCCGCGCCCTGCAGTCTCCGCGAGGCACCGCGACGCGGCCCACCAGCGACCGTCTCCGCGAAACGCTCTTCAATGTAATCGCAATGCGCGTGCCGGGCTCGAGATTTGCCGACCTTTACGCGGGATCGGGCGCTGTCGGCATCGAGGCCATCTCGCGCGGAGCAGCGGAGGTTTTCTTCGCAGAAAAGAGCGAATCTGCACTCGCAGCCATCCGCGGAAACCTGCGCACCCTCGGCATCACCAGGGGTTTTCAAATCGAGAGTGGAGGGACCGCAACCCTGCTGAAGCGCCTCATCGGCCAGCCGCTCGACGTCGTGTTCCTCGATCCGCCCTACGAAGACGCCGACGCATACCAGGCAACGCTCAACGCGCTCGCAGGCGCAGATCTGCTACGCGCGGACTCGCTCGTGATCGCAGAACATGCGAAGCGCCAGCCACTGCTGGAGACCTACGGGAAGCTGCTTCGAACGCGCACCCTGCTGCAGGGCGACGCCGCGCTCTCGTTCTACCGGCTGCACGACGATCTCTGAACGTGCTACGAAGCGTCTCGGCAAGCGGCGTTCGCGGCATCTGCAAAGGTGAAGAAGCCAATGCTGGCCGCGGGCAGGTTGAACTCGCCCTTTGCTGTCACGACGCCGGTCAGGCTCGGCAGATTGCCGGACGAGGTCAACGCCAGTTCTTTTCCGTTCAACTGGACCGTGTGGCTCAGCAGGTCAGCCGAACTCATCACGTAACGCATTGCCGCCATCGGAAGGTGGATCGCCCCGGCGTCCGTGCGGCTAAGGTTCAGCGCCAGCAGCGTCACGCCGCCGGGATGCCCCTTCATGCACGCCGCGTACACATGCACTGTGCTCGAGGGCGATGTGCCGGCATCGAGCACGACGCGGCCCATCGTGTTGTGCCACAGCAGCGCCGCCCAATAGTTGGGTCGAGGTGTCAGCGTCTTCTCATCAATCAGCCCATAATCGCTGGCTGCCAGCGTGTTGTGGGCGACGACCTGCACGTTGCGCTTCGCCAGCCGACCAAGCTGGTCGAGGTAGCGAAATGTGTCCACGTCGGTCGAGGCCCAGCGGTCGCCCCCACACGCGGTCTGGCCTGTTTCAGTCAGCCACATGGGCTTGCCGGGTGCGTACTTGTCGCGCAATCCCGCGTAGAAATCCTCAACCGTCCCGGTGCGATCCAGCCACTGCTCAGTCAAAGCATCTTCAGGCCGCGTGCCGCTTTTGGTCGCGATACCGGCGCTGCAGCGTTCGGAGACGCCGCCGTAGAAGTGGTACGAAAACGCATCCACCGGATTGGGACCGATGCTCTTCAGAATATCTGTGGAAGGCAGCAGCTTCATCGGAACCAGGTCGATGCCTTCGCCGACAGATCCCGGCCCAAGCAGGACGGCTTCTGGCGCGGCCTTGCGAAGGAACGGCTGAAAGCGGGCGAAATCGCGTCCGTACGCCGCTCCGTCGTAGCCCGGAGGCGCACCAGCCATTGTCGCGAACGTGGGCTCGTTCATGAACTCAGCCGCGGCGATCGAGCCGCCGATGGAGTGGGTATAGTTAACGAACTTCGTCGCTTCGGCAGGCGTCCAAACACCCGCGGCATCGCGTGTCCCCATGCTGGTCGCGAACGAGGTAATCAGGCGCGCATCCACCGCCTTGGAGAAGTCGATCACACCCTTCCACTCCCTGCGGGTCAGCACTCCGCCGAAACCTTCAGGCGGCGCTGCCAGCGCGGGTGCGTCC
The DNA here is from genome assembly GCA_965199365.1 of Terriglobus sp. Lineage (GTDB taxonomy): Bacteria > Acidobacteriota > Terriglobia > Terriglobales > Acidobacteriaceae > Terriglobus. The sequence continues at coordinate 1,628,121 of CBDARC010000002.1, read as the reverse complement.
GAGTCCTGAAAGTAGACGGTGTTCGCCCAGGTCCCCGATACGCGGATATACGCAGGGCCAAGGGCGGCTGCAAGCATGCGCAGGCGCGGATTCGACAGGTCGATCGGTGTGCGCTGCTCATACAGCGAAGGGTCGATGCCCGGTGTGCCGCCCGCCGGCTTTTCCGCTGGCTTTGTGCTGGCGTATGGCTTCCAGAACCGGCCGCCGATGACTTCAACCATCTCCACGTTGTACGACTGGAAGCGCGGGTCGACCGTACCAATCTTCGGCATGGCGGACGGATTGCTTTGTGCGAACGCGGGTGCGCCGAGCATCAGGATGAGTGCAGCTGTGGTTTTCATGACGAGCCAACTCTAGCATCCGACTGCTGCGTAAGCGACACTACGTTCCGTCGTCAGGGCAGGTAAGCACCACCGTCGAGGACGCGCGTGCGGAGATCCAGCGCAAAGGGCAGCTCGCGATCGCTGCGCATATGCCAGCCGGTACCCCTGAGAATCGCGCCTTCAACACCGGTTACAGCAACACCTTCCCAGCTGATGCGTGGGCTTTGCCATGCCTCACCCGGCTGCAGGACGTACACCGCATGGAAACCGATGAGCACAACCGAATCTGCCTCCGGCACGGCGAGTACCTCCACGGCGGGACGCAGCGGCAGAAGGGATGATTTCTGCGGCTCGACCGTGTCTACCCGGTATGCGTACCCGCCCGCGACCGCCAGCAGCACGTCAGGCTCAGGCGTAACCCAGACGCCCGTCACGACGCCCGATCCGGCGAACCCCAGCGCACATTGCAGAAGGAAAATACCGCTGGTGTCTGAAGTCACCTCGATCCAAAGAGCGCCACGCGCCATGGCGTCTTCTTCGCCCGGAACGGCCTGCGGCAACACAAAGCTCCGCGCGGGAGCGATCATCGGCGGCCCCGGCAGCACGCGCGCCTGCCATGTTCGTGCGAACTCACCCTGCACCTGCGACGCGCTCACAGCCAATGCTCCCAGCCGCCCGGCTTCAGCGGCTTCAGCTTGCCTTCCTGCTCGATCCGGATGCCATTGCCAGAAGTCATCTCGCCGACGCGCGTGATGCGCACACCCGCGATGTTTCGCGGAACACGAACCGAAGGCGGCGCGGTGAACAGCAGTTCGTAGTCCTCGCCGCCGTGCAGCGCCAGCTTCAGCGCGTGCCTCGGCTCCAGCCCGGAGAGCAGCGGATGCAACGGGAGGTCTGCTGCATGTACCACCGCGCCCGTGCCGGACTCGTCGCAGAGGTGCCGTAAATCGGTTGAAAGCCCATCGCTAAGGTCCATCCCGGCGGTTGCGAATCCGCGAAGCCGGTCTCCAACTGCAAGGCGCGGTACAGGGAAGAGGTGCGGATGGTCGCCGTCAGTGCTGGTCGCGTGCCGGAAGCTGCGAGGGCTGGCTGAGAGCGCCTGCAGTTCCGCCGCCGCGCCTCCCAACGTGCCCGACACGTAGATCAGATCCCCCGGGCGAGCTCCGCTACGCAGGAGCGATGTTTCACGTGAAACATTCCCGACCAGAACGATGTCGGCAAGGATCGCGTCTCCGGGTGCCGAAGCGGTGTCGCCGCCGGCCAGCGTTGTGCCGCTCGCCTTCGCCAACGCGAGCAGGCCGGAAAAGAAGGCGTCCAACCACTGCCGGCCAGCAGTCTTCGCGGTAAAACCAACGGGCAAAGCCAACGACAGGAACGCTGCTATAGGCTTTCCGCCCATCGCTGCTATGTCGCTGAGGCCCCGCAACAGGCAGCGGTGCCCAACGGAGGCAGCAGGATGCCAGTCCCTTCGGAAGTGCCGGCCTTCCAAGGTAAAGTCGGTTGTGACCAACACTTCGTGCCCTGCCGGAGGTTGGAGGATGGCACAATCATCGCCAATCCCCAGGCGAAGAGAGCGGGTACTACGGCCTCCGACGCGATCGCGGATTGATCGGATCAACGCAAGTTCGCCAGCATCAGCCATGCCCTCAGCATACAAACGCGGGCAGAGCACCTACAAAACTGTGACGAAGACAGAGCCGCGGCGGGGTTTACCGGAGTTTGCCACGCGGGTAGACTTGAGGAGTTGCCCCTGGGCAATTTCAAATTAGGAATCGGCATTCGCGGAACCTATTCGTTCCGCCCTGCCACAGGTCTGCTGTTGAAGAAACGCTTCTATGTCGTCCTGATTTCCCGCGAAGAAGACGGTTCGCTGCGTCGCGTGCCCGTCTCGCTGCACGTTGTGGGCGCATTTGCAGCTGCGGCAGTTATCGGCCTGTTCACGGTGGCAGGGCTGGCAGGGTCGTATTCGCGTATGTTGCTCAAAACAGAGCGCTTCAACCAGCTTCGGAGTGAGCATAACGCGCTGCAGGGTGACTACGCGAAGCTGGAAAAGCGCGAGCACGAGAAGGAAGTGCAGGCAGCGTCGCTCGGGGCGCTCGCCAGCGAAGTCTCGGCTTTGTACGGCCTGACCGCCAGGGGAATCGCAGGCGGCGCGCAGGGCGTCGAGTCGTTGGGCCACCGCTTCCGCAAGCCTGTTTCTGCCGGTATACAGCCTGTGCAGATTGCGGACACCTCGACCGACACGAACTTCTCAAATGCCACCTATTACAAGTCGCTGTCAGCTTTCTACGCCCTGCGGAACAGCGCGCTGGATGGATCGACGACTCGCGCGTTGACCGGCAGCCTGGGCACTTCAGTGGATGGCCTGCGCCTGTCGCCTGAGATCGCGACCGGCAACATGCCCAGCCTGTGGCCCGTAACGGGACCGATCACCTCGCCCTTTGGTGGTCGCGAAGATCCGGTCCTGGGCACTGGTGAAGGCGAGTTCCACAAGGGGCTGGACATCTCCGCGCCCTATGGAACGCCGATCCGCGCGACCGCGGATGGCCTTGTCCTGTCCGCGGGTGTGGGCAACGGCTATGGCAAAGAAGTCGTGATCGACCATGGCGGCGGCGTGCATACCCTCTACGCGCACATGTCGGGCTTCCATTGCTCCCCGGGTGACACCGTGGTGCGCGGCCAGATCATCGGTTACGTGGGTACATCAGGCCGCACAACCGGCGCGCATGTGCACTATGAGGTGCGGCTTCGCGACGTGGCGGTCAACCCGCACAAGTACCTGCGCGCCACGGCTGACGAACTAGGGACTGCCGTCGCCAGCAACTGAAGCCTATCGAACACCCAGCGGCTTGTTGTTGCTCCACTCATCCGCCACGACGCCGATGTTCTGCAGCGTATCAATCGCAGCCTCGATATTGCGGCGTAGCTGGGGACGTGCCGATTGCGGCGCATCATGCGCTTCTTCAATTGCAACTACGCGGCCATAGGGCCACGCTTCCTTTGGAATCGCGGTAAGCGCAGACGCGAGGTTTTCTGGAGCGATGTTCAGGATCTGCCGACGCGCAGCTTCGGGCCGCAGCATGGTGCCCTTGCCAAGGTCGGACGGGTTGGCGTCCGGCATCAACACATGAATCGAGATCATCCTCTCCTGCACAGTGATCGACGGGTTCTGCCATTCGTTCATGCTGCCGACAGCCATGTACAGGTTCTTCGAAGGCGGGGGAATCTGCCCGAGGTCGGCCCGCGCATCGTTCAGACGGTTAGCATCCGGCCGCATTGCCGCTGACGCCGTATTCGGCGAACTGTTGCAGCCGGCTAGCGCAAATGAAAGGACTGGCACGGCCAGCAGGGAAAGGATAGATTGTGTACGCACGATTACAGGGTAACTCCATGCGCGCGCAAGACGCCCCTGAAGGCGTGCATCCGCGCGCCCTTTCTTAAACGGTCGTGATGTTGCCGTTGAAGCCATTCGGGAAGAATCCGCCCTTTGCAGTACCGGCGACGGTGCTCCCGTAGACAATGGACAGCACCTGCGAGGACGTCCGCTGATACGCAAAGCCAGGGTAGATGTTCGTCTGTCCTGTCGTGCCGTTGGCTCCCGTTGCAAAGAAGCCGCCGTTTGCGGTGGTCGGGCCGGCCTCGGACAGGGCGACCGTGCCCGGATCGGCCGGCTTGACGTCATATCCATCAGAGGGAACGTAGCCAGCCAGCGTGGCCGGGTAAACCGCTCCCTGCTGAATGTTGATGAGGCGTAAAGCGCCAGTGTGGAAGCCCTCTACTGCAAGAATCTGCGCGGCTGCGGTCAGGTTGTTGCCGGTCAGCCCGGCCGCCGCTCCGATATACGCAGTCACTCCGACATCTTCAAACAGGCGCGCGATCTGCAGGTAATTCGACGCGTTGATGGTTGCGAGCGCAGCCAGGTTCAGTTGCGGGCGGTTCACCGCGACAGTGCCCAGTGCGGTCCTCAGGTCAGAAACGTGGGACACCTCATCAAACAGGATTTCGGCGAACAGGTCGTTGATCTGCGCGTTCGGAAAAGTAATCTGCGAAGGCGCACCTGTCGGTGCCGGACCACCGCCGGTCAGGCTGCTGTTCAGGTCGCTCCCCGTGACGATGTAGCTGTAGAACGTCGCTTCAAGGTACTCAAGGTTAAGCGCGAAGTTCAGAATGTCGACCTGCGGCTGTGTCGCCGCATCGACGTATGGCAGGGTCGAGTCGCCGCAGCCAAGCACCGCCGCCCCCGCTGCAATCGTTGTCACAGCGCCGACTCCTGCAAGAAAGTTTCTCCGGTTCAAAGCGCCGCGCGCGCCGTTCTGGCTGGGGTTTGTTCCTGGTGCGGGCGATAGCGAGTTGCCGGATGCAGACATCGTTTGAATCTCCTTCAGGTGCCCTCATTAGGCACAACTGCGCATGATGATGAGGTCGTCCAAAGATTAGAACCGAAAACCGCTCGCAATGTTGCTATGGCTTTCCGTTGAACCTCGGCTGAGACGCCAGATCGTTTGTCATGATCGAACAAATTGCCGGCGCTCGGCCGCTGAGAGACGTAATACAGTCGATGGAGACCAGAGCAGGAGGAGCGCATATGACGGACAAGCACGACGACACCCTTGAAAGATTGAAGGAAGGCATTCTCCAGTTCATGCGCGACGTTTACCCCGCGCGCCAGCAGGAGTATGAGCTGGCAGCTAAGTACCCCCAGAAGCCGCACACCCTGCTGATCACCTGCGCCGACTCGCGCATTGACCCGGAAGCGCTCACCCAGAGCAGTCCCGGTGACATCTTCGTGGCACGCAATATCGGCAACATGGTCCCGGCCTATGGCGAGATGCTTGGCGGCGTCAGTGCCGTCATCGAGTACGCCGTGGACGCACTGAAGGTACAGCACGCCGTGGTCTGCGGGCACACGGACTGCGGCGCGATGAAGGGTATTCTCGCCAGTGCGCATGAGCTTGACGACATGCCAACGGTGAAGAGCTGGCTGCGCAATGCGGACGCTGCCAAGCGCGTCGCTTCGACGCTGGACGATGGGCCGCCCTCGCTCAAAACGATGACGGAGCAGAATGTTCTGCTGCAGATGCAGCACCTGCGCACGCATCCGTCGGTGGCTGGAGCCATGGCACGAGGCGCGCTGACCGTGTCGGGATGGGTGTATGACATCGCCCGCGGCGACGTGCGGATCTTTGATGAGGACGAGCAGCGCTTCGTCTCACTGCGCGAGTCGACGGCGGTGTCACAAGAGACGATCGCGTGATTGTTCCGCACGCACCGCAGCTTCGACGCCTGCTGGCCTATGTGGGCATGCCGCTGCTTGTGCTGTTTCTGTACGACCTTGCGATCGTGCTGCTGTTCCAGGTCGCCGGGTGGAAGTGGATCGCGCTGCAGCACATCCCGCTGGCGCTGTTTGGATCGGCAATCGGCCTGATCGTGGCGTTTCGCAACAACAGCAGCTATGCCCGCTGGTGGGAGGCGCGCACGATCTGGGGCGGCATCGTGAACAACTCACGCACGTGGTCCCGGCAGGTGCTTACCTCCATGGCGCCACAGAAAGAGAGCGATCGCGATGCGATGCGTGCGATGCAGTGCCGCCTGATCTACCTGCAGATTGCGTGGGTGCACGCACTGCGCCAGCAACTGCGCGGACAGCCTCCCCTGGACGAGTTGCGAGGGCTGCTGACCGAAGACGATCTCGTCGCGCTTGCCGATCAGAAGAGCGTGCCGCTGATGCTGCAGATGTGGCAAGGCGAACTGGCGCGCAAGGCACTTGAGAATGACTGGATCGACAGCCTGCAGTGGTCTGCGCTCGACAGCACGTTGAACGACCTGGCCGACTGCCAGGGCGGATCGGAGCGCATCAAGAACACACCGATGCCCAAACAGTACGACTTCTTTCCGCACCTGTTTACCAGGATCTTCTGTCTTCTATTGCCGCTCGGTCTGATCAGCAACATGGGTTGGTACACACCGCTCGGATCGACGCTGGTTGGCTTCATCTTCCTGGCGCTCGATCGCATCGGACGCGATCTCGAAAACCCGTTCGACAACACCATCTACGACATTCCTTTGGCAGCCATGTCCCGCACGATCGAGATCAACCTGCGCCAGGCGCTTGGGGAACGATCGTTCCCGGAACCACTGCAGCCGGTGGGCGGCGTGCTCTGGTAGCTTCGGAAATCAGCTACTTAGCGTCCTTTCTGCGTGCAGCGATATGTACCGAAGATCGCTCCTAAAGTGTTAGTTGACAAAGTCGTTCCGCGAGCGCACTCTACTCCTAATTCATTAGGAGGTAGCGCCGCATGTCCGCTGCACCAGCCAGATCGACCGACAAACGAGGGCTCACACCGCTCGAACTCCAGATCATGCAGGTGCTCTGGACAGAGGGACCCAGCACCGCCGCTGAGGTGGTGCCGCTGGTACCCGGTGACCTGGCATACAACACCATACAGACGATGCTGCAGGTGCTGCTGAAGAAGGGCAAGGTCAAGCGCGTTGCCGAGGGACGCGCCTACCGTTACCGCGCCGCGGTATCGCGCGAACGGGCGGCGGGTTCGGCGATCGGGGAATTGCTGAAGCGCATGTTCGGCGGTTCTGCCGAAGCGATGCTGCTGGCGATGGTCGATTCGGGCCATGTGGATGCGGACGATCTGCAGCGCGCGCGCAAGGCGCTGCAGGCGAGTGAGGCGGCAGCGCGCAAGGCCGCCGCGAAAGAGTCACAGCAATGAACGCCGCTGCAGCAGCGATGAGCGCCGCAACCGTCGCGCAGCAGAGCATCGCGACCTTCGCTCTTCACGCGCTCTGGCAGACACCGCTGCTTGCGGTTGCAACCTGCTGTGCGGTTCGTATCGGCCGTCCCCAGGCGCGCATCGCGCACGTGCTCTGGGTCGCCGCGCTGATCTTGTGCGTTGTGCTGCCTGCGTGCTCGACGCTCGCAGCCCGGAAGGCGGCGCTTGCGGCGGAACGCAATGCGCAGGTCGCCGTCTCGTATGAGCCGCCGGCGGACATGGGCCTATTGCAACCCATGAAGCGCCAGCCCGCCTGGAAGCGCATGCTGCGCCGTCACTTGAACTCGCGTGATGGGCTGCAGCCCTTCACCGTAGCGGTTCCGCGACGCTGGGCTCGTGCGATCACCTTCGTCTGGCTGGTGGTGCTGGCGGTGTTTTCCGCACAACTCGTTATCGGTTGGTTTAGGGTACGCAGGCTGGTCAATGCGGCTTCAGGCGATCCGCTGCCCCGTGCGGTAGACGCGGCGCTACAGCAGCAATGCGCAGCCCTGCATATGCACGCGCCTGCAACGAAGCTGCACGACGGCATCGCCGGGCCGCTGCTCGCGGGCGTTCTGCGGCCTGTGCTTCTGCTGCCATCTGCAAGTGCAAACGAGATGGGCGGTGTCGAGATAGACGCGGTGCTGGCGCATGAACTCGCGCACCTGCGGCGGTGCGATCCGGTGGTGCATGCCGCGTGTTCGCTGCTGTTGCTGCCGGTGTGCTTCCATCCCTGCGCGTGGTGGGTCGTGCGCTGCGTTCGGCAGACTCGCGAGATGGCGTGCGATGCCGAGGCGGCAGAGCGACTGGGTTCACCCGCAGAGTATGCGTGGGCGCTGCTGCAGGTTGCAGAGCGATCGAGCAACGAAGATGGGCGGGCTGCAGCGGCTGGTCTCTTCAGCAACGGCCTGTTCGGCGCAGGCCTTCAACTCTTCACTAACCGTGGCGCAATGGAGGAACGTATGCAGATGCTCATGAACGGAGATGATTCGAAGGGGAAGGGCCGCGCAGTGCGTGCTGCCGTTGCTGTTTCGCTGGCAGCTGTGGCAGTGGTTGCGGCGACGATGCTTCAAATCCAGCCGACGCTGGCGGCTGAACGCAGCCTGCCCCAGGCAGCAAAAGCATCTTCGGCCCCCGCGGCCCCGACGCCCGCGCCTCAGGAGAGTGGACCTGCGTTGATCGGCGGCGATCACGCACGCGAGCAGTTGCGGCGCGCGCATCGTCAACTGACGCAGGCAGAGTCGCAGGCCACCAGCGCAGAGGATCGCAAGAAGATCGAAGGAGCGCAGCAGGCAGTCGCGTTAGCAGAGCAGGCGCTGAACGCGGTTGATGCACCTTCAGGGGCGAAGCTCAATCTCGACGTGTCTGGACTCGACCAGATCGTGGTGCGCTTCAAGGACCTGAAGGTGCCCGACGAGGCGGCGATCAGACTCGGGATGGAGAAGCAACGCCAGGCCATGGATAAGCTGCAGGCACAGATGAACTCGCCTGAGTGGAGGGCGCAAATGGACGAGGTACGCAAGCTCGATCAGGCAACCATCAATGCAATGCTAGCCAAGGCGCGCACGCAGCAGGAGAAGGCAATGGAGCAGTTGCGCTCGAGCGCGATCCAGCGGCAGATCGAGCAGGCGCGGCTGATGGCGCGAGTGGAACCGCCGCCGATGCCGTTCGCGGAGATGCCTCCAGCGCCTCTCTTGCAGCAGGATGCGAACAGTACACTCAAGGTCGCTCCAGCTGTAATGGCGGGCAACAAGATCGGTGGGTCAAACCCGGTCTATCCTCCCGCAGCGAAGGAGAAGCGCATCCAGGGGCCGGTGGTGCTCCACGCCATCATCGATAAAGCCGGACACGTCGAGACAATCCAGGTGGTCAGTTCTCCCGATGATCAACTGAGCAAGTCCGCCGTGGACGCGGTGCAGACGTGGATCTACAAGCCTTACCTGCTCAACGGCAATCCCATGGCTGTGGAGACTATGGTGACGGTGACCTTTTCACTGGTGCAGTAACGATCTTCTTTGTCATCCCGTGACGAAGTGAGGATCTGCGGCTCACGGCGCGAGCAGATCCCTCCGCTTCGCTGCGGGATGACGGTGTTCATGAGGAGCCCGCAGCGATCCTAGTTGATAGGAAGGCTGCAGCAATACGGCTACTGCTCCGGATGTAAGTGCTGCTTGAGGAACTGCACGTAGACCGCCCAGTCAGAAGGCACCATGCCGTGTCCGCCGTCGTGCATGTAGTAGGCCAGGTCACCGCCGGTCAGTTGCTTTGCCTGCGGCCAAACGTCGGTGCCGAGGTCCTGCTTGCCGAGCAGCTTGTAGACCGGGCCGGCTGAAACTGCCGCGAGAAACTCACCCTTCGGATCGGACCAGAAGTCGCTGTTGCCCGTTTGCAGAAGCAGCGGACGAGGTGCGACCAGCGCGACCAGCAGATTTGCGTCCATCGGTGCGTTGTCGGGAAAGCCGCCGTACTTCGCGTAGTTCGCCGCAAACTGGTATGGATAGCGTGTGGGAGCGGTCAAATGGGCGATCGTTTCTCCGTAATCGCGATGGCTGAGTGCCGCTCCACCTTCACCCGAACAACTCGCGATGACCGCGGCGAAGCGTTGGTCATGCGCTCCAGCCCACATCACCGTTTTGCCGAGACGTGAGATGCCGTGGATGGCTACGCGCTTTGAGTCGACTGCCTTGTCGGTTTCGAAGTAATCCTGAACGCGGCTCATACCCCACGCCCAGGCGGCAATCGAACCCCACGCGTCGCGGGGGCGCGTCTCTTCACTCTTGAGGTATGCTGCGCGAATGCTGTTTGAGAAGCCGTTCTCGTAATCCGGCTCAACATCGCCGTAGTAGAAGGTCGCAACGCCGATGCCTGCGTCAAGCAGCGGTGCGGCATCGATCTTGCCGAAGGCGCGCGCGTTCTTCGGCACATCGATCTTCGTGTTTGTCTTCGGGTCCCAGATCTGGATGGGGCGGATGCCGGGATCGTCAATCGCCGTCTGCACCGCGCCGAAGTTGATGCTCAACAGCATCGGCACGGGCTTTTTCGCGGTGGCTTGTTGCGCCGGCAGGTATTCCACCAGGTTGATGTGCGGGCCGCTCTTCTCGCCGTTCAGGTAAATGACGGCCTGCTTGCGAATGGCCTTGCCATTGAGCGCGGGCGTGCCCTGATCGAACACATCGAAGCTTTCGCCGGCCGGGCGACCCGGCGCGATGCCGTACTGCTGGGTTTCGAACAGCTTCACGATCTCAGGCCGACGTTTGGTCATCCACGTCTTCGCATCGCGCACGCGCGTGCCGTTCGACATGACCAGGGGATCGGGCAGCGTGTAGGTGCCTACCCTGCTTTCGTCATAGTTGACCGGAATGCCGGCAACGTCCTCAGGCTTGTTTGGAGGCGTTGGCGGTGCTGTCTGCGATGCCGCTGGAGCGGACATTTCAGGCGCAGGGATTGCGGCAGACTTCTGCGCCCGGGACACACCCGCGGCAAAAAGCATCAGGACAGCCAACCATAGAGAAAACCCGCGAGTCATGGGAGAACCTCGCCGAAAAGTTTACTCCGACAGCATGCTGCTGATAAGCGCCTTCTGCGGCGCGCGCGGGGGCGGAGGCGTGTCATGCAGTCGGCCGTCGCGCACGTACACGATGCGGTCAGCGATCGCCGCGGCCTCAGGATTGTGCGTGATCATCAACACCGTCTGGCCGAGTTCCTTCGACGCGTGCCGCAGCATCTCCAGCACGGTGTCAGAGTTCTCCGTGTCCAGGTTGCCGGTCGGCTCGTCCGCCAGGATGATGGCGGGCCGCGTGATCAGCGCACGCGCAATCGCTACGCGCTGCTGCTCGCCGCCCGAGAGTTCACTTGGCCGGCTGTCGAGTCGAGACTCGATGCGCAGCAACTCGGCGAGGTGCGTCAGCAGGGCATGGTCAAACGGCTTGCCTGTGTTCGCGATGCTATGCGCCAGCTCGATGTTGCCGCGCGCAGTCAGCGTGGGCAGCAGGTTGAATCGCTGGAACACAAAGCCGATCTTCTGGCCGCGCTTTCGTGTGCGCTCCGCATCGGACAGGCTGTTGAAGTCGACACCATCGATCAGGACCGATCCGCCGCTGGCGCGCGTCAGGCCGCCCAGCAGATAGAACAGCGTCGATTTGCCCGAACCCGAAGGTCCAACAATGGCGATAAACTCGCCTGGTTCAACGGTAAAGGTCGCATCACGCAGAGCGTGTGTTTCGATTTTGCCGGAGCGATACGTTTTGCCAAGTTGGCGTGCGACGATGATGGGCGGCATGGACTCACCCAGTCTAACGCGGCGGCGCTTACGCAGTGCCGGCCGCCATCAGTATCAGCCGCGAGATCTCCGTGGGATGCTGCGCTTCAGCCAGGAAGTTCACCTCCACACGCAGTGTGAGGATCGATGAGAGCACGCTGCGCGATGGCACGTGCATGCTGCAGGTGCAGCGCTCGGCGAGCACGCGGTGACTGTCGCGCGTCAACTCAAGGCCGCTGCCCAGTAGTGCGCCGTAGACAGCGGGCAGCGCCTGCTGCTGCACTTCAAGCCGCAGCATGGCAGCGGTTGCCGACAACGATCGCAGATCGAGAATCCATCCACCTGCCGCATCGACGGCACTGCCAAGCTGCGGTAAAAGAGCGACCCGGTCGAGATAGGTAAAGCTCTGCAACATCACTTCCGGTTGTAGTTCTTCATCCATCACAGTTGGCCTATCGGCGTGCCCGGTAGCGCAAGTGATGTGCCGTTCCGCGACTCGATGTCGCACGATGATACGTTGGTGCGATGCAGGCTGCGAGAGCACCGCGATGATCCTCGGCACCGGAACCGATCTCTGCGAGATCAGTCGCATTGCGCAATCCATCGATCGTTATGGAGAGCAATTTCTTCAGCGCATCTACACCGACGCGGAGATCCGCTACTGCGGGCGCAAGCTGAAGACCGCAGCCGAAAGCTACGCTGCCCGCTTCGCAGCAAAGGAAGCCGGTGCGAAGGCGCTCGGGACCGGCATTGCGAAAGGCGTCGGCTGGCGCGAGATCGAGGTGACGCACCTGCCCGGCGGCCGGCCGACGCTGCTGTTTCACGGGCGTGCGGCGGAACGGGCCAAAGCAATGGGAGTGAGGGCCGCGCACCTTAGCCTGTCGCATAGCCGCGACCTGGCGATTGCCACAGTCGTGCTCGAATCCTGAAAACGTTCGGCTGCATAACGTTGGGGCCTTCGCATAGAATGAGGGCGATTCGCATGTGGAGCCTTTCATGAGCCTGAACCGCCGGTCCTTTCTTAAGTCCGCAAGCCTTGCGGCCGCTGCAACGCAAATCCCACTCTCGTCTGCCCTTGGGCAGCAGTCACGGCGCATCGGCGCCAACGACCAGATCAACGTCGCCCTGATCGGCGCTGGCGGTCGCGGCCAGAGCATCACCACATCGGCGCTGAAGATCCCCGGCATCAAGCTGGTCGCGGTCGCCGATTGCTACGACGGCCGTCTGGCGCATTCCAAGGAACTCTGGGGATCGGGCACACCCAACGGCGGCATCGACACCACGCGCGACTACAAGGAAATCCTCGCGCGCAAGGACGTTGATGCGGTCATTGTCGGCACGCCCGATCACTGGCATCGCCAGGCTTCGGTCGATGCAATGTCGGCAGGCAAAGACGTCTACTGCGAAAAGCCGATGATCCACGAGTACGCCGATGGACCCCTGATGATCGCGGCGGCAAAGAAGTACAACCGCATGTTGCAGGTGGGCTCGCAGCGTGTGTCGAACATCATCTACATCAAGGCCAAAGAGCTGCTTGCGGCGGGCGCTATCGGCAAGCTGAACATGGTGCAGGGCCACTGGGACCGCAACAGCGCTCAGGGCGCGTGGGAATACACCGTGCCGCTCGACGCCAATACACAAACCTGCGATTGGCCGCGCTTTGAAGGCTCCGCACCGAAGCACTCGTGGGACCCGGAACGCTTTTTTCAGTGGCGCAAGTACAAGGACTACGGAACCGGTGTTGCCGGCGACCTGTTCGTCCACCTGTTCAGCGGAACACACTTCATCACCGGCTCAGACGGCCCCACCCGCGGCTACGCGACCGGCGGCTTGCGCTTCTGGAAAGATGGTCGCGATGTGCCTGACGTTCTGCTTGGCCTGTACGACTACGGCGACTGGAACCTTGAGCTGCGCGTCAACTTCGTCAACGGCGGTGCGGAAAGCGAAGGCTTCACCTTTACGGGCACCGAGGGCACCATGGAGATCACCAACGCCGGCCTGATCGTGAACAAGGTGCCGCGAGAACTCGGTCCGGGCTACAGCATCGGCAGCTTTACGAAGGAAATGCAGCGCGAGCTGGAGAAGCAATACCAGTCGCAGCATCCTGACGACTACGCCCGTCGCATGACCCAGCTTGATCCAACCGCAGTCGAGACCTACCACGCGCCGCATGGCTATGACGACGTGGTCGATCACTTCCGCAACTTTTTCAACTCGGTGCGCACACGCCAGGAGCCGGTCGAAGACGCAACCTTCGGCTTCCGCGCAGCCGGCGCAGCTCTGCTCAGCCTCGTCAGCCTCGACCGCGGCGAAGCCGTCCGCTGGAACCCGGAAACCATGAAGCTGGAAGGCAGGTCGTAGCGGAAGCTCGAACCAACCGCAAGAGATGAAGCGTTCGGTCTCGCGGACGAGCGAAGCGGGGCGGGAGACGTGCAGCGCGGTAGCTTGGAATATCACCCGGCACCGCTAGGGCCAGCCAAAGGGTTGGTACGGGAGAAACGCGGCCGTATAGCACCCAGTGCTATACTTTGTTTCGCGTGAGTCCGCACACTTGAGCACGTTGTCGGTCTACAAGGGCAGGGCGTTCATGCGCTTTGCGAAGAAGGCCCGCATCGGTGACGCCGATCTGTGGAAGGGCGCGCAGCTGGCGAATGCTGGACTGGTGGACGCTGATCTCGGCGGCGGGGTAATCAAGCAGCGGATCGCGCGGGCGGGTGCGGGCAAGTCCGGCGGATCGCGGTCGATCATCCTGTTCAGAAGGAATGATCGTGCGGTTTACATCTATGGATTTGAGAAGAAGAACATTGCAAACATCGACAGCCGCGAGTTGGAAGCGTTTCGAGAGCTTGCGGACGTGATCCTCGGCTACAGCGATGCTGAGATGGAACAACGAGTGAGAAACGGAGCTCTTTTCCGCGTGGAAGAGCCGGGAGAGGACAATGACTAAGAAACATCGGAGTGATGCGCTGGCTGTGATCCACGAGACAGCGGCTGATCTGCACCGCGTGGGCGGAATGGATCAGAAGACCATGCGCAAGTTCGATGCGCTCTGCCTGACGCCCATCCAGGAGATGACGCCCAAGCAGATTCGCGCGCTACGCACGCGCGAGAAGGCGAGCCAGACGGTCTTTGCCGCTTACCTCAATGTCACGCCGGGTCTCGTCAGCAAGTGGGAGCGCGGTGAGAAGCATCCGCAGGGTGCGTCGCTCAAGCTGCTCTCGCTGGTCGAGAAGAAGGGCCTGGAGATCGTGGCCTAGAAGCTACCCACGCCACTTGATGTTGCAGCCGAGGCTTGGGGTTTGAGGGGTTATTGGTGGCTGGTTGGTGATGAGGGCGTGGATGGCGGCTCGCAGGTCGGCTCCGTGGGCTGGCTGGTGGATGCGGTTGTCTTTGGGAACGCCGTTGTTGGCGTCGCTCTGGCGGTAGGGGCGGGTTCCGTCGAACTGGGCGTGGTAGACCAGTTCGAAGTCGTTGTTGAAGAGGTAGAGGTCGGGGGTGCAGGCGGCGTGGAACTCGCGCGCGGTCTCCTGCGACTGGTCGTCCAGGTAGGGCACGCCGATGCTGAGCCAGCCGAGTCGGATTGCCTGGGATTTCATGTGTTCGGGTGCGTCTTCGGGCGTGGTCGCTCCGTTGGAGCAGATTGCGACGGTGGCGATGCTGGCGGCGAACTCCTTCAGCAGCGCGGTGAATGCCGTCTCCATGTGCTGGACGAAGGGGCAGTGGACGGAGAGGAAGGCGACGAGCAGACCTTTGCGCTCGGTTTCGTCGTCGAGTCCGCCGAAGATGTCGTCGCGGCCGAGGGCGCGTCCGGTGAGGACGTCGGGGAGTTCAAAGGCAGGGCAGAGGCTGCCGATCGGGAGATCCTGGTTCGATGGGGTGCGGGCCATGCCTGATGATAGCGAGTGGGCTGGTCTGTGGCTGGGTCGCGGTGGTTCGTGGCTGAAACGTCCGGGCGGTTGTGGCGGGTGGGGCTCGTCGGGATGCTTCGCTTTGCTCAGGATGACGGACGTTCAAAGCTGATCGCTGGACCTGTCGATTCGCGGGTTGCTGCAAGTCGCTATCATCAATACATGATCAAGGGTTTGACAGTGGTGAAGCCGGTGGCTTCGGTGGCGGCGTGGGAGCGGATTGGGGCTCTGTTTGCCGAGCTGGGGTTTGAGCCAAGCAAGGGTTGGGATGATGGCACGGGCAAGGGTGCGGCGTTTCTCGCTCCGCTGGCCAATGCGGAGTTTGTAACGGGCCGGCCGCCCGCCGTGCCGGAGCTGCTGGTGGAGGTGACTTCGCTGGATGTTGTGCACGGCGTGGTCAAGCGGTGGCTTGCGGCGGACGTTCGTTCGGAGGAAGTGGCTTCGCGGTTGAGTGAGATCGAGCCCACGCATTGGAAGTCGCGCATGTTTGTGGTGGATCTCGGCGATGCGCTTTCGTTCGGGTTTTGGGAGCGGGACGATGTGTTTGCCGGGCGGCCGGTTGCGGTCGAGGGTGACTTGTCGGCTGCGGGGATGCGGTTTGGCATCGTGGTGGCGCGCTGGAATGCGGTGATTACCGATCGGCTGCTGCAGGGTTCGCTGGACGCGATCCTGCGGTCGGGTGGGGCGCAGCGGGACATCGGCATTGTGCGTGTGCCGGGTGCGTGGGAGGTGCCTGCGGCGGCGCGGATGATGGCCGATCTGAAAGATGCGGGCGGCAGGCGGAAGTACGACGCGATCATCACCTTGGGCTGCCTGCTGCGTGGAGAGACAGCGCATTACGAGGCGATCTACAACGAAGCGGCACGCGGCATCGGGCAGAGCCAACAGGATACGGGCGTTCCGCATGCGTTTGGCGTGCTGACGTGCGAGACGCTGGAGCAGGCGCTGAACCGCGCGGGCGTGAAGGCCGGGAACAAGGGCTTTGAGGCGGCGGTGGCGGCGATCGAGATGGTGAGCATCGCGCGCAAGATCGGGCATGCGGCGGCGGGCGAGCATGCGGGCAGCGGCGTGATTGCGGCGAAGCAGGCCGATGCGGATGTCGCAGCGGCAGCGAATGATTACAAGGGCGGCGACGCGGTCGTGACGAAGCAGGCCGATGCGGACGCGACGGCTGCTTTGCAGGAGTCCAACTGATGGCGGGCGCCCGGCGCAAGGCGCGCGAGCTCGCGATGCAGATGTTGTACCAGTCGGATTTGGGCAAGCAGACAGCGGCGGAAGTTCGGCGCGTGTTCTGGCAGAGCCGCACCGATGACGAGGGTCACCAGACCGTCGATCTTGAGACACAGACGTTTGCGGAAGACCTGTTTCGCGTAGCGATGGAGCGGTCGGAAGAGGTCGATGAGCTGATTGAGCATCACGCGCAGAACTGGCGTCTGCACCGGATGGCCGCGGTCGATCGCAACCTGCTGCGCATGGCGGTGGCGGAGATGATCGGCTTCAAGAGCACGCCGCACCCGATCGTGATCAACGAGGCGCTGGAGATTGGCCGGCGGTTCGCTGCTCCTGAGAGCGTGACTTTTTTGAATGGTGTGCTGGATGCGATTTCACGGACCGTGATGGAGAAGCGGCTGGCTTAGTGCCTGGCTGGAGCTTCCCGCTCGTCTCGGGTTGTCATCTGTGCAGCGCGGACGATCTTCTTCGCTCCCAACGGCGGTTTGCTGGTCCGGGCTGAACAGCAGATCCCACCGCTTCGCTGCGGAATGAACAGGCCGTTGGGGGATGACAGGCTGTTGCTGTGATTCTAAGCATTTGCTAAATGGAAGAGCCCGGCTTGCGCCGGGCTCGTTGCTTTGTGCTCCATTGCTTGCCCTAGTTGGCGACCGTGCGTGGGTACTGCACGATGAGGTTGGGCACGGCTGACCCTGCGCTGTTGGTGTTGCTTGGCAGCTTGGGTGCGAGCTGGCTGGTGTCGGTCAGGCTGCTGCGGGTGATCAGGTGGACGAGGTTGTCGCCCGCGGTGCCTGCGAAGAAGAACAGGTTATCCGATGAGAAGACACCGGCGACGGGTGCGGTGGCTCCGTTGGCCAGCTTGACGGTTGAGACGGTTCCGGTGCCAGCGGTCGCGCCGGGTGTGTAGGCGGGCAGCAGGGCTCCGGTGGTGGGTGCTCCGGCAGTAGGCAGGTACGTTGCGAACGCGATGCTCGAGTCCGAAGCCGGAAAGATGCCGGTTACGCCGGTGGATGTGATGCCGGTGAGCAGGGCGGTGTTTACGGCTGTTCCGAATACGGGTGGATTGCCGCTTTCAGGGCAGTCCCCGGTGGGCAGCACACCGGTAAAGGTGCGCGTGCCGTTTACGCCGTCGTCTGCGGTAGAGGTCGGGAAGGTGATGTCGTTGACGACGGGCGTGCCACCACTCGCTGCCAAGCGGACATCCAGCAGGTGCTTGCCGTTGTTGGTCACGGCGGCGCGGTCGCTGGTCGCAGCGGCTACCGTTGTTGCGGAGGCCTGCGGGTAGAAGACCACCGGTGTGACGTTCGCGTTGGCGCAGTAGGAGCGGCCGTTGATGCCGGTCGTTCCGGTCACGAACGCGCCGACCGAGGGCACGGCGATAGCCACATCGTTAGCGCCGGTCGCAGACAGGTCGTAGCTCTGCCAGCTCGAAAAGGTCGAGTAGACCAGCAGGTGGTTGTCTACCGTGGTGATGTAGACGGAGCTGCCGTCAGGCGTAAAGGCCGCGCGATTTCCCACGCCGGTGTAGGTGCTGGTGGTGCTCGACGTGGCGTTGTTGAACAGGGTGATGATCTGCCGTGTGGGATCGCTGATGACGACGGTATTGCTGTCAGGCGATACCGCCAGAACGGTGCCCTGCAGGGTTGGCAGCGTGCTGCTGACGCTGTTGCTTGCCGTCGTGTAGGTCATCAGGCCGCTGCTGGTGCCCATGTAGATGGTGGCGCCGTTCTGCGAGATGATCATGGAATTTGGCGTGTAGGGCAGCCGGGTCGGCGACGGAACCACGCCGGTCGTCAGGTCGACCGGTACCAAGTAAGTCGAGTCGGTGCTGCCGATCCAAAGGCGCGTGCTGCTGCTGCCGGGTGTCGTGGCCAGGATCGTGTTGGAGCTGACAGGCTTACCCGTTCCAAGCAGACCGACGTTGCCGTAGGGCGACGGATTGCACGAGGGTGGCAGGCAGAATGCGTTGATTGCCGCTGTTCCCGGGAAGACCGGAGCGATGCCGCTGCTGGCCGCTGGAATGGATGTCGGTGTGGTCGAGGTGACGGTCAGCGTCAGGCCGGTGATCTGGATGCCGTTGATGTCCGTGACAACAGCAGTGATCGGTTCCGTGTTGCTTGGGTTCACCGTGACCGCGTTGTTAACGGTGTTTGGCGTGGAGATGGTAATGGTCTTGGGCGGGCAGACGGAGATCAGGCCGGCGGTGGAGGTGGAGTTCGCGATAGTCGCCGTAACGACTGTAGTGCCGGGTGCGAGTGCCGTGGCTACACCGCTGGTGTTTTCAAAGCTGACCAGGCCGGGGGTCTGCGCGGTAAATGTGGCATGGCCGGCGTTATAGGTGATGTTCTGGGTGCCGGCAAAGAAGCGCGCGACCAGCTGTCGCGCCTGGTTGAACGAAATGCAGCTGTTCGGTACGTAGGGCGCAGCCGTCGTGGTGTTGCTGGCGGTGTACTGCGGGCAGTTGGTCGCCGGATCGTTCGTACAGTCTGTCGATGCCGCTCCAAGCGTGATCGAAGTGATCTGCGGGTGTACGTAGACCAGCACCTTGTTGCTGTTGGCTCCATTGCCGGAGGCGGTCAGCTCGACCACGCCTTGCTGGTTCGTGGCGGTGCAGAAGGTGTAGTTGGGAATGCCCGATGCGTTGTTGCGGTTCCACTGACCGGCGCAAAGCGCTCCGGTGGTCGGGTTCACGTCGGCGATGTTGCCGTTCGACGTGCTGTAGGTGTACTTCGCGATGGAGACGTTGTTGCCCTGGCAATCAGTCGCGGTCGGCGTGGTGACGGAGGCGGTTTGCGCGTATCCCAGGCTGATGCCGCCCACCGTGGGCTGCAGCGTAATGTTCTGGGCGTCACCGATGCGCGCGCCGCTGGAGCCGCTGCAGAAGTTGCCAAGACTGCTTTTGCCGCAGCCGGATAGCGAAACGCCGACGGGCAGCGCAAACAGGAGGAACAAACAGACAACAAGGATACGGCGCAAAGAAAACCTCCCCGCAACACGGCAAACGCGGCGCTGCGGTCTCTACAAAGGACGGGACGTGCCCGGAAATGTCTTACGCCCCAGTGTAAATCAGTGGGAGCGGTCAACTGCCCGTCGACGGCCATGTTGTACATTGATCGCCTATGGAGCAGAATGCTGCGCGCGATCCGCTGTCATCGCAGGTGAACAGCCTGCAGGCCCGCGTGCGGCTGCTGGAAGAGGCTCTGAGGCGCGTCGGTATCGCCGTGGATGAGGAGCCGGAGATCGTTCCGGCCTTTGCTCCGGAGACGTTCTTTCCGCCGAAATCGGACTTGCCTCCGGCGGTGCGGGTACAGCAGCAGCCGGTGCTGCAGGCAACGCAGCCGAGGTTCGCCTCGACCGTAGAGCCCGATCGTGGGTCGCTGGAGAACCGCATCGGCTCGCACCTGTTCAACCGCATTGGCGTGGTTGCGGTGCTGATCGCGGCCGCATGGTTTCTGAAGCTTGCGATCGACAATCACTGGATCGGCGCGCTGGGCCGGGTGACCATCGGGCTGCTGGCGGGCATCGCGGCGGTCGGGTGGTCGGAGCGGTTTCGAACCAAGGGTTACTTCGCGTTCTCGTATTCGTTGAAGGCCGTCGGCAGCGGCCTGCTGTACCTGTCGCTGTGGGCGGCTGCTTCTTACTTTCACCTGATGCCGGTCGGCGTGGCGTTTGCGGCGATGGTTGTGGTGACGGCCTTCAATGGCTACATGGCATGGCTGCAGGATGCGGAGCTGCTGGCCGTGTACTGCATTGTTGGCGGCTTCAGCACGCCGGCGCTGCTGTCGACCGGCGGCAATCACGAGATATTTCTGCTGAGTTATCTTTTGCTGCTGGATGCAGCGATGTTAGCCCTGGTGGCGCTGAAGCCATGGTCGCGGCTGCTGTCCGGAGCGTTCCTCGGCACGGTGATCTTCTTCGCCGGATGGGCGGTGCAGTTCTACAGCGACGTTCAGTTCGGGCGGACGGCGGCGTTTCTAACGATGCTGTTTCTGCTGTTCGCGAGTGCGCCGCGGCTGATGCGGGCGCGCGACGGGGAACCGTCCCGTGCCGATGCATTGTCGTTCCTCATGCTGCCGGTGGCGAATGCCGGGATGGCCTTCATCGGCTGGTACCTGATGCTATCGTCGCTGGGCCGGACGGACTTGGCGCCATGGGTCGCGGTGGCGTTTGCGGCGTTCTACGTCGGCATGCTGCGGCTGCCGAGTCGCGGTGTGATGCGAGGCGAGTCGGCTCCGCAGGCGGCAATTCATCTTGCGACGGCTGTCATCTTTCTGACGATTGCGCTGCCGCTGAAGACACACGGTCGGTGGCTGACGGTCGGCTGGCTGGCACAGGGAGCGGCGCTGCTCTGGGTGTCGCATCGGGCAGGGCTTCGACTGCTGCGTGTGCTCGCGCTGCTGTCCCTGGCGATCGGTCTTGCTTCTCTGATCGTGATCGATCTTGTCTTCGATCCCCGGGTTTCGTTGACACCGTTGCTGAATCAGCGCTTTGCGACGTATTGCATTGCCATAGCCATCTTTGCCGGGATCGCGTGGTGGTCGCGTGTTCTGCCTGACGATACGGACGCGGACGAGGCTCCTGCGCTGCAGTGGCGGACGCTGGCTGCGTTGTCGGCGCTGCTGGTGAATGGGTTGACCCTGCTGGCGGTCGGGCGCGAGATCCATAACTACTGGTGGTACCTGCGCTGGCACGGCAACTGGGGTCTGATGCACGACTTCCGCATGTATGCGCAGTTCACGTACTCGGCGTTCTTCATGATGTTCGGGTCGGTGTTGCTGCTGGTGGGCTTCGTGCGCAAGTCGGCATTTGTGCGGTGGCAGGCGCTGGTGCTGCTGGCAGTGACCATCGGCAAGGTGTTCACGGTCGACACCAGCCAGTTAAGCCAGGGCTACCGCATTCTGAGTTTTCTCGGTCTGGGTGTCCTGCTGCTGGCTGTCAGCTTCGTGTACCAGCGCGACCTGCTGCACCTGCGACCGGATGATGGGAGCACGACGTGAAGCTGGCTGCCCTGGCGCTGTTGCTGTTCGCCGCCGCGCCTCCCCGGCCCGAGCCGCGTTATTTGCGTTACGAGCGTGCGGTGCAGACACAGAAGGCCGCGCAAAGCTGCGCTCCGCTGGATGCGCAGGTGTTTGAAAAGGCATCGCCTGGACTGGCCGATGTGCGCCTGTACACCGGCGAGCGGGAGGTGCCGTACGCCGTTCGTACAGCGGAGGTGCCCGCGTCAGCGTCTCGCCTGATTCTGCCGCTGAATGCGGGTGTCCGTGGGGGCCGAACCGAGTTCGACGCGGCGATGCCTGCAGTGACCTACACCGATGTGGAACTGCAGATTACGGGGCAGAACTTTCAGGCGAAGGTCGACGTGTCCGGCTCGCAGACCCCCGTCGGCAGCAGTACGCGACACGTTGGCACCTATACGATCTTCGATCTGACCCGCGAGAAGTCCGGGCGAAACACCGTTCTGCATCTGCCCGTGTCGGACTACCGCTATCTGCACTTTGCGATCGATGGACACATCGCGCCGGACGCTGTGACTGGCATTACCGTGATGGCTGCGCCGATTGGGCCGGAACCGGCGTACACGACCGTTGCGCAATCCAACATGGCGATCCAGTCGGGGCGGGCCACGACGCTGACGTTTACTGTGCCGGCGCATGTGCCGGTGGACCGCGTATTGTTTCAACCGGGCGGGTCGCCGGTGCAGTTCGTGCGCAGCGTGAACGTGATGGTGACGTCGGCGGCGCGCGGGCAGGATGATGAGCAGCTTTTCCAGCCGACAAACTTTACCGGCACCTTGACGCGTCTTCAGGACACTCGCGACGGCCAGGTGTTCCACCAGGAGAACGACGCAGTCAGCACCTCGGGATGGGCGTTTGGCGGGGCGCAGACGTGGACGGTCGTTGTCGACAACGGCGACGATCAGCCGCTGCAGCTTGGTGCGGTGCGCCTGCAGATGCTGCAGCGGGAGCTCTGCTTTGGGGCTGCGGGCGCGGGTGCGTACCTTCTGCGCTATGGCGATCCCGCGCTGGAAGAGCCGCGGTACGACTACGTCCTGCAGGCGTCAGGGCAGAGCGGTGCAGCCGCGGCGACGCTTGGCCCGGAGCGAGCGAATCCTGCGTGGGTGCCGAGGCCGGACGATCGTGCGTTCACTGAGAGGCATCCGCTGCTGTTGTGGATTGCCCTGATCGTGATCGTCGTGCTGCTGGGCGCGGTGGCGCTGCGTTCGCGTCCACGGCGCGAGTAATCAGGATCAGCAGCATCGCAGAACGTTTCCGGAAAGGGTTCAGCCGTTGCGGAGCTGCTGCGTCCGCCGGGCAGTCTGTGCTTGCTTCCAGCGGTTTCCTGACGCATGCTAGGCAGCATGCCCCGTCTCTGCCTGTTCGTTGCCGCGTTGTTGTCGACGCTGTCTGCCTGCGCGCAGACGGGTACCGCGCCCGTACTGATCACGCCTGCCGAAGCTCCGTACCCGATTAACGCGCGCACCGCGCATATCGATGGCGAGGTGGTCGTCGGATTCTCAATCGATGCATCGGGCAAGACCGTGGGAATCCACGCGGTATCGGGGCCGGAGGTCTTGAGCCGCGCGCTGCAGGATGAGATTCGTCGCTGGCGGTTCGCAACGCCGCTGCCGAATGACTCGGAGAAGGATTTCGTTGCCGATTACACCTTCAACATCATCGAGCCGCAGGAGCAGCTGGACGACGATGTGAGCGAGCCGACGCCGGGCGGCCACCTGAGCGGCGGCAGCGTGGTGTTGCCACCGTCGATTGCGGCGGTCTCGGGCGTCGTTCGCAGTGTGAACAACCGTCAGGCGATCGACGCGACTCCTTCATCGCCCAACGCGACGAATGTCTGTCGCGATGACAGCAACACCAAAGTGCCAACCGGATCGGACGCTGAGGACTTCATCGAGCTGACCCGTATCGGCTTCTCCGATGTTGGCCTGGCGTATCGCGTCCGTCTGTATCGCAACGGCAAAGTGGAGTGGCGCGGCATCAAGGGCGTGCTCGACACAGGCGAGCGCAGCGGTAAGCTGCCGCAGGAGAACGTGGCAGACCTGCTGGACGAGGCCGCGTCTGCGGATGTTTGGTCGACCTGCCCGGCGAAACTGACGCCGTTTGAACGGCCGCTGGGAGCGAGCGATCCCACCACAGGCAACTTCGTGACGGTACAGATTGCGGGGAAAGAGAAGACGATCGATCTGGCCAACTACGCCTCCGGCTCTGATGAGGCGGACAAGTTCGCGTGGTACATCGACCGTGTTGCCGACACCCACCATTGGCGGCACGGCGACGCCGCGACCGAGCCGCTGAACAACATGGATGAGGATCTCGAACTGCCGAAGAACGGCGTCACCGCGCTGATGCGGGCGGTTTCCCGCTTCCATCCGAAGACCGGAAACCAGAGCTACGAACCGCTGAAACACCTGCTTGCCAAGGGCGACGCCGTGGACGAAGCCGATGAGAGCGGATGGACCGCACTGATGTACGCGGTAAGCCTGAACAGCAACGACGAGGCAGCAAAACTGTTGCTGGACGCGCATGCGGATGCGCGACACGCCTCCTTGCATGGCGACACCGCGCTGATGGCGGCGGCGGTGCATGGCGAACTGAACGGCATGCTGCTGAAGGCAGGTGCGGACATCAACGCGCACAATGCCGATGGCATCACGACGCTGATGCTGCTGGCGCAGGCTGGGAACATCGACGCGCTGAAGCAGGCGCTTGCGGCAGGTGCAGACCCTGCCGCGCACGACAAGGCAGGGCGCACCGCGATCGAGTATCTGCACGCCTGCAAGACGCCCATCGTGCCGGACGTTCGTCATGTGGGTGTTGCCGCGCATCCACCTGCTTCGGGGTGTCCGACGGCCGCAGGGATTGCTGCGGGTGAAGCCTTGCTGAAGGCGAAATCCTGATCGCACACGGCGGTTCGAGCGCTCGGTCTCGTCAACATTCGCAGCTTGCGTGTATGCTCTTCGCACGATCATGCGCGCCCATTTCACGACACTCTTCGCCCTTGCAGCCCTGACGTTTTCGGCTGCCAGCCTTTCCGCGCAACAGCCTGCGGCCGCACCCGCGGGAGCGCACCAGCCGACCCACGAGGAAACCGAGTTCTATCATCCGGTGCCGCCTGTTGTGACGCCTGCTGCAGTCGTCGGCATGCCGCCGTCGGACGCGGTCGTGCTGTTCGACGGTAAGGATGTGTCGAAGTGGGTTGCGGCCAAAGACGGTTCGCCCGCGGACTGGGACGTGCATGACGGCGTGATGACCGTGAAGAAGGGTGGCGCCGGCAACATCGAGACCAAGCAGAAGTTCAAGGACTACCAGCTGCACGTGGAGTGGAAGATTCCCGCGAGCATCGAAGGCGAGGGCCAGGGCCGCGGCAATAGCGGCGTCTTCCTGGCATCGCTTGGACCGGGCGATGCGGGTTACGAACTGCAGGTGCTGGACGGGTACAACAATCCCACCTACACCAACGGCATGGTCGGCAGCCTGTACAAGCAGGCCGTGCCGCTGGTCAACGCCGCGCGTAAGCCGGGCGAGTGGTCGACCTATGATGTTGTGTGGACCGCACCGCGCTTCAACGCAGACGGCAGTCTGAAGACGCCCGCGTATGCAACGGTCTTCCTGAATGGCGTGCTGGTCGAGAACCACTTCGCGCTCAAGGGCCAGACGCTGTACGTCGGCCAGCCGTTCTACAAGGCTTACGACACCGCACCCATCAAGCTGCAGGCGCATGGGGACAAGAGCGAACCCATCAGCTTCCGCAACATTTGGATTCGCGACGTGAAAGCCTGGGACGTCGAACCGAGCAAGTAAGCCTGAAACCGAGTACGAGAAGAGGGATGCGCAACGCGCATCCCTCTTCTGTCTTCGCGGTAAGTGCGCGTTACGGCTGACCTTTGCCGCCGCCCGCGCCGTAGATGTTGCCCGTCGTGTAGCTGGCGTCGTTGGCTGCGAGCTGGACGTAGATGCTGGCGAGTTCGGCCGGCTGGCCTGCTCGTCCCAGCGGGTAATCCTGGCCGAAATGGATCAGGTGCTCCTGGGTGGCTCCTCCGGAGACTTGGAGCGGCGTCCAGATGGGGCCGGGCGCGACGCCGTTCACGCGGATGCCCTTGGGTCCAAGCTGCTTTGAGAGCGACTTGACGTAGTTCATCGTGGCCGCCTTGGTCTGGGCGTAGTCGTACAGGTTGGCGGCGGGATCGTACGCCTGCTCCGACGTAGTGCCGATGATGCACGATCCCGGCTGCAGGTGCGGCAGCGCGGCCTTGATGATCCAGAACGGTGCGTAGATGTTGGTCTTGATGGTCGCGTCAAAGGCTTCGGTGGTCAACTGCAGAATGTCTTCACACTGCTGCTGGCGCCCCGCGTTGGAGACAACGACATCGAGACCGCCCAGACCTGCGACTGCCTTCGCGACGAGTTCCTTGCAGTAGCTTTCCTGACGCAGATCGCCGGGGATGGGGATGGCTTTGCGGCCTTCGGCTTTGATCAGCGCAATGACTTCCTGCGCGTCCGGCTCCTCGGTCGGGTAGTAGCTGATGGCCACGTCGGCGCCTTCGCGTGCATAGGCGATGGCGGCGGCACGGCCCATGCCGGAGTCTCCGCCGGTGATGAGCGCCTTGCGCCCCGCGAGTCGGCCCGAGCCCTTGTAACTGGTTTCGCCGTGGTCAGGTCGCGGGTTCATCTTGCTGGCGAGGCCGGGCCAGGGCTGCGACTGCCCGGGGTACGGCGGCTTGGGGTACTTGGAGTCTGGGTTAACCATCGGCGCCGCGGTCTGGCCGGCGGGTGCCTGCGCAACAGCGGGCGTGGCTGCGGTAAGGGCCGCACCGGCAATGCCGGCTCCCAGGTGCGTCACCAGGTCGCGACGCGAAATTGCATTGTTTTCGGCACTCATGCCATGTGTCTCCTTGTGTCGGTTCAGGTGTAGGGGCAAGGAAACTGCTCGCACTCCGTTGCTAGTGGGAGCGTTACATAGCGAACAGCGTTGTCCTTTTCGAAGCGCCTGTAAGCGCAGGTTTGCGCCGGACAGAAACTTGCTGCGCAATGGCGTGTGCCTCGCTATACTCCCGCCATGCCAGTAACGTATGTCGTGTTTGTGCACGGGTTTTGCAGCAGCCCGCAGGTGTGGGACCCATTCATCAACCGCCTCAGAACAGACCCGGATTTCCCCAGGGAAAAGTTCCTCTTTGACACATTCGCCTACCCGACGAAGCTTGTTGAACTGAACGTCAAGGAGCGGATTCCGTCTATAACCGATTGCGGTGACGCGCTCGCCACCTACCTCAAGCTGAACTGCGCCAAAGCGGACTCGATATTTCTGGTAGGGCACAGCATGGGCGGCCTTGTAATTGAGGCGATGATCTCATCCAAGGTGAAGGGCCGTGCGCTTGACCTCAAGGCCGTTCGCGGCGTCATCCAGTTCGCGACACCCAACCGCGGAGCGAACATTCTCAGCAACACGCGCGCGATCCTGTCCCAGTTGACAGGGGAAAACCCCCAGGAAGAAGGCTTGCGCACGCTGGATGAGGACACCGACACAATCCTGCGCAACATCCAGCGATACGTTCTGAATGCCACCGCGTTCACAAGCGAGACATGCCCGATTGCTTTCCAGGTGTTTTATGGCCTACAGGACAACATCGTGACGAAGGTGTCCGCGGGCGGACCGTTTGATGACGTTGCCGCGCTGCCGGGCAATCACAGCACGATCCTGAACGGCGGTGGAGACGATCCCAACGATCCCGACGACAGCCGGTACAAAGCGCTCAAAGACGCCCTGCTGAATCCACTAGGGCACCCATCGATCTACGAGATCACCCAGTTCGATGTGTCACTGCAGGTCGAGCCGATGTCGCGTGACATGGTGATCCAGATACCTGACGTGGACAAGCCCATCACTGACCACACCGACAACCGCGCAGTGCGATCTATCACGTTCAAGTTCTCTGACAAGAACCGCTGCCACAAGCCTTACAAGCAGGTTTATCGCAGCGTGAATGGCTATGTTGAGTTCCTGACCACGAACTGGAAGAACGAGGCGGACTCTGTCGATAAGAGTACCTATCGCAGCGAAGGGAAGATCTTTACCTACGTGTTTACGCCCGACCACGACGATACGTTCTCCATGCGCCTGCGGATCTACAACGGCTTCGGCGAAGGCAACCGGAACTGGCACAACCACATGGATCCGCAGGCCCACTACCAGCGGATGACTTTTCAGCTCGATCTGCAGAAGTTTGCTGCGGCAGGCTTCACCATCAGCACGGAGCCGCGGCTTTGCTATTACACCGGCGACTCAGAGGACCATGAACTGTGCAAGCAGCGGGAGTTTGGCGATCCGCTGACGCCGCTGGCGCCTGACTCGCCGTGGCTGCGTAAGTGGGAACTGACGAACATCCAGGGCGGCATTGTGGATGTCATGTGGGACCTGAATCCCGCTCCGGCAACACCTCCGGCGATCGCGCCTTCTGCTTAAGCTCTACTCGGTGGCTGGAGCGGCTGATCCTTCGGCGGCGGAGCCGTTGCGGTCGCCTGCGCTGGAGCCACGCGGCAGTTGCTGCGCGAAGTCCGTGCGCAGGTTGCTGAGCTGATCCACGGCCTGTGACGTGGTGAGCAGACCCTGCCGAACGCGCGTCAGCAGGTTTTCAGCCTGGCCGCTAAGCACCCGGTAGAACATGACACGCTGGCCGAAGGGAAATGCCTTTTGCGCAGACAAGACCGCGGCGACTACGGCACCCAGGATCGCGGACACTTCCGGCCGCTTGAGAAAGCCCGCGGCGACGATTGCTATGGAGAGCAGCAGGCCCGCGATGCTGAGGGTGACGTCCCAGCCGTTGTTGAAGCGGTACCGCTTTTGGCAGTTGAGGCGGAACTGCTCGGTTTCGGCGATGAGAGCTGCCTTGTTCGCTTCGTCGCTGCCCGCCGCTGACGACGTTGTTGCAGCCGCGGTTGTGCCGCCTGCCAATCCACTGGAAGCTGTTCCCATCTCACCCCTCTTGCACGAAGTTGTTTGCTGACCGCCGCGATGATAGCAGCGGGTATGTGCTTTGCACTCGCCAAATTTCACGGGCGTCACCAAGACACAGAGGTCCGGCATCGCGCCGGACCTCTGGATTTGTGCGTACGAGGGTCGATCTCTACTTCATGTTGTCTTCAAACCAGGCGACGGTGCGCGCGGTGCGGTCGGCAGTGTGCAGCGGATTGACGAAGCCGTGGCCCTCGTTGGGGTAGACGACCAGTTCGGTTTTCTTGCCGAGCGCCTTCAGCGCGTGCCACATCTCGTAGCTCTGCGGCGCAGGGCATTCGCCGTCGCGGTCGCCAACCAGGATCAGTTCGGGCGTGGTGACGTTGGCGATGAAGTTGATGGCCGAGCTCTTCGCGTAGACGGCGGGGTTTTCATAGACAGTTGCGCCGAAGAACGGCACCATCCACTGGTCGATCGAGTTTTCACCGTAGTAGCTCTGCCAGTTGCTGATGCCGGCGCCCGCGACTGCCGCGGCAAAACGGTGGGTCTGAGTGATGGCGAACATGCTCATGAAGCCGCCGTAGCTCCAGCCGGTAAGGCCCAGGCGCTTGTCATTGATGGAATACTTCGCCTCGGCCGCGTCGACGCCCTTGAGGATGTCACGCAGGTCGCCGTAGCCGAAATCCTTGCGGTTGGCCTGAGTGAACGCTTCGCCCTGGCCGAAGGAGCCGCGTGGATTGGGTTGCAGGAAGAAGTAGCCAAGGTGCGCCCATAGTGCGCCGGCACCTCCACCAAAGCTGGGGCCGACCTGTGCGGAGGGACCGCCGTGCACGCTGACGATCATGGGGTAACGCTTGCCGGCGTCGTAGTTTTCCGGCAGCGTCAGCCAGCCCTGCACGTGGAAGCCTTCGTTCTCCCACTCGATGGACACGGTCTTGCTGGGTGGCTTGGTGGCGGATGTATTCAGGTGCGTGACCGCGTTGGCTCCGCGTGGTCCGCCTTCGTAGACTTCGGGCGCGGCGTCAGGACCGCCGGAGACGAAGGCCACTTTCATGGTCGCGGGCGAGTAGGAGAACGACGCTGCGGCGCGTCCGCTGGCGATGGATTGCGGCTCGTTCCAGGGGCTTACGAGTTCCTTCTTGTTGGTGCCGAGCAGACCTATGTGGGTCTTTCCCGGACCGTAGGCCGAGAAGAGGATATGGTCCGGATCAGCCCAGACGATGTACACCGGCGAGTCCTTGCGGCCGGGCGTCAGGTCCTGCAGGCCGCTGCCGTCCGCGCCCATCAGGTAGATGTCGCCGCCGGTTGAGCCCTGGTCGCTCATCAAGCCGCCAATGAATGCGATGTTCTTGCCGTCGGTCGAGTAGCGCGGCACCGCGATCTGCAGGCCGTGGATCGAGCCGCCCGCAGTGACCGGGTTCAGGATGGACTTCGCGGTGTCCGGCTGGCCTGTGGCCACGGTGTACATCTGGGCGATCCACCAGGTGTTTTCGCCCGGCGGGTTCGCCGCGACGAAGGCCAGATGCTTCGCGTCCGGCGCCCAGTCGAACTCATACGCGTGCAGCGTCTTCGGTGTCAGCACGTTGAGTGCACCGGTCTTTGCATCGGCGGCGGCGACCCACTGGATCTCCACGCCGTCTTCGCCGACGATGCCGGCTGGTGGCTTCATAGCTGCGAGCGCACCGGCCGCGCGGGTGGCGTTCTCGACGTAGAGGAAGGCAATGGAACTGCCGTCCGGCGCCCAGGCCGGCGAGGTCATGGTGCCCTTGATGTGTGTCAGTTGCTTGACTGTGCCGCTGCTGTCGCGCAGATAAAGCTGCGGCTGATGGTCGGCGCAGGTCGCTACAAAGGCGAGCGTCGTGCTGTCGGGCGACCAGCGAGGCGCGCTTGCGCTGCAGCCTTCGCCTGCGGTGATCGCCGGGCCGGAGGCATCAGGCGAATCGGCCGGGCTGATGTGCAATGCGGCACCGCCGCCACGGCGTCCGCCGCCGCGCGTTCCGTCAGCCGAAGCGGCCGATACCATCCACGCGATCTGCTTGCCGTCAGGCGAGAGCTCGACCGCACCGATCTGCCGTACGGGCGTGCCGGAGCGCTGCTGCTGCTCAAACTCGGCAATGCGCGGATCGGGGTTGCTGAACAGCTTCATCTCCGGCGTGAAGACGTTTGTTGTCTCAGAACCGGGACGCTGCGCAGCGAGCGGCAGCAAGGCAAGCGCAGAGGCGATGCAGGCGGTGGCGAAGGAGGCAAAACGCATAAGGGAAGGCTAGCAGAGCCGACGTAGATGCGTGACTCCTGGCCGAGTAATGCACTTTGCCCACCAGTACACGAGCCTCTCGTGAAGCTGTAGCTGAGCGCAAAGAGATGTGCGTTCACCACAGACGGTGAACGCACACAGAGCGAGACTGCAGAAAGACTTACTTCGCGGCTGCTTCCAGCTCGGACCACTCGGCGTCGCTCAGTTCGACGTCGGCAGCTTTGACGTTTTCCTCGAGGTGTTCGATGGAGGATGTGCCGGGGATGGGCAGGATGACGGGGCTCCGGTGCAGCAGCCATGCCAGGGAAAGCTGAGAGACGGTGGCGCCATGCTTCTTTGCGGCTTCATCCAGCTTGCCGCCTGGCTGCGCGAGCTTGCCCGCCGCAACAGGGAACCACGGGATGAACGCGATGTTGTTCTTCTCGCAATACTCCAGCGTGGCCTCGCTCTTGCGCTGACCGATGTTGTACTCGTTCTGGACGGAGACGATCTCCGCGACCTTGCGCGCCTGCTCGATCTCTTCGGGTTTTACTTCCGACAGGCCGATGTGCTTGATCTTGCCCTGCTTCTGCAGCTTGACGATCGGCGCGAGCGACTCCTCAACCGGCACCTTGGGGTCGATGCGGTGCAATTGCCATAGATCGATCGCGTCAATCTTCAGACGGCGAAGGCTCATGTGGACTTCCTGCTCAAGGTACTCAGGACGACCGACCGGCAACCAGCGGTTTGGTCCGGTGCGCACCAGGCCGGCCTTGGTGGCGATGACGACGCCGGGTTTGTACGGACTGAGCGCTTCACCGATCAGCTCTTCGCAGACATATGGCCCATAACTGTCCGCGGTATCGATGAAGTTGACGCCGAGTTCAACGGCCTTCTCTAGGACCTTCTTTGCGTTGGCAGGGTCCTTCGGTGGTCCCCAGATCCCTTCGCCGGTCAGGCGCATGGCACCGTAGCCAAGGCGGTTCACTTCAAGGTCGTTGCCGAGTTTGAATGTCTTTTGCGTACTCATGGTGCATTCGATGTGCTTGCAGGGGCACGGGTTCCTGCACGAGCCGCGTTTTGGCGAGATCATCATCGGGGTCAGGGTTTTGTGTTGTGTAGCGTACCAAAGACTGAGGACAAGAAGCAGATCCCTCCGCTCCGCTGCGAAACGACAGCAAAGAGATGTGGATGACAGATCAAGTCGCACAGTCCTGGCGCGAGCAGCCAATGCGAGGTCCCAACGTCTAAACTGCTGCCGATGACCTTTGATCCAAAACCGCTCTTGATTGCGATACTGCTGTGCGGGCTGCCGAGTGCGGGGGCTGCGCAGCAAGGGCAGCCGCTGCCGCGGGAGAGTTCGCCTGGCGCCGGTCTGAAGCGGACGCGACTGTATCTGAAAGACGGCACATTCCAGGTGGTGTTGTCGTATCGCGTGCAGGGCGACAACGTGTTCTACTTGTCGGCCGAGCGCGGTGCGCAGGAAGAGGTTGTGCCGGTGCGGCTGGTCGACCTGGACGCGACGCGTGCGTGGGAGCAGAGGCGCGACGCCATTGCCAATGGCGTGCCTGCGGTGCAGATCGATCCGGAGCTTGCGAAGGAAGAGGCAGATCGCGCGGCTCGCAGCCCCGAGGTCGCGAAGGACCTGCGCCTGGCCGACGAGGACGCCGTGCTGGTCCTTGACTACTACCGTGGCCAGCCGCAGCTGGCCATTCTGCAGCAGACTGACGGCGAGCTGAACCGGCAGACATCGCACAACATCCTGCGGCAAACGCTGAACCCGATGGCTTCGGCGCACCAGATGGTCGAGATCAAGGGTGAGACCGCGCCGGTCCAGCTGCACGTGCCCGATCCCGAACTCTACGTGCGCATGACGGATGACGAAGGCGAGGAGCCGACGAGCGGCGGAACCTTCCAGGTGGACACCGGAGGAACGCGGGGTGCGCGCAAGGTGGAAGCGCCCTCGCCCGGCAGCCGGTACGTGGTGGTGCGTGTGGATGTTCGCCGTGGCGTGCGCGTGGTCACCAGCTTCTCCATTGGCATGCTCGGCACAACACGCAGGCAGGCCGACGTGATTGAGACGCAGCGTTCGCTGCTGCCTGGCGGCCACTGGCTGAAGATTGTGCCGAAGGAGCCGCTCTCGTTCGGCGAGTATGCCCTTGTCGAGGTACTGGACGACCGGACCGTCAACACCGGTGTCTGGGACTTTGGTGTGCGGCCTACAGCTGGTCCGAATCGGGATGCCATTCTGCCGGAGGAACGCCGGGCACCCACCCTGTCGCCTCGCCGGTCTCAGCCGTAACATCGTCCACTTCAGGCTCAGGCTCAGGCTCAGGAATGGGCTCGGTTGCAGGTACGGTCGCTGCCGGTGCTACCAGTCCTTCGATCGTCTTGGGCGGATAGATGGAGCCGATACCGGCAATCGCCAGGTTGTCGCGCGTGGTGCCTTTGACGTAGTACATCATGTCGTCAGCGGCCTTGATCATGCTTTCCACGTCATGCCCGTCGTCTGGAAAGGCAGCCATGCCGAACGAGCCGCGCACCTCAAGCGACAGGCCTTCGACTCCGAGGAAGCGCTCCTGGCGCAGGTCCTGAAATAGCTTGATGGCCATCTCCCTGCCGCCGCGCTTGGTCATGTCAGGCAGCAGCACAACGAACTCGTCGCCGCCATAGCGAAAGCCCGGGTTGTCGGGACCGACGACGCGCCGGATCAGGGCGCCGACTTCCGCGAGCAGGCGGCTGCCGACCAGGTGACCGTGTGTGTCGTTGATGCTCTTGAAGCGGTCGAGATCCAGAAACAGCAGGCAGAACGGCGGCTTGCCGGGACGCGCGAGCTGCTCGGCCAGCAATGTGTACAGGTGCCGCGAGTTGAACAGGCCGCTGCAATCGTCCGTGATAGACAGCATGTGGATGCGCTTCATGTCTTCGGCATTGCGGACCGCTATGGCTGTGAAGTCGCACAGCACACGAAGGAACTGGATGGAGTAGTCCGACAGCAGATCGATCTTGCTGTTCAGCAGCTGGATGACGCCGATCACGCCGCCGGCCGAGCGCACCGGCATGCAGGCGATGGAATGGATGTTCAGGCCGGGATTCTGGCGGCTGAACTCCTGCCAGCGCGGTTCGACCGTCGTATCGGGCACAACCATCGGATTGCCGGTGTGCGCGACCCAACCCGCGATCCCTTCGCCCATCGGAACGCGCATGCCGCGCAGGCTGTTCGTGTCTTCGCCCACGGCGATCACGTAGTAGAGGTCGTTCTTTTCCTTGTCCACCAGCATCATCGACCAGCGCTCCGGCCCGAAGAACTGGGCCATCTTGGTCATAACGGTGGTCAGCACGATTTCAAGCTCGAGCGTCGACGTTAGCGCTGTCGCCACGTCGACGAACAGGCGCGTGTAGTCCTGTTGAATCGCGTGTGTGAATTCCAACTCGAGTTGGCTTTTCGATTTCCGGAACATCTCTGATCTCCGCCGCCGGGTTCTGCTCTGTGTACGACAACCCCGCTCGATCAACAACACGCAGACAGACTGAACTCTTCTCATTGAAAGGGAAGAAGTACAAGAGTACCGAAATTGTTCGGAAGTAAGAAGTCGCCACAACCTACGTGGCGGTCGCTAGTTTAAAACCAGTCTGACCCTCTCAAACTGGTGTGTCGGATGCAGTGCTTAGTAGTAGCGTTGTTCGTGGTTCAGGCTGCTCTCCGATGAGCGATCGCAGCCGTCATCCGCCGATCTGCACCATGCTGCGTGAGGGCTTCAGGAATCCAACCTCGCCGATATGGTGGCGTTCTTCCTTGCTGTCTGCCACGGCGCGCACGTAATTGTGCAACGCATCCAGGGTGGCGCCGCGTCGCATGCGGCCATACAAGTCGTGGTCGACCTGCGAGAACAGGCAGGTGCGCAGCTTGCCATCGCTGGTCAGGCGGATGCGCGAACAGTGTCCACAGAAGGGTCGCGAAACAGGTGCGATGATGCCGATTTCGCCGACGCCGTCGGCGAAGCCATAGCGTCGCGCTGTTTCGCTCTGCGCATTCGCGGGCAGGGGAATCAGCGGCATGACACGCTGCAGGCGATCGAGGATCTCTGCCTCACGAACGACAGTCTCCGGTGCCCAGGTGCGGTCTTCACCCAGCGGCATGAACTCGATAAAGCGCAGGATCACGCCTTCGCGGCGAGCAAAGTCTCCAAAGGCTTCGATCTGGTCGTCGTTGAAGCCGCGCATCAGCACGCAGTTGACCTTGACCGGTGCGAGGCCTACATCCTGCGCGGCGTGGATGCCGTCGAGCACACGCTGCAGGGCACGCGGTACACGCGTGATGCGCTCAAAGGTAGCGGCGTCCACCGCGTCCATGCTGACCGTGATGCGGCTCAGGCCGGCCTGCTTCAGGTCTCGCGCCATGCCTGCAAGAAGGTGGCCGTTGGTCGTCAATGCAAGATCGAGCGGCGCGCCATCATCGGTCGGTTCATCGTTACTGTCATACGCGGTGCGAACGGTTCCGAGATCGCGAATGAGTTCAATCAGCCCGGCACGCAGCAGGGGTTCGCCACCGGTGAGGCGAACCTTCTCCACACCAAGGTCGACCATCAGCCGCACCATCGCGGCATAGTCGGCAATCGGCAGTTCGGTGTTGGAGATGCCATGTTCGCCGGTGCGGCAGTAGACGCACCGATAGTTGCAACGATCGGTCACGGAGACGCGCAGGTCCGTGATCGCCCGGCCGAAGCGGTCACGCAGACGCGTGGGCATCGGCCCGGTCTGCAGAGGGGCGAGTGCGAACGGCACCGGGCTGGGTAGGAGCGTGGCCATCAATCGGTTACAGCAGTTGGATGCGGGACTTCATCGATTGGACGTGAGACAGCACGGAGGGACGCTACGGCACCACAAAACGGCAAGACCCGTGCCGAAGCACGGGCCGGTTCTCGCCAGGAACCCGAACCTAGTAGCTGGTGAACTCATGAAAGCCGCGGCGGAGCGCAAGTCCCCGCAGAAAGCAGATGACTGCGGCGACACCGGTGATTGCGGCCCAGTAGAACATGGGGTGCGACCAGCCAGGCGAATGCGTCAGGTCAAGTCCGACCCACAGCACGCTCACCAGGGTGCAGACGACCGTAAGCTGCAGGCCGATGGTCAGCAGCAACTGTCCGCGCCGGCGGCGGCGATCCAGCAGTTCCACTTGGTCGGGTGTCAGGCTGCGCTCTTCAAAGGGAATCAGTGTGTTGGCCATCGGCTTCCGGATCTCCTGCGGGAAGAATACTGCTGTTATTACATCACACGGCGCTGCTGTCCGGGTGCCACGGTCGGCTGCTCGTCGAGAAAGGCCATGGTCTTGATGCCGGCAATCTCGAACCGCTTGCGGCAGCGCGGGTTGGTGCAGTTCGCCGTGTCGTCGCGCAGCACCATGTAGTTCTGTGCCTTGGCAAAGCGGGCGCGATCACGCTCGTCGGCACGGCCGTTCAACTGCTTCTTCTTGCGGCGGACAAGCCAGTTCAGCTGGTATTCGCCGGCCACGCCACACTTGGAACAGGTCAGCGTGTGGGTTCGCGGCTCGGTCCGCTCATCGAAAAAGTCACGTTCTTCCATCGCTTCTACCCTCGCAGGAGAGGATAATCCTTTGTGGCAGCGAGCGCGACTGCATGGGGCGAAGTTCGACATGGCGAAGGCAAAGAAGGGTATCTTCTCCGTAACGAAGGCGGTGAGAGCAAACGCGCGCGAGCGTGTCGGCTCGCCTCCGCCCGAGGTGGTGTTGCCCGACGACAAGGCCCGATCCGAACGGCGCACGTCAAAGCATAAAGTGACGTTGCAGAAACTGCTGCAGCGGGAGGAAGCATGAACCGTTTTGCGGCCGCAGCACTATGTGCCGTGATGATGACGGCAGCGTCTGCCCCGGCGCAGATCAGCCAGACACTCGGCATCAGCAGGGACAACCGGACGATCACCGTGACCGCGACCGACAGCGCCTTTGCACCTGCCGATCAGGCCGTCGTCCGCATCGGGTACCAGGCGTATGGCGAGGATGAGCAGACCGCCTACGCCGAGGGATCAAGGCGGTCCAACGCGATCAATGACGCGCTGCACGCCGCTGGCATTCCAGCCGACAGCATTGAGAGTGAAGACCAGAACCTGCAGCCGTTGAACGACTACGAGTTGAAGAATCCCGCGCCTGCACTGAAGAATATGCGCTTCCGCATCACGCAGAGCTGGACCGTTCGTACCGCACCGGACGCGGCTGCGAAGACGCTCGACATCGCGGTGAAAGCCGGTGCCAACCAGAGCGGCAGCATTGGCTGGGAGATGAAGGACGGCAGCCTGCTGGAGGCGGCCGCGTCTGCCAAGGCGCTGGCTCATGCGCAACTGATCGCATCGCGCATGGCCGAGGGCCTGCACATCAAGGTGGGTCCGCTGCTGTATGCCAGCAACCAGGCGCAGGAGACGGTGACCCGGCCGATGATGGCGATGAATCGGATGGCAGCCGGAGCCCCGATGCCGAAGGCGCAACCGCTCAGCATCTCGACTCGCCGCGTGGAACGCTCCTCCACAGTGTTTGCGATCTTTGCCATCGAATAACCCGCAGGCTTAGAGTTGCAGTTGTTGCGCAAGGAGAATCCGTCACGATGGCAGTGCCAACTGCACCTCCGGCTGAGAACGTCACAGGAACACCGTCGCACTTCGACATTCCCAAGCCGCTGCCGGAGGCAGAGGCAATCTACCGCCGCTGGCTGTCGCACCTTCACGACGAGTTCAACCGCTACACCAGCGGCACACGACGCAGCGAGATCGTGCGCGACGAACTGCACATGCTGACGCTCGGACGTCCGCACGGCGGCAGGATGAACGCGGCGCTGATCTCGGAGTTGCCGCTCTCGGTGCTGGCGGAAAGCTTCGACCCGCGGAATGTGACGCTGCCGGCCGAGATGGAACTTGATCTGGATCGTGAACGCTACAACAGCGTCAAGCCGCTGCTGTGGTTCTGGCGTGGATTCGATCGCACGGTCCTGGGCGCGAACCTTTGGCTGGGCATGCGCTTCCGCGCAATGCTGGGCGCGCATATCTTCGCAGGCATGGGCCGCAACGTGCGCTTCTACCGCGATGTCAGCTTCGAGCATGGCTATACGCTCACGTTCGCTGACGACACGATCGTGCGGCCCGGCACACGCATCGACGATCGCGCGCCACGCACGTTAAGCGGCGAGATCACGCCTTAGTGCATAGCCTCTGGTCTTCGGAGGGCAGAGCTTCAGCTGTGCTACAACGGCCGCACAGAAGACAGTGGCTCTAGCCACTGAGGTCGGCTTTTTTGAGGCGTGAAGCTGACCTCGGCGGCTGAAGCCGCTTTCTGGGTGCGGGTTTTCGGCATAGCTGAAGCTTTGCCCTTTCGAGAAGCGCGCCCACGGACCTCACCTTGCGTGCTTACGACTTCTTCATGCGCGCGGTTGGTAGACTTCAGCAAGCATGACCCAGGAAACCGCTCTCATTCTGTTTCAATTCGTTGCGCTCATCTTTGCGCTGTCGTTCCATGAGTGCGCGCATGCGTGGGCGGCTTCGGAACTGGGCGATCAGACGGCGCGCATGCTGGGCCGCGTCACGCTCAATCCCATCAAGCACATCGATCCGCTGGGCTCGATTATCCTGCCGCTGGTGTCGGCGTTCGCGCACTTTCCGCTGCTGGGCTGGGCCAAGCCGACACCAATCACCACGCGCAATCTGAAAAACGTCAAGCGGGATGAGATCCTCATCGTCCTTGCGGGGCCTGCTTCAAACGTTTTGCTCGCGGTGATCGCACTGATCCTGCTGCTGCTGATCAAGCACCTGGTGCCGGGCGGCGCGGGCGCGGTGTTGAATGCGGCTTTCTTCGCGATGCGTATCGAAGGCGCCACCCTGCAGGGGCAAAGCGCGGTCTATCCCATCGCGCTGCTGTTGTACTGTTCCATCCTGATCAACCTGCTGCTGGCCGTGTTTAACCTGGTGCCGGTGCCGCCGCTCGATGGATCGCGCATCCTGCGGCATTACCTGCCCTACAACATGCTGCAGGCGTACGACAACATTGGCGGCTTTGCGAACCTGATCATCCTGTATGTGCTGATGCGGACAGGGGTGTTGAATATTTTTTACGCGCCGGCGTTTACGCTGTTCAACCGCGTTCTGCTGTCGGTTTAGCGGCTTCGGCTACCATCAGAA
Source organism: Terriglobus sp. (assembly GCA_965199365.1). GTDB lineage: Bacteria > Acidobacteriota > Terriglobia > Terriglobales > Acidobacteriaceae > Terriglobus. The sequence continues at coordinate 1,589,266 of CBDARC010000002.1, read as the reverse complement.
ACGATGACGGAAATCACAGCAAAGCGCCGCGTGCTGAGCGGCATGCGTCCTACCGGTCGCCTGCACCTGGGCAACTACATGGGCGCGCTCTACAACTGGGTGCGCCTGCAGGATGAATACGATTGCTTCTTCTTCATCGCGGACTGGCATGCGCTGACGACGGACTACGCCGACCCTTCACGCGTCCGTCAGAACACCATCGAGATCGCACTCGATTTTCTCTCCGCAGGACTCGATCCCGAAAAGTCGACAATTTTTGTGCAGTCGCACGTTCCTCAACATGCGGAACTTCACCTCATCTTCAGCATGTTCACACCAGTGGGCTGGCTTGAGCGTGTGCCGACGTATAAGGATCAGCTGGAACAATTAAAAGCCAAGGACCTGAATACCTACGGCTTTCTGGGATACCCGCTGCTGCAGTCCGCGGACATCCTGCTGTACAAGCCGGCCTATGTCCCTGTGGGCCAGGATCAGGTTCCGCACGTCGAACTGACCCGCGAGGTGGCGCGCCGTTTCAACCAGCTTTATGGTGGCGAGCGCTTTGGCGGTAAGCAGGCGCTGAATCAGGATCCTACGTCGTTCATCCTGGCTGAGCCGGACGTTCTTCTGACACCAAGCCCAAAGCTGCCCGGTACCGACGGTCGCAAGATGTCAAAGAGCTACGGCAACTCCATCTCCATGTCCGATCCACCGTTGGTGGTATTTGAGAAGACCTCCGGGATGTCAACCAACGGTCAGCGAATCAGGCAGGACGATCCCGGAGATCCGGAACTTTGCCCGGTGGGTGACCTCCACAAGGTCTTCTCTCCGGAGGAGATCAAGGCGCACTTCTTTGCCGGCTGCAGCACGGCAACGGTAGAGTGCCGCGATTGTAAGATGGCCTGCGGCGGCGCCATCAACTTGCATCTGCAGCCCATCATCAAGCGCAGATGGGAGCTGGAGCGGGAGCCAAACAGGATCGCCGAACTGCTGCAGCATGGCGCTGAGAAGGCGCGCGCGGCAGCAGAGGACGTCATGACAACAGTTCGCGAAGCGGTAGGCTATGGCGGCAGCCTATGCGATGTTCGCGTTAGTGCTCCGGCCTACATACAACCGGCTACACCCAGGGCATATGACCTTACCGGTCATGACGACTGGTGGTTTATGGCCGATGACGCATTGCGATCGCGAGTCATCCGCGATTGGTGGTTCCAACACATTCTGCCGACCGACATCACGTTGCGTGAGGATTCGCCGCACGTCTACGTGACCAGGCATAACAAGCGTGCGTACGTCACGACGGCGCGCGCCACGGTTGCCGGTCACTTCTTCTTCCATGCCAAGCCGAAGAGTTTCGATCTGCTGTGCCTGCTTTGCTGGGACGTGAACAGGTCGATGCGCATCTTCATCGTTCCGCAGAAGCTCTATGTAGGTGCCTGGACCCTCGCGAAGAGGGCCGCAGGCAAGCAGGATATCGAGTTCAGTGTTCGGAAAAACGAGGAACGCTACTTGTTGAAAGTAGGAAGTGAAGACGTCGATATCACAGAAACGCAGTCGGACTACAAGGCGCTCGACTAAGCATCAAAGGTAGCGGAGATATCTAATGAGCGATGTAAAGCCCGTACCCGACGAACCGAAGCCCATGCCGGCGATGGACGCGAATCGCACGAAGCATGCCAACCTTGCGCCACAGGGTGATATCGACCTGTCGGACGAAGTGCCTGACAGCAAGTTCACACCCGAAGGCGACCACGAGCAGGTCCCCAACATTCCCCCATCAGCAACCGATCCGGCGTAGCGGACGCAGAGTTTCGCACCAGCTTTCCTCAGGCTTTGCGGCACCTGGGCAGGCGCTATCGGCGATACTGAAACGGTATGGCGGAAGCGGTAGAGCTCGGACAGGGAGCGATGACATCAGACACTTTTGCCGAGCCTTTGGTGCTGGAGCATCCACCGACGCCGCAGCCGTCCAAAGCACAGAAGAAGCCTGCGTCAGCCTCGAAGGAAGAGGTTTCGCAGTCTCCGTTCATGCTGACGGTCGGCGCGGTGTACGACGGTCCGCTTGACCTGCTTCTCGACCTCATCCGGCGGCAGAGCATCGACATCTACGACATACCCATCGCAAAGATCACGCACCAGTTTCTTGCCTATACCGAGACGCTGAAGCAGGCCGATGTCGATTCGGCAGGCGACTTTATCTACACGGCCGCGCTGCTGATTCACATCAAGAGCAAGATGCTGCTGCCGCGCGAAGTGCTGGGCATTGAGACGGGTGAATCGGAAGATCCTCGCCGGGAACTGGTCGAGCGCCTGCTGGAGCACGAACGCTTCAAGGCCGCCGCGCAGATGCTGATGCAGAAGCAGCAGATCGAGGACGCGACATGGACCACACCCGGCATCCGCGAGTTCAAAAAGCAGGCCAGCGCCGACCGCGAGATCGCGGCGGACACAACCGATCTGGTACGCGTGTTCGGTGAGATCCTGGAGCGGCTGCGCAAGCGCCCGGTGCTCGATGTGAATGAAGACTCCGTCACCGTCGGCCAGATGATCGAGTACACCAAGCGCCGCCTGATGCTGGAAGACCGGCCCACCAGCCTGCGCTGCCTGCTGCAGAACACTCACTCGCAACAGGCGCTCATCTGCATGTTCCTCGCCATGCTCGAACTGGTGCGGCTGCAGGCGATTCTTCTACGCCAGGCAGACAAGTTCGGCGACATCCTCATCAAGAAGACCGACCAGTTCGACGAAGTGCTGGCGCACCAGGAACGCATGCGCGACGACTGGCGCTAGGCCCGGCGACGCGGTCGCTTCCTGGTGACGAACGGCTAAGTCATGCACCAAATCTCTTCGCTGCACCGAGGTTCTACAGCAGATCAACGCGCTGGTTCGGTCCAAGCGTGCACTTACGGGCAGCGAAATTGAGGTGCTCCACTCGAATGATCGCGGTCTGCTGCGTTTCGGCGATGCCGACCACCTGTCTCGGCTTTCCGTCAGCCGTCGTCACTACGCGCGCAATGCCTTGCACCCGGCCAATGACGCGACCGTTCACCACCATCTCTGCGCCTTCGCTCCGATACTGCAAGGTTGCCGTTCCGCCCCTGTCCAGCGGCATCGTGAACGCTGCTAGATTCGCAGCGGGATGTCCGCAGCGAACGTTCCACCAGATCTCGTCGCCCTGTTCATGCACGCCCGCCAGCCGCCAGGTGTAAGTCACCATCACGAGTGATGACGGAGAGTAGTTCGGCTGCTCTTCGGGCGTGGTTGCGCCGGTGACCGGGTCGATTTGCTGGCGGAATGTGCCGTCGCGCTGCAGCGCTTCGCACCACCGGTTCATCATGGAGGCGAACTCAGCGGCGCGGCCGTAGTGGTCCATCCACCGCGGAGCGCGCATCGCGGTCAAGGATTGCGCTGCGCCGCCCCACGAGTTGCGCGGAATCGGCCGCACAAAGCTGGGTTCGTCTATGGCAGAGGAGGGCATCGGGAACTCCGGCCAGAAGCCCTGTGGCCGATGAATCTGCCGCTCCCACAAGGTGTCGAAGAGCTTCTGGTCCGGCACATGCTCGCCGCAGACGCGCGACAGGATGTCGCAGTTGATCTTTACGGGTTTGCCCTGCGCGTCCACGTCGTAAAAGGCGGCATCTTCGGCGACGTAGAGCTCCTGCAGAATGGCTTCGCGGATCGATGCAGCGCGTTCCTCCCACATGGACGATTCAGCGGACTTACCAAGCGCCTTTGCCATTGCTGTGAGTGCGATGCGTGCACCGTAGGTCGTCGCCGACAAGTCGGGGCACAGCCTCGGTAGCGAGGCGATTGCGGGCAGATTCTTTGCGCTGCCACCGGGGCAGGCGTTCGGCATGCCCTTCCATCGCGGGCTGTTGTCCATGCCGGTGTCGTAGGTGCAGAAGCCTTCGGTCAGGCCGGTGCCGCGGGTGTTGCGGTGCTGCATCAGCCACCCGTCCCAGCGGGAGCATGCGGCGTAAGCCTTCTCCAGCAGCTCCTGGTCGCCGGTGGCTTTTGCTACATCCCATGCGGTCGCGGCGATGGGCACGACCATCTGGATCTGGGCCCATCCCGGCGACGCTGCGGTGGCCTTGTTGTTGGCCGGGAGCTGCCCGTCTTCGGCCTGCAGTGCGAAGAAGGTCAGGTGACTGTGGCGTGCCACGTCCGGGCGGAACTTGCGATAAAGCAGCGATTCGTGCGGTCCGCACTCCATCCAGATACCGAGATACGACGAGCCTTCAATCAGCACCGGGCCGGGATAGCGGGGCATCACGCGCACGTTTCCGGCCAGCACGCGCAGCGCCGCATCGTACGTCGCCTGCCAGCGTGCGTTTCCGGTGCGGAAGACGGGTGCGCTACCTGCCTCTGCCCATGCGGTTGCAGCCGTGAGCGCCGCTGCTGAGGCTCCTATGAACTGCCGTCGATTCATGCGGCCCAGCGTAGCAGAACGGGTGCGTTACTCATTGAGTAGAGCGCGATAGATCTGCTCGGTCGCTTCGTTAAAGGAGCAGAAAACGACCCGTTCCACGCCTGAGCCGGGCAGTGACTCACGGACGGTTTCCACCGCGATGCGTGCAGCGCGCTCGGGCGGGAAGCGATACACGCCCGTCGAGATTGCGGGGAAGGCGATCGACCTGACCTCGTGCTCGCGTGCAAGTTCCATGCAGCGGCGGTAGCAGCTTGCCAGCTTGGCGTCGGCCCTGGTCTCCGCGTCTTTACCGCCGCGGCTTACGCTCCACACCGGACCGACGGCGTGGAAGATCCACTTTGCGGGCAGGCGAAAGCCGGCTGTGGCCTTGGCATCGCCCGTCGCGCAACCTCCCAGCGGGGCCGTGGCTGCCAGCAGTTCGGCCTTGCCTGCGGCGCGGTGGATGGCGCCGTCGACGCCTCCACCGCCCTTCAGCTTCGTGTTGGCGGCGTTCACGATGGCGTCCACGTGCAGGGTCGTGATATCGCCGCGCACGATCTCCAGTGTGGCCATACTCGGCTCTCCAGCAAGGTGTGATGCGACCTGCAGGTACACTTACTGAAGCCCTTCAGCAAGAACTGCACACAGAACGAATGAGTCTTAAGTCAAAGATCGAAGCCGTCATCTACGCGTCGGAAGAGCCTGTCACGCTGCAGCAGCTGGTCGGCCTGCTGGCCGACGAGGCACAGGCTGAGCTCGACAACATTGCAGCCGGCCAGGCCGTGTTGCCGCTCGACGTAAGTGAGCCGGCGCGAGACGATGCCTCACCAGAGCGCATGCTGCTGGAGGCCGGGACGCACGAAGCTCCGGAGTCTGTGCAGCCCGATGCAGCGTCGGAATTCGCAGTCAGCCAGGGAGAGGTTGTTTCTGCGTCTGTGGACGCCGTAGCTCCCGGTACGAACGCTGCGACTCCAGATACCGCCACGAACGATGCTGCCACGGATGCTGGCGACGAAGCGCTTCCCTCTGAGGATGCGCCTGGTGCGATTGAACCTGTCGCTTCTGAACAGAACCCTGCCGGCGCGACCGCCGCCGTGCCTGCAGAGGAGCCTGCCGCTGAGGACGAGAAGCGTCGGACCCGCGAACGCGAGCGGGCAGTACGCGACCATGTTCGCCGAGCCGTCGACGACTTGATCCGCGAGTATGCGCAGGGAGATCGAGGCATTGAGATTCGCGAGGTCGCCAGTGGCTTTCGCATGGGCACCAAGCCGGAGTATCACGATGCCGTTCGCGGCTTTGTGAAGAGCCTTAAGCCCGCGCTGAAGCTGACGCTGCCCGCGCTTGAGACGCTGGCGGTGGTGGCCTACAAGCAGCCCGTGACGGCGGCGGAGATCTCCGAGATTCGCGGTGTCGATTCGGCCGGCGTCCTGGGCGGCCTGATGGCACGCAAGCTGATCGCAACCGCCGGCCGCAAGCAGGTGATCGGGCGGCCGATGCTGTACAAGACGACGCGCGACTTCCTTCTGCGATTCGGCTTGAAAGATGTGCAGGAACTGCCGTCGATGGAAGAGTTCGAGCGCATGGCAGGGGAACTGACCGAGCAGGAAGACCTGCCCATGGACAGCCCGGACGCCATCATCGAAGAAGCGAACGTTCGCGGCGATGCAGAGATGATCCGCGACGCGAACGCGGACAATGACGCGGATGGGGCGGAACCCTCATCCGAAAACGAAACTCAACAGCACGCCACTGCGGAGATCGCAGCGGGAGGTAACAATGAAGAAGCAGATAGAAACCCCGGCGAATCCGTCGCCGAAGCCGAGCCCCAGGCCGAAGAAGAGCACGCCCGTTGAGCCCGAAGCACCCGCCGGAACGCGGTTGCAGAAGATTCTTGCCGATGCCGGCCTTGCCTCGCGCCGAAAAGCTGAAGAGCTGATCCTCGAAGGCCGCGTGCAGGTGAACGGCACGCTGGTCACGGAACTCGGCACGCGTGCCGATCCGTTCAAAGACCACATTCGCGTGGACGGCAAGCTGCTGCAGGGACCGCAGGAACATCGCTACTTCATGGTCAATAAGCCGCGTGGCTATGTCACCACTATGGATGATCCCGAGCATCGCGACACGGTAGTCGACCTGCTGAAGGAATCAGCTCGCCTCTCAGGAAAGCGGCTCGATGTGCGCCTGTACCCGGTCGGGCGGCTCGACTACAACTCCGAAGGTCTGTTGCTGATGACCAACGATGGTGATCTTGCGAACAGCCTTTCGAAGGCCGCGAACTCCGTTGAGAAGACGTACCTGGTGAAGGTCGCGGGCAAGCCCACCGAAGAAGCTGTGAACCAGCTGCGGACTGGCGTGATGATCGATCGCGGACGTCTTGCCGAGGCGCGTGGTGGTCGGCGTGACCGCGTTTTAACCTCACCGGCCAAGGTTGAATTAGCGCGCGGCGGGGAAAACCCCTGGTACGAGGTCACGCTGACCGAGGGCCGAAACCGCCAGTTGCGCAAGATGTTCGAGGAGATCGGCCACCACGTCGAGAAGATCCGCCGCATCGGCTACGGCGCGCTGGTGCTGGATGTGCCGACCGGCGAGTTCCGCGAACTGACACCTGGCGAAGTACAGGCGCTGGGTCGCGCGGCCGCAGGCAAGAAGGTCGAACGCAAGCACAAGCTGCCCGAAGCCGCGAAGCTGAAGCAGAAGGGCCAGAAGACCGGCTCGCGCGGTGCTCGACCCAGATTCTAAGAACCATGCGGGTGCCCCATGTCTCGCATTTGAGACATGAGGCTTTCAACATGTTTGCTGCAGCCACATCCCACATCTCAGAAACGAGATGTGGGGCACCCGCTTTAGATCTGCGAGCTCGGTAGCGGGCTGAGATACAGGTTGGTGATGTTGTTTACGATCTCAGGATCGGTGTAGCCGGGCTTGTGCGATAGCTCTTTCCACTCGGGCGAGCTGCCGAAGACGGACCAGTGCGCGTTGAGTTCGGCCACGTCGTCGAAGGTCAGCATGTAGGTCAGGCTGGGCAGGCGTGTGCCCGCGAGATTGTGCGCGAAGAAGACAGGTGTCAGGCCACTCTTCTGGAAGATGGCGATCTCGCCTGTTTCGAACATTTCGACCTTCTTCATGTGCGCGGCGTAGCTCGGGCTCTCGTAAGTGCGAAGCTGGAAGATGCGCTTGCCGGGCTTGGGTGCGATCAGCTTTGGAAAGCCGTTGAAGGCTGACATCATGGTCACGTCCGCGCGCTGAAAGGCCGGCGCGGTCGCGGGTGCTCCCCAGAAATCTGCAGCGTCTTTGGCAAAGGTGGTATCGGCTGCGAGGTGCATGTCGAGCGTCAGCAGCGTCTCTGCAGAGTTGGACGGTATCAGAACGTAGTACGCCGGTGTCTCGGGTCCGATGTCGAGCTTGAAGGTGCCCACCTGCGGCATGCCCATGCGATTGAGCGCGGGGATCAGCGCCTGCGCAAAGTACTTCTGCGCCATGGCAGTCTGCGCTCCGTTGCGCAGTTCGTACTTGCGCAACTGGTAAAACTCACGTGCCGGTGTTGCTGACTGTGCTGTCATCTCGCCGCCGCCCATTGCGATGCCTGAGAGTGCCGCCGCTGATGCTACAAAGCTCCGCCTGTTCACGAAAAACATCCCCCGAAACGCCGTTGTGGCGCATCTTCACCCTACCATCGCGTACACACGTGAACGTTACCCATTTTTCACGCCAAGTAGGTGACAAACAAGACTCTGAGGTATCACAATGCCTGTGCCTGTAAGAGGATTTGTGGGGCATGCGGGATGCAGGGGGCAGTAGAAGTGGCAACAGAGAAGGCAACGTTTGCAGCAGGGTGCTTCTGGGGTGTGGAAGCGCGGTTCAGTGAGATGTCAGGCGTTCTGGAGACGTCCGTCGGGTATGAGGGCGGATCGCTCAGCAATCCCACGTACAAGGATGTCTGTACCGATCAGACCGGCCACGCCGAGGTGGTGGAAGTCACCTTTGATCCCAGGCGCATCAGTTATGACGCGCTGCTGGATGCGTTCTTCTCATTGCACGACCCGACGCAGGTGAACAAGCAGGGGCCGGACTGGGGCACGCAGTATCGCAGCGCTATCTTCGCGCATGACGCGTATCAGCAGCACGAGGCCGAGGCGAAGATCGCAGAGTTGAATGCCTCCGGTGTCTTTCGCAAGCCGGTCGCGACCGTAGTCGAACCCGCATCGACCTTCTGGAAGGCCGAGGAGTATCACCAGAAGTATCTCGAGAAGCGCAACCTGGTGAGTTGCCACATATAAGAGCAGCGAGGTCAGTTCTGTCTGCCGTCGGATTCGACCCGGCGTGCGGGTGTCCTCGGCAACAGGCCCAGGGCAGCCTGGGCGCTCAGCAGAGCAAACCGCTTATCGCGGACTTTCAGCAGATGTCCCACTGTCTGCTTTCCTCGCCGCAGGTGATAGAAGAACCTGTCAACGGCCGAGCCGTATTCGCGGTAGAAGTCGCGCTCAGCCTGCAATACGTTGCGGTAGCGGGCCAGCGAGGCCTCGTCTCCCAGCCGCTGCGTGGACAGCCGGTGTTCCAGCCGCGCATGCAGCAGGTAAATACATCCTCCTGCGGCTTGCAGTTCGTGAAACACGGCGTGATCGAGGAAATCGAGCCAATAGCGTTCGGGAAATCGCTTCAGCGCGGAAACGCGTATGGCTGCTCCTGAGTTGAACGCGGAAACCTTCATTGGCAGGATGCCAGAGGTTTCTTTCGGCAAGGGTCTGTGCGAAAGCCGGGGCAATCTCTGGGGCGAGTGTGTCTGGCCGCCCTGTGTCAGGCGGGGAACGATGGCAGCGATCTCGGCCGGCGCCTCGCACATTGTCGCCGCTAACTCGGCAAGGTAATCCGGGGTGAGCGCCGTGTCCTGATCCAGCAGAAGGATCCAGTCTGACCCATGGTGTCTCGCCCGTTGCAAACCTGCGTTGTAAGCGGCGGCAACGCCTCCGTTCCGCGGATCGTGCTGGTACTCCACCGGCAAGGCGAAGGCTGGTGCTTCGGACGCGATCGGAGAGTTATCCCATAGGAGTAACCTGAAGCGTTCGGCCAGACCGACTGTCGTCAGCGCCTCGGCAAGGGAGCGGAAGCAGGTGCTCTCATCCGCCCGCATGCCGTACAGGACAAGTACGGCAGTGATGCCGCCGCTCATCTGTTGTGTCCGGTTAGTGCATTTGAAGGCCGCACAGGTAGTCTCAATAGACCTCCGCGCCCTGTGGTTCGGGAGCACTCAGCCCTGCGAGCAGTTTGCGCACGGCGAACTCTTGCGGGCCGACCATGATCAGCAGGAACGACAGGATGGTCGCAAGGATGACACCGCGTGACCCCAGCCGCTGTACCAGGATGATCGAGAGGCCCAGGTTCGCGACGGCGGCCAGCACGGCAACGGTCGTTTCCACGCGCAGCTTGCCGACGGCAGTCAGCAGCGTTGCCTGGTTTGAGGTTACCGTGACCAGCACGGCCCAGAACGCCATCAGCCACATCAGCGACCATGGCGGAACCGCGGCGTTTCCAATCCAGAAACGGACGATGGTTCGCCCGAACAGCCCTAACAGCAGTGCCAGTCCCACCACGGAAAGGATGCTCTTCTGCGTGACCGAACGGTATGTCGACCGCAGCCAGACGGTGTCGCCGCGATGGTACGCGTCTGACAAGGCCGGCCAGATGGACGGCACCAGCACCTGCTGCATGAGCGTTGCGTAGGTGATCAGTCGCCACGCGACGCTGTACGGAGTCACCTGGTCCGGGCCAAGGTAATGGGTGATCACCAGGTTGTCGGAGTTGAAGACGACGATGTTACAGAGCTGGATCAGGAAGAAGAGTGTGCCTTCGCTGAACAACTCCCGCACAAGGACGGGGCGCATCTTCCACGGCAGCGGCTTCAAGCCAGGGCGGCTCCGGAAAGAGAACCAGAGATTCAGCGCGAGCTGGCCAAGCAGCAGAAAGCCGCAATAGCAGAGCATCAGGCCGACCAGCGAAAAGTGCAGCAGGATGCCGCCGGCAATCGCAATCAGCGTCAGCACGCTGTTCGTTATCAGGAAGTAGTTCGCTACGTGCACCTGCTGGTACCCGCCCAGGACGCGGCTTACCAGGTTCAGCGGCAGGCCGATGAGCGATGCTGCGCATGCGATCGCGACGCACCGTTCTGCACTGGCTGCAACCTGCGGGTTGGTCAGGTGGAGCAGGGCCATCCAGTCGACGCGGGGTAACACCATCAGCAGGATCGCGCCGAGCCCCAGGGCGATAGCGGCGGTCAGCCAAAAGGCGGTGGCATAGTAGCGCTGGGCAAGGGCTTCATCGCTGCGCGCGCCTGCTTCTGCGATGCGGTTCGTCAGGGTGTTGGCCAGGCCGAGATCAAGTACGGCTAACATCGCGACCGAACCGCTCACCGTCACCCAGATGCCGTACTCTTCAACGCCGAGGTAGTGGACGGTCAGCGGCAGGGTAATCGCACCGGTCAGCAGCGCAACACCCCGGTTCAGCAGGCCCGTCACACTGCCATGCAGGATGCCCTGAATCCTGGGATCCTGCGTAAAGCGGGAGAAGATTTTTCGCAAGAGAATGGCGAACCTCCCGCTCGCAGGAACGATTATAGGGCTGTGCTCAAGGCTCACTCCGGCTGCGGGTGCTGTAGCTATTGCATGCCGTGGTATTCTCTTTATGGAGCCGATTGCGCTCTGTACGTCGCGGGAACGGCCCCAAGTGGATGGGCCGGCCAGAGACCGCGGTGTTACCTTACCATCGCTCTATGCCATCTTCGGCTCGATACGAAGAAGCGCTGGTTGCTCTGGCTTGACCGGTCCCATCGTGAGACCTCGCCGTGCAGCAGCATCGCTCATTGCAGCGTTGCTGAACCGAACGAATCCATGGTGCCTTCCCAAGCCAAATGGGAGACAAGGCAGCCCTGCATCTTCTAATACATTGGCAGGCAGGCACGCCACAGATGCGCGCCGCCCCACAGATGAAAGATCACTCTTGAATTCCAGCAACACCGCAACTATTGAGCCTACCGACACCCCTTCAACTTCAGTAGCAACACCAGCCGGCATCACCTTCAACGACTTTGCGATCTCGCAGCGCTTGAAGGACCGCCTTGCCGCGTCCGGCTTTGTGACGCCGACACCCGTCCAGGCAAAGGCGATTCCGCCCGCAATGGAAGGCCGTGACGTGCTTGCGACCGCTGCCACCGGCACGGGCAAAACTCTCTCGTTCCTGATCCCGATGATCGAGCAGATGGACGCGAATCCCGCGCCCGTTCCCGCCGTCACACCAGGCAAGCGCCAGGCCAAGCCGATTCGTTCGCTGATCCTGCTGCCGACGCGCGAACTCGCCATGCAGGTGCTTGAGGCTTACGGCAAGATCGTCTCCAACGCGAAGTCGGACGCCGTGCTCGTCTGCGGCGGACTTTCCGAGGGCGCGCAGCTGGATGCACTTCGTCGCGGACCGCGTCTTGTGGTCGCGACCCCCGGCCGTCTCGAGGATTACCTGAAGCGCGGTGAGATCAGCCTGCGCCACGTGGAAATGCTCGTCCTGGACGAAGTGGATCGCATGCTCGACATGGGTTTCCTGCCGGCCATCCGCCGCATCGTGGGCGCACTGCCCAAGACGCGTCAGACCATGTGCTACTCCGCTACGCTCGACGCGAACATCACCGAGATCGTGCGCGACTACGTGAACAAGCCCGTCCGCATCGAGATCGGCACTACCAGCAAGCCCAACGAGCGCGTCGAACTGCGCGCCTACACCGTCATGCAGGACCAGAAACTGGGTCTGCTCGACAAGATGCTGGGCGAAGATGCGGGCACGTACCTCGTCTTCTCGCGCACCAAGCATGGCGCCGATCGCATCGGCCGCAAGCTTGAAAAGCTTGGCTACGAGACCAGCATTATCCACGGCGACCGCTCGCAGTCGCAGCGCACCGCTGCACTGAAAGCGTTTGCCACCGGCAAGAGCCGCATCCTTGTCGCTACCGACGTTGCCGCTCGCGGCATCGACATCAAGCACATCGCGCACGTCGTCAACTACGACCTGCCGAATGGCAGCGATGACTTTATCCATCGCATCGGCCGTACCGGACGCGCGGAAGCAACCGGCGTTGCAACCACCTTCGTCATGCCCCAGGAGCGCAGCGATGCGCGCCGCATGGAGCGCGAGTTGAAGATCACGTTCGACTGGCGCGTGGCTGACAAGGACCTTGCCAAGGAAGAGCGCAATGCGCCCATCGACACCGGCAAGGTAAGCGATGTGATGCAGCTTGAGACCCGCGCATGGAAGACCAATCCTGCAGGAACGGGACACGAAGAGACTTCGGTCCCTTCGCGCTCGTCGCGTCCTTCGGGCAACGGTGGCGGCTTTGGCCGTCGTCGCAGCGGCGGTGGACCCAGCAGCGGCCGCAGTGGTTCCGGTGGACGCAGTGGATCGGGCGGCGGCGGACGTCGCAGCCGCTAAGCCGCTCTTCAGTTAAGCAATAAGAGGGACGCCCAATGGGCGTCCCTCTTGCGTGTAGTGCGAGATGCCCCATCCAGGATTGCTTTCGGGAAGGGCACAGCTTGAGCTGTGCCGTACTCGCCGGGTCGTGGCGAGGGCTTTCGCCCTGAGGTCTGCCATCAGGAGTTGCGCGAGCCTAGCGCGAGTAGGTAAACGTGCCGCACAGCGTGTTGGAGTTCGCGATGGTTTCCGGCTTCAGGTCCGGCAGCTTGCCTCCGGAGAAGAACGCCACCTGCAGAGTTTTGCCGCTCACAGTTGTAAGCATGTAGGTGGTGTCTTCCGTTCCGCAAAGCACGTTCTTGTGGAGTAGCTGGCGGTCGGCGGAGATGTTCATCCGGTAGAGCTCGCCGCCTGGATTGCTGTCGGCCGGCACGTCGAAGACCGAGCTCACCTCGGCGGGTTCGGCATGGCGAATGGGCGCAATCGTCACCGGGATGAACCCCATCATCAGCCGCTCTTCACTGAGCGTGATCGGTCCCGTGATCGAGGACGCTGTCTTGCTGGCTGGGCGCCAGTTGCCCTTGTCGCTCGGCTCTTTCTGTGCGGACATCAGGGCAGCGGAAAGCAGGAGAACGAGGGCCGAGAAGCGTCGAAAGATCATGCCTCAGCATCGCACATTGGATCCGCTTCAAGGCTACGGCAGGGCGAACGCAACGTACTTCGCGCCTTGCTTTGCCTTTGGGTTATGCGCACTGCTGGTGGCGATAATGATGTACTGCTTGCCCTGGACCATGTAGGTTGCGGGAGTCGCTCTTCCGGCGAACTCCATGGTGTATTCCCACAGCAGCTTGCCGGTGTCTTTGTCGAAGGCCCGCATCTTGTTGTCGTAGTTCGTCGCACCGATGAACAGCAAACCGCCCGCAGTCACGATCGGACCGCCATAGTTCTCGCTGCCGGTGTTTCCCAGGCCCCTGGCGACCAGGTCGGGATACTCACCGAGCGGTATCTTCCAAAGGTATTTGCCGGTGTTCAGATCGATCGCATTCAGCGTGCCCCACGGCGGAGCAACGGCAGGATAGCCGTCCGGATCGAGGAACTTGCGGTAGCCGGTGAAGCGGTACTTCGCGGGAGGTGCGGTGGTTGCGCCGGAGCCGGCTGCCAACTCCTGCTTATCGCTGTGTTCGGGCTGCGATGGAGCTGAAGTACTGCCACCGCGGGCTGCGGCCTGAGGCTCTTCGCCGGTGCGCACGTACGCCAGCAGGGCCTGCAGGTTGTCGCCGTTGATGTTGGGGAAGCTGGGCATGCGGCCTCGGCCGTTGTGAACTACGTCCGCCATCTGCTCGGCGGTCAGATGCTGCGTCGCGTCGATCAACGATGGAAAGACGCCGGGCTGGCCCTTGCGGTCAGGGCCGTGGCAGCCGGCGCACTGGTTGTTGTATGCAGTCGCGCCCGTGCCGCCTGACTTGATTTCGACCAGGCCGCCTGTCCAGGCGACGTCATTCGCGTTGATGTAGATCACGCCGCTCGCCGGGTCTGCTGCGTCTCCGCCCCACTCGGCCCCGCCATCAAAACCGGGGAAGACGACTGTCTGTTTGTCCACGCTGAGCGGGATGAACTGACCATCACTGATGAAGCTGCCGAACTGTTTCTCCGCCCAGTCGTGCGCTTCGGGTGTGCGTGTGGTCAGCATATCGGCGGTCAGCCGCTGGCGCGCATAGGGCGCGGGTGTGGATGACATGGGCTGCGTCGGCGAACTCCATTCGCCCGGTGTGGTGCTTGCCGGGAAGGGCTTCTCTTCAATGGGGAACAGCGGTGCGCCGGTGACGCGATCGAAGACGAAGACCTGGCCGTGCTTGGTCGTTTGCGCGACCGCATCGACCAGTTTGCCATCGTGTTTGACGGTCAGCAGGATCGGCGGTGCAGGAAAGTCGCGATCCCAAATATCATGATGCACAGCCTGGAAGTGCCACAGCAGCTTGCCGGTATTCGCGTCCAGCGCCAGCAGGCAGTTTGCATACAGGTCGTTACCCGCACGGTCTGCGCCGTAGAAGTCTGTGACCGCCGATCCGGTGGGAACGTAGACGATGCCGCGCTGCTCATCGACCACGCTGCCGGCCCAGTTATTCGCGGCGCCGGTGTACTTCCAGGCGTCCTTCGGCCAGGTTTCGTAGCCGGGTTCGCCGGGATGCGGGATAGTGTGGAAGCTCCAGCGAAGGGCGCCGGTGTGCACGTCGTAGGCGCGAATGTCGCCGTGCGGTGCGGGCTGTGCCTCGGCGGTGCGGAAGCCCGTGATGAGCAGATCCTTATAGACTGTGCCCGGCGTAGTAATGGCCACGGTGCCGGCGGGGGATTCAGGACCAAGGTCGTTACGCAGATCAATCTTGCCCTTGTTGCCGAAGCTTTCGATGGGCTTGCCGGTATCGGGATCAAGAGCCCAGATGGCATACAGTGTGTCCGCGAACAGGATGCGCTGCCGGCCGTTGCCGTAGTATGCGAATCCGCGATCCGGCTGGCCGGACTTAATGCCGCTGTCGAAGCGCCAAAGCTCTTTGCCCGTAGCCGCATCGAGGGCGACGACCTGCTGGCTCGGTGTGTAGGCGAAGACCGTCCGGTCAATGACCAGCGGGTGCGTCTGCAGACCTCCGGTCTCGCCGGTGTCGAACGTCCAGGCGACCTTCAACTGCTTGACGTTGCTTCGATTGATCTGTGTCAGCGCAGAGTAGCGCTGACCGGACTTGTTGCCGCCATAAACGAGCCAGTCGGCATCTTTGCCGGTCTGCGCCGGAGCGGCGTGTACGGGCTTCGAGGGGGTGAGCACTGCCATCGAGCTAAGAAAGGCACTGACGCAAAGTGCGGCGGCGAAACGAGACTGGAGCATGAACCTTCCTTAACGGAGAGCGGAATCCATTCTAGTCAATGAGCCACTCGATAACCCGGGTGCCCAATGTGCTCGCTTTTGAGAGATGGGAATCCAAAGCCGGCATCGCCATTCACATCCCACGTCTCAGAATCGAAAGCCTTCAGCAAGGCTCAGGCAGGCGGTGGGGAACCCACGTCTGCGTTGGTTCTAGCCGGCCACCTGCAACTCGGGTGGCCAGCCCATCTCTGTGGCGAACGGGTTCCACAGGGCGACGGGCAGTGCGCCTCCGCTGGCCTGGTCGTGGCCTCCTCCAAAGGTGCCGTCTGCGCCTGCGGGCGTGTGTGCACGCAGGAACTGGACGAGGTTCACGCCCCTGGGTGCGCGTCCTGCAAAGTGCACAAAGCCAGGACGGAAGCCGACGTTGACTCCGAAGATCGCCGCTTTCGGAAACCGTTGGCGCCAGATCTGCGCGACCAGCGGATGCACCTGGCAGGAAGTGTCGATGCGCACCGCAATCAGGTCCGCACCGAGTTCGTCGCGCCACTTCGTCGAGAAGCGTGGAGGCGACTTGCGCGCGAATGCGAGCGCCTCGCTCACCTCTGCTTTCGCGCTTCGCAGCGCATCGAGTTCTGGCGAAGGTGTCGCCAGGGCCTGCTTCGGTGAGTCGGCCTGAAGCAGCAGCTTCATGGCCTCTGATGCGTCGCCAACAGCAGACCTGCGCGGCGCGTTCAGCAGGGTCGTCAGGTCCTTCAGCGCGGTTGAGCCGAAACGCTTCTTCGACTCGGCAAGTTCCTCGAACGGAGCCCTGTCGCCAAGATCCGAGAGCAGCGAAATGCCCGCCATCCATTGCAGCTTGTCGGCGAGTTCGGGCGCGATCGCCTGCGCGCACCACAGCGCGAGCAGGCCGCTGGTAGCGGTCGGCTCCGTGCCGTAGCTGGTCAGCAGCGTTGCTCCGGGCGGCGTGCCGAAGGGTGCGTGGTGATCGATCAGCAGGGTCGGTACGCCGGGCAGCAGCGAGTCCGGGCGCGTACCCAGGTCGACGATCAGCAGAGCTTCCGGCGCGCGCTGTCGCAGGCGTTCGTGCACCTGTGGCATCCATGCGTTCTCAAATTTGCCGCGCGTTTCAACCGTGACGCGTGAGTATCCGGCGGCTTGCAGAGTGCGCAGCAGCAGGGCTCCGGCGGGCAGACCGTCGGCGTCCGCGTCGGTCAGGATGTGTATGTCTGTCGCTGTGCCGTTCGGCAGCGCTGACAGAAAGGAGAGGAACATGGCGCCTGCAAGGGTGGCATTCACCTCTGCTTCGATGCGCGCCGCGCTGCATGCAGAATCAATGCTGCAGATGGTGCTGGATGTCTTCTAGCGAGACGTTGCTTGTTTCCGGATAGAAGCCGGTGACCAGCACAAGATCGACCACCATCATGGCCGCGAAGAAGAAGAACGGAAACGATGTCGATCGGCGCTGCATCAGCGGGAACGCGTACGAGATGATCGCGTTGAAGATCCAGTGGGAGCTGCTGCCCAGTGCCTGGCCCTTCGAACGAACGGCAGTGGGAAACACCTCGCTGATGTAGACCCACACCACGGCTCCCTGCGAGATGGCGAAGCAGGCGATGTAAAGCATCAGCAGCGCCAGCAGGTAATTCTGATGGGTGTTGGTGCGGAAGATCTCTCCGACGGCAGTCAGGCAGATCACCAGCCCGATCGTGCCTCCGATCAAGAGCTTCTTGCGGCCTACCTTGTCGATCAGCGTCATGGCGATCAGGGTTGAGACGAGGTTTGCCGCACCCACTCCGATGGATTGCCCGTAGCTCGAAACCGAGCTGGCGCCGGACAAGCGGAAGATGTCGTTCAGGTAATAGAGAATCGCGTTGATGCCGGTGAGCTGCACAAACATACCGACAGTAAACGCGACGAAGATGCCGACGGTATGCCGCCGCGCGAACAACGGAACGCTGTTGGCCGAGCGCTCCTCATCGATGTCGGCGCGGATGCGTGCAAGCCTGCCCTGCGGATCGGGGTCGCCCAGCAGCGTCAGCACCTTGTGCGCCTCTTCATAGCGATTCATCATGGCGAGCCAGCGCGGGCTGCGCGGGATGCCGAAGAGCGCAACGAAGAACAGCACGGCCGGAATGGCTGCGACACCAAGCTGCCACCGCCACTCGTTTGCGCCCAGGTTCATGCGGTCCAGCGAGTAGTTTGAGACATACGCGATCAGGATGCCGACCACGATGTTCACCTGGAAGAAGCCGACCAGCCGGCCTCGCCACTTGGTAGGTGCAAGCTCTGAGATGTACATGGGGCCGAGCACGGACGAGCCGCCGATGCCGATGCCGCCAAGCACGCGGAAGACGATGAGCGAGGTCCAGCTCCAGGCAAAGGCGCAGCCCAGTGCGGAAATGATGTAGAGCACAGCCATGATACGCAGGCTGTCCCGGCGTCCGATGCGCTGGCCGGGCACACCCGCGCCTAGCGCTCCCACCACGGTACCCACCAGCGCAGAGGCAACGGTAATGCCAAGCAGGCGCGGCGTCAGGTGGTAGAGGTTTGTCAGCGCCTCTGTCGTGCCGGAGATGACCACCGTGTCAAAGCCGAACAGCAGCCCGCCAAGCCCGGCGATCACTGTTGACTTTGCAACCTGCGCATTGATCTGCATTACGCCTCCGTAAAATCCTGTGAATGGTCTCACTCGGCACTGTATACCGTCGATGCATCGCCATGCGGCGATCGCCGTCCTGCGCGAGAAGTGCAGGGCAGGAATCAAGATGGGAACATCTATTTTCCCAGTCGGAGGTTTTGCACTGCGGACGTTGAGTCAGCATGCCAGAATCGGTGAGAACAGTGATTCGCGAATGAACAGCGGAAACCGGCATTCGGAATCTACGTTCGCGGTCAGTTGAAGGAGTTTGCCATGATGCCTGAGGAGGATCTGCGGATCCAGTACCACGACGATGTGCCGCGCGGCGCGCGCATCAAGGTGATCGGCGTGGGCGGCGGGGGCAACAACGCCGTCAACCGCATGATCGCGGCAGGTGTCGAGGGTGTGGAGTTCATCGCGGCAAACACCGACGCGCAGGCGCTGAAGTCGTCGCAGGCACCGGTCAAGCTGCAGCTTGGCATGAAGCTGACCAGCGGCCTGGGCGCGGGTGCGAATCCTGACGTAGGCCGGCGAGCGGCATTGGAAGATTCCGACAAGATCATCGAAGCGCTTGAAGGCGCGGACATGGTCTTCGTCACGACCGGCCTTGGCGGCGGCACAGGCACGGGCGCTGCTCCTGTGATCGCATCGCTCGCGAGCGAGATGGGTGCTCTGACCGTTGCGGTAGTGACGCGACCGTTCGGTTTCGAGGGCAAGCGCCGCATGATGCAGGCGGAGCGCGGCCTGCAGGAGTTGCTGGACGCTGTAGACACAGTCATCGTCATCCCGAATGAGAAGCTGCTTGCCGTGGCTAAGGATGCAGGTTTCTTCGAGAGCTTCCGCATTGCAGATGATGTGCTGCGGCAGGGCGTGCAGGGCATTTCGGACATCATCACGATCCCCGGCATCATCAACCGCGACTTTGCCGATGTGAAGACCACGATGGCGGGCATGGGCTATGCCGTCATGGCAACGGGTGTGCGCAGCGGTGAACATCGCGCGCGTGAGGCGGCGATGGCAGCAATGGCGTCTCCGCTGTTGGAGGCGGGTGCGATCGACGGCGCACGTGGCATCCTCATCAACATCACGGGTTCAAGCTCGCTCAAACTGAGCGAGGTGAACGAAGCCTCCACGCTGATCCAGAACGCTGCGCATGAGGATGCAAACATCATCTTTGGCGCGGTGCTGGACGAGCGCATGGGCGATGAAGTGAAGATCACGGTGATCGCCACCGGGTTCAAGCAGCAAAAGCGCGACACCGACGAACGGCGCGAACGCATGCTGGAGCAGAGCGGCCTGACGCGCTCCGGCTATGGTTCTGACACGGCGTTTGAGCCACCGATCCAGCGGTACGTTGCGCCGCCTCCCGCTGCGCCGAAAGCAGAGCCGCCGGTGACCCGTTATGCTCCGCCGGAGCAGCCAAAGCGTGCTTCGTTTGAAGACGAAACGCCCGCACCGGCATTCGCTTTCGAGGAAGACGATGATGAGCCGTCCGGGCCTGTGTTCTCGGCACCGCCGGTCTTCACCGCGTCCACACCGATGCACACCGATATACCGCCGGTTGCCGCCAAGGCACCGCCGACGGAGCTTGTGCCTGTGCCCGCGTCTGCGTTCGACGATGACTTCTTTCGCCGCGACCGCCGCCCGCTTGACACCGGCGAAGAGCCGAAGCTGCGGCCCGAGGTGCGCGTGCCCACCTTTGGGGGACTTGCTCCAGCGGAGCCGCAGGGCGAGAACGATGAGCTCGACATTCCTGCCTTTCTGCGCCGTGGCAGCCTGTAGTGATGTCATGCCGCCGCACGTGCGGCGGTGCCGATACGTCTAACTGGGAGCCCATGTAAGCCGGGCATTGCACGTGGATCACGCGCCGGACGAGCGCAGCAAGGGGTTCAACTTGGGGAACAACGTGCTTTGCCGACTGCGAACGCTCTTTGCTGCTACAACGTTGGCAGTATTGCCGCTTGCCGCTTCAGCCGTGACCCGCACGGCGCATCCCGCGAAGAAGGCACATGCGGCTGTAGCGCACGCCAGCAGCGTAAGGCCGTCGAAGGGCAGCCGTGGCGTGGCCGTAGCGTCTCGCGGCAAGTCCGGAGCAGCGATGCGTGGCTCCGCCGCTCGCAGCAGGAACGTGGTTGCCGTCGTTCGCGGGCGGCACGGACGCTTTGTGCGCGCACGGTATGTCGAGCATTTTTCGGCGCCCTCGTTCACCTCGGATGTCGACAACACCACGCAGGGAGACATCGTCGCAGGCGAAGATCCGCTGGTGCGCGCCTCGCTGCTTGAGGCGCTCGGCACGTACAACGGCACCGCACTGGCGATTGACCCCAAGAACGGCCGCATCCTGGCGATGGTTAACCAAAAGCTTGCGCTCGGGCCTGGCGCTGAGCCGTGCTCGACGATCAAGCTGACGGTTGCGCTGGCCGCGCTGTCAGAGGGTCTGATCACGAAGGACACGGAAGTTACGATCAGCCGCGGCTACCACCTGAACCTGACCTACGCGCTGGCGCGCAGTGTCAATCCTTATTTTGAGACGCTGGGTCGCGAGCTCGGCTTCGAGAAGGTCAAGCACTACGCGAACCAGTTCGGCCTGGGCGAGCTGGCGGGTTACAACGTGGCCGGCGAGCAGCTTGGCGTCTACCCGGACCATGAATTGCCGGCTTCGAAGGGCGGCGTCGGCAGGATGTGTTCGTTCGGCGAGAGCGTCTCCATGACGCCCATGCAGCTTGGTGCGATTGTGGCTGCCATTGCGAATGGTGGGTCACTGTTTTACCTGCAGCACCCGACCACACCGGATGAAGTAGCGGCGTTTGAACCTCGCCTGAAGCGCACGCTGGACATCGAGAAATACATTCCTGACATGCTTCCTGGTATGGCGGGCGCGGTCGATGCGAACTACGGCACGGCGCGTAGTCTGCGCACGAACTTCAACGAGTTTCCGATTCTCGGCAAAACGGGCACTTGCTCTGACAATGGCACGCGGTTCGGCTGGTTCGCGGGCTATGGCGATGGGCCTAACGGCCGCATCGTGACGGTGTTCTTCCTGAATGGCGGACGTCCGGTGTTCGGTCCGAAGGCTGCTGAACTGACAGGAGTTTTCTACCGCGCGCTCGCCAGCCGCAGCTACTTCCAGCAGCATGCAGTTCCAGTCACCGACACCGTTTCAGTGCCCGCACCAACGGTGGTGGCTCCGGCTGCCAGCGGCATTCCTGCAACGGAGCCCACTGCCCGATAGGCACCCCCGGTCTACGCTTCAGTGCCCGGGCTGTCGGCGAAGTGCTTCTGAAACACCACAAACTCCAGGTCGTCTCGCTGCGGGATGCCGAAGCGGTGGTCGCCGTAGGGGAACGGGCGGAGTTCACCCGTTCGTCGATAGCCTCGGCGTTCGTACCAGGCGATGAGCGTCCCGCGAATATTGACGACGGTGATCTCGATTGTTCCTGCTCCGTGTTCAGAGGCGTACTGCTCTGCCGCGTTAAGCAGGAGTCGACCGAAACCGCTGTTCTGCAGCGCCGGATTGACGGTGAGTGAACCCAGGTACCAGGTCTGCGGAGACAACGGCTTGAGGCTGACGCAGCCCTGTAGCTGGCGTGTGTCCGGATCATGGGCCAGGAGGAACGTTGCGCCCGCTGCGATCTCTTCGCGGATCAAGGCCTCGCTCGTGCGGTCGCCCGTGATGTAGCCGGCTTCGGTACTCCAGCCGCGTTCCGCATCCTTGCCCCTGAAGGCGCCATTCATCAATGCGACGATAGCTGGTATGTCTATTTCAGTTGCTGTTTGGATTGAGTGCGTCACAGGCTTACTGTAAATTGCGATCTGCCCGAATACCTTGAACACCCTGCCACAGCAGGTCAGGCAATGCGTTTCCCAGGAGCTTGCGATGCCTTCGGTGATTCCGGGCATCCAATCGCATGATGAAGATCCTCACCGCGGCAGAAATGGGGGCAGCGGACCGGCTGACCGCAGAGCAGTTCGGCGTGCCCCTGGGCGAGTTAATGGAGCGTGCCGGAACAGCGGTTGCTTCGTTCGTGCGCCTGCGGTATCCCCATGCAGGGCGGGTGGCCGTGCTGTGCGGCACCGGCAACAACGGCGGCGATGGGTTTGTTGCAGCCCGTGCGTTGATGTCCGCTGGAGTGCGCGTGTCTGTCGTGCTGCTGGGTGCTGAATCGAAGCTGCAGGGGGTTGCGGCCGATGCATTCGGCTTGTTGGATCGCTCTGCAATCAGCGTGACCACGATGGTGGCGGATGCAGATGTGGCCGAACTGCCGGCCGTTTTGTACGGGGTTGATGTGGTGCTGGATGCGGTGGTCGGTACGGGGTTCAAGCCGCCCCTGCGCGGCGTTGCGGCGGCAGTGCGGGATGTGCTGGCAAAGCTGCCGCCTCCTGTCGTTGCGGTCGATCTGCCTTCAGGGTGGGACGCCGACTCCACCGAGCAGACCGTCGAAGGCGCATTTCGTGCGGACGCCGTGGTGACATTTACCGCGCCGAAACTCGCCCATGTCTTCGGCCATCTGACGGCGCCGGAGGTCTTCGGCCCTGTTGTCGTTGCGCCGATTGGATCGCCCGATGCCGCGGTTGAGAGCACGACAGGTTTCACCTGGACCGGCGTGGCCAAGCGCATCTTCGAACCGCCTCGGCCGATTGACTCCAACAAGGGCATGTACGGCCATGTGCTGCTGATCGGTGGCGGGTTCGGCAAGGCCGGCGCGCCGTCCATGGCGTCGCTTGCGGCGCTGCGTGCGGGTGCAGGACTGGTGACGGCTGGCGTGCCGAGGTCAATCCTGAACAACGTTGCGCTGATCACGCCGGAACTGATGACAGTTCCGCTCCATGAAGACGCGAGCGGCTCTGTCGCCTTGTCGAATGCAGAGCCGGACCGCCGCGACACGTTGTTGAAGAAGATCAGCGTATTGGCCATCGGTCCGGGGTTGGGCACGGAAGGCGAAGCACCTGAGTTTGTGCGACGGATCGTTGCCGGCACGACGGTTCCGCTGGTAATTGATGCTGACGGCTTGAACGCGTTCAAAGGGCAATCGGCGCTGCTGAAAGAGGCGAGCCGTGGCGGGGCGAGGACGATCGTGCTGACACCGCATCCCGGCGAGATGGGAACGCTGCTCGGCATCTCGACAAAGGAAGTGCAGGCCGACCGCGTAGATCTTGCGCGCCGGTTTGCGACCGAGCATGGCGTCACGCTGGTGCTGAAGGGCTGGCGAACACTTGTTGCGCATCCTGATGGCACCATCGCAGTAAACACCACTGGCAACCCTGCCATGGCGAAGGGCGGTTCGGGAGATATTTTGACCGGCATCGTTGCGGCCTGCGTGGCGCAGCGGCCTGACAACGTGCGTGATGCCGTGAATGCGGCAGTCTACATGCACGGCCTTGCGGCGGATTTTGCCGCACACCGCATGGAACAACACACCGTTCTTGCAACCGACACTGTCGCGCACCTGAGCGACGCATTCCGATACCGCACGCGCGACAGCAACGGCGCGGAGTGGATCTGTGGAGTAAGGCTTGAGTAACGATCATTCAGACGCGCTTGTGTTTTTCGGAGCAACTGGCGACCTCGCCTATAAAAAGATCTTCCCTGCGCTGCAGGCAATGGTGCAGCACGGCAAGCTCGATGTGCCGGTGATCGGCGTCGCCAAGGCCGGCTGGAATCTTGACCAGTTCAAGGCCCGCGCGAAAAACAGCCTGGAGAAACATGGCGGAATCGACGAGGCGGCGTGGCAGAAGCTGTCCGCGAACCTTAAATACGTCGATGGCGACTACGCCGACCTGGCGACCTTTCACGCGATCCGTGAAGCGCTCGGCAACGCTGCGCATCCAGCGCATTACCTTGCCATTCCGCCCGCGCTGTTTGAAACAGTGACACAGCAGCTGGTGAACTCCGGCGCGGCAAACGGTGCCCGCATTATCGTGGAAAAGCCGTTCGGCCATGACCTTGCGTCTGCGCAGGAACTGAACCGCGTGCTGCATTCGGCGTTTGAAGAATCGGCGATCTTCCGCATCGATCACTACCTTGCAAAGAACTCCGTGCACAACCTGGTGTCGTTCCGCTTTTCGAACGCGCTCATTGAGGGGCTGTGGAACCGCGATCACATAGAAAGCGTGCAGATCACCATGGCCGAGGATTTCGGCGTGCAGGGCAGAGGCGCGTTTTACGATGCGACTGGTGCAATCCGCGACGTGGTGCAGAACCACATCTTCCAGGTGCTCTCAAATCTGACGATGGAAGCGCCTGCGCGCAACGATGCTGAGTCACTTCGAGACGAGAAGGTGAAGGTGCTCAAGTGCATGCCACCGGTTAAGGCTGCGGACCTTGTGCGGGGCCAGTTCGATGGCTATCTGGACGAGAAGGGCGTGGCTCCTGGCTCGACGGTGGAGACGTTTGCGGCGCTGCGTGTCGACATCAATTCATGGCGATGGCAGGGTGTGCCGTTCTACGTTCGCGCAGGCAAGAACATGCCCGTAACGGCCTTGGAGGTGGTTGCACGGCTGCGAAGGCCGCCCATCACCGATGTAAGCCCAAAGGACACGCCACAGAACTATCTGCGTTTTCGCCTTAGTCCGGAGATGGCTGTTGCCATCTCGCTTTCGGCAACGCCTGCCGTGGATGGCAAGCAGCGCATGGTCGTCGAGCTGGTTGCCGCACGCCACGCTCGACCCGGCGAAATGGAAGCGTACGAGCGCGTGTTGACCGACGCGATGGCGGGTGACGCTACGCTGTTCGCGCGGCAGGACTATGTCGAGGAAGCTTGGCGCATCGTCGATCCGGTGCTAAAGACCGACACGCCGGTGTACCGGTATCCCGTTCATACCTGGGGTCCGGCCGAGGTCAATGCGACCGTTGAGCCGGAAGGTGGATGGCACGAGCCGGCAGCGACCGAGGAAGAGGATTTCCACGTTTTGCAATCGACTTAGCAGCCTAGGTTCGCCATGTTTTGTTTTCGTGACATGGTCTCTTGCCCAAAGCGATTCGAGGTCCCACGTCTCAGAAACGAGACGTCGGGCACCCAAGCTGACCCACTTGTCTATGCGACGGTGATGGCCTGTTCGCCCTGCAGGTGTTTGAGGAAGGCGACCACATCGCCGCGAATCACGGTGGGGTCGGCGTCGTACTCTTCCGCCAGCTCGCGGCACAGGTCGCCGACGCCGCGAGGCTGTTCGATCAACTCCCAGATGCGGCCGCCGGTCTCGGACAGGCTGATGCAGGTGCCGGTGTCCGCGCTCATCATGACGTGCTCCTGGCCGACCCACGCGCTGAGCCAGCCATCGCCGCGCGTCACGACGGAGCTGTCTAAAATCTGCAAATCCATACCCTTAGGATAGCTGACCGGGATGTCGCGCAGCCTGATGCGGTCGCGGGACGGGTGTGCGGGCGAAGTAGCCGAGCTCGACGCAGTTGTCCGCAACTGGAAACCCAGTCACACGCACGCCTGAACTGGTGAGCCACGCATGGGTCTGCAGGCCGGGGCCGCGCTTCGGGTCGGGCACCAGCGGCGTCCCGAAGTGCAGGCGCGACGCGATGCCGCGGCGATGCAGCATCTGCCACGCCGCCAGCGCGCGAGGCAGGCAGACCATCTCGGCAGGAAAGCGGTCGGCGACAGCATTTACTGAGCCGCCGACGCGACGCACCTTTGCGGCAGTTTCATCCTGGGCGTTGAGCACCTGGTCCGTGGGTTTCTGCAGCTTGCCGAGATAGCGGCCGATCTTAGGGAACGGAACCAAAACCAGGGCAGCTCGCGACACCGCAAGCCAGAAGGCCGCCTCCAGCATCATTCCCCATTTCCATGCGGGTGTGCGAACGATGTGGCTCAGGGTGTTGTATCGCTGGGTCATCGGCCTGCTCGATTCTCCCATGTTCGTTCAACTCTTCGTCATCCTGAGCGGAGCACGTAGTGTGAAGTCGGAGGACCTGCTGAAATCAGCTCCGCGAAGCAGGAAAGAAAGCAAGTACTCCGGCTTGAACTTCGTTTCGCTCAGGACGAGACCCTATGCCGATACCTAGCGGCAGAATGGTGACTTCTCGAAGTTGCGGACGATGTCTGCGACATCCACGAAGACGGCGATCGCTCCAGCTTCCTCGAGTTGTTCGCGTCGCCATCCGCCGGATTGGACGGCGACGGTACTCACGCGGGCCTTTTTCGCGGCCTCGACGTCCCACGGTGTATCGCCAAGGGCGAGAGCTTCTTCCGGTTTCACGTCGAGGCTCTTCAGCGCGGCGGTGAAGATGTCGGGTTCCGGCTTCGGCTTGTCAGCATCGTCAGCGGTGGTGTCTTCTTCCACCAGATCGTGGATCTTCAGCAGTGTTTTAAAGGCCTCCAGGTCGCTCTTTTCGCTGGAGGTGGCTACGGCGATGCGCAATCCTTCCTGCCGCATGCGCTCGAGCAGACGGCGTGCGTCGGCGAACGGCACGATGCGGTCGATGTACTCGCGATGAAAGAGATCTTTGCGAAACTTGTTGATCTCCGTCTCGATGCCGGGCAGCTTGTCTTCGGGGATGAAGCATGGCAGCAGGTACTCGCCGCCTTTGCCGATCTGCTTTACGATGGCCTCGAACTCGGCAGGATAGCCGAACGCCTCGAGCGAACGTTGCCAAGCCTCTGCGTGAAAGGCATTGCTGTCCAGCAGGGTCCCATCGATATCGCACAGCACGGCCTTCAGCATCCAGTTCACCCACTTCAAGGCGTTGGATGCGCTGATTTGCTATCTGGCCTTAGACTTCGGCAGGCCACTAACGCCAGCCTGCGCCGCGCGGCGACTCCGGTGCATGCCAGTCCGGTCGCTATCAGAAGTAGCGAAGAAGGCTCCGGAGTAGCGGCAATAGTCAAACTAATCGTCTGATTATCAGTCGCATCGACGTACCCTTGCGAAAACGAAGGCGCATAAGCCAGGGTATAAGTCCCAGGCGTAAACGAGGGGCTTGCCTCAGAACCTGTATACAGCTGTACACCCGTGAACGCGTAAATGCCGGAGACAGGATTCCCAGGACTCAGGTAGTAGCTATAAGCGAAATCGAAGTCGAGCGCGGGGAGGCTGCTCGCAAGGTAGGTCGAAGGATTAAAAAGATCTGCATAGAAAACATACAGGTCAGAGTTGTTCTCAAACTGTGTCGCTCCCGGACTCTGCCGGTACGTGCTGTAATCGTCGGCGACATAAACATCGGGTACAGTCGGTAGCATGAACGAAACAGTCTCCGCTGCAGCACCGGCAGTCGGAACGAATGAAAAAGTGACGGTATCGGCGAAGCAGACGGAACCAGGAAAAAACGCCCCAGCAAGCACGCAAGTAAGGAAAAGCAGAGTACGCATGGCACTGCCTCGCACAATTTGAATTTTCGGGGGTGAGGCGAGCTTAGCCGTTGGCGCGCGAAGGCGCAATCAAATTATCTAAAGAACGTTGGAGCCGGATCTTCAGGCGGTGGCGGGAATGTGCACGGTGAACTCGGTTGCGCCGGGCTTCGATTCGAGCGTCAGGCGGCCGTTGTAACCCTCGAGCGTGCGGCGGACGATGCCCAGGCCCATGCCGCTGCCAACACCCGCTGCTTTCGTTGTGAAGAACGGGTCGAAGATGCGTTCCTGGTCTTCGGGCGAAATCCCGGGGCCGTTGTCGCGGATGGCGACCTGCACCATGCCGTCGACCAGCGATGTGCGCACGCCGATGGTACCGCCCGCCGGAACCGCATCGATCGCGTTGTCGAGCAGGTTGGTCCAGACCTGGTTCAGACCGGAGCAGATGCAATGCAGCTTGGGTATGCCGGGTCCGAACTCCTTCACCAGGCGGATGTTCTTCTCGCGAAACTTGTGCTTCAGCATGACCACTGTCGCGTGGATACTTTGATTTACATCGACATCCTGCACGCCGCCCTGGCCTTCGTGGGCATAGCTCTTGACTGCCTGTGCCAGCTCGACCACGCGCGCGACGCTGTCTTCGACCAGGCCCACCATCTGCATGGACGAAGCGGTAGCTTCAAGCCACTCGATGGGTTCGGCCAATTCCTTGGCGTCGAAGACGCTGGAGAGGCAGCTGAGATCGTCGATGCCGATGCCGCTCGACACCAGCGCCGGCGCAAACTCCCATGCCTTGGCAATGTTGTGTGCGTCCATCCACTCGCCAAGCTCTTCTTCCGCGTCGGCCTGCTGCAGCGAACTCATGCAGAGGTCGGCTTTGAGCGAGAGCGCCCGCTCCTGCAGTGCCGTCAGGCAGCTTCGCTGGGCAGCATTGTGGCCGCGTTCCGCGAAGGTGCGAGCGAGCGTGTGCATGCGCTGCAGGTTGGTCCTGAGTTGCGATGCGGCGCGGCGGGCGGCTGAGCCGGGGTTGTTCAGCTCGTGCATCAGGCCGGCGGTCATGGTGCCGAGCATCGCCAGCTTTTCCTGCTGCGATTGATGCGCCTGCATACCGCGCATCCGCAGTGTTGCTTCCGAGAGGACCGCATCGCGAAAGTGGGGGCAGCGCGCCAGTACATCCCAGAAGCTCTGCTTGTCGAGCCGAAAGCCGCGCGTGTCCGTTTCAGTGATGACCGTGATGGGAACGGGCTGACCGGTCAGCAGCGGAACCTCGCCCATGTGTGCAGGCGCTTCCATCGATTTGTTGAAG
This sequence comes from Terriglobus sp., assembly GCA_965199365.1. Classification (GTDB taxonomy): domain Bacteria; phylum Acidobacteriota; class Terriglobia; order Terriglobales; family Acidobacteriaceae; genus Terriglobus. The sequence continues at coordinate 1,560,343 of CBDARC010000002.1, read as the reverse complement.
TAGAAGTTGCCATTGCTGTCGCGGCGGGAGATGTGGCAGCGACCCTCGAGCAGAACGAGGAAATCGTCGAAATTGCCGCTCTCGTCGACGATCGTGGTGTGTGCAGCGATGCGTTCTTCCGTGGAGGCCGCGACGACGCACGAGAGCTCGTCGACAGGCGTGCCCGGGAACAACCGCAGACGCTCCAGCGCGGCAACCGCTTCGGTCTGCCACTGCGCATCCGCTACGCACTCTGCTAGTACTGCCATGATGACTTAAAACCCCGCCAGATATTGATGGATGAACTGGATTGCGATGGAACCCTCGCCGACCGCAGAGGCCGCGCGCTTAACCGAACCGTGGCGAACATCGCCCGCCACAAAAATGCCAGGAACAGAGGTTTCGAGCAGGTATGGATCACGATCCTTGCTGGCCGTCGGCTGCTTCACCCGCTCGATGCCTACACGCTTCAGGTCCGGCCCGGCGAGTACAAAGCCGCGCTCGTCACGACAGACCTGCTGCGGCAGCCAGTCTGTCTTTGGAGCGGCCCCGATGAAGATAAACACGGACGAAGCTTCACGAGTTTCGTCGCCATTCGGCGTGCGCAGCTCGATTCCCTGCAGGTGCTCCACGCCGCAGAAACGGGTGATCTCCGTGCGGGTTTCGACGACGATGTTCGGTGTTCCCGTGATCTGATCGATCAGGTACTTCGACATGCTCTGCTCAAGACTCTTGCCGCGGACAAGCATGGTCACCTTGCGGGCGTACTTCGAAAAGTTCATCGCGGCCTGGCCGGCAGAATTAGCGCCGCCGACGACGAAGACCTCTTCGTCCTTGCAGGATGCGGCTTCTGACTGCGCCGCGCCGTAATACACGCCGGCTCCGATCAACTCGTCCGCACCGGGCACGTCGAGCTTGCACCAGCTCACCCCCGTTGCGACCAGAACGACGTTGCAGCTTAATTCGCGGCCGTCTTCCAGCTTGACGATGCGGTACTGGCTGTCGATGTCGATGGAGGAGACGCGGGCGGTCAAGAACTCCGCGCCAAGACGCTGCGCCTGGATGTAGCCGCGCTTTGCCAGCTCGTCGCCGCTTATGCCCTGCGGGAACCCAAGATAGTTTTCGATCTTCGAGCTGGAGCCGGCCTGGCCGCCGACTGCATCTGGTTCAATGACCAAGGTGCGCAGTCCCTCTGACGCGCCGTACACGCCTGCCGCAAGCCCGGCAGGCCCTGCGCCGACGATCACGACGTCATAAAACTCCTTATCGGCCTGGATCTTCAGACCGACCTTTTCGGCCAGTTCCATCTGCGTCGGCTGGACCGACGCGGTGCCGTCTCCGAAGACTATGACCGGCAGCCTGGTGTCGTCGATGCCTCGGGATTTCAGCAGCTCGAGTGCTTCGGGCTGGGTTTCCGGATTCAGCCAGCGGTAGTTCACATGGTTACGCGAGAGGAAGTCGCGTACCGCATGGTCCTGTGCGCCCCAGCGCGTGCCCACCACCTGAACGCCTTCATACGGGGGCCGATAGCCCTGGTGCCAGCTGCCCAGCAGGTCGTCGAGCACGGGATACAGTTTTTCCTCGGGCGGGTCCCACGGCTTGTTCAGGTAATAGTTGATTTTTGCCGTGTTGATGGCGCGAATGGCGGCTTCCGTGTCAGCGTACGCCGTCAGCAGCACACGCTTGGCCTCGGGGTAAATGAAGATCGCCTGGCTAAGGAAGTCGACGCCGGTCATGCCGGGCATGCGCTGGTCTGAAAGGAAAAGCGCCACAGCGTCGCCACGCTCTTTCAGCTGCTTGCAGGTGTCGAGCGCGGCCTGGCCGGATGCGGCGCGGACGATCCGATACTCCTGCGCATACTTTCGCCGGAGGTCGTGCACCACGGCTTCCAGCACGCTGGTGTCATCGTCTACTGCCAGCAGAATCGGTCGGGCCATGCGTTTCCTGCTTCCCTTCAGCGCGGTGGTACACAGCGCGCGCTAGCAAATGTGATGTTGATGCAGGTTCCGTTGATGCAAATTGTGGTTCACCGGGGCATCGCTTTGTAGCATACTCAGAGAATGCGCTCCCCGCGCATTTCTCCTGGTTATGCAAGCTGCTGCGAAAATGCAATCTACAAGCCCATATCGCGTTCTGCTTGCTGATGACCAGGCCATCTTCCGCGCGGGCACCGCTCGTGTGCTCGATGGTGAGACCGGCTTTACCGTGGCGGGCCAGTGCAGCGGCACTGAGCAACTGTTCGGCCTGGTCGCATCCACGCCGGGTTGCGTGCTGATCCTTGCGCAGTCGCTTGAGGCTGATATGGAGCGGCTGTTCGCCGCGGCAGATCTCGCCGACACCCGGGTCGTCCTGATGACAGATTCCGCCAGCAATCCCGGTCCTGTCGTCATGCGCAGGCTCGACGGAATGCTGACGCGGCAGACGTCCCCGGCTGACCTGCTGAGTTGTGTACGGCGCGTTGCCGGCGGCGAGCGAGTGATGCAGACGGCAGGCACGCCGGATTCCGTTGGCGATCGCGTGCGGGACAAGCTGTCAGAGCGGGAACTGCAGATCGTCGGCCTGGTCGTGCAGGGCTGTAAAAACCGCAAGATCGCGGAAGAGATCGGCACTAGCGAACAGGTGGTGAAGAACTACCTGCGGGCTGTCTATGACAAGACAGGTGCGAGCGACCGGCTGGAACTCGCACTGTTTACGCTGCATCATCGCGCACTCGCAGAGGCTGCCGCGCGCGCGGCGCAGGCTGTCGCATCGCAAAAGGTCGCCTGAACCGGGCTCAGTACCGACGTCGATGCTCTTCTTACCGGGAAGCGCCAGGTGGAACGACAGCAGACGGAGTCAGGTCGACCACGCGGTAGCCTTCCGGCACTGCGAAACGCTTCGCTTCCGGCTCGGAGCGCTGCACGTCTGTGATCGCGACAATCTGCTCACCGGTGCGAGAGTCGTCGTGCTTTTGCAGCATGACCAGGTGCAGGTCTTCGGAATACCAGTATTCATCGGTGACGACCAGCGGCTTCATCGTGCCGCCCTGTGCGGGATCGATGTGGAACGTGCGGCGCAGGCCGTGCACACTGACGCCCCCCATGGACGACTCGCCGAGGTCTGTGTCGACGGCACCCGCAACGGGAATCGTGAACGGCTTGCGCTCCTGCATCTGCCGCGGATTCAACACGGTTGCACGGGCCACGTTGGACGTGGGCTCCCAGAAAGTGCTGACCCGGCTGCCCGGGTCGTACACATGAGAGCTCATCAGCGGCGCTTTGCCGGTGAAGGAAACCGGCATCATGCGGCGCATCTCGTTGTAGATCACACCCTGCGAGTTACGTGCGATCTGGTTCTCTGACTTGCGCATCTCTGATGTGCCGTCCGGCAGCAGCCGTGTGCTGCTGATCTGCACCACGGCGCTGAACGGAATGTTCGGGATGGGCGTGACGAAAACTCCGCCGATGCGGGTCTGAACGCCGGCGTACTGCGGCGGAATGGTTGCGGTCGTGGGAGCCGTCTGGGCCGGGGCTGCGGTTGCGCAAAGGGTTGCGATGACTGCGATTCCGTGACGAAGCATTCGGGAGACTCCTGCTGCCGCTCTTCAGCTAAATGCCCTGAGGGTGCCTCAGTTCGTTCTCATCATCCAACATGCCGATCTTTTCTGCAATGGACTTTGCCTGGGTAAACAGCAGCAGGTAATCCGCACCGCCCGCCTTGGAATCCGTGCCGCTCATGTTGAATCCGCCGAATGGATGCGCGCCCACCATTGCTCCCGTGCACTTGCGGTTCAGGTACAGGTTGCCGACGTGGAACTCGTTCGCAGCGCGATCCAGCCGCTCGCGTGAACTGGAGTAGATCGCACCGGTCAGGCCGTATTCCGTGCCGTTCGCGATCTGCAGCGCTTGCTCGAAGTGGTCCGAGCGGATGACGGCAAGCACCGGTCCGAAGATCTCTTCCTGCGCAATGCGGGCATCGGGTGCGACATCAGCGAAAATCGTCGGCTGGATGTAATAACCACCGCTGCCGTTGTCGATCGCCTCACCACCGTAGAGCAGACGGCCTTCAATCTTGCCGACTGCGATGTAGTCCAGCACGCGCTGGTGCGCGACGGCGCTGATGACCGGACCGGCGGCAAAGTTTTCTTTCGGATCGCCTACCTTGATGCTGCTGACGCGCTCAACCAGGCGATCGCAAAATGTCTCGTACAGATGCGCATCGACGATGACGCGTGAGCATGCGGAGCACTTTTGCCCGTTGAAGCCAAAGGCCGATGCTGCGACACCTTCGATAGCTGCGTCAAGGTCCGCGTCGGCATCGATGATGATGGCGTCCTTGCCGCCCATTTCAAGCACGGTGCGCTTGATGAAGTGCTGCCCACGCTGCGTCTTTGCAGCGGTTTCATGCACGAGAAGGCCGACACGCTTGGACCCGGTAAACGCGATGAAACGTACCGCGGGATGCGAAACCAGTGCGGCACCCGCAAGGTCGCCCGAGCCCTGGCAAAGATTGACCACGCCCTGCGGCATGCCGCACTCCTCCAGCACCATGAAGAAGCGGGCTGCGATGGTGGGCGCGTCCACCGACGGCTTCAGGACGACGGTGTTGCCGCTGACGACTGCGGCCATCGTCATGCCGGCCATGATCGCAAGAGGGAAGTTCCACGGCGGAATGACTGCACCAACGCCAAGTGGAATGTACCGTAGAGAGTTACGTTCACCCGGGTACTGGATCGGGGTGGTTGCCGTATCGAGCCGCAGTGCCTCGCGCGCGTAGAACTCGAGGAAGTCGATGGTCTCAGCAACATCCGCATCGGCTTCGGCCCAGTTCTTTCCGACCTCGTAGACCAACCATGCGCAGAACTCCAGCTTGCGTGTTCGAATCGCTTCGGCGACATCCAGCAGCAACTGCACGCGCGTCCCTGCCGGGACACGGCTCCAGCTTTCGAAAGCTTCTTTCGCAGCGGCAACGGCCTGCTCAACGTGCGGCAACTCCGCTTCCTGGTGGATGCCAATCTTCTCCGCGGGATGCGCCGGGTTGGTGGAGACGATCTTCTCCTTCGAAGTGACGCGCTCGCCGCCGAGGATGAGATGGTACTCGCGGCCAAGCTCCGCCTCGACCGTGCGCAGCGCCTCGCGCATGCCCAGCTTTACGTCGGAGGCAGTGAAGTCAAGAAACGCTTCATTACGAAAGGTACCCAGCGAGGAGCCGGGCTGCCAGGCTTCGGCGTTATGGATAGTGGGGATGATGTTCGTTGTTGCCATGGCAGGTCTACCTTTGCGTGTGTGCGCCTTTTGTGTGCGGCCTTGATGCTGAGAGTCGGCTTCCCAATGAGATGCAGTTCGGTAAGCGAGTAACAACGACGGCGCTAGTGCTTCGGGGCAGCGTACTTCTTCGCATCCACCGGCATGTTGTAGCGGATGTGCGTGTAGTACGAGGTCTGCGTGTCGCCCTCTGCAGTGAAATACTCCTGCTTGAGCGAAAGACTGCGGGTCGGGTCGACCCAGATCAGGATGTGGGTGAACGTGTTCGCGACGGACTGATCTTTTGGTACCAGGTTCAGCTTGACTGTGGGTGTGCCGTCGATCGTTTCGTCACCCTGCAGCTCAATGGTCCAGGCGCGTTCCAGGTCCTTGCCGCTGCCGCCGAAGCCGAGGGTCAGAAAGCTCTCCGCCCGGGCGCGGTCCTGTCCTGCGTTGAAGGGTGTCGCCTTCTTCGCGACAGAGTCGTACATCTCGCCCTTGCCATCTGCAAAGTGAATGTACTTGGGGCCGATCACAGCACCCATCTCTGTGCCGGATTTTGTGCGGATAAAGTAGATCGTGCCGTTCTGCTCCGTGGTGTCGCGGACCACTTTCTCAAACTGCACCTTGCGGACGTTCGCCTCGGCCGATTGGAACTTTGCGGAGGCAGCGTCCATCTGCCGCAGCACGCCGTCGAGCTTCGGGTCAGCTCCATATGCAGTCGAGGCAACGGACGCACAAGCCAGAACGAGAGAGAGAAAGCGACGCATAGGTGCTCCTGGATGCTGCTGGTTAGACACGGAACGCTTCGCGCGAGATGCTGACGCCACTAGCGGTGTGCCCAGACGCGATACGCCGTGACGCCACCATCGGTGCCGTCGATTGCCTCGTACCGGTCAATCAGTACGTCGCCCGCGATCGGCTCGATCAGGCGTCGCAGCGCTCGCCGCGTGCGCAGGTCTTCTGAGGAACCTTTCACGTGCCGCAGGCTCTGGTCCACGTCCGTCCGCTTCACCTGGTAGACCAGGCTGCCCGAGCCGTCATTCTCAACCATGATCTGCGAGGGCAGCTGGAAGTTTGGCCTGTCGCGATAGTTGATGAAGTGCGGCGACACAAAGATGAACAGCAGGATTAACGTGACCATCACGTCGTAGTGGAGCGATCCGCGATCGTACGTCCAGAACAGGTAGCTGCGCAGCAGTTTCAGCATGGGGCACCCTCCCGCAGGCGGTGCAGGCCGGGCTGCCTGCCGATGACGGTTTCGCCGCCCATGTACGGCTGCAGCGCCTCGGGGATGTGTACGGAGCCGTCTGAATGCTGATAGTTCTCAAGGATGGCGAGGTAGGTACGGCCCACGGCAAGGCCAGAGCCGTTCAGCGTGTGGACGAACTCCGGCTTCTTGACGCCGGCGGCGCGATAGCGGATGTTGGCACGCCGCGCCTGGAAGCTGCCGAAGTTGGAGCAGGACGAGATCTCCCGGTAGAGCCCCTGGCCGGGCAGCCACACTTCGAGGTCATACGTCTTTTGCGAGGCGAAACCCATATCGCCGGTACACAGCAGCATGCGGCGGTAGGGTAGCCCCAGCCTCTCAAGCACCGTTTCGGCGTGGCGGGTCAGTTGTTCGTGCTCTTCTTCACTCTTGTCCGGGGTCGTGAACTTCACCAGTTCGACTTTCTGGAACTGGTGCTGACGGATCATGCCGCGCACATCGCGTCCGTAGCTGCCCGCCTCGCTGCGAAAGCAGGGCGTGTAGGCGCACAGGCTGGTCGTCAGTTGTTTCTCGTCCAGCGTCTCATCGCGGAACAGGTTTGTGACGGGAACTTCGGCCGTCGGGATCAGGAAGTGGTCGAATCCCTCGAATTTGTCACGCTCGACGCGCAGACGGTCCATACCGGAAGCAGCATCGTCGGCGGTCTCATCTTCAAGCGAGCCGTGGAACGAGGTCTTGTCGACGCAATAGAACAGGTCCTGCTCAAACTTGGGCAACTGGCCCGTGCCGAAGAGTGACGCCGAGTTGACCATGTAGGGCGGCAGCACCTCGGTGTAGCCATGCTCTCGGGTGTGCAGGTCGAGCATGAAGTTTGCCAGGGCGCGCTCAAGCCGCGCTCCCGCGCCGATGTGAACGACGAATCGCGATCCGGAGATCTTCGCGGCGCGTTGAAAGTCGAGAATGCCGAGTGCTTCTCCCAGCTCCCAGTGCGGTTTCGCTGCGAAGTCGAAGGTCGGCACATCGCCCCACGTCTTTTCGAGGCGGTTGCCGTGCTCGTCTTTGCCGTCCGGAACGGATGCGTCGGGCAGGTTGGGCAGGGAGGCGAGTACCGCGCGCAGATCGCCGTCCAGGCCGTCTGCCGTCGCCTGCAGGTCTTCGGCACGGTCCCGCAGATCGCGGACCTCTTCTGATAAAAGCGTGGCGTCGCCGCCGGTGCGTTTCAGCTTGCCGATCTCTTCAGAGAGCCGGTTGCGCTTTGCCTGCAGCTTCTCAAGTTCGGTGATGGCTTCACGGCGGCTGGCATCGAGCGCGGCGAAATCGCCCAGCAGGGCAGCGGGATCGGCGTTGCGCCGCTTCAGTCCCGTTTCCACCTCCGGCAGGTTGGTCCGGACATATGCGAGGTCGAGCATCTTTGTATGGTAACGGCTTTCCGGCTATGGTAACGGCTCTGGGCGGAGCGCTACCATTGGAGGCATGGCCGCAGACAGCAAGCCGCAGATGGCCGTGACCCTCGCCGGCGTGGAACTGCGGTCGCCCGTGATCGCAGCTAGCGGAACCTTCGGCTATGGTGTGGAATTTGCCGAGATCCTGGCCGTCGACAGGATCGGCGCATTCATTACGAAAGGCCTGTCGCGCGAGCCGATGGAGGGCAATCGCGCGCCGCGCATCATCGAGACAGCAAGTGGCATGATCAACGCCATCGGCCTGCAGAACGTGGGTGTGGAGGCGTTCGTTCGCGACAAGATGCCGGAGATTCGTCGTATGCCCGGAGTGGTGTGCATTGCAAACGTATTCGGCTTCACGATCGAGGACTGCCTTGCCGTTATCCAACGGCTGAACGAGGCGGAAGGTATCGCGATGTACGAGTTGAACGCAAGCTGCCCGAACACGAAGCATGGCGGCATGGTCTTCGGTACCGATCCTGAATCGCTCGGAGACCTGGTTTTCGCCTGCAAAAACGTTTCGAAGCGGCCGCTGATGGTGAAGCTTTCGCCGAACGTGACCAACATCGGTGGCATGGCGCGCGTTGCCGAGGCCGCCGGAGCCGACGCTGTTTCGCTGGTTAATACGTTCCTGTCGCTCGCCATCGATGTGGAGACTCGCAGACCGCGTATCGCCAACGTTACCGGCGGTCTGAGCGGTCCCGCCATCAAGCCCATTGCGGTCCGTATGGTGTGGGAGACGGCCCGAGCGGTGAGGATTCCGGTCGTGGGTTTGGGCGGCATTCTGAAGGCGGAGGACGCTGTCGAGTTCATGCTGGCCGGTGCCACGGCGGTGCAGATCGGCACGGCAAGCTACGCCGATCCGCGAGCGGCAGAGAAGATTGCGACGGGACTGGAGAAGTGGTGCGCCTCGCATGAAGTGTCGAGCGTGGGTAAGCTGACCGGTGCGTTGAAGGTGTGAGGGAGCATTACGCTAAACTGGCACCATGAACGGCCGGCAAGAGATCGAGCAGCGGCGCGGGCAGGTCGCCGCAATCTGCCGCGAACACGAAGTCGCACGACCGCTTGTGTTCAGTTCCGTGCTGCGGGACGACTTCGATCCTGAGACAAGTGACATCGATTTCCCGCTCGACTTCCAACCCGGCGTGAACAATGGCTGGTTGAACGAGTACACCGAACTGGAAGCAGCCTCGGAACTCCTGTTCGATCGCAAAGTGGACGTTATTACTGCTGAGATCAACCGCAACCGCTTCTTGAAGGCCGCTGTCGAACAGGAAAAAGAACTTCTGTATGCGGCATGACACCGAACGGCATTTGTTTGATATCGAGTCGGCCTGTCAGCGTATTGAAACGTATACGAACGGATGGCACTTGGAGAGTTACACCCAAAACCTTCCCGGATGCGACCGGCATCATGGGCTCCGAATCATTCTTGCTCACGAGTACCGGAAGTAGACGACAACCGAGTCTGTCGTGGTGCAGAGCAAGGGTGCCGGCTTTAGGTGCGACAGCTTCGGATTAACTGGAACGGCGCACACAGGGGATAGATGAAGATGAATAAAGTCACACGCGCTCTGTTAAGCGTCACAGATAAATCAGGCTTGCTGCCGTTCGCACAGAGGCTGCATGCCATCGGTGTCGAACTGGTCTCGACGGGCGGCACGGCGAAGGCACTGCGCGATGGCGGCCTGCCGGTGCGTGACATCAGCGACCTTACCGGCTTTCCCGAGATGCTGGACGGCCGCGTGAAAACGCTGCACCCCAAGGTGCATGGCGGCATCCTGCATATCCGTTCGAATGTTGAGCATGTGGCGGCAGTAAAAGAGCATGCGATCGAGCCGATCGACATGGTTGTTGTGAACCTGTACGCCTTTGAAAAGACTGCGAACAAGCCCAGCGCGCACTTCGCGGAGATCATCGAGAACATTGATATCGGCGGCCCCAGCATGGTGCGGTCTGCCGCGAAAAACTTCGCCGACGTCGCCATCGTGACCGACGTGGCCGACTACGACACGATCGCCACTGAAATGGAAGCGAACAGCGGCGGCCTGTCGCTTGCGACGCGCTGGAGGCTGGCCAAGGCCGCATTCGCAACCACCGCCGCGTATGACACAGCCATCGCAAACGCACTGGAGCAACTGTCCGAACCGGACGGTATCGAGACGCAAGCGGCCGCATTTACGTCCACCGAAGTGCCTCGCGCGATCCGGCTGAACCTGCCCCTGAAGGGCACACTTCGCTACGGCGAGAACCCGCACCAGGCAGCTGCGCTATACACGGACGGCAGCGCTCGGGGCATTGCCAATGCAAAGCAGCTGCAGGGCAAGGAGCTCTCGTTCAACAACCTGGTCGATCTCGACGCCTGCTGGGAACTGACGGGCGAGTTCAGCGAGACAGCGGTTGCCATCATCAAGCACACGAATCCGTGCGGCGTGGCAACGGGCGATAGCGTGCTCGATGCGTACCGGCGAGCTCTGGCAGCCGACCCCGTGTCGGCTTTTGGCGGAGTGATCGGGATCAACCGCGAGGTGGATGGCGCGGCAGCCGAAGAGATCGCCAAGCTGTTTGTCGAGGCGATTGTGGCTCCGTCCTTCACAGAGGAGGCGCTGAGCCGCTTTGCCGCCAAGAAGAACCTTCGGCTGCTGCAGATTGAGCCTGCCAAGCCCGCGCGTGCCTTGAAACAGATCTCGGGAGGCATGTTGTTGCAGGACGCGGATCGCGGCTCGCTAGCGTCTGTCGAGCTGAAGATCGTGACAGAGCGCCAGCCGACGGAAGCCGAGTTGACAGCCCTGCGTTTCGCCTGGACTGTCTGCAAACATGTGAAATCAAACGCGATTGTGTACGCGCGGACGTACGAAGGGCACGGGCAGAGTGTCGGAATCGGTGCGGGTCAGATGAGCCGGGTGGACGCGGCGCGCTTTGGTGCGCTCAAGGCCGTGCTGCCGCTAGACGGAACGGTCGCTGCTTCAGACGCGTTCTTCCCCTTCGCCGACGGGCTCGAAGTTGTTGCGGGAGCAGGTGCGACCGCGGTCATTCAGCCGGGCGGCAGCGTGCGCGATAACGAAGTCATTGACGCGGCCAATCGCCTGGGACTCGCAATGGCATTCACAGGTATGAGACACTTCCGCCACGGATAAATGACGCGGCATCCACTACGACTTCGCGTTCGTCTAAAGCTATGCACACAGTGTGAAGCCTGGTCGCGCGAGCGAACCGGCAGAAGGTATGGTTCTTCTGAATGATTCGTCCGCGGAAGTCAGATCGCGTGTTGTTTACTGGCCTTGGCAGCAGCCGCGTCGTTCTGGCAGCAGCCGTAGCGCTCGCCTCGGTAGCCACTGTCTCCGCGCAGAAGAATCAGCCACAGACGTTGCCTCCGCAGGTGGTTGCGCCCTCAACGACTGGGCCTAGCGCGGCTTACTACCACTACGGCCTGGCGCACATCTACGAAGACCTTGCCACCTCGCAGGGCCGGTCTGACTATGCGACGCAGGCGGTTGAGCAGTACAAACTGGCGCTCGATGCCGACCCGAACTCCACGTATCTGCAGGATGGACTGGCCGAGCTGTACTTCAAGCTGGGTCGCATCCGCGAAGCCGTCGAAGTGTCGCAGGACCAGCTCAAGAAGAATCCCAACGACCTCGACGCACACCGCCTGCTCGCCCGCATCTACTATCGTTCGTTGGGCGAGGTGCAGAACACCGCGCAGTCGCAGATGGTTACGCTGGCCATCGCCGAATACGAGACGCTCGTCAAGCTGGAGCCAAACGTCGCCGAAGACCACCTTCTGCTGGGCCAGTTGTACGAGGTTAACCACGAGTCCGCGAAGGCCGAGGTGCAGTTCAAAGCAGCGCAGGGGCTGGACAACGGATCGGAAGAGTCACTGCTGAACCTGGCTCGGCTGTACAGCGAACAGGGTGACACGCAGCGCGTGATCTCGACGCTGACGGCTTTGCCCGTGGAAGACCGTTCGGTGCGTATCGAGCTTGCCATCGGCGCTAGCTACGACCAGTTGCACAAGCCGAAGGAAGCTGCCGCTGCGTACCAGCGTGCGCTCGACATTGAAAGCGACAACACCGACGCAATGCGCGGTCTGGCCAATGCGCTGCTCAACTCTGACGAGCTGGACAAAGCGCTGAAGGCTTACAACGCACTGATCGCGGCTGAACCGCAGGACCCCCAGAGCTACATCAAAATCTCCGAAATTCAGCGCCGCCAGGGCCACTACGATCTTGCGCTGGCTACGCTGCAGAAGGCTAAAGCCTCTGTGCCTGATTCGGAAGAGCTGATCTTCAATGAGTCTCTGCTGTACGACGCCCTCGGCCGCTATGCTGACGCCGAGAAATCGCTCAAGGGCGTGCTCGCCAGCACGGCCAAGGCCGACGACTCGTACACGGAGGGCGAGCGCAACAACCGCGCCATCTTCCTTGAGCGCCTGGCGGTTCTCTACCGCGAGGAAAACAAGACCGATGCGGCAATCGAGACCTACAAGCAGATGGAGGCACTCGGCGGGGAGATCAAGACTCGCGCCATCAACGGCGAAGTGGATGCCTACCGCGATGCACATGAGTGGGACAAGGCCTCCGCGGTTGCCGCTGCCGCCGCGCAGGCAACGCCGAACGATCGTGACGCACAGATCCTTTACGCAGGTCAGCTTGCCGATACCGGGAAGCCTGATGAGGCGATCTCGCTGCTGAAGAAGCAGTTGAACGGCAAGGCAGAGGACCGCGTCACGTATCTGTCGCTGGCACAGGCCTACATCCGTCTGCGGCGCTACGACGATGCGACAGCCGCACTCGACAAGGCTGACGTCTTCTCAGTGAAGGCTGACGACAAGATCTACCCTGACTTTCTGCGCGGCACAATCGCTGACAAGCTCGGCAAAAAGGACGAGGCGGAGACCTGGCTGCGGAAGGTGCTCGACATCGATCCTACGAACGCGCAGACGCTGAACTATCTCGCCTACATGTACGCGGAGCGCGGTATCAAGCTGCCCGAAGCACTGGCCATGGTGAAGAAGGCAGTCGAACTCGATCCGCAGAACTACGCTTACCTCGACACCGAGGGCTGGGTCTACTTCAAGCAGGGCGAGTACGCGCTGGCGGAGGACCTGCTGCAGAAGGCGGTCGACCGCAATGCGACTGACCCGACCGTGCACGACCACCTGGGCCAGGCGCTCGAGAAAGAAGGCAAGCTGAAGCCGGCCGTTGCGCAATGGGAACGCGCGCTGGTGGAGTACAGCCGATCGCTGCCTGCCGACATTGAGCCTGACGATGTGAGCAAGCTGCACAAGCGCCTGGACGTTGCTCGTGTAAAGCTCGCCAAGAATGCGCAGGCTAACAAGGTGATGCCGTAGGCACGCTCGCTGCCATGCTTTGTACGCACGACCTCTGCGCCTGCAGTGTGCAGGGGCCAGAACAACACATGCTTTCAGAGCGTTCCTGGACCGAACCAGGTGAGCCGCGTACGGCCGGGTTCACGCGGGACCGTGAACGCATCGTTCAGGCCCGCGCGTTTCGCCGCCTTGCCGGCAAGACGCAGGTCTTTACCAGCCGCGAGTCGGACCACTTTCGCTCACGGCTTACTCACACGATTGAGGTTGTGCAGATCGCGCGTGAAGTCGCCCGCGCGCTGAACCTGAATGAAGAACTGGTCGAGGCACTGGCGCTGGTACATGACATTGGCCATCCGCCGTTCGGGCACGCCGGCGAGCGCGCGCTGGACAAATGCCTCTCAGAGCATGGTTTGCGGTTCGACCACAACCTGCATGCGCTGCGCATCGTGGAGCATTTCGAGGACTGGTATGCCGCGCATCGGGGTCTCAACCTGACGCTTGGCGTTCGTGAAGGCATCATCAAGCACTCACGCGACTACACTTCGGGCGACTACCCTGCGCTGTCCGACTACCTGCTGGATCAGCGGCCTCCTCTGGAGGCGCAGATCATCGACCTGGCCGATGAGATCGCCTATCTTACAGCCGACCTGGACGATGGGGTTGAGTCGGGCCTGCTGGAGATGGATCACATCTGCGAGCACATCAGCATCATGGGCCGGGCCTACGAGCGCGTTGCGCGTCAGCATCCGGATGTCGAGCAGAAGTTTCTCTTTCATGAAGCTTTGCAGGTGATGCAGACCGAGTTGACGCATGACCTGATCGAAACGACCGCTCGCAATGTGGAGCAGCATGGTCTGCGAACGCTGGCTGATGTGCGGGCATGCTCCCATCGTGTCGCCACCTTTTCGCCAGCTTGCGAGGCGCAGCGACGTGAAGAGAAAGCCTATCTCTACCGTGTTCTTTACACCTGTCCGACCCTCGAGGCCGAGCACGAGAAAGCGGAAAACGTAGTTACAACTCTGTTCCGCTTTTACTTAGCCGACCCTTCGCGGCTGCCCGACGGCTACCTCGAAGAGAGCGAAGCAGAAGGCGTGCCGCGCGTCATCGCCGATTACATCGCCGGCATGACCGACAGCTATATCCTGCAGCAGTTCTGGACTGCATCGAAGCTGCGGCGTTAACAGGTTCGCCATCCTGAGCGCAGCTAAGGATCCCTCTGCCGGCAGCCATGACGTCCGGTAGCTTTCAGCCGGAAAGATCTTAGATGGTGCGGCACACGCACCATGTTGGTAGCGTCCGTGCCGCTTAAGAGGACGCACTACGAAGGTGGGCGTTCTTCTGATTCAGCCTCAAAAAAGCGGTCGAGCCGAACACAAACAGGATCGGAAAGAACTCAAGCGTGTACCGCTGCTCGGCATTGTCAAGCGTCAGCAGCAAGGCACAGCGCAAGACGATATAGGCAATCATCGACCAGGAGAGCACGCGATCGGCCCGCAACGCTCTTTTGACACCGAAGGCTCCGACCACAAGATAAACCAGGCCCAGCAGGCCATAGCTCCACGCAAAGATGGTCTGCGCCTTGTGCAGCCGGTATTGCCACCAGCGCTCGGCAACGGGCAGCATCTCCACGCGCGGGTGCAGCAGCATGTTCAGCAGTCGCCCCAGCGGCATGAGCACGTGTGTTCGCAATGGGTGAGTGTGTGCGCGCCTGAGGGCAAGTTGCGTAAAAGCCTGCTCGACGGTTGGGTTCAGCTTGTGGGTGACCGCGGTCTGCTGCAGCAGGTTCGCGACCAGGGTGCGTTCGGCTGGCGAATCGAAGGCGCGGTCGGGCAGGTCGGCCATCTGGACGGTGTCTTCCGGGTACTTCCAGTAAGCGTCTTCCGTCGAGCTGAAATCGATGGCCCATGAGCGATACCAACGCTGGAATCCGAGCGACGGCACCTCGCCGGGATCGTTCGCCAGTTTGGGTGCGAGCGGCTGAAAGACGCCAAACGTGCGTGCATTGCGGATCGTCCAGGGCACGAACGGGATGCTCGCCAGCAGGCAGCAAACGATGACGGCCCGAAGCCTCGTTCGCCACTCGACCTGCGGAGCCATCAGCATCGCTCCAACAACCGCAACGGCGAGCAGGCCCTGGTCAGGGCGCAGCAGAACGCTTACCGAAAGCGCCGCTGCAATCAGCGCGACTCGGCCAAGATTCGCTCCGTCCATCCACTTCTGCAGTCCCCGGAACGCAAGCGCGAGGAAGAAGAGCGTGAACGTCTCGGTCAGCGGAACTGCGGTGTAGTTGGAGGTGAAAGGGCACAGACAGCCAAGAGCAAGTGCCGCGACAGCGGCCCGCACGCCGAACATGCGTCTCGCGATGGCGGCCGCCAGGCAGCAGGTACCCAGGTCTGCAATGATCTGCAGCCACAACACAGGCCAGAAGCTGCGCAGAGTGCCGGGGTCGGCATGCAGCCATCGATCGAAGAGCCATGACAAAACCGCCAGGATCGCCGGATATCCCGGCAGCCGGATCAGCGTGGGCCGCGGGTCGGTGTCCGTCGAAAGGCCGTACATATGGGCGTGCAGCCAGTTCTGAGCGATGTCCTGGTACAGGTACGAGTCACCCGCGAGGAATGCATGCCGCCGCAAAAAGAAGATGCGCAGCCACAGCCCGGCCAGTAGCAGCGCCACGGTCACAAGGCGTGCGCGCGCGCCCAGCGGCGCCGTGCGCACAGTGCGACTGGTCGCGAGGGGAGATACGGCCTGCATCGTATTGCATCATAACGGCAAAGCACACTCCGACGACGCGCTGGCATCCTCGGGACAGCACCGTTTACGCACCAGCACGTTACGATGGAAGAACATGGCAGCGCCCGTATCGAAACCGATCTTTCTCGACGAGAAGAAGCGCCGCTGGAAGCGCCTCCGTCGCATCCTCGATATCTCCGCAGCCGTTGGACTCCTGTTGTTCATCATCTTTGTGCTGGGCGTCCTCCGCATGCGTCCGCTGCCGGAGCTGCTGCTGGAGCAGCCGAAGCGTAATTTTCGCGCGCTCAATAACCCTCCTGTACCGGATGACAAGGCAAAGAAGGTCCGATCGGCACATCGCCGCACCGACCGCAAGCCGTCAGACGTTCCGCTGAACGAAGATGAAGGCCTCCGCGCGGCGTACTACGTCGAATGGGACCCGGCCAGCTACAGTTCGCTGAAGCAGCACGTCAAGCAGATCGATCTGCTGTTCCCGGAGTGGCTGCACGTCATCACACCTGACGGCCACCTGACTTCATATACGACGGACAATCGCCCCTTCGACGTGGTGGACCGCACTGGCGTTCATCCCGTCGACATTGAAACCAAAGTGCAGCGCACCATAGCCGAATCGGGCTCGAACACGGAAATCTTCCCGCTGGTCAATAATTACGACCCGATCAAGAACATCTTTATGCCGGAGATCGGCAGCTTCCTGCAGGACCCTGTTGCCCGGCAGCACTTCCTCGATCAGACGATGCGGTTCCTGCTGTCGAACAGCCGGTACCACGGCATCTCGTTAGATTTTGAAGAGGTACCGACCGCCGCGCAGCCTTCGTACCAGCAGCTGATCACGGCGCTTTACGTTGCGCTGCACCAGCACGGTTTAAAGCTCTACATCAACACCCCGGTGGGCGATGACGATTGGGACATGAAGTTCATGTCGGCCAACTCCGACGGGCTGCTGCTGATGAACTATGACCTGCACCAGACCGACAGCGGGCCCGGCCCGATTGCGCCGCAGGACTGGTTCATCAAGAACCTGCAGGACATCCTGAAGCAGGTGCCGAAAGAGAAGATCATCTGCGCGATCGGTAGCTATGGCTATGACTGGACGATGAGCCTGCCACCGGACGCCGCACCCGCAAAAAAGGGCTCGCACGCAAAGAAAGCACCGAAGTTCGTCCCCAAGGTGGTGCGTTCGGACAACATGTCGACGCAGGCCGTGTGGCAGTCAGCGGTAGATTCGGGGTCAGAAGTCGACCTGGACGACGCGTCGCGCAACCCTCATTTCACCTATGACGATGAAGACAATCACGTCCGGCACGAGGTCTGGTTTCTTGATGCGGTGACGACCCTGAATGAAATGCGCGCGGCCCGGCAACTTGGTCTGCAGACGTTTGCCCTGTGGCGGCTGGGAAGTGAAGACCAGTCCATGTGGAAGATCTGGGACCAGCCGGTGAAGGCGAATCCCCTGAAAGATCTAAGCGATGTACCGCCGGGATGGGACCTTGACATCGAAGGCCAGGGAGACATCATGCATGTCTCCGGCAGCCCGAGGAACGGCCACCGGACGGTTACGATAGACGACGCCAAGCTGATCGACTCCGAGGCGATGACCAGCTATCCGCTGTCATACACCGTGACCTACTTCGGTTACCAGCCGAAGAAGCTGGCGCTGTCGTTCGACGACGGGCCCGACCCCGAGTGGACACCGAAAATCCTTGACGTGCTGAAGAAGCTCAACGTCAAGGGCGCATTCTTCATGATCGGCGAAGAGGCTGAGAACAACGTCGGCATCATGCAGCGCGTGTACCGCGAAGGGCATGAGATTGGCAATCATACCTTCACGCACCCTGACATCAGTGCCATCAGCAATCGTGAAGTCGATCTGCAACTGAATCTTACGGAGCGGCTGTTTGCGGCCAAGCTCGGCGTGCAGCCGCTCTACTTCCGGCCGCCGTACTCCATCGACCAAGAGCCCGACACCAACGATCAGGCAGCGCCCGCTGAGCGTGTGCAGCAGCGCGGCTATATCGTGGTCGGCAACAAGATTGACACCAACGACTGGGACGAGCATCCGCGCAAGACATCACAGGAGATTGTGCAATCGGTCCTGACGCAGATCGAGGCGATGAAGACGCGCCCTGACTTCCGTGGATCGATCATCCTGCTGCACGACGGCGGCGGCGACAGGTCGGTCACCGTCAAAGCACTGCCGCTGCTGGTGAACACCCTGCGCGCGCAGGGCTACGAGTTTGTGCCGGTGAGTGAGTTGATGGGGAAGACCAGCGACCAGGTGATGCCGCACCTTACAGGCCGTCAGCGGCGCCTTGCGATCATCGACTCCATCGCGTTCTTCGGAATCTCGAGCTTCAATCATTTCGTTGTGGGCGTTTTCTTCGTCGGCGACATCCTCATGAGCGGGCGGCTGATCATCATCGGCCTGTTCGCCATCATCGACCGCTTCCGTCGTCGTAAGAACTTTGCCACGGACGACTATTGCCCGCGCGTCGCCGTCCTGATCCCTGCCTACAACGAAGAAAAGGTCATCGTCCGGACGATCCGATCTGTGATGATGTCCACCTACAAGAACCTGCACATCATCGTGATCGACGACGGTTCGTCAGACCGCACGGCCGACGTGGCTCGCGAGGCCTATGCGGCCGACATCGAGAGCGGTCGGCTGACCGTGCTGAAGAAAGAGAATGGCGGTAAGGCCGAGGCGCTGAACTTCGCGCTGCAAGGTTATGTTCACGAGGAGATCTATGTCGGCATCGACGCCGATACCGTCATCGCGCATGATGCGATTGCACGGCTGGTGCCGCACTTTGCCAATCCGCAGATCGGAGCAGTCGCCGGCAATGCTAAGGTCGGCAACAGAGTCAATCTCTGGACCCGCTGGCAAGCACTGGAGTACATCACCAGCCAGAACTTCGAGCGGCGCGCGATGGACCTGTTCGATGTAGTTGTCGTTGTACCGGGGGCGATTGGCGCATGGCGCACGTCGGCAGTTGAGGCAGGCGGCGGCTACCACTCCAACACGGTTGCAGAGGATGCCGACCTTACGATGATCCTGCTGGAGCAGGGTCTGTCGGTGATCTATGAAGACCGCGCGCTGGCATTTACTGAGGCGCCGATCAACATGAACGGCCTTATGCGGCAGCGCTTCCGCTGGTCGTTCGGCATCATGCAGGCCGTCTTCAAGCACCTGGGAGCGATCAAACGACGTCGCGCGATGGGCCTGTTCGCACTGCCGAACATTATCGTCTTCCAGATCCTGCTGCCGCTGGTGTCGCCGCTGATCGACCTGATGTTTGTCGCCAGCCTGTTCAAGTTCCTCTATGACCGGCACTTCCATCCGGAGTCGGCGAGCGCTGCCAGCTTTATCAAGCTGCTGTACTTCTTCCTGGCATTCATGCTGATTGACTTTGCCGCATCGACGCTCGCCTTCATGCTCGAACGCAAGCACCAGGCCAGCAAGGGCGACGCATGGCTGCTGGTCCACATCTGGATACAGCGGTTCACGTACCGGCAGGTCTTCAGCGTGGTGCTGTTCAAGACGGTGAAGCGCGTCATCGACGGTCGGCCGTTCTCATGGGACAAGCTGGAACGCACGGCGACCATGAGCAAAGCAACGGATCAGATGCTGAACGCGACACCTTCACCGAAGTAGATCCCTCCTACGAAGTGGAAGCGCGTGTTCGAGATTCGGACTAAGCCGCGTCTGCTGCCGACTTCCGGAGCCTTATTGCACCTTGCCTAGTGGCCGCATGCGTGTGAGTTCCAGGGCGCAGGCCACCGCTGTGCGGGCGGCGAGCTTCAGGTTGTCTGCCGCGATCCAGAGCGAGAAGCTGTTGGGATTGGTATCATCCCCGGGCTGCAACTGGACGAGCAATTGGCCCTGACCGGCAGAGCTGAGATTGCTTGGCGGATCACCGTCTTCTCCCACCAACTCAACGTGCTCTGAGGCGAGCGCACGTGAGAGCGCCTCGACCGCCACGGGTTCCGCGAAGTCAAGAAACAGCGACACGGTGAAGCCGTGGAAGACCGGTGCCTGGATCAACTGCACCAGAGGTATTGGCAGTGTGTCAGAGCACAGCGCGCGAAGGTCGCGCTGGATCCGCAACTGCGTGTCTGCCAGGGAGACCGGTGCGGCTTCGCCCAACGCGGGCAGCAGGTTAAACGCGGTCTGCGCATCGAACTGGTCTTTCGGCACGGGCTGGAACGACAGCAGGCTGATGGTTTGTTGTTGCAGCTCGTCGACCGCTGCACGTCCGCCTTCGCTGGCGGGCTGCAGGACCGTTGCGGCTGCAAAGCGCAGCTTGCCGATCTTTGCGGCGCCGGTCAGAGCGGTCGCCAGCATGGTGGCCGCGGGATGCGCAACGCGCACGGCGGATGCTTCAAGGTCCAGCGGAGCGGCGTCGCCGACCAGGGGCGAACGCGCCATCGCCTTGGCATCTGTGCCGGTGGCATCGACTACGGCCGCCCCGAACTGACGGGCCGTCTTGCCGTACTCGCGCAGCATGGCAGAGTTTGCGAAGATCGCTACGTCCAGGTTCTCGAACGCGGCAGCGTCGAGCGGCTGGATGAAGGATGCTTCGTCGCCGATGGCCTCGAGTGTGCCGCTTTCATCTTCAACATCGAGCAGGATGGTCGTAGCGGAAGCGAGAGGACTTTCCGCGATCTCGTCGCCGATTTCCTTGCCTAACAGGGTTGCAGCGCCAACGACGGCGATGCGATATGCGTTCTTGGTCATAGCTCTTTCTGATGCTGCGCCGGGTAAGATGATGCGGGTGGCTAACCCTGGCTGACATTGGGCAGCGGCATGCCCATGCGGCGGGCGCGGCGGCTCTGCGCAGCATACATGAACCGGGCCCACATGCCGCTCACCATATACGCGAGCGAAATAGTGATCAGCAGGTATTCAGAGAACTTGGCAAGCAGAACGGCGATGACCATCAGCAGAACAAGTAGCCGCACGGGCTGCTGCGTGCCCAGGTTGATCTCCTTGCCGCTCCAGAAACGCCATCGGCTGACCATCAGGAAGCCGGTGAACAACAGCAGGCCGATCCAGACAACGGCGATGCGTGCGTCATCGATGGGCGAGCCGTCGAAGCAATGCACCACGCTGGCAATCACGCCTGCGGCCGCGGGAATCGGCATGCCCACGAAGTACCTGCGTCCCGGCCGGCCGGGATTGCTCGGCTTGGGATTTGAAGTGACGTTGAAGCGCGCCAACCGGCACGCACCGCAGATCAGGAACAGGAACGCCGCCACCAGGCCGAAATCCATCGCGTTCTGCCGCATGTGCGGGTGGGGCAACAGCGGCAGCATGCGGAATCCCCAGGTGTACGCCAGGATGCTCGGAGCGACGCCGAAGGTGATCACATCGGCCAGCGAATCCAGCTCGCGGCCAAAGTCGCTTTCCGTGTTGGTCATCCGCGCGATACGCCCGTCGAGTGCGTCAAACGGCAGCGCCAGCGCGATCACCAGGGCAGCGCGATTGAAGTAGCTGTTGTCGCCGGGTACCGCCTGCAGGCACTGCGTGATCGCGTAGAAGCCCGCGGCGATGTTGCCAGCGGTGAACAGCGATGGCAGAACGTAGAGTCCTCGCCGCGGACGGCCCTGCTTCGGCGATTGTTCCGCCGACATCCTCAAACCTGCAGCGCTGCGGGCGCCGTGGACACCGGATCGAGCGTCGCCTTCTGTGGAACATGGGCCAGCACCGTGCTGCCGCCCTTGACGCGGTCGCCGGTGCGCACGCGCAGAACCGCGTCGGCAGGCATCAGCACATCGACACGCGAACCGAACTTGATCAGACCAAAGCGCTGGCCCCGCTGAACCGTGTCACCCGGCTTCACAAAGCAGACGATGCGGCGCGCCAGCAGGCCCGCGATCTGTTTCACCTGCAGCGTGCAGCCTTCGCCCTCGATGACCACTGTATTGCTCTCGTTCAGCACGTTTGAATCGGCACGCATTGCGTTGAGGAACAGACCCTTTTTGTAGCTCACCTGGGTCACGGTGCCCGCAACAGGCGACCGGTTCACGTGGACGTCAAACACGTTCAGGAAGATGCTGAGGCGCAGGCGGCTGCCGGCGGGTGTTTCGATCCACTCGGCTTCGGTCACCTTGCCGTCAGCAGGCGAGACCAGGAAGCCGTCGCCGGCAGGCACGCGACGCGGCGGATCGCGAAAAAACCACAGGAAGAACAGCGCCAACGCCACGGGAAGAGCAGCGAGACCCACCGATCCGACCACTTTCCAAAGCACGACCGCCACCAGCAGCAGCCCCAGCGCGTAGAAATACCCGTCACGAACCATACAAGGGGAATGATACCGGCTCCGCAAGCGGTTAACCAGCGGTTCCAACGGCAGGGCATTGACTCAGGGCTGAAGTGTTCGCTCCATGACAACTGCATCTTCGATTGGCCCGGTGTAGTAGGCCGCGCGTCTGCCTGTCTGCAGGAAGCCCGCCTTGCTGTACACACGCATCGCGCGCTCATTGCCTGCTCGGACTTCCAGCCTCAGGCTTTCGGCCTTTTGTGTCGAAGCCCAGTCGAACACGGCTTGCAAGAGCGCTAGACCGACGCCGCGACCCTGCATTGCGGGGGTGACGGCAAGGCTCTCCAGTTCGGCCTCAACCGGGAAAACGGCACACAGGGCGGACGCCACGGCGAACCCTGCGATTGCGCCTAGATGGTCCACGACCAGCAGCAATCGTATCAGTGCCGTGCCTTCGGGTCGCGGCAACATCATTTCCATGAACTGCGCCGCGGTCCACTGCGGGGCGGTAGGACTTTGCGCGGCGATTGATGCCATCGACTCTGCATCGCGCACCTCAGCCGATCGGACTGCGAAGGAGCTCATCGCTCCGCCGACGCTGCGTTGGCCAAGGCCAACGTCCTCGCTCGCAGGGCAAGCTCGGCGTCCGGAACGCGCAGGTAATTTGCATCGAGCAACGCGATATCCGCGAATTGGTTCGCCTGAACCATGGCCATCGCCAGCGGGAGGGCCTCTCGTACGCCTACAGGAGCCACGCGGATCGTCCCGCGGGGGACTTCGGCCAGGTTGGCTTCCATGACAATTACGATCTCCGCGGGGCCGACAGAAGCGAGCGCATCCGTACCGCGCAGCATGGTTTCGCCCAGGCAGACGCCATCGCGATAGTGTCCGGCGAAGATATCGCCGCGTCCGGCATCAATCCAGGCCCACACCGCTCCAGGACTGCCTGCCTGTGCGGCGAGCACCGCCAGGCGCGAAACGGCGACCACCGGTTTGTCCAGCGCCTCTGCCAACCCTTTTACTGCGGCCATGCCGATGCGTACGCCGGTGAATGACCCCGGTCCTGTGACGATTGCAAGCGCATCCAGGTCCAAGGGCTGCAGTGAAGTTTCATGCAGCACCTCGGCAACAGCATTCATCAGGCGCTCCTGCGTTTCGCGTCCGGGAATCGTGCGTTCTGCGAGTATCGTCACCTCCGGGATAGAACCGCCGACTGGCGAACCCGCTTCATTCCACGCAGCGACTGCGACGCCCCCAAGAAGCCCGCAGGTATCCGCCAACAGCATCGTTTGCATGGTCTTATTCTAGGCGGCGCGGCCGGTTGATTCCGTCCCACAGTGCTTGACAATGGCTCTCTGGCAGTGGGATAAACAATGCGCTCCCGGATGCGGTCCACTGCCGATGCGATCCTGTAGTTTTACAAGGCAGGCGCATGCATACTGCCTGCGGGAGTGAAACTAGTGCTCGGCCTGAGACGTCTCAGAGCGACAGCATTCCGTTTCGACTCTGGTATGGGGAGAGGTCTTCAGCATGCGCAAATTGGTGTTGTGGTCGCTATGCATCGCGGCTGGTTCGAGTATCGGTGTATGGGCGGCGGACTGGCCGAGCACGGGCGGCAACCCCCAGCGCGATGGCTGGTCGCAGGGCGAAACCGTCTTCTCCAAGGAGAGCATCCCGAAGGTCAAACTGCTCTGGAAATACAAGGTCGACAACAAGGCTATCGGCGCGGGCGCACTGACCAGCCCTATCGTGTTAAGCCGCCTGATCGGCTACCACGGCTTTGAAGAGCTGGTCATGACGACCGGCACAAGCGGCGCCGCCTATGCCGTCGATGCCGACCTGGGCATCTCCTATTTCAAGACACCGTTCCACGCGATGGAGGAGAAGGCGTCCGCCGGTTCGGCACTGTGCCCCGCTGGTCAGACTGCTCCCATGGTCATGTACGGTCAAAGCGCCACCAGCCGGTTCGGCGGTTTTGGCGGTGCGAACCCCATCGCGCGCCTGGCCGCGTACTACTCCGTCAGCGCGGACGGTTACATCCACACTATGCGGGCGCAGGACGGCCAGGACCAGATGATTCCGCCGGCCAAGTTGCTGCCCGCAGGCAGCAACGTCACCGGCCTGAACTTTGCGGGAGCGACACTGTACGCAGCCACGATCAACAGCTGTGGCGGCCCGAACGGCCTGTATGCAGGCACCTTCACGCCGCCTGTACTGCCGCCAACCCCAGACCTGCCGATGGTCAAGCCGTCCAAGTGGGACGTGACCAGCTTCATGACCAACGGCTCGGGTTTTGCCGGAACTGGTGGCGTTGCCTCCGACACCAAGAATGAAGAGATGTTCGGCACCGTTGCCGATGGTAAGGGCGACGTCGCGGGCACGTACAGCGACACCGTTCTCGGCCTTGAAGCGAAAACGCTGACGGTCAAGGACTGGTTCACACCCTCAAGTGCAGCGCCGGCCCCAAAGGCTGGTATGCCGACCCTCGGCATCACCCCTGCGGTCTTTGCCGAAGGCGGCAAGGACTATGTCATTGCAGGCGACAGGATGGGACGCATCTACATTCTGGATTCGACTGCGCTGGGTGGGTCGGACCATCACACACCGCTCTTTGCGTCGGAGCCGCTGATTGCCCCGGGCAAGGACGGCGATGGCAGCGGCCTGTACGGCACCTTCGCGACCATGACAGAAGGTACGACGCGGATGGTCTACGCGGCAGTGCGTGGGCCGGTGTCCATGAAGTTCCCGGGTGCAAACGGCGCATCGGCGAACGGCGGCATAGTGGCGTTCAAGCTGACCATGAGCGCTGGCGGCCGTCCAAGTCTCACGCCGGCGTGGAGCTCGCGTGAGCTGGTTGCTCCCATGCCTCCGGCGCTCGCCAATGGCCTGGTATTTGCATTGTCCAGCGGCATGCCGGCCGAGGTCGCAAAGGGCGGCAAGGTGCTGACACCCGGCGAGATCGAAAAGATGTCAAAGCCGGCCGTCCTGTACATCCTGGACGCGACCACAGGCCAGGAACTTTATAGCTCGGGCAAAGAAGCCACGAGTTTCAGCCCCAGCGGCATCGCCGTCGCCAACGGCCATGTCTACTTCACGACGCACGACAACACGCTATACGCCTACGGCGTCCCTGAGGAGCGCTAGACAATGACCGTATCCCGAATCAAGAAGTATGCCCTGTTCTCCGGCGCCCTGTTCTTTTGTGCAGCCGCTTCCGCGCAGAACTGGCTGATGGACGGAGGAGACAACATCCGCTCCGGTTGGAATCGCGAAGAGCACATCCTCGCGAAGGACAACGTCGGCAAGATGAAGCTGTTGTGGAAGGTACAGACCGATGTGGAGCCGCACGCGCTGCATGCCCTGATGGGGCCGCTTGTGGTGCAGAACGTGCCAACCGCCGCAGGCAAGAAGGAGATGGTCTACGTGCTGGGCGCGTCAGACGTCCTCTACGCCTTCGATACGGCTTCGCAGAAGCTCGCATGGGAGAAGCACTTCAGCTACGAAAAGCTGCCCAGCACGCGACAGGGACCACCGCCCGACGCGGCGGCAGCTGGTGCTGCGAATCGCCCGGCCGGTGCTGCGCCTGCAGCGCCACCGCCTGATCCGATGCGTGGTTCCAACACCGATCCCAAGCATTTCAACTTCCTCAACCCGCAGGGCAGCACCGGTGTGCCGGCGATCGGGCCGGAAGAAGCCGGCGGCGTGCGACCGATCTATGTTGTGGACGGCGGCGGCGTTCTGCACACGCTCAGCGATGTGACCGGCGACACCCTGCGGCCAGACATCAAGATGGGTTCCGTGAGCAAGTTTGCCCTGCAGCTCTACAAGGGCGAAGTGATCTACGGCGTCTACTCCGGTCGCGCGGGCATCGTGTCCACGAAGGTCGACGGATCCCAGACGAAACCGACTACCACGGTTGGCTTCGGCGGTGGCGGTGGCCTGTGGGGGCGTCGCGGACCGGTGATCACCAGTGACGGCACGGTCTGGACAACGACCGGCGACGGCCTCGTCAACCTGAGCAATCCAAACAATCTGGTGATTGGCAACTCGGTCGTTGGCTTCAAGAAGAGCGATGACGGCCAGCATTGGGTGATCAAGGACTGGTACACGCCACCAAACTGGGATTGGCTGCGCCGCCGCGACCTGGACCCGAACAACACGCCGACCGTTTTCAACTGGCACGGCAAGGAGTACATGGCAGCTTCTGGTAAAGAGTGCCGGATCACCCTGCTGGATCCACAGAACATGGGCGGACCGAACCACGACACGCCGCTGTACAAGACTCCTCTGGTCTGCAACCCGCTGGTGGACTTCCAGAATGCAGGTTCATGGGGTGCGCTTTCCTCATGGGAAGATGCCAAGGGCACGCGCTGGATCGTCATGCCGTTCTGGGGACCGAAACAGCCGGACATGCACTTCCCGATCGAGAACAAGCCTGACACCAAGGAAGGCGGAGAGGCTGCGTTCAAGCTGGTCGAGAAGGACGGCAAGCCCACGCTCGAACCCGTTTGGGTCAGCCGTGACATGCACCGCGGCGAGCCGAACATCATCGCCAATGGCATGATCTTCGCCTACGGCAGCGGCGAGAACACGCAGCAGTCGTGGAACGACATCGGCCTGAACTTCGACTCAAGCATCCGTGCTTCGCATGGTCAACCGGCGGTCATCTATGTGCTTGATGCCGAGACCGGCAAAGAGCTGTGGAACAGCGGCGATGCCATCAAGGGCTTCAACCACTTCTCATCCATCACAGTGGCGAACGGCAAAGTCTATCTCGGAACGTACGATGGGATGTTCTATTGCTTCGGCTTGAGCTAAAGCTTTTACGATCAACGACTGCGAAAAGGGCCGCGCTTCGCGCGGCCCTTTCACTTGTGTTGGGACATGGTGTTGGCGCAGACACATTTTTGCCCATTGCTCCCGATTCGGAACGACTCACGCGTGACCCTTCTGTCACCAGCCCAAGCAGCGTCTTCTTATCGATTGCTTGTCCGTTATGGTGCACAAGTAAGCACAGCGGGAGATGGGTATGCGGACGGGGTTGGTTGCGATCTGTGCGCTTGGTTTGACTACGTGCCTTGCCGCGCAGGAACAACGGCCGGAACCCGCGACCACCCTGGCGCGGGTCGAAACCGGCAAGCCGAAGACCGTCCCAGCAGAAAAAGCGTCGCCATCCTCTGCAGGACCACCCCTCAAGCTCGCTACTTCCGTCAACGTCAAGGCAAAGGAAGACGCGTCGGGGACCCCACAGGCAATCAGCACAGAGGAAGTTACGGGGACCGATGTGCTCGAGTCCGCCGGCACGTGGAGCGACCTTCCGCGCTTCCTGCAGACGCTGCCCGGCGTAATTGGCGGTTCGGACACCCAGAACGCCTTTTCGGTTCGCGGCGGCAACTCGTTTGAGAATGCCTTTGTAGTCGACCGTTTCGAGGTTCCCAACATCAATCAGCTCGCACTCGATGGGTCAACCGGTGGGCTTGGCTCAATGCTGGGTGCGGAACTGATCGGGTCCGTTGCGCTGCACACCGGTGACGTCAGTGCACGTAACTCGAGCCGCCTTTCATCGCTTACCGAGATCCGCACGATTGAAATCCCTGATCAGAACCTGACGGCGATCGACCTTGGGTATTCCGGCGGCGGTATCCGAATCAGCCGATGGCTGGGAAGAGACAAGTCGCTGTTGTTTTCTCTCAAGGAGAGCGTGACCAACCTCTTCATTAAAGACATCGGCCTCAATGGATCGCCAGAGTTCACGAACAGCCTGATCAGGTACACAGACGATCTGTCACCGCGTGATCATGTCTGGATGGACGCGCTAAGCGGTCGCGACGCGCTGAAGGTGAGGCCTACCTGGTTTGACCTCTCCGAGACCAACGCATTCAACACGGACTACTCCGGTTGGCGGAACACCACGGGCGTTGTCTGGCAGCACACCCTGCGCTCGGACGCGGTAAGCACGTGGCTGCTGAGCAATTCGCAGGACGTGCAGAAGGTCGACCAGGCGACACAGCCGACACCGGTGCTGCAGTACTACCAGAACTTCTACCAGTTCGACGTGCCCTTCTCGTTCCAGCAGAGTAGTGGCGAGGGCGTCACGCAGGTGAAGTACGAGTATCAATACGCGGATGAGAACGGCTCAGGATCGGACTTCGGCGCCGATATTCATGCGAACCGAATGAACTACACGACGCAGCAGTCCGGCGGCATCTTCAGCCCGTACTCGGCATCCGCGACGCCTGAGGCAGCGTTCACGTTATCTCCCTCGTTCTCCAGCATCGACCGAGCGCTGTTCGCGGATTGGAATGCAGACTTCAAGCGCCGGGTCTTCCTGCGATCCGGCGTGCGACTGCAGACATGGGGCTTGCCGAGCATTACCGGTGCGAAAACTGCATGGATGCCGCACGCCTCAATCAGTGCGCTCGTAAGTCAGCGGTTCGATCTGCGCGCGTCCTACAGTAAGTCTGCGCAGCTACCGCCATACTCCGTCATCGGTGGAGCGCCCGGTAACACCGCGCTGGGACTGATTCAGAGCAGCCAGGTGGTAGCAGGAGGCACTTTCCAGATCAATCGCATCCTGTCGTTGAACGTGGAAGCTTATCGCAAGACGTATGCAAACTATCCGGTATCGATCAACTATCCAGAGGTCTCGCTCGCCACACTGGCGCCGGTGATCGATGAACCTTTCGTTGCACTGTCGATGACGAGCGCGGGAGCGGGCCTGAGCCGCGGGATCGAAATCAGCTTGAAGCAGAACCCTATCCGCCATGTCTTTACGCGCGCGAACCTGTCCACCTCGAGCTCTACCTTTTCAGGTCTGGATGGTGTGTACCGTCCTGGCACAAACGATTTGCCGTTTGTCCTTAACGTGCTGTTGGGCTTTCAGGCCGGGCGTTACAGCATCACGGCACGCGAAACGATGACCTCGGGCCGACCATATACGCCCGCTCTCATGGACGCGTCGTATGCGCAGAATCGCTTGATCTACGACCTGACGCAGATCAACGCCTTGCGCGGTTCTCTCTACAACCGTGTTGACATAGCGGTAAACCGTGACGTGCAGGTCCACGGCAGACCCATGCGCATTCACGCCGGCGTGCTGAACGTCCTGGATCGCGCGAACTTCTACACGTACGACTGGGCTCCCCGCTACACGTATGGCGTAGTGCAACAGAACGGCATTGGGATCCGTCCGGACGTAAACGTGAGCTACACCTTCTAGGGTTGTGGCTGCACTCCGGGACTGACCTAGTCCAGCGCGTAGAACGCAAGTCCGCTCAGCAGCTTGGGATAGAAGTCTGTCGATTTCTGCGGCATCACTTCACCGCTCAACGAGACCTCTTTCATCTGGTCGAGCGTGACCGGCTTGATGAGGAACGCAATGTCGGCTTCGCCGCGAGCGACCTGTGCGGCGGCGTCTTCGGCAGAGCGGAGATAGCGCAGGTTCTCCTGCTGGCGGATGCTTTCGGGCGTCAGGTCCAGCAACTGCTCCAGCACCAGAGCGTGCAGCTGCACTACGTCGAGCCCGCGCTGGCGAGGCGGCACATGCTGCAGTGCGCTTTCAACCGCATGCTTCTTGGCCTGCAGCAGAAAGGTGCCTTCGCGCATGACGGCAAGGAACGCAACGCCTTCTGTCGCGGCGAGCGGCGCTGTGCGGTTCGCCGCACTCTCGACGTTCTCCGCGTCGGAACCCGATGCAGCTGCTTGGGAGTCGACCTTCGAAGTGATGAAGTACTCCGACACACGGTCAAGGAAGGCCGCGGCCGAAAAGTTCTTCAACCCGTAGACGATGCGGTGCGTCGGCAGAATGGTGATGCCCGGCGCGTCGGTGTTGACGAGCGTCATCATCATCGCGGCCTCGGGAAACCTGGGAACAGGCAACTGCGGGCCGACCGCCATGTCCGCGTCATTTGAGGGTGATTCGTCGGCATCACCGACGGTGCGCTCGGTCTTGCCGCTGTCTCGCGTCGTGTCCGGAACGCCCAGTTCGGCGGCGCGTTCACGTGCGTAGGCAGTCGAGGTCTCATACCGGTGGTGGCCGTCAGCGATAATCAGTTTCTTGTCTGCAAGCGCGCCAACCAGCAGGTTCAGGACGTGCGGATCGGTCACCTTCCACACAGAATGCACAACGCCATATTCGTCGGTAACAGTCTCGTCGGCAGGCGTCGTGGGATCGCCGCTGGCATTGCCAAAGACGAGCTTCTCAACCGTAAACGCCGGGTCAGAGTAGAGCATGTAGATCTGCTCGCAGTAGGTGCGGGTCGCCTTGAAGAGCGACAGGCGATCACTCTTGGGCTTGGCCAGCGTTTGTTCGTGCCGGTAGACGACCTGCTCGGCATAGTCGTATAGGTGGCCCAGGCAGATCAGGCCGCGGCGCTCGCGGACCTCGTTGGTACCGGGAACCGTGTAGCGCTGTGCGTAGCCATAGAGAGCGGGCTCCCGCTCCTCGATCAGCACCGCTTCCTTGCGCCAGTCCTGCAGCGATTTGGCGGCGCGCGTGTAAACGTTGTCTGTTTCCGTGTCGGACGGATTGCGCTTGCCGAGGATCACGCGGATCAGGTTGTAAGGGCTGCGCTCGTAGTACGCCTCCTGCATGGCGGGCGAAATCTTGTCGTATGGCTGCGTAACCACATCGCTGAGAGCGACCTTGTGAGTGTTGTAACGAAGGGCGCGGAACGGGTAGATACGCATGCGGGCGAAAGGTCTCCTTGGGCAGCTTCCAGATCATTCTACCGGGTGACGCCGGAGCACCTGCCGCATTCCGGCGCGCATCGAACCCGCTTACAGAGCATCGAAAACAGCAGTTCTGAAGCGCATTGCCTTGTTTACGGCGGTCGACGAGTTGAACTGCACGCCCTCGAGGCAAAGGAGAAAGCATGCCGGAAGAGCGGTGGATTCCAAGAGTCAACCCCTGGGTCATCGCCGGGACTGTGGCTCTGGCGGCATTCATGGAGGTGCTGGACACCTCCATTGCGAACGTCGCCTTGCCGCACATCTCCGGTTCGCTGGCTGCCAGCCAGGACCAGGGAACGTGGGTGCTGACCAGCTACCTGGTATCGAATGCCATCGTTCTGCCGCTTGGCGGTTGGGCTTCGAGCATCTTTGGCCGCAAAAACTTCTTCATGATCTGCATCACCTTGTTCACGGTTTCCAGCTTCCTCTGCGGCATTGCGCCTTCGCTGCCGCTGCTGCTGATCTTCCGGGTACTCCAGGGCGTCGGCGGAGGCGGCCTGCAGCCGATGGCACAGGCCATCATGGCCGACTCGTTCGAGCCGAAGAAGCGAGGTGTTGCGTTCTCCCTCTACGCGCTTGTGACCGTGCTGGCACCCTCAATCGGGCCGACGCTGGGCGGATGGATAACCGATAACTACTCGTGGCGCTGGATTTTCTACATCAACATTCCGGTCGGTATTCTGGCCCTGGTGCTGGTGTCGCGGCTTGTGGATGATCCGCCATGGATTAAGTCCGACCGCAAGAACTTCTTCCGTGGCGATTACATCGGCATCGGCCTGCTGACGCTGGCGATGGCGGGCCTGCAGATCGCGCTGGACAAGGGCGAAGAGAACGACTGGTTCGCCTCCAACTTCATTCGCGGCTTCGCGGCGATGTTCGTCATCGGCATGATCGCGCTGATCATCTGGGAGTTGCGAGGCACGAAGAATCCCATCATGCAGCTCCGGCTCTTCCGGTTCAAGAACTTTGCGATCTGCTGCTTCCTCATGCTGCTGGTGGGCGGCATTCTGAACGCCGGAACGGTGCTGCAGCCACAGTTCCTGCAGCAGCTGCTCGGGTATACCGCGACGAATGCAGGCAAAGCGTTGACCGGTGGTGGATTGGCGCTGCTGGTGGTTGCGCCGATTGCGGGCATCCTGTCAGACAAGTTCCCAGCACGCAACATCGTGGCGGTCGCATTCGTAGTATTCGCCATTGCTTACTGGTACGTTTCGGTCCACCTGACTCTCGATATCAGCTTCGGCTACAACGCGTTCCTGCGCGTCATCCAGGTGGTGCCCATCCCGTTCTGCTTTATCGCGATCACGAACGCGGCATACGTGGGCCTTCCGAAAGAGGCTAGTAACCAGGTCGCGGGCCTGATCAACTTCGCCCGCAACATCGGCGGCTCCATCCTGATATCGCTCACAGGGGCCGAGGTTACGAACCGAGCGCTCTTCCACCAGGCGCGGCTTGGTAATGCCATCAATTATGGCAACGACGCGTACACGCAGCAGGTGCAGCAGACCGGTAACTTCCTCGCCCAGACGGCGGGCCATGCGCAAGGGGCGTATGCAGCGCAGTCCTCGATCTACCAGCAGCTGATCCAACAGTCGACCGTGCTGGGTTACGCCGACGTGTACCGTTTGCTGGCGTGGATGACTGTCGGCATGTTTTTTCTGGCCTTTCTGCTCAGCAAGCCTAAAACAGGCGAAAAGGCACCGGAAGGAGCTGTCCATTAAACCTTCACTGCCGTTTGTTAGCAGGAAAGAAGATGGCGTTCCGCGTGACGTACAATCATGTTCCCGAGCGGCAACAGCCGGGGGAATCGCTTCGTCCAAATGGGAGCGGTGTTCGCCGAACGCTGGCAAAAGGACAGCATGGTGTCGTTCCGATTCACGAACGCTCTGAGAGTCTTGCAAGGCATTCTGCTTTGCCTTGCATTGGTTGGGCTTAAGCCGATCGCGGCGCAGGAGAACCCTCTCGACAAGGCCCACACGCCGACTGCTCCCGCGCCCGCGCCGGCACCAAAGGGCGAGGTGATCACCGGAAAAGACGTGACAGCCAAAGGCGCGCTGCATCCCGGAGCGACGCTCCGGGTCGAGGCGAACCTGGTCCTGGTTCCCATGACGGTGACCGACAGCGAAAACCGCCTGGTGACCGGCCTGGAGCGCGAGAACTTCTACGTCTACGAAAACAACCTGCCGCAGACAATCCGCACCTTCTCGACCGATGACGCGCCCATTACCATCGGCATCATTTTCGACCTGAGCGGCAGCATGAACAGCAAATTTGCGCGCGCCCGCCGTGCGTTGAGCGAGTTCATGAGGACGAGCAATCCTCAGGACGAGTTCTTCGTGATCGCCTTCAATGACCGTCCCAGCGTGGTGGTCGATTACACGAGCAACGTGGATGACGTAGACGCCCGCATGGTCATGCTGAAGCCGCAGAACCGGACGGCGCTGATTGACGCTGTCTACCTCGGCATCAACAAGCTCAAAGACGCGAAATACGAGCGTAAGGCTCTGCTTATCATCTCCGACGGCGGCGACAATCGCTCGCGCTACACCGAAGGTGAACTACGCAAGGCTGTTCGTGAGGGCGATGTGCAGATCTACTCCATCGGCATCTTTGACCAGACCGCGGCGACCGAGGAGGAGAAGAACGGACCGGCGCTGCTGACGGACATCTGCGAGCAGACGGGCGGGCGACTGTTCCGGGTAACCGACGTCTCGGAACTAGGGGACATCGCGGCCCGCATCTCGGCCGAACTGCGCAACGAATATGTGGTCGGTTACAAGCCAACGGACCTGCGACACGACGGCAACTGGCGTAAATTGAAGGTTAAGTTGAACCCGCCGGCAGGGCTGCCGCAGCTCTCGGTTCACAATCGTCAGGGTTACTATGCACCTTCGGATTAACCGTTCTGCTGTACCACTTTGCCTGGGATTATTCCTGGCTGCTTCTCTCACACCAAGCTCCTACGCGCAGCAAACCACGCCTGTGGTGCCATCGCTTACGGTGGACCGCGATCCTGTGCCTTCGCCGGACCCCGATGCGACAGCGGCTCCAGCGCCCGCCGCGCCAGGTGCGCAGTCTGCTCCTGCGGTCGGCAGCCAGGTACAGCGGTCCGGAAGTACCTACACGCTGCGCACCGATGTTGGCGAAGTCCGGCTGAATGCCAGCGTGATCGACAACAACGGCCGCATGGTGCAGACGCTGCCGCGCGAGGCCTTCACGGTGTACGAGGACGGTGTGGCCCAGCAGATTGCGTCATTCCGGCACGAGGATCTGCCGGTGTCGCTCGGCATCCTCATCGATTCGTCCGGTTCCATGTATGACAAGCGCGCTGCCGTTGGGAAGGCTTCGCTGGATTTGATTCGCCTGTCGAATCCTCAAGATGAAGCGTTCCTGGTGGATTTTTCGTGGGAAGCGTTTATCGATCAGGACTTCACCCGCGACATCAAGAAGCTGGAAGAGGGTCTGAACTACGTCAAGGCGAGC
The DNA here is from genome assembly GCA_965199365.1 of Terriglobus sp. GTDB lineage: Bacteria > Acidobacteriota > Terriglobia > Terriglobales > Acidobacteriaceae > Terriglobus. Next base: position 1,525,928 of record CBDARC010000002.1, on the reverse strand, counting down.
GGTGGCACGGCGATTTACGACGCGATCGTCGCGTCGGCGGATTACCTGTCGCACAACGCGAAGCAGCCCAAACAGGTGCTGCTTGTGATCACGGATGGCGATGACAACGCGTCAAGTTCCACGCTTGAGGAGACGATCCGGCGCGTGCAGGAACTCGACGGCCCAACTATCTACTGCGTGGGCCTGCTGTTTGGTCCCGAAGAAGACAAGCGAGAGAGCCGCCATGCCCGGCGCGTTCTGGAGACGCTGGCCGAGCAGACGGGTGGCGTGGCCTACTTCCCTCGCAGGCTGGAGGATGTGGACGCAGTGGCGGCGCAGGTCGCTGCGGACATTCGGCAGCAATACACCATTGCCTACACATCGACCAAGCCGGCGAGGCTCGGCGGATACCGCACGATCCACGTTGAGGCACGCGAAAAGGGTTACAGCAAGCTGGCGGTGCGCACGCGTACCGGCTATTTCCCGAAGGGCTCTGGCCCGCAGGGCGCGGCCGCGGCAACGGCTGGGCAACCGTAGCCGCTACAATCAGTCAGCCGTGACCCGTACGTTGCTCACCTGTTTTCTGTTTCTTGGCACCGCCGCACGGGCGCAGCAGCCGCTCGTCCTGCTGGATCCGGCACGAGGCGGCTCCGATGGCGGAGCGCGGATCGGCGACCGGCTTGCAGAGAAGCAGGTCACGCTCGATCTTGCACAGCACCTTGCGTCGATGCTGCGCGCACGCGGCTTTACGGTGGAGCTGACGCGCGATGCCGACGCTGACGTCACTAACGACGCGCGGGCGGCACTGGCCAACACAACGCACCCCGTTGCGTGCATTCTGCTGCATGCGACACCGGTCGGCAGAGGCGTTCACCTGTATACGACGTCGCTTCGGCAGACCGTCGTTCCGGCGGGAGCCGCGGTCCGTTGGGACGAGGCGCAGGCCGCCTTCGCCGATCGCTCGCGCGTGCTGCGCGATGACCTGAAGGCGGCGTTCCCCCGGTCAAAGATTCCGGTCTCGACGGGGCAGACGTGGATGCGTCCGCTGGACAACATGCAGTGTCCCGCAGTAGCAGTCGAAGTGTCTCCAGAGAACGAGGACACCACAGCGCAAGACAACGGCTATCAAGGGCAGATCAGCAGCGCGATCGCGAACACACTTCTGCTGTGGCGCAACAAGGTTGCAAGCCTTGCCCCGCCGGAGCCGCCACCGGCTGAGGTTGTTCCCAAGCCAGTGGCGAAGCCCCTTGATCTTCCCAAACCGGCGGACGGCGGGGCCGCGCAATGATTCCTCGCTACCAGCGCATCCTGTTTGCGATCCTTCTGGGCAGCTCGATCATCATGGCGGGTCTGCTGATCTGGCTGCACCAGCGGAACTTTGCCGCGGTCAAGAACGCCGACAACACGCCGATCGAAGCTCCGGCGTATTCCGCGTCAGAAGACGTGCCGCTGATGATCGCGAACGATGCGGACGGGTCCGTCAAGTCTGTCACCAGATCTTTGGCGCTGCCGCAACAAACGGCTGTCCGAGCACGTGCGCTGCTGGAGCATCTGCTGGCGGAGTACACGTTGCCGCGGTCTCCGCACGCTGTCGGTGGAGGCGTTGCCGTTGAGGACGTGTACATCGTGCCTCTGCCGCTAGGCGCGCCGACTGCTGCAAGCAGCCTGCCTGCGGTCACGCTTGCCGAGATCGCCAGCGGAGGCAAGCAGGGCAACACCGATCCTCTGATGCAGCAGCCGGGAGAACTTGCCGTGGTGAACCTGCGCTCATCATGGGTTGAGGAGCACCCGCCAGGGATCACGTCTGAGACGTTGACCATTCAATCGATCGTCGGCACGCTGCACGCAAACCTGCCGGAGCTTACCGCCGTGCGCTTCTTGGTGGACGGCAAGCCGCGCGCAACGCTCGCCGGCTCTGTCGAGTTCGACCGCACGTACGACGCGCTGGACACCGCGCGATGAGCGTTCGTCGACGCCCGGTAATCGGTGTTTTCGACTCGGGTTTTGGTGGCTTGACGGTCCTGCGGGAATTGTTGCACCACCTGCGTGGAGCCGATTTCGTGTATCTCGGTGACACCGCACACCTGCCCTACGGGTCCAAGTCGCAGGCAGCAGTTACGCGGTACACGGCTACTGCGATTCGCATGCTGGTTGAGCGGGATGCGGAATTGATCGTGATCGCCTGCAACACGGCCTCGGCACTTGCCCTGCCGTCGCTTAAGATGGACTCGCCCGTGCCGCTGGTCGGTGTCATAGGGCCGGGAGCGCTGGCTGCGGCGGCGATTGCCCCGCCCGGCAGCACCGCGCTCGTGCTTGCGACGGAAGCAACGGTCGCCTCGCACGCCTATGCTGCTGCCTGCACCGCAGCAGGCCTGAGCGCTACGGAGAAGGCTTGCCCGCTGTTTGTTCCGCTGGTCGAAGAAGGCTGGACAGACGGCAGCATCACCGAGCAGATTGCCTCGGTCTACCTGCGTGAAGCTCTGGCTTCGTCGGCGGATGCACCAGCGGCAATCGTCCTGGGCTGCACGCATTATCCGCTGCTGCGACCGCTGCTCGGGCGGGTCGTGTCGGCAATGGTTGGCGAGGTGCCGATTGTCGACTCCGCCGAGGCGACCGCAAGGCATGTGGCCTCCATGCTGCCGCACGCTGCGCAGTCCGGTGGCGGCGAGTCGCAGGTGAGCTTCTTTGCGACGGATTCCACCGCAAAGTTCCAACGGCTTGGCCCGCAGTTTCTGGGCCGGGCAATGGATCGTGTCCAACTCATCGATCTCGATGACTGACTGCGAGCCGCTGGACTGGTATCCTCATCCACGACAACGATGCCCTACTTACTCAAGTCCGAGCCGGATAAGTATTCTTTCGACGACCTCGTGCGTGACGGAGAGACCGTGTGGGACGGCATCAAGAACCCGCAGGCGCTGATGACCCTTCGCAACATGAAGAAGGGCGAGAAGTGCGTGATCTACCACTCCAACGTCGGCAAAGAAGCCGTGGGCACCGCGACTGTTGTGTCGGTTGACTCAACAGACCCCAAGAACCCGGCGATGCGCCTGAAGGCTGGCAAACGCCTGAAGAGACCCAAGCCGCTGGCAGCGATGCGCGAGGCGGGAGTTTTCCAGGGTTCGATCCTGTTTCGGCAGTTTCGCCTCTCGGTAGTGCCGTTAACCGATGAGCAATACGAGTGGCTGCTCTCATGACCTCTGCAACTCCTTGGCCTGTCATCCTGAGCGCAGCGAAGATCCATTCGATGCTTGCCTGTCTACCAAGCGACACGGTTTTAGCCGCCGCAGCAGAAAAGCAGAGCGCAATAGCAGACCTTGAACGCATCGCGATCCTTCGCTGCGATCAGTGTGACAACCAGAACGGAAGGAATCAATGATCGACCTGAACGGTAAGACCGCAGTCGTCTTCGGACTCGCAAACAAGCGCTCCATCGCGTGGGCCATCGCGCAGAAGCTCAATGAGGCGGGAGCGAAGGTGGCTGTCTGCTATCAGAGCGAACGCCTGAAGAGGGAAGCGGACGCGCTGCTGCCAGAACTGAACGACGCGAAGAGTTTTCAATGCGATGTCTCGATTGATGCAGAGATTGAGCGTGTCACCGAGGAGCTAAAATCGGCCTACGGCACGGTCGATATCGTTGTGCACTCCATTGCATTTGCGCCTGCGGACGCCATCAAGAACGATTTTCTGCTGACGCAGCGTGAGGACTTCCGCGTCGCGCTGGACGTCAGCGCGTACTCGCTTGTTGCAGTGTCGCGCGCATTGGCACCGCTCATGACGGCTGGCAGCAGCATCCTGACGCTGACCTACTACGGCAGCGAGAAGGTGTTCCCGAACTACAACGTGATGGGAGTGGCGAAGGCCGCTCTCGAGGCCACGGTGCGCTATCTCGCCGCATCGCTCGGGCCCAAAGGCATCCGAATCAACGCAATCTCCGCCGGTCCAATTAAGACGCTGGCCGCCCGCGGCATCGGCGACTTCAACAAGATCCTCGACACCGTAACCGAACGTGCGCCGCTGCACCGCAACGTGGAGACGGCCGAGGTGGGGAACACCGCCGCATTTCTGCTGTCACCGCTCGCCAGCGGTATCACGGGCGAAATTACCTATGTCGACTGCGGATACAACATCACGGGCATGTAGTCCTAAACCGTTAGGAGAGAGAACATGACAATCGCAGAAATCCTGCTTTGTGATTTCGATGTGGAGGCGGTCAGCACGCGGCGTGTACTGGAGCGCGTACCCGACGAAAAGGCAACGTGGAAGCCGCACGAGAAGTCATTCGCGCTTAACAACATGGCCGTGCACGTCGCGACCCTGCCGATGTTCGGCCTGGCCCTGCTGTCCACCCAGGAGATGGACATCGCGACCTATAAGTTCCCGAAGTACGAGTTCCACTCTGCCGAAAAACTGGTCGAGGTTGCCGCGGGCGCAGGCGCGGAAGTGCGCACAAAGCTTGCGTCCATGACCGACGAAGAACTGCAGGCGGACTGGACTCTTCGATTTGGCGACCACGTGATCGCGACCGGCGCGAAGTACCTGCTGTACCGCACTATGTTCTTTAACCACCTGATCCATCATCGCGGTCAGCTGAATGTCTATCTGCGTCTGCTGGATGTGAAAGTGCCGGGCATCTACGGGCCTTCAGCCGACGAGCCATTCGGCAGCTGAAGGCGCAAAGATTGCGATGAACGCTGCAGGCTGCCCGCAGCGTTTCTGCATTATTCTCAAGGCACCGATGAAAATTCTTGTAGCTGCAGTGCTTTTAGGCTCCACGTTTCTCATTCGTGCGCAGGAAGTCGCACCGGCGCCTCATCCAACTGTGCTGCACGCCGCGCGGTTGCTGGACGTGGTGGCCGGCAAGATCATCACGCCGGGCGAGGTGCTGGTGCAGGGCAATCGCATCCAGGAGGCGGGGCCGCACGTCACGCGTCCGGTGGGCGCCGAGGTCATCGACCTGGGCGACACCACGCTGATGCCCGGCATGATCGACGCGCATGTACACCTGTTTCTGCACGTGGGTGATGAAGCCAACCAGACGGTGAATGAACCCGTGCCGGAGCGCGTGCTGATTGCTGCGGGGGCGGCAAAGGCCGACGTGATGGCAGGATTCACCGCTGAGCGTGACATGGGTACCGAGGGTGCGGGATGCGCCGATGTTGCCGTGCGTAACGCCATCAATGGCGGGATGATCCCCGGCCCGCGCATGCGGATGTCGTGCAATGCCATCGACATCAACGGCGGCCATGAGGACAATGACGGCCGCAATCCCGAAGAGCACCTGCTGAGCAACGCCGACCGCGCTGATTCGACAGACGAAGTCATTCACGTCATGCGCGCGCAGCATAAGCAGGGCGCGGACTTCACCAAGATCTATGAGACCGGCCGCGACTCGCTGCGCAATGGTGAGTTTCACACACCCTACCAGTACACCGAGGCTCAGCTGGCCGCAGCGGTGGCCGAGGCGCAGCGAACGGGGTCAGTCGTAGCCGTGCATGCGACCGGCGAGCCAGGCACCGGGTATGCGGCTGCGGCAGGCGTCGCATCGGTCGATCATGCTGACCAGCTTTCGCCCGCGACCATGAAGCTCATGAAGGAGCGGGGCATCTTCGCTGTGCCAACCTTCGCGATCGGCGAGTACTTTGCCGATCATGCCGGATCGCCCGCCGCCACCGCACGCCGCCGCGAAAGCGAGGCGTACCACGCAGCCGAGTTCAGAAAGCAGATGGCAGCCGGAGTGCCGTTCGCCGTTGGGTCGGACGTTGGTCCGTTTCCGCATGGAACACAGGCCCGTGAGCTGGAACTGATGGCAAAGTACGGCATGCCTAACGCTGATGTTTTGCGCGCCGATATGGTGAATGGCGCGAAACTGCTGGGTTGGGAGAATGACATCGGCCAGCTGAAGCAGGGCTTCTATGCCGACATCATTGCGGTGCCGGGCAATCCGCTCGCGGACATGTCCGTGACCGAACACGTGACGTTCGTGATGAAGAATGGAGAGGTGCTGCGGCGATGAGCGATGAACAGGCAGGCGTGCCGGCTGTGGAGCAGGGCACCCTTCCTGTCTGCGTTCATTGCCACGGCACGCTGGAACGCGTGCAGCGCACCGGTTTCATCCAGGAGAAGATACTTCCGCTGTTTGAGCGGTTCCCGTGGCGATGCGTCCTTTGCCACGACATCACCTATCGCAGCGCGCGTCATCGGCGCGAGCTGCGAAGGCAGTATGGTGTGTTTAAGTAGCGCGGTGGGCCAACTCTTCCCAGCGTGCGTAAAGCACAGCGACTTCGGCCTGCGCCTCTGCCTGCTGCGTCAATGTTGTCTGCAGTGACACGGCATCGACCACGATAACCGGGTTCGTTAGTGCGATCTCAGCCGCTGCGACACGTGCTTCTGCCTCTGCAATGCGGTCTTCCAGGGTCGTCCATTCGCGCTGCTCCATGTAGCTGAGCTTCTTCTTCGCGACCGGCTCATGCACGACCGACTTAGGAGCCTCTACGGGCGTTTCTGCAACGGGCGCGCCGGCATCCATCCAGTCTTCCCACTGGCCAAAGTCGGCGAATTGTGCAGCGTTGCCTTTGCCGTCAAGGCCGAGGACCGTGGTGCTGACGCGGTTCAGCATGTAACGATCGTGCGTCACCAGCACCAGCGCGCCCGGGTATTCCAGCAGGTTTTCTTCCAGCAGTTCCAGCGTGGGGATGTCGAGGTCGTTCGTCGGCTCGTCAAGCAGCAGCAGGTCGGCCGGTTGCAGCATCAGGCGGGCGATCAGCACACGGGCGCGCTCGCCGCCGCTGAGCCGCTCGACGGGCTGGTTCAGCTGCTCGCCTGTGAATAGAAAGCGCGACGCCCAGCTTGCCACGTGAATGACGCGGCCATTGTGGGTGACGGAGTCGCCTTCCGGCGCCAGCGCGCGTCGCAGCGTGAGCTTCGGATCGATCTCACGGGCCTGCGAGAAGTAGACGACACGCAGCATGTTTGCCAGCTTCAGGGTTCCGGTTGCGGGCTGCAACTCGCCCGTGAGCAGTCGTAGCAGAGACGTTTTGCCGCTGCCGTTGGGTCCGACCAGGCCGACGCGCGTGCCTGCGGTGAGAACAAAGTTGAGATGACGAACAATCTCACGTTCATCGAATCGCAGACTCACATCTCGAGTTCTACCAGCCGCTTGGTCTGGCGGTCCGTCGCGTTGAAGTCAATACCAGCAGTGGAGCGCTGTGTGCGTGCGTTTACGTCGGCCAGTTCGCCGATCATCTCGTGTGCACGATCGATGCGGGCCTTGCTCTTGGTGGTGCGCGCCTTTGGCCCGCGGCGCAGCCATTCAATCTCGGTCTTGACTCGATTTTTCAGGCTCTCCTGCTGTTTCGATTGCGCGGCCAGGTACAGCTCGCGCTCCTCAAGAAACTCGGAATAAGCTCCATGTACGCGCAGGATGCCGTCGGCATAGATGCGGTTGAGCTCGACGGTTTCGTTTGACACGGCTTCGAGGAAGTAGCGGTCGTGCGAGACGATCACGCAGGCGCAGCTCACGGTAGCCAGCAGCTGTTCGAGCCACTCGATGCCCTGCAGGTCGAGGTGGTTCGTCGGTTCGTCCAGCAGCAGAACGTCAGGCTCGGAGATCACGCCTTCCACGATAGCGAGCCGTTTGCGCCAGCCGCCGGAGAGCTTCGCAGCCTCGGCCGAGTCGTCCTCAAAGCCGGCACGTCCGGTGGTCTCGCGCAGGCGCTGTTCGTGTTCATTCTCCGGCACATGCGCTGCCTCCAGCGCGTGCTCCAGCACATCGCGAACGGTCAAGCCAGGCTTGAACTCGCTGTTCTGCTGAACGGTTGCAACACGCGCCCGCTTGCGAACGGAAACTTCTCCACTGTCGGCGTCTTCGCGCCCGGCCAGGATGGCCAGCAGTGTCGATTTGCCCGCGCCGTTCGGCCCGACCATGCCGATCCGCTCGCCATCGGAGACGGTCAAAGAGACATCCTGAAACAACACGCGCGCGCCGTAGCGTTTGCTGACAGACTGCGCATTCAAAATAGGCGGCATACAGCTAGTTTACCGGGAAGCGTCCGACGACTGGTTTGAGGCGATTTGGCCCCTCAGAGCATCTGCACGAAAAACAGCCGTTCCTCGGACTCGTCACCCAGCTGGATCGCCACCTGGCCACGTGCACGCGCAATGATCGACGGGAACTTCTCGCCCCACTCCACCAGTACCAGCGCGTCAGGATCGTTCTCCATCTCTTCCATGCCGAGCACGAGCAGTTCCTCTTCGCGCTCAAGGCGATACAGGTCCAGGTGGTAGAGCTTGCGCCGTGTCCCGGCGTATTCGTGGACCAGGGTGAAGGTGGGGCTGGTAACCTCGTCGGCGGATGCACCCAGCGCCTGCGCTATGCCTTTGACAAGCGTTGTTTTGCCCGCTCCCAGGTCTCCCCGCAGGATGACGAGGCGCGGGGTCGGCAGCATCAGCTCCATCACCGTTTGTCCGAGCGCCAGCGTACCGGGCACGCTGCGGGTCTTCAGGCGTTTCTCTATCACTGCGGCTCCAGACACGATAATAAGTGAGCCGCAAAGGAACAGCCGGCGACTCACAGGAGTCACCGGCTGCCGTTGTATCCACCCTCCTCTCTCGAAGGTGGCTGATGGTTAGAAACTCAGCTTGACGGAAGCCTGCAGAACGCGCGGGCCGCCAACGCCGTTGACGTTGCCGACGCCGCTGCCGAGGGTACCGGTGATCTGCCCGAAGGTGCTGGAGGTGGTGCTGCCACCAGGCAGGCCAAAAGCTGGCGTATTGCTGAGGTTGAAAGCGTCTCCGCGGACCTCGAGGTTGGACTCGCGGAAGACCGGGAAGCTCTTGAAGAGTGAAAGGTTGTCAGAGAAGTAGCCCGGTCCGCGGAACTGGTTACGTCCGGTGTTACCCAGTGCGCATGGCGCCCCGCCAGCAACGTAGTTGCATGGAGTGGCAGAAGTGACTACCGCGGTGAAGGCAGCGGGGTTGAACCATGTCGGGTAGGTGGAGGTGGTACCGCCGGCAACGCTGTGTGTCACCACGTACGGAGCGACCTGGTTTGCCGTCTGTGTCGTGCCGCTGGTCAAGCTGTTTGCGGTGATGGTGAAGGGCAGGCCCGACACCGCGGAGATGACCGCCGAGGTGCGCCAGCCGCCCAGAACATACTGACTGAAGCCGGAGCTGAAGTACTTGTGACCATGGCCGGCGGGCAGCTCGTAGGTGATGGTCTGTTCATAGTTCTTGGTGCGGTCAAAGTCGGTGACGGCCCAATTGCGATGGACAGGACCGGCCCAGAACAGCAGACCGCCGTCCTGTGCGCCGGTCTGGTAGTTCTCCGCCTTGGCCCAGGTAAAGGCAGAGCTGAAGGCGATGCCGTGGCTGAAACGGCGCTTCAGTTCTACCTGCAAGGACTGGAAGTTGGTCGAGTAGCCGAGAAAGTACTCGGTTACCGAGGCCGTCTTGTTGAAGGTCGGGGTCACGCCGTCAGCGGCCTTGTTGAGAGGATCATAGGCCGCGCTCTGTCCATAGACCTTTGGCAGGTTGATGTTCTGCGAGACATCGATCCGTGTGCCATGATTGGCCACGTACGCGATCTGCAGTGACATGTCACCGGGCAGGGCCTGCTGAACGGCTGCATTCCAGCTGGTCACATAGGCATTCTTGAAGTTGAGCGGGATGTAGAGGTTACCTAGTCCGAGAGTGCCGTTCGCGGCTGTTTCAAGCAGGGTTCCGTTCGAGGCGAACGCGACTGTTGGAGTGGCTGGAACGCCCGTGGCGAGGTTAACGACGCCACCAGCAGGATTAAGGGCAGGCCCGTACGTGGTGCCGTTTACGTAGTTGGTGCTGGTTTTGATCGGGTAGTTGTAGGCATAGGAGTTGTCTACGAACGGAACGTAGCTAACACCGATGCCACCGCGAACCACGAGGCTCGGGTTGGCACGATACGCAAAGCCGAGGCGCGGAGCCACGTTTCTGTAGTCGGTCTGCATGCCTAGGTTCGAGGGATTGCCGTCGACTCCAGCCATCACCAACGTGTTGTTGGCCGGGTTGTAGTTGACGAAGCCGCCCGGTTTGCGCGGGGTGGCCGGAGGATACAGCTCGTACCGCACGCCCAGATCGACCGTCAGCTTGGAGTTTGCCTGCCACTTGTCCGAGACGAAGAAGAACTCCCACGTCTGACGGTAGGCAGGAAAGGTGCTATTGGTGTCCTGACCCACATTGTTCGGCTGGTTGAAGAGGAAGCTGGCAACGTCGTTTGCCTGGCCGGTCGCAGAGCCGTTAAAGGTCGTGCCGCCGGTGGGAACGTAGGTCTGGTTTTCAGCGTAGGTGAATGAACCCGCTGCTGCGTTGTTGTTGCCCTGCAACAAGTCATCGCGAACGCGACGGATATCCACGCCAGCCTTGAGCGTGTGATTCCTGATGATCTTGGTCCAGATGTTGGCAAAGTCGATGTTGGATTCAGCGCGCAACCAGGGCAAAGACACCGAGTAGCCGACCAGCGGAGCTGTAAAGTTGCCTAGGTTCAGGGCGACCTGTCCGCTGCTGGTGATCACATTGTCCGTGCCGTTGGGGCCGTTGCCCGGGATGCCGAGCGTGGCGGCATCGTTCTTGCCGTAGTCGGTCTGCGTGGCGGAGTTGCGATAGTGGGCGATGCCGATGCGGCCCTCGGTAAACAGCGTTGGCGAGAAGACGTGATCGTAGTTCAGGCCGGTGGAGTAGGCAGTTGCGATGCCGGTAGCTTCAAAGCCTCCGCCAGCCGGGCCGCCCAGGAAGGAACCGAAGGTCGGTGCCTGGAACGTGTTCACATTCTGGTGGCTGAAGCGATAGCTCAGATGGCTCTTGTCCGAGATGGTGTAGTCGGACTTGATGTCGTAGCTGATGAAGTCTTTGTGGAAGCCAAGGTTCTGCGACAGGTTGTTGGAGGTAGCGCCTGCAATGTAAGAAGCGGCCGCCAGGTTCGTGGCTGGGTTGCGGGCGATTGCGTCAATGTCCTTAAGAACAGTTAGCGCGGACTGGCTGATGCCGGGGTTCGACAGCGGAATCTGGTTGTTGACGAACGGAGTCCGGCCCGCACCGCAGGCGCTGTTGGCCGTCGTGCCCAGGCAGTCGGCCGTGTCGCCGGTGGTCGGATCGTACGCCTGGCCCTTGTATTCGGATAGGTTCAGTGTGTTGCCGGTGACGTTGTAGTACGGGATGGTGTAGGTGTTGAGGGACAACTCGTGGTCGGAGACACGGAGGAAGTCACCGAAGATGAAGAGCCGGTCCTTGAGGATCGGTCCGCCGATGGAGCCGCCGGTGTAGTTGTAGACAAGCCGGCCATTCGGCCCTTTGGCGAAGTAGTTCCGCGCGTTCACGCCGTTGTTTTCCATGTTCTGGAAGACTGAGCCGTGAATCTTGTTGGTACCCGACTTGAGCGTGACGTTGACGACGGTGCCGACTGCGCGGCCGAACTCTGCTTCGAAGTTGTTGGAGGTGATGTCGACGTTGGCGATGGCAGCGGCCGGCGGAACGAGGATGATGTGAATGCCCGTGCGCTCATCGTCATCAATACCCTCAATCTGGTAGAGGTTTACATACGACGATTGGCCGTTGGCATTCGTGGAGAGATCGTTGTTCGAGTTGAAGAACTGCGAGTTGTTGAAGACCGTTGGCGCCATGCCCGGGACGGTATTCAGCAGCGATTGAAAGCTGTTGCCGCTGGACAGGGGCAGATCGGCAATCTGTGCGGCAGAGATCGTCGTCGAGATGTCCGCGCGATCGGTCTGCAGCAGCGGAGGAGCGGTATTGACGGTGATGGTCTCCGTCGTGCTGCCGGTGACGAGGCCGACGTCAACGCGCTGAGTGGTGTTGGTGTCGAGAACGATGTTCTGGCGCGTGTCCTTCTTGAACCCCGGCGCGGTAACGGAGACGGTATAGACGCCCGGCGGCAGATTGGGTTCGGTGAAGTTTCCGCTGTCGTTGGTGACGGAGGTATGAACCGCTTCCTGCCCGGTGAGAGTGATGGTGACCTGTGCATTGGGAACGACGGCGCCGGACGGATCGGTAACTGTACCAACGATGGTGCCACTAACGGCCTGCGCGAGGCCCAAGACGGGTAAAGCGGCGCACGCCACTGCCAGGCAAAGTGCCCGGAGAAAATTGAACTTCATACTGCCTCCAAAGTGCTGCAAGCGGGCGAAAGTTTGCCCAGAGAACAATATGCGCGGTTAAGTTCGCATGTCAATCGTCTTATTCACGCTGGCATGCCAATGGAGGTCTAAATGCTTGCATCTTCCTGAGTACGTTCGCGTTGCTTCTTTGTCGGCCTAGAGACTGACTTGAAGCAGTCTGGGCCACTCCTACGGTAGTGGAGTAGTTACAGGGCTACCTCTGGAATCGCTTGCGCTGATTCCGTCTGTATAAACAGCGGTGTGGTTCCCAGTGTGCTGTCGGCCGCGTCTTCCTTGTCGTTGAAGAAGGCGAGGAAGAAGACAAGCACGGTCGCCGAACATCCCGAGGCCACCAGCCAGATCGCTCGCCAGTTCTGCACCGCTGAACCATCCGCCAGCACCGTCGAGTATTTCTCAACGACAACGCCAGAGAGCCACGATCCCAGCAGCATGCCAACGCCGTAAGTGATGAGGGTGATCAGGCCCTGTGCGGCGGCGCGATAAGCAACCGGAGCCTTGCGGTCGGTATAGATCTGTCCCGTCACAAAGAAGAAATCAAAACACACACCGTGTAGCAGGATGCCAAACCATAACATCCACACGCCAGCACCGGGGTCGCCGTAGGCGAAGAACACGTAACGCAATACCCACGAGGCCATGCCCGCAACCAGCATCCACTTAACACCCAGGCGGCGAAAGAAGAAGGGTATGAGAAGCATGCAGCCCAGCTCTGACATCTGGCCGCCGGTCATCTTGGCCGCGGCGTTCGCAACGTGGCTCTGATTCAGAAAAGGGTTGGTGAACGCGTAGTAGAACGTGAGCGGAATGCAGATCAGGAAGGACGCGAACGCGAAGATTACGTAGTTCCGATCGCGGAACATGCGCCGCACTTCCACGGGAAAGAGATTGCTTACGGAGAAGGGTTCGTCAGCCTGGGGCGGCGTGTGCGGTAATGTGAGTGCATAGGCAGCCAGCACCGCTGAGGCGATCGCGCCGATCTTCAACGGCAGTGCCGTTGCGTCCGCATGGAAGTGGCTCACGAGCAGCCCCGCGCAGATCCAGCCAATCGTACCCAGCACGCGTATGGGCGCGAACTCTGTTTTTGCATTCTGGATATGCCGGAAGGCGATGCTGTTCGAAAGGCTGAGCGTGGGCATGTACAGCAATGCGTACGACAACATGGTGACGAACAGTGTCCTATATGCGTGCTCCCCTGCAGCAACGTACAACAGTACCGCCCCTAGCAGGTGCAGCACTGCCAGCATGTACTGCGCGGGCATCAGGTTGTCCGCGATCCATCCTGCGATAAAGGGTGACAGCAAAGCGCCAAAGGCGGTGGTGCCCGAAATCAGGCCGGTCTGAACGCCGGTGAAGTGCAACGTCTGGCTGACCCACGTTGTGATGGTCACGTACCACGATCCCCAGACGAAGAACTCCAGGAACATCATGGCTGAGAGTTTTGCTTTGATCATCAGAAATCCTCAGGTCCGGGCAGGTATGTAGGTGGTTGGCACCAGATTACAGACAAGGCATGACCCTTTGCACCAGCGTAGCCTATTCGTTTCGCAGCCACAGGTTGCGGAACGAGATCTTCACCGTTCCCGGACCCGCTGTCTGCAATCCAATCAGGCCCTTCGCTTTGGACTTCGTAGTGTCGTCGTCGATGAGTATCGCCATCACGTGGCCGTTCAATATCTGGGTCAGGGTATTGCCGCGTGCGATCAGGTGGACTTCGTTCCAGTCGTTCTGTTTCCAGTAGCCGCCGAGCGCTTCCTTGCTGCCAAGGCTGCCGATCACGCGCAGCGGCTTGCCCGTTTCAGCGTGGACGATCTGCCCGCGTGCCGCGATAATGCCTCGCCCGAACCCCTCCGCAAGCTGCCCGGGATAGGTGCCGATGAAGTTGAAATCAAATTGATAGCCGCCGATGCTGTATCGCGGGTCGCCTAGCGCGCTCGCAGGGATCCCGGGCCGCGGCACAGGCGCAGCAGGAAAGCTGCGGTACTGAATGCCGCTGTCCGCATCCACGCCTTCCAGCTTGATCTCGAGCTTCAGCTCAAAGTCTGCAGGTTGCTGCCCCTGCAGGATCAGGAACGTCTGCGGATTACGCGTGCCTGCGGGTGAGCTGTACTGCCCGACGATGGCGCCGTCCGCGACACTCCACACCTTCGCATCGCCTGCCCAGCCGGTAAGTGTTGTGCCGTCGAACAGAGAGGTATAGCCTTCGTGATCATTAAAGTCGGCAGGCACCGCCATCGGCCTCGGAACACGCGGCGCTGGTGTGCCCGCAGGTTGCGGCGTTATCTGGGCGTGAGCCGGCGTTGCGGTAAGGACTGCCGCAGTAAGCAGCAACCAGGGCGGTTTCATCTTCATTCCCGGACCTCGCGCGCACTGTGATGAACAGTGCTCAACACTGTAGTTGCGGCCGCTCTCATCCGTAAAGTTGTGACGCTTTTGTCGTGATGCAGCTGCCCATCCCCCGGGCGACTGGCTGCATCCGAGACGTGAAGTACGGCTGAATACCTTCGCCGGCAGACACGCACAACCTAAAGGAATCGCACGATGAGCCGCACAGTGTTACCTGGAAAGCCGTACCCGTTGGGCGCTACTCCCTCTTCAAAGGGGACGAACTTCGCCATCTTCTCAGAGCATGCAACCGGAGTTGAGGTCTGCTTCTTCAATGAAGACGGAACGGAAGACACTTCCAGCGGCCGCGCCGTTCTGAAAGAAACGACGGCCCATGTTTGGCATGGGTTGGTCCGCGGCATCAAGGCCGGCCAGAAGTATGGCTACTACGTTGACGGACCGTGGGAACCGGAAAAAGGGCACCGTTTTAACAAGAACAAGCTGCTCGTCGACCCATATGCCAAGGCCGTCTCAGGCGAAGTGGATTGGAAGGCGCCCATCTTCCCTTATGACGCGATGAGCGGTGACGATCTGAAGTTTGACGACCAGCCGTCTGCAGCGGGCGTGCCCAAGAGCGTCGTGGTTCCGGGTAGTCATTCCTACGACTGGGAAGGCGTCTGCAAGCCGGAGACTGCACTTGCCGATTCGGTGATTTACGAGGTGAGTGTCCGCGGCTTTACCAAGTGCAACACGCTTGTTCCAGAAGAACTCCGTGGCACGTACGCGGGTCTGGCTTCAGAGCCAAGCATCAAGTACCTCAAGATGCTGGGCATCACAGCGGTCGAGTTGCTGCCGGTGCACCACTTCATCGATGAAGGCCAACTCGTCGATCGGGGCCTGCGCGATTACTGGGGCTACAACACACTAAGCTACTTCGCTCCGATGGCTCGGTATAGCTCTTCAGGCGACGCCGGTGAGCAGGTTCGCGAGTTCAAGGACATGGTGAAAACGCTGCATCGCAATGGCATCGAGGTGATCCTCGACGTGGTTTACAACCACACCTGCGAAGGCAATGAAAAAGGTCCGATCCTTTCTATGAAGGGCGCGGACAACACGACGTACTATCGCCAGGTGCAGGACGATCCTCGCTTTTATATGGATTTTACGGGCACGGGCAACACGCTGAATCTTGTTCATCCGCAGGTGCTGATGCTGGTGATGGATTCGCTGCGCTACTGGGCTACCGAGATGCAGGTGGATGGCTTCCGCTTCGATCTGGCCAGCACGCTGGCCCGGGAAGATTCAGCTGTCTCAAAGCTGTCCGGCTTCTTCGACGTTATTCACCAGGACCCGGTTCTGCAGGATGTGAAGCTGATAGCGGAGCCGTGGGACGTCGGTGAAGGCGGTTACCAGGTCGGCGGTTTCCCCGTGCTTTGGGCGGAGTGGAACGGCAAGTATCGCGACACTGTTCGTCGTTTCTGGAAAGGTGACGAGGGCCTGCTTTCAGACTTTGCGTATCGCGTGACGGGTTCAAGCGATCTGTACCAGGGCGACGGACGCAAGCCGTACGCATCGATCAATTTCATCACCGCGCATGACGGGTTCACGCTGACCGATCTCGTGAGCTACAACGAGAAGCATAACGAAGCGAATGGTGACGACAACAAGGACGGTGCAGACAACAACGATTCATGGAACATGGGCGCTGAAGGACCCACAGACGATCCTGAGATCAACGAATGGCGCGAGCGCCAGACGCGCAATTTCCTTACAACATTGATCCTGTCCCAGGGCGTGCCGATGCTGTGCGGCGGCGATGAGATCGCACGCTCGCAACGCGGCAACAATAACGGTTACTGCCAGGACAACGAAATCACCTGGTACGACTGGAAGCTTGATCCGCCACGACAGCGGCTGATGGAGTTCACCAAGCACCTCATCGAACTGCGCTGTAAGCATCCCAACCTCCGCCGCCGTAAGTTTTTTCAGGGCAGCAATATTCGATCGAACATTCTCTGGTTCGGCACCGACGGCAAAGAGTTTCCCGAGACGGACTGGAGCGCTGACTGGAAGCGCTCCCTGGCATACATGCTCAACGGACAGAACCTGGGCGAGACCGACGACGATGGCAAGCCTGTCATCGACGACAGCTTTGTCGTTATGGTGAATGCCGCGCCTGAGGGTGTTGAGTTCACCTTGCCACCGTCACCGACGAAACGTCCTTGGAAGCAGGTCCTTGACACGCAGAACATCAACGACCCCTTCGCGACCAGCGAAACCGGGGAGAAGGTGATCCTTGGCGGCAGATCAATGCGGGTCTTCTGCGAGGGAAGGGCCTAGGTGAAGAAGGTTGAGTTGACCTCGGTTGATCTGTATGAGAACGTCGTAGCGCTGCGTTCATTACTCGCCGAGGTCTCCGAAATGCTCCGCCTTTCCGCCATCGCCAAGCGCGTCCCCCTCGCTCTCTCGTCTACTGTCGCTCTAAGCCTCACTTTCAGCGCGGTCGCACAGCAGGTGGCTGCGCCGCCCGCGAACTGGAGCGACGATCTGAAGTCAAAGACCGTACCCAGTCCAGGCCGGCCGCAGAGTATCAAGGACGGCGTACAAATCCAGAAGCCGCAGGTGGAAGACTACGTCGCGATGCTGGATAACATCCCACTGACCGCGCCGGCGAAGCCGAAGAAAGCACGCAAGGTGCTGGTGTTCGCACATGCGGCCGGCTTCGTTCACTCGTCCATTCCGCTGGCGGCCGAAACGGTCAAGGCGATGGGCGATCAGACCGGCGCCTACACTACCGACATCACCTACGATCCGGCGCAGATCACCGCGGCGAATCTCGCGCAATACGACGCGATCTTTCTTGACAGCACCACGCTCGGATTCCTCGACGACCCGAACGACCCGGCGGCAACTGAGGCGCGCAAGAAGGCGCTGCTGGACTTTGTGCGTAATGGCAAGGGACTCGCCGGCATCCATGCCGCTGGCGATGCATACCATACGTCGCCCGCTCGCGGCTCAAGCGACGCACCTACCGGCACCTGGCCCGACTTCGACATTATGATCGGCGGTTTCTTCAAATTCCACTGGGTTTACCCGCAGCCAATCGTCGTCAAGATCGACGATCCGAAGAGCCCACTGACGGCAATGTTCCACGGCAAGGAATTCAGCATCCACGACGAGATTTACACGTACGCGCAGGATTCGTTCTCGCGCAAGCGCGTGCACGTGCTGACCAGCGTGGACTACGCAAAGATGAGCGATGCGGACAAGGCAAGGGAGCCCGCAGCAACCAAGCGCACGGACGGCGACTACGGCCTCAGCTGGATTCGCCGCGAGGGCAAGGGACGCGTCTTCTATGAGGCGCTCGGGCACAGCGAACATGTGTACGCCATGACGCCCGTGATGGACAGCGTGCTCGCCGGTATTCAATACGCACTGGGCGATCTGCCGGCGGACGACAGCCCCAGCGAAAAATAGCTTCGCCGTGTGCGGCTAGAGCTTTGCCAGGTAGGCAGTGATTTCTGAATTCGTCCACTGTTGCGCGCCGATAAACTTGCGGCGGACGACACCTTGCCGATCGATCACAAATGTTTCAGGCACGCGCACCGAGCCAAACTTAAGGTTTGCGCCCTGTGAGCCGTCCCGGACGGCCAGCAGGTTGATATCGTACTGCTTCAGAAATGCGGAGTAAGCCGCCGGATCGTCGTCAATAGAGACGGCCAGCACCTGGACATCTGGCCGCTGCTTCTGCAACTCCTGCAGGCTTGGCAGTTCGTCGATACACGGCGCGCACCACGTAGCCCAGAAGTTGAGAAGGACGATCTTGCCGCGAAACTGACTGAGCCGGATTGTCTGCGGGCCGTTCTGCACGGTGAAGTCGGGCGCGGCGTGTTCGATCTGTCCGGGGTGGTCGCCGCGGTTGCAGCCGGCGAGCGCCGCAAGCAGCAGCAGGGAAGCGAAAATGCGGGTACGTCTCACGCTTCCTATAATACGAAGGCGCATGCCTGACCCGAATCATCCCGACCAAACATCCGAAGACAATCAGCCGGAGTTTTCCCTCCGGCTCGACGGCAGCGCACCTGCGGGCACCGCACGCAAGAAGATGCTGCCCACGATACGAGTCGAGCAGGAGGACGAGCCCTCCACGCACGCGCTGACCGTCCTGATCCCTGCGCGAAATGAGGAACACAATCTGCCGGGCTGCCTGGACTCGCTGGTGCAGCAGTCGGAGTTGGGCTTTGTGCTGGGCGAGCAATGGCATATTTTCGTGATCGATGATGGGTCGACCGATCGAACCGGTTCCATCGCTGAGACGTATGCTTCACAGCATCCCGGCATTCAATTCGTCCGCGCGAAAGACTTGACGCCTCGCCGGAACGGCTTTACCGGCAAGAATGCGGCTTTGTGGCTGGGTGCATCGCAGGACCTGGCACACACCGCCAAGTGGCTGCTGTTCACTGACGCAGATACGCTGCACCATCCCCAATCGACCCATCGCGCGATCGTCGAGGCGGAGCGGCACGACGTCGCGCTGCTGTCCTACTCGCCGCGCCAGATCGTAAGCAACGCGGTGCAGCGAGCGCTGCTGCCGCTGGTTTTTTCCGAGCTGGCAAGCACGTATCCACCAAAAAAAGTCTCCGATCCTTCAAGCCCCATCGCCGCGGCTAACGGGCAGTTCCTGCTGGTGCGGCGGCAGGCGTATTTCGAAGTCGGCGGCCACCAGGCAGTCGCGAGTGCAGTGCTTGAAGACGTCGCGCTGGCTCGTCTGCTGAAGCGTCGCAACGGTATACGCCTGCGCTACGCGCCCGAGGCGGTCAGTGCGCGCATGTACACCGGCGTCGCCGACATGGTGGAGGGTTGGACGAAGAACCTCGCGTTGCTCTTCGGCAATCCGCTCTTCATGGCTGCGGGAACTCTGCTCAACTTCCTTCTGCTGCTCGGCCTGCCGCTGCTGCCATGGCTGATTCCATCGCTGCAGTTCTGGCAGATGCTGGCGATCGGCCTGCTGTGGCTGCGCGTGCTGCTGCGCTACTTCAGCCGCGTCGGCCGCTCGCATGCACCGTTCGCTGACCGCATCCTGTCGGTATTCGCGCTGCCGCTGTTCGCATTTCTGCTGGTGCGCTCGTGGCAGAAGGTTACGATTGCGAAGTCGGTTAGGTGGAAGGGCCGGGAGTACTCGACGTGAGAGTTACTGACTACCGCATTCGCATCACTCGCGAGACGGTCTCGGTTCAACACCGCGTAAGAAGGCCATCTTGGGAAGTTTGGCTCCTGATTCCCGTGTATATGCTGATCATCTTCTTGAACGGCGGCTTCAGAGTCCTTGCCAATCTCGTTCGAGAAGCGGCGTGGGGCCTTCTGGTGGCCGCAATCCTTCTATATGGCGCGTTCATTCTTCTGTTCAGTTGGAGTTGGCTGATCTACTCCTCCGGAGAGTTCATGCGGTGTGACGCCAACGAGCTACAGTTTGCAAGGCGCCGCTTCTGGACACACTGGCGCAGGCGAAGCTTTACCACGAAGGATGTCGCGCAGCTCAGCTTTGCTTCGCGGGGCGGCAGTAAGACGCGCTACTACACTGTCCTGACGTTTCGAGCAGGTGGAAAGCAGAATGATGTACTTGAGGACATTTCGCCTGAAGATGCTTCTCGCGTTCTGGCGGCCTGCAAGTCTCTGGGCTACGAATGTGTCACGCCGGAGCTGTTTCGCAACTACGATGGACCGATGAACGCGGACATTGACAAACGCGGTTGGTGGGTCAAACCATGGCGACCTGTCGTGCACGGAGAACATCCAAAGGAACAATGATCTTTCTCACCCGCAAAGCCGAGTTCTCCTCCGCGCACTTTTATCGCAACGCTGCGTGGAGCGACGCGAAGAATGCCGAGGTCTTCGGCAAGTGCGCTAACACGAACGGCCATGGCCACAACTACACGCTTGAGGTGACCGTCGCAGGCGAGGTGGACCCGGTGACCGGCTTCGTAGTCGATCTGAAGCTGTTGAAGGACATCCTCGAGCGCGAGGTGGTCGGGGTCTACGACCATCGCCACCTGAACCACGAAGTGCCGGAGTTCGCCCACATGAACCCGACGACGGAGAACATCGCCGTGGCGATCTGGCGGCGGCTCGACGGCAAGATCCCGAATGCAAAGCTGCACCGCGTGCGCGTGTACGAGATGGCCGATCTGTTCGCCGACTTCTACGGTGAAGGCCTCAGCGCGCCAACTGATCTGGCCGAGCCGGAGCTGGTGGCCTGATGCCTTCTTCGCCGATCGCTCCTGTTGCCCACTTCACCCGCCGCTATCGTCTCTCCGCCTCCCACCGCTTGAACGCTCCGAGACTGACAGAACAGCAGAACCGAGATACCTACGGCAAGTGCAACAACCCGTTCGGACACGGTCACAACTACTTCGTGGAAATCACCGTCGCTGGTCCTATCGATCCTGAGACCGGCTTCGTGGTGGACATGCCAAAGCTGGATGCGCTCGCGCAACGCGAACTTCTGGACCGTTTCGATGGCATGCACCTGAACGCAGACGGGGCCTTCGCGACCGACTTTGTGCCATCGACAGAAAACCTGTCGATTGAAGTGGAGCGCGTGTTCCGAAATGCTGTCCCGCTACTGGATCCATCAGGCCGACTGCGCCTGCATAGCGTCCGCATTGAAGAAACGGGTAATAACAGCTTCGATCTGCCCTCGGAACAAACGCATGGCGCACACGGAGAGCATCAGCAATCCCTGCATCCAATTGCGTAGTTTTGCGTCAAGAGAAGTGTGATGAAAGACAGCCGCTTGAACTCGCACGTAGCGCTGGAGGATCAGCCGCTCGAATTGCATGACGCACCGACCGAAGAACTGTATCGCGAACTGCTGCGCCGCCTGGGTGAAGACCCTGCTCGTGACGGCCTGCTGAAGACGCCCGAACGCATGGAGAAGTCGCTCGCCTACCTGACGCGCGGCTACAAGCAGAGCCCGAACGAGCTGCTGCGCGGCGCACTGTTCGATGTGGATTACGACGAGATGGTGATTGTCCGCGACATTGAGTTCTACTCCCTGTGCGAACACCACCTGCTGCCGTTCTTCGGCAGGGCGCACGTCGCCTATGTTCCCAAAGGAAAGGTGATAGGCCTGAGCAAGGTGGCGCGCCTGGTAGACGTCTTTGCTCGCCGCCTGCAGGTGCAGGAGCGCATGACGCGCCAGGTGGCCGATGCCATCGTCGAAGCCATCGCGCCGCTCGGCGTCGCAGTCATCCTGGAAGCGCAACACCTCTGCATGATGATGCGGGGCGTCGAAAAGCAGGGCAGCATGACCACAACGTCAACCATGCTGGGCGCCTTTAGAGAAAACGCGCAGACGCGCAATGAGCTGTTGTCGCTGATCCGACGTCCGCAATCCGTGTAAACAAGCGAGCCCTGAGGTTAACCCTCAGAGCTCGTCAATTGTCTTTGCTGCCTGCGCAATGGCGTCTGCGATCTTCTTGACCTGTTCGGCGGTCATGGTGTCGCGATTTGCCTTTGCTCCTACGGCTGCGCGCAGCTTCATGAACGCTTCCATGATCTGTGGCGCACGGCCGCGTTTGAAGCCTCGCCCTGCCTCTTTCATCAGCGACTGGATCTCGGCGAGCCGTTCCTTGTTTTCGCTGAGGTAGGCGCGGCCCTCATCCGTGACGGAGTAGACCTTCTTGCCCGCCTCGTTCGCGACGGCGACGGTTAATCCCTGCTCTTCCAGCATGGTCAGCGTCGGATAAATGACGCCTGGGCTCGGCCGGTAGCCGCCTGCCATCCGCTCTTCCAGCGTCTTGATTAGTTGATAGCCGTAGCTCGGTTCCTCTGCAAGTTGCTGCAGGATCACCAGGCGCATGACGCCATTATCAAACAGGCGTTCACGCCCTCCGCCCGGGCCGAAGCCGTGACGGCCAAATCCACGTTCTCCGCTAAATCCACGCGGCGGTCCAAAATGCGCCTCATGACCTTCGCCGCGACCGCTCCAAGGCCCACGCGGTCCGCAGCCCCTGTCCTGCATACTCATTACATAATGTCTGAACATCGTTTCTTCTCCTCCCTTGCGATATATCGCAAGATATATCTTAGATACGCTTTGGAGGAGAAAGATGCAAGGCGGATTCTGCAGTCCAACGGCCATAAAGCTTCCAGGTGCTTTAATCGAAGACGCAGATGAACGGTCTTCTTGTTTTCGATAAGCCTCCCGGACTCACCTCTCACGATGTTGTCTCGCTGGTTCGCCGGGCTACTGGCGAGCGCTCCATCGGGCATTTGGGCACCTTGGATCCCATGGCAACGGGCGTTCTGCCGCTGCTGCTGGGCAAGTGGACCCGGCTGGCGCAGTTTTTTGGCGCAGCAGAAAAGCGGTATGAAGGGACCATCCGCTTCGGCTGGGCGACCGACACCTACGACGCGGAAGGCCATGCGTCCGCTGAGCGGCGACCGTTAGTTCAGAACCTCGGAGAGCTGCAGGCGCTCAGCACCTGTTTTCGCGGCACGATCGAGCAGATGCCTCCGGTGTTCTCCGCGAAGAAGATAGGCGGTGTGCCGGCGTACAAGCTGGCGCGCGCGGGTAAAGAAGTGCCGGTGAAGCCGGCGCGCATCACCATCCACGACCTCCAGTTGACAGCGCTGAACGGCGAGGAAGCCAGCTTTACGATGCACGTCTCAGCGGGTGGTTATGTGCGTTCCGTCGCGCATGAGCTGGGTGTGCTGGCTGGGTGCGGTGCCCATTTGGGCGCACTCCGCCGGGTGCAAGCCGGGCCATTTACGCTGGCGGAGGCCGTTACGCGCGAGCAGTTGATCGCAGCCGTGAACAGTGGGACGGTGGAGTCGCTCCTGCTGCATCCGCGAGCGGTGCTCGCTGAATTGCCTGCGACGCATGCCGACGAGGCCGCCCGGACCAAGCTGCGCAACGGCATGGCCGTGAACCTGCCCGAGTTTTCGGATGCTCCGCTGATCCGTATCTTCAATGGCCAGCGAACGTTGCTGGGCATTGGAAAGCGGATCGCGGGCACTCTGGTTCAGCCGTTCGTGAACCTGGGCTAGTTTAATTAGCGATCGTTCAGCGGAATGTACGGTGCGGGGTAGGCCGGGCCGGTGTAATCGGCACGCGGGCGGATCAGCCGGTTATTGTCGTGCTGCTCGATCACGTGGGCAGCCCAGCCTGAAATACGGCTGACCGCGAAGATTGGCGTGAAGAGGTCCATATCGATGCCGAGCGTCGTGTACGTTGATGCGGAGTAGAAATCAACGTTTGCGTTGAGCTTCTTCTCGGCTTTGACGAAGCCTTCGATCTTCTCAGACATCTCGTACCAGTGCGCATTGCCCGCAGCGGTTCCAAGGTCCTTGGACATGCGGCGAAGATGCGTTGCGCGGGGGTCTTCTGTTTTGTACACACGATGGCCGAATCCTGAGACCTTGACCTTCCTCGCGAGCAGGTCGCGCACGTACTCGACCGGGTCGGCACCTGCGGCATCAATTTCGTAGAGCAGCTTCATCACTGCTTCGTTGGCTCCGCCGTGCAGTGGACCCTTGAGCGCGCCGATAGCGCCGGTGATGGCGGAGTGCACATCGGACAGTGTCGCCGCGATGACGCGTGCCGCAAAGGTAGACGCGTTCAGTTCGTGATCCGCATGCAGAACGAGGGCCACATCAAGCGCACGCTCCGCCTCGTCGATCGGCTTTTCGCCGGTAAGCATCCAGAGAAAATTACCGGCGTGGCTCAGGGCTTGATCTGGCTCGACGATGTTTTTGCCCTTGCGGATGCGGTCAAAGTAGGTGACGATCATCGCGATTTGCGAGGTCAGGCGAAGGCTCTTGCGGACGTTGGCTTCATGCGAACTGTCGGCGTCATCCGGGTCAGTCAGGCTGAGCAGGCTTACCGTGGTGCGCAGCACCTCCATCGGCGGAGCGTCCTTGGGCAGGCCTTTCAGGAAGGTGACGACACTGTCGTCCAATGTGCGTGAGGCGGCGAGCTGGGCCGAGAAGTCCTTCAGCTCCGCTTCGGTAGGCAGCTTGCCAAACCACAGCAGGTAAGTGGTCTCTTCAAAGGTGGACTTTGCCGCAAGCTCGTGGATGTCGATGCCGCGGTACGAGAGAACACCGGCATCTCCGTCTATCCAGCAGATGCCGGAGGTCGTTGCGACAACACCTTCAAGCCCACGTGGGGCAACAGCCTGCGACATGGGTTCGATGCTCCTGACGACCGTACGCGAGTAATAACTACAAATCGTGGTTATAGCGGATGGCTTGTGCGGTTGTCATCACGCCTGAGCGAATATCGGCATGACGATCAGGCTTCATCAGCCCGTAAAACGCCCGGGAGCAAAGGCATCAAGGCTGACCCCAGGCGGCTCGTCCATGAGCAACTGTCCGACGATGTGCGCCGTCCCGGGGGCAAGCAGGATGCCGTTACGGAAGTGTCCCGTGGCGATCAGCCTGCGTTCACCCACGCGGCCGAGCAGCGGCAGGTGGTCAGGTGTGTCGGGTCGCAGGCCGGCCCAGCTCTCGATGTGCGGTGCATCTGCGATGGCCGGGATCAGTGATTCCGCTCGCTGTATGAGCCCGGTGAGATCCGCCTGGTGAACCGTCCTGTCAAAGCCTGCGTCCTCGATCGTCGCGCCGATCACGATCGATCCGTCGAGCCGGGGCACAAGGTAGATCTCGTCGTTGCGTACCACCACTTTGCCGTGCGTCGCTGTAAGCAACAGCGCAGGTGCGTGCACCCGCAGCATCTGTCCCTTCGCTGGCCGCACCGGGGCAGCGCTCCAGGCACCGGTGCAGTCGACGAAGTGGCCGCAGGAGAAGCTCTCATTTGCGGTCTGTACCACGATCCCGGCGGTCGTTTCGGTGACGGAAAGTACGGGTGAGTGCTCCAACAGCTCGACCCTCGAGGAACGCACCGCAGCGAGGACTGCAATGCCAAGCTTTCGCGGATCGAGGCTATTCTCGTGCAGTAACCGAAAGCCGCCCGCGCGAAAGGCAGGCAGAAGCACCTCATCGTGTGCAGCGTCGTCCTGCTCCATTACCCACGCTGTTTCGAACGGGACGACTGTTCCGCTCAGCGCTGCGACGCGCTCGAGGAACGCTGGGTAGAGACCGATGCTGTGCTGTGCAAGTGCTGAAAGCGCCGGCGGATTTGCGGGGTCGGACGCGGCCAGCATGCCGGCGGCCGCCCACGATGCCTGCTGCATCGGCCGGTCGCGCTCCAGCACGACGGTCTGCAGGCCGCGCCGCTCACACTCCAACGCGCAGGCGAGCCCAATCAGTCCAGCACCCGCAATCACGACGTCCGGCGAATGCATGGCCTTATTCTAAAGTTCGAGGACGAGACCATGATCGAAGAGACCACCGACACCGAGGTTCCGAAACGCTATTCGAACAACCTGCTGCTGGTGCTTGCGGGCGCAGCGCTGGTCTGCGCCATCGGCGGGCTGATCTGGGCGGCCGTCCTGCAGAAGCATATGACCGATGCTGAGGCGAAGCTGGCCACAGCGCAGCAGGCGAATGCGGCGATGCAACAGCGGCTTTCAGGGTCTGAGGCGCGGGCGCGCGCCGCGTCTGAGATGCTTGCCCAGCGCCTGGGTACTACGCAGGCCCAACTCGATGCGAAGACACAATTGATCCTGGCGAAGCAGCAGGCGGACGCGGCGCGCCTCGCCAACTCGCAGCAGGCGGCAGAGAAGCGGCTGGATGCGGATGTCTCCTCGGTTCGCACGGACGTGGGTAGCGTGAGAACGGATGTCGGCGGCGTGAAGACGGACGTCGCGACGACCAAGGCCGATCTTGCGGATACGAAGTCGCAGCTGCAGCGCACCATTGGCGATGCTGGCGTGATGAGCGGCCTCATCGCACGCAACCACGACGAACTGGAGGACCTGAAGCATCGCGGCGACCGCACGTATTACGAGTTCAACCTGCAGAAGAACGCTCAGCCTACCCTGCTGTCATCGGTCAAGCTGCAGTTGAAGAAGGTAGACGCCAAGAAGGGCCGCTACACGCTGAGTCTCAATGCCGACGACAAGATCGTCGAGAAGAAAGACAAGACGCTGCTGGAGCCGGTGCAGTTCTACAGCGGCAAGACTCCTGCGCTGTTCGAGATCGTGGTGAACTCGGTGGGGAAAAACACCGTGAGCGGGTACCTGTCGGTGCCGAAGGGTTCGTAGTGTTTCAGTTGTGTATCGGGAGCAACCTGTCCTCCTTAACAACGGTCATCCTGAGCGCAGCGCAGCGAAGGATCCTTGCGATGTTTGCGGACGTACGGCTGCTTGCAGCTTTCGACCATGCGGATGCTGGCTGAAAAGGACGAAGCAGCAGTGGTGTGTTGGATCCGTGGGGATCCTTCGCTGCGCTCAGGATGACGGCGTCTGAACCTGGAGCTACTTCGGTATCGGCAGCGTGAGCTTGTCCTGGTGATAGAAGTCGATGCTGACCTCAGCCGACTTGCGTGTGTCCCAGACGCTCTGCGGAATGTTGTAGAGCAGTACCAGGTAGCCGCGACCGGACGCGCCCTTGGCGATTGTTTCTTCACGCACCAGCGGTGGCGTACCGACGCCGTCTACCGTTGCTTTCAGCTTGGGGAACATCGTCATCAGGCGCGGCAGATCGTTCTTGTCGATGACGTGCGCCTCGAACATCGAGCCATCCTGGCCGATGAAGCTGGCGGTAAGTTCCTTGATGAACAGCGGCACCTCGGTACGGTCAGTGAGCGAAACGTCGGCGACGACATACAGCTCGTCCTGAGTCTCGTTCGCGCCGACCAGCATGCCGGGACCGCGCTTGTATTCAACGTGCAGCGGAAACAGCGCAACGCGATCCACCGACCCTGCGACCGATGCATGCACATACGTCTTTGCAAACCATGCGCCTGCTGCTGCAAGTACCAGCAACGCCAGCAGGATGGGCACCAGCATGGATCGCTGCTTTTCAACTCCACCGGTAAGCGTTATGTCAGCCATGATCCTTATGCTCGCACGGCTGGGCGTGGACGCAGTGCCGCAAGGAATGCGTCCGCGCCGAGGGTGTTCAGGACGTCCGACGCGGTGAGCCATGCGCGGCGCAGTTGCGTGATGCCGAACCGCATCTTGGCAAGGTCTTCAATGCTGTGTGCGTCGGTGTTCACGCTGATTTTGCAGCCGAGAGCCTTTGCTTTGCGCAGGTTCAGGTCATTCAAGTCGGCGCGTGCGGGCGCTGCATTGTGCTCGACCGCGACGCCCAGCTCGGCGCACCGGCGCAGTACAGCTTCCAGATCGAAGGCGTATGGGTCACGACGCAACACCTTGCGTCCTGTGGGATGGCCGAGAATGCGCAGGTAGGGGTTCTCGACAGCGCGCAGCAGGCGTGCGGTCATCTCGTCGGGCGGCAGTTGGAAATGCGAGTGGACGCTGCCGATCACCACATCCATCTCCGCGAGTGTTTCGTCGCTCAGGTCAAGCTCGCCTTCCTGCAGAATGTCGACTTCGATGCCGGCGAAGACCCGAATGCGGCCTTCCATCTCTGCATCGACTGCGCGAATGTTCTGGACGTGCTCCTGCGCTCGTTCGTCGTCCAGGCCGTTGGTCATGGCCAGGTTCTTCGAGTGGTCGGTGATGGCAATGTACAGCAGGCCGAGCTGTGCCGCTGCCTCCGCCATGGTCCGGATTGTTTCGCGGCCATCAGTTGCGACGGTGTGCATGTGAACGTCGCCGCGGATGTCTGCGAGTGTGATCAACTGCGGCAGCGTTCCGGCTTCCGCAGCATCCAGTTCGCCGCAGTTCTCGCGCAGCTCGGGCGCGATCCACTGCATGCCCAGAGCGTTGTAGATCTCTTCTTCGTTTGCTGCGGCAACGACCGCCGGTTCGCCTTGTTCAGGATTCATGCGAGCCAAAGCGTACTCGCTCAGCGTGTAGCCGCGACGCAGCGCCTTCTGCCGCAGCAGCACGTTATGCATCTTCGACCCGGTGAAGTACTGCAGCGCGGCCCCATAGCTCTCGCGGGGCAGCAGGCGCACATCGACCTGCAGACCATTGCGGAGCGTGAAGCTCACCTTGTTCTGGCCCTTCGCAAGCAGGTTGTCGATCAGCGGCAAAGCTGCGACGTACTCAACTGCGGAGCTCACCACGCCCGGCTCACAGGCGGGGCCAGTCACCAGCAGGTCAAGATCGCCAACACTTTCGCGGCCTCGCCGCAGCGAACCTGCGGGAGTCACAGTCTCTACCCCGGGGAACTGGAGGATCAGTGCAGTAATGCGTTCGGCAAACTCTTCGGCATTGTCAATGCGATAGCGGCCGGTGTTCTTACGGTGGTCCTCGATGCCTTTGAGGATCTTGTCAATCTGCTTCTGGCCGAATCGCGGCAGCGTGGACAGGTGGCCGGCCTTTGCGGCGGCCTCAAGCTCGTCCATGTTCGAGATGGCGAGCGCGCTCCACAACAGCGAAACGGTCTTTGGACCCATGCTGGGCAGGCGCAGTAACTCCAGCATGGAAGGCCGATACTTCTGCAGTAACTCGTTGCGCAGCGGCATGGACCCGGTGCGAACCAGGTCCACAATGTTGGCTGCCATGCCCTTGCCGATGCCTCCGATGGACGTGAGCTGTTTCGGCTCTTCGACCATGGTGGCGAGCGGCTCGGTTTGCTGCTCTACCGCTTCTGCCGCGCGCCGATAACTGCGCACGCGGAAGGGGTCAGCCGCATCGATCTCAAGCAGCGATGCCGTTTCATCCAGCAGCCGCGCGATGGTGATGTTATCCATACCCCAACAGACTAACGGCTGCGGCTGAGAGATGCTTGCGTTATGCGTTGGTTAGTACGACCTGGTCGGCCTGCGGACCCTTGCTGCCCTGGATCACGTCAAACTCAACCGGATCGCCTTCTTTCAGGCTTTTATATCCATCCAGCTGGATGGAGCTGTAGTGAACAAAGACATCGGGTCCGCCGTCATCACGTCCCAGAAAGCCATAGCCTTTTGCGTTGTTGAACCACTTCACACTGCCCTTGTACTGTGCCACGCGTTCTCACCCGGTTGCGCACCATCACTGTCTTCATTTCTCGCCGGGGGATCCGTCGCGAGGATGGTGATGAATAGACGCGTGAACGTTGTGTTCGCGTACGCCACCTGCGACCACCGCTCATAAGCGCTCTGCGCCACTTTGACCCAGTGAAATCTAGCCCATTTCCGCGGTAATGAGAGGACAGTGTCAGGCGGCGGACATTAAGTCGCGTCGCCGCTGCGCGTAGATCATGGTGCCCACGATGGTCTTGCCATCGTGGATTTCTCCCGCTGCGGCCATCTTTTCCAGTTGCGACAAGGGCAGCAGGCGAACTTCGATACGCTCGTCATCTTCAGGCTCGGCCTTGCCCACCACGATGCCTGTCGCCAGGTAGATTTCCATCCACTCGCCGACAAAGCCGGGACTTGCGTAGTAGCGCACCAGCCGCGTCCACTTCTTTGCGCGATAGCCAGTCTCTTCAATCAGTTCGCGTTTGGCGGCAGCCAGTGTGTTCTCGCCGTGCTCAATGCGTCCTGCCGGCAGCTCCAGCAGGTACTGATCGGCCGCATACCGAAACTGGCGCTCCACAACGACGAGCGGGTCCGCAGGATTGCTCGTGTCGTCAACAGCCAGTATGACGACGGAGCCGCTGTGGCGGACGATGTCGCGTGTTGCTTCCACGCCGTTCGGCTCGCGGACCTGGTCGGTGTACACACTGAAGACCGATCCCTTGTATGCCAGCTTCGATTTGAGAACGACAGCCTTGTTCTTCGGCAGCCTTGGAGCGGCGACAGGCACCGCAGGCAGCTCGCTGGAGGCCGTCACCGCTGCATGCTTCTTTGTCTTCAAGGGCGTGGCTTTTGGTGCGGTCTTTGCGGCGGCTCGCTTCGTCATATGCAAAGAAGCTATCAAAACTGCATCCAACCCGTCGGGCGCGCCATCCTATGGGGCGTTACCCGCGTAAGACTACGACTTTATTTATGAGCGCAGAGTGTTACCCGATCACTGTTCTGCCGCAGATCTCGCGCCTGTTCCGCGAGTACACCGAATTGCGCTCCGCACCTGCGGACGCCCCCGTGCGGCGTTTCTACGCGGGAAGCCCGTTCGACGGCCACTGGCAGAAGGGCACGAAGCCTTCGCTGCAGGCAGATCGCGGTGCGCTGGTTGATGCACTTGCGGCGCAGGGTCGAGAGTACGTTGCGGGCGATGCCACCTTTGTGAATCTTCATCGGCTGCGTGAGGGCGCAAGGGCTGTCGTCACCGGCCAGCAGGTTGGCCTGTTTGGCGGGCCTTTGCTGACCCTGTTGAAGGCAGCAACAGCCATCCGCAAAGCACAGGTTGCCAGCGAGAACGGCGTGCCGCATGTGCCGGTGTTCTGGATGGCCACGGAAGACCACGACCTCGATGAA
This sequence comes from Terriglobus sp., assembly GCA_965199365.1. Lineage (GTDB taxonomy): Bacteria > Acidobacteriota > Terriglobia > Terriglobales > Acidobacteriaceae > Terriglobus. The sequence goes on along the minus strand of CBDARC010000002.1, from coordinate 1,495,088 downwards.
GTCAACCAGGTCGCGTTGTTGAGCAAGAATGGTGTCGAGACGCTGCGGTCCAGCTTCCCCGGCCATCGGCAGCAGCCGGTCGGCGGACTGTTGCTGGGCGATGCCATCGAACCGGTTCTGTCGCGCGCGGAAGAGCTGCTGAACTTCGCACCCATTACCGAGCTGCTGCGAGCAAGCTACACGCCGGGCGATACGCTGGCGTCTGCATTCGGCAAGTTTCTAAGCGGAGTCTTTCGCGAGCACGGACTTATCGTGATGGATGCCAGCACGCCTGCGTTTCACCACATGGGTGCGCCGGTGCTGCGCTACGCGATTGAGCATGCAGACGAGTTGCGCGACACGCTGCTTGCACGCACGAAGGAACTGGAACAGGCAGGCTACGCCGCGCAGGTACTGGTCAGCGATGACAGCAGCCTGCTCTTTCTGATCGATGACAGCGGCAACCGTCTGCCGCTGAAACGGCTGCCCGGCACAAGTGGAGTACGCGAGTGGAAGGCTGGTGCTCGCGCGTACAGTGACTCGGAACTGCTCGACACTCTTGCCAGCGAACCGGAACGGCTGAGCCCCAACGCGCTTCTGCGGCCGGTGTTTCAGGACAGCATCCTGCCGACATCCGCGTACGTTGGCGGCCCGGCAGAGATTGCGTATTTCGCCCAGTGCCAGCCTTTGTTCGAACGCATTCTCGACACGGTCACCCCGGTGCTGCCGCGCCTTTCGGCAACGTTGGTTCCTTCGGCGATTCGAACGGTGATGGACAAGCATGAGCTGACACTCCGCGATGCGATGACCAGCGCCGACGAGCTTTCTCAGCGCCTCGGAGCCCGTGCCATACCCATCGAGGGCAAGCGCCGCATCGCTGCCGCAGGCAACGCGCTAGACGCCGAACTAAACGATGTGCAGCGCTGGATGGAAAGCATGGACGCGAACCTCGGAAGGTCCGCCGGGATTGCCGCGAACAAGATGCGCTACCAGATGAACCGCCTGCGCCGGCTGGCAGCCAACTGGCAGCTGGAGCGCGAAACCTTCCTGCGCAAGCACGCAGACGCCATCACGCGCTCGCTCTTTCCCCATAGCCACGTGCAGGAGCGCCTGCTCGCCGGCGTGCAGCTACTGGCGATGAGCAACGTTGACCTACCCGCATTTCTAGTGGAGAACGCGGAGCAGGAATGTCCTGGCCACCGTGTCTTTGACGTTTAGGCCGTCCGCAACATCTAGCTTCCAGTCCCTGGCCGCGCGTAGAATCCTTTGCGATGGCGAAGAAGCAACCCAAAGAAATCGGTTTTGAAGTGGCATGCCCGGACTGCGGCGCCATGCTTCGCATTGACCCTGTCACGCAATCGGTGATCGCGCATACGCCCGCGCCACGCAAGCGGACCTTCGAGGACCTGGGTTCAGCCGCCAAAGCTGCGCGCGAGCAGGACGCACGGCGTGACTCCATCTTTGCGCAATCGATTGAAGCGCAAAAGAATCGCGACGACATCCTGAACAAGAAGTTTGAGGAAGCCTTTCGCAAGGCAAAGGAATCGCCGGACACCGGCAAGCCGCTGCGCGAGTTTGATCTTGATTAAGCCTCGACATGTCTGTTCAACGGCTCCGGACAATAAAGTCGGGAAGGTCAAGTGATGTTCAAGCGGTTGAGCCTCATGCTTCTAGCGGTCGCGCTGCCCGTGCACGCGGCGACTCTCATTGCGAACAGCTATGGCGCGAAAGGCGATGGCATCGCAGATGACACCAGGGCCATTCAGAAGGCACTCGACGCCGCCGCAGGCAAGCACGGTACGGTGACGTTGAATCCAGGCGTGTATCGAATCGGCTCCATCTTTGTGAAAAGCGGATCGCGACTTCATTTGCCGAAGGGCGTTACGCTGCGCGGCATCCAGTCGCTTGACGTTTACCCGTTGATGCCGACGCGCATTGCGGGCATCGAGATGACCTGGCCGGCGGCGCTGGTCAACGTGTACAAGCAGACCGACGTGCAGATCACGGGCGAGGGAACCATTGATGGCGACGGCTCCTATTGGTGGAAGAGCTACTGGGATCTGCGCGCGCAGTACGAACCCAGGGGGTTGCGCTGGGCAAGCGATTACGACGCCAAACGTCCGCGGCTGATCCAGGTTTTCGACTCGTCGAATGTGAAACTGGATGGACCTCTGTTGACGCGGTCCGGCTTCTGGACGGTGCACATCTGTTACTCGCACGATGTGACGGTCGACCACATCACGATCCGCAACAACGAAGGTGGCAAGGGGCCGTCGACCGATGGCATCGACATTGACAGCTCGCATGACGTGCTGGTGCAGCACGCCGACATTGATGTGAATGACGACGCACTATGCCTGAAGGCAGGCCGCGACTCCGACGGCCTGCGGGTGAACCGGCCGACGTACAACGTCGTACTTCGCGATTCGCTCATCCGCACCGGAGCGGCTGCCGTCACCTTTGGCAGCGAGACCTCCGGCGGCTTTCGCAACATCGAGGCCTACAACCTGACCGCGGGCCGAGGTGTAAGCAATGGCGTTCTGATTAAGAGTGCTAAGGTCCGCGGCGGCTTTGGCGAGAACCTGCGCGTCCATGACCTGCATCTGGAAGGCGTGAAAACACCGATCAAGGTGACGCTCAACTGGAACCCAAGCTACAGCTACACCAGTCTGCCCGCGGGCACCGATCCGAAGACGGTTCCGCCCTACTGGATCCCGCTGACAACACCAGTGCCTGAGAGCAAGGGCCTCGCGCATTTTCGCGATGTTCACATCTGGAACATCGATGCGAAGGACGCGGAGACGGCAATTGACATCGCCGCGTATCCAAACGCCACGCTCAACAACTTCCAGATCGACCACGTGAATATTGCGGCGAACACGGCGGGTTCCATCGCCGACACGAAGGACCTGGAACTCAGACACATCCACCTGGTGGTCGCCGACGGCAAGACGCTCAAGTCCGAGGACAACACGGGATTGCAGGGGCTTGATGCGGTTAGCTATACGGCTGGGCCGAAGACGCATCCGGGAAACGTAAAAATTCCGGACTAGTTCGCTAAAGCTTGATGCTGACCAGCCCCTGCTTCGGCGCGCGATCCAGGCCAAGCTGATGCCTTGCGGCGGCACTCATGCGGTCTGCCGTCCACGCCGGGTCCCAAACGAGATCGACTTCCGAGCGGCTGACGTCGCGCAGCCCGGCAAGGCGATTCTTCACCTGCCCAATCAGCATGGCCTCGCGTTCGTCGTTCGGTGCGCGCATCGTCATGGTGACCTGAACGACGTATCGCGGATCGAGGCCGGGCCACTCCACATCGGCTTCGACTTTGATGTCGTAGACCAGGCCAAGATCGATGATGTTCACGGCAAGCTCCGGGTCGAAGCAGACCCTGAGCGCGTCACGCACATCGTCTTCGGACAGCATCAGTGAGTTCGCTCGACCAGGGCGCGTGCGACGGCTTTCAACGGCTCGGCGCGTTCACCAAAGCGGTCGAGCTCTGCGAGTGCGTCGCGCAGAAGTTCTGCGGCAGTCTCTCGCGAGGCGTCTATGCCGAACACGGCGGGCCACGTCGCCTTTGCGGTTGCCGTGTCCTTGCCGGCCGTTTTGCCCAGTTGTTCGGAACTCTGCGTTTCGTCCAGCACGTCATCCACAATCTGGAACGCGAGTCCGGCACGCTGGCCGAAGCGCCGCAGGTGCGCCACCTCGTCCGCGGTAGCGCCGCCGATCAGGCCGCCAGCGACAATGGAGACGGTGATCAGCGCACCGGTCTTGGCGCGGTGGATCGCTTCGACCAGCTCGGCTGTAGGGGTCTGTCCTTCGCCTTCGATGTCCATCACCTGCCCACCAATCATGCCGGGTGGAAGGCCTTCTGTGCCCACGCCGGTGCCGGTTGCAAGCGCTATTTCTTTCACGATCTCGATCTTGGCGCCAGCATCGCCGGGCAGTGTCGCCAGCGTCTGGTAGGCGAGTGTCTGCAGTGCATCACCCGCGAGGATCGCTGTTGCCTCGCCGTAGACCACGTGGCAGGTGGGTTTGCCGCGGCGCAGGTCATCGTTGTCCAACGCAGGCAGATCATCGTGGATGAGTGAGTAGGTGTGCAGCATTTCGATGGCGGCGCCCACGTCGGCTGCCCCATCCGGCAGCGTGCCTGCGATCATGCGCGCCGCTTCAAGCGCCAGCATGGGACGCAAGCGCTTACCGCCCGCAAACACTGAGTGGCGCATGGCGCGATGGATGGAATGCGGCAGCGTTTCCGTGCCGGGCAGCAGCCGTTCCAGCGCGGCGTCGGTCAGCGCCACACCAGTCTTTACGAGATCAGGGAAATCCACACTCATGCAGGAGGCTTCATGATACCGGAGCGACGCCGCTGCCGCCGGACGCCGGCAAGCGCGATGAGTGTCGCCGCGCTCACTCCCATGCCGGCCCACTGATCTGTCGTGGTGCGATAGCGCACCTCAACGGTGTGACCCGTGCCAGCAGGCAGGGGGACAACAATCAGGCCATCGGGCCGCGTATTCGGAGTGATCTCCGTGCCGTCGAGCAAGGTGTGCCATCCCGGAAAGGCGCGCAGACGAACCACCAGCGACTCCGGTACCTGCACCGAAGCCGTTCGGAACAGCAGGTCTTCCGGATGCCTGCGATCCGTGTCCGGCAGCACCGGAGGCTTGTCCGGCTCTCCCGAGGCATCGCGGGTCACCCATGCGGGAGGCAGGTGGATCGGCATGACGTCGTTGTCGGCATTGGTCGGCGTGTATTCGTCGGTTGGGCCGACACCATCTTCGTTCACGTACTGTGCCCGTTGCGCCTGCACCGTTTCGTCGCTTGCACACTCTTCACGAAAGTAGCGGCCGCCGGCGAAGTACCCGGCCAGCGCGGCGACACAGAACGCGATCGCGATCACGGCACCTGCGTTCACCCGTCGCAGCCCGCGCGACAGCCAGAGCACCATCAGCGCAATCATGACGGCGGAAGCAATCGACAGAAAGCGCCAGGGGAACTGAAGGAAGACAAGCTCGGGCCCAAGATGCCAGAGGCGCGAACTCCACCGCGTCAGAAGGAACCAGACGAAAGCCGAGAACGCGGTCATCGAGACGATCTCGCCATGCAGTAAAGACCCGGCGTGCCTTTGGCCTTCGCGCGCCCTCATTGACCGCGCTGGATGGACTGTGTCGCGCTCGCGCGAGCGCAGCCAGAGCACCGCACATCCGCAGAGGATCGCGACAACGACCGTGCCCAGTCCGATCCAGGAGGCCTGCGTCAACACGTGATCGTGGAAGGCGTCGTTGTCATGGGCGAACAGGAAATTCGCGTCGGGAGTAGCGATGGGCACAACCGCCAGCGCAAGCTGCACAAATTTGCGCGTGATCGCCATCGGCAGCAGGTAGAACGCATCGATGAGCAGACCGATCACAAACGCCGAGGAGATGGTCCAGGCCGTCAGCAGCATCGCACGAGCGCCTTGCTTCCGCATCAGCAGCAGTCTCGCCAGGCCCAGCAGAAGGATGGAATAGGTCCCTACAACCGCGGCGGGGGCGTTCGTTATCCAGAGCAGAGCCACGACAAGGGTGATGCGCCACGCGCTGATGCGCGGCCGCAGCATGGCAGCGAGCAGCAACGGCATCCACGCCGCCGCCATCAGCTCCGCATACGCTGCACGCTCATACGCGCAGAACAGCATGTACGGGTTGACCATGTACAGGCAGCCGCCCAGCGTCGCGACGGCAGGCGAAACCCATCGCCGCAGCAGCCTGTACATGGTTACGCCGCAGAGGAACAAGACGACCCAGGTGAACGCAATCGGAACGGCCGGCCAGGGCAGCACCATACCGATGGCCGCCCCGGTGACCCACGAGAGAGGCGGATACATCAGCAGCCGCGGCTCGCCCGCGTTGAACGATGGCGTGAAGGCCCATACCGGCTTCAGAATGCCGTGCTGCCATTGGTTGGCAGCTTCCATCCAGCTAAGCAGGTGAAAGTCGAAATCGTGCCCGCAGGAGCAGCCTTGCAGGATCAGCGGCAGAACCGCCGCAAGCGCTGCCAGCGCAAAGACCACGAGCGGCAGCCATCGCCAGCGGGCGCTTGCCGACGGGACGCCTGGAGCGTTCGGGTCTTCGTTGTCGCTGGTTGCGAGCATTGCTGTTCGCAGTGTATGACGCCTCGTCGGCATCGCTCGCTGCTTTTCACTTCGTGCCCGACTCAGACGGCTTGCTGCAAATCGCGGCTTGTTCTGCCAAACTGAAGGCATGCAGAGCGCCTCGTCCATCAACCTGTCGTCGCTGCAACTGGTGTTGCTGACCCTGTTGGTAGCGATTGCGCTGCTTGCGGGCGTGGCGCGGCGACTCGCCGTGTCTTACCCCATCGTGCTTGTCGTCGCGGGCCTGGTGTCTTCGTTCATCCCGGGTGTGCCTCGTGTTCCGCTGTCGCCGGACCTGGTATTTCTCGTCTTCCTGCCGCCGTTGCTTTTCGCGGCGGCTTGGGAGACCTCGTGGCGCGATTTCAAATACAACATCGTCTCCATCTTTTCCCTCGCGATCGGCCTGGTCTTCTTCACGGCCATCGGCATTGCGCTTACGGCACACTATTTCCTGCCGACGTTCGACTGGCGCATCGGCTTTCTGCTTGGGGCCGTCGTGTCGCCGACCGATGCCGTCGCTGCGACTTCCATCGCGAAGAAGATCGGCATGCCCAAGCGCGTGCTCGATGTGCTGGAAGGCGAAAGCCTGATCAACGACGCCACCGGCCTGCTCGCACTGGAGTTCGGCATCAGCATGCTGGTTGACGGCAGCACACCCACGGTCCACGGAGGCCTGTTGCGCCTGCTGTGGCTGTTTGGGGGCGGCCTGGGAGTCGGCCTGCTGTGCGGCGTGGTCGTGGTCTGGTTTGAAAAGTGGGTTGACGACGGACCAGTCGAGATCGCACTGTCGTTCATCGTCGCGTACGGGTCGTATCTTGCAGGCGAAGCGGTACACTCCTCCGGTGTGATCGCGGTTGTGGTCTGCGGGCTCTATCTCAGCCGCAAGAGCGCGACGTTTTTTTCGCCCCCGGTGCGCCTGCAGGCCGCGGCAGTATGGGACGCGCTGGAGTTCCTTCTGAACGGACTCGTCTTCCTTCTGCTTGGATTGCAATTGCCCAGGGTGATGGCGGGCATCAGCGAATACAGCCACGCACGCCTCTTCCTGTATGGGCTGGCGTTCTCAGCAGTCTTGATCGCGCTGCGGATGATCTGGATGTTCCCCGCGGCTAAAGTGACTTACATCATCCGCCGCCGGGTTCAGCACCAGACCGAGCCAAGTCCGAACGCCCGATCGGTCTTTGTCGTGGGCTGGGTTGGGATGCGCGGTGTGGTTGCCCTGGCCGCTGCCAGCTCGCTGCCGTACACGCTTGGCAACGGCCAGCCGTTCGCCCAACGCAATATGATCATCTTTCTCACCTTCAGCGTCATTCTGGTGACACTGGTGCTGCAGGGCACCACGCTGCCGGCAGTCGTCCGCCTGCTGCGGTTGAAGCAGGAGCCATCCACCGGTTGCGATGAAGGCGAGGCGCGGCGGCTGATCCTGCGGCGTGCAGTCGAATACCTGACCGAGTGCAGACGCACGGACGACCCCAGTCTGCAGCATGCCTACGACGACCTTCTGCATCAGTACAGCCACCGGCTCGAGTCCATTGTCGATTGCGGCCCCGGCGTTCCGGCGGAGGACCGTCACGCACGCACCATGGCCAACGTCGTCTTCGAAACGGTGCGCATCGAGCGCGAGGAGTTGCTGCAACTGCGGGACGCAGGGCGCCTGGATGAAGCCATCTATCGCACACTGCAGCGCGAACTCGACCTGACCGAGACGCGTTTCTCGCCCGTTTCGTAGCGCTGCGCACGTAGTGTCAACTTTTGATTCCGAGGTCCAAGCCTGTGCTCTTACGCGTTCTGTTTCACAACAACTGTTTCGATGGAGCCTGCTCGGCTTCGCTGTTCACGCGCTTCCATCGTGAGTGCATCGGCACCGCCGGCGAGTACGCCTACACCGGCCTGATGCACCGCGCCGGTGTGCAGTTCGACGAGGCGGAGTTCAGCGGTGACGAGAACGCGATTGTCGATTTCAAGTACTCGCCGTCATCCAGAATCAACTGGTGGTTCGACCATCACCAGAGCGCCTTTATAACGCCCGAAGATCGGGCCCACTTCGAGGCGGAGCAGAAGCGGAGTGAAGCCAACCCACAGAAGTTCTTCGACCCGCTCTACACGTCCTGCACGGGGTTCATCGCCGACATCGCGCGAGAGAAGTTTGGCTTCGATACCAGCGGGCTTAGCGACTTGATCCACTGGGCCAACATCATCGACGGCGCAAAATTCGAGTCAGCCGATGCGGCGGTCGGCCTTGCCGCGCCGGCCATGAAGCTGATGACCGTGATTGAAGCCACGAACGATCCCACATTTATCCCGCGATTGATCCCGCTGCTCACATCGCAGCCGCTGGTCGAGACGGAGCAGGAGTTGTTCGTCCAGGAACAGCTGCAGCCGCGCCTCGAGAAGCATCAGCGGGACATCATGCTCCTGCGTTCGCGCGCCGCCGTCGACAGCGGCGTGATCACCTTCGACATCACCGACCAGCCGACCGAAGGCTATAGCAAGTTCATCCCGTACTACCTGCTGCCTGAGGGCGTTTACGTAGTCGGCCTATCCAGGTCGAGCTTCCGCACCAAGATCTCTGTAGGCACCAGCCCATGGACGACAGTGCCCGCAGAGCACCTGGCAAACATCGCAGTCATCTGCGAGCGCTATGGTGGCGGCGGCCACGCGCGGGTCGGCGCAATCAGCCTGCCGGTGGACAGGCACGACGAGGCGAAGCGCATCGCAGCCGAGGTCACGGCCGAACTGAAGGCGCTCGGCCAGCGCAACATGCTGCCGATCGACTGAGCCGGTCAACGGAGCCGCTGTTCGCTCTCGCCAAAATAGATACGCGCCACCTGACTGTTTGCATCCACCCAGGCCTCGGCACCGAGTGGCGGACGCGCCGAGCCGCGCATGCCGAGAGTGTCATAGCGGAAGCGGAGGTCGCTGAACTGGACCACGCGCATCGCGCTCTCGGCCGGTGACAGGTCCATCTCAGGATGCAGTTCGGCTGCGGTGCCTGCATCGACGACCAGCGGATACTTTGACCAGTCAAGATAGATCTCACCCAGCCAGCTCCGCTTTGCGGCGAGTGACGCAAGCGTCACGGGCGGCTTCGCATAGATCGTCTCTGTGCTGGTGTCGAAGATCCCTGTGCGAGCGTTGACGTCCGCGCCGGTGAAGCTGGTGGGTGTCTCGACGACGGCGTGCCATCGATACAGGTTAATAGGGAACGGGTCGATAGAGGTGCGCATCGGCGTTCCGCCACGGAGCTCCTGCTGTGCGATTACGGGCCTGGTGTCTGACCTCTGCGCACCGCGGTAAACCCAGAGGGCGACGCAAAGCAGAAGGGCGGTCACCGCCAGGCCCTGGCCGTTGTTGCGTGTGCGCCGGCCGCCTATCTCTCCCTGCACAAGTCGGAAGATCAGCGGCAGAACCAGGGCAAGCGTTAGGAACAGCAGCAGCAGCGGCTCGACGATGAAGACAAGCTCACCCGCATACCAGCGAGGGTTCCAGGGCGCGAACGGTCGCACGCCGTAGTTGTTGGTCCAGTCCAGCAGGATGTGGCTGCACAACGCGAGCAGTGCCATTACTCCCAGGAGGAACCAGCGTTCCGGCGCGGGCTCATTGCCGCTGTAACGCTTTCGGTCTCTTCGATGGAACCGATCGAATAGCCAGAACAGCAGGACGACCAAGGCGGCCTGCAGCGGCAGGGACCAGAACGCGTGGGTCCATCCACGATGGTGCTGAAAGTAGACCAGCGGACCGCCGAGACGGTAGACGTAATCCGCGTCCGGCAGCTCTGCCGCGATGACACACGCCGCCGTCGCATACCGTGCGCGAGCGGGAAACCCGGCGGCGCGCGCGATACACGCGCCGGTCAACATATGAGTTACGGGCTCCACGCTGTGAAGCATACACGGCGGCACTTCCAACCATGCGCCGTCTGCTGCAATGTGGAACAAAACTGGAGCGGGCGCACTAAACTTTCAGCATGAAGCAGCAGGAGACCGCCGCCGAGCAGATTGACGAACTTCGTACGCAGCTTGTGCACCACGAGTACCTCTACTACGTGCAGGATGCACCCGAGATCACCGACGCCCAGTACGACCGGCTGATGAACCAGCTGAAGGCACTGGAGGCCGAGCACCCTGAGCTGGTGACGCCTGATTCACCCACGCAGCGCGTCGGCGGCAAGCCCAAAGAAGGCTTCGCGAAGGTGGCGCACTCGCGCCCCATGCTGTCGCTGGACAACGCCTACAACGAGGGCGAACTGCGCGCATGGGCTGATCGCGTCACTGCCGCTCTGCACTCAAGCGATGTGGTCGAGTATGTCTGTGAATACAAGCTCGACGGCTTGTCACTCGCCATGCACTACGGACCTGCTGCGCATGGCGGCGCACAGCTGCAGCGCGGTCTCACGCGCGGTGACGGCGCGGTGGGCGAAGATGTTACCAGCAACGTTCGCACCATCCGTTCGGTGCCCCTGGGCCTCTCGTCCGAAAAGCTGAAGCGAGCAGGTCTGCCGCAGGAGTTTGAGGTCCGTGGCGAAGTTGTCATGCCGCAGGCGTCCTTCACAAAGATGAACCTTGAACGTGAGCGGGCGGGTCAGTCGCCTGCAGCCAATCCGCGCAACGCTGCGGCGGGTACCATCCGCACGGTCGAGCCGAGCGTGGTCGCCCAGCGCCGGCTCGATTACTACGCCTACTTCCTGTTGCGCGATGGTGAGTTTCTGCTGCCGACCCAGTCCGAGACGCTGGACGCGCTGGCCGCGGCAGGCTTCAAAACCAACCCGCATGCGCGCACGGTGACGAGCATAGAGGATGTGCTGGCGTTCATCGCTGAAGCCGAGACGAAGCGCGATGCGCTTGGGTACGAGATCGACGGCATCGTCATCAAGGTGAACTCCGTCGCGCAGCAGCGGCGCCTCGGCTTCACCGGCAAGGCTCCGCGATGGGCGATCGCGTACAAGTTCGCCGCGCGCGGTGCGGTCACGCAGTTGCTCGATGTGCTGTTTCAGGTAGGCCGCACGGGCAAACTGACTCCGGTTGCCGCGCTCGCGCCGGTCGGTATCGGCGGCATCACCGTGGGCAGGGCAACGCTGCACAATCCTGACGAGATCGCGCGGCTTGGCGTACGCATCGGGGACTTCGTCGCGGTGGAACGCGGCGGCGACGTGATCCCAAAGATCACCGAGGTCGTCCACGACGCCGAGCACCCTCGCGGTACGAAAGACATCGTCTTCCCGAAGCTCTGCCCCAAGTGCAAAGAGCCGGTTGTGCGCGAGGAGGGGGAGATCGACTTTCGCTGCGTCAACGCAAGCTGCCCCGCGCGCCTGAGCGAAGAGCTGCTGCACTTCGCGTCGCGCGGCGTGATGAACATCGAGGGTCTGGGCGAGGCGATGGTGGCACAGTTGCTAGGCCATCCACTGAACGATCCTGTGTCGCTGGCCGAAGCTGAGCCTGCTTCAGCCGCTGTCGATCCGTGGAGCGGAACTGAAGAAGCCACGGAGCAGGAGCCGACCCGCCATGCGCTGGTGCACACCGTTGCCGACCTGTACCAACTCACCGTCGATGATCTGATTGGCCTGGAGCGTGTTGGCCCTAAAACGGCCGAGTCGCTGATCGCCCAGATCGATCGCTCTCGCAAGGCACCTCTCTATCGCGTTCTGCTCGGTCTTGGCATTCGACACGTCGGTGAGCGCACCGCGCAGGACCTGGCGAACACCTTTGGCAGCATGGATGCCATCATGGCCGCCAGCACAGACGAGTTAGTAGCAGCCGAGGGCATCGGCCCCATTGTCGCTGCGACGATCGCCGAGTTCTTCTCCATCGACAAGAACCGCGCGCTGGTTGAAGCCTTGAGAGCAGCGGGGCTGCAGTTTACCGCCGAGAAGAAGGTGACAGGAACCGCGCTTGCCGGGCTCACCTTCGTGCTGACCGGCACGTTGCCGACGCTGACGCGTGATGAAGCAAAGGCGCGCATCGAAGCCGCAGGAGGCAAAGTTTCCGGTTCTGTTTCAAAGAAGACCAGCTACGTCGTCGCAGGTGATGAGGCAGGCAGCAAGCTCGACAAGGCCCGGGAGCTCGCAGTCACAATCTTGGATGAAGAAGCTCTAAAGCAGCTACTTTCAGCTTAGGTCAGCAGCTTGCAAAGCGGCAATTATGAGCTCCTTTGCGATGTAACTACCCCTAACCAGCAAATCATTCCCATTGAGCCAGCAGAGCTCAACGCCTAGCCTTGAACATGTTGGAGGGTTTGCTAATGCGCCTGTTCAAAGCCATGATCGTTCTCGCTGGCGTCCTTGACCTTGCTATGTTCCTGCAGAGTCCTTCGTCGCCGCTGCATGCCAGCTCACCGGTGCAAACGGTCGGCATGTCGGCCGACAACAGCTATGCAGCTGCGCTGCCCGGCCGCCAGTAAATTCGTCGCAGTCTACTTCGTGAAGCGGGTCGCCTTCTTCTCTTCATGACGTTCGGCAGCAAGCGCAATCAGCCGGTCGATCAATTCGGAGTAGCCGATGCCGCTAGCCTCCCACAGCTTGGGATACATGCTGATCGAGGTGAAGCCGGGCATGGTGTTGATCTCGTTCAGATAGATCTTCGGTGCCTTCTTTGATGTGGAATCGGCTGCCTCCATCAGGAAGTCGACACGCGCCAGTCCGGCACAATCGCATGACTTAAATGCTGCGATGGCCATGGCCTGAATCGCCTTTGATTCTGCCTTTGACAGCTTTGCGGGAATAACCGGCTCGCTGGTGCTTGTGCTGTCGTACTTGCTGGCGTAGTCGTAGAACTCGCGATCCGGCACGATTTCGCCGACGACACTTGCGATGGGATCGTCATTGCCCAGCACCGCGATCTCGAGCTCGCGCGCCTTGGCCTTGCCCTTCAGCTTGCCCGCGCCAGAGACGCCTTCTTCGATCACAATCTTGCGGTCAAAACCTGCTGCTTCGTCCATGGCAGCGGCAAGCTCTTTGCGTTCGCGCACCTTGCTGATGCCGACGGATGACCCGAGATTGGCGGGCTTCACAAACACGGGGTACTGCAGCTTCTCCTCAATGAGCCTGGTGCACTTGCGCGGGTTTGCCTTCCACTCGCCGCGCAGCAGCGTGACGTGCTTGACGATGGGCAAGCCTGCCATCGCGAACATCTTCTTCATGGCGTCTTTGTCCATGCCGACCGACGAGCCGAGTACGCCCGATCCCACGTAGGCGACGTCAGCCAGTTCGAGCATGCCCTGGATCGTGCCGTCCTCGCCGAAGGTGCCGTGCAGAACGGGGAACACAACATCCAGCCCCGCCGTGCTCGCACCCGTCGCCGAGGTCTGCAGGGACAGCCCGGGGCTTTGTTCCTCGTCTTCGGCGAACGCAGCGGAGATGCTGCTGACCGCCGCAGCATGCGCCTTGCGCGTGGAGATCTTTTTGCCCGCGGCCTTTGCCGATGCCATCAGGTGCGGCAGCGTACTGCCTGCCAGCAGCGCATCCGCATCGCCGCCGCCAAGCCACTGGCCGCTCTTCGCGATGCCGATGGGCACAACTTCGTACTTCTTGCGATCGATCGATTTGAGGATCGACTCGGCAGACCGCAGCGAGACTTCGTGCTCGCCCGAACGTCCGCCAAACAACACACCCACACGCAGCTTCTTCGCCATCGTTCCTCATCGCGCGGCATGCCACGCGGTCACACCACTCATGCTAGCTGCCATGGGTATGTTGCTGCGGTGAACGTATCCGAAGGGATACCTTTGCGTACGCGGCGGCTTGTCAGGTATAGGTGCGATGAGGACATTTCGTGGCCAATCTACGCACCCGCCGATCTTTTCTTGCGCACAGCGCACTGGCCGCAGCCGCCGTCACCGCACAGGGACAGGTGCCGCAGACCACAGGAGGCCAGGCACCGCCGGGCGCTCCGCCGGCGTTTGGAACGGCAACCGCCGTCGGTCCCGCCGTCACGCCGCAGACGTTTGCCGAAGCGGAAAAGCTTGCACAGGTGAATCTGTCAGCCGCAGAGCGGGCCGAGGCCGCCGGCAACTGGCGCAACAGCATGGCTGCGCTGCTTGAGCGCCGAACAGGTCCGCGCAAGCTCGCACTGGACGCTGCGGATGTGCCCGCAACGGTATGGGATCCGGCACTTGCGCATCCTGCAAAGCCCGCTGATCGCGCGTCCATCGCAGAGGCGCAGCCCATCTTCAGCACGGTTTCCGCACCGTTACCGGCAGACGAGGCTTCCATTGCCTTTGCTCCGGTCACGCACCTGTCGCAGTGGATCCAGACAAAGCAGATCACTTCGGAACGGCTGACAACCATCTACCTGCAGCGCCTGAAGCGCTACAACCCGCAGCTGCACTGCGTCATTACCCTGACCGAAGAGCATGCACTGCAGCAGGCTCGCGCGGCAGACCGCGAGATCGCGGCGGGCAAGTACCGCGGTGTGCTGCACGGCGTGCCTTACGGCGCGAAAGACCTGCTCGACACAGCCGGCATCCCGACGACCTACGGCGCGGAGCCCTATCGCGATCGCGTGCCGCAGACTGACAGCGCCGTTATCGCGAAGCTGAACGAGGCGGGAGCAGTGCTGGTTGCAAAGCTGTCTCTCGGCGCGCTGGCGCTGAACGACATCTGGTTTGGCGGGCAGACGATGAACCCGTGGCTGCCGCAGGAAGGCTCATCCGGATCGAGCGCCGGCCCCGGCTCGGCAGTCAGCGCGGGTCTGGTTGCGTTTGCCATCGGCAGCGAAACGCAGGGATCGATCATCAGCCCGTCCATGCGCTGCGGTGTAACGGGTCTGCGGCCAACGTTTGGGCGGGTGCCACGCACCGGCGCCATGACCTTGAGCTGGACGTGCGACAAACTGGGACCCATGACTCGATCTGTGGAAGACACCATGCTTGTGCTGAACGCCATCCGCGGCTTCGATGCCGGAGATGTTGCAAGCGTCGACATGCCGCTGGTCTTCGACGCGTCGACGAACGCGAAGGGTTTGCGCGTGGGCTATGTGCCCGCGTGGATGAAGGAAGCGCCCGCGACAGAGGTCGATCGCGCAGCGCTGGCGAAAGTGGCTGAGCTTGGCATGACACCGGTAGAGGTCACGCTGCCGGACTGGCCGTATGACTCGCTCAATGTCATCCTCTTCGCCGAGGCTGCCGCTGCTTTTGAAGAATTGACGCTGTCGCATCGTGATCGCGAACTGAAGGCGCAGGTGCCGGACGCATGGCCAAACAGCTTTCGCCAGGCGCGCTTTCTGTCCGCGGTCGACCTGGTGCAGGCTGACCGCCTGCGCCGCAAGGTTGCGCTTGAAATGCGTCGCGTCATGGCGAGTGTCGATCTGCTGCTGGTGCCATCGCTACGAGACGAGATGATGGTGATCAGCAACTTCACCGGACATCCGTCGCTTACCCTGCGCGCTGGGTTCGTGCAGGTGGCCGAGGCACGCAGCGACTGGGCGCCGGACCCGAAGCATCCGCTGCCAAAGTTCAGCCCGCCGCGCCGCGTTCCACACGGTGTCACCTTCATCGGTCAACTGTTCGGAGAAGGAACGCTGGTGCAGGCGGGCATGGCACTTGAGCGTGCCTGCGGCGTCGCTGCGGAGCGTCCTGCCGGGTTCGCCTGAACTGCTGATTGTTTGGGCTGCAACGCAATATTCAAGCGGCAGCAACACGATGCCCGTAGCGTTTGCGCATGCGCGTGAGCTTTGTTGTTCCCGCTTTTAATGAGGAAGCCTACTTACCGGCTTGTCTCGAGTCGATCCTTCGCGAAGCCGCAGCCTGCAGCGAACCCGTTGAAATTATTGTTGTCAATAACGCCAGCACCGATCGGACGCGAGACGTTGCGTCCCGATTCCCTGAGGTCGTTGTGGTCGATGAACCTCGCAAGGGCCTGACCTTCGCGCGACAGGCGGGTCTGAGCGCCTCCACCGGCTACCTCGTTGCGAACGTTGACGCCGATTCTCGCCTCACGCCCGGCTGGCTGCGCCTGGTACTCGACGAGTTCGAAACAAAGCCGAAGTTGCTGGCGCTGAGCGGCCCGCTGGTCTACTACGACCTCACGCCAATGCAGAGTCTGCTGGTTCGCATTTTCTACATGATGGCGTGGACGACATACGTCATGAACCGCTACATCCTGCGTGTCGGCTCGATGGTGCAGGGCGGTAATTTCGTTGTGACGCGGCCGGCGCTCGAGCAGATCGGCGGCTTCAATCTCGGCATCTCGTTCTACGGCGAAGACACCGACATCGCCCGTCGCCTGAACAGCATCGGCGAGGTACTCTTCACGTTCCGGTTGAAGATGTTCTCGTCCGCGCGGCGGCTGCGCAAAGAAGGCATTATGACCATGGCCTGGCGCTACTCCGTGAACTATCTCTGGACCACGTTCCTGGAACGGCCCTTCACGCGGGAACACATCGACATCCGCGAGCAGCCCGAAGGCTGAGAGCAACCATAACGATAAGAGCCGCCGATCATCCTTCGATCGGCGGCTCTTATCCTTGCCAATGGTGACTTATGCGATCTCCTGGTGGATGGCGTTGGCTGAGCCCGCATCCACGCGCGGCAATACCAGGTCCAGAAGATTCGCAACCGTCCGGTGACGCGACCAGCGGACCGCCGCGATCGCCATCCGCAGCGGCAGTGGTGCGCGGCCTGTCGCCCACAACTCCGAGAGCGGCCGCATGACACCGTTCTTGTCGGGATGGAATGCCCGCTCGTCCCAACGCTGCCAGCCTTCGCTGAAGCTTGGGTGATTCATGATCGAGTCGACCGTCGAGTTCATGATGCGGTGCGACCAGGGCTGCCGGTATTGCTCAAGGAAAAGAACGTGGCTGACGCGCTCCACGCGGATCTCCTGGACGAAGTCATCGAAGTGGCGGGCATGGGACAGGTTGATATTTGCGTTGGGTTCCATGCCATGACGATCGCCGCCGGAGATCAGCAGCTGCGACCATGCCCGGGCCAGCGTCGCTACCTGCTGGTTCTCCCGCGGATGGCGCAGGCCATTCAGCTCCAGCGCATGGATCCGCCCATTGTGTGTTTCCAGAAATCGCTGCAGTTCGCTTTTGTGCAGTGCTCCCGTCTCGTACAGGTCCCACAACGGGTGGTTCAGGATGATGAGGAAGCGCGGATCACCGTGCAGCTCTGACAGCATCCTGTGCAGCTGCTGCTCGCACGGAGCCGCTGTATAGGCTGCAAAACGCGCCATCCACTCGTTGGCACGGTCGGCCGGCAGGTTATGGATGCCGACGTGAAACACCGTGGCTCCGAAAGGCACCGTCCACTCCACGGAAATTGGCAACTTGCGGGCCGAGCGCATGGTGCGCAGCAGCAGGGGGGCCTGTATATCGTCGTGGTCCGTCAGGCTGACGAGCGGCTTTAGTCCAAGAGCGCGAATCTGCTGCTGTTCAAGGTCGAGTGCCATGCGCGGCAGCAGCGGCGGACGCCAGTGTGCCGCGACGAAATCAAGGGTCAGCCCATGCTTGCTGCTGCTGCGCGATTCATAGTACGAAAACAGCCGCCGCAGCGCCGGGTAGGCGATAAACATGCGGTGGATGAACATCAGGCTTTCAACAGAATGACTCGTATGGCTATGCAATGAAACGCCAGACGCGTAGTCGCCCGATGGTGAAGGCGGCATCCAATCGTACGAGATGGTCGAGTTCGGTTGCGGCATCCGGCATACCCTCTTGAGTCGTAGCTGGTGCTTCTATGCCTTCATGGTTGGCCCCGACCCTCAAACACACGGTAAGAGAACGAAGAATAAACGCCCAATTTGTGGTGCATGGCGTGTTACAAAGAGCCGGTTCGGGCGCTCCGCTGCAGGACCTTTGAGCGCTACAATCGACTCCTGAAAATCGGGCGGAAGCGGAGGTCTCAGCCATGCCGAACAGCACACATCCCGTTCGCTCTGCCAGGCGTTCCGTTGTCTTTGCCATCCTGCTTGTGACCACATGCAGCTGGAGTCAACAGGCTGCCCCGCCTGCAACGACGGCGGGCGGCGATCCCGCCGTCGCAACGCTTCGCGTCACCACGCGCACGGTCGAGATCTCTGCCGTGGTGCGCACCAAGACGGGTGAGCCTCAAAGCGAACTCAAAAAGGATGATTTCATCCTGAAAGAAGATGGCAAGGAGCAGCCAATCCGCTACTTCTCGGTTGGCTCCGATCTGCCCCTGACGCTGGCGCTGCTGGTCGATGTCAGCGGCAGCCAGCGCACCTTCATCGGGGATGAGTGGCGGGCGAGCGACATCTTTCTTGAAAGCATGCTGACCAACAAGCAGGACCGTGCGACGCTGGTCCAGATCGATGCGCGCGTGCTGCAGTTGATGGACATGACGAGTTCGGTTTCGGCGCTGCACCTGGCGCTGTCGCAGCTCGGTCAGAACAGGGAAGCGGCAAACGGTACGCGGCTGAATGATGCCGTACTCGGTGTTGCACGCGACGTTCTCGCAAAGGAGAAGGGCCGCAAGGCCATCATCCTGCTGACGGACGGCGGCGATAACGGCAGCAGGGCAACGCTAGACCAGGCGATCGCAGCGGCCCAGCGCGCGAACGTTCCCGTGTACGCCATCCAGTACACCGCGTTCGACAGCGGAGCGCCACTTAGTTCCAGCTTCAACACATCCAGCCACTTTGCCGGCGATCCCGGCGAAGCACTGCTGAAGAAGCTGACTGAAGCAACCGGAGGTCACGTCTACACGGTCGCCCGGGGCATGCCGCTAAAGAAGATCTACGAGGCCATCGGCGACGACCTGCGCACGCAGTACGAGCTCGGCTACACGCCTCCGCCCGACCTGCTGCCCAATAGCTTTCACAAGCTTGAGGTGAGGGCCAAAGACAAGAAACTCATCGTGCAGGCGCGCAACGGCTTTTACGTTCAGCCTTGATTAGTTAGTTCGATGATGGAGGCGCAACGCAACTGTAGCTTGCCGCGTCATTCTCATCGCCTTTGCCGACGTAGCGGCTCACTTGCGGGTAAGGGCACAGATTGCGCGTGCGATCGACCTTGCCGTCCGCGATGTGTGAGGCGGGAATGGTCTCCGGACGCGTACCCTTCTCGCGCCATGCTTCCATCGCAGTCAGCATGTCAAAGTGGCTCGGCCCATCACCGCCGCCACAGTGGTTCATGCCAGGGATCATGTAGAGTCGATGCGAACTGTCCGCCTCCTTACCCACCGCGACCCGCACAGCTTCATAGTAGTGAATGCTGTTTTCCGGCATAACCTGCTGGTCGGTCCAGCCGTGATATTGCAGCAGCTTCCCGCCATGTGCAAAGAACGGGCGCAGGTCGGCGTCCATGGCCGACAGCGTGCCCTGATCGATCCTCATGGCGCGCTGCACATCCGTATCGAAATTCAAGGTGCGGAAATCCCACTTGGGATCGTTAAACACCACGTATCGGAAGTAATCATTCGCAAGCTGGATTGGCTCGGGTCCGCCGGCAAGCGTCTTCCACACCAGTTCGCTCCCGCGCTCCATCGGTGGAAAGATTACGACGCCTGTTCGCGGGTTGGTGGCGGGTGTATAGATTCGCTCTGCAGCGCGCACCTGAGCAGCAGTCAGGCAGCCCGCTCTCTGACCGGTCGTGCATAGAAGCGCCTGCGGATTGAAGCGGCAGGTGAGCGGGTCGTCAAGCACTCCTGCGTGCGACGGACAGGCGTTCAGGACAGCGCGATGGATTAGCGGGTACAACTCGGGCTGGATGTAGTCCTCCGGCCGCGTGAGCGTCGCCTGTGCGACCCAGATGCGAGCGAACATCATGGCGGTCCAGTTGTTCGTCGTGGCACCCGCGATGATGCCATCGAAATCCTGCGGAAACCGCTGTGCCTCCATCAGGGCCTGTCGGCCACCTGATGAGCAGCCCTGGAAATACGACAGTTTTGCGGCCTCACCATAGTAGCTGGCGATGAGCGCTTTGGCGGTCGCGGTCATCTCGTGGATCGCGCGATAGCCGAAGTCGATCAGCTTCTCAGGATGTCCTATCGCAAAGCTGGCGCGTCCGCCCGTGTGGCCTGTGTCTGTGGAACTGGTCGCGTAGCCCCGGCTGAGTGCCGCCGCCATGTCCGCAGTGTTGATGGACCCGCCCCATCCACCGTTGCCGACCGCCTGGTACTTGCCATTCCAGTGGCTGCTCCCGGGCAGCCACACCTCGATGCCTATGGTTGAGTCGGAGGAAGGTCGCAGCACCGCAGTCACGCGGCAGAAAGCGGGCAAATCAGCAGACGCACCGACCTCCTGCGTACGAACATCCGTCATGCCCGGCCTCAGCACTTTAGCAAGGGCAGGGCACGATTGCGTCGCGGCAACACACGTCGGGGCGACGAACACAAGGCAGGCAATCGGCAGAAGACCATTCATAGTCCGCATGGATCCATATTCTGCCCTGCGAACAGGACGATTGAACAGCCTGCCGGCCCACGCAAAGGCTGGCGCGGGTTGTGCATCCGACTCGGGGCGGGCAGAACTCAGAAGCGTCCGCAGGAATGAGCCCCTGATGATCCGTTTTACGCCCGCTGTACTCCTAACGCTTACTTGCGCGCTTTCACTTCACGCCGCGGAGCCGGCATCCGACGCGGATAAGGTCTTCGTCGGCAACGTCTCGCAGGGCGGAGCGTACGAGGTCGCGGCAAGCAGGGTCGCGGTGACGCGCGCCACCATGCCTGACGTGAAGGACCTCGCCATTGCAGAAGTACATGATCATGAAGGCGTAGGCGCCAACCTCAAGAGGATCGCCGCTGCCACTGGCATCCCTATCGCGGCACAGCTCAACCCGGAGTTCACGCAGCGCCTGGCGAAGCTGAAAGCCGTCCCTGCCGCAGACTTCGACGCAGCCTATATCGCCGATATGAAGCAGATTCACGACAAGGACGAGAAGCTGTTCGCAAAGGAGGCCAACGAAGGCTCAAGTAACTTCAAGACCTTCGCCCATCAGACAGACCTGATCGTGAAGCGGCACATCGGCGCGTTGAATGGCTACTAGGTCTTCTACATTCAGCGAGCGGAAAGCTCGACGGCCTGTGCCAACGTCAGGTGCTCTGGAACCTCTGAGATCTCGGTCCGAATTGCGTCCTGATCGCGGGTAAGGCTCTTCATCAAAAGAATCTTGCCTTGCAGGTGAACAGTCATGCGGACGCTTTTCCATTCGCCGGGCACCACAGGTTTGCGCTCCAGCCGAAAGCTGCCGCCCTGGTCGATTCTGCCAAGCACGCCGAATCCGAAGGTCACAGGTTCTGACACATGTCCCTCAAGCGAACAGAGCCTGTCGTCAGGTTCGCGCAGGGACACGGTGCCTGTCATTACGTGCAGCACACGCTGCTCCATGCCGCTGGGCTGGTACGAGGGATTGGGCCGAAAGGCAAACCGGACGCAGCCGTTTTCTGAGCCGGCCGGTGTCAGAATGAATTGACTTGGCAGCGTCGTCAGGAGATTGATCAGATGCGCCTCGTCGCCTGCGCTCGAGGCGTTCGCCTTTCGAAACGCTTCGGGGTGATTCGCAAGGTCAGTCAGCCGCTGCTGCTCAATTTCTGCGGCCTGAGTTGATAGCGGCTTGCCGTCAACGCTTATCAATCTCCTGAGCGGACCGTCATCCACCTCAACGACCCGCTCCAGCCACAGTTGACCGCCGGTGCGAGGAGAGCGTTCCTCCAGCAGGTAAGAGAAGTGTTTCTTTGCAATGCGCGCTACACGCTCGTTCTCCGCCATGCGTGTGACGGAAGCGACGTCCTGCGCGGCCGCTGTAAGAAATGCTGGAATCGCCAGTGCTGCAGCAATTGCGGAAGCCAACTTCATGAACACTCCGGCACCGCCTGAACTGCGTGTACCTGAATGTTCGACGGCGGCGAATGCGATTGTGATAGCCAGCCGATCCTATGCGTCTCGTCCTATCAAGGGTAGATCCGGTTCAGCGTGCGTGCGAATGGAATGGTTTCGCGCACATGATCGAGGCCGCAGATCCATGCCACGCAGCGTTCGATGCCCATGCCGAAGCCGCTGTGCGGCACGCTGCCGTATTTGCGCAGGTCCAGGTACCACTGGAAGGCTTCGAGCGGCAGATTGTGCGACAGGATGCGTTCTTTCAGCAGGTCATAGCTGTCTACGCGCTGCGACCCGCCAATGATCTCGCCGTAGCCTTCGGGTGCCAGCACATCTACGCAGAGCGCCTTGGTGGGATCGACTGGGTCAGGCTGCATGTAGAACGCCTTCACCGCTGCCGGGTAGCGATGCACCATTACCGGCCGGTCGAACTGGTTCGAGATATAGGTTTCGTCGGGTGCGCCGAAATCGTCGCCGTACTCGTGCGGCTTTTCGATCAGGCCCTCAGCGAATGCCTTCTCCAGCATGGCATGCGCATCGTCATAGGTCAGGCGAGGAAAGGGAGCAGCAATCTTCCCGAGTTTTGCAGCTTTGTCGTCGCCGCCGGTGATCGTCTTCAGGTCGATGCGATGCTTCTCCAGCACGCGCGTGACGATGTGGGTCAGGAAGTCTTCGGCCAGCCGCATCAAGTCATCCAGATCGGCGTAAGCGACTTCGGGTTCGATCATCCAGAACTCGGTCAGGTGGCGGCGGGTCTTGGACTTCTCTGCGCGGAAGGTGGGACCGAAGCTGTAGACCTTGCCGAGCGCAAGTGCGGTGGCTTCAATGTAGAGCTGCCCGCTCTGGGTCAGGTAGGCGTTGCCCTCGTCAAAGTACTTCATCTCGAACAGTTCGCTGGTGCCTTCGCAGGCGGCGGGTGTCAGGATGGGCGGGTCAGTGCGGGTGAAGTCCTGCGTGTCGAAGAACTCCTGCGCAGCGCGCATGATGGTGGCCCGGACGCGCAGGATGGCCGACTGTCGCGGCGTGCGCATCCACAGGTGCCGGCGCTCCATCAGGAAGTCGGGGCCATGCTCCTTGAGCGTGATGGGGAATGGATCGTCAGCGCTGACGGCCTGCTGCACGGTGAGGTCTTCCACGTCGAGTTCAAAGCCGCTGGGTGCCCGTGAGTCGGCACGCACCTTGCCGCGCACGATCACGCTGGACTCAAGCTGCAACTGCTTCAGCGTCTCGAACACCTCGGGCGGAACAGCGGCTTTTGGCACAATGCCCTGGATCGTCCCGGTGCCGTCGCGAAAGATGGGAAACAGCAGCTTACCGCTGGCGCGCAGGTTGTACAGCCAGCCGCGCACGGTGACAGTTTCGCCCTCGTGATGGCCGATGTTTGCGATGGACGTGATGGGGGCGGATGTACCTGTTTCTGCTGTTGCCATGACAGAGAACAGTGTATGCCGTCGGGCGGCAGGTCAGCGCTGTTGCTCGACTGGCTGCTCCAGCATGTTGAACGCCTTCACTGCCAACTCCGACATGCGCTTCGTGTCGATCTCCGGCTCATACCGAATCTCCAGCGTGCCCACGGGCGGCTGTTTCAGCGCAGCAATGCCGGTGCGCACGGCGGTCCAGTTCACCGTGCCTTCGTCGGGCCAGCAGTGCTCGTCCTTTTCGCCCTTGTTGTCGTGCAGATGGAGCTGCTTCACACGATCGCCCAGCAGCTCGAACGCCGCCGCCACGCCCGGCATGCCATGCAGGTTCATGTGGCCCACGTCGAGACACACGCCGACCGTATCGAGATGCGCGATGCGCAGCATCTCTACCAGGTGTTCGGGCGTTGTGACTTCGTTGGGTAGCGTCTCGATCAGCGTCTTGACGCCGAGGGGATGCGCGAAGGCCTTGATGTGTTCAACGGCAGTCATGGAAATATCGAGCGTGCGTTCTGACCACTCGTCGTTCGGCCCGCCAAGGTGCAGCACAATGCTGTCTATATCGATCTGCTCGGCGGCTTCGAGCGCGCGCTTGACCTCGTCCATGGCTTCGATTCGGCGCGTCTTCTCGGGGTCGATCAAGTTGATCGAGGGTGGCACATGCCGGCTCCAGTCTGAGCCGCCGGAGGCGCGTCCGTCAAAGATCGGCTGGTGCAGCGTAGCGCGACACTCGTTGCTGCGAAACCACTTCGCGAGCTCTTTCACTTCGCCGCGATCAGCGTAGTCAAAATGGTGCCTCGCGGCGAACAGCTCGACAGACTGCGCTCCGGCGGAAACCATCGCGTCCAGCAGGCCTGGGTGAAGCCGCTGCTGCAGAAAAACATGGGTGCTGATAGAACGCTTCATCACAGACCTGACCATAGCAGGCGCAGCGGAGCGACTGAAGAATCACACAAGATTCCTGGCCGATGACCGGAGACTGCCTCTACTGTGCTGCGAGCGCCTGGTCGATGGCAGCCTGCGCCAGCGGCGACATGATCGCATAACCCTCGGCCGTGGGATGCACGCCGTCCTTGCTGGTGCCGGGCTTCATCGCACCGCCGGGCGTGGCGAGCGCCGTGTAGTAGTCAAGGTAGATGTAATGGTGTGCCGCGCAGAAGTCTTTCATCCAGGCGTTCAGCGCGCGCACCTTGTCAGCCGGTTGCAGGCCCCGCCGCCACGCGTAGTCGTCCACCGGCAACACGCTGGACAGGATCAGCTTGATGCCGTTTGCGTCCGCGATATTGGCCATCGACTTGAAGTTGTTCTGGATCATCAGCGGCGTTTCGATGCCGGTGTTGCCCGCGATGTCGTTCGTGCCCGCGAGGATGACCACAGCCGCAGGCTTCAGCGCCACAACATCCTGCTGAAAGCGGATGAGCATCTGCGGTGTCGTCTGCCCGCTGATGCCGCGGTCGAGGTAGGGCTTGCCCGGAAAGAATGTTTTTGCATTCGCCCCATTGCCCCAGGCGTCCGTGATGCTGTCGCCATAGAAGACCACGCGCCCCGGCTCGCTGGCAGCGAGGCTGGCGTTGGCGGTGCGGTAGCGGCCAAGCTGAGCGTAATCGCCCAGCAGGCTCTGCAGTCGCTTGATCTCCGTCTGGTTTAGTGACTCCGTCGGTGCCAGCAGAATGGGATCGGCTGCGATCGGCTTACCTTCCGCATCCATCATGGTGGGCCGGGCGGTGTTGGGCGGTGGCGTTCGCGCCGCTGCGGGAAGCGGGCCGACCGGCGTTGCCGACGGCGCTGACGTGCTGGCAGGAGCCTGCGCCTGCAGCGCGACCGGCAGTGAAAGCGCGCAGAGCGCAAGGGCGATGGTGGCAATGCGTTGCATGAAAAACTCCTCGAGCCGTGGGCAACAGTGTAGCTCTGGGCCGTGATGGTGCGCGAACGCTACCAGCTCAATCGCAGCAATGACACGGATTCGCGCGGCATCTCGATCTGCACCTGTACCGTGCCGTTCGCCACATCGAGCCATTCCGGAGAAGTCAGCAACTCCAGACCGGACGAAGCCTGCAACTGCTTCTGCTGCTCGGCCGTGGGATGCTGCGGCGAGCCCATGGCCTGCCAAACGGTGTAGGCGTTGCTGTGATGGTCGTCGATGCGGAAGTGCTGCAGCAGGATACGATGTGCCGTTGGGGGCAGGCCGGTGATCTGCACGTCGGTCGCAGTGGGCGCGCCGGTCTGCTCAGCGTCGTGGTAGTTCCATAGCATCACGGCGGCTTCGCGGTCGCTGCGTGTGGCTAGCGCGTCCACGTCTGCGCTCTCGCGCACGCCGGTGCTCAGCAGGGTGTCGAGCGGCACGGTTCCGTCGCTCTTCACCGCGACGCGATTGCCCTGCATCATGCCAGCCATGCGAAAGAAGTTGAGCACAGGCTTGTCCACGCCGTTTGTGGCAAGCGAGCGAAAGCCTTCGAAGTAGTCCTTACCCTCGAACTCGAAGGACCAGCTCAGCATGCTGATGAGGTTCACGCCGCGCCGGTCCGCAAGCTCGAAGAGACCCTTGTACGCGGCGGCGGTGTACGCGGGGTAAAGCGTGCCGTTGCGATAGTTGTTGGCTGGATTGACCTTGCTGCTGCAGGCCGCGCAGCCCTCGGGATCGGCTTCGCTCAGGATGATGGGCAGATGCGCGAACCGCGGGAAGCTGCCGACGATCTCGAAGCCATGGTCTGCGTCCTGCATCTCGTGCGTGATGCCCATGGTGACCTTGCCTTCCACGATCTTTGGCGAGCCCTTTGCGTGGAAGCTGATGAAGTCCAGCGGAACAGGCTTGCCGTTTGCCCGACTCCTCTCTGTGCTCACGTGGGTAAGAAAGGTGCGGAGGTAGTCTGCGGCGTGCTTGCCGCTGGGGCCCGTAGTTGCCGGGCCACCGACGATCGCTCCCGGCAGTGCCGCCCGCACACCTGCAACGGCGTAGTCATACAGCGTGCAGTACTCCTGCGCGGTGCCGTGGAAGTAATCGATGTCCGGCTCGTTCCACACCTCGAAGTACCAGCGCAGCACCTCGTCGCGGCCATATCGCTGGACCAGGTGCGCGGTCAGCACGCGAACCAGCTCGCCCCACGCGGCGTAGTCCTTCGGAGGGTTGTTGACCGAGCCGCTGATCGTGCTCTTCGGGTAGTGGACCTGGTATGGCTCGTGCTGCGGGCCGCGGTCGGCGGCGAGGTCCTTTGGCATGAAGCCAAGTTCCACCATGGGCCGCACGCCCGCGGCCTTCCAGGCGTCGAAGATGCTGTCGATGATCCTGAAGTCGTAAACCGGCTTGCCGTCAGGGCCAAGCGTGTAGATGTTCGTCGAGCTCCACTTCAGCTCCGGCACCCCGTCGCCGCTCGTCAGCAGGTGATGCGCGCGGATATACACCGGCACAGGGCTGAGGTCGTGCAACTCGCGCAGCAGCTTACGGCCGTTCGGCGGCGTGGTGTAATTTGCTTCGTCGTAACCGAACCACGCATAGATCGGCTTGTATCCGCCAACCGTACGCGACATATCTACGTCGATGTGGACCGGCTGTTGCGCCGGCAGCGCAAGGGACGAGAACAGCAGCCACGCACCCAACATCTGCTTCAGGATCATGCAAAGCACTGTACCGCTTCAGCATGACGAGGTGGAACTCAGCGGATCTCCACCACGATCGGCGTGTGGTCGGACGGTTTCGGCTGCGCGCGCGGACCCTTGTCGATCTCACAGCGAACCAGGCGCGGCGCCAGCGTGGGCGACAGCAGAAAATGGTCGATACGGATGCCGCGATTGCGCTCGAATGCCAACCGGAAATAGTCCCAATAGGTAAACGCACCGGCTGTTTCAGGGTGTAGCGAACGGAATGCGTCGGTCCACCCCATCCCCAGCATGGCCCGGTAACGCTCCCGCGGCTCCGGCTGAAACAGCGCGTCGCGCAGCCAGTTCGCAGGCTTGTCGCAGTCGATGTCTTCAGGGATCACGTTCCAGTCGCCGCCGATCACGGTCGGTATCGGGTCGTTCTTCCATGCCATCATCTGCTGGATCAGCCGGTCCATCCACTGCAGCTTGTACAGGAACTTCTCCGTGCCAACGGGATTGCCGTTGGGCAGATAGATATTTACAACCCGCACACGCTCCGGCGTGTCCACTATGAGCTCAAGGAACCGGGCATGACTGTCCTGGTCGTCGCCTGCGAGTGTCGTGTTGACGGTCTCGATGGGCAGACGCGACAGCACGGCGACGCCGTTGTAGGCCTTCTGCGTCACAGCAGCGCTCTCGTAGCCCAGCGCACGGAAGTGCTCGGCGGGGAACTCCGTGCCTTTCAGCTCCTGCATCAGCAGCAGGTCGGGAGCAGCGGTCTGCAGCCATTCCGTCACATGCGTCAGCCGCGCATTGATTGAGTTCACATTCCAGCTTGCGACGATCATGCCAAATCCTTCAGCGCAGGCGATCCGGAGCGGCGAGTAGCCGATCCGAAAAGTCTGAAACATCAGGCAAGTGTACGGGAAAGGCTTGAGCCGCCCTGTTTAGTCGAGTAGGTGGGGATCTGCGGAACGGGGATGAAGGAGACAAGGGTCTATACAGACCTGGGGGAGGAGCGTCCCCTTCACCTGGCAGAGTGCAATGTTCACGCGAGCGTACCGGCGCAAACTGAGAGCAATCGCCTTCCCAGATCAATGCTAGGCGCTGAGGCTTGGCCCGTGGAGACCGCCGGGCAAAAAAATGGGGACCACACTCGCGTGTGATCCCACTTCTCCCAGGTCTGTGTTACCTAATCATCAGATAACGCGAGCACGACGAAGGTTTGTTACCTAGGTCTTAGGACTATCATATAGTGATATCAAGTCGGTTCCGATTTGGGAATGTTGAAGTGAGTCACAATTGCGGTTTGAACTCATCAACCGCTCAAATCTTCGGCTTAATCAATCGCGGTTAATAGCCTGCTGCGCTGCCGTAAGTCTTTCGCGTGTCATGCCCGCCCAGCAGGTCTCCCGTTTGCGGATCGACTGCGATCAATTCGCTGTCGCCCCATACTCCCGGGTTGTGCTCATCAAATTCGCCCGAACGTTTCACGTTGTAGCCACGCGCCTTCAGCACATCAGAGGAAGCGACGGGGAAGCGCTTCTCGACCTGTAGATCGTCAGGCAGGTACTGGTGATGAAAGCGTGGTGCATCGGCGGCCTGCTGAACGTTCAGACCGTTGTCCACAACGCTGATCAGGTCGTTCGCAACTGTCGAGATGATGGTGGGACCACCCGGCGAACCGAGGACCAGCCGCAGCTTGCCGTGCTTCGTCACAATGGTTGGCGACATGGCAGACAGCGGTCGCTTGCCCGGCGCGATGGCGTTTGCCGGCCCCTGGATCAGGCCAAAACCGTTTGGCACGCCGACCTTGCTGGTGAAGTCATCCATCTCGTCATTCATGGCAAAGCCAAGGCCTTTCACCACCACGCCTGAGCCGAAGTAGAAGTTGAGTGTGTAGGTGTTGCTGACCGCATTGCCGTCCGCGTCAACCACGCTGAAGTGGGTGGTTTGCGTCGACTCTCGCTTCTCGCTCTGTTGCGGCGGAGGCGGCATGAACCCTGCTGGTCGAACGAGATCTTTCGATGGCGTTGCGTTTACCGGATCGATGGTCTTGCGCCATGCCTTCGCATAGTTCTTGTCGGCCATCTGCTTCAGCGGCATGGTGACGAAGTCCGGGTCGCCAAGGTAGTCCGATCGATCCATGAAGGCGCGGCGGAACGACTCGGTAATCAGATGGACCTGCTCAGGGCTGCGGTCCGCTCCGACCTTGTTCAGCTTGTAGCCGGAAAGGATGTTCAGGGTCTCCTCAAGCACGATGCCGCCCGATGATGGCGGAGGCGCCGTGATGATCTTATAGCCGTGATACTTGCCCTCAAGCGGCTTGCGGTCTTTCACCTCGTAGGCTTCCATGTCGGCCTTTGTGATCAGGCCTCCGCCGCTCTGCATCTCGTCGGCGATCTGCTGGGCCATGCGGCCGTGGTAGAACTCGGCGGGATCGTTCGCTATACGTTCAAGCGTTGCCGCAAGCTCTGGCTGCACAAAGGTCTCACCCACCTTGTACAGGTTGCCGTCCCGCTGGTAGATGCGATGGCCCTCAGGGAACTGGGCGAGCGACTTTGAGTTCCATGCATCCACCTCCGCGGTCAACACAAAGCCGTCGCGAGCAAGCTTGATGGCGGGCTGCAGCACGGCCCTGATGCCGAGTTTGCCAAAGTGCTTCTCTGCATAGACCATGCCGGCCACCGTGCCGGGTACGCCGCTGGCTTTATAGCCGACCGTGCTCATACCCTTGACCACATTGCCGTCTGCGCCCACGTACATGTCGCGCGATGCGGCTGCCGGAGCTTTCTCGCGATAGTCCAGAAAGTGAGCCTTACCGTCGGCAAGCTTTTTCGATCCATGCGCGTGTCCCGGCCGGATCAGCATGAATCCACCACCACCGATGTTGCCCGCCTGTGGGTACACCACCTGCAGGGCGAATGCCACGGCAACGGCCGCATCTACTGCGTTACCGCCCTGCTTCAGAATGTTGACTCCCGCGTCCGTCGCCTCGTGGTGAATGGTGACGACCATCGCATGCGGCGCGCGCACAGGGTCAGGCGTTGGCAACATCTGGGCAACGGAGATGCCGCAGACGCACGGCAGAGAGGCGGCGGCTGCCGCGCGCAAAACGATATGCATTTTCTGAACTCCGCGCAAAGAAAGGTGTTCTTGCAGCATACCTCTGAGGACGTAGGACCCGCTGCGGCCGCGGATATCCTCCCTATACTTGAAGCTGCGTCGATCCACACCAAGGAGATGAGCATTGCCCGGTCACTTCGATCTCTGGACAGTCCTCTTCTCGTTTGTGATCGCATCGCTTGCTGGGTTTGTGGCGTTTGAGTCGATCGATCACACCCGTTACAGCGAAGCTCCCGCGGTGTGGACCGCCGTTGGCGGCCTGACACTAGGCGTTGGTATCTGGTCGATGCACTTCATCGGCATGCTGGCCTGGGTCCCTCCGTTTCCGCTCTACTATTCGCTGACGCCGACGCTGCTTTCGGTGCTTGCGGTCATCGCGGCCTCATGCCTGGCCATGCGTCTGACGGTCAACTACCGGGCGGGTGCGCCCCAGAGCAACCTGGTGCTGGGCTCGGTCGTGGTGGGCACGGGCATTTGCGGCATGCACTTCCTTGGCATGGCCGCGCTGCATTTCAGCCGGCCGGTGCAGTGGAGCATTCCCGGCATCCTTCTCTCATACCTGATTGCGTGCGCAGCATCGCTGGGTGCCATGGCCATGCTGGCGCATGGCGGACGTGAGGGTTTCAGCGTCGGTCGCCAACTGGGTGCCTCCGCGGTGATCGGCGTGGCGATCTGCGGGATGCATTACACGGGCATGCTGGCCATGATGGTGACGCCTGACAGCGTCTCGATCTCGCACGGACTCTCGTTCAGTGGCCCGGAACTCGCGCGGGTGGGCGTCGGCAATGCGCTTCTCTTCACCATGTGTCTGCTGGTGGTGTTCTACCGTGACAAGGTCCACCTGGTGCGCAAGGCCAGCGAATCGCAGCTGCGTGCCCAGGAGGCAGCGCGCGAGGCGGAACGGCTTGGTGCCGCGGGCAAGCTGGCCGCTTCCATCGCTCACGAGATCAATAATCCGCTTGAAGCTGTGACGAACCTGCTGTACCTGGTCGAGATCGGACAGGTCGGCACCGAAGAGCTTGGCTATTTACGATCTGCCCAGGACGAGTTGCGCCGCATTGCCGACATCACCACCCACACGCTCAAGTTCTATCGCCAGCCAAGCGCACCGGCTGAAACCGATCTGGCCGAACTGATGGAATCTGCGCTCGCCATCTTCACGCGGCGCGCCAGCGAGCGCGGCATCACTATCGAGCGGTACCTGGGCCATGCGACTCCGCGCGTGTTGTGCCGCGACGGTGAGATCAGGCAGGTATTTGCCAACCTGATCAGCAACGCCATCGACGCAATGAAGCCCGGAGGCCGGCTGTTGCTGGAGGTACAGACGCACGATCTTGGCGTGCAAGCCGTAGTTGCTGACACAGGTGACGGCATCAGCGAAGAAACCAGAAGCCGCATCTTCGAGCCGTTCTTCACGACGAAAGAGATCAGCGGCACCGGCCTTGGCCTGTCGATCTGCGCTGACATCGTTCAGCGCCATGGCGGCAGCCTCAACTTCATCAGCAGCACAACGCCCGGTTCGTCGGGCACCCGCTTTTTCGTGTACCTGCCGACGCGCCCGCAGCAGATGCTTGCCGCGCTGGACGGCGCTGCGCTGCGTGTTGCTTCGTAGCGGCAGACGTATGTAAGGACAGGTATGCTGGGTGACGTGAGAGGGGACCCCTGATGCGTTCTGCCTTGCTGCTCGCCCTGGTTGCCACGTCATTCACCGCTTGTGCCCAGGTGCGGTGCGATCCTCATAGCTTCGGCGCCAGGGCCGATGGCCACACGGAGGATACCGCTGCGATCCAGCAGGCCATCG
Organism: Terriglobus sp.; assembly: GCA_965199365.1. Classification (GTDB taxonomy): domain Bacteria; phylum Acidobacteriota; class Terriglobia; order Terriglobales; family Acidobacteriaceae; genus Terriglobus. Next base: position 1,463,286 of record CBDARC010000002.1, on the reverse strand, counting down.
ACACCTGCTCGTCAAAAGGCACAGCAGGCAAGCCGGCGGTTGTGGTGCTGAGTGGTGGGACGTTTGTGGCTGCGCCGCTTACCCTCCGGAGTAATCTCACGCTTCAGATCGACACGGGCACGACGCTGCTGGGTTCGACAGAGATTGCGGAGTATCCCATCCGCGAAGATGCGCAATGGCGGCGCGTCGCGCTGCTGCATGCCGATCACGTGCAGAACCTCCGCATTACCGGCGGAGGCACCATCGACGGATCGGGCGCAGTCTTCTGGGCGCACGCGCATGACACCAGGGTTGCCGGCGATACCTCAGGGTCGGCGGGATTCCCGCGGCCCATGCTGCTCGACATTACCGAGTCGCAGCACCTGACCTTCGACCACATCACGCTGCAGAACTCGCCGATGTATAACTTCACGTTCTTCTTCTGCGATGGCATCGTGATCGACCACGCGACCATTCGCAATCCAGCGAAGAACGCCCCGAACACCGATGGCATTGACCCGTTCTCATCGCGCAACATCGAGATCAGCCACGTGGACATCGACACCGGTGACGACGATATTGCACTGAAGAGCGGCCTGGTCGAGCGTGACCCGAAGATCGGGCCAGTGGAGCATGTCTACATCCACGACAGCATTTTTCGCCACGGCCACGGACTGAGTGTCGGCAGCGAACTGGCAGGCGGCATACACGACGTGCGCGTGGAGAACGTCACCATGGAAGGCACTGACGCCGGCGTGCGTATCAAGAGCAATCGCACACGTGGCAACGATATCTACGACCTGCACTACAAGAACATCCAGATGGCAGGTGTGGGGCAGCCGATCCAGATCACCGAGTACTACCCGAAGGCTCCCCCGGCAGGCACCGATACGGCGAAGCCGATGGACCCCCACACACCGCGCTTTCACGACATCTCGCTGGATAACATCACCGCCACGGGAGCGAAGGACGCCATCATCATCGGCCTGCCGGAGTCGCCTGTCCGCAACCTGACGCTGAGTAACGTCAGCATCACTGGTGAAAGCGGTTTACGTATTCGTTATGCCGCTGTGACGATGCAAAACGTTGTCGTGAAGGCTGCGAACGGCCCCTCAATCGTGAAAGAAGAGGGTGCTGAAATCCGCTGAGCCGAAATGCTGAGTGACTGAGAAGTTCTCACAAGCAAGCCTTTTCGAACTAAAGGCAAACATTGGGCCTATGGCTGCGCGACGGTGCCATTACTTGGGTTTCAAAGGTAGCCGCCAATGCGGACCAAGCTCGCAAGCGGCAGTACTGCGGTGCAAATCGGCGTCGGCGATAAGGTCTATACGCAGACCTCGAAGCGAGGAAATAGCAGGCACGCGTACTTACAGGCGCCAGAAAAGCGTTATACGTAGTGGAATCTAAGTTCGACGAGAGACGTCGCTTACACTCTGATGACGACTGCCTGAAGTGATGCCGATGTAAAGCCCGGCTTATACTGATCGGGCCGCGACCGCGCGCATTCATGGACACAGTTAAGCAAACGCGCGTCCGCTACCTCATTGTCTTCATGCTGTTTGTCGCCAGCTCGTTCAGCTATGGCGACCGCGTCGTGCTTTCCATCGTTGGCGTGGCGCTCAGCCGGCAGATGCATCTGAACGCGCTGCAGCTGGGCTACCTGCTTTCGGCATTCAGTTGGGCCTATGTTGTGGCGCAGTTACCTGCGGGCAGCATGCTGGACCGCTTCGGGTCAAAGCGCGTGTATGGCTACAGCATCGTTGCGTGGTCGGTGTTTGCCATCCTTGCCGGTTTCACACACTACCTGGGAGCCGCCATCGCATTCGGCGCGCTGTTCCTTCTGCGTATGCTGTCCGGCTTAGTGCAGGCACCGATCTTCCCCGGCAACGGACGTATCGTGGCAGCGTGGATCCCCGCGGCAGAGCGTGGTCGCGCATCAGCCATCTTTAATTCGTCGCAGTACTTTGCGTTGGTGTTCTTCGGCCCGGTGATGGGTTGGGTGGTGACGCACGTTTCGTGGCAGGCGTGCTTCTGGCTGGGCGGTGTGATGAGCCTGTTGCTCAGCGCGGTGTGGTTCCGCACGGTGTACAGCGTCAAGGAGCACCCATCGATCAGCCAGCCTGAGATCGACCACATCGAAGCGGGTGGCGGCCTTGCCTCAATGGATCACGGTGCGGCGGGCAAGCCTCGGCAAGGCACCCTGACTTGGGCAGGGATCAGGCTGCTGCTGAGTCAACGCATGCTGATCGGCATTTACATCGGTCAGTACAGCATCACGGCGCTCACATGGTTCTTTCTTACATGGTTTCCGATCTATCTCAGTCAGGCGCGCCACATGTCCATGCAGAAGGTTGGTTTTCTTGCGGCGCTGCCCGCGATGTGCGGAGTAATAGGAGGCATCCTCGGCGGCTTTGTTTCTGACCTGCTTCTGAAATCGGGCAGGACGCTTTCGTTCTCGCGCAAGACGCCGATTGTCCTCGGCATGCTTTGCTCACTCACGCTGATTGGGTGCAATTACACGGCGAGCAGTACCGTGGTCATCCTGCTGATGTCCCTTGCGTTCTTTGGCAAGGGATTTGGCGCGCTTGGATGGACTGTGGTCGCGGACGTGTCGCCGAAGAACATGATCGGCCTGAACGGCGGCCTGTTTAACCTGATAGGCAACACCGCGGGCATCACCACACCGATCATCATCGGCTACATTGTGAATCGCACCGGCTCGTTCAACCTGGCGTTGGTCTATGTTGGATTCATGGCACTTTCGGCGATCTTTGCGTACGTTTTCCTGGTTGGAGATATCAGCCGCCTTGAGTTCACGCAGGAACAGATCCGGGGGAGTGCTGCATGAATCCGTTCGCCGGAGCTCCTGTCGTGTCGTCCATGCTCGTCGTTCCCGTGGCAGGGCACGACAGCATGCTGCTCAATCTGAGTGGAGCGCACGCGCCGTTCTTTACGCGCAACATCGTCATCCTTACGGACAACGCCGGCCACACGGGTGTAGGAGAAGTTCCGGGTGGGGAAAAGATTCGCAAGGTGCTGGAAGAGGCAGAGTCGCTCGTGGTTGGCAAGAGCATCGCAGCCTATCGCGACGTTCTGAAGAGTCTGCGAGAGACCTTCGGCGACCGGGACGCAGCGGGCCGCGGCCAGCAGACGTTCGATCTGCGCGTCACCATCCACGCGGTAACCGCGGTGGAGGCAGCGCTGCTCGATCTGCTCGGCCAGTTCGTCGATTTGCCAGTCGCTGCTCTGCTTGGAGATGGCCAGCAGCGCAAACAGGTAGAGGTGCTTGGCTACCTGTTCTACATCGGCGATCGCAACCGGACGGATCTGCGGTATCGCAGTGAGCCTGATGCAGTCGACGACTGGCAGCGTCTCCGCCACGAGGTTGCGCTGACACCCGAGAGCATCGTGCGACTGGCCGAGGCCACGCACGCCCGCTACGGCTTTAACGACTTTAAGCTGAAGGGCGGCGTACTGGACGGTGACGCAGAAATCGAAGCCGTCACAGCGCTGGCGGAGCGGTTTCCGAAGGCACGGATTACGCTCGATCCCAACGGCGCCTGGTCGCTGGACGAGGCAGTACGCCTCTGCAGGAACAAGCGTCACGTCCTTGCTTACGCCGAAGACCCGTGCGGTGCGGAAAAGGGCTTCAGTGGCCGCGAGATCATGGCGGAGTTCCGCCAGGCAACCGGGCTGCCGACCGCAACCAATATGATCGCCACCGACTGGCGCGAGATGAAGCATGCCCTGCAACTGCACGCGGTCGACATCCCGCTGGCCGACCCGCATTTCTGGACCATGGAGGGCTCGGTGCGCGTGGCACAGGCATGCCAGACGTGGGGGCTCACGTGGGGCTCGCACTCTAACAATCATTTCGATATTTCGCTCGCCATGTTCACGCATGTGGCCGCCGCAGCGCCCGGCAAGACCACTGCGATCGACACACACTGGATCTGGCAGGACGGCCAGCGCATCACCAAAGAACCGTTCAGGATTGAAGGCGGCCTGCTTACCGTCCCGGACAGGCCCGGCCTGGGTATCGAGATCGACATGGCCCAGGTCGAGAAGGCGCACGACGCGTACAACCGGCTGCCCGCCGGGGCGCGCAACGACGCCGCGGCCATGCAGTACCTCATCCCGGGTTGGACATTCGACCCGAAGAAGCCCTGCCTCGTCCGCTAGTCCGGCATAACGCAAAGTCGCTTCGCTATAGTTGACTGCGTACGCGAACTCAGAAGAACGGCAACCCTTATGGATCCAAAAGAACTCGCAAGCACCATCGGCGCCGGCCTGCTTTCGTTTCCCGTCACGCACTTCACTGCGGACGGCGACTTCAACGAAGCGTCGTATCGTAAGCACCTGCAGTGGCTTGCCGATACGAAGCTTGCCGCTCTGTTCGCTGCGGGCGGCACCGGCGAGTACTTTTCGCTCACGCTGGACGAGTACAGCAAGGTGGTCAGTGCGGCGGTCAGCGAGACGGCAGGCAACATGCCGATTCTCTCCGGTTGCGGCTACGGTACGCGCACTGCCATCGAGTTTGCCAGGGCTGCTGAAAAGGCCGGCGCCAATGGGCTGCTGCTGTTTCCACCCTATCTGGTAAATCCGGACCAGGACGGCCTGTTCCGCCATGTCAAGGCCATCTGCGACTCGACGCACCTGGGTGTGATCGTCTACAACCGCGACAACGCCATCTCGACAGACGTGACCATCGCGCGCATGTGCGACGCGTGCCCCAACCTTATCGGCTTCAAAGACGGTGTGGGCGATCTGGAACTGATGATGAAAATCTACCTGCGCATGGGCAACAGGCTGACGTACATCGGTGGCCTGCCCACGGCAGAGACATTCGCGCTGAGTTACCTCGAGATGGGGGTCACGACGTACTCGTCAGCTATCTTCAACTTCATGCCCAGGTGGGCAACAGAATTCTACTTGGCCGTCAGGCGTCGCGATCACGCATTCGTGGCGAAGGAGATGCGCGACTTCGTTGTGCCGTATCTTGCAATCCGCGATCGCCGTAAGGGCTATGCCGTTTCTATTGTGAAAGCAGGTGTTCGGCTCGCGGGACACGATTGCGGTCCGGTGCGCACACCCCTTTCAGACCTTACAGAAGATGAGACCGCGCAACTGAAAGCGCTGATCAACGACCGTCGCTGAGCGCCGCAAACGTCCCTGCAACAAGCACTCATAAGGAACACACAATGGCAATTACAGGATCCATGCTGATTGGCGGCGAAGAAGTTGCCGGTACCCAGGGCACCATGCGAGCGGCCAACCCCGCGACCGGGGCCGAGCTTGAGCCCGCGTTTGGCGGTGGCACACTGGCAGATGTGGACCGGGCATGCGAGCTTGCGGAACGCGACTTTGACGCCTTCCGCTCTGCACCGCTCGAGACGCGAGCGCAGCTGTTGGAGAGCATCGCGCAAGGCTTGATGGATCTCGGAGACGAGTTGATTGAGCGCGCCATGGCCGAGAGCGGCTTACCGCGTCCACGGCTTGAAGGCGAACGCGGACGCACCTGCGGGCAGCTCAAGTTGTTTGCATCGCTTGTCCGTGAAGGCCGTTTTCTGAACGTGATCGTGGACACGGCAATGCCCGATCGCAAGCCGCTGCCGCGGTCCGATCTTCGCTCGCGCAAGATCCCTGTCGGACCTGTTGCGGTGTTCGGCGCGAGCAATTTTCCCCTGGCTTTTTCCGTCGCCGGTGGAGACACCGCGGCCGCACTCGCCGCAGGCTGTCCCGTCGTCGCGAAGGCGCACCCGTCGCATCTCGGCACGTCAGAGCTTGCGGGCCGAGCGATCCAGCAGGCGGTGAAGGACTGCGGATTGCCTGCCGGGACGTTCTCGCTGCTGGTCGGCGTCGGCAATGAAGTGGGTGGGGCGCTGGTAAAGCACCCGGCGATCCAGTCGGTCGCGTTTACCGGCTCGCGCAAGGGCGGCCAGGCGCTGGTTGCGATTGCCGCAGCGCGTCCACAGCCCATCCCGGTCTTCGCCGAGATGAGCAGCATCAACCCGCTCTTTCTGCTGCCAGGCGCGCTTGAGGCTCGCGGCTCTGCGATCGCAACGGGTCTCGTTGGGTCTGCAACCCTGGGCGTGGGGCAGTTCTGCACGAAGCCCGGTCTGATCTTCGGCATCGCGGGGCCGTCCTTCGACGCGTTCACCAGGGCAGCAGGCGAAGCCATCTCTGCGGCCAACGCAGCGACCATGTTGAACGCCGGGATACAGCAAGCATTTGCGCATGGCGTCGGTGCCCTGGGTTCTGCAAGCGGCGTCAGCAAACTCGCCAGCGGCGGTGAGCCCGTGAACGGTTGCCACGCGCAGCCAGTCCTGTTTACCACCACTGCGGATGCGTTTGCAGGGAATCCGAGGCTGGCAGAGGAAGTATTCGGCCCGGTAGCGTTGCTGATAGAGTGCCGCGACGCAGACGAAATGGTTAAGCTGGCGAACCAGTTCGAAGGCCAGCTGACCGCGACCATGCATCTCGACGCATCCGACCACGCTCTCGCGGCAAAGCTGCTGCCGATCCTCGAGCGCAAGGCCGGCCGCATCGTCATCAACGGCTTTCCTACCGGTGTTGAAGTTTCGTATGCGATGGTCCACGGCGGTCCATCGCCATCCACCTCCGACGCGCGGGTGACCTCAGTCGGAGCCATGGCCATCGAGCGATTTCTGCGCCCCGTCTGCTACCAGGATTTCCCGACAGACCTGCTACCCGCTGAGTTGCAGGACGCGCACCTGCCCGAACGTGCGCGCCTCGTGGACGGCAAACTCTACACCGCATAGCCCATGAGCGAAGCACACAAACCGCTGCGCGTTCAGGTTCATCCTGGTGACAACGTCGCCATCGTGGTGAACGAGGGCGGTCTGCGAGCGGGCACGCAATTTGACGACGGCCTGGTGCTGACGGCAGACATTCCCGAAGCGCATAAGGTCGCACTCGTCGATCTACCACCAGGCTCTCCGGTCATCCGTTATGGCGTGCTGATTGGCAGGATAAGCAGGTTTGTGCCGCGAGGCGGATGGGTGCATGAGGGCCTGCTGACGCTGCCGCCCGCACCAGCGCTTAGCGAAGTGCCGTGGGGTGGTGCCAACGTTCCGGCCGTGGAACCGCTGGAGGGAATCACCTTTGAGGGCTATCGCAACGAGGATGGGACGGTCGGCACACGCAACATTCTCGGCATCAGCACTACTGTCCAATGCGTTGCTGCGACGGTTGACTTCGCCGTCAAGCGCATCAAGGAAGAGCTGCTGCCAAAGTACCCCAACGTTGACGACGTCATCGGCATCACGCACATCTATGGCTGTGGCATTGCGATCAACGCTCCCGGTGCAGAGATTCCGATCCGCACGCTGCGCAACCTCAGCCTGAATCCGAATCTCGGCGGCGCCCCCATGGTTGTCAGCCTCGGCTGTGAAAAGCTGCAACCGGTACAGATGCTGCCCGCATCGACGCTGCCCATCCTGCAGAGCTCGCCATACGTCGTTCGCCTGCAGGATGAGGAGCACAACAGCTTTGGTGACATGGTCACAGCCATCATGGACATGGCAGAGCAGCGGCTGATCGCATTGGACAAGCGCCGGCGCGTCACATGCCCTGCGTCAGACCTTGTTGTCGGATTGCAGTGTGGTGGAAGCGACGCGTTCAGCGGCGTTACGGCGAACCCTGCGGTGGGCTATGCAAGCGATCTGCTGGTGCGTGCCGGCGCAACCGTCATGTTCAGCGAGGTGACGGAGGTGCGTGACGGCATCCACCTGCTGACTGCGCGCGCCGCCAATGACGAAGTTGCGCGTGGCCTGGTGCGCGAAATGCAGTGGTATGACGATTACCTTCAGCATGGCGGCATGGACCGCAGCGCTAATCCATCGCCCGGCAACAAGGAGGGCGGATTGAGCAACATCGTCGAGAAGGCAATGGGCTCGATTGCGAAGAGTGGAACCAGCGCGATCAGCGGTGTGTATGGACCGGGCGAGCGCGTCACCACGAGAGGCCTGATCTTTGCGGCGACACCGGCGAGCGATTTCGTTTGCGGCACGCTGCAGCTGGCCGCAGCGATGAACATGCACGTCTTCACCACTGGCCGCGGCACTCCTTACGGGCTGGCGATGGTGCCGGTCATCAAGGTGACCTCTCGCAGCGCGCTGGCTCGCCGTTGGTCCGATCTGATCGATATCGATGCAGGCACGATCGCAACGGGCGACAAGACCATCGCACAGGTGGGTGAAGAAATCTTCCAGATGATCCTCGACGTTGCCAGCGGACGCAGGCAGACGTGTGCTGATCATTACGGTCTGCACAACGAGTTTGCTCTATTTAATCCAGCGCCTATCACTTAGCAGGGGGCTTGCGTCAGAGCGACTTGACCAGCCGCTCCATCTCGCGTTGCTGCTGCTCGATGGATTCCACCAGCCGAAACTGGGTGCGGCAGCGGTCAAGATTCTGACCGGGTCGAGAGACTTTGTAGTAGACATCTCCGCGCAGATAGTCATTCAGAAAACGGATGCCCTGTTCAAAGGCGATCACCTTGCCGCTGCATGGCAGCAACTCTCGTTCCGCCTGCGTCAGAAAGCTTAAGGCTGTGCTGAAGTAGCCGCTCGCGACGGCTTCGAATAACGGAAAATGCATCGCCACGCGCGAGAGATCCTGTTCATCCTCAGCAGTGGGACTAGTCGCAGTGCGCACCATGTCGCCAACATCGTATAGCGCCAGTCCAGGCATCACCGTGTCAAGATCGACCACGCATAGTGCCTCTCCTGTCGATGAATCGAACATCACGTTGTTCAGCTTGGTGTCGTTGTGGGTGGCACGCTCCGGCAAGCCCGCGTCGATCAGGAGCCCGGCAATAGACCGGCGCGCGCGAGCAAAGCTGATCTCCTGCCGCACAAGCCTGGCACGGTGCGCGACATCCAGGGATATCGCTTCCTCTAAATCAAGAAACCGCTTCGGTGTGTCATGGAATGCGGGGATCGTCTCGTGCAGTCGAGGTGCGGGCAGGTCCGCGAGCAGGTGTTGGAAGTTGCCAAAGGCCCTTGCGGCCTCGAACGCCTGCTCTGGCAACTGGATCGAATCGTAGCTGAATGCATGCTCGATAAAGCGGAACACCCTCCAGACGCCGCCATCAGAATCGCGATGCCAGGTGCGTCCATCGTGCGCTGGGATCAACGTGAGCACGCGACGCCCGGCATCGGGTTGATCGGCCAGCTTTGCAGAGAGGTGCGAGGTTACTCGCTGCATGTTGCCCATCAGCAACTCGGGCTGCTTGAAGATGTCGGTGTTCACGCGCTGCAGCAGGTATCGGCGTGTCGCTTCGCCTTCGTTGAACGACGCCCGGTACGAATGATTGATGTGTCCGCTGCCATGCGGCACCGCGCCGGCAAACTGCCCATCAATGCAGAAGGTTCGCAACAGCGCCGCGAAGTCGTGTGCCGGCATCACCGCCAAAGACTCTCTGGATACTTGCCTTGGCGCGTCAGCCGGGCGAGCGTCTCGACGACGTGCGCGTGGTCCTGTGGATAGGTCACACCGCACCACGTGTCGCTCGTCCTCAGCACCTGGACGCGCACTTTCCCATCGATGACCATGTGGTTCACGGCCTTCGGCAGGTAAGCTTCGGCCTTGAGGTCGGAGCCGCACTCCTTGAGAAAGTCGAGGAAGGCACGGCTGAGCAGGGGAACAACCGCAGGCGTAAAGCCCCACATGTTCATGGACACGATCTCGTCGCCAGATAACTTGACGTCGCTACCGTCTTCAACACTGCGTGCTCCGGACCCATCGCGAACGATGTCCGTCTTCTCCAGTGTGTTGAGCAGCAGGCCATTGCCGTCGACGCTGCACACGCCACGCGACACCGAGCCGAAGTCAGAGAGCGTGTTGCGCAGAGTGAAGCCGACCATCGCGCAGTTCACCGGATCATTTTGCAGGTGCTGCGACAGCACGCGATAGCTCTCCGCGCCGTAGAAGTCGTCGGAGTTGATCACGGCAAACGGCCCATCGATCTGCTCCGCCCCAATGACGGTTGCGTGCAGCGTTCCCCATGGCTTCGTTCTGCCCTGCGGGACAGCGAAACCGGGCGGCAGGCTGTCGAGTTCCTGGAAGGCATACGCAACGCTCATGCGCTGTTCGAACCTGGTGCCGATGGTAGCTTTGAAGGCTTGCTCGATCTCTTTGCGGATGACAAAGACGACCTTGCCAAAGCCGGCGCGGACCGCGTCGAAGGCAGAGTAATCCACGATGGTGTCGCCGGCCGCATTGACCGGCACCACCTGCTTCAGTCCGCCGTAGCGGCTGCCCATGCCCGCGGCCAGCACCAGCAGAGTCGGCGCGCTCATCGCGGCTGCAGATCCAGCGTCAGCACCTGGAAAGGTGCGAGTTCAAAGTCGTGCGGCTGCTGCACGCTCAGCTGCAGTGCAGGCTGGGCTGCATCTTCTTTCCATGGGCTATGAGCCGTGTAAGCCTCGGCTGACCCGGGCGGCAACTCGAGTGCGTCCTGCAGCCTGAGGCTCACGGTCTGCTTGTGATCGCTCGGATTGCGCAGCACAAGGATTGCTTTCGCCGGCGTCCACGACGCCCATCCATACACCTGCAACCACGCAGGATCGCCACCAACCCAGTGCGTATCCTTCAACACGCCAGCGTTTGCGCGAGACCATTTCGCCGCCTCGGCAAGATCGTTCCAGTTGCCCTCGTTCAGCAATGATGGCGTGATGTACATTTCCTGCAACTGCGTGCCTGTGCCGAAGTATGAGCGGATCTCATTGCGGAAGTCATTGCCAGGATCGACATCGAGACGCTTGCGAAAGCGTGCATAGATCATGCCGTGCAGCATGAGCGAGTTCAGCGGAAACAGCGGGCCGTTCTGCACGATGCGCGCGTATGTGTTCGCGTCGCGGTAGGTGATCCAGCGTTCGCGATCGGTTCCGACACCGGCAAAGTCATCGTCCTCGCCGCCGCGCCATATCGAATCCGAATGCAGCAGCCAGAACGGCGAAGGCCATGTGCCCGTGGTCAGGTTGATGAAGAGATCAGGCTTGGTCGCGCGCAGCTCCGCGATCAGGTGGATGGCAGCATCGAAATCGCTGTCGTAGACGCTGCCCGGGAACACCGAGTTCGCGTTGCCGGTGCCGTCGAACTTGAACTGGTTCACGCCGTACGTCCGGACCATCTCCAAGCACACATCGCGAAAGGCTGCATAGTACTTCGGCCCCGACAGCGCGTAGCCATTGCCGACGATTTCATAGCCGGACGCCCGCCCAAATGCAATACGCTCCTGCTTCGGCGTAGAGTAGCCGCCCCATGGCGACATCCATATGCCAGGGTCGGCGTGATACTTCTCCGCGGCAGTCTTAACCGGTGTGAAGCCATCCGGAAAGCCGCTATTGAATTTCCAAAGCGACTTATGATCGTCCCAACCGTCGTCAAATAGAAATGAATCGAGCTTCACGCCGCGCTTTTCCGTCAGCTCGCGCCCGAAGGTGTTGATGCGGTCGAGCACGCTCGCCTGGTCATACGGCGTGAAGTAGCCCAGGTCGTACCATGAGTTGTAATGCAGAAAGGTGCGATACGGATGCGCGCGCTCCGACTCGAGATACGCGAGGAAGTCGCGACGCATCTGGCCAGTGCGCGCAACGCCAACCACAGAGGAGTACGTGATGGATTGCCCGGCCCGCAGCGGCAGATCACGTTCCATCCATGCGGTCGCGTGGCCATTGGTCACTTTGCTGCGAGCCATGGGGTGTTCGAGCCCGAGAAAGAAATTGCCCGCAACGATCGGTGACCCTTGCACCGAACCACTTACGGCTGCGCCGTTCACCGGTACATCGATCAACTCCACGCGACTGATGGGTGCGTCCTTGTTGGAAGCGGTAATCGTGACCGCCTGTCGCACATAGTTTGTGTTCTCAAGCAGAATGACGGACCAGTTCACCCGGACCCGGCCGTCGCTGCTCGCGAGCGGCAGATCGAACTGCTCGCCGCGCAACCTGTCCGCAGCCCGCGCTGCGTCTGGATGCGGCGTAAGCGTGTGCCTGACCATCGCACTCGTAGTCGACAAATTGCCGGCGTTGTAGACGGTGCCGTCCTGCATCAGAATGGAAACGGGACTGCCAAGCGGCAACTCGCTGCCGTCGCTGAGGTTGGTCAGAACCAGGCCATCAACCCCGCGGGACGAGACGGACCAGCGAAGCTCGATCGCTCCACTCTGCAGGCTGTAACGTCCATTCGCCTGGGTCACGCTCACGTGCGCTGTGCGTGCCTCTTGACCCACTGCAGCACGCAGTCCACACGCAGATGCAAGCAACAGCGCAAGCCCCGCGAGTTTGCTGCGACTGGTACGCCTGGTTGCCCGCTGCCTGTTCAGATAAGCCTCACGTGGAACCGTCAGTTTAGCGCAAGGGCTTCGCAGGAGCCGCGTTAAACTGTGGTGCGGACAAAACAGCACGTCGCACACGACAGGCTGAGATCGAAGGGTAACGGATGGCAATCAAGCGGTACGGATTTGAGGGTGGCAAAGGACAAGGCGGGCAACATCTGCCGTTCTCGCGCGCGGTGGAGGCAGACGGATGGCTCTACGTGTCCGGGCAGGTGCCGATGGTGAACGGCGAAGTGGTGCCGGGCAGCATCATCGCACAATCCCACCAGGCAATACAGAACGTGCTGACCATCCTGAAAGAGGCCGGATACGGCGTTGAGGACGTGGTGCGCTGCGGCGTTTGGCTCGACGACGCACGAGACTTCTCCGCGTTCAATGGAGTCTTCCGGCAGTACTTCGGAGAGCATCCACCGGCGCGCGCCTGTGTCGAATCGCGCATGGTAGTCGACTGCAAAGTCGAGCTGGATTGTGTGGCCTATCGCGCTCCTGAGAAAGCCTGAGGGTGCGTATTGCATGAGGGCACGACATGCCTGATTACGATCTGCTGATTCGCAACGTAAGCATCGTGGACGGCAGCGGTGGTCCGGCCTTCAACGGTGCCGTTGCTGTGCATCAGGGCCGCATCGCGGCGGTGGGTGATGTTTCGAAGGGTGCCTCGACAGAAGTCGACGGAACTGGTCTGACTCTGGCGCCGGGCTTCATTGACGTCCACACGCATGATGACCTGAGCGTCATCAACACACCCGCGATGCTGCCAAAGCTGTCGCAGGGCGTGACGACGGTGATCGTCGGCAACTGCGGCATCAGCGCTTCGCCGGTGCAGCTGCACGGCGATCTGCCTGATCCGATGAATCTGCTGGGCAGCGCGGAGGATTTTCGGTACAGCACGTTTGCCGAGTACGTGGATGCCGTGAACCAGGCAGCGCCGTCGGTCAACGTAGCTGCACTCATCGGGCACACGGCGCTCCGCAACAACCACATGGACCGGCTCGATCGCGCGGCGACTGCCGGTGAAGTAAGAGCAATGCAGACGCAGCTGGAAGACGCGTTGGCACACGGCGCTCTCGGTTTGAGCACAGGCCTCGCATACCTGTCCGCGATGTCCGCTTCAACGGAAGAAGTAGTCGCGCTGGCCGCGCCTCTTGCCTCTGCCGGCGGCGTCTACACGACCCACATGCGCAGCGAGACCGAGGCGATTCGCGACGCAATGGACGAAGCATTCAACGTGGGTAAGGCGAACGGCGTTCCGGTGATCGTGTCGCACCTGAAGTGTGCAGGCATCGCGAACTGGGGTCGCGGCGAAGAGGTGCTCCAAGCGCTGGAGCACGCACGCGCAGAACAGCCGGTGGGCTGCGATTGCTATCCCTATGCGGCCGGATCGAGCACGCTGGACCTCCGCCAGATCGACCCGCGCGTCAAGGTCACGATCACGTGGTGCGAGCCGCATCCTGAGATGGCCGGCAGAACAGTCGCGCAGATCGCGGAACTGTGGGGCGTGGATCAGATTGAAGCAGGCCGGCGCCTGCAGCCCGCAGGAGCGATCTATCACAGCATTTCAGAGCAGGACATGCGGCGCATCCTTGCGCATCCCGCAACAATGATCGGCTCAGACGGCCTGCCGAACGATCCTCGTCCACATCCCCGGCTATGGGGAACGTTTCCACGCGTGCTGGGCCGGTACGCACGCGAAGAAAAGCTGTTCTCGCTGGAGGCAGCCGTGCACAAGATGACCGGCATGCCTGCACGTCGTTTCCAGTTGCATGACCGCGGTCTCATCCGTGCAGGACACGCGGCTGACATCGTCCTGTTTGACGCGCAAACCATCTGCGATGAAGCCACGTTCGAAAATTCCACTCTGCCTGCGCGCGGGATCGCTGGCGTATGGGTCAACGGCGTGCAATCCTATGGCGATACGGGTGCAACGGGACTGCGTGCAGGGTGCTTTTTGCCACGTGGCGAAAGGGTGGCCTACGCCGCTGCTTTCTGAAGTCGTTGCGTTCAAGCATGACCTGAAGGAGCGACACGCATGGACGCGCATAGTATTTCCCTCCTCGCAGGAGCAGTGTGCGCGGTTGCCGCTCTCGTCCTGCTGATCAGCAAGGTCCGGCTCAATCCGTTTGTCACGCTGATGGTGGTTTCGCTTGCGCTTGGGTTGTTCAGCGGCATGCCGGTCGGCTCTGTTGTCAGGTCGTTTGAATCAGGCGTTGGCGGCACGCTGGGGCACATCGCCATCGTGGTCGGCCTGGGCACCATGCTGGGTAAGATGATGGCCGAATCGGGCGCAGCGGAGCAGATCGCATCCACGGTCATCACGCGTTTTGGCTCGCAGAACATCCAGTGGTCCATGATGCTGATCGGCCTCGTTGTGGGCTTGCCGGCGTTTTTTGAGGTGGGCTTCGTTCTGTTGATCCCCATTGCATACACCGCCGCGCGCGAGACAGGACGACATCCGCTCGCGGTGGCGTTGCCGATGATCGCTGCACTATCTGTCGACCATGCCCTTGTGCCGCCACACCCCGCGGCCATGCTTGCCATTTCGATCTATCACGGTGATGTCGGCCGTATGCTTGGCTACGCGCTGATCATCGGCATTCCAGCTGCCATTCTTGCCGGGCCCGTCTATACCAGGTGGTTGATTCCGAGGATGGCGCTCTCGGACCACAACACGATTGCCGATGAACTCAGCCACCATGATGCCAAGCGTCGCCTGCCGTCGTTCTCGCGGTCTATCTCGACCATCCTGCTGCCGATCGTGCTGATGCTGCTGGGCAGCATCGCGCAGACACACTTCGCCGATGCGACCGGTGTGATCGGCGTCGTCGGCAAGACCCTTGCGTTCGTCGGCAATGATGACATCGCACTCCTCATTGCGGTGCTTGTCAGTTTCGTCAGCCTCGGCATCATGGCTGGCTTCACCCGCGAGACCATCTCCGACTGGAGCACGAAGTGTCTTGCGCCAACTGCTGCGATCACGTTGCTTGTCGGCGCGGGCGGCGGCTTCGGCCGTGTGCTGATGGATGGCGGCGTAGCCAGGGTCCTGGTGTCGCTTGCCTCCGACATGCACATCAACGTGCTGCTGTTTGCGTGGACTCTGGCCGCACTGCTGCGCCTTGCGACGGGTTCCTCAACAGTCGCGATGACGACTGCGGCAGGAATCGTTGCGCCCATCGCGCTCAATACGCCGCATACCAACCCGGCGTTGCTGGCGATCGTTACCGGCGCGGGTTCCGTGCTGTGGTCGCACGTAAATGACGGCGGATTCTGGCTCATCAAGGAGTACATGCGCCTGTCCGTCTCAGAGACGTTCAAGAGCTGGTCGGTGTGCGAGACGATCATTTCGGTGACCGGCCTGATTGCGTGTCTTGGGATCAACCTGATCAGTCAGCGGCTATGAGGCGCAGCGGCGCGTGCCTGCCTCGTGCGCTGATGTCTTCCACACCTGAGACCTCTCCACCCTCGATCACCACACACTGATTGAAGTTGTTGACCGTCGTGCAGACGTGCTTCGGCACAAGATGGAACAGCGTTCCAACTGCAGGGGATTGCACTTCGCCTGAGATGTCGACGGGCAGGTGTTCTTCGCTTGGCTTCATCGGCACGGCGTTCGGCATTTCAAGCACCAGGCAGCTCGGCACGCCGGAGTCGACCGACACTGCTTTGTGGCCCGCGTCCAGCGTGATCGTTGTCCCCGTCGGACGGCTGATGACGCGGCTCAACACAACAGCGGCAGGACGGAATCCGTATTCTTCCGGCAGCTTCGACAGGCTCGACAGGTCGCTGTAAACAATCGTTCCTGGCGAGCAGGTATGACGGAAGCTGCGATCCTGAAAACCTGCGAATGAGAGCGAGCAGGGAAACGTCAGCGTACCTGCCGTGATGACTTCCGGCACAGCGATGCCGTCTGCTTCGAGTGCCGCTACAACGCCGAGCAGCTTGCGATAGCCTTCATGCGCCGTCGCGCAACGCTGCTGCATATCGTCGTCGGTCAGGTGGCCGTCGTAGTAGTGCAGCCCGGCAAATGTGCATCCGGCGTCCCGAATCTGCCGCGCGCGCTCGACGATGACTGCCGTAAGCTCCTGATCCAACCCGGTGCGGTTCATGCCCGGATTGATGTCAATCAGCAGCCGAAATCCCGTGCCCTGCCACTGCTTCACGTGCTCTGGGGCCTCAACCAGCGCAGCGATCCTGACCTGCGGATACGCAGCTGCAACAGCCTGCGCGGCCTGTACGGCAGGGCCGACCAGCGACATTGACACGACCACGTCGCGGAACCCGCTGGCGCATGCGGTTTCGAGCTCAAGCAGCGTTGCGCACTTCGCCTGCGTCACTCCAAGCTGAACCATCAGGCGCATGGCAAAGGCGGCCTTCACCGTCTTCAGGTGAGGCCGCCATCGGCTTGCATCGCCATTAAAAAGCTTCAGCGCGGCATGAACGTTCTGGCGAATCGCGTCGGGATAGATCGCAAGCGCGGGTGTCATTAACTCACGCGGCAAACGCGCTGCATACCACGAGGGATCACGCCAATCAGTCACAGGTAGAGCTCCTCACTAAAGCTTACCTGTGCGAACGCCGAGATCAAGCGACCGGCACTCAACCTGATCGGTTACGAGTAGATCTTGCGCGCCAGCAGGTTCTCAATCTGCTCCTGCTTACCTGATCGCGGTTCCGGCTGAATAGCATCCTGTTCAGCCTTCGCAGCGATCTGATCGAGCGACAGCTTGCCCGAAAGCATCGCCTGCGCCTCCGGCGTTTTCCATCCCGCGTAACGCTCAGCAAGAATGCTGTCGTACTGGCCGTCCTCGATGAGTGCAGCGGCCTTCAGGAACGCATGGGTGCACATGTCAACGCCACCCACGTGCGCGTGCACGAGGTCTTCCGGCGTGAAGCTCTGGCGACGTACCTTCGCGTCGAAGTTGCAGCCACCAACGCCCAGACCACCCGACTTGATCACGTGGTACATCGACATGGTCATCGTCCAAAGATCGTTCGGGAATTGGTCGGTGTCCCAGCCCAGTAGCGCGTCGCCGCGGTTGATGTCGAGTGAGCCCAGGATGCCGAGGGCGCCCGCCGTTGCAATCTCGTGCTCAAAGGTGTGACCCGCCAGCGTGGCGTGGTTGGCTTCGATATTCACGCGAACTTCGTTCTCAAGTCCAAACCGCTTAAGAAAGCCGTACACCGTAGCGACATCGAAATCATACTGGTGCGTGGTCGGCTCCTTCGGCTTTGGCTCGATGAGAATCTGGCCTTTGAAGCCGATCTTGTGCTTGTACTCGACGACCAGCGAAAGGAATCGACCCATCTGGTCGAGCTCCTGCTTCATGTCCGTGTTCAGCAGGGTCTCGTATCCTTCGCGACCTCCCCACAATACGTAGTTGCTGCCGCCAAGCTGCATAGTCACGTCCATGCAGTGCTTCACCGTGGCCGCGCACCACGCGAAGACCGCAGGATCAGGATTGGTCGATGCACCCGCCATGAACCGCGGATGCGAAAACATGTTCGCGGTGCCCCATAGCAGCTTCGTCTTCGACGAACTCATCTTCTCCTGCAGGTAATCGGCGATGCTGTGCAGGTTGCCGAGTGTCTCCTTGAGCGAATCGGCTGCGGGAGCAACGTCTGCATCATGGAAGCAGAAGAAGGGCAGATCGAGCACGCGGAAGAGTTCAAACGCCGCATCTGCCTTGACCTTCGCCTGGGCAATCGGATCGCCTGCAGCCATCCAGGGCCGGTGAATGGTGGGCCCGCCGAACGGGTCGCTGCCCGTTAGTGCCAGCGAGTGCCAGTACGCCACCGCAAAGCGGAGATGCTCGCGAAGCGGCTTGCCCATCACGATCTTGTCCGCGTCGTAATACTGATACGCAAGCGGATTGGAGCTACCGGTACCCTCGAACTTCACTGTTGGGAAAGAGGAAAAGATGGTGTCAGGCAATGAAAGTCTCCAGATCAGTGAAGTTGGTACTGTATTTGATGGATAGAGCAGGATCTTCAGCAGTTACATAGATGCTATGTTCGCAAATGCGGAAACTGAATCGCAAGCGCATCGTTGTAGCGATCCCATGCGGCTCGATAGGGCACAAGCTTCTCAGGGCGAGCATGTGCTGACTGTTTCAGGTCCACGCGGACCATCGTCTCGCAAAGCTCCGTGAAGGTGCGCGGCTTGCCTGTTTGGTACCCATAGGCATACATCGCCTGGATCGCTGCTCCCAGGCAGCCGGCCTCTTCTTCGGAAGGGACCTGTATCTCAGCGCCGGTGATATCCGCAATCATCTGGCGCCACTCGCGAGATCGCGCTCCGCCACCGATGACAAGAATCTTCGAAGCCGGTGCGCCACGCAGAATCAGTTGGAGCCCGTTCAGGATGCCGAAGGTCACACCCTCGATCGCGCTGCGCAAGAGGTTCGCCGGCGAAAAATTGTTGGCAGACAATCCGAAGATGCTGCCGCGAGCGTTCGGCAAATCAGGAGTGCGCTCTCCGTTGAGGAACGGAAGAAACACCACACCATCGGCGCCGGGAGTCGTGGCGGCCAGCACGGATTCGATGTCTGTGAGGCCGAGACCGAGCAGGTGCAGCGTCTGCGTCACCACGTTCGTCGCATTCATCGTGCAGACGAGCGGCAGCCATCCACCAGACGAAGAACAGAACGGCGCGACAGAGCCACTGGTCGTCGCCAGCGGTTGATCGAGGAACGAGTAGACCGTAGACGACGTGCCGAGGCTGAGCGTCACCACGCCTTCGCGGACGTTGCCCGTGCCGATGGCACCCATCATGTTGTCGCCGCCACCGCTTGCCACAACGCATCTGGGCGATAGACCGAGCCCACTGGCGATTTCTGCGCGAATGGTTCCAACTGTCTGCTCCGGCTTGAGCAGGGGAGGGAGCGCTGCAGCCAACTGGCCCGTGCCGCCATCGATCGCATCCAGCACGTCCTTGATCCAGGTGCGTGTACGACTATCGAAAAATGCCGTTCCGGATGCGTCGCCGAACTCCGCAAACAGCTCGCCGGTCAGCCAGTAGTTGAGGTACTCGTGTGGCAGCAGGATGTGCCGAATACGCGCGAAATTTGCCGGCTCTTCTTCTTTCATCCAGAGCAGCTTTGACACGGTATATCCCGTGAGCGGCAGGATACCGAAGCGCTCCATAACAGCGTCAGGACCACCGAGCCGCTCGATCAACTCAGCATTCTGCGCAGCCGTCTCCGTGTCGTTCCACAGCTTGGCGGGGCGGATCACCTGCCTGGCTTCGTCCAGGACGACGAGGCCATGCTGCTGGCCAGAGACCGATAAAGCGATGACCTCGGCACCATGATCGCCGGTAGCTTCAACGACACTCTTCTGCAGTGCCTCGACCCACCATTGCGGCTCCTGCTCGCGCGCGCCATTCGCTCGTTCGATCAGCGCGTGCCTCGCGTACCCGCGGCCGTGTACGACTCCGTCCGCGTCCACCAGCAGAGCTTTCGTACCCTGGGTGCCACAATCTATTCCCAGGTACATGTAGGTCTCCCAATGCGTGTACAGACGATAGTCAGGCGAAATTTGTTGCAATGCTTGAATTACTTACCGATTAAGTTTATGGGCAAAACTATATCCAGTCGCGGCTCGCTATGTCAACGAACTTATCCGCTGCTTGCGGCACCGAAAAAGGCGGTCAAAAACTCACTCGTTTATGCCAACGCGGGCTGTTGCCGATCGTGTGTGGAGTGGTGATAACTTGCGTGCCGTTGCAGCAGCATGGCCGCGCTGCCGCTAAGCCTCGCAAGCTCGGCATCGCCGGCCGCGCGCACCTTGGGAGGATCGCCCGCCAGCATCCCCGCTGCGAGCTCGCCTTCAATGATGGGACAGCAGTGATCCCAGGACGACGTTATGTCGCCAACCACAAGGATCAACTCCGGTGACAGTGTCGCGGTAATCATGCGCAGGCCCCGGCCAAGCGCGCGCGCCTGTTCCGTCAGGGCTGTGACCGCGTGCTCGTCACCGTCTTCGGCCAGCTGCATCAGTTCGTAAACGTTCTGCAAACTGCTGCCGCTCGACGCATTGAACATACGGATCGCAGCCCTCGAAGACGCCACCATCTCCCAGCAGCCCTTTTGGCCACACTGGCAGAGTGGACCGGCGGGATCGACCGAGACGTGGCCGAACTCTCCCGCCAGGCCGTTCGAGCCCGACTGCATGTGTCCGCCGGCCAGGATCGCAGCCCCCACGCCCTCCGCGACCGCCACGAGAACGACATTCTTGGCGCCCTGCAGGCGGCCATACCAAAGCTCAGAGATCAGACAGACATTCGCATCGTTATCAATCTCAACCTGTAAACCCGATTCGTGCTCAAGCGCGCCCTTCAAGTCGAACTCATGCCACTTTAGGTTGGGTGCCAGCAGCACACGCTGCGTCACCGGATGCACGCGTCCAGGAAGGCTGACACCCACGCCTTCAAATGACTTTGACGCATGCTCGTCTCTCAAGGCACGCATCCGTTTACCGATCTGCTTGACCGTGCGGCTCAAGTCAGAAAAGCCGGGAATCGTCTCCCGGGAAAGGAACCTGCCACTGAGATCGACAACTGCAAGGATCACGCGATCGGGCCGCAGGTCCAATGCAAACGTCACCATCGCACTGTTAACCGAAAGCATCGTGGACGGGCGGCCACGCGCGGCCTTGATGGTGGCGCCCTCTTTAACCCACTTCTCCTCGACCAATTGCTCGACGATTTTGGAGACGGTACTCGGTCGCAGGCCCGAGAGGCGGGACAGGTCCGCTCGCGCAAGCGGCTGGTTAAACCGAATCAGCTCAAGAATGATGTCGCGATTAATGTCTCGCGCGATCTCGCTTGAAGCCGGCTGGACCGATGCAAGATCGATCCTGCGGATGCCACGCGTCTGATCGTTACGAGACTGCTCTGGCGGTGGTGTAGGCATCGGGCGTTGAAAATCATGGTACGACAGAGACCCGGAAAATATCCGGGTGTCTGTAGTTAGAACACCTCGATGGTGAACTCAGAAGGTACGTAAGCGCTGCTGGGTAGGCCCGAGACCACGATGTAATCATCACTGATGCACTGGCGTACCCGGCGCAGCCGAAGCGCCCGGGTTTGCGGGTGCGGCAGGACTCATCGGAGCGCCAGGTCCCATCTGGGCACCTGGCGGCATGGCTGCACCTGGTCGTCCCGGGCCCTGAGGACCACCTGGCCGCATGGGCGGCGGCGCGTCCAGAGGATTCAATCCCTTGCCTGCATTCGGGTCCATCGCTGCCAGGTCCGCACGGTAGCTGACCGTGTTTGCAGTTGGGAACGATGTAGGCACGGCCTGCGTGACCTTGCCGGTTGCTGCCCACTCGACGCCGCGCTGAAACGTGACTACCGCGTCAACGGAAGCGAGCGCCATGCCGTCGTGGCCAAAGGTCGAATGAAATACTCGGCCTTTGCCGAACTGAGAAACCATCAACTGGGGCTCGTCATCGCCCGTGCCATGGTTCGCAGGGTCAGAATAGGCGGTTGCGAGTACCGTCATGGTGCCGGGGCCGCGAAGGTTTGCATACAGCTCATCGCCCTGATGCATCCACATCTTGGGCAGGCCCTTCGTGATGGGATGATTCGGGTCCCGCACGACGACCTCGTACGGCACGCGCAGACCGTGGACGCCGGCGCGACCCGGCGACGGATCAGAGGTGAGCTTGCCGTCTTTGTAGAACCAGTGCGCACCTGCCTTTTCATCACGGCCGCGCCATCCACCAACACCGATCATGTTGTTGAACGCCTGCCAGTGCGGAAACGCATTGTCTGCCGCGTGTATGGTCACGAGGCCGCCGCCTTGCTTCATGTATCGCTCGAAGGAGTCTTTCACGTCGGCAGACCAGCGATCATCGGGCGCGTCATAGTTCAGAACAACAACGCCATATTTCTGCCAGTCAGGATGGAACTGGCTGAAGTCACCGCCTGCAGGCGGAGCAGTCAGCACGTCCACATCGAACATGCCGACCTCTTCAAGTTCCTTCTTCAGGATGGGCGTTTCCGCGGCCCAGTTGTGGTAACGGGCCGCACTCTCCCCGTCGAGGATGAGTACGTGAATATGCTGCGCGGCGAAAGCACCCGACGGCAGCAGGCAAAGTGCACCTGCGACGATGGCATATGTCCACTTCTTCATCAAAGGCCTCATAGCGCGCTGTTACTTCTTCTTGTCGTTGGGAAGTGACCACGCGTACAGCACGCTGCCGCTGCTCATCAACACCACCTGCTTGCCGTCCAGCTCGTAGGTGATCGGCGTGGATGCGATCTGGCCACCCGTGCCTGCGTGCCACAGCGTCTTGCCCGTTGCCGTGTCCAGCGCAAGGAAGTTCCCGGAGCTATCACCGCTGAACGTGACGCCCGAGTCGGTCGTCATCACACCGGAACCGGCGCGGCGCCCGAGCTCGTGCGACCAGCGAATCTTGCCGGTCTGAATGTCGATCGCTTCCAGCATGCTCTTGCTCCAGAGACCGTAATCCGCACCGGCCCAGCCATAGGTACCGTCAGCGGGCTTCGCGAAATAAAGGCTGTAACTGGGTGAAGCGCTGACGATAAACAAGCCTGTCTTGGGATCGAAGCTTGGGGAGCGATAGTTCGTCATACCCCCTTCGTCCGGCGCGATCAACCGGCCATCAGGAGCAGGTTCTTTCGCCGGGTTCGGAATAGGACGGCCGTCCTTGTCGACGCCAAGCGACCAGTTTGTCGGTCCAAACTCGGTGGTAAGCAGGCTCTTGCCAGTGGTGCGGTCCAGCACAAAGAAGTAGCCGTTACGCGATGCCTGCATCAGCACCTTTCGCGGCGTTCCAGCGAAGGTGACGTCCGCAAGGACGGGGATCTCTACCGCGTCCCAGTCATGCGTGTCGTGCGGCGAAGGCTGAAATGCCCACGCCATCTTCCCGGTATCAGGATTCAACGCAACGATGCTGCAGGTGTAAAGGTCGTCTCCAGGGCGGACCTTGCCATTCAACACAGGTGTGGGATTTCCCGTGCCCCAGAACATCAAGTTCAAGTCCGGATCATACGTACCGGTCATCCAGACATTGCCGCCGGTTGTCTTGCCCTTGGTGCCAACCGGGTCAGTTGCAGTCCAGGTCCACTGCGTCGCGCCGGTATCGGGATCGAGTGAGCGGATGAACCCTTGCAGGTTATCGAAATCGCCCGACGCGCCCACAACAACATGGTTGCCAACAATCAGCGGCGCCATCGTTGACCACTGGCCCTTCGAGGAATCTGCGACCACCACGTCCCATAGCACCTTGCCCGTTTTCGCATCGAGCGAGAGGGCGTGCGCGTCGGATGACATGTAAAAAAGTTTGTCCTTCAGGATGGAAACACCACGCTGGCCGATATGAAACGCATGGTTTGGCGGCGCGGTGTATCTCCACAACTGACGGCCTGTGCGCGCGTCGATCGCCCAGATATTATCGGGGACCGTGAAGTAGAGTATGCCGTCCACCAGGATTGGAGTTGCCTTGATGCCCTGCATTTGCTGCGTCTGGTACGTCCAGGCAAGGGTCATGTCGGCGACATTGTGTGGATTGATTTCGGTCAGCGCGCTGTGGCGCTGACCGGTGTAATCACCATGGAACGCAGGCCAGCTATCCTTCGGTGGGTGCTTCAACATGACCGCATCCACATTCTGCGCCTGCACGCTTGGGACAACAGCAGCAACGCACGCCGCCAACCATAGGAGCCGACTTACTCTTAGACCTTGCATCGCGTAAACCATACCTTCGAAGCGGATACCCGCACTTACTTGAGTGTCTGTATATAAGCCAGCACGTTGTGAATGTCGTCGTCGGTGTACTTACTCAGGGCGACAACATGCGCGTCTGCCGGTCTGTCCACCTGGAACGTGATTGCACTTGCAGGCCATGAGTGATACCTGCCGGACTGGTCGCGCATGCCGATGGTGAACTCATCCTGGTAGACAAGTTCCCCGGTAAGCGTCTGACCAGTTGCTGTCTTGACTGTTACCTTGCTCTTTGCGTCGCTGGGATAGAGCATTTGCTCTTCCAGCTTCAGACCGGAATACTTTGTCGCAACGCCCGCCAGGTCGCCGGTTGCTGAATGGCATTTCACGCAACCACCCGTGCCTTCGAAATACTGCTTGCCGGCAACAGCATTGCCCGTGTGGAGGTCGGATTCCTCAACACCTTTGCGTGTACCTGTCTGGGACATGAACTTGTCCTGCTGCGAATGGACAAAGGCGACTAGCGCCAGAACGTCGCTGTCGCTCAGGCTGAAGCGAGGCATACCCTTTTCGACGCGACCGTTGTGGACGACCGCACCTATGGCTTCGCCGTCCTTGTCGCCCTCGACCAGCTTCGAGCGCGTCAGATCCGGTCCCGACTCGCCGCCGCCCGCGTCTTTTCCATGACAGAACGCGCAGTTCTGCAGGAACAGGTTGCCGCCGTTCTCGACCTGCGCTGCCGTGAACGGTGCATGCTTCGGAACGTAGCCCTGCGACCCGACTGTGACTACCGGGCGTGCGTTCTGCCTGGCCTGGGATGGTTCCACCGGACGGGCAGTTTGCGCCGGTGTCGCTTGCGCAGGTGCTGCTTGTGCCGGTGCGCTCTGCGCGGCGATGCCGTGGATGGCAGGGACGAGCGCAGCCATCGCGACACTCAGCGCAATTAACGCACTCTTTGAAGATATGTTCATCGTTGGCATTCCTGATTCTGATGTGCGTGCGATGTACTGAATCGCCGGATTTCGGCAGGGTTGAACCGGCTCAGCGATTTAGTTGTCGGGTGAGACTATATGTCTCGTTAAAGAGCAGTGTCAAGCTGGAAGACCACCTCGAGATAGTCCGATCACAACAAAGTGCGCGGTCTGTTCATCCTTGTGGCGAGTTCACTTTACAGGCGTTGCGAAAGAAAAACATGGGCCTGGCGAACAGCCAGGCCCATGTTTCCCGTGCGTTCTGCGTTAGAAGTTGAGGCGAAGCGCGAACTCCATAGTGCGGGGATCGGCTGTACCAGTTACCTGACCGAACGTGTTTTGCGGCGACAGCGGGTTGCTGCCGTAGTTGGCCTGGAAGGTGGTACCACCTGGTTGGATCGCCCCGAGACCACCATTCACGGTGAAGAAGGACAGGTGGTTCGCCACGTTGAACATCTCCGCGCGGAACTCCACCTTCAGCCGTTCGCGAATGGTGTAGTTCTTCTGCAGTGTGATGTCCGTGTTATCAAACAGCGGTCCGGTGAACGCGTCATATCCCACGTTGCCGTAGGTACCCAAGGCCGGCACTGCAAAAGCCGCCGGATTCAGGTACTGCTTGCCGTTGTGGGCATAGGGGTTCACGCCCGGAACCAGGTTCGGACGCTGAGCAACGGTGGTCAGATTGCCCGCGATAGCTCCGCCCGACAACAGAGTAGAAGCGTAGATTCCGCTCGGCGTGGTGGGCATGGTGACGTTGATCGGAAGGCCGCTCGCGACACGGGTGATACCCGAAACCTGCCATCCGCCCAGGATCTGCTTGTACCAGGTGTTCTGGTTCTGCCAGAACGGAAGCGGATACACATAGCTGGCCGAGAAGATCTTCGGCTGGTTATAGTTCGCGGGACCGTAGTCGCGATAGAGGTTGAAGCTGTCTTCCGGCTGATAGTTGAAGGCGGAGCCGTTCGCCAGGTTCTGTGACCAGGTGTATGACAGCTTGACGAGACCGCCGTTCTTGAAGCGAGTCTGGAATTGTGTCTGAAGCGCGTTGTAGCTGGAGTGAGCGCCGTTGGTGTACTGGTTGATGTCGGCGTACCCCTTGTAGGGACGCAGGGCGTTTCTTGCGATCCCCGGGTTGGCCTCCTCGGTGCCCGCCGCGCCCTGGTTCAGATCCTTCAGCCAAAGCAGGTTTGCTGAGTGAGATCCGACATAATCGATCTCAAGCGAGCTGCTGCTGAGCAGCTTCTGCTGAATACCGAAACTGTAATTGTGGACGCGCGGCGGAACCAGGTTGCGATCTGCCGTGTTGCCGATGGTCTGCGGCGGAAGGACAGAGGCGCTTGAGCCGGCGATGGTATCAACATTGCCCGCGTTGATCGAGACGTTGGAGATGAATGGCACCTGAGACGATGCGCCGTAGATGTAGTTACCCTCGACGCGCTCGTAGGACATGCCATAACCACCACGAAGGACAGTCTCGCCCTTGCCGCTAAGGTCGTACGCGAATCCAACGCGCGGTGCAAAGGTGTTGTAGACGGTGTTGATGATGCCCGGTGGCAGATTGTGGAAGAGTGCCTGCACCTGCGGATTGTTGTATACGCTGGCCGGAACCACTTGCTTCGCTTTTGCCGAGAAGCCACTGCCTGGCAACACGAGGCCGTTATACGGATACGGATTGGAAGTGATGGTGCCAGCCGAGTTCAGGACCGCAGCTTTCGTCGGATCGTAGTAGGTCGGATCGAAGAAGCTGGTGTTGTCTGGCCAGCTTGAGATCGGCGGCATCAACTGCCAGCGAAGACCCAGGTTCAGAGTCAGCCGGCGGGTTGCAGTCCAGTCATCCTGCACATAGGTTTCGAACTGCGGAAAGCGAGCCTGGATGATCGGGATTGCACTGCCTTCGGTATAGCCCGTGAAGTCGCCGTGTACCAGTCCGGCCAGGCTTCCGAAGGACAAGGTCCCGTTCAAGGCCGGCGGTGCGGTCTGGTTCTTGCGGGCACGCCAGAAGTAGGCGCCCGTTCTGACAGAGTGGTTTCCGAGCACAACTGAAAAGTCATCCTTTAGAGCAAAGATGCGCTGGAAGTTATCGAAGTTCCTTGGTGATACGCTCGGTTCACCAAAACCAGTGATACTGATCTGCGGAATAAGTGGGGATGCGTTAAAGAGTGTTGCGTACGTGAGGCCGTAGTCAGACCTGAGAATGCTCTTGCCGAACTGTGGATTCGCCCGGATATTGCCGCCTTCGTTGATGATGTTGCCGGAATACGAGAACACCCCGGTATTCACGCTCTTCGCATTGAAGGTGTGGGTCCATGAAGCTGAGGAGGTAAGTCCCGGGATGGTGCGGTCATAGACGACGTAGTTCGTTGGGTTGCCGTAGTTAGCGGTGCTGTCGTGAACGAAGTGGCCACTGATCTGGTTGTGCGCGTTCAGGTTGTAGTCGATTTTGACAAGATACTCGGAGTAGTTGAGCGGATTCAGGTTGATGTATTGATAGTTTCCGGTTGTCGGGGAGCCTGGAGCCTGGCTTGGCCTCGGTCCTGGGACCGTCAGGATCTGCTTAGACAGTGCGATGCCGTTGGCAGTTGTGGGTCCTGCGAGAGCATCGGCCAGGGCGCCAGTCGTGGGAACGCTCGCTGTTGCGACTGAGGACTGACGCAGACGCTTGTACTCCTGGCCCGCGAAAAAGAACAATTTTTCGCGGTTCTTGTTGAAGAGGCCGGGAATCCAGATGGGTCCACCTATGGTGTAGCCGAAGTCGTTATAACGAAGCGGCGTTTTAATGGGCGGATTGGAATAGGCGCTGAGTGGACGGAAGGCGTAGGCCTGAATGGCATCGTTTCGAATGTATTCAAAGGCGCTGCCGTGGAAATCACGCCCGCCGCTCTTGATGGCGACCGAAACCGTGGCGCCAGAGGTACCACCGTAGCTGGCGTCGTAACCCGACGCGACGTTACGGAACTGCGCCAGGGCATCCGGTGAAATATTGACGAAGTTGTTTCCGCCGCCGCCGTTGTCTTTGTTGTCGACACCATCGATGAAGTAGTTCGCTGAATCCGTGCGGATACCATTCACTGACTGCGCGCTGCCGCTGACGCCATAGGTGCCGGAGCCGATTGCAAAGCCACTCGCTACGGTCTGGGATACGCCCGGCTGCAGTTGCAGCAGCTGAATGTAATTACGCCCATTCAACTGGATTTCCGTTGCTTCTGTGCTTGTGATCAAGCCTCCAGTCTCGGAGGTGGTGGTCTGAATCTCGACCAGGTCCGCTTTGACCTGGACAGATTCACCGACTGCGCCAAGGGTCAGCGCTACGTCGACGGACGGCTTGCCGCCCACATCAACCGAGACATCGGTGACGATTGATGTCTTGAATCCGGCCGAAGTTGTCGAGACGGTGTAGACGCCAACAGGGACGTCGAGAGCGACGTAGTTTCCTGAGCCGTTGGACTGGACGGTGCGGCTGATCTTCGTGGCCTGATTCGTGATGGTGATGGTTGCGTTCGGAACCGCAGCGCCCGTGGGGTCCGTGACCGTTCCCGAGATCTGCTGCTTATCCGCTGACTGGGCCATCGCCACACCTGCGACCGTGCTGGCCAGCACCACACAACTGAGAACTGCATGTTTCATACGACCTCCAAATTCCGCTTGCTTGACGCGCACATGTATTTGCTCAGGCAAACCATTCGAAACAACACGGAACGCAAGAGGCGCGTCCGCTGTTGCGCGATGGTTAAAGCCACTTTTGTACGCGGAGCGAACTATACAAGACGCATGACTGCAGATGTCAAGCAAATCTTTTGGTCGAAGCGAACGGCGGTCATGCCCTTGGCGACCTACGATCAATCGACCGTCCGCTAACTCGCGATGGAACACTGAACTTCGGCCGTGCGCCGCGAACGGCGCAGGATTTGCAGACTTCGGCTTTCATTCAGGCTTTTGCTGCGCCAACGCTGCTTGTTTGCAAGAAGCCTGCCACCGCTATATTCTCGGCGGGCGTAAACATCGTGCCTAAGTCGCGTTATTGAGACGATTCATATTTTCCGGAGTCGGAAGAAACTCCGGCGATGCATTGTGTTGCGTTACTGCTTTCGCGAGGAACCTGGAAGGGAAACATGTCGATTAACTGGGACCGACGAACGTTCCTCGGAGCACTCGGAGCCTCCGGTGCTGCTGCCGCGCTTCCACGCGGTGCAAAGGGCAGCGCAGCACAGGATCGCCCGGCCGGCGTCGCTCCGCTGCGGATCGAGGCCGTCGATGTTCTGGAACTGCACGGACACTACACCGTCACATCCGGCGTGAACAAACAGGCCCAGGTGAATCCCGAGGACGTCTACGACACGTTGCGTCCGCCGGAGTACCACGATCATCCAGGTGGTCCAACAACGGTGAAGACTGAGGCGATCTACGTTCGCATCCGCGCAACCGGCGGACTGGAGGGTGTGTACGGGCCCATTGAACGCGAGCCAGCACTCATCGTCCAGGCGAGGCTGAAACAGTTCCTTATAGGCAAAGACGCGCTTGCGGGCGAGGTGTTATGGGACCAGATGTACCGGTCCGATCGCCATAGCCGTGACGGCTACTACATGATGGCGATCAGCGCGGTCGACAACACGTTGTGGGATCTGCGCGGCAAGTTCTATGGCGTGCCGGTATATCGGCTGCTCGGCGGCCCCTCGCGCGAAAAGGTCGAGATGTACGTCAGTGCGCTTGGCTCATCACTGGAACTCGACAAGGTACGCACGCGCGCACTCGAGTTGCAGCAGCAGGGCTTCCGGTATCAGAAATGGTTCATTGCCTATGGCCCCGGGTCAGGCCCCGAGGGCATGCGCAAGAACGTGGAACTGGTCAAAACTCTTCGCGAAACACTGGGCGACGACACGGAACTGATGTTCGACACCTTTAGCGGATGGGACCAGGACTACGCGCTCGAATGGGCACACCAGGTAGAGAAGTATCGCCCGCACTGGATGGAAGAGGTCACGCATCCGGAAAAGATCGGCAGCTTCGCAGAAATGCATCGCAGCACGACCGTGCCCATCGCCAGCGGGGAACACTTCTACGGTCGGTGGGAGGTGCAGCGCTACCTGCAGCAGAGTGCGCTGTCTGTCGTGCAGGCTGACCCCGAGTGGTGCGGCGGTGTAACAGAACTTATCAAGATCGGCACGGTCTGCTCACTCTATGACATCCCCGTGATACCGCACGGCCATAGCCTGCGTGCGGCGGTGCACACTATCTTCAGTCAGTCGCCCATGACATTTCCGATGGGAGAGTACCTCGCCATCAAAATGGAGCATTACTATCATTTTGAAAAGAACCCGATGACCGTCGTAAATGCTCACATCGCTCTGCCTGCAGGCGCGGGCTTTGACGTGCACCTGGATCCAGAGAAGATAGACACACAGAAGGTGTGGACGGCCGAGGCGTAGTATCTGCAAAGCCTTTCGGGAGAGTCTGGACATATCTCCGCGTTGCGCGATATAGTTCGCGTGCTGGATTATGCTCGACCTCCGTGCCTGACAAGGGCACCCGGACATGACTGCAGGAAGGCTCGTTGATGGACCTGTCGCGCAGAAGCTTCGTAAAGTCTGCCATTGCGTCCGCCGTCGCCGTGGGCTTTCCGAGCATTGTGCCGTGGTCGGCGCTGGGTCAGATGTCGCCTTCCAAGCGGATCAACGTGGGTGCGATCGGCGTAGGCCGCATCTCGCGTGTGCACGATTTGCCGGGCATCTGGCAATTCGACGGCGCACGGATCATGGCCGTGTGCGATCTGGACGCAAGCCGGGTGGAGGCCGGCAAGTCTCTGATCAACGGCGTCTACGGCAAGCAGACCGGCAAGCCGTATAGCGGCGTGACCGGGTACAGCAGTTACCACGATCTGCTCGCGAATAAAGATATCGACGCCGTGGTCATCAGCACGCCGGACCATCAGCATGCAGCGATCGCGGTTGCCGCGGTTCGAGCAGGCAAAGATGTTTATCTGCAGAAGCCCGCGTCACTGACCATCGCAGAGGGCCGCTATCTTTCAAATGCGGTGCAGGCGTCCGGTCGCATCGTGCAGGTAGGCAGTCAACAGCGCTCGTGGTCGCAGTTTCGCTATGCGGCAGAGCTCGTGCGCAACGGCCGCATCGGTGATCTGAAGCATGTTGAGATCGGCCTGCCGGGCGATCCCGCAGGACCAGACGCGCCGTCCATGCCGGTTCCGCAGGGCTTTGATTACGACGCATGGCTTGGCACCACTCCCGAGGTCTACTACACCGAAATGCGCGTGCATCCGCAGAAAGGCTTTGACCGCCCTGGATGGCTGCGCTGCGAACAGTTCGGCGCAGGCATGATCACGGGGTGGGGAGCGCACCACGTCGACAGCGCGCACTGGGGCATGAACACGGAGTACACGGGCCCCGTGGAAGTGTGGGGCACCGCGGAGTTCCCGAAGAGCGGCCTGTGGAACGTGCATGGCAAGTTCCTGACCCACGCCGCCTATGCGAACGGCGTCACCATGGACATCTCGGGCGACTTCCCAAATGGCATCAAGTTCATCGGCAACAAAGGCTGGGTTTTCGTGACGCGCACCGAGGGCGTCACTGCGAGCGACCCATCGGGTGGCGTGAAAGCATCGGGGCTCGAGGCCAGCGATCCGCGCATCCTGACGTCGGTCATCGGGCCTGACGAGATCCACCTGTACAAGAGCGCGGACCAGCATGGCAACTGGCTGGACTGCATTCGCACACGGCAGTTGAATATCTCTCCGGTGGAGATGGGACACCGCGCCTGCTCCACTTGCCTGATTCACCAGATCGCAATGCATGCAGAGGGTCGGCACCTGCACTGGGATCCGCAGGCGGAGCGCTTCCTCAACGACGAGGCCGCCAACGCACAGCTGTCACGTCCTCAACGGGCAAAGTACGCTTTCATGCCCCAGCATGCGTGACGGCATTCGATAACGGCGCTCGCGCATTGTCATCCTGAGCGGAGCGAAGGATCCCTGCGACCTGATGCCAAAGTATGCTGTCCGCAGCTTCCGCCTTTGGAGTTCGCAGGCAGGAAGTTGCAAGGATTATTGGGTTCACAGCGGCTGTAGCGATCCTTCGCTTCGCTCAGGATGACGGACCGGTTTGGAGATCGAATGAAGAAGATCCTTCGTGTCGCGCTCGCCGCATTGTTTCCGATCTGTCTGGCGGCGAACTGTTTTGCGGAGGACGGTTCTGCGGGATGGCTGCGCTATGCGCCAATTTCAAACCCCGGCGCATATGGGAGTTTACCTCGGAACGTACTGTCGCTTGGCACTACGTCGACCGATCGTGCAGCAGCGACTGAGCTGCAGCGCGGCCTGAGTTCCATGCTTGGGCGCACGTTTACGATCATCGATGCTTCGAAAAGTCACGGCATCCAGAGTGACGCGATCGTCATTTCGTCTACATTGGGGATGAGTAGCATGGTCATCGCCAATGGTGATCGCAGGGTTTCGCGGGACGAACAATACCGCATAGCAACCCGCGTTGTCGACGGGAAGGCTCAGCTAGCCATCATCGGCGGCACACCTCGTGCAGAACTCTATGGCGTCTTTCACCTGTTAGAGCGTGTCGCGACACAGCAGCCGATCGTAGACGAAACGCAAGCGCCAGCAGCCCAGATCCGCTGGACCGACGAGTGGGACAACCTGAACGGCACCATCGAGCGTGGCTACGCGGGTCGCTCGATCTTCTTCGACAATGGTCACGTCCGCCAGGACCTGACGCGAGCCGGGCAGTACGCTCGGCTGCTTGCGTCCATCGGCATCAACGGCTGCAACGTAAACAATGTGAACGCCGACCTGCAGACGCTGGACACCGCGCACCTGAAGGAGTTCGCACGCATCGCCGAGGCCTTCCGCCCTTGGGGTGTGAAGCTTGCCTTGAGCGTGGATTTAACCAGCCCGCAGGTAGTCGGTGGACTCTCGACGTTCGACCCGCTCGATCCAGCCGTCATCGCATGGTGGAAGACCAAGGTCGACGAAATCTATACGATCATCCCGGACTTCGCCGGCTTCACGGTTAAGGCTGACTCCGAAGGCCGCAAGGGTCCGTCGCAGTACGGCCGCAGCCCGGCCGATGCGGCAAACGTGCTGGCGCGCGCGCTGCAGCCGCATGGCGGCGTGGTGCTGTATCGCGGCTTCGTCTACAACAACCATCTCGACTGGCACGACCCCAAGGCAGACCGCGCGCGAGCCGGCGTCGATAACTTTGTGAAGAATGACGGCACGTTCGAGTCAAACGTCGTCATTCAGATCAAGGAGGGTCCCATTGACTTTCAGGCGCGTGAGCCTGTCAGTCCGCTCTTCGCGGCGCTTCGCAAGACAAACGTTGCCATCGAACTGCAGACTGCGCAGGAATACACCGGACAGCAACGCCACATGGTGTTTCTACCGAGCATGTGGAAGTGGGTGCTGGACACCGATATGCGCGCGGCTGGTGCCGATGACAAGGCGCGTGCAACGCCGGTAAAGAGCATTGTGACGGGCCACGCCTTTCCGAACGCTGACGGCACACCGCGACTGGGCGGCTTCATCTCCGTTACGAACGTCGGCCTTGATGACAACTGGCTGCACCATCCGATGGCGATGGCGAACCTTTACGGCTTCGGCAAGCTCGCCTGGAATCCTGATGAGTCGCTGTCATCGATCATGGCCACATGGACACGCATGACTTGGGGAAGTGATCCGCAGGTCGACAGCACGATCCAGAACATGCTCGCGCAGAGCTGGTCGATCTACGAGGGCTATACCGGCCCCAACGGCATGGGCACGCTCACCAATATTCTTGGCTACCACTTCGGTCCAGGCATCGACTCGGCAGAGCGCAACGGCTGGGGTCAGTGGTTTCGTGGTGAGAAAGACGGCATCGGCATGGATCGCACCGCCGCCGGCACCGGTTACATTCAGCAATATCCGCCGGAGCTTGCGGCGAAGTATGAATCACTCGCCACCTGCCCGGACGACCTGCTGCTCTTCTTTCATCACGTGCCGTATGACTATCGACTGCATTCCGGCAAGACGCTGGTTCAGTCGATCTACGACACGCATTATGCGAGTGCACTGGCCGCCGCGCAATACGTGCCGCAGTGGATGAGCCTGCAAGGCAAAGTCGATCCAGAACGCTACGCGCAGGTGCTCGGGCTGTTCGAGTTTCAGGCAGGTCATGCGCTGGTGTGGCGCGATGCGATCAATACATGGTTTGCCCGTATGTCCGGCATCGCCGATGCGCGGGGACGAGTGGGCCATGATCCCAATCGCATCGAAGCGGAAGCAATGAAGCCTGACGGATATCAGCCGGTCAGTGTTTCTCCATCCGAGACCGCATCCGGCGGCAAAGCAATGATCTGCAAAGAGGCGCAAGGGTGCAGCTTGACGACAGTAGTACAGAGAGCGCGTGGCAAGTACGACATCGCTGTGAATGGCTACGACACATGGCGCGGAGCTTCAAAGTTTGAGCTGCAGGTGAACGGCCGCAATGTTGCCCGGTGGACCGCGGATGACACGCTGCCGCCGGCGCAGTTCGACCCGACGCTCAGCGGTCAGGATGCAACGCGCTTCACAGCTCGTGGCGTTATGCTTGCGCCGGGCGACACGCTCACGCTGCGCGGTGTGCCGGATCTTCGTCCAGAGTTGCAGGCTGTCGTCCCCGCGGCTGAGGCGAACAGTCAGCTGCGCCCACGTGACTACCGCGAGTACGCGCCGGTGGACTATATCGAGATTGGCCCGGACGGAGCTGTCACGCCGCAGTAGGATGGGAACCGCATGAAGATCATCGCCGCACGCCTCATCATCTGCTCGCCCGACCGCAACTTCGTCACACTGCGCATCGACACGGATGAAGGCATCTACGGCCTTGGTGACGCGACGCTCAACGGACGCGAACTCGCCGTCGTCAGCTATCTGCAGGAACACGTGGTGCCCTGCCTCATCGGCAGAGACCCCTCGGCGATCGAGGACATCTGGCAGTATCTCTACCGAGGAGCCTATTGGCGTCGCGGCCCGGTCACCATGGCTGCCATTGGCGCAGTAGACATGGCGTTGTGGGACATCAAGGGCAAGGCACTGAACACGCCGGTCTACAACCTGCTCGGCGGTGCAAGCCGTCGCGGCTGCCTGGTCTACACGCATGCGAACGGCAGCGACATAGCCGAGGCAATCGACTCTGTGCAGCGTCATCGCGATGAAGGCTATCTGGCCATCCGCGCGCAGGCCGGGGTGCCGGGCGTGGCATCAAGCTACGGCGTGCCAAAGGGCGGCAAGGCGTACGAGCCGGCGGAACGCGGTTTGCCTTCAGAGAGTCAATGGTCGAGCGAGCGCTACCTGCGCTTTGCGCCGAAGCTGATGGAGGCGGTCCGCCTGAGCGTCGGCGAAGACATTCATTTGCTCCATGATGTGCATCACCGGCTCACGCCCATCCAGGCAGCGCGACTGGGTAAGGCGCTGGAGCCATACAATCTGTTCTGGCTGGAAGACCCTGTCCCGGCAGAGTTGCAGGCCGGCTTCGCTCTCATTCGTCAGCACACGACCACGCCGATTGCCGTGGGCGAAGTCTTCAATTCCATCTACGACGCGCACGATCTTATGCGCAACCAGTGGATCGACTACCTGCGCATGACTGTCGTGCACGGCGGCGGCCTCACACCGCTGAAGAAGGCATCGGACTTCGCCGCGATCTACCACGTGAAGACGGGCTTCCATGGCGCGACTGACCTGTCGCCTGTAACCATGGCAGCCGCGCTGCACCTTGGCCTGGCGATCCACAACTTCGGCATACAGGAACATATGCCGCACAGCGCGTTGACAGACCAAGTCTTTCCGCATAGCTATCGTTTCGAAGCAGGGTATATGCACCCAGGCGACGCGCCCGGCCTGGGCGTGGAAATAGACGAAGCTCTCGCGGCAAACCATCCTTACCAACGTGCGTATCTGCCTGTAGCCCGGCTGCTCGACGGCACCATGACAGATTGGTAACTAAGTTAATCAACGCAACCTGAAGAGGAGCCATCATGCAATTGGAAGGCCGCACCGCTGTCGTGGTCGGCGGCACATCCGGCATCGGCAAAGCTCTCGCGCTTGGCCTGGCTCGTGCTGGCGCAGATGTGCTCGCAACCTCACGGTCGATGAAGTTCGTCGCGGAGACCGCGTCAGAAATCCGCCTGCTCGGCAGGAGAACGGGCGAAGTCTGTGTCGATGTCCAGTCTCGTTCTTCGATCGAGGCCTTGTTGCACCAGGCAACAAACGCTCTTGGAGAGATACACATCCTGGTAAACGCCGCCGGCATCACGAAACGGCAGCCCACGCTCGATGTCTCTGACGAAACGTGGCTGAACATCTTCGACGTCAACCTGCATGGGACCTTCCGCGCATGCCAGGTCTTCGGCCGCCACATGATCCAGCAGGGCCGCGGACGCATCATCAACATCGCTTCGCTCTCCAGCTTCGTTGCCTTTACGGAGGTGTCTGCATACTGCGCGAGCAAGGCTGCCGTGGCGGCTTTGACTCGCTCACTTGCAATCGAGTGGGCGCCGCACGGCGTGCTGGTGAATGCCATTGCGCCGGGCATCTTCCCAACGGCATTGAACAGCAAAATCCTCGACAGTCCGCGCGGTCAGGAGCTGCAGATGCGTACACCCATGGCACGCTTCGGGCGGACAGAGGAACTGGTCAGCACGGCCGTGTACCTCGCCAGCGACGCCACCAGCTTCACCACCGGCCAGATCATCGCGGTCGATGGCGGCTTCCTGGCCAGTGGCGTGAATCAGTAAAAACTCCGGCTTGCGCTGCCCTTGTTGCTTCTCGTACCGTGGGAAGCGTTTGCAGCGGGAGCGCCTCGACACCCCAGGGCCACGTTATTGATAGCATGCACCAGACTGCAGTCGAGCCGTCTGCGCGCAGGGAAAAGGAAGCTATGGAAGAACGCCTTGGCATCATCATGAACGGCGTCACAGGCCGCATGGGTTTGAACCAACATCTGGTACGCTCGATTCTCGCCATCCGGAAGGACGGCGGTGTTGCGCTGGCGGATGGCCGCCGCATCATGCCGGAGCCGCTGCTGCTTGGCCGTAGCGAATCGAAGCTGCGCGCCATCAGCAAGCAGCATGGCGATCTTCCATGGTCGACTGACTTCCAGGGTGCGCTGAAGAACCCCGCGTATTCCATCTACTTCGACGCGGGCACTACGGGCATGCGCGAGGAGAACGTGCTTCAAGCCCTTGGCGCCGGCAAACACGTCTATTGTGAGAAGCCTCTCGCGACCAGTGCAGAGAGCGCCATCCGCATGGCTGAAACAGCGGATCGTGCAGGCGTCTGCCATGGTGTGGTGCAAGACAAGCTTTTTCTGCCCGGCCTGCGAAAGCTGCGCCGGCTGGTGCAGTCAGGCTTTTTCGGCCGCATCCTTTCCGTGCGTGGCGAGTTTGGCTACTGGGTCTTTGAAGGCGACTGGGGCCTGCCCGCGCAACGGCCTTCATGGAACTATCGCAAGGAAGAGGACGGCGGCATCATTCTCGACATGTTCGCTCATTGGCGGTACGTGCTCGATCACACGTTCGCTCCGGTCCGCGCAGTGTCATGCACCGGCGCGATTCATGTGCCATCGCGTGTCGATGAAGCTGGAGCCACCTACGCCTGCACCGCCGATGACGCTGCATATGGCACGTTTGAGTTGGAGGGCGGCATCATCGCGCAGATCAACTCGTCGTGGGCCACACGCGTGTATCGCGACGAGCTGTTCGTGCTGCAGGTGGACGGCACGCTTGGCAGCGCGGTCGCAGGCCTGCGCGAATGCAAATCGCAACACCGCGTCAACACACCGCGACCAACGTGGAACCCGGATGTGCCTAACCCCATCGATTTCCGCAGCAACTGGGAAGAGGTGCCCGACAACGAGGCGTTCGACAACGGGTTTCGCGTGCAGTGGGAACTGTACCTGCGTGCGGTGGCCGAGGGCACAAAGTTCCGGCACGATTTCTGGGACGGCGCGCGCGGGGTGCAGCTTGCGGAGCTTGCCATGCAATCGTGGAAAGAACGCCGCTGGCTTGATGTGCCGCCGTTGAAAGGGGAAAGCAGCGTTGGCAAGTCTTAGCCGCCTGTCTTTGAACCAGATCACAACGCCCAGGTGGAGCGTTCAAGAGGCCTCGGAAGCCTGCGCGCGCCGCAGCGTTCCGTCCATTGCACTCTGGCGGCACAAGATCGCGGAGCAGGGATTACAGGCAAGCGTGCGCGCCGTTCGCGATGCACATCTGCATGTGTCCAGCGTCTGTCGCGGAGGCATGTTTCCCGCAGAGAAGGCAGAGCAGCGCCGCTTGAACATCGAGGACAATTTCCGAGCGGTGGATGAAGCGGCCGCGCTGCAGGCTGACTCGCTTGTGATGGTCGTGGGCGGCGCATCTCCTGTGGGCATCGACGCAGCGCGCCAGATGGTGCGTGACGGCCTCGCAGAGCTTGCTCCATACGCAGAGTCAGCCGGTGTGAAGATTGGCCTTGAACCGCTGCACCCAATGTTTGCCGGTGATCGTTCGGTGCTGACAACCATTGCAGAAGCGACCGGCATGGCCGCACCCTATGAACCGCAGAGAGTCGGCGTGATTCTCGATGTCTTCCACATCTGGTGGGACGCGACGGTCATGCAGCAGATCGCAGAGGTTGCTTCGCGCATCATGGGTTTCCATGTTTCTGACTGGCTGGTTCCGCTGCCTGACGTGCTGCTTGGCCGCGGCATGATGGGCGACGGCATCATCGATCTGCGTGCCATGCGCGTCGCGGCAGATGCCGCTGGGTACAACGGACCGATCGAAGTCGAGATCTTCAATCAAGCGATTTGGGATGAAGATCCGAATGCTGTTCTCGATCGCGTGATCGAGCGCTTCGAGGAAGTGGTTTAGAACTCATGAAGATTGATTACGCTCTTAATCCGAAGGCGCTAAAAACAGGTGCGGAGACGACCGCCAAGAGCGCAGCGGTAAAGACGCGCGCCCTGTTGCAGCGATGGAACGCTGCCGATGGAGCGCCAGTATTTACGAAGGCCGGCCGCTACACAACGCGCGGATGGACGAATTGGACCCAGGGTTTTCTCTATGGCCAGGCGCTGCTTTGTTTTGAG
This sequence comes from Terriglobus sp., assembly GCA_965199365.1. GTDB lineage: Bacteria > Acidobacteriota > Terriglobia > Terriglobales > Acidobacteriaceae > Terriglobus. The sequence goes on along the minus strand of CBDARC010000002.1, from coordinate 1,424,183 downwards.
CTCACGGGCGATCAAGACCTGCTGCACACCGGGCGCGATCTGATCGTGACGCACATGGCCGAACACGTCACGCACACCGGCGTGCACGATCACGGATTCAACTGCATCTCGACCTACGGCAACCTGCGCAGGCTCATGCTGCAGGGCAACATTCCCCACAATGAGTGGGAACTCAAGTTCTACGAGATAGCCCTCAAGGCAAGCGGCGCGGTGCAGGGGGCGCGATGGACTTCGCTGCCGGACGACGCAGGCTATATCCACTCCTTCAACGGCGCGCACTCTTTATTCGTCGATACCTTCCGAACCCTGCGCATCTGCGCGGTCTCGCACATGCTGGGGCATGAGCTGCATGGCGAGCAGGATCGCCGCATCAACCTGCTCGGTCGCCTGATGACGCACGCGCGTACTTCAGCGGCCTACAACATCTACTACGGTGAAGGCCGCGATGTGTACGACACACCGCAACTCGCAGGCCGCACCGTCCATGAGGCCATCTTCAATCCGGCGAGCGGCGCGTTCCGCTGCCCCTCATCTCAGCAGGGCTACTCGCCGTTCACCACGTGGACGCGCGGCCTTGCGTGGGCGATGCTCGGGGCAACAGAAGAGATCGAGTTCCTACTGTCGCTCGCGGGCGAGCAGAAAACGGATCAGGTAAACGCGACGCTCACTGCGTTGAAGCGCGCAGCAACTGTTACCTGCGACTTCTACATCGATCATGCGTCTGCGATGGATGGCGTCTGCTACTGGGACACGGGAGCGCCCGGTATGGTGCAACTCGAGGGCTGGCAGCAGCGTGCGGCCGAACCGATCAACGCGTACGAGCCGGTCGACTCGTCGGCGAGCGCCATCGCTGCGCAGGGGTTATTGCGCCTCGGACATCTACTCGGCAGTGAAGGTGCGCGATACACGCAGGCAGGTCTGACCGTGGCTTCCGCATTGTTTCGCGAGCCGTACCTATCGCTTGATCCAATGCACGAGGGATTGCTGTTGCACAGCATCTACCATCGCCCTAACGGTTGGGATTACGTTCCGGTGCAAGGCATGGTCCCGCATGGCGAAGCCTGCATGTGGGGCGATTACCACTTGCTGGAATTGGCGCTGTTGGTTACGCGCCTCGCGCACTATCGCTACTACACCTTCTTCGAAGGGGCAGCATGAGTGGAGTCGCACTGGTCACGGGAGGCACGCGCGGCATCGGCGCAGGCGTCGCCACGGCCCTTGCCCGCGCAGGGTTTGCTGTCGTCGTCTCAGGTCGTCGACCTGAAGAAGATGTGAAGCCGTTCCTCGATTTGCTGCGCGCTCACGGAGCAGACGCGATGTACGTCGCCGCAGATGTTGCCGACCGGTCTGCCCGGGCGGACTTGCTGCATCAGGTGAGGGAAGCATTCGGCGCACTGGACATCCTCGTGAACAACGCAGGGATAGCGCCAAGGGTGCGAGCCGACGTTCTCGAAGAAACAGAAGAGAGCTTCGACGAAGTTCTGGGTACGAATCTGAGAGGCCCGTATTTCCTGACGCAACAGGCCGCGCTGTGGATGATCGAACAGCAGAAGGCATCACCCCGGCACCGCGCCATCATCAATGTCAGCTCCATCTCGGCCACGGTGGCAAGTGTCAACCGCGGTTGCTACTGCGTCTCGAAGGCCGGCGTTGGCATGGCGACGCAGCTATGGGCCGTGCGCCTGGCTGAGTACGGCGTCGGTGTGTACGAGGTTCGGCCCGGCATTATCGCGACAGACATGACGAAAGGTGTGCAGGCGAAATACGATGCCCTGATCGAATCCGGCTTGCTGCTGGAAAAGCGCTGGGGAACACCGGAAGACGTTGGCAGCGCGGTCAGCATGCTGGCTCGCGGTGAGTTGCCGTATGCAACAGGTGCAGTGCTTACACTGGACGGCGGCCTCACGGTGCCGAGACTGTAATGAGAGGCACAAGGTCATGACAACGGCAGTGCAGAATGCAGCCGAGCGGCGATGGGGATTCAGCGTAAGCTGCGGCATTCTGGGCTGGGTACTGGATGCCTATGACTTCTTTGTTCTCGTCTTCCTGCTTGATCCGTTGTCTGCGCAGTTCGGTGTCAGCAAGGCAAAGATCGTCGCAACGATTACGGTGACGCTGGTCTTTCGTCCCATTGGCGCACTGCTGCTGGGCGCCATATCTGACAAGTATGGGCGTCGTTATCCGCTGCTTGCCTGCGTGTTGTACTTCTCGGCGATCACCGCGCTGACGCCGTTTGCGCCCAGCTATACCGTGTTCCTGATCATGCGCGCGATGTACGGCATCGGCATGGGTGGATATTGGGGCGTGGGCGCTGCGATGGTCATGGAGAGCTGCCCGGTCCGCTGGCGCGGACTCTTCTCGGGCATGCTGCAGGCGGGCTACTCCATTGGTTATCTGCTGGCAGCCGCATCGGCACGTCTGCTTGAGCCGCGCTACGGATGGCGATCCATGTTTTTCGCGGGCCTCGCTCTGGCGCTGGTGATCGCCGTGCTATCGGTGCTCGCAGCCGAGCCAGTTGCTGCGAAGAAGGCTGCGGGCAAGACAGTTCGTCCTTTCACCACCTTGCGCGACAACTGGCAGAGCTTTGCCATGTTGACGCTTTTCATGACGGTCATAACGTGCCTCTCGCATGGCACGCAGGACCTGTACCCGGACTTTCTGAAGATCGTGCATGGCTTCAGCGCTGCGCAGGCCGCAGACACCGCGATCCTGTACAACGTCGGTGCGATCCTGGGAGCGCTTTTTATCGGCCGGCTATCGGATCGGCTGGGCCGAAAGCGGTGCATGTATATCGCACTCGCCGTGTGCGTGCTGGCCTTGCCTGCGTGGGCTTTCGGCACCAGACTCATCGTGCTGCTGGCGGGTTCGTTCATGATGCAGGTTGGTGTGCAGGGTGCGTTCGGCGTGGTTCCGGCGTACCTTAACGAGTTGTCGCCGCCGCAGACCCGCAGCCTATTCCCCGGCCTTGTGTATCAACTTGGTGTTCTGCTGGGCGCACCGTGCGTCATCGTGGAATACGCGCTTCGCGCCCGGTTCGGATATGAGGTCGCCCTTGCGGGGTTTGAATGCGCAGTCTTCATCGTGCTGTGCCTCGTGCTGCTGCGCTCTAAAGAGCAGCACGGCCGATCGTTCGTTGGGGAATAGCGTACTAGCAGCCTGACTTTGCAGTGATCAGCCCCGCGTTGATTGTCAGCCTGCAAATGCCGATGACGGCCGTGCCGGTGAGACCTGTGTTGCCGTTGCTGCTAAAACCGGATGCGCTTACGGTGCCATTCTGGCTGCAGTCCACATGGCCGTCGCCACGCGACCGGCAGGATGTTCCATCGGTGTATCCGCCATTCGGACCACCGGAGTAGTAGCGCCAGACTTCAGGTGCTGAGGGCTGGCCGCCCGCGCTGGGCGGCGTCGTTAATTCATGCACCAGCGTCCATGCGCCCGCGATGCGCTGCCAGTACGTCCGCTCCTTGTTCGCTGTTCCCGGCACGCTGCTGCCATAGTCGCCGTGCACATCCATCTGCATCTGCGGTTCAGCGGCCGAAGTCGAGTCGTGAAAGCCCGGACCTACACCCCATCCGCCCGTGCCGCGATGATAGAGCGAGTTGATGCACGTGGTCGAATCCCACGGATCGGGATGATTCGCGTCCGTCGGGCATCCCAGCACCTGCTCGATGCCGTGGTCTTTCTCAATGCCGTTCGTCACCGAGTGGAACCGTACCCAGTTGTCGCCATTGTCATAGGTGCCATTGGCTCGATCGCCGTTCTCGAACGTGGACTCGATCGTGTGCGTCATTGCTCCAAGCAGGAAACCATACGGCCCCTTGCCGGTGCCGCCGGTCTGCACGGCCTCATGGCAGACGGCCAGCGGATCGTACGCGAACGGCGTTCGTGCCAGGTTCCGGCACTGCAGATCCAGAACACCTCCTCCGCCAAACCTGAATACCATCGCTCCGGCAGTCGCCTCGCCGTTGTATTCAATGAAGGTGCTCAGGACGGAGGCACCGGGATCGGCGCGCATGAAGTACGTAGTTCCATTGCCGCCGGTGTTGATGGTGGTTTGATAGCTGCCGTTGAACGCATTGATGCGGCTATCGGCGAAGTGGATTTGAGAATGCCCATCGCCCTCGAACTGAAAGCGCAGGTTTCGCCCAAAGTTGTACTGGTATCCGCAGCCCTCGCCGGGAGAGTGGTCACACTCCACCCGAATGCCGTCGCGCGCCGCCAGCAGAAAACCCACATTGTCGAGCAGCGATTGCTCGACGTACCCCGGTCCTCCGTCCGTCGTCGTAAGGTGAACGAGGTAGTCATCCTGCCCGCCCTGCAGCGTCACATTTGTCATGTGCCAGCCCATACGGTTGTTGTTCAACACGATCGGCCCACTCGCGTCCGCGCGCAGGATGGTGCAGTTGCGCAGCTCTCCGCTGCCGTTGGCGGAGTTGTTCGCGTTCTCGCCATGCACCAGCACGGCCGGTGCAGCGCCGGTGCCTGTGTAGACCAGAGTTGATCCGTTGCAGTCAAGGACGGGTCGAGTAATGTAAGGCGCAGTTTTTTCGTTCGGGATCTCGATCGACGACGTGTAGCTGTAGATGTGGTTTGGCTGCAGATCAACCACCGCAGAAACGGCCGGACTGCGCTGGGTGCCCGCCTGCGATGCGAACGCGTTCGCGATCTTCTGATGAATGGAGTTGCCCGGGAACGTGTCGGCAAACGCAACGCCGGGGCTTTGGCAATGAAGCAGGGGCGAAAGTACTGCAAGGGCGAGAAGCGGGAGCGACAGAAGAGAACGGCTCATGCCGAATCGTAGACTCGAATCGCACGAGAGCAAAGCGTCAAGAAGGCTGATGCACGACCTGGACTCTTACGACGCCGTACCAGCCGGCTGGTTGATTCTCGTTCTGCCGGCTTCGGTTCCAGCACAGTGCGCTGCTTGCTCCTCGGCCGCGAAGGGTCTTAGACGCTTGACGTGGACTGACTTAGCCGTTTACTGTGACGAAGCTTCGGGCGGGTGTGACCTGTTTGCATGAGGAGCGTGAAGCCGACCTGCACGCATGTCTGCATCGGTGGAGTACAGATTTCGGCAGTAACCCAGGAGAGCAGTCCATCATGAAGGCGTTATCCCTGGTTGCTGCTGGAGAAGTCCGCGTCATTGATGTTGCTGAACCTCATCGAAACGACGGCGACTTATTGCTAAGGGTCGACATGGTCGGGCTTTGTGGGACGGATCTCAATTCGTTCCGCGGGCGCAATCCTCTGATCACGTGCCCGCGCGTTCTGGGCCATGAGGTCGGCGCGACAGTGCTCGTCGGCAACGACTCCATTCCCGAGGGCAGCCACGTTTCTGTCTCGCCCTACACAAGCTGTGGCGTATGCCCGTCATGCCGGCGCGGAAGGCAGAACGCCTGCCGCAATAATCAAACGCTCGGTGTGCAGCGCGATGGCGCTATTACGGAACGCATCGTTGTGCCACCGGCGAAGGTGTACGTGTCTTCGCTCCCCTTGCGCGAACTGGCCTTGGTTGAACCTCTAACCGTAGGCTTTCACGCGGTGGCACGGGGGCGTGTCAACGCTGCCGACACTGTGGCGATCTTTGGATGCGGCGGTGTCGGTCTCGGCGCCATCGCCGGCTCAGCCTTCCGCGGAGCACGGACCATCGCCATCGACGTGGACGACAAGAAGCTGGAAGTAGCCCGCCTCGCCGGCGCGACCGACCTGATCCACTCGCAGCGTGACGACGTGCGCGAGCGCTTGCGTGAGATGACCCAGGGCGATGGTCCCGACGTAGTAATCGAAGCTATCGGGCTGCCTGACACCTTCCGTATGGCTGTCGAAGAGGTGGCCTTCACTGGCCGAGTCGTCTACATCGGGTATGCAAAAGAGCCCGTCGGCTACGAGACAAAGCTGTTCGTTCAGAAGGAACTCGACATCCTCGGCTCACGCAATGCGCTGCCTGAAGACTTCAGGCATGTGATGCAGATGCTTGAGGCCGGCCGGTTCCCCGTGGAGCAGACAATCAGTGCTGTCATCACGATGGACGAAGCACCGGCGATGCTGGCGCAGTGGTCCGACAATCCCGCGTCCTTCACAAAGATCATGATCGATGTGAATCGCTGAATCGCAGGCAGGCCTGATCTGTCTCAAATAAGTGGATCGTAGTGCCCGGGGCCGGACTCGAACCGGCACGACCGGTAAAGGTCTGCGGATTTTAAGTCCGCTGTGTCTGCCATTTCACCACCCGGGCATGCCTCCATGGTATCGCTTCTGTGTTCGACATCGGGGTCGCAGGATAGACTTTGCACCCGCACATCCTCGATCGCAGGTCCTTCATCTGAAGCACATACGTTGCACGACGAGCGCAGGGGGTAGGATGCACGTTGTTGTCTTTGGCCTGACTGTCTCGTCTTCGTGGGGCAACGGCCACGCGACGCTCTGGCGTTCGCTGATTGCCGCCATGCTGCGACGCGGGCACACCGTGACGTTCTACGAGCGTGACGTGCCGTACTACGCCGGAGCGCGCGACCTGGTGCAGCTGCCTCAAGGGGCTGACCTGCGCCTCTACGACTCAGCCGAATCCATCAGGCTGAGGGCGCAGGCAGAACTTGCAACCGCGGATCTGGCGATGTGTACCAGCTACTGCCCGGACGGCGCCCTGGCCGCTGAGTGGATTCTGGATTCGAGCGCCCGGGTACGTGCCTTTTACGACATGGACACACCGGTCACGTTGAAGGCGCTTGGTTCTGACGCGACGCGCGCCTACCTGCCCGCGGATGGATTGGGCGAGTTCGACCTGGTGTTGAGCTACACCGGTGGTCGTGCGCTGGATGAGTTGCAGTCAAGGCTCGGTGCTCGCACCGTAGCTCCGCTGTACGGGTGGGTCGATCCTGCGTCGCACTTCCCGGTACCTTCTGTTGATCGTTTCCGTTCAGCCTTCTCGTACCTTGGCACCTATGCTGCCGACCGGCAGGCAGCGTTGACAGAACTCTTCCTGAAGCCGGCGTCAGCACTGCCGCAGCAGAAGTTTCTGATCGGCGGTGCGCAGTATCCGGCAGAGTTTCCGTGGAGCGACAATCTTTATTTCACGCAGCATCTCGAACCGGCACAGCACCCAGCGTTCTTTTGCTCGAGCCGCGCGACACTCAATATCACGCGGCAGGCCATGGCAGAGTACGGCTTCTGCCCGTCAGGCCGACTGTTTGAAGCTGCAGCGTGCGGCACGCCCCTGTTCAGCGATGGCTGGGAGGGCTTCGACACCTTCTTCACCCCCGGCGAAGAAGTGCTGCGCGTAAACACCGCGGACGACGTACTTGCAGGCCTGTCGCTGAGCGACACGGAGCTGCAGCGCATGGCCGCGCAGGCACGCGAACGCACCTTGCAGCAGCACACCGCCGACGTGCGCGTCAGCGAACTGGAACGCCTGTGCGAGCAGGCGGTGCATCAGGAGACAGGCACCCATCTCGCCGCATCCATTGCTAATTAGGGACGCATTCGCAAGCCGTGGGGAACGTAACGATGTGGGGAATCATTCCAGCCGCGGGCGCGGGCAGCCGCATTCAACCGCTGGCTTTCTCGAAGGAACTGCTGCCCGTGGGCAGCCGTGTCGAGCACGGTGTGGAGCGGCCCCGTGCAGTCAGCGAATACCTCGTGGAACGCATGATCCGCGGCGGCGCGGACAAGCTCTGCTTCGTCATCTCTCCGGGAAAGACAGACATTCTGCAGTATTACGGCTCTCGCCTTTGGGGAGCAGACATCGCCTACGTGGTGCAGCCCACGCCGGGCGGTTTGTGCGATGCGCTGTTTCGCGCGGCTCCGCTCATTCAACCGGACGAGCCGGTGGTCATCGGCCTGCCAGACACCGTGTGGTGGCCCGAAGATGCCCTGCAAAGGCTCCCCGCCAACAGGCTCTCGTTTCTCACCTTTCCCGTGGAGCGACCGGAGTTGTTCGACGCGGTGCGCACCGATGCCGAGGGCAATGTCATCGAGATCGAGGTGAAGCGAAAAGGAGCGCAGTCCCACTGGATCTGGGGCGCGGTCAAGATGCCGGGCCATGTCTTTCATGCGCTGCATGCGTTATGGCTGAGGCCGGAACGCGGCGACGAGTTCCTCGGAACGCTCGTCAATGCATGGCTTGAAGAGGGCGGGGAAGCCATCGCGGTGTCTGCGGGAGAAGACTATGTTGACACCGGAACGCTGCATGGATATCGTGCGGCAATCCGGCTGCTCGAACGCAAGGCAGAGGACGATAGGATGCAAATGGCGGGCGCCGCCGTAACACTGTTGCAGGGAGACAAGCCAGACGATGCCGACGGTTGATTCAACATCGCTTGAGGAACAAATCCAGGCGCTTGGGCCGTGGTTCCACAACATGCGCATCGGCGGCGTACAGACCGCGCCGCAACACTTTCTGGGCGACTATCCGGCGGTAAAGTACGAGCGCTTTCGCGATCACATTCCAGCCGACCTCACTGGCAAGACAGTGTTGGATATTGGCTGCAACGCGGGCTTCTACTCCTTCGAGATGAAGCGCCGTGGCGCAGATCGCGTGCTGGGCATTGATACCGACGAACACTACCTGCGACAGGCCCAGTTCACTGCCGAGGCGACGGGTCTCGATGTCGAGTTTCGTCGCATGCCCGTGTGGCAGATCGCACAGCTTGGCGAGAAGTTCGACCTCGTCATCTTCATGGGCGTGCTCTACCACCTGCGGCATCCGCTGCTCGCACTCGACCTGATTCACGAGCATGTGGCAAGGGACATGTTCCTCTTCCAAAGCATGCAGCGTGGCAGTCGCGACGTGGCTGCTCTTGAACATGACTACGATTTCATGGAGCCTGCGCCCTTCGATGATCCGGGTTACCCGAAGATGCACTTCATCGAGCACAGCTACTCCCATGACCAGACCAACTGGTGGGTTCCGAACCGCGCGTGTACTGAAGCGATGTTGCGGTCTTCTGGCTTTGTCATTGAGGCACAGCCCGAGGACGAAGTCTATGTGTGCCGCTGGCACGCAATCGACGTGCCGCCTGATGGGCCGCACGCGGTCTATCCCGCTGGCCCAACCAGGCCAACCCAACAGCAATGAACCAGCTCCAGGCCGCAGATGCCCACTCGTTTCTACACCAGGCGGAAGACTTTCTGCTCGCTCGCGACCTGCCTCCTGCATTGAAGGCCTTCGACGCGGCCGAAGCTGCGGGTGCAGATCCTGATCGCTGCTCTGGCGGCCGCTGGATGGCTCACATGTTTGCCGGCGATTTCGCTGCCGCCTGGCATCAGAGTGATGCGATCCGGGCACGGGGTGCGCACGATCCGCATCGCTTCTGGCTGGGTGAAGACATCAGTGCGAAGCGGGTAATCGTCCGCTGTTTGCATGGCCTTGGTGATGCTGTGCAGATGCTGCGTTACTTGCCCTTGCTGCAAGAAGCCTGCGCGCACGTCATCGTTGAAGTACCGCCGCGCCTGCTAGACCTTGCGCCACACTTCGCCGCTGCGGGCGAAGTCATCACGTGGGGCGAACTTGCCCCCAGGCACATGCCGCTGTGGGATGTTCAGCTGGAAGTTATGGAGCTGCCTTATGTCTTTCGCACCACGGTGCAAGACCTGCCACTCAGGACGAACTACCTGCGACTCCCCGACGCGCTGCAGCAGGGTGTCGCGGCTGCGATGGGTTCGTCGCCGTCGCCGCGGGTCGGCATCGTCTGGTCTGCCAGCCAGTGGGACCCGACACGTTGCCTGCCGATGGAATGCGTTGCTCGCCTGACCGCAATGCAGGGCGTTGAGTTCTGGAACCTGCAGGGGGGAGCGAAACATGATGCTGCCCGTCACGACCCGGCGCTGGCCGGCGTTCGCGATGCCGCGACGCTCGGCGATGGAGTGCCGATGCTTGCTGCGGTCATCTCGCAGCTCGACATGGTTCTCACGGTGGACACACTCGCGGCACACCTGGCAGGCGCGCTGGGTAAGCCGGCATGGGCCATGTTGCAGCATGCGGCTGACTGGCGTTGGATGCACGGCCGCAGCGACTCTCCGTGGTATCCATCGCTGCGTCTATGGCGGCAACCTGCGCCCGGCGACTGGTCTGGGATGATGGAACAGGTCTGCATGGAGCTAGAGGCGTGGCGGCAGGTAGAGCAACGATGAACCGGGCATGGGACAGCTATGACGCGTACCTGTTCGACATCGACGGAACGCTGCTTAACTGCACGGATGCTGTGCACTACTTTGCGTTTTGCGACACGCTGACCTCGATCGCGGGCAGGCCGTTGAACCTCGATGGCGTGGTCGCGCATGGGAACACTGACATCGGTATCCTGCGTGATGCTCTCGCGCTGGCGCATGTACCTGACGAGCAATGGCGACCACGGCTGCAGCAGATGCGCGAAGCCATGTGCAGCCACGTGGAGCGTAACAAGGCGGACCTCCGCGCGGAAGCGCTGCCGCTGGCACACGAGGTGCTGCAGCATCTACACGCCCGTGGAGCCGTGCTTGGAGTGGCCACGGGAAACCTCGAGACGATCGGGCGTTTAAAGCTGGCACACTGCGGCTTGTTGAACTACTTCGACTTTGGTGGCTACAGTGATGCGCATGAGTACCGCAAAGACGTCTTCGCAGCGGCGCTCGATAGAGCACGCGCGATCGCCGGTCAGGCTGCTGAAGTGTGCGTTGTCGGGGACACGCCCGCAGATGTCTCGGCAGCGCGCGCCAACGGCCTCGACGTGATCGCCGTCGCTACCGGCGTTTACAACGTTGAGCAGTTGACGGCTGAACGGCCGTCACTATGCATCCGTTCTTTTGCTGATCTTCTGAATTAAATGAATATTCAGGTCAGTGAGCTGACTATCTGCTCGAACTGTTCCGCTCGATGTCCTGACGTATGTTCCGAGAGGACGCGTTCGCGAGCACGTCGGCCCACCTGCTCGCGCTCCGCTTCAGGAAGATCACGCAGGATAGCCGCAACCTCATACTCGTCGACTGGAAGCAGCACCTCTTCACCCGGTGTCAGGAACTCTTCGAGTCCATGCCATGGGTCAGAAAGAATTGAAGCGCCACACGCGGACGCCTCGAACAATCGCACCGAAGGTGAGTACCCCGCCGCGACCATGTCATCGCGCGTCAGGTTCAAGGTGAAACGAGAAGACGAATAGAATGCCGGATGCTCAGGAGGTGCAAGATGAGTGATTCGCCGCACGTTCAGTTGGAACACTGTGTCATTCGGGTACTGCGGTCCGGCGACCAGGAACTTTGATGAAGGCAACAGGGCCGCCGCGCCATCAAGCAGCCGCATCAGCTTCGGTTGCCGGTCAGGGGCATAGGTGCCGAGATAGCTGAGATCACAACGGTAGTCGTCGCGAGTCGCTGTCGGCGCGTAAAGACACGCATCGACCGAGCAGTAAAACGGAACGGCACGCGGTGAGCCAAAGCGCGTCTGCAGTTCGGTCAACGCAGGCCCACCCGTAAAGCTGAGGTACGCCGCATAGTGCGGAATGGAAGCAGCATCGAGGTACTCGCAACCGCCGTGCGCGCGCAAATGCGACAGCGTGATGGGCGTGTCAATGTCATAGAACAAAAGCGGCCCGCATCCCGCATTCAGAAGCGCCTGCGTCGCGGCGACAGCATCTGGAAAGTAAGATCCAACAACAATCGCATCTGCGTCACTTGCAACGGTAAGTAAGTCGCTGGCGCTTTCTTCCCACGACTCGTACAGATGCACCTTGCAATAAGGCGGTGAGGGCAGATCGCGATTGCTGCGATACCACTCGACATCCTTTTCCACGAAGTCGATCGTATGTCCGCGGGCAGAAAGTGCCTTGCACAGCGAACGATACGTCGTCGCATGTCCGTTGCCCCATGAGGATGTAATCGTCAGGCCGTAAAAGACGATCTTCATGCAATCCTGCCGGTCTCCGCCGCCGCAGCGAAGCCGGGTACCTCGCGCTTCCAGTCGGCGATCGTCGCGAGTGAAATCAACTGCGCTCCTGTTTCACCTCGGCGCCGTGCCGCGCATTCGCGAAACGCATAGTCGGCCTGCGCTGCGCGCTGCGCATAGGTATGTTCGCGGAGGCCCCGCGCATGAAACGCCGCACCGATCTGCTTGCGCGCGGCGGCGTCATGCGTGTGCAAAGCGCGCACAACATCTTCGGCGCTTTTCACCACAAGGATCTCCTTGTCTGGCTCAAAACAATCAGACAAGCCCGGCCAGTCATCGCACAGCATGCAGGTACCCGCACCCGCGACCTCGAAGACCCGCGTCGGCGGAGAGAAGCCGAAGTCGGCCATCGATGCGCGATTGATGTTGAGCACCATGCCTGCAGAGCAGTTCACCCGATTGTGGTCGGCCGTGGGAACGTGACCGATGTACCGCACGTTCGATGGCATCGCCTTATCGCCCCATCCTTCACCGCCCAGCAGAAAAGCCTGGTCAGGTGCAAGCGCGGCAGCGCACAGGAACAACTCCTCCACGCGCGCCTCGCGATCCGGAAGGCGATTACCCAGGAAACACACATCGCATGCAAGCGACGGGTCAGCCGCAACAGGATGATGCGTCTCCGGATCAAGCCCGTTGTACATGCTGTAGTAAGCACGCGCACCGAACTCCTTGAAGCCGTCGCGCGCCATAGGACCGCCACCATAACTCAGGATCGCGTCATAACCCTGCGCTGCAAATGCAAGCGCATCGCTGCGGTCTGCGCGCATGCGATGGATTGTCGCAGGCGAGTCCACATCCCAGATGAACGTCATGGCAGCATCGGAACACTCGGCCGGTACGCGCCGCTCCAGCTCGCGATCGTCACAACCGATGCCGCTATGCTTCACCACAACATCGGCTTCACGCGCCATCTGCAACATGCGATCGAGATCGCGTCCACCATCCTTCTCGCGCGGTTTATAGACGAGCGACGTGACGTAGTTGAAGTCGTCTGAATCGCGATGTTCCTGTCGCCCGTATGCGTCAGGCTCAGCAAACGTGATGTCATAGCCCAGCCGCGCGAGGTACTTATAACAGCCGCGATAATACGTGGCCGCACCATTCCAGTAGGACGAAACGATGCTTGATCCAAAGGCGAAAATCTTCAATCGAACAACTCCTCTGCAATCTGCAGCAACTGCTGCGCGCGATGGCTGCAGGTATGGCGCTCCATGATGGTGTCCAGGCCGCGCTCGATCTGCTGCTGTGCTGCAAGTTCATCTGTCAGCAGAAACTCCATCGCGCGCGTCATGTCGGCGGTGTCGCGCGCCCAAAGAAAATCGCCTTCGCGGAACAGCTCCTCTGTGTCCTCCCATGGCGCAGAGATCAATGGAATGCCGCAGGCAAGAGCTTCGAACACGCGAATGGTGGGAATGCCTGTCATCGCTCCTGAGTACTGTTGCCGCGGCACATGAATGGTCAGGCGAGACTCTGCATAGGTCTGTGGCGCATCAAGGTTCGGCAGGTACCCGCCGTACGAAACACCGGCGGCCTGCAATGCTGCGAGCCCCTGTTCGGGATAGCGCACGCCGTGGATGTGAAAGCTGTATTGCGGCAGAGCCGTTGCCGGCTTAAGCAGAAAGCGCCGAATCTCTTCTGACCGTTCACCCTCGCCCCAGTTACCGATCCACACAACATCCTGCTTACGTTCAAACACGGTCAACGGCCGAAACACACTGACGTCCGCTGCCTCATGCAAGGTCCAAACATTCTCCAGGTCGAAGCGCTCTCGATAGATCGTTCGCAGTGCTTCACCAAAAGCAAGCACGCCATCGAACCTGTCGATGCCGAACTGCTTGATCTGCTGTGGCGACGACGATGCACGGTGATGCGTGTCGTGGAAGAGGATGCGATACCCAAGCTCGTCACGCAATGTAAGCAATGTATGTGCCAGCTCCGGCGGGTTCCACTCATGCACTATGACGAGGTCGACGCCGCGCAACTCGCCATGCCACGTCTGCAGATCGGAAGCCTGGTCGGGCCGGTACAGCTTCACATTCAGGTCGGGATAGGTCTCTTCGAACTCACGAAGGGAGTGCTCGCCAAGCATCTCTTCGCGCAGGTTATCGATGGACCATTCATGATCCGGCTCGTAGATCACGACGTCCTGCCCGGCTTCGTCCAGGCTGCGCAGAAGTCCGCGCAAGAAATGCGCGTTGCCATTGTTCCAGTCAGAACGAACCGTGTGTGCAAAATAGGCGATGCGAAAGTCACGCGGCATTGGCTTTGCCCGCTGCGGTGTTCGCTGTGACAGATTCAATCAGGCGGAGATACTGCTCCACCATGCGAGCTGAAGTATAGGTTTGTGCGCGCGCATGCGATCGTCGCTGTGCAGCCGCAAGATCAGCCGGCGATGCAGCAAGACGGGCAAGCAGTGCCGACAGCGAGGCAGCATTGTTGAAGTAGAGCGCAGCGTCGCCCCACACCTCGCGCAGGCTTGGAATGTCGTTGGCCAGCACGGCGCATCCACACAGCGCAGCCTCAAGTGGAGCCAGACCAAACGGCTCATAGACCGAGCTGCAAATGTAAATCGCACTCGCTGTGAAGGTCTCGAGCAGGCGCTCTTCGCTGAGGGTTCCGAGCATCCACACATTCGAGCTGCTGACGTCAGTGCCATGGTCATCGCCTGCAACCAGGATCTGCATGGGACTGGAGCACTCTGTCAGGAGCCTCAGGTTCTTCGCCGCATCCCACATGCGCCCGGCAGTCACTGCCTGCAGTTTGCGTTTTGGGCCATCTTTCAGCAGAGGCAGCGTTCTTCCATTCGCGATGACTTCCGTGTGGTGCAGCAAGGCGAAGTTCGCTCGCAAGTCGTGGAGCATGGCTCGTGTCGGAGCGATCACTGCGTCCGCTCCGTCCAGTCCGCGCTGCACCAGCGAGCGGTAGGTGCGTAGCCACGCGTCGTCTGCGAGCGGAGCTTTGCCGACAGCGGTGGCCCAACTCAGCACGTCGCTGTGCGCGATCACAAGCTTTGGCTGATCGACCGGCAGCGATCCAAAACAGAACTGGCTCAGCAGCAACGCGTCTGGCTGGAAGCTGTCACAAAGATCCTGCAAGACAGGCTTCGCAAGCGTGTAAGCCGAGTCATTCTGCGGCATCCACTCAAGCGGGGCTTCTGAAGCAGCAAAGATAAAGTTAGGAAACCTAACAGTTAGGTCGCGTGCCCACTGCCGCTGCTCCTTGGAAGGTGCGCGGCCGAATGAGACAAGCGCAACGTCGTGCCGCCGGGCAAGCAATTCGGCAGCCAGCTCGCTTGTAAAGGTCCAGACGCCACCGACCGTATCGGTGGTCATCAGCAGACGCATGCGGACTCCACAAAAGGGTTCTCTTCTTCCTCAAGCTCGGTGATCGAGCGTGGTCTCTGGTCCTGGATGTCGCTGAACCCCTTGCCGGTGAACAGGTCCAGGTAGAAGTCGTGTGCGCGCTCCCATGCCGTTTCATCGGGCGCCGCGCCAAAGGTGGTAACGTACTCCGGGCTGCCAGGGAAGGGAAACATCGGCACCGGCTCTGACACCCAAACACCGCGTGATTTAAGATTTGCCTGCCACGCTGCTACAAGCGCTGGATCGTCTTCTGCGGTCTTGATGAGATTGGCCTGCACCCACGGGATTTTCGTGCGCGCGTACAGCAGGATCTCGGTGATGCGCTCCGTGTCGATCTTGCAGTTCTTATTCATCGCATGCCGGCCTTCGTCGGTGATGCTCTCGATGCCACACTCGAATGACACACAGTGCGCGCGTCCAAGCAGGTCGATGCTCGTCTCATCCCACAGGTCGATGCGCGTCTGAAAGCCTATGGAGACAGGACGCTCGGCTATTGCCTCGAGCAATTGCCGCACCTGCTTTCCCACTCCAAAGATCTCGTCGATGAAGTAGATGTAATCAACGCCGCGCGCGATCAACTGGTCAATTTCAGCGATCACCTCGTTCAGGTTGCGTTCGCGATACTTGTTGCGGAAGAGCGTCTTATTGCAGAAGGTGCAGCTGTACGGGCAGCCGCGCGCAAACTCCACCTCTGCGCCAAGTCGCAGATGGTCAGCGCCGTTGCCCGGAAAGATGTGGTGTTTGTGCGCGTGCCGCTCGACCGGGTAATCCGAGTAGTCAAGTTGTGTGACCGCCCGCATGTCCGTTGCGCCCAGGCCATCCGTCATGCGGAAGCGGCCCTGCTCATCGCGCCAGCAGCAGCCGGCGATCATCTCCCATGGCATCGACGCCAGCTGCGGCAGCGTCTGGTCGGGCTCACCGCGAAGGACTATATCGGCGGCAGTCTTGTCCAGCGTTGCATGCGGCGTCACCGATCCATGAGGCCCGATCACAACAACCTTCGAACGATGCGAACGTCCCGTCCGCAGTGCTTCAATCCACTGTTTGGGCACTCGCAACTCAGGCTGCGGACACCGCCAGAACAGGTACGAAGGTGCGGTCGGCATCACAAGGAAGTCTTCTCGAAACGCATCAAGCCGACCCTTCACAGCCGACGGCGATAGCTCATCCATGAACGCATCGACCAGCAGGACCTCATGTCCCGCGGCACGCAGTAACTCGCGCGCAGACAGCAACTCCAGCGGGAAATGAGGATCGGGGCAGCCGAAATAGGTCGAGCCGCCGAACGTCCAGTGCGGGTTGACGAGTGCGTACTTCATGCCACTTCCTCTGCCACCAGTTCGGGCACCGCAAAGCGCGGCGCGATGATGTCAGCGTTACTCCTCCAGAACGCATGGATCGCATCCAGCGTGTCATCGAGCGAACGCCGCGCCTGCCACCCGGTGTCACGCTCCAGCTTCGTCGTGTCAGCGATGTACAGTGGTTGATCGCCAGGGCGAACGTCGCTGTAATTCAAGTGCAGCGGCTCGCCGGTTAGACGCTCGATGGAGCGCAGCATCTCAAGCACCGACGCGGCTCGACTGACACCGCCGCCCAGGTTGTAGACCTCGCCCCGGGTGCGTGGCAGCGAATCACGCGCCGCCAGCATGGCGTCAACAAGATCATGGACGTGCAGAATGTCTCGAACCTGGTGGCCGTTGCCATAGATGGTGATCGGCTTGCCCGCAAGTACCGAATACAAGAAGTGCGCGACCCAGCCCTGGTCTTCATTTCCAAACTGCCGTGGACCGGCAATGCATGACATGCGAAAGACCACGGTCGGCAATTCGTAGATACGCGCGTAGTCGCGAACGTACTGGTCCGCAGCTCCCTTCGAGCAGCCGTACGGCGAATGAAAATCCAGCGGAGCGGACTCACTCACGCCGTTGAACCCCGCGCTCTGAGCGCAATAGCGCGTGCCCTGCAACTCCACCGGCACGGTCTCAAGCGACCCATACACCTTGTTCGTCGACGTGTAGAGCAGGAACGGGTTAAGCCGCGATTGCCGCGCCGCCTCCAGCACGTTAAAGGTTCCTGCAGCATTCACTTCGAAGTCGCTCGCCGGATCTTCGACGGACGTAGTTACGGCGACCTGTGCGGCGAGGTGGTAGATTTCCGAGACGCCGTCCACCGCGCGCCGCACGGCAGGGGCGTTGCGCACGTCGCCCTCAACCACCTGCAATCGGCCGCTCTGCGGCAGCGAGCGCAGCCACTCCACGTTGCGCGTCACACCCTGGCGTGCCAGGTTATCGAAGATGCGTACGCGTGTCTTTTCCTCGGTCAACAGCCGTTCTGCAAGGTTTGAGCCGATAAAGCCGGCGCCGCCGGTGATCAGTACGGTCTTCGAGTGGTCCGTCTTGCTCAACGCTTTTCCTTTCACGCGGTCAGGCCGTAGGCGCTGAGTTCCTTCAGCATGGTGTCGCCCTTATCTTCAGCTTCCTGCTCGGCCAGCCAGATGGCCAGCTCCTGGAAACCTTCTTCATGAGTCACTTTCGGCTGATAGCCAAGCAGGCGCTGCGCCTCAGACAGGTCGGCAAAGCAATGGCGAATGTCACCCGCGCGATACTTGTTGCTGATGATGGGCTGCAGGTCTTCGCGGCCAAGCGCCTTGCACAGGATCTCGGCGACGCGGCGTATCGTGATGGGCTTGCCGCAACCGATGTTGATGACCTTGTCATTCGACTCAGGCCGCTCCATCGCCAGCATGTTGGCGCGGACAATGTCGTGCACGCTGACAAAGTCGCGCATCTGCTCGCCATCCTCAAATACCATGGGAGCTTTGCCGTTCAGCAGCCGCGATGCGAACACGGCAGCAACGCCGGTGTAGGGATTAGACAGCGCCTGCCGCGTGCCATAGATGTTAAAGAAGCGCAGCGCGGTAACCGGCACGTCATACGTGCGGCCATAGATCAGGCAAAGCTGCTCCTGGTCGCGCTTTGACAAGGCATAGACCGAGTTGATCTCTGACGGCTTGGTCTCATTCGTCGGCAGCGGCTTCAAGACGCCGTCACAAACGGTGCAGTGCAGCTCCCACCGGCCGGCCTTTAGTTGCGACAGCGGGCGAACCGAAGGAGCGGCTTCGCGCCCGCACTTGGAGCAGGCGTAACGGCCTTCGCCGTAGATCGACATAGACGAAGCAACGATCAGTTTCTCCGGCGTGTGCTTCGCATCCAGCATGGCCTGCAGCAACTCCGCCGTGCCCTGCGTATTCACGCTCATGTAGCGGCTGATCTCGTACATCGACTGGCCGACGCCGACGGTCGCTGCAAAGTGGAAGACCACGTCCACTCCCTGCAGCACCTCGCGCATGCGATTTGGGTCGCGCACATCGCCGACGATCAGCTCGACATCCTTGGAGAGGTATTCGGGTCGCTGGCCGTTCTCATGCACCTGCGGCGTCAGGTCGTCGAGCACCCGAACGCTGTGACCCGCTGCGAGCAAACCGTCCGCAAGATGCGAACCCACAAAACCTGCACCGCCGGTAATCAGAATCTGCTTGCTCATAGCGTGGCGAGTCGCTCCTCGGGCTCGTATTCGTCAATCGTTGCGTCTGCCGCGGGTGCGTACCGCTCGATGGCCCATGCGGCGAACTCCGCAAACTGGGCATTGTCTTTAGGCGGGCTGGTATGGTGTTCCTCGATACCGAGGTGTGCGGGCGTAAAGCACAGCGTCAAGGCGACATCAAACTCCGCGAGCGCTTCCATCTGCCTATCAAACCAGTCTGTCGCGCCCGGACGGTAACTGTCAGCCCAGCTCAGGCCCGTGCGCAGGTATCGCACGCCCATGTCCTTCATGCGGGCAACCGCGTCTTCAAACCGCGGATCTTCGAAGTGAAACCACTGGCAGAACCCAACCGATCCGTCCGCGGGGAAGTGCTTCGCTGCCAGCTTCGGCTTGCCCTGTGCATCAATCAGGCCCAGATAGTAGTGACGGTAATACGAAGAGCCTTCTGCTTCCTTGTGCCGCGTCTCCGCCGGCCACGTAGGCGGCAGATCGAACAGGCTGTACCAGTGCACTCGCTCGGTGTTGCCCTTCAGCAACTCCAGCGTTTTGCGCAAACCAAACTCCTGCACCTCCTCCGCGCCGAAGGATGACACGCCGACCTCCGTCACCCATACGGGCAGACCAGAGACTTCGCGTGCTTCCTGAATGCGGTCCGGCCACTCAGTAATTGGCCAGTGGTTCCAATCCAGCGGAAAGCCATGCACACCGACAGCATCAATGTGCTGCATGACGCCCTGCGAGTACATGTTGCGGAGGAAGTCGCAGTCGCAGGAAGAGACTCCGCCTAGAACAACCTTCAGGTCGGGATTGACACTGCGGATAGCTCCGGAACCCTGCTTCACCAGGTCGGCGAAGCGCCCCCAGCCTGGATCCAGGTGGAAGTTCCAGTGGGAGAGATTATTTGGTTCATTCCAAAGAACTACAGCTTCAACCATGTATCAGGTCCTTTCCCCGTGCAAACCGGAACATGGCGGTAATGGTCCGGCACCAGCCGGGCAATAACCGATACTCCTCGAGGTACTACAAAGAAGATGATGGTTGGAAGGTAAAAGGAAGGTGTAAGTTGCTTCTACTGAGGGTATAGAGGTGGACGCAAAACGAAATCAGAAGGATGTCGCGTTTGACCGCGTCAACAAAGGATAAACGCTATTGTTATGTCTAATTGCGAACACAAGTACTGCCTGATATGCGACATTGTTTCACGTGAAACATACCATAGAGTTCAGCAGCGTTCCAGCAGCAATTCAGGTCAGAATCAGGTGAGACGCGATGGTGTGTTCCCACTTCCGAATCCGGCTCACTCGGTAATCCCTTCGAACATGGAGTTTGATAATGCGGCCGGCTGTGGCAGAGACGCTGCCGCCAGCGTGTACTGCTCCTTGTCACCGTACTTGTCCCAGTAAGGCTGTACCTTCCCGAGCAGCGGCAGCTGGGAGGTGTGCTCGTGGAACGCAGCTTCTTTGCGAGCTTTGACTGCGCTGATGTCCAGCTCGACCGTCCACGGCGCAGGCAGCAGCGGCTCCCGATCGGGCAGGGTGAAGACAGTGCTCTGGTGATACAGACGTTGTGGGGCGAACGGCGGCAGGCCAAGCTCCGGGAAACGCCTGGATCGAGCCGACCAGTGGAACGCCGCGCTGGTAAAGCAGCAGGCCATCGTGTGGTCCGGATGAACGTTCAGCGATCCATCCAGGCCAAAGGTCAGCACGATCTGCGGCTGCCACGCGCGCATCCGCTGGACGAGCTCGCGCGCAACGCCGTTCAGCTCGGTAAACTCAAGCCGGCCGTCCTGATACTGCAGCAACTCGTGCTTCGTCACGCCGAGCACACCGCAGCTTCGCACGAATTCATCGCGACGCATCTGTCCAAGGTGCTGTCCGTCTGCGGAATCGCCTCGGTTCGTCGCTGCCTGTCCGTCTGTCAGGCACACGACATAGGTCTCGTAACCTGCGTCATGTGCCAGCAGCAGAGCGCCTCCAAAGGCGAAGCACTCATCATCCGGATGCGCTACCACGCACATCAATCGCTTAGGCAAGGTTCGAGCTCCTCCTGCAATTCCGCCTCGTCGAAGAGCAGGTCCGTCATGGCGATGGCCTGCTCCAACGCTTCTTCGCCATAGAATTTCGCGACCGGCGCAAATGACCTGCGGTGCAGCGGTGTGGGGCCGTGCGCCTCGAGCGCCCGGCGATGCTCCGGCGTCGCGTAGCCCTTGTGCGATGCCAGGCCGTACTGCGGATGCTCCGCGTCCCACGCCCGCAGCTGTGCGTCGCGGTAGACCTTCGCAATCACAGATGCAGCAGCGATCGAGACCGAGAGGGAATCGCCATAGATCAGCTTCGTCTGCGCGCACGGGTGATCGAGTCGCATGGCATCGATCAGCAGGTGGTCAGGCGAGCAGCCCAGCGCGTCGACTGCAAGCCTCATGGCCAGGCGCGAAGCCTGGTAGATGTTGATTCGGTCGATGGTCTCCGAATCGACCTCGCCGATGGCGTGTGCGATGGCACACTTGCGGATCTCGCGATCGAGCCGCTCGCGCTCCTCCCGTGTCAGCTGCTTGGAATCGCGCAGACCGAGCCGCTGCAGCCGGGTCGTGCGCAGAGGCAGGACAACCGCTGCGGCGACTACAGGACCGAACAAGGCACCGCGACCCACCTCATCGACACCGGCAATGCAGACGTACCCGTGGTAGCGCAGCGCCTGCTCCGGCGCGTCGGAGCAAACCAGCTCCCGCAGCATCTGCTGCTTGGTCTGGCCTTCGGGGATTAGCTGGTTCTTGCGGCGAAGCGTGGGGGCTGCTGGCATATGGTTCGCCTCTCAGTGTAAAGACTGGAAGGCGTGGAAAACAGGCCCGTCATTGTGCGGGTTGCTGCCGAAGCATCATGACCGCGGCCGCTGCTACTCGTAGATCTTCGACACAGGCGAATAAATCCCATAGCAAAGCAAAGGGATCTGCTTCTCTGGCGCGGCGGTAAGACCGAGCAGAAAGCAGACCCCTCTATGCGTTTCGAGATGATTGGAAGTGAAGAACTAAGCCGTTTTGCGGGCGACTTCGCGC
Source organism: Terriglobus sp. (assembly GCA_965199365.1). Lineage (GTDB taxonomy): Bacteria > Acidobacteriota > Terriglobia > Terriglobales > Acidobacteriaceae > Terriglobus. The sequence goes on along the minus strand of CBDARC010000002.1, from coordinate 1,402,312 downwards.
AGACGTGCCGCCTTGCCGCGCAGACCGCGCAGGTAGAACAGCTTCGCGCGGCGCACTTCGTACGAGCGAACCTTCTCCACCTTGTCGACGACCTTCGAGTTGAAGGGGAAGATACGCTCGACACCCTGGCCGAAGCTCATCTTGCGAACGGTGAAGCTGCCCTGCGGGCCGCTCTTGCGGGCGATGCACATGCCCTCAAATGCCTGAAGACGCTCTTTGTCGCCTTCCTTGATCTTGACCTGTACGCGAACGGTATCGCCCGGAGCAAACTCGGGGAGGTCTTTGCGCTCGAGCTTTGCAGCGAGCTTCTGCATGATGGGATGTATCGACATGGCGCGGATTTCCTTACTTAGAGTCGTTGCTCAGTATACCGCAGAATCGGTCCTCTGGAACGACTGGCACCACTTCGGATTTCTCAAGCAGCGCTGGCGTTATGCCTGATATCCCGCCCATGTACCCAGAAGATCACGTCTTCCGCGATGTTCGTGGCGTGGTCGCCGACACGTTCCAGGTTGCGAGCGATGAGCATTGCATTCAGCGCCTGGGTCGTCAGGGTTGACTGCTCGCGGATGACCTTTGAGAGCGCATGAAACGCCGCGGTGTTCAGGCGATCGACTTCATCGTCCATGGCCAGCACGGTTTCCGCGAGCTCAGCATCGCCATCGATAAAGGCTTCGAGCGCCTTGCGAATCATGGCCGCGGCCAGGGTGCCAAGCCGTGGGATGTCCACCGGCAGATCGGCCTGTGGCTGCTGGTTCATATCAGAGGCGCGCATGGCAATATTTACAGCCAGGTCGCCGACGCGCTCCAAATCGGCATTAATGCGGATTACAGACAGGATGAAGCGAAGGTCGACGGCCATCGGCTGTTCCGTTGCCAGCAGGTCAAGCGCGGTGCTGTCGATCTCACGCTCCAGGCGGTTGATGGCCGGCTCGGATCGCCGGACCAGTTCGACCAGTTCTGGATCACGCATGCGGTATGCCTCAATCGAACGGGCAATCGCCTGCTCGGCAAAGCCTGCCATGACCAGCAGCTTCTCCTTGAGCTCGTCGAGCGACTGATGGAACCGTTTGCGCACTAAGGTTTAGCCTCACGCTGTGAGATGTTCTTTTTCGAGCGTAAGGCAAGTGCATGAATATAGGGTCAATCTGCAATCGGAAGAGTAAACACAAAGGTACTTCCGTGTCCCAGATTGCTCTCAGCCCAGATGCGGCCACCATGCTGCTCAACCATGTAGCGCGCGATGGACAGTCCCAGCCCGGTCCCGCCAGTCGCTCTGGAACGAGCCTTTTCAACGCGATAGAAGCGCTCAAAGATACGCGGCAGATGTTCGGAAGCGATGCCCGGGCCAAAATCACGAACGCGAAATGTCACATAGCCGGAATACTCGTCGTCTTCTCGCGCCGACAGCAAAACGCGTGGCGGTTCGGTTCGCCCGCCACTGTACTTCAGCGCATTCTCTAGCAGGTTACCCAGTACCTGCAGCACGGCATTCTCGTCCGCCAGCACCAGGCGATCTGTTGCGTCTTCGATTTGCAGGTGAGCGCCTTCGGCATATGCGGCACCTGACACGATCAGCAGTGCGTCCTGCAGCAGCGCACTTGCAGCTACTGGTCGCGGATCGACAGGAGTATCGGCCTGCTCAACACTCGTCAGCAGCAGCAGATCTTCCGTCAGCCGCTGCATGCGTGAAGCATTCTTCAGCACCGTGCCGAGGAACTCCACGGCCTGAGGCGAGAGATGCTCACCGTCAAGCACCGTCTCGACGTACCCGACGATGGAGGTGAGCGGTGTGCGCAGTTCGTGCGACACGTTGGCGACGAAGTCACGTTGCGTGCGTTCGGCCTGCTCTGCTTCCGTACGGTCATGCAGAACCACCACCGCACCGCCGCCAGGCAGAGGCGACGCGTTCACCTGGAAGATGCGACCTGGCAGCAGGGCTTCGCTGCGGCATTCTGAGGCGACATTGTTGTCGAGCGTGGATTGCACCGACTCCAGCAGCGCTGGATCGCGAAAGGTATGCACCAGCGCCCGCCCGTGCCGTACCGAGCTGCCGGGAGCGTCGCGATGGATCAGCTGCTGCATGCGTGCGTTGCTCCACTGCACGCGTCCTGCGGCGTCAACACCCAGCACCGCGTCGCCCATGCCTTCAAGCAGGACTTCAAGCTGGTGGCGGCTCTCCTGCAGATCGGTGAGCTGCTGCGTGATGTCTGCCGCTGCCTGCGTCGTGGCCAGCATGACTGGGGTAAGCGCCTTGCCGACCTGTGGGCGTTCGCCGGTCAGGGACGGGAAGGTTGCGATGTAGCGTGTCAGCGTCAGGCCTTCGTGTTGCTCCGCATGTCGCGCCAGCAGGACGCTAACCAGCGCCGCGACGACGAACCCGGCAAGACACAGAACGATGCTGTGCGGCCAGCGCCAGGTAAAGAGGAGCGCGCTGACCCCGGCGAGCAGAACGAGCGCTGAAGCCATCCACGGGTTGGAGCGCATGGTCAATGGGATGAGTGATGCTACCGCGCTCTGCGGCTCGATGCGACTACGCTTGCTCGGTGGTCGTGGCAGGGGAGAAGATGCGGTCGGCACGTTCAAAACGATAGCCCGCGCCGCGCATGGTCTTCAGGTAACGAGGCGCTTCAGCGTCGTCCTCGATCTTTTCGCGAATGCGCCGGACATACACATCGACGGAACGTGGTGTCACAAAGCGCGCATCGCCCCACACGGCATCCAGCAGCTGGTCGCGGCTGAAGACTCGTCCCGGGTGCCGCGCCAGGTAGTCGAGCAGGCGGAACTCGGTCGCGGTGGTGGTGACCAACTCGCCGCGGACACGCAACTGCATGGCGCCACCATCAATCTCGATCTCGCCGATGCGAAGCGTTTCTGCCGGTTCCTGCCGCTCAAATCGGCGCAGCACGGCTTTCACACGCGCCAGCAGTTCGCGGGTGCTGAAGGGCTTGGTGATGTAATCGTCCGCGCCCAGCTCCAGACCGTGAACCCGGTCGCTTTCACTTGCCAATGCGGTCAGAAAGATCACCGGGACCATGCTGAGGGCGGGATTGGTGCGCAGACGGCGGCACATATCCAGCCCATCTCCACCGGGCACCATGATGTCCAGCAGGAAGAGCGCCGGGATGGTCAGCTCTGCCGCAGGCAGCACCTCACCGGCGTTTGTAAACGCCTGCACGGTGTAGCCTGCGTTCTCCAGGTTGTAACGGACCAGCTTGGCGATGTCCGTATCGTCTTCCAGCAGGAAGATGGTCTGACTCACGTACAGCAACTCCTCACGTGCGCCTTGTCAAAGCGCGACACGTGCTCTCCGCACCAGCGTAGCGCAATGCGCACCTGTCGTTTGCGAATGAATGATGAAATCCGTTTCCGCCTGTTTACGTCCTCTGAGCCAACCCTGCGTTACGGCCTGTACTCCCACGGTGCGATGAGCTTCTCTGACTGGCTACTCGCCGATTTGCGTGTTCCAACGCCGCACAAGGAAGAAGAGGCGCAGAACCCGTGGTGGCGCGTCATGTGCCTGACAGGCGTGGACTACTTTTCCACGCTAGGATATCAGCCCGGCATCGCCTTTCTTGCGGCCGGCGTTCTGTCTCCGCTGGCGACGTTTGTGCTGGTGCTGGTCACGCTTTTCGCTGCGCTGCCGGTGTACAGCCGGGTCTGCAAGGCCAGTCCTTATGGACAGGGTTCGATCGCCATGCTGCAGCGGCTGTTTCCTGCGTGGTACGGCAAGATCTTCGTGCTGGTGCTGCTTGGCTTCGCCACCACTGACTTCATCATCACGATGACGTTGTCTGCCGCGGACGGTGCGGCCCACCTGATACACAATCCGCTGATGCCGCACTGGGTCGATCACCAGATGATCGTCACGTTGCTTATTCTCGCCATCCTGAGCGGCATCTTCCTGAAGGGTTTCAAGGAGGCAGTCAACATAGCGGTGTGGCTGGTCGGTATCTACCTGTTGCTGAATGCGGTGGTTGTCGTTGCCGGTGTGCTGCAGATTCTGCACCACCCCGAGGTGCTGCACAACTGGCGGGTTGCCATCAGCGCACGTCCGCAGAGCAAGCTGGGCATGTTTGCCCTGGCTCTGCTCCTGTTCCCCAAACTGGCACTCGGCCTCTCCGGCTTTGAGACCGGCGTTGCGGTCATGCCGCTGATTGCAGCGAAGGACATCGAGGAACGTGTACGCAATGCCAAGCGCCTGCTGATCACCGCCGCGGTCATCATGAGCGTGTTCCTGATGGCGACCAGCGTCATCACGACAGTGCTGATCCCGGCGAAAGCCTTTCAGGAAGGCGGCGATGCCAATGGCCGCGCCATGGCGTGGCTGGCGCATCACTACACCGGCAACGTCGTCGGCACTGCCTATGACATCAGCACCATCCTGATCCTTGGTTTTGCGGGCGCATCGGCGATGGCCGGCCTGCTGAACCTGATTCCGCGCTACCTGCCCAAGTTCGGCATGGCACCCGAGTGGGCCAGGGCGTCTCGACCGCTGGTACTTGTCTTTATGGGCATCGCTACAGTGGTTACGGTGCTGTTCCGCGCTGACGTGGATGCACAGGGCGGCGCGTATGCTACCGGCGTGCTTGTGCTCATCACCTCGGCGTCTGTCGCGGTCATGTTGAGCGTCTGGGGAACGCGGCTCAGGTGGGCCTTCATCGCTACCAGTGCGATCTTCACCTACACGACGCTCGCGAACATCGTGGAGCGTCCTGAAGGTCTGAAGATCTCTTCGATTTTCATCGGGTGCATCCTGCTGAGCTCGTTCATCTCGCGCGCACTCCGGTCTACTGAGCTGCGCATTACAGAGGTTCAACTCGACGCGGCCGCAGAGGAGATGCTCAGCGAAGTGCAGGACCAGGTGTTTCGGCTGGTCGCACGGGGTCCCGAGATCGGTGATTCAGAGGGTGCGCTGGACATCTCAGACCGCAAGGTCCGGTACTTTCACAGCCTTTCAGAGGATGAGCACCTGCTGTTCTTTGAAGTGACCCGCACCGATGCGTCGGAGTTTTCGGAGACGCTCTGTGTGACCGGGCGGCACGTGGGACGCCATCGTGTTCTCTCTGCCAAGAGCCCGGTTGTGGCGAACGCGATCGCCGGCATGCTGGTGTATTTGTCGAAACGGACCGGCCAGGTGCCACACGTGTACTTCCGCTGGACAGAGGTCAGTCCCGCGCTCAACATCATGCGCTTTCTTTTCCTCGGCGAGGGTGACACTGCACCACTGACCCATGAAGTTTTGCGAAAGGCAATTCCGCAACCGGAAAACCGGCCGGTTGTCCACGTCAGTTGAAGCAGTCGGCGATAATCAAGCGATGCCCAGCACGATCCATGGAAAGAATCTGACGCTTGCGATGACCGGCGCCAGCGGAGCTGCGTTCACCGCGGCCATGCTGCGTTTGCTGCAGGCCGATGAGCGGGTCGCGTCTGTGCAGTTTGTCGCTTCAGACCACGCCCTGCGCGTCGCGTCGGAGGAACTGAATCTGCCCGGCCGTTCCAGCCTGCTGGAAGTGCTGACCGGTTCAAGTGAGCCCGGAAAGATCAACCTTTCGCGCAATGACGACGTAGGCGCCGGAATCGCGAGCGGGAGCTATCCCAGCGACGGCATGCTTGTGCTGCCGTGCTCCATGGGCACGCTTGCTTCGATTGCAAATGGGCTCGCGGCAAAGCTGATCGAACGGGCCGCGGATGTCTGCCTCAAGGAGCGCCGGCCGCTGGTTCTCTGCGTCCGCGAGACGCCGTTCAACCGCATCCACCTGCGCAACATGACCCTTGCCGCCGAGGCCGGAGCGACGATCTTTCCTGTCATCCCGGCCTTGTACTTTCGCCCGGGCACAGTCGACGACATGGTGCAGCAGTTCTGCTGCCGCGTGCTCGCCCACATCGGCCTGCCCCAGGAAAGCGCCTACCGATGGAAGGCGGAAGAGTAGCGCTACTTCGCCGATGGAGCGGTGTAGGGCTCCAGCGCCGTCTTCGAAGCTGGCATGGGCGGTTCTGCGTTCAGGAACTTGATGGTCACAGGTTCGAACTGCGTATAGCACTCCGCCGGCGCCAGGTGGCCGCAGGCGGGAACGCCGACCAGCACCGACTGAGGGATCAGGTCGTGCATGTGCTCGGCCAGGGTGTATGGGATCAGCTTGTCCTCTGTTCCCCACATGATCAGCACCGGCATCTTCAACTCGCCAATGCGGAAGTCGAGGATGTCCCGGCCCGCCAGCATGCTGCCAAGCGACCGGTCGATGATCCATTTGTTTTGCTTGAAACGCCGCAGAAATCCGTGCACGGCAAATGCGGGCACGTGGATGCGAGGGCGATCCGGCTCAAGCCTTGCGATCAGTGCATCCAGTTCCGCACGGCTGGACGGCGAAAACAGCGTGACGGGAAAGCTCATGTCAAAGTAAAGACCGGCGCTGTCGTACAACACCAGTCGGCGGACCATCTCAGGATGATCGAGCGCAAGTCGCGCCGCGATCCACCCGCCCATCGACCAGCCCGCGACGTCTGCCTGTGCGATGTTGAGGGCGTGCATGAAGTCCGCCACGATGCGCTCTTCGCCGCGAATTGAAAAGTCACCATCTCCTGGCCTGTCTGACTCTCCGTAGCCGAGCAGGTCGAGTGCATAGACGTGGTATCCCGCAGCGGCAAACAGCGGGATCAGCGGAGCCCAGTCGGTTGCGCGTGCGCCCAGGCCGTGTACCAGCACCAGCGTACGGCCCGATCCGCCGACAGCTCTGGCTTCAAGATAGTGAATGTTGTGGCTATCCACCGTGATGGCCTGCTCATGCACATCATGTTTGCGCAGGTACACGCCGAGCGACCTGTCGACCAGCCAGAACGGATACTGGTAGATGAACAGCCCAGCGCCCAGCACCAGCAGAATCAGCACAAGCAGTGCGGTCTTCCAGCCGAAGCGGCGCTTCCGAGCAATGGTCTCTTGTGTCACTTCAGCGGTCTTCCAAACTCTTCTGAGAAGCAGGTGTGATTGATATCGAAGCGACCGCCATAGTACTTATCGGGTCCCTTGAGGTGCCCGATCGCCAGCAGTGAGACGGTCCAGTAGCTCAACGGCAGGCGCAGCACCTCGCGCACCTCGGCCTCTTCAAAGCCCTCCATCGAAGCCGTGTCGTAGCCCATCACTTCGGCGGTCAGCTGCATGTAAGCAGCGGCGTACGTCACCTGCTTGTTCAGCCAGCCGTGCATCTGGTCGGTATTCAGGGAGTGCTGATAGCTCTCAACGTAGCTTTTGAGCTGGGCGGCGTAGCTCTCGCTCATACCGCCCTCCAGGCCCATACGGACAATGTCATCCGCGTCGCGCCGCCAGCAGTCCGCGTCGCCGCAGCAGACGATGACGACGGAGGCCTCTTCCACCTTGGCCTGGTTAAAACACGCTGCCCGCAGCCGCTTTTTGTTCTCGTGCGATTGCACCACCACGAAACGCCACGGCTGCACGTTGTAACCGGATGGGGCCGAGAGGCCCGCCTCAAGGATGGTGCGAAGGTCCTCTGCCGGTATCTCCCGTCCGTCGAACGAAGGTGTACTCCGGCGCTCGCGAATGGCGTCCGGCAACGATTTGAGAATGCGGGACATACGTGGTTTCAGTGTAACGGGAGCGCTGTAGGATCACTACAGCGAACTCATCGGCTCCTCGCTGATGTAGGTTGCGCCGCCGGGCAGATCGGCGACGATCCACACGCCCTGGAACGCGCTGCGCAACTCTGGGTAGGCGGCCAGGATGGCCCTGGCGGCGGCAGCATTGCGCGCACGCGATGCTACCGGGTCGGTCAACGCATCGGTCGCCGCAATGTGTGCCAGCAGGTCGATGCCGCCGGTGCGTCCGGGCGAGTTCTCCGCGCCAAGGCTGGTCACGCGGACCTCAGGCCCTTTGGCTGCGACCACAAGTGGCTGTGCCGGGCCGATGCCTGTCGAGAGCGCGGGAGGAGCAGCCTTGCTGCGTTCTCCTTCGAGCAGCTCAAGGTGTGAGCTGCTCACAAAGGTCACCGGCTTCAGCAACTGCTCGGCCTCGGTGTAGTAGACAAAGGCGTTCCAGTCCTGCTTTTTGGCGGCATAGTCGCGGGCGGCACGCCAGTACCACAGGCCGTCATGGCCTCCAGCTACCGTCGCGCGGGGGAACAGACCGCCAAGCTGCCATGTGCCGGGCGCGCTCTGACGCAACAGCATGGCAATCTGCCATGGCTCGGTCGTTCCTACCGTGTTCAGCACGACCAGGCCGTAGCGTCCGGGCGGCAGAGCGGGAATCAGGAAGCTGGTCTCGCCTGCGGTGCGGTTCAGCGTGCAGAAAAACTGCACATCCTGCGGGCTGCCGTCGGGTCCGGGTTTGGTCGCGGACGCATCCAGTATCCACACGGTGTCCGGCACAAAGCTGGCACCCTGCAGGTGCGGCGCGGCGTTGCGGATCGCGTCATGTATGCCGTTAAAGTCCTGCGCATACTGCGGCATGGTCTCGGCGCGAACGCCGTCTGCGTTGTTGCCCGCTGTCATGGATGCGAGGGTCGTCGCGGCGAGCACCAGGGAGTCGCGATCGGCAGGCTGCATTGCCGACTGCGTGATGCACGGCTCCGCCATCAGCGGCATCGAGAACACGGCCAGCAGCAGCGGCAGAAACGAACGCTTCAAGGATTCCTCCACAATTGCGTGCCATCGGCACGCGCGGTTGCTAGTCTAGTACACGAGCACGGCAACAGCGTCGCATGTGATGAAGCTGAACCGCGGCACCACATCGTAAGACGCGTCTCACCATACAAGCGCTAACGCAGCGCCGGTTGCAAAGGAGCAGCGATGCACACGATTACCGCCTCATCATCGCGCCTGCTGCTTGCTTTCGGTCTGATCGGCACGTCGCTATTTGCCGCTGCGCAGACCGCGCCATCTGCAGGAACGGCTCTGCCGGCAACTGCTCCAACCCTGTCAGTTTCCGATCTGCCCTCAGCACACCCCGGAACCCTGCCTTACCAGCAGCGCGCGCCCATCGGAGCGACAGCCGTGCAGTGGGACGGTGCGTCCATGACCATCCATGCCACTGGAGAGGACCTGCCTGGCATCCTGTCAGAAGTTGTCCGCGCAACGGGGCTGAAGGTTACGGGCGGTGTGCCCGACGAGCGCGTTTTCGGCGTTTATGGGCCGGGTCCTCTACAGCAGGTGCTCGCCGATCTTTTCAGCGGCCTGTACGTCAATCTGCTTCTGGTCGACGGCACGGCGACGCAGCCGAAAGAACTGATCCTTACTCCGCGAACCGGCGGCCCGACACCACCATCTCCAGCTCGGACCATCGAGGCGTCTGATCAGCAGCCCCGACACAACGATCGACCCTACCGCGGGACTCCGCCGCCGGGATTTGGGGCGCAGCAGGGGCAATCGAATCCACCAGCATCGACAGGTGCTGCGCTTGCGCCTGGTGCGAACGCGAATACCAACACCACGCCTGACGCGAGCGGTCAGCCGCAGTCGCCCAATGGCGTTCGCACGCCCGAGCAGATCTTCCAGGAGCTGCAACGCCGGCAGGCTGCGCAACAGGCCGGCACGCCCGGCCAGTAATGCCAGTGAACTCCATCGGCGAGAGCGTAACCGTTCCGGAGAATCCTTCGCTCCGGATCGAGGTCGTCACGATTTTTCCGGACTTCTTTGAGAGCACGCTACGTTACGGTGTAGTTGCGCGTGCGCTGGGGCAGGGCATTGCTTCGGTCAGCACGGTCGATCTGCGCAGCTTCACCCACGACCGGCACCGCACGGTCGACGACCGGCCGTTCGGCGGAGGTGAGGGCATGGTTTTGAAGCCCGAACCACTGACAGCCGCGGTCGAGTCGCTGGGCATTTCTCCAAAGACAGGGCGAGACACCACGCGCGAAACCGTCATCCTGCTATCTGCCCAGGGACGCCGCTTCACACAGGCCGTCGCGCACGAACTCGCCGCCATAAAGCGGGTCGTTCTGCTGTGCGGGCGGTATGAGGGCGTGGATGAACGTGTGAGCGAACTGGTGTGCGACCGTGAGCTTTCGATCGGCGATTACGTGCTGTCCGGCGGCGAATTGGCTGCGGCCATCGTGATCGACGCGACCGTGCGCCTGCTGCCCGGCGTGCTTGGCAATGCGGACTCGGCGCACTACGAAAGCTTCGGCGTAGCGCTCGATACGGCCAGGGGTGAGGGCGCCGCGCCGCTCGCCGTGGCTCCCGCAGCCGGCCTGCTCGATTATCCGCACTACACACGACCGGCAGAGTTTCGCGGTATGGCGATCCCTGAGGTGCTGGCCGGGGGCGATCATCTGGCGATCCGCCGTTGGCGCCGCCAGCAGGCGCTCCGCAAAACCTTGCAGAACCGGCCCGATTTGCTGGAGACAGCGCCTCTCAGCAAAGAGGATCGTAAGTTTCTCAACGACGTGAAGCACGAGACAACAGGGCCGAAGTGACGGCCTGGTCGGACTGCGATTTCGCCTGTCCCGAAAACCTGCGCGAACTCCCGCCTGGTGACTGAACATCGGTCGTACCATCCAGCAAAGCAGCCTTGCATTCCTACGGAGTAGAGAGGTTTACGTCTTCACGAAGCTGGATCGAGGCTAACGGCCTCGCCTTTCGTTCAAGCAAACAAAGACAGCTGCTCCAGGCCGCCGCGCCCGCGCGCAGGTTGCTCTGGGTCGCTGGAAGACGAGCGATATAACCACCATTCCAGCCGGTCCATCAAGGGGTAGTAGAGGGCCAGCACTACTGGAGTCTCCGGCGCGAGGGCACGCAGCCGCACTTCGGCGTACGCGATCAGCTGAGCGCTGTACTTTTCGCGCTCGTCTCGCATGAAGGCCTCCACATTGCCTTTTTCGCGATCGCCGGTTTTGAAATCCACAATCCAGAGCGTGTCATCGCCTCGAGCGCGTGGGGACGAACCCGCAAAGAAGCTGCGGTCGAGCCGCACGCCACCCGCACCGGGCTGCGAACGCCATGCCGCCTCGCTCAGGGCACTGGGATGCGGCAGCAGCAGCCAGCGGCCGTCGCGGCTGCCCAGCAGGTTGCGCAACGCGCGCTCCACCGTGCCTGCAGCGCGTTCGACGACGTTGACCGGCAGCCCGCCCGAGCGCAGCGTGGTAGCAATCGCCGGCTGCCACGACGGCAACTCGCACAGCAACGCTTCGGCAACTTGGTCGAGCTGGGAAGAACCACCCAGCCGGGCAGCGAACTCATCCGCCACCCGCTCAATGAACGCGTGAATGCAACTGCCGACCACGCGTGCGCCAAACGATCCCTGGGGTCGCTCGAACAGTCCACGAGCGGGTGCCTGCGTCCTTGAACTCGCAGGCAGTGCCCGTCGGCGCAACGCAGCGAGTGGGTCATAACTTAGCGGCAGCCGGCTCACTCTCGGCACCTCCAGGACGGGAGGGACGTCGGTTTCTGCAGCCGCGGCGAGCGCGAGCGGCTCGGGGTATTTATTTGGCACTGCTTCTTCCCGCCGCAGGATCTGCACCTGCTCGTTCCTGGCCGCATTCCAGGCAGCCTCAAGCAAGGTCCGGCGGATGCGCAATGGCGCACCTTCCTTGGTCAGTTCAGGCCAGGCGTAGAGACACAACGACGTGCGCGCACGCGTGGCCGCAACGTAGAAAAGTCGTTTCAACTCTGCATCCGTACGCTGCCGCCGCTTGTTCTTGATGAACCTGTTCAGCGACCCGGCGTCGTTGCCCTTGGGCGGCAGCGGAGCAAGCAGGACATCGCGTGAGCCGTCGGCCGCGGTGTCACCCAACTCGAGCCAGTCAAGGAACGGGTACCGGTCCGTCGCGCTTTGCCGGTGCAGGCCGGGAACCAGCACCAGGTCCCATTCCAGACCCTTCGCCTTGTGAATGGTCATCACGTCAATGGCATCTGGCACATGCGACGGTTCGGCATACAGCCGCTCCGCGCGGCGCTTCAGTGTGGCCTCGTTGATGGCCTCGCCTTCCGCCTCCATCGTGTCGAGCAGCCGAAGGAACAGACGCACATTTTCGCGGCCAAGCGCGTCTGTACAGACGTCGCCGCCAAGCGAAAGCCATGTGCGCTCTACCCGCTGGGCGAGCGGTTGTGCGCCACTGTGTTCCATTGCGGCGTCCATCACGTCAAGCGTGCGTGTAAGGCGCGTGCGCATGGGCTGTGCGATGGTTTCCGCCCGCTCGCGCAGATGCGCAGGAAGAGCCTGCCTGCGGCTCGCCGAGTGGTCGCCATCCGCCAGGCGAAAGAGATCTGCCAGGCCCGCGCCGCACCATGGCGCATGCAGCACAGCCAACCACGCCGTGCGGTCCGCCGGATGGAGCAGGGCACGCGTGATCGCCAGCACATCCAGCACCTCACGCCGTTCGTCTAGGGCTTCGATCTCCACGGCGCGATAGGGAACTCCGGAGTTTGAGAGCGCCTTTGCGATCTCCGTCACATGCGAACGGGTGCGCGTCAGCACGGCGACCTTCCGGTCCGCGCCGTAGGTCGAGCGCCAGGCAGCCACGGTCGCGGCAATGCGGTCTGCTTCACGGCGCATCGCGCGGCGGCGCTGGTTCAGGCTTTCCGCAGGGTCCTCCTGCCGGGGCAGCATCTCGACCCGCCACGCGATGCCTTCCTGCGGAGATGGCGGATTAACAGCGAACGAGGGGCTGTAGGTCACAGTTTCCGGCGGCACATCGCCCGAGGGGAAGATCGCGCTGAACACGTCGTTGAACTGCTGCACAAGCGTGCGGCCCGAACGGAAATTTGCGGAGAGCCGTAGCGCGCCAAGCGGCACGTTGCCAAGTCTGCCGTGGCGCATGCATTGCTGAAACAGCTCAACACGCGCCTGCCGAAAGAGGTAGATAGACTGCTTTGGATCACCCACCAGGAAGACAGTCTGGTTCGTGCCATCCCACCCTGCGGTCAGCGCCATCAGCAGATCGTATTGTGAGGACGAGGTGTCCTGCATCTCGTCGACCAGCAGATGTCGCAGGTTCCATCCGAGCGCCGCGCGTACCTCGTCGCTCTTATCGACCAGCGCTGAACGTGCCGCAAGCGAGATGGCGCTGAAGTCACACACCTCTTCACGCGCGAAGAGGATATTCAGCTCGACAAGCGCGTATTGCAGCAGGCGAAAGAAAGCTTTTGCCAGCACCCATTGCTCTTCGGGGTAGGTCGCCGGAGGCAGGTCGTGGACAGCGTGCAGCACGGCAGCAAGCTCCTCCGTGCCGATAGTCTCGATCAGTTCAAGCAGCTCCCGCTTGATGTGTTTTGCGACTTCTGCTCCGACTGTCTTGGTCTGGAAAACCTTGCGCCAACCACCCTGCTTGGTCAGCAACAAACGTGCAACCAGGATCCAGTGATCGCGATGTTCCGCCCTGGTGCCCAGAATGTCACGCCTGCTCGCACAGGAGGCAAAAGCGTTTTCCTCGCCGGCAGGAGGGTCTGCAAGCGCAAGCTCCCGTGCAATCTCGCCGAGCCGCTCGAGTACATCCTCATCGAAGCACCGGTGCAGTTCGGCCAGCTCGGCGCACAGCACACGCCCGAGTGACTCGTTCAGCCGAGGCAGTGTTTTCTCGTCGAGCTCACGCTCGTCCAGCTCCGTTGCGGTCAGCGGAACGATGCGGCCCCACTGCTCACGCGTGCCGAGCATTTCCGCCAGCACCTTTTCGCAGAACGGCAGGTCGCCGTCGCGATGCTCCAGCACGGTGCGGACGGCCTGGTTCAGAGCTTCATCATCGCCGCCGAAACGCATCATTACGGCATGCGAGGCGCGCTGGTACAGCGGTTCCGAATCTGCAACCGGTCGAGCGAATCCAGCTGCCTCGCTTTGCAAAGGGACGGCGCGCGCGATCTCGCTGCACATGGAATCGATGGTGCGGATGTTCAGGCGCTGCGGACGTTCGAGCAATCTCCAGCCAAGCTCTGTATCGCGTTCGAGGGCCAAGATCGCAAGCTGCCGCGTCAGCCGATCGAACTCGCGCTCCGGTTCCTCCGGCGGCAGCGTGCAGCCGCGCAGTGCCGACAAAACGCGATCGCGCATCTCGGCCGTTGCCTTCTGCGTGAAGGTCAGCGCGAGAACTTCGGACGGATCGTCAACGGTCGCCAGCAGCTTGAGATAGCGCTGGATCAGAAGGCCCGTCTTGCCGGAGCCGGCAGGTGCTTCTGTTATCCAGGACGCGCTTGTGTCCAGCGCCTGCGTGCGCTCACCAGCGTCCGGGATTGAGGGCGTTGGCTGGGGAAATTCCATCACACCCACGGCATACCGCCTTCATCTTCTTCATCGAGAGGATCGTCCATCTCCAGCAGCGTCGCGGCGTCCACGCGGCAGAGCATGCGCTGGCCGCAGCGGTCGCATGTCTTGGGATACTCCTTCGGATCGACCGAGGCATCGCCCGCTGCGAACGCCGTCGCAAGCTTTGCCAGATCGCGTTGCCAGTTCTCAAGCTGTACCGCGAACGGTTCCTTGCTGCCGCGGTGCTTGCTGCTCAGCAGCCTGGGATCAGCGGCAGTGCCTTCCAGCCTCATGCCGTCTTTGCCGACCTTTACCAGGCCGAACGCCAGCCCATCCACCTGGCCGAGTCCGCCGGCAATGGCGTAGAGGGGCAGCTGTGGTGCGTCGGGCCGTTCGCCCTGCCACTCGCGAGCTGCTGCGGCACCGGTCTTGTAATCGATCAGGATCGTTCCTTCCGCACTCCCCGCATCCATGTGGTCGATACGGTCAACGCGGAGCTTGAGGTGCAGGGGGCCGATCTGCGCATCGGTAACCTCTTTTTCGGTGGCCATGACGGTGAACGATGGTCGCTCCATCTCGCAGTCAAGCCATGATGTCAGCAGCTTGAACAGGCGTTTCCGCTGCACGGTGATGTAGGCCGCGTCCCATGACACCCTCGGCTCATCGACGAACAGTTCGTCGATGAATCCTCGAAGCAGCACGTCCCGTTTTGATTGGCCATCGTCAGCGGGCTCAGCGCTTAGACGGATCAACTCGTCCTGGGTGCGGACGGCGTCCCAGAACTTCTGCAACACGTTGTGCACCTGATTGCCGCGTTCCATGGCTGTATAGCCCGGGTCACGCGGGTCGACCGGGGCGGCAAACAACCGCTTCTCCGCGAACGCTCGGAAACCACACTGCGCCTGTGCAGTCAGTACGCCTGCGCCGCCAGCAAGGACCGTTTCAGGCAGAGCCGGTAGCGGCTCCGGATCCTCGTGTTCTACGGCAGCCATCGGCTGCTCATCCCGCAGATCGTCGGAAGATGCTGCTGTCTCCGGCGCGATCTCCAGGAGCAGCGGCGAAGGTCGTTGCGCTCCGTCGGACGTGGTGCAGCTGTAGCTGAAGACGGTCTCGCCGGCGCTGCTCAGCAGGTGCTGCAACGACTCGGTCGCGGCGTCTTCGTCGGCACGCACATCAGCGCCCGGCATGCCCAGCTCCCGTTGCAGCGTCCATGGCAGCAATGGATGAAGAGCCTGTTTCGGAGGCCACGTGTCCTCGTTCGCGTGCAGGAACCAGAGCGCATCCGAGGTGCTGCCAGCCGCCTCAGTAACCGTCATCACCTGCACGGGAGCGCCTGTGTTTTCGGGTGCAAAGATCGTGCCCTCCGCCGCAGTGACAAGGGTGGAAACAAACGCTTCGAAGCTTGTTCGTGTGCCGAGCAGGTCGAGTGTCGCCACGCGGTCGAGCGTCTCTTCCCATCGATCGAGCGCCTGGTGCTCCTCGCTGCTGAGCGGGACGGCGCCGGGCCAGCCTGCTGTTCGCAGCACCTCTCGAGCCGTGTCCGCGAAGGATGCATAGCTATCCCGCTCGCGCAGCAGCGGCCTTGCCGCGGTCTGCAAGTCGCGGAGATGCTGGATAGTCTCGCCGTTCGCGGAATCCAGTTGCGCAATCACGTCACGTATCAGCACCTCGCCACGCAACGCCTCCATGGGACGAACGACGTGCATGTCCAGCTCCGCACCATGTAAAGGCGACGACGCAAGCCGGAGGTTGGGGCTGCGCAGCAGCGCGCCCGCATCCTCGAGTGACAACGGACCAGCGCACCAGCGCAGCAGGCACAGCGCGTCCTGGACCATGGGCAGGCTGTCCAGGGAACGCCCGGAGGAGAACTCGTATACGGGCGCCTGCTCACCCGCCGTGATGTCAGAGAGCTGCGGCGCGACGGTTCGGCGAAGCTCGCGCTCCAACTCGCCGCGCACCGCCGCGAGGTCAGGGACGATGACGGAGATGCTTGCATCGGGACGCTGCTCAAGCTGCTGCCGCACCCATTCTGCGCAGTGACGCAGTTCGGAGGTGTTGCTGTCGCAGCGCACCAGCGCCGGGACTTGGCGGCGCGGGACCGCAGCGGCGATGCGCCGTACCGTTGCACCGGCCTGCTCCAGCGCGTCGATTACGAGGGAGTCTGCAGGAGTGGCGGCGCCGAAGCCGTACAGCACGTACTCCGATGCCGGCCTGATGCGAGCGTGGCGCAGGTGTTCCGCAATCTCGATGGCCAGGTGCGATGCTGGAAGCAAAGATTCTGCCCGGCATTGCTCTTCAAACTGCACGTACCATCCGGCGAATTGTTCCGCGTCGTCCGTGAGGGCCTGCAACGGGTAGCTGCCCCGCTTGAATCGACCGTTGACGTCATACGCGCCCAGGAGGTTCGCCGCGCCTTCGCACAGCCTGGCCTGCGAAGCGGCAGGCCGAAGCGTCTGTGCGGGTCCGCTGTCGATGACACGACGCCATAGCTCGCGCTCCTGCAACGCGTTTAAAAGCACCCGGATTTCCACGCCGGTCACGATCGCGGCACGCCAGAGCGAGGCGGTCCATGCGCTCCACGAAAGGATGTCGGGGGCCTGCCATGTCCCGCTGCCTGCCACCTGCCGGGCGCGATCGTAGCGAAGGAGCAGCTCGCGGGTGGTGCGCTGGTTTGGCGTCAGGACAGTCGCTCCCCGCGTCAACGCGGCTTCGACTCCAGAGAAAGGCGTCTCCGCTGCTTCAGTTTGGGGGGATACGGCAGCGACCGACATTCTCCTTTTATACGCCTGCAACGGTCCTCTCGACAGGCAGCTTCGGTCGGCGGAAGCTGAGGAAAAGCAGGACAACAAGGCCGCAAAGTGGTACGAGCAGGGCGATTCGCAGCGAACCGGTGACCCGAGAGATTTCCCCTACCAGCAGCGGCAGCGCAGCGGCTCCCAGGCCCGAGACCGCGATGATGGAGCCGACCTGGGCCGCAGCGGCACCCTCGCCCAGCATGGCGGAAAGTACCAGCGGAAACCACGATGCAAGCGACAAGCCCAGCAGCGCGGACAGCGCGATAATCGCCACCGACCCGTGTGCCTGGCTTAACACGGCCGTCAAAGCCGCAGCGCAGGCCAACGCACCGGTCAGCAGCGTGCGCTCCTGTACAAAGCGCAGCACGAGGGATGAGAGCGCGCGGCCTGCGGTAATCCCGATCCACAGCGCGGTCGCACCCAGCGCGCTGGAGCGCAACGCACCGCTGCCGTAGCGCGTGCCGAAGGTCGTGATCCATCCGCTGAGCGAGGTCTCTACGCCGCCATACAGCAGCAACAGCAAGGCGAAGTAGACGAAAGATTTCAGAGGCAGTGCATTGCCTGCAGATGCCTGCTCGCGCGTCTCGCCGGCCTCTGCAACACCTTTGCTGTTCCACAGAGCCGTGACGAGCGCCATCCCGAACAGCACGGCAGCGCTCAGCAGCAGCATCGCCAGGGACAACGACAACAGCAGCGTGCCAAGCACAAACGGCGCAAGCACCGCGCCCAGGCTCCAACTGAAGTTGACGAGCGAAAGTGCCGCTCCACGATGCACGGCAAACCGGCGCGACGCAAGCAGATTCAGCGAGGTCAGCATCTGCCCGACGCCAAAGCCCAGCGGCAGCAGCGCCGCTGCATCCCAAAGGGGAGGGGCTTGCCGCCGCACGCAAAGACCAAGCAGGAAGAAGCCGAGAGTCGCAGCGGCAGAGCCACGAATGAGCGAACGCCACAGCCGTCGCGTCGTGGTGACGCCGCCAAAGAACGCTCCGACGAACTGCGCGGCAAAAAACAATCCGCTGCCGCTGTCAGAGGCATGCACGCTTGCCGCGAGAGCGGGCAGTGTTGGTCCAAGAAAGACCGTGCCAAAGCCCGACAGCAGCATGCCGCCGTGCAGCAGGGCGAGGCTGGGTGAAGCTGGTGACGCTGCGTGCGCGCCCTTGTCGGGGTCGCGCCGCTGGGGGTGTGCGGCCAAAACTGGTCCTCCACGGCTTGCCGGTGCAGGGTCGCACTCGTCTGCCGCATCTTCAGGCAACGTATCATGGTGGTATGAATCGGTCTCTCTTGCGGCGGTGCCTTGCGATGCTGCTGCTATGCGCCGGCCTGGCAGGTTGCCGGCAATCAACTGAGAAGTTGCCGTCGAACACCGCCACGTATTCCTTGAAGGGAACGGTGGTCGCGGTGGATGCGGACGCCAACGAAGTCACGCTGCAGCATGACGCGATACCCGGACTGATGGGCGCCATGACCATGCCGTACAAGTTGCAGGACGGCCAGATCGCGCACGAGCTGCATCGGGGAGACCTGATACGTGCTCGGCTGTTGATCGACAAGACCGGCGATGGCGACTTTCGAAACGCGCGCCTGGATGAGATTGCTGTGCTGGCAGAGGCGCGGCCGAACTTCAAGCCGGAGTCTTCGTACAACGTGCCGAAGGCAGGCGAGCCCGTTCCTGACTTTCACTTCGTCAACCAGGACGGGAAGCCCATCGAGTTGAGCCAGTTCCATGGCAAGGCATTGCTGATCACGTTTATTTACACGCGATGCCCGCTGAATGACTTCTGCCCGAAGATGAGTCGCAACTTCGCCACGATTCAGCATGCGCTGAGTGCTGATCCCGCGCTGCTTGACCGCACGCAGTTGCTGTCCATCTCGTTTGATCCGGCGTTCGATACGCCCGCGGTCCTGCGCGCGTACGGCACCAGTTACGCCGGCCAGAACGGCTTTGCGCATTGGCAGTTTGCCAGCCCGGCAAAGGACGGACTGCCTGCGGTCGAACACTTCTTTAACATGGGCGTCACCGGCAGCGATGCAACGTTGATGCATTCACTCTCTACCGTGCTTGTTGGCGCAGACGGCAGGATCGTGGCGTGGTATCCGGGCAGCGAGTGGAATCCGCAGGACGTGATTGCGCAGATGAAGACCATCGCAGGATCATTCGTTCCGCAGCAATCGGCTTCGGGCCGGCGGCCTGCAAGTCCGTTGCCCGCAAACGTTCGCACGCGGTTGCAGTCCTGAAGTTTCCAGTTCGTTCTTTCATCGCGGGACGCCGCGCGAGCATCTAGAAGTCAGCAGGAGTTCGCCACACATGGGATCTTTTCGGCCTTCACTTTCGGGTGGTCACGACGTCGCTCGCAGCGCAGAGCGGGGCTCGCGTAACGTCTCGCGGGGCGTCTCCGCGGAAATGACAAAGAAAGGCCCGCCACCCAAGCTGAAGAAGGTCTGGCCCGAGATCAAGAAGCTGGTGAAGCCTCGTGCCGCACTGTTGATCGGCAGCTTTTTCATCATGCTGGTCAACCGCGCCGCGGGTCTGGTACTGCCTGCTTCGACCAAGTACCTCATAGACGACGTCATGCGCCTGCACCACATGTACCTGTTGCCGCGCATCATTGGCATCGTGCTGGTCGCAACCCTGTTGCAGGGCGTCACGTCGTATGCGCTCACGCAGATACTTTCCAAGGCAGGGCAGCGCCTGATCACCGAACTCCGCACCAAGGTGCAGGAGCATATCGGGCGGCTGTCGGTCGCGTACTACGACGCCAACCGCTCGGGTACGCTGGTTGCACGCATCATGACGGACGTTGAAGGCGTGCGTAACCTGATCGGCACGGGCCTGGTGGAGTTCGTCGGTGGCCTTCTCACAGCGGTGCTTGCCTTCGTTTACCTTATGCGGCTGTCCACCCGCATGACGCTGCTGAGCTTCGTCATCCTCAGCGTGTTTGCGCTGATCATGCGGCGCGCCATTAGCACGATCCGGCCGATCTTCCGGGCGCGTGCAGTGATTAACGCAGAGGTCACAGGGCGGCTGACGGAGTCGCTCGGCGGCGTGCGTGTCGTAAAGGGATACCACGCGGAAGCGAGCGAATCGCGCGTGTTCGCCGACGGTGCGAAGCGGCTGCTGGACAACGTGATCAGCTCGCTGACGGCGACTTCAATCATGTCGCTCTCGTCAACGGCTGTGCTCGGCTGCGTCGGTTCACTGGTCATGTTCATGGGCGCGCGCGAGGTGGTCAGCGGGCACCTGACCGTGGGCAGCTACGTGACGTACAACATGTTCCTGGCTGTGATGATCATGCCGATCGCCTCGCTCGTGAACATCGGCACGCAGATCACGGAAGCTCTCGCAGGCCTCGATCGCACGGCCGAGATCCTCAACGTGCGCGAAGAGGATGCGGACCCGCGTCGCACCATCGCAATCCCACCCATGCAGGGCGATGTGCGCTTCGATGATGTGTCGTTTGAGTACGATCCAGGCAAGCCGGTGCTGCACGGCATCAGCTTCCATGCGCGCCCTGACACGGTGACGGCGCTCGTGGGTTCGTCGGGTTCAGGCAAGTCGACCATCATCTCGCTGATCTGCGCCTTCCATGACGCGACTTCCGGCATGGTCAAGGTCGATGACATCGACCTGTCTACAGTGAAGCTCGGCAGCTATCGTTCGCAGCTTGGCGTTGTGCTGCAGGAGACGTTCCTCTTCGATGGCACCATCCGCGAGAACATTCTGTTTTCAAGGCCGCAGGCGACGGAAGAGCAGTTCCTCGAGGCCTGCCGCATCGCCCGCGTCAACGAGTTCGCCGAACGCTTTGATGAGGGCTATGAAACCATTGTGGGCGAGCGCGGAGTGAAGCTCTCCGGTGGCCAGCGCCAACGGCTCTCCATTGCACGCGCCATACTTGCCGACCCGCGCATCCTCATTCTAGACGAGGCGACAAGCTCGCTCGACTCCGAGAGCGAAGCCATGATCCAGCAGGGTTTGAACTACCTGATGGCGGGGCGAACGACGTTTGTGATCGCCCACCGGCTCAGTACCATTCGGAAGGCCAACCAGATCCTGGTGGTTGAAGGCGGCAACATCGTGGAGCGAGGCACGCACGCGGAACTGTTCGCGCTCAAGGGTCGCTATCGCGAACTCTACGACCGTCAGCACGGCATTGAAACTAACCTGTTCCTGGCGCCGGGTGAGGGCGATGCGGTTCCCGAAGTCGCCACCGTCTAGCTGCTTCTTCGCGCTAATTGCCTACTTCGAGACTTCGAGGTCGATGGTGAACTTGACCTCGTCGCCGATGATGGGCGGCTTGAGCGTGGGATCGTTCTGGCCGAAGTTGAAGTTCTCACGGCTGAGTGTGCCGGTTGCCGAAAAGCCGCTGGCCATCTTGCCGTCGGCGCGCGGCTGCGGCGCGGCTGGGCCCTCAACCGCTAACGTAATGGACTTTGTGACGCCCGCCAGGGTCAGGTCGCCAACGATCTGTAGTTGACCATCACCGGTGCGTTTGACAGCGGTGGAGCGGAAGGTAATCTGCGGATATTTCGCGATGTTGAAGAAGGTGTCGCCCTTGATCTTGGCATCACGCTTCGGCTCGCCGGTATCGACGGTGGTCGCATCCATCGTGGCTTCCACGTGCGAGTTGGCCGGGTTGGCAGCGTCCCATGTGACCTGGCCGGCGACGCCGCGAATGCTGCCGCGAACGTTGGAAACACCCAGGTGTCGAATCGAAAACTCCGCCTCCGAGTGCGGCGTCTCGATCTTCCATGTGGACGCCTGCCCGTAGCCGGCGAGCGGCATGCTGAGAACCGCGGCAGCCACCATTGTCTTGTACAACGTCATGCGATCTACCCTCGTGCCTTGAGGATAGACGCATGGCGGCAAGCATAAGACTCCCTGCGCAGGCACTTACACGGGGTGTCCTTTGCCGGGCGAAGGAACGGCCTGCCGTGTAGCATGGCTGCAAACATGTCTACTCCTATCGGCCAGCAATGGCAGCAGCTGACAAGCAAACAGCGCAATGCGTTCGTTGCGTGCTTTCTCGGCTGGGCCCTCGATGCGTTTGATTTCTTCGTGCTCACATACTGCATCAGCGCGATCGCGGTGGACTTTCATGTTGGCGTTGAGGCTGTTGCCGAGGCACTGTTCTGGACGCTGGTCATGAGGCCGGTCGGCGCACTCTTATTCGGTGCGATGGCCGAGAAGTTCGGGCGCAGGCCCACGCTGATGCTGAACATCATCAGCTTCTGCGTGTTTGAGATTGCTTCCGGCTTTGCTCCGACCCTGACGACCTTCATGATCTGCCGCGCGCTGTTCGGCATTGCAATGGGCGGCGAGTGGGGTGTGGGTGCGGCGCTGACCTTTGAAACGCTGCCGGAAGAGGGTCGCGGCTTCTTTTCGGGGCTGCTGCAGGAGGGCTACGTCTGCGGCAACCTGCTGGCCGCGGCTGTGTATGGGCTGGTCTTCCCACACCTGCATGGCTCGGGAAACCTAACAAACTGGCGCGTTATGTTCTTTATCGGGGCACTGCCGGCAGTGCTGGTGTTCTTCATACGGTCCAATGTGGACGAGTCACCGGCATGGAAGGCGGGGCACGCCTCGGCGGTCAAGCCGGCCTTCAAATGGAGCTCGGTTTCGACCAACCTGGGCCTGTTTCTGTTCCTGGTCCTGCTGATGTTCGCTTTCATGTCATTCAGTCACGGCAGCCAGGACCTGTATCCGACGCTGCTGCAGAAGGGCAAGCACTTTTCGCCCGCGCGGGTGGGTCTGATTTCTGTGATCGCAAACGTGGGCGCGCTGCTGGGCGGCATCAGTTTCGGCACGTGGTCTGAGAAGCTGGGTCGTCGGAAGGCCATTATCGTTGCCGCCCTGCTTGCGCTTCCCATGATCCCGCTGTGGGCCTACACGGACAAGCTGGTCTTTGTAGCGCTCGGCGGCTTTTTGATGCAGTTCATGGTGCAGGGCGCCTGGGGCATTATTCCGGCGCACCTGAACGAGCTTTCTCCGGGAGCGGTGCGCGCAACTTTTCCCGGTCTTGCGTACCAGTTGGGAGCGCTGCTGTCGTCACGCAACGGCCCATTTCAGGCCATGCTGGCGCGCAAGTACTTTGGCGGATCGCTGCAGCCGGTGATGGCCGGAACGGTCGTGGTGATTGGTCTGCTGGTGGCGTTGCTGACCTATTTCGGGACCGAGGCGAAGGGCCAGCGGATGGATGCCGTCTAGTCCAGTTTGGCGTGTCTTAGCCGAAGGCGAGTGGCGGCATCTGCCGTTTTGCAAGAAAATAGAAGGTACAGGACAGAGCCCCGTGCCCCGCATCCATTTTCACCAACAACTCGCGGCCTTGAAAGACAAGTTGCTTGCCATGGCGGCGCTGTCGCAGCAGGCGCTGGAACTTGCGGTGGAGGCCTACCTGCATCGCGACAGTGGGCTGTGCAAGCACGTGCATGACATCGAGGAAGCGGTAAATGCCGCTGAACGCGGCGTGGATCAGATGGCGTATGACCTGCTGGCGCAACAGCAGCCCATGGCAGTCGACCTGCGTTTCCTGCTGGCGGTGATTAAGATCAACGGCGACCTGGAGCGCGTGGGTGACCAGGCAGCCGCTATCGTAAAGCGCTGCGGCGAACTGCAGAAGTCGGACGGGCTCACCTCGCCTGAGTCTCTGCCCGGCGACATTGCAGGCATGGGTGTAGTCGCCGTCAAAATGATCCAGCTGGCGATCCGTTCGCTGCTTGATGGCGATGCCGATCTGGCCGAGCGAGTTCTCGAGATGGACGACGAGATCGATCGCATGAACCGCGAAGCCCAGGCAGCCCTGCGTGACGAGATGGAGCGCAGGCCTGAAGTCACCGAGAACGCTTTGAATTCCATTATCGTGGCGCGCAACCTGGAACGCAGCGCAGACCACGCTACCAACATTGCAGAAGACGTTATTTTCTGGGTGCGCGGCTCAGACGTGCGTCACAGCTTTACGGACGGGACGGCGCTCGCGTCGACCATAGGAGCGGAATAGCAGTATGGCAGACGTAGAGAAAATCGGCGCCGAGACGAACTCAGCGCACATCGTGACACCCGTAGCAGCGGCTAAGCCCCCCGTGCCGGCGAAGGAAACCAAGGCGCAAAAGGTGGAACGGCTGAAGCTCGAGAAGAACCCGTGGGCCGCCTGGGAAGAGGTTCGCCAGTTCGCGCGCGAAGGCCGCGAGGCCGTGCTGCCTGATTGGGCCGGTGTGTACTTCAAATGGTGGGGCATTTACACGCAGGGCGACGGCGTTGGTGCGGTCGGCGGCGTGGGTGGCGAGGGCAAGGCCACCGAATACTTCATGATGCGCGTCGGCATACCGAACGGCATCCTGACCAGCGAGCAGACCCGCGTAATCGCCGATATCGCGCGTGACCACGGGCAAGACCTGGCCGACGTCACCACGCGGCAGAACATCCAATTCCATTGGCTGACGATCCAATCGCTGCCGCTGGTGGTTGAGGCGCTCGAGCGCGTTGGCCTGTCGCCCAAGGGCGCGTGCGGCGACGTGGTGCGCAACGTGACCGGCTGCCCGCTTGCCGGGCTGCACAAGCATGAATTGATTGATGCGGCCCCGCTGGCGCAGCGCGTCGCGGCACACCTCACGGCAAACCCCGAGTTCGTCAACCTGCCGCGCAAGTTCAAGATCTGCATCACCGGCTGCCCGGAATGGTGCTCCTACCCGGAGATCAACGACATCGGCCTGACGGGCGTGGAGCGCTTTGTCGACGGCAAGCGCGAGGTGGGCTACAACGTGCGCGTGGGCGGCGGCCTGTCGAAAGACCCGCATCTGGCCATCCGGTTGAATGCGTTCGTCAAGCCGGAGCAGGCGGAAGAAGTCTGCTACAAGATCACGGAAATCTACCGCGACCAGCAGGGCAGCCTGCGTGAGAGTCGCACGCATGCGCGGCTGAAGTTCATGTTCATGAAGGACGGCTGGACCGCCGAAACCTTCCTTGCAGAGCTTGAGCGCAAGCTGGGTTACAAGCTCGACCCTGCCCCGGACGAAATCGTTCCTGACGATCTCTTCCGCGATCACACAGGCGTTCTGCTGCAGCAGCAGGATGGGCTGTCGTCGGTCGGCATCTCCGTCCTGCGCGGCCGTTTGAACGCCGATCAACTGCACGCGCTGGCCGACCTGGCCGACGAGTTCGGCACGGGGTCGCTGCGCTGCACGATCCAGCAGAACATCATGCTGGTGAACATTCCCAACGGGCGTGTCAGCGACCTGATCGCGCGAATTAGCGCCCTGGGCCTGCATGTCGAAGCGACCAATTTCTGGCGCGGCACTGTCGCCTGCACCGGCACAGAGTTCTGCAAGCTGGCCATCTCTGAGACCAAGGGTTTTGCCCGCTGGCTGGTCGATGAAATGCAGGAGCGTGTGCCGAACTTTGACCAGCAGCTTCGCATCAACGTGACGGGCTGCCCGAACAACTGCGGCCAAGCGTGGATCGCGGACATCGGCCTTGAGGGCAAGAAAATCAAGCATGAAGGCAAGATGGTCGATGCGTACTACTTCTGCCTGGGCGGTGCGCTGGGCAAGCACGCCGGGTTTGCGCGCGCCGTCGGCTATCGCGTGCCCGCGACCGAGGTTCCCGTAGCAATGGAGCGCCTGCTCGGCACATACCTGAAGCAGCGCTCGCCGGAGGAAAACCTGCGGCACTATTTCGCGCGGCATAGCGATGAAGAGCTGCGCGGCCAGCTTGCCGGTGCGATCGTGGCCCCAGTCGAGCGCGATCTGCCGTCGGGGCGTCCACCTGCGGACATGTAGTTAGGAAGACGAACCATGAGCCTGTTTCCGATTTACCTGAAGCTCACCGCGCGACGCTGCCTTGTCGTTGGAGCGGGCAGTATCGCAGAGTCGAAGATCCAGAGCCTTCTGGAGGCGGAGGCGGATGTCACCGTTGTTGCAACGCGGGCGTCTGCCATCGTGCAGCAGCTTGCGGCGGACGGTGAGATCAAGCTGCATCTGCGCGAGTTCGTCGACAGCGACATTGATGGGAACTTTCTTGTAGTTGCCGGAACAGACGTTCCCGAGGTGAATCGCGCTGTCTTCGCCGGCGCCGAGCGCCGCAACATCCTCGTCAACGCCGTCGACGACCCGCCGTACTGTGACTACTATTTCCCATCGATCGTCAGGCGGGGCGACCTGCAGATTGCCATCTCCACCGCGGGCGAGAGCCCCGCGCTGGCGCAGCAGCTTCGTAAAGAATTGAACGAACAACTGCCGCGCGACCTGGGGCCTTGGCTAATGGAGCTTGGCCGGCTGCGTCGCGAGGTGCTGGGCATGGAACCGCTCGGCGAGACGCGCAAGCTGCTGCTGCACCAACTGGCGCAGCGCGAGGTCTGCGGCGCGGAAGCCTGCCCGTCACGTGCAATGGCACGCGCGCACGCGGTCGAGCACTTTCCCGAGCGCAACGCCGCACTGGTTTCGGAGACTACGCGATGAGTGCCGCCGCGCAGAAGGGTGTCGCATACCTTGTCGGCGCAGGGCCAGGCGATCCTGATCTGCTGACGCTGCGTGCAGCGCGCCTGCTGGCGACAGCAGATGTTGTGCTGCATGACGACCTGGTTCCGGACGCGGTGGTGGCGATGTGCAACCCGCGTGCTCTGGTGACCAGCGTCGGCAAGCGCTGTGGACGACCGCGCATCACGCAGGCGGGCATTCACGAGCTGATGATCGATTCCGCACGGCGAGGGCTTAGCGTGGTGCGGCTGAAGTCTGGCGATCCGCTCGTCTTTGGCCGCGCTGCTGAAGAATTGAGTGCCTTGCGCAAAGCGGGCATCCCGGCCGAGGTCGTGCCCGGAGTCTCGGCCGTCTTCGCCGCGGGAGCCGCTTTGCAGCTGCCGCTGACGGACCGCCGCGCCGCGTCGCGACTGATCCTCGTCACGGGACACCATGCCGCGGACAAGTCCGCCGACACGTTCGAGCCCATCTGGCAAGGCGCGCTGCCCGAGGACGCGACGCTGGCGATCTACATGCCCGGACGTGACCTGGCAGCACTCACAAGAGACCTGCGGCGTGCCGGTGTTACCGAGGACATGCCGTGCGTTGCCATCTCCTGCGCCGCAACACCGCAGCAGCAGGCAAACGCCGCAACACTGGCTCGCTTTGATGGAATTGTCCCGGGACCTGCGCCGTTGCTGGTCCTGGTGGGCCGCGCCATGCAGTCCATGCTGGACGGCAATGTTGACGGCGACGCGCTCTTTTACACCGCCTTGGCTGCGGAGATCGAAACGCAGACCGCATACACGGCGTCCTCGCTCGAAGACACCAATCTCAGCGGCTGAAGCCGCGTTGAGGCAAGCGTCTGGCTATTTCAGCGCTAAAGCCGCATTCTGCAAGCGCAACCTGTCGTTGCTCTAACCGCCATACGCGAGACTCGGTCTCAGCGTGCAGAAGCGGTAGGCACCTGGTTGGCTTGAAGCTCGTTGACTGCTTCCTGTGGATAGTGCTTCAGCAACTGGTGATGCAGGCAGTACAGGGCCAGCTCCAGGCGGTCAGAGACGCCGAGCTTGTCATAGATCTTGCGCAGGTAATTCTTGATCACCTGTTCGGTGGTGCCGATCTGGTAAGCGATTTCCTTGTTGCGCATCCCGCGCGTGATGCAGGTGATGATCGCTACTTCCTTCTGCGACAGATGCGGGCGCGAGCGCGGATTGACCAATACGGTGGCTTGCGAGCGGTACGCTTCGATCACCCAGCTCACCGACTGGTTATCGATCCAGGTTTCGCCTGCAGCGATCTTGCGGACGCATTTCACCAGCAGGTCAGGCGAGATCGAGCGTGGAACCACGCCGCGTACGCCCCGGCGATAGAGCTCGACCGTCTTGACTTCATCTGTCTCAGCCATCTGAACGATCAGCTTGGCATCAGGCGCACGACGCACCAGCTCGGGAATCGCATCCACCATGCCTGCGATCAACTGGCCCTCCAGCACGACGATGTCCGCGGGAAAGCGTTGCAGCGCAGCATACAGATTCTGCAAGGTCTCGGCTTGCGCGACGACCCGTATGTCGTCCTCCAGCCCGAACACCTTGCGAAGCCCCACGCGATAGATCGCCTGCGAATCGGCAAGAATGACACGGATGCCTTCTGTCACGACCTCGTCGTCGCCGTTCTCCAACAGTGAGTGATCACCCATGAGAATCCTCCATGTGGTAGCCATCAATCACAGCGGCCACTTGCGTGCCGTTGCCGACGCGCCCATGCCGCACCACGCGTCCCACGCATAGCACCGTTACATCCTGCAATGAACCCAATTCAGCTGCTGGAATGACTAACGACCACTTCAGCCGCGAGTTGACCTCTGGTGCGAATGGCATCACGAATAAGACGCCCGTTGCAGAGATATCTTCCGTTGTCGCGTCTACTGTGCCGGCTTCCGTTTCAACGCGGGCAGCCAGGCGCAATGGGAACCGCACGGCAGTGCGCATCTGGTTCGCGGGCACCGGTTGGATCGTATTGTTTGCGGCAGCTGTCATGTAAGAGAATGCTACGAGGTTACTCCCGTCACTTCTACCACGTCACGCGAAAAACGCCAAACCATGCCAACGAGGTGCTTTATTCCTTAGAGATCAGACCGGCGGAGCCTCCCACCCAGAGCTGGTCTCGATTATGATCCACGCCCATCATCTTGCCACGGCCGAGCCGCACGAGGGTATTCATGGCTCGTAATTCACCATCATCCGGCCATACATACAGGATGCGGATCTCGGCCTGCGTCAATCCGAACGGCGTCTCGACCGTCGAGGCGAAGTTCATACGCTGCTGCAGCAGGTACTCTGCCCGTTGAGTGATCGGAATTGACTGCAGCAGATCGTCACTGGGTGCGAACTCGATCCCTTTGCCTGCGAACGAGAAGAGCGGCTTCAGGATCCAGTCCTCGCGGTTTTGGGGGAGGTGATCGTGCCCGCGTCCAAGCATCCAGTCGTCGAGAAAGACCGAGGGTGGCACGGCAGGGTGCTTCAGAAAAGGCAAGGAGAACTTGCTGATTTTGAAGTACCAGTTGGGGTGGCCGGCCCACTCGACATCCAGGTCGGCGGTGAGGTCGAACCCCGGTTGGATGTTCTTGCGCATCATCTCGTCGGCGATGGCGCGGTTGTAGATGCGCGCGATGGGCGTCCAGACGCCGTCGCGCTCGTACGACAGGCGATTTCCATGCTGCCGTACGGCGCTGATGTCGACAGCCCGGATGCCGAGCCGGTCCTCATGAACATGGAAGTCGGGCAGCGTCTTCTGCTTCTCCGGCGTTACCTCCAGCAGGACGACGTTTTCTGGTGCGTGATTGCCGACGATCACACTGCGAAGCGCCTCCCAGTAGTGGGCGTCGTCGATGCCTGCGAGGGTCTCGAGCGATGGATCCAGATCGAAGCAGCGAACGTATTCTTCGCCAAGCACGGCCTGATAGCCGTACACGGAAGGGAAAGCCTGCAGCTCCACCAGCTTTGGTGTCAGCGTGCCGTCCGGCTCGCGTACCAGGGCGAAGTCCGCCGTCATGAAGTTGGGGTGCGCATCGCAGTGTGCGACGCGAAAGGCCGGGGGAATCCTCTCATCCGCCATGCGGAGATACTCGGTGTCCCCGACCAGCTGGTGCGTCATTGCAGCGCCTGCATCGGCCATCTGCTGCACCATCGCGGCGGGTAGAAACACCGGCGTTTCGGCCACTCGCAGGTCGATTGTTGTGCGCATTCGCTGGTCCAGGTTGTGCCGTAATTGCGCGTACTTCTCGTCGGTGAAGCGGCGGTTAAAGTCCTGGCGCAGCGAGGGAATCATCGGCAGCAGTGTAACGCGGGTACGGCTTCGCTTCCTTGGCGACTACACTCGACAGATGCGGTTTCGTGCCCAATTTCTGCTGTCGGCCTTTGCGCCTGAGCACTTTCCCCCCATGGCGCGAACGGGCGGCGCGCCCGAGATTGCGTTTCTCGGCCGATCCAACGTGGGCAAATCCAGCCTGATCAATGCGCTGCTTGGCGAGGGACAGGCGCGTGTTTCATCGACGCCGGGGCGCACGCGATCCATTAACTTCTTCGGCCTGCACGAGGTACTGCCTTCAGGGCAGATGCGGCCTGCGCCAGCACTCGTCTTTGCCGATCTGCCCGGCTACGGCTACGCAAAGATTTCCAAATCGATCTCGTCTGAGTGGTCGAAGTTTGTCGACCCGTACCTGTCGGAGCGGCCCCAACTTGCGCTGTGCTGCTGCCTCGTCGACACCAACATCCCTCCGCAGGAAAGCGATCACCAGATGATCCGTTACATGCAGCTGCATCGGCAGCCGTACCTCGTGATCGGGACCAAGAGCGACCGGCTCTCAAACAACACGCTGGCAAAATCGTTGGCGGCACTGAAGACCGAGCACGGCGTGGAGGAGATCATCCCGTGCGCGGCGAAGGATGGCAAGACGGGCCGCGGCATGAAGGAGCTATGGGCACGTCTTAACGCAGTCGCCGAGATGCCGCGCACATGGTTAGCGGACGAGCAGACCTTCGGTCTGTGACGACTTTCAATCTTTGGTGCCCCATGTCTCGATGCTGAGACATGGGATGTCGCATCTCCCATATCTCAAACGCTAGGCGTGGGTCACTCGCTTGACTCTTGGTCGCAACGCCAGTAACAGCGGCTCAGATCGCGCGGAAAGAGTGCTGGAGCTGCGTGCAGCCATTGTCTTGCGATCAGGCCCATGGCATCGTCCGCCGGCGTTGCTGCCAGTAGTGTGGAGTCCTGCGCGCGCCGCTCGTTAAGGCTTGATGCGTTCTCTTCGACAAGGCTCCATCGTTGGATCGTCGCCTGCGTGAGCGCAACTTCAAGGTCGTTGCTGCCCTGCAGGTTGCAGAGACCGAGGTTGCCAAGCATCTGCATGCCGCGATCGCAGAGCAGAGCAACCGCGGCTGTTTCCGTTTCCGTAAGAGCGCGCGAAGCCGCAAACGCCTGCGGCTGCACACCTCGTTCCACCATGTCCTGCAGCCAGACAGCGGGATCGCCGCGCAGCCCAACGGAGATCGCGCGGCGCTGCCGTACTTCGTTCTTCGCAATGCGCAGGGCTTCGTCGAGCGACGTGACGCTGAAGGTGCAGCAGCCTTCGCGCTGTGCGGATCGAAGCAGCGCGGCATCTTCTTCAAGAGCGATTGAAGCAGCACCGGCAGCAAGCGAAGCGAGCGCCAGGGCCCTTCCTGCATCGTTCAAGCCGACGCAAACGAGCAGGGAACCGGGCCACGTCTGCGGCACAAGACGAAGTGCAGTGAACAGGCGGAGTGTGTCGCGCTGCGTGGCTGCCATGCCTACCAGGTTGAGTAGAT
Organism: Terriglobus sp.; assembly: GCA_965199365.1. Taxonomy (GTDB): domain Bacteria; phylum Acidobacteriota; class Terriglobia; order Terriglobales; family Acidobacteriaceae; genus Terriglobus. The sequence continues at coordinate 1,371,041 of CBDARC010000002.1, read as the reverse complement.
GGAGCCTTCGGTCGACAGCTCCTGCGAGCCGCTGTGCACGTCGTTGATGCCGGTCGACGTCTCGTCCACGCTGCGGTACGAGTCGGAGCGATCGGCCGTCCAGCTGTCGGAGCGGTGCGTCGTCGGATCGACCGGCATGACCTTCAGGTAGCCCGCACGAACCAGGTCATCAAGCGAATCCGGAGCCTTCTGCTTGTCGACTGTGTAGGAGTCGATGGCCTGCCGCATCGTGTGCAGGTCTTCCTTCAGTACGGCCTCGCGGGCCACTTTCAAGTGGTGCGAAAAGGCCGGCACCGCAATGGCGGCAAGCACGCCGATGATGATCATGACGACGATCAATTCAAGCAGCGTAAAGCCTGCTTCCGCGCTTCGTTTGATCTTCGTTGCTGAGGCCGGCTTCGTCATCGCTACCACTCAGAGTACTTGGTGCCGTCGAGCGCGGTGCCCTGGCTCTTGCTGTGGACGTCAAAGACGTTCTGCCCACCAAAGTTGGTTGAATCGGCGTCGTCCTGCATGGCTCGAAGCTGCCAGTCCGTCGTGCCTGTCATGGGATCCTTCGGGATCTCGCGAAGGAACTTTACCTTCTTGGACTGCACATCGACCCCATCGACGAGGGTCTGCAGGTCAGGCGGATAGTTGAAGCTGTCCACCTTGGTCTGAAAGGCGCCACGGTCCGCGGCGTCCTTGTAGTGATCGATTGCACCACGCATTTCCCACAGCGCAGCACGCAGTTCGCGCTCCTTGGTGCGCTTGATCTGCCATCGCGTTACCGGGATCGCCGCCGAAGCGAGGATCGCGATGATGCTGATCACGACAATCAGTTCCACCAGGGTGACGCCTGCCTCACCGCGCCTCTCGTGTTGGGAACGCATGCGCATGGACAGCTACCGGATGTGGACCGTGGCCTGCGCGCCGACTGCCGGCAGGTTGGTTTGTGCGCTGTCCTTTGCGCCGACCTTGACGAGCGAAACGGTGGCATCGCCCGGCGCGTTCGCCTTGAAGGTCAGCAGGCAAACGGAACCCTGCCCGTCGACGCCACGCACCGCTGGCGGACGCGATACAGAGATCGTCACCAGGCCGTTGCCTTCGTCACGATGCACGATGGCGACGGACTGACCGTCGCGCCCGAGGAACTCGCCGTTATCAACGTTGACCAGCGACAGCAGTGCCGGGTTGAACTGCACCTGCAGCGGCACGGAGTAGAGGTCCTTCGCGCCGGACGCGATCACGGCCATCTGGAAGGTGCTGCCGGCGGTCTGGGTCGCATCGGGCGGCGTCACGGTGAAGCTGACTGGCGCGCCCCCGCCTGGCACGACCTGGGCGCTTGTCTGGGGAGCGACCGGTGCCGTCGCTTGCGTTCCGGTCATTGCCGAAGGATTGGTCAGCGCCTGCTGCGCGCTGCGGCCAGCGGGCGTGTTCTCCACGCCGATCTGCCCGATCATGGCTGACGCGGCCTGTGCAGCGGTCAGCGGAGCGGCACCGGCGCCAACGGCCCGCTGCTGCTGAAACGCTCCGGTCGTTACGTTTGCAGAGGTGTCCGCGACCGGCGGTACTTCGGGCAGCGCGTCGCGGCGCAGCTCGATGGCGGTGCCGGTGCCGGTGTCGATCGCGCGCGTGTTCATGCGCGTCACAAGCGGTTCGCGAACGATATGCGGGATCAGCAGGAACACGACCTCATCCTGCGAGTGATCGCGGCTCCGGGAACTGAATATATCTCTCAGGATGGGGATGTTGGACAGCCCCGGCGTGCCGGAGAGCGCATCGCTCTCGCTCTTTGTCAGGATGCCGGCCAGGATGCTGGGTTCGCCTTCCTTCAACTGGATAACCTGCTCCACGCGGCGCTGCCCGATTACGGGTTCCTGCACGCCTGAGATGGTCACCGTACTCGCCTCGTTGGTGATCTCGATGATCATCTTCAACGAGATCTCGCGGTCCTGGTGAACCGTAGGCGTGATGTCGATCGTGACGCCGATGTCTATATAGGTGAACTGCGTGTTCACCAGCGAGCTGACAATCGCGGTTGAAGCGCCGGAAGAAAACGAACCTGTCGCGACCGGGATACGCGAGCCGATCTTGAGCTGCGCGCGCTGGCCGTCCGTCGCGCGAATGCGCGGGTTCTGCAGGATGCGCGTGTCGCTGTCGCTAAGCAGGGCATTGACCGACGCGGTGCCCAGCGAGACGGCGAAGTTTTCGCCTGTAAGGTGGGCAAGGGTGTTCAGCGTCGGCGAGGTGCTGGTGCTGGAGGTGCTGGTTCCTGTGGTGGTGGTCGTCGTTCCCGTCGTACTGGTCGTCGTGGAGTTGGCGACCTGCGGCGTGATGCTGAACGCCTGCGGCAGCGTGATGCCGAGATTGCTCGATTTGTCGCGATTTACTTCGAGCACCGCGACGTCGACGACCACTTCGCTGTGGGGGCGATCGAGGTTATTGAGCAGCTCCTGCGTCAGCAGCAGCTGGTCAGGCGTTGCGCGCATTACGATGGCATTCTGGCTCTGCACCAGGAAGATTTTGGTGTTGGTGTCGAGCACGTTGCGCAGCGCCGTCAGCAGCTCGTTCTGGTCGGCCTGGGTTGCGGCGTTCGACAGGTAAAACGTCTGCACGGCGACCTGGTCCAGCTGCTGGCGCTTCTGCGTGTTGTTCTGTGCGACGAAGATCGTGTTTGGAGTCAGCGGCTTGTAGAACGTGCCCGCCTGGACGCCCAGGATTCGTAGCGCATCTTCGAGCGGCACAGCGGTTATATCCATCTGGATGCGACGCGAGGTGTAGTCCGGGTCAAAGATGACGTTCAGGCCGGAGAGTTTGCCGATGGCCTGGTAGATTGCCTTGGTATCTTCCACCATGTGCAGCGTCAGCGGTGTGGTGGAGACGGGTTTCAGGCGAATGGGCTCGGAGATGGACGCGATCTCCGGCGAGGGGCCGACGGCGGGCGGCAGGTTGAGGCTGTTGCCCGGCGTACTCGACATCTGCCGCTCGGTGAGGGTGATTTCCTGTTGTGCGGCCTGGTTGCTGCCGTCAATGGAGAGTGCCCGTTCAAACTCGGTCAGAGCGCCATTGAAGTCGCCGCTCTGCCGCAGTACGCGACCGCGATCAACGTGGGCTGCACCGGCTGAAAACCGGGCGCGTTCAAAATGCGTCTTATAACGCAAATCTGATGGTTTCAGCAGGTGTGCCTGGCGGTATGCCTCGAACGCGGCATCATAGTCCTCACGTGCCTCTGCATCGGCTCCGCGCTTGCTCCACGTGGATGCTGACTGGGCATGGACCGGGGTCGCCAGCACTGCCGCGGCACACAGCAGCAGTGCCGCTGCCGAACTGCGCCAAAAAATGCGACGGGCGTTGAAGCCGGTCCTCTGCATCAACTTTTGTTCCATCAACTGCTACGTCCACCTTCGCGGGAATCCTGCTTGCTTTTATTGGACGGGCGGGAACGCAGGATGCTCACACCGATGCCGATATGCGATCAGACCTGTTGGCGGTTCGAGTGTACCATCGGCGCGATACGGCGGAGGTGTCTGCAGCCGTTCTGGTTGTGCGAACATCAATAGGTTATGGCACACGCGACCACACAGATCCAGCAAAACCCGTCGCGTAAGTCGGTTCCGCGCGACCCGGTCGCCATGGGCAGCCGCGATGCCGCGTTCAATCGTGCCGCATCGCACAACTACTTTCTCGAGGATCGGTTCGAGGCGGGCGTGGCCCTGCGCGGAACCGAGGTCAAGAGCATCCGCGAAGGCAAGGCCAATCTGAAAGATGCGTACGGCCTGGTGAAAGATGGTGAAGCGTTTCTGCTGAACGCGCACATCGGGGCCTTTTCGCACGGGAATGCGATGAACCACGAGGAGACACGCACGCGGAAATTACTGCTCCATAAGGACGAGCTGCGCCGGCTTGCCGTGCAGACCCGCGAAAAAGGCGTGACGCTGATCCCGACGCGGCTGTACTTCAAAGCGGGCCGCGTGAAGTGTGAACTGGCTATCGCACGCGGCAAGCAGGAGTGGGACAAGCGCGAGACCGAACGCAAGCGCGAGGCCGACAAGGAAACCCGGGCGGCCATCGCCCGCAGCCAGCGCCGCTGATCGCTTTACACTGGACACACCATTGGGAGTTCCATGGCTACACAATTGTTGTTTGCAGATTCTGCCTCGTTTGCCACGCCGCTGCTTGCCGTCTTTGCGGTGGATATCGCCACCGGACCCGATGCCACGCCGTTACCGACGCTCCTGACGACAGCGGACGCGATCAGCGATGCTGCTTCACCGTTTCTGACTTCGGGTGAGTTCAAAGCTGCTTCTGGAGAGACGCTGCTGCTGCACCGTCCTGCCGGTCTAAAGGCCGACCGCCTGTTGATTGTGGGTCTGGGCAAGGTCAAGAAGCTGTCCCCGGCAGAGCTGCGCAAAGCCGCTGGCACGGCAGTACGGTTCGCCCGTGCACGCACCCTCAGCGACATCGCCATCCACTTTCCTGAAGACCGCGCGCTGTCTGACGAGCACCTTGAAGGCTTGCACTGTCTGCCCGCCGCGCGCGCCGTTGTTGAAGGAGCGGTGCTGGCTGACTACGATCCCGATACGTATCGCACGGACCGGAAAGACCGCAGCATGCAGAGCATCTCTGTCCTTGCGCCATCGCAGCAGAAGGCCACGCAGGACGAGATCCGTAGCGGCTTTGCAGAAGGCGAGATCGTTGCTGCGGCGCAGAACTTCGCCCGCACGCTGGTTAACGAGCCGGGTAATGTTCTTACTCCGACCGAACTGGGCAAGCGCACCGCGGCCATGTGCGAGCAAGCCGGTCTGCAGTGCGAGGTTCACAGTACCGCCAGGCTGAAGGAACTCGGCATGGGAGCGTTTCTGGCTGTCGCGCAGGGCTCGGTTGAGCCGCCCGCGCTGATTGTCATGCGCTACGAGCCGCCCGCGGGCGTTGTCAGTGACAAGCTGATCGCGCTGGTCGGCAAAGGCATCACCTTCGATACTGGCGGTATCTCCATCAAGGGCGCCGAGGGTATGGACAAGATGAAGTACGACATGGCCGGAGCGGCTGCCATGATCGGCGCCATGCAGGCGATCGCCGCTCTGCAGCCGGGCGTGCGCGTCATCAGCGTCATCTGCTCCGCCGAAAACATGCCTAGCGGCACCGCCTACAAGCCCGGCGACGTGCTGACGGCAATGTCTGGCAAGACCATCGAGGTGATGAACACCGACGCCGAAGGTCGCCTGGTGCTCGCGGATGGTCTGCACTACGCAAAGACGCTGGGCGCAACTCACCTGATCGACGCTGCGACGCTTACGGGCGCCTGCGTCGTGGCACTCGGCAAGCTGAACGCGGGGCTGTTCTCGAATGATGACGACGTGTTCGAGGTGTTCCTGCAGGCGTCGCGTGAGGCGGGAGAACACTTCTGGCGCCTGCCCTGTACTGACGATTACGCCGAGCTGATCAAGAGCAGCATCGCCGACATCATGAACACAGGCGTCGACCGCTATGGTGGAGCGATCACGGCGGCCATGTTCCTGAAGGAGTTCGCGGCTGACACGCCTTGGGTCCACCTCGACATCGCTGGGCAGGCCTGGATCGACGACGCCCGCAGCTACATCGCCAAGGGACCATCGGGTGTTGCGGTCCGCTCCATTGTGGAGTGGGTGCGAGCGCTTGCCGCATGACCCTGGGCGACGCGAAGATTCTGGTGGTGGATGACGAGCCGGTGCTGCGGACGACCTTTGCAATCGTGCTCAGGCAGCTTGGCGCAACCGTGCATACCGCGGCCGATGGTTTAGAAGCGCTCGAAGTGTTGGCGCGCGAGCGCATTGACGCCATGCTGACCGATAAGCAGATGCCAAAGATGGATGGTCGCGCACTGCTCGAGACGCTCCACAAGCGTGGGGCTTCGGTGCCGAGCATTCTCTTTGTAAACGCCGTCGATTCAGAAAATCCCCAGGAGATGAGACGGCTGGGTGTCGTGGAGACGGTGACTAAGCCGCTGCATCCGGCGCAGCTGAAACTTATGCTGGAGAACCTGCTGCTATCGCTGCCGCGACTGCCCGACGCTGTCTGACTGAAAGGCCCATGCCTCAAGAGCGAGACATGGGGCACCCGGTCACTTAGCCTGCCTACGTCCGCAACACTCGCCAGACCCACATCAGCGACAGCACGGTCACAATGATCGCGGTGGCCCATGCAATCACGTTGAACCACAGCTTATTGCGATGGTCGCCCATCAACTCCTTGTTGTTGACCAGTCGCAGCATGAAGTACATGACCACAGGCAGCAACAGGCCGTTCAACACCTGCGACAGGATCGCCATGCGGACCAGAGGGAAGTTCGGGATCAGCACAACACCCGCGCCCGCTGCGATGAGCAGTGTGTAGAGCCAGTAGAAGACCGGCGCCTGCTTCCACGTGCGATCCAGACCACTCTCAAACCCCAGACCTTCGCAGACCGTATACGCAGTCGACAGCGGCAGGATGGAAGCGGCAAAGAGCGACGCATTGAACAGGCCGGCGGCGAACAGCAGGAAGGCGTAATCGCCTGCGATCGGCCGCATCGCTTCTGCCGCGTCGGCAGGCACGTTGATCTGACCCGCGCCATGTGCAAACAGCGTCGCGGCGCACACCACGACGATGAACCAGGCGACCACGTCCGTGAAGATGGAGCCCACAATCACGTCGAGCCGCGATGCCTTGTACTGCCGCATCGTTACGCCCTTCTCGACGATGGATGACTGCAGGTAAAACTGCATCCACGGCGTGATGGTTGTGCCGATGACGCCGACGGTCATGTAGAGGTAATTTGTGTCGCGCCATGCGCTGCGAGGGGGCAGCTTGACCGTCTCTACCAGCGCGAGATGCCAGTCGGGGCGGCCGAGCACGCCCGCAACAATATAGGCGAGATACACCACTGAGGCGAAGAGAAAGATCTTCTCCACGCTTTTGTAATCGCCCTTGACCACCATGGCCCACACAAGCGCGGCACACACGGGCACGGCGATGTACTTGCTCACGTGGAACAGCTGCATGGAGCCGGCGATGCCGGTGAACTCTGCGATGACATTGCCGAAGTTGACGATGACCAGCAGCACCATGACGATGAAGGTCATGCGCAGGCCAAACTCTTCGCGGATCAGGTCGCTCAGGCCTTTGCCCGTGTGAGCGCCCATGCGCGCGCACATTTCCTGCACGACGATCAGAGCGACCGTGATCGGCAGCATCGTCCACAGCAGCGAGTAGCCGTACTGCGCGCCCGCCTGCGAGTAGGTCAGGATGCCACCGGCGTCGTTGTCGACGTTCGCAGTGATGAACCCGGGCCCAAGCACGGCGAGAAACAGCAGGATGCGAATGCGCCAGCTCTTGAGCATCCTCACGCGGCACGCTCGTTTCGCGCGGCCATGATCCCGTGCAGGCGTTCGACGATCAGCCGCACCTGCGTGTCGTTGTCGTAGCCGCTGCTCCACGCGCGACGCTGGCCCGCACTCGCGATTGCGTTGCGCGCGGGTTCATCCGGCAGGTAACGCCTGATCTTTTCGAGCAGTTCGTCATAGCCGTTGAAGAAGACGGCTTCTTCGTCTTCGACAAAGCGCTCGAGGTGGCCGGGCGTGCGTTCCGCCAGCAGGAATCCACCGCATGCGGCGATCTCAAAGCTCTTGTGCACGAACTCGTCGCGATTACCATGCGTCAGAAAACTCAGGTTGATCTTCGATCGCCAGATCGCCTCGCGATACCTCTGGCCGTAGAGCTCGCCCTCGCGGTACAGCGTCGCAAACAGCTCCGGTGAAAGCGTACGCTGCCAATGCTGCGGGCCGCCGGAGATGACCACCGGCAAGCCCTCACGCGACAGCTTTGTAAGCGTCTCCGCGCGGTGATCGTACGAAGTGCCGATGAAGGAGACGCTACGGTCGCGGCTCTCATCGGTACGCTGCGGCTGTTCAGGGAAGTGGATGGTTGGTTCAAACGCGGTCTGGATCTTGATGACGTCCCGTGCGCCTGCTTCGCGGTAGCTTACGACATTGCTGTCGCGCTGGGTGCAGTGCAGGTCGTAGTACGGAATCGTCTTTGCATACAGGCGCCAGCCAGGGTCGCGACGAGGACCGAAGAAGTTGTCGATCATGTACGACACGGTGACGATGCCGCGTTCGCGCAGCTTGTTCAGCGTCGCCGGCTCCATCCAAAGCACCTTGTCGCACCAGACGGCGTCGGGACGAACTCGCTCGGCAGCGGCCAGTATGTCGCGGTTCAGCCGCGCGACCTCAGGCCCTGCAGAGATACGGAACTCCAGCTTGCGCACCAGCGCGTGCTTTGCGCCGTACTCGAAGGTGTTGACGGACTCTACGTGGTGGCCTTCTCGCAGCAGCGCCCATCGCCGGTATTCGGCGGAGTCGTTGGGGGAAAGCTGTCCAAGGTACAGAATCCTCACGCGATCACCGGCCTGCCCGCAGCAGGGCGATGACGTGCTCAGCGTAGATCACGCCGACCAGCTGATGCTCGCGATCCAATACCGCAAGCGAGCGCAGGTTGTACTTGTCGAACAACTCGGCGATCTCCTTGCTGCCGGCGTCGACGCCGCATGTGTGTACACGCGGTTCCTTGATGCTGGCCAGTGGCGTTGCGCCCTCAGCCAGCGTGATCCGTGCCAGGCTGACAACTCCCGAGAGATGCTGCTTGTCGTCCAGCAGAAAGACTTCGCCGACTGTTTCGAGGTCGCCTTCAAAGGCACGCAGAGCTTCGATAGCGGCTTTCACATCGGCACTCTGCGAAACCGCCACGTAGTCCGTAGTCATACGGCCTGCGGCCCAGTCGTCTGGAAACTCGAGGAGGTCTTCGACTTCTTTGCGTTCGTCCGGCTCCATTTCGTGCAGGATGGCCTCGGAGCGATCTTCGGGCAGCTCTGCCAGCAGGTCGGCCGCTGCACCCGGATCCATTTCCTCGACAATGTCCGCGACGCGGCTCGATTCCATGTGTTCCAGCAGCGAGCGCTGCAGTTTGGGCTCGACCTCTTCCAGCGCCTCTGCCGCGATCTCTTCATTCAAGGATGTGAAGACCGCGTCGCGCTCGGCTGGCGCAAGCTCTTCGAGGATGTCTGCGATGTCGGACGGGTGCATGTGCGACAGCCGATCAGATTCAACCTTCAGGCGAACGCGGCGCGCAGGATCACGATCGATCAGGTCCACGAACTCCCATGGGATCACACGCGCCTGGAACCGATGTGCAATGGATTCTACAAAGCTGTTTGGCAGGCCTTTCAGCAGGCGCCGCACCGCGCCGCGCATGCCCACTTCCACCTCGGCAATGCGCAGCTTGCAGATGGACTCGCCCTCAACCTCCCACACCAGGTCCACGTCGTTGACACGCACCACCTTGCGTCCGGACACGTCAATGATTTGTTGGTCCAGCAGATCACGTTCGAGCAGGACGGCAGCGGGAGAGAGCTTCAGCGGCTGCGGCTCATCAACGCCTTTCAGGTGGATGGCTCCATCCGCACCGAAGGTAAGCGCATGCAATGGAACGCAGTACACCAGCTTGTCGCGCACCCTGCCGGAGCTGGACAGGACCAGGCTGCTGACGTGCGTACCGGACTCTTCACCTACCAGCAGGAACTCTGCGATACGCCCGCTTACAACGCCCGCCTGGTCGCGAACGCGCGCGCCCATCAACGATGACAGACTGGTTCTGCGGATTGCCTGATCTGTCATCGCCGCGCCTCCATGTGTGTTGTGGGCCTTTGTTGGCAGTCTAACCAACTGGCGTTACGATGGGCGAATCACATCATCGCGGTGGTTACTGCCTTGACATCACGCACGGCGAGAAGCACACTGCGAAGACACCCCGCCGTCGAGCTACGCCCTACTGGAGCGCCTTGCCCAACACGCCGACAACCCGGACGAGCCTGACACTTGCCTCCACACTGGAGTCAGTCGATCGCGTGGAGCAGGAGGCAGAAGCCTTTGCGCTGCGGTTCGGTGTGGATGAGGATGACGTGTCAAACATCGCAATGGCTGTGCGCGAAGCAGCGGTGAACGCGGTCATTCACGGGAACGCGTACCAGCGGGAAAAAGAGGTCAACGTCAGTTTCGAGGCGACGGATGGCGACCTGATCTTTCGCATCAGCGATCAGGGCAGCGGCTTCGATGCAAACAATATCCCCGATCCGCTCTCGCCAGAGAACATTCTTCGGGGATCAGGGCGCGGGGTATTCCTGATGCGGGCCTTCATGGATGAAGTACACTTTCGCCAGTTGTCCCCAGGCACTGAACTGACGCTGATCAAGCACCGCACCAGCGGGCAGAGCACAACCTGAACTTGCAATACGAGCCGATCTTTCGGCAGGAGAGCACGATGAGCGTTAAGGTAAGTACGCGCCATGTAGATGGCGTCACGATTCTGGATCTGAGCGGCCGCATCACCCTCGGCGAGGGCAGCGTCGTACTGCGCGATGCGATTCGCGATCTGCTCGCGAAAGGCGATAAGAACATCCTGCTGAATCTCGGCGACGTAAGCTACATCGACAGCTCCGGCATCGGCGAACTGGTCAGCGCCTTCACCAGCGTGAAGAATGCTGGAGGCGAACTGAAGCTGTTGAACCTGACAAAAAAGGTTCACGACCTGCTGCAGATCACAAAGCTCTATACGGTATTTGACGTGAAGGATGACGAGACGACCGCTGTTGGTTCGTTCACGCGCTAACCGCTGCTTAAGAGACGAAGGCCGTCGCTCATGCCGACGGCCTTTTACTTTGTCAGACCTGTTCATCGTTCACCGTCCATGATCTGTCATCCCGTAGCAAGGCGGAGGGATCTGCTTGTTGGCTTCGGCCGGCGATAATGCCGATGCGAGCCAACAAGCAGATCCCTCAACTGCGTTACGGATGACAGTCTCCAGAGAAGCGGCAGGCTAGCTGCCGAAATCCACCTTTGGAGCGCTCTTCGACCCTGGATCGGCGGTGTAGTACGTGTTGCGATGCTTGTAGCCGGCGATCCCTGCCCACAGGCTGTTCGGGAAGACCGCGATGGTGTTGTTGTAGTCGAGGATGGCGTCGTTGTATCGCTTGCGCGCGACGGCAATCCGGTTCTCCGTGCCGGAGAGCTCATCTTCCAGCCGCATGAACTGCTGGTTGCTCTTCAGGTCTGGGTATGCTTCCTGCATGCGTGTCAGCGGCAGCAGCGAGACGGACAGCCGATCGTTTGCGGCCAGCTTTTCGTCCGGCGTTTTGGCCTGCAACAAGCCGCTGCGCGCCTCGGCGATGTTTGTCAACACGGTTGTCTCGACCTTGGCGTAGCCCTTGACGCTGGCGACCAGGTTTGGAATCAGGTCGGCCCGGCGCTGCAGGTCCACGTCAATCGCTGAGAAGGCGGCATCGATATCGTTCGACTTCACCGCAATGCTGTTACGCGCCGAGATGTAGCTCATGCCCACCAGGCCGAGCAGCACCACAACCACGATCAACCCAATCAATCCCTTTTTCATAGATCCTCTGTTTGCGTTCCCTTCCAACATTTGTGGCATATCAGACTCGCTCCTTACCAGCTACCACCAGCTCCACCGCCACCGGAACTGCCACCTTCGCCGCCCCCGAAACCGCCTCCGCCATCGCCTCCACCATCACCGCCTCCGCCGAAGCCACCGCCTCCGAAGCCGCCGCCACGCCCTCCGCCCATCATTCCGCCGAGCAGCATGCCCGTGAGAAAGCCTCCCGGACCGCCTCGCCCGCCGCCGCGAAGAATGAACAGCAGGATGATGACGAAGAAGACAATGCCGATCCAGCCGCTGCCACCGCTGGACCGTCCGCGAACCTGGCGTACCGGGCGGGGCGGCGCTGCCAGAGTTACGCCCGCGTCTGCCGAAACGACATTTGCAAGATCGTTGACGGCGGTCCGAACCGCGCCGTCGTAGTTGCCCGTGCGAAGATCGGGCACCATCTCGCGGCCGATGTCGCCGGTCTTGCCGTCGGGCAGAATGCCTTCGAGGCCGTAACCAATTTCGAATTGATACTTGTGGTCCTCGACCGAGATCAGCAGCAGCACGCCGCGGTCCTGCTGTTTCGGACCGGGCTTCCACTTGGCGAACAGCTCGTTGGCGAACTCCGCCGGGCTGTTATCGTCGTCGATCTTATGAATGATCGCAACGAATACCTGCGCGTGCGCCTGCGTATCGAGCTGCTTGAGCAGGCCGTCCAGATCAATTTTGGTGGAGTCATTCAGAACGCCGGCATAGTCGTTCACGTACGCCGTGGGCGCGGGCATCGTTTTGACTGACTCTGCGACTGCGGGGAAAGACCACCCGGCCAGCAGTGCAACGACGATGACCCAGAACAAGCGGAGCCTTACTGCCATCACGCATGATGATACGCCGGGTGTTCGCAAAAGGTTCCCTCAATAAAGCGGACACACGGAGAAGCGCGGACACCACGCGGCATCCGCCCCAGCCGTTCTGGACTGTGACTAGCTGATGCCCATGGTCGAAGCGATGGCTTCGATCTTCTGAGTGTGCCCGGCGATCACGTTCGCCGCGTGCGCGGTCAGCTTCTTCATCTCGGCATTTGCCGTGGAGGCGTTTTCCTGCTTCGTCTTGTTAAGGTCTTCGTGGTGGTCGGCGACCATCGTCTTGACGTAACTCTTGTCGTAGGTATCGCCGGTCAGCACCTTCAACTTCAGATATTCAGCGTCAGCCTTTGCGCTGGTGGTCGTCGGCGGCGTCACACCGGCCTTCATGGCGACGGGCTTCGCTCCCGCCAGCAGCGCGTTATGGTCCTTAATCATCTGCTCGGCAAAGGCCTTGATGGCAGGGTTCTTCGTGGTGCGGATGGTCATTTCGGCCATCTTGATCTCAGCCAGGTTGTCTTCGGTTGAGTCCTTCAGGAAGGCCTTGTCCTTGTCGGAGAAGTCCTGAGCGAACGCGGCACTTGCAGCGGTGCAGGCCAGCAGTGCGGAAGCGAGTGCAAGCACACGAATCTTCATGATCGATCTCCTGTATCTGGATCTATACCGGCCGAGGCGCTGCCACCGGTGAGCCGCTTTACAAAGCGTTTCAGTAACTTAGGAGTCAGGGTCAGTGATTCCGTTGCTACGCCAGAGCGCGTCACCATTCTTTGCCGATAGCCCGAACGTGCCTTGTATCCTCAGGACATGAGTCTGCTTTCTCCCGCGCCTGCCTTCCTGCCTTCGCCGCCCACTGCAAGGAAGGAGCCGCATCCGACCCACATCCACAACACGACGCTAGAAGACGATTACTTCTGGCTGCGTGAGAAGGAGTCGCCGGAGGTGCGCGCCTACCTGGAAGCGGAGAATGCCTACACCGATGCGGTGATGGCGCCCACAAAAGAGTTGCAGGAGACGCTCTACCGCGAGATGCTGTCGCACATCAAGGAGACGGACACCTCCGTTCCATATCGCGATGGTGCCTGGTTCTACTACGTGCACACCATCGAAGGTTCGCAATATGCGATCCACTGCCGACGCGCCGCGGCCCCAGACCTCAGCTATGACGCGAGCGCCCTGGAAGAAGTTCTGCTTGACGTGAACCAGCTTGCGGAAGGCCAGCCGTTCATGGCGCTCGGTGCCCTGTCTGTCAGCCCGGACGGCAACCTGCTGGCGTACACCACGGACAACACCGGGTTTCGCCAGTACACGCTGCACATCAAGGACCTGCGTACGGGCGAGTTGCTGCCCGACACCGCCGAGCGTGTGGGTGCGATCGTGTGGACACCCGATTCCGCCACGCTCTTCTACACGGTGGAAGACGAGCAGACCAAACGGCATGATCGTGTGCTTCGCCACGCGTTGGGGTTTGCTGCAGGCGAAGACGCGCTGGTGTTCGAAGAGCCCGATGAGCGCTTCAACGTGGGCGTCGGGCGCACGCGCGACCGCAAATTTCTGCTGATTGAAAGCGGCAGCCACACCACCTCGGAGTATCGGTTTGTCTCAGCTGATACGCCGCTCGAACCTTTCCAGGTGATCGCGGAGCGTGTTGCCGACCAGGAGTATTCCGTCGATCACCGGCATGGCGTCTTCTACATCCGCACGAACGATACGGGCAAGAACTTTCGGGTGGTAACGGCACCTGTAGCCACTCCAGGACGCGAACACTGGACCGAGCTGCTGCCAGAAGACAAGCAGGTGCCGCTGGACGACTTCGAAGTCTTTGAACACTTCGCCGTCGCGTCAGAGATTGTCGAAGGCCTGGACCGCATGCGCGTCTTCCGCTTTGAGAGTGACGTGCTTTCGTCTGATCCGGCAACGGTCGCGTTCCCCGAGCCGAGCTACTCAGCGGGGCTGCATGTCAATCGCAATTTCGATGCGACGAGCTTTCGCTACAGCTACCAGTCGCTCGTCTCACCCGCCTCGGTGTACGAGTACGACGTCGCGACCGGGACGTCCACCCTGCTGAAACAGCAGGAGGTGCCCGGAGGGTTCGACCGTGAGCGCTATGCGTCCGAGCGTGTGTGGGTCTCAGCAGCAGACGGTGTGCGGGTGCCGGTATCGCTGGTCTACCGGCGCGATACGTTCGGCAAGGACGGCACCAATCCGCTCTATGTCTATGGCTATGGATCATATGGCTATGCACTGCCGGTCGGTTTCGGCACAAGCCGGTTGTCGCTGCTGGACCGCGGCGTCGTGGTGGCCTACGCGCACATTCGCGGCGGCGGCGACCTGGGCGACACGTGGCATGATGCGGGCAAGATGATGGTCAAGCGCAACACCTTTACAGACTTCATCGCGGTCACAGAACACCTTGTAGCGGAGAAGTATGGTGCGGCAGACAAGGTCATCATCGAGGGTGGCAGCGCGGGCGGTCTGCTGATGGGTGCTGTTGTCAACCTGCGGCCGGATCTGTTCCGTGTAGTGCTGTCCCACGTGCCGTTCGTCGACGTGATGAACACCATGCTGGACGCATCGCTGCCGCTGACGGTCGCCGAGTATGAGGAGTGGGGCAATCCCAACGAGCCCGAGGCATTCGAGTACATGCGAAGCTACTCGCCTTATGACAACCTGCAGGGCGGCACGTACCCCGCAACGCTGGTCAAGACGAGCCTGAACGATTCGCAGGTGATGTACTGGGAACCGGCGAAGTTCGTGGCGAAGCTACGCACGCTCAAGACCAATGCAGACCGACCCCTGCTGCTGCACGTAAACATGGATGCAGGCCACGGCGGCGCATCCGGCCGATACGACTACCTGCGTGAGATTGCGATGGATTACGCCTTCATCCTGCGCGAGCTCGAGATCGCTTAAGGCGCTACTTCGCTGGTTCGAGCTTCTTCGGAATTACTGACTCCATCTCTTCGTCTGAAGGCAGGTAGCCGTAGAGCAGGTACTTCTCGCGCCGCGCACGGAACTCGCTCAGGCCGGGTTCCCACATGGCGATGATCTCGTGGGGGTCTTTACCTGCTTCGATGGCCTGGGTTGTTGCGGCATTCTTTATCATCGTCGCGGCCCGTGTCATCACCAGCTGCGTCGGGTACTGCGCTCGCACCGCGGTCAGCAACTCGGCGCCCATGGCAGGCGCATCCAGCCGCTGCCTGTCGGTGACCGTCATGCGAACACCGTGGATCGTTTGCCCGTGAAAGGGGTAGGTCCCCGTGGGTGTGAAGATAACGGGAGCGAAGGACACCCCTACTAGCTTGCGCGCGTTCAGCGTGTCGGCCAGTTTCTGCGATTCGGCATCGCTCGCGATCCATGCCGCGCCAACCTGTTCAAATGCGTGATCGGTGCCGCGCCCGACGGACAGATTGGTATACTCGGCAAAAGCAGTTCCGGGGTAGAGCGTCGCCGCGGCGAGGCTCTGCAGGTTGGGTGACGGATTCACCCAGGGCACGCCCGTCTGGTCGAACCACAGGCCTCGCTGCCAGTTGTACATGGGCACCACGGTCAATCGCGCGCCCAGGTGCTGCTCGCCGTTGAAGAAGCCGGCAAGCTCACCCAGCGTCATGCCCAGCGTCATCGGCTCCTGCATGTAGCTGATGTAGGCCTCCGTGCCCGCATCGCTGACCGGACCGCCCACGCCCACGCCGCTGAGCATCGCCGGTCGGTCGAGCACGACGATCGGCGTGCCAGTCTTGCCGGCTGCTTCAAGGAAATACGCCATGGCGGTTTCGTACGTATAGAACCGTGCACCCACATCCTGCAGATCGATCAGCACTGCGTCCAGCTTGTTCAAGTCTTCCGCCTTAGGATGCCGGTCCTCCGGCTTCGTCCCATACAGCGAAATGACCGGCAGCTTCGTCGCGGTGTCGATCGCGTTGCCGATGCCGGTGCGGTCTTCGACTCCGAGAATGCCGTGCTCCGGCGAGAACAGCGTGGTCAGCTCAATCGTCGGCGAGCCCTTGCCATGCTGCTGGGCAAGGATGTCGATGGTGCGACGACCCCTCGCATCCAGCCCGGTCTGATTGGTTAACAAGCCTAACTTGATGGAGTGCGGGTCCTTGTGCGGCAATGCAAGCAGCGCACGGAAGTTGGTGCTCTCCAGCACGTCGATGCCGGTCCGGGTGGCATGTTCCGGCATGGGTTTGTCGACACCGAGCGCACGAGCCGTGGCGGTCGCCAGCATGCCACGCAGCGGCGTGATCGCTTTGCCGCCACGCGGATGCACCGCGTTCGCCAGCAGGATGATGTAGCTGTCGCTGCGCGGGTCCATCCACACCGACGTTCCGGTAAAACCCGTATGACCGAAGCTGCCGATGGGATACACCTCGCCGCGAGGACGCGAGTAGGGCGAGTCGATATCCCACCCAAAGCCGCGCATCGCCCTGGCCTGCACCGGCTGCTCAGGCCGGCACATCAACTCGAGCGTTGCCTGTTGCAGGGGGAAGTTGCTCGGACGTCCTGCCAGGCGATCCAGCAGCGCCTGCGCGAACAGTGCGGTGTCATGCGCCGTCGAGAAGACGCCTGCGTGGCCCGCGACACCGCCCATCCGGCGCGTTGTCGGATCATGCACTTCGCCGCGCAGCATGCGGTCATCGGCCATAGGCTTGTCGTCGTTGTGCGCGGTCGGCGCGATCCGCGTGGCGTCGAGGGTGGTTCCATTTGGCAGATGGATTGGCTGCGGCTGATGCGTCGTCACGTCCATGGTCTGGACGATGCAGTCGGCATTCTTCGTTTCAGGCTGGTCGAACAGGTGCGGGCAATGAGGTGTGAGATAACCCGTGTCCTTCATGCCGAGCGGCCCAAAGACGTGCTTCGCCGCATACACATCCAGCGGCTCGCCCGAGAGCTTTTCGACGATGGCACCAAGCGTGATGAAGTTGATGTCGGAGTAGACAAACTTCACGCCCGGCGGCCCGGCGGGGATAGACTCCATGGCACGCTTGACGCCTTCGCCCTTGCCGCTCCACGCATCCTTCAGCGACACGTCCGGCGCCAGGCCGGAGTAGTGCGTCAGCAACTCCCGCACCGTGATGTTGCTCTTGCCGGCAGCAGCGAATTCCGGGAGATACTTCACGACGGGAACGTCGAACTGCAGCTTGCCCGCCTCGTACAGTTGCATGATGGCGACCGAGGTCGAGATGCACTTCGACAGTGATGCCATGTCGTAGATGGTGTCTTCGGTCAGCGGCTCGACCAAAGGATCGATCGAGCGATCGCCGTAGGCCTTGTGGAAGACAACATGCCCGCCGCTGCCGATGACGACGACGCCGCCGGGCAGTTGCTTCGCCGCAACGGCGGCCTGCATCAGGCTGTCAATCTCGCTGAAGTCATACGGCGCTGCAGTTTGTGCCTGGGCACGCGTCACGAGAAGGGCGCAGACCAGCAACACCGCCACCGCTGCCAGCTTCCGTCGCGAAGGCGCGCCAAACACACTGAACAGTGATCCCACCGCAAACGTCACCACCGCGCCGATCAGCACGTACCAGGTGAACGCGATGTTCGACAACGCGAAGCCACCGATGTGCAGCGAAGGCACCGGCAGAATCTTCGGCAGGTACAGCGCAAGGTTCAGTGCAAAGCCAACCACCATGCCGACAATCGCGCCGGCTTGCGTGGCGTAGCGCGTCAGCGTGCCCAGCAGGAAGACGCCCAGCAGCGCGCCATACGCGACCGAAGCGATCGAAAGTCCCATCTCCACCACGTGCCCCTTGCCGCCCACCTGCACGGCATAGATTGCAATGCCAACCAGCACTATCGCCCAGAAGATTGTCGCCAGGCGCGAAAGGAAGTTCCGCCGCTTGTCGGTGGCGTGGGGTCGCAGACGCAGGTAGAAATCGACAATGGTGGTCGACGAAAGTGAGTTCAGCGCGGCAGAGAGGTTCGACATGGCTGCCGCAAGGATAGCCGCAATCAGCAGGCCAGCAATGCCCACCGGCATCTGCTGCACGATGAAGGCAGGAAACAGCCGGTCCGAGCCCTTGACGGTCAACGCCGCCGGATGCTGGCCGTAAAACACGAATAGCCCGGCACCAATCACGAGGAACAGCGTGAACTGCACCAGCACCACGCCGCCACTCGCCAGCAGCGCCACGCGTGCATCGCGCAGGTTGCGCGCAGCCAGCAGCCGCTGCACCATCAGCTGGTCCGTGCCATGCGAGGCCATCGTCAGGAACGCGCCGCCGACCAGCCCCGCCCAGAACGTGTACGTCGAAGTCAGGTTCAACGCGAAATCAAACGTCTGCAGCTTACCCGCGGCCGATGTAATCGCATGCACCGTACTCCATCCGCCGTCGATCTTCGCGCCCAGCGTAAACAGCGCGATCACGGTGCCGGCGACGTACAAGCCCATCTGCACCACGTCCGTCCAGATGACCGCGGCCATGCCGCCCTCAAACGTGTACACCAGCGTCAACATGCTGATGATGACGATGCTTGCAATGTCATTCGTGCCGATCGCGATACCCACCACGATCGACACGGCGTACACGCGAACACCCTCGGCTGCAGCGCGCGTCAACAGAAACAAGCCGGCCGTCACCTTGTGCAGCGTGTGACCGAAGCGCCGGTCGATCAACTGGTATGCCGTGAACAGCTCGCCCTCAAAGTAGCGTGGCAGAAACAGCACGCAGATCAGCAGCCGTCCCACCATGTAGCCGAACACCAGCTGCAGAAAGGTGAAGTTGCCGCCGTACGCAATGCCCGGCACGCTGATGATCGTCAACGTGCTCGTCTCCGCCGAAACAATCGACAGCGCAATCGCCCACCACGGCACGCTGCGCGCCGCCAGGAAGTACGACGAAAGGGACGAGTCCGCCTTGCGGAATCGCAGGCCAAACAAGGTGATGCCGAGCAGGTAGACGGCAATCAGAACAAGGTCGAAGAGGTGAAGCCGATGCGGCATACGGCGAGTGTATGCGAATGCCTCCAGACCGGGGAAAGAGGGACTACAATTCCCGCCATGCGCAGTGTGTTCTCTCTAGTGTTCGTCGCTGTCCTGCTGGTGGGGCCGTTCGCCATCGCAAAAGACAAGCCGCCGGTTCTTCCGACGTACCTTCTGCAGGCGAGAACAGTTGCTGTCATCATCGATCCCGACGTCGGCCAGTCTGCGACCGATCCTCAGGCAAACCGTGTCGCGCAGAAAGACGTGGAAAGTGCGCTTCTGAACTGGGGACGGTTCGAGCCGATCCTCACGCAGTCCGAGGCCGACCTGATCATTGTCATCCGCAAAGGCAACGGGAAAGTGGTCAACGCAACGGTAAAGGATCCGCGACAGAACAATCGGCCCGTCCTGGTCGACCCGACGGATACGGGCGTAGCGATTGGCGCACAACGCGGACGACAGCCCGGCAACTCGACTGGACCTGCGGAGCCGAACCAATCCCCGCATCCCCAAACCGAGGTCGGCCCGGCAGACGATGTTTTCAGCGTGTACCAGGGCAGGAACGACAATCCGCTGGACGCCTCGCCGGCATGGCGCTACATCGCGAAAGATGGGCTGCGCGCCCATAACGTGCCTGCCGTGGATGCGTTCAGAAAGGCGATCGCACAGGCGGAAAAGGCAGCAGGCCAGAAGCCCTGAAGTTTGCTGCCGCGGCACGCTGACTACGTCGTCATCTGCCCGCGGAGCACGGTTCCAGTCCGCATACCGTACGCGTCGTACACATTGAAGTCAGCAAACCCGTCCATGACAGACAGCCCGAGCATCGCCTCAGGATTACGCGATGCAAGTCTCACCGCTGCGGCCAGATCGATTCCGGTAAATGCCTGCACGTTGCGCACCGCGCGATCCATCGTCAGTACCGACCCGGCAAGCACGCCATCGCTCATGCACACGCCGTTCGCCACCACCACCTCCAAGTCACCCAGCAGGTAATTCCCATCGGGCATTCCGGTCGCTGCCATGCCGTCGGTGACCAGGATTGCGCGTTCCAGGCCCTTCATGCGCAGCCACAGCCGCACCGCTTCAGGCGTGGTGTGCACGCCATCGCAGATCAGCTCGGCGTACAACTCGTCCGCGTCCAGCACAACTCCCAGCATGCCCGGCTCACGATGTCCAAGTCCACGCATCGCGTTGAACGTATGCGTGGCCGAGACAGCGCCGGCCGCAATGCCCGCCCGAGCCTCCGTCGCAACCGCGTCAGAGTGGCCAAGGCTCACACGCACGCCGCGACTTACCGCATGTTGAATCAGGTCCAGCGCCCCTGGCAGCTCAGGAGCAACGGTCATCAGCTTGATGTGTCCACGAGCAGCGTCGTGAAAACGGTCGAACAACTCAATGGAAGGCGGCTGCAGCAACGCCGTCGGATGCACTCCACGTTTCTCATGCGACAGAAAGGGCCCTTCCAGGTGAATGCCGATGGGCGTCGCACCACCTTCTGCAGGCGCGGCTTCAATCGCATCTGCGATAACATCCAGCGCAGTGAGAATACGGTCGACCGGAGCTGTCACCGTGGTCGCCAGGAAGCGCGTGGTGCCGTATCGCGCCAGCATGCGTGCCACGGTCGCAACCGCATCGACTGACCCGTTCATCACGTCGGCGCCGCCCGCACCATGCACGTGGACGTCGAGAAAGCCCGCACACAACGTGCTCTCCGGCAGGTGCAACGTCGCCGCAGGCGCCGGTGTTTCCAGCTGGGTTGTGATGCGCGCGATCCGCTCGCCGTCCAGCAGGATCAACGGCTGCTGCACCACGCCGTCCGCCGTGATCAACGCCTTCGCTGCAATCGCTCCGAGGTGTGTCGACATAGTCTCACCAGTGTAGAAGTACGTCTCCCTTCAGCAGACCGCGACTTCAGCCGCCGCGATCGCTGGGATTCTCCCCTGTGTGCGGCTTCAGCCGCCTGGATGCTGAATCTCAGCGGCTAAAGCCGCAGTCGAACGAGATCGTGCCTCTATCTCGGCGGCTAAAGCCGCTGACTGAGAAGGCATCACACTATCTCAGCGGCTAAGGCCGATGTCATTGCGCGGGCGCTCCTGTCGGTGCCGGTGGAATCCCAACCTCCGCTGCGCTGGGCAGCGACTGCGAGCGGTCCCATTGCCGCTGCGCCGTCCGCACCTTGTCGATGCGGCTGAGCCATAGCTGGATCGTCAGGTCGTAGCGTGCAAGATTGTTCCCGAGCCAGTAGGGCCGGTAACTCTTCAGCCACGCCTGCTGGTACAGGTCGCGCAGCAGCGAGTAGATATTGCGCAGGTCCTGCAGCTTGCCGTTGACTGCGTTGATGTCGACCAGGTCGCGACCCACCTCGGTGCGGCTGTCCTTGTCTTTGCTGTTCTGCAGCGCATAAGCCTTTGCGTACGACGTCGCGATCTCATCTGTGAGCTGAAATTTCAGACCGATCAGGTCCATGCGCCGCGCGCCCAGGTCCATCGAGTCGAGCGCGTCCTGTTCACGTAGATTGCCCTGCGCGCGAGCTTCGGCAATCAGTACGATCGCCCGCTCAGCATGCAGACGAAGATCGCGCGTGTACGGCCGAATCTTCGCAGCTGATAGCTGCCCGTCGGGACTCCATGGATCAACCCAGAACAACAGGTCCGAAGCATCGGAGCTCTTGAAGTTGTTCTTCAGCAGCGCGTGCGCAGCCATCAGCTCCTGCTCGGCCTGGCTGACCTTGCCGGTGGCGTCGCCGTGAAACATCTCCCCGTACATCGCCTGGAACTGCGGAATAGAGCTCTCACCCTTGTGCCAGGCAGTCTCCGCGCCAAACAACACGGCGTACCAGTTGTTGTTGAACAGCGCCTCGCCGTCATCGTCCCACACGGTGTTCAGCTGGCCAGTGCATCCGCTGGCCTGGCCCTGCGCGGTGAACTGCTGGATGTTCGGCAGCGACAGGTTGAAGTTCGGAAATACACGACTCCAGTCGTTCACCCCAGGTGCGACCCAGCACTCCATGCCCGCATCGGTGTACGGCTTGATCCACGGCGCAAAGCCGCGGGGCTGCGGGTTGTACTCCCAGCCCACGGCGATGGTCTGCTGCTTGAAGCTGGCGGGCAGCGCCTTCAGCAGCGCCGGCTCCTTCATGGCGATGTCGCCCCAGAACAGGAAGCGCCGATTCAGCGGCTGCAGCTGCGTAACGATCTTCTGCAGGAAACCGAGGTACACCGGACCCAAACCCTGCGCATCCACCGCAGCCCTGGTCTGTCCCTTGCCCAACTCGACAGTCTCGTCCGCGCCCAGGTGCAGCAGGGGACTCGGATAGTCCGTCGCAAGCTCGTTGTACATGCGGCCGATCAGCGCGAACGACTCCGGCTGTCCTGGCGCCAGCACGTGCCCGTGAGGAGTTTCAGCCAGCGACGAATACGTGTCGTAATCCAGCATGTAGTGCAGGTGGCCGAACGCCTCCTGCTCCGGGATAACGGTGATGTGGTATTTCGCCGCATAGGCGACCAGTTCGCGCGCCTGCTCCGGCGTGATGGATCCGCCCGGCGGCGAGGCCAGCGGCTCGCTGCGGTACTGCATCGTGTGCTCGAAGTAAGGCGAGTACACGTTCATCTTGTAAGCCGCAAAAGTGCGAATCTGCTTCTTCTGGAAGTCGAGTGTCGGCACCGGCCCACGCGACAGGTCATCGTGCAGCCCGCGATACTTCATTGCAGGCCAATCGCGAATCGTGGCGGTCTGTAGCGTCGCCACACCGTTCGCCATGCGAACCATCTGCCGCGCCGTCATGGCGCCATAGAACACACCGGCAGGCGTCGCACCCACAACGCTGATGCCGGTCGCGTCCGGCACGATCGCGTAGCCTTCGTCGTGCATGGCAGCCGTAAAGTCGGCGTGTCCCGCGGCCAGCGCGGCGCGTCCAGCAGGGGAGTCACTGCGTAACAGCGTAATACGAGCTCCCGCACCTGCAGGCACACCCATAATGGCAAGTCCGCCGGTCAACTCGCTGGCGGCAAAGCTGTCCTCCGCATCGCACCCGGAGCAGACAACGCTCACACCACTGTTCAATGGGATCGCCCTGCCGGCCGCTGCCTCGCGCGGTGCTGGCAGCAGGTTCAGCTGAGCATAAAGACTGAAGCTCGACAGCAAGGCGCAGCATGCAAGGGGGCGCAGCAGCGCAATCTTCCAGGTCATACCGACCAAGCTAAACGATCGCGCAAAGGGAAGTGAAGCGACAGGTGCTCAGGTGGGCACGCGAACGGTCCATAGCGCAGGCTGTCGGGAAGGCATGTGACGCAGCAGCTCAGGCGATTTCGGCTCGATTGGGAGACGCTTCCAGGTCGCGATGTATTCGGGCCGGCTATAGGCGCGACCGGCCAGCAGCAGGCTCGTTCCGCGTACGGGCCAGTCGCTGAAATGCTCCGCGTCTGACGGGTACTTCCAGGCTGCGCGATGATCGATGGCAGGGTAGAGGAACGCGACGGCAGACCGCATGCCGCGGCCGTCAGGCAGGTTGTAATCCCACAGCCGATCCATTGGCGTCGACAGCGCCTCGCACGTGAGCGAAAGACATTCGAGTGTGAAGATGGAAGAAGCGTACGCATCGCCGCTATGCAGCTCGGCAGGGAAGTCGCCGTCAAACGACATCTGCCGCAACAGCTTGTCGCGGAAGCGGTGCGAGCACTCCAATTGCAACGCGCCGTTGTGAGCGAAGCGGGCGCACTCCGCGGCCTGCAACGTCCAGCAAATCGCCAGACGATCCTTTGACTCGCGTGCGATAAAGCCTTTCTTCGACTCGTTCAACCACGTCGCAAACGTGCCGAACCACTCGCGCAGACCTGCCGATTCTGCCTCGGTCGCAACGCCGTTGTAGGCGCAGAGGAACGAGGTTGCACGCACCAGTTCGCCGAACACGATTGTGTCTTCCACACCGCGCGGCGCGCCCTCGGTCGATGGCGGTATGCAGGCGGCATGGTCAAGATTCGGCTCCATGCGAGTGTCTGCATCGAGGAACCATGCACGCAGATGCAGCATTGCATGCTGGGCGTAGCGAGCCTCGCTCGTCAGACGCCACGCCGCAACGCACGCGGCCACGATGCCGTTCAGCTGCACCACCGCACCGCGATGCCCGCTGAATGCATGCGGATTGCTGTAGCCCTGCCGATGCTCATACGGCGCAGCAGGCGAGCCTTCCGCTGGCCACCACTCCGTGTCCTCGGAGTAGTACGTGTGAGCGTCCTGACCTTTCACGGGCGCCGGGATGGAAGTGATGGTCGCAGGTGCCTGCTTCAAAGCATCGGTCGCCGCCCCCAGGATATGTTCGCGATCGTACTCGGCGACATTGAAGTGGATGTTTTCCGCTGCCTGCGGACGAGCAAATCGCGTCAGCAGAAGCGCACCTGCACCTGCCGCGCAGAACCCCCTGCGAGTAACGCTGTTGTGAATACGACCAGCCGCACACATCGTGGGCAAAAGGCTAACACTTCGGGGACACGACGCGCCGTATGCGAGCTAGAGCCAGCCCTTGGTCCGCGCCAGCCGCGACGCTTCCACGCGGTTCGAAGCTCCAAGTTTGGCGATTGCTTCGGACAGGTAGTTGCGGACGGTGCCGTCCGACAGGCGGAGCGACTTGGCGATCTCGGCAGTGCTTTCTCCATCACCCGCGCGCCGCAGAATCTGACGTTCACGGTCGGTCAGCGGGTCGCTCTCCGCATTCCAAATCTCTGCCGCAAGCGCAGGATCGACGACGCGCAGCGACTGATTCACGCGCCGAACGGCATCCGCCAGCTCGCTGGATGGACGGTCCTTCAGCAGGTAGCCATGCGCCCCGGCTTCGAGCGCGCGTCGGAGGTAGCCTGGTCTCGCAAACGTAGTGACAATGACGACGCGTGTCTCTGGATAGAGCTCTCGAACGCGCGCCGTCAGTTCAAGGCCGGTGAGCTGAGGCATTTCGATGTCGGTCACAAGCACGTTGGGCCGCAACTGCCCCACGATGCGGAAAGCTTCCTGACCATCGGCTGCAACTCCGACCACATCGATGTCCGGCTCTATCGACAGCAGGGCAGCGAGCGCGCCACGGACCATCGCCTGGTCTTCCGCCAGCACCACCCGAATCTTGCCGCTCATGCGTGCACCTCGCCATTCACACGAGTCGCTGCGCTGGCGAGCTTCGCCGCTTGCGGCAGATCGATCTCCAGACGCGTCCCGCCGCCGCCCTGGGACGAATGTATGTGCATGTGTCCTTCGAGCCCTCCGATGCGCTCGCGCATGCCGCGCAGTCCGCTCCCTTCACGCGCTTTAATGCCGGAACCGTCATCAGCGACTGTTAGCCGCAGGCCGATGTTCGATCGAGCCAGTTGAATTGTGCACGTCTTCGCGTTCGCATGACGAACGATGTTGGTCACCGCCTCGCGCACGCAGAGGCAAAGGACGTTGGTCTCTGCCGGTGTGAGTTCAACCACATCCAGCGCGGTGGAAAGCGCAACTCCTGCAGACGTCAGCGTACGGCGCGCGCGGGAGATCTCAGCCGCCATGCCTTCCGATCGATAGCCAACGACGGCTTCCCGCACGTCGGCGAGCGCCTTGCGCGCGGTTTCCTCCACTTCAAGCATCTCCTGTCGCGACCGCTCGGGATCGAGCGTGAACAGCCGATTCGCCAGCTCCGACTTGATCGTGATCACGGTCAGTGTGTGCCCCAGCAGGTCGTGCAGATCGCGTGCAATCCGCTCGCGCTCAGCCACCTGCGCAAGATGTTCGATCTCATCGTTTGCCCGCTGCAACATGTAGTTCGCCTGCTGCTGGCGCGAGTAAGACAGGTTGCTTAACCCGATGACCACGCAGAAGAATGCGCCCATGCCGCCGAAGTACCAGGGAATGTGGAACAGCCATGACTCCAGCGCAATGCCGGCAAGCTGTGCGCACAGCACCATGACGTAAGTGCTTGTTCGCCGTATGCAGAACCCGAGCATGACCACGGGATACACGAACGCTCCCGATGCGCTGGTGTTGAATGGAAAATAGATAAAGCCAAGTGCAAACAGCAGCAGGAACAGGAGCTTCTGCGCGAGTCCCCTTGTTGCAGGGATCGCAAAGTAAAGCGATAAGAATGTGACATAGAACGCCGCAAACCAGAGCCAGTGACGCGTTGAGTGGCGGAAGTAAGGCTCGATAAAAAAGAAACCCGTGTAGAGCAGGGAGACGTACCGCAGAGTGCGCGCGCTGCCCTTGGAAGCGCGCCAGGCCTGACCGCTTGCAAGCGATCCGCTCGGCTCGACTGCCCAGTGGTCCGCAAAGTCGCTGCTGCCTGCCCGCTCTCTCGCTCCAGCCGCCATACTTCTCCATCATGCTCTTTCACGATGGGCTAGACAGCTCATTTTCGCAGTGCGACTGCATGACATTTGTCATGGTCTCTCTTGGGCACTTCCAAGAAGCACACCCAAGAGTGTGCATGCCATAGGACGGGAACTCACTCCAGCCGGCGCGTAAACAGGTCGGCGCAGGCAAGACAATAGGCGGGCCGATCGAGATTCGCTCCATAAAACCTGACCACTGATTGCTGCTAAATAGTTGGTCATTAAATGCTTTAGGAATCTTTCGGAAGCGCCCCGCGAGGCCGTTCCAGAACCCAGGGACGTTTGACGCGGCCCGTTTCGGGAGCTATATTGAGAGTGCGGGGTGGAGCAGCCCGGTAGCTCGTTGGGCTCATAACCCAAAGGTCGTAGGTTCAAATCCTACCGCGACGCGTGAAAATGCCGCCCCGTCATGGGGCTGACAAAGAGCAGGTCCGACTCGATGATCCCAGCGCCCTCGTCTCCCAACTTGGCGAGCGCCTCCCGCTCGGCTTCGCGAATGAAGTCGAGCAAGATGGCAGCGAGATCCGGGTCAAGGGGCAGTTCGTCCTCCGAGTATTCCGTCTTTACAAGCTTCAGCCGACCATGAACGACTGCTCGAACGATCTGCATACTGAGCTTCTGGAAGTGGATGTCCGGCTTTTCGAGAGCCAAGACTTCCTCAACGCGAAGACCCGAGCACTGCGCGAGTAGCGCCATCATGCGGTACGGCTGCGGTATCAGCGGAAGGATCAAAAAGAACTGCTCGACGGTGAGAATCACAGGTCGTTTCCGGCGTTTGCTGATGCCCTTGATTTCGACAAAATCCATCGGATTCCGTTGCCACTCGACCATCTCCCAAAGCATGGCTTTCTCATACAGGCGATGTATGACGGCCTTGATGTGACCTTTGGTTTTGGGCGCGGCTTCCAGGTTTCGTAACCACTCCTGAACATTCATCGGCTTCAAACGAGTGATACGAGTGGTTCCCCACTTCGCACGCACGCGCTTGATGACGCTGAGGTAGGAACTGGCTGTCGAAAAGCTCAGCTCGCCTACGTTGTCGCAGGATTCACCGGGTCGAACCTTCTTGATTTCAAGTAGGCGTTCTTCCTCAATGAAACGATCCAACAACGTATCGAAGGTGGGCTCAAGCAGGGCTAACGTCGGGTTGTCAGTGTTGAGTTTGAGCACAAAAGTTTCCAAGTGCCGCTCGACCGCGGTCTGCGTTGGAAATTGTTCTGTGCTGAAATACATGGATTTTTCCTTGCCGGTTTGGGGATCTGCGTAACGATATTCCCAAGCCGACTTGTTGTTGGCTCGCGGCACCCGCCGCAAATAGCCACGTTGATAGCGTTGCCGGGTGAATTTCAAGGATGATGCTCCTGTCCAGTCACAGCGGCCCGATCGGTTGTATTCAATTTTAGGCCAGCTTCAAGCCAGTTATTCAGCGAACTCAGCCGAAATCTCCAGCGTTTTCCGACCTTGAAGGCGGGGACTTCGTGCTGCCGCGCCTTGCCCTCAAGGGTCTTCCAGTGCATGCCCAGCACGGTAGCCGCTTCGTGGAGATCGAGTAGCGGTTCGAAGGCCGGAGAAAGGGTTCGCGAATTTGCTTTTGTGGCTGAGAGCATACAACCTCGCTTTGAAAGAACCCCAAGGAGGGGCGGAGATAACGTACGTTCTCTGAAGATGGCCGAAGATGCCTGTAGAGTCCAATTCATCGAAGGGGGTTACTTATCAATGACACTGATAACCACACTTTGGCCCACCTTTTCCACAGCCTTACCGTCTAACCGAATTAGCTTGACGATGGGACGCGCCTGCGCGCCGATACGTTGAAAGAACCGACTGCCAAGTCCTCGTCCTATCCCCATTCGCGGAGTTTATGGGGTGAAGCATGTTAAAGAACGACACGAAGCTGATGGAGTCGGTGATTGCCCTCGCTGAGGAGTTGCACTTTGGGCGGGCGGCCCGCAAATTGCGCATTAGTCAGCCCATGCTGACCAAAAACATCCAAGACGTAGAAGCCCTGATTGGCGGTCATCTGTTTCTCCGTGACCGCAAACACGTTGTCCTAAGCGATGCAGGCCGCGCCTACGTGCAACAGGCGCGGCTCTCACTTCTCTACGGGGAACGATCTGTCCAATCTGCGCGAGCGGTCATGCAGAATATGGACGAGACTTTCCATGTTGGACGTACTCCATATGCTGATCCCTTTTGGGTCTCCACGCTCCTCTCTGTCCAACTCCCCCTCTTCCCACGTCTGAAGATCGATTTGGTGAGCAAGTTTTCGATCAATCTTATCGACGATCTGCTCGCCGGAGTGCTCGATTTAGCTATCGCGAACGAACCGCCCGAATCGCCTTTACTCACCTGCGTTCAGGTTGCAGACCAACCGTTCTTCGTCGCTATGTCGAAAAGAGACGACTTGGTGCATCATTCTGCGGTATCGCTTGATCAGATGGGTGGACGTCGGTGGATTCTCTTCGAGCGTCAACTGCATCCGCCTGTCTATGACTCCATCATTAATGCGGCAACACAGCGTGGCATCCGTCCACTAAGCATTCAGCATGTCACAGCCCCGGAGGAGGCGTTTCCGTTTGTAGCGGACGGATCGGCAATTGCTCTTGTAGTGAAGACCGGCGCTTTGCTTCTGGCGCGCAACGGAGTAACAGTCCGCCCGCTCAATGAGCCAAGCCTTAGCGTGAAGACGTGCTTGGTCTGCCGTGCAGATGATGACTCGAAGATTGCCAGCGAATTCGTCCGCGCATACATGCGCAAAATGCCGGACAAGAAGAAACATCAGCAACTGCAACTTCCCATTTCAGCGTGATGTGACTACGGGGCTGAAGTCGGCTTCTTGCGAGGTACCTGGTCGACCACCTGTATTTCGATCTGCCCTGACCAATTGCAACTCGGACAGCTCACGATGCCGGTTGTGATTGCTCTCAGGTCCAGTTCGGCGAGATTGATGACATGTCCGCAGTTTGCACAAACGTGAACGCTCTCCCATGAAGGTCCATGTTTTTTATTTGCGGAACCTGCGCTCATGGTTCTAGGCTGCTTTCTTTCTCGTTGTCTCTTTCTTTGCTAAAGCCCTACCTGCCATTGGTTTCGGCTTGCTCGAACGGTCAGCCTTCGTTTTGGGCTGCCTCCGGCTCCCGAAGCGCGGAGGCCTGTCCCAACTGTGAACGCCTGGTCGTGAAATGCGCTTGTCGTCAGTGAACCCGCCGTTGACAAGCGCGTTTACAGCCCTTAATAATCCGTCCGGCCTTCGTCAGTTCACCTGGAGGACCTGAAGAATGTGGTGGACGTGTGCTCTGCTGGGTCGCCCGACTGCATCACAGCAGTCCCTCCTCTGCAGCTTGATAGACCGTCCGCACTGTTGTGCGGAAGCCAAGACTACGAGCTAGAGATGCATCGACGTGGAGATGCCAAGGGTTCGTTAGAGGCTCACACGACGGTGTCATTGGCTCGCCCACTAACTCGACGAGTTCGTAGATTGAGGTTGGCGCGTCATCCACAATGTTCACAATCTGCTTGTCCATTGCGCCGGTCAGAGCAAGATGCATGGCTGTGGCAATATCGCGATGGTGGATCATGCTCATTTTTGAGGCCGGATGCAATTTGGCTGTCTCCGCATACTTGGGCACTGCCTCCAAATGTCCATCCTTGTCGCCGTAGACAAATCCAAACCGTTGAATGGACCAGTTCAGCCCGCTTTCTCTCAATTCGTTTTCAGCCGCGAGCTTGCTGGCTGGATAAGCATGTTTCGGCTCGGCCGCATCATCCTCGCGGCCCGGGCGCGGGCTGTTGGCGTCGTAGATATTGCTGGTACTCGCCATGATGAATCGCGCATCGGGTGCATGAGCTTTCGCTGCGGTGATAAGGTTGCGCGTGCCTTCCAGATTGGTCCTCCAGATGAGATCGTTGTCAGGCGTGCGAAAGATCGCAGCGAGATGGATAATTGCCGTTACACCCTCAACCGCGTTTGCGATAGCTGCGGCATTGAACAGATCGCCCGTGACGACCGACACACCGGGAGGAACCTTCTTGCCATCGCGCACAAGCACCCGACAATCCAGACCTGCTTCCATGAGACGGGGCAGAAGACGCGCTCCCACAAGGCCAGTGGCACCAGTAATTAAGATCGTCATGTTTACTTTCCTTTCGTGAACTTCCTATCGAGCAACTCGGTCGCGGTACGAAGCACGCGAACGGCGATAGCGATGTCTTTAGCTTCAATTCCCTCAAACGCTACCTCGTGAATGAGGGCCAAATCGGGAAGTTCATCCCAGAGCTTCGTGCCCGCCGGCGTCAAACGGAGAAGCTTCTGTCGCTGGTCGACAAGGTCTGGCACTTGCTTTACGAGCCCCTTGCGAACCAAGGAACTGATAACGACGCTCAACGTCGCTCGCTCGATCTGGAGCGCACGGAGCAGATCTCGCTGCATTGTGGGTCCGTTGTTCGTCAGTTGGTGGAGCACGTACCATTGGGTGGCCCCTAGGTCGTGTGGTCGAAGCAGAACCTCCATTGCCTCGCGGCCCGCGAAGTAGCAACGCTTCGCCCATGCCGCTATTTCATGACTTGACTCGCCCAATTTGTTAGCCTCCTAACAACTATGTTAGGAAGCTAGCATTATGTCAAGTTCAACCGGTCTGTATCTCCGATACTGCCGCGCGGGCCCCCGCTTAATCGCGCTTGCGATTGGAGGCTTCCGTCGCACCATGATCGCGGCAAAATGCGACGGCTGAGGAAGCGTTCGCGGCCTGATGGCAGGTACAGAGGATACGTTTCGCACCGGCTTGTTCTGCGGCTCGGATGGCGTTGCCATGCTGGCGCACACCTTCGTCGCCAGTGCGCTTCCCGAGACGTCGAGAACCAATTCCGCCCCTTCAAAGGCCTTGTTCAAACTCGCGGGATCGGTGAAGTCTCCTTTAGATACCCGCACCCACGTTGTTCTAAATCCGCGGCCTTCTGTGAGACACGGACGCTCACAACAATCTAGGCGCCGGATGATCGCTTTAGAAGTCCGTCGACGATCTATCGGCAATTGTCCGGTCGCACCCGTCACAAGAATCATGCTGATTGACCTCCTGTAGCGAGGGAGGCGGGCGCTGTTTCCATTGGTACCAGAGAATGATTCCAGTGGAATCAAACAGTAGAATGGGTAGACCATGAAGAAGAACGTGACCGCTGCATCGAAGAAGAAGGAAGGTTCAGCCGCTGGCGTTTTAGAAAATCATCGTGATTCCATCCTCAAGGCGGCGCTGACAATCCTTAGCAAAGGAGGCCGGGATGCGCTCACGACGCGGTCGGTAGCTGAAGCTGCTCACGTGCAGCCCCCCATTCTGTACCGCCTCTTTCACGATAAAGCGGGCCTTCTGAACGCTGTCGCGGACTACGGTTTCGACACGTACATGGCAAAGAAAAGAAGCTCAGAAGTTGAGAGAGATCCCGTTGCGGGCCTGCGTGTGGGTTGGCAGATACATGTTGAGTTCGGGCTGAGCCACCCAGAACTTTACTTGCTGATGTATGCAGACCCGCAACCAGAAGTGGTCGGCAAGGCTGCCGAACGATCACGCCGCCTGCTCCAAGATCACATGCGGCGTGTGGCCGTTGCCGGACTGTTAAGGGTCAGCGAAGAACGTGCCGCTCATCTCTTCCACTCGACCGCTTGCGGCATAGTTTTGACACTCCTTGGCACGAAAGTCGAGCACCGCGATATGTCCCTATCCAATGCGGCTTGTGATGCAGCGTTGGCCGCCATCTTGACGGACCAACCCACGGTCGCTATTCCTCCGGCAATCCATGCGGCCATCACATTACGAGCTTTTCTCAGTGGAGGCGAAACGATCTACCAGTCCGGAGCAAAGGTGTTTACGAATGCTGAGCGCATTCTGCTCCTGGAATGGCTGAGCCGTCTAAGTGAAATTCGTCAGTTGGATCGCGGGTAAAGTGGGCCTCCACGGCTTTGAAGAACAACATAATTAGCCCGTTGCCTTTCGGGAGCGTAGGTGCAGTGGTGTAAGCACGGTGCCCAACCCATTCGGAAAGGAGAGTGTCGTTCCTCGTAAGGGACCACAGCGGATGCTCCCATTCCTCGCGGCGCGCTCGGAGACGCGAAGCCGACGAAAGCCCCGCTGGATCTCAGGAGAAAAATTTGCTCGAGTTTCTTCGCAATGCACGTGTTACCGATGGTAACACTGTATGATTCCATTGGAAACAGAATTAGGAGGTGAGGAATCTATGATCGTCGTAACAGGAGCAACTGGTAAGCTCGGCAAACTCATCGTTGAGGAACTTGCATCTCGTATGGCGCCGGAGAAGATCGGCGTAAGCGTTCGTGATCCAGAAAAGGCCGCGGATCTTCAGCAGCGTGGTATCCGCGTCCGTCATGGGGATTTCGCTCAGCCCAGCACACTTTCACATGCCTTCGCGGGAGCGTCCGAGCTGTTGATGGTGTCCTCCAATGCGCGTGTGTATGGTGGCGACCCGCTAATGCAACACCGCGCTGCGATTGCGGCGGCAAGGGACGCTGGCGTAAAGAGAATCGTCTACACCAGCCAAATCGCATCTAGTGAATCCTCAGCGTTCCCGCCAGCTTTGGACCATGCCGCGACAGAAGCGATGCTCGCAAACTCCGGCTTAGCCTGGACCGCACTGCGCAACGGCTTCTACACGGACTCTGCTCTGTTCTTTATGGGAAGCGAGTGGCGGAACGGGAAGATCGAGGCGCCAGCCGATGGGAAGGTCTCATGGACGACGCACGCCGATCTTGCCGCCGCAGCGGCCGCAATTCTTGTCGGAGTGAAGACCTTCGACGGACCCACGCCACCGCTGACTGGCTCGGAAGCGTTGGACTTGACCGACCTCGCCTCGCTGGCATCGAGTCTGATCGGTATCCCGGTCACCCGCGACAAATTGAGCGACGACGCCTTCCGTGAAAAAGCGAAGGAGCGCGGCTGGCCGGAGGCAATCGTGAGAACTTCCTTTGGCTACTATGAGGCAAGCAGGAGGGGCGAGTTCGGCAAAGTCGATCCTACCCTCGAAAACCTCATTGGCCGACGGCCCAAAACGATGAGCGATGTTCTGCAAGCCGCTACCGACAATCCCGCTGGCTCGTGGTCGAAATAGCCGAGTACAAGATCCATCCGGGACGGATAGTTGACTGTCCAGACGCTTTCTCATACTCTCTAGACATGCCCCGACCGCGAAGTGATGAGAAACGGATTGCCCTCCTGGAGGCAGCAACCCGCATCATTGTGACGCAGGGACTAAGTGCCCCGACCGCCGGGATCGCGAAAGAAGCAGGTGTTCCGAACGGCTCTTTGTTTACCTACTTCGAGACCAAGACCGAGCTCTTGAACCAGCTCTATTTGGAACTGAAAGGGGAGATGGCCGCCACGGCGTTGAAGGGCCTGCCCTCCAACGCGGCGGATCGTGAGCGATTTTTTCGGGTGTGGCAAAACTGGACGAGCTGGGCCGTCAAGTTTCCTGAGAAGCGGCAAGTGCTTGCTCAACTCTCCGTCTCTGGGGAAATCTCGGCTGAAAGCCGCGCAGCCGGTCACAAAATGATGGCTGATATCGCTGGCTTGGCTGATCGAAGCCGCGCGAACGGCCCTATGCGCAAGGCACCACTCGGATTCGTCCTCGCGATCATGAACTCAGTGGCGGAGGCTACGATGGATTACATGAAACAAGATGCTCCAAACACGAAGAAGCACTGCAAAGAGGGCTTCGATGCACTATGGCGAATGTTGAGCTAAGATTCGGACCGGATAATGACTGACCAGACACATATCTAAAGGTGGAGCAGATGCGAAATTCTATGTCGAGAATGTATTCATCAGAAAGCAAGGCGTACATCGTCACTGGCCCAACCTCAGGGATTGGTCGCCGCACAGCACTCGATGTGGCCGCACACGGCACAGTTGTGCTCGTCGGCCGGGATGGGAGAAAACTGCACGGATTGGAGCAAGAGATAACGCAGAAGGGCGGGAATGCCATTTCAGTTGTTTGTGACTTGTCAGATCTTTCAAGCGTACGACGTGCGGCTGCTGAGATCGCAGGCCTTAAACTTCCTCTCGCGGGGCTCGTCAACAATGCGGGCATTATGCAGATGCGCCCCACGAAAAACGCGCACGGCTGGGATATGTCTTACGCCACGAATCACCTTGGACCTTTCGTGCTGACGGAAGCGCTCCTAACGCATCTTCCCGATGGCGCTAACGTCATCTTCGTGGTCTCTGCCGTAGAAGATCCTGGACGGAAGCCCGCTGTATCTGCTGGTTTCCGCGGTGCCCGTTATATCTCCGCAGAGGCCAGCGCGCGCGGCGAATGGAAGCCAGGAGGCTCAACCAAACCTGGCTTCGATGCATATGCGACTACCAAACAAGCCATCCTTGCTGCGGCCCTGGCATTCGCCCGTGAGAATCCACGACTGCACATTAACGCGATCGAACCGGGCTTCAATCCAAGTACCGGTCTGGGGGCCGCAGACGCTAACGCCTTCGTGCGGTTCTTGCAAAAATTCATCGTGCCAGTGATAGTGCCAGTGCTCATGCCATTTATTAAGATATTGAGCACTTCGAAGCGAGCCGCGCGTCAGATCACCAAGATCCTGATTGATAAATCTGGTCATACAGGCGTCTACTACGATGAGCGGGGCAATCCGATGCAAGGCTCGGCACTTGTGAGCGATCCGAAGTTTCAAGATCGCGTTGTAGCCGAGACCCGAACTTTTCTTGCCGCGTACTCGAACGAAGAAGCCAACCCGGCTCGTTACGTTGCTGCGACGCCATAACAGCGAGTCAGCTGGATTAGTTCCGACAAATGGGAATAGTCTGCTCCTCCTGCGGAGGACCTGCTAATCCCATTTGTCATTACTAACTCGACCGGACTAAAAGAAGAGATTTACGAGGCGATCTTCGCTTCTTTCATCCACGCCTCGGCATCCGCACCCGCTGCGGTACGTAGCGGTGAGGACGGATCATTGGCAACCTGCCAGATAGCTTCTGCCACATCCGAGGAGTGGGTCACGGGGCCGGAGACTTCGCGCATGCCGGCCAAGATGGTGCCTATCATCGGCGCATAGTCAGCGTTATCGCGCCCACGCAGATGCGGGAACGCATTTTCGCCGAAGCGTGTTTCGGGTGAACGACCGGGCAGGACCAGGTGTACGCGGATACCAAAGGGCTTTACCTCCAACGCAAGCGACTCGGTGAAGGCATTCACTGCAGCTTTGCTGGCTCTGTAAATGCCGATCAGTGGGAGTGTCTTCAGAGTCACGGACGAGGTGACATTGATGATGACGCCTGCGCGACGCTTTCGAAACAGCGGAAGCACCGCCTGCACCATGGCGAGTGTGCCCAGCGTGTTTGTCTCGAACAAGGCGCGCGCGGTCTGGGGCTCGATCAATTCGACCGGTGCCGGGACACCGAAGCCCGCATTGTTGACGAGAACATCGATCTCCCCGGCATCGGCCACGGCCTGGGAGACGCTGGCCGCGTCGGTGACGTCGAGCGGCAGTACACGCAGACGATCGGACTTCGGCAGCAGCTCGGTGTTGGGTGTGCGCATGGTCGCGACCACCTCCCAACCGCGCTCCAGGAACAACCTTGCGGTTTCGAGGCCGAAGCCGGACGAACAACCTGTGATGAGAATCTTAGACATAGAGCACCTCCCGATGCGTTCCAACAAAATTGAGGATAGGCTGACGGGACGAGACTTTCTATGGTTGACAGTCCATCATCCTTTTGCGAGAGTCCTAATATGCTTGTTGATCCCTTGGCTGAAGTTGTTACACTGCTGCAGCCCACCGCTCGGTTCTCGAAGCTGGTGGAGTGCGCCGGGCGGTGGAGAATTCATCGCGAAGGAACGGGCGAGCCTTTCTTCTGTGCGGTGCTGGAAGGGCGTTGCAGCGTGATGGTGGACGGGCATCCTCCGATGACGTTGCAGGCTGGCGATTTCATACTGGTTCCTGCGATGCACGACCTGATCCATACAAGCGTGGACGCGCCGCCGGACGAGGTCTCAGCCCGACCGTTGGAGGTTGCTCCCGGTCGATTCCGCGTGGGCAGCCAGGACGAACCAGTAGTGTTGCGGGTGCAGATTGGGCACTGCAGGTTCGCTTCGCCCAATGCAGAACTGCTGGTCCCGCTGCTTCCGCAGATCGTCGTGGTACGCGAAGAGCCAAGGCTCGCAGCGCTGATGCATCTAGTTGACGAGGAGACGCGAGCGCGCAGGCCGGCGCGTGAGCTCGTGCTTGAGCGGCTGCTGGAGGTGCTGCTTATCGAGGCGCTGCGTTGCGGCGGCGAGACTCCGTTCGCGCCGGGCCTGGCTCGCGGCCTTGCCGATGATCGCCTCGCCACTGCACTGTGCTCGCTGCACGCCCGCCCGGAGCTTCCCTGGACGGTGCCGAAGCTGGCGGCGGAGGCGGCGCTCTCCCGCTCCGCATTTTTCGCTCGTTTCGCCCGCGCCGTGGGTTTGCCGCCCATGGAGTATCTGCTGACTTGGAGGATGGCACTTGCGCGGCGACTGTTGCATACTCACGAACTTGGCATGGACCAGGTAGCAGAACGCGTGGGCTACAGCTCGGCGAGCAGCTTTACCGTGGCTTTTGCCCGACACGTAGGCATCTCGCCCGCAAGATATGCCCGAGGGCACTTCGCTTCGCGAACTCTGACCGACCAGTCCTCATAAACGCGCTTCACGCCAGGAATGTCCTTGTTTGGAGCCAAATCGCCAAGTCACTCATGCAGAGGTGGGTCACTTCCGATATGCCGACATATCAGGACTAACGCTAACAACCCGTTACGGCAAGCGCTACGTGAAGACGTTCTATGGTGCTTGCGAGCTAGGCAACAAGGCGAGTCTTTTCCCCGCTGGGAGCGTTTGGCATCATTCGTCCCTAAATATCTGAATGATTTCACTGAACCGAGACTGGAGAAGCCGTTGCTAGAGGGCCTTCTGTTATAAAGGATGTTCCCGGGTCAACAATCTGAGCACCTGAGTTCGAATGCCGACACTAGACCGAGTCTTCTCCGCGTCCACGAATCCCTCACTCGCTGAAACGGGTGGAGGACACAATCAAAAGGGAGTGGACTTTCAGCGCTATTGGGCGATCTTACGGGCGCTGGCCCTCGAAGAAGGCGGATCGGCGGATTTCGTCCTCTATTTCGAAACCGTCCAGGATGTGTTGGAACTCGACTCAGAGAACGCCCCGACCTCGGCCAGAATCTACCAAGTGAAAAAGAAAGACTCGGGCGAATGGGATTGGAGAGAGCTTACTGCTCTTGAAAACCCGCCGACACTGAAAGCAGATGGCACACCGCGCAAGAAGCGCCAACCTAAGTATCCAGAAAAGGCCCCGACGTTCGCCGACAGTCCCATTGGGAAGTTGGAGGCTTGCGCTCGATTCCTTTCGGATCTTGAGACGACCGCATACTTCATTTCGAACGCAGGGTGTGCTCTACCCTTGACGACGCCGCCAGGTGGCAGTGCGTCGGCGGCTCAACAGTGTCATCTGGGCCAACTAGAAACTTGGTACGCGACCACACTCGATACCGCGCTGACGGCTGCCGCACAGGCGGCAAACGTGAGTAAGCTAGATCCATCCAAGATTCGCCTTGAGCGCACGACCGTCCACCCGGAGGCACCGCAAGATGCGATCACGGGAAGGGCGAGCATTCTCTTGAGTGACAGAAGTCCGGCGCACGCTGCTCAAGCACAGACTTTGGTCCAATCCCTCTTCGTAGCGATTAGCGCGAAGGGCAGGCATACCGGCCAATGCGAGACGATGGATGAGTTAAGGAAGAAAAGAGGTTTCGGTAGACGGGACCTGCAGGCGTCTCTTGCGCAGCTTGAGCGAGTACCAGATCTGGCGACCATGAGAAGCAATTGGATGCAAAAGTTGCTAAATGAAGGGTTCGATCTCATGAGTCATACGCGTATGCAGGTGGCGTTGTCGGGGCTTGAGCGAGAGAGGCTCTCTGGAATTTCTGGTACGAATCCAGAGTTCTCGGAAGCCGTCAGGGCTTTCGTGATGCAAACTCCACCTGGAGATAACCTCGGAGAGTTTCTCGAAGCAGGGGCGAACGCCTTGACCCAACAATTTCCGGACATGACGAGAACAAGGCTGTATGCCCATCTATTGAACGAGGGGATATCGCAGTGCGTGGACCAAACTTTAGAAAATTGATTCGCAGCCTTCGAACGAGATCATATGAAAAGCTTGAGATTTTCGGATATCGCAATTCTGTCGACCAAAGAGCAGAAAGCTCGACGGATTCCGTTCGGCCAGGGCAGCAACTTGATCTTGGGCTTGAACCATACGGGCAAATCGACCGTAACGAAGATGCTGTTCGAAACATTCGGAGCAAGCCCGACGGGCAAGCTTGAAGGTTGGGACACCACTGCGGTGACCCGAGTCAAATTCACTATCGACGGTGTCCTTTATAGTGTTCTTCGCCAAGGGGAGCGCCGGGCTCTTTTTGATGGGGCTGGTCAGTTAGTTGCTGCGACCAGTCGCGCACGTCAATGGGTAGATGTTTTCAACGGGATCACCGGATTCAATCTGGCTCTCACTGACAAGAGCGAAAACAACGCTCCGGCTGACCCCTCCTGCTTTTTCCTTCCCTTCTACATCAATCAGGACGGAAGCTGGGGCAACACATGGAATACCTTTAAGAACCTGAGTCGCTATAAAACTCCGATCAAATCCATTCTCGACTACTTTAGCCAAATTACGCCGCCAGAATACTATCAAGCGAAAGCCGAAAAGGATGCCCACAGCACCGCACTTGCTGAGAATGATCGGGAGCTAAATGCACTGAGGCGAGCAAAGGCTAAAATGGCCAAGGCATTGCCAACGGTAGGTCCGAAGATCAGTAGTGCGGACTTTGAGAGTGAGATAGACAGGCTCACCATTGCGATCAATGCTCTCAATATAAAGCAGGAATCGCTGCGTCTTTCCGCACTCAAGGAAAATGAATTGCTCAGCATCGTTAGAAGGGAGATTGCTGCAGCGGAACGAACCTTAGCGGAGTATAAGCAGGATGCTCAATACCTCGACCGGCGAGGTATCGACGATCTGGTATGCCCCATATGTGGCGCAGAGCATTCGGACAGCTTTCTAGGCACACTTCAATATGTGGAAGATGCTAGATCACTCGAATCGACGATCCTGCACCTGAAGGCTAATGAATCTCGGCTTCTGGCCCAAGTGAATGAATCGAACACTACGAGAAGGCAACTCGAAACTCAGTACAACGAACTTGACGAAATCCTGCGCATCAAGAAGGGCGAGATGCACTTTCAGGACATCGTGAAGTCACTTGGAGCCAGCAGCGCCCTAGACGCGTTTTTCAGCCAGGAGGGCGACCTGGAAAGCAACGGGCAAATACTTCTAGGCAAAATTCACGAACTTGAGCAGAAGATGAAGGGGCTCATCGACAAGAAGCGCAGCAAAGAGATCAGGCAACGCTTCCGAGATGCATACATCAATGCTCGCACTGCTCTGAACCTGCCTTCGGTGGATAGTTCAAAGCATCAGATTAGTGTCCGGCCTGACTTGTCTGGTAGTGGTGGACCCCGTGCGATCCTCGCGTACTACGCTGCGATCTGGATCATCTGTAGCCCATCTGGTCGTGACGACTACGATCCTCCCTCTATTCCTCTCGTCATCGATTGTCCAAATCAGCAAGGGCAAGACTCGCAGAATCTTCCCAAGATCATCGAATTTCTCTCCTCGCGTCTTCCGAGTAATGCTCAAGTCATCGTGACTTTCGAAGGCGATGTGCCAAACAAATTCGATCATCGTATCGAATTGACGCAGCCACGCAAGCTACTTCAGCAGGACGAGTTTACCGATGTCTTTGGGGAGTTGGACGGCATGCTCGCCATCATGAACGATGCACTACTGAGGGCATGACCAAGTACACCTTCATTGCAAGTCGCATCCACGTCTTCGATAGGTACTGAGAAACGCTCTTCACTTGAAAAACGGGTCAACGACGATAAGCCGACTTCGATGTAACAATCCGTTGGTGTCTTTGCTTTCAGCGGCTAGGTCTGTGCCGGTCGTTTTGGGAACGGCCCCAAAAGGCAGCAGCCCCAGACAAATCCGGGGCTCTTCTATGGAGACAGCGTCACGCGACCTTTTGACCACGCTTGTGCCAAGCCAATGTGAATCACTGGGGGAGGTTCAGGAAAGGAAAAAGTTTTCCTGCCGCGCAGTCGGCGATCGGGGGCCGGAAGCACGCGGGATGAGAGTCCGGGAGAAACCGAAGGGGGTTCTCCCGGCGCACGCAGAAAGCCCCGGACGTGTCCGGGGCTCTGATGCGGAGTGGCTTTAGGCTGCTTTCCTTCTGGTTGCGTTCTTCTTTGCAGGCGACGGGACTGCGGCGGGCGGCTTCCCTTCTTTGATGGGCGTCGGCGCTTTAAGCTTCTTAGCCT
Source organism: Terriglobus sp. (assembly GCA_965199365.1). Taxonomy (GTDB): domain Bacteria; phylum Acidobacteriota; class Terriglobia; order Terriglobales; family Acidobacteriaceae; genus Terriglobus. Next base: position 1,330,044 of record CBDARC010000002.1, on the reverse strand, counting down.
TGCCAGCCTTCGTCGGGGGAGCAGAAACGAACATGGGTTCGGCATCGGCGAGGCAGTCGAACTCTCCTTGACGCGGAATGGCTGCGTGGGACGTGAGGACTAGGCGAAGGGCAAAGCCCGTCAGCTTGGCATCGGGAGTGCTGGCAAGCAAGACACTTAGTATTTCCTCGCCGGTCTGCTGGCTGTTCTCATCATCGGCGACTTGTTGTTCGGCGATGTCCTGGAACATATAGGGGTCAAGGTGAATGAGGGCGGAAAGAAACGTCCTCAGTTGAATCGCAGTGAACATCGCCGGAGCATTAGCGACGATGCGGTCTACCGTGGCGAGTCGCGCTTTGTGCAACTCGGCAATGCGGTTCCGTTCGGCTTCATGCGCTTCGTGTTCGCGCTGTGCTTGTTGTTTGCGCTCCTCCTCGCGCCGCTGCTGTTCTTCTTCGTATTCCTGTCTGCGTTGCGCGTACTCGCTTTCGCGCTCGGCGGCTTCTTCCTCGGTTTCCTTCATCGGGGCGGGTTCCATGACGGGGACGGGGTTTGCTGCCTGTTCTTCCGCCAGCCGTGCGGCGGTTTCTGGGTCATGCACCGGGCATTCGCGGTCGGTGCAAACAGTAAGCGTAGCGCCTACGTTTTTGCCGTAGACGATGATGGCGGGTTTTGCGGCATCGCACGGCATGACGGGCTCGGCATCGGGGTTGTCGATGACAGTTTCGATCTGGCGAACGTGGCCGAGTTGGACGGCTCCCGGTCGCTGCTCCTTGGGGTTGCGCCACCCATTCTCGATAAGGACAAGACCGGGATGGGCGGCAATCTCTCGGTCAAGGTGCGCGGCTACCTTCCCGTGATAGCACGGCGCATCAAGGCACTGATCGCCTTGCACGTCGCAAAACAGTGAGGTGTTGTATCCGCTCCGTCTTGGGCAGGTGACGCAAGCTCCGGCAGTTGGGTTCAGGCTGGGGTCTTCGCGGTCGAAGGCAGCGTCGGCAAGATTCAAATAAAAGTTGGTCTGAATCCACGCGCTGAGGTGCTTGGCTGGAAGCAGGTGCGCTTCCTTGTCCTGCCAGTCCTTGCGCCAGCAGTTGTCGAACGCATCGGCCTGATGCTCCTGCGGTAGACGCGCAATCAACGCTGCATGGCTGGCGGTGATGCGCTCCTGCTGGAATGCCTCTGCTACTGCGGGGATAAGCTGCAACAGACTCAGCCTTGCATAGATGTGGCTGGCACTCTTGCCGGACTTCTCGACCAACGCGGCAACGTCGTAGCCCGGAAGGTCAAGCAAGCTCTGAAAGCCTTGTGCCTCTTCGTAGGGGTGTACGTCTTCACGCTGCGAGTTCTCGACAAGCTGCCACTCAAGCGCCTGGGCATCCGTGAGTTCCTTGATGCGGGCGGGGAGTGAGAACTGCTCGGCAAGCTGTCCCGCACGGAAGCGCCTCGCACCTGCAACGATCTCGAAGGCGTTTTCTTTGGGGCGCACGACGATGGGCTGGATAAGTCCGCCTGTCCGGATGGACTCGGCTAGTTCCTCCAGCTTCTTCTGGTCGAACGTCTTGCGTGGGTTGGTCTTGGATTCGAAAAGCTGGTCGATGGCGATGTATTGGAATTCGCTGCTGTTCTGCATGATGCGCTCCTTGGGCTGTGGTTGGCGGTTGGGGTGGTAAAGCGGACACGCTGCCCTGTCTCCGCTTCGTAGGCGGGGAAACTTGGGTTAGGCGTGTTGCTTTCGCTGCCGCTCGAAGGCGTCCGCGAAGCCCTGCTGTCGCAGGTTCTTGTCCCATAGCTTGGCGAAGCGCTCATGCTCGGCGTGTAGCTGCGGGTGATAGCAGTAATGGGCATCGCGGATGAAGCGGCTCCACTGCTCGATGCCCGCGTAATCATTGCGCCAATAGAAGGGGTTGAGGTGTGCGCCCCCGGCAAAGCCAAGCTCGAAGCACATTTCGGGGTCGCGCATGGCATCCCCGTTCTGTTCTCCGTAGTGACAGACAGAGAGGGCAGGAAGCCCGCATGGGCCGGACTCGTCGGTGGCCTCGATGACCAACGCCATAAAAGGCGGGTTCTCGATGTGAAGATGTAGGCCGTGGTGCCAACCTCCGGCCTTTTGCAGAATGTCGAGAACGGTTTTCATGCCGCAACCTCCGCGAGTTCTTCGTCGTTGGCGCGGTCGGTGGTATCGGTCTTTCCCTCGAAGGTTTCCCCGAGGATGCAATCGGCGGCGCGTTGTGCGTTCGCAGCAGCATGGACGATGAGGCGGTTATCCTCTTCCAGCTTGGAAATCCAGTTCTGGATGTAGGCGGTGGTGTTGCGGTCGGTGTGTTCGTTGGCAATGCCAGCGATAGCGCAGAGGAAGGCCGCGCCCATCTCGGCGACTAACTCTTCTTTGCTGTAAAGCTCATCCCCGAAGTGGTCGCCAAAGGTACGGTTCAAGCGGCTTTCGTGGCCTGTGCTGTGGACTAACTCATGAAAGAGGGTGCTGTAGTAGTGGGCTGCATCCACAAAGCGGGAACGTGCGGGCATGTGTACGGAGTCGGTGCGCGGTCGATAGTAGGCGCGGTATTCGGTGGCGCTGGTCAGATGGAGCGCGGGGCGGCTCTCCCATCCGGTCACGATGGCTTCGCAGGTTTCGTCCTCGTCGATCTCTGGCGCGTTAGTGGGCTGCACAATCTCCGGCAGAGTGAGGCCGTCGCACTGCTCGACGTTGAAGACGGTGTAATGACAGAGAACGAAGGGGGTGCGCTCGTCTTCGTCCGTCTTTGTGTCGTCCTTCGCAGCGTGGGGAAGCTGCTTGAAAAAGACGATTGGCGTTCCGCGCTCGCCTTTGCGGACGTTGCCTTTTAGCTCCTGCGCCTGTTTGAAGGTGAGCCAGAATGGAGAACTGAAGTCGCTCGACCAAAGCAAGAGAATGTTGATACCCCGGTAAGGTTTGCCCGTATAGAAGTTGCGCGGGAAGGGGCCGCCCGTAAATCGCGGTGTGTTCCACGGCTTCTCCCACGGAATCACCCCGGCTTTGAGGCTGGAAATGATGCGGTCGGTAACGGTCTGATAGATACTCGGCCTGTTGCTGTTGCTTGTTTTCTTCATGGTGCTACTCCCCTCGCGGTTGCTGTTGCTTTTGCTTGTCCGCTCGCAAAGCGGCGGCATGGGACATGCCGGACGCCCAAGTGGCGAACGCGGGGGTAGCAAACGGAAAGGCTTTCGAGCGAAGCTTTTTGGGGGGACCGCGCGCAGCGTGGGGGAGCCAAAACCCGGAGGGCGAATGGCCTTGCAGAGCGCGGGGGGCAGCGCCCCCTAGAGAGGCCTGGCTTCCTTATTCAGCGTGCGTAGCACGCAAACCTATTGGGAGGGCGTTGCGGGAAGGAACGGCCCGCTCAGGAGGGTGGCGGAAGACGCGCATGCGGCTGGAGACAGGGAGGAGTAGAACTCCTCCCTGCAGAAAACTAAGCGACTATCCTTTAACGAAGTAGGTGTCTTGCGAAAGAGTGAGGAACGACCGATGTACTGTCCCTATTGCGGAATCGACCACGACGACGCGACGACGATCCGTTCCATCGAACACATCGTGCCTTACGGCATCGGTGGCAGCGATAGCCTTACGATTCTGACCTGCGACCGATCCAACAACGAACTCGGCTCGACCGTGGACGCACCGTTTATGTCCTCCTATGTGGTGCGGGCCAAACGATTCTTCTTGGGTCTCGAAAGCAACAAAGGCAATGCTCCGACGCTCGACCTCGGAGGAATCGGTTGGATCGACGGCAAAGAAGTTCCGATCTCGTACATCATCTCCGGTGATACGAAAGAACTGAAGATTGGGAAGCCCAGCGTCATCAAGACACCGAACGGTGATGGAACAGAGCATTGGGCGGTCTCGGGAGAACCTGCACAAGCACGGCAGATTTTGGAGGGAAAACTGCGTAAGCAGATGGCTCTCGGAAAGACCATGACCCTGGAAGACGGTACACCGCTCCGGTTAGAAGACCTCGACCGCATTTTTGCGGAACGGGCGAAGACGATTGTGAATCCGTCGGTGCTGAAAACAACCCAGCACGACTATCTGGAATTCGCTCGTTTCTTCAGCAAACTGGCTCTTGCGATGGGACACTTCCATCTCGGAGAGTCCTTCAGCCGGTCCGCGACCGGCGACCGGTTGCGGAAGAAGATGAATGCCGAGACGATGGAGGAAGCAACTCCCTACGGACACATCTGGCCCGAGACTGAACCCGTGCAAGGTGCATTAAACACGATCGCGAAAGAAGACCATCACACTCTGGTCATCATGGAAGGCGAGGTGCCGACGCTGCTGGTCAGCCTATTTGGGGAGATAGGCGCGTTGATTCCACTGGGCGAGGCACCTCTTGGCCGATTGCCGACATTCTCAGACAGAGGAATGGTATGGCGCATCGGGCTGCCATCGCGGGTCCTACGCAGGCTAACGATTCTGGAGGTGATTGAGGAGCGGCTGGCGCCGCTGCGGCAACCAATCCGGGAATAGCTAGATCGGATTGGCCAACGAGGTGTAGTTCATAAGCACTTGGGGCTGCCCACCCTCATTGAGCGTCAACTTGGCTTCAAGATTCGTCTTAACACCAAGCAATGCATTGAAGTTTGAGCCATCCTCGAAGTCGATGGAAATCTCTGGGCCATCTCTACCGTCTTCAAACAAGGTGACCGCCCGGACGACTTTCCCGGCAAGGTCTTTACATTCGATCATCGGCACCCTCCTCAGCCAATCGAAAACAACTTAGCACAGGGCGTTAGCGCCTGGACGCACCGGAGAATATCACACTCATCGTGTGTAGACTCATAGTGGTCAACGACCAAGCATTAGGGAGTGCCCAAAGCTTCCCCTAAGTCGCTCTTCGGAAAAGCCATACGCGCGTTGCGTGAGGAGCGCGGGTACTCCCAGGAAGAGCTGGCGGAGCGCGCCGGTCTTCATCGGAACTATGTAGGCGGTGTCGAACGGGGCGAACGCAATGTGGCGCTGGAGAACATTGTGAAGCTTGCCTCCGCGCTCTCTGTGCGGACTCGCGATCTCTTCGACTCATTGCCCTAATGGGGCTTTCAGAGAATGTGCGGTAGGTGCTCTTTGATCAATTGATCGAGGATGGCCTTGAGCACGGTGATTGTCATAGGAGCACCAGCCGACAGAGCTTTCGCCTTTGCCTTCTCCCACCGCGTCGGCTCACGAGAAGAATCAATAAACTCATGGCCAGCATGCGTGATCCGCAGTATCATGGCAACCTCATTACCAAGCGTGCGCCCGTCCACATATCCGGCATCGATCAAGAGCTGAATATGCTCCACGACATCCGTTATCGAATGATCCAGCAATGGCTTGGCCGCCCACGGGGTTCCAGCCGGACACTCTTCGGCTTGCAGCAAAATTTCCCGGATCAAATCCATATCTCTTTTCATGTACGTGATGATATTTGATCGGCGAAGTGACGCTGCGCCATGCACCTGCGAGGTTGCGCATGCGATCGGGCCGCGATATTCCAGCGCACCGAGCGGCGACCGGCAGGATTATTCTTATCTCGTGAGCGAATGTATCTATTGCCGATGTAATTTGCCGGCTGTTGTGCCGAAGGAGCATGTCATTCCGCAGAAGTTTGGTGTATTCAAGCCTGACCTGACGCTGAACTGTGTATGCAAGGGATGCAATCATTACTTTGGATCGAACCTTGAATGGCCGATGCTGATCGAGAGCGTCGAGGGCATGCGCAGGCTTCAGTTCGGCTTCAAGGGAAAGGTTGGCGGGATTCGCACCAGGGGTGTCGCGCCGGTGATCGGTGAAGGAGACGATTGGAAAGGCGCTCGCACGTCGCTTCGCACAGATGAAAAAGGCAATGAGCATACGGTTATCCTTCCGCAAGTTGGTGCCAGACGTAGCCAAGAGGATCGCTTTGAATGGCGCCTCGAACAGGATTTGACTATCGACTGGGCCAACAAGTTCCCAAAGGGAAGCGAATTCCGCATCGTCGGCGGGGAAAGCGAAGAAGATTCAGACCGGCTGATGAAGAAGTGGATCTCTGTGTGCCCGACATTCATCTATGGCGGCAAGATGGAGCGACCGTTCAGTGAGGACGGCCGGGTGCTGATACACCTAGATCACCAGACCACCCCAACGACGATCAGAGCCCTATGCAAGATCGCCTTCAACTACATGGCACTGATCAAGGGATCGGAATTTGTGCTGTCCCCTTCGTTTGACAGCATGCGGGCCTTCATTCGCTACGACGTGGGAGGTGCCGAAGGCAAAGCGTTTGTGAAACAAAAAGCCATTATCGCCCAGGAGATCATTCGCGGCGAACGCTGGACCGACGCTCACGTCCTCACCATCGAGGGACGCCCGACCGACGGCGTAGTGGAGGTTCAAGTGGCGCTCTTCAACAGCATTCCTTACCGAATTCCGTTGGGTAGTGACTACTGCGGGGCTTGGTTCGCCAAAGGCCATCATTTCGATACAGAGGACAAAAAGGTTTCCGAGCTGCGCGTCGAGATCGCTGGTGCGCATTTCGACCCATCATCCTTGGCTTAACGCAATCATCGTCAACTGACAGCGACCATTTGCTCCCACTGCCGCGACATGATTTTGATAATGGCGGGCGCCAACCGAACATAAGGGCGAAGCCGGGGCAAAGCGGGGAGCCGTAGTCGCTGCAAATTCCGCGCATTCTTGAGGTCGCGGGGTGCGCCGACGGCCCGCTTATGTAGCGATCTGATCCACCAGTCAAGAGGTGCCAAAATAGAGAACGTCGAATGAAGGCAGGAGCGTGTTCGTGAAGTGCGGCATCCTCCTGTCAAGAGAGCCAAAGATGAATGACCCTGCGGAAATATTGGAGAGACTGGCTCAAGAAAAGCATGACGAGGTGACGAAGTGACTGGCTTCTCTTAACCCTTACGATAGACGAGCGCTCTTCATCGAGGTATGCCGCGCCTTGGACTATGAGCAAGTGCGCCAGATGTCCGAAGGAACGCGACAGAAGCTTTCTTATCCAGAATTCGACTTGATGCTTCGAGGCTGGAACCAAGCAGTCGTTGCAATGCTCACCCCAGACTTCCATGAGGAAGGTCTGCCCGCTCGCCCGAGTACGAACGACACGCTCCGCGTTGGTCGTTCAATTCTCCATGAACTGGGGTTGGTTTCTCTTCTCCGGAAAACTGCGAATATGGCACGGCATGGCATGGTAGACATCGCCACTGACGGGCAAACGCTGACTGTTGAAAGTCTCAACTTCGCGAGTTCCGACCATTTTCTAGATCAGGTTGACATCGGCGAACGTCCAAAGCTCGGGCCATCCACACAGGTGCCGGGCACAGCGTTAAAATCCAGCGAGGAAATCCAGACTGACATGGCCAATCTGGTATTCCCTTGGACAGGCGCTCCCGGTGTGACTATGGTCGGCTATGGGGCCACGCCTGAAATCGACGCTTACTTTCTCTCTGCAATAGCGGATCAAATGATCGATTGGCGAAATGATGCTGGCATACACCCAAATGTAGACATTCTCGGCACTCCTGGTGATCTCCTAACGGGAATCACTGGCCTGCTTGCTTCGATCTACCTGAAGCATGTTCAATTTGTAGGCATAGGCCACAAGAAACTGCAGGACATCAATTTCCCTGTGAGCCTCACCATCTGGGAGCCTAGCAGCGAGCTTACAAATAGCATCACGGCCTTCATTGGCAGTGATGCGACGGCCATGGACGTATCCGTCGCTCTCGAAAAACTAATCGTCATCCCTGAAGATACCCGGTATTTCGGAACTGCCGAACGGCCTTACATCCCGCTGCTCATTCAGATTTCCACAATGCACGTGTTGAGGCCGGTTACGAGCATATTCAGAAACCCTCTACACGGTGCCAGAATGGCTCTCGAATTTAAGATCCCCAGCTCCGAGGCGACCTTCCGCGCTCCTCGTGAAACCTGGATGCGAAACGAGTTGAATCTCCTTTTTGCAGGAACCGGATGCAAGATGCTCTGGAGGCCTCGCATCATCAAGCATAGGGGGCAGACTCTGACGGACATCGATGCAGGCCTCTACGATCCGGGAACTCGTTGTCTGGCGCTTTTCCAATTGAAGTGGCAGGATTTCGGAGCCGCCGAGGTCAAGAAGCAAAAGAGCCGAGCTAAGAATTTCGTTTCGCAGGTGGATGACTGGACAGCCAAGGTTGAGGCCTGGATTGAAGACTCCGGCTTGCCTGAAGTTGCAAGAGCGATACGCCTCGAAGACGAAGTAGAGACTATACTGCTCTTTGCGGTCGGGCGATTTGTAGCTCGCTTCAAGAGTTACGGTTACACACACGCTTCTTCTAGCGTTGCGGTATGCTCGTGGCCCCAGCTGGTGCGCATTCGAAAACATCTGACTTCAGACGAGAACATTCTTCAATCTCTCTACGATGGAATTGCCGAGGAGCGATCTAGGGTCGTCTCAATAACGCCAGTTCCTTACGAGGTGACAATTGGGAACACAAAGCTCGTGTTTCAGAACGTCTGGAATACGTTCGAGGAAAGGCCACGGGTAACGGATGATCTTTAGATCAGTCTTTCGTCCTTTGCCTTGGCGAGAATCTCGATCAGGGCGGCGCTCTGTTTTTCGGTCGGTATCTTGTTGGGAATTTGCTCGGCAATCTTGAGGATGTCCATTTCCTTGGGCGTAAAAAGCCCTTCAAGAGCACCCCTGCTTAGGATTCTCCTCCATTGGGCAGCAGGCACTTCAAGAACCCGAGTCTGCAGGCCTATGCCGTCTTCTATCTTCTGATTCTGTCGGGCGATCTTCGCCTGATGCTGATTGTCGTCTGCACTGGAAAGAAATTTCCAGAAGGAATCCGGCAACATTGCGGATATTTCCGTGGCTTGTTCGACAAGGCGTGTCCAGCAGCCTTCTCTCTTACACCACTCGGAGATATTAGAAATCCCCAAAGGAGGCTGAGTGATGTCATCGTTGACTACCGCCGAAATGATGCTCAGGGCTTGTTCAAGCTGTTCATCGAGACCCTGTGTCGCCCAGATTTTCGGATAGTTGACCGAAGTCCTTTTTCGCCGGGTGACCTCGCCCAGCATTGCCAGCGTGTACGCGACAATGTTTGCCCGGTAACCTCCGTTGTACCAAGGCTGACCTTTGACGAGCTGTTCTGTGGCACGGAACAGAATGCCGCGCGCAATAGCCCTCCGAAAATACAGTTCGTTGAAACCTTCAGATGACTTTTCCCATTCCTTGCCGATTCGCCACGCATACCGGCCGAAATTCTTCTGGCTTCCGAGGTTGACCCATCTCGGTTGTTCATCGAACACGTTTTCGAACTTGGCCAGATCAGTCTTGGTAAACATCTGGGGCTTCGGATATTCAGCTTTGAAACGTTTCTGCTCTGCGACAGTGAGCTTGGATTGCGCATCGAGGTACTGGCCGCGAGCACGTTCATAGAACCATTTTGTTTCTCTCTGCTCTCCCTGGCGTGCTGGTGCCCAGAGCCGTCGGGAAAACTCGGCCATCCGTACATGGAATGGATGGTTGGAAAAGAAATCGGCAGCATTGACGCGATTCTGAGTATTCGCATATTCCGAGATGCGCGGGATGACCATCTCGCTTTCTGCGCTGTCGATCACTGACAACTTCATTTGTACGAAGATCCCCGATATGTCCGCCTTATCTTTGCGTTGTGTATGAAAGAGCGATGCTGTGGTCTGTCCTCCGTTGACTATTTGTAGATCGGTGAGGCGGACAATCTGAAGACCTGAACTGGACATTCTTGTTTCGACGTTCTGGGCAGTGGCAGTGATGCCGTTGTTGTAGGCGAAGAACATGTGTGGTTCGTCGAGGATCGTCGTCCTAATCCTTTTATTCACCTGCGCCCGCGCCTGCAGAAAGGTCCTTACGTTTTGCTCTAGGAGACGCGCGCTGTACCTGTCGTAGAGTGCTGTAAGTACGGGAGCCGGCATGACGGTCAGATACGACAGGTAGGTATCGGACCCGAGGTTTGCAGGCAGGCAGTTGATGCCGTCCCCGAAGAGCTCAAGGAAGTCTATATCGAGCGGTTCCTTATGGCCGCGGGAACTGCGCTGTCGCTGAAGCCGTGCCACGTCCCAGATGTGAAAGGCGGCTCTGATACCGCAGATTTCGCTATCCGGGTAAGCCTGAAACCGATCACTCAACACACGCTCGGAAACAAGAAAGAAACTGATCTGACGAAGTTCGCGGCGGCGATCCACCATCTGGTGGATCAGTCCGTACTCCGGCGTTGTGACATCAGGACTCAACTTGCCTTGAACGGCAGCCTCAACGAAATTAATTGCGCGCTTGAAAGTCGCATCCACTTCGGTTTTGGTGAGCGTTTCAAGTTCGCGGCGGCTTTCGAAATCGGCGACGAAGATCGCCAGCGAACCTTCGTCGTCAAACCAATAGCCGTCCACGCGTAATCCCCGCTGGGCCCGGAAATGACAGAATTCATAGCCCTCAACAAACCCTGTTTCGATGAGCTCGTTCGAGATTGAACTCATGAAGGATTCGAGCTGCTGCGAATCGTTCGCGTCGGCTTCAGCAAGCAATTCCTGCCGAAAATCATGGAAGAACTCTTCTACAGTCTGTTCCATCAGAGTTCCTCGAAGACAGTCATGTCGCCACAACGATAGATGGAGATGTCTTCCAGCTCGATCTCATAGCTCACTTTTCTCAAGCCTGGAGGCAAGCCAGAACGAATCAGTCTGGGAAATTTTCCAGCGACCAAATAGGTGCGCACTTCAGCTATCGCAAACAACGGTTCCTCGTAATCCGGCAGCGGCGCGTAACCATGTATGACCAGTTTTCGATCGAAGTCGGCGATTGAGTCCGAATCCAATTTATCTTCGACCTCTCTTACTATCTGGTTGAGCGAACGAGCCGTCGGAGCTTCCGTGAGATTGTTGAGTCTGTAAATGCGAAGGAAGAGACGACCTTTGAGTGAGTCGAGCTGATCTTCCGAGGATATGCGAACGGAATTGCGCTCACTGCCTGACAGCGACTTGATTTCAACCGCATTGTTTCCGAGGTCGAAATCCTGTTGAGCGCGTTCCGGACCGAGCCACGCAGCTACCGCCTCCCGAGGCGTAAACTTCTGGTTCAGTAGTTCCAATATGAACGCCAATTCCGCGAAGAGCCCACGGATCTCTTCTGCCGACAGTCGTTGCGAAGAGCCGGAGAGGAATGCCTTCCATCTGCGGATATGCGTGAGCGCGACGCCAAGTGCGCTGGATGAGTCCCTGGCATGTTCAAGTGCACCGGCCAATGAGCGGCAAAGTCCACCAAAAAGATCCCTATCGACTTGCCTCTCCAGAGTCAGGATGAGCCGCTGCTGATTGCTGTCTCCGACTCGGAGATCGACTTGGATACCGCGGACAGCTACGCTTTCTCTTCGGTACTGCGCAGTGTGATCCCCTTCCAGTTGCAGAAGGAAGAGGCAGGCCCCTGCGGTGTCCCGTCCCCAGAAGCAAGGTATGGGAGTTCTGTCGGAGACTTGCCTAACATTAAAGTCGGAACCGGGAACTGCGATGTCATCCCACGGGGTTCTCTCAGTCATCGTAGTCCTCTTCGTCATCGGGATTGTCGCCGTAGCCCTGCATCTGTCTCAGCCAGACGATATTGACAACCGCTTTGATCGTCTCCGAATCTCCGTAAGGAAAGCTAATGCCGAAAGCCGCGACCGGGCCTGGAACCTGCTTGCCCTTCGGATCAAGACTGTGAACCATCAGGAGGGGTTTGTTACGAACCATCCGGTAATGGGCGTCAGAGACCGAAACCTCCTCATCCCCATCCTTGTTGTCCTTCTTCCTTCGCGCGTTATCATCGGCTTTGCCCTCAAGGGCGAGTCGCTTTGCTTCAGCTCTCTGTACGTCGGTCAGACCAAGACCTTCGTCGCCACGTGAAGCGACGCGGTACTTGTTCAATAGCCAAGCAGTCCCGTTAGGTTGGTCCTCTCCCACTGCGCGGGCCTGATTCCTAAGAATGAAGTCGCCGCCACCTGTCCCGTTCTTCGGCGAGATCAGCAGCACATCCGCTAACGGGCGGTGGCCGGCGACCTCCTCGATGTAATTGAGGAGATCCAGCTTCCTCGGGCTGAAATTCGTGTGACACTCGAACCGCTGTACAAATGCTTCCACGACTGTGATTGGTACATCCCTGAAGATGTAACCTTTCGGTGTTTCCTGCTCGGCTTTGCCGCCGAACCCTTGACGCCAGAGCTCGTCAATCAATTTGAAGTTGTCTACGTTTGCGTTGACATCAGTTGAAACGATATAGCTCTCAATCAGAACCCCGCTGAAGCTCTGTTCAATGGTGATCTCTTCACCGGAACGCATTTTGTTCGCGGCAGTCACCACGAGGCTGTCCGGATGGGAGCGGACGTACAGCCCGAAGTCTTTCGGACTTAGCCCGTCACGGCGCATTCTCTTGACCTGCTGAGTAAGCTCATCGGCGGCGTCCGCAATATGGGCATACCAGTTGATGGAATCCCGCGAGAGGTAAACCCGACATAGGTCTTCAAACCCCGGCCTGTATCCAAACCAGCGTCCCATCTGCATCAGGGCGTCATACATTTTGGTATTGCGGTACATGTAGCTGACGGTCAAACCTTCAATGGTCAGACCGCGCGACAGACTGAGGCCGCCAACAGCGATGGCTGTTAGGCCGATACCTTCCTTCTCGTATCGTCCGTAGTCGAGCACTTCGTCGCTCTTGCTGTTGATAACATACAGGTGAAGATGCGCGAACACACCGTAAAGCGCCGCCTTTACCTCTTTCCATGAAAGGCCTACATCCGAGTATTCGTCGTCAAAAGCCCGCTTCAACCCCTGCATGTATTCGTTCGCTGACGATGCCGATTCCGGCATACGATAGTTCGCTTTGACCGCCTCGCGCACCCTCTTCTCTCGCAGGCTGAGGAAGTCGCGCACCGCTCTTTGAATGGGTACAAACCGGGATACGTTCACCATCATGGAACAATGCTTGTTCGCCTGCCCGCGCAGATTCCGAATCGCGCGGGCCACAATGAACTGATCGAAAGCGCGATACAGGCTTTCTGGCAACTCCGGGAGCTTATCGTCTCTTTTGTGAGAGAACGGAATGAAGTCCTCGCAGTCGTCGATGGGCCGAACTATATTCTGGCTGCTCTCTTCATTCAAAAAGACTTTCTCTGCGCCGAAGTAGGTCGTCGGAGCGTCGAGACAATAGATGAAATCGCGGGGAAACAAGTCTTCGCGTACGTCGTCGGTGTAGGCATCAGGATTGATGAAGATATTCGCGAACGGAGTCGCGGTATATCCGACATAGCAGGATTTCGCGAAAAGGCTGAGAATCTCCCGAATCTTTCCGTTTGTCCGTGTCGGGTCAAGATCCTCTTTGTTCGTGTTGATCGAAGCGTTGTCCGCTTCGTCATCAATCAGAAGCATCGGCACATCTGAAATCCTGCCGTCACCTTTGGCATTGAGATCTTTGAGCCACTTGTGAAGTGCGGTCAACGTGGTGACGTTTTTCTTGATGACCAATATGATCGGTTTGCTGAAATCGTTGATCTTCCAGCCGCTCTTGGTCGCGGTATTCTTGTTGAAGTCCTCGTTGATGTTCGTGAGAGTAGCGGGATGTGGGTAACTGGGATTACGTCCCACGCCTATATTGCGCCGGTCTTCTGGATCGCTGGAACGACCGATGAAGGCTTTATCAATCCGCTCTTGCGTTTGTTTTCTGAGGTTGTTGTGAATACCCGCGATCACAATGATGAACTTATAGCCGGCATCGGCTGCTCGGGCGATGACCCCTGTGTAGTTGGCCGTTTTTCCCGACTGGACGTGGCCGATGACCAGGCCGCGACGGTTCCAAGAGGTGCCGTCGCTGTGGGGGTCCTGCAACAAACCGAGGATTCGGCCCGTTACGTCGCCGAGGGACGTGACCATTGACGGCGGCCATCCATCCTCCCGAAGGAAGCCTTCGTAAGCGTTGCTGTACGTCCAATCGAGGTCGTCGCGCTTCCGCACCCACAGGTCGTCGTGTTTCGCGGCGACATCAACAAGCGAAACACCTGCGCCCATCCGGGTATCTACCGAGATCAGGGCGGCGGTGACGATACCTCGCAGGTCTCCGGCATAGCCGAAAATTTCAGCGAGCTGCTTCGCCTTCGCATCGACATCGTCGCGAGTTGGGGTTTCAGTGAGATTTGCTAAACCCGAAATGAGAGCATTCGTGATGTTCTGCTCTGCGGCGTTGCCCGGCTGGCTCATAGGAGGGTCTCTTGGATGAAAGTCTTCACGATGTCGATATGACCATCGAACAAATGGGTGGATTGCGCGACTTGAAGGAAGTCTTTCCCATCGACGGGGCCATCCCCGTAAAGTGCTTGCTTGAGATTTTTTAGTCGCTCCAGCATCGCGGTGAGCTCGCCAACTGCTGACTGGCCGAATTCTCGGGGATGTGTGGAGTAGTCGGAATAGATCATCTCGACAGGAAGCGATGATCCGATCGAATTCAGCACAATTTGGAGCGCGTCGACCTCATCAGGCGGCAACTTCTTGCGCAACGCCACGATCAAAGGGTGATCCATATTGACTGCGAAGCGGATTCCGCCGTGCCCCGCATAGCGTTCCCAAAGGGGAGCTTGCACTTCCTGAAATAGCTTCTGGCCGCGCCCCCGATGGACGGTGACGCTTCTCGCCGTAATCTTCGCGATGATGTGGCGCAAACGGTCACGCACCGCATGAGGAGGACGAGCACGGGACTTCTTGATGTCGATCGTCCACGCCTCATCGAGGCTGTTAGGAAAGTCGATCTGGACACGTGCTAGTTTGGTTGCTTCACCCTTCGGGACCATGCGAAACCAGTCTCCCCACGCCATGAGGCGACCATTTCGATATACATACGCGCCCTGGTTGGAGATGAAGTCACTGCGGTCTTGGTAGTAGTCATACTCGGTTGCAGATAATCGGCTGTGATGCGGAAGAATGTACGGCTGCAACGTTATCGGCACGTCGTCAATCCAAACTGTGTCAGATGGAAGGACTTGAGTTGCGTCGTTCTTTCGACAGAACGGGTCGAAAGGCTCGATCTCGTGGCCGTTGATACAAATGCGAAGCTTCTTACGTCCTTTAAGTTCTCCCGCGATGAACCTATGGAAGACAAGCGCAAGATGCCTTCCAACGACCGCAAGCTTTTCATTGACGATCTCGTCACGCTTGCGGCCCGACTCGTCTTCTGAAAGTCGGTCAAGATTACGCCAGATCACCATCGTACCTGTCGCCGGGAGCGAATCCAGGTAAGGCAGCGCCGCAATCTCGTCTTGGTCGAGAATGGAGATGAACCAATCGTCCATTTTCTCCACATCGTCCAGATTCCATTCGGCAGCAGAGCGCGAGCCACTGATACTGCTGACTACAGTCAGTCTTCGGCATTGGGAAAACGAAGCTGTCTTAAGACCCAACCCAAATCGTCCAAGGTCTTTGAGACTGCGCTTCTTTCTAGGATCAGTTGCGCCGTGGCGAAGAGCGGCTACGAGTTCTTCCTCGGTCATGCCGCGTCCATCGTCGCTAATGGCAAGGACTGGAATGCTTCGACTCGTCTCGCAGAATATCTGGATGAGAGTTGAATCGGCGGAGATGCTGTTGTCGATCAGATCTGCAACGGCAGTCTCAAGAGAATAACCAAGGTCCCTAAGAGAAGCGGAAAGGCTGGCGGCGCTTGGAGGTAGAGGGTGATATTTGGCCATCAGTTGAGCCATTACAGCGGATAAATGGGGTATGACGGGTACTATCCCAACAAATCGGCTGGAGTGGTCGCGCCTCCTGGTGACATTCGCCGTGAGGGTTTCAGATGACTCAACAGCGAAGGCATACTTTTGAGGCCCTCTGCATCCCGAATTCGGCGTGAGACAGAATTGTATTTCATGGGACGAAAGCGGGTGCGGTCACCCCTGCGGATCGCCCAGAAGCCGCAACAGCCGTCGTTGCAACTTGTCTGGCGATGCCAGTTCACATTCCCAGACAACGATGACCTTCCAGCCGGCCCTTCGGAGCGCTTTCGCGTTTTGTTCATCGCGCGCCACGTTCCCGCCGAACTTTGTCTGCCAGAAATCCTCGTTAGTTTTCGGATTCGTGCAATTTTTGCATCCCGGATGGCGATGCCAGAAGCACCCATGCACAAATACAACTGCTTCCCGCTTCGGGAGAACGATGTCCGGCTTGCCCGGAAGATCTTTGCGGTGAAGGCGGAATCGAAATCCTACACTATGAAGAATCGAACGAACCTGGACCTCGGGCGCCGTGTTCCGGCTCCTGATGCGGCTCATGTTCCAACTTCGTCTGGCCTGATCGAGTCTATCCACGGAACTATCCCAACTCTTGAAAGAGTTTCAGAACTATGGCGGCTATCTGATTCGCAAGCAGCGGAGGGACAGCGTTCCCTACCTGGGTATATTGTGCGGTTCTGGGCCCGGTAAACAGGTAGTTATCCGGGAAGGTTTGTAGTCTTGCGGCTTCCCGTACGGTCAAGCTCCTGCATTGGGTTGGGTCCGGGTGGATGTAGTAATGACCATCCTTGGCGATGTGAGAGGTTACGGTCGTGGCGGGCTTCGTGCTGAGTTGCACCCGGAATCGATCCTCAAACAGGTTTCCCTTCTCGATCGCTGTCACTGCGTTGACGTGGTTGGGAATCAAATCTTTCGGAAAATCTCTAAGTACCGGGCTGGTCTTTTGTGCCTTGGCATAACAAGCGGCATAGAAATACCGATAGAGATCCTTTTCGATGTGCGCGCGCGAGGCATGATTACAAACGCCTTGTATACGCGCATCGAGAAACCACTCAGGTTTATAGGAGACTGACGGCACATGCGGGATAAATTCACCGCCACGGTCATTCTGTGGCTTGGTCATTTGCGAGATTGCGGAGCAGAGCTGCTGCTCCATATTCGGCCCCATTCCCTTTGCAGTCTGGAACCATCTCCGGTGAACAGATGCCTTGATGAGTTCAAGCCAAGTTTCGGAGCTGTCCTCAGAGCGCGAAATGCCGCTTCGCAAGCGCGGTAAACCGGAGATCACGTCCTTCACCTGCACAGGATCGGTGACAGATAGGCGATCAGGAACAAAGGCCCCTAAATCATCTCGAATGCCGATGATGATGACACGATGTCTTGCCTGTGGGATGCCGTGCAGCTCCGCTTTGACGACATAGCTCCGTTTACCTTTGGCGTCATCCTCCACAAGGGAGAACAACCTGTACCCAACGGCGGGGCCTGACAGCGGGGTCAGACTTTCCGCAAGTGCTTCGACGGGCGCCTTAAGGTCATTCAGAATCGTGTCGAAGATTAAAGACCCCTCAGGCTTCGATGAGAGGAGCCCTTTCACGTTCTCCATCACGAAAACGGAAGGGCGGAACCTGCCAAGGATGCGCAGATATTCGCGGTATAGGAAATGTCTCGCGTCATCTTTCGCTTTGTACTCTTCTTTACCCTTATTTCGGGAACGGCCGATCACCGAATACGCTTGGCACGGCGGTCCGCCGATGAGCAGCCACTTCGTCGCTCCATTCAATGCCTTCTCGATGAGGCCTTCCGCCTCGGTCCAAGTTTCCTCGCCAAGCGTAAATTGAACCGCTTCGTCGTTCGCTGCCCCCGCTTCCGATGGAAATCGAGTGTACAGCTCGGCTGCGTCCAACTCGCGCCTGAGTACCTTGTAGTAGTCGTCTGGAACGTCAGCCTTTTGAAACTGCCGGTAAAAAGCTCGCAGGCGCAGGGTGCTGTGGGCGTTGAAATCCTTCTCAAGTGAGAGCTTGATTTTGAAGGCGGGCACACCACCGCTTCCAAGGGCTGAAAAGCCCTCGCCGAGGCCACCCGGGCCCGCAAAGATGTCTATTACCGGAATCACTCTTGCGATAGTCCTTGTGCGAAGAGCTCCGCACTCGGCCAGTCCGGACTCACATACAGAGCTGCGGGAAGCTGTCCTGATATCTCTTTGATCACAACGAAGAATGACTTCGTATGACCATCCTCACGTGCTTCGTCCGAAAGGGCCTCCCAAAGGAAATCTCGGTATTCAGGAGACTGTGCGTCAGGAATGTCTTCCTCCTCGAAGAGGTCCGGGAGCTTAAGAGCTGCTGCGACAGATCCGAGAGTGTCATCTCCAATGGATTCAAAGGCTTCATGGGCCAGCTTTTCGTCGTATGTCTTGATTACCAGGGCCCGGCCACCGTTCACCGGCTTTTCTAAGAACGTCTCCTGAAGCTGCATTGGGAACCTCCTGAACTCTTCCAGGTTACAGGCAACACCTGGCGGAAGTCTAGGAGTCACCTCCCCTAAAGCGGAGATGCAACTATCCGCGATTACAGTCTTAACGAACTTCCGATTTCGAGAGCAGAACTCTTCGTGACTGTCTTACCAAGGCTGCTCGAAAGCTCATCGGCTGAATTGGTGAAGATCTCTGCGTTGTGGGCAGCCCGTGATATAGAGACATACGCAAAGCGACTATTGATGAGTTCCGGGTGGACGTTGCTGTCGATGTTCACCAACACACGATCAGCCGTGAGACCTTGTGAGCTGTGACTGGTGACAGCGTAACCGTGATCGAAGTGCCGCATCTGATTGGCGTCGAAGCTGACCGATTTCCCGTTGTCCATCTTCACGGAAAGTTGGTTGTCTTTGTCGATATGCTGGACCGTGCCAAGGTCTCGGTTGGCAACGCCTAATTCTTTGGACGGTGCGGTAAATCCCAAACGGTCGCCAACCGCAAACTCCCGCTCCAGCTCGCGGTACACGTTCACACCATAGAGCCGCGCGGGGTTGTAGGTGACGGTGGCTCCATCTTCTTTCCGGACGGTCAGCAGGTTGTCTTTGGGTTGGGTAGCGATCACTTTCGTATAGCTTTGTCGCTCTATTCCGATGTCTTGGCTGCCACGCGGATAGTAGAGAACGTCATCTACGGCGTAGCGAGCGGCCCAGGTCCTGTCGGCGCCGGTCATGTCGGAACGAGGAGCGAGGACGCGCATCGCGTGATCCTCCGAGGCGACCGTCCCAAGGGCCTGCAATTCGGAACGGACTGCCTGATTGATCTGACGGCGCGAGGCGTTATCGGGGGAAACAACGATGGTATTGTCCGGGTTGGCGGCGTAGCTCCGGGCAATGGCCGCGATGCGCTGTTGCGGGTCGGCAATCTCGGTAACGCGGCCCTGCTGTTCCAAGAGCGCCACACCTTCGGCGATTTCGCCACGCGACAAATGTTCGACGGCCTTCAATAGCTCGGGAGCCTCTCGTTGGCGGACGATTTGGTCAAGCTGGGCTGTCCTCATCCCGGCATTAACCAACTGCTCGAACGGCTTGCCGGCTTCCACACCCTGATGCTGCCGAGTATCTCCGATGAGTAACACACGGTCGCCGGATTCTAGCTTGGCGAGGAAGTCGCGCACCTGTTTGGTGCTCGCGAGGCTGGACTCATCGACCATGTACAGGTGGCGGTCGGCGGTAGGCTGACGGGCGCGAACTACGAAGCCCTGTAAGGTATCGGCGGATATCCCGGCATCCCGGAGCTGGTTTGCGGCGCGGGAGGTCGGGGCAAAGCCTTCGACCACATAGCCGCGCGTTTCGGCCGCTTCGCGGACGGATTTCAAAAGGGTCGTTTTGCCGACACCGGCCCGCCCCTCCAGCCCTTGTACCACATCGCGCGAGGTCAAAATCTCTTCAGCCGCCACGCGCTGTCCGGCGTTCAAATGCTGCTGCTTTTCTGTGTGGGCGACAGCGGCCTGGATAGACATGATCTGTTCGGCACGCCCGTGGCCTTGCTGCATCTGGCGCAGAATTTCTTTCTCGGTGCGTATCGTCTCTGCCGTCGTGAACTGCCGCCCTGTCTCATGTTTCTGTCCGGGCACAGGCCGGAACTCGCCGGAGGCAATGCGCGCCTCGAAGTTGGCGCGTACTTCGGCATAGTTGACTTCGCTCATTCCGCGGCGCAGGGCGTCGCGGAAGAGGTCGCGTTCATCGGTGACGGCTTCGCGCTCGAAGCTGCGCTCACGGGCAAAGGTGACCGCTTCGCGGGCTACTTTCTGCACGGTTTCGGGAGTGCGTTCGGCGGTGTGCATTCGCGCGCGCTCCTGGGCCTCAGTCACGACTTGATCGGGCTGGTTACCGTATTCGGCGGCGAGCTGCCGATGGGCGGCAAGCACCTCGACGGGCGTCTGCATGAGTTTTTCGCTGCGGCTGGCGTGTGCCGCGATATCCGCCGCTTCATATCCGTGGAGACCGTGCTTTTCCATTCGCTCGCGTATCTGATCACGGCGCGCGCTAGAGGCGTCGAGATACTCCAACGTGTACCCCTTGATCTCGGGCGCTCCGCTTCTACCGGCTTCGATTTCATAGCCAAGATTCCGAAGTCGATACGTTAGTTCTGATTGATATACGGCAGTGGCGAACTGCTGAGAATCGAAGTAGCCGTGCTCTTGGAGCGCTCGGGTTTGCCCATTCTCGCGCTGGGTGACATTGAAGATGACAGCGTGGGTGTGGAGTTGCGGCGCGGCATAGCCGTCAACCGGGCGGGCGGTGTCGTGCTCGAACTTGGCAACGACGAACTGCCCGGTGGTTTCGGCTGGGTGGTTTCCGCCAAGCCGTGCTTGTGTGTAGCGTTCCAACTCCGTTAGCGCGATGGTGACGGCCTCGGAGTGCGCTGTACGTATTCGTTCATCGCCGCCTACTAGGGCGGTCAGCGACACCGACTTTGGCGGCGAAAAGGTAGCATCCCAACCCGCGCGATGTTGTACGGAGTTGACGGTCTTGCCATCGGAGCCTGCGTACTCAAAAGACTGCCGGTGCATGACAAGCTGCTCGGCAGTGTACGGATGTTGCCCTTCAGAGAGACGTTGAAACTCTTCCGCGCCTACCGCGCCGGACAGGCCAAACTTCTCCGCAAGCTGCCCCTGCCACTGGCCCTGCACCTGCTGTCCCCGACTCCAGTAGTTCTGGTCGGGCGAGGTGAATTCGCGCTTGTGGTAGTCCTGTAATTTAGAGGCTGAAAGCGCCTTGGAGATTTGTAGCATGGCCTAATCTCCAAGGGAGAATCCGGTCTGTACGGATTCTGCGGCTTCTTCGAGCGCATCGGGTTGGGAAGGTTTCTTCGTAAGCGTCTTTGGGTCGAAGGTAAGGTCGTCATCGTCCAGCGGGCGCGGCACGAACGCGGGCTGGGTGGCGGGGATGTCGTGATAGGCAAATGAGAATCTGGCTACCGTGTTTCCCAACTTTAGGAATGCGTGTCTGTCGGGGAGCCCGGAGATTTCCGAGTCCAGTACCAACGGCTCAACCTGGCGCTCCACACTGAAGTTGTTGCCAGCCCGTAGGCCAGTGGAGTGGGTCTCCCGCAGCCGCTCAATCTCGACCTTGCCGATGGCGTTCGAGACCCACTCGGCAGCCTTGGGCTCCGTGATTTTCAGGAATATCTTGGTCGCTGGCTGCGACAGCATCACCTCGGCCAGATGCCCGTAAATCATCTCAAGCTGAGCCTTACCTTGGAAGCCAAGAATGAGGGGGTTCTTTGCCTTTCTGTTCTCGGTAATAGCGGTGTGGAGTTGCGGGAGACGCTGCAAACTCGCCAACTCGTCCAGCACGAACCAGACCGGATGCTGGCTCTCTTTGGGCTCATTCAGGAGACGGAGCACAAGCAGGTCGATCCATAGACTATGCAGGGGACGCAGCGCCTCTCGCTCGCTCGGTTTCGACGTAATGAAGATCCATCCCTTGCGATGCTCCGACCATTCGGTCGCGGTCCAATGGCTCCTCGCTTTCTCTTTCCGTGGGAGCATTCGCAAGCTGTCCGCGATTAAGCCAAGAGAGGCCAGGACGCCATTGCGCTGCTGCTGCGCACCTTTGGCAATCATCATCGCCATCTCGGTATTTTGCACCCGCCGGTCGATCTCGTCGGGGTTCGCCATCCACTCCACCAACTCCTGCGGCGTTGGGCCGAACGTCAGCAGATGGGCAAAGATTTTCTGCGGTGTCTCGGTGAAGAATTCGCCCTTCTTGTCTGTGGTCGGTTGGTACAGGGACGCGGCAATGGCTCGGGCTTCGGCACGGCGGCGCAACTCCTCGGATGGTCCCCAATACGGGCAGCGCTCATCGAGCGGATTCAAAATGATGTCGCCACGGTCGGCGTCATAGAACCGCTGCACGAACTCGCAGGCGGGGTCATACACGATGGCGGAATGGCCGCGCTCCTTGATCTGTCCGAGGAGCTGCATGACCAGCCGGGACTTGCCCGCGCCGGTATCGCCCATGATTTCGATGTGCTGCCCTTCGGCGCGTAGGGGGATGCGCATGAGTTCTTTGGACTCGGTGGTTTTGAACCCGATGCCATCGCCCTTTACGACCTTATTGAAGCCGTTTGGAGAGACCAGAACGGGGCCTTTTAGCAGCCGTCCATACTTCAGTTCTTTGAGCCGTCGAACGTCTTTGCGGACGGCGAATGAGAGCTGGAGAAGAAACACGGCAAGCCCTGACCACAGCGGCATGCCGAAGATGCCTAAGAGAGAAGCACCGTCATAAACGAAGCGGCGAAGGTAGTCATGAAGAGGGCGGTTCATGTAGGCAACCTTCGGTCCCCGATAGAGAAAAACGACGCCAGAGGCATGGGCCGCGGGGGAGAGCGCCAGGGGTATCGGCTTGCCGATTAGCTGCGGCGTAGAACCTGGTTGCACATCGGCTTCCGTGACAGGCCGGGTGTGGCGCTGGCGGTCTGCCACCGTAACAAGCTGGTACTCGCTGCTCTGGCGCATCGTGCCAAGGAAACCCGTTTCGGCATAGCAGGAGAGGTAATAGCGTTGCAGCGGAGTCATGACAAAAGCGAGGTGGAGGTAAACGCAGACGACGGTCACCAGGAGTGCAACAAACACGGCTCCGAAGCTGTAGACGGGATAGTGCGGCGGACGAACGATGGTTTCTTTGCGGCCCCATTGTGTGTCGGTCATGGCTATTCTGTTGTCCCCTCCGCATAGCTGGCGAGCATGTCTGCAGCCGCTTTGCGCTTATTGGTTTTCACGTACCGGAGCATTTCTTTGAACTGCTCCGGCGTCATCTTTTCGCCGCGCAACAACGGCTCAAGGGTGTTGATGAGCAGGAGACGTAAGGCTTGCACTTCGGCAAACAACGCCGCCCCATCGCCGTGTTGCTGTGCGTTCGCGGCATCCAGCAAAACTTCCCGTGCCCATTCGCGGAGGTTCTTTCCGCTGCTTGTGGCGACCCGCAATAGTGCTCTTTCTTCATTGCGGGTAAACCGGGTGGCAATGCTCTGGGTGCGGGCCTCCCGTCCCTTAAGCCGCTGAAGGCGGTCTTCGATTTCAGAGGTCTGTGAAAGCATCGCTGATCCTTCTGAGGCCAGCTTCGGGCGCGGTTCCCAATGGAACCGCCCGAATTTGGCCTCGGCGGCAAGCCGCTTGTTTTCTGCATGTTTCCCGTTGGAACCAAATTGGTTCCCAACGCAACCCTTTCAGGGATGGATTGTCTACGTTCTTCCGGCGCGCAGCGCCGTAGTGGCACTGCCCCGGAATTGGATGGAGGATCATGCTTTCGATCCTGCCGCTACAGCCGGGGTTTGTACTGCGGGCTGCGTCGTCACAGCAGGCTTCTTGCTGGTCTGCTCAACGGCATCGGGAACGGGAGCCTTACGAACTCGCAGGGTCTGCGTGACATTGGCCGCCTCTGGCGTTTTCAGATACTCCTGAAACTCGCGATCCTTGTTGAAGGTGTAGCCGACGCCCTGCTCAATAACGTCATCGGCAGTTGCGCGAGGCTGTCCATGGGAGCGGAGGAAGGTGACATACTGATCGACCAAGCGAGCGGTTGCGTCAGTAAACCGAACTGAGGCGCTGACGTGGCGGGTTTGAGTGATTTCCAGCAGTGGCATTGCATTCTCCTTTGGTTGATGAATCAGGCAATCTTCAAGCGGGCAACCATGCGATTAGCCGTTGTCGCGATCTCTCTCGCACGAGCGGAACAAAGCGTGGCGGGAATCTCGGAGCGACGGCGTACTTCGAGCATCGTGATTACGTCGTCAATGGGTGCGCCTTCGAGCAACCAGAGCCGGGCTGAAGCCATGTCGACGGTACGCTGGGCGTAATAGAGAGGATTGGGTTTGTCGGTGCGGCGGGAAGCCAGCGTGTGCGTGAGCTTCACCGCATCCTTGCCGTGGGCCAGTTCGTCAAGAACCCAAACCCAATCCTGCTCGGAATGTGTGTGCTTTCCGGGCTGCATTGGCCGTGCGATTCCGCGCAGCGGGAGCGCGGCATTGTCGAGATGAAAGTCGCCAGGATTCCAGACGGAATCGGATAGATATTCAACGGTGACGAGGTGTGCCGGCGAATACTTCTGATTCAAGAATCCGGGAATGCGGAGTACCCGGTTGCAGTCCGTGCAAGCGCGGTCGCCGCCAAAGACGATGGAGAGCTTCTTCAGCGTGGTTTCCTGACGCTCGAAGTCAAAGCCGTCAACACGCCAAAGCGCCTGATACTTGCCTGGGGATGTGGCGAGGACCACGGTCGGAGAAGGGACAACATCTGACGTCCGAAGCGCAGCGACCTGGGCATCCCCATCGAAGTCGATATCTATATACAGGTGACGGACGGATGCAATGCACTCTTTGGTGCGACGGCGGCTGCCGGAGCGGAGCGGATTGGCAGCTACATAGACGTTGGCACCAGCATGGTTTTCGTGAGCGAGCCAACGAAGGTAGGCGGGTGCAAGCGCCTGTTCTAGTCGAACGATCCGCTGCGCGGGGCGGTCGGCGCTCTCACTGCGAAGCAAGAGAGCGATGGTCTCCCCCGGAGTGAAGCAAAGGGTAAGAAAGTCTGTGGCAGTTTGGCTCATGGCGAATACCTCGGATGCGATGGAATGTTGCAGGCCTTTAGCGTGAGGAAAGCCCGGCTCCCACCGGGTCTTCCCGCGCGCGATGCCAGGCCCTAGAACGGGATGTCATCGGACGGCTCCGGCTCGTTGTCCAGATCCTCTTGGGCCGCCTTCTCGGCCCGGTCAAGTTTGAGGATGGTGAGAACCTGGATGCTGTCGGTGCGGACTGGCTTCTTGGCCTTCTTGGGCGTGTACTCGTAGTGGCGAATCTTGCCTTCAAGGTAGATGTGCTCGCCCTTCTTGAGCGTGGCGGCAAACTCGCCGAACTTGCCGAAGACGATGCAGCGGTGCCACTCGGTGATCTGCTTGTACTCGCCGCTCTCTTTGTCCTTGTAGCGTTCCGATGTGGCTAGGGAGAAGGTAGTGAAGTTGCTGTCGTTCTTGCCGGTGCGAACTTCGGCATCGGCTCCGAGGAATCCCATCAGTTCTGCTCTGTTCTTGTTCATGGTCGTGTCTCCGTTTTGAATTCCCGTTCTTGCTCGGGTCACCCTTGGCAAAGCCAGCGAGTGGGCCCGGCTCCCAAGTGCCAAGGAGTGCTTTCTTGGCGGGGCCCGGAAGAAGTTTGTGCGGCGTTCTTGGCCGCGTTTACAGACTTGTTTTGGGAGGAACCGAGACCCCGCAGGGGCGCTGCAAGCGAAGCAGAACGACGCCGAGCCGCAGGGCGCCGGTTTGGCCCCGAAGCAGTGACCGAGCATGACGAGGAATTGATGTGGAGAGATACGCCTCAAAGACAGAGCGCCTTCAGGGGTTCCTGACGATGCCATGTCCCGGCAATGCAACTTCTTTCTTCTCGCCACGAACGCTGGAAATACGAGCGGCAAAGCATTACCGCTGGCACTGCGATTCAGGCTGCAGTCTTCACGCCCAAGAGCACATCTTTCCGTCGAAGGTCTCGACACCCGATGCCCAGTAAGAAGACTGTCTGCAACGAATCCGGTTGTCATCGTTCACCTCATGGCCGGGCGTTAGTCGGCCTCGGCCGGGGCGCGGTAGATTTCTTCCGTCTGGAATGCCTGCTCGGCATGGGCGTATCCGGTCACCGAGATCAGCTCGCGCACGCGGCGGCGGCCTGCGGCATTTCGCTCGCAGTAGAGAACGAAGTCGATGGCTTCTGCGGTCTCTGACCGGACGAAACCATGATTCAGATTCGGTCTGGCACTGAGAGCCAAGTCGGATAGCCGATTGAGAGCGTCCCATGCGGACTTCGCGTGGATGGTCGAAAGCGTTCCGCCGTGGCCGGTGTTCATGGCTTGCAAGAGGTCATAGCCGCACTCATCACGGATTTCTCCCATGACAATGCGGTCGGGCCGATGCCGAAGAGCGGCGGCCAATAGCTGGCTAGGAGTGACGGCGACTTGGCCAGGAATGGCCTCCACTGCCTCCCAGCGAACCGCATTGGGATGGGCAATCTTCAACTCCGCCGGTTGTTCAATAACAATGAGGCGCTCATGGTGGGGTACATGATCGAGCAGCGACTTCATCAAAGTTGTCTTCCCCGAACCGGTTCCGCCGCTGATGATGCCGTTCTTTTTCGCGTTGACAAGCTCGACAACCGTATCCCGGACATGCGCCGGTAAGCTGCCTGAATTGATCAATTCATCGCTGGTGTACCAGCGGTTGAATTTGCGGATGGTCAGCGTAGGCCCATGAATGGAGGATGGAGCGCCGACGACGGCGACACGGGAGCCATCGGGAAGGCGCGTATTCAGGATCGGATTCTGGCTCGTGAGGTCTTGTCCCAAGAGCCGTGCGACGCGCTCAATCGCCGCCTGCAGCCGGTCGTTCGTGTACGGGGTCGTCAGCGGGATATGCTGAACGACCCCTCCACGATCTGCATAGACACCCGTGGTTCCATTAATCATCAGGTCGGAGATGGACGGGTCCAGCAGAAGCTCACGCAGCTCTTCCGGGAAGAACGGCAATATCAGTTGGTAGCTCACCGCGATGCTCCTGCGGGTGGCGTCGCCGGTACAGCCGGCGATGTGGTAGTTGCTCCGGGTGCAATCGGATCTACGGAGAGCCGGTTCTCGTGGAACTCTGTGATGGTCAGTCCAAGCGGATTGATAGTCTCGAACTGCGGGAAGATGCGGGCCTGATCGCTGACCTGTTTGGGGTTCAGGTAATACGTCACGCTGATACCCCAATGCTCGACGCGTGGCTCGTGCGAGTTGCGCGGAGAGTAGAGCTTGTCGATCGCTACAAGCGCCGTCCCACGCGCCATCGTGACGCCCTGAACGACCTCCTGCGACATGGAAGTGATGGTGACGTTCTTCACCTCGACATCGCTCTGCTCGATCTGCCCACCGATAACCTGGGAGACGAGGTGATTGGCGTTGTCGTCCGTCATGAGTTGCGAGGACAGATTGCCTGACAAGAAGTAATAGTTCAGCGGATACTTCTTGGCGATGGTGTCGCGACTGATGGTGTAGCGATAATTGGCCCAATCAGTCAGGTATGTACGCACCTCACCCTCGCGCGGGCTGTAGTTGAGATCGCTGTATTGGATCGCCTGGGCGCGACCCATCTCATCGATACGGATGTAGCGATTGGCGATAGGACGACGGGCGAGCGAAAGATTCAAGCCCATCGAACCTAAAAGCAGAACCGTTCCGCATCCGATGATGAGGCGGTACGCCTTCCGTTCGGAGTAATGGGAGGCGTAGACCTCATTGCCGATCTCGTCGGCAAGTGCAGCCTGTTTCGGGGTAAGAGACGTATCAATTGGAAGAGTGTGGGTGGACATGGCTCGGATGACTCCTTTCCGTTACCGCATGGAACACGACAGCCGTATAAATCAGCGCGGCAATCAGTGCCCCGAATAAAAAGAGCGCCAGCAAACGCCGAAGGACACTTGACCTGCCTACGGCTCGTGCGGAGACAAACGCGAGTAGGAAATTCCACATATCAAGCACCTGCCTTCGCCACTAACGCGGCTACACCTGCGGCTGTTTGCGTCGCTGCGGACGTGAGTCCAGCGGCGCCGCCAAAGATCGCCTGCGTCATGCTGGGGATGAAGAGCATGTTGATGATGAACGCCACAAACACCATCAAGCACGGGATGAGGTTCGCCATCCACATCTCCATCGAATAGTTGCCGTTGAACGTCTGCTGAATAAACCCGTTCATGAATCCCGCCCAGACGAAGATAAATGCAGCGGCAACGGCGCGAATCATGGCGAAGCTGATGAGCACATCGAGGAAGTGAAAGAACTTGGCGCGGAAATTCTTGGTCATGAGAAGGGGGATAAACACCGGACCGAAGAGAGCAGTCACGCCGTACAGAATGAAGGAACTGCAATTGATAACAAACAGAATGGCTGAAGCCAAACCGAGCATGAGCTGCACGACGACGTAACAGAGGATCTGAAGTGGTGCCGTGAAAGATGGCATGGCGGTGTTGTCGCCAGCGGTCTTGAGGAGCTGTAGCAAATTGTTGAGTGAGCTTTGATCGAAGGCAGCGACCATTGCCTGGGCAATATACGAAAAGAAGTGATTGATGCCGAAGCTCGCACCGGGGAATGGGTTCACCCAATAGTTTTCGAGCAGGCAGCAGATGATGAGCTTCATAAGAAAATTGGTAAGGTCGCCCACATGGACATGATCCTGATGGAGCCGGAAGGTCATGCCGGTGGTGCTCCAGTTGATGGACATGCTCACCAAAGTGAAGAGAGCGATACAGCTTAGCTCGGTAAGACCGAGCTGCGTCAGCGCACCGCCGTTCTGGGTGGTGAGGTTCGTCAGATTGTTGGTGAACTGATACAGCCAATCGACGCCGGAACTGGCGGAAGGAAGGCTCTGCGCTAACACAAGAATGGATGCCATATCGCTCTCTCAATCGTGGGTTGTAGTTGGATTACGGAAGGTAGGTCGTCCACGTACTACCTTCATTCGCGGCGCTCACATCGTTCGTGGAACGTTGCTGCTGAACGAACGCTGCCGTGTTCATGTCCTCCGCAGCCGCGTTGCGGCGCTCCATGTTGGCGACGGTCATCTGTCCCGCAAGGCAGACCTGCAAGCTGCCCTGGGACTGCATCTCCGACATCCGCTGGCCTTCTGCGGCGTTCAGGAGATTGAGCTGCTGGACCTCCGCGTTGGTCGAATCGCTGTTGTCGAACTGGCTGGACATCAGCGAGCTATTGGCCGTGAGGTTCGTTGTCCTGCCCGAACGGTACTGACCCATAGCCGTGAGGCAGTCGGGCGAAACGCCGTCCGAAGTTTCGATCATGGCGAGCTGTGACATCCGGGAACTGCCGAGTTGCTGTCCAGCAAGGTAGGTGTTGGCGTTGCTGTTCATCGGGACCGTGGCCGTCTGCCAACCGGTCAGCGATGCACTCGGGTTATTAGAGTTCAGCGCAATCTTGATGCCGGCAGTTTCGCCGAACATGCTGGCGACGTTCACGTTCTCAAGAGCATGGAGCTCGGTTTGCCACAGTTGTTTCGCAGAAAAATGCGTGATGTTGTTCTTCAGCATGTTGTACTGCGATTCGAGTGTGGTGAGTTGCGATACAAGGCTGGCGTAACTGGTCGGGTCGAAGACAATATCTCCGATGCCGAACAGGGCAAAGCTCGGGGTCGCGGTAAGAAGCAGAGCCGCGCCTGTCCCTAAGAGCCACTTGCGGCGTTTTGTCAGTGTGACTTTCATAAAGCCTCCTGTGTTTGGGTTGAACTACATGCATTGCGGGCAGGTCGGGTCCAACCTGTCCAGGGGAAAACCGTGAAAGTGTGTTGCATTTGCCATCGCGTCCGTGGCCGTTAGGTAAATCCATGCAAGCGTTTCGCGCCCGGTAGTTGTCCCGATGAGCAGGAGAACGAGCACAATAGTGGTCGTGATTGCGGAGACCTGATACAAGCGATCGAGACTAATCCTCTGCATCGCGTTCACTCCTCCTCTGCAAGCTGGCGGGCAAAGTGCGAAATCATCGCCATCCACTCCGCGCCGCTGCGCTCGATGGCCTCGGGAAGCGTGTATCCAATCTCGGCGAGCCAATCGGCGCGGTTGAGAACCAGTGCGACGGCAACTTTCTCGCCGGTTGACTGCACAGCCCAGGCTTCGGGACCGCCCTGCTTGGCATCACGGGACTTGCGAAGCAAATGTGCTAAGCGATCATTCATCACGGTGCTCCTGTCTACAAAGTGGGGCTGACGCGATGCTCCGCGTAGGACGGGACAAGCAAATCCGTGCCAATGTACACACGGGCGCGCGAACCTTCCTTGAGCGTGATGACGGGCAGGCGATTCAGGAAGTGATTGAGAACCTGCTCGCCCTCTTGGGCGGACTGCTCGGAGATGCCGTTGCGAATCTCGGTTGAAGGCGTGAACACGCTTCCGTTATTGCCGATCTGGGCAAGGCCGCCCAAGCCACCAATCGCTGCCGCGGCTGCGAATGCTTCGAGATAGCCGTGGTTCACCTTCGTGGCCATACCGGTTGTACCGATCTGGTCAAGGCCGATGAACTTCGCAAACTCCAAAGAGAATCCGTCCGGGCAGATTGCACGATGGAAGGTGACGAACATCTTGCGCTGCTGTTCGCTGCCAACGCTCTGCACAGTTCCAAGCAACCGCGTTCCTTGGGGCAAGAGAAGCTGCTGGTGGTCGTGGGAGTACAGGTCAGTGGTCAGGTCAAGCATGATCGGGCCGCTAAATCCGCCGTCGACGTGATTAGTGAGGACCGCCTCCAACACTGTGCCCTCAAAGATCCGGTACAGGCGCCCATCGTAGGTGTCGAAGTCATACGGCCCCATCGGGTCGGCGTTTGCGCTCGGTCTCGTTTGTTGCTCCGCGCTCGCCTCCGCAATGGCGGGCTTCTTGGCAGAGGCATCAAGTGCGGGAGGAATGGCTTCGCCGCTGGCTTTGGACGACGCCTCCTGACGTTCGCCGAGTACAGCGGTCGTCGTGGGCGCGACCACAGCGGCGTTGCCGGAGTGCTGGAAGTCGATGGCGACGGTATCGCTATCGATGGCGTCCTGTTGCTGTTTTTCCCGCGCAAGCTGCTTTTGCTTGGCCTCCGCCTGCGCTTCCGAGACGTTGGAAGTGTGGGGTGGCGCATTCGCGCTGTTGCCGTAGATCGCGTCGCGCTGCGCAGCGGTCATCGGAGGTGCGCCAGCGGCCTCCGGACCGGGCGTCTCTTGCGCCGACTGTAATTGCTGCATGGCGGCTGCGAGCTGCTGTTGCCTCTGGGCGAGGTCGGCATCCTGCCGGGCCTGCGCCTGTTGCTGGGTCTGGAAGCTCGACACCTGCTGCGGGTTTGCCGTGGCCGGGCGCATCGGCAACGCGCTTTGCGATGCCGCCCTTTTGTTGCCGCTAACCAGACTCGACAAGTTGGCGATGCCAATCAGCGCGATGATGACGACAAGCGCAATGACCAGCGGCATTCCTTTGCGCACGGGCGGCTTCGCCTCGGGCTGTTCTGGAACGGTGGCGGGTTGATTCAGATTTTCGTCGGCCATGACTATTCCTTTCCTTCCGCACGGTGAAACTCGACTTTCTGCTTGCCGATGGCGAGGTAGCCGTTGTCGAGCTCCTTCGGCACGGTATAGAGACCGTTACTGAAATCGAAGTTGATGAGCGACGGCTTCTTCTCCTTCACCTCATAAAGCGCGGGTGTCTCCTGGAAATGGCCACGCAAGTAGGTGAACTTGTCGTCATGCCAAATCTGTTCAAGGCCCAGCGCATTACCTTTCTTCGTGTCCCAGGTGTAGTCGAAGTGAAGCGTGCCGGGATATTTACTGCGATAGGTTTCAGCCTTTGTGTCCTCAGCCTTCAACTCGGCGAGCTGCGCAGCTTTGGCGGCTACTGCCTCCTCCTTCGCCTTCTCCAACTCAGCAGCCGGAACGAACACCGGCAACTCAATCAGCCGGTCCTTCGCGGCCTTGTCGCTCGGCGTGATGAAGACTTTGGAATCGAAGTGAGCGTCGGCGTCACTCGACACTTCTCGGAGCTGAAGGGTGTACTCGTTGCCGTGGTCGGACACGATGTGGATGTCCGTCGTGGTGTTCGCCACCTTTGGCTTGACGCTGATAAAGCGGCTGGCGACGTGGCCGCCGTCAAATACCCAATTCACCGTGTCGCCGGCAAAGACGTTGGCGACCTTCTCCTCAGCGGGCAGCATGATGAGCGTCGATTGCAGAAGGCCGGCACGGATAGAGGGCGGCGTGTCTGCCTCCGACACCGTAACGGTGCGCGGCGCGGCGGGTTCCAGGTGGTGAGGCTGATCGGTTGCTGCGTGGGCGACGGCGGCAAAGCCGAGACCAAAGGTGAGGATGAGGATGATGGGCGGTTTCACTGATAGTCCTTTCGGTGGGGGTGGGATTGGTTAGACAGCCTCGCCCTGGGCGAAGCGCGTGATGCCCTCGGTGAGTCCGTACTTTTCGATCAACTTGGTGCGGCGAACACGGTCCTTCGGCTTGGTAGAGAACGTGGCGTAGCTGCGCTTGTCGAGCCGCAGCGTCACCACTTTGGTTAGCCCGTCGCGACGGATGTATAAGCCCTCGCGATCCTGCAAGCTCTCGAAAAGAGCGAGCTGCTGGTCGGTCATCTTGAACAATTCGGCGTAACGCTTCCGATTGAAAGTCGCATCTTTGAGAAACAGGAATGACGTGCAGGAATTCACGATGCTGTCGGCGTTCGCGCCGAGGTCATCGGCGGACTGGCCAATCATGGTCACGCCACCGAGGTTCTTACGAACCGTCTTGATGGAAGCGAGCGCACCATCCAGGAGCTGCTTGTTTTTCATCGATGAGAAGATTTCTTCAATGAGGATGTGCTTGGGCACTCCGAGATTGGCAGGGTTATAGAGAACGTCGTTGATGCGGCGGAGGAGCCATACCATCAATGGCTCAATCAGGTCTGCGTACTGTTCGTTGTTCACGCCCTGGAAGTCGAAGCACTGAAGGCGAGAGAGCGAGAGGCTGTCTTCAACGTTGTCGAAGACGGCGTTGTAAATGCCCTTGCCAACCCATTTCGAGAGATAACGGTCGAGCTTCTTGGGCAGGAAGAGATTGGAGAGACGGCGGTTCTCATGATCGAGCAGGTACATGTCTTGGACAGCCTTGTGGATCACGTCGTCGTCTTCAGGCTCCAGCTCCGCGCCGCTGTTAGTAAGCAGCAATTTGATGAAGGAATAGAGAAACTTAATGTTGCTATCGGTAGGTTCAAGAGAGAATGGATTGATGCGGGGACCGTCTTTACCTACTCGATCAACCTTGCCACCGTACAGCTCGACCACACTTTCGTAGCTGCCGCCGATGTCGAAAATGTAAGTAAAACCGCCATACTTCTGCTCTAAGGCAATCGCCGCGTTCCCATGCACGGACTTACCTGAACCGGTTGGACCGATGATGAGCATGACGCGCACGCCGTCTACATACACGTCCTGAAAGAACGGCGTCCGAGTGCGTGTCTCGAAGATGTTGAGGTATTCCGAATCCAAGTCGTCCGAGTGCGGATGCCCGATATTGGGCGCGAACACGGAAGACAGCCGCGCATGATGGTCCTCGGACAACCACAGCGGGAAGACGTTGAACTTGTGATTGCCAGGGAACATCGCATAGAAGCCGGAAAGGTTACCAAGCGTCTCTTCCATCACCTGCGCCCGTGCATCAACGAAGGTCCGATGCACAGCCGGAACAACATCGCGAAGTTGCTCCGGGCTTCGTGCTGCAAGTAGGAGACGGAGGGAGAATTCTCCCTGCGCCTTCTTATCGAGGCCACGGATGACTTCGCTCAGGTCATCGACGCTGATGTTCGCGGCCTTTACACCCGCCCCGGTTTCTAAAGAAGCAGTATCGCGTCCGCTCATTACGCGGGTCAGAACGCCGACCTTGAAGAAGGAGATGAACTTCTCCTGCGAGTCAATTTCCTTGCGAGCTGCCGCCGTGGACTTCACCCGCCATGTCGAGCACAGCACGCTATCGCAGTCGAGCGTCAGCAGGCCGGAGAACAAGCAAGGCCGTGATGCTTCTGGTGTCGTCTTGAGCGAGAACATCTGGACATGGCGTTTGCCGACGGTAACGTGGTCACTGTGCCATGCGACCGGACTCTTCACGATCTGCCGGTCTACTCCGGTGTCGCTGCGGAGTTGGTCGCGCTCGGCCCACTCTTCGAGGTTGAAGAGGTAGCTGAAAAACTGAAAGGTCTCGGTCTTATCAAGCAAACGCAGTCCCAACGAGTTGCCGAGGTGGGATTGAAGGATCGTCGCAGTCTTTTCAAGGTCGGACAACATCCGTGATGTGTCGATGGCGTTCTCTTGGGGTTTGCGCTCGAACGCTCTAGCTTTCGACGGTTCCAGCGTGAGGCACCAGTGAAGATCAATGCGGCGGAACGCTGCAGTCTGGTTCAGGAAATTCAACCGGTCGGAAGCAAACACCTCAGTGATGGGGTTGGCATACTTTGCCTGGCGTGGGAGATCGAAGCCCGACATCACGCGCGTGTACTGATAGAGACAGGAGCCTTCGGGGAATCCACGGAGCGCGCCTTCGATGGAGCGCATACGCAAATCAAGCTCAAGGTCTGTAACACCCTCTTCGTCGATACCGGTAAGAGAGAAGAGGCATCCATAGCCGCCTCCCTTCAGCGCGAAGATATTGGAGCTGACGAAGCGTGCAATCGGAACGATGCTGCACGCGGCTCCAGCCTTCGCGAACCACGGGGTATGTTTGATTTGCTCAGTGTTTGCGCGGGTCATAGTAGCTCTTCTGGTTGAGGCTCAGGCCCCAGAGCTGGAACATCTTTGGGTGTTTGCGAATGATGAGCCAAGCCGCGACGGCCATCGTCGGGAAGCTCAAAATCGCCAGCAGTCGGAACCCAACGAGGAAAACCGTCACGTTCACAAACACAATGGCCATCCATGTCGAGAGGTCGAGCCCTACCTTGGCTCTGGGCCTGTTCATGGCCTGATTGATCGGTAACGGTTCTCCCCGCTTGGTCATGTCGATGCACCTCCTACATCGACTGTCCGGTCAGGCTGCCTATCCAACCGGCACCCCAGCCGAGCACTCCGGCACCGAATAGCGCACCGAAGAGGCCTGGTATAGCATCTTGAAAACGACCACTCATCATGCGGATTCCCGCGAAAATGAGCCCGCCGAAGCAGATAACGGCACCTGCGTAAATCGCAAAAGTTTTGAAGGTGCCCATCAAGGTTTGCGCCCCGGAGAAATCCATCGTTCCCTGGGCATGAGCAACGCCGGCGAATGTAAGGGCGACCAGAGTCGGCCCCATCACGCGCGCGGCACGGAGTAGCGTCTGTTTTGAGAAGAGTCTTGCCCACCTCTGGATGGGCCGGGAATCGAGCCTGACTTTGATCTGCATTGGCACCTCGATCAACCATGGATTCGGTTGCGATATGGGCAACGTAGAATCACTCGGCTGGTGGAGTCCAATAAATGGAAGAGGGTCGCTTATTCATCAGGGGAATAAGCGCCGGTTTCAAACGCCGTTCGGGGCGGCGCAATTCTGCCTCTCACGCTCATTCATCAGCGTGTTTTGCGTTACGCACTTTGGCGTGACACAAACGTGCGTGATGAATACCCTTATTGAATTCGGTCGAGAATTGTGGACCGAAGAGCTCGTTGATCGCGCCGACGAGGTCGTTGCGGTCGTTCAGGCTATCCGCCAAGGCTCCAAACTGTTTCTTATCGGGGCAAGACATTTCGGGAAGACTGGTGCGCAGAGAGGGCGAAAACAATGCAACCGTAGGAGTTGCTCCTCTTCATGGATGAAAACAAGAAAGACGAACGCAATGACGAAGCCCGCAGCACCTTCGCTACGGGCTTGCTGGTTATGACTTCGGGGACGCTGGACCAAACGTGAGCAGGTTTACAATTTTGCCGGCCGGCGAGAAGCGAATGCAATCGTGGCCTTTCACGGTGACCTTTCCGTCTGGAAGAATGAGCACCCACTTGAACAGCGCGACCTCGTGATGCGTGGAGACGTTTTCGATGTCGAAGTGGGCGCCAGGATACTGTTTCTGAAAGCGCCCCATGTCTTCGATTGCTGCATTGGTGCCGCCAACGTATTCCGGCACGAGATATTCGACGTTCTCGTCGAAGACTTCCGAGAGGATGCTCTTCCGCTGCGCGTCGGAAATCGGCTTCCAGGCTTCCACGTAGGTTTGATAAACGTTCAATGCTTGTAGATTGGTCATGGTTTTCTCCTTCTATCCCTAAGGTAGGCAGACACTGCTGTACGGTCGATAGCTGACACACCAGATTTCTTTATCTAAAGCCCAAGAAACGGCGAGCTGCGGCATCCTAGATGGATGGATCCATTTCTCGACGTTGTGCAACTGCTTCGGCCCCGCGCCACATTGTTCTCGAAGATTGAGGGATTTGGTCGATGGGGGTTGGCGTTTCGAAAGCGCGATGACCTGCTGTTCTGCCGCGTGGAGAGAGGCGAGTGTCACCTGCTGCGGCCTCAGCTAGAGCCGATCCTATTAAGGCCTGACGACTTCGTTCTCATTCATACCTCGACGCCCTTTGTGCTCACCTCAGACCCGACGATGGAACCGGAAGATAGCGAAGAGTTGGTGGCAGCGGCGAGGAGTGTCTCGCTACAGCTTGGCGAAGGTACGGAATCGCCGGTGACGCTGCGCGGCGGTCGGTTTGTCTTCGATACAGCGAATGAGAGCTTGCTATGGGAGCTATTGCCGTCGCTGCTACACGTTACGGCGGACGATACGTCGTCGTGGCGCGTGCGGTCGTTACTGAAGTTGAATGAGATGGAGACGCTGCAACCGGGGCCGGGCAGCGAGTTCCTTATCGCGCGGTTGATGGAACTCATACTGGTGGAGATGCTGCGGCGTGAAACGCTAAAGGCGGATGACAGGGGGACGGGGTTGATTGCTGGCTTGCTTGATCCCGCGATTGCAAACGCACTGCTGGCCATGCATGCCGAGGTCGCTCGCCAGTGGACCGTGGCAGAGTTGGCGCGTTTGTGCGGCGTGTCGCGGTCGGGTTTTGCGACACGCTTCAAGAACGTCTTGGGCGTGGGACCGATCGAATACCTGATGCAGTGGAGAATGGCCGTAGCGAAGGATGAACTGCGACGCGGAACACGGAGCATCAGCGAGATTGCGCTGGCTGTAGGATTTCAGTCGCCGAGCGCATTCAGCACATCGTTCACCAGGGCGGTGGGGTGTTCTCCGAAACGATTTGCTGGGAAAGCTACCTAAGCGGCGGCTTTCCATACGAAGAGAACATCTTGTTTGCCGCTGGAATTCGACGACCTCTGATACGGAGCGCAAATAGCTTCCATGACCCCCAGCGCGGTTGGGTCCATGGGATGAGTTTCTACGTACGAAGCTGATTGCGGATCGGATGCCCTATAAATGCAAGAACCGGCGTCAAACGACTTGTTCCATGGGACGATCAGCTTCTTTGGGCACGTTTCGGAGAAATGCAGGGATTGCCGTCGGTATTTTGGAGACTGCACAATGGGAGGAATGGAGTATCCCAACGCAGTAAACAGAGTGCTTTGATTGCTTGAGGCTGAGGCGTCCAGCTTTGCCTGATCGCCCTTTGTGTGCCGGAAGAAAGCAGTACCGGCTATGGCTACTCCCGGATAGGCC
The DNA here is from genome assembly GCA_965199365.1 of Terriglobus sp. Classification (GTDB taxonomy): domain Bacteria; phylum Acidobacteriota; class Terriglobia; order Terriglobales; family Acidobacteriaceae; genus Terriglobus. The sequence goes on along the minus strand of CBDARC010000002.1, from coordinate 1,292,609 downwards.
GTTGCAAGACGGAATACTGTCGCCTCTAAGGAGGCTCCGAACACTGCGGCAAGGTCTTTCGCTCTATGTAAGCTCCAATGGGGCGCCGCTTCGTGGGAGAACTCTTCCAAGGGCATCAGCAGTTCGGCGGCCCCCACATGGCACAGTCGTTCCAGTTCGCTCGCCTCCTGTTCTTCGTCGTCCAGCATCTCTCGAAAACGAGCACCTCCATGCGTCGAAGGAAAGAAGGTGTGTGCAATTTCGTGAGCTATAGAAAACGCCACTCTCCCTGGGGATCGCAGAGGGTTGTAGAAGATTTGGCCGCCCTTGCTGTGGCTGGTATCGGCCATGATGACGACGGCCTCACGTTGGGTATCGTGCCGCCCATCGAGCAGCATCGGAGCCACTTCGAACCCTTTGAGAGAAGCTAGCTGCTTCAGCCTCTCCAGGGGAGTCGACGTACCACCCTCAAATTGTCGATACAAGGCATTCAACTTGCGTGCCTGATTGATCACCAGGGACCGAGGGTCTTGAAGCCCTCCTCCAGCAGCAATCAATTCCACAACATCAGGATCACGATACGAAGTGCGACTCTTTGGTTTCATGCGTAGCGTTCACTTTTGACTCGATCTCTGGCTTACCATTTTCAGCGCTTCCAGAAGAAATCTCCAGCCTTCCTTATCCCGCGGCCTGTGACCGCGAAAGTTCACATAAGCAAGCATCTCTACGTCTTCCTGTGTCAGAGAAAGCTCCTGCTGCAGCTCTAGCAAGCCGGCTGGCAACTCTTTAGCGGAACGCTTTTCGCGCCGGTGGACTTTGGGCTTCGCGTCACCGAGGAGGTCGTCCAGTGTCACGCCCAAGGCAGTAGCCACCGCATACACGTATTGAATGTTCGGTTTACCTGCGCTGCCGTTTTCGAGATCGGACAAGTAAGCCTTCGAAACGCTCGATTCTTCCCCAAGCTGGGCCAGACTCCACTCCTTGCCAAGGCGAAGAGAGCGAATTGTTTGCCCGAGTACCACCAGATCTAGACCTTGATCGTCTGCCATTACCAACCGGTTGTAAAAAAGTGTTGCACTCAGTCTCAGCTTGCGCTACGCTTGTCGTGAATTGGCAACCCGTCTTCTTTATACACTGCCGGGTGGCTTATCAGTATCGAGAATAGTGGAGGTCACCGTGGCAAAGCCTAGGCTTTTTGTAGAACAGCGGTCGCAAGGAGATTTTGCGGTCAGGAAACCGAATTCAGAACGCGCTAGCGCCGTTCTGCCAACACAGGGGGCCGCAATTCAGCGGGCAAGAGAGCTGAACCCAACCGTACAGCCTCTCGTGGAGCGCATACGGCATACGTCCATTGGTAAACCCGATCAGTGGCGCAAGCCTTAGGCTTCCGTCGATCCAAACTCAGAAGGAGAAAGGAATAACACCATGGCAAAGGTCTACGTCGAAGCGCGGCCAAAGGGCCGTCCAGAACATTCGCCCATCACTGACTATGTTGTCGAAGACAGCGCAGACAAGGTCCTCAAAACTACCTCCACGCAGAAGGAAGCTATCGACTGGGCCAAGGCCAACGGGCATTCCCCGCATGTGGCTCGGGTGCGCCACCTCAACGACAAGAAGAATCCCGACCATTGGCGGGCAGTGTAACGTGCTTCTACCCTCGTGCGCGCTCCCAAAGTGCCGTGCACGAGGGTAGAACTCAAGGAGTGTGACGAATGAACTTTCTATCCAAGTTTTGGCACAAGATTGTTGGTCAGAAGAGTGCGGTCATTCGGCTGCTTGAGGAGGTCGCTGGCCGCCTCGAATCCTCACATCCTGAGACGTTAGCCCACTTGAACAATGCGTTCCACCCGGCGACGGACTCTGATCTTGAGGAGTTACGCGTGATGGTTGCAGCCGATCTGCGCGCAGCTAGCAAGTCCGTGCATGCTGAACATCACGCGAAAGACGATGCATTCGAAAGCCACGATCAACACGCGAGTCTCGCTCAGTCGACGTTCAATGAACAGCTCTCCTACATGGAGGTTGCCCACACAGGTGTAGGCGATGATCTCGACGCCTTTTTCAACAGGTACGGCACTGGTGATCTAGGCGGCTGGATTCCCGTGTTCCTGAAGATCGTCGCCGAGAAGGTACACTTGCAGAAAAAGAGCGAGTTTCCTCACGTCAACCCCGACGACCCCGAAGCGCTAATCACCCTCCTGCCGGACACGTGCAAGATCATCCTCATCTCAGATTGGGGTGCCAATAATGATCATGCAGCGAACGTTCGTGATCGGATCGCAGCTGAAATCCAGGCCACTTCTGTTCCCGTCTTTCTCGTCCACCTGGGAGACATCTACTACTCGGGTACCCGCTCTGAGTGTTTAAGCTTCCTCCGGAACTGGCCTCTACGGGATGCCAACGGGCCTGTCAAAGGGCGTAGCTTCTCGCTCAACGGCAATCACGAGATGTACTCGGGGGGAGATGGATACTTCAACGTCATCCTGCCCGCATTCGAACAAAAGGCCAGCTACTTCGTACTGCGGTCCCCGAAGTGGGATTTCTATGGGCTCGACACCGCTTATGTCAGCGGATGTTTCCACACGCCCGAAGACACCCGCCTCGACGCCCAATGGAAGTGGCTTCAGAATCAGATGGACGGCTCCGTGGATCGTAAGCATGTTTTTCTTACACATAATCAGCCCTGTTCTGCCAATCTTCCTGAGCACAACGCAGGCGCTACGCTCCGGACCCAGGTGGCCGAACTGCAGGAGGGAAGCAAACGGCCGATTGAGGGCTGGTTCTTTGGCCACCAGCACAAGTGCTATATCTACGAAGACACACGCCTACCGTATCGCGCCCGTCTGATCGGCCATGGTTCCTTTCCGCATGACATTCAAACGGAGAAGTTTCCAGACAATGATGAAAGCGGCAAGCCTTTGATGGCCTTTGCTCAACTGAACTACCGTGGCTATCCAGGCGGCCTGGCCTATAGCGGATACGTCAGCATCGACATGACGAACGATGAATTATTAGTTCGGTACATCGATGAGGATGGGGGCGTCTTCCACGAAGAAGGATGGATGTCGCACAGCGTCTCTTAAGTAAGCAACTTTGGAGCAGTGCCGGTATGGCCTGTTCTTCGTTCTCGCGCGTAATAATGTCCTTTGCCGTGGGTTGACGCTGGACGTCGTAGCCCCGGTTCAGATCTCGTAGATTCTCAACGGTTGCTACACCCCCCCGAGTCACTCATCGAGCCTGGATTAGTAACGATATGTCGCATTCTCGTCAGCAATCGCTAACTGATGAGAACGGCGTTTCCCGTTATCAATTGCGTCCCTCAGCGCAGATGCTCCCGGATGATGAGATCCTCTACGCGCCGTTTCACCTCGTCGCGCACCTTCCGCGCCTCGTCGGTCGGCATGCTCTTCGGATCGGATAGAGGCCAGTCCTCCCGGCGAAGACCGGGAACATACGGGCATTTCTCTCCGCAGCCCATCGTCACGAGGAGTGTCGCGCGCCGCGCCAAATCCTCTGTGAGGAGCTGAGGTTGAGCGTGGGATAGGTCAAGGCCAATCTCTTCCATGATCTCCAGAACTACAGGGTGTACCCGTGGACCGGGTTCAGTTCCCGCTGAAACAGCCCTAGCTTTCTGAGGATTGGCAAGCTGATTGAAGAAAGCCGCCGCCATCTGTGACCGTCCAGCATTGTGAACACAGGCAAAAATATAGGTCGGCATCAGGAACGCGCTCCAGGTTTGATGGCATAGACCTTCACGCTGGCAGCCGCTGCGTTTACGTCGTAGGTGTCAAGTAGGGATGAGAGATCGTTGTACAGAGAGGAGGGGGCTGGCGTGCAGCAAGGGTCCTGAACAACGGCAGACGGGCTGCTCTCTGCCATGGCCGGTGAGCAGCAACCGGCCTGGTTCTCGACCTTCTTGTAGGCGTTCAGGTCAGCCCCGCTATCGACGATCTCAACATACTCAAAACCGGCCTTCAGCAGCTCTTCGCGATACGTCTCAATCCGCACGGCTCCGGCGATGCAGCCAACATACGCGGCAAGGCTCGATGCGATTGCCTCTGGCAACTCGGCCTTGAGCGCGATATCGCTCACCGCGAGCCGTCCTCCCGGCTTCAGAACGCGAGCAATCTCACGGAAGACGGCGGGCTTATCCGGTGCAAGATTAATGACGCAATTGGAGATAACGCAGTCCACCGACTCATCTGGAAGCGGAAGGCTGTCGATCTGAGCAAGGTGGAACTCCACGTTGGTGTAGCCGCCCTTCTCAGCATTGGCTTGTGCCCGCTCGATCATGGAGGGGGTCATGTCGATGCCGATGGCTTTGCCCGTTGGCCCAACCTGTTTGGAGGACAGAAACACGTCCAGACCGCCACCCGACCCAAGATCGACGACTACCTCGCCAGCGCGAAGGTTGGCCGTAGCCGTAGGGTTGCCGCAGGAAAGCCCCATGTTGGCCTCCGCAGGGATGGAAGTCAGCTCTTCCGGGCTGTAGCCGAACGCTTCAGCAACGGCCCTGACGCCCTCATGGTCGCTTGAAAGGGTGCTCTCCGCGACCGCACCATATTTCGACTTCACTGAGTCCAGTAGTAGGTCCGACATAAGGCCTCCTCACATATGCTGAGGCAACTATATGAGTTGCTTTCGCATACGTCAAGGCGTATACAAATATCATGACAGGAAAGCAGACGTACAACTTGGAGCGGTTCTTTCAGGCGCTGGGGGACAACACCCGCCTTCGATTGCTGAACCTCATGCGTGATCAGGAGGTCTGTGTCTGCTACTTCGTGGAGATCCTGGGTGGTCCCCAACCGAAGATATCCAGACATCTTGCCTACCTCCGAAGCGCTGGAATCGTAGAAGCGCGGCGGGAAGCCAAGTGGATGCATTACCGGATCGTCATGCCACCGCATATCGGCGCAACACAGGTACTGCGCCAGACGCTTGACTGGCTGAAGGACGAAAAGCAAATGCAGGTAGATCGTGCGCGGCTGACCAAAGCCTGCTGTGCTCCCTCGAAGTATCCGCTGCTGGACGGTGCTCCGGTGCCTACGCCGGTCGCCGTCCCTTCTGAGGTTTGCTAATGTCTACCGCTCCCGTCACTCAGGGCCAAATCTGCGCTCCTGCGGCCCGTAAGAAGCTGTCTTTCTTAGACCGCTTTCTGACGCTCTGGATCTTCATGGCCATGGCAATCGGTGTTGCCATCGGGCACTTTGTGCCCTCCTCGGCTGGGTTTGTGAACCGCTTTCAGAGCGGCACGACCAACATCCCTATCGCTATCGGTCTCATCATCATGATGTTTCCCCCGCTTGCGAAGGTCCGCTACGAAAAGCTGGGAGAGGTCTTTCGGAATAAACGAGTGCTAGGGCTGTCGCTCGTGCAGAACTGGATCATTGGCCCCGTCCTCATGTTCCTGCTGGCTATCACCTTCCTGCGTGGCGAACCGGCCTACATGCGTGGGCTCATCCTGATCGGTATCGCCCGGTGTATCGCTATGGTGTTGGTGTGGAATGAACTTGCCGAGGGGGACACGGACTACGTTGCCGGTCTAGTCGCCATCAACAGCGTCTTTCAGGTGCTCTTCTACAGCCTTTACGCCTGGGTGTTTCTAACGGTGCTGCCCAAGTGGTTCGGTCTGCAAGGGAGCGTCGTTCCGATTGGGATTGCCGACATAGCCAAGAGCGTCGGCCTCTACCTTGGGGTACCGTTCGTGGCCGGCTTCTTGACCCGCTTCGTCTTGGTCCGTACCAAGGGAGAGCAGTGGTACCGTACTCAGTTCGTACCGCGCATCAGCCCGCTTACGCTAGTCGCCTTGCTGTTCACGATCCTAGTCATGTTTTCGCTGAAGGGTGACTTGATCGTGCGGCTTCCGCTGGATGTGGTTCGTATCGCGGTTCCGCTGGTTGTTTACTTCCTCATCATGTTCCTGGTGAGCTTCTGGATGGGCAAGAAACTTGGGGCCGACTACGCACAGTCGGCAACCCTCTCCTTCACAGCGGCTGGAAACAACTTCGAGCTGGCGATTGCTGTAGCCGTCGCGGTCTTCGGTCTCAACTCCGGTGAGGCATTCGTCGGGGTGGTCGGGCCTTTGATTGAAGTGCCAGCCCTGATCGGATTGGTCAACGTTGCCTTCTGGATGCGGAAGCGTTACTTCAGCTCAGGCCCGACCGGGTTTGCAGTTCACCCAGGAGAGGATGCGCCCTAGCCGACTTGCGATCAGTAACGACAAGTCGCATTCTCGTCAGCAATGATGCTACGGGCTGCTAAGTTACACCGCAGGTACAGTCATGTGGATACGATCTTTCCGCTGAGGGCCAGCGATGCCCGCAGAGCATCGTTGATCCGCGTTTGCCAGCCATCCCCGCTCGCCCGAAGTGCCGCCATGACATCGGCATCCAAACGGATTTTGACCGCCTCTTTCGTGACTTCCTGCTTGCTTCCGATTGGGCGACCGCGCCGGCGAGCGACGATCTGTTCTGATGTGTGGACCCGCGCAAAATCGCTTGCCTTAGCCTGGGCCAGAGACTCGCGCAATCCCGGCAACGCTCGGCCCGCATCCTCTTCGATTGCGCGGGCTACTTTGCCTACGTCCATCTTCTTCAGTGTCTTCATGTTTCACCCCCGCTTTATATCTTTGGGTTTTACGGTGGCTCGCACAGCCTTCGCATAGACCATCACCAGCAACACAATCTCTTCGTCTGTCAGGTGAAAATAGATCACCCTCACGCCGCCGCGCTTGCCCATCCCAGCACGGCTCCAGCGTACTTTGCGTGCTCCGTCCGCGCCTGGAATGACATCGCCTGCCTCCGGGTTGCCGGCGATCCAGTCGATGAAGGCTTCGCGCTCTGCATCGTTCCATACCGCTCGCGCCTGCTTCTGGAACTCGGCAGTTTCTACGACAGTATGCACGTGTTTATTGTACCCCCATTTAAATACAGACGGAAGCTCTTGGTCGCGACATTCCTAAATGTGCTCTCTCGCGCACATCGCTTCGGCGAGGCTTTCAAGGGGCTTGAGGTTGCCCTTCTCAATGAACTCGACAGGTGCTTGGTTCTCAAGATGTTTGTTGGGCGCGTTGAGGAAGATGCGGGCGCTCTTCTTGTTTCCGGCGTAAAGCTCCAGGATGGCTACCCAAACGCGATACAAGCGACGAAGTTCCGGCTGCAGGCTGCTGGCGTCGGGGTGCTTGCGAACACTCGGAGCCTTCTTGCCGATAGCCACAGCAATCGTTGAGACCGGCAATTGGATGTCGCTCGCAATACGGGATGCATCGAGTCGGCCGGACTTGGGATTGAAGAGGGCTGGGTCGGCGCTCGCAAAGGCAGGGATAGCCGACATCAGATCACCTCTGCGCACCATGATACGGTCTCGTTCAGGTATCGAAAAGGTATCGTCAAAGTGATTCTCACCGGGTTGGAAATCCAAAGGTCGTTGGTTTTTCAACCCGGTTTCAACCCGACATAAAAACTCCCTCTTCCTATTTTCAACAACTTACGGCTACTTTAGGCTCCCGATCGGACCTTGTAACTCGTTGAAACTACGTTTCTACTGCCACTCATAACCCAAAGGTCGTAGGTTCAAATCCTACCCCCGCAACCAATCAGATCAATGGTTTAGAGAGAATCAGAAAAACGGATTCACTCCCATTTACTCCCAATAAGAAAAACGGTCACGTTAGGCGCTCGCCCGCAAGGGCTTGAGCACCATCGTGACTACCTTTCCATGGTTTCCCCTCTTCGACTCCGGCATCGCCTGTCCATAGACATTCATCGTCGTCTTGATGGAGGCGTGACGCATGAGTTCTTGTTGGAGCTTCATCCAGGCTCCGGTCTCGTCCAGCCACGAACGATATGTGTGGCGGAAGGTGTGCCAGCCGATGTCGGCGAACTTGCCTGCTGCAGCCTTGCGCAGCTCGTGAATGACAACCCACTTGCCATTCGCAGTGGGCGCAAACTCTTCAACCAGAAGTGCCGGGGACCACGCGCCAGTTGTTGCCGCCGCGCCACCGCGTCGGTTGCTCTGTCTTTGCGCCCGGGTCGGACAAAGACGCAATCACAAACGAGCCAGATTTTGCGTCATCCGCCGCGATGACACGGTTCGTCATGACAGCCCATTCATCTCAGACGACGACGACCCTCATTCACCCGGTGGTCCACCCCTCTGGGAGGCGCATCGGAAGAGGATCGGGAAATCTCTACCGAATAGCAGTAATGGAGGCGAGCACTGCTGCGGGACCGCAGCAGTGCTCCCTTCATCGTTTTCGATGATTAGGAAAGGACTGGGCGGGGAGCGGCAAGGTTTGCCGGCGTCACAGCGGTGATCTTGGTGGTCTTTGCGGACTGGATGGGGGCGACGACGGACTTGGCAACGATCGACTTCTTGATCATGGGATTGTTCCTTGAGTTTGGATTGCAGAGAAGCCCTGCACAATCCCTTAGAGCAATCGGCGAACCAAACCATCTGACTACCGGATAACGCTGAAACGCTATTGGAATGAGCCGCTTAGGTTTCAAGGCTGATCTTGTCATGTGGTGCAAACACCGTGTCAGACCGGTGACAGTGAATTCTCACACCGAGGTGAAAAATCTTCACCACCCGACCAGTGATTACAGAGCGTGCTTGCGGCACAGGTATTTCACGCGCTGTGTGTTCAGGCTCAGCAGGCGGCCGGCTGCCGTCTTGCTGCCCCTTGCCTGGCGGAGAGCTTCCGTCAGCAGGGCTATTTCTTTTGCTTCAATTACACGATCGAAGTCAATTCCGCCTGCAGGTATCACTGCATGGTCTTCTGATCTGGTTTCCGTGTCGGGTTTGACGAACGGCAGATGCCCCGGGCCGATCTCCTCTTCGGTGACTGTGACGATCAAGCGCTGCACCAGGTTTTCCAACTCTCGCACATTGCCGGGCCACCGCCAGTCTTCCAGCGACTGCAAGGCTTCTGCGGCAAAGCGCTTCTTCGCAAGGCGATTGCCGGCACAGTGTATTTGCAGGAAATGTTCGCAAAGCAGCGGTACGTCGCCCACCCGGTGTCTGAGCGAAGGCAGTTGGATGGGAACGACGTGGATGCGAAAAAAAAGATCTTCGCGGAACTCGCCTGCGCTCACCATCTGCTCAAGAGGCTGATTGGTCGCGCAGATTAGCCGGAAATCGATCTTGCGGGGTGTCCTGCCTCCAAGACGCTGCACCTGCCGTTCTTCAAGCACACGCAGAAGCTTCGTCTGCAGAGACATCGGCAGTGTTGCGATCTCGTCGAGGAATAAAGTCCCGCCGTCTGCAAGTTCAATCTGCCCGGGCCGTGATTCGTTTGCACCGGTGAAAGCGCCCCTCTCGCTGCCGAACAGCTCGGATTCAATAAGGGTCTCCGGCAGCGCAGCACAATTCAGGCGAATGTACGGTTTGTCAGCGCGTCGGCTGAGATGCACCAGGGCTCGAGCGGCCAGCTCCTTGCCGGTTCCGCTCTCGCCGCGCACAAGGACATTCATGTTGGTGTCTGCCACCTGCCTGATGGATTTATAGGCAAGCTGCATTGGTTCGCTCTTGCCGATAAAGTCCTGAAACTGGTGTTCGTTGTGGATGTGCGAATACGTTTTTGCCTGAATCATAGCCCCGCCGAACCAAGGTGTTCTGAACTACCAGACGTGCGCGCGAACAAAGTCCAGTGCGCCGTCGAAAACCCGCCGCAAGATGCTGCGTCGAGCCCCAAAGAGAATCGCATCGCCCTTCATACCGAAGGGCAGATCATTTGCAGCCTGGTCCAGGCTGAGCCGCACCGGGTAGAAGGTCGGCAACTCGATGCCCTGATATACCTGCTCCGCAATCAATCCCGGCGGTAAAGTGACCGCGCCCGATCCCAGGGGCGGAAGACCGCGATGGATGACACGCAGTCTGCCGGGAATCAGCAACGACACCTCAGACGTTGGCGTCAGCCGGTCAAGTGCCGACGCCGGAACATAGACACGAGCGACGCGAGCCTGGCTGAGTGCAAGGTTCATCAGAGACTGGCCAGAGCCGACACTTTGATTCACCAGCGCGACAGGATCATGCGTCAGGACCACTCCTCCAGAGGGCGCGCGGAGCACCAATTGCGCCTGCGTGGCTCGCGACAGTTCCTCGGAGCGCAGGGCTGCCTGCCGGTCTGCGCTTGCCGTACCCGGGCTTCTGTACGCCAGCTGCGCGTCAAAGGACTGGAAACGCGCCGAGTCTGATTGCGCTGCGGCCGAGGAGTGCAAGGCATCCACCGTTCGGCTTGCCAGGGTCAATAGGGGTTGTCCACTTTGCACCTGTTCGCCTTCATGCACCATTACTGCCTGCACCACGCTATCCGCAACAGCATGCAAATCTGTGGAGTGTGCCGGCTCGACCACAAAGATGGCGCGCTCCCGATCGCGGAAGATGGGCAAGGCAGAAATCAACAGCAAAAGCAGAGCGCAGGTGGCAGGCGTCCAAAACCTGCGCGGCGATCGAACGTGCTGCTGCCACACGCGACGCAGCACAGATGACAAGGACTTGAGCTGGGGACGGAAGAGCGCGAACGCGATCGCCGCGGCAGGCACAACGGCGAACTCTCCCACCAGCCGGGAAAACGCACCATACGCCACCCTGACGACTATCGAATACAGGAAATAGCCAAACAGACCCGACAGGACGGCATACAGCACAAAGTAGGGAACCCACAAGCGCGCCACTGCGGGTAAATCCACCGAAAGGCGAAGAACGCGGCTCTGGACCCAGGCGGAGAGGAAGCCGGTGGAACGCTCCTTCAGGTTCGGGATGCCAATGAGCTCCGTCAGCAGGTAGTAGCCGTCCAGCTTTGCCAGCGGGTTCAGGTTGACGGCGACCTTGGTGATGCTGTTGATCAGTACAATCTCGTAGCTCAGATCGTGCAGCCAGTTGCCTGAGTGCGTGTTCAGCCACACAACCATGGCGAAGCCGCAGAGTACGAGTTCGCTCCAACTTCCGGCCACAATGGCAGCGATCCGCGAGAGTCTGCGAGGCTGAACCCACGATTCCGTGATGTCCACAAAGGCCGCGGGCATGAAGTAGATCAGCATGAAGCCCATCTTTCGCACCTGGCCGCCGTAGTGTTTGCACGTAAGCCCGTGCGCCGACTCGTGCAGAAAGCTGATCAGAAGGGTGAGCAGTTGGAAGCGCAGTAAACCGGCGAACGTGATCTGCTTGAAGCTGAAGAACAAGAGCAGATCGGGTCGGATGACGTGCCACTTCTCAACGAAAACAGCGGCTTCAAACAGGAAAAGGGCAAGCATGCAGCAGACGCACGAGTAACTGTAGAGAAAGCGACCGATTCGCTGGTCGAGCCACGAGAGGTAGCGATCTGGATCAAGCGCTGAGAACGTTATCCCATCGAAGTCATTACGCTTCCGCCGCAATTGATCAGGCCTGGCGAGCAGTTTTCGATGCTGTGCAAAGGTGCGGTCCTGAAGAGATCGATACCAGAAGCTGCCTGCCTCGAGATTCTCAGCAAATGCGCGCACATCCTCTACGGCGATGGTCGACCCGGTGCGTCCCTCGTAAAGCAGGGCGATCTCTTCCGCACTGCGAGTGCCATCGAACAGTTGAGCCAGGGTCCACATCGCTTGCGGAAACCTGAAGTAGCTGCCCTCCGTTCTGTGGAACACGCCGACGGTTAACTCGCCGTCGATCTGCTCCTCTCGCGTAACCAGACAGGAGTCCAGGCGTGGCAAGCTGGCACGGCCAAACCGCTCGCCCGGCAGCTCGGGGATGGTGCCTTGCAGGGTTGCCATCAGTCTTGTCATCGTTGATTGCCCGCCCTGGTCACGTGCGAGAAGCCGGACGCGACTGTCACCTGCATGGACATACCCGGCTTAAGGAGCGGCGAGGGCTTCGGGATAGAGCCGATCACCTGCACGCTGTCGCTCGCCGGGTCGACCACCGGGCTGACACGCAGGACGTGTCCTGCCTGGTGCAAGTCGGGGTACTCGGCGGTGGTCAGGTCGAGCGGCGCACCAAGGGAGTACGCCGTCATCGCTGACTCGGGAATGGTGAAGAGAACGCGGAGGGGTGCCTGCGCCGTTACCCAGAACAGAACGTCTCCTGTCTTCACCTGCTGCGCCAGCCGGGCGGACTGGCGACCGACAACACCCGCAAAAGGTGCCACGATGCGGCACTGTTCAAGCTGCAGCTTCGCCGTTTGCAGGTCCGCCTCGGCCGCTCGTTCGTCAGCCTGGTAGCGTGCGACCTCAGCCGTTACCTCGTCGAGCTTGTACTTCACGTGCTCCCACACCTCTTCGCTGACGATCCGTTCGGCCCGCATCTGGTCGGAGCGCCGGAGATCGGCGGCATCCATCTTCTCCTCCGCCTTCCACTCCAGAACCTGGGCTCGCAAAGAGGCAAGTTTTGCCGCCTGCGAATCGACCGCAGCGCGCGATGGTCGGTCATCAAGCTGTGCGAGCAGCTGCCCACGATCAACCTGTTGCCCGATCTGAACGGCGATGACCGTCACACGACCGTCACGCTCTGCCGCCACGTCGGCCTGTTGATCGGCAACCAGTGGCCCCGACGTCCGGTACGCTGCGGGCTCCTGTGGCTTACCTGCTGCAGGCACGACCTTCTGGGAAGGAAGTGCCTGGGAAGGAGCTGCCGACAGACTTGCTGGTTGGGATACTGACATGGCTGCACTGGTTCGGTCGTCACAGCCGGCGAGCGCCGCCAGCAGGGGGCATATCGCGACGATGAGAGCGTTTCTAAGGTTTACGAAGCGTTTCATACCAATCACCAGCCGAACCAGAACCATGCGGTCTGCCATGCCCAAAGCACCGGCCGACGCAGCAGCACATAGCCAAGCGGTCGATAGCCGGTCGACACCTTGGCACTGCCCGTCATGCCCGACCGCAGCAGGCCGGAACTGTTGGAGAGTGGGACACGGGCGGCGAACGTCCACTCGCCATCAACCAGCTGGGCCTGCGCACTTACAAGATCCACGTAGCCCCTCCACTTTCTTTGTGGGTAGCTCTCCAGCTTGACTACTGCAGGCTGTGCCGGGCGCACCAGCCCCACGTCGCCCTGGGGAATGGACACATCGATTACAGCTGAGGAAAGGTCAAGTACCTTGGCGAAGGTGTTGCCGGCGTAGAGGTGTTCGCCGGCAACACTCTCAATGCGGGGCGTCATGACGATGCCGCGGATAGGGGATCGCAACTGCGCGCTGGCAATGCGAGCCCGAGCGCGGTCCGCCTCCGAGCGCATAAACTCCACCTGCGCGCGGTCCGCTCCTGCCTGGGCGGCGCCCTTCGCCAGATCCGCTTCCATGGTCAGCATGGCCGTTCGGTACCGAGCCTCGGCAGACAGCAGTTCTGTACGCCACTCCAGATCGTTCAGTGCCCCCAGCACTTCGCCGGCTTCGACACGTTGGCCTTCGCGAACGTAGACGGCGCTCACGTTGCCGTCTTCCGGGGCAGCGACCGTCACCGCATGCTGCGCGGCCACGGTCGCTACGCCAGCCACACGGGCAGGGAACGGGCAGAGAAGCAAAAGCAACGCAGCAGCCACTGCTGTCGACATGAGGTGCCTATGCCGGCCCTTGACAGCACGCAACATGTTCTTCGTACGGAGCCACGGTTGCATGACGATCGCCGGCAGCTCTCGAAACAGCAAGGCATGGCTGAGTGCCGTCGAGGCCTGTGCAGCCACAATCCGGGCCATCTCTATATGGAGTGCCTCGAAAAAGTCCGGATCCGCTCCTTCGAAAAGAAGAAAACCGATATGCCGACCACCGTCTTGCAGAGGTAAGGCTAATAGCGCTCGGAACTCACTAAGGGTGAGATGTTTAAGCACAGCGGCAGGCACATGTTCTGCACCTTCCCGTTGCTGAAAAAAGAGCTCCTGGTCCTGGGTCGAAAGCCACTTTGCCAGTTCGGATAGCACTTTGACGCGCGCATCGCCATAGGGGAGACTGAACAGCGCCGACACAGCCCGGACCTTTAGTTTGTCTCCGCGACGCAGCGCCAGCACGCACCGGTCAAAGGGAAGCACCTGCTGAGGACTGTGAACGATCAGCCGGCATAGCTGAGACAGGTTGATCGCCGAGGAGATTTCAGCGTTGACTTGCATGAGTGCTTCAAGGACAGCCAGCTTCTTCTCCGCAGACATCAGCGTGCTGCGTTTAAGAGCGTCGCTGACAATCTTGGAGATGGCACAGAATAGATCTTCGTCCGCCGCAGTGAACGCCTCCCCTGAGCTCTTGTTCACCGCTTCCAGAACGCCGACTTCGGCGCCATCCTGCATTACAGGAACCAACATCGTTGTAAAAAGGTGCGGGGCACCGGTTCTGTTCCGCATGGCAAAGCGCGCGTCATGCGCGTCCACGATCCGGAGCGGCACGCCAGACTCAGCCATGTCGGCGACATAGCCCTCGCCGGGTGCCTCCGCGGTTCCAACCTCGATCGTGGGGTCATGGCCGGCCGTGCTCGTGAGAGTGAGCGCATCGGCATCAAAGAGCCACAGGTGAACTGCGTCGCACGCCAGCAGTGGCCTGACCTGAACCGGGATCAGCTCGATCAGTAAGTTCAGGCTCTGCGGCGCTGACAAGGAGCGTTCCAGGTCCCCAAACCCTGAAGTGCCGGAGCACACTGCGCCACACGCGCTCTCCCACAACATAGTTGACGCGGGTGTCGCGAACTCTGCGACCGCCGATCTCTCCTGCGCACCCACGTCCGTTTACACCCTGAATGAATGTCGCTATCCGCAGAACCAGACAACGTAAGCGCCATGCTATGTACGAACTGGTTAAAAACGATCCAAAATCGCTGTAACTTCGGTCTGACTGAATAACCGACCTGTTTTGAGGAACATGCCTCAACGTAAGAGGTAAAACTTTTTCACCGACAGGCCATGGCGGGTCTCCTGGCTCCCAGTTCCTTACAGGCGCGTTCATCTCATTAACGTGCTTCTATCAAGGCATCAAATAGCGTGGCCGGGCTCAGAGGCGTGCTCTTGATGACCGGCAGCCATGACATAGAATTCACCAACGGCCATGCTTCTCATCGGTAAGAAAAGGACCCAGCCTGGAACGCGGCATGGTAGGTAACACTCGTCAAGTATCGAAGTTGAGGTTCGGGTCGTTCGAGTTTGACCCTCGCCGTCACGAATTACGCCGAAACGGCTTCCGCATCAAACTCGCGGCCTCGCAGCTACGTCTGCTGACCCTGTTTCTGGAGCGGGATGGTGAGCTTGTTACCCGAGAGCAAATTGCCGCACGACTTTGGGCGGATACCCGCAACATCGATGCAAGCACCGGCATCAACACCGCGATAAATCGTCTCCGTCGCCATCTCCAAGAGGCTCCAGGAGCACCCTCCGCGATCGAGACAGTGATCGGTCTGGGGTATCGCTTCGTGCCTGAGGTCAGCGTCGAGCAGACCCCGGAAGAGACTGCTGCAGTTGAGCACAGTCCGGGTGCATCGGGACCGACACGAGCGGAAGTAGGTCCTCCGCCGCCAAACGCCGCCCCGCCACCTTCTCAGGAACCGGAGATGAAGGCGGCCGCTGAGGCCACCCGGCCGGCTCTACGAGGGTACTCAGAACAGATCGTGGAGGCGGTCCCGCCCGCTGACACTGAGGCTGCTGCCGTACAAACTACACCCCCACCCAAGTTTCAGGGCGAAACAGTCGCTCCTGCCGCACAGCTGGCTAGCCAGCCGGAGCCCATCTGGGCAAAGCAGCAAAGCCCTGCCATACCTCAGCGCATGAGCCGCCGCCGTGGTTGGACGGCCGGTTTGGTCGTCGGCCTCCTCCTGCTCCTTGTCGCTATTGCCGCAGTACCTTCGCTCTGGCGGGCGTACCGGTCACGGGTGACTTCCGGGGCATCGGCTTCAGCGTCGCAGGCCGGCGACGTTCGGCAAATCGTCCAGGTCACGTCCGAAAGGCCAGTTGGGGACACGACCGCCTCAGCGGTGTCGCCGGATGGGAAGATCGTTGCGTACGCTGACCACTTTGGCGTATCCGTGCACTGGTTTGACTCGGGCGTCGAGCGTCTCCTGGGGGTTCGACCGGCCTTTGTGGTGGATCGCCTTGCCTGGCTCCCGGATGAAAGTGGCTTGCTGATGAGCGGCACCGACACTGCGACGCAGGTCCAACAGGTGTGGGCTGTACCGCTGCAGGGAGCGTACCTGCAACCCATCCTGCAAAACGCCAATCGCGCCGTGTTGTCCCCAGACGGCAGGCGCATGGCGTTCACGAGGGATCAGGACCAGGAGATATGGGAGGCCTCCAGCGAAGGGCAAGGACCCATCCGCGTCGCGAGGGCCGACCCTGGCGATGTCTTCGGATTGCTGCTGTGGAGCCCTGTCGGCAATCACCTGGTGCTTACCGAGAGCAACAGACCTGCCATCGCAAACGGTCCTACAGATACGGTCCGGGGTACCACGTACCTCTGCCTGGACGCTGACTCGGGCAAAGTTCTGGATCGCGAGATCGGCGTGCCGGCTCAATCCGGTTACATGCTTAACGACGGGCAGCTCTTTTTTGCCCAGAACAATACCCCTGGACCGACAACCGGCCAGGCGAACCTGATGGTTGTGAAGACGGATGCGAACAGCGGACACCTCATCGGGCCGCCGAAGTTCGTTCAGAAGTTTTCTGCGCGTCATGCACAGAGCCTGACCGCATCCGCCACGGGCGCTCGCTTTGCCGCCGTTCTGGACAAGGCTGAGACCGACACCTTTGTTGCCGATCTGCGTTGGCCTGGACCTTCGCTCAGTGAACCGGTCCGAATCACCAGCGGCGGCAGACAGAACTTCCCTCATTCATGGACTGCTGATGGACGCGGTGTTCTGCTCGAGAACGACTCTGTGAAAACGAGTGGTACGGAGACGAAATTCGCGATTTTCGATGTGCCGGTGAGTGGCTCTCCTCCGAAGCTGATTGCCCAACTGCCAGGCACTGCCGCCCTGGAGCAGCTTTCACCGGACGGTCAATGGATCCTGTTCATGCAGTTCGAGGGTCGTCCGCAGCGGGCCAGTGGAGTGTTTCGTGTTCCAGTCGAGGGCGGCCCTGTCGAGCGGGTTCCGACGACGGGCAGCCTGGAAGAGTTCCATTGCTCGGCCTCCGTCACAGGCAGCTGCGTGCTGAGGGAAGCGATCAATCAGGATAAGCTGGTGTACTACTCCCTTGATCCCGTTAAAGGTATGGGTGAGGAGCTTGCACGCACCCCATGGGAGCCAAACAGGCTCGGCGACTGGGGGCTTTCAGCCGACGGAACCTATGTCGCCACCGCTCAGCATGACACGCTGCACCCGGCAATCGAACTCATCAGCTTGAAATCACACGGTGCCAACGTGCAGCAACTGCCAGTGCAGGGACACGGAACAACGCTGGGTGCAAACTGGTCAAAGGACGGCAAAACTCTCTTTGTGGAGTGCAGAACCGAAGCTGGTTTCGAACTGCTTAGCCTTGACCTGGCGGGGCACGTACGACTCCTACGTGAAAGTCCAAGTCTGATCTGGGCCGTAATCTCACGCGATGGCAAGAAAGTCGCTTTTCCGGGTCTCCATCAAAGTAGCAGCGTATGGTCCTCGGACATGCAGCCAATGCCCTGAGTGCAGCGTGCCCGAACTCCACCGCTCTGGTGAACAGCAGTCGTTTGGAAGACCTCGAGCGAATCGACGTCCGAGTTCGGCCTGGTCGCGTACAAGAGGCCTACGGACAACCTTCGCTCTCGCATGGCTCATGCGAAGGCTACAGCTGCGAGCCGAATGGAACTGCATGCAATCAGGGCCGCCTCTGACCTCATCTACGACTGGCGAGAAGCTACGGGCCAAACTGCTTCTTAGGGAATCCATTGTTGGAACTGCTTGCTTGAACAAGGAATGCTTGGATGATGGCGACGCAGCGGGGGTTCAGGCGTAGCCGCGGTTCTGAAACCGCTGTCCCGGCGACTACTCCTGGCACCTTCCGAGGTGCCAGCGTGTCGCTCTTTAGCATCGTTGCATCTTTGCACTTCGCGTAGGATAGTGAGATTCGGCCGAATGCACCGGCTAAGCTCCCTTGCCGCTCCGGGCAATGGAGCAGGAGTCCATGGCAAAGTCCTCCTCCAAAGCTCCGCTCCAACCAGCCTCAGACCAGCCCGTCACGCTGGGAGAGATACTGTCTGCGCTCTCCTTCGCTCTGGACATCACGGAAGGTGCTCGTCCCGGCCACTCGAACCGGGCCTGCCTGATAGGCATGCGGATAGGGAAGCAGATTGGGCTACCCGACCGGGCACTCGGAGATCTTTACTACGCCCTTCTGCTCAAAGACATTGGTTGCAGCAGCAACTCCGCGCGGATGTCCAGCGCCTTCACGGCGGACGATCAGGTCGTCAAACGGAACTTTAAGTTCATCGACATCGAGAAGTTAGGCAGACCTAACCGCGAAGCGCTCACTTTCGTATGGAATAACGTCGCGCCTTATGCGAACGCATGGGACCGGCTCCGGAAGATCTATCGCATGGTTCGGGCACCGGGTAATCTGACGGCCGAGATGATCGAGGAACGATGTGAACGCGGCGCCGCGATTCTTCATAAGTTTGGAATGAGCATAGACACCTGCGCGGCGGTGTATTCGCTGGACGAGCACTGGAATGGGCACGGCCTGCCCGACCATCTTGTTGGGCAGGACATTCCTGTGCATGGACGCATCTGCGCGGTCGCCCAGCATCTTGATCTCTTCTGCAGCGACTTCGGCCCGGGCAAGGCGATAGACACCCTGGTCCAACGCTCAGGTAGTTGGTTTGACCCGGACCTTGTTCGCGCTGCCGAGAGCCTCAACCGGCAGAAGAGTTTATGGGCAGAATGTCTGCCCGATAGCGATCCGGAAGACCTGCAACCCGCCGTGCTTGCACTCGATCCTGGCAGTTCTACTGCTCTTGCCGCCCGCGACATCGATCTTATCTGCAGCGGCTTTGCTGATGTGATTGATGCGAAGAGTCCCTTTGCGTATCGCCACTCAGCTGCTACGACAGAGGCAGCGGTGCTCATCAGCAACGCAATGGGACTTCCGCCAGATCGAGTAGAGCTCGTCCGTCGCGCCGCCCTGCTGCATGACATCGGAATGTTGGGTGTTCCCAACACGATCCTTGATAAGCCGGGCCCGCTCACCGACCACGAATGGATAGTGATTCGGCACCATGCGGTCCTTAGTCAGCAGATTCTGTCCCGAGTCGGCGCTTTTAGCGAGATCGCCGTTCTCGCAGGTCAGCATCACGAGAAGCTCGACGGCACCGGCTATCCCCATCAACTTGCCGGAAACCAACTCTCGACGGAGGCCCGCATCCTGACGTTGGCTGATGTCTTCAGTGCTCTCATGGAAAGTCGAGCGTACCGGCCGGATCTGTCATTGTCAGAGGTCCAGCAACAACTCGCGCTTGAAGTTCCGCACAGGCTGGATTCCGAGGCTTTCGATGCCATGCTCTCCGTGCTGGAGCAACTTGCCGGTCTCCCTCTGGAAAACATTCCGGCCATGTCTGTCGAAACAATGCCAGACTTCGCCATGGTGCAGCCGCCGCCGTTCCGCTTCGGACGACAGTCGCTTTGATGGTGGTTAGATGCAGCCACGCCTGCTCTGCGCAGTTTTGAGGAGCGGGAATCCGCTCTGGCCTTCGCTGAAGCAGCACGTCGTACAGCATCACCCTGGGAATGAGCGCAAGGGATCACTCCAAAGCACACCGTACCTTCCAAACCTGCAGGGCCGCGAAACAACGTGGTCAGTTGAGCGCGCATACAGGCCGGAAGCTTAGCAGCGAGCCGAACGGCTGCCGTTCGGGTATTATTGTGCAGAGTTCATGGTCCATTCCGTACAGCTCGCCGTTATTGACACCAGCGCCGCTCCCCTCGGAGCGCTCTGTCGCTGTTGTTGTCGCTAAACTCTCCCTTCGGCCTGTTGTTACGCTCCGTTTCATTCTTTTCTTAGCTGAAGTACTCAGGACCATCTGCGTGACTGCGTAGTCGTCCAAGGTGTTCTTTCGCTGAAACGGATGAAGCAGGAGAACCCAGCAAAACTCCCATAACTCAAACGCTATTCAGCGTTCAGGGCCTTCGCCCTTCTCGGAGATGACAGTGTTTCGCGGCATATCTTTCGGCATTCTCGCTATTCCCGCTCTGGTCCTCTCAGTGTCCGCGACCGCGCAGTCCACGGGCAGCATTCGTGGAACGGTTACGGACGCGACGGGCTCGGCCATCGCCAACGCCTCGTTCTCGTTGACGGAGACAAACACGCAGCTTAGCCGCACCGTCGTATCGAACAACGATGGCATCTTCGTATTTTCCGATCTGCCGATCGGGAACTACACGCTGACAGTGACTGCGGCCGGCTTCTCCAAGGGCAGCTATTCAGGTATCACGCTGGTTACCGGACACGTCGTGGATGTGCCTGTGACGCTGTCGGTTGGTGCTGCGGACCAGCAGGTCACGGTGTCGGCTGACTCGGAAACGATTCAGACATCGACTTCGGCGGTGCAGCAGTCCGTTACGGAAGAGCAGATACAGAATCTGCCTTTGAATGGGCGCAATCCGCTGCAGTTGACGACGCTGGTACCGGGCACGGTGCTCACCACCGTGGGCACGGAGAGCGGCCAGGAGGACAACACGGGGCTTTCCGTGAACGGTCTGCGTGCGACACAGGACACCTACACGCTGGATGGAGCCATCTACGCGAACCGCTTCTTCGATTCGGTGCCGACGCTGCCCAATCCCGATGCACTGCAGGAGTTCACCATCCAGACTGCGAACTACGATTCGTCGCATGGTGGCGCGGGCGCGCTGGTGCAGATGACAACGCGTTCCGGCACCAGTGCATTGCATGGATCGGCATGGGAGTTTCTGCGTAATACAGTGCTCAATGCGCGTAACTATTTTCAAACCACGGTTCCGCCGTACAAGCTGAACCAGTTCGGCGGTACGGTTGGTGGGCCGATCTTCAAGAGCAAGCGTGCGTTCTTCTTCTTCTCGGCCGAGGATTTACAGCAGCGCTCGTCGCCGAATCCGATTGCCATACAGGTGCCAACTGCGGCCGAGCAGCGAGGTGATTTCTCCGCGCTGGCCGCAACGGGAGTTGCGATCTACAACCCGGCCAACGGCCAGCTCTACTCAGGCGGCATCATTCCCACGGCGATGGATCCGTTGTCGGCCGCTGTGAACCAGCAATACCTTGCAGCGGCAGAGGCGGTTGCGGTTCCCGCCGCAAACAACACCTACGGCACGTTCCAGTCCACATCGAACTCAAACATCGACAGCACGCAGTACCTTGTAAGACTGGATTACGAACTGACCAGCCGCGATCACCTTAGCGGTCACTACTTCTACAACCAGGACAACTTCCAGCGTCCCTTTAATGCGCCGCTGGGCTTTTATGCTGCGAACCTGTTCCGCAATCAGTCGCTCACCCTCAGCAATGTACATACCTTCAGCAGTTCGCTTACGGGCGTGGTGAATGTGAGTGCGTTCCGCTCTGGCCGCACCCAGATACCGGAGGCGCCAGGACTGAAGACGTTGCAGGCGCTGGGCATGAACGCGCCTTTTGGCAGCTTCAACGAGAACCTGGTTCCATTCCCCGGGGTTCGCGCAAACCTGTCGGGCTACGTAGACATCTTCTCGGGCGGCGCGTTAACGCAGGACCCCACCTCTTTTAACGTAAGCGCCCAGGTAGTCAAGGTGCTGAAGACGCACACGCTTACTGCTGGCTTCGATTTTGAACGCACGCGCATCGATGCGGATGATTATTCCTACACACCGGGCGACAACACCTTTAACGGTCAACGCACGCAGGCGCCCGGTGGTAGCGTGCTGCCGGCAGGGTATAAGTCGAGCGGCAATGCGCTGGCTGACTTTTATACCGGCTATGAGTCCAGCTTCTTTCAGGACAACGGGCGCAAGTTCTACCTTCGCGAAATACGTCCGTCGGTATACCTGCAGGATGACTGGAAGGTCACGCCGCGACTCGCGTTGAATGTTGGATTGCGTTGGGACCCGTGGCTGCCCCCGATCGATCTGAACGGTACGCTGGTGGGTTTCAATCTCGCAAATCCGAGTTTTCAATCGACAATCGCACCCGGCGCACCGAAGGGACTGGAATTCGTTGGCGATCCTGGCGTGACTTCGTCCGTGTACAAGAACAAGTACCTCGACTTTTCGCCGCGCGTTGGCTTCGCCTGGAATGTTCGAGGCAATGGCACTACGGTGCTCCGTGGCGCGTATGGCTTGTTCTATGGCTTTCCAGAAGGGCTGCTGTACCAGCGCACCGACGCCATGCAGCCGGTCGACCTGTACCTGAACATTCCCAATCCTCCACAGTGGGACAGTGTGTACACCGGCTTTGCGGGCGGCGATCCGTTCCCGCGCCAGCACATCACGCAAGCCCAGTTTGCAAGCTACAATTTCACCCTGCCTGTCTCGGGAGGCGTACTGAATCCGGCGTCGCACGTAGCCTACACGCAGGCATATAACGCTACGATTGAGCAGTCGCTGAGCAAGGGCTTCAGCCTGTCACTTGCCTATGTGGGCAATCATGGCGAACACATCATGTCGTCACGCCAGTTCAACCCGGCGGTCTACCAGCCGGGCTACACCGTCGGGCAGGAGAACGCGCATCGCATCTACCCGGGGCTGGGCGCGGTTGAGCTTGCCGACTCGTACGAGTACGAGATCTTCAACTCGTTGCAGGTGAACCTGACGCACCACGTCGGCCACGGTCTCACGCTGCTGACCAATCTCGTCTGGTCGAAGAACATCGACAATGCATCGTCCGCTGCTGAGGGAAGCTCGGGGCCGCCGAACCCGTTCAATCTGCAAAGCGGACGCGGCGTAGCTGATTTCGATCAGAAGATCCGCTACAACGCGGCAGTCAATTATGTCTTCCCGACCTATCACGGCAGCCGACTGGTGGGCACATTTGCGAACGGATGGCATGCCAACAGTATTGTGAAGCTGGCGAGCGGCCTGCCTATCACCGTGACCAGCGGTGTCGACAACTCTGTCTCCGGCGTCGGGAACGACTATGCGGACTACGTGCCCGGTATCAGCCCCAACCGCCCGGCAGGAGCGTCGAAGATCAAGGATTGGTTTAATCCTGCTGCATTTACAAAGAATGCTCTGGGTACCTTTGGCGATGTACCCCGGAACTCGTTGCGCGGCCCACGCTATACGGATGTCGATCTATCGCTCTTCAAGGAAATACTGCCGGAGCACCGCATCCACGGCCAGTTTCAGGCGGAGTCCTATAACCTGTTCAACCATACGAACCTGGCGAATCCGACGGCTTCAGTATCGTCCGGAACGTTCGGGCAGATCACTGGGACAAGCAACAGCACAGGCACGGTCAACATGACATCCGTCGCCGGTTCGCCACGGGTCTTTCAGTTCGGCGCGAAGATCATCTTTTGACACCAGCGGCAGGGAAAGATCGAAAGGGATAAAGCTTGAATCGAAGAACATTTCTGGGGACTGCTTCGGCAGCGGCTCTTATGTCGTCGGCGGACCGGCTGTTTGCCGCAGACCGAGTCGTCTCCAGCAGCATACAACTGGGTGCGCAGACCAACGCCTGGGCCATCGACCCGAAGAAGCTGGACACGTTCTTCTCGGTACTGAGCCAGATCAAGCAGGTTGGTTATGCCGGTTTCGAAACGGGCTTCTTCAACCTGATGAGCGAATTCGACGCTCCTCAGCAGGCGGCCGACAAGCTTCGCGCGACCGGCCTCGAGTTCATCGGCATTCACATCTTTCTTCAGCCCGACAAACTGGATGCGCAAACTCATCTGCCGCCTGCTTCGCTATATGAGAAGGTTGCGCGTGGAGGCAAGGCGCTCGGGGCGAAACGGCTGTTCTTCAGCGGCGCTCCTGCGCCTACCGAAGACGCCCTAAAGCGTAAAGTCGAGGCGCTGAACACGGCCGGTCGCTATGCGAAGGACGCCGGCCTCATCTTCGCGTATCACAATCACTGGTGGGAGTTTCAGTCCAAGGTGAACGAGATCGAAACGCTCTACACGCAGACCGATCCGTCGCTTGTCTCGTTCCTGCTTGATGCTGGTCATGCGTACCGCGGAGGCGCTGATGTGCCGGCGTTTCTGCGCAGACACTCGGACCGCATCGTTGCGCTGCATCTGCGCGATTACAAGGACGGCAAGCAGGTCCCGCTGGGGCAGGGAACGGTCCCGCTCGCGAATATCGCGAACACGCTCCGCGGCCTGCACTGGAGCGGCTGGGCGATCAACGAGGAAGAACGTGAAGACGGCACCAAGGCCGGTCTGGACTACATCGGCCCTTCGTACAAGGCGTTGCGGGGAGCCTTCGCCGTATGAACCGCCGCCACTTTATCGCGACTTCTTCCGTAGCCTTTGGTGCCGGCATGACCGCGCGATCCTACGCTCAGATACTGGGCGCAAACGATCGCGTGCAGCTGGGCGTCATCGGATGTGGCCGGCGCGGCACCATTGTAGGCACCGCGTTCCTTCAAGACCCGCGGACGCGAGTCGTCGGGCTGTGCGATGTGTATGACAAGCAGATTGCGCAGTTCACCACGCAGCTGAAACTAGCGAATCCTTCGCCCCCAACGTACGTCGCGCATGAAGATCTGCTGTCGCGCAGCGACGTCGATGCCGTCCTGATCACCACGCCCGATCATCTGCACCTGACCCTTGCAAAGGCGGCGCTGGGTGCGGGCAAACACGTCTACCTGGAGAAGCCCACACTGCACCGCTGGAGCGAGCGCCTGCAGCTAACCCAGGCAGCAACTGCAGCAAAGCGCACGCTGCAATGCGGCACGCAGCAGCGCAGCGGCGCACATTACATCCAGGCCAAGAGCGAGTACTTCGATACAGGCAAGCTGGGCGAGGTGCTGTTCGCGCGTGCCGTGTGGCACAACTTTCCATGGCAGCAGAGGCATATCAACGATGCACCCAAGCCCGCGAGCCTTGACTGGGATCGCTTCCTCGGACCCGCGAAGCACGTGCCATACGAGTACGTCCGCTATACCTCGTGGCGCTATTTTCCCGACTATGGAGCAGGCCTGCTCGCCGATATCCTTACGCACTGGGTGGACGTGGCGCAGTGGATGTTGAACGACTCCGAACCACAGGCCGCGTCGGCGTTCGGCGGCATCTATGACCAGCATGATGGGCGCGAAAATCCTGACACAGTGAGTGCGCTTATTCGTTATCGTAAGTGGAACCTCAACTTCGAATCGTCGGTGCTCAGCATCCGTAACGATCGTCCATCGGTCTTCTTTGAAGGGACCCACGGCACCCTCGATCTGGCCCGCGAAGGCTACGTTTTCACGCCGAATGGTGGCAAGCCAATCGCCGTAGACCCAACCGAAAGCCTCGAAGTGGCGCATACGCGAAACTTCCTCGATGCCGTAGTAAAAGGCACCAAGCTGAATGCGCCGTTGAGCGTCGGCATCGAGGCGTCGCGCCCCGTGCAGATGGCCTTGCAGTCATACTGGACAGGAAAAGTGGTCGGGTCGGCGGACCTTGCCTGAAGGAGATCGCATGCAGGTTTGTTGGTTTATTCCCACCACGGGTGATGGCCGGTATCTCGGCTCGGCACAGCAGTCGCGCGTCACCGATCTTCCTTATCTCCGGCAGATCGCACAAGCAGTGGACGAGCTTGGCTTCTATGCGGTGCTGCTGCCGACGGGTAACTCGTGCGAAGACGCGTGGGTGGTCGCCTCTTCGCTAATGCCCTCGACCAAACGGCTCAAGTTCCTGGTGGCGGTTCGTCCCGGCATCATGACTCCGACGGTCGCCGCGCGCATGACGGCAACATTCGACCGGCTCTCGGGCGGACGCGTGTTGATCAACGTCGTTACCGGAGGCGATCCAAAAGAAGCTGCCGCCGAGGGTGTCTTCTTGAACCACGACGAACGCTATGAAGTGACCGGCGAGTTTTTGCACATTTGGCGCAGCGTACTCGCGGGTGAGACGTGTACTTACCAGGGCAAGCACCTTAAGGCGGAGGCTGCGCGGCTATATTATCCCGCCACGCAGCAGCCACATCCGCCGCTATACCTTGGCGGTTCGTCGGCAGCGGCGATGCAGATTGCTGCCGAGCATGTGGATGTTTATCTCACATGGGGCGAGCCGCCCGCGCAGGTCGCGGAAAAGATCGCGCAGGTACGCAAACTCGCCGAAGCGAAGGGACGCACCGTGCGCTTTGGTATTCGCCTGCACGTGATCGTGCGCGAGACGAATGAAGAGGCCTGGCGCGCTGCGGACGAACTGATTCGATACATCGACAAGGACACCATCGCGCGTGCGCAGAGCGGCTTGTCCAAGTTCGATTCCGAAGGGCAGAAGCGCATGGCCTCGCTGGTGCAAGGCGCCGTCAACGGCCTTGAGATCAGTCCCAACCTGTGGGCCGGCATTGGCCTGGTGCGCAGCGGTGCAGGCACTGCGCTCGTGGGTGATCCGCAGACGGTTGCGCAGCGCATGCTGGAATACGCCGACCTTGGCATCGAGAGCTTCATCCTCTCTGGCTACCCTCACCTCGAAGAGGCGTATCGCGTGGCCGAGCTGCTGTTTCCGTTGCTGCCGTTGCAGCACGATCCGCATGGTGCAGCCGAGAGTACACCCCGACGCGCCGAAGACTTTGTCGGGAACGAATTTCGTCCGGTGCGCTGAAAGCGTACGTCGGCAGCAGGTGTGAGTCATGGCAGTATTTTCCGCAGCAGAGCCCGTGACCACTCCGCCGACGGCTGTCATGCCCGAGGTTGACGGCTTAGCGACGCGGCGGCGATGGATCATTCTGTCGCTGCTGCTGATGATCACGATCATTAACTTCATTGATCGCCAGACGGTTTCGGTTCTGGCACCTGTGCTGCGGCAACAGCTCCACCTTTCCAATGTGCAGTACGGCCGCGTGGTCGCGGCGTTTCAGTTCGGCATGATGTCCGGCGAGTTTCCCATGGGCTGGCTGATGGACAACTGGGGTGTTCGCCTTGGTCTGGGCGGTGCCGTGTTGTGGTGGTCACTTGCAACTGCAGCGCAGTCAGTGACGCGGTCGGGTGTCCAGCTGGGTCTTGCACGGTTCTGGATGGGAACCGGCGAGAGCGGCAACTACTCCGGCGGCATTAAGACAATCTTCCGCATGTTTGGCCGGTCCGAACGGACGCTGGCCATCGGCATCTTCAACACCGGCAGCATGATCGGTGCGACCATTGCTCCGCCGCTCGTCGTCTTCCTCGCGCAACGGTATGGCTTCCGCACGGCGTTCCTTGTGCCCGCGTCGCTTGGGATACTTTGGGTGCCACTGTGGGTACTTAACGTGCGAGGTGCACGCTCAAAGCAACGGGAGCAGGCGCAGCAGGAGTCCCTGCGTACGCTGCTTGGCAACTCCTCCGCCTGGGCAGTGATGATGTGCCGCTTCTTTATCGGCCCGGTCATGCAGTTTTACTGGTACTGGATTCCGAGCTACCTGTTTGAGGCGCGTCACCTGACCCTTACGCAGGTTGGCTTCGTGGGCTGGATCCCGTTTCTGCTCGGTGATGCAGGCGGCATCCTGGGCGGATGGTGCGCCGGACTGTTGCAGCGTCGCGGTCTGAGCACCTATAACGTGCGCCGCATCACCATGTTCTCAAGCGCGGCCTTGTGCATCGCCAGCCTGGCCGTGCCTTACCTGCGCAGCACCGCACTAGCATTCCTTGCTATCGGCATCGCTATGCTGGCTGACAATTTTCTTTCTGCGAACATGTTTGGAGCCGTTACCGACCTCTTCGCCGACAACACCGTGGGCAGGGCAACAGGCTTGACGGGCGTTGCAAGCGGGCTTAGCGGGTTGTTGTTTCCGCTGCTCACAGGGTACCTCGTTGATCGCTTCTCCTACACGCCGGTCTTCGTGCTGATTGCATTCATGCCAATGGTTGGAGCATCGCTGCTGTTCCTTCTCGGACGACGCTACCGCAACTCCGAGCTTTCACTTCGTGGTGCAGTGGCGTAACTATGCGACTGACACGAAGGTCCTTCAACTCGACGCTTGCAGCTACGGTGGCCGGCGCAGCACTGCCGCAGTTCGGCTTCGCCGCTCCGCCTGCATCTTTTCCTGCGGACGAGATCAGCCTGTCGGACGGCTGGAGCGTGTACGAGGGCGGCAAGATCGTGGACAGCAACCTTGCATTGCCCCACGTGCCCGTCGCGCTCTCGTGGCAGAACTGGGACGCTGCGTCGTGGCAGAAGATCTGGATCTATCGCAGGCGTCTCGATCAACCGAGAGCCGATCGGCAGAGGCTTTTCCTGCATGTTGAGCGGGCGATGACGAACGCTGTCGTGCGAGTGAATGGCAAGCAGGTGGGATCGCACCAGGGTGGGTTTCTGCCCTTCGACTTCGAGATCACCGATGCGGTTCGGCCTGGTGCGAACGAGATCGAGATCGAAGTCGATTCGCGATGGCTGAATGTGCCGCCGGCAGGCTCGCCCAAAGGCCCTGCGGCGGTTGATTACTACCTGCCCGGCGGCATCCACGGCGCGGTATTGCTTCGAGCAATCCCTCGCACGGCAATCGTTGAACTGTATGCGCGCCCGCGGGACGTCCTGAGCGGCGAACCGTCGCTGGATGTATTCGCTGAGTTAGAAGCGGATCAAGCGCAGCAGGTATCCCTCACGACCAGGCTCTTCAGCGGTGGTGCGTTCGCAGGCAGCTCCACCACACCGGCCACGCTGACGCCTGGTCGCTCAACCGTGCGCGCGCAGCTCCCTTCACTGCGTGGCATAAAGCTCTGGAGTCCGGACGATCCTCAACTCTACAGGCTTGAGGTGGAGGTATCGGCTGGGCACAAGCGCGTTCATAGCGCGTCAATCCGTGTTGGTTTCCGCGAGGCTCGCTTCCAGCTGGACGGCTTTTACCTGAACGGTACAAAGACGCGTCTCTTCGGACTGAACCGGCATGAGTTGTTCCCGTATGTCGGCTTCGCAGCGTCCCCGCGCTCCATGCGCCACGACGCCGCGTACCTGCGCAACGTGCTCAACTGCAACGTGGTTCGCTGCTCACATTATCCGCAGTCGACGGCATTTCTCGATGCGTGCGATGAACTCGGCCTGATGGTCTGGGAGGAGATTCCCGGATGGCAGTACATCGGTGAAGAAGCATGGAAGAAGATCGCCGTCGAGAATGTGGAAGACATGATTCGGCGCGACCGGCATCATCCCTCGATCATCGTGTGGGGTACGCGCGTGAACGAGTCGGCCAATGATCCGGAGCTATACAGGCAGACGAGCGAGGTCGCTCTGCGGCTTGACCCGACGCGACAGACCTCCGGCAGCATGACGCCGTCTTCGCGCGCTGACTGGAGGGAGCACTGGCACGAAGACGTGTTTGCCTTTGATGATTACCATGCAGCCCCGGACGGCACAGTCGGCATCGATCCCGCTCTGCCCGGCGTGCCCTATATGCTCGCCGAGGCGGTGGGCCAGTACTCCTACGGAACAGCGAAGAACTTCCTTCGGCGCTATCGCCGTGCCGGTATACCCGAAGAGCAGAATGCGCAGGCCGTCCTGCATGCGCAGGCTCACGACCGGGCCGCGCAGGATGAACGCAACGCCGGTGTGATCGCGTGGTGCGGCTTCGACTACCCAAGTCCAATGAACGCGTACCACGGAGTGAAATGTCCTGGTGTTGTAGACAGCTTCCGCGAGCCCAAACTCGGCGCTTCGTTCTATCGGTCTCAGGTCGCACCAGAGAAGCGAGTGGTCGTTGAGCCGAGCTTCTACTGGGACGAAAAGCTCCATGTAAACGACGGCAAAGGTGCCATCTTCTCCAACTGCGAGGAACTGCACGTCTTCTTGAATGGCGTATCTCACGGAGTGTTGCGGTACGACCGAACAAGCTATCCGCGCCTGCCGTACCCGCCGTTCTTCGCTGAGCTGCCCTGGAGTGTGATTGAGCAGACCGTTCTTCGGATAGATGGTTACATCGCAGGCAAGCAGCGTGTCTCCCGTTCGTTCGATGGAAGCCATGCCCGTGACCAGTTGTGGATTGCTGCTGATGATGCGAGCATTGCGGCGGATGGCATCGACAGTACGCGGGTGGCGTTCGGCATCGCCGATCGCTTCGGGAACTTGAGGCCGGCGGCAGACGGCTCGATCATCGTGCAGCAATCAGGCGCGGGACGGCTGGTCTGCGATGAGATCTTCGACATGAGCGAAGGCGCCGTGGGTGCTGTCTGGTTGCGATCCTTACAGGGCAGAACAGGAAAGGCGAACATCACCGTGTCACACCCGCGTCTAGGCCGGCGATCGGTCGAGATCGCGATCAGTTGATCATGAACACGCTCGATCCAAATGCAGGTTTGCAAGCCCGTGGGTAGAAGCTACGTGCTGCCTGTGACCATGCGACGGTTTTGCTGCCGATGGCAACGAGTGAAGCGAGCCGCCGCTGCGACCTTGAGTGTTAGAAGTGCAGAAGGAAGGAGCTGCCAGCGCTGTGGCGAGCAGTTCTTTTCCAATTCAGGGATACAGTGTTGCAGGTTGTATTTCCGGTGAACCTTCGCCCGCCAGTTTCAGTAGTTCGAGTAACTCGCCCTGTAATTGTTTGGCTGTATCCAGATATTCCTTTCGTCCGGCCAGGTTAACCAACTCATACGGGTCGTTGCGCTGATCGTAAAGCTGCCACTCAAGGTAGGTCGGACTTGCCGCTTTCTTTGCACCTGAGATATCGGCAACACAGTAGGTCCAGTCCTGGGTGCGGATGGCGCGTCCGGTCATTGATTCGCTGATCTGAATGAGTTCCCGGCTCGGCCACGCCTCGCGCGCAGACGGATCGCTCAGCAGGGGTAGCACGCTGCGGCCCTTCCACGTTGCCGGCACCGGCACTCCTACAGCTTCGAGCAGCGTAGGAGCAACGTTGATGATGCCCGTAAGCTCCGGGATCTGCTGTGCGCCTTCAAATCCCGGGCCGTCAATGATCAGCGGAATACGCACGGAACTGTTGTGCGTAGAGCGTTTGTACTCCTGGTTGCGCGTCATGAAATGGCAGCCGTGATCACTGATGAAAACGAAGATCGTGTTATCAGCCTCACCCGTTTCCTGCAGCACTTTGCGCAGGCGTCCCACAGAGGCGTCGATACTCTCGCACGCGCCGTAGTAATCAGGCAGTTGCTGGTGCCAGTCACCTGGCAAGGCACGCAGATCAGGCGGCACATGCGCATTGATAAAGCGTGCCGCCGAACCCTTCGGGCCGACCATGCGGTTCTCATCGTTCTGCTGATGCGGTTCTAATTGCGAGACGAACAGGAAGAACGGCTTGTCATGCTGTTGACGAAGGAACCTTTCTGCGCGGTCGGTCAGAAAGTCGACGCGATACTCATCCTGAAACTTGATCTCCTTGCCATCGCCATCGAATAAGGATCCGTAGTATGGATGTGACGTGTGCTCCAATGCATTCGCGCCTTCCCACAGATCGAGAAAGCCTCCGCGGTATTCCGGTTTGACATACCCTGAACCGCCACCAGCAGACTCAGCCGCAGGCGCCAGATGCCACTTACCGATGAGATTCGCGGAGTAGCCTGCGTGGCGCAACTCGCCCGCGAGTGTCGGCAGCTTCGTGTCGAGCGCAGGGCCGTTGTGCCACACACCCGTCTCGGTCGCGTAGCGGCTCGTCATCAATACAGACCGGGCCGGCGCGCACACAGGCTGATTGGTGATGGCATGAGTGAAGTTCTTCCCGCGCCTGGCCATCGCGTCCAGATTTGGTGTCTTCGTCGAGCTGTTCGCGCCATTCGCTCCAACGAAGTCCCATCGAAACTGGTCGGACAGGTAGATGATGATGTTTGGCTTTCTGCCAGACGCGTTCGCCGCTGTTCTCGCCGTTGCAGATTGCGCTGTGCCATCAGCTCCCAGCGATACGGAAGCAGCTGCCGCAGCGCCGCTGTTGACGAGAAAATCCCGACGGTTCATAGGCCAGAGCCTCCTGTTGTTGACATTGAAACATCCGGAAGCACTTTTGAAGAAGAGCTTCAGACTGGCTTGCAGCTCACGCGGTTCATTCAGATTGTCCCGCGTTGCGCTGATAAAAAGGAGTCAGGTGACGTGAAGCTCAGGCTACCCGGCTAAGCGAGATTCGGCGTGTTGGTCAGCTTAACGCTTCCCGCGCGGAACTCAAAGTAAGCCGGCTCGCTCAGGTTGGAGCGGCGAAAACAGCGAGAAGTCGAGCCGCCGGAATGAAGTTTGGCTGCGAAGACATTCAGGTTAAAACGATTAGCACTTGAAGCAAAGCGGAACACGCACCCTCTGCTTGTGGTTGCCAGGATTGGGAGATTCCCCAGGCTTATGTCGGGCGCCCTTCACAGCATGAAATATTTGACTTCTAGTTAGCAACGCAATGAATTTAGTAGGCGTCTAGTTACAAATCCTGCGCGGCTAATGCGCGGACTAACCGGACTCATTCGTGAGTCTGGACTCCCATCGGGTTTACGTTGCCTTTGGGATGGCGTTCTGGCGTCCAGCACGATTTAGAATCCAGGCCACCACCTTCATCGCACCGCCACCTGAAAAACTTCCTTCCAGGCACTTGGCAGACGCCAAGGCGGCCCGTGTACCCCCATGCACGAAGGAGTCGTTATGCACCAATCATCCTCTTCCAGCAATCTTCCCCAACAGCTTCCTTTCGGGCCTAAAACGCTGGTCCTGGGCGCAACAGCGCTCGTGGCTTATGGTCTGACGCGCCGCTCCAAAGCCGGAACAGCTCTGGCTGCAGCAGGTGGCCTGATCGCTTACAAAGCAGCGCGATCTGCACCCGTTAAATCTGATTCGCATGCAACATTCCTCCTTAATGCGCCCGCGGAGCAGGCTTACAAGCTATGGCGTAACTTCGCTGGTTTGCCGCGCTTCATGGTCCATCTCAAATCAGTGCGGGAGTTCGACAGTCGGCACTCCGAGTGGGTCGCAGTCGGCCCGGGCGACCGCGAGATCCGTTGGAACGCGGAGATCACAGAGGAAGTACCCAATCAGCGCATAGCCTGGCGATCGCTCCCCGACTCAGAAGTCCAGACAAGCGGTTCGGTCGACTTCCGCACTGATCCGCAGGGACGTGGCACTTACATCACCGTCAATGTGAAGTATGCCCTTCCAGGTGGTGGTCTTACGAGTGGGCTGGCAGCAATGTTTGGTAAACATCCGGAGTTCGTCGTCCGTGAAGATGTACGCCGTTTCAAGCAACTGCTCGAGACGGGCGAAGTGCCTACGACGGTCGGCCAGACACATGGTCCGCGTGGCATTCACGGTCAAGCTTCGCAGGCTCTGTTGCGCGAGAAGACCAACCTGCCCCAGCCGCAGGCCGCGTCGGCTTACGCCCGCTCCGCATAGAACGCACGTAAAGCCACTTTGCAACTGCATGGGCTCGTCGCTGCACGCGCCCACTCGATCCTCTCTCGACGCATAAAGGAGCTTGCGATGAAAGCCGTCTGCTGGATGGGCAAAGAAAAGATGCAGGTACACGATGTGCCTGATCCAAAGATTCTCAACCCCCGCGATGCCATTATCCGCATCACCACAACGTGTATCTGCGGTTCAGACCTTCATCTCTACGATGGCTTTATACCCACCATGGAGCAGGGCGACATCATGGGGCACGAGTTCATGGGTGAAGTCGTCGAGGTCGGACCCGGCGTCAACAAGGACAAGCTGAAAGTCGGCGATCGCGTCGTCGTTCCCTTCACAATTGCATGCGGTAACTGCCACTTCTGTAAGGACCAGCTCTGGTCCTTGTGCGACAACTCCAACCCCAACGCCTGGGTAGCGGAAAAGATGATGGGCTACAGTCCGTCTGGTCTGTTCGGTTATACCCACATGCTGGGCGGCTACAGCGGCGGACAGGCGCAGTACGCGCGTGTGCCGTATGCGGACGTCGGCCCCCTCAAAATTCCGGACGGCATCCCTGACGAGAAGGTAGTCTTCCTCTCAGATATTTTTCCGACAGGCTACATGGGCGCGGAGAACTGCAACATCCGCCAGGGTGACACCGTTGCCGTGTGGGGATGCGGTCCTGTTGCGCAGTTCGCCATCCGCAGTTGCTTCATGCTGGGCGCGGGGCGCGTCATTGCGATTGACCGCGTGCCGGAGCGGCTGGAGATGGCTCGTGCGGCGGGCGCAGAGACGCTGGACTTCGATAAGGATGACGTCATCGAAGCATTGCACGACATGACCGGCAACCGCGGTCCCGATGCCTGCATGGATGTCGTCGGTCTGGAAGCTTCAGGTCATGGCGCGATGTATGCATACGACCGGGCCAAACAGATGGCACGTGTCGAGACCGATCGCCCCATCGTCCTTCGTCAGGCAATCATGGCTTGCAAGAAGGGCGGCACGATCTCCGTCCCCGGTGTTTACGGTGGCTTTGTAGACAAGATCCCCATGGGCGCCTACATGAACAAGGCACTTACCATGAAGACGGGCCAGACCCACATGATGCGCTACATGGGCCCGCTGCTGGAACGAATCCAGCAGGGAGAGATCGACCCGTCTTTTGTGATCAGTCACACATTGCCGATCGACAGCGCGCCGGAGGGGTACCGCATGTTCCGCGAGAAACGTGATCGCTGCACAAAGATCGTCCTTAAACCGTGGGAACAGCCGGTGGCGGCCTGAGCCGGCGGAATGGAAGGAGACGTATGCTTCTTGCAAAATCCAAAACTCACGCCGATGTCGCCGTGCAGACGGTCATCAGTCCAACCGTGCACGGCATCATTGACTACTGTCACGCCGCCTTTTTCTTTACTGTAGGCGTGGTTTGTTCTCAGACCCATAACAAGGCTGCGGCGCGGGCGGCGTTCGCGACCAGCGGCTTTATCCTTGTCCAGTCGTTACTCACCGACTATCGCTTCGGCGCAAAACCGGTCTTCTCGTTTGAGACTCACGGCAAGATGGATGCGGTGTTTGCTTCAAGCTCGTGGGTGGTGCCGCTGTTGTTCGGCTTCGCTGATACTGCTGCCGGGAAGATCTTCGAGGGTAACTCACTTGCAGAGGCCTCAGTTGTTGCGTTGACAGACTGGAGTAGCCAACGCGCCCACGTCGAACGCGAAGCAGCCTGACATGTGCCTGCCTTACTCCAGGGGATCAGCGGGACAGTGACTGTCCTGCTGGTCTGTCGGAGGTGAAGGAGCGCTACACAGAACAGCAGCACACACCTAACAAGATAGGAGGATTCATGGGACTCTTCGGATTCGGAACAAAACGTCAACTCAGCGGTAAACGGATCGCCATCCTGGCTACACAAGGGGTTGAGCAGATCGAACTTACAAGCCCAAGGAAGGCATTGGAGAAAGCCGGCGCAATCGTCCACTTGGTGTCTCCGCACACGCTTGTCAAGGGAGGAAAGATCAAGGCGTGGAACCTCGTGAAATGGGGCGACTCGTTCAAGATCGATGTGGACCTGTCGCAGGCGAAAGTCTCTTCATACGACGCTCTGCATGTGCCGGGAGGCGTGATCAACCCTGACATGCTGCGGACGGACTCTGACGCGGTAGATTTCGTTCGCAGCTTCTTTGAAGCCGGCAAACCTGTGTCGTCCATCTGCCATGGTCCGTGGATGCTGATCGAAGCCAACGTAGTCCGAGGGAGGAGACTGACGTCATGGCCATCGCTGAAAACAGATCTGCGTAACGCGGGCGCGAACTGGGTAAACGAGGAAGTAGTAGAAGACCGTATGTTGATCACAAGCCGAGGCCCGCAGGATCTCCGCGCCTTCAACAAGAACATCATCGAGCTGTTCGCCAGGGCGGCAGCTTCCAACGATCACCAGTTACCAGAAGCGGCCTAGCAGGCCAAGGGAGCATGAGCGAGAGTTGCAGACGCGCCGACTTGTATGGGTTGTTTCAAGCTATACGGCCGGCGCGGCGATCTCGTCTTTACGATAGACAAGATAGTAGCCGGCCGGCACCAGGAATATCGTAAACAACACGGAGAGCGTCAGCCCTCCGATAAGTGCCTGCGCCAGCGGTGCGTAGGACTCGCTGCCTTCGCCGAGCTTCAGCGCCATCGGCAGCAGGCCTATCAACGTCGCGAGCGAGGTCATCAGGATCGGGCGCAGACGGACCCTGCACGATGTTGCAATGGCATCGCGAACGCCGGCGCCCTGGCTGCGGAGATGGTGTGCGAATTCCACGATCAGGATGCTGTTCGATAGGGCGATGCCGGCCAGCATGACCACACCCATCAGCGACATGACGTTGAGCGTGGTGCCCCATAGCAACAGCGCCACGATGACGCCCGTGATCCCTGGAGGCAGGGCGAGCAGGATGATGAACGGATCCACGAACGAGCGGAACTGCGCGACCAGCACAAGGAACAGCAGCACCAGCGAGAGCGACAGGCCGATGGCGAAACTGCGAAACGACTGGTTCATCGAGGTGACGCTGCCTGCGAGCGTCACGCTGATGCCGTGCGGTGGATTCGATCCATCCACAATGCGCTGGATCTGTTTCGTAAGGGTGCCAAGATCTTCCCTCTGCGGCCGCACATAGACATCTAGGTTGCGACGAATCTGCGTGTGGTCCAACTCGGTGGGTGCATTAAACCTTCGGATATCGGCAACCATGTCGAGGCGCGTCGGCTGTGTGACGTTTGCACCGTGTAAGGGAATCGCCTTAAGGTCTTCGATGGATTTGATCTGGCCCTCTTTGTACATCACAGTCAGAAAGTAGTTGTTGCCGCTCTTTGGATCGATCCAGATGGATGGTGCGATCATCTGGTTTGAAGTCAGCGCGGTGATGATGTTTGAGACGACTTCCTTCTCTGTCAGGCCCATTTCGCTGGCTCGCGTACGGTCCACCGAGACACGCAACGAGGGATAGTCGATGTCCTGCGGAATATAGACATCTGCAACGCCGCGCAGACCGCCGATCTGGCCTGCGATTTTCTGTGCAAGTTCGTAATCGGCAGTGAGGTCGTTGCCGGTGATGCGCACATCGATCGGTGCGGGAGCGCCCATGTTCAACACGCCGTCAACAAGGCTGCCGGACGAGTAGAACGTTTCTACTTCAGGAACTTCTCGTGCGATGGCACCCTTCACCTCGTCGATGTAGTGAAAGCTGCTTGCCTTGTGATTCTCGCTTAGCGCTACCTGCGTGAAGCCAGTGTGCATCGCTGCATTCGGCGAGAAGAGCGCGGAGAATCCAGGATCAACACCAATGTTCGTCACCACGATACCGAGATCATGCTTCGGAACGATGCGACGAACGATGTTTTCAATGCGTGTCGCCTCGCCTTCAGTGGACTGCAGATTCGTTCCGGAGGGAGCCTTGAAGCTGATCACGAACTGGCCGGCGTCGGTACGCGGAAAGAACGAAAGGCCGATCAGCGGAAACAGCAGCAGCGACAGCAGAAAGAAGGCGCCTCCGCCGATAAGCGTTTGCTTTGGACGCTGCAGCACGCGCGCGACGAGCCGGTCGTAGCGATGCAGCATGGCGTCAAATCCCGCGCTGAACCGCATGTTGAACCGTGCCCACAGACCATGATGCGTGCTTCCTCGTTCAGCAGATACAGGCCTTTCGTCCTCCGCGGACTCGTGCACCACTTCGCCATGCGGACTCTTGATGAAGCGAGCGCAGAACAGGGGCACAACAGTCAGCGCGACGAGGTAAGACGCAAACAACGAAATGACAACTGCCAGTGCGAGTGCCGAAAAGAGGAACTTGCTGACGCCGTAAAGCATGGTGACAGGGAAGAAGACCACCACGGTTGTCAGCGTGCCGGCGAGTACCGGCAACGCGACTTCCTTTCCGCCGTTCTCTGCTGCGACCGCTGGAGACTCGCCCTCTTCCAGGTGGCGGAAGATGTTTTCGAGAACCACGACGGAGTTATCGATTAGCCGCGATAATGCGAGCGCCAGGCCACCCAGCACCATGCTGTTGATGGAACTGCCGCTCAGCTTAAGGACAAAGAACGTCGCAAGCAGGGACAGCGGGATAGAGAAGAACACGGCAACGGTCGCACGCAGACTGCCTAGGAAGATCAGGATCATCAGGCATGTCAGGAAGAGACCGATGCCACCCTCGTGCACCAGCGTGGTGATGGCCGTCTTCACGAAGCGCGACTGATCGAACTCAACATTTGTTCTCAGAGATGCGGGTACATCGACGAGCTTCTTCAGCGTGTCATTCACACCGTTCACGATCGCGATCGTGTTGGAATCGCCGCCCTGCTTGAAGATGGGCAGGTAGACGCCACGCTGACCGTTAACGCGGACAATGTTGTATTGCAGACCGAACGAATCCTGCGGGGCAGCAACATCACCAACGCGCACAGGCGACTGGCCCACCATCTTTATCGGAACCTGTGCAATATCTGCAGCGCCGCCGAGCATGGAGTTGGTGTAGATGTTGTAGTCGTAGCGGCCGATCTGCACATCGCCTGCCGGCAGAATGACGTTGGAGTCGTTGATGGAACGGACGACATCCATCGGGCTTAGCTGGTTGGCTTCGAGCTTGTATGGGTCGGCATACAGCATGATCTGCCGCCAGCGCCCACCAAACGGCTGCGTTACAGACGCGCCCTGCACGCTTGCAAGCTGGTTGCGCACGAAGTTCTGTCCAACGTCCTTTAACGTGCTTTCATTCAGCCCCGAACCACTCAGTGTGACAAGCGCCACCGGCGTACTGGCCGCGTCCTGCTTCAACACGATGGGTGGATACGTACCGGGTGGCATGTCACGCAGATCGCTGCTTGCAAGCGACGAAATGCTTGCGGCATCCGCATCAGGATCAGTGCCTGCGCGAAAGTACACCTTGATCAACGACACACCCGGCAGCGAGCGGGAGTCCATGTGATCGATCCCCGCCGCCAATGTGAACTGGCGCTCGAGGTGGTAGGTGATGTTGGTCTCGATCTGCTGTGGCGGCATGCCGGAGTAGAACGTGGCAACAGCAACCACCGGCAGGTTCACAGGCGGAAACATATCCACAGGCATGCTGCCAACACTCACCGTACCAAGGATCATCACGATCAGGCATAGCACGACGATCAGATAGGGGTTCCGGATGGAAAAGCCCGACATGCTTTGTGTTCCTCTTAAGAGCTAGCTTTGGCTGGCGGTGTTCTCGTATGCGGCGGGTTGGGCATCGACCGTTTCTCCGTCGGAAAGACCTGTGTGACGGCCGACTATTACCTTGTCGCCCCTGTTGAGGCCAGACAGGATCTCGACACGACGCGCCGTCTGCAAACCGACGGTGACCGTGACCAGGTGCACCACACCGTTTCGAACGACGTAGGTCTGCTGCACAGTGGTGCCGAGACCGTCGACTGCATCCAGCGGAACGCTGAGCGCTGCGGGATGGTTTGCAAGATGCAGGTGAACCTCCGCATACATGCCCGGGACAAGCGATCCATCGGCGTTGGGCACATCGACTTCTGTCGTCATGGTGCGCGTGCTCATCTGCACGGCGTCGGAGGAGCGCGAGACCTTACCCTGCAGCGTCCGGCCAAGGCTCGAGACAATTACCTCGACTGTCTGACCGTCGTGCACATCGGCAACTGCGTTCACAGGAACGGGCAGCGTCAGGCGGAGGGTGTCATTTTGAGCAAGGGTTATCACTGGCATCGCCTGCGTCGACGAGATGCCCGCCTGGATCATGGAACCAGTGTTTGCGAAGCGCTTTGTGACTACGCCGTTGAACGGCGCGCGGATGGTCGCGTATTGCAGCATGGCGATGGCACGCGAATACTCCGCATCGGCCTGCAGCTTCTGCTGCTGTGCAGCCTTGAGCGATGAGTTCACGCTCGCAAGCTGCGCGTCAGCCTCAAGCTGCTTCGACTGAGCCACGTCGATCTCCTGTCGAGGCACAAGACCGGGATCGCGCGTGGCAACATCCCTGATGCGCTGGAATGACAACGCTGCGATATGCGACCCGGCCTGGGCGCGCTGGATCGCTGCCTGCGCGGTGATGACGTTTGCTTCTGCCGCAGCTACACCGGCCTTCGCTTTGGCAACGTCGTCCTGTATCTCAGGTACATCCAGCGTTGCAAGGACGGCGTTCTGCCGTACGTGCGATCCGATGTCCACATTGATCGAGCGCACGTAGCCTGCAACTTTCGCCATCACGTCCACTTCCTGGAACGGCCGAAACTCTGCAGAGAGAACCAGATTGTTCTGAAGGCTTGCCGGCTCTGCAGTCGCAACAGGCACAGTCAAAGGTGGCGCAGCAACGGGCGTGGCGGGCTTGCAGCCTTGTGTAAAGGCAGCAAGTGCGACGGCGCTGATGCGCCATGTTCTTTTCAGATCAAGCAAGGTGAGTCACCTTTCAGTTCAGGAGTCCACTGGCGAAATCGAGTTCAGCTCTACGTGAGAGATAGGTGTACGTGGCGTCTGCTGACGTAATCTCGGCGGAGGTTTCGTTCAACTGCGCTTCGTTCAGCTCGACGATGCTGCCAAGGCCTGCTTCGTAGCGATCCTGCGCAAGCCGCAAGGCCTCTCTGCTCTGCGCGATAAGGCGTGCGCTGACATCAAGCGTTT
This sequence comes from Terriglobus sp., assembly GCA_965199365.1. Lineage (GTDB taxonomy): Bacteria > Acidobacteriota > Terriglobia > Terriglobales > Acidobacteriaceae > Terriglobus. Next base: position 1,252,200 of record CBDARC010000002.1, on the reverse strand, counting down.
GATAAGCCTCTTCAGCGCGATACCATGCGTCGCGTACCTGTTCATTTACCTGCAGCTTTACCTGATCTACATCGCGCCGGCGTGCCGTGGATTCAAGCTCCGCCTCTGCCCGCCGCGCGGCAAACAGGCCACCGTTGAAGATGGGTATGTTCAGGTTGAACCCTGCGGCTGCATAGCTGTCATGCAGCGTGTGGTCACGGTAGGGGATCTGTCCTGCTGCACCAAGCACGTTCAGCGTGGGAAAGCTCAGCCTTCTCTCCGACTCGGCGAAGGCATCGGCTGCCTGCTGCCGGGCCTGCACTGCGTTCAGGTCGGCCCGTTGCTGCAGGGCTTGCTGCTGCAGGTCGTCCGGTGCGGGTGGCGAGGTGGCAACTCCAACCGCGGCGTCTACCAGTGGCGCTGCTATGGGCTGCGGCTGACCCATTGCTGTCGCAAGCCGCGAGCGCTCCTGCGCGACGGTGCTCTGCGCTCGAACAACCGCGAGATCAGCTTCGCTCTCGAGCACACGTGCGAAGTTCACGTCGAGCGTGGAGCGCAACTCGCTTTGCGCAAATGCCGCAAGCTGGCGCGAGATGAGCTGACGGTTGGCCTGTGCAGCCTGTGCTGCGCGCAACACCGCTTCTGCTCCAAGCACCCCGTAAAAGCTTTCACGTACGTTCAGCCGAACCTGCGCCCTGGTGAGGGTTGCGAAATCTCCCTGGGCGGCAGCCTCGTATTTCGAACTGCTAACCAATGCGCTCGTGCGGCCAAAGTCCGTCACCAACTGCGTCAAGTTCGCACCATAGGCAAAGCGGTCGGATACTGCTGAGGTGGTGAGGTTACCCGCTGCGGTCGATGTTCCTGTATCTGCAACCAGCGCGCCCGTCGCGTTAAACGCGGCAATCGGCATGTACGCCGCACGCGCCTGACGAACACGCTGGCCGGCAGCGCGTGCTCGAAGTTGCGCGGCCAGCAGGCGTGGCTGATTCGCCACGGCAAGTGTCTCAGCCTGGTCGAGGGACAGCGTACCGGCCGATGCTGCCGTCTGCGTCTGCGCCAATGCCAGCATCGAAGAGCACAATAAGCTGGTCGCGAGGAACCATCCGCGGTGGGTCATGCGCCATTCACCGCCCGGTCGAAGCCTGTTGAGACGGCAGCACTTCCAGCAGCGCGGTTGTGCCCTTTGGCAGCTCAGGCGAACGACGTGTCGACACCAGCGTCAGCGTCGATGGATCCGAAACAGACCCGCGCTGTGTCGCCTGTATGCCGGTAAAGCCGTATACGCCGCACGCCGAAGCCGAGTAGATGCCTATGGACACCTCGGTCGAACTGCCGTCGCATGTGCCGTTCGGGATCAGGTGCGCATAGACGCCGCTGCGCCAGTTGTACGCGACGATGTCACCGTCCATGTTCTCAACGCCATCTTGCGATGGGTAAAGTTGGTCCCCGCCGATCAGCGTATGCGTACCACGCGAATCCAGATCTGTGGCAACCGGTGCGTAGGCATTGGTGCTCGCGATGGGATCGGCCACTGCGCGGATCGTCACGTTGAGAGGCACGTCCCGGCCGTCTATCTGGACCGTGTCAAAGCGCACCGAGAGTTCCGCCGCACTCTGCTTCGCGTAAGGCGTCTTGTCAAAGGTAAAACCCTCGGATGCGACCACATGCCCCGTCACGCGCGCCCCGGAAGGTAATTGTTTACCTCCGGGCAGTCGCACGAGCTGGAGCGTCTTCGCCAGTACCGGGTCACCTGCCTTCGCGCGTCCAGCACTGATGGAACGTGTCATCACAACCGGCAGAGTGGTCTGCGCATCCAGGCCGGGAGCGACTTGCGCAGAAGCGACGCCTGCGACGCAGAACAGACCGAGAGTAGAGAGGGTGTGAACGCGTGCCATGAGACCTCCGGGGAGAGCTTTCATCCGGAGTTGACCAGTTCCGCGGCTTACATACCCTTACAAGTTCCTGACATTCGCGTCCTTATACTTGTTCGCCGTGACGGCCTGCGGAATCATAGGGTGGGGAGTGCCACCGTGATGCAGGGACGTCCGAAGATCCTGATTATTGAGGACGACCGGAAGCTTTCGGACGCGCTGATGTCCGGGGTAGATGCAGCGGGTTACGACGTGACCGCGTCCAGTTCTGCCGAGGAGGGCTTCTTCCTCGTTCATCGTCTGCAGCCCGATCTGCTGTTGCTCGATTTGACTCTGCCGCATCGCAATGGCCTTGAAATCCTTCAGCAGATTCGCTCGGAGGGCATTGACGTCCGCGTGCTGATTCTAACTTCGCACAACACGATCGACGACCGCGTCGCAGGTCTCAGGACCGGCGCGGACGACTATATGGGCAAGCCCTTCTCGTTCCCGGAACTGCTTGCCCGCATCGAGGCACTGCTGCGACGCGTACTGCCCCCAGCGCCACCGCAGACGATCATCGCGGGTGATCTTGAGTTGGACACAAAGGGGCGCACCGCGGCACGCAATCAACAGAAATTGGAGCTGACCGCGCGTGAGTTCGACCTGCTGCTTTATCTCGTCGAGAATCGGGGCCGCACCGTCTCGCGCGAGATGCTGGCGCGCGACATCTGGCACGAAACATCTCGCTTCACACCGATCGACAACGTGATCGATGTACAGATGGCACGGTTGCGCAAGAAGATCGACGATCCTTACCCGGTCAAGCTGTTGCAGACGATTCGCGGCGTGGGATTCAGCCTGAAGGTTCCGCAACCATGAACCTGTCCGCGCGCGCCAGCATCCGTACCCGGCTTACCTTCTGGTACGTGAGCGTGCTCGCGGTCCTGCTTATCGTGTACGCGGCGATCGTCTTCGCATTTCAGTACGCCACGCTAACGCGTCAGATCTTTCATGATGAAGTGCAGGACGTGGAGACGGTAGAGGGTCTGTTGTACTTTGACGCGAATGGTGTACTGCAGCTCCGGCAGGACTATTACTCTCGTCCCCAGTCACACCTGCTGGTAGATCGAATGATGGAAGTACGTGACCTTGCAGGGAACGTGCTGTATCGCAGCGCCACCTTGCACGGCCTGCCGTTAGGTGGGCCGAACGAACCCAGAGAAGGCGACGACTCATTTAACGAGCGTACCCTGCGCCTTGCGGACGGCAGGCATGTCTTCGTCATCAGCCACATTCACGGCATGAATAGCCGTACCCTGCTGATCCGTCTAGGCTACGACCTGGTGCCGCTCCGCGAACGCATGGTGCAATTCCTCTTGCTGCTGCTGATCGCATTGCCCGTGGCGCTGGCCCTCGCTGCGCTTGCGGGGCAGGCCATTGCAAAGCGCGCGCTGCGGCCGCTGGAGCAGATGGCCATTCGAGCAAGAAGCATTGGAGCCGCAAACCTGAACGACCGCCTGGACATTGCCAATCCAAATGATGAGCTTGGTCATCTTGCGGCAGTCTTTAACCACCTGTTGCAACGGTTGGAGCAGGCATTCGATCAACTGCAGCGCTTCACAGCCGATGCGGCGCATGAATTGAGGACACCGTTAGCATCGTTGCGTGCCGTCGGTGAAGTCGCCATGCAGCACGAGCGATCCAGCGATGTGTATCGAGACGCACTCAGCAGCATTCTTGAGGAGACCGGCAGGCTAAGTGAAACGATCGACAGCCTGCTGCTGCTTGCACGCTTGGAAGCCACGGACTCGAGTGGGCCGATGGAAAGTGTTGCCGTGGAGCCGCTGATAACGGAGGTTCTCGGCGTACTGTCTGTGTTGATCGAAGAGAAGGGTCTTCGCGTCATTCTGGAAGGCCAGCATCTGAACGGCGCGGCCGTTTCAGCAGATCGCACACTGCTGCGTGTCGCGATCCTCAACGTGGTACACAACGCAATCAAGTTTTCTCCTGTGAGCGGTGAACTTAGAATCTCTCTCCTGCAGGAAGAAGATGGCGAGTCGATCCGCATCGTTATTGCAGATCAAGGCCCGGGCATCTCATCGGAAGAACGCGAACGTGTCTTCGAACGCTTCTTTCGCGGCGCAGCAAGTGTGACGCTCGCAGGAACGGGGGTCGGTTTGTCCGTCGCCCGGTCGATCACGGAACGCGCCGGCGGGGCGATATGGTTCGATCCGTCGGTCAGCGTCGGTGCGTCATGCGTCATCCTCCTGCCGAAGAGCACTTGAGTAGCAATCGCGCCTGGCATGGTATCTAGTCGCATAGAGTTTGGCGTAAAGTGCGGCTAGTGCCCAGGTTTGCCGGTCCGCTTTCTGGGAATCTTCATGGAAACGCTTCCGAGAGCAGCTGTTCTCCTCAGCGGTGCACGGCGCACATCGGCGTGCGTCTTGCTATAGTCATGTCGTGAAGAAGTCCACTGCGCTGTCGGGAACTGTCACGCTGCAAGCGGTTGCAATCGCAGCCGGTGTCACAATCGCGACAGCTTCGCGCTCCTTAAACGACGCCTACGGGGTGCATCCGAATACGCGGGCTCGTGTGCTGCAGGTGGCAAAAAAGCTGCGCTATACACCTAACCGTTTTGCGCGAGGCCTGGTCACCGGGCGGTCCGACATGATCGGCCTGATCGTCAGTGACGTGCGCAATGCGTATTTCGCAGAAGTCGCGCGAGGCGTAGAAGATGCCGCACTCGAGGCGGGTCGCGATGTGATGCTGTGCAACAGCGATCTAAGCGCGGAGCGGCAGATGAAGTCCGTGATTTCGCTGCTCGACAAGCGGGCTGAGGCGATCATCATGAACTCCGTGGCCACCCTGTCGAGGCTGGAGCAGCAGCAGATCGCCGCGGCTGGCGTGCCCATTGTGCTGCTGAACCGGCCCGGCAGGGAAGCGGCGTTCTCGACAGTTTGTGCCGACAACGAGAAGGGCGGACGGCTGGCCGCGGAGTGCCTGCTGCGCAACGGCCATCGCAAGGTCATCAACCTGACCGGGCCGAAGCGGCACGCGAACCTGGCTCGTCGCTCCCTGGGTTTTGTGAAGACGATGAGCGCAAACCACGGCACAAGCGTACAGACGGTCCATGCGGTACACACCATGCAGGGTGGGTACGAGGCCGCAACGGAGTTACTGCGATCGCTGGAGGGCGCAACCGCTCTCTTTGCCGGGAACGATGCGATGGCATTTGGAGTGATGCGTGCGGCGATCGAGACAGGTGTGAAGATCCCCAAGAATCTTTCACTGATCGGCTTCGATGACATTGAGCTGGCGGAGATTAGCTTTCCGCCGTTGACCACCATTCACCAGCCAAAGTATGCGGTCGGGCGTGCCGCGATCGAGATTGTGTCAGAGCTTTTGAACTCGGGCGTTTCTACGCCGCGTCACCGGGTTGTCGACGTTCGGCTGGTAGAACGCGCTTCAGTAGCCAAGCTGAGGTAGAACCCTTCAGGCGAGTGACGGGACCATCAGGATTTCCGGCATCGTAACCCTTGTTGGCAATTGCATCACGTGCAGGATGGTTGCGGCTACGTCCTCCGCTTGCAGCGCCTTCTCGAGGGTGTCAGCCGAAAGCTTCTCAGGCCGCTTCTCGACAAGTTCGGTGTTGGTCAGGCCGGGCATGATGCAGCAGGTTCGGATGCCGCCTGCGCGTTCTTCCAGGCGGATCGCATGTGCCAGGCCGAGCAAACCGCGCTTTGAGGCTTGGTAGGCTGCGCCTGACAGGTCGGCGATGGTACCCGCGGTTGAAGACACGTAGATGATGTGTCCCGCGCCCGCTTTACGCATGGGTGGCAGCACGGCGTGTGAAAGGTAGAACGCGCCTGTCAGGTTGGTTTCGAGGATGTTGTTCCACGTGGCCGGCGGCATCACCTTCATGGCGCGGTCCGGCGTGTTGGTGCCGCAGGCGTAGACGGCGACATCGATGCGCCCGAACTCAGTAAGGACACCGTCGACGAGGGCCTGCATGTCTTGCAGAACGGCGGCGTCTGCCCTTCGTATGCCGATGCTTATACCTTCAGCAGCGATGGAGGCTTGCATGGCCCGCAGCCGCTCTTCCCGCCGCGCAGCTGCGATGACGGTCGCACCTGCTCGTGCGGCCATGATGCCTGTCGCCTGGCCGATGCCGCTGGACGCGCCGACGACGAGAACAACCTGTCCGCTGAGTGGGTTTACCATGATGCCCTCCTCAATTACCAGTTCATGTTTCATTGGGGCATAGCGACAGGACGCAACATGGCCGCTCGCAGGAAACGATTCCAAGCTATCATCGCCAGCAGCCCTGCTGTCAACGGAACGGGATGTGTTCGTGACTGTTCTTGACAGTGATACCGCCGCTGCTCGAAGATGCTTCGGAAGCGTTTCCGACAATAGGATCGGGGTCTGAGAATGAAGAGGAACATGCGCCGCGTCTTGATGCTGCTGATCGCCTGGCTCGCAACGTGCGCCATGGCGAGCGCGCAGGGCGTGCTGATCGTCTGTGATGAGTTTCATGCGATGCAGGTGGTTGCCTCTCAGATCGAGTCTGACGACAAGGTGCAGACGCGGATCATCGGGCAGACAGAGATTCCAGCTGATGTGTCGACTTACCGGGCGGTGCTGGTCTACCTGCATGGCGAGCTGTCACCTGCGGCCGAGCACAAGCTGATGCAATATGCGAACGACGGCGGCGACCTGATCCTGCTACACCACACCATCAGCTCGCGCAAACGCGAGAACAAGGACTGGTTCAACTTTCTGCACATAGAGTTGCCGAACAAGCCGTTCGCTGATGGCGGCTATGCGTACTTCGATCCTGTGACGTACCAGGTGGTCAACCTGGCACCGGGCAATTCGCTGATGAGGCGCGTCACGTTTAGCGAGCGCGTGGCGTTCACTGACCCGGCAAGCGGCGGTGAGCGCATGCTGCCCGGCACGTCGTTCCCTGACACAGAGGTCTACCTGAACCACGTGCTGGTCGGCGAGCGCACGCTGCTCCTTGGCATGAAGTACACCGATGCCAAGACCGGCAAGGTGTACATGCAGAACACCGCCGGGTGGATGTTACCGACCGGCAAGGGGAACGTCTTCTACTTCATGATGGGTCATCGGTTTGAAGACTTTCAGAACGCAGTGTATCGGCGCCTGCTGAGCAATGCCGTGGAGTACAGCAAGTGACGCTTCGGTCTTATTTCATGGCACGCTGCATCGCCATTGCATGTGCGTGTGCGGCGGCGCTTCTGCCCGCTACTCTTACAGCGCAATCCGCGGCCTCGGCGCAGGCGGGTAAGGCACGCTATGAGAACCTCTGCATCGGTTGTCACGGGCAGGACGGCGCAGGTACAGAACATGCTCCCAGGCTGGCGGACAACACTGATCTTCGCGGACGGTCCATCGACCGCATCCACGGGACGATCGCTGCGGGCTTTCCTGCTTCGGGTATGCCGCCGTTCGGCAGCCTGCCGTCACAGCAACTGGATGAGTTGGCGGCGTATGTTTCGTCGCTCAACGTGCCTGCATCACAGGCTGCCGTGCCCGGCGATGTGGCTGCAGGGAAGCAGTACTACTGGAGCGAAGGCAAGTGCGCGACGTGTCATATGGTCCATGGGATTGGTTCGTCGGCGGGGCCGGACCTTTCGGATGTGGGCTCGCGGCTCAGCGCGCCCGCGCTGCACGAGGCGTTGGCCGCTCCGGACCTGCACATTACCCCGGGTTACGAACTTGCGACGGTGGTGACGAAGCCGGGCAACCAGACCGTGCGTGGCTATCTGCGCAACCAGACGAACTACGACATTCAACTGCAGGACCTCGACGGCCGGTTTCACCTGCTGCCATTGAGTGAGGTTGCGTACCTGACGAAAGATGCTCATGCAGGAATGCACCCATCGGCGCTGCCGGTTACGACCATGGACAACCTGACCGCGTATCTCGGCACGCTGGGCGGTGTCGAGCCGGGTGCTTTGCCCGCGGCAAACACGTTTTTGACTCCGGGCGCAAATGCGATTGAGTTTGACGGCATCCTGCATCCCTCAAGCGGTAACTGGCCGACGTATAACGGCAATCTCAGTGCCAACCGTTACAGCCCTCTGACCGGGATCAATAAGGGCAACGTCAGCAGTCTTGTGTTGAAGTGGATTGCGCCGATGCCCCAGTTGGGGCTTGAGGCGACCCCGATCGTGGTCGATGGCATCATGTACTTCTCCGGCCAGAACCAGGCGTACGCGATGGATGCGAAGACGGGCCGGATTATCTGGAGGTACTTCCGTCCGCCGACCACCGGCCTCGTGGGCGATGCGTCAGTTGGAACCAATCGCGGAGCAGCCATCTTTCGCGACAAGGTGTTCATTACGACGGACAACGCCCACCTGCTCGCCATCAATCGCGTCACTGGCAAGCTGATGTGGGAAGTGGTGATGCCGGAGGAAAAGGCGCATTACGGCTCCACCGTCGCTCCAATGATCCTGAACGACACGGTAATTGCAGGCGTTTCCGGGGGTGACTGGGGCATGCGCGGCTTCATCGTTTGCTACGACACGGCAACGGGCAAGCTGCTGTGGAGGCATTGGACGCTACCTGGCCCGGGCGAGCCGGGCGTCGAGACCTGGGGTAAGGACTGGCCTCGGTACTCGGGTGCGTCCACGTGGCTGATCGGTTCCTACGACTCCGAGACGGACACACTGTATTGGCCAACAGGCAATCCCTGGCCCGACTCTGACGATCGCGACCGCCCCGGTGACAACCTGTACACCAACTGCATTCTTGCGATGGATCCGCACACCGGCACGGTCAAGTGGTATTTCCAGTTCACGCCGCATGACACGGCGGATCGCGACGCGGTTGAGCCGCCGGTGCTGGTGGATACGACGTTTCAGGGCAAGCCAATGAAGCTGCTGCTGCATGCCGACCGCAACGGCTTTTTCTACGTCTTCGATCGGACCAATGGCAAGCTGCTGCTTGGAAAGAGCTTTCTGAACCAACTGAACTGGGCGACTGGTCTGGATGCGAATGGCCGGCCTATCCTCGCAAAGTTCAGCGGTGCGGTGTCGAGCAAGCAGCGTAAGTGCCCTGACAATGCGGCGAACTGGAGTTCGACCGCATTCAGCCCGACGACGCACTGGTATTACTTCATGACAATCGAAGCGTGTGCGAAACCGAACGCGGCACCCGGTACAAGGGATGCAACTGCTCCGGACCAACGCTACCTGCGTGCGCTCGACATCGATACCGGCACGATTAAGTGGGAGATTGCGCAGCCCGGGCCCCTTGTCCTGAAGACGTGGTCGGGCGTGATCGGCACGGCAAGCGGCCTGATCTTCTATGCCGATCCGAACGGCGCGTTTGTTGCCGTCGACGAAAAGACTGGCAAGATGCTTTGGCACTACGACACAAACGTTGGCATGAAAGGGCCGCCGATGACCTATGCAGTCGACGGCAAACAGTACGTTGCGGTAACCGCGGGATCGACGCTGCTCTCGTTTGCACTGCCTGAGCAGCCGGGTAAATAAGGGAGGGAAGCCATGCGGGAAGAGTTGATGGAGTCGGGAATGTCGCGCCGTTCGTTGCTGTTAGCCGCCGCGATGACAGGTGCGTTGCAGGCATTTGGGCCGGAGCTTACACGCGCCGAAGCGGCTCCTGTGTCTCCGCTTGAGCCCGGTGGCAAGCTGAAGATCTCGATCTTCTCAAAGCACCTGGAGTGGCTCAGCGTACCCGAGGCTGCAGCGGCAGCGAAGGGGATGGGTTTCGACGCGATGGATCTGACGGTGCGCGCCGGCGGGCACGTGGAGCCGGAGCGTGTCGGCACGGACTTGCCGATTGCGGTCAAGGCGATACGCAGGGCGGGTCTTGAGGTGCCGATGATCACGACGGACATCGTGCCGGACACGATGGCAACCGCGGAAGCAGTTCTGAAGACGGCGTCGAGCCTGGGCATACATCACTATCGTTGGGGGGGCCTGAAGTATGACCCGGTTAGGGCGATCCCGGAGCAGCTCGACGCTCTGAAGCCGAAGATGCGCGCGCTTGCCGATCTGAATCGCCGCACGCAGGTTTGCGGCATGTACCACACGCACTCGGGTCCAGGCATGATCGGCGCCACGATCTGGGACGTGTGGCTGCTGTTCCGCGACCTTGATCCGCAGTGGATTGGCGTCAATTACGACGTCGGCCACGCAACCGTCGAGGGCGGCTACGGCGGCTGGATCGCCACATCGAAGTTGACGAAGGACTACATGCGCGGCATCGCCATGAAGGACTTCACCTGGCAGCGCAACACCAAGGGCAACACGCATCCTGATCCCTACGACAAGAGCCTCGGCGTCGAAGGCGCGTACGTGCCGCACTGGTGCCCTATCAACCAGGGCATGGTTCGATTCGACGGCTTCTTTGAAATCGTCAAAGCGAATCATTTCTCAGGGCCGGTGCAGCTGCATTTCGAGTATCCACTTGGCGGCGCGGAGAACGGCAAAAGAACGCTGACACTGCCGCGCGAACAGGTGATCGCCTCCATGACTGCTGACCTGAACGCGGTACGAGCGCACATGCAAAAGCAGGGTCTGGTCTAACGCAGCGGTTTATCCCTGGAGGACGTTTGAGCATGGACGAAACGACTGGCAACAGGCTGCGGTGGACGATCCTTGGCATGACCTTCCTTGCAACGGTGATCAACTACCTTGATCGCCAAACGCTGTCCGTCATGGCACCAGTTCTGCTCGATCGCTTTCACATATCAGCGGGTACGTACAGCCAGATCATCTTTGCGTTTATGCTGGCGTACACCATCATGAACGGTATCTCGGGGCCGCTGCTTGACCGGCTAGGCAGCCGTCTTGGCTACTCACTGACGATCGCCTTCTGGTCGGCTGCAGAGGTGCTCACTGCGGCCGCTACGGGTGCTTACACGCTCGGGGCGTATCGCTTTCTGCTGGGTGTGGGAGAGGCCGGCAACTATCCCGCTGGTGTGAAGGTGATCGGTGAGTGGTTTCCGCCGAAGGAGCGCTCTCTCGCCTCCGGGATCTTCAACAGCGGCGCCGCCGTTGGAGCCATGCTGGCGCCTCCATTGCTGGCGTTCTCGGCCATCAAGTTCGGCTGGCGGTCGTCTTTCGTGATCGTCGGCCTTCTTGGCTTCCTGTGGATGATCGGCTGGCTGCTCATTTACCGTGCTCCACCTGAGAGCCCGAATGAGCCGAAGCTGCCTCCACCGCCAGTCACAACACTTGTAACTGATCGTTTTGTCTGGCAGTTCACGTTGTCCAAGGTATTTGCCGATCCCGTGTGGTATTTCTACACGTTCTGGTTTCCGCAGTACCTTAAAGTCGGTCACGGCTTTACGCTTGCGCAGATCGGCAAGATCGGGTGGATCCCGTTTGCGACAGCAGGTCTTGGCAACTTGGCGGGCGGCTTTCTGACGCTGCTGATCGTGCGTCGCGGAGTGTCTGATCAGACCGCCCGCCGGGTCAGCGTGCTGGTCTTCTCGGCCTGCATGGTTGCGGCCTTTCCAGCGGCGATGGTGAGTAGCGCCGCGCTGAGCATCGCGCTCATCTCCACCGCAACCTTCGGCTACAGCGGAGCGCTTGCGAACGTGCTTGCACTGCCGCGCGACGTGTACCCAAAGAACGCGGTCGCTTCGATATGGGGACTGGCCAGCATGGGCTCTGGGTTTGGCGGCATGGTCTTCAGCCTCGCGACCGGATGGCTTGTGGATCACTACTCATTCAAGCCGGTGTTCGCATTGTTCGGCACGCTGCCGATCATCGCTGCCGCGCTGATTTGGACGCTGCCCCGTGTAGCTCGCGCACGCGGCGGTGCGGATATGCCGCTGGTTAACAACGTCTAGCCGGTGAGGCGTCGCTAGCCCATGAAAAAGCCGCCGTTGATCTCGATGACCTGTCCGTGCAGGAACGTCGATTGATCGCTTGCGAGGAAGACCACCATGTCGGCGATCTCTTCCGCCGTGCCCAGGCGGCCGACCGGCGTTGCGGCGCGCACGCCGTCGAGACCCTCGGCAGTAGAGAAGGCGCGGTGATAACCCGTGTCGATAGTGCCCGGAGAGATGCAATTAACGCGGATGCCCTGCGGTGCGAACTCTTTCGTCAGGCCCTTGGTCATGGTCGACACGGCGGCCTTAGCGGAGGAGTAAGCGAGCGCGCCCAGACCGCCACCGAATCGCGCCGCTACTGACGACATGTTGATGATCACTCCGCTGTTGCGCTCGGTCATACCCGCGAGCACCGCCTGTGACAGGAAGAAGGCGCTGGTCAGGTTCAGCATCATGACCTTGTCCCACAGTTCGCGGGTGAACTGCAGCACGCGCGTGCGCTCAACGAGTGATCCCGCATTGTTCACAAGGATGTCGACTCTGCGGCCTTTCGCAAAGGCGCACAGGCCGTCGGTGCCCTCCCATGTGCTGAGGTCGGCCTGCACGATCTCACCCTCAGAACCAGCTGCGCGCACCTGCTGCAGCACAGTCTCCGCCTCAGCTTGCTGCGAATTGTAGTGCACTATGATCTGGGCGCCACAGCGTGCCAGCGCTACCGCTGACGCAGCACCAATGCCGCTGCTTGCACCGGTTACAAGGGCCGTTTGACCGGCGAGAGACGTAGCATCAAATGCCATATTCGAACCGCTTTCGGAATGATGGATCGTTGCGCACTGGAAACGCTTCCAAGATCATCCCTTCAGTTCCTGCTGTTGTCAACCAAAGCGAGCGCGTCAGGTGATGAGCATGCAATCCACCATTGACAATCGCTTGTCTGTTGCGTATTTTCGGAATCGTTTCCGAAACTCCGGGCCGAAGTGTTGCCTGACCTGAATCAGCGGCCGCCGTCCCCACTTCTCACCTTCGCTATGGAGCAGTCCCGATGTCGAACCGTTGGCTTACCCGGCACGCATTCCTTGTAACCGCCCTGTCGATCACGACCGTACCGGCGCTGGTCGCACAATCGAACACCGGAACGATCCTGGGTACGGTGCTGGACGATACTGGCGCGGCGATACCCGGCGCGACCGTGACCGTCAAGAACCTTGGCACGGGCGCGCAGCGCGTCGTGAAGTCTGACGGCAGCGGCGTCTACAGCGTGCCGGACCTCCAGGTCGGCCACTACTCTGTGACCATTTCGCACGAAGGATTTTCGCAGACAGAGGTCGCCGATTCGGAACTGCAGGTGGCCCAGCGCGCCACGATCGATGTGACGCTACACGTTGGCGCTATCGGCGACAAGGTGGAGGTGGTTGCGACACAAACACCGTTGCTGAATGAAGCATCCTCGTCCGTGGGGCAGGTGATCGACACACAGACCGTACAGAACGTGCCACTCAATGGGCGCTCATTCTGGCAGTTAACGCAGCTCACGCCGGGCGTCAGCTTCATTCAAGGCGGCCAGAACATTGCAGCTGGGGGCACGTCTATCCGCGCCAGTGCTGTCAACGTGAATGTAAACGGCCTTTCGCCGTCGTGGACCGGATGGTATCTCGACGGTTCGAACATTACCGAGACGCAGCTTGGAGGCACGCTCATCTCCCCGAATGTGGATGCGCTGCAGGAATTTAAGGTCGAGTCGAGTAACATGCCTGCCGATTACGGCCACAGCCCGACGATCGTGAATGCCACACTGAAGAGCGGCACTAACGCATTCCATGGCACCGCGTATGAGTTTCTGCGCAACAACGCGTTCGACGCGAAGAATTACTTCTACGTGCCGCCCGCGGGGAGCACCCGCCGCAATCAGCCGCTGCACCGCAATCAGTTTGGCTTCGTGGTCGGCGGACCCATCGTGAAAGACCACACGTTCTTCTTCCTTGACCTGCAATCAACGCTGTATACGCTTGGTCAGAACTTCGACAACATCGTGCCCAGCGCTGCCATGCGTATGGGCAATTATCAGGGCACCGGCATCACGCTGAAGGACCCGCTGACCGGTTTGCCGTTCTCGAACGACACCATCCCAACCGGTCGTATTTCACCGCAGGCAGCTTACTTTCTGCAGTACATGCCCGCTGCAAACCAGTTGCGCGGCAACGTATCGCACGCAGTGCTTACCAACAAGCTGAAACAGCAACTGGATCAGGGCGACTTTCGTGCCGACCAGACGATCTTCTCAAAGGATCATCTGATTGGTCGATACTCCATCACCGATAATCACGAGACTGATCCGAATGCATTTCCGCTGCTTGGCGGTTTTCCCCTGCGCAGCCGCGGCCAGAACGCGCTCTTACGCGAAACGCATATCTACTCGCCCAAGTGGCTGACGGAAACGCAGTTCTCGTACTACCGCAGCGTGTTCTTTTTCACCAGTTCGCTCCAGGGAACAGACTTCAACACGCCTGCCGGCATCCAGGGGGTTCAGGGTCTGTCTCCTGCGCAATATCTTGGTCTGCCTACGATGACTATTTCTAATTACGCCGGATTCAATGGGCAGAGCGGGAGTAATGCGTATCCGAAGCAGAACAAGATTCGTTCTTGGCAGTATGTTGAGCGGGCGACCTTTTCCAGTGGCAGACATGAGGTCCGCTTTGGGTATGAAAATTTTCACAACCTGAACACGTACATCTCAGGTTCCAATTCTCTGGGCACCTTCGGCTTCAGCAACAACTACTCGGGCGATAATTTTGCTGACTTCCTGTTAGGGTACCCGGCAAGCGGTTCGCGTAGCTACTTTCGTGCACTCTGGGGCGACTACGGAAACTACCAAGCCATGTATGTTCAGGACGACTTCAAGGCTAAGTCGAACTTCACAATCAACGCGGGGTTCCGTTGGGAGATCAACCCGTTTTACCACGGCATCAAGGGGCAGGTGACTGGATTTAATCAGGCTAATGGCAAGATCGTAATACCTGATAACTTCTCGCTTTCCGCTCAGCCCGGAACTGCGGCACTCTATCCCTTGTTCTCTGATCGCCTACAGACGGCGAGCTCGTTGGGACTGCCGGAAACGATTCGGCCCACTGCAGGCATTAACCTTGGGCCACGTCTTGGCATGGCATACAGTGGTTTCAAGAATACGGTCTTCCGAGGGGCCTATGGTGTGTTCTACATCTTCCCGGACAACAACGCGATCAACAACACGCAGAACGTTGTTCCATTCGTCGCTTCACAGACGGTGAATAACACGAAGCCGACGCCAACACTGACGTTCGGAAACTTTTACTCAAGCCAGCCGATTGTGGCCGCGAATACTTCGGGAGCTGTGTGCTCGTTCGGTTTTGTCGCTAACTCTTGCTCGCAGCCGAGTCTTACCAGCATGGAACTGCACACCAAGAACACTTACGTGCAGGAATATAACTTTGCCGTCCAGCATCAGATCGGGAACAAGCTCTCGCTTGACGTTGCTTATGTAGGCAGCCGCTCGCTACACATAGTGCAACCGTTCCAAATTAACGATCCGTTCCCGGGGCCGGGAGCGATCCAAGGTCGACGTCCCGAGCAGCAGTGGGGCACAGTGCAGTTGTCGAGGTATGCAGGTAACGGTAACTACAACGCGCTGCAGACGAAGCTGGAGACCCGCGCCTTAGCCGGGGCAACAATCCTTGTGTCGTATACGTACGGTCGTTGCCTGACCGATGGCACCTTCAACGGACTAACCCGCGAGGCGAGCGGCGGATACAGCTACTATGGTCCCTGCAACTATGACATTCATCACAACTTCGTGACGAGCGGATTGTATGAGCTGCCGTTCGGACAGGGTAAGCCGTTGCTGGGTGGAGCGTCAGGGTTTGTGCAGGGTCTCGTCGGCCACTGGAGCCTTTCGGGTGTCGGCACAGTGCAGTCGGGCCTGCCGTTTACCTTGACGATCAGCGGCGACCAGGCGAACACAGGTCTTGGTTCGCAGCGGCCGAACATTACCGGAACTCCGCAGCTGATCCGGCGTGCCAACTGCTGGTTCTACGATTCCGCGAGCCCGTCGTGTCCTGCCGGTGGAACGAATGCCTTCAACCTGCCCGCGCTTTATACCTACGGCAACGGCGGCACCAACACGATGCGCAACCAAGACCTGGTTCAGTTCGACCTCTCGATCCTCAAAGACTTTCATTTCACCGAGTCGCGCTCGCTTGAGTTCCGTGGATCGTTCTTCAACGTGTTCAATCACACAACGTTTGCCACGCCAGTGACAAACATCGATACGAGCTCTGCCGGGCAGATTACAGCCACGCTGAATGCGGCTCGATCGGTTGAACTGGCGGCAAAGATCTACTTCTAGTTCGTCGCGAGGAGGAGCCAGTCTGGCAGATTCAGAGCGGAACGGAGCACCGGGTCTGGATCTGCTTACGCTCCTACTTTCATTGGCGGGACTGCACCGAACACGGCGACCACCGCCCGTTCTGCCGCGGTGCGTTGGAGTACGCTGCAGTTGTGCTGCTTACCCCTGTGCCCGTCTGCAGCCGTTCGGTAGCGCGATCCGTCTTGTGTCGCCATAATGGTTGGCTAAGGAATCCTCATGCGACTTCGTCTGCTGTCCGCGGTGCTTTTTATCTCTCTTGGTGCTCAGGCTTTCGCTGCATCCGTATTCCGCACCAGGCCAGATGATCCTCGAGCTGTTTCTGTCGCTGGTGCGCGCGGCGATGGTGTGGCAGACGATTCTGCAGCGCTGCAGCGAGCTGTCGACCAGGCGGCCGCTACCGGATCAGAAGGGCTGGTCTTTATTTCTGCAGGCCGCTATCGGTTGACCCGCACGCTGTATGTCTGGCCGGGTGTGCGACTGATTGGTTTCGGTGAAACCCGTCCGGTCTTCGTGCTCGCAGACAACGCGCCAGGATTTCAGCAGGGCGTGGCCGACATGGTGATCTTCACCGGTCGTCGCCGGGGTGACACACGCTTTGGCGGTGGACGAGTTCCGTTTCCACCGCTGGGCAGCGTACCTCCTGACCCGACCATCGCGGACGCGAACTCCGGCACCTTCTACTCGGCGATGAGCAACATCGATTTTGAGATCGGCAACGGCAACCCTGCTGCGATCGCGGTCCGCTTCCACACTGCACAGCACGCGTACCTGAGCCACATGGATTTCCATGTAGGGTCTGGGCTGGCCGCGCTGACGCAGGTGGGTAATGAAGCGGAAGACCTGCAAATCTACGGCGGCCGGTACGGCATCCTCACCGAGAAGACTTCGCCCGCATGGCAGTTCACGTTGATCGACTCGACCTTCGAGGGGCAGCGGGAGTCTGCCATCCGCGAACATGAGGCGGGCTTGACGCTGATTCGAGATACATTCCGCAACGTGCCTGCTGCCATCGACATCGATCCCAAGTACTACGACCAGCTGTGGGTGAAGGACAGTCGCTTCGAAAACATCACGGGCGCGGTCGTCACCATCAGCAGCGAGAAGAGTCCGCTGAACGAGATCGGGTTCGAGAACGCAACGCTGAGTCATGCGCCCACCTTCGCGCTGTTCCGCGAGAACGGCAGGAAGATAGCAGGCAAGGGCGACGTCTACAGCGTGAAAACGTTCAACTACGGCCTTATCGTTCCGGCCGAGGGAGTGATGGGAAGTGTCGGCATGCGGTATGACGCTTCGCCGCTTGCTGCGCTGCCTGCACCACTGCCGCCTGCAATCCGGGCGCTGCCGCAAACGAGTGACTGGACAAACGTTAAAACCCTTGGCGCAAAGGGCGACGGCACCACCGATGACACTGCGGCCATTCAGCGCGCCATCGATACGCATCGCGTGCTGTATTTTCCCAGCGGCCACTACATCGTGACGGACACGCTCACGCTAAAGGCGGACACGGTGATCATCGCTCTGCACCCGACCCTTACGCAGCTCGAGCTGCCGGACGATACACCAGGCTTTCGGGGCGTAGGTGCGGCAAAACCGCTGGTGCTTGCGCCGGCTGGCGGTACGAACATCCTGTCGGGCATCGGCATCTTGACCGGTGGCACCAACCCGCGAGCGGCAGGCACCATATGGATGGCCGGCGAACAGTCGCTGATCGATGATGTGCGCTACCTGGGCGGACACGGCAGCGGTACCAACCCGTATAACAACGACCACACCGCTGACCCAGACCTCAAAAAGCGCTGGGATGGACAGTATCCAAGCCTCTGGATCACGCAGGGCGGAGGCGGCACATTCGCCGACATCTGGACCCCGGACACGTTTGCGCAGGCGGGATTCTACGTTTCTGATACGAAGACGCCAGGACACGTCTACGAGCTATCGAACGAGCACCACGTGCGCGTAGAGATCAAGCTGGATCACGTCGAGAACTGGGACATCAACGCGCCGCAGACCGAGGAAGAAGCAGGAGAAAGCCCGGAGGCACTGTCGCTGGAGATCGGCTTTTCGCGTAACATCACCATCGCCAACTATCACGCATACCGCGTCACGCGCAGCCGCGCTCCGTTCCCGACGGCTGTGCGTCTCTACCACTCGCAGGATATTCGTTTCCGTAATGTGCACGTTAATGCCGAGAGCGGCTTTGCTACATGCGATGCGAACGGCTGCGGCACTTTCCTTCGGCTGAGCAAGTACCCGTATGAGAACGCGATCATGAACCTCACATCTCACCTTGACGTGCGGGAGCGTGAGTTTGCGGTGCTTGACGTTGGCGCGACGGCCAAACCACTTGTGCAGAGTGCGTCCCCAACCTTCACTGTGGGCGGAGTCCAGAAGCTTGAGGACGGCTTCTTTTCCATCGCGGGAGCCGCAGTGGACGCTGCGGGCAAGCTCTACTTTGTAGACCGGCATGAGCAGCGAATCTACGGCTGGTCGCGTTCGGAAGGCCTGAGCATCGAGCGTGATCAGCCGCTGGATCCGGTGAACCTTGCCTTCGATACGGCCGGGGATTTGCTAGTGCTCTCATCCAGCGGTCCGGAGAGTACCGTCTACACATTCCGTCCGGGTTCGCCGAAGAACGAGATCACCGTGTTGCAGCCGCAGCCCGCATCATCACAGGCCGGCGCAACGGCGCTGCTGCCGGTTAACTACTGGAACAATGGTGAGTTCAACGATCAGCTCCATCCCGAGACCATGACCTACACCACGCTTGCAGACATGTTTACACAGGACGTTTCCACGGCCAAACGACTTCAGTACGTCTCACCGGATGGCAGCGTGTTTCTGCCTGCGGGACGGGTCTTTCAACAGGGTCCCGCAACGGATCCCTCAGGTTGGCGATTCTCTGACAATCTGGATACGCACGGCTTCATTACCGCCGTGCCGGGCAGGCGCGTCTACGTCAGCAACGAATCGGAAGACATCACTTACAGCGCACTCGTAAACGCCGATGGCACCTTGTCAGACCTGAAGCCCTTTGCCGATCGAGGCGGCGAGAGCGTTGCCGTCGATGCGGCAGGGAACGTGTACGTCGCCAACGGCGAGATCTTCGTCTACAACCCACAGGGCAGACAGGTTGCGGAGATCGATGTGCCCGAGAGACCGCTCGATCTTGTGTTTGGAGGCGCGGATCGGAAAACGTTGTTCATCCTGGCGCACCACGCGCTTTTCGCAACGCATCTTCGCTGAACGATTTGAGTTCGTCCAACCTAGCGACCGTGAGATGGATCGCGTTCGGCAGCTACATCCAGGTCGAGCAGCAGGCCTGGCAAATCGGGCACGTAACAGTTACCGTCCTTACCGTAGGTCTTCATGCAGGCTTGCGTGATTGCGGGGCGGCGCGGGCTTTGTGAAAACTGCCAGACAATGGCTCCTTGCGTTCCGCTCGCCTTCAGTGATGGCGGCGTGACCGTGCATCCATTGGAAGGCGGACAGCTGTCCTGGGCTACGAACAGCGCCACAGGATGAAGATGTTTCACCGACACGACATCCTTGATGTTCTGCGCAGTTGTGATCGACTTACCCGGACCGTCCGGCACAGGCTGCCCACTGACGTAAGCACCTGGGTGAAAGCCTCCTGCGCTCACTCCCTCGGTCCAGGCGAACAGGTAGTCTGCTTGCTCGCCAAGCAGGCGGCCACCCTCCTCCTGATCGAGAAAAAGCGTTGCGCCCGCCGGGAATCCCTCGCGCTTGGCGGCTTGTACCGCGTCGCGAGCATCGGCCGCTCCGAACGCAGCGGCAGATGTTCCCCGCTTTATGTTGTTCAAGATCTCTTTATCAAGCCTGCCGTTCCATAGCACCAGAAATCCGAGATTATTTGACTTCACGAGGTTTCGTTTACCTGTCCATGTGTTCGATACTTCCCCCGGCGGGTTGTTCAGCCAGTATCCGATGAACGCAAATCGTTTCGCGATTGCGGGCAATGCCTGGTCACCGGGATACAGGTTCCGGTCGAACCCGAGATAGCCGCTACTCACTGGCATAGCAGGAGAGAGTGCCCTGGTGTTGCTCTGTGCGGATGACCAGCAGGAGACGTATGCCGCGAGGAGGAGTGGCATGATGCGGTGAGCCAGTCTGGGCTTGAACATGGAATACCTCACAATCGATCGCTTACTGTCAGAGCAATAAAGTCGTCGCAGTGCACGCCTGTAATTAGCAAGGTTCCTCATGGACGAAGAGCCACTGCGTGTACATACATCAGCATAGATATAGTCGCTCGCTTCAAGGAAGCCGATAAGCTATTACAAGACGCAGCTCGTGCGCGATGTGTTTGCCGCGGATGCTCTTCCGCTGGAAGAAGCCCTGCTGATTGAACCCGGCAATGCGACGCACAGGTTCTACTCGGGCAAGTCTGACAAACTGGTGATACGTTTGCAGGAGAGCCAGAGGACCCGACTGGTTGTGTCCAGGCAGTCTGACACGCAGCCTTAGTGAATGCTGTACAGGCCATGTGCCGCCTGAGAGGATTCCGCATGATGGTGTTTCGCCGTGGAATATCGCTGCTTATGCTGTCCTTGGGATTCGGCTTCCTGCTGGCGGGGGCAGCCCGTCTGAGTTCACCCGTCTGGGCGGCGACAACGTGGGATGCGACTGCGGCTGCGAATCACATGGACGCTCGCCAGACCTGGTGGATGAACTGGCCGAAGGCAAAGCGCGACCATGACACCTCATGCGTCTCATGCCACACCGCGCTGCCGTATGCCATGGCGAGATCCAGCCTGCGAGAGATGATGGGCGTCAAGACCGAAGCGCCGCCAGAGCAGCAAATGCTTGGCTACGTCACCAAGCGTGTCAATGGGTGGAGCGAGATGGAGCCGTTCTACGGCGAAAAGTCAGGCCCGCGCAAGCCGGTAGAATCCCGCGTCGTAGAAGCTGTGCTGAACGCGCTCATCCTCGCCCGGTACGATTCGGCTGATGGAACGATGTCACCCACCACGAAGATCGCCTTCGATAACATGTGGGCCTTGCAAATCAGCTCGGGCGAAGCGGCCGGTGGGTGGGAGTGGTTGAACTTCCACCTGGCGCCATGGGAAGGCGAAACCTCGGCTTACTACGGAGCTACCCTGGCCACGCTGGCTGTCGGGTACACCCCTGATGCGTACAAGGAGTCACCGGGCATCCAGAAGAACCTGACCCTGCTGCGCGGCTATATGCAGACGAACTACGACACACAGCCACTGCTGAATAAAGCTCTCCTCCTCTGGTCTTCTGCTCGCTTCACGGGCATCCTGCAGGACGATCAGAAGACCACGCTGGTGGCTGAGATCATAAGCCATCAGCAGGCAAACGGCGGGTGGAGCCTGGCCTCGCTTGGGACATGGAAGCGTCGCGACAACACGCCGATCGATACGCGGACGGACGGCTACGCCACTGCTGTCTGCATCCTCGCCCTCAAAGGTGCCGGACTGCCGAACAAGGCTCCGCAGATCGAGAAAGGCGTTGCCTGGCTGATCGCAAACCAGGATGCCAGCACCGGCATGTGGACTGCTACCTCACTCAATAAGAACCGGCCGCCGGAGAGTGATCCTGCGCTGTTCATGAGCGATTCGGCTACTGGATTCGCGGTGCTCGCGCTTCAGGCTACACGTTAGTTCGCCAGGTTCCTGCGCCATTCGCAACGGCGATCGACTGTCCAGTCGCACTGTCTCATCCGCCTGGCTTCTGGAGGCCCGTGTCACTGCAGGAAGCACTAAGTCGCCTGGTTCAGAGCCTGGAGAGCGACCGGTCGTTGTTCAGAGCGGATCAGCTGCTACGCCGCCTTCAGGCGCTTGATGCACTGGACGCCTTCGACACGCACGGGTATGCCATTGCAGCAGACAAGATGGGGCCGGAACTAACGTTGTGGCAGCGAGCGAATACGCTTTCGGCACTGATGGAAGGCACTAACGAATCAATCTATGCTTCGATCCGCAGTCAGATCCAGGAAGGAACTGGCGGAGCCGCGCTGATGCACTGGGTAAATATCCTGGGTTCGCAGCGCGCCGCGGGCGAGCCGGTCACAGGCATGGGCTACGACGCATTGGATGAATTGGTCCGCGGAGTGTTGGCATTCAAGGAGCCTGAGAAAGCCCCTGCTCCGCTCGAAGCAGAGATGGTGTTTTATCAACCCACTCCTGTCCGGCACATTCTTCGGCTCATCGAGCTCACATCGCTTACCGCAGCAGACGTGTTGGTTGATCTCGGCTCGGGCCTGGGCCATGTACCCCTGCTGGCGACTATCCTGACCGGGGCTCGTACGGTGGGCATCGAAGCCGAGACGAGCTACGTGGCATGCGCTCGAGAGTGTGGCCAGCGGCTGCGTTTGAGCAACGTCTCGTTTCTTGAGCAGGATGCGCGGTCCGCGGACCTCTCCACGGGGACGGTTTTCTACCTTCATACGCCCTTTACCGGTTACGTCCTGCGCACTGTCCTTAACAGGCTGAGAGTCGAAGGGCGCGCCCGCAGCATTCGCGTCTGTACCTATGGTCCCTGTGCCTCGTTCATAGCAGGAGAAGACTGGCTCGAGTCTTCGACCACACCTCGATCAGACCGGATCACGCTGTTCGTGTCGCGCGCGTAGCATCTCAGTCCCGTAACCACTAACTGCTGGACTTTAGTTCTTGCGGTCAGCGTTCTTCGCGATGAACCTTGCGTCGGCGCAGGAAGGTCATGCCCCCGATGCCGCAGGAAGCGCACACCGCGAAGACGAGCACGATAATCCCAGCCGCCGCGACGAACGCGGGTACAACATGCGTGAACACAGCTACAACCAGTGATGCGATGGCCTGCACGATGGCGTGAATGAGAAAGGTGACGATCCGAAAGACTGCCATGCGCCCCAATGTTGCACAAATATCAGGAAATCGTGCGTAGAGAATAATTCTTGCCGATGAGCCTTCCAGGTAACCGCTCTGGACATCGTAAGAGAGTCATCGCAAATCTGTCGTGCTGGATATATAAAAGACATGGTCAAAGAAAAAGCGTCTGGTGTCCGTGCTCACCCCCGGCACACTCCCGAATGGAACTCCCCTGTTTCAGGCTGGGCCCCACAACACGGCAGAGCCACGAATGGCAAGGCTGATCGAGATTTTGTGTTGACTCGCATTAAAGCTTGGTTCAAAGATCGCCTGCTCGGGGTATACCGCCGCGCCGTGTACTGCCAGAGTTGCGGCTACGAGGTCGGAACCAATCCCGAATGCGAATCATGCTTGAAGCTGATGAAGCGTTAAGAACCAGAGTAATCCCGCTGTAACCTGAAAGGGTGAGCAGTTCGTCCATAGTAGAGGGACGGTTTCGCTCCTCGGTCAGCTCAACATGCATACCCGCATCCGCATCATCCTTCGCTCCCTGCTCTTCACGGCCCTGGTCGTTCCTTCTGCTTTAGCGCAGGGCAACGTAGAGGGCCCGCTGCCGCAATTGGCTGGTGCGTCTGCGAAGGCGAACACATCTGCTCCACCGGTGGCCCAGAGCAAGCTGCTCGATAACGACTCCATTATCAAGATGACGGCCGCCGGTCTGGATGACGGCATCATTTTGCAGACGGTACACTCTCAGCCTGGCGACTATCGCACCGGACCTGACGACCTGATCGCATTGAAATCCGCCGGCGTGTCACAGGCAGTGATTTCGGCAATGCTCGCGCGCAACAGTGGATTGCAGCAGCGCGCTGCTCCAACTCCCGTTGAGGTGGCGCCACTGTCGGTAAACACGGACGATCCCGGCGTCTACTTCAAGAACTCACAGGGTCAATGGGAACTGGTCGGTCCCGAGCTTGTCCGGTATCGAGATGGCGGCGCGCTTAAGAGCGTGTTGACCCGCGACATCGTCAAGAAGGACGAGAACGGTGTGGTCACCGGCCCGAAGTCAAAGCTGAGCATCTCGCCGGGCACGGAGATGATGATCCTGGCGCCCGCGAATACAGATGCGGTGGAGTACGTCATTCTTCGCTTCCGTAACAAGAGCGACCGCCGGGAGTTCAGGGTGAAAACCGGAAACGTCTTCCACTCCGAAACTGGTACAGACCGGGATGCGTTAGACATTCCGATCCGTAAAGTGTCGCAACATCTCTTCGCCTTCACCGTGCCGCGCGACCTGCAGAAGGGCGAGTACGGAGTGCTTGCACCGGGCCAGGCAGGTATGGCCGGCATCAGTCACGCCGGCAAGATCTACACGTTCTCCATTCTGGAATGATCGCTCATGAGCAAAAGGGCTGCGCTTGACGCACAGCCCTCCTGCTGGTTGGAAATGGTTTACCAGGCGAGTGTCGGCGGCAGGAACTCTGCGAATAAATCGTCGTAATAGGGCTTCAACTCGGACAACACCGGCTTGGTGTCGGCCTTGGAGTAGAGGTCGTACTGGTTGAATTTGAGCACCCACTCCAGCATGGACCGGTCTTTGTCGGTGCAGAGATGGTCGTATGCGCCGTGGCGGTGCCAGGGATAGAAAGAGTGAAAGCGCAGCATGTAAAGCGACTCGTCGCGCAGGTAAGGCTTCATTACTTCAGCGATGTAGCCGTCGTGGCCGAACGACATGTGCACGTTCTCGAGGCCGCAATTCGGCTGATAGATACCGTACTTTGTCTGCAGTTCGGGCCGCAGACGGTCGGGGTTGTTTGCGAAGTATTCGTGGAAGACGATGTCTTCTGACCACGCGCAGCCAACCGGAAACGTGTCGCCAACGACTCCCCACTGCGGCTCGCCGTACAGGCACAGGCACTTGCCGAGGTCGTGGATGAAACCGGTGAGTACCATCCAGCGGGGACAGCCGTCGGCGCGCATCGCTTCGGAGGTCTGCAACAGGTGCTCGATCTGCGTCAGGTCGGTGTCAGGATCGCTGTCGTCGACCAGAGTATTCAGGAACTCGGCAGCTTCCCAGATGGTCTTCTGGCCCTTCTGCAGGCTGAAGTACGTCTGCTCCTTGCCAAGAACGTAGTCGAGCGTCATGTTCTCGTGATTCTGCCGGTAGAACTCGGCGACGCCCGGAGTAGCGGTGGCGTCGTAGACGCGGAACTCTTCCTTGCTTTTGCCTTCTTTGTAGCGGCCTTCGAGGAACTCATCCCATTCGTCCAGATCGCCCAGCGGACCGTTCTGCGGAAGTGTTGCGACAGCTGATGTACTCATGGGTGGTTCTCTCCTAAGCAGCCTCGTGCGGAAACGCGTAAGCGTTACCGCTAACGTATACCAGCCAAAGGCTACAAAAGGCAACGCTGTAATTTGAGACGAAGAATGCCGGATCACTGATTACTGTGCACCCTGCGCTCACGTAAGATGTGGCGTGCAAAGGAGCAGACCATGGCGGTGGAGTTGAGTGGGGTCGACAAAACGAAGGCGGTGCTGTCCGACGTGCAGTTCTGGGTTCCCGCAGCGGTGCTGATTGGCGGCATCGTGCTGCTCGTGGTGCTGCATTGATGCATGTCGCAGCGGCGGGGCAGGGATTGTTATGAGCACTGCGACCACACCTGCCGTTCGCAGCAAGACACTGTCGCTGCACACGTTAGGCGTTGTCTGCGGATTGGCAGCCGGCGTTTGGCTGGGCGCCGCAGAAGCTCCGACGAAGCTGGTGAACGCAGGCTTTTCGCCATTCGCTGTCTCGCTGTGCATGGTGGCCGGCGTGTTTACGGCCCGGTGGACCTTTCCGACACTGCTGAAGGGCACGTCGTACGTGTTCGCCGATCTGATGGCACGCAAGCACCTGATTGTCTGGGCGCTGCTCGCAGGCGGCCTCTGGGCCGTGGCGAACACGCTGACTGTGTTTGCGATCCGCGATGTTGGCCTGGCGGTCGCGTTTCCGCTTTGGAATGCCAACTCTCTGATCGGACTGTTCTGGGGTCGTGTTCTGTTCCATGAACTGGAGGGTGCGGGTCCGAAGAACGTAGCGAAGGTCGTGCTCGGCGGCGTGCTGATCGTTGCTGCCGCAATTCTTCTTGGATTCAGCACGATTCATGGATCGGGGCCAGCGTCGCCGCGCGCGGTACAGGGCCTGCTTGCGGCGCTGGGTGCCAGCTTGATGTGGGGCACGATGTACGTGCCATATCGCAAGGCGTACATAAGCGGCATGAATCCGCTCTCGTTCGTGACGGCCTTTACCGCTGGCGAGCTCGGAACCATGATTGTGTTGACGCTGGCGCTGGACGGCGGCCTGCACTCTTCGGTCTTCCAACTAGCGCACAGCAGGCAACTGCTGTTCTGGCTGTTTCTGGGCGGTTTTGTGTGGGTGGTGGGTGACCTGTTTCAGCAGTTCGCGACGAAGTACCTTGGGATCGGCCGTGGCATTCCTCTTTCAAATACCAATCAGCTCTGGGGACTTGCGTGGGGTGCATTGGTGTTCGGTGAACTGGCGCATGCTGATAAGAGCCATCGCATGCTGGTACTGGCCGGATCGGCGCTGATGATCCTGGGGGCCCTGGCGATCAGCACCGCCGTTGCGTCCTCGCGTGAGCACCTTTCAAACAACGCGGCCATGGAGCGGGAATGCGAGCGGTATGGTTTGAATTACCTGCAGGTCGTCGCCGCGCAAAGTGGTGAGGAGTTCAGTAGGCGTGGCGAGCGCCGGCGCTGGTGGGATGTCGCCATTGTTGCCGCAGCAACGGGCGTCTTCGTCTGGCTGGCCGTGCATGCCGTTGTCCCACCGATCGCGATGAACTTCACGTGGATCTTCATCCTTGCGGGAGTGTTGTTGGTATCGTTGCTGTTAGCAGGCTGGTGGCTCTGGCGGAGCACCCGGTTTACCTGAAGCTCATGGGATAGCGAGGGAGCCGCATGGCAATCCGTCTGAAAGACATTGCGGCTGAACTCGGCGTCTCGACGATCACGGTTTCCAAGGTGCTGCGAAACAAGCCGGATGTAGGCGAGCAGACCCGTCAACGCATTCTGCAGCGAGTGAAAGAGCTGAACTACCGGCCTAACCTGCTGGCGCAGGGTCTCGCTTCCGGTCGCAGCAACACCGTCGGGTTGATCGTTCCAGACCTTGTCCAATCGTTTTTTGCACAGCTTGCCAAGGGGCTGAAAGCAGGTCTGCGAGAGCGCGGGTTTCAGCTGATTCTCGCCTCTGCGGAAGAAGAACCGGAACTGGAACGCGAGGAGATCGATACGCTGCTGGCGCGCGGTGTCGATGCGCTGGTCATTGCATCATGCCAGACGGACGCAACAGGCTTGCAGCGCCTTGCAGACTCGGCAGTGCCGTACGTGCTGCTGGATCGCCGGCTGCCGAAGTTTGCCGCCCACTTTGTGGGCAGCGACGACATTGCAGCAGGGCAGTTGGCGACCGAGCACCTGGTGTCGCTCGGACGCAGGCGCATCGCGCACATTGGAGCAGCGGGCGTCAGTACAGGTATCGACCGTTTGCAGGGGTACCGCAATGCCCTGAAAGAAGCAGAATTGGCCTTCTCGCCTGCCTTGGTGCGAACCATCTCCCGCACCGAAGAGGCCGGGGATGAGGCTGGATCTGCTGCAATGGCCGAGTTGCTTACGTCACGAAGAAAGCCCGACGCGGTGTTCTGCTACAACGACCTTTCTGCGGTTGGAGCGATCCGCTGCATCCTTGCGTCTGGTCTGCGTGTGCCGGACGACGTTGCGGTGATCGGCTGCGGCAACCTGCGCCTGGCGAGCTACCTTGAGGTGCCGCTCAGTTCCATCGATCAGGGTGCCGCTGATCTGGGGGTTCAGGCTGCCAGGCTGACAACCGCGCTGATGAGCGAAGACGCGCCGTCGGACCTTCAGACGGTGCGGGTGCAGCCAAAGGTGGTCGCGCGCGCGTCCACTATCGGCAAGGGTACGGTCTGAGGCACGCAACTCGTTGCAATCCGATATGCTGCTGCTAGTGAATCCCCAGCGCAAACGCAGGTTGTATTCGCTTGGAATAGCCGCCGCTCTGCTGGTTGCGCTTGCCGTGGTGCTTTTTCTGCGTTTTCATGCGCCGCCTGAAGTCGCACGACTGCTGCCGGAATCTGACGCCATCCTCTATCTGAACCTGAAGCCGGTACGCGCGGCCAGCCACTTTGATCAGCAGCCGGTTAGCCCGTCGGCTGAGTATGCGGCGTTTGTTTCGGGTACCGGCTTCCGCTGGGATCGCGACCTGGATCGTATCGCTATCTCGCTGCATCGCATGCCGGACCCGAACGGACCTAATGGGGTGGTGGCTTACTCCGGCGTGATGGAGGGCCGCTTCGACTCGGCAAAGCTGACCGATTACCTGCAGCACAACAGCACCGCGCGTGAGACGTACGCGGGACACGACGTGTATACCGTGCCGGGCAACGAAGGCCGAACACTGCGCGTGACGGCACTTGGCTACGACATGGTTGCGGTCAGCAACATGCCTTCGCCAGAGCAGATTCACTCCATCATCGATCGCTACGCCGCAGGCGCGACGCCATTCTCAGGATCGTCGGTCCTAAGCGAGCATTATGCTGAGGTGCCGTACTTTGCGCTGGCCTGGGGCATCGGCCACGTGGGACTGCCTTTCAGTGATCGTGGCAGGATCACCATGTTCGGCATAGGGCTGCCGCTCAGTGAAGATACTGACTTTATCGCCTCCGCCACGTATCGCGGAAACGTCCATTTACGGCTTGAGGAACTTGCACCGAGCGAGGCCGACGCTGTCCAGACCGCTACGAACCTCAGCACGATCTTGAACCTGGTGCGCGGGTTCATCCCCGGCACCGGAACGCCACAGGACGCGGCGCTGCACCAGGCATTGCAGTCGATGACAGTACAACAGCGCAAGGCGAGGGTGGTACTTACCGCTAACCTTCCGCCGACGTTGTTGCAGGCTGCGTCGCAATCGCACTAAATGAGTTCCGACGTCCGGGTTGCGCATAATGCCGGTCGCGACAAGTTGCCGAAGAAGGTTTTCCCGCCATCTCAATCGGCATGCGTATTCTTCGCTCTGCTACTGCTTTGTGCCTGTTGAGTGTGCCCTTCGCTGCGCTGCATGCGCAGGCAGTCAAGACCGGCGATGCCGCATTCGAAAACGCCACGGACGAAAAGCCCGGCAACTATGTCCACATCACCCTTGCTGACCTCCCCGCGCCCCATCCCGAGCAAACGGTAGCCAATGGCCCGCAACTGATTCCCCGAAACGGTGCGGTGCCGGTCGTAAAGCCGGGGTACAGGATTGATCTGTATGCCGAAGGTGGCTTCAAGGTTCCGCGGCTGATCCGCACCGCGCCGAACGGCGACCTATTCCTTGCCGACACGGGCGCGAACAGCATCATTGTCCTGCGCGGCGTGAGTGCGAACGGCAAGGCGGCGCAGCGAGAAGTCTTTGCCACAGGCCTGGACAAACCCTTCGGCATCGCGTTCTATCCGGCAGTCAATCCGAAGTACGTGTACGTGGCGAACACGAACTCTGTCGTTCGCATTCCGTACAAAGAAGGCGACTTGAAGGCGTCCGGTGATCCTGAGACGATCGTGAAGCAGCTGCACCCGCCGGGCGGTGGGCATTCAACGCGTGACGTGGTGTTCTCGAAAGACGGCACGCGCATGTTCATCTCGGTTGGGTCAGGGTCGAATGTTGATGATCCTGACACGCACCCAGGCGAATTTCACCGCGCGGATGTGCTTGAGTATAAGCCGGACGGCACCTTTGTAAAGGTCTATGCCTCGGGCATTCGCAATTGCGTGGGGGAAGCCATAAACCCTGCGAACGGCGATCTGTGGTGCTCGGTGAACGAGCGCGACATTCTGGGAAATCACCTGGTTCCCGACTACATTACCAGCGTAAAAGAGGGCGGATTCTACGGCTGGCCCTGGTACTACATGGGCAACAAACAGGATCCGCGCCTGCCCGGTACACACCCGGAACTCGCCGGTAAGGTGATCACGCCTGACGTGCTGATGCAGCCGCATAACGGCTCGCTGGAAATGACGTTTTACACCGGCAAGGGCATGCCCGGCGTGAGCGGTGGTGACATCTTTGCGGCTGAACACGGCTCCTGGAATCGCGAGCCGCGCACCGGCTACGAAGTCGTCCACATCCCGCTGAAGAATGGCAAAGCACTCGGCGAGTACGAGGACTTCGTCACCGGCTTTACGACGCCAAAGGGCGGAGTCTGGGGTCGACCGGTAGGCGTCACCATTGCGAAAGACGGCGCGATCATCATCGTGGAAGATGGTGCCGATACGGTCTGGCGCGTGACCTACACCGGCGGCAAGCAGTCCGCGTCACGGTAGGTTGAGTTCACGGGGAGAGATGATGCAGCGATTGCTGGATGCGATCGCTGCCTTTTCATTTTGCGGTTAGAGTGGTGTGCATGTTGCGCTCATTTCAATCGCTTGCCTTATGTGCAATGTTGCTGTCAGCCGCGCTTTCCGCGCAGTCGCACTCACCGTCTGACGATGTAAATCCGCTCGTGGGCACGGCGATGGAGGGACAAACCTTCCCCAGCGTTGGTGTTCCATTCGCGATGACTTCCTGGACTCCTGCGACGTCGGACACCGAGAAGAAGGCAGTCACCGCCTATTACTACAAGGACACGCGGATCACCGGGTTTCGCGGCACGCATTTCATGAGCGGCTCGGCTGCGCTGGAGTACGGCGCGTTTCAGGTCATGGCCGGCACAGGCGAGCGTACGAGTGCAGCGGTTTCGTCCAGCTTTTCTCACACAGCTGAGCAGTCGCACCCCTATCGTTACGACGTCGACCTGCCCGACCTGCACACGCATGCAGCTATTACCGGAACCGCACGTTGCGGCATCATGGCATTTCGATTCGCGCAGAGTGGTCCTGCCTGGATTTCGCTGGAGAATCTCGCCAGTCCTGGAGACGGCGAGCTAAGCATCGACGCTGTGCATGGGGACATCAGCGGACGCAACGCTGTGCGCCGCTTTTATCAGGGTTCGGGTAGATTGGCCGGCTTTAGCGGGTACGCTGTGATGCAGCTCGATCATCCGTTCGGGATCGGCGGCACGTGGTCCGGCACAACATTACATGCCGGAGCGACGCAGCAGAATGCAGACGCGCTGCCCTCCGGTGCTTTCGTGACCTTGAATGTGAAGGCCGGTGAGACAGTGCTTGTGCGCGTAGGAACTTCGTTTGTCAGTATCGACGAGGCGCGTCGCAATCTCCAGGCTGAGATCCCCTCGTGGAACTTTGCAGCCGTTGAGAATGCAAGCCATCAGGCGTGGGACCACGAACTCGGCCGCATCGAGGTAACCGCGCCCGAGACGGATCGTCGGGTCTTCTACACCGCGCTGTATCACGCCTTCCAGGTGCCGCGTGTCATGACCGATGTCAGCGGTATGCGTCCGCGCTTTGCCAGTGGCGACCCGGTCCGGTCCGTAGGTCACCAGTACTACGACGATTTCTCGATGTGGGACATTTTCCGCGCTCAGTTGCCGCTCCTTTCCATCCTCGATCCCAAGCTGGAAGGCGAGATGATCGAGTCGCTGGTCGAAAAGGGAAATGAAGGTGGTTGGTTGCCGATCTTTCCCATGTGGAATAGCTATACGTCTGAGATGGTCGGTGATCATGCGGATGCGGTCATCGCTGACGCGTACATGAAGGGCATCCGCAATTTTGACGTACCTGCTGCGTACCGCCTGATGCGGCACAACGCCTTCGACCAGCCTGCTACGTTTGCCGAGTACCAGGAAGGCCACGGCCGGCGCGCGC
Source organism: Terriglobus sp. (assembly GCA_965199365.1). Classification (GTDB taxonomy): domain Bacteria; phylum Acidobacteriota; class Terriglobia; order Terriglobales; family Acidobacteriaceae; genus Terriglobus. Next base: position 1,220,490 of record CBDARC010000002.1, on the reverse strand, counting down.
TCGACGACTACATGAAGCTGGGCTACATCCCGCTGGAGAACCCAGTGGCCGAAGCCTTTCACAAGCAGGAGCAGGTGTCGCGAACGCTGGAGTATGCGTACGACGACTTTGCGTTGGCGCGCGTCGCAAAAGCGCTTGGCCATGATGACGATGCCGCGGTGCTGATGAAACGTGCGCAGAATTACCGTAACGTCATCGATCCGCAGACAGGTTTCGCGCGCGGACGACACGCTGATGGCACATGGATCACACCCTTTGATCCCGGCAAGCCGGCCAAGTACATCACCGAGGGTCTGCCGTTTCAGTACACCTTCTTCGTCCCGCAAGATATGGCCGGTTTGATCCAGCTTGAAGGCGGCAACGCGCCGTTCGCCGCAAAGCTCGATGAGCTGTTTGCGAAGAACTACTATGACCACGGCAATGAACCGAGCCATGCCATCACCTACCTGTATGACTACGCGGGCCAGGCCTGGAAGACGCAGGAGCACGTGGCTGACATAAGCGGCAAGTGGTACCAGGACCGCCCAGACGGCCTTGCCGGCAACGACGATGCTGGGCAGATGTCGGCGTGGTACGTGCTGAGCGCGCTTGGTTTTTACCCGGTAACGCCGGGCATTCCAGCGTACGAAATTGGTACGCCGTTGGTGCCCTCAGCCACACTGCACCTTGCAGGAGGCAAGACCTTCCGCATGCGCGCAGATGGCGTCAGCTCCACCAACAAGTACATTCAATCGGCAACGCTGAACGGCAAGCCGCTGGAACGGTTCTGGCTGCGCCACTCTGAGATCGTAAGCGGGGGCGAACTGGTCTTCCGTATGGGCCCGCTGCCGAACAAGGCATGGCCCCGCGAGGTCTCGATGCCGGAGTAGCTGACATTCCGATGACGCTTGACTCTCCGCCTCTGATCAGACTAGCCTCAGACGCGAGGCGAAGATATGGCGAATACAAATGCCGGCTCAGAGAAGCTATTCCCAATCCTGCAAGGCTCCCGCGCACACGGACTAAGCCGGATGGCGCAGGAGAGCGAACCTGTCGATGCCGGGCATGACGTGGAATTTCGATCGCTGGGCGTGCGTTCGATCCTCAACAAATCAGTCTCGAAGCGGCTGCACTGGATGGCATGGTCGATCAATCCGTACCGCGGTTGCGAATTCGGCTGCCGCTATTGCTACGCCCGCTACACACATGAGTTCCTGGCGCCCGCGGCAAACGAACCCGAGCCGGTGCGTGGGGTTCTTGCCGGGGACGACAAAGCGGCAGGACCGTTGAACCAGCCGCGCTTAGACACTACCCTCAACCTGCGCGACCCGGAAGCGTTCGAGCGCCGCATCTTCGTCAAGGAAAATGCGGCGTGGCTGCTGGAGCAGGATCTGCGAAGGCTCGCCAGGCAAGGGCGCCTTGACGAAGAGATCGCTCTGGGAACAGCAACGGACCCATGGCAGCCGATCGAGCGGCGGACGTGCCTGACGCGCAGCCTGCTTGAGGCGATGGCGCGCCGCGATGGTCTGCGCCTGGGCATCGTGACCAAATCCACGCTGATCGAGCGCGACCTGGATCTGCTGCTCGAGATTCATCGGCGCAGCACGCTGGTCGTTCATGTGACGATCACCACGCCGGATGCAGAGCTTGCGCGCAAGCTGGAACCGCGTGCGCCGCGACCGGACCTGCGCTTCCAGACCGTTCGGCGTTTGCGTGAGGCAGGCATTCGCACCGGCATTTTGAACTCGCCGCTGCTGCCCGGCATCACGGACACGCCGGAGGCGATCGATCGCATGGCCGCGTTGGCGAAGCAGGCGGACGCCAGCTTCTTCGCGGGCATGCCGCTGTTTCTCAAGGCCTGCTCGAGGCCAACCTACTTCGAGTTCGTTCGCGAACACTTTCCTCACCTGCAGGTGCTGTATGCGGAAAAGTTCCGCGACATGGATTTCGCCGCGCGGCCGTATTGCGAACGGCTGCGTGCGCTGGTCAGCGCAAGTTGCCGCCGGCACGGCATTGCCGAGCGCATGACCGACGCTCTGCTGACGCGCGACGCAGGAGAGGGAAAGAAACAATCAGCGTCGACATCGCCCAACTCGCCACAGCGCACGCTTTTCGCATAAATGGCTGCACTGAATTTCACGTCTTCTTTACTTCATGAGCAGCATCAGCACGGATGGACGCATCCACCCGTTGTATACTGCGATTTGCAGCGCCGTAGAAGGTGCGCTCCGTTCAAGGAGACCCTCGGCAACGAGCACTGCGGAGGCTACCTATTCCACCGTTTACCGACAAGCGTTCCGTCAAGTCCTTCATCCGCACCAACGAAAAAATCCGCGCGCGCGAAATCCGCGTGATCGATGAGAATGGCGAGCAGCTTGGCATCATGGCTCCATTCGACGCCCTGAAGATCGCCCGCGAGCGGTCGCTCGATCTGGTCGAGATCTCGCCCAACGCGGTTCCGCCCGTCTGCCGCATCCAGGACTACGGCAAATATCTCTACGAGAAGGACAAGAGCGACCGCGCTGCGCGCAAGAAGCAGAAGGTCATCGTCATCAAGGAAGTCAAGTTCTCCGTCACGGTGGACGAGCATGACTACCAGACGAAGAAGAACCAGGCTGTTCGATTCCTGGCGGAAGGCGATAAGGTAAAGGCTTCGCTGCGATTCCGTGGCCGGCAAATGGCGCACCGCGATCTCGGCTACAAGATTGTCAACCGCCTGATCATGGACATCGGTCCTGCGGGTATCGTGGAGTTCATGCCGCGTATGGAAGGCACCACGCTGCACGCGATCATCGCGCCCAGCAAGAAGGCCGAACCTGCACCCGCGCCGAAGAAGGTTGCGTCAACCCCGGGCGCGACAAGCACAGACACCCAAGCATCCGCCGAGGCATAGTCGCTCTCCAAAGCTTTATGAGGCATCAGAGCATGGTTTAGAGCCATGCTCTTTGTCTGCCTTCAAGGAGCTTTCATGCAGATGCGCACACTCGGCAGCCTCGGGATCCCAGTTTCCCCCATCATGCTGGGCGGCAACGTCTTCGGCTGGACCATCGATGAGGCAAAGTCGTTTGCCGTTCTGGATCGCTTTGCCGATCGAGGGTTCAATTTCATCGATACGGCTGATGTGTACTCCAGCTGGGTTCCTGGTAACAAGGGCGGCGAGAGCGAAACCATCATCGGTAAATGGTTCAAACGAACCGGCAAGCGCGAGAGCGTAGTGCTCGCGACTAAGCTCGGGAACCCGATGGGGGAGGGCAAGAAAGGCTTGAGCGCAGCCTACATGCGGCAGGCGGTCGAAGCATCGCTGCGTCGCCTGCAGACCGACTACATCGATCTGTACCAGGCCCACATCGACGACGAGCGGACACCACTGGAGGAGACCCTGCGGGCTTTTAGCGACCTAGTGCAGGAAGGCAAGGTTCGGGTGATCGGAGCTTCCAATTACACCGGGCGGCGGCTTCGCGCTGCAGAGGAGGTCGCTCGCAACGCCGGCTGGGAGCGCTACCAGACGCTGCAACCCAACTACAACCTGCACACCCGGGAGAAATATGAACGCGATCTCGCGCCAGTTGTCGCCGAGTACAGCATCGGTGTGGTGCCGTACTTTGCGCTGGCAAGCGGCTTTCTCACCGGCAAGTACAAGACGGTCGCCGACACCGAGGGTAAGGACCGCGGCAGTCGGGTCAAGGAGTTCTTCGACGAGCGCGGCTTGCGCATTCTGAAGGCGCTGGATGCGATCGCAAAGCAGACCGGTGCCAGCCAGGCATCCATCGCACTCGCATGGCTGCTCTCGCGGCCAAACATTCTCGCACCGATTGCCAGCGCTACCAGCACGGAACAGTTGGAAGACCTGTTCGCCGCAGCCGATCTGCACTTAAGTGAAGAACAACTGGCGGAGCTGTCCGCGGCCAGCGCGTACGAGGCTATGGCAGAGGAGCCGGGGATGGTCGGTGCTTTGCCAGTCGAATCGTCCGGGAACTGAAGCATGGCGGCTTGCGTATCCGTTTCTGAGCCGCCACGGAGGCGGCCGGAATGATCACCCTGCTTCTGCTCTTCGTCCTGTACTTTCTGCCGACGATCATAGCTGCCCATCGCGGACACGCGGTTGGCGGCATTCTGCTGTTGAACCTTCTTTTCGGCTGGACGGGCGTTGGCTGGTTTGCGCTGCTGCTCTACGCTCTGCTGCCTGGGCCGCGCTGGCGTCAGGACGCGTACGGACGGCCGTACTGCTGCTAGCCCATGGCGCCACCGCTGCTACCCTGTCCTGAGCGGTTCGTTCCGGAGGAGTGCAGGTTTGAAAGTGTTGGTGATTGGCGGTGGCGGCCGGGAGCATGCGTTGTGCTGGTCGCTGCGGCGCTCTCCTCGTGTGACCGATATGGTTTGCGCACCGGGTAATGCCGGCATCGCGAGCATCGCACACTGCGTGGCCGTGAATCAGGAGAGCGTCGCCGACATGCTTCGCGTGGTGAGTGAAGCCAAGCCTGATCTTGTTGTCATCGGTCCTGAAGTTCCACTTGCCGCAGGCATCGTGGATGCGCTCACCGCTCATGCAGTCCGCGTCTTCGGACCGACGAAGGCAGCCGCGCAGCTTGAGAGCTCCAAGGCCTTCACCAAGGATTTCTTGCAGCGCCACAACATTCCCACGGCTCGCTACGTCGTCGCAAACACTGCTAAAGAGGCGCATGCCGCTCTGTCGCAGTTTGCCTTACCCGTGGTGGTGAAGGCTGACGGCCTGGCAGCAGGAAAGGGCGTCGTAATTGCGCAGACGCTCGCGGAAGCCGAACAGGCGGCAGTAGAACTACTCGGCCTGAGCGGCTCGGTCGTACTTGAAGAGTTTCTCGAAGGCGAGGAGTTGTCCTTCTTTGCCTTATGCGATGGCGAGCACGCGGTCAGCATCGCTGCCGCGCAGGATCACAAACGGATCGGCGAGGGCGACACCGGCCCCAACACCGGCGGCATGGGTGCTTACTCGACTGATGCACTGCTGTCGCATAATCTGCGCGACTGGCTCGTGACGCACGTTGCGCAGCCTACCGTCGATGGCATGCGAGCTGAGGGTACGCCCTTCCGCGGCATTCTCTTCTGCGGCATTATGCTGACGTCCGAAGGGCCGAAGGTGCTGGAGTTCAATGCGCGCTGGGGCGATCCAGAGACCGAAGCGATCTTACTGCGCATGGACACCGATCTGCTCGACCTGATCGACGCGTCCATTGACGGCAGCGCGCAGGCGCTAAGCGTGAAGATGAAGCCCGGGGCAAGCGTATGCGTCATCGCTGCATCAGCGGGCTACCCCGCAAGCGCAGAAAAGGGAGTGCCGATCCACGGTCTTGACGCTGCGCTACCAGTGGGCGTTGAGATTTTCCATGCAGGCACAGCGCGCAACGCCGACGGCCAAATCGTCACGGCTGGCGGCCGGGTGCTGGCTGTGACCGCCGTCGCGGATAACCTTCGGCGCGCGCTCGGCAAGGCGTATGAAGCGATGGGAGCGATCTCGTTCCGAGGCATGCAGTATCGCCGCGACATCGCGCACCGCGCCCTCGCGCGCGAGCATTCCTAACGCGACTAGCCCAGGGATTGTCGATTCTCCGCACCGCAGGACGAAAGAACTGCCTGCTCCGGTGGAATTGTTAAGTTTCAAGATGCCTGATCACCGGCGGTTAGCGTGCTGGTGCAGATGGCGGCACCGGAGGCCCGGCCAGTGCGTCCGGCGCCAGTGTCCCGCCTTCGCTCAGCGTCTTCATGTTCCCCAGCATCTTTGTGAAGCGGGCGCGCCGCGTGGCCTTGTCTTTCTCTCTCGCAGCGTCATCGGCAAGCATGCTGTTGTCGAACAGCAGTGTGTACAGCAGCTCCGTGGTGCCGGCGGTCAGCGGACGAGCCTCCAGCGTGCCGTGATACATGTTGTACTTCACGCCTTCGCGAACGGGCTGTGTGTAGGTGTAGCTGTACTTCGTCTTGCCCACCAGGATCTCGTTGCCGATGGAACGCACCGTGCCGAAATCGCCATCGCCAGACAGGATGGTGCAGCCTGCAATGCCCCATTCTCCAATATCGCAGTACTTGCCGATGCGGGCCCACACCTTGTCCACGGGCGCATTTACCTCGATACGCATGGCGACCGACTCGTAGTGCGGATTGGGCGTCTGGAGCGGTGCAGGAACAGCACGGGCCACTGGTGATGCGGTCTGCTGTGCCATTGTGGTGAGGCCAACGAGCATGAGTCCGCCCATGGCAAACAGTGTGATGTAACTTCTCATTGATGTGCCTTTCGATTCACTTCAGAGCTGTTCTGTTTAGAGGCGCAAAGATGACCACCATCGCTGTTACCGCACGAAGGTTGGTCGATCGGGAGAGACGTCGCCGCAGGCTTCGCCGATCCACCGTTCTGTTGACTCAGAGTGTGACCGGGCGGGCTGACCCTCGGAGTCGACGAAGATGTCGATCGTTCCATGTTGCGTCTCAGGCGTATCGAAGTGGATGGAGATACTGGCTACCCTGGTCTGGCCGGGGCAACCGACATTGAAGGAGTAGGAATCAGCGGCCCACTTCTCGTTAGCCTTCGGGCACGCCTCCACCGACGTGGGACCCAGTTTGGCGAGCCAGTTATCGCGCGTTGTGCAGGTGCGCAGCACATGCGTGATATCGCGCGAAGTGCCATCGGGCAGCTTGGTTGAACTGTGCAACGTGATCTCCCAAAGCCCCATCTTCATGGGAGGTTCTTTGGGCGCCTGGAACATGGCAGCGGCGAGAAGAGCGGCGGAACGCTTCAGCAGGAGCGCACTTGCACCTCGGAGGGGGATTTAGGCGTTCACTAGGGCACGCTCAGTGTGCTTGAATCAACTCTCGAATGCCACCGATTTCGCTCGAAACAGAGCGTTGAACCACGCCCTGTGGGCTGCCGCATGATGCACTCGCGTCCGAAGCTGGACAAACCAGCGTTTTCAGGCGCACGGTAGACGCACGATGAACCGCCGCGAACTCCTTCAGACCTCCGCCCTGGCGCTTGCCGGCGCAACAATCAACCGCAGCGCCATCGCTGAGGAGCCTTCCCTGAACGATCACGCCGATGTACCTCGCACAAACTGGTCCAAGAATCTTCGCTACGGCACGGACCGCGTCTACGCACCCACGAATGCAGCGGAGGTGCGCGAAGTCATCCTGCAGTCGCCGAAATTGAAGCAGCTTGGGTCGCAGCACTGCTTCAATAACATCGCCGACAGTCACGACGCCCAGATCTCGCTACGCGCGCTGAAAGGCATCGAGATTGACGCCGCCGCAAAGACTGCAACGGTCGGTGCGGGAGTGCGCTATGGTGAGCTGGCGCCGGTGCTCGACAAGGCGGGGTTCGCCCTCGGCAACCTTGCGTCGCTGCCGCACATCTCGGTCGGCGGCACCATCGCCACTGCGACGCATGGCTCCGGTATCCACAACAGGAACCTTGCCAACGCGGTGCGCGCCATCGAGTTCATTACGGCAGATGGCCGGACGGTCGTGCTGTCGCGCGACAAGGATGGCGATCGCTTCCGCCTGGCCGTTGTACACCTGGGCGCGCTGGGCGTGCTGACCCGCGTAACACTCGATCTGCTGCCGCGCTTTGACATGTCGCAGGTGGTGTATCAGAACCTGTCGTTCGACCGGTTGGAGCACAATCTGGACGCGATCATGGGCGCGGCTTACAGCGTAAGCCTGTTCACCGACTGGCAGAAAAACCGCGCCAGCGAAGTCTGGATCAAGCAGCGCGTTGAGCCAGGAGCGGCTCCAAAGCCGCTCGCTCCGCTGTTCTACGGAGCCACGCTGCAGACGAAGAAGCTGCACCCCATTGAGGATCATCCCGCCGAGGCCTGCACCGAACAGATGGGTAGCATCGGCCCGTGGTACCTCCGCCTGCCGCACTTCAAGATGGAGTTCACGCCGTCGAGCGGCGAGGAGCTGCAGACCGAGTACTTCGTTGAACGCAAGGACGGCTACCGCGCCATTCGCGCGGTGGAGAAGCTGCGCGACAGGATCACACCGCACCTGTTCATTACGGAGGTGCGCACGATCGCGTCGGACGATCTGCCGATGAGCATGCACCATGGCCGCGAGTCGCTCGCGATCCATTTCACCTGGAAGCCGGAAGAGCCCGTCGTGCGCAACATCCTGCCGGAGATTGAGTCCGCGCTGATGCCGTTTGCGGCGCGTCCGCACTGGGGCAAGATCTTCGAAACGCCAGCAAAATACATTGATGCGCAGTACCCGGCCATGCCGCAGTTTCGTCAGCTTGCGGCGGAGTTCGACCCAGGAGGCAAGTTCCGCAATGACTACCTGAACCGCAACATCTTCCCGGCGGCGTAGGTGCTTTTTGCAGGGGTCGCCCTGTGCTAAAGTCTTAGTTAGCGCTGCGCTTCGTTGGCAGCGTTGTTTGCTGTCTGGTGCAGTTTGGGCCGGTGGCCGCTTGGGCTGGCGTAGCTCAGCCGGTAGAGCATCTGATTTGTAATCAGAGGGTCGGGGGTTCAAATCCCTTCGCCAGCTCCAAAACCCGCTCCCAAGGCAGGCAGCAACGATGTGCACAGGTGGCCGAGTGGTTAATGGCAGCAGACTGTAAATCTGCCACGCAACGCGTTACGGAGGTTCGAATCCTCCCCTGTGCACCACTCAGTTTGGTGGGGCACTCGGATCTTCGAGTGGGAATGTAGTAGCCGATGGACGGACCTGGATCGCAGCAGCGGATGATAGTCGCCCTGCTTGTCATCGCCGGGGCGGCAGTCGGTGTAGGGCTCACTATGGATCCGGGCAAGTACCGGGCGCTGGCGTGGGTGTTGTTAGGTTTCTTCGCGTTTCGCGTGGTGCTGGGGCGGTTGCAACGACAGCGCACGGAACGCGAGGCGAAACGCTGATGTAGCTCAGTGGCAGAGCACTCCCTTGGTAAGGGAGAGGTCGAGGGTTCAAGCCCCTCCATCAGCTCCAGATTTAGGGCGGGTTTGTTCAATCCGCGACAGGCAAGCTGACTTGCTGACTCGCTGACTTGCTGACTCGCTGCTCCACGGGCGGGAGTAACTCAGTGGTAGAGTCACAGCCTTCCAAGCTGTTGGTCGCGGGTTCGATCCCCGTCTCCCGCTCCAAAAGATCTCGGTTGAGGTTGTAGGCGAACGATGTACGAGCAGGCAACAATCCCGGTAACGAACCAGCAGGGCTTTGGCTCCGTGAAGCAGGCGATCGACACCGCCTTCTCTGATAGCAACGTCTCTGAATTCCTGAAGTCGCTGGAGCGTTCCAAGCTCCGCATTCGGCACTTCGAAGAGGTTGCGCACGCAGGCAAGTTGGGCCCTCAGGCTGAAAGCGACTACAAATCGCTTGGCGATGGCGACCAGGGTATGATCCGCGAGCACTATCTCAGCACGCTGGAAAAGGTAGACCCGGAACTTCGCAAGAAGTACCTGAAGGTTTACGCCTACTACTGAGACTCCCAAAAGTTTTCCTGGGCTTGGAGCCGCACCGTGCGGCAGCCCGAACACGAACTTGAACCAAGAGCCTTGCTATGGCGGCCGGCTCACAATAAACCAGGAGAAACACAGATGGCGAAGGAAAAGTTTGACCGCAGTAAGCCTCACGTGAACGTTGGGACGATTGGACACATCGATCACGGCAAGACGACGTTGACGGCGGCGATCACGAAGGTGTTGTCGAAGCACAACCCGAAGAACAGCTTCCGTTCGTTCGACACGATTGACAACGCGCCGGAAGAGCGTGAGCGCGGCATTACGATCGCGACGTCGCACGTGGAATATGAGACGGCGAACCGTCACTACGCCCACGTCGACTGCCCCGGCCACGCCGATTACATCAAGAACATGATCACGGGCGCGGCGCAGATGGACGGCGCGATCCTCGTGGTTGCGGCCACGGACGGCCCGATGCCCCAGACGAAGGAGCACGTTCTGCTCGCTCGCCAGGTGGGCGTGCCGTACATCGTCGTGTTCCTGAACAAGTGCGACGCCGTGGAAGACGAAGAGCTGATCGAGCTGGTCGAGATGGAAGTGCGCGAGCTGCTGTCGAAGTACGACTTTCCCGGCGACGACGTGCCCGTGATCCGCGGCTCGGCCCTTGGCGCGCTCAACGGCGAGGCCAAGTGGGAGGCCTCGGTGGACGAGCTGATGGCGGCGGTGGACAAGTATGTGCCGCAGCCGGACCGCCTGGTCGATCTGCCGTTCCTGATGCCGATCGAGGACATCTTCTCGATCTCGGGTCGTGGCACGGTGGTCACGGGCCGCATCGAGCGCGGCAAGATCAACGTGGGTGGACCGGCAGAGATCGTCGGCTTCCGCGAGACGCGCCAGACGGTTGTGACCGGCGTGGAGATGTTCAAGAAGCAGCTGGACGAGGGTCTGGCGGGCGACAACGCCGGCCTGCTGCTGCGCGGCATCGCGAAGGAAGACGTGGAGCGCGGCATGGTGCTGGCGAAGCCGGGATCGATCACGCCGCACACCACCTTCAAGGGCGAGATCTACGTTCTGAGCAAGGAAGAAGGCGGCCGTCACACACCGTTCTTCGACGGCTACCGTCCTCAGTTCTACTTCCGCACCACCGACGTGACGGGTTCGGCAAAGCTGCCGGCCGGCACCGAAATGGTGATGCCGGGCGACAACATCTCGCTGGAGATCACGCTGCACACACCCGTCGCCATGGAAAAAGGCCTCCGCTTCGCCATCCGCGAAGGCGGACGCACCGTCGGCGCCGGTACGATCTCCGAAATCATCAAGTAAGGCAAGCATGCAGCGGATGCGAGCTCCCCTCGCGCCCTGCAGGCAAGCTCAACTAAGAAGGGCCGCATCGAGAGATGCGGCCCTTCTTGCTGTTTGCGAGATAACGCAGAAACGGAGCACATGGGCCCACTTCAACAAAGGCAATTTCTTCTGGCGCTGATGCGCTTGTTAGTCTACTGACCGAATCGCATCTGTTTCAGGACGAGTACATCGCTATCTCCACCGGGCCACTGGTCAACGTGGATGCATAGAACAGGCTTCCACCCTTGCAGGAAATCAGCTATCATAAGGTGTTCGCCCGGCCTGCGGTTTCGTGGTGTCTGAGGCTTTGGGGGCCGCGAGCCCTGAAGTACAGGGGCGTAAGCTCAACGGTTAAACTGTCGGTCTCCAAAACCGAACTTCTCGGTTCGAATCCGAGCGCCCCTGCCAGTTCCAACGTTGCATTGAGTTGAAAGCCGAAGGCGCGTTGCGGCGTGTCTGAAGCAAAGTAGAGAGTATCGAGGCGAAGCATGGCCAAGGCAATTGCAGTAGCGGAAGAAACGGGCATCGGCAAAGCCAAGGGGCAGGTCGAACGTCTGACCGGCTTTCTGACCGACGTGCGTAGCGAAATGCGCAAGGTTTCGACGCCTAGCAAAGCGGAGACGCGCACCACGACCGCGGTTGTCATCGTGACCGTGTTTGCCTTCGCAGCGTATTTCTGGGCTGTCGATTACGGCATCAATCACACGCTCAATGCGCTGATCACCAGGCTGACGCAGCGCTAACGGCTGCAAGGCACATAGAATCGTCAGGAAAAGAAGGACACGATGGCAGAAGAAGTAATGCTTCCGGAAGGCTCGAAGGCGGTTGAGGAAGAGCAGATTGCGTCGGAACACGGCGATGAGGCGGCTGCAGCAGAAGCCGCAGGCGAGCCTGCTCCCGAGTCGAACCTGAAGTGGTACATCATCCACGCCTACAGCGGCTTTGAACGCAAGGTAAAGGAGTCGCTCGAGAGCCGCATTCGCGCCTTTGGCCTGGAACATAAGATCGGCCGGATCGAGATCCCTGTGGAGCCGGTGACCGAGCTGCGCAACGGTAAGAAGTACACAATCGACCGCGTCTTTCTGCCGGGCTACGTCTTCGTGGAGATGGATCTCGATAACGACCTTTGGCACCTGGTGAAGAACACGCCGCGCGTCACGGGCTTTTTGCAGACGGGTGACACGCCCAACGCGCTGAGCGAGGCCGAGGTCAACAGCATGTTGAACCGTGCCGACGTTCAGAAGGACAAGCCGAAGCTCAAGGTCAAGTTTGAGAAGGGCGAGCAGGTCCGCATTACCGAAGGACCGTTTGCCAACTTCAACGGTGCGGTAGACGACGTGAACGAAGACAAGCAGACACTGAAAGTCATGGTCAGCATCTTCGGACGTCCGACGCCCACCGAAGTCGAGTTTCAACAAGTGGAGAAGCACGTCGAGTAGCGGAAACTGCCCGGCAGTGCTTCAACAAATCGAACCAGTCGTGAAGGTGGCTTCTACCCTGTTCGCGACAACCATACGAAGAGGATACGAACAATGGCACCGAAGAAGATCAATGGATATGTCAAGCTGCAGGTGATGGCCGGCAAAGCAACGCCGGCGCCGCCGATCGGCCCAGCGCTGGGTCAGGCGCAGGTCAACATCATGGAGTTCTGCAAACAGTTCAACGACCGCACCAAGGCTCCTGAAATGGCCGGCTTGACGATTCCTGTCGTCATCACCGTTTTCGCCGACCGCACGTTCAGCTTCGTCACCAAGACGCCGCCGGCGCCGGTGCTGCTGAAGAAGGCTGCGAAGATCGACAAGGGTTCCGGCACGCCGAACAAGACCAAGGTCGGCACCGTCACCGAGGCCCAGATTCGCGAGATCGCAACCCAGAAGATGCCTGACCTGAATGCTGCGTCTGTCGAAGCAGCCATGAAGAGCATCCGCGGCACTGCCCGCTCCATGGGTCTTGACGTCGTCGCTTAAGCATGGAAGACAAATAGAAAGGCCACCTTCAAAGGTGGCCTTTTCTGCGTTTCGGGATGCTCTTAAGTTGCGCTGGGCAGGCTCTTCTGCGCGGGCATGGCGAGCGCCTTGAGCTCCTCCGCCAGAGCGCCAAGAGGATTAGTAACAGTCTTCTTCAAGATGGTTCCTAGTGACTCGCCGCGCTTCTGCATCAAGTAAGCCGCGGCGACGCCTGCGGCAATGGTGGCAATGAAAAGAAATCGCTTCATGGGTAGTTCCTCCGTGACGGCAGCGTGCGCCTGAGCGAGCCAACGCCTTCGTTAGGGTGTGATGCGTTTTCGTCGCGAGGCGCAACTACCGTTCGGCGATGGCGTCCAGCAGCCTGTAGAACTCGGGAAATGAGATTGCCGCCGCCTCTGCTCCGTGGATCGTGGTCTCTTCCTTTGCCCGCAGAGCGGCGATGGAAAACGCCATGGCGATGCGATGATCATCGGCTGAGTCAACTGTGCCGCCGCGGAGGATCTGACTGCCCGGAATGTGCATGCCGTCCTCAAACTCTTCCACCTCAGCACCCATGGCACGAAGGTTTTGGACGACGAGCGCGATACGGTCCGATTCTTTTACCCGCAGTTCTTTCGCGTTGCGAATGAGCATGCCATCGCGCGTAAACGGAGCGATCGCGGCAAGCACCGGGATCTCATCAATGATGAGCGCGGGCAGCGTGCCTGTGATTTCGGCGCCTTTCAGTTCGACTGCGCCATTCACCTGCAGGCTGCCGATCATCTCGCCGTGCTTCTCTTCAAGATTAAGCACCTGCACCTTCAGGCCCATACCCACCAGCACATCCAGCAGCGCTGAACGTGACGGGTTCATGCCCACGTCATCCAATACAAGCTGCGAGTCAGGGAAGAGCAGTGCAGCACAGAGGAAGAACGCGGCAGAGGACAAGTCTCCCGGCACGACCGCGTCGATCGCGTGCAGCTTTTGCCCACCAACGATTGAGATAGTGTCGCGTCCGCGATCGAGCTCCGCACCAAAGGCCCGCAATGCGTGCTCAGAGTGATCGCGTGTGCGGACTGCCTCCTGGATGGTGGTCGTACCGTTCGCGCCAAGGCCTGCGAAGAGGACGGCAGTCTTGACCTGCGCGCTAGCGATGGGCGTGGTGAACTCAATCGCCTGGAGCGTTCCACCGTGAACTACCATGGGTGCATGGCCATCCGTCAGGTCGACCCGCGCGCCCATCTGCTCCAGCGGCCCCTTGATACGCTGCATCGGCCGCTTGGTCAGTGATGCATCCCCGATGAACGTGTAAGTACCGGGCTGCGACGCGACGAGCCCTGCAAGCATCCGCATGGTTGAACCCGAATTGCCGCAGTCGAGGTCGCGCCTGGGCTGCTGGAAGGTGCCGCCTACACCCGTCACTTCAATCAGACCGTCAGCCTGCTTCACGACCCTGGCGCCGAGCGCTTCCATGCAGGCCAGCGAGCTGTGCGGGTCAGCACCCGTGGAGAAGTTAACGAGATGCGACGTGCCAGCGGCCAAACCGGCCAACATGGCATAACGGTGTGAGATGCTCTTGTCGCCCGGCAAACGAACGCTGCCGCGCACCGTGCGGGCGGGCCGCACGATCTGTATGGATGCAGTTGCAGAAGACATATCCAAGTATTCTATCGGTGGCGCTTAGGTGAAGTTCGCACCCTGGAGAGTAGACCCGACCGCCGCCACGGGGTCGAGGCTCTCCATTTGCAGGAGCCTGTCCCGTCTTACACTCTCGGTATGCGCAACTTCTCTGCCCGCGAAACCGAGTGGCTCGAAGAACTGGATGGCATCGAGTTGGCCTCTTTCTGGCAGAGGTGCTTCGCCTTCCTGATCGACTGGATGATCGTCGCGATTGTTTTCAGTGCGTTGGCGACGTCGATCGCAGCCGTCTTATTCGCCTACATGCACCGGCATGGCAAGTCGATGGAAGATGTGTCGCACATGATTACCGCTTCTGAACAAGGCGAGAAGGTGGATGTTGCGGTTCACAACGGATCGAAAGTGACCATGTACCGGTTGGATGAGCACTCTAAAGCTGGCGAGGCGATCAAGATCGCAACCGACATTGTGGTGCCTGTCTTGTATTTCGGGGTGCTGCTTTGGAAGGGCAATGGTCGCACACCGGGTAAGCGCCTCATGCGCATCCGCGTAGTGTCGATCGTGCACCGGCACCTGAGTTTCTGGCACTCTGTGGAGCGTGCGCTGGGGTATGGCGCCGCCGCGCTCGAAGGCGGGTTTGGTTTTCTGCAGTTCTTCATCCATCCCTATAGGCGGTGCGCGCAGGACCGCCTGGCGGAGACCATGGTTGTCACTGAACGCGGCTATGTGGCCATGCAGCAAAAGCGTCAGCACTCGCTGTTGCCGGATACAGAGGCCAACCGCAATGCGCCGGAATAGCCCGTTCGCTGTGACCGCATATCGTCGTGTACGAACGCGGTCGGGTGCTAGCGAACCCGGAGTACAACCAGGGTTTCGTCGTCAAAGTGTTCCTTGCCGGCCTGGAACGTGGCTACAGCGTTCAGCACCGCAGACACTGCAGTCTCGGCTTCGGGTTCTCGTAACGACTCCAGGACGGCGCAGAGGCGGTCGTCCCCGAACATGTCTCCTGCCGCATTGTTTGCGTCCACAATGCCGTCCGAGAAAAAAACGAGCAGGTCTCCGGGCTGCGTGGCGAGGGTAAACTCCTCGTATTCCGCGTCGGGGAACATGCCGAGCGGAAACCCTTCCGCGTGAATGGTGCGCGACTTCATACCGTCGCCGTAGCGCGAGACGAGCATGGGCTGGACTGAGCCGGCGTTCGCGACGCTGAGTGTGCGCGCACGATCGTCCCACACTGCGAATAACATCGTGACGTACTGAGCATCGAGCTTGCGTTCCTGCAACTGCTGGTTCAGTGCGGCCAGCATGTCCGCAGGGCCGAGATGCTGCGCAGCGAGCGACCGCAGGATGCCGCTGACCAGCGCTGCGTATAGAGCAGCGGGAGCCGCCTTGCCGCTAACGTCACCCATCGCGATGGCAATGCGACCATCTCCATACGGGATGAAGTCGTAGACATCGCCTCCAATGGAGCGCGCCGGCAGAAAGCGCGCTGCAAACTCCACTCCCGGCAGCGGTTCGGGCAGGGGTGGCAGCAGGCGCATCTGGACCTCGCGCGCCATCTGCAGGTCGCGCTCAAGCCGCTGCTCTTCTTCGAAGATGCGTTCGTACAGCCGTGCGTTTGTGATCGCAATCGCGATCTGCCCGGCAAGCGTCGTCAGTGTGCGCTGATGGTCTTCGTTGTAGTAGTTGACGCGGGTGTGCTCAAGCACCATCACGCCGATGGCCTTCTCTTTGTAGATCAGCGGAACTGCCAGCATAGACCGCACTTCCGAGCTGCCGCTGTGCGCCTTTTCGGCGGCATCGGTGCTGTCGCCCAGGTACCGCGAGTCTTTGCGGACATCGTTCACCAGGATTGGATGGCGCTGCTGCGCGGCGATGCCAATGATGCCCTGACCGAGCACGGCGTTGCGGTCGCGATGCACGCGCTCGCCGAATCGCGTGGAGAAGCGATGCACGAACTGCTGCTTGCTCTCACTCCACAGCAGGATGGTGAACATCTGAAAATCTACGACGCGCTTCAGCAGCGTGCCAATCTTCTGCAGCAGGCTGTCGAGGTCGAGGATGCTGGTCAGCTCGCGGCTGATCTCGCTTAATACGGTAAGCGTCTGCGCCTGGCGCGAGAGCCGCGTGTAGAGCCGAGCATTCTCAATGGCAACGGCCATGCGAGAGGCCACCAATTCCAGCAGCCGCTGCTGGTCGGGCGTGAAGGCCGCCAGCTGCTCACTTTCGATGTCGATGACGCCGATCACGCGGTTCTTCACGATCAGAGGGACAGCGAGCTCGCTCTGCACGGCAGGATTGGCGCTGATGTATTGCGGCGCGTGGCGCACGTCATCGATCAATACCGATGTGCGATGCTGCGCGGCCTGACCGATGACGCCGCGCCCTACCTTGAAGCGCATCCGCTCAATCTCGGGCGTGTGGCCCACTTGAAAGCGCATCCATAGTTCGTGTGTCCGGTCGTTGATCAGCAGGATTGCGAAAATCCGGTAGTCCACCACAGCCCGCACCAGTTCGGCCACACGCAGCATCAAGGTCTGAAGGTCGAGCGTGTTGTTCAGCGCCTCCGCCAAGCGCAGCAGGAAGTCCACATGCTCTGAGGAGACGCGGATGCGGTTCTCCGGCTGCAGAGGATTGGTCGGCGGAATGTTCATCGTGTGATCCAGCCGGCCCGGGATCTCCACGCGCGGAGATGTCGCCACCGCGTCAGACGGGGGGCGATAGTCACCTTCAAATTCTTCGGATAACTGCGCGGACTCATCCGACGGAGAAAGGCGGACTTCCGAGGCATCAGAGGCACGGGCCCGCGAGACGACCCTGAGCGGTCGCTCCTCGTGCACGCCTTCGGCGTTGCCTGTACTCATCCCTTGCTTTTCGGACTCCAACACTCAGTATCCCGCAGCTGGTGCAGCTTTGGCAGCAATACCTGTCAGTTCCTGCACAATGCGGACGCTTGCGCTGGCGCCGATGCGGGTTGCGCCTGCCTGGAGCATGGCCCGCGCGTCCGCAAGGCATCGAATACCGCCGGACGCCTTGACTCCGCAACGGCTGCCCGCGACTCCACGCATCTGTGACACATCGTCCGCAGTCGCACCACCCGTTGAGAAGCCGGTGCTGGTCTTGATGAAATCCGCACCCGCGTTCACGGCAATCTCACTGGCGCGCAGTTTCTCTTCAAAGTTTAGAAGGGCAGTCTCGAGGATGACCTTGACGATTGCGCCTCGCTGGTGAGCCGCGTCCACTACTCCTGCGATGTCGCTCGCGACGGTCTGGTACTCCCCGCTTTTGAGAGCGCCGATGTTCATCACCATGTCGACGTCGTGCGCGCCCAAGGCTATGACCCGCTTTGCCTCGTCGATCTTGGATTCCGGCAGGGAAGCGCCGAGCGGGAAGCCGATCACGACGCCTACCGGTACACCTGTGCCGGCAAGCACCGCTGCGGCGGTCGAGACCCAGAAAGGGTTCACCATGGCGCAGGCGAAGCGGTACTCGGCTGCTTCTGTGCACAGCTGCAGCACCTGCGCGCGCGTCGCGTCTGCTTTCAAAAGCGTGTGATCGAGCGTAGCGGCAAGTGCGCGGGGGCTGCTTATCGCTTCGTCATAAAAGCCTGTGGTGTCGTCGTGACGCATCTCTGCTCCTGAAACTTCGCTGAATGTCCGTGGCAATCATAAGCCGTTGAAGCCCGGAAATGACGGTTGCAGGAACGAGGGAGCCCGATGGATTACGTATGAGGCGGCTGGGACGCGTTAAGCAGCCATCATGGCGAAGCGATGCGCCGTCAACAGGTCATCGCGCAGATGCTGATAGAGCACCTCGCGTGACGCTTCATCACGGGCACGCAGAACGGCGGACGGATGGATGGTCGCCATTACATTCTCCGCGAACGGGGTGGAAAGCAGCTTTCCTCGATCGCGCATCAGCGCAAAAGTGCCGCCAAGCAAAGACTTTGACGCGGAGGCGCCGAGGCAAACCACGAGCTTTGGCTTCAGCGCGTCAAGCTCTGCGAGCAGCCAGGGCTTGCAGGCCATGACCTCGCTCATCTTCGGATTCTGGTGAAGCCGCACCTTGCCACGCTGAACAAACTTGAAGTGCTTTACGGCGTTGGTCATGTACACGTCTGCGTCATGAATGCCGACTTCTGCAAGCGCCTTCCGCAGGACGCCGCCGGCAGGACCAACGAAGGGTAGACCCTGCCGGTCTTCCTGGTCGCCGGGCTGCTCGCCTACGAGCACCAGCGGCGCATGCACCGACCCGCGACCGGGAACTACCTGCGTCGCGTGGCAGTAGAGGTCGCAACCCTTGCATGAAGGCAGCGCTTCGAGAATCGCACCAAGCGTGTGGACCGGGGGTACGAAGGGTGCTGCACTCGGCTTTCCGCTCTGGGTGGAGACCATGCCCTGCACTCTTGATTCGGCTGTCTGCATCAACTTTGGCAACAGGTCCACCTCCGGCAGATTGGCCCAGTAGCGCGTGGGCATGTGCCCGCGCATGGCTGTAGGATTCAGGCGAGCCGGGTTGAAGATGCTGCTGTAGTAGCTCTTCCAGAGGTCCTCGAGCTCGTCTCCGCTGGGTGCGCGGTCTCGCGGAACCGCGGGTCCGTAGCTCAACTGCTTGTCCGCAGGATCCCATGTAACCGAGCCATCGGGTGTCAGGATCGACCAGCGCATGATCGCAAAGCGCTCGGCAAAGAAGGGAGCGGCAAGCTCCAAAATACGGTGCTGCGGCTGGTACCAGGCGATAAACTGCTCCTCGCCGTCAGACTCCTCCACGCGGCGAAAGCGGACGAACGCGTGCATCTTGTGCTCGTCGCGGCGCACCTGCTGCTCCATCCGGACGAGTTCGTTCACATCGCTGTCGACCTCGACTTTTAACAGGTCGCGGTTGCGCTGTAGACGCCATAACAGCCGGTACAGCAGATTCCAGCGCTCCGGATCGCGGTGGCATCCGGCAATGAGTGCCTTCTGCAGAAACGCCTTTGGAACATGCGGCATCGCGGAGGACTCTTCAGGCCTCGCGAGTAGTCCTTCCGTGCTGTCGGGCGAAACGCCGAATAGATCAGGAGCCGAAGGGGTGGTCGCATCTTCGAACTGGATGCCCTCCGGCTCGATTCCTTGTACAAGCGCTGCACGGGCGAGTTCGCGCCAGTGTGCAAACGTGGGCTGCACTCGTACGCGGAGCGCGGCCTGCACGCTCACAGCACACCCCAGAGTGCGGACCTCGCCGCATCCTCAAATAAGCCAAGCTGAACGGGCGGCAACGCGATGACCTCATCCCGTGTGCTCTTCAGCAACTCTCCCGTTGAGCTTATTTCACCGTCTGCAAAAACAGCAGGAATCGCGGCGAGCGGCAGGTGGTCAATGGTGATCAGGTAGGCAGATGCATCCTTCAAACGCACATGCAGTTTGCGCAGGTCTTCCAAGCCGAGATGATGATATCTGCGAATGCTGAGGATGCGATCCACGTTGCGGTAGCCAAGCCCTGGCACCCGAAGCAGCGATTCGCGCGGCGCGGCGTTCACATCAACCGGGAAGTATTCCGGGTGGCGGCGCGCCCAGGCGAGTTTTGGGTCAATGGCGAGATCGAGGTCCGGCTGTTCGTCCGTCGTGATCTCTTCCGCACCAAAGCCGTAGTGCCGCATCAGCCAATCGGCCTGATACAGGCGATGCTCCCGAATCATCGGCGAAGCTTTCAGGGGCAGTCGGGTGTCAGCCTCTGGATAGGGCGAAAAGCCGGTGTAATAGACGCGTTTCAGCTTGAAGCTGGTGTACAGGCCGCTGGCGCGCTCGATGATCTGCCGATCAGTCGATGGTGTCGCGCCGATAACCATCTGCGTGCTCTGCCCGGCAGGCGCAAACTTCGGTGCACCGTGAAAGCGGGCCCGGTCCTCGTCGGCTTCCGCCTTGCGATCATGGATCTGCGTCATCGTTGTTTCGATGACATCGGTCTTTTTCTCCGGCGCAAGCTGCACCAGGTCACTCTGCGTAGGCAGCTCGATATTGGCCGAAAGCCGGTCGGCATACAGGCCGGCCTCATCGACCAGCCGCTGAGCGCAGCCAGGAATGGCCTTAATGTGGATGTAGCCGCCAAAATGATGCACTGTGCGCAGCGTCTTCGCGACCTGTACGAGCTGCTCCATAGTGTAGTCCGGTGACTGGATGATGCCAGACGACAGGAACAGGCCTTCTATGTAATTGCGCTTATAGAAGTCCAGGGTCAGCGTGACGATCTCCTCCGGTGTAAAGCGCGCGCGGCGGATGTCGCTCGAGACGCGGTTGACGCAGAAGACGCAGTCATACGTGCAGTAGTTCGTCAGCAGCAGCTTCAGCAGGCTGACGCAGCGGCCGTCAGGTGTGTACGAATGGCAGATGCCGTTGCCATCAGAGTGCCCGACACCTTGACCGTTTCCGCTACGCTTCGCGCCCGAACTCGCGCACGATGCATCGTACTTGGCCGCATCGGCCAAGATTTCGAGCTTCTGCTGTACGGTGAGGGAGGTCATGGGCATGTTCAGTATAGCGAAGAAGAGGCGAAGACGGCGCCGCTCCTGCTAACTGTTTGATGCTCTGGAACGCACGGCAGTGATGGAAGCGTCTCACGCCTTGTCTTCTGGAAATAAGCGGATATCCGCCACGTTCCGGTACTTTTCGGCATAGTCCATACCGTAGCCGATAACAAAGCGGTTCGGAATTTTGAAGCAGACGTAGTCTGCCTCGATCGGCACCAGGCGGCGCTCGGGTTTGTCGAGGCATGTTGCGATCTTCAACGAGGCGGGCTTGTGCTGCAGCATCAGCTTTCGCAGGTAGTTCAACGTGAGGCCGGTGTCGAGAATGTCCTCGACCACGATGACGTGCTTGCCCTC
Organism: Terriglobus sp.; assembly: GCA_965199365.1. Lineage (GTDB taxonomy): Bacteria > Acidobacteriota > Terriglobia > Terriglobales > Acidobacteriaceae > Terriglobus. The sequence continues at coordinate 1,199,311 of CBDARC010000002.1, read as the reverse complement.
GATCGGCACGTCAAGGTCCTTGATGAGCTTTACCGCGCCGGAGCTGGTCTTGCCTTTGCCATAGCTGGAGACCGCGACGAAGTCGAAGGTGTTATCCACTTCAATGGCGCGTGCCAGATCGGCAAGGAAGATTGCCGCGCCCTTCAGCACGCCAACCAGAACGATGCTCTCGTTTCTGTAGTCCTCAGAGATCTGCTTGCCGATGGCGGCGACGCGCTCACGAATCTGGTCGACAGAAAACAGGACCTCGCAGCTGGAGGCAGGGACAAAGGGAAGAGTGGGTGTGGCCATGCTTCTTAGCCTAAACTGCAACGGCGCAGGTTGGAATCGAAGTCCGCGCTCTCTGAGGGTGAGAAGAGTTTAGCCGCAGCGCACTCGGTATACTCACAGAGCGCATGCTTCCTTACCTGCACCTGGGTTCCATAACGCTCGGCACCTTCGGCATCTTGATGTGGCTTGCGGCCGTGACGGCTGCTTACGTCCTGCACCGCTCGTTTACCAGGGCGGGTGTTTCCGCCGATGCGATCGTGGTCGTTTCGGTCGTGATGATTTCGGGCGTGATCGGCGCAAAGATCTGGCACGAGTTACAGAACCCGTTTCAGCTTCGCATGGCCATGCATGAGATCGCTCTGCCCGGCTGGAGCAAGCCGCTCGAAGTTACCGTGCGCTTCTTCCATTGGTTTCAGGCAGGCTTTGCGTGGTTTGGAGGCCTTCTGTTCGGCGTTGCCGCGCTGATGTGGCAGGGCAGGACGCACCGCATCGGCCCTGTGCGCATGCTAGATCTTGCCGCGCCCGCGGCTGCTATTGGCTACGGCGTGGGCCGCATCGGCTGCCTGACTTCGGGCGACGGCGATTACGGCATCACGACAAAGCTGCCGTGGGGCGTGCACATCCATGATGATGCACTTGACCCGCCACAGCCCAATCCGCCAGGACTGCTGGTGCAGCCTACCCCGGTATATGAGTTGCTGTTTGCCATGGCGCTAGCCTGGTATCTGTGGGTGCGTGGCCGCCGCACCCTACCGATCGGGCAGCTTACCGGCGAATACCTGGTGCTTAGCGGAATCGGACGCTTTCTTGTGGAGTTTGTCCGCCGCAACGAGCGGCTGTACTTCGGCATGTCGAACGCGCAGGTAGCGGCGCTCGGAACCGTGCTGGTGGGCGCCGTGCTGATCCTCGTTGCTCAGCGGCATCGAACAGTTGTGGTCGCAACGGAGCCGGCTTAACTCTGCAACTGCGCTAAAGACGCTTAAGAAATCCCTTAGCTGCCTCAAGCTCGGGGAACAGCCGTTCCTCCGCCTGGAATTCGCGTGAATGGATACAGCGTCGTCCGCCGCGAGCGCGCACCACGGGATGTTTGAGGTGAAGCATCTCGTGATACATCAGGTACTCGATGGCGTAGCGAGGTACGTGGGGCCCATCGAAGACACGGCTGACCACGATGGTGTTGTGGGCCGCGTCGTAGTGGCCCAGCGTGCGGCGGGCATGATGCGCGCTCCACGTCAGTACCGGCCGGCCCAGCAGGCCGTGGAAAAAGCGGCGGTTGACGGCGTCGAAGACCTCTTCAAGGTGATAGTAGCGGCCTGCCGCGGAGTAGATTTGCTTGCGTCCGCGGGTCTGCCTCGCATGCTCGGCTTGCCTGCTGACCGCTTCGCTTGATGTGTATCGACGGTAGCGATCGTTGTGCGTGGGAGCAATGGGTTTGCGATAAAGCTTGGCGATGAGGATGTGCGCAATCGCTTCCAGCACCGATGGCGGCGCAGCCTCCAGAAGATCTGAAAGCCGAACGATCAGCTTGCCCTCGCGCAGCCGAATGGTGGTGTTCAGCGATACGAAGCGGCGGAACCGGATATCGAAAGGCGGCATGGGTGCACGCGGCCGCAAATCACGGTACGCGACTTCAAATACCTGCTGCAGCTCCGGGGTACTCACCACCATCATTATCGCCGAGCCGGTACCCATGCCTTGTGCAAAGGCGCTGCTTACTCGCGCGAGTGGATCTCTCCGACACCGCCTGGGTTGGCGTTCTTATCGGGCGGATGAGCCTTGAAGTAGGCTTGTTCCGCCGGCAGCATTTCGTCAACATCTTTCTTGATGTCTGCCACCGCTTCCAGCGCGAGTTTGCGAACCAGATCGTAGCGGTCGTCTACCGGAGGCTGCTTTAACACCGATTCCCACCGCAACATTGCGTCCATTAGCTTGGGCATCGCCTTACGCAGATCGCGATGCTTGGCGTCGTACTCGTCGACGTTGTCTTCCAGTTCATCCACCAGCCCGGCGATCTCGTCCATGTTCTCGCGGATGTCGTCGCGGCGTCCCTGCGCGCGCTTGTCCGCAAGGATGTCCTGGATACGCTTGACGCGGGATTCGATGATGGATTGGTATACAGCCACACGCCTGGCCGGGTCGTCCGCAGCGTCTCGCACCGACTCTTCCTCGCGCTCTGACAGCGCAGTCGAATGTCCTTGCGCGCGGCTTGGCAAGGGCAATCCGAGAAGAATCAGGAGAAGGCCGCTGTAGCGCATGCCCACGGGTCAGTGCTCGAAGACGGCGCTCAGCAACGTGGTCTGCGCATGTTCCAAGCGGGCCACCGCGCTCTGAACCATCGGCTTCATGTCGCCGGACGCGCTTCGCATCAGGTCCGTGAGACGACGGTGCGTGTTGTGCAACATCATTTCCGTCTTCTTCAGACCCTTGCTGTCATGCTGCAGACCGTTCTCGATCTCCGCAGAGCATGCTTCTAACTCGTGCAGCGTCGCCTCTGCCTTTTCCATTTCGCCGTCAGCAACCTCTTTGCTGGCCAGCAGGCTGATCTTGTCGACTAGATCGGCATACATCTGCACCTGCTCGCGCGGTGCTGCCTGCCGCGCGCGCAAATGTAACGACGCGATGACTGATGAGTCGATGACGACGGAATCGGCCGCACGAGCTGCAGCCGGCAGGGACATCAGCAGCCCAAGCGCACCGGCACACACAACAGCGCGACTCTGACTTAGCACGATGGGGTATGAGCGAACGGCGATCTGCATAGACACCTCCCGAATACTTCGGGGTAGGCCGAGGCTACTTGCTGCGGTCAAGAATGTGGAGTCGCTGCTGCGCCTGCCACTCCTGATCGGGGAACTTACCGCCTGACTGCTGCACGAATAAGCGATATTGATCTGCCGCTTGCTTCGTGTGATGCAATGTATCATGCGCCGTCGCCGCAAGGAAAGTAAATGCAGCTGTTGATGGCGCGACAGTTTCACGCAGTGATAGTGCCTTCAGTGTCGTTTCGGGATCGTGGTTGGCTGAGGCAGCAAACGCAAGCATCCCATAGGCGTTTGCACGGGCTTGGGGGTCGGCAAAAGCGCCGGGGCGTGCCGTCGCGCGCTGCAGCACCGGTTCCGCCTCGGCGGAACGCTTCTGTCGGATCAGGCAATCGGCCCATTCCACCTGCAGGTTGACGTCGTTCGGGTTAGCCGCGAGCAGAGCGGCGTACAGCGCGTCCGCCTTTTCCGGTGTGCCTCCGGTCACATACGCCGTAGCCAGCATTCGAGCGATCGGCGCATCAGCAGGCGCAGCTGCGTGCAGCGATTCCAACCTGTGGACGGCCTCATCGAACTGGCCCTGCAACATCTGTTGCGCTGCCAGTTCCGACTGCAGCTCGCGATTTTCAGGGTGGGCCTTCAACGCCGGTTGCAGGGCTGCTTCCGCTTCGGCATAGCGCTTTTCGCGCGACAGCAGACGAGCATAGCCCAGCGTGACTTCCGCATCTCCCGGGTTCATCTGAATGGCATGTGCATAGGCGATCTCCGCAGTCGCGTTGTCGTGTAAGCCCACGGCAATCTCCGCTGCCAAAGCAGCGTCCTGGGGAGTTTGAGGGGAAATCTGCAAAGCGGCCAGCAGGTCGGTGTTGGCCTGTTCGGGATTCTTCTCAAGATGAATCTGCGCCAGCGCGCGGTCAGCGTGTGCCACCAGGTCCGGCGGCGCAGCAGTTATCTTTGTCGCGGCGACCAGCTGCTCCTCGGCAGCAGCACGGTCCGCTGTTCGCGCCAGCAGCAGACCGAGCGACACGCGCGCTGCAGCATCATTTGCATTGCGCTTCAATGCCTCGCGATAGGCGTTAGCGGCTTCAGCATCGTGACCTAGCGCGTCTTGCGCGAAACCCAGATCATAGAAGATTCGCTCGTTCGCCTGCGCCGGCACCGCAAGTGGCGTGAGCAGTGTGACGGCCTCAGCAAAGCGATCCGCCGTAATCGCTGCTTCGGCCTTCTGCAGGGTCGATGTCTCGGGCGACGGGGCAGATTGCCGGTCGCTGTCGGGAACGGATGAGCTTGTGCCCGGCGGCAGCTGGTACTGTGCGTGAGCAAACCCCGTTGCCGCGTACGACAACACTAAGGCCAGGATGGACCGCCGAACACTCACGCAGCAGCAGCCTTCAGCACGGGCGCCAACCATTGCCCGGTGTACGAACCTGGTACAGCGGCGATCTCCTCGGGCGTACCCACAGCGACGATCTGTCCGCCACCCGACCCTCCCTCAGGGCCCATGTCAATCACCCAGTCGGCGGACTTGATGATGTCCATGTTGTGCTCGATGACGAGCAGCGACCCGCCGCCCTCGATCAGCTTGCGAAATGCCTGCAGCAGCGTGGCGACATCGGCAAAGTGTAAGCCGGTCGTGGGTTCGTCGAGAATGTACAGAACACGACTCGCGGCCTTGGTCGCCGCTCCGCGTGCGCCGCTCGACCGGATGTTTGCGAGGTGCGATGCAAGCTTCACGCGCTGCGCCTCACCACCGCTCAGCGTGGTCGCAGACTGGCCAAGACGCACGTAGCCAAGCCCCACTTCATCCAGCACCTGCAGCCGGTCAACGATCTTCGGATTACCGGCGAAATAGTGCACAGCATCCTTAACGGTCATGTTCAGCACATCATGAATGTTGCGGTTCTTATACTTCACATCCAGAATGCCGGCCTTGTAGCGGGTCGCGTTGCACTCCTCGCACGGCAGTTCAATGTCTGCGAGGAACTGCATTTCCACCGTGACTGTGCCATCGCCTTCGCAAACGTCGCAGCGGCCGCCCGGCACGTTGAAGCTGAAGCTGCCCGCGGTACAGCCCTTACGCTTCGCATCCGGCTGCGCTGCAAACAGCTCGCGGATCGCGTCGAACGCCTTGATGTACGTGACGGGATTAGAACGCGGGGTGCGGCCGATAGGCGACTGGTCCACCAGCACCACTTCGCGCAGAAAGTGCGTTCCAGAGAGCTCGCGATACAACTGCTGAACGTCGCTGCTTGCGCCTTCCACACCAAGCGCATGCTGCAGCGCTCGGTGCAGCACCTGGTGCACGATGGTGGACTTTCCAGAGCCGGACACCCCGGTGACGACGCAGAGCATGCTGAGCGGGATCTCAAGATCGACACCACGCAGATTGTGGATTCGTGCGCCCTTCAGCTTCAGCATCTCGCGCGTAGGCTCGCGACGATCGGTTGGAACAGAAATGCGTGTTCTGCCAGAAAGGTAGCGGCCCGTGATGGAGTTGTTATCTCTTTTGACTTCTTCCACGGTGCCGCTTGCGAGCAGCTTGCCGCCAAGTTCACCGGCACCAGGACCAAGGTCGATCAGGCGGTCCGCGGCCATGATGACGTCCGGATCGTGCTCCACCACGAGCACTGTGTTGCCGAGGTCGCGCAGCTCATGCATGATCTTGACCAGCTTTGCCGTGTCCCGCGAGTGTAGGCCGATGGACGGCTCATCCAGCACATACAAAGCCCCAACCAGCCGGGATCCCAGCGAGCTGGCCAGCTGAATGCGCTGCGATTCACCACCGCTGAGCGTGGACGAAAGCCGATCAAGCGTCAGGTACTCCAGGCCGACCTGTTCCAGAAAACCGATGCGCTGCCGCACCTCTTCAAGAATTTTGCCGGCGATCTCGGTCTGCGCGGGTGACAACTCCAGCGAGTCGAAGAACATGCGCGCGGCGGTGATCGTCAGGCCGGCAGCCTCGCAGATGTTGCGGCCATTCAACAGGACGGCACGTGCTTCGGCACGCAGGCGCTGTCCGCGACAGTCCGGGCATGGTGCGTAACCTCGATACTTCGCCAGGAAGACGCGCACATGCAGCTTGTACTTCTTACCATCGAGCGCACGAAAGAAGCCTCGGATGCCGCTGAATCCGCTTCCACCGTCCCAGATCAGGTTCTGCTGGGCAGGTGTCAGGTCGTACCAGGCGGTCTTGAGCGGTATGTCGTACTCCTGCGCAAAGCGCTTCATCTCACCGTGGTGCGCGCGGTACTTCGGCTTCGTCCAGGGGTCTATGGCACCGTCTTCAAGCGATCGAGCCTTGTCCGGGATGATTAAGTCAGGATCAAAATCGATGGTGTTACCGAAGCCCTGGCAGCGAGGGCAAGCTCCGAATGGGTTGTTGAAGCTGAACAGGCGAGGCTCGGGATCGCGATAGGCGCGATGGCAGTTCTCGCACTCGAACGCAGCCGAGTAGCGTAGGCGCTGAGGCTCCGAACCATCCCGCGGCGCGGTCAGGAAGATGATCTCCCCGCTTTCGCGATAGCCGGTTTCGATTGCGTCGACAATGCGCGCACGCACCTCCACGCTCACACTCAGCCTGTCTGCCAACACATAAATCGGGTCTGCGAAGTTGAGTTCGAGCAACGACTCCGGCGTGGAGAACTCCACGATGCTGCCATTCTGAAAGAGCCGGTTGTAGCCGCGGCGGCGCAGTTCTACGAGGCGCTCGCGCATGGGTTCTGTCGGATCGACCACCGGCGCCGCCGCCGCAGACTTTGTCGCCTTCCTGTTGGAGAGCTTTTTGGCCTTCACTGGAGGTTTAAGGGCAACCTGTTCCGGCGGCAGCGCGAAGTCCTGCATCGGCTCCAGCACGATGCTGCGGCGCTCGATGGGGAACAACGCATACAGTCGCACCTCGTCTCCCAGGGCGAGGATGCTTGTGGCAATCTCATCGACCGTATCTCGCTTGACGATGCCGCCGCAGTGCAGGCAAGTCACCGTGCCGCAACGCGCGTACAGCAGGCGCATGTAATCGTAGATTTCTGTCGCTGTTGCAACCGTCGAGCGCGGATTGCGCGTCTGGTTCTTCTGCTTGATCGCGATGGCTGGCGCCAGGCCATCCATGTGGTCAACGTCAGGTTTTTCGATGCGCTCAAGAAACTGCCGCGCGTAGGCGGAGAGCGATTCGACATAGCGCCGCTGCCCCTCTGCATACACGGTATCGAAGGCGAGGGAACTCTTACCTGAGCCAGATACGCCACTGATTACCGTGAGCATGTTGTGCGGTATATCTATGTCGATATTCTTCAGGTTATGTGTTCGCGCACCGCGAATGATGATGTTCTCATTCGGCGACACACCACCAGTTCTTACCTCTCGAGCCTTCTCGTCCTGCTGCAAAGCGGAGTGATCTGCCGTGCCGCCCGGTGTGCCGGAAACTACTGCCTGAGCGCTCGCTGTTGGTCCTAACTCAGGCGCCACGGAATTCCCCCGCAGCTTCATTTCGCTGCCCGGCTGACTCGGTCTTCTGATTCACTGCAATACTCCTGGGCCAGATCATCTCGGCCAGCAACAGAACAGCGCCTACGGTAATAGCACTGTCAGCGGCATTAAAGTCAGGAAAGTGATAACTGAAGATATGAACCTCTAAGAAATCCACTACATAGTGTAAGGCGATCCGGTCATACAAGTTACCGATTGCACCGCCGAGTACAAGCGCAAAACCAATTGCAGCCATCGACCACGTCCGGCCATACTTCCACAGCATGCCGAGTACGACGAGTGCCGCGACAACCGAGAATAGGATCAGTCCCACGCGCACGGCCAGGGGAGAAGTCGACTCCGCAAACATCGAGAACGCCGCGCCCGTATTCAAAACATGCGTAATGCGGAAGACGTGCGGGATGACAACGACGGCCGACCCCATTTCGATCCTCTTCGATACGACCGACTTTGTGACGCGGTCAAGCACGATCACCAGCATCGCGATCAACAGCAACCATGGCCGCGCATCCCGCCGTGGCAGTGTGTTGCTGTGCAGCACCGTGCTCAAGCGGGCTGCTCCTCGTTCACGGGAGCGTAGCCGATCTTCTCCAGAGCGTCAGCGCAGCGGGCGCATACAGACGGGTACATGCCTTCGCTACCGACGTCGTCGGTGTAGCGCCAGCAGCGTTCGCACTTTGTGCCGAAGCTGCGGCCTGGCATGACCTCGAGGCCGAAAACCTCATTAGGAATTCGTTCGTCATGTCTGACGATCACACCCGAGACGTTCATGAACTCAGCGGCAGCTTTCAACGAAGCTGTGTCAAATACATCCACTGATCCTGAGGTTGTGACTAAGACAATTGCGTCCAAACCCTTCCCAATCAGCTTCTGCTGTCTAGCTTCTTCTAGCTTTAGCTTGGCTTTAACAAACTCCCGAGGATTAAGCAGGTACTTAAAAGCGGGACTGAGCGCATCGATTGCTCCTTCTGGAGCAAGACCGGACGCTGTAGGGAAGTATGCGATATGGACACTTTTCTCGCGCCCACTTACTGCCGGCAGATAACCCCATACTTCATCAGCCGTGAACGAAAGTATCGGTGCGACAAGCCGTACCAGAGCTTCGGTGATCTTCCATACCGCGGTCTGCGCACTTAGGCGTCGAGTATCCTTTGGCGCGAGCGTGTAGAGCCGGTCTTTCAATACATCGAGATAGAAAGCGCTCAGCTCGGAGTTAGCAAATTCATTGACCGCATGAAATACCCTGTGGAACTCGAAGGCCTCATAACTCGCGCGTACCTTTGTGACTAACTCGGCAGTACGTGCCAGCATGTACTGATCGAGCGGCTCCATCTGATCCCATGCCACTTCATCGTCGGCAGGAACAAAGCCGTCCAGGTTCGCGAGCAGGAACCGGAAGGTATTGCGCAGCTTGCGGTAGATCTCTTCCGCAAGACGCTTCATCAGCGGCACGGACGCGATGACGTCTTCGCGGAAGTCGACCGATGCGACCCACAGCCGAACGATATCCCCGCCGAGTTCGTCCATGACCTTGACCGGATCGACGCCGTTGCCGAGCGACTTGGAGAAGGCGCGGCGCTGCTCGTCCAGCGTCCAGCCCGATGTTGCGACGTACTTGTACGGTGCGTGGCCCCGCACGCCGACACAGCTGAGCAGGGAACTGTGGAACCAGCCACGATGTTGATCGCCGCCCTCGGTATACAGGTCCGCGGGCGTCTCGCCGACGGGTCTGCGAAGTTCAGGCTCGGCTTCCAATACCGCGTGCCAGCTCGCACCGCTCTCGAACCAGACGTCGAGGATGTCCATTTCCTTGCGGAAGTCGTCCACCGCATTGCACGTTGCGCAGGTTGTGCCCTTCGGCAACAGTTCTTCCGCCGAGTACCTGTACCATGCATCGGCGCTCTCGCTCCTGAACCGCTCAACAACGCTGCGGTTGATCGCCGGGTCCATGAGGGGCGAGTGGCACTTCTGGCACAGGAATACCGCGATCGGTACGCCCCAGATGCGTTGTCGACTGATGCACCAGTCGGGCCGCGTCGCGATCATGTTGCTGATGCGCTCCTGCCCCCACGACGGATCCCACGTGACCTTCGCAATCTCGTCGAGCGCCCGCTGTCGGAAGCTGATGCCACCCGGCAGCTCGGTCTCCATGCCGATGAACCACTGCTCCGTCGCGCGATAGATGACCGGTCGATGGCAGCGCCAGCAGTGCGGATAGCTGTGGTGGATCTCGCCCTGCGCCATCAGTGCGCCGCGCTCCTTCAGCAACTCGATGATGGGTGCGTTGGCCTTGTGCACGTTCAGGTTGTCATACTCAGGCAGCCCGTTGCGCAGGCGACCGGCTTCGTCCACGTCGCATACCTGCGAGAGGGCGTACTTCTTCCCAGTCGCAAAATCGTCGGGGCCGTGCGCGGGTGCGGTGTGGACGCTTCCCGTGCCCTGTTCGGTCGTGACGTACTCGGCCATGACGCCGAGAATCTCTCGCGGCAGGAACGGGTGCGCGAAGGTGACGCGCTCCAGCTTCTCACCAGTGAAACGCGCAACAACTTCGTAAGCCGGCAGCCCGGCCGAAGCCTTCAACGACTCCAGCAGTTCCTTCGCGACGATGTAGACGTTGCCTTTGCCCCAGGTTGGGTTCTCGTCCACGATGCGTACCGCGACGTACTCGAACGAAGGGTGAAAGGCGATTGCCAGCGATGCGGGCAGCGTCCACGGCGTGGTGGTCCAGATCAGGCCGAATAGCGGCAGACCGGTCAACGCTTCATCGATGCTCTCGGTCGGTGAAGTCAGCACGTACCGCACGTAGACCGAGGGCGATGTGTGCATCTCGTACTCGACCTCCGCCTCGGCGAGGGCGGTCTTGTCGTGCATGCACCAGTACACGGGCCGCAGACCCTTGTAGACGAAACCCTTCTCGAAAAACGCATAAAACGTCTCAAGAATGCGGGCTTCGTAGTCGAAGCTCATGGTCAGGTACGGGTTGTCCCAGCGGCCGAGGACGCCCATCCGCACAAACTGCGAGCGCTGCAGATCGACATACTTCTGCGCGTAGTCGCGGCACTGCTGCCGCACCGTGAGCGCGTCCATCTCCAGCTTCTTGCGGCCAAGCTGCTCGTCGACCTTGATTTCGATCGGCAGACCGTGGCAGTCCCATCCCGGCACGTAGGGCGCGTCAAACCCTGCCATGGTCTTTGACTTCACGACAAAGTCCTTGATGCACTTGTTCAGCGCGTGGCCCAGGTGGATGGCGCCGTTCGCGTACGGGGGGCCGTCGTGCAGGATGTACTTGGGCGCACCGGCGCGCGCTGCGCGGATCTGGCCGTACAGGTCGGCGTCTTTCCACGCCTGCAGACGCGCCGGCTCATTCGCGGGCAGGTTCGCCTTCATAGGAAAGGCGGTCTTCGGCAGGTTCAGTGTGTCTTTCATCTGGAGCGGCTTTTTTGAGCCGTCCTGGTGCGCCTCGTCCATCAAGTCCTCATCGCCGACCGCACGCTGGAAAGCGGCGGCGGCGTTCGTTCCAAACCTTTATTGTAGTTGCGAAGCGCGGTGGCCGCGGATGTCCTGTTACTTCCTGCAGGGGCACTGCGTCAAATGTTTGACGGCTGCAGATGGCGCTGCGGCGCACAACGTTTAACTTTTGTAGAATGTGATGTGGACGCCAGAACTGCCGCACGTTGATGTGCTTCCAAGTGCCTAAGCCTGAGAGAATACGCAGGCGGATCGCAGAGTCCAGGCCCGCGGGACGAACTGACTTGAACCGTAGCAACTAACCGCGCGGCGAAGACATAGAGATTTGAGGCAATGGCGACTATCACCGATCCGTCACAACCTGCCGTCGACACCGAACGCGCCAGCCGGCGCGGCGCATCCGCTGTTCCCAACCTCGGCCAGCCGGAAGAACTCGTCTCCCAGGGACCATTTGCGTCGCTGGTGCAGAACTTCCGTGACGCCTTCTTCCCGGAAAAGCTGCCGCCGCTGGTGCTTGAATCGAAGCCCATCGCGGTCGCGAACCCGATGGATGTCAAGCGCGACCCAAAGACTGTGGCCACTGCGGTCGTCGTGCACGCCCTCATCTTCCTGCTGATCTTCTGGATCAGCGCACACGTTATCCGCAAGGTGGTCACGGCTCCGCCAAAGGTTAACACCATCAGTTTCGACGTACCTCCGCCGCAACCGCCCCTGAAGATTGCGATGCCAAAGCCGATGGGCGGCGGTGGCGGCGCACACGATATTGCTCCAGTCACGCAGGGTAAGCTGCCCAAGTTCTCGCCGACGCCTATCGTTCCGCCGTCGAATCCGCCGAAGATTGAGCCGAAGCTGGCGGTCGATCCTGCGATCAACGTGCAGACTAACCTGCACATGACCAATAACAACATGCCCAATTTCGGCATGCCGAACGCTCCGAATGTGGGTGTTAACTCTCTTGGTAACGGCAGCGGCGGCGGTTTGGGCAATGGACGCGGTAATGGTCTCGGCAACGGCTCCGGTGGCAACACCGGTGGCGGCGCATACCAGGTCGGTGGCGACGTTTCCGCTCCGCAGTTGATCTACCAGGTCGACCCTGAGTTCAGCGAGGAGGCCCGTAAGGCCAAGTTCCAGGGTGAGGTGCTGGTACATCTGATCGTGGACGCGACCGGCCGGCCCACCCAGGTGAAAGTCATCCGCCCCGTCGGCATGGGTCTGGACGAAAAAGCGCGCGAAGCGGTGGCGCAGTACAAATTCCGGCCCGCGCGCAAGGGTGGTCAGGCTGTGCCGGTGGAGTTGAATGTCGCGGTGAACTTCCAGATATTCTAAGCGCTCGTTTGGACAAAGAGGCTCATGCTGACGGCATGAGCCTTTTTTGTTGCACCGTCATCCTGACCGAAGCCAAGGATCCTAAAATGCTAGCCTTTATACGTCGACCTGAGGTTTCGGCCCGAACCGGCCCGAAAATGTAGGACGAAGTGGCGAGCGTAGTTCCCTGGGGACCTTCGCTGCGCTCAGGATGACAGTGGCATCGGAAGCAAATTACCGGGCCAGCGCCGGCGCGATCTCCTCAAAGGTCATGTTCTCCGCAGGGCTGCCGGAGCGCGCCTTCCAATCCAGGAACATGCGTCCGTAACTATCGGTGAAGCACCACTCTCGTTGAATGTCGAGCCGCTGCAGAGCCTGGTCGATCCAACCTGGCTCGCCCTCCAACTCAGCAAAGTCGCCGATGGGAGTCTCATCGAGGACCAGGGCGCCATCGCCGTCGTGAAACTCGGTACGGAACTTCTCATAGCGGAATACCGGGGTGTAACCGAGTTCAATCAGGACGAAGCCCATGGCATCGCCGTCCTGTACTTCGGTCTCAGTCTCGACTCGTTCTTTGTAAAAACTGGAGTCGTCGTTGTCTGCAGGCGGACGTTTATGGGTCAGCACCCAGGTGCCGCCATACTCCCGCATCCGCAGAACGCGGCGCTCGCTGAGGAGGCGACGCTCCGGCGTGTCGAAGAGCGCGTTACGTTCGAGCGTACGGGGTGTGTGCAGGGCGAAGCCAGCTTTGAGGGCACGGTCGTGAAACCCGCGCGCGTTCGGAACGCAGAACTTGAGTTCTATCTCCGCGTGCAGCATGGGTAGAAGTATAGGCCACCCGAACACGCTCACCTGCGGAAAACCGTACCATAAAGCGATGGATGGCACGACCACTCTCGAGATAGAAGGCAAGACGCTTTGCCTGCCGGCGCATGCGCCGGAAAGTCTCGCCGTCGCGGCCGAACTGCTCGTGCGCGGCGGCCTTGTGGGCATGCCCACCGAGACTGTTTATGGTCTGGCTGCAAATGCCTTCAACGCGAGGGCGGTTGAGCGGGTCTTCGTGGCGAAGCAACGTCCGCACTGGGACCCGCTTATTGTGCATGTGAGCGACGCAACCATGCTGCAGCGCGTCGTCGCAGAAGTGTCACCAGTGGCGCAAAAGTTGATGGACGCATTCTGGCCCGGTCCGCTCACGTTGTTGTTGCCTCGACATCCTGATGTACCGCTGGCGGTGACTGCCGGGCGCGACCTTGTGGGCGTGCGTATGCCGGCGCATCCTTTGGCTCTCGCGCTGATCAGGGCAGCGGGAGTTCCTCTGGCTGCTCCCAGCGCGAACCGGTTCGGGCATACCAGCCCCACCACGGCGCAGCATGTGCTGGCCGACCTGGATGGTCGCATCAGCGCTGTGCTTGATGACGGCCCGTGCAGCATCGGTGTGGAGTCGACTGTGCTAGATCCATCCGCGATGACGCTTTACAGGGAGGGTGGGGTCAGCCGCGAGCAGATCGAACGTGTCGCCCGAAGAGCGGTTTCGGTCTACCAGCCCGCGACTCTCGATGAGACGCCCGAAAGCTTGCCTTCGCCTGGGACCGGCATTCGACATTACGCTCCCGGCGCCCACGTTGTGCTGGTGGGAAGCGAAGCCGAATTGCGTACGCGGCTGGTCGATCTTGCTTCTGAACGAACAGGGGTCATGCTCCCGAGGGGGTGGTCGGTCCCCCGTTTCAGACTGACGGAAGCGTTCGCATGGGAGCAGTGGGACGATCCGGCCGCGCTGGCTCGAACGCTCTACACCGGACTTCGAAGTCTCGACGCTGCGGGAGTCAACGTGATCCTTTGCCCGCTTCCCCCGGCGAGTGAACTACCGATGGTTCAGGCAATTCGCGACCGCCTGATGAAGGCTGCTCGCGCGTCTTAACAACGGCTTGGATCAGTGCCTGCCCGGCAGGTGCAGGTGTGCAGGCAAACGGATCACGCCACGATGCAACAGCAAGAGAAACACGCCGCCGGCGATGGCGAGCACGACAAAGATCATCAGCGCGACCCCAAGCCATCCTAATCTGCGCTTCGGAGTGACGACGCTGCGGTTGCGGCGGACGGCCTCGGCAAACTCAATCCAGTCATCATCTCGCGGCGTTTCGGAAAGCCCACTAGCCTCCAGTGCCGAGGTGAAGCTCCGCAGCGTGCCGTCCGCATCCAGACCACAGGCCTGAGCGTATGAGCGCACTATCCCGCGGTTGAAGACGCCACCGGGCAGCTCGGAAAACCGGTCCGCCTCTAAAGCATTCAGATGACGCAGCGAGATCCGCGTGGAGGCAGCGATGTTGTCCAGGGTAATACCCCGGCGCTCGCGCTCCTGCTTCAACCCCTCACCAAACTGCATGTGCTCTTCTACCCGTCTCGGTCTACTGGGAGAGTCAAGTACAGCCATGTCATCGCCTTGTGGTTGCTACGCCATCCTAACCGTCGTCTCCAGCATTGCACAACAATCTGTGCGTTCAGATTTGGCAATGTACCTGCCTATGTACAACTAGAACGAACGTGGGCTGTCGCTTGGATGAGCACTTACTCGCAAGATGCGCGTTTTACGCATGGTGGCTGCCATGCCAAGCTACGCCTCGCTCAAGCTGCGGCACCTGCGTTTCTAACGAGTGTTGTAGCAACAAACAGACGCAGCACTTTCGCGTGGCATCACGCAGCGCCAGATCGCACCTGTTCGTGGGCAAGCCCGGTGCTAACCTTTGTAAGAGACTAAGTCACGAGGTTTACCGAACATGGCTACTGCCGTTCTCGCTCCGCAAACAGTTCTGCCCTATAAGGTCGCAGACATCTCTCTGGCCGATTGGGGTCGCAAAGAAATCGATGTAGCCGAGCAGGAGATGCCCGGCCTGATGAGCATTCGTGCGAAATACGCAGCAGGCAAGCCGCTGCAGGGTGTACGGATCACCGGATCGCTGCACATGACCATCCAGACGGCGGTGCTGATCGAGACGCTCAAAGACCTCGGCGCGGACGTTCGCTGGGCAAGCTGCAACATCTTCTCAACCCAGGACCATGCCGCCGCGGCCATCGCGGAGACCGGCACGCCGGTCTTCGCGTGGAAGGGCGAGACGCTCGAAGAGTACTGGTGGTGCACGTACCAGGCGCTCAGCTTCCCCGAAGATCTAGGACCACAGCTTGTTGTTGATGATGGCGGCGACGTCACGCTCCTGATCCATAAGGGCGTCGAACTGGAGGACGGCGACCGAAGCTTCGTCGATGGCAAGGCCGGCAGTGAAGAAGAAGCGGTAATTCAGCAGCTTCTGTTGAAAGTTCTTGCCGAAGATCCGCAGCACTGGCACAGGGTGGCAAAAGAGTGGCGCGGCGTCTCGGAAGAGACGACCACGGGAGTTCACCGCCTCTACGACATGATGAAGAAGGGTAAGCTGCTGGTGCCCGCCATCAACGTGAACGACTCTGTAACAAAAAGCAAGTTCGACAATCTCTACGGCTGCCGCGAATCGCTGGCCGACGGCATCAAGCGCGCAACAGACGTAATGATGGGCGGCAAGGTCGCCGTGATCTGCGGCTATGGCGATGTCGGCAAGGGATCGGCACACTCGCTGCGGGGCATGGGCGCCCGTGTTGTTGTTACAGAGATCGACCCGATCAACGCACTGCAGGCCGCGATGGAGGGCTTCGAAGTCACCACCATCGAGGAGACCCTCGGCCGCGGCGACATTTACGTAACCGCCACGGGCAATGTTGACATCATCACGTACGAGCACATGCAGCAGATGAAGGACCAGGCTATCGTTTGCAACATCGGCCACTTCGATAACGAAATCCAGATGGACCTGCTGAATGGCGCGAAGGACGTTGAGAAGATCGAGATCAAACCGCAGGTGCATAAGTACACTTTCCCCAATGGCAATCAGATCTTTGTCTTGGCTGAGGGCCGTCTTGTGAACCTTGGGTGCGCGACCGGCCATCCGAGCTTCGTCATGTCGAACAGCTTCAGCAACCAGACGCTGGCGCAGCTCGATCTATGGGCGAACAAGGACACCTACCCGATCGGGGTGTATGTGCTGCCGAAGAAGCTTGACGAAGAGGTCGCACGGCTGCATCTCGAAAAGATCGGCGTGAAGTTAACAACGCTCTCGAAGCGGCAGGCGGACTACATCGGTGTGCCAGTCGAGGGTCCATACAAGGCAGAGACGTATCGTTATTAGTGACTAGAAGCAGACGAAAGGGCGCGGCTTCTGCCGCGCCCTTTCTCGTGCGTTGAACTCGGGCAGGGCTGGAGCATGTGCGGGTTGGTGTTCTACTAACAACGACTGCCACTTTTTGTGCGTCTGATAGAAGACGGTTCTCTATGTTGATTCAGAGTGAGTTTGATATTCAGTTTCATCTGCCGGCTGATACACCGATGGTGGCTCTGCTGCACCTGCATCCTTCGCTGGACGCGGCACTGCGCACCAAGGACGACCTGCTTGTGGAGCACATCGATGCCAGCAGCAGCACCACGATCGTTCCCGAGAGCTATATGGACAGCTTCGGCAACCGGTGCGCGCGATTTCATGCTCCGCCCGGAGCGCTTCGACTCAGCGGCAACAATATAGTTGACATCTCAGCAGATCCCGATCCACAGCCCTCTGGTGCCGTACAGCACCCCGTAGATGATCTGCCCGCTGAAATCCTGCAGTTTTTACTGGCGAGCCGCTACTGCGAAGTGGATCGATTCAGCGCTATAGCGTATGACCTCTTCAGCAACCTGCCGCCAGGCGGTGAACGCGCTCTTGCGATACGTGACTGGGTACATTGGAAGGTGCGCTTCGACTACATGAAGGCGAGGCCGACCAAGACTGCCATGGATGTGTACACGGAGCGTGAGGGCGTGTGCCGGGATTTCCAGCACCTTGCCATCACGCTGACACGAGCGATGAACATTCCGGCGCGCTATGTTACCGGCCACCTGGGAGATATCCGCATTCCGCTCTCGGGTGCGGGTGACTTCTCAGCCTGGTACCAGGTCTGGCTGGATGGCCGATGGTGGGATATGGATGCCCGCCACAATACCCCGAGAATTGGCCGGTTGTTGATGGCCACGGGACGCGATGCAGCCGATGTGGCAATTACCACCTCATTCGGACAGGCAAACCTGACCCACTTCTACGTGGAGTCGAACGAGATCGACGAACACGGCGTCCGTGTTCCTCTGCCGCCACGGTTTGATGCGGCTCCTTCTGCCGCACCATCGCTCCCCGTGAACGCGATCGTTGCCCAGGCAAGCTGACATTCGCTGACGCTTCCGGCAGCTTTGCTAGACTTGGGTCTGCATGAAGGTCACCTTACCGTCGCGGGTCCCCATGACCTGGGTCTTCTCCTTCGTGATGGTGCTCTTCTGCGTGCAGCTGGTTGAGGGCACTCCGGTCACTCTGAGTGCTACAGGATGCGCCTTCATCGTGGTGGCGGCGACCGCCTTCAACGTGACAGGCGGATTGCAGTACCCCAGCGGCGCCTACGTCTTTTTCAATGCGCTGTTTTCATGTACTGTCGGCATGGTCGCGAAGGCTTTGCTGGGCGAGCCTTTGCAGACAAACTTGCTGGATGCGCAGCTAACTCTCTCTGTCTATCTTGTCGGGATGTGCTCTCTGCTTGCGGCTGTGCTGCTGAGCAGCCGATTCCGGCGTAAGACCCCATTATTGTCCGATCGTTTGAACAGCACGCAGATCAACTCGATCGCGATTGGCTGCTTGCTGCTGTACATTCTGCCGCTGTACGTTCTACCCGCGCAGTGGGCTGGAACGTTTAACCAATTCAATTACTTCCAGTTCCTCGCGGTCATGCTGCCGGTCTATCAGCTCGCAAAAGACACGGATGGTCGCCGCACCTTCAACTGGATCTCGTTTTCTATCTGGCTGTGGATCACAGTCCGATTGGGCATACTTACCTTTTCAAAAGAAGGCATGTTCGGTGCGAGCGCCGCCTGGGCGATTGCTGCGATTGCCGCCGGATACCGGGTATCGCTTAAGAAGGCGATCGTTCTGACAGTTGCGGGACTGGCGGCGGCCCTCATTCTGACGCCTTTTTCGCAGGTGGGCCGCGTTTACCGGAACGAAGAGAATGTATTCGGCATAGCCGTGAACCTGCTTAGCCATCCGATCGAAACCCGTGCACGATACGCAGAGTTGCTCGGTTATTCAGGAGGCTCCGAAGGCCTCGGCGGATCTCCACATTGGTTTAACTCTCCAGAGGGATTGTTGGACCGGTTGACCGTTGTGCCGGTTGATGATGTGCTCATCTATGTTACTGACCACGGTCAGCCAGGATCCATGGAGATCCTATCCAGCTACTGGACGAACGTGATTCCTCGCTACCTTTACCCCAACAAGCCCGCGTTCCTAGTGGGTAACTTGTACGGTCACGCGATCGGGGTTCTAGCTCCGGAAGATTACTCGACAGGTGTTTCGTTTTCCGCGTACGCAGATGCGTATCACATCGATGGGTGGAAGGGGCTGACGATCATTCTTGCGCCCACCTTCTTCCTTCTGTTCTTCGTCGCTGATTCGCTGGTGGGCAGGATTGAGCAAACCCGTTGGGCATTGCTTTACTTCGTCTGGTTCTCGCACCAGGCCGCTGAGGGACTGATGAACGCGCTTATCTATGGTGCTGGAACGTTCTCGTTTGCAGTGATCCTGGCGCAGACAGCGACTACAAAGATGGGTCCTATCCTGGGTGCGATGACAATCCGGCCCGGGCGTCGGAAGATGTATCCCTCCTGGAATCCGGACAGCGTAAGCAGCGTCGTCCCGAAGGCTACAATCGAGCATAGATATGAATAGCCTGGTTGTTGGGAATCTTGTGCATCGCCCGCTGCGTTCGATCATTTCAGCGCTTGCAGTTGCAATTGAAGTCATCATGATTCTGTCCATCGCAGCCATTATGCTTGGCATGCTTGACGGGCAGAAGGTGCGCACCAGCGGCATTGGCAACGACATCATCGCGAGGCCCGGCACCACTTCTAACCTTATGGGCGTAAGCGGAGCTCCCGCTTCGACGAAGATCCAGGGCGTGCTTGAGAAGCTGCCGCACGTACAGGTAGCGGCTCCCGTCTACATCCAGCTTGTGGCCGGCGCCAGCCTTGAGAACATCTACGGCATCGACTACGACAGCTTCAACGCGCTTCGGCCATTTGTCTTTCTCGATGGTGGACCGTTCACCGGGCTGAATGACATCATCATTGACGATGTTGCGGCAGCGAGCGGAAAAGGCTTCCATGTAGGCGACACCATGAAGGTGCTTGGCCGCGACTTCCGTATCTCCGGCATTGTCGAGCATGGCAAAGGCGGTCGTAAGTTTCTGCCGCTGGCAACCATGAATGCCATAAACGGCACTGAGAACCGCTGCAGCTTGTTCTACATCAAAACAGAAGATCAGCCGCACTGGCAGAACGCGGTGCGCGACGAAATCAAGGCCACAGACGGCCTGCAGCAATGGGACGTGCAGACCCTTGACGAGTTCCTCTCCATGCTCACACCGGAGAAGTTTCCAGGTTTTAACATCGGCCTGCGCGTCGTCATCGGGATCGCCGTCATTATTGGCTTTATCGTGATCTTTCAATCCATGTACACGGCCGTCATGGAGCGCACGCGCGAGATCGGCATCCTCAAGTCCTTGGGCGCTTCAAAGACCTACATCGTCGGCATAGTGCTGCGCGAATCCGGCATGCTGGCGATCGTCGGCATACTCGCCGGGGTGCTGTTCACTTACATGCTGCGGAGCATCCTGCATGTCAAATTCCCCCAACTTGAGTTTGCCGTTACGCCCGCATGGGTGGCCTCTTCTGTCGTGATCGCGCTGGTCGGAGCAACGCTGGGCGCGCTGTACCCCGCGCTTAAGGCAGCGAGCAAAGACCCTATCGAAGCACTCTCATACGACTAGTACTCTGCACGAAGTTCGCATTGGGCATACTGGCGCCATGCCTTGGCGCTACTATGGCAACACAACTTCGCATTCCGTGTTGTAGCGGCCAAGTATGCTTCGCATCGCAGACGAGTTACGCCGAAATGGGTTGCCTTTAGCACTGCTGCTGTGTGCAGCGGTGCTGCTGTTGCTTCATTTTCTGCATCTGCGGGCCGACTTTCCAAACCACTCGCCATGGGTGGATTGGGCCAAGTACACGGATGAGGGCTGGTACGGCGACGGCGCAATTCGGCATTACCTGCGTGGAACATGGCGCCTGCCCGGCGACTTCAATCCTGCCGTAGCTTTGCCCGTTTGGCCTCTGCTTGAGGCGCTTGTGTTTCGTTTTACCGGCGTCGGCATTGTTGCGGCGAGGGCGCTGACGGTCGTGGTGTTCGCGGGCATACTTGCCTGCTCGTACGCCTTGCTCTCGCTGCCATTGCCCCGGCGTCCAGAGGGACGTCTGCAGCGCGCCTTTGCAGCTGCGGCAGTGCTGCTGCTTACCGCGAACTCGTTTGTGTATGCCTTCACGCGAATTGCCATTCTTGAACCCCTGCTGATCCTGTGGGTTCTGCTCGCACTGTACGCTGCGTATGCCGTACGCTTCGCGAGAACAGGGCTCGCAACTGCGGTCTGCTCGAATGCAGTAGGCGTGCTGATCGTCCTGATGATCGGTACCAAAACGACCGCCCTGTTCCTGCTACCTGCGATCTTCTTCATGCTCTGGAGTTCTGCGGACTGGCAGCTTCGCCGGATGGTGCAGGTGACGTTGATCACGGGAGGGACTGTCGCGGCGTTCTGCGGCGTCTACTTGGCCGTGCTGGTTCATGCCGGTCTGCAGCGTGACTTTTTTTACCTGTTTGCGGCGAACGGCTACACCTCCATTACTCGGGCGAACTTCATAGAGATAGTTACTGCAACGCTGCAGGACGGCCTATGGATAGGCTCACTTCTTTATCCGCTTGCGCTCCTGGCCCTGCTTGCGGCGGCCTTTCGGCCACGCGTCTGGCGCGACTCGGTGTTTACGTCGCTGGCGTTATGGGCAACTGGCTACATGGCATTCATGGCGTACCACGCCAATCTGCAGCCCCGTTATTTTCTGGTGGTAGCCGTGCCTATGGTGCTGTTGCTGCTGCGTGGAGCGCTGCACCTTGCGGAGTGGAACCAGTTGTCGCTGTACGCTGCCGTTCCGCTGTTTGCGATAGTGCTGATCGGTGAGCTGCGGCACACGCTGCACTACATCCGTCATCCGGAGTACACCTTCCAGCAGGCTGCCGAACACATCGAGCAGGTGGTCGAATCCGACCCCGAGCATAGCCACACGGTGCTCTCCATCTCCGGCAGCAATCTGTCGCTGATGACCGGCTTGCCGTCGATCTGCGACGACTTCGGCACCATGCAGTTAGAGGATCGGATCGCCGCTTATAAGCCTGGCTGGTTCGTTACGTGGAACTACGTGGAAGACGACAAGATGCAGGCGCTCAGCAGGTTCTACCGCCTGACGCGGGTCGCCCAGTTTCCTGCGATGGATGACCCCGACCGCAATGTGATGATCGTTTACCGGCTGGACGCGAAGGACGGCGTCAAACCTGCACGAAGACGTCCCGGTGCGAGGGCCTTGCCAACAGCGTTCGAAGAACCGCCGAGTGAGCTTCGGTATTGACTCCGCCCAAAGGCTTCGTTATTCTAAGAACTCGCGCAGACTCGCGTCTGCACGCCTGTGCCTGTATCTTGGCGGGAGTGCGGAGGCGGCGACGCGGTGGTATTGCGGGATTGGCCGGTGACTCTCAGGAGTTCGGCCCGGTTCTTGCGGCAACTATATGGGCCAACGCCTGAACGGTAGCCGGGAACAATCTCTCACAGCTTCCACTCGCAATCAGCGGATAAGCCCTCCAAAGGGGTTCTTTGCGTGTGCACGACATTGGTTGAGTTGTAATTAGAAGTACGATTTTTGGATTTTAGAAGGAAGACTCGATGTCGACGTTTGTACCCAGCTCGAATACTTTAACCCGCAAGTGGTTTGTCCTGGACGCCAGTGGCAAAACCCTTGGCCGTCTGGCCAGCGGTGCCGCACGCGTGCTAAGTGGCAAGAACAGCACGCAATACACCCCCTACATTGATACCGGCGACCACGTAGTCGTTATCAATTGCGAAAAGATCGTGCTGACCGGCATGAAGTCGCAGCAGAAGCTGTACCGCCGTTATACGGGCTACCCCGGTGGCCTGCGTGAAGAAGAGTTCCTGAAGCTGCTGGCGCGCCGCCCCGAAGCGATCGTGGAGCAGGCGATCAAGGGCATGCTGCCCAAGACCAAGATGGGCCGCCAGATGGCGACCAAGCTCAAGGTCTACAAGGGCGACAAGCACCCCCACGAAGCACAGCAGCCCCAGCCGCTCGAAGTCACGGCGTAACAGGTTTAAGGAAGAATAGGGATATGGCAGATCTGGTTCAATATTACGGAACGGGCCGCCGCAAGTCGGCGATTGCGCGTGTGTTTCTTCGCCCCGGCAACGGTGGCTTCAAGGTCAATGGCAAGGACATGGACGTCTACTTCGTGACCGAGCAGCAGCGCTTTGCGGCACGCCGGACGCTGAACACCGCCGGTGTCGTCGGCCAGTTCGATGTCATCACGACCGTCAAGGGTGGCGGCGTGACGGCGCAGGCAGACGCCGTCAAGCTCGGCATTGCACGCGCCCTGCTTGAGTTCAACGTTGAGTTGCGCAAGACCCTTAAGGCCGACGGCCTGCTGACCCGCGACGCTCGCATCAAGGAGCGCAAGAAGTACGGTCAGAAGGGCGCCCGCAAGCGCTTCCAGTTCTCCAAGCGCTAGTCCTGGCTTGGTTCAGTCCTGCGGCGGATGGCTTTCGGGTCATCCGCCGTGCCGCTGTAAAACTCTAGGGGTTCAAATCTCCCAGAACGACGGGATCAATCCCAGCCTGATCCGCTGGGATGCCGCATAAGGAGCCACACATGGCATCGATCACAATGAAGGAACTGCTGGAAGCCGGCGTCCACTTCGGCCACCAGACCAAGCGTTGGAACCCGAAGATGAAGGAATACATCTTTGGCGAGCGCAACGGCATTTACATCATCGACCTGCAGAAGACGCTGAAGATGTTCAAGGAGGCGTCGAAGTTCGTGACGGACCTGACCTCGACCGGCAAGCTGATCCTGTTCGTCGGCACCAAGCGCCAGGCGCAGGACGCGGTTGCAGAAGAAGCAAAGCGCGCGGGCATGCCCTACATCAACTCGCGTTGGCTCGGCGGCCTGCTGACCAACTGGGTCACCTGCCAGAAGAGTGTCAAGCGCCTCGCCGAACTGGATGAGATGTCTGTCGACGGACGGTTTGAGCTGATGACGAAGAAGGAAGTCATCAAGCTGGAGCGCGAGCGCAAGGCCCTGCACACCAACCTGGCCGGCATCAAGAACATGCGCCGCCTGCCGGACGCGATCTTCGTCATCGATTCAAACAACGAAGCCATCGCCGTGTCTGAAGCACGCAAGCTCGGCATCCCGGTGGTCGCTGTGGTTGACACCAACTGTGATCCGACGGTGGTCGACTACGTCATCCCCGGCAACGACGACGCGCTGCGCGCTATCCGCCTCTTCACCACCAAGATCGCCGATTCGGCGTATGAGGGTGTGCAGATGATCGGCGACAAGAGCATCGCGAACGAGTACGCCGACGTGACGCCAGTTGCAACCGAGGCGCACTTCATCGGTCTGGAGGACGAGGAGACCAACACCGAGGTTCAGGAATCTTCCCCAGTTGCTGCTGACACAGTGGAAGAAGAGATCGTCGATCTCGATGTGGTGCTGGGCGGCAACATCCGCAAGCAGCCCGCCTCTGACACCGACGCGGTTGAAGAGCCTGTGGCAGCCGTCACCGGCGCGTAAGCTTTCCGAACGAACCTACGGAGAGCGTGGCTGCCGCAATTGGCACCACGCTCTTTCTGTGTACAGACAGCTTCAATAGCAAAGGACAACACGATGGCAACCGAGACCCCAGTGAAGATCGACGCAAAGCTCGTAAAGGAGCTGCGTGAAAAGAGTGGCGCGCCGATGGGCGACTGCCTGAAGGCGCTGCAGGAAGCAAACGGCGACATGGAGAATGCTTTCGTTGTGCTGCGCAAGCGTGGCATGGCTTCGGCAGCAAAGAAGGCCTCGCGCTCTACCAATGAGGGCGCGGTAGGCACGTACATCCATGCCGGCGGCAAGATCGGGGTCATGCTCGAACTGAATTGCGAGAGCGATTTCGTAGCTCGCACCGAAGACTTCCAAGGGCTGCTGCGCGACATCGCGATGCACATCGCCGCAGTCGATCCACGCTTCATTGGCCGCGACGAAGTGACCGAATCCGACATCGAGCGCGAGAAGGAGATCTATCGCGCTCAGGCGGCCGCCACCGGCAAGCCGGCAAACATCATCGAGAAGATGCTCGAAGGCAAGATGGGCAAGTTCTACGAGGAAGTTTGCCTGCTGGACCAGCCCTTCATCAAGGAGCAGTCGCAGACCGTGGCCCAGGTGATCGCAACCAAGGTCGCCAAGCTCGGCGAAAACATCACCGTCCGTCGCTTCGCCCGCTTCAAGATCGGCGATCCAAACGCAACGGTGGCTCAGGCGAAGCAAGTTGCAACAGAAGAATCTGCTTCGTAAGTATTTGCTCAATCGAGAGGAGAGAAGGCCCGGCTTTTGCCGGGCCTTCTCTCGTGCGCTACTTGGAATGACTGCCGGAATCGTATCCTCCGAGCGATCCCGGTGTGTTCGCCTTGGCCATCGCTGCTACATCTGGAACGATCGTGAAAAGGATGAACTCGCCGGACGGCAGAGGCGCCCTACTCGAGATCAGGTACACCTTATCTGCCTTCTTATCTACAGTGATCGGAATCAGCGATGCGGGGTCGATCTGGGCGTTGATCCCGGTCCACAGCCGGTAGCTGGCCATCGCCAGTTCGCGGCGATCGTTCTCTTCCTGAAATTTGGCGAGCGTAAGATCCCTGCCCGAGTCGATGACGCCCACCAGGCAGATTGCGAGATCGCTACCTTTCAGCTGATATGGACTCTTCGAATCTCTAAACTGCGCTTTGACTTTGGCCTTTGCAGCACCGTAACTAAATGCGACACCGGCAACGTTTGTGGTCTTCCATCCTACGGAATGGCTCGAGTCCATGCCGACCCAACGCTCTCCATCGAGGAAATAGGTTCCGTTTGCAGTAGGGCAGGCAGGAGTCAGGCTCTGTGCGTGCGCACAACTTAGCGCAAGCAGCATCGCTGCAAGTGGTAAAAGCGGAGCTTTCTTCATGGAGGAACTATAGCAGCGGTTCTATCTAAGCAAGAAAGGCTCGCGGCAATAGCCTGATCACTTTTAGAACTGGCTTTTCTCGCGGTAGCTGTACAGAAGCTCCCCCAGAATGATCGAAAGCTCTGCGGCAGCTTCGTTCGGCAGCATGTGCGCAGCACCTTCAATTATCACGAGTTTGCCGCCGGTCTTCTCCACGAGCGGCAGCGTGTGTTTCCGCTGAAAGTCGAGTGGGATCGCCTCGTCTTTGTCGCCGACGATCAGCGTCGTTGGCACGTGAAGTTCGGTGACGCGGTCGGACCAGTCTTCGAGCGAGCCGCTGTCAGGCCAGGCGAGCCAGGCCGTTTCGTTCGCGCGCAGCACGTCTTGGACGGCGAGTTCTTCGTCTTCTTCGGTGAGGTCGCGGTAGTGGCTGCCCCTGATGAAGGCTTCCGCGCCGTCGCGTGTCTGGTTTCGGACGCGCATCTTGCTGCGCGCTTCATCGGTGATCGGTTCTGGTACGAGCGGCGATGGTGCAACGAGTACAAGTTTCCTTAAGCTGGCGGGTGGGTCTGCTGCCAACGCCATCGCTGCCTTGCCGCTAAAGGAATGTGCGACGAGGACAACCGGGGCGGGCGCAAACGAATCGACCAGTGTGCGTATGTGTGCTGTCATATCGGCGACGCCATAGCCCGCGATGCCCGCGGCTTCGCCGAAGCCCGGCATGTCTGCTGCGACGCAGCGATGAGACATTGCAAGCCGCTCGGTGACATGACGCCACTCACGACGCGAGCTGCCGAAGAAGTGCAAGAACACAAGGACCGCGTCGCCCGAGCCGCATTCCGTGTAAGGAAGCATTTCCGTTTGGATGCGCAAGGACAGTTCACCGGAATCTGCGTTGCGCGGTGGTGTTCACCAAGGCTTGTCATTGCCGTGTGATCAAAAGCCGCCCATGCTCGGCTCGGTTCTGTGATCAAGCCCACAGGCTGGTGCGGGAATTGCTGCATCAGAAACCGTGACGATGAGTACTGAGCTGTTATCCATTCTGAAGAATCCCGCTGTGCTAGTTCGCACCTCGGCTGCAACGCTGCGAGTGCTCGACGAGCGTGTTCACCCGACTGGTTCTACTGAACACTTCTTGAAGCCGGAACTGTATTTGTTGCTCGAGCAGATCACGTCGACCATGCTTCCTCAGCAGGTCATCGGCACAGCTGCAGACATCGCTGCATGCATCGATCGAAGGCTGCTGGAAGGTACAAACGCGGGCTGGCGCTTTGCTGATCTGCCTTCCGACGGCGAAGCCTATACGACAGGACTGACGCTGTTCGCCGAGATGCTGCGAGCGATGGAAGTGGAGACGTTTGATCACCTGCCGTCACTTGCACGCGAGCATTACCTGCGAAGCATCGCAAATGGCGATGTGGATGCGTCAGCGCAGTTCCCCATGTCGAGATGGTTAGGCATGTTACGCACTGACGCGGTGAAGTTCTGGATGGCGCATCCCTCAACCATGCAGAAGATCGAGTACTACGGCTTTGCCGATGGCGCGACCGGCTTGACCAACGGCCCAACGGAAGCGGAAGGCTGGGTGGCGATCACGACGGACAAGGCCTTGCCCTTTGAGCACGGCTTTGAGGCTCCCGCGAGCCTAACGGGAAGTGAAGCATGAAGAAGCCCGATGACATGCGGCGGTTCTCAACAGAAGATGTGGTTGATGCGGTTGTGATCGGTACGGGAGCGGGCGGTGCTCCGTTGTTGTGGCGACTGGCACGCGCGGGTCTGCATGTTGTTGCGCTCGAGGCAGGCCAATGGTTTGAGAACCCTGCGGAAGAGTTTGCGACGGACGAGGTCGGCGCGCGTAAGATCTACTGGACTGACGAGCGGCTGTCTGGCGGCGCAGATCCCACAGCATTCGGAGCAAACAATAGCGGGACTGGTGTGGGCGGCAGCACCTTGCATTGGGGAGCGTACGCACCGCGACCTGACGCTCGCGACCTGCAACTTAAGAGTAATGATGGCGTCGCGGTGGATTGGCCGGTGACGCTCGAAGAACTTCAGCCATACTACGAAGAAGTAGAGACCTTCATCGGTGTGTCGGGTCCGTCAGAGTATCCGTGGGATGCAGGTCGCAAATATCCGCTACCGCCTTTGCCGCTGAACAGTTCCGCGATCTACATGGCAGACGGCTGCAGAGCGTTGGGCATTCGTACTGCTCATGCGCCGATAGCTGCGGCATCGCAAGCCTATTCCCGTCCGGAGTATGGCACGCGTAATGCGTGCACGAATCGCGGCTACTGTCACCAGGGTTGCCGCAACGGCGCAAAGGCCAGCATGGACGTCACCTACTTGCCGGCTGCACTTAACGCAGGTGCGGAAATCCGAGAAGAGTGCTTTGTGCACGGCGTCGAACGCAACAACGCTGGACGCATCACTGCTGTTCTCTATACCAACAGAGAAGGCAATCAGAAGCGACAGAAAACAGACAACGTGTTCCTTTGCGCCGGTGGTGTCGAGACTCCAAGACAGCTGTTGCATTGGAGCGTCGCCAACTCTAGTGGCCTGGTTGGCCGTAACTTCATGGCGCATATCTCGACACAAGTCTGGGCCACCATGGGGGCAGAGACGCGACCCTACAAGGGTTTTCCGGCGTCGCTCATCACGGAAGATTTCATGCGTGCGAAAGATGCCGATTTCGCCGGCGGCTATTTGCTGCAAAGTTACGGAACCCTTCCCCTGGCGTGGTCAGAGCAGGTGGTGCGCGGGCGGGACCTACTAGGGCAGCCGCTGGTTGACTACTTAGCGAGATACAACAGGGTTGCCGGTATCGGCATGAACGGCGATACGCTGCCGAACCTTGACAATCGTTTGACTCTGTCGAACGAGGTAGACCAGCGCGGCTTGCCGAAACCACTCATCACGTTTTCTCTAAGTGAGAACGAAAAGAAGATGAGCGACCATGCCGAGAGAAACATGCGCCGCATCCTGACGGCTGCGGGCGGCGAGGATCTTTGGAGTTCACAGCGCACTGCCCACACGGTTGGCACATGCCGCATGGGGAATAGTGCGGGCGAATCTGTAGTCGATCCATTTGGTCGGAGTTGGGATATTTCAAACCTCTACATAGCCGATAATTCTGTGTTCCCAACCTCTCTGGCGGCCAATCCTGCACTGACAATCATGGCATTATCACTGCGCACAGCAGACGCGTTTCTCTTGCGCAGTCGAGTATAGACACCGACTCGCGTGCGTTGATTGGCGTGGTCAGTCAAATCACGTGCCTGCATCTCACGTTGAGTTATGGCCAAGACGCAGCGTACCAAGTCTGCCGTTCCCTCCCAGTTACGCACTCCCTCACGTGGCTCTGCAAAAACGAAGGTCGAGATACCATGGGCTGACCTGCGGCGCGAAGCGAAGAAGCGGTTCGGAGTGACGTCATTTCGCTCTGCGCAGCGCGAGGTGTTGGAGTCAGTCTTCCGCGGACGGAATGTGCTCGGCATTATGCCCACTGGCGCGGGTAAGTCGCTTACGTACCAACTCGCGGCGCTCTTCCTGCCGCACACAGTGGTGGTGGTATCACCACTGATCGCGTTGATGCAGGACCAGCAGCGCCGGGCCTTGGACGCGGCCATACAGGTGCAGAAGATTGACTCGACGCTGACTCACGCGCAGCGCCATGAGGCCGAAGAAGCAATCACCACGGGTATTCCGAAGCTGCTGTATGTCACACCCGAACGCCTTGAGCAGCAGGAGTTTCTCAGTGAGTTGAAGCAAGGCGGCGTGTCGCTCTTCGTGGTGGATGAGGCGCACGTCCTCTCGCAGTGGGGTCATGATTTTCGTCCGGCCTACATGGGCTTGCGATACGCCCGGGCGAAGCTTGGAAACCCCCCAGTGCTGGCACTGACCGCGACCGCAACACAGGAAGTGATACAGGACATCCTTCGTGATCTGGATGCCGCGGACGCAACCGTCATTAACGCCGGTTCAGAACGAACGAACCTGTTCTTCGCCGTTTATCCAACTGTGAATAATGACGCCAAGATCGCGCGCCTGACGCGGATGATTACAGATGAGCCTGGCAGCGGTATCGTCTACACGGCATCGGTGCGCAGCGCAAATGAACTTTATGAGCGCTTTACAGATGCCGGCTTTGCAGTCGGCCTTTATCACGGGCGCCTCACGGCCAAAGAGCGGCAGCATGCGCTCGCAGACTTTATGCAGAACAAGTACCGCGTGATGATTGCAACGAAAGCTTTCGGTCTTGGAATCGACAAGCCCGACATTCGTTATGTCGTTCATTACGAGTTTCCGGATTCACTCGAGAGTTACTTCCAAGAGGCTGGTCGCGCGGGTCGTGATGGTCTGCCTGCACAAGCCGTGTTGTTGTTTCGTCTTGAAGACAAGCGCATCCAGAGCTTCTTTTCCGCAGGCCGGTATCCGCGCGCAGACGAGCTGCGCAAAGTGCTGGACGCGATGTCGTCGCATGATGCCATGAACGCAGCCGATCTGGCGAAGACGGCGGAGATCGGCAGCAAACGCGCGCAGGTCCTGCTATATCTGCTGCGCGATACAGGACTCGCAATCAGCAAGGGCCCGGGATACATCTGCACCGACGCAGTGATCGTGGACGATGAGCAAATAAGCGCTCTGCTGGCAGCGTATGCAGAGCGTGCGGAGAACGATCGCACGCGTTTGGATGACATGATGCGCTATGCGGAGACGGTGCAGTGCCGCCGGCAGGTTTTCCGCGCATACTTCAATGAACCAGCCGGTGAACCTTGCGGCAACTGCGACAATTGCGTGAACCACACCGCGGAGCAGCATGCGCCAGTCGCCTTGCATGCTGCTGCCGAGCAGGACGGCGTAACACGCATTGAGACGATCACGGGTCCGATCGTGACGACGGCGCCAGAAACCCTGCCTGAGGCAGTCGAACCCGCATTCTCAATCGGCGATGTCGTTCGGCATGAGCAGTTCGGCCCGGGAATAGTGCAGGATGCGAACGGTGAGACGCTGCTGGTCCGCTTCGAACACCTGGGCAGTAAGAAGCTCAAGGCGGCCTTCGTCAGCAAAGCCGCCGCATAGGAGACGGTACATGCGATACTGACACACGGCATGTACAAGCGCGTCCTTCTAAAAATATCTGGTGAAGCACTGGCAGCGGGCCGAGGTTTCGGCATCGATGCGATCTTTGTAAGCCGCGTGGCGGAAGAGATCGTCCAACTGGCCAAGAGCGGTTGCGAGGTCGGTGTGGTCGTAGGCGGCGGAAACTTCTTTCGCGGCGTGGCAGAGCAGGCGATCCACATGGATCGCGTCGCGGCCGATCACATGGGCATGCTGTCAACTGTGATTAATGCGATTGCGATGCAGGATGCCATTGAAAAGCTCGGTGTGCAATGCCGTGTGATGAGCGCGATCGAGATGCACGAGGTCGCCGAGCCATACATCAGGCGACGCGCGATCCGGCACCTTGAGAAAGGGCGTGTTGTGATCTTCGGAGCGGGTACTGGCAACCCTTACTTCTCCACGGACACTGCCGCTGCTCTGCGAGCGATGGAGATTCGGGCGGATGTACTTCTGAAGGCGACATCCGTGGACGGCATCTTTACCGCCGATCCAAAGAAGGATCCATCTGCCACGATGTTCAAGACGATCACGTACATGGACATCATCCGCATGAACCTGCGCGTTATGGACACATCAGCCGTGTCACTGTGCAACGACAACAACATGCCGATGGTGATCTTTTCCATGCGCGAGCAAGGAAATATTGTGCGCGTGGTCAGCGGCGAAAAGCTTGGCACACTCGTCACTAGCTAGTATGCAGTCGAGTAGCGCAGTCGCCTCCCCCATGCAAACGGCGACGGCTAGCCCAACAACTGAGCGCAAGCCGCCACTGCCCGGCCTGACTGGCGTGCGCACCTTTCTTGCGCTCGGCATTATGTTCTTTCATTTCACCCCGCCGCACGCGACCTACATCCGTCCCATGATCGAGGCAGGGTTCACCTACATCAGCTTCTTCCTGCTGATCTCGGGATTCGTGCTGGCGTACAACTATGCACATCGCGCCGACACGCTCAAGGCAGGGCGTTTTTACGCAGCGCGACTGTCGCGACTTTACCCCGTGTATCTGCTGTCGTTGATCGTTTCGCTTGCGATGCTCCACATGGAATGGCTGGGACGGCCGCACGCCGAGTTCTGGAGAGGCGTGCTGCTCACCCCGTTCCTCCTGCAGGGGTGGAGCCCGTCGCTAGCGACCTTTTGGAACACCGTGGCGTGGACGCTTGCGACCGAGGCGATGTTGTACCTGGCCTTTCCGCACATCATCCGCATGAAGTGGTGGCCCAATCAGCCGAAGCAGTTGCTGTGGTTGTTCGGTGCGTTCTGGTTTTGGGAGCTGGTACTGCCCAGCATCTACATCTGGCTAAACCCGGACGGCTTACACAATATCGACCGTTATTCTTCCGGCTATTGGCTGCGCGCGCTCAAGTACACGCCGCTGCCTTTTCTGCCGATTTTCCTGGCCGGCATAACGCTCGGTCGCCTGCATGCGGTGACCAACGTCGGTGATCGTACAAAGATGTGGCTTGCCCTCTCGTCGATGGCGATTGTCACATTGATCTTCTACTTTGCCGTGCCGCACCTGCCGTATGTGCTGCTGCATGGCGGATTGATCACGCCCATTTTTGCGATGCTGGTGTTCGGCTTAACGGGCACGCACTGGATCACGCGCGCGCTGGGCTGGGGGCCGATCGCGGCTTTCGGCCGGGCCAGTCTGTGCCTGTACCTGCTTCACTTCAACACCTGGATCGCGCTGCATGAGTTCCATGTTCCCGAGCGGCTGCATATGCAGCAGTTCGACCCGTGGTTCTCGTACGCGGTGATGCTGACGTTCGCGTACACGGCGTTCCGGGTCATCGAGAAGCCCGTTCAAAGCTTCCTGTTGACACGGTATGTGTATAAGGCGCCCCCGCCGGTGCAGGCAAGCACGCCGCTGGGCTAAGCTCCACAGGATCACTGCCGGGTAGCAGTTCGTTTGCTTTCCTAAACGCTTTCGATGTGGCGGGTTAGATTTCCGCCAGATTTTGCACCTCGGCGTTGGAGCCTGCGGCATCGCGTGGCATACTGTTGTTGCAACCCAGACAACTCAGCCTTAGAACAGCGCAAGCCGCAGTTCTTTCGCATTCGTGTTCTTGCCGTTTACCTTGCCGCCGGCTCGTCAGTCTCTGACCCGGCAGTCAGTAAGAAGGAGCAGTTCTTCGATGTCGATTTCCCGTCGTAATTTCCTTATGCGCGTCGGTCAGGCTGGTGGTTACTCCGCAACTTTCGCCACAATGCAGGCTCTTGGCATGTTTCCGATGAAGGCGCAGCAGGTGGTGCCGATTGAGGCTGCCGCCGGTGTGGGTAAGGGCGTCAGCGTAGTGGTTGCCGGCGGCGGTGTGTCCGGCCTTGTGACTGCGTACGAACTACTGAAGCTGGGCTACAAGGTGACCCTGCTTGAAGCGCGCAACCGGCCCGGCGGACGCAACTGGAGCGCCCGCAATGGCACGGTAATCGAGTTTATCGGAGGTGAAAAGCAGACCTGTACCTGGGAAGAAGGGAACTACCAGAACCTTGGCCCGGGTCGCCTGCCCTCGGTGCACACGACAATTCTCGGTTACTGTCGCGAGCTCAACGTGCCGCTTGAAGTTGAGATCAATACCTCACGTTCTACCATCCTGCAGAACGACACCGCCAACGGCGGCCAGCCAGTGGTGCAACGCAAGGTGGTTAATGACACGCGCGGCCACGTGAGCGAGCTGCTGGCAAAGTCGATCAAGGGTGGTGCGCTGGACGCCGAACTTACCAAGGAAGACAAGGACCGCATGATCTCGTTCCTGCGGACCTATGGCCCGCTAGGACTCGACAGTAAGTATCACGGCTCCGACCGAGCAGGGTTCAAGCAGTACCCAGGTGCGGGCGATCAGGTCGCCATCAACCAGGATCCCATGGACATGCATACCTTGCTGGACGAGAACTTCTGGGCCGGCATTCTGTATGAGGAAGCATGGGACTGGCAGGCCACGATGATGCAGCCGGTCGGTGGCATGGATCGCATTCCGTATGCGTTCGCCGCCCAATTGGATAAGACAAAGACCATTGTCTACAACGCACCGATCACCGGCTTCAAGCGCACCGGTGCGAACAAGGGTGTGGAAGTGACCTACATGCAAGCCGGCAAGGAGAAGGTCATCAAGGCCGACTACATGGTCAACTGCATGCCCCTGCCGATCATCAAGAAGCTCAAGAACGACCTCACCGCGCCGTACCATACGGCCATCGATGGCGCGACTTATGCGAACAGCTACAAGCTTGCGTGGGAGTCGCGACGTTTCTGGGAGCAGGACTACCAGATCTACGGCGGCCTCTCGTTCCGCGCGCCGGGACCGACCACCGTCATTTGGTATCCATCGGCCAAGCTGATGGCGCCCAAAGGCATCCTGGTTACCGGCTACGAGGACGAACTGAACTGGGGCTGGGAGAAGCTCAGCACGCAGGAGAAGTTCGAGACCGCGCGCAAGCAGCTCGAGAAGATCCATCCCGGTCACGGCAAGGAGTTGACCAAGCCGGTCATCTGCCTATGGCGTCACATCCCCTACAACGAAGGCTCGTGGATCCGTGGCTATGGCGGCGGCAATGCAGGTTACGAGACGCTGCTGCAGCCTGACGGCCCCATCTTCTTCGCGGGCGATCACACGACTCACGTGGTTGGCTGGCAGGAGGGCGCGGCCCTCAGCGGCAAGCGAGCTGTGCAGATGGTTTGCGACCAGGTGAAATCGGCCCGGCTCACGGGTACACACCAGCCGGCTGAAGCTTAGGCCTTCGAGAGTTTAGAGGAGATGCACATGAAGCGTAAGCACATGATTCTGGCCGGCGCACTTGCGCTCACTATCGCGACTGGGCAAATCGCACACGCACAGGTCACGGTGACGCACATCCAGACGGAGAAGTCGCCGATCGCGACTGCCGTTTGGGCAGGCGACACGCTGTACGTCAGCGGCCAGCTCGCAGCTCCGGTCACACCTGCCGATCCGGCCAAGGGCACGCTCGCGGACTACGGCGACACCAAGACGCAGACCTTCAGCATTCTTACCAAGGTGCAGGGCATCCTGAAAGAACAGGGTCTCGATATGATAGATGTCGTGAAGTGCACAGTGTTCCTGGCGGCTGACCCCAAGCTGGGCAAGATCGACTTTCCGGGTCTGCAGGCGAGCTTTACCCAATTCTTCGGCACGAAAGACCAGCCCAACAAGCCGGCGCGCTCTGCCTTCCAGGTCGCGAACCTGGTTGGACCGGGCTACCTGTTGGAAATCGAAGTGATCGCGGTGAAGGGCAAGTAGTCACTGGCCGGTCGCGAGAGGGTGCGGATTGCAGCCGCACCCTTTTTGCTGCTCGTCGCACAGAGTCGCACCCTTACCCGGCACCCGTGCATCGAATCTGAGACCAGCTTGATCGGCGTTCGGATCACGCTTACACTCGTATTAGTTTCTGAGGAGATACCCCATCATGGCCACTGCCGTTACTACTCCCGAGATTGTCACCGCGCCGCCCGCCGTTGAGGTCGTGAACGCCGCGCCGACACAGCCGGTGAACCTGACCCCTTCCGCCCAGGCGAAGGTCAAGGAGATCATGGCGACCCAGGATCCCCTGCCAGCCGGTCTGCGCATCGGCGTGGTGGGTGGCGGCTGCTCCGGCTTCCAGTACTCCATGAGCTTCGAGAACCAGCAGGGCATGATGGACAAGGTCGTCCGCTTCGATGATCTGAAAGTGTTCGTAGACGCGACCAGCGCCATGTATTTGAATGGCTGCACCGTGGATTATGTTGAGACGCTCGAGGCTGCCGGCTTCAAGTTCGAGAACCCACAGGTGAAGAGCACCTGCGGTTGCGGGTCGTCCTTCTCGGTCTAGTGATATCGCCCGTGGTTCCACTTTGAAGAGCCTCGCTTCGGCGAGGCTCTTCTGTTTGCCCGCCCGTCAGACGTGGGTGGTCCAAGCCCGTCTAAGATCATGCATAGCAGCTATGAATGAGTTCACCGTAAAACTCGCCGATGACCGTGGCCGCATCCAGGAGCAGACGCATGCCGCGGCTACCGCCGAAGAACTACGCGCGCGCTTTACGCAAGCGGGCTACCTCGTCTATTCGGTGAAGGCGCGTAATGCCCTCGGTGCATCCGGCACGCGGAAAAAGGTGAAGCTGCAGAACTTCCTTGTCTTCAATCAGCAGTTCGTCACGCTGATCAAGGCGGGCCTGCCGATCACCGGGTCGCTGGAACTGCTTGCACGCAGACAGAGAGACATAAACTTCAAGGCGCAGCTTGAGAATGTAGCGGCGCGTGTTAAGACAGGCGAATCGCTCTCCAGCGCCTTCGATGCGCAGGGTGGCTTCCCGCTGATCTTCACCACGACATTGCTGGCAGGCGAGCGTTCCGGCAACCTGGAAGAAGTGCTGCAGCGCTACACGGACTTCCAGCGCGTCTCGCTGACCGTAACAAAGAAGCTGAAGTCGGCGCTGGTGTATCCCGCACTGCTCATAACGCTGGTCATCTCGCTATTCGTGTTCCTGATCTCGTTCGTCGTGCCGCGTTTCGCTCAACTATACGACCAGCTCAATGCGCCGCTACCTGCGATCACGCAGATCCTGCTGAAGGTCGGTAATGCCGCGCAGGCCGATGGCCTCTACGTCGTCCCAGTCGTTGCGCTGGCGATTTACCTTGCGTATCGGTGGTCAAAAACTGATGCGGGCGCGAGCACCGTGGATAGGCTGCGTCTGGGCATTCCGCTTTTGGGGGTCATATGGCTCAAGTACCAGGTCGCGTTGTTTTCACGCACATTGTCGACGCTGCTGACCGGCGGTTTGCCGCTGGTTCCGTCGCTAGAGACAGCGGCGCGATCGATCTCATCGCGACAGGTTTCAAATGCGGTCTTCTCGTCGGTAACGCAGGTACGCGAAGGGCAGCGCCTGAGCGCATCGCTCGAAGGCACGCGCGTCTTTCCTGAACTCGCTATCGAAATGATCGAAGTCGGCGAGTCTACCGGTGCGCTGCCTGCCATGCTGAATTCGGTAGCCGGTTTTTTCGAGGAAGACGTCGATACGTCTCTTGCAGGCGTTCTCTCGCTGATTGAGCCGACGCTTCTGATCTTCATGGGCGTTGTCGTCGCGGTCATCCTCATCTCGCTCTACCTGCCGATCCTTCAGCTTGGCGCCGGGGTCAACGGCGCGCAGCCCGGCCAATAGCTTCATCTGGAGTCCTGGAGTTCTCTTTTATGGCTACACCGCTTGCAATCCCCATTGCTAACCCTGAATTGAACGAGACCGAGCGCGCGCAGTTGATGGCGCGTCGCTATCACTCGGAGTTCATCGATCTGCGCGACTTTAAGATCCAGCATGAACTGGTAAAGTCCGTGCCGGTCGAGCTCATGTTCCGCTACAACTTCATCCCGCTGGAGCAGTTGCCAGACCGGCTGGTGATCGCCGTCAGCGATCCGTCGCGGCTGATGGTGCTCGACGAAATCAGCGGCCTGCTCGGCCAGCGGCTGCTGACGCGCGTGGCCACACTATCGCAGATAACCGACCTGCTGAAGAAGACCGAACAGTCGCAGCGCGTACTGGAAGAAGCGACCGAAGGCCTGACCTTCGACGTGCTCTCAGCCGATGACAATCCTGACGAGAACATTTCGATCGAGCGGCTGACGAGCGAAGATGACATCTCGCCCATCATTCGCCTTGTAGACACCACGATCTTCAGCGCGCTTGAACGCCGCGCTTCGGACATCCATCTGGAGACTTACGATGACTCGCTGCTGGTGAAGTACCGCATTGACGGTGTGCTGCAGCAGGCAATGGCGCCTATCGCGCGCGAGCACCATCAGACGATCCTGTCCCGTATCAAGGTCATGAGCGAACTCGATATTTCAGAGCGCCGCGTGCCGCAGGACGGCCGTTTCCGGGTCCGCTACAAGGGCCGGCTGATCGACTTTCGCGTTTCCATCATGCCAACTGTGCATGGAGAAAACGCCGTGCTGCGCGTGCTCGATAAAGAGAGCATGAGCGAGAAGTTCAAAAAGCTGTCGCTGGACGTGGTCGGCTTCGGCGAAGAAGACCTGCGCCGTTTTCGCAAATACATCAAGGAGCCGTACGGCATGGTGCTGGTCACAGGGCCCACCGGCTCCGGCAAGACCACGACACTCTACGCGGCGCTGAACGAGATCAAGAGCGAAGAAGACAAGATCATCACCATTGAGGATCCAGTCGAATACCAGATTCGCGGCATCACGCAGATTCCCGTGAACGAAAAGAAGGGTCTCACCTTTGCTCGCGGTCTGCGTTCCATACTGCGGCACGATCCCGACAAGATCCTCGTTGGCGAAATCCGCGATGCAGAGACTGCTCAGATCGCCATCAACTCCGCTTTGACGGGCCATCTCGTATTCACGACAGTCCATGCGAACAACGTCGTCGACGTGCTCGGCCGTTTCTTAAATATGGGTGTTGAGCCATACAACTTCGTGTCAGCGTTAAACTGCATCCTCGCCCAGCGGCTGGTACGACAGATCTGCGACTTCTGCGCCACATACCGCACCTACACGGACAACGAACTGATCGTGAACGGCCTTGTGCCGGCAGAGTGGACTGGCTTCCGCTTTCGCGAGGGCAGCGGCTGCATTGAGTGCGCGGGCACGGGCTACCGCGGACGTTCGGCGATTCACGAGCTGCTTGAACTGGATGACGAGATCCGCGAACTGCTGCTGGTCAAGGCTCCCGGTTCTGAGATTCGGCGCAAAGCGAAAGAGAAGGGCATGCTGTTTCTGCGCGACTCGGCTCTGGAGCGGGTCCGTGCCGGCGTCACCACGCTGCACGAGATCAACAAGGTAACGTTCATAGAAGCGGGACGGTAGAAGCGGACGGTAGAGGTCAATCCTCTTCTTCGAGTACCAGGTCTTGTGGGACGCGCTCACGAGCTCGGCCGCGCTGCAACAGCACCTGCACGCGACCTTCGGCAGATTCGAGTTCATTCCTGCAGGCCTCCGACAGTTCGACACCCTGCTCGAATAGCGCCAGCGACTCGTCAAGGGACATCTCGCCGCGCTCCAGCCTATCCACGACGGCTTCCAGGGTCTTCAGCCGCTCTTCAAACGTTGCCATCAGGTTCCTCCTATTGGGCGGCTGGGGGCTGCAGCAGAGCTTCCAATACTTCAGCCGCTGCGGTGTAGCGTGCGAAGGGCGCGCTGACCTGCACGCCCTGCACCATGGGCTGGGCCTCGGCCAGCATTTCCTGTGCAATCCGGATGCCTTCAGCGCGGGAGGCCTCAGGGGATGATGCGGCACGGCCCATCCTGTCAAGAATCTCCTGCGGCATGCGGACTTTTAGATCGTTCTTCATGAATTCGGCGTTCTTGACGCTGGTCAGCGGCCAGATACCCGCGACGATGGGAATGCGGAATGCGTCGATACGCTTGAGAAATGTCTCCAGCAGGCGCATATCGAAGACCGGCTGGGTGATGCCGAACTCTGCGCCCGCCTCGACCTTGGCAGCGAAGCGGCGTATCTCCGCGTCAAGGTCCGGCACG
Source organism: Terriglobus sp. (assembly GCA_965199365.1). Lineage (GTDB taxonomy): Bacteria > Acidobacteriota > Terriglobia > Terriglobales > Acidobacteriaceae > Terriglobus. Next base: position 1,160,202 of record CBDARC010000002.1, on the reverse strand, counting down.
CCCGGGTTGGCCGCAACGGCGATCACGAAGCCGGTGCTGGAACCGATGCTGTTACCGCCGATGTCGAGACCGTGGTTCATGTCACGCGCGATGCGGGTCAGGCCGACCGCATCAACGTCGAACACCGCGGTCGCGTCCGGATAGCTGCCCATCTTCGGTGGATCGCCGGTCAGGCAGAGCATGTTGCGCAGGCCGAGCGAAGCCGCTCCAAGCAAATCGCTTTGGATGCCAAGGAGGTTGCGGTCGCGGCAGGTGTAATGCAGCACGGTCTCGATGCCGACTTTTTGCTGCAGTTGGAGGCACAGGCTGCCGGCGCTCATACGTGCGCTGGCACGCGGCGAGTCGGGAACATTGATCGCATGTACGCCTAGGCGCTTCAACAGCCGCGCGCCTTCCAGCTCTCGCGTGGGATCGATCCCTTTCGGCGGAACGATTTCAACCAAGGAGACAAACTCGCCAGACGCGATGCGCCTGCCCAGGGTCGAGCGTTCAGCGAGCGGGGGCGGTTCCAGTTCGCTCGGTGCAGTTTTCACCCCAGCCGATGTAAGACCCTCTGCCTGTGCCTGTACGGCGCGTAGCGATGAACGCATCGCCTTGATGTGTTGCGGGGTCGTCCCGCAACAGCCGCCGATGATTGTTGCGCCAACGCGCGTGGCCTTGCGGGCGAAGCTTGCGAGGTACTCCGGTGACGAAAGATAGATGCTGCGACCGTCCACGCAATTCGGCATGCCTGCGTTCGGCATAGCCGCAATGGGTAGCTTTGTTACCTTTCTCATACGCTCGATGGTGGCCAGCACAAGACTCGGACCATCGCTGCAGTTGCATCCGACGGCATTCGCGCCAGCCTGTTCGAGCTGCACGGCGGCGCCTTCAGGCGATGTGCCGTCCGCCACGTTACCGGAATCAGTCACTGTCACCATTACAATCACCGGCAGATCCGGTGCTGCATGGCGAGCTGCCTGCAGAGCGGCGTTGGCCTCTTTCATCGAGGTGACTGTTTCAATGACAAACAGGTCGATGCCTGCTGCTGCAAGCGCCTTTGCTTGTTCCGTGAATGCGGACAGCATCGCCGCTGGCTCGCGCTCAACTTCTTTCAGACCGAGTGGCCCCATCGCTCCCGCAACGAGGGCGTGATGCGCATGTTTTTCGCGCATGCCGTCAACGGCTGCACGCGCCAGCCGCACCCCGGCTGTGTTGATCTCGGCTACTTTCGCTTCAAGGCCGAAGCGCTTTAGCCGCACGGCGTTTGCGCCGAAGGTGTTTGTCTCAATCAGTTCTGCGCCCGCCAGCAGGTACTCTTCGTGCAGCTCGCGGACCAGTTGCGGATCTGTCAGGTTCAGCTCGTCAAAGCAGCGATTGATGAAGATGCCGCGGGCATAGAACATGGTTCCCATGGCGCCGTCGCAGAGAGTCGGCGATGTGCCGAAGAGACGTTCGATGGGTGATACGGACGTGATGGGTGCGGGCGGCATGCGATTCGGTGCTGCTCTATCGTAATCGTGCGAACGGAGTGCTGCGAGCCCGGGCTTTGGGAGCATCCGCTTTGGTATACTTCGACAGGTCGCGGAAAGGGAAAATGCCGCGCCTCACAGTTGAGGTTTCCGTTGAAAAGTGTTTCCGTTGCGCGGTCGGCAACTGCCCTTGTGCTTGCCATGTTCGCGCTTCTCCTCACCGGTTGTGGAGACCGTCCTTACAAGACCACGACAAACCAGTTTGCCGGCCGTCCTGTGCCACCGTCGCAGCTGACGCAGCGCATCATGGTCGCGATCTCTCAAACCAGCGCCCTTGGTGGCGAGCTTGAACTGCTGGACGCCAAGCGTGACATTCGCTCAAACGTCTACACCGCGAACAGCACGTTCTCGATCTCGTCGTTCTCTGGTAATGCATTGCAGATCATCAGCTACCCCGAGCAGTTGCGCGGCTTCGTCTACGGAGCTGACGGTTCGGTCACCACGATCAACTACTCCACTGAAGCCGCCCAGGGCACCACTACTTCGAACCCCGGTGTTTCATCCTCGTTCTTTGTGCCGGAAGACACGCAGGCGGTGTACTACGCTCTGGAGCGCCAGGGTCTCTTCCAGATCTCAGCGCCGGCCACAGGATCAGCTACGGCAACGTCGCTCTCAACCACGTACACGTTCCCGGTACCGAGTGTGTACAAGGTCGTAGCGAACCCGTCGCATACTGTGGTCCTGCTGATGCTGCGCAATTCGAACATGGTGTATCGCCTGCTGTTTCTGAACAGCAACCAGCCGCAGCCGCCGGGCGCATTGACATGCCAGCCTGTGAACAAGCCGATCTACTGCATTATTCCTGTGGGCTCAACACAGGCAGACGGCAGCATCAGCGAACCGGCATTTCACCGGCCGGTTGATGCCTATTTCTCGCCTGACGGATCGCAGGTGTACTTTCTAAGCTGCGGCCGCGAGTGCGGTGGTTCCCCTGCAACCGGCGACGACGTTCCCGGCATCAACTTCGCGAATCTGAACACGTTGCGCTACGACTACTATCCGCCAAGCGCGACCTATGTTTCGCCTGTGGTCAGTACGACGAACGTTCCGGGCGGAGCAACGCAGGCGATCTCTGATGGCACGACGGTCTATGTTGCGGGCCAGTCACTGCAGGCGGATGGATTGTTTGGCGGCAATCTCTCCACAATCCCTCTTGCCACAAAGACTGTATCGGCGACTTACTCCATTTCAGATGGAACGCATACAAAACTGCTGTTCGCGGACAACAACACCCTGTGGATCGGTGCGAGCAACTGCGCCAGCGGCGAGCGCGCTGCGCACGGCTTGAACTATAACTGCCTGACGCGATTCGATCTTTCTGCTAAAACTGCAGCAATCGTGCCTGCGGTCACGCCGGGCGGCAGTGTTACCGTGCCATATCCGAATGAAAATGAGGACCAGTACTACTATGGCAGCCTGACCGGCCTGGCCTGGGTCGAAAACCTGAACAAGGTTTATACGGCGTACGGTGGGCAGGTGCACGCCTTCAACACGGCGGATGGGTCTGAAATTAACAACCAGTACATTACTGTGCAGGGAACTGCGAACGACGTCGCTTACATCGACGCGTCAACCAACGAGACCGACTAGCGGCTGACCTGCACTTTCTGCGCAAGCCGTATCTTCAGCCAACTAAGCGCATCGTCAACAAGGCCGTCTTCGCTTAATGCAAAGACGGCCTTGTTGCGCAAGATGGATGGCGCGACCCCAGGCCAGGCGTTATCTGTGGTCCCGCGACCGTCTGGTGTGAAGATCGCGTCGGCGCGGTCGAGATAGCGCAACGCAGATGCCTTGAAATCCGAGACGTTTGGATCAAGCACCGCAACGTAAACATCAGGACGCAGGAAGCGAAGAATGCTGTTGGACTCGATCAGCACGTTCGCGCTGCTAGCCATTTCCCTGCGAAGTTTCGGCATAGCTTCGGCAAGTCCACCCTGCTGCGTGCGCACCCACAAGACCCGCGTTGCACCCGCATCCAGCATGCGGGAGGTGTCTGTGCCCGAATTCCTGCTGCGCTCTTCGCTGATTGCAATGGCATGATCAGCGGTCGCGCAGTCGCAATCTTCGCCGTTCGCGGAGCAGACGCCGTGGCCGTACTGCGTTATCTTCATGGCCGTCCACTGCAGGGACGAAGTTGCTGCGAGTATCTGCGCCGCAAGGGTCGTCTTCCCGATGTTGCGGGTGTGTCCGCCAACTACAACTACAGCCACGGTCAGCGTCCCCGGCTCAGGCGTGCAAGGTCGCGCAGATACTGCTTCAGCGGACGTGCCGGCCGGCCCCAGAAAACCTGGCCCGGACCATGCAGCTTTTTGTTGCTGAGCACCCCTGCACCGCCACCAAGGATCACGCCCGGGCCGACCAGCGCGTGTTCGCCCATGCCGACCTGTCCACCTAGGATCGCTCCGTCCTCAACCACGCTGGAGCCGCTGATGCCGGTCTGCGCGGCGATGATCACGTTGCGTCCAATGCGGCAGTTGTGCCCAATATGTACGAGGTTATCGATCTTTGTGCCCGCGCCGATACGCGTCTCGCCAAGTGCTCCGCGATCGACCGTTGTATTGGCACCAATCTCAACATCATCTTCGATCACTAACGCGCCCTGCTGCGGAAACAGAACATACCTACCATCCTGCCTTCGTGCGTAGCCGAAGCCCAGCGATCCTAGTACCGCACCCGCCTGCACACGCACGCGATCGCCAATTACGACGCCGGCTTCGATAACGGCGCGCGCTCCGATGACGCAATCGTCACCGATGCGCACACCGTCCGCGATAACAGCACCCGGCCCGACCGACGCGCCCGCGCCAATGCTGGCGGTCTCTGCGATCACAGCAGACGAAGCGATCACCGCTTCCACATCTGGCTTCAGGTGATCCGCAGCGATCGCAAACGCGAGCCGTGCATCATGTACGCGTACGATCCGTTGATCTGCCGTGCTTGCCGCAGTCTTGCTGTCACTAAGGATCAATCCAGCATCGGATGCCAGCGCCTGCTGCAGCGCGGCAGTTGTCACGGCGAAAACGAGCGCGTCTTCTGTCGCAGCCTCGAGCGTCGACACGCGGGAGATTGCAAGCGCAGGATTGCCCGAGAGCTCTCCATCGACCCACGTCGCTATCTGGTTCGCTGTCGCCAAGCTCGTCTCCAGAGATGATTATGCAGCGCTAGAGCATTCCCGGCTGCGGTGCTGTCTTCACCATCGGCGCGGCCGCTCCATAGATCGGCACTTGACCGGCAGGCCGTGTCTTCCAACGGCGATGCAGCCAGAGCCACTGGTCGGGATAGCGACGGATGTAGCTCTCAGTAACCCGCGCGAATAATGCAGTGTTTGCCAGCGCATCCGCGTCGGCGTCGCCGGTCACCTGCAGTTGCAGTTCTTCACCGAAGTGCAGCACATAGCGGTTCTCCGCTGCGGCCCACAGCAGGAACCCCGGCACAACAGCCGCACCTGTCTTACGCGCAACACGGGCGAGCCCCGACGCGGTACACGCCTCCACACCAAAGAACGGCACGAAGACACCCTGTGGCGGGGTCATGTTCGTGTCCATCAGAATGCCGACAGTCTCGCCCCTGCTCATCGCCGTCAGCAGACCTCGTGCGAAGTCATCCTTGTGCAGCACTCGATTACCGTGCTGGCACCGTATGCGATTGACCAACTCATCGACCAACGGATTATCGAGGCGCCGAATCACCATGCCCATGGGATGGCCGAGCAGCGAATGCACGAAGCTGGACAGCTCCCACGCGCCCAGATGCCCCGTCAGCACAAGCACGCCTTTACCGCGACGTTTCGCATCCAGGAAATTGTCCAGCCCCTCGTAGCGCATGACGTCGCGCTGCACCAGATCAGCAGAGTAGCGGCTCATTTGGCAGAACTCCGCCAGCTGCAGGCCAAGGTGCCGGAAGGTGTTGTCGAGCAGCCCGCGTCTCTCATCCGCAGACAAGTTCGAAAACGAGAGCTGGAGATTGCGGTCTCCGACCCGCCGCAGATTCCGTGCGAATCGTCCGGCGAGAACTCCTATCGCAGAACCGAGCCGGCGGGCTACGCGACGAGGAAGCACTCGCATAACGCCAATGAAGGCTGCGACCAGCAGATACTCCACCCGCTGCTGCAAGGCAGAGCTTCGCATCGGTTTAGCCTTCGCTTCCAAGTTTCCAGTCTAAATCCTATGAAATTGATGGATGCCCAGTCTCGCCTTAGTCCATCGTCCGCTGGCGCTCGAACGGCTTCTGCAGCAAGAGGCGGGCCTCATTTACAGCACCCTGGGTGTTGTCATTGGTCTGAACCGCCAGGCGGTACTCCTGCACTGCGCGGTCACGTTGGCCGGTCAGGTCGAAGATCTTGCCCAGTCCGATGTGGCTCCAGACCTGTGTCCAGCGGGGTTCGCCATCGCCGCGAAGAGCGTCGCGATAGCTATTTGCGGCGGACTGGTAATTACGCTGCGTAAAGAAGATTTCGGCAATGCGATAGTTGGCTAGGGCAGAGTTCTTGTTGCTGTCTAATGCCTTCTGGTACTCGGCAAGAGCGCCGATAAGGTCGCCCTGCGCGACAAGTTGCTGACCTTTTAGCACAGCTACTCGAACGGCGAGGTCAGGCGTGCTCTTGAGCACCCAGTTGTCGGGATCAATCGCAATGCGGCGAGGCCGTCCGAACGTCTCGATGGTGTAAGCGGAATCGGTGCCGCTCACGTCGATCTTCCGGATCTCGGTCTTGCCGTCCGTCTCGACCTTCAAGTCGACCGGCATCCGGAACAGGTCGAGATCCTGCGAGACAGCTCCCACAGTGCGAAATCCCTTGTTGCTGCCGAGCCGATAGACGGTGAACTTGTCCTGGAACGAAGGCGCGCCGGTGCCGTCAAGCCACTGTGCAAAGAATGGGGTCAGGTTGCTGTTGCTGCCACCCTGCGCTTTGGCGACTTCTTCCAGGTCTGCGGAACGCACGGGCTTGTCGGTGTATTGCGACAGTAAGCCGCGCAGAAAGGCTATGAACTTATCATCTCCCATCTGGTAGCGCAGCATATGGAAGACCATGGCGCCCTTTTCGAGCGTCATCGACTGGAACTGAGGCGAGAACGGATCAACACGCGCCAGGGTCGTGAGAGGAGCCGTGTCATAGGCAAGCGCACCTGCCTCGATATCCGGGATCGCGTTCTGGAATGAGGTCTTGCCGTTTGTCTCTTCCAGGTTCATCAGTTCGGCATAGCGGGCCATGCCGTTGGTGATCCACGCGTCGTTCAGCGTGTTAGGCGAGATTTCGCTGCCCCACCACTGCCGCGCCACCGTGTTGGCGAGCAGGCGATAGCTGTTCTTGTCGCCGATGCGGTTCCCGGCGATGGCGGCAATCTCTGGAGCCCACGATGCGGCGACGGCGTCATCGGGAATCTCGACGACTTGCAGCTTCGTGGTCTCGGGCTGGCCGAAGGTCGTGGTGAAATACTCCTGCTGCTGCGCGGCGACGGCGCCATACTCGGCGGCGTTGGCCTTGTGCTTGTCGGTCACGTAGACCGACACCTGGGTGCTGCCGGAAGCCTTTATGACCGGCAGGAACTTGCCGGCAATCAGCGTTCCGGGAAAGCCCGGCTTCGTCCAGCTGAAGTCAAATTCCGTCTTATTGCCGGCGACGCTCTTTTTGCCGACGAAACCGCTGCCCACGGCGGTCTCGTCGCCGGGCACCGTCGCGTGCAGGTTCATCGTGAAGCGGTCGGTATACAGGCCGACCATTGGGAACCAGCGGCCAGGATACAGCAGCATCGAGACTGGATCGGCGAGCGCGGCTGTCTTGATCCCCTCGACCGGGCTCGTGTCCGCTTCCTTGAGAATGCCGCTGTACGCAAAGGTAAATGTCGCACTGGTGCCTGCGGACATGTTCGCAGGCAGAGAGACGGTTACGGTGCTGCGCCGGGCGTCGCGGTCGCTGTCGAGCGGCTTGCCGTCAGGGCCGGTGATCTTCGTGATCCGCAGACCGTTATTCAACTCAAAGGTTGCGGAAGTCAGGTCCTGCACCGCGGTAAACGTCACCGCGGTGGTCGCTGTCAGACGTTGTGCGACCGGGTCAAGCTGCGCGTCGATGGTGTAGCCGGTCACGTTCAGCGGTTGACGTGTGCTGCTCTGCGCCGACGCGCGCAGCCCCGCCACGGTAAGGATCGTGGCGGCAATGACAAACATCTTGCTGCGATTCATCGCGAACATGGCTGGCTGGAGTCCTTCATTCTGACACAGGTAAAAGCCCGTAGACGGCGGGCGCTCAATCGTTAGACGCAGATGTGACCGCAGCGTATACCGATTCGGCGGCTACCTCCAACGCAGTCAAAACAGCGTCTCGCAATCGTTCGATGGCGGTCTGTCCGGTAGGAGACTGGAGCTTGCGGCGGACCTCCGCAAGTGCGGCCAGCTGGCAGGCTCGCTCCGGCCCGTCGGCCACCAGGAGATTGAGCTGTGCGACGACGTTCTCAGCGGTGAACTGCTCTTGCAGCAGCTCCGGCACGACGCGGCGCCCGGCGATCAGGTTGACCATCGCGATGGGCAGGTTGCCGTGAGCGTCCTTTTCTGCCGGGATCTCAATGGGATACCGAACCAGATGCTTTGCCGCTGCAAAGGTCAGCGTTGAAACTCGGTAGACAGTTACGAAGGGCGTGCCGATCACCGCTGCCTGCACTGTAGCTGTGCCGCTGGCGATGACGGCTCCTCGGCTGTGGAGCAGCGCTGCTCGCGCGTCCCGCACAATGTGAACGTATGACGCCCCTGAAACTGCGGTTCGCATCATCTGCAGTCGAGAGTCGCTGATCGTGGGAGCCACTGGGACCAGGTACTCGTTGTCCTCGCCAAGCAGCCTGGCCGCTCGAACGAGTTCCGGTAGATTCGCAGCGATTTCGCCGCCGCGACTGCCCGGCAGAAGTGCGATCCAAGGCTTCGCCACATCCAGTCCGAAATAGCGGGCATAGTCTTCGCGACCAGTTTTCGGCGGCGCCTGCTGGGCTAGCGGATGACCGACAAACTCGGCTTCGACCGCTCGCGCAGCGTAGAAGGCTTGTTCAAACGGGAAGATCGTCAGCATCTTCGAGACACGCTGCTGTACCCACCGCAAGCGATGCCGCTTCCACGCCCAAAGCTGCGGTGACACGAACCAGATCACCGGTACGCCCATCCGCTTCAGGTGCTTTGCCAGCCGGAAATTAACATCCGGGAAATCTATGAGCACGGCAACGTCGGGCCGCTCGTGCTTAATAGAGCGCACCAGCTGCCGATAGCTGGCGAGGATGCGCGGAATGTGTCGCAGGATCTCGGTGATGCCCATGACCGCGACATCTTCCGCTCGAATGACTCGCTGCTGACCGGCGGATCCCATCGCCGTTCCACCCAGACCAGTGAAGCGCGCAGCGGGCACGACGGACCTCAGTGCAACAATCAGCTCCGCGCCATAGTGGTCGCCGGAAGCCTCACCTGCAGAGACGAAGATGAGCGGGTCTGCTTTCACGCTCTGTCAGTGTAGCGGCGCTTGGCTCAACAGGCTTCAGGATGACGGTGCTGACAGCGGATCAGTCGCCCGGCTGCAAACGCAGCGGGTCGAACGGGATCGGCACGATCGTGTCTTCCTGATCCTTGTACTGCAGCCGGTACAGTCGCCAGTACAGGCCGCGTTCCGCGAGCAGCTGGTTGTGCGTGCCGCTCTCGCGCAGCTTGCCTTTGTGCATGACAAGAATGGTGTCGGCGCGTTGGATCGTGGAGAGCCGGTGCGCGATGACTACCGATGTGCGACCGACGATCATTCGCTCAAGCGCAGACCGCACGCGAAGTTCAGTGTCCGTATCGACTGACGAAGTTGCTTCGTCCAGGATGAGAATCTCAGGCCGGTGGGCCAGCGCGCGTGCAAAGCTGATGAGCTGCTTCTGACCCGTGGAAAGGGTCGCGCCGCGCTCCTGCATGGGCGAATCGAAGCCCTCAGGCAGCGTGCGAATGAAGTCGCCGATATTAACCTCGTCAGCCGCGCGCTCGACCTCGGCATCCGTGATCCATTCGCTGCCCAGCCTGATGTTCGTGCGCACGGTGCCGGTGAACAGGAACGCATCCTGCAGCACCACGCCGAAGCGCTTGCGCAGGCCATCGAGCGACTGCTCGCGGACGTCCACGCCATCGATCAGCACGCTGCCGCGTGTCACGTCGTAGAAGCGCATCATCAGCGCGGTGATTGTGGTCTTGCCCGCGCCCGTGTGGCCGACGATCGCGGCTGTCTCGCCTCGTGCGACCGAGAAAGACACGCCGCGAAGAATCCACTCGATCTCGGTGGAAGCGGCAAGCTCCGCGTCGGTTGCAGTTGCGGCCCACGCGCGCTGCGTGTCGTCGAGAGCCTGATAGGTGAACCATACATCGCGGAACTCGATCGCGCAGGCTCCATTATCGACCGACGCTGTCTTCGCGACCGTGGGCGAAACAATCTCCGGCTCGGTATCGACCAGCTTGAACACCCGTTCGCTGGCGGCCATGGCTGCCTGCAGGATGTTGTACTTCTCGCTCAAGTCCTGGATCGGCCGGAAGAACCGCTGCGCGTACTGCATGAACGCAACCAGAACCCCGACGGTCACAGTGCTGCCGAAGAAGCGGCTGCCGTGCAGCACACCGAGGCCGCCCTTCCAGATGACCATCGCAATCGCAACCGTGCTGAGCAGCTCGACCGCCGGATAGTAGAGCGAGTACGCCTGCACCTGGTCAACAAACGCATCGCGGTGTTCCCCGTTGATGGCTTCAAAGTCGCGATAGGCGCGTGCCTCGCGATTGAACAGCTGCACCACGCTCATGCCGCTGACATGTTCCTGCGTGTAGGCGTTGATCTTCGCGATGGCGGTGCGGATGCGCCGGTAACTGTTGCGTACGGAGATGCGGAACAGCCGCGTCGCGTACATGATCACCGGCAGCACCGAAAGCGTGAGCAACGCCAGCGGCCAGCTCATCCGCAGCATGATGATCACAATGAAGACCAACACAAACACGTCTTCAAAGATGGCCAGCACGCCCGAGGTAAACATTTCATTCAGCGCGTCGATGTCGCTGGTGACACGCGTGACCAGGCGTCCCACGGGATTACGGTCGTAAAAGCCGACGTGCATGCGCTGCAGGTGGCGGAAGATCTGCGAACGCATGTCGAACATGATGCGCTGCCCCGTCCACTGCATGACGTAGGTCTGTAGAAATTCCAAACCGTAGCTCAGCGTCAGCGCGCCAAGATAGAGGCCCGCGCACTCCGAGATGCCGGTCATCGCATCGGTGCTCAGATGGCCTGAAAGCCACGAAGCGCTGTTCGGCGTGTGCGTCATGTAGCGGTCGATCGCCAGCTTGACCAGGTACGGTCCAAGCACGTCCGCGCCCGCCTTCAGCACGACGGCGAGCAGACTCAGCACCACAAAACCGGTATACGGGCGCAGGTAAGTGAGCAGGCGGCGCATCAACCGGCTGTCGTACGCCTTACCGAGAACGTCTTCCTCGCCCGCCTTGGGCGCGGTCGGCTTCTCGGGTTTTGTTTTCGGTGAGCGCTTCGCCATGCGTCTGCTTTTCAGTTTAGATGTGACCGCGCAGCCGCAGGTTCATGAATTGCCGGTCATGCGTGGGAAAATGGAAGAGATGGAGACGCATGGCCTCTACCTGTCGGTGCCGTTCTGCAAGGCTAAGTGCACCTTCTGCAACTTCGCGTCAGAAGCGTTCCCACCGGAGCGCATGGCCGGCTATGTCGATCGCCTGTGCGCCGAGATTGCCGACTCCCGGGCATCTGCCGCGCAGCACGGTCTGCACCTGCCATCGCATGTCGATTCGATCTTTATAGGAGGCGGCACGCCGTCACTGCTGGAGGCGAAGCAGATGCACCGCCTGTTCGCGACACTGCGTGAGCAGTTCACCGTAAAGCAGGGCGCTGAGATCACGGTGGAGGCCGCTCCGGGACAGATCGCCAGCGACCTGCTGGACACGATGTTAGCCTGCGGCGTCAACCGCGTCTCGCTGGGCGTGCAGAGTTTCGTCGATGCGGAGGCGCGCGCTGTCGGCCGTTCGCACACGGGCGCGTCCTGCCTCGCGGAACTGCAGCGGCTGCGTGCCTCGGGTGTGCACAACCTCAACGTCGACCTGATCGCCGGCCTGCCGCATCAGACGCCGGCAAGCTGGGCTCACTCGCTGCAGGTTGCGATCGACAGCGGCGTCGAGCATGTCTCCGTCTACATGCTTGAGGTGGACGAAGACTCCCGCCTGGGACGCGAACTGATCGGCCCGGGCGTGCGTTACGGTGCGCATGCCGCACCGGGCGAGTCGCTGGTCGCGGACCTGTACACACAGGCATGCGAAGCGCTGAACAACGCCGGTCTGACGCAGTACGAGATCTCCAACTTCGCCCGCGAAGGCCGCCGCTCCCTGCACAACGGCAAGTACTGGACGCGCGCACCCTACCTCGGCTTCGGCCTCGATGCACACTCCATGCTCTTCGGCGCAAACGGCTCCGCAGTGAGGTTCAGCAACAGCGAAGAACTGGACGCGTATGTCGCAGGAAACGAGCCGCGAGAGCTGGAGCCGATCGACCAACTCGCCGCATGGGAAGAGACCGTCTTCCTGGGCTTGCGACTAACTGAAGGTCTATCGATTCCCATCCTTCGTTCCGCGCACCCGAGCCCATGGGTCGACGCCCTCGTCGCATCCGCGAGGGAGTTGCAGAAAGAAGGTCTTATGCAGCTTACGAAAGACAGCATCTCTCTGACGCACCAAGGCCGCCTCGTGTCCTCCAGCATTTTTGGCGAACTGCTCGCGGGAGAGCCGGTCGCTGCATAGTTTCGAAAACTTAGGAGAAGTATGAGCAACGAACGCATCATCGATCTACGCAGCGATACCGTCACCAAACCCACACCGGAGATGCGCGCGGCCATGGCCGAGGCCGAGGTAGGCGACGACGTCTACGGTGAAGACCCCACCATCAACCGCCTTGAAGCGCGGGCCGCGGAGGTCTTCGGTCGCGAGGCCGCGATCTTTGTACCCACCGGCTCCATGGGTAACCAGATCGCGCTTCGACTGCACACACAGCAGGGTCAGGAAGTGGTCTGCGAATCCCGGGCGCACGTCATGGACTGGGAGATGGGCATGGCCGCCGTCTTCTCCGGTTGCCAGTTGCGCACGGTCGCCGGCCAGCGCGGCGTGCTGCGCTGGAAAGACATGGAACCCGCGCTCGCGACGAGCGGCCTCTACTATCGCGCGCAGACCGGCCTTATCTGGATCGAGAACACGCACAACATGGCCGGCGGCACGGTGACGCCGCTGCATGTCATGCGCGAGCTGGTTGCGGGAGCGCACGATCGCGGTCTGCCCATCCACCTTGACGGCGCTCGCGTGTTCAACGCGGCAGCCGCACTCAACACCGACGTTGCCACGCTGACGCAGGGCTTCGACACGGTGAACTTCTGCCTCTCCAAGGGTTTGTGCGCTCCCGTGGGCTCGCTACTGGTGGGCACGGCAGAGCATATTCGCAGGGCGCGTCCGTTGCGCAAGGCGCTCGGCGGCGGCATGCGGCAGGCAGGCATTCTTGCCGCGGCAGGCCTGATCGCGCTGGAGCAGATGCCGCACCGGCTGCACGAAGACCACGCCAACGCCAAGCTGCTCGCGCAGGCACTGTCTTCGATTGAAGGTATCGGCATCAGCCCCGCTGAGGTCGAGACCAACATTGTGATCTTCAGCACGCAGGGTGATGCCCCGTCGCTGGTTGCAGCCATGCGCGAACGCGGTGTGCTCGCCAGCGCCATCGGCCCAAACAGCATCCGGCTGGTAACTCATCGAGATGTGGATACCGCCGCATGCAGGCGCGCCGCCGAAGCGATCCAATCCGTCGCCGTGGAGCAACTGGCAACAGCCTAGTCGAGCCGCGCCTGGCAAGTGGGGTGCCCCACGTCTCGCACCTGAGACGTGGCCTTCTACATCCAGTAAATCCGAAGAGCCCCACGTCTCAGAAGCGAGACATGGGCACCCGTCCGCGGCATCCCATGTCTCAAAGCCGAAACACGGGGCACCGCTCTCGTCGCCTGCACAGGTACACTTGAGGCTTACCCGAACACTGCGGCTGCGTTCCCCAATGCGCGCTGTACCCAACCACGCCAAAACGCAACGGAATGCTTTGGGAAGCGCGGTGAAACTCCGCCACTGCCCCGCAACTGTAAGCGTGTTCTCCTAACCCCAGGGTAGGAGATTCCGCACCCCGAGAGCCGGACCGTCACTGCGCAAGTGGGAAGACGTTTGGGTGGAACGACGGGTTGCAGAAGAGACACGTAAGTCAGGAGACCGATTCCGATGCCGGCATCCAGCCACGCCCCGAGGGGGAGCGTAGGAGAACGCATGAACCGCATCGCCAACAAGCGAGGCGCGGCAGCACGCACGTGTGCGAAAGCCGCAGTCCTCACCATACTGACCACCTCATCCGTCGCAGCACACGCTATCGTGGTTCGCGGGAACGTACGCGACCCGCTCGGCCGTGGCATTCCGTCGGCTCGCGTGCAGCTGGTCAAAGGCACCGAAGTAGTCGCATCTACCATTACGCTGCCCGATGGCAGCTATGAAATCCGCTCCACAGAAGACGGCCGCTTCCTCTTAATTGCGAGCGCACCGACATTTGCCGTTCAGGTCAGTGAGCCCTTCTACGGCCGCCAGTTGGATCTACTCAACCGGGAGCTGGAACTGACCATCTCGCCCGTGCGACAGGACGTGACAGTAACCGCGACTGGCATTCCCACACCGGTGCAGCAGATCAGCAACAGCGTCGCCCTTACATCCGATCTGGCGCTGCAAACACGCGTTGACATCGCGCAGGAACTGCGATTGCAACCGGGCATCTCTGTCGTGCCCAGCGGCCAATACGGCGCGCTCACATCGCTGTTTGTCCGCGGCGGCAACTCCGACGCAAACAAGGTGACTATCGACGGTGTGCCCGCCAACGATGTTGGCGGCGTCTTCGACTTTGGTCCAGTTTCGTCCACTGCGGTCAAGGCACTGGAGACACACCGCGGACCAGACAGCGAGCTCTACGGCACGGACGCCCGCGCGGGCGTGGTGCGCTTCGAAACGCCACGCGGCACTGCGATCCGTCCTGTGCTGACCTACTCCGGCGACGCGGGAAACCTCCACACCTGGCGCAACGAAGGGACACTCTCCGGTACGCACAACAAGATCGATTACTTCACCGCCTTCTCGCGATTCGACAGCTCCAACGCGCTGACGAATGACCGGTTCCACGCCAGCACAGCCGCCGCCAATCTCGGCTACAGCCTGACCGGCAGCACCAGCCTGCGAGGAACGGTGCGCAACGGTGTCTCCGCCGAAGGCCTGCCTGGCCCATATGACTTCCAGGGACTCACCCAGATCGGCAAAGAGGGTGACCAGGACACCTTCCTTTCCGGCGTCATCGAAGACACGCGCCGCAGCGGCTGGCACAATGTCTTCCGCTACATCGGCGCACGCAAGCGCGAACAGTCGCAGGAACTCGCTCCCGTGGGAACGCCCGACGGCTTCGGCGACTACTACGGCAAGGTGGTGACCATCCGGGGAGCGAACGGCACCTCGGCAACGGGCAGTTCCACGGTAGGCTTCGCTCCGTTTCCCACGCGCTACGACCTCGTCTCGAACCGCGACGGTGTGGACTATCGCAGCGATTACCGCTTCAACGACCACCTCACCGTGCTCGCCGGATTCCGCTTTCAGGACGAGCGCGGCGCCTACCGTTACCCGCTCTACGGCACCAACCAGCAGGTGGGCCGCAGCAACTTCGACTACACGCTGCAGGCCCAGGGTGAGTTCAAGCACCGTGTCTTCTACTCGCTGGGCGGTGCGGTGCAGCGCAATTCGCTGTACGGCACTCGGGGAGAACCGCAGCTCGGCCTGTCGGGGTACTTTGTGCGGCCGCGCTCAGGATGGTTCCGCGGCACCAAGGCGCGTGTGAACTTCTCCGAAGGCGTGCAGGAGCCAAGCCTCGCATCGCAACTTTCCTCGCTTCGCGACGCGCTCATTACCGCGGGTGACCTCACCGACCTGGGCAGGCTGAACGTCCAGCCCATCGGGGCGCAGACCGCGCGTACCTACGAGGGCGGAGCCGACCAGAACATCTATGGCGACCGCGCCGTGCTGCACTTCACCTACTTTCATTCGCAGTTCGGCAATGGAATTGAGTACGTCAACGTCTCCCAGTTCAACAGCCTTTTCCACCAGAACCTGCCGCAAGCGCTGTACGGCTTCTACCTGAACTCGCAAAGCTACAAGGCGCAGGGTGCCGAGGCAGAGGTGCAGTACCAGATCAAACCGCGCCTGCTGGCACGCGCCGGGTACACCTACCTCGACGCGAATGTCGAGCGCTCACTGGCTTCCGACGTGCTGAACACGCTTGGCGGCACGCCGACGGTCAATCCGAAATATCCCGGCATTGCCATTGGTGTCAGCTCGCCGCTGGTCGGCCAGCGGCCGTTCCGCCGCGCACCGCAGACGGGCTTCTTCGTCCTGCAGTACTCGGGCAACAAGTGGAACGCGGCGTTCAAGGGCGGCATGTCCTCGAAGTCCGACGACTCCACGTTCATCGGCTCCTACTCCAACGCGGCCTTCGATAATTCGCTCCTGCTGCCTAACCGCAACCTCGCGTTCGGCTATGCGAAGCTCGATGCGAACTTCACCTACCAGCTCCGTCCTTCCATCGCCGTCTTCTCGCAGTTGGAGAACTTGCTGAACCAGCAGCATATTGGCGCCTTCGGCTACCCGGGGCTGCCGCTGACGGTTCGGGCAGGTATCAAAGTGCGCTTTCCGCAGGAGTAAACGACAGCGAACGTGGCGTAAACCGGCGATGCGGCACCTCTTGCATCGCCGGGCTCGTCAGGCGTAAGGTGTCCTTACACGGGAAAGGAGGATGATCCAGCCTATGAAATCTGACAGTAGTTTGTGTGGTTCAACAGTACGTGAGGTGACTGAGGCTTAGAGCGTCCGCTCTAGACCTGGCATTTCGCCGAAAGCACGATCATCGGCTCTCCGCCGAGGCCCTCCAAAAGAGTGGACGCCTCAGGTCAATCTCAACAGTTCACCGAAGTTAACGGCCCGCAGCCCTCACCGGCTCGGGCCGTTGCTCTTTGTGGCGCACTGCATGCCACATGCGCACGGCCAGCCGCCGTAAAATGAGCTTATGGAACCCCTCGTCATCGGCGGCAAAGCATTTCAATCGAGGCTGATCGTCGGCACCGGCAAGTACAAAGACGGCGCGGAGACGCGCGACGCGATTGAAGCCTCCGGCGCGGAGATGGTCACCGTCGCCGTTCGCCGTGTCAATCTGGATCGCTCAACGGAGTCGCTGCTGGACTTCATCGACCCGCAGCGGTACTTCCTGCTGCCCAACACTGCCGGCTGCTACACGGGTGAAGAAGCCATCCGCGCGGCGCGCCTGGGCAGGGAAGTCGGCTTGTCCGACTGGGTGAAGATAGAGGTGATCGGCGACAAGCGCACCCTTTATCCGGACGTGGCAGGAACGCTGTTAGCGACCGAGGTTCTGGTGAAGGAAGGCTTTACGGTTCTGCCGTATACCTCTGACGACATTGTGTTTGCACGCAGGCTGATTGATGCAGGCGCTGCTGCGGTCATGCCGCTCGGAGCACCAATCGGCTCCGGTCTTGGGCTACAGAATCTGGCCAACCTCCGGATCCTGCGCGAGATGATCACGGAAGTTCCACTGATCGTTGACGCGGGTGTTGGGACCGCAAGCGACGCAGCGGTCGCTATGGAGATGGGCTTCGACGCTGTCCTGATGAACACCGCGATTGCGGAAGCGCGCGAGCCAATCCTCATGGCCGAGGCGATGGGCAACGCGGTACTAGCCGGCCGCCAGGCATACCTGGCCGGACGCATGCCGCGTCGGCTGTACGCCACGGCAAGCTCGCCGCTGGAAGGTGTCTCGCGGTAGCAAGAGTCGTTGCGCGGGTGCCCCATGTCTCGCTTCTGAGACATGGGTTCATCAGAGCATCATGACTTTTCGACGTAGGCCGGTAAAGATCCCGTGTCCCAAATGCGAGACATGGGGCACCCGGTCAACGTCCCGTATCTCTTAGTGCGAAGTCACTTTGTCCAGGTGCCGAAAGCCGTCTGTCGCGGCGAACAGCAGCACGAAGATGAAGCCGTTGTAGCAGGCATGCACGAGAGCGCTGGCCGCCACTGAGTTCAATCGTATGCGAACGACTGTGAGCGCTCCGCCGACGAGCCAGAGCACCCCTACAGCGTTCCAAGCAAAGCCGAGTTGCGCCGCATGCATCGCCGCGAAGAGGCCGCTGCTGATGACACCGGCAACGATCCACGCGGTGCGGCTGAGGGTAGTCGTCCCATGCCATGCTGCGCGTCCCGCCTCGTCCTTGGGAGTGGTAATCCAATCCCACGCAATAGCCAGACCGCGCAGCAGGAAGCCGCGAAAGAAGATCTCTTCGCACACCGGTGCGACCAGCACACCGAACAGCGCGACGACCCACACGTCGGCGGGGTGGCGAAAGAATTCGTCGACCGGCATGTCCTTGTGCAGGTTCAGGCGGCTCTCAATCAGCTGCGCCACAATGCTGAGCACGGCGCCGCCCAGGGCCAGACGCCAGGCGTATCGCGCGGCCGTCTGTGCGTGAAAGGCGATGGTCGAACCAAAGCTGCGATGCCACATGTGCGGGAAGGCAAGCGCTGCCAGCCCCAGCGTTAACCCAAAGGTGATTGCTTCAATCAGGATGCTGGTCTTTGGGAAACCGCGCGAGGCCTGCGCCACGCTGTGAGGCAAGACGTGCAGGTACACGCCCGCCGCGATCACCACCGCGGAAACAATCAGCAGCAGGATGAAGCCGATCAGCAGCAGCAGCACCGTGTACCCGATGTGCGGCTGACGTGGCCCGGGGTCGTTCTCCCCCGACATCACACGCGGCGGGGGTACATAGGGGATGTAGTCTTCCGGCCGAAACTCGTCGCTCATGCGGGCTGAAACCTCGCGGCCTTTTTCGCCTTGCTCTTCTCAGCCGACTTCTTCGCTGCGGCCTTGCGGCGAGCCGTGCGTTCCTCGGCGCTGGGCGCGAACTTGGTTGCGTTCGCTACTTCCGTCTTCACCACGATGGGCGCGACGTAAGCTGGCGCTGGTCCGCGCTCGCTGCCCTTGCGTTCCGCGTACAGCTTGGCGAGGAACGAACCGGTGTGCGATGCGGCGACCTTCGCGACCTGCTCCGGCGTGCCCTGCGCAACGATAGTGCCGCCGCCCGCGCCGCCCTCCGGACCCATGTCGATGATCCAGTCCGCGTTTCGAATGACATCAAGATTGTGCTCGATGATCAGGACGGAGTTGCCGAGACCCACCAGCCGCTGCAGCACTTCCAGCAGCTTGCGCACGTCGTCGAAGTGGAGGCCGGTGGTCGGCTCGTCGAGCAGGTACAGCGTGCGGCCGGTCTGGCGCTTGCTCAATTCCTTGGCCAGCTTCATGCGCTGCGCTTCACCACCGCTCAGCGTCGTAGCAGACTGACCCAGGTGGATGTAGCCAAGGCCTACATCGACCAGCGTCTGCAGCTTCTGCTTGATGTTCGGCAGGTCGCCCAGCACGGTGAGCGCGTCCGCGATGGGCAGGTCGAGCACATCGGCAATGCTGTACCCGTTCAGCTTCACCGCGAGCGTCTCCTGGTTGTAGCGGCGGCCGTTGCACACATCGCACAGCACGTACACGTCCGGCAGGAAGTTCATCTCGATGCGGCGCTGTCCGTCACCCTGGCATGCCTCGCAGCGGCCTCCCTGCACGTTAAAGCTGAAGCGGCCACTCTTGTAGCCGCGCTCGCGTGACTCCGGCAGCATGGCGAAGTACTCGCGAATCTGCGTGAACACGCCGGTATACGTCGCGGGGTTCGAGCGCGGTGTGCGTCCGATGGGCGACTGGTCGATCTGCACTGCCTTGTCGAGCTGGTCGATGCCAAGCACCCTGTTGTGCGCGCCCGGCTCTTCCTTGCTGCGGTAGAGCGACTTCGCCAGCGAACGGTAGAGGATGTCGTTGACCAGCGTGCTCTTGCCGCTGCCACTGACGCCCGTGATGACCGTCATGACGCCCAGGGGGAAGTGCGCCGTAACGTTCTTCAGGTTGTGGCTGCGAGCGCCTTCGACCACCAGTTCTTTGCCGCTTAGCGCGCGTGGAGCGTCGTTGCTGCGAATGTCGATCTCACCGGAGATGTAGCGGCCGGTCAGCGACTCGGGAACCGCGGCCACTTCGGCGGGTGTGCCCGCTGCTATCAGTTCGCCGCCGTTTTTGCCCGCTCCCGGGCCAAGGTCCAGCACGTAGTCCGCCTTGCGAATCGTATCTTCGTCATGCTCAACAACCAGCACGGTGTTGCCTAGATCGCGCAGGTTCTCCATTGCCGCAATCAGCTTCTGATTGTCGCGCTGGTGCAGTCCTATGCTGGGCTCGTCAAGCACGTAGAGCACACCGCGCAGGCGCGATCCGATCTGCGTCGCCAGCCGAATGCGCTGGCCTTCACCACCGCTCAGCGTGGCCGCGCTGCGGTTCAGCGACAGGTACGAGAGGCCAACCGCATTGAGGAACTCCAGCCGCTCGATGACTTCCTTCTGCAGACGATCTGCAATCAGCTTCTCGCGTCCCGTGAACCGGAACGTCTGCGCCGAACGCATGGCGTCGTCCAGCGCGAGCGAGGTGAAGTCGCTAATGGATTTTCCGTCCACCTTCACTGCGAGCGACTCGGGCCGCAGCCGTTTGCCGTTGCACGCGGGGCATTCCGTCGCGGACATGTACTGCATGTAGTACTCGCGAAAGCTGTCGCTCTTGGATTCTTCCATCGTGTCGCGCAGGTAGCCGAAGATGCCATGAAAGCCGGTGCGCCCGACCTCGCTGCGTGGTGGTCCGTAAAGCAGCAGCTTCTGGTGCGCCTCGCTAAGCTCCTCGAACGGCAACTTCAGATCGATCTTCGCTTTGTCCGCGAACAGCTTGATCAAACGTAGCAGGTACGCCGAAGAAGAACCTGGTCCCATGGCTCCATCGAGCAGCGGCTTGGACCAATCGGTGATGGTCTTTCCCGGGTCGAAGTCGTAGATGCTGCCGAGACCATTGCACTCCGTACACGCGCCATAAGTCGAGTTGAACGAGAATGAGCGCGGCTCCAGCTTGGGCACGTTGATGCCGCAATCGGGGCACGCCATCGACGACGAATACAGCGTCTCGTCCATGCCGTGGATAGCGATGATCACGAGTCCGTTCGCCATCTGCAGCGCCTTCTGCACGCTGGCTTCCAGGCGTCGCGTGTCCGGCTTGCCGCTCTCATCCAGCTTCAGGATCACGCGATCGACTACGGCTTCCAACGTGTGGTTCTTGCGTTTTTCCAGCCGCATGCCCTCGGTGATCTCGGTCATCTCACCGTCAATGCGCGCGCGAAAGCCCTGCTGATCCAGCGACTCGAGTTCCTCGCGGAACTCGCCCTTGCGTCCGCGGACCAGCGGCGCAAGCACGGTGATGCGCTCCCCTGGCTTCAGCGCGACAATGCGCTCGACGATCTGGTCCGCAGACTGCCGCGAGATCTCGTGACCACACTGCGGACAATGCGGCTTGCCGACGCTCGCCCAAAGCAGCCGCAGATAATCGTAGATCTCTGTGATGGTGCCGACGGTCGATCGCGGAGATCGCGATGTCGTCTTCTGCTCGATGGAGATCGCTGGAGACAAGCCGTCGATTGCATCGACGTCAGGACGCTCCATCTGGTCAAGAAACTGCCGTGCGTAAGCCGACAGCGTTTCGACATAGCGCCGCTGACCTTCGGCATAGATGGTGTCAAAGGCAAGCGAGCTTTTGCCGGATCCCGACAAGCCTGTGACCACCGTCAGCGAATTGCGTGGAATGCTGACATTGATGTTCTTCAGGTTGTGGTGGCGTGCGCCGCGAACGGTAATGTGCGTGATGCTCATGGAAGAAGCGGACGCGTTAGACCGCATTCTCTAGGTTACGGCATCCGCGCACAGGCAAAATGCGAGACAATGAAGAGATGGCAGCAGAGACTGCCTACCAGCCACGTACCTTGCTTGTTACTGCTGCCTTCCACGAAATCCGGGCAAACTGTAACTGTCGCGTCACATCCGAGCGATAGGCTGTACCACTGTAAGAAGTTTCAGGAGTTCCCTCGTGACGACAGTCGTTCTGATCTGCGCCGTTCTGGCGAGCCTGGCAGGCGGTGTGCTGCTGGCGTACGGCATCTGCAATGCCATGTTCCACATTTTTCGAATTCATTCCATCCAGGCAGCGCAACAGCGTGCGGCTCGGCGCGAAGCACAGCAGCTTGCCGCCACGGTTCAGCCGGACCTGGCAGCGTAACTCAGCCGTTCGCGTTCAATTCCAGCAGCCCCGTGGGCAGCTTCATGCGGATGATCTTCGCCGCCATGTCGATCTCTTCTACGAACGCGTTGACAAACGGCACCATCACCTCGTCGCCATCAGCCCGCTGCACCACGAAGAGCGAAGCTGCATCCTGCAGCCGCCGACCCTCCGAGTTCAGCGGAAAGTGCAGATCGACCACCACGCCAATTTCCGTGCCGCCTTCCAGCAGCGTGCACCCCACTAAGTCGGTGACGTAGTACGTGTGCTGATCCAGGTCCACCCGCTCTGACTGGCGCATCTGCACCTTGGAGCCCGCGATTCCCTCAGCATCCGTGATGGAATCGACACCCGCGAGCTTCAGCACCACTCGGCCTGCGTTACGGCCGGTTGGCATCCAGTGCTCCTCGATGGTGACAGCGGAGCGGCTGCCATCCGGTCGCGTGAGGCAAAGTTCGGCGGTTCCGGTGAACTGGTCAGGGAAGTCCGTCAGCAGGTCGGCAAGCACCTCGCCGCGACGGCCCTGTGGACGCACAATGCTGGCAAGCGTGTACCACTCTTCTGTTTGCTCGGTCATCTGTCTGCTATTCGTCTGATTGCACGTCCAGGCTGAAGCGGTGTTGCAGCTTCATGCCCGCGGCGCTCAGGATCGTGCGCATAGACCGGGCGGTGCGGCCCTGCTTGCCGATCAGCTTGCCTAGATCGTCAGGAGCCACGTACAGCCTCAGCACAGTATCAGTTTCACTGGTGGCTGGCTCGACACGAACCTCTTCGGGCTGGTCCACCAGCGCCTTTGCAAGGGACAACATCAAGTCGCACATCTGCTCTACGGCGCCGCCGGGAGGAAGAGAAGTCTCAGTCATATCTACCTTGCAAGATTGGGTTCCAGTCCGAAGGGTATGGGTCGCCCATGCGGGGAACCACATCGACCAGATTAGCGTATCTGAGCCCAGCGACGATGTGGGGACACGTGCGAAAGCCGCGTCTCAGCGCTGGAAGACACTGAAACGCGGCCTGTTTTCGCTTGTTGTATCAAAATAGGACGACGGGCAAGCGACCGTGCGGAAACGAATTACGCCGCAGCGACTTCGGTAGCTGCAGGGGCGTTCTTGATCAGCTTGGCGACGATCTCGGACATCTGCGCGCCGACGCTGGTCCAGTAGTCGATGCGATCACGCTTCAGCTCCACTGCCTTCGGCTCGGTGCGCGGGTTGTAGGTGCCGACAACTTCAATGGAGCGGCCGTTGCGGGCGCGATCCTTCTCAATCACAACGATGCGGTAGTACGGCTGCTTACGCGCTCCAACGCGCGCCAAACGAATCATGACCACTTGATTGCTTCCTCACTGTTCAATGTCTTGGTTTGTCCGCCGTACAAAACGGGCTTGGACAGATGGTCTGCGGGGCAGATCAGGACTGCCGGCCGGCAACGTGCCGGGTGCGCAGGACTTCCAACTTCCTCTATTGTGGGCTATTTCCCGCAAAACCGCAATGCGGCAGGCAAACCATCTGCTTCGCTTGCATAGCGATTCACAGGGCGCTGGGAAAGGGAAACGTCAGCCTGCTCTGCGTTCCGATGCCTCTGGCGGAAACAGGAACCGAAGCATGTCGCCGAACCGGGCCGCCCAGGCGGCCTCATTATGCACGCCGCCCTCGACGCGCCGATAGACGAGGCTCTGACCCTCGCTCCACCCCTTGCCCTCAAGCAGATGGGCCAGCAGGTCGGCATCTCGCACGTGGCGCATGCCTTCGGCTGTGCCGATGTCCAGCCAGATCCGTAGCGGCAGCGTGTCCGAGAGCGAACGGACGTCCTTCAGAATCGTGCGATCGTCCCACCAGATGGATGGCGAAAGCACGCCGATACGACCAAAAACTTCCGGATACCGCAGGCCGATTGCAAGCGAGATCAGGCCGCCCAGCGACGATCCGGCGACGCCGGTATGCGCCGGCCCGGGCAGGATGCGGTAGGCCGCGCTCAGCATGGGCAGCAGTTCTTCCACCAGCAGACGGGCGTACAGCCGTCCCTTGCCGCCGCTCAACCGGCGATCGGCGGTGGGCGTGTATTCCAGCATGCGCTGCGCCCCGGTGTTTGCCACGCCCACGATGATCAGCGGCTCCACCCGCCCGGCGGCAATCTCTTCATCCGCTGTGCTGCCAACGCACCATGTGGAATCTCTCACATACGACAGGTCGCCGTCGAACAGGTTTTGCCCGTCATGCATCACCAGCAGGGAAAACGCGCGGTCCGGCTCCGCGAAGTATGCCATCGGCAGGTAGAGAAACAGGTCGCGAGACGTCGGGAGAAACTTGGATGGCCAGTCCCGGATGCGAAGGTAGCGCCCTTCCGCTTCCGCTCTGCCAACCCAGTTGCCGGGGGTGCTGTCCTGCACGGCCAGGTCGGTCGGTCCGGGTTGGGAGGCAACGTATTCCATGCACTTCGATTCTTTCGAGGGTAGCAGAGCAATGTAGGCTGATCCCAGGTGAGGGGAACCCATGCACCGCGAATATCACGTCGATCAGTCCGAAGTGCTGGGCAGGCCCATGCAGCGGCTCGTCTTCGGTCACGACGGCCTTCCAGTAATCGTATTTCCCACCTCTTGCGGCCGCTTTTATGAGTTCGAAGACCAGGGCATGGTTGGCGCCATTGAAGCGAAGATCAACCGCGGCCAGATACAGCTCTTCTGCGTCGATTCCGTCGACAGCGAAAGCTGGTACGCAAAGGTTGAGGGTAGCTGGAAGATTGCACGGCACCTGCAGTACGAGCGCTACATTATGAACGAGCTTTTACCGCACATTCGGTGGCGAAACTGGAACCAGCAGATCGCCATGATCGGCTGCTCGTTCGGTGGCTTCCATGCGGCCAGCATGGCGTTACGCCATCCAGACAGCATCACCGCCATGCTGTCAATGGGCGGGGCATTCGACCTGCGCCGCTTTTTGGGCAACTACTACTCCGAAGACGCGTACCTCACGTTGCCGATGGATTTCCTGCCCAACCTGCACGATCACTGGTACCTTGACCGCATGCGCCGCAACACCTATGTACTAGCGACCGGCGAACACGACATGTGCTGGAATGACAATGAACGCCTTGCCGGTATCATGCGGAACAAGGGTATTCCTGTGCGGCTGGACGTGTGGGGCGATAACACCGGGCACGACTGGCCCTGGTGGCGCCGGATGCTTCAGACCTACCTGTAACGTACGGCCGAGGTCACCAGCACATGACACGTTCCCGATGGTATCTGGCCGGCCTGGTCACGCAATCGCTCTTCTACGCTGCCGGCGGCATCAATCACTTCGCACACAGCCAGACGTACGTTGCGGTTATGCCTCCGCACTACGGCCATCTGTTGGGATGGGTGCAGTTTACGGGAGCAGCCGAGATCGCCGGGGCTGTGGGTTTGCTGATCCCGCGAACTCGCCGTGCTGCCGCCTGGGGCATCATCGCCATGCTGGTCGGCTACTACGATGTCCATCTCTACATGCTTATGCATCCAGATCGGTTTGCCGCAGTGCCTGTGTGGGCACTGTACGTACGACTGCCGCTGCAACTGGTGCTGATCGCCTGGGCAGGTGTTTACGCCCGGCGTGACAAACAGGTTCTCGCCGAAGCCCCTGCGCTCTCGTCCTGAAGTCTACGTTGGGTTTGCGAGGTTGGCTTCTTGGTAGCGGATGGCAAGAACCTTGGCCTTCATCCCGACCCGGGTCTGGATCGAGTCCCTGAGCAAAGTTGCGAGGCTGCCCGCAGCCGCGCGACTAACGCCGATGTACGTGGCATGCGGAAGGGTCAGGCTGCTCCCATTCTTATCTGTCGTCTGCATGGTGAAGCCGCGGTTTGACATCAGCGTGTGCAGACTGGCGTAGGTTTCGACATCCGGGTTGCCGATTAGCTGTACCCGAACTATGTAGTCGCTCATCCTCTTCTCCCAATCGGCAGAAGCGTAGCACTCTACAGCAGGAGTCATGGTCACTTTGCAGGGGACTAATTGGTGCTGCCCACGAGTTACCAGCGTTACTGCGGAGCGTCTACCGCACCGGGACGGTGTTTACAGTGATGCAGGCCGAGTCGTGTCGCAGCCGAGCAGCGCACCGGAACCCTTGGAACACCAATAAGCGTCGAGATTAGCGGTGCACGTGAAGCCAGACCAGAAGGCCGGCACCGAGTAGGATCCGATAAATCGCGAACACAGCAAAGCCATGCTTGCGTACGTAGCCCAGGAACCACGCAACAACCACGTACGCCACGATGAACGACACCGCCAGACCAATAATCAGAACAATCCAGTGTTCGGGTGTCATGACCAGCGGCGTGAGCGCGTCCGCGCTCGAGGCGGCAAGGTCCTTCGCGCTGGGGTGCACTGCCTTCAGCAGCGAGTAACCGGTTGCCGCGATCATCGTCGGGATGGATACGAGGAATGAAAATTCGAGCGCCGATGGACGGTTCATGCCCACGAGCTGTCCTGCGGCAATCGTAGTCATCGACCGTGATGTACCAGGGATCACCGCGCTGAGCACCTGGCACAGACCGATCCAGATCGCCTGCGGCAGATTCATTTCCTCAACGTGCGTGACGGCCGGTTCGCGACGGCTCGACCAGGCGTCGATTACCCACATCACGATGCCGCCGATTAGCAGCGCCAGCGCAATCACGGTCAGATTTTCGAGATTCTCACCGATCTTCTTCGTCAGCAGCTTCGCCGGGATCGCGGTGCAGACGAAGGCGATCAAAGTCAGTGAAAGAGGGTGCGTCAGCCATGTCTTTCCGCCGCGCTCACCGGCCGGGAAGGTGCGCCAGTAAGCAAGGATGCGTGGCAGAAACAACAGCAGCAACGCCAGGATCGCGCCGAGCTGGATGACGATGGTGTACATCTTCCAGAACGGGTCGGTAAGAGAAATGTGCAGCAGTGCTTCAGAGATGCGAAGGTGCGCGGTCGAGCTGACAGGAAGGAACTCGGTTAGTCCCTCCACGATGCCCAGGATGACGGACAACAGGTAGTCGTTCAAGCGGCCTCAGTAGTGCAGAATGTGTCAGTTAGTCGCGATCGCTACCGTAAACCGCAATGCCCTGTTCCACCCTGTATACCAGACTTACGGCTCGTATCGTGTAGTCACTTGCAGGAAATCGCGAGACCATCTGGTCCCGCAGGGCATGCGCGTGTTGTGCAGCGGCATCTGCCCGCTTTCGGTTTTCTTCAGTGGTGTACATCGTGACTAACACCCCTTGGCGGTATGTGGCGTCCCACAGGGCTTCTGGTGTTTTTGGTCCATCGGGAAACTGGTCCGCGTACTTCTGGTACAGCTCGCTCTCCTTTTCAGGACACTTCGGCAGGCCCTGCCAGTCTCCACAGAGCTTCGCGTCCAGCAGGTCGAATGCAGCGAGCGCAGGGTACTTGCCATTGCCGTTCTTCACGATCTTCTGCAGCGCCTTGCTGTACAACTGCGGCCGAAGGTTGGCGTCCATGTCCTTCGCCGACGGCAGTGTCGAGGCATCGAATTTCTCCTCCTGCCATCGGATGTCAGCGGAGCGCCAGTCGCTCTCGCCCGCAAGCGGTGAGTTGGGAAAGTATGCGGAGACACGGCGATACAGCAGGTGGGCAGCGCCTGCAGCGGATTTGGGCGCATGCGGTTCGCCCGCCGCGGCTTCCATGCTGGCAGCCTCACCATAAATCAGCTTGTCGCCGTTCGGCGTCGAAGGGCCGACCACACCCTTGTCGCGAATCCAGCCGGAGCGAGGAAGAACCGCGGCGTCAACCGAGAACTCCGGCTCGTCTTCCGCTTTCTCCTCTTCGACATCGGTGTTTGCGAAGACTTTG
This sequence comes from Terriglobus sp., assembly GCA_965199365.1. Classification (GTDB taxonomy): domain Bacteria; phylum Acidobacteriota; class Terriglobia; order Terriglobales; family Acidobacteriaceae; genus Terriglobus. Next base: position 1,132,535 of record CBDARC010000002.1, on the reverse strand, counting down.
ACCCAAGGGCCCGAGCGCTGAACGATGAGCACCTCGTGCCCCGGCGTCACGACGGAAACCTTTTGTGACTCGGCATCAGGCGCGACATATACGTCGGCAACCTTCACCACGGTTGCGCGCATGGCGTCAGGCGGAGGCGCGTTCTTCTGCCCGTGAGCAGCAACAGGAACAACAAGAAAAAGAAGGCAGGCGAGCTTGCGCATACTTCAATTAGACGACGCGTAGACCCGCTGAGTCACGTCTATGCCTCCGCGGTCAGCAGTTCTTCCTTCAAGGCAGGGTCGATGTTGCCGCCGCTGATGATGACCACGATCTTCTGTGCGGAGGGCAGCTCGTCGGAGTGGAAGAGAGCGGCGGCAAGCGTTACCGCCCCGCTCGGCTCCGCGACGATGTCTGTGGCCATCAGTAGAACGCGCGTGGCCTCGAGGATTTCTTCTTCCGTGACGGTGAGGATACCGTCAACGAACTGCAGGATATGGTGGAAGTTGCGCTGGCCCAAACTCTGCGTGCGCAGACCGTCGGCGACGGTGCGCGTGGTTTGGGAGCCGGACCACTCCACCAAAGTGTGCGTGCGGAAGCTCTCGGCGGCGTCGCCGGCCAGCTCGGGCTCGCAGCCCCACACTTCGGCGCGCGCGCCTGACAGCTTCAGGCCCGTGGCGACACCGCTCAGCAGACCTCCGCCGCTGACTGGTGATAGCACCAGGTCGGCATCGGCCGCCTGCTCTGCGATCTCAAGCCCGCAGGTCGCCTGCCCGGCGATGATGTCGTCGTCGTCGTACGGCGGAACCATGATGTAGCCGTGCTCGGCGACGAGCTCTTCCGCGCGCTGCTTGCGTTCAAGCGATGCAGGACCAACCAGGACCACCTCGCCGCCAAGCGCAAGCGTCGCCTCGCGCTTGATGCGCGGCGCGTTTTCCGGCATCACGATGACCGCCTTTGCACCCAGCGCGCGCGCGGCAAACGCAACGCCCTGCGCGTGATTGCCGCTGGAGTAGGTGATCACGCCGCGCTTCAGCTCATCCGGCGTAAGCGACGCAATCTTGTTGTACGCACCCCGCAGTTTGAAGCTGCCGATCGGCTGCTCGTTCTCAGCCTTCAGCCAGATCTCCGGCGCGTCAGCGTTCAGGCGAAAACCAGCCGCGTGCATCCGCAGCGGATCAAGCCGGTATAGGCCTGTGCGCACGGCAGTGCCTGCAATGCGCTGCTGCGCGGTGCGGATGTCTTCAAGGCTGACGAGTGATTCCATGGGCATGCTTTCATTGTCGCGCACACACGCAGCGCCCGCGTGGAGCCGCGGCATCAACCCAGCGATGCGACGACTCGTCTGGAACTCAGCGCTTGCTCGCGCGCAGGCTTTCCCAACTGCCATCGGCAGTCCAGCCGCCGTCGATCGCAAGAGCCTGGCCGTTAACGAAACTGCTCTGGGTCGAGTCTGCGAGGAACAGAATGGCGCGCGCGATGTCCTCGGGGCGGGCAAACCGGGCCATAGGAACACGTCCAGTGATGTCGTCATCCGTGTATCCGCCCGCCGCCTGGTCGGCGACGTCCATCTCCGTCTTGACCCAGCCGGGACACACCGCATTGACTCGAACGCCGCGGCCACCCCACTCACCGGCAAGCGTGCGGGTCATACCGATGAGGCCGTGTTTCGATGCATTGTAGGCAGCACGGTCATTGATGCCGACAAGTCCTGCGATCGACGCTACATTGACGATGCTGCCCTCTTGCTGCCGAAGCATGATCGAGCCGAAGGCCTGGCAGAGCAGGAAGGGTGCGACAAGGTTTACCTCGAGCACGCGACGAAAGTCCGCGGCTCTCACCATCTCGGCAGGAGCAATAAAGCTGATACCTGCGTTGTTGACGAGGACGTCCACGCGGCCCCATCGTTCTGTCGTCACCGAAACCGCTTGCGCGATGACACCCGCATCCGTGATGTCACCAACGAGCATTTCGGTCTCGGCACCAGCCGCACGCAACGCACCCACTGTTGCTTCACAAGGCTGCCTGTCGAGCAGTAGCAGGCTGTATCCGGCCTTGCCAAGAACCTCGGCTGTTCTGCGGCCGATGCCCTGAGCGGCTCCTGTTACGACAGCGACGCGCATAGCCTCAACTCCACTGGTCTCGCGCCCAGGACGAATCTCTTCAACCTGCGGCTCTGATGAAACCTGCCGAGCCGGGACGGTGCGGCTCAGTCCCCCGGGAATCAAAACGGCAGTCCTGAACTCATTCTTGTGAGTAGTATCAAATTTCCAAAATGACCGGCATGATCATGGGCCTTCGCTGGGTGTTTTTCTGGATGTAGCGCTTCAGGTCGGCGCGTACTTTTTCCTTGATCAGCATCCAGTCACGCTTTTCTTCTGAGCTTGATTGCTCAAGCGTCTGGCTGATGATGCGGCGGGCGTCGGCGGTGATGCCTTCTTCGTTCACGGCGAAGCCGCGCGTAACGATCTCCGGCGGGCCGGCAAGCTTGCCGCTCATCTTGTCGATGGTAATGATTGCCAGCACCAGGCCCGCTTCGCTCAGGTGGCGGCGATCGCGGATGATGATGTCCTCGACCACGTCTGAGGTCGAGCCTGAGTCGATGAGGATGCGACCGCTGGCGACCTTGGTCGTCTTCTCGGCGGAGGTCGCGGTCACTTCGAGCACTTCACCATCCTCAAGCAGCACCGTCTTTTCAGGGATGCCGGTGCCGACGGCGATCTCGATGTGCTGCGTCAGGTGGCGATAATCACCGTGGACGGGCACAAAGAACTTGGGACGCAACAGGTTGATCATCAGGCGTAGTTCTTCCTGGCTGCCGTGTCCGCTGACATGGATCAGGCCGCTGCGCCCGTCATCGTGGATCACCTTGGCCTTGCGGCGATACAGGTGGTCGATCACGTTGTAGATCGCCTTCTCGTTGCCGGGGATCACGCGCGATGAGAACAGCACGGTGTCGCCCGCCTCGATCTTGGCGTGCTTGTGGTTGTCGACTGCGGCGCGGCTCAAGGCGGACATGGGCTCGCCCTGTGTGCCGCTGATCATAACGCAGACCTTCTCTGGCGGCATGTCCTTGATCTGGCCGCTGTGGATCAACAGGCCTGCGGGCGGATCAATGTAGCCGAGGTCCTGCGCGATCTCGGTCGAGTTGTCCATGGAGCGGCCGATCAGCGCGACCTTGCGGCCATGCTTGTGGGCCAGTTCCATCGCCAGCTTGATACGGTGGATCGACGATGAAAAACAGGAGAAGAACAGCCGCCGCTCAGTGCGCGCGAAGATCTCGTCGAGCCGCGGTTTAACCGCCAGTTCGCCGGGTGTGTAGCCGGGACGGTCGCAGTTTGTGGAGTCCTGCAACAGCAGCAGAACGCCTTCTTTGCCAAGCTGGGCAAAGCTGTGCAGATCGAATGGCTTGCCGTCCGGCGAAGCCAGGTCGATCTTAAAGTCGCCGGTGTGGACGATGGTGCCGACAGGCGTGCGGATCGCCAGCGCGACGCAATCAACCAGCGAATGGGTCACGCGGATGGGTGAGATCTTAAACGGGCCCAGGTCGAAGCTTTCGCCGGGCAGCATCTCGATCAGGTCCGCGTCGTCGAGCAGCTTGTGCTCATCCAGCTTGCCTTCGACGTAGGTCAGCGTGAACTCTGTGCCGTAGACCGGGACGTTCAACTGCGACAGGATGCGCGGCAGGCCGCCGATGTGGTCTTCGTGGCCATGCGTCAGCAGGATTCCGCGGACTTTTTCCCGGTTCTCAAGCAGGTAGGTGATGTCCGGGACGACAATGTCAACGCCGAGCAGGTCGTCTTCAGGGAACATCAGGCCAGCGTCGATGACAATGATGTCATCCTTCCACTGCACGGCCATACAGTTCATGCCGAACTCGCCCAGGCCACCCAGGGGGATGATTTTAAGTGCGTCAGTATTCATTCATTAGTCATGCTAGCAGTGTCGGGCCTATGACTGTGACATCGCGGGTGATTCACCGGCCACCATCTTCCGCGCTTTCTTCCCCGACCAGCGGCCGATGATCGTTCGCCAAACGCCTGAGAGCAGAAACGCGAGGCACGAAAGGCTGGCATGACCGGGCGGCAGCATGAACGCGAGCGCAATCACCACCAGGCCCACAACCGCCGCGCCGCTCTCTTCGACGATCGCATGGCGAGTCAGCATCCGTTCCAGCGGGTTGAGCTCCAGGCTGGATCGCTGGCGGTAACCATTGGCATACAGTGCCGCGAAAAGGAAGTAGATTGCAGAAAATCCAGCGGAGAAGAGCACCACGACCTCGCGCACGTGGCTGGGCTCATTAAAAACTCCCACCTGGTCGAAGGCTGAAAGAAAAAGAAATTTCAGCGGATAAACATAGAACAGAACCACAAACAGGAGGACGCCGTTCAGCCACATGGTGCCGGCATCGTGCGTGCCGAACCGACGGAAAAAGCTGTAATGGCCGTACCAGACCAGCATCAACAATAGGAAGCTGACGGCGAATGGAATGAAGCCGGCCCACAGCGCATGCAGCTCATCAAAGCCCTTCGGCACCTCAAGCGAGACAACAAGCAGGGTCAGGGCAAAGCCGAACACCACGTCAGAGAAGCCATCGAGCCGCGAGAAACCCAGGCCACGCAGGCGGAAGCCGTCGCTATCGTATTGCTCGTGTCCGTCATGCAACAGGCTTCTCAGCATTGTTATCCGATCATCGCAGCAGGTCTTCCAGCGCGAGCGACAGCTCAGTCTTCTCATCGCGATACTTGACGATGATGGGTGTGTAGACGCTCAGGCCTTCCGCGCCGGGTTTGCTGATTGCGCGCGAGCCGGGTACAACCACCGCGCCCGCGGGAATGATGAGCGGCATGTCTACCGTTGCCCGGATGGTGGTGCCGTTGACCACGTCATACACGGGTGTGCCGCGCGTCAGGATGGTGCCCGCGGCGAGGACCGCCCTGCTGCGGACGACCGTGCCCTCGTACACGCCGGTGTTGCCGCCGACCAGCGCGTCATCCTCGATGATGACGGGGGTTGCGTTGACTGGCTCAAGCACGCCGCCGATCTGCGCTGCCGCGCTCAGGTGCACACGCTTGCCGATCTGCGCGCAGGAGCCGACCAGCGCGTGCGAGTCGACCATGGTGCCCTCGTCGACGTACGCGCCCACGTTGACATACATGGGCGGCATGCAGACGACGGACTTTGCGAGGTAAGCACCGGCACGAACGCTCGATCCGCCAGGCACAATGCGGACGCCCTGATCCGGCGTGAACACGCGCGCCGGGTAGGTGTGCTTGTCCACGTAAGCGCCCGCGTCCATCTCAACAAGGGTGCCCAGCCGAAAGCCCAGCAGGATGCCGCGCTTGACCCATGCATTCACCTTCCAGCCCAGAGGCGTGGAGGGATCGGGTTCGGCCGATCGCAGTTCGCCCGTTTCAAGCGCGTTCCGGAGTTCGTTGAAAGCGTCGATCGAGTTGCGTTCGGCGACCGCCGCCGCACCGAGCGAGAACGCATGCTCGATGCGCTGTTGCAGGTCTTCAAAAGGCATGCGGTGAGTCTATCAAGCGCCGCCCCGCGGGCATCGTATGACGTGCATGGGCGAGGCCCGCGAGTCCGGACATCATTCGCTGCCGGTTACGCCGGATGGGCGTTACTTCGTGGTGCGCGGCAGGTTGTGGCGGTGCTCCAACCCGGCGCTTCCAGCAGAACAGCGCGATGTGCTCGTGCAGGAGTTGATGCTTGCGCGTAGCGCAAAAGGACGAGCCATGCGAGCGAACGATGCTGTTGCGCGTGAGACGGCACGGAGGCGTGTGGATGCTGCGAAACATGCGCTCGGCGAACGCGGCGAAGTGTGGTGGACCGACGATGCGCCGGATTACAACCGGCACATGGCGAAGAACACGCCGTATGCAGCGTGGTTCGCATCGCTTCCTGACGGCAGCCGTTAGCCCTGGAGAGCTAGATTCAGACCTGCTGCGACGGATCGCAGCGTCATGCGAGTGCTATCGCTGACGGGCACCATAGGGAGGCGCAACGTGTCACCCTCGATCAAGCCCATCATCGCGAGCATCGCTTTGGTTGGTGCGGGGTTGGGCTCCGCGAATAGTACCTTGTTCAGCGCGTGCAGTTCTTTCGCCAGCTGTCGTGCCCCATCCATGTCATGCGACAACGCCGCCCTGACCAGTTGCGAGACACGCCCTGGGGCGACGTTCGATGCAACCGAGATCAGGCCCTTGCCACCGCCCGCGATGATCGGCAGCGCGAGGTAATCATCGCCCGCAAAGACGCTGAAGGATGCAGGTGCGTTCGCGAGCAGTTCGCCGATCTGCTGCAGGTTCCCGCTGGACTCTTTTACGCCGATGACGTTCGGCAGTTCTGCGAGCCGCAGCAGCGTAGCCGGCTCCAGGTTCGCCGCGGTGCGCCCTGGGATGTTGTAGAGCAACAGCGGTATGCCGATGGCCTCCGCGATGGCCCTGAAGTGCAGGTACTGTCCCTGCTGGCTCGGCTTGTTGTAGTACGGGTTCGCGCTCAGGATGCCCGTGAGGCCGTCAATGCTCGCGATGCGTGTTGCGCGTCGAACCGCTTCAGAGGTGGCGTTGTGCGTGCATCCTGCGATCACCGGCACGCGCGCCGCAGTGACCTCAAGGACGGTGCGGATGACGGAGTCTGTCTCGTCTTCGCTCAACGTGCTGGCTTCGCCGGTGGAACCGCAGGGCACAAGGAAGTCGACGCCACCCGCGATCTGCGCTTCAACCAGTTTCTTCAGCGAAGCGTGATCGACGCTGCCGTCGCTATGAAAAGGGGTGACGACCGCCGTGCCTAGTCCGCTGAGAATCGCAGGTTCCATGCCGTTTGTGAGTGTATCGCGATCAGGCACGGTGGGTGCGTTCTGCAACGCATGCTTCGGTCTTATGCAGGCCAAGCTCCGGCGCGATCCAGATCAACGTCACCAGCAAAATCATCCCGATGGAAACTGCGGACCGGTAGTACGCGACGGGAATGGCAGCCACATACAGCACGATGCTCGCCACGTGCTTTGCGACTTCGAGGCTTTCGGTCTTCGGCAGCACATCGCCGCGGTAACGGCGCAGCCGGTTCACTGCAATCCGCAGCAGCAGAAAGGTCTCTGCTGCCGCCAGCATGATCACCGCATAGAGAGCCGTCGAGAACGCGTCAAAGTGTTTCTCGCCCACATAGTCCGTGAAGAACGGAATGAGGGAAAGCGTGAAGAGGAACACGAGATTTGCCCACAGCACCAGGTAGTTGGCAGCCTCCGTACGCCGCAGCAGCTCGTGATGATTAATCCAGTAAATGCCCGTCATGGTGAACGACAGCGCGTAGATGGCGAGGCGAGGCGCGAGGTGCCACAAACCGGCCATGCCGCCCTCCAGCGGTACATGCAGTTCCAGCACCATGATGGTAATGATCACGGCAATGACGCCATCGCTGAAAGCCTCGAGACGAGTTGTCTTCATCTCGTGGGCGGGCACCTGGTTAAACCCACTCGCCCTGGCGCATCAGCGACTCTTCCGTTCCGTCAAAGCGCACACCGTGCACGTCCATCTTGCCCGAACCAATCATCCAGTCCACGTGGATCAGGCTCTCATTCGCGCCCTTGCTGGCGAGCGTCGCGGCATCCATCGTCTCGCCGTCTATCAGGCAGGTTGCATAGGCCTGGCCTAGAGCGATGTGGCTTGCGGCATTTTCATCGAACAGCGTGTTCCAGAACAGCAGACCGCTCTGCGCGATGGGCGAGGAGTGCGGTACCAGGGCCACTTCGCCGAGGTGGCTTGCGCCTTCATCAACTGCGATCAGCTTGCGCAGGGCTTCTTCGCCTGCAGTTGCGTTTGCTTCGACAATCTTGCCGTTCTCGAACCGTACGGAGATGTTTTCGATCAGCGTGCCCTGGTGCGAGAGCGGCTTCGATGCCGTCACGGTGCCGTTGACGCGGTCCTTGTGCGGCGTGGTGAAGCACTCTTCCGTGGGGATATTTGCGTTGCAGAAGATGCCGTTGCCGCACATACCGCCGCCGCCGGCCCAAAGGTGATCGTCCGCAAGACCCACGACCAAGTCGGTACCCGGCCCGCGGAAGTGCAGGGCAGCGTAGCGCTTGTCATTCAGCATTGCGACGCGCTTCATGATGTTGGCGCCGTGATCTTTCCAGTCCTGCACGGGATCGGCGCCGGTGACGCGGGAAGCGTGGAAGATTGCCTCCCACAACGCGGGTACGGCTTTGTTCTCGGGCAGATCAGGGAAGACAAGCTTTGCCCACGCGGGTGTTGCGCCGGCGACGATGGTCCAGTTGATCGCGTGGCGTGTCACCAGTTCCATCGCGGGCTTGGATGCCTTGGAAGCAGCGATGTTCGCGCGGCTTACCTTCGCTGGATCCTGGCCTTTCAGCAGGGCAGGGTTCGCCCCAGTGATGCCCATGCGTGCGGCTCCGCTGCGGTACGCCTCGGCAACGCCGTCGGCGAGCCACTTGGGCGTGAAGTCGAACGCGGCATCAGGTGCGTACTGGTAGCGCGCAAGCGTCGTCTCGTCGTCGGCATAGAGCACTGTGACTGCGTGCGCGCCTGCCTTGTACGCCTGCTCCACCACACGGCGCACAAAGGGCACCAGGTCCAGCGGAGCGGTGAGAACGATCTCCTGGCCTTCTTGCAGATTCAAGCCTACGCGAACGGCGACCAATGCGAGGCGGTCGAGCTTTTCTTCGAATGAGAGATCGGCAAACGTGCGGGCTGTCTCGATGGTTGCGTCCAGTTCAGCAGTGGCGGCCATGGTGTTCTCCTGCGGGCTGCGCACGGCGCAGCGGGTGTTCTAAAGCTCTGTGAAGATGTCGCTGAAGTTATAGACGCCCTTGCGCGTGCTCAGCCACTCCGCACCGCGCACTGCGCCCTCAGCGAAACCACGCCGTGAGAACGCCTCGTGCGTAAGGGTGACACGATCCGCGTCGCCGCGCGCTTCCAGCACATGCAGCCCGGCCGTGTCACCTTCTCGCAGCGACGTGATCGGCACTTCACCGGCAGAGGCGACGGCCTGCTGCAGGCTGAGAGCGGTGCCCGAGGGCGAGTCGAGTTTGGTGACATGGTGCGTTTCTTCGATGGTCAGCTTGTAGCCTGCTTTCGCGAGTGGCTCAGCCATGACGCCTGCTACCTGCAGCATCACCTGCACGCCGATGGAGAAGTTGGTGCCATGCAGCAGCGCTGCGTCTTTGCGCGTGGTCAGGCTCGCCATGTCCTTCAGGCTGCTGTACCAGCCGGTGGTGCCGACCACGACCTTCGCGCCAACTGCGAGACACGCTCGCAGGTTGCCTACTACCGCTTCTGGCGTAGTGAAGTCGATGACCACGTCGAAGCCTGCGACGAAGGGTGCGGTCAGCGCCGCGGAGCGCGGATTCTCCTTCGCGTCCAGCACGTGAACGCCGTGGCCGCGTTCGCTTGCGACCTCGGCCACCAGCTTGCCTGTCTTGCCGTGCCCCAGCACCAGCATGCGCATCGTTGTTGCTCCTGCTTCTTTACTGCACGAACCGCGGCGCAGTGGCGCTTACCGGCGGTGCCCCCGCCGTGTTTGCGCGTGCGTCGATGTCGAAGATGTTTGCGTCAGGATCAGCGAAGAACGTGCTGTGCAACGAACGTATCGCCTCAGCGGCATCGTCCTCTTCGATCATAAAGCTCATGTTGATTTCGCTGGCGCCCTGCGAGATCATGCGCACGTTGATGTGCTCGATCGCAGTGAAGACCTTGCCGGCGATGCCGCTATGTCCGCGAATGTCTTCGCCGACCAGGCAGATGAGCGCCTTGTTGCTCTCGTACTTCACGTCGGCGATCTTGGAGAGATCTTCTGCGATTGCGGGCAGCCGCTCACTGGTATCGACCGTCACCGAGATGGAGACTTCGCTGGTCGAGACCATGTCGATCGCCACGCGGTGGCGGTCAAAGACGTCGAAGACAGCCTTCAGATAACCATGAGACATCAGCATGCGGCTGGCTACGATGTCCACGATGGTAAGTCGCTTCTTGACTGCGATGCACTTGAAGGGCGAGCGGCACGGCGGTGCAACGGCGGTGATGCGGGTGCCTTCGTTTGCCGCGTTGCGCGAATTCAGCACAAAGACCGGAATGTTCTTCTGCACGGCCGGCAGGATCGTTGCGGGGTGCAGCACCTTCGCGCCGAAGTACGCGAGTTCTGCCGCCTCTTCAAACGATACGGTCTTCACCCGCAGCGCGTCCGGGCAGATACGCGGATCAGTGGTCATGATGCCGTTGACGTCCGTCCAAATCTCGATGGCACCGGCGTGCAGCGCTCCACCAACAAGCGCTGCGGAGAAGTCGCTGCCGCCGCGGCCCAGGGTCGTGGTGATCCCGCTCGCGGTTGACGCGATGAAGCCGCCCATGACGGGCGTCAGAGCCCTCTCGATCAGCGGCAAGGCGTGCTGTGTCAGCCGCTCTTCCGTGAGTTGTTCCTGCGGGATGGCTTTGCCGTACTGGTCGTCGGTCGCGATGCAAAGGCGCGCGTCCAGATGCGCGCCATCCAGACCGTTGATCACGAATGCAGCCGCAACGATCTGGCTCGAAAGCCGCTCGCCAAAGCTGACCACAAGGTCTGTCGTCCGGGGCGTCAGTTCGCCTACGGCACTGATGCCCCGCAGCAGGTCGTCCAGGGCGTCGAAATCATGCTGGATCGCCCCGAGCAGAGTGGTCAGATCCACGCCATGAACCAGGTCCCCCGCGGTCTCGAGATGCCGTGAACGCAGGCGCGCACTCAGGGCGAGCGCCCCTGCCTTGTCACCCACGCCGGCAGCCTTGGCCGCCGCGATGAGCTGGTCCGTGACCTTTGCCATCGCGGACACCACCACGATGGGCTGCAGTCCGCGTTCGCGGCGACCGCGGACGATGGCGGCGGTGCGGCGGATAGCGGCAGCATCTTCGACGGAAGTGCCGCCAAACTTCATAACAACGAGTTGGGGACGGCTCATGCGGTCACCAACTCGGGGCGGCCGCTGCCTGTCCTGCTGTGCAGCACGTTGCCGGGCAGCTTGTTAAGCTTCGCCAGCACTTCGGCGTTCAACACGGCCGCGCCCGCCGCGCCACGGAGCGTGTTGTGGCTCAGCAGCACGAATTTCCAGTCGAACAGCGCGCACGGACGCAGACGCCCCACCGTTGTACTCATGCCGTTACCGCCCATCACATCGAGCCGTGGCTGCGGGCGATCCGCGCCCTCGTTGTATATCACGGGATGCTCCGGCGCCGAGGGTAACTGATGCGCATGCAGCGGCTGGAACTCGCGCCAAGCCGCAAGGATCTGTTCATAGGTTGCGGGTGTCTTCAGCTTGATGGAAACACACTCGGTGTGGCCGTCGATCACTGCAACCCGGTTGCAGTGCGCGCTCACCTTTGCCGGCAGCGAATCGATAGCGGCACCGGTGTAGCGACCCAGCAGCTTGCCGACTTCTTCCTGCATCTTCTCTTCTTCATTCTTGATGAAGGGCACCACGTTGCCAAGGATGTCGAGCGAGGGAACGCCCGGATAACCTGCTCCGCTAACAGCCTGCATGGTGCTGACGAACAGGCCCTCGATGCCGAAACGTTCTTCCAGCGGCTTCAGTGCGAGCACAAGGCCGATGGCAGAACAGTTGGGGTTCGTGACCAGGTAGCCGCCACCGCTAGCCACTGAGGCCTGCGAGGTTATCAGGTTGAGGTGATCGGCATTGACTTCCGGCACAACGAGAGGCACATCGGGGGTCATGCGGAACGCGCTGGAGTTGGAAATAACCGCGCATCCTGCTTCGACAAACAAAGGCTCCAGTTCGCGCGCGATATCGGCGTCCAGCGCTGCAAAGATCACTTTCGGGACTTCGCCGGTGTTGGCTGCAGGCGTGTTCGGCTGCAGCACCATCTCGCCGACGAACTTCGGCATGGGCGTATCCAGCTTCCACCGGCATGCATCCGCAAAGCGTTTGCCTGCGGAGCGCTCGCTCGCAGAGACCCATGCGATTTCAAACCAGGGGTGCGAGCTTAGCAGTTGAATGAAGCGCTGACCCACCGTGCCGGTCGCGCCCAGGATCCCAACTTTGCGACGTTCCATCTCTTCCGATCCTTGCCTCTCAATACCAGACAAGGATACGTGAAAACGGAAGGCGATTCGCTAGATATCGCTCCTGTAGCGGCGGCGATACGTGGTTCCGCTAAAGCTGCCCCAGGCGATCAACAACGCAACGGCGTGAATGAGGAACCAGATGCTTAGCCCCTGCGCCGTATAGATCATGAACAGGATCAGGATGCGAGGCACTAGAACCGCGGCAATCAGCGGCACCAGGCCGATGACGAAGGTTCCGCCAGGATGGTCCTGCAGGTACATGACAAGCAGCGAAATGCGTGGCAGAAACAAGCTAAGAACGAGAAACCAAAAGGGCAGACCGATCGTGTGCATGGCAGTGTCCTTATGAACGCCTTGTGTGATGCATACGACGTTACAGCAGTTTGTGGTGTCGATTCAGATTACTTTCGGCTGCGCTGCGAGACCAGCAACTCTTCCAGCTCTGCCTTGAACTCGCGGACATCTTTGAAGTCACGGTAAACCGACGCGAAACGAATATAAGCCACCGTGTCGAGCTCGCGAAGGTGCCTCATGATCAGTTCGCCAATCTCGCTGGTTGTTCGCTCACGATCGGGTGAATCGACCACGTACGCCTCAGTTTCATCGACGATTTTGCCAAGCTTGCCGGTGGGTACCGGGCGCTTTTCACACGCGTGCAGCAGACCCGAGAGCACCTTCTGCCGGTCGAACTTCTCGCGGCGCCCGTCTTTCTTGACGACCATATACGGGATCTCGTCGATGCGCTCGTAGGTGGTGAATCGCTTGTTGCAGCGTTCGCATTCGCGTCGGCGGCGGATGCTGTCCGCTTCCTTGCTCTCGCGCGAGTCCACGACTTTATCTTGCGCGTGGCCGCAAAAGGGGCACTTCATCAGGGATTCAGTGTACCGGAAGCGGCTCCGCGGGCTGCTCTGCCGCATCGTCGCTTTGCTTTGCGATGCTGCGAAGTGAGACATGCTCGGCGCGCGCGAATAGCAGGCCGGCAGGAATCACGCTCATGTTGGCGACCATCCACAGGATGATGCCGGCGCTGGATGCAAGCTCGTTGGGGATGTGGAACAGCACCGTGAGCGCCCCGATGGTGAGCAACTGCGCACCACCGCCGATGCCCGGCAACTGCACCAGGCTGCCCACCACGCTGAAGCCCATCAGCAGCAGGATGTGCGATAGCGTAAGGTCGTGCACCGGTGCGGGGAACGCGCGCATAACGATGACGTATCCGAGGGCAATACTGATCCACGTGAGCATGCTGTACGCAGAGATTGCAAGGAAGTCGCCAAAGCTGCTCACGGTGTTTAGACCGCTACGGAACTCAAGAATCTTGGCTGCAACCGCATGGCCGGCGGTCGGTGACACCTTGCCAGCCAGGCTGCCGAAAATGCGCGCCATCGCCTCGCCGGCAAATCGGATGAACGCGACAAAGAGCGAGAGAAACACGACGATGCCAAGGATCGCGTAGCCAAAGAGGTGATAGCGCTCGTGGTAGGGCAGCGTGCTCAACTGGTGTGACAACAGCAGGTTCCCACCAAACAAGATGCCGAAGGCTGCCAGGTCAAAAATGCGCTCGATCGCGACGACCGCAAGTTGCGACGAAAACGAGAGGCCCGTTCTGCGGCTGAGCAGATATGGGCGGATCAGTTCGCCGATACGGCCCAGGATAGCAAGGCCGGTGAATCCGATGAACTGTGACGGAATGAGCTTTGGCCAGGCGATGTGATGTTCCCGCGAGAGGGATGGCTTGAGGAAGAGCGCCCAGCGTGCCGCGCGGAAGATAAAGTTCAGGTAGATTACAAGGACCGCAAGCAGCAGCAGACGCCAGTCGACGCTGCGGCAGGCCTTCCAGAATGCCAGCCAGTCGAAGTGCGAGGAGTGCAGCTTCCACGCGATCAGCGCGACGGCCAGCAGTGTGATGGCCCAAACGATCAGCTTGCGCTTGTTCATCGGCTTGCGACCCGATCCGAAGGTCGCAGCAAGCTTTCCCCAGCAACCGTCCGATTCCACATCCGGATCACCTTCGCCACGTAGAGCTGGGTTTCGCGGTAGGGTGGAATGCCGTGGTAGCGATCGACGGCAGCCGGTCCTGCGTTATACGCAGCCAGCGCCAGCGCGATGTTCTCGTGGTAGCGCGTCAGCAGTTGGTCAAGGTACGCACTGCCGCCGTTCACATTTCCTTCAGCAGAGAAGCTATCGGTGACACCAAGCTTGGTCGCAGTGCCCGGCATCAACTGCATCAGGCCGCGCGCCCCCGTGCGTGATACAGCCTGCGTGTTGCCGGCACTCTCGGTACTGATAACTGCAAGCAGCAAGGCCACATTCAAGTGGTGCGTTTCCCCGGATTGCTGCGCAATTGCAGCCACATCGGTCTTCTTTGCGGGAAGCGTTGCTGCCGTTGCGTCCCCTGTGGCGGCAATCTCAATGCCCGGCTCAACTGCCTCGATGGAGTCAGCAGGCACGTCCATGTAGTTCTGCATACCAGCTGGGTCGGCGCTCAGGTGCAGTCGGACGACCTCCGGCGAGATGGTCTCGCGGGACGAGCAGTTCAACGTAAAGCCGTTGTGCAGCGTCACCAGTTCTGCGGCGCGGGCTGACCGCGCAAACGGCGCTGTCAGAAGAGAGCTGCATGCAATGGTGACTAGGAAGCGAAAGTCCATCGTCAGCAGGGTATCATCGCCCGGACATTGCAGAAATGTCCCACTAATGGACGGATCAGGCGAAATGCGCTGTTACCGCTTGCGCCACGGCATCGGTGTCATGGTTGTCCGTGACCGGCCATCCGCGTTCGCGCGCAAGTGTTAGCAGGGCGCTCGGAGCATTGCCCATCAGGACGGGCCAGCGCGCCAGTTCGAGCATCGGCAGATCGTTCCAGTTATCGCCCAGGCACATCAGTGAGTCCTGGGTAAGGCCAGCGCGTTGTAACAACTGACGCAGCCCTGAACCTTTCGAGCACCCATGCGGCAACATGTCTACGATGCAAAGGTCGCGCGCCGGGTACTCCGTCCGGTAGATCTCAAGACGGTCGTCGTGGGTAGAGGTAAGCAGTTCCTCCGCTTTGAGCATCCGCTCCATGCCACCGCAAAGCATGGCCTGGATCGGCATGCCTGCTTCGCCATCGGTGAGTGAGTCCTCGATGGGCTGCACGCGCCGTATGTACGGTGCGTTCGCTTCCATCCAGTTGCGTATGCTGCCATGCAGCGCATCGAGTTCTTCCAGCACGAGCGCTCCCGGCATGTCCTGGCCGTCGTCGCCAAGCAGGTCAAAGGTCAGCACGAAGCTGTCGCGATAGTCCCCAAGCTGGGTGCAGAGCCAGCGGGCCGTTTCCAGCGGCATGGGATGACGAAACAGCAGCTTCCCCGCCACCGTCCGAGCAACCGTTCCGTTGGAACTCAGAACAATGTCGTCTGGACGCAGGCTGACCGAACGCAGAATCTTCATGGCATAGCTGTGCCTGCGGCCGGTCGCGATGACGACGCGTGCACCCGCATCCTGCGCGCGACGCAGCGCCGCCTGGTTCACTTGGCTGACAAATCCGCCCGGATGGACCAGCGTGCCGTCCATATCAATAGCGATCATCTGAGGTCGGTCGAGTACGGGTGTCATTCTGCTGCAACCAGTTCCGCGGTCGTGTGGGCTGTTGGATCGCGCATCGTCAGCAGCAGCGCCGATCCGACGATCAGCACGCCACCTCCCCATGCTGCCGGTCCCAGGCGCTCGTGAAAGGCCCACATGCCTAGCGCCGATCCGATGACCGGCTCCAGATTCAAGAACACGCCTGCCTGCGACGCCGGCACCTGCGTCAGACCCCAGTTCCAAAACGCCGTGGTAGCAGCGGTACACAACAACCCGCTGGCCGCCAGTGCCTCCCAGGCGTGGGGTGAAACGGTGCGTACTGGCGGTAAACCGTCTCGGAGGCAAACCCAGATCGCCAGCATAGCCATGCCCAGCACCAGGCTCCTCGACGTGACCGCCAGTGAGCCATGTCGCCGCATCAGGTCTTTGTTGCCCAGGATCCAGACAAGCGCGATCACCAGTGAAGCCACCACCAGCAAATCGCCGTATAACGAAGCACCGCCGCCACCGTTCCCGGCAAGCGCGATAAGGCAGGCACCGAGCGTCGAAGTGGCCAGGGCAAACCAGCCCACTGCATCCAGCCGCTCATGCAGAAAGAAGGCGGCGGCGGTCGCAAGCACCACCGGCATGGTGCCGACCATCAGCGACGCGTGCGCGACGGTCGTCAATGAAAGCCCTTGAAACTGAACCAGGAACTGCAGTGGGATGCCGAAGAAGGCGGATACCGCAAGCACAGTCCAGTCCCTGCGACTCCAGGGCGCCTGCCGCCGCAGCGCCAGCGGCAGTGCAAGCGGCATGGCGAACAAAAAACGGTAAAGCACCATGTGTCCAACGCTCATCTCAGCTAGGGCAATCTTGCCGAAGAAGAAGCCTGTGCCCCACAACGATCCGGCCGCGGCGCATGCCAGAAAGCCGAGCGGACGCGATGTGCCGTGAGAGCGCATCATTCCACTGTCGCACACGAGGCATGCTAGAGGTCTGCCTTGTCCGTTCCACACCAAAGGCCTAGAACGACGTTTCATGCGGCACAGGGGAGCGCGTTACGATAGGCTTTTAGTACCGCTGGGATGCTCCGCCGCATGCAATTCCGCAACATCTCGTTGAAGCTGGTAATCGCGGGTTGTGCTTGCCTTCCGATGCTGCGGGCTGAGAACTCGGTCGCGGCGAAGGCGTCGCCAAAGCCGTCGGTCACGCTGCCGCTCGAGAACTTTGGCTACCGCCCCAGTCAGAACTCGATGGCACTGCGGGCTGGCTACACCAGCGCGACCATTTCGTTCATTGACAACGATCACGTCCTGCTGACGTTCAGCGCTCGCAAACTGCTGAAGCGCTCGCCCGATCAGCGCGAGAGCGACGACGACCACGCCGTGCGTGCCGAGGTGCTCCACTTGCCGGACGGCAAGGTAGTGCGCGAAGTGGAATGGCGCATGCACGACCGCGCTCCTTACCTGTGGTCTCTCGCGAACGGGCGATTCCTGCTCCGGGAGCGCAGCGACCTGTATCTCATCGATCCTCTCCACGGGGAGGGGAAGACCATCGAGAGGCAAAGGCTCTTTCATTCCGAAGACGACATCGAGAGCATTCAGTTCAGCCCTTCGCATGACCTGGTGCTCGTAGAGACATCGCCCGCGCTCAAGATCGGCGACGATCCTGATGACCAGAAGAGCCGGCCGGTCTCCGCGAAGTTCTATCGCATCTCGACCGATAGCAACGGGAACCTGAGGCTGACCAGCCGCGGCGAAGCGGTGGCGCATGACGCCTTCTCCATCGCCTTCACCTCCACCGGCGTGCTGCAGACGGTCAAGGAAGACCGCACACACTGGGGGTTCGACTTCCACCCGTTTGTAGGTAAGAGCATGGAACTCGCCGGGTTCACCAGCACCTGCCGGCCGCATAGCATCTTCGTCTCCGACGCAGAGTTCTTCGCGTATGGCTGCCGCGGAGGGGAAGACCGCCGCCTGCTTGGCGGTTTCAACCTGTTGGCCGAGGCAAAGTGGGTTTTCACGCTGGATGATCCGCCGCTCTGGCTCGCCGTGGAGACAGCACCTGCAAACGGCCGGTTTGCCGTTCGCAGCACCCTGACCAACTCTCCCGCGCAGGACAGCGATCGCTTAGGTCACGAAGAGATTCGGGGCGAAGAGGTTCGCGTTTACGGCAGTCGCGAGGGCGAAGAATTGTTGCGCGTTGTCTGCTCCCCGGCCCAGCGG
Organism: Terriglobus sp.; assembly: GCA_965199365.1. Taxonomy (GTDB): domain Bacteria; phylum Acidobacteriota; class Terriglobia; order Terriglobales; family Acidobacteriaceae; genus Terriglobus. The sequence goes on along the minus strand of CBDARC010000002.1, from coordinate 1,114,710 downwards.
CCCGGCGGTAATTTTGCGCTGTCGCCCGACGGACTGAAACTTGCAGTTCTTGCAGAGACGAACCTTCAGGTCTATACACTGCCGCCCATTTCCGCTGAGGATCGCAAGCTGCACGAACGCGAACAAGCTGCTCTGCAGGGGCTGAAGGCAGCAGCCGACGCGAACATCGCGGCCTTTCTGACGCGCACCGACGACTCTCCCGCCGGCAGGTAGCAGCTACTCGTTCATGCGCGTGCGATCCAGCAGGAAAAAGAGCGGCACGGCAACGGCGGCGTTCACGGCTGCGCGTACCAGTTCGTGGATCCATCGCGGCGTTGCGTCACTTGAGCCGAGCAGGTAATGCGTGATGGTAAAAAGCAGCGCTGATTGCAGCAGGAAGAACCCAAAGTTCAGCAGAGCGCGTGTCACCACGTTGTCGACGTCCACCTTCAGCCCGATCGAAGCTGCGGCGTAGCCAATCAGCGCCTTCGCCATGCCGTTTACCCCGATGTACTGGTTGCTTGGCAGATCCTGCAGCAGGCCCACGACAGTCCCCAGCAGCGTGCCGCGAATGCGATTACGCCACGAGATCGAAAAGTAAAGCACGACGATCAGCGGCAAATCCAGGATCTCGAGCGGTCGCCAGATATGCGGCAGGTAGGCATGCAGGAACAGAGCACACAGTGAAACCGCGACAAGCACCACCGGGTGAAAATGGTGCTCTTCAAGCTGACGTCGATTAGCAAAGGAGCGGCGAGCCATCAGGGTTGCTGCTCCTGTGCCGGTGCGCGCGAGGGTCTGGGCGCGGGTGTCGCAAGCTGGTCGTGATGTTCGCCAGGTTGCAGCGCGGTTGCTGGCGGAATGGCACCTGGTGAGTATCGGTCCGTATGCAATGGCGGTGGCGGCTTGGGCAAGGCAACTCCCGGCTGCTGGGCAGGATCCGCACCGGGCGGAATCCCTCCTGCCTTTGCACCCGCCGCAGGTTGATCGTGCAGTCCGGGCAGGCGACCGGCAACGACCTCTGAAGCCTTTTTCCCTGCATCGTCGGTTTGCTGACCGTTTGCGATGGCGGTGGCGAGCTGATCGCTGGCGTCCGTCACGACAAGTACTTCTTCCAGCCGATCCAGATTTGCTGCTGGTTTGACTGTGATGGCTGCATAGGGCTGGTGTTCCGGATCAGGTTTTATGGAGGTGACAACGCCCACGCTGAGTCCGCGGGGGAAGATCCGATCGCCTCCACTGGTGATGACAGGCTCGCCCGGCTTGATTCGCTCGTCGGGCAACAAGTTGCCGATCTGCAGACCTCCGCTGCCCGTGCCACGCAGGATGCCACGTGAACGTGTCGTGGTCAGCACCACGCCGGCGCCCGAACTCGGGTCGTTCAGCAGCAGCACTTGTGCGGAGTACTCGAACACATCGCGTATCTTGCCAACGACGCCGTCGGGCGTGATCACCGCCATGTCTGGCTTTATCCCGTCAGAGGCGCCCTTGTCGAGCACGAGCAGTCTGGACTGATCGCCTCCGCCGGTACCTACGACCTGCGCAGCGATTGTCTTGCCCACATACTGCTGCTTGAATCCAAGCAGCTGCTGCAGCCGTTGGCCCTGCCGTGCGTCTTCAGCAAGCGATGCTTCGCGCAGGCGAAGCTGGTCGATCTGGTACTGCAGGTCGCGATCGTGCTGACGCACGTGCCGCAGGTCGACATAGTTGTGCCAGGTACCGCGTACGGTGCTGCCGACTCGGCGCAACAGTGTCTCAAAGGGCGTTAGAACGATCGCCTCAGAGGCTCGCGCGGCACGCACGTGATGGCCGTCGGCCCGCGATGGGTAATCCGTGCGCCGCATCTGTGTGGCCAGGCCAATGCCCTGCGCCAGCAAGACGACAGCCAGAACCAGGGCACTCTTGTAGCGGCTGAAGAAAGATTCCATGGGCGTGCACTATGTCGCGTTTGAACCGGCGACGCCGGACTAATCGATGGAGATCTTGCGGAGAAGACCAAAGTCCGACAGCATGCGCCCGGTGCCGAGTACCACCGACGCCAACGGATCGTCGGCAATAGAAACCGGCAGGCCGGTTTCTTCACGGATGCGACGGTCAAGGTTCTTGATGAGCGCACCGCCACCGGTCAGCACAATTCCGCGATCAGAGATGTCTGCGGAAAGCTCCGGCGGGGTGCGTTCCAGAGCAACGCGGATTGCGTTCATGATGGTCGAAATGCATTCGCTGAGCGCTTCACGAATCTCTGAGTCGTCAATCGTGATCGTCTTTGGCACGCCCTCAATGAGGTTGCGCCCCTTGATCTCCATGGTGAGCGGCTTGTCCAGTTGGTACGCCGAACCGATCTCCATCTTGATCTGTTCGGCGGTCCGCTCGCCGATCAGCAGGTTGTACTTGCGCTTGAGGAAGTTCGCGACCGCCTCGTCCATCTGGTTACCAGCCATGCGCACCGAACGGGAGTACACGATGCCAGCCAGCGAAATCACGGCGATGTCGGTCGTTCCGCCGCCAATGTCGACAACCATGTTGCCGCCTGGCTCCGTGATCGGCAGGCCGGCTCCGATGGCAGCGACCATCGCCTGCTCAACCAGGTACACTTCGCTGGCCTTGGCACGATAGGCACTGTCCTCAACGGCGCGCTTTTCTACTTGCGTAATCTCACTTGGCACGCCGATGATGATGCGAGGGTGCACCAGCATCTTTCGGTTGTGCGCTTTCTGAATAAAGTAGTTCAACATCTTTTCGGTATGCCGGAAATCGGCGATCACGCCATCTTTCATCGGTCGGATGGCGACGATGTTGCCAGGTGTGCGGCCAACCATCTCCTTGGCTTCTTTGCCTACGGCTTCAACCTCATTCGTTACCTTGTTCACGGCGATGATCGAGGGTTCGTTCACCACGATCCCCTTGCCATGCGCGTAGACGAGGGTATTTGCTGTGCCCAGGTCGATCGCAAGATCGTTCGAGAACAGTGAGAAAAGCGAACGCATGCTGCGTGCGCGCGAGGTGCGGCCTTGATATCCGTTTTGAGGCATGCTGTGTCGCTGATTCCTGATTCGTGAGTGGCTGTATCGATTGTATAGCTCGTTGCATGAGACATGCCGATTTGATCACCCTCGTGCCTCGTCCGCCCGATTGGTAAACTCTAAGTGCGAGGAGCAGGAATGATTGTCGGAGTACCAAAGGAAGTAAAGGACCATGAGAGTCGCGTAGGCGTCACACCTGCCGGCGTGCATGCGTTAGTCGATGCGGGCCACAAAGTCCTTGTGCAGACTGGCGCGGGCGACCTGTCCGCGTTCCCAGATGATGAGTATCAGAACGCAGGCGCAGAGATCGTCGGTTCGGCATACGACACCTGGCGGCTCGCCGACATGGTGGTCAAAGTCAAAGAGCCGACCGAGAAAGAGTACGGCTACTTCCGCGAAGGCCTGCTGCTGTTTACCTATCTGCACCTTGCTCCCTTGCCTGTTCTGACGGACAAGTTACTTGAGAAGAAGGTCAACGCGATCGCCTATGAGACGGTCCGCGACCGGCTCGGATCCCTGCCGCTGCTGACGCCGATGAGCGAAGTCGCAGGACGCCTTAGCGTCCAGGTCGGCGCACAATACCTGCAGAAGGGGCATGGCGGGCGCGGTGTTCTGCTCGGCGGTGTTCCCGGAACCATGCCGGGCAACGTGGTGATCGTCGGCGGAGGTATCGTCGGTACCAATGCTGCAAAGATGGCACTCGGTCTCGGCGCAAAGGTCACCATCATTGACCTGAGCTTGAATCGGCTTCGCGATCTCGACGACATCTTCAATGGGCGTGTCTATACACTCGCCTCAAACAGCTACAACATCGCCCGCGCTGCAAGCGAGGCAGACCTGCTGATCGGCGGTGTGCTGATTCCGGGCGCGGCTGCTCCAAAGCTCGTAACGTCTGCGATGGTCAGCAAGATGAAACGGGGAGCTGTGATCGTCGACGTTGCCATCGATCAGGGCGGTTGCATCGAAACCGCTCGCCCCACGACCCATACCGATCCGTCGTACGTGGTAGATGGCGTGGTGCACTACTGCGTGACCAACATGCCGGCGGCAGTGCCCAATACATCGACGCTTGCACTGACGAACGCAACGTTTCCGTACGTGTTGAAGCTCGCGAACCAGGGCGCAGAAACCGCGATCAAGTCTGACCCCGGGATTGCAGAAGGCGTGAACACCTATGCCGGTACGCTGACCTACAAGGCGGTCGCTGATTCGCAGAACCGCGAGTGGAAGCCCGTCACTTCGCTGGTGTAGCGAGGTGCATGGCTCAAAAAGGTTGGTCGCCGCTAGAGCACGGCGGCGACCCACGGGCTTGCGTGGCAGAGAAACCGGCATCCGTAAAAGGCGTTCAGCCTCACATTCGTCATCCGTCGACCTATAATCGCCACGTAACGCGACAGCCAGGTAGAGGAGCGCAGAGTGGGAACCACACGGCAGCGAAAGATTGTGATGATTGTCGTGGGTGTGTGCCTGCTCCTGCTATTTCTTGGGCTGGCCGCCCTCAACGCGTTTCGCCTCAGCTTCCTGAACCCGTCGACGCCGGGCGAAATTGTTCTCTTCACGTCGATCTCATTCATCGCATTCCTGTTGTTTGTGGCTGCGTTGCTGCTGCTGATGCGCAACGTGCTGAAGCTCTATGCGGAACAGCGAAGCGGTGTGCTCGGCGCGCGCTTGCGAACTAGGATGCTTTCCGGCGCGGTGTTGCTGTCGCTGTTGCCGATAGGCTCCATGTACGGCTTCAGCTACCTGCTGATGAATCGGGCAATCGAACGATGGTTTTCGCAACCCGCTGCACAGCTTAGGGACGAGTCTTCGCGCATCGCGGTTGATCTGTCCCGCTATGTGGCAGCCAATGCACGGTCTGAAGCAGAGGAACTTGCCGGTTCCATCGTTGATAAGAGCGGCAAGCTGGTCAGCGATGCGACCTTGCAGAGCCAGATGCAGCAGCACGACATAACACTGCAGGGCGGATTTTTTCTGGTGGACCGCGCAGGTACAACGATCGCTCGGCACCACATTGCGCAGGGTGCGCCAGCGAAATTGAGCACATGGCAGCCACAGGATGTATTTTCCGAAGGGGTTCCGGAAGCTTCTCCGCTGCACGTGCAGGGCACAGGTCCTCTCGAGGCGCTGGCGGTGCAGGCCGTGCGCCGCACGGATGGGCCGATACTCTCGACCGGGGGCACGGACTACATCGCCAGTTCCGCGTGGATCAAGCCGGACGTCCAAGTGATCGCCGCGCTGCCGTTGCCGGATGGCATGACAGCGCACATGGCTCAGCTCGATCGCGGAAGCCGTCAGTACTGGGCGCTCTTTCGCCTTCGTCAACAGATCCGCACAACGTACATGCTTCTGATGTTAATGATCACAGCTCTGGCGATGTTTGTGACCAGCTGGCTGGCGCTGCACCTCTCTAAGCAGGTGACACGACCCGTGGAAGCGCTTGCCGTAGCTATGGCCGCGATCGCGCAGGGCAACTACGATCAGCGCGTGGAAGCGTCAGCTACTGAGGAACTCGGCGACCTTGTGAAGAGCTTCAACACCATGGCTGAGGACCTGGAAAACAGCCGCGGTCTCGTTGAGCAAAGCACCGTGCAGGTCTTCGAAGCGAACGTAGAGCTCGAGATGCGTCGCCGTGAGCTTGAGACTATGCTGCAAACGATCCCGAACGGCGTCGTCATGCTTGACCAGGATCGGATCATCCGCGTGGCCAACAGGGCCTTCAGCGAGATGCTCGATCCGGGTGGGCAGCGAGCATTTCCGGGGCTGCCGGTCGACGAAGTAATCCCATCGGACGCGATGGAGATCATCGACCGAGTGCTTCGCCGCACCCATCGCATGGGTACCGCCTCCGCCGAGTTGGAGACGCATGCACCCAGCGGCATCCTGAACATCGCCGTCACGGCTGCCTTACTTGAGAGCAGCACGGGCGGCATCCGCGGTGCTATCGGCTATGTGCTTGTGCTGGAGAATGCGACCGAGCTGCTGCGCGCGCAAAAGCAATCCGCATGGAAAGAGGTAGCACGCCGAGTCGCGCACGAGATCAAGAATCCGCTCACACCCATTTCGCTCTCAGCCGAGCAGATCCATCGCCACATCATCCGCCTGGGCGACACTATGGAGGCAAACCAGATCGAATCGCCTTCTGTCGCGATCATCCAACGCTGCAGCGAAGTCATCAGCAGTTCCGTGCAGAGCATGCGATCGCTGGTAGACCAGTTCTCGTCGCTTGCCGAGTTCCCGCATGCAAAGCCGCGTCCTGCAGACCTCAACACTATTGTCGAAAACACACTTGCTCTTTTTGCCGGACGTCTTCAGAAGGTCAAAGTCGTGCGTTTACTCGGCCCCGGCCTGCCGCTCGTGCTGGCTGATCCTGAGGCGATCAAGCGAGCACTGTCTAACCTGATCGACAATGCAGCAGAGGCGATGCAGACGAGCCTGCTGCGCGAAATACACATAGAAACGCGGCGCTCAGACCAGTCGCCGGGCATGTTGGAGCTGGTAGTCGCCGACAGCGGTCCGGGCGTGACCGACGAGATGCGCGAGCGCTTGTTCCTGCCGTATTTCTCGACAAAGAGCCGCGGCACTGGTCTCGGCCTGACGATCGCGGCAAAGATCATGGCTGATCACCAGGGCAGCATCCGCGCGGAACAAAACACGCCCAGTGGAGCACGATTCCTGCTGGAACTGCCGATTGCTTCTGTGCCCTCAGAGGACGCCGCAGCGCCCACGGCGACTGAGGCCCAGCACGCGTGAGACACATCCTCGTTGTTGATGATGAGAAGGAAATTCGCGAGTCGCTCGAAAGTATCCTCCGCGAAGAAGGTTATGCCGTCGCCAGCACAGGCTCTGCCGTTGAGGCTATCGAACTCATCCGCGATGTTGAGTACGACGTTGTCCTTTTAGACATCTGGTTGCCTGACGGGGACGGCCTTGATGTGCTCGGACGCATCCGCGACCTCGGTCTTTCATCGCTGCCTGAGGTGGTCATCATCTCCGGCCACGGCACCATCGAATCTGCCGTGCGCGCCACCAAGCTGGGCGCATACGACTTTCTCGAGAAGCCTTTGTCGCTCGACCGCACGCTGTTGCTGCTGAAGAATGCTACCGAGGCGCGCCAGCTGCGTCGAGACAACCAGGAGCTGCAGCACCAGCTCGCACAGCAGGCCTATATCTCCGGCGAGAGCGTGCCCATCAAAGCGCTCCGACAGCAGATTAAGCTGATGGCACCGACTAACGGCCGAGTACTTATCTACGGCGAGTCGGGCACGGGCAAAGAGCGCATCGCGCGAACCATGCACGCGGAGAGTTTGCGAGCAGACCGCGTTTTTGTCGAGCTGAACTGTGCCGCGATCCCGGAGGACTTTATCGAGAGCGAGCTTTTCGGCTTTCGTCATGGAGCCGTTCCCGGCGGACTCGCCGAGAAGCGTGGCACCTTCGAACGTGCCGATGGCGGCACACTGTTTCTTGATGAAGTCGGCGACATGAGCCTGAAGACTCAGGCCAAGGTTCTGCGTGCCCTCGATGAGCAGCGCTTCTACCCCGTCGGAGCGGCGCAACCGGTACACGTCGATGTGCGAGTAATCGCGGCCACCAACAAGAACCTCGAAGAAGAGATTGCACGCGGCAATTTTCGTGAAGACCTTTTCTATCGCCTCAATGTCATTCCATTCTTTGTACCGCCCCTGCGCGACCGCATCGAAGATGTGCCTTCGCTTGTGCAGGAGTTTCTGCAGGAGTTCGGCCGCCAGTACGGCAGACCGCGCGTCGAGATGACACCGGACGCACTCGCCATGCTGAAGCAGTACACCTGGCCCGGCAACGTACGCGAACTGCGCAACGTGATCGAACGCGTGCTGATCCTGAACCCCAAAGCCCAGCGCATCGAACGCAAGCACCTGCCGGTCCTCGTTTCCCGTGACGGCGGTCGGCCCAAGACAGAAGAGTTTGGCACACTGCTGCAGGCGCGCGAGGCGTACGAACGCGACTACATCCTGAAGAAGCTCGACGAGTGCCATGGAAACGTAAGCCGCACCGCCGAAGCGCTTGGGCTCGAACGCAGCCATCTATACCGCAAGATGAAGGCGCTCGGTGTGGGCTTCAAGGAATCGTAGCCTCATGTAGAAAGCGCCATCGGCCGACACTAGCGGCTCTGTTGTACCCTGACCTCACGAACATAGGGCGGCAGCCACGTCCTGTACTGCACCACCTGAAGGCCGGTCGTTGCAAAGCACGCGAGTGGTTCACTTGTCAGGAGATACTTAGCCTCAATCCGAGGCGTCCACGATTCCATAAACGAGATGCAATCCGTAGGCACGCGCAGCGGTACAGCCCTGTATGCGTCAGCAGGCCAGCGGATGTGCGGATTGTTCACATAGCCGACCAACAACAACTCGGTCCAGCCGTCGTACTCAAAGTTCGCCTCGATCTGCTCTCTTGGCACACCCGTCTCACGTACTTCGCTGATTGCAGCCAGACTGGCCCTGTACTCCACGGCCTGGTCGTGCATTACCGCAGTCGTCAGTCCCGCGTAGACGATGACTACAGCTCAAGTGCGCATCCGGCCCATAAGCGTACTCAATGTTCTGCTTCTCGCCGAGCGCTTCCAACTGACGCCGCCAATCCAACTCCTCCACGAAGCCGCGTTTGGACCGCCAGTCTTCCTTCACCTTGACGAAGAGTTCGAGGAAGACACGTGTGCCGAGCAGGCCTTCGATCTCTTTGCGGGCGGCGGTGCCGATCTGCTTCAGCATGGTGCCGCCTTTGCCGATCAGGATGGCCTTCTGACCGGATCGCTCCACGAAAATGGCCGCGGCGATCTTCGTGACGGGCAGCTTCGGCGCTTCCGTGACAACGGCATTCTTGCGCGGCTTACGTTGCGGACCAGGATCTTCCCAGGTCTCGATGACAACCGCCGAAGCGTACGGGACCTCTTCGCCTGTGAACAGCAGAATCTTTTCCCGGATGAGTTCCGCCGCAAGAAAACGTAAGGGCTGGTCAGTCAGCTGGTCGGCAGGGAAGTAGCGCTCGCCATCGGGCAGCCGGTCCACAACCTTCTCAATCAGCAGGCCGAGGCCATCTTTTTTGGTCGCCGAGATCAACACTGTCTCTGCAAACTCGCGTTTGGCAGACCAGTGCGTGATGAGCGGTAGCAGGTCTTCTCGCCGCACGAGGTCGATTTTGTTCAAGACGAGGATCACGGGGCAGGTCACGTTGCGCAGCAGGCTTAAGGCAAACGCATCTTCTGCCGCGGAGAGTGCTTTCTTGTCTTCAGAAGGCGTTGGCTGCTTGCCCTCGACACGTTCCTTCGGTTCGTGAAGGCGGTGGGTGGCGTCCACCAGGAACAGCACGACGTCCCGCGCCTCGAGCGCGTCGTGGACCTCCTGCATCATTCGGCGGTCAAGCTGACTGCTTGGCTTGTGGACGCCGGGTGTGTCGACCACGATGACCTGCGCGGCCGGTTGCGCCTCGCGCGTTTTGCCCCCCGGTTGTGCCGGAACTTCAAGCACGCCCAGGATGCGTGTGCGCGTGGTCTGCGCTTTGTGCGTTACGATTGCGAGCTTTTCGCCCAGCAGTGCATTCAGCAGTGTGGACTTGCCGGCATTAGGCCGGCCGATGATCGCGACGAATCCAGAGCGAAAGGCCATTCGTGTAGTGTATGTCGCCTAATCTTCTTATCTCGGAGCAAACCCCGCTTGCCGGCCTGTATCTCACTGCTACGACGCGAAGGTGAGGTCTATGGCAACGGATAACAACGCGCTCTCACCCGATATGTTGCCACCTGACGATTTAACTCGATTGCTCGTGAAGGCCTCTGCCGATGACCCAGACCGCGCGCACGTCGGGCTGGTGGGCGACACCTACACGGTGCTGCTCTCAGGCAAAGAAACAGCGGGCCGATTTTGCCTGATCGACATGCACATTCCTCCCGGAGGAGGTCCTCCGCCGCACCGCCATGACTTTGAGGAGACGTTCATCCTGCTCGAAGGTGAAATGGAAGCGACCTTCCGCGGAGAGAAGTCGACAGTCAGGGCAGGCGAAACGATTCACATCCCGGCGAACGCACCTCACGGGTTCCACAACGTGTCAGCGGCGCCCGTGCACGTGTTCTGCATCTGCGCGCCGTCAGGGCAGGAGGAATTCTTCGCAAGGGTCGGCGTTCCCGTAGCAACGCGCACCACTCCTCCGCCGAGGCTGACACCGGCAGAACAGGAAGCGTTCGGCATAAAGACCATGGAACTCGCGCCTCTGTACAAAACGGAGATGTTGAGGGAAGCCAAAGATTAGTCCTCGTCCGGGGCTGGAGTAGGCAGAGCACTAACCTTGACGCGGGTCACCAGTCGCGGCGTCGCTCCGATCACGACCAGCCGCAGACCCTCACTCTCGATTACCTCGCCGGGCAGCGGGATGTGGCCGGCAAGTTCTGACACAAGGCCACCGACGGTTGTGGCTTCCAGATCGGTCGGCAGACGCAGCGGCTCCTGGTCCTCGTCGGTCTTGTCCTCCAGCAGGTCGCGCAGATCGCCCACGTCCATGCTGCCTGGAACGATGTACGAACCATCCTCCTGCCGTGCAATGTCAGCTGCGTCAGCGTGATCGTGCTCATCCTCGATGTTGCCGACGATAGCTTCGATCAAATCCTCGATTGTGACGAGTCCCGCGACCGCTCCATATTCGTCAATGACGATACGCATGTGCTGCTTCGCGCTCTGCATTTCGCGCAGCAGCTCGTTGACCCTCTTAGGCTCTGGTACCACCTCGGCAGGTCGCTGCAACTCGCGCACGGTGCGGGTGCTGGCATCCGTGTCGGATATCTGCAACAAGTCATGGGCGAATGCAATGCCGGTGATCTCATCCAGCGTGCCGCTGTAGACCGGCACGCGCGAGAAGCCGCGCTCGTTGATCTGTTGCGTAAATTCCGCAAGCGTCATCGTGTCCGGCACGGCGAACATCTCGGGCCGCGGTGTCATTACTTCGCGGACCACCATGTCGCCAAATTCAACCACTGACCGCACAAGAGCGCGGTCGCTCTCTTCCAGGATGCCTTCTTCTTCGCCCGCTTCCAGCAAGGCGTCAACGCCCTCGTCAGGATGGTCTGCCTGCTCCTCGTCGTCGTGCTCCGCGAGGGACGCGATGGATAGCAGCAGACCAAGCAAAAGCGTTACTGGAAGAATCAGATAAAAGAGGATTTGCAGAGGCAGTCGTATGCCTTTGACCCACGTGCCAACCGTGCGTGCAAACAGCACCTGCGGCAGCATGCGATCGAACACGATGATGATGATTGCGAGTTCGGCGAGTGCCTCCGCATAAGGAGTCCAACCGCCGCCGCCGGCAGAGAAGCGACGGCCGCCGAGGATTAGCGCGATGGCCGCAAGCGAGGTTTGCCGCAGGATCGAAGCCGACAACGCAATGCTGTCGCTCGATAAGCCGAAGCGCGGCTCCATCAATTCGGCCCAGGCGTCCAGGTTGTCCTGATAGTTGCGCGCCAGGAACTTGCCCTTTTCTGAATACACACGGTCGGCATAGGCCGCAACCGTAAGCGCGGCGAGCAGAAGTGTGACCAGGATTGTCGAGAGCAGTGTCATCGTCAGGCCCGCTTTCCGGCAGCAGGCTTCGCAGCAGCTTTGCTTTTCGGCTGCGTGCGCTCGATCAGACCGACGGGCAACTTCAACTTCTTCCGCAGTTCCTGCTCGCGTGTGCGCATTTCGCCGTCGTCGACCTCATGGTCAAACCCCGCGAGGTGAAGCACGCCGTGCAGCAGCAGGATACGCAGTTCCTCGGGCAGCGTGTGACCGTGTTCCGCGGCCTGCCGCGCGGCAGTTTCGAGTGAGATCGCGATGTCTCCCGCTGCGCCCTCGCCGTTCGCAGCAGCAGGAAAGCTGAGGACGTCCGTAGGCCTGTTCTTCCGGCGGAAGCTGCGGTTCAAATCCTTCAGGCGCGCATCGTTCGCCAGCAGCACGGTGATTTCTCCGTCTACGCCGACGGCCTTGCGCGCCCTCGTCAAAAAACGGGCAAGCTGCTGCTTCATACCAACAGCGAGACTGCTCGCTGCGCCGCTACTCGGAGGTTCGATGACGATCAATTCGCCTCATAAGAGAACAGGAGAGAACGTGAGGTTCTCTCCTGCCATGCTATCGCGTTGCGGATCTGGCTACTGTGTCTTGCGCACGGTAGGACGAGGAGTCAACGAGGGCACCGTGCCATCAAGCGCCGGTTCGCCCAGGCCAAGCGACAACTGCTGCTCACGCTGGTGCGTGTCGTAGGCACGTACGATGCGCTGCACCAGGTTGTGCCGCACTACGTCCACATCTTCGAAATGACAGAAGCGGACACCCTCCACACCGTTCAGCACATTGAGCGCCTCCAGAAGACCGCTGCGCTTCGGATTGGGCAGATCGATCTGGGTCAGATCGCCCGTGATGACCGCCTTTGAGTTCATGCCCAAGCGGGTGACGAACATCTTCATCTGCTCGTTGGTGGTGTTCTGCGCTTCATCCATGATGATGAACGCGTCCGAAAGTGTCCGTCCGCGCATGAAGGCGAGCGGAGCGACCTCAATGATGCCCTTCTCAAGCATCTTGTCGACGCGGTCCTTTTCCAGCAGGTCGTACAGCGCGTCGTACAACGGACGAAGGTAGGGATCGACCTTCTCCTGCAGCGAGCCGGGCAAAAAGCCCAGCCGCTCGCCCGCCTCAACCGCCGGCCGAACGAGAATGATACGGCTGACCTTTTTAGCCATCAGCGCAGAGGCCGCCATGGCAACGGCAAGGTAGGTCTTGCCGGTTCCTGCGGGCCCGATGCCGAACGTCATGTCCGACTGCTCGATGGCTTCAACATACTTTTTCTGGTTCGGCGATCGTGGGTTCACCATGCGCTTGACGCCGTTTGCAGTGCGCTGGCGCCCACTGTCCACTAGCGACTTCAAGCTGGTGGTTGGGTCGGCGATCGCCAGTTTCAGCAGCGCGTGCAACTCGGGCGCGGCCAGAATCACTCCGCCTCGACGCAGACCGTCGTAATCCCCAAACAGCCGTTCTACAAGCTCAACGGCTTCCAGCTCCCCTTCGATCTCAAGGCCTTGCGATCGCAGATCGATCGTTACGCCCAACTCACTCTCCATCAACCTGAGGTTTTCGTCGCGAAGTCCAAACATGGCTTCTGTATTGGGCGTGATTTCGAGCAGGCTCTTGACCAAAAGGATTATGCCTCCAAACGGGGTGAGTACTGAGTAGTAGATGAGTTGTAGACGAAGAGAGCTTCAGGCGAGCCGCGACGCTGGACGCTCCTCAGCGATAGTTGCTGTGGCGATTGCGACGGGTTGGCGAGGATCACCAATTCGGCTCAGAAGTTGGGCAAAGAATAGCGCTGAGCCGCGCGCACGTCAAGCGTCGAGATGCACCTTTACAAGCGTGAGTTCAAAATGGCGATTCTGCAGCACAATACATCTCCCATTCACATGCGGTTCGCGGCGTGTTGACGTTCGGTTGCGAACATCGCTTTACGGACACACTGGCAAGGATTGCGCATCGAGGCGAAACGCGCCCTCGAAAGGGTGACCTTAGCCGTTCCGTCTTGAGGAATGATGAAACGACTGACCACACTGGGCGCGATGATGATTGCCTCGACATTGGTGGCTTCGTCCGCGCACCCGCAGACAAGCACGACCACTGCTACGACCGCGAAGAAAACGACCAAGCGTCCGGTCCGCAGAGCTACTGTCAAGAAAGAGTCCGCTACCGAAGTGGAAATCCGCTTGCTCCGCGAGAAGCTTGATGCTCAGCAGGCACAGCTCGACGCGCTGACACGCCAGCTCGCTGCCCGCGATCAGCAGGTAACCACCGCGCAGCAGAGCGCAACCGACGCGCAGACGCAGGCAGCCACAGCCGCAGCCGCCGCGACCCAGGCTACGACTGCAGCGACAGAGGCGGAAACAAAGGCGGACACGCTGCAGACTGCGGTCACTGATCTGAAGACCACGAACACCGGTCTGCAGGAGACGGTCATTGCGAACCAGGCGCGTGTCGAAGATGAAGTGCAGTCGCCCGCTTCCATCCATTACAAGGGCATAACCATCACTCCGGTTGCGTTCTTCGCGGGTGAAGGTGTCTGGCGCCAACGTGCTCTCAACTCCGACATCAACACGCCCTTCAACTCGATCCCGTTTCCCAGTGCGAACGAAGGCCACGTAGGCGAAGTGAACTTCTCAGGTCGCCAGAGCCGTTTGGGCGGCCTGTTCGAAGGTAGCGCTGGCAAGTACAAGCTCTCCGGCTACTTCGAAGGCGACTTCCTAGGGGTAGGAACCTCGTCGAACAATAATCAATCCAACAGCTACGTCTTCCGGCAGCGCCAGTTTTGGGGCAGAGGTGAGATCGGCAACTTCTCGGTGACGGGCGGACAGATGTGGTCACTTGTTACCGAAACAGGTCTCAGTGTCAACAATCGTACTGAAAAGCTGCCAAACACCATCGACGCACAGTACGCGGTCGGTTTTAGCTGGACTCGCCAGCCGGGTTTCCGTATAGCGGAAAAGTTCGGCAACGTGAAGACAGGTTTGTTCACGGCGGCGATGTCGCTTGAGCAGGCGCAGATCACCAACTTTACCGCCTCCGGCACAATACCCACTGCGTTCTTTTTCGGAGGTATCGGCCAGAACGGTGGTCTTTATAACGCAGCCGGCAACGTTGGTGCGGGAAACACCGCTGGGACCGGCGCAATCACGACCTACGCCAATAACGTTGCTCCTGATGTCATTGTGAAGGGCACGCTGGACTACCCACACGCTCACTTTGAACTCGGCGGCATTGGCCGGTTCCTGCGCGACTACTACTTTCCGATTACTGCTTATACCGGAACGGCCGCAGCGCCGACCTACAGCTACTCCACGCAGGAGACCAGCCACACAGCTCCGGCAGGTGGCATCTTCGGCAGCGCCCGCGTCACCGTCAGCAAGTACCTGGATCTGGCTGTGCAGGGAATGGGCGGCCAGGGTGTCGGACGCTACGGCTCTTCGCAGCTCGCCGACGCAACCCTCCGCCCGAACATGACGCTCGAGCCAATCCGCAATTATCACGGCCTGTTCAGCCTGGAATCGCACCCGACGCCGAAGTTGGACGTTTACGCTTACTACGGTGCTGAGTACGCGCAGCGTACCGTTTACACCACACCCCAGGGGACGCTGATCGGTTATGGTCCGCGCAACCTGAGCAACGCGGGCTGCTATAACCTGCCCACCGCAGCCGGCAACAGCAGCGGTAGCGCAGGCAGCCTGGGTGCTGTCAGCTGTGGTTCACCCACCCGGCTGATTGAGGAAGGCATGATCGGCTTCACCTACCGCCTGGCGAGCAGCCCGAAATACGGGCGTCTGCAATACAGCACGAACTACCAGTACATCACTCGCAGCCTGTGGACCGGAGTTGGTTCAGTTACTACTTCCGCCGGGCCGCACGCGGGCGACAGCATGATCTTCACGAGCATGCGGTATTACATTCCATAGACCGACGGTTTAACCGGTAGTCCTGAGACTTGGGCTGCCGGCTGACCCCTCATGCCGCATCTCACGATGCACCGAGCAGATTTCCATCAGTCCGCCGTCGAACAGCGGACTGGACCAGAGATTCAGGAGAACGACCATGAAGATCAAACTTTTCTCGACGATGCTGGCCGCAGCCCTCACCGTCTCGGCGGCTTCCGCGCAGCAATTGAATGGCGCGGGCGCCACCTTCCCGAATCCCATCTACTCCAAGTGGTTCAGCGAGTATGCTGCCAGCCACCCCGGTGTGCAGATCAACTATCAGTCGGTCGGTTCGGGTGCCGGGATCCGGCAGGCGTCAGAGGGCATCGTCGACTTCGGCGCCTCCGATGGCCCCATGACTGACGAGCAGATGAACAGTGCCAAGGTGAAGCTGTTCCACATCCCAACGGTGCTCGGCGCCGTGGTCCCGACCTACAATCTGCCCGGTATGAACGCAGAGCTCAAGTTCAGCGGCGACATCATCGCTGACATCTACCTCGGCAAGATCACCAACTGGCATGATCCGCGGATCGCAGCGATCAATCCGGGAGTTAACCTGCCCGATCACCAGATTCTCCCGGTGTATCGCTCGGACGGTTCAGGCACGACCTACATCTTCACAGACTTCCTGTCGAAGTGCTCGCCGGAGTTCCAGCAGCGCATCGGAAAGAACACCTCGGTTCGCTGGACCGTCGGGATCGGTCAAAAGGGCAATGAGGGCGTTGCGGGCATGGTGCGCAACAGCCCGTTCTCTTTCGGCTATGTCGAGTTGATCTATGCCATCCAGAACAAGATGTCGTACGGCACGGTAAAGAATCCGGCCGGCAAGTTTGTCAAGGCATCGACCGAGTCTGTCAGCGCGGCAGCTGCGGGTGCGGCCAAAAACATGCCGAACGACTTCCGCGTTTCGATCACGAATGCACCGGGAGCCGACGCCTACCCGATTTCGTCGTTCACGTGGCTGTTGATCCCGCTCAAGTCGCCGGACCCAGCCAAGGGTAAGGTGCTGAAGGAGTTTCTGGAATGGATGTTGCAGCATGGCGAGAGCGAAGCCGCTGGCCTGGCGTACGCTCCACTTCCTCAGCCGGTCGCCGTCAAGGTTGCAGGGGCAATCAACTATCTCAAATAGAACCCGTTGCCGCCCGCGCGCTCTGGCTAAGTGCGTGCGGGCGGCGACGCAATCCAAACAGAACAGCCGAGCGGAATTAACACACCATTCACAATTGCTGCTCGCTCCGTTTCTACTGCCCGGATAGTCTGGAGCAGATTAGAAGAACTTGTTCTACTGGCACCTGACTCCCAAATGGCCGATCAGAAAATCACAGAAGTCCCGCAGCCGATCTTCAATGTCGCCCTGCACGAGCGCAAGGCGCAACCCCCCGCGTCCGCGGTCAAGCCATCCGACTCCGCTATTCGCGACTTTCTCGCAACGCGAGGCAGCGGCAAGGGTGCAGACGGCTTCTTTGGCGGCCTGATGCTCGTGTGCGCTCTCAGCATCATCGTCATAGTCCTGCTGATTCTGTGGGTTCTTATCGCGAACTCAAAGCTTTCGCTGCATGCGTTCGGCTTTCGGTTCTTCACGCGCACTGCCTGGAATCCGGTCTCAGGCGATTTCGGTGCGCTGCCGTTCATCTTCGGTACGCTGGCAACTTCGTTTCTTGCGCTTTGCATCGCCGTTCCGTTGGCTCTCTGCGTAGCGGTCTTCATCATGGAGATCTGCCCGAAGCCGTTGCGCGGTCTTGTGTCGTTCTTGACGGAGCTGCTTGCTGCGATCCCGTCTGTTGTTTATGGCTTATGGGCGATCTTTGTCCTTGTCCCGATCGTGCGCGATCAGCTCGGACCGGTGCTGGCGAAAACACTCGGCTGGACCGGACTGTTCAGCGGGTCAAACTTCGGTGAGGGTATCCTCACCGCGAGCATCATCCTTTCGATCATGGTTCTGCCGGTGATTTCATCCATCACACGCGAAGTCATGGCGGCCGTTCCAATCAGCCAGAAAGAAGCCGCGCTTGCGCTGGGCGCGACCCGCTGGGAGATGGTGCGGATTGCCGTGCTGCGGAATGCGCGGATCGGTATCGTCGGTGGAATCATCCTGGGGCTCGGACGCGCTCTTGGCGAAACCATGGCCGTAACGATGGTCATCGGCAACAACCCGGAGATCTCAAAGAGCCTTTTCGCGCCCGGCTACACTCTGGCCAGCGTCATTGCGAACGAATTCACTGAAGCCACGGGCGACCTGTACCTGTCGGCGCTGATCGAAATCGGCCTGGCGCTCTTCCTGGTGACTGTCATCGTGAATACCATAGCGCGCCTGCTGGTCTGGGCGGTCACGCGCGGCAATACTGCGACGGCGCGCTAAAGGACCGACTATGTCTACCAAGATGAGTACTCTGCCGACAATCCGCTCCAGCCGCGCCAACGCAGCCACCCGGATGGTCTCGGACCATGCGATGACGGCGCTTGCAGTCCTTGGGACCATCGTGGTGCTCGTGCCGCTCGTTGCGATCCTCGTCTACCTCATCTATAAGGGTGCGAGTTCCCTGAATCTCGCCTTCTTCACCCATACACCCAAGCCGGTCGGCGAGCCCGGCGGCGGCATGGCGAACTCTATCGTAGGCTCCGGCATTATCTTGTCGCTCGCCAGCCTGCTCGGCATTCCGGTCGGCATCGCGGGTGGCGTCTACCTCGCGGAGTATGGAGCAGGGAAGCCGCTTGGTGCCGCAATCCGCTTTGTGGCGGACGTGCTGAACGGAGTGCCCTCGATCGTGATGGGCATCGTGGGATATGCGCTGGTTGTTGTTCATCAGCACCACTTCTCGGCGCTGGCCGGCGGCATCACCCTTGCCATCATGATGATTCCCACCGTCACGCGGACCACCGAGGAGATGCTGCTGACGGTGCCGCACTCCATTCGCGAGGCAGCGTATGGTCTGGGCGTGCCGCGCTGGCGCATGATCTTCTCCATCAGCCTGCGAACAGCGCTTCCCGGTGTCATTACCGGATGCATGCTGGCGTTCGCGCGGGTTGCCGGCGAGACCGCCCCCTTGCTGTTCACGGCGTTTGGCAGCCAGTTCTGGCCGCGCAGCCTGAACGAGCCGATTGCGGCATTGCCGTTGCAAATCTTCACCTACGCACTCTCGCCCTATGACGAATGGCATCGCCTCGCCTGGGCCGGAGCGCTGGTTCTTATCACCATGATTATGGTTTCGGTCGGCCTGGTTCGTTATGTCACCTCGCGCGGCGTGCTCAAAGGAGGCAGTTAGTGGGACTCGATATTCGCGTGGAAGGCCTGAACGCCTGGTATGGCCCCACGCACACGCTGAAGGATGTGGATCTGCACATCCCGGCGAATCGTGCGACGGCATTGATCGGACCCTCAGGATGCGGTAAGTCCACCTTCGTCCGCTGTCTCAACCGCATGCACGAGACCAATCCCACGGCCCGCGTCGAAGGCACCGTCATGATGGGCGACCTCGACATCTATCGCAGCGCTTCGCCTGTCGAGATTCGGCGCCGCGTCGGCATGGTCTTTCAGCGGCCAAATCCGTTTCCCACCATGTCGATCTATGACAACGTGGCAAGCGGCTTAAAGCTGAACGGATTTCGCAAGCGCAACATTCTGGATGAAGTTGTCGAGCGCTCGTTGAAGCAGGCGGCCCTCTGGGAAGAGGTGAAGGACGACCTTCGCAAGAAGTCCGGCGCCAGCCTCTCCGGAGGTCAGCAGCAGCGCCTGTGCATTGCGCGCGCCCTTGCAGTCGATCCTGAAGTGCTGCTGATGGACGAACCGGCCAGTGCACTCGATCCCGTCTCCACGTCGAAGATCGAGGACCTGATCTTTCAGCTGAAGGACCAGTACACCATCGTCATCGTGACGCACAACATGCAGCAGGCGGCACGTGTGGCCGAGAACACCGGATTCTTTCTCACGGGCAAACTCGTCGAGTTCGATAAAACGCACAAGATCTTCACGAATCCTTCCGACAAACGAACGGAAGACTACATCACGGGGAGATTCGGTTGATACGCATCCATTTTCATCAACGACTCGACGAATTACGGGAACGCCTGCTGGTCATGGCGGGCCTGGTGGAGCAGGCAATCCAGCGCGCCATGGAAGCGTACGAGACGCGCGACGTCAGTCTTTGCGACCTCGTCCGCATGTCTGAACCCTCTATCGATCGCATGGAGCGCGAAATCGACCAGGTCGCACTCGACCTGCTGGCGATGGAGCAGCCAACGGCGGTCGACCTTCGTTTCATCCTCGCGATCATCCGGATCAATGCGGATCTTGAGCGTGTGGGTGACCAAGCTGTCAACATTGCTGTCCGCGTGCGGGACCTCGAAAGCCTGCCGCAAGTCGAGCTGCCTGTCGACATTCCAAAAATCGCCTCGCTCGCGGCCAACATGGTTCGCAAATCCATGCAGGCATTCATCGATCGCGATGAGGAGCTTGCGAATGCCGTGCTGCTTCTTGACGACGAAGTTGATCGCCGCAACCACGAGGCCTTCGAATCGCTGAGTCAGCTGATCCGCAAGCAGCCGGAACTTACTCCGCAGGCCCTGAACGCCCTGGTGATCTCTCGCAACCTGGAGCGAGTCGGCGATCACGCGACTAACATCGCGGAAGACGTGATCTTCTGGGTAAGCGGCGCGGATGTTCGTCATCACTCATCTGACCCGCCAGTCTCAATCAGCGAAGTATGACGTTGCGCCTACCGGTTGCGTTTCGACCACTTATCGCCTATGCTTAGAGGGTTGGACCGGGTCCGCGCACTGTTTGCAGTTGCCGTCCCGCTCGCCGCGCATGCAGCGCGCATTCCAAGATTTCGGCCGGAAACGGCACCTGAAGAGAAGAGAGTTCGATGGCAAATCATGTTTCGTCCCTGAAGCGTTCCAAGCAGACACTTGCGAAGACGGCGGTCAACCGCTCTAACCGCAGCAAACTGCGCGGCACCCTGCGCATGATGCGCGAAGCCATCCTCAAAGGTGACCTGACCGCCGTAAAAGAGCAGTATCGTCTGACCGCCTCTGTCCTCGACAAGAGCGTCCAGAAGGGCGTTCTGCACGACAACACCGCGTCGCGGTACAAGAGCCGCCTCAACGCGCGCGTCAAGGCGCTTGCAACCAAGGCAGCGTAATTTAGCTCCTGTTCGCAGGGGAACCCATTTAGCCAAAAGGCACGGACTTCGCTCCGTGCCTTTTGGCTTTTACACTCGAACAAGAGGGTGACCATGCTGCCACACGACCCCAACCAGTACCAGCGACGTGATGATCCAAACCAGTTGATCCGGCGGGAAGAGAAAATCTCGCCCACCAAGCTGGCGGTGGCTCAGTACGTCATTGCGCTGGTGCTGGTGGTGCTGACTTTCGGTTTGTGGCGGCTGCAGGTTGTTGGTGCGGAAAACTACCGGGTGCTCGCCGAGGCGAACCGGGTGCGAAAGGTGCCGATCCTGGCGCCGCGTGGTCGGCTGTTTGATCGGGAAGGTCGCCTGCTGGTCGATAACTACTCGTCCGTAACCTGCTTTCTGCTGCGCGAGCAGCTCCGCGACGACGACTTGCCGATGATTGCCGCCGGGCTGAACATCCCCATGGATCAGCTCGACTACACGCTGCGGCACTTCCAGTACGCGCCGAAGTATCAGCCCATCCCCTTAAAGCAGGACATCACGCCGGATGAGCAGGCCTTCATCGAGGCGCATCGGAACGAGCTGCCCGAACTGGAGACACTGGAAGAGCAGCGGCGTCTGTATCCGCGCGACGGATTTGCATCGCACCTGATTGGCTATGTCGGCGAAATCAGCGAGGCAGACCTCAAGAATCCCAAGTACGACTTCTACGAGCCTGGCGACGTCGTTGGCAAGTCGGGAGTGGAGGAGGCGTACGACGCGATCCTACGCGGCACGGACGGCTCCCGCGACATGATCGTCAACAGTCACGGTCGCGAGATCGGACGGCTTGGCGAGGAGCTGGCCAAGCCAGGCAAGGACCTGAGGCTGACTATCGACCTGGACATCCAGACCGCGGCCGAGCGGGCGATGGAGGGCAAGAACGGCGCGATGGTCGCCATGGACCCGCATACCGGCGAGATCCTCGCCATGGTGTCGCGGCCCAACTTCGACCCCAACCAGTTCGCCGTTCGCCTTTCGAAGACGTATTGGAACCAGATCATTAACGATCCGGACCATCCGCTGCTGAACAAGACGATCCAGGCGCAGGTCGCGCCGGGTTCCACCTTTAAGATCATCATGTCTGTCGCGGGGCTTGAAGAGGGCATTGCACGGACTGAGCATGTCAACTGCGGCGGCGGCATGGATTTCTACGGCCACTATTATCACTGCGACAAGCGGCACGGTGCAGTCGATATCGACCATGCCATACCCTGGTCCTGCGATGTCTTCTATTACGTACTCGCGCAGCGCCTCGGCATCGACACGATCGCAAAGTACGCCAGCGCGCTCGGTCTTGGTCAGAAGACCGGCATCGATTTGCCAGAAGAGGCCAGCGGCACCCTGCCCTCAACTGCCTGGAAGATGAAGAACTTTCATCAGCAGTGGTATGCGGGCGAGACGATATCCGTCGGCATCGGCCAGGGCGCTGTTGCGGCCACGCCGCTGCAGATGGCGCGCGCACTTTCAGGCGTAGCCAGCGGAGGCGCCCTGAAGCGCCCGCACGTTCTCTCTCCAGACCAGATTCCGTCCGAGCAGCGCGAGGCATTCCTTGAGAGCTTTCCGGGCTCGGGTGACCGCACCGTGCCGATCAAGCCGGACAATTGGCAGACCATCACCGAGGGCATGGCAGCAGCAACGACCGGCGGCGGAACGGCCTACGCCTCGCATCTTGAGGGGATCGATTTCGCCGGGAAGACGGGCACCGCGCAGGTGATGAGCCACGACGCGCTGGCCCGCACCAACAAGGGCAAGAAGACGCAGCCAAACTCGTGGTTCGTTGGCATGGCGCCGCGACGGAACCCGGACATCGTTGTCGCAGTCATGTGGGAAAACGGCGACTGGGGATCTAACTCTGCCAAGCTCGCTGCGCAGGTGGTCACAGCGTTCGTAGACAAGCAGCGTCGGCTCTCCGGCAACCTGCGGCTTGAGCAGGCAAGCGCGCCCGAACCGAAACCGGCCGAGGATCAGCCTGATAAACCAGCACAGAAGGAAGGCAAAGAGCAGTCGACGCCGACTGCCTCTGCCGCAAAGCCCAAGGAACATCCCGCAGGATGACGCGCTTCTCCTCGTACCGTGACTTCGACTGGACGCTGCTTTCGTTTGTACTGGTGATGTCCATCTTCAGCGTCATCGAAATCTATTCGGCAACGCTGCATACCAAATTCCACGGCTTCCACACCAAGCAGCTTGGCTTTCTTGCGATCGGCATTCCGCTGATGTTCATCATCTCGATGATTGACTATCACCGCCTGATCGAGATTGCACATTGGGCCTACGGGATCAGCATCGTGGCATTGCTCGCAGTCTTGGTGGTTGGTCATAAGGTGCTTGGCGCGCGAAGATGGATTGGTCTGCCAGGCGGCATCCATTTTCAGCCTTCCGAGTGGGTCAAGCTGGTCCTGATCGTTGTGTCCGCCCGCTTCTTCTGGGGCCTGGCGAACAAGACTGAACTCGACTGGATGGACATCGGCAAGGCGTTCGCGCTGATCGGCGTGCCCATGCTGCTGGTGCTCAAGCAGCCTGACCTGGGTACCGCGTTAACGTATCTGCCGGTGCTGCTGGTCGGCCTGTTTCTGGGTGGCCTGGGATGGCGCCGCGCGTTGATCCTGCTAGCGGTGTTCGCAGTAATCGGCGTCGGAGCGTGGAAGAGCGGCAAGGTACTGAAGCCGTATCAGAAGGCCCGGCTTACCAGCTTTCAGCATCCGGAAGACGACCCACGCGGCAAGGGTTACCAGGTGCAGCAATCACTGATCGCGGTGGGATCTGGCGGCATCTGGGGCAAGGGCGTCGCGAAGGGAACGCAGACGCAGGGCGATTTTCTGCCCATTCCGTACACCGACTTCATCTTCGCCGCACTGTGCGAGGAGCATGGCTTTGTCGGCGCCACGCTGGTGCTGATCCTCTACTTTCTGATCTTGATGCGACTGGTCCAAAACGCCCAGACCGCCAAAGACACTCCCGGCACGCTGCTGGTGATGGGTGTTGCGGGAGTCATGCTCTTCCAGGTCGCCGTCAACGTTGGCATGGTGGTTGGCATGATGCCGGTCACAGGCATTCCGCTGCCGTTGCTGTCATACGGCGGGTCGTCGGTGCTCTTCACGTTCCTTGCGCTCGGCATCGTGATGAATGTTCGGATGAACCGGTTTGTGAACTAGCAGTCGTCATCCTGAGCGCAGCCCGAGTCGGGACCCTTGCTTTGCTTAGCACGACGGGCGCCTCAGGACCATCGCCGGGCTCCGAGCCTTTACGTTGCAACCTGCGGAAAGGCACTAATCCGCAGCTTTGCTCCGGCGTATGGCACCAGCGTCAGCATCTGCTCGGGATCTTTGCTCGTGACCGGACTCTGAGGGAGTGGCTTTGCGACGCCATCTTCGCTGCGCCACGCGTCCAGTTGCTGGGCGGGTACGCTGATCTTCACACCCGGTTCAGCCGTTGAGAATGGGCGGGCGCCCACCGGCAGCTCAGTGACCTTGAGCTGAGGAGCGATGGTCTCGTCCACTTTCAAGGCATAGTTCCATGGGCCAGACGGGAAAACCTGCCAGTCCGCGGTCATGCCGCGGTCGCGCAGCTTGACCCAATTCTGTCCAGGATCGTGGGAGAACAGCAGAGGTCCGCGCTCCACCGCGACCGAGTTATGGAACCAACGAGACACGCGTGGACGCATGGGCAGGGTGATCTCCACCGAATCGCCGGGTGCCCACGTGCGATCAAGCCGCGCGAACGATTTGGCGCTCGTGGCGACACCCGAATCGGTGCCATTCACAAGAACTTTCGCGCCGGCAGCCCAGGCCGGGATGCGCAATAGCAGCGGGAAACGTACAGCTTTGTCCGGGTGAACGTCGATCCGAACTGTCTGACGGAATGGGTAATCCGTTGTCTCGACGACGCGTACGTTGGTGCCGCGCACCGTCGTTCTCACCTCGCATGGGGCGTAGAGCGCCGCGACCAGGGCCCCGTCGGGCGCGCTCATCCACAGGTTCGCCGCAAACTTCGGCCAGCCCTGGTGGAAGTTCGCGGTGCAGCAGCCGAAATTCGGCTCCAGCCCGTAGAGATTCGACTCCGGCCCGTTGGTTGACCACGGCTTCGAGTTCAGGCCCACCTGCACCTGGTTCGGCTGCTGATCGTACTGGTGTGCCCACATATCGTCTGTGAAGGTGCCGGGCAGCGCATTGAACGCGATCTTCTCAAGGCGGTCAGCTATGGCTGGATCGCCAAAGGTCGTCAGCAAGACCTCGAGCGAGAACATGGTTTCGACAACGGTACAAAGCTCGGAGCCGTGGCTGGGGTCGGTGCCGGCCAGATGCTCGTCGCATGAAAACATGCCGTTCGGCAGGCCATGATAGGTGTCCAGCGCTGCCATTTGCCGGAGGAAGAGTTCGCGCTCGCCCGGATCTCCTGACATGCGGAACTGCACGGCTGCCGTCTTCAACGCCTGGCCGTTGTTTACGCCGTGGGATTGCAGCGCTCGCTCGTTCAGGCCGCCGGCCTTGGCATCTTCGAGTATCTTGCGCGTCGTAGGCTCTTTTAGTTTGAAATCAGCAAAGCTTCCGGTCCAGTCAAAGCCCTGCTGCTTCAGCAACGCAGCCAACTCCAGCAGTTTGGGGTCGCTCGTGTGGTCGTAGAGCCATTCGACGACCAGTACTTCGTCCTGCCAGCGAAACTTGCCCCAGTCTCGGAGCGGCCGTTGTGGCATTGCCTGCAGCTGGTGATGAAAGTACTTTGTCAGCACAGTAATCACACGCGGATCGCCGGTGCAGTCATGAAACTGTGCCAGCGCCTTGACCATCACCATGCGCGGCCACCAGTCGTTGTTTGTGGACGGTCCGATCATCCCATCGGGCTGCTGGTGCGTCAGTGTCCACTCAACAAAGCGGCGGGCCTTTGCCTGCAGCACGTCGTCGTTGAGCAGCACTGCCAACGGAAGCAGGCCGTCGAGGAAGTACGGTCCGCGTTCCCAACTCTCGCCGGTTCCGCCGAGCCAGCCGCTGTTGGGACCAACATCGGGCCAAAACTCATCGAGGTGCCCTCCCATGCCGTCGGCCTGAACACGGAGCTGGCGCTGCAGCCATCCCGCTGGACGGATGGTGCCAAGCGGCAGAGGGCGGAATGCCGATGGAGTGAGTTTTGTGCCGGCTGCCTGGGACAGTGCGGCCCCGGGCCAACGCGTTACGGCGGCTCCCACAGCAGCTGTTGCCGCAAGCTTCAGCGTGTCTCGCCTTGTCCAAGGTGGCATCTTGTCTCCGCAGAAAAGCTTTGAACAGAACGGTATCGCGTTCGGGCAATTGCTGTCATGCCGCCTGAGGTCTTCACGTGAGTAAAGCGACCAACCTGAATGCCAATTGTTCTCCGGTTGTTGATACGGCGTCCAAGGCCAGCAACTCTGCTAGACCAGACGCGGCGGGTTGATGCACAATAGAGGCAGTTTCACAGTTCTGTCACGCGCGCTTCGCCGTGACGGTTCTGGCACATCGCCGCTCAAGACGTGCGCAAAGGTCGCCGGAGCGGGACACAAAAGGTTTGGCAGCAACTATTTACAGTCGCCGGCAAGGACAGGCTAGAGTCAGCCGCGGCTGGGCAGAGATCTGAAGAAAGCGAAGCACGCACGGACGGTAAACGACCCCGCCCCTCTTATGGAGGCATGAGCGGTCACAAGTCCGAAGCAGCTCAGAAGAGGTTCAGCAGTATGCGGTGCACGACGCATCCAGGTACATGGCCACCCGGCAGGCGCACAGCGCTCGCTGGAATGTTGTCCTGTGCGATGGTCGTCGGTCACCGCGCCTTCCTCGCTCTTTCCCCATCAGACTCCGTCCATCCGCGGTTAACGGAGTAGCGCAACAGCAGTTCGCGCCCACTTTGTTCTGACTTCAACATGCCCTTGTTCCCGGTAACGGAAACAGGCAGGGCACTATGTCGAAGGAAATTTACATCTCTACAACGCCGCATGAGACGCGGCTGGCCGTGGTTGAAGACGAACAACTGGCTGAAATCTACTTTGAACGCGAGAACGAGTACACGCTCGCGGGGTCAATCTACAACGGAAAAGTTACACGTGTGCTCCCCGGCATGCAATCGTCGTTCGTCGACATCGGACTCGAGCGCGACGCATTTCTCTACGTCACCGACTTCATGGAAGAAGCTGGCGATACCGCAGACTTCGAAGCGTCAGAGGGAGGATCGCGCCGCACCCAGTCCCACGGGCAGCCGCAGGGACAATCCCGCGAGGCAACCGAGAGCACAAATGGGAGCGAACGCCCAGAGCGAGCCGACCGCAATGAACGGGATCGCAATCGAGGCAGGCGCGATCGTCGTCCTGAGATCGCTCCGCCTGCGGCGGAAAGCACAACCTCTTTCGACGAACCGATCGCGCCCGCTCCCGGCGAGCAGATGGATTCTGTAGAAGCTAATGGCGAGGGCGGCAGCCGTCGCTGGCGTGGTCGTCGCGGCCGTCGTCGCGGCCGCAGCGGACGCGAGCCTCAGCCCGGCGCTCCACAGGTAAACGGCGAGGCCTCGCCGTCGATAGAAGAAGATGAGGTGATCGAGGGCGGTTATCTCGAGACGCTCGACGCCGAGTCCGTCAGCCCCATCGAGATCGATCTCAGCAGCGAACCTGCTGCGCCCAATGGCCTGCCGGTCCGTGAAGATCGAGGCCGCGGAGGTCGCGATCGCGGAGGCCGTGACCGTAAAGGGCGCGGAGACCGAGGATCTCGGCGCGATACCGAACGCCCGGAGCCCACGTTCGACAACAGCTACGCCGGGTATTACGACGAGCACGCCGCAACCGTATCGACTGGCGACCCGATTCTGCTACCGGGCGAGTCCATCCGCAAGTATCGCGATCCGGCTTTGGTCGCTGCAGAAGAGGCCGAGGCGCGCCGTAACGCACCCCCGGCAGCTGACGTCCTGATCGTCTCCGCACCCTCCATCGAAGTTGTTGGTTGGGATGGCGGGGCAGTGCTGCCGGGTGAGACGCTCGGGCGCCATCGCAATCGTAACAACGAGCCACAGCGGGGCCGCGATACCAACCGCTATGCTGCTCCTCCTGCTCCAGTGGCAGAACCGGTCACGTCCGTCGTCGCCGCCGTGCCTGCAGCCACACCCGCCAACGAGCTTGTGATCCCCGATGACTCGTTCGAATCACCGGAACCCGCAGAGACCAATGCGACGTCTGATGCAGCAACGCCAGAGACGGTGGAAGAAGCAGCCGCTGAGGTCAGCGTGGACATAGAGTACGAGCCCACCGAAGGGGCGAGCGCCTCAATTCAGGACACTGGTCGCCGTGACTTGCGCCGATTCGAGCAGGCTGCTGAGCCCACCGTGCAGGATGAAGCTCCTGCCGAAGAGGAGGTCAGCGCGCCGGCACCGGATCCGACGGTCTATGACCTGGACGCGGCCGCGGAAGCACCAACGGTTACGGAAAAGCCAGACATCTCGACCCAGGGTCCGGTTGTGCTTGCCCCTGAACCGGTGTCCGAAGCGTCACACGTTCCGCTCATTACGTCTGCACCTTACAACTTCACCTCGCTACAGCCTTCCGGCGAGATGTTGTCTCTTGACACCCCGGCGGCCGAGTCTGAAGGTCAGAACGGCTTCACGCCGATCGCATCGCAGGAAGAAATGGATCCCGCCAATCCGATTGAGCAGGAAGGAGCGGTTCAGTCCGTAACACTGGCCGACGCGGAGACCACTCCCGTCGTAATCCACGCCGGCACACCCGATGAAACTGAGGGTGACGATTCAACAGTCCAGCCCGGAATTCACGCGTACGGCGAAGGCGACTTCCACGAAGAAGAGATAGACGAAGAGCTGGATGGCGACGAGTACGACTATACCGCCGCAGGCGCGAGCGACGAAGGTGAAGTCGAGTACGAGGAGGAGACGCTTGAGGGCTCGGCTGACCTCGGTTCTCTGCTGCACGAGATGTCGCTCGACAGCCACACCGCCCCTGAAGAGGACACCGAGGACGAGACCGAAGACGAGAGCGGCGCATTTACAACCGAAGATTTCGCCGGCGAGCCGAACGACGAGGAAGACGAGGATGCAGACGCGCCGGCCGCACAGACCAATGGGGCTGAGGGTGACCAGCGGCCTCGCCGGGACGGACAACGCCGCCCTGGTGGACGCGACCGCGACCGTCGCGGCGGACGCAACAGCGGTGGCGACCGTGGGCGCGGAGGACGCCGGCAAAGCATGCAGATGACGGATCTGCCCGCGATTAACGAGCTGCTCAAGCCGGGTCAGGAGATTCTCGTGCAGATCGCGAAAGAGCCCATCGCGAAGAAGGGTGCCCGCATCACCTCGCATATCGCGCTGCCGGGACGCTTTCTGGTGTTCATGCCGACGGTTAACCACACCGGCGTATCACGCAAGATCTCATCGGACGAGGAACGCCGCCGGCTCAAGTCGATCCTGCTGTCTGAAAAAGGCGATGCTCAGGGCGGATTCATCGTCCGCACCGCCGCTGATGGTGCAACCGAAGAAGAGTTGCGCAACGACTTGCGCTTCCTGATTCACCTTTGGAATGACATCAAGGCACGGTCCGAGTCGTCGAAAGCGCCGGCGTTGATTTATCACGATCTCAACCTTGTGGAGCGCATTCTGCGCGACCAGGTGACCGACAACTTCTCGGCAATCTGGGTCGATTCCGAGCAGGAGTACGAGCGCGTCCTGCGCTTCCTGCAGCGCTTTCAGCCATCGCTCGTGCGCCGCGTGAAGCTCTATACGAAGGAGACGCCGCTGTTCGAGCACTTCGGCGTAACGGCTGAAATCGACAAGGCACTCAAGTCGAAGGTGTGGCTCAAATCTGGTGGCTCGATCGTTATTAACCAGACTGAAGCGCTGGTCGCGATCGACATCAATACCGGCAAGTACGTCGGCAAGACGGCACGTCTTGAGGACACCATCCTCAAGACAAACCTCGACGCGATCCCTGAGATCGTGCGGCAGATTCGCCTGCGCGATCTCGGCGGCATCATCGTGATTGACTTCATCGACATGGACGAGCGCAAGAATCGTGCGAAGGTCATGCAGGCCCTGGAAGACGCAATGCGCACTGATCGTGCACCATCGAAGATCCTGCCGTTTAATGATTTCGGCCTGGTCATCATGACGCGCAAACGCGTGAAACAGTCGCTGGAGCGCACACTGTGCATGCCAGATCCGGTCACGGAAGGCACTGGCATGATCAAGTCACCGATCACCATCGCGAACGAAATCTACGTCGAGATGCGCAAGATGCATCGGCACTTCGAAAAAAACGATGTCATGCTGCGTGTGCATCCTGAGGTCGTGAAGACGCTGAAATCGAATGGCGGCAAACGCCTGCAGGAGCTGGAAGAGATGACGCGCAAGACCATCCTGGTCAAGAGCGATCCATCGCTCAGCCCCGAGGCATTCGACATTCACTAGTCGAGGCTGATTTGAAACTGCAGAGGGCGTGGAGCAATCCACGCCCTTACCTGCGGCTAAATCGCGATGGGAAGCATCCGAACAACGAACATAGGCGTAGATCGGCAGTCACCGAACGGCTCTCTTCTTCGTCACACAACTTATACAGAGGGTGCGTGTTACAGCAGGCACGACCTTGTTCGCACAGGAGCGTTTCAAACTATGACTCTCAGCATCAACACTACGGCTCTGCGCGCCGGCCTGGCGCTTACCGCGTTGTGCGCAGCACCCGCACTTTTTGCAGCAGCGCCCGCGGCAACTGATGCCGCAACTGCCGTACCCGCCGCATCCTCCATCTTTAACATGAACGCCTCGCTGGATGACATTACCCGCGATTTTCGCTACCAGCCCGCAGATATCAGCAGCAGTTCAGATGACCTCACCGCAGGTGATCCCGCGGCGTCTCTAACTGGGGATAGTGGCGTAGGGCAACCGCCCCCCGGACGCCGTCGTTCCTATGGTCGCTCGCGTTATCAGGACAAGCTCCACAATGCCGATGGATCAAGCAAGATCGCATTCGTTGGAGGCGCCGGCCTGAACGTACCGGCAGGTGACACTGCAAAGTACTACACGCCTCACTTCGCGTTGGTCGCGGGCGCGGGTATTAACTTCAATAAGCACTTCGGCATCCTGGGTGAGTTCTCATATCAGAAGATGGGACTTACCGCAGGCGCTATCAACACGGACTACACCAACACGTATAACTACTTTGTTGCACAGGGCAATGCGCCATCCGATGTTACGAGTTATCTGCAGGGATTTGATGCCAACGCGCATATCTACGGCATCAGCGTGAATCCTGTAGCAAACTTCGTCGGGCGTGGCAAGATGGGTGCATATGTCACGGCAGGCCTGGGTTATTACCACAAGACCACTAATTTCACACTGCCACAGCTCACTGAGAATATCTACGGTGGCGTGGGTTACGTGAACTCAACGTTCGACAGCTACGGCGCAGGAGGCATCGGCTACAACGGCGGTGTCGGTCTCACGTACAAGCTTTCGGAATTCGGCAGCGAGCGCCTTTTTGTTGAGGCGCGGTACGAGTGGATTGATCTGGGCAAGACAAACTCCGACTTCTTCACCTACAACGGCCGCAACACCGAAACGATTCCGATCACACTCGGTATTCGCTTCTAGGCTCCAACTCAGCATGAACAATCTGACAGGCGCACTCTAGGGTGCGCCTGATTTGTCGTGCATCTGCCTTGGTTCGTCTTTCCGCCGCAGAGCTTGCACCCGACGCTGCGTGCCATAGGGTAGAGGAGGGCACCTGTCAGCACCGGGCCCTCCAGGAGAGATGGTTGTTACGCTTGCCCATTGTTCTTGCTGCACTGTTGTCTGGCATTGGTTTGCACGTTGCCGTCGCACAGAATGCACCGCCCATCGAGACGGCTGACACACTCGCCCAGCAGATCTTCCAGCGCACAGCAGGCACCGGAATGGTGGTAGCCGTGGTGCGAGACGGCGAAGTCTGGGTAAAAGGTTACGGCCGCACGGCTCCGGGATCGAACGACACCCCGCAGGGCGTTTCGTTGTTGCGGCTCTGCTCCATTACGAAGGTTCTAGCGACCGATCTGCTGGCGAAGCTGGTGGCCGATAAGAAGGTCTCCTTTGACGACCCGCTGCAGAAGTTTGCGCCGCCGGAAGTCACCGTACCGACGAAAACAGTACGCGGTCCGGCACTGAGGCCCATCAACCTGGGCGATCTTGCGACGCACACGGCAGGCCTGCCGCGCGAGATCGCATATCCTCCGGCCGGGTACGCCCACTTTACGTTTCCCGACTTTAACTATCGCTGGCAGTGGCTACCGAGCTTCCGTTTGCGTACGTCACCGGGTGATGCTGCTCACTACTCCAATATTTCCTTCGACCTGCTGGCCGACGCTGAGAGTGCCGCGACAGGCGAGCCCTACGCGAAGCTGTTCCACGAGCGCACGGCGCAACCGCTCGGCATGGTTGACACCACGCTGACACCTGGTCCTGAGCAGTGTGCGCGTTTGATGTCAGGAGTGAAAGATACGTCGGAGTGCACTGATACGCAGGCTGCCGCCGGCTCCGGAGGCATGTACTCAACGGCGGACGATATGGCCCGCTTCATGAAGTATCTGCTTTATCTTCCGGGCGTCCCGGTTCATCAAAACGGTGCGTCGACAGGCATGTATCTCGATCCAGCAAAGCTCCACAGCGTCCAGGGGCTGGGACACGCCGGCGTGCCGACCGGCATTGGCCTGGGCTGGATTGAGATCAACGCGACTTACGGCGAGTCTCGCATTGTGGAGAAAACCGGCGGCGGAGCGGGCTTTCAGACGTATATCGCTTTGAACCCGTCACGGCATGCGGGCATTTTCATCGCGCGAACAGACGGCCGCGGCCGACCCGCGGGCAACATGTTCCGAGAGGCGAACGACATGCTGCTGGCGATGGTAGGGTTGCCGCCCGTCCCTGTAGATCCGAACGACCCTGAGCGCGAGCGCACAGCAGAAGAACTTGCCGAAGCTCCGAGACCGAGAGGCCGCGCAGGCCGGATCGCACGCGGTGCCGCTACGCAGAGAGTCGCCGCAGCTAAGCCTTCGGCTGTTAGAAGCGCGAAAGCAAGAAGCGCTGCGGGCCTCAGCACGAAACCTGCTCCGCGTCGCGCACCTGCAAAGCGCACACGTGCTCGTCGTGTCGCTCGATAACGCGTTATAAAGGTTTCGAGGCGGACACCCTGAATGAAACTCGGCATCATCAATAGCTGCTTTGACCAGGTAGGCATGGACGCAGTGACCGGGCTCGAGCATATCGCCCGCATCGGATTCGATTGCGTGGACATCTTCACCGAGGCGACCACGCTGTCGCCAAGCGGAAAGGGCAAGATCGCCGACACGTGCACCCATTTAAATTTGCCCATCGTGTCGTTGCCCGTCGTTGCGGTCGGGCTGATAGATCCGAGCCCTGCGGTGCGAATGTTCCACGTGGCACGTTGCGAGCGCTTCATCGACCTTGCCGCAGACTTCGGCGCTCACAACATCCTTCTGGTGCTGGGTGAATACATTTGGCAGCGCGAGATCATTCCCGCAGCCGAGCAATGGAAGTGGGCCCTGGAGGCGTGCCGGATGCTCGGCGACTACGCAGAAAGGAAAGGCATAGACATTGCCCTTGAGCTCGAACCATTCCGCCTGAGCCTGCTCAACAACGTGAGTGAGATGTCGCGCTTTCTGGACGAATGCGGCCATCCGCGCGTGAAGGCAAACATCGATGTGAGCCACTGGGTCCTGTCGGATTGCGGACCAGACACAATCGGCACACTCAAGGGCAGGGCCGCGCACGTTCACATCAGCGATTGCGACGGTAAGGTACACGGCGATTTGCCGCCTGGCCGCGGCATCGTGAAGTTCTCGCCCTACCTGCAGGCCATCAAAGAGCTGGACCTGGACGCACCGGTCTCCATCGAGCTGGAGTTCGCGCCCAATCCGGAACGCATCGTCGAGTGGGTGGAAGAGGCTTACACAAAGACAGCGGAGCTGATGCGCTTGAACGGCATGCGTGACTGACCGTGAACCCCTACTGGGGTATGGCCGCCAGTGGAAAGCGCACATGCGCGATTGACTTCCGCTGGTACGTGTACACGATCTGTAGATCGCCGTCTTGATCCTGGATCATAGACGGGTATGAGAACTCTCCGCCGGGCTCGCTCTCCAGCGAGGCAAACATGGTGAAGTGCTCGCCGTCCTTGCTGACTGCGAGGTTTAATGGCGTTCTTCCTGTTGTCGTGTTGTTGTAGACAAGCACCACGCGCCCATCCTTCAGGACAACAGCGTCTAGTCCGGAATTGGGGTTAGGCACGTCGAGCGGCCGCGGCACAGACCAGGTCACGCCGCTGTCGTAGGAGTCGGCTATGACGACGTGCTGAATGTTAGAGGTGGAACGCGCGTAGAAACGCAGATGCTTGCCGCCAAGGGACACAACCGATGGCTGGATGATTCCTGTGGTCGCTGCTCTATCAGCTGCCTTGGTGCCATCGCTCGCGGGCGCTGCGGCCTGCACCGCTGAGGTGGGCGGCAACAACGGACCGATCTTCACCCAAGTCTTGCCGCCGTCCGTGCTGCGCTCGATCCACACTGCCCAGGCATGGTAGGACTCCACCGAACTGCCGCTGACAATGGCTCCGTCGGCCATCACCAGGGGCTTCGCGCGGACAGGCCCAACCAGCCCCGCAGGAAGGTGCTCAACCGGCGACCAGGTCTTGCCTTCGTCGGTGCTGAATTTGCGGGCGGCGGTCCAGACTCCGACCTGCGGGCCGAATTTGTAGTACAGCCAAAGCTTTCCGTCTGCAGTGTGAAACAGCACCGGATTCCAGCAGGGAACAGGCTCCTCGCGCGCCAGCTCGATGGGCGCCGACCACGTTCCGTTGGTGCGATGCGAGCTCCAGATTGCAACGTCTGGCTTGCCTTCGGCGGTCCCGCCGAACCATGCAGACATCAGGCTGCCGTCGCGCAGTTGCACCACAGTAGAAGCGTGAGCGGACGGGAAGGTCGTTGAGCCGATGGGGTAGATCAGTTCGCGCACAGGCTGTTGCGCTGATGCGCTGAAGGTGAACAGGGCGAGAGTAAATAGCAGTATTTTCGTCCGCATGCGATTGCAGGCAATCATATCGTTGGCGAGCGCCTTCATCGGCGCGCAAGTGGTACGAGCGTGGTGTAATAGGTTCGCGATGAGCGAGAATGGAAGCACTCCCGGAAAACCAAAGGGCACGCTCGGCGACCTGGTCAAGGCCGAGTCGATGATCCAGCTTGCGATTGCACTGCCGATTGGGTGCGTGGTCGGTTGGTTCCTCGGCAGTCTTGCGGATAAGCATCTCGGAACCCACTTCTGGGCCGTAATCGGCATTTTGCTGGGTGCGGCAGGTGGCTTCATACAGATCTTCACTCTGGCGAAAAAGATGATGAAGGACCCGGAGTAGTGGAGATCGAGCAGGACAGCGCGCTGGGCCAGTTCACCGATGCCGACGCTGGCGCGGTCATCATTCGCGCAGTGCGGACGGTAGCTGCGCTTGCGGTCCTAGGTACGCCTATCGCAGCATGGAAGGGCGGTTGGCGTTCCGCGCTGTTGCTGCTGGTTGGCGCGGCCGTCAGCGCCAGCGGTTTGTGGGAGTGGCGGCGCCTGATGACCGCGCTGATGATACGAATGGAGCCCCCGGAAGGCGAGCACATTGTGGGTGCGCGCAGGCCTTCGATTGGCTTCGCGCTCGTCGGCTTCTTCGTTCGCCTGTTCGTGGTTGTTGCCGTTCTTTATGTTAGCCTTAGGTATCTGAACGGCTCTGCGCTTGCGCTGGTCGCCGGCCTTGCGATGGGTGTGTTTGCCCTTACAGTAGAAGGTCTGCGGCTGCTGCGAAGCGGCACCATTTAGGTCTCTCAAAGACCCGTTCAGCAAGAAAGATTATGCCGGAACAGCTAGCCCTTACCCGATTTCTGAATGCCCACTTCGCCACACCGGCAGACTCTTTGCTGCGCGGGCTGCATGTGCATGTCGTCAATGCCGCCGCGCCCATCTCCAACGCGTTTGCGATGGAACTGCTCGTCTTCGTCATGCTGTTGTTGTACTTCGTCGCAGTACGTGTGACGCTCAGCGTTGAGCGTCCTGGCGCAGTCCAGCATTCTGCCGAGATGGTCCATGAGTTCGTTTCAGGTCAGGCGGAGAGCATCATCGGGCATGGCTATGAACGCTTCGTGGGCTACCTGACGACGCTGGGCCTGTTCATCCTGCTGATGAACCTGATCGGCCTCGTCCCCGGATTCGAATCCCCGACTGGCAACGTGGTTGTGCCGCTCGGTGTTGCGCTGGTCACGTTCTTCTACTACCACTACCATGGCATTCGCGAGAACGGCTTCGGCTACATTAAGCAGTTCCTGGGACCGGTCTGGCAGATCAGCTGGCTGATGCTGCCGATTGAAATCATCTCCCATGTGGCGCGTGTTCTGTCGCTCACTGTCCGTCTCTACGCAAATATGTTTGCGGGGGATCTGGTCACGCTGGCCTTCTTCTCGCTGATTCCAATCGGCGTACCTATCATCTTTATGAGCCTGCATCTTGGCGTTGCGCTGGTGCAGACGTACGTGTTCATGCTGCTCGCCGCGATCTACGTGAGCCTGGCGGTATCGCACGAGCACTAAGTCTCAAGTTTGACGTGCTGCGGCCCGCCTTTGCCGCGCATGGCGCACGATCCGCGTAAGCGTGAGGGGGTCAGCACGGTGAACCTCAACCACCCACTGGCGCGGTATTTCTGAAGGCAGGAGCAAGACAGATGCAGAACCTCAAGTATTTTCTGATGACGCTGGCCGTGCTGTTGATCGCAACGCCAGTGTTCGCGCAGGACGCATCCGCCGGAACCGCGGCGGGTATGGCCTCGATTGCAGCCGGAATTGGCATGGCCATCGCGGCCGGCCTCTGCGGTCTGGGACAGGGTAAAGCAACGGCTTCGGCGGCCGAGGCACTCGCGCGTAATCCCGGCGCACGCCCCGGTATCTTCACCTTCCTGATCCTCGGCCTCGCCTTCATCGAGTCGCTCGCGCTGTTCACCTTCGTCATCATCTTCATCAAGGTCGGCAAGTAAAGCTTTCAAGTCAGTCAGTGAAGAAGGAAGGCCCTCGCGATGCGAGGGCCTTCTCACTTGAGGTCCCCAATCAGGAAAGTGGGTAGAAGGATCAGGCAAGGCTTACGCAGATGCTTCTGCGCTTCTTTTTTATCCGAGACTGAGGGACAACAGACTGAGCTTCGTAACTGCGACAACTCTTGGCGCGGCTTGGTTTACTGCCGTGTCAGGGCTCCCAGAAGGACAGCCGACTGCAAGGAACAACACGTCCCAGCCGACGAGCGGAGCATACATAATACGGTATATGAAAGCTCTCGCAGCA
The DNA here is from genome assembly GCA_965199365.1 of Terriglobus sp. Classification (GTDB taxonomy): domain Bacteria; phylum Acidobacteriota; class Terriglobia; order Terriglobales; family Acidobacteriaceae; genus Terriglobus. Next base: position 1,077,695 of record CBDARC010000002.1, on the reverse strand, counting down.
GCCTGCTAAATCTAGCGCAAAGCGGTTGGATCAGACACGGCCTGCTCCGTTGCGGTACCCGCCGGGGCGGTTGCGATTCCGGCAGTCTGCGCCATTGAAAGGACGCGACCTGGCGCTACGCCTAGCCAGAGCGTGGCTGCGGCAGCAATTGCGAGCGCAACGTACGCCGGCAGGTTCGCACCGGGAGCTATGGCCCGGTAGGTTGCCAGCGATGCGTCGGTCGGGCTCGCCAGTTCGAAGTCAGCCGAGACAGGAGCGACGCCCGTGCGGGGCTGCGTGTAGATTCGAACGATCAACCGCAGGTAGTAGAAGCAGGCGATTCCAGAATTGAGCAGGCCTATGATCGCCAGTTTCACATGTCCGGTGTGCAGTACCGCGGTGAAGACGTAGAACTTGCCGAAGAACCCCGCGGTGAATGGAAGGCCGATCATCGACAGGAGGAAGAAGCTGAAGGCTGCTCCGAGCAGAGGATATCGCAGCGCAAGGCCAGTGTAGTCCTCACCCGAACGCAAGCGCTCCTCACGACCGCTTACCAGGCCGATGACGATGAACGCTCCCACGTTCGTTGCCGCATAGGCGGCTGAGTAGAACGCAGCGGCGGCAATACCATCGGTCGGCAGCGCGGTGAACGCAGCGATCAGGTATCCCGCATGGGCGATGGAGGAGTACGCAAGCATGCGCTTCACATCGCGCTGCAGCAGGGCGCCAAGATTGCCGATGGTCATCGACAGCACGGAGAGCACGGCCAAGAGCATTTGCCAGCGCGGCTGGTAGATCGCGTAACCCGAGAACAGGATGCGCAGCAGAACAGCGAACGCTGCGGCCTTGGGCGCAGTAGACATAAAGCCGACCACTGGCGCTGGCGCACCCTGGTAGACGTCTGGCGTCCACACGTGAAACGGAGCGGCTGAGACCTTGAATCCCATGCCGATGAGGATCATTGCGATCGCAAGAATCGCCAGCACGGGCGTCTTCGTCGTCGCAAGCGAGGCGGCAACAACAGTCAGGTTGGTCGATCCCGTAGCTCCAAAGGTCAGCGCAATGCCGTACAGGAAAAACGCCGTTGCGAAGGAGCCCAGGAGGAAATACTTCAGCGAACTCTCAGTCGCGGTCGCCACGGTCTTGCGGTAACCCGCCATAATGTACGTCGAGATCGACGAGATCTCAAGGCCGATGAAGATCATCAGCAGTTCGGTCGAGCAGCTCATCAGCATCATACCGACGGCCCCGAAGCAGATCAGCGCGAAGTACTCGCCCGCGTGTCCGTGCTCACCAGCGAAGGAGTCGAGAGACGAAAGCAGCGTCGCAATCACGATGACACCGATCAGCACCTGGAAGAAGACCGAATAGCTGTCTACCCGCACCGAGTTGCTGAAGGCATTCATGATGCCGAGCTTCAGTTGCCAAAAACTGATTGCAACAGCAACCGCTGTGCCAGCAATGGCAAACCAGCCAAGCGGACGCCGCGAGCGCCCGGCGGGCAGCAGCGGCTCAACCAGCATGATCAGAACGCCGACGATCGTCAGCACGTATTCCGGCAGAAGTGCGAGCACATTATTGCTAACGGACTGAAGCATCAGCGCGCGCCTCCTTGAATCGACTTCGAGGCCGGTGTACGAACTTCCAAGCGCGCCATACCATAGCTCTCTGCTTCATACTTCCTGATATTGCTGGGCCCTTCAGGTGGTGTGACCCCGGCGTAGTGCATGCCGAGCACGTTCAGCGAACGCATGAAGTAGGGCGAGGCAATACCCATAACGACGAAGAGTATGACAAGCGGCCACAACGCCAGATGCTCCCGCGCGGTGATGTCCCATCCAGGACGTGCTTCGGTGGCTGACCCAAGGTCGGCGTAGAAGGTACGTTGAATCATGGTGAGCAGGTAGCCCGCCGCGAAGATCACGCCGCTGGTTCCGATTGTCGTCCATAGCATGGGATGACGGGCGAGCACGGTCTGTGCCGAGCCAGAAAGAATGAGGAACTCACCCACGAAGCTGTTCAGCGCAGGCAGGCCCACGTTCGATAGTGCGGTGATGACGAACAGCGTTACCATCCACGGCAGCTTGCCGGCGATGCCGCCTAGCTCGCGCATGTCGTAGGTGCGATAGCGCTCGAACAGAAAACCCATTAGCAGGAACAGCGCGCCGCCCGAGATGCCGTGATTCAGGATCTGGTACATGCCGCCGTCCATCCCGTTCACAGTAAAGGTGAAGATGCCTAGCGTACAGAACGAAAGGTGACCCAGTGTGGAGTAGGCGGCAAGGCGCTTCAGATCGTCCTGCACCAACGCGGCGCACGCGCCGTAGACAATGCCGATCGCTCCCAGTGCAATGAACAGGGGAGCGATGCGGTGGGACTGCTCGGGGAAAATGCCGAACGAAAAACGCAGGATCGAGTAAAGGCCCAGCTTGCCGGCCAGCACCATGACCGCGGCCGTGGGTGCTTCGCTAATGGCATCAGACAGCCAGCCATGCAGCGGAAACACCGGCACCTTGACTGCGAAGGCAAACAGGAAAGCAAGGGACGCCAGCCACATGCCCGCGGACGACGCATGAATGCCGTGGTTGGCGGCTAGTGTTGCGATCCGTGGCAGCTCAAACGTGCCCGTGACGACATATACCCAGATAATGCCGACCAGCAACAGTGCGGACGGAATGAAGTTGTATAGGAAGTACTTGATGGCTGCAGGACGCCGATTTTCCGTGCGTCCAAAGGTGGCGATGAGGATGGTCATCGGGAGCAGCGCCATCTCGAAAAACGCATAGTAGAGGAACAGGTCAAGCGATGCGAACACACCCAGCATGGCGACCTGCTGCAGCAGGAAAAGCGTGTAAAACAGCTTCCGGCGGGAACTTATCGCGTTCCAGGAGGCGAGCACACCCAACGGTGCAAGCAGCCCGGACAGCACGATTAGCCACATGGAAAGGCCGTCCACGCCTACGTGGTAGCGAATCAAAGGCGACGGTATCCAGATGCGGCTCTGCTCAAAGGCGAAGTTCATAGCGCGGATGCAAGGCTGGCCGGGAACGCATTGGACGGACTCAGCGAGCGTTTGCGCCTGGCGAAAGTGTGCCGGCAGGTGGAGCGTCATGCCAAACGTGATCAGCGTAACGATGAGCGCAGCCCATTGCTGGATGCGTCCGCGGTCCGGCAGCAGGGCCAGAACCACAGCGCCCACCAGCGGCGTGAAGAGGATCAGCGAAAGAATGATGCCGTTCAGGTGATTCATGGGCCCTAACGATTGCCGTACAGGTTCACGGGCAGATGCTGCGCAAGAGTGGAATGCTTTGTCAGCGCGGTGTACGTCATCAGCAGGATGACGGCAGCGGCGCCGGCCGCAAGCCAGCCCGCGTATGAGCGAATGTTGCCGGACTGCATACGCCGCGTGCCGTCACCGGCGGAGCGCGTGAGGAACGCTGCGAACGTACCGGCGCCGTTGACCAGGCCAGTGTCGACCAGACCAACCAGCAGCACGCGCGAAACCATCATCAGTGGAACGATGAAAACCGCGTTGTAGAACTCATCGACGAAGTACTTGCCCGCTACAAGCCGATAAAGAGGACTGTTCGCCACCCGAACACCAAGCGTTCCGGGCCTCTTGCGGTAGAAAAAGTCTGCAACGAACAGCCCTACCAGCGCGACCGCCACGGAAACCGCTGCTAAACCTAGCTCCAGTCCGTGCGAAACTTCGTCCGCGTTGACCGCGTTCTGATGCACCGCGGACACGGCAAATACCGGATCAAGGAAGTGTTCAAATTCATTATGACCGTGCAGCGCAGCAGGCACGCCCACCCATCCACCAATGACGGACAAGATCGCAAGCACCACCAGCGGAAACAGCATGATCCACGGCGACTCGTGCACGCCATGCGGATGCGCTGCCTGCCCTTGGTCGTGCTCGTCTTTCGTGTTCAACTCGGCTCCAGGGCCCGCATCAGCATGTGCGATGGGATCTTGCGGGTCGCCGTGACCAGAACTGAGCGCGTGCTCGTCAAAACGCTCCGCGCCGAAGAAAGTCTTGTACCAGAGCCGGAACATGTAGAACGACGTCATGCCTGCGGTAATCACGCCTACCGCCCATAACAGGAGATGCAGCGGGTTCGGCGAAGAGAACGTGCGATAGAGGATCTCGTCTTTCGAGAAGAAGCCAGCCAGCGGCGGGATACCAGCAATCGCAAACACGCCCGCACTCATAGTCCAGAACGTCACTGGGATGCGGTGGCGCAGACCGCCCATGACCCGCATGTCCTGCTCGCCGCTGAGCGCGTGGATAACTGAGCCAGCAGCAAGGAAGAGCAGAGCCTTGAAGAACGCGTGCGTCATCAGGTGGAAGACTGCCGCGGAGTACGCCGCGACGCCGCAGCCGAGGAACATATAGCCAAGCTGCGAGATCGTCGAGTACGCGAGCACGCGCTTGATGTCGTGCTGCACCATGCCGATGCTGGCGGCGAAAAGTGCAGTCACTGCACCGATGATCGCGACCACACCCAGCGCAAAGGGCGAGCGATCAAATAGCACGTGCGTCCGGCAGACCAGGTACACGCCGGCCGTCACCATGGTCGCGGCGTGGATCAGCGCCGACACAGGCGTTGGGCCTTCCATCGCGTCCGGCAGCCAGACATACAGCGGAATCTGCGCCGACTTGCCCGCCGCTCCCAGGACTAGCAGCAGCGCGATCGCCGTCAGGAACCCACCGTGCAGAGCCGGCTGATTGTTCAGCAAATCGAAGATTTGCGAGAACGACAATGTGCCGAAGTGATTGATCAGCAGGAACATCGCCAGCAGGAAGCCGAAGTCGCCGATGCGGTTGACGACGAATGCCTTCCGACCCGCATTGTTAGCCGAGGGTTTCTTCCAGTAGAAGCCAATCAGCAGGTACGACGCCAGGCCGACGCCCTCCCACCCGACGAACAGGAGCAGGAAGTTCTCAGCCAGCACCAGTACCAGCATGAAGAACATGAACAGGTTCAGGTAAGCAAAGAAGCGCCAGTAACCCTCGTCCTCAGCCATGTAGCCGACGGAGTACAGGTGGATCAGGAATCCAACGCAGGTGACCACGCCCAGCATGATCAGCGTCAGGTGATCCACCGCAAGCGAGCTGTCAACCGAGAACTGTCCGGCCACAATCCAGGGTCGCGATGCGACCGTGATTTGCAGCAGATCATGCGACCGCATGAAAAACCAGAGATAGCTGAAGATGAGCGCTGGCGTCGCCGTGAAGAACAGCGCGACGGCAGCAACGCCGGCGCGCGGCAGGCGGCGACCCAGCGTGCCATTCAGCACAAACCCGGTGAGAGGAAGCAGCGGCAGAAACCAGAGCAGGCGTGCGGGCATCGTGTAGGGTCTCGTCTCCGCTTAGTTCTTCATCAGGTTGATGCTGTCCACGTCGAGTGTCTGGCGTGTGCGGAAGATGGCGATAATGATGGCGAGCCCGACGGCTGCTTCAGCCGCAGCAACAACCATCACGAAGAAAACGAAGATTTGGCCCTGGATTGCTTTGTGTACCTGTGAGAACGCGACGAAGGTAAGGTTCACCGCGTTCAGCATCAGCTCGATCGACATGAAGACAGTGATGATGTTGCGCTTGATCAGGAACGCGCCAATGCCGATACAGAAAAGAGCCGCGGCAAGCACCAGGTAGTACGAGATAGGCACCACTAGGATTGCTCCTTCTTTGCCAGCACGACGGCTCCTAGAATCGCGACCAGGATCAGGATCGATGTGACCTCAAACGGTAGCAGCAGGTCGGTGAACAGGACCCGGCTGATCTCCGTCATGTTTGAGGTGCCATTGTTCAGCCGGCCGCCGATATGCGCGTAGCCGAGAACGCCGCGCTCATGCATGAAGGTGTAGGCAAGCAGCGCAAAGATGCCAACCACGCCCGGGATACCGGCTAAATACGCAGCCTTCGATCCACGGGTGCGTACCTCTTCACCTGCGTTCAGCAGCATGATGACGAAGGTGAACAGCACCATGATCGCGCCGGAATAAACGATCACCTGCGCTGCTGCCAGAAACTCCGCGCCTAGCGTCCAATAGATGACGGCGAGCGACATCATCACCACCACCAGCGACAGGGCAGAGTTGATGGGATGGCGCTGCAGCAGCAGGTTAAGCGCTCCCGCCACACAGATCGCCGCGAAGATGAGAAATAACGCGAGTTGCATCAGTCCGGCAGGTCCTTACAAAGGTTCACAGCAGTAGTGGTGGAGTGTTCCAACTGATTGTAAATGCGGGCGTCGCTAACCGTGGATCGCAAGCACCAGGCTGGTGATAAGAATGTTGGCCATGGCCAGCGGAAGCAGCCACTTCCATCCAAAGCTCATCAGCTGGTCATAGCGGAAACGCGGCAAGGTGGAGCGCACCCAGATGTACAGGAACAGGAACGCGAACACCTTCAGAATGAACCAGAGCACTGGAAAGACGAGGGTCAGGACGCGACCACCGAAGTGTGCCGGCAGCAGGTGTCCCAAGGGCGAGGTCGCGCCGCCGAAGAACAGCAGCGTCGCAATGCACGACACCGTGATCATGTTGGCATACTCGGCCATAAAGAACATGGCGAACTTCATCGACGAATATTCCGTGTGATACCCGGCGACCAGTTCCGATTCCGCCTCGGGCAGATCGAACGGTGCGCGGTTCGTCTCGGCATAGGCCGCCATCAGGTAGATGAAGAAGCCGAGCAGCTGAAATCCACCAACTATGGACCAAACGACCGCACCATGCGAGTCATGGCCGCGCCACACGCCGCCGAAGATGTTCCATGACAACGCCCCATGGGTCGACTGCGAATACACGATATCGCGCAGCCGCAGCGAACCTGCCCGCAGAACGACACCCACCAGTGAAAGGCCGAGCGCGAGCTCGTAGGACACGATCTGCGCCGACGCGCGCAGCGAGCCCAGCAGGGAATACTTGTTGTTCGAAGACCAGCCTGAGAGCGCGATGCCGTACACGCCGATAGAAGTAATGCCAAGCACCACCAGCAGGCCGATGTTGGTGTCGGATATCTCGAAAAGGTCCACACCGCGGTAGGTGAACAGGTTGCCAAACGGCACAACGGCGATTGAGATCAGCGCACATGCAAGCGCAATCATTGGCGCGATGACGAACAGCGGGCGCTCCACCGCGAGCGGCATAAGGTCTTCTTTGAGGAACAGCTTGATGCCGTCCGCCAAGGGCTGCAGCAGGCCGAACGGGCCTGTGCGACTGGGTCCCCAGCGGTTCTGGATCAGGCCGATGACCTTGCGCTCCAGCAGCACCGTGTAGGCCACTGCTGTCAACGTGATGACCAGCACGACCACAATTTTGAGCATGGTCAGGAGCAGGAAAATCTGGAAGTCGGAGAGATGCATCTCGTCGATCTTATCCGTTCTTGATCGTTCAGTCGGCGGGAATGCCGGCGGGTTCGTGGCTGTACTTGTCGGCGAGCTCCATCAGCTTCGGCGAGTAGCGCCCAAGCGTCCCAGAAGTAAACAGAGTGTCCTCAGCCGGCAGCACCAGGTCGCGGCGGCCCGTCTCTATCTGCACCAGGTCAGCCGGAGCAGCGGGCGCAAGATGCTGGTCGTTGCCGCTGAGCAGTTGCAGGCGAAGCAGGTCATAGCCGGGCACCAGCCGCTGGATCTCATCCAGCACTGCGAACGGGTCAAACGGGGACAGCTTGATTTCGAGGTTATTGCTGGTCAGCCAAACGGCGTGGCGATCGGCCTCGCCGGACTGCGCGCCGCGCGTCTGTCCCAGGTCGGCTCGAATGCCGTTTGCCTGCGTCTGCTTGCCGAACGGCACCAGCTTGCGGATGTCCGCACCCACCTTGTCGGCGACACGAACGATCAACTCCAGGTCGGTGCGGACGCCGGCACGGTCAGAGGCCTTCTTCACGAGTTGCAGATCGCCGTAGCTGTTGGTTACCGATCCGGACTTCTCATACAGGTTGGCAGATGGCAAAATCACATCGGCAAGCTGCGCCGTCTCCGTCAGAAACATATCTTGCACGACGACGAAGGTGTTCGCGAGCGTCGCCGGATCAATGGAGTAGCGAGCGACCGGGTTCGCATTTACGACATACAGGGCGCCCAGATTGCCGGCCTGCGCCGCATCGAAGATGCCAACCATGTCTAGGCCGGGCGTGTTGGAGAAACGCTCACCGTACTCGTTGCCGAAGTCGTGCGAACCCTGTAGCGGCACATAACCGGGCAGCATGTCCGGCAGCAGGCCCATGTCGGCCGCGCCATGGGAGTTCACATAATCGCTCAGCAGGGCAAACTTCGTGTTCGGCAAGGAAAGCCCGAACTCGATCAGCTTGCGGAGGTCGTTGCCCCGCAACTCCGAGCCAATCAGGACAAGCAGAGACTGCTCACCCTTCAGCGCATCACGGAAGCTGCTCAGGCCGTTGGCATCCTGAGAGGCGGCGGACGAGGAAGCCTCGTCGCCTGCGAGGTAGTTCGCGACAGCACCATAGCCAAATGGCGCGATCTCAAGAAAGGCCTTCGCCTGCCGGCGCAGCTTGATCTCGCGATGATTTGCAACGTACAGGCGAGCCCGGTTCAGGCGGACATCGGCGCGTAGATTCCACGCGGTCAGGGGAGCCTCGTTCGTCGGATCGCCGCCGATCAACAGGACCGCGGGTGCGGCCTCGTTGTCGTGCTGCGTGGCGAAACGGTCGCGATGGCCGCTTAGCGCCGCGGCAAAGGTGACGTAATCGGCCGTGCGGTGATGGTCGATGTTGTTGGTGCCGAGCACGGAGCGGGCAAACTTCTGCAGTAGGTAAGCTTCTTCGTTGGTCAGGCGATTGCCGCCAACCACACCGATGCTGTTACCACCGCGCGCATCCCGAACCTCGCGCAGCTTGCTGCCGGCAAACGCGAGAGCCTCATCCCAGGAGACTGCCTTGAAGCTGCCGTTCGCCTGCTTGAGCATGGGCTGGGTAATGCGCTCGGGCGAGTTGGCAAAGTCAAAGCCGTAGCGACCTTTGTTGCAGAGGAAGTCGCCGTTGATGCCGCTCTTGTCGCGATTGTCACCCCTTACGATTTCCGATCCGTCTGTCGTTGCGCGAACGCCGAGCGTGGTCTTACAGCCATCACCGCAGTGGGTGCAGACGGTGGCCACGTGGTTCATTTCCCACGGCCGCGTCTTGTAGCGATAGGTGTCGCTTGTCAGAGCACCAACCGGGCACACGTCGATGCACATACCGCACTCTTCGCAGTCAAGGTGCTGCATGCCGTCTTCACTTTGCGAGGCGGGAATGTTCGGCGCAATCACGGCAGACGAGCCGCGGTTCTGGATGCCGAGCGCGAAGACGTCCATGCCCTCGCCGCACATGCGCACGCAGCGATAGCAGAGAATGCAGCGCGGCCGATCGAAGTAAACGGTTGGCGACCATTGCTGCTCTTCGCGATGGTTCTTAGGCTCGGCGTAGAAGCTGTCTGCCGCGCCGTACTTGAACGTCATGTCCTGCAACTCGCACTGGCCACCGGCATCGCACACGGGGCAGTCGAGCGGGTGATTGCCCAGCAGCAGTTGCAGCGTCGCCTTACGCGCCTGGGCAATCTCCGGTGTCTCGCTCTGGACGACCATGCCTTCTGCTACGGGCGTGGTGCACGCCGTCTGCAGCTTCGGCATCTTTTCGATACGAACAACGCACATGCGGCACGCCGCCTGCAGCGACAATCCGGGGTAGTAGCAGAACGACGGTATCTGGAGCCCGGCCGCCTTGCAGGCGTCAATCAGCAGCGTGCCCGCGGGTGCAGTAATCTTCTGGCCGTCAACGGTGAGGGTTACGTCTGGCATTCGGGTCCTCAGCTAGTGCGAAGCGCCGACAAGTTCGTCGGTCGTGATGAAGTTCTTCTCGGTGCGAGCACCCTTGAGGTACTCTTCGAATTCGCCGCGGAACTTCTTGATAAACGCAATGGTCGGCATGGCGGCCGCATCGCCCAGCGGGCAGAAGGTGCGGCCCATCATGTTTTCGGCTAGGTACTGAATATTGTTGATGTCCTTCAGGTTGCCGCCGCCGTTGTAGAAGCGTGTCAAGGTTTTCTTCAGCCAGTCCGTGCCTTCGCGGCAGGGAATGCACCAGCCGCAGGACTCGTGCTGATAGAACTTTATGGTCCGCAGGGCGAATTCGACCATGCTGACCGTCTCGTCGAGCACGACGATGCCGCCCGAGCCGAGCATGGTTCCAGCCTTGCCCATCTGGTCGAAGTCGAGGCCCACGTCGAGCTCGTCAGCTGTCAGCACCGGGCAGGATGAGCCGCCGGGAACGACCGCCTTCAGCTTGCGACCGCCCTTGACGCCGCCGGCTACTTCGTAGATTGCCTTCTTCAGGTTGTAGCCCATGGGCAGCTCGTAGACGCCGGGCCGCTCCACGTGGCCGCTGATGCCGAACAGGCGCGTACCGCCGTTGCGCTCGCTGCCGATCTTGGCATACGCTTCCCCACCCATGAGGAGAATGTGCGGCGCAGAGGCAATTGTCTCGGCGTTGTTGATGACGGTCGGGCCGCCGTAGAGGCCGACGACCGCGGGAAACGGCGGCTTGATGCGCGGGATGCCACGCTTGCCTTCGAGCGACTCCATCAGCGCGGACTCTTCGCCGACTTCGTACGCACCGGCACCCGTCTGCGTCACAATGTCGAATTCCACGCCCTCTTTGCCGAAGATGTTCTTGCCCAGGTAGCCCTTGGCGTAGGCGTCGGCGACCGCCTTTTCCATGATCTTCAGCAGGTAGCGATATTCGCCGCGCAGGTAAATGAAGCCCATCTTCGCGCCAATCGCCAGGCCGGCGATCATGGTGCCTTCAATCACGGCGTGTGGATCGTGCAGAAAGATGACGTGGTCCTTACACGTTCCGGGCTCGGACTCATCGCCGTTGACCAGCACGTATTTTGGCTTCTCGCTGGTTTTGGGAACAAAGGACCACTTCAAGCCTGTCGGGAAGCCGGCGCCTCCGCGACCACGCAGGCCGCTGGCCTTCATCTCGTTGATGACCCATTCAGGGCCGCTTTCGATGGCTTTCTGCACGGCTTTGTAGCCGTCCAGTTCGACATACTTGTCGATTTCGGCTGCGCCCTGGCCGAACCGGCGGGAGAGCACTCTGACTTCATCAGGATGTGAGACGAGGGTTGGCATTACTGCACATCCTTTCCGCGACCGGCGGCGTAGTCGTCGAGGATCGTGTCGACCTTGGCGTTGGTCAGGTTGTCGTGGAAGTCGTAATTTACCTGCATGGCCGGAGCCCAGCAACAGGCGCCGATGCATTCGACTTCTTCCAGGGAAAACAGGCCGTCCCTGGTCGTTTCCTTGTGGCCGATGCCGAGCTTTGCCTTGCAGTGATCGAGGATGTCGTAGCCGCCCACCAGCATGCAGGAGATGTTGGTGCAAACCTGGATGTTGAACTTGCCCGCCGGTTTGGTCCGCAGCATGGAGTAGTACGACAGCACACCCCGCACATCCAGTTCCAGCAGGTCCAGCCGCTGGGCGATCTCGGCTACTACGGCGTCAGAGACGTAGCCAACCTCGTCCTGCGCATACAGCAGCATGGGAACGAGCGCCGAGCGCTTGACCGGGTACAGCGTAACGAGTTGATCGAATCGCGCGGCTGTGGCCGGCGTGAAGATACTGTCCGAAACGGTGCTCACAGGGCAATTATCGCCGATGCGAGCCGCTCTGCGGAAAGGTCCATCTCATCTTCCATGTCGCCGACACGCGCACGTCCGCTTTCGGTCAGGGTGAATGTTTCCGCTGTCCCGTCGCTGCTGGTATACGCCGACGAAGTGAAGCTCATCCATCGCAAGCCGTATCGAACGGTAATCGACGCGCCCGATACTTCAACAACGGCATGCTGCTCCCGGCCGAGCGAGTGGACGGCGGCGTACGAGCGCAGCAGGGACGCCCACGACGTCCACAGTTCGCGATGCAGTTGCTCGGTCATTGCTTCAGGTTAGAGGAAGCTTGCCTGCGGCGGAAGAGTTCAACCAGATCAGCGTTGCGATGCATCGTGAGTCTCGCCGTGCGTCTGGGCTGTCTCAGCAGGTTCGTCGGTCAGCAGATTCCAGCCGTCAAAGCTGGCGTTCATGCCGCTCGCGGTGTGTACCAGGTCGGCAACAAACTCCTCGCGCACGGCGTCGCGAATGCTGCGCTTGACCCCGACTCGGATGTGGTAACGCTCGTCCTGCTGCTTTTCGGGATCCTGCTGCAGCACGCGGGTGCCCTTGGCGAACAGGGCCTTATTCAGAGCGCGTGCGCAGTCCTCCTCCGGCGAAGAGAAGCAAAGAACGAGCGAGCGCGTGACCTCAACGTTGTACTGCTGGTTCACCAAGTCTTCCATGCGAGCGGTATTGCTTGCTAACTGCTGGTCCAGATTCTGTTTCGCGCCGGCTTCGTTGGCCATAGATGCCCTCACGGCCATTGGATGCGCCATACACGGCTCTTGTTTGGAAGCAGTCTCAGGCTCGTGGGTCACGTCGAGCTCCTCGAGAGTTCGTTGACCACTACACGTATATGAGTTCCCGGTAGCTGAAAGCCCTCTTCCAGCGTGGGAAGCGCGCCGCCCGCGGAGGTGAGCGTCCAGCGTTCACGCGTCTTTGGGTCAATGATCAAGACGTGCGGCACGCCCATCCGCAGGTATTCGCTTACCGGAATGTTTACGGCTGCCCCATGGAATGGTTTGACCCCGCGAGCAAGGTGCAGCAAGACAATGAGTGCCCGAACTAGACGGAAGGCTGGTTGTTCGCCTGCAGCAGGTGCTCGCTCCACGCGCCTTTGTGTTTCGACTCCAGCTCCGATCCGCGCACCGTCTCTTTGTTGCCGTTAGCATTCGGTAGGACCAAGGCATTTGCGGCAGCCGCAAATGCCTGCGAAGCGTTCGGAGCCATGCCAACCAGCCGTGCTCCCAGCCATGCCTGTGGAGTGATGGTGATCTCGGCCTTGCCCGCGACAGCAGCCTCGAAGATCTGGCGTGCCGCGCCACGCGAGGAGATGGAAACGCCGGGCACGGTGGCACCGAACTTGAACCAGCGGTATTCCTTCTCCACATCGCCGGCAAACTTCACCTGTACGTGTGCGCCCGTTCGCAGCAGGCCGGGACAGACGGTCGTCACACGAATGCCCTTGTGCCGCATCTCCGCGTGTAGACCTTCGCTGAAGCCGACAAGCGCAAACTTGCTGGCCACGTACGGCAGCATGTGTGGAACCGCAATCTTGCCGCCGATGCTGGCGATATTCACGATCTGACCGGAGCCGCGCGCGAGCATCTGCGGCAGAACCGCCTGGATCGTGTAGAGCTGACCATAGAAGTTGATGTCCATCGCCTCGCGAAATGCTTCGGTCGTCTGGTCTTCCATGGGAGCCACCAGCATGGTTCCCGCGCAGTTGACCAGAACGTCCACGCGGCCATAGCGGTCAGTTGCGCTGGCGATCAGGTTGTCGCAATCCGCCTGCCTGCTGACGTCTGTGACCACAATGTGAGCGGTTCCGCCGTTCGGGATGGCTCCGTCCGCATGCAGCTTGCCGAGGGCGCTCCGCAGCTCCTCTTCGTTGCGGGAGGCGAGCACCAGGTGTGCTCCGGCCAGGCCGAACTGCCGTGCGATCTCGAGCCCAAGACCACGGCTGCCGCCGGCCACAACCACCACCTTGCCGCGCATTGCGGTCTGCCGCCGGTGCGCGTTGTAGGCGGTCTTCGCGATTACGGCCGCTCCAAGCAGACCCAGCGCGATGGTGCTTTCTGTCTTGTTCGCCCGCATGCGGCTTTTCGCATACCGCCATGCAGCTTCACTTCCCATCTTCAGAACCTTGTCTATCATGCTTCGTCTGACGCGCCCGGCACTCTCCTCGTTGCGCCGCTGAGGCACCTTGGGGCGTTAAGATAGACATCGAGAGCCTATGGCCACCAAGCGACGATCCAAGGGAGCCTACATGATCTCCGCCGTGTCGGAGATGTATGCGATTCATCCGCAGACGCTGCGGCTGTACGAGCGTGAAGGCCTGCTTCGCCCCTCGCGGTCCGAAGGAAATACGCGCCTGTACACGGACGAAGACCTGGAGCGGCTTGAGTTCATTCTGAACCTCGCTCGGGATCTTGGAGTGAACATCGCCGGCATCGCCATCATCCTCCAGATGCGAGAACGCATGGAGCAAATGAACGCGGACATGCAGAATTTTGTGAACTACGTTCGCAACGAGATGTTGAGCCGCATGCAACAGCCGCCGCGGGAAGAGTCCGGTCTTGTTCCATTCAGCCGCAACGTGGTCATCGCCAAGCCGGTCAAGAAGCGCGGATGACGGCAGGGCTGGGCCAATGCCTGAGTGTGCTTTTCTGGATATCTGCTTTCGGTACGTTGACCTCTGCGATCTTCTGTGGACTGGCGCTTGCCGCAGCCCTGCGCTTCCGGCTACGTAAACAGCAGGGCAGAGGTCAGTCGCCGCGGTTTACCCCGTCCATCAGTGTGCTCAAGCCGCTGCATGGTTCCGACCCCTGCCTGCGCAAGAATCTGGAGAGCTTCTTTCGGCAGAACTATCCGGCTCCGTACGAGATTCTCTTCTGCGCCAGGCGTGAAGACGATGCGGGATTGCAGGTAGCCCGAGAAGTAGCAGCGCGTTATCCGCAGCAGGCGGTCCGATACATTGCGTGCGGTGAGCCGAAACTCCCTAATCCGAAAATGTTTTCGCTCGCCATGATGAGCGACGTTGCGGCTTACCCGCACCTGTTCCCGAGCGATGCCGATGCGCGTGTCAATCCGGATTACCTGCTGCAGTGTGTGCAGTCGCTCGCGCCAGGGCACATGGCCAACGGCACTCCCGTAGAACTTGCCTGGTGCCTATATGCCGGACACGTAGATCGGGGCAGCCTGTTTACGCACCTGGACGCTGCGGGCAAGAGCGTGGAGATGGGCTCAGGCGTGCTGGTAGCGGACATGCTCAGTGGCACGGACTTTGCGCTCGGTGTCTCGATGACACTGCAGAAGCAGGCGTTCTCCGATGCAGGTGGTTTTGCCGATCTCGGCCACTTCTGGGCAGAGGATTTCGTGCTCGGCAATCGTCTGCATGCGCTCGGCCGAGGGGTCGAAATATCAACGCATGTGATCAAGCTGGTGGTGTCGGATGTGGGCATCGCGCGCTCGTTTCGCGACCAGCTGCGATGGATGCAGAGCACCCGGCGCTCGCGCCCGTGGGGTCATCTCGGCACCGGTCTGACGTTCGCCATGCCGTTCGGCCTGCTTGGTTTTGCCGTTGAGGTCGCACGCGGGGGGTGGGGGGGCGCATGGTTGTTCCTCGCTGTTGCGATTCTCAATCGCATGTTGCAGGCGGCCGCCCTGCTGACGGTTCTTGAGTCAGACCGACTCATTTTCTACACCGCTATCTACCCTTTACGCGACCTGCTGGGATTCATGGTGTGGGTATGCAGCTATCTGCCGGCGGATACCCGTTATCACGGCACTCGCTTCCGCATCATGCCCGATGGTCGGCTGCAGGGCGACGACATCCTTAGCGGTTCGTAAGGATCATCTTGCCGCCGGACGCGGCGAACAGCCGCACCGATCCAACGCGCTGCAGGTCGGCGACGCGGGCTTGTTCATAGGTCAGCAGGTAGACGCGTTGTGGCCCCGCCCATGCACGATGCAAACCAGCGTCATCGCAAAACATGTTGGGCGCATCCGGCCAGAACGACCCGAACCACGGCCCGTTTTCCCGTCCATTCACGAGTAGTAAGGGATGCCGCGTGTAAAACAGCAGCGTAGATCCACTCGTCAACTCGCCATCGAGCATCACGGCGTCCTCCGGCTTTACGACTTGTGCCAGTTGAATCGCCAGACCTTTCGATCCGATGATCGGGTAAAAGCGAGCCAGACCCGCGTGCACGCACAGCAGTACGCCGCACATGCTGACTGCAAGCACAGAGTTGGCGGCGCGCTCGCGGTTCGCGCGGCGGTACCCATGTTGCCGAAGCCACCACGCGACCGGTCCCAGCCCAACCATGGAACAAGCCATACCGATCAGTGGGCCGCGAAAGAACCCCATGGCGCGGGTGGTCAGGTCATGCAGATGTCCCAATGCCAGGTTGTACTGGTCGGGATTGCTCGTCAGCACCTGCGACACGTCTGAACCGGGCGGTGCCGACGGCGAGATGATGGCGAACACGGCGCACACGGCAGCGACAAGGATTGCGAGCGGCATCAGCACCCATGTACTCGCGATGCCAACACCACGTCTCAGGTGTGGATCACCGTGCTCCGCACCAGCCATCACGCCGCCGGCCATCAGCGCAAGCGCTGGCAGAGCCGGCAACGAGTAGTACTCCTGTCGCGATGACAGCGTGAAGAACCCCAGGACAAGCCCGCTCCACAACAGCAGGGTCAGAGCAGCCCGTTTGCGGTGCGAGTTCTCCAGCAAACGGTCTCGCCACACCCGCGTATACTGCGTCCATGCGACAGGCAGAAAGACAACCCATGGCGTGAGCCAGAGGAAGAACATCAACCAGAAAAGCGGGATTGGCACCTGCCCGTAGTCATGCGGAATACGCATCCCGCGGAAGCGCATGAAGTGCTCATTGATGATGTAGAACCAGAACCATCCCGCGCGCGCAGGCAGACCGCTGCCCGCAGGCATGGCGATTGCCGCATTGCGCATCGCTGCAAGCACGTGCCAGGGCAGCGCAATCACCGCGAAGATTGCCAAAGACGACAGCAGGTTCATGCCGAACAGCCTGCGTACCTGCTTTGTAAGCAGCGCATAGATGACGACGAACCCCACCGGAAAAACCACACCGATCAGGCCCTTGGTCAGCAGGTTCACTGCCATCACCGCGGCGAAGCCCCACGCCGCCCATCGAGCCGACCGGCCCTCGCGCACGTGATCCAGCGCGATAAGAAACAGGTGCACGCCCATCGTCATCCACAGCGCGTTGAGAATGTCGGGAATATAGAAGCGCGTGAACAAATAAGGGCCCAGGCTTGTTGCCATTACAAGCGCTGCATAGAAGCCCCCGCGTTCACCGAAAAGCCGCGTGCCCAGCGCATACACCGCCAGAAACAGCCCCAGCACCATCAACGCCAGCGGCAGGCGGGCAGCCCAATCGTACGGCCCGAAGACTTTCATGCCCGCTGCGGCCATCCAGTACATCAATGGAGGTTTGTCGAAGAACCGAATGCCATCAACGTATGGTGTTACATAGTCATGGCGCTGCAGCATCTCGCGCGCAGCTTCGATGTAGACGGAGTCAACATCGTCCAGCAGGCCCGGCGTGAACAGGCAGCCGAAATGCAGCACACACCACACCGAAACCAGGACCGCAATCGAACGTCGCTGCAGTCGAAAGTGGCTGTGCGTGGGCGAGGATTTGCTCGCGTCAAATACGGCCGGGATGGCTGTCGCAGGCATGGGACTCACCATCTCTACGGTATCCACACAGCAGTTGCAAGTCGTCGTCGAAACGCGATGTTCACCGGAGCAATGGCCGATCGGTTACAAGAACTTTACCGGAAACGTGCGCCAGAATAATCTGGCGATTTGCTAGTAGGTGATCGACTCGACCGCGTTCTTCTTCCGGCACAAACAGCACCTTGCGCTCGCCGTGGCCCCAACCGGCAACCAGGTCCGTGTCCGTCAGAAAGATAGGCGGAGCATCCTTGAAGGTCGATCCGAACCACATGGAGGTCGTCCGACCCTCCACCAGCGGCAGCACGCGCCCGGTGTAGAACGGCAGCGACGAGCCATAAGCCTGGTCGCCATAAAGCATCAACTGGCTTGTGCGCTCGATGCGCCCTTCAGACTCCGCCTGTATGAAATCCTGCGCCAATGTCGCGGACGAAAGCATGGGCGCAAAGCGAATCAGGGCGATGTGCGCTGCTACCAAAAACACCGCAGATGTAATGGCAACAGCCACAGTGCTGCCAATCGCGTGTCCTCTCCGCTGCAGTAGCCAGCTTAGCAGTGGTCCAACGGTAAAGGTGATCGCTGCCAGGGCCGCGGGCAGTCGCAGCGCAGCGAACGAAGGCCCGGTCAGATCGAAGAAGTGCGACATCGACAGTGTGTAATCGCCGACACCGCGGTGTGCCAGCAACGCGCCGATGTCTGCGACATACGGCAGATGACGCGAAGTCCATAATCCAGAAAACAGCGCGATAGCAACTGCAAGTCCAAGAACGATATACGTGAGATATGCGCCTGTCAGCCAACGCTGCAGCCGTTGGTCTCGCTGCGCGACGCGCAGACCGGCTGCAGTCAGCACGGCGACCGGCAGGTATGCCGGAAAGGTGTAGTACTCCTGGTTCGTCGAGATGGAAAAGAACACAAGAATCAACGTGGCAAACAGTGAAAGCATCAGCGCCGTGCGTCCACGTTCCGTCGCAAGGCTGGTTCGAAACTGCTTGCGGCGGAACCACGCAGCAGCCGCTGAGGCTGGAAAGAACAGGCTCCACGGGAAGAGCCAGGCCAGGTGCAATAGCCAGTAAAGAGACCCGGGCAGCTTGTTGTAGTCATGCGGAATGCGCCTGCCCAGAAAGCGCATGAAGTGCTCGTTTACAAAGTAGAACCAGAAGAAGCCATGCCCCTGGTACGCGCCGGTATTGCGCAGCCCTGCAAGCACATGCCACGGCGCAGCCATCAGCAGAAACAGCAGCGTGCCGGTGCCGATCCGCAGCGTGCGCCATCGCCGCCACTCTCCCGTGAACGCAAGGTAAAGAATAGCCGCGCCGCAGAAGAAGACAATGGCGATCAAGCCCTTTGTCAGCACCGCAAGCGCCACAAACACGTAGGCCGCGTACATGACGGCCGGACGCTGTGGTTCATTCAGCGCGCGCTGCAGGGCATACAGGGCACCCGCAAGGAAGAGGGACAGCAGAACTTCCGGGATAAAAACGCGTGTAAAAAGAAACACGCCGATGGAGGTGAGTACCATCAACCCGGCGTACAGGCCGGTGGTGTCGTCCCATGCGCGCCTCGCCCAGGCCCAGGCCAGCAGAGCGAGTCCAAGCACGCCAAGCGCCTGCGGCAGGTGCACCGCGAACGTATTCACACCGAAGACACGAAATGATGCCGCCGCAAGCCAGTACGGCAACGGAGCCTTCTCAAGGTACCGTATGCCGTTCACCCGCATCGTTACGAAGTCGTGCGTCACTAAGATGTTGCGCGCGGCATTGGCGTGGGTGGCGTCTGCATCGTCCAGCAATGGAGGTGCGAACAGCGCAGCCGCATAGATGACCAGCCAGAGGCAGAGAAGCACGAAAATGTGTCTACGTCCGATGCGCGTTCTTTCGTGCATGCTGCGGTCGTTCTCCAGCCTGAGGATGCGGCAGGCACCGGGCGCCAGAACTGCCCTGTGTCAACCATACGTTGATGCGCGTAACCGCGAGAGGTTCCACAGACGGCACATCGTCGCGCTCTGTTGCCCACGCTCATGTAGAGTGCATCTTGTCACGGCCGATTACGACACTCGCCCGGCAGGAGAACGCATGCCAACCTTTGCCGCAATCGACATAGGGTCTAACTCCTGCCGGCTGGCTATTGCATCGGTGCAACAGCACAAACTTAAAGTATTGCTTGAAGATCGCGAGGTCGTTCGCCTGGGCGACAGCGTCTTCCAGACAGGTGAAATCTCACCGGACGCGATGGCCAACACCATTCGGGCCCTCAAGCGTTTCCAGCGCTCCGTTCAGGCGCAGGTCGTGGACCAGGTGCGCGTCGTTGCGACCTCGGCGATGCGCGACGCGCGCAATGCTGCCGCATTTATAGCGTGGGTGAAGTCCGCGACGGGATGGACGGTCGAGGTGATTTCCGGCTTGGAAGAGGGTCGCCTGATCCACCTGGGCGTCGTCACGCATGAACCGGGCGCGCGCGGTCGCTGTATCCTCATTGATCTGGGCGGCGGTTCCTGCGAGGTGTCACTCTCAGAGAATGGCCGCATCCGTGAAATGGTGTCGCTGCCGCTCGGCTCCGTCCGCCTGCAGCAGGAATTTCTGCAGAGCGACCCACCGACAGAGGACCAGCTGCGCCAGCTGCACAGCTACATTGACCGCGAAATGCGCAAGCTTGAGCGCAAACTAGGCAAGCCGAATGTGCCGCTGGTGATTGCGACGTCAGGTTCCGCGGCGGCACTGGCCGAGGCAAGCCAGTCACTTAAGTTGAGCGGGAAAGCTGCGAAGAAGTCGGTTAAACGGGCGGCAAAGAAATCCATACGGCGCGTCGCGCCCGTCGCTCTTCAAGCAGACACCGCGTCGGTTCGCGCCCTCGCGCGCCGGCTCGTCAAGATGAAGAACAGCGAGCGCCTGCAGGTGCCGGGCATCGGCCCGAAGCGCAGCGAGATCATCATTGGTGGAGCGGTCGTTTATGCGGAGTTGCTCGAGCGCCTGGGTCTGAAAGGCTTTCGCTATTCGCCCCTGGGTCTGCGTGACGGTCTGCTGGCGCAGATGCTGTCAGACAGCGACAGTCGCGCCTCCGTACACAAGGCGGTAGAAGAGGAGCGCTGGACCGGTGTGCTGGCCGTCTGCCGTCGCTACAACATCGACCTCAAGCGCGTGGAGCCGGTCCGTGCCCATGCCGTCCTTTTGTTCGATCAACTCACTCGCGTGCACGGTCTTGATCCGCAGTATCGCGAGTGGCTGTCTGCCGCCGCTATGATGAACGAAGTCGGCAAGTTCCTGAACCACCAGGGCCATCATCGGCACACCCAGTACATCATCGAGAACTCTGAAATCTTCGGCTTTTCGCCGGCCGAGCGCATCGGCATCAGCGCAATTGCGCGCTATCTTGGCAAGAGCCGTCCGGACCCCATGGATCGCCCCATGCGCAGTATCCCGGTTGAGCAGCAGGGGAGCGTCATTCGCGCGATCGTGCTGCTGCGCCTCGCCGTTGCGCTCAACCAGAATCTCTCCAGCGAAGCGGTTCATGTCGAGGTGCGCGTGTACCCCAAGCGCGTGCTGCTGGAGTTACATCCCGGTCGCAGCGGAGCAGACCTGGAGCGATGGTCCCTGCGCAAGGAAGCGCCCTACTTTCGCGAAGTCTTTCGACGCGATTTGATCGTCGAGCTCGCATAAAGGGTCCGCACTACGCGAGGATCCAGCATCCACTGCAACGTCGCTGCGCCGCGTTCCATGTTTAGCCGGGCGATGGTGCCCTTGCGCATACGAACCTGTGCTGGCGGCCGGCTGGCTTTTGTCTGCTGCGCAGGCTGCATCAACATGCCAAGAAACTGCACCAGGTTCGGACTGTGACCCACGACAAGCAGCGACTCATATCCGGCGCACTCCACCAGCAGCTTCTCGAACTGCGCAAAGTATGCCGAAGGTGCAAGCGCGTCTGACAACAGAATCTTCTGTTCGTAGCCCGTCTCAGTCCCGACCAGCGAGGCAGTCTGCAGGCTGCGCTTGAGCGGACTCGACACGATCAGATCAAAGTTCACGTTCATCGATGAAAGCGTGTTGCCTAGCAGCAGGCAATCGCGCTTGCCCGCCTTGTCCAGCGGACGCCGCAGATCGAGCGCGGGGTTGCTGCGTCGCGTGCCGGCAGAAGCGTGCCTCATCAGGTAAAGGTTCATGCAAGCTCCATTCTACTTGGTGAGTCGTGTACCGGATTCGATCCCTGCGGCGTCCACCACTCTGAAACCAGCAGTCCACCAAGCGAAGTCACGCGAGTCTGACATACGAAATCATGCCGTTTCATTGCAGCACGATGGTCGGGCAGTCGTTGGGTGCGAAGCCCCGTCAACACACGGAACGAGAGATACAGTGCGCGCACGATCACTGCAGAGGGGAGACGCATAGCACCCCGCGGAACGTCGAACTCTGAAACGATCCAGCACGCACCCTGACGGAGCAAAGGGTGAACTCTTCTGATCAAAGCATCCACCTCATCAGAAGTAAGGCAGTCCAGAAAGAAGTGTGTCGCCACCAGGTCATAGGTCTCTGCACCCGCTCCGATCGGGAAACCTGCGGAAAGGTCCGCTTGGTGTGTTGTCACGCGATCGCCTGCATTGCATCGCGCCTGCAGCGCTTGCAGCATAGCTGTGCTGCCATCCACCGCGTGCACCCGGCAGTCCGGCGCCGCTCGCAGAAGCGCTGCTGAGAAGCGCCCGTCGCCATCACCAAGAACAAGCGCCTTCTTCGTGCTCGCAAGGTCACCTAAAAAGCGGAAGCGACAACGCTCTAAAGCCTTGCCGAAGGTAAAGTACTCCATCCATCGGTACGGTCGCGCAAGCCGGTCAAAGCCCCTCATTGTCCGCGCCAGGCAAGCAGAACGAGCGCAACAGCCGGGGTCAGCAAGGCTGCGTCAGCAAGCGCCCGCAGATGTGTGCGCCCCACGCGCGCACGTTCCCGATCCAGCACAAGCAGAAGAAAGAGGCTGAATAAAACAGCGACACCGATCAACCGAGTCTCTCGATGGAACGCGAGCCAAAGCGACATCACGATCGCGATGGTCGCAGAAGCAGCAAAATGCCGTCCAAGTAAGCGCGTAACTGGATCAAGGTACCCGCTGGATGGCGTTTCCCACGCGGCGATCGCCGCGCAATTCAACCAGCAGAGCAGCGCAAAACCTACGGTCGAAGCCGCAAGTCCTCGTGTCAGCGCCTCGGAACTGATCACCGGCATCGCCACTGCCATGCCGAAGAACACTCCAATCAGCGGCTCCTTCGGAACATGTCCCAGTTGCAACGCATGTACTGCCCCCACGTAGGCCGCCAGCGGGATTGCAAGCAGAAGCCAGCCATCGCGAAGGGCATGCGGCAGATGCATGACAAGCCACAGCAGCAAAGGTGCGCACGCCAGCCAGCAAACAGCAAAGGCAGCGCTATGGCGGTGATGAAAGCGATGCCGCTCCTCGAGTGCCTTGCCTGACGCGGAGTCGGCCAGGCGGTCCGCCGCGTAGAGCATCCACACCGCCACCGCCAGCGCGACGGGTGCCGTCCACGGCAAGGCCACATGAAATATGTGCGCGACAAATACTGTCCACAACGCAGCGACGCAGGGGGCGTCGAGGCTGAGCAGATGCCACATCGCGAGAAAGGAATGCTTCTGCGCAGCAACGCCGCGGAATCGCTCGCCCGCGCCGAGACCTGCTTCACCACTGTCCATCAATCGTCTCAAGCCGGCCTGTCTCGCCAGTCTGTCGGGTCGATCTCCGGAAATATGCAGTCGCGTTGCTCCGCCTCCCGCAGAAGACCCTCGGCGTCGTCATCGATCGACTTTTTCGACAGAAATTGCGCCCACACGTTTTGCATGGCTCTGAAGCTCGCGGCATGTTCGCTGAAGCGGCGCTCCGCGTAGTCGCGCGCGGCTCCCGTCGTGATCAGTGTGGGCCAGTCGCTCGCCTCCATCAGCAGCAGTTCGCGACACATCTGCCGGGCAATGCGCTCGCCCCCACCGCCATCCTGCCATGCTTCGCACGCGGACGCTGCCTTCACACTGAACTCAGCCGCATACATCTGCGAAAGCAGCCACTCTGTTTCTGAATTCAGCCAGACACTGTTGTCACCGCCAGAACCCCACGAGCCTTCGTGCATGCGGATGCAGCCTGCGGTTCCGTACTGCTGCAAATAGGCGTCGCAGGTCATCGACCTGACACCGTGGTGACCGTTGGCCAGTGCACGTGCAACGTTCTCCAGGAACAGCACTCCCTCATGCCACCAGTGACCAAACAGCTCGAGATCAAACGGGGCACAGAGCATCGGCGGCGCTCCATCGACATTTGCCTGCGCAAGCAGGGTGTCTGCGATCAACCCGGCGAAATGGTCGGCATGGGCACGTGTGCGTTCCTCCGCAGCTTCGGGGTAGTAGTGCTGCTTCGCATCCATGCCAAGGTCGGCACCGGTGACGCGCCAGTAGCGGTGTCCACCGGGCCAGCGCTTTTTATGAAAGTCAAGGTAAGCAAAGTCGCCTGGGTAGCCGAATCGAGCGCTCCACACCTGGAAGGCCGACCTGGGATCCCGCGCGAAGACGGCAACGGCGCTGTTGTCGATGTGGTACGGACGGTACAGAGACGGTGGGTTATCTTCTGACCCTCGCGCGGCGGAGGAGATGAGCTCCGCGTCGTTAACCAGGTGCGAGTCCACGATGGTGAACCGCAGACTTGAAGCCTCGAGCGCTGACTCGATCCCAGGGCGTTCAACCGAAGCAGGTTGCGATGCACCCGATGGTTGAACCGCGGGCTGCCATGTACCCGCAGGCCGATACCCGCACTCCGGCAGCCACACACCCTTTGGAGCAGTGCCGAAATGCCGTTTATGCGCTCGTACCGCGGTCTGGAATTGGCCGCTCAGGCTGCCTTCCGTGCCAAGCAGGGGCAGGTAGCCATGCGTCGCGGCAGAGGTCATCAGGTTGATCGAGCCACTCTGCTCAGCGGCTCTGAAGCCCTCCAGCAGGTTGCCGTTCATTGCTTCCAGCTCACTGAGAGCCTCGCGGAACGTCCGTTCCCAGTGCCGCGCGAGGTATAGCAGGTGATGCTCGCCTGCCTGCTCAAAAAACGCAGCATCTTCCGCTGCGGACGAAATCTTTCTCTGCAGGTACTGCGGCAGCTCAACGCGGAAGTCGGGGTGGGCAAGCTGCTCCAGCAGCACGGGTGACAGGCTCACATTCGCGCAGAAGGGAATCCCATCACTGCTCAATCGGCGGATCGTTCGCAGCAGCGGAAGGTACGTCTCCGCCGCTGCTTCCAGCAGCCACTCAAGTCCGTGCGGCCACGTGCCATGGTGCAGCACCAGCGGCTGATGCGCGTGCAGCACAAAACTGAAACATCCACGTCTCGCCTTGTCTGATTCGCTCATGTGTCCTGTGTTGGATGCAGCATGCCGGGGGCGGGCTTCTGACCCTGTGCTCACCCGACAGATCCCGTCGCATCGATGGGTACTGATGCCAAGTGTAAGTACCAAAAACGGCGCCCACCGGCCGTCGTAGCCAGTGGGCGCGTTATGTCACAGGATGTTTGCGAGTCTTCTACTGCCGATCGTGCAGTACCGGTCCGTTGTCGTTCTGGCGCTGGCCACCATCATTGTCACGCAGCGCCGGCTCACTCGTGTTCGCTCCCGCATGGGTCGACGTGCGCACCGCAAGCGAGTTCGTCGTGACAAAGCGAACCACGGTCTCACTCGGGATCTGAACCTGCTGTCCGCGCGTGACTCCGTTGACAGCAGCACCGGTTCCACCACCGGCAGCAGCGCCGATTGCCGCGCCCTTGCCGCCGCCGAAGATACCGCCCAGCAATGCACCCGCCGCCGCTCCCACACCCGTCTTTACGGCCGTATTGCTGCCGCGTCCCTTGCCTTCAACGCTATAGGGCTGAGTGGTGATCGAGAGATGCTCGCCCTTCGCATTCACGTTGGTGAGCTCAACCGTAAGCAGCGCCGAGCCCTTGAAGTGTGCTGCCTCATGCACCTCGCTGACGCGCCCGGTAACAGTCGCACCGCGCGGGATCAAGAGCATGCCATCCTGCACGATGTCGGTCGCTACCGCTCCGGAGAATGTGTCGCCGACCTGCGCGGTGGCGCTGTCCAGCGTCTGCGTCACACGCACCGGCAGCGTGCTTCCGGCAGGCAGCGTCACCACGCGCGCGACCGGCGGCGGCGGAGGCGGCGGTGGCGCTGGGGCTTGCTGATGTACCGGCTGAGACTGAGATTGTTGTTGCTGCGGTGGCGGGGGTGGCGCAGCCGAACTCCGCGTGATGGGTGCGGCCTGCTGTGCCGGTGCAGATGCGCGCACGCGTTCCCGCGGAGTCGGCGCAGTCTCCGGCTGCGGCTGTTGCAACTGCGCAGTAGTTGTCGTCGTGGCGGGGCCGGTTGCCGCACTCACCGTGATGTCATTGACGACCTTCTGTACCCCTGTGACCGCCGCAGCATCGTTGGCAGCCAGGCTGCGTGCCGCCGCGTTGCTTACGGCGCCGGTTAGCGTGACCACACCAGCCTGTGCCATTACCTGCACCGGCTCGCTCGCCAGCGCGCTGTCTGAAGCGATGCGCTGCTGCACCTGTGACGTCAGCGTTGGATCATCGACAATCGGAGCTTTGTTTCTGCACCCCGCAACTCCGGTCAGGAGAACGGCTGCGAGTGCCATCGTGCTTACGCGTGCGGAAGAGATCGTGTTCATTGGTGTGGATGCCTCCGTCATGGAACGCCTGATGCAACGCCCATTTTAACGTGCTGCTTAGCGGTAGACGCACGCCGAACTCTGCCCGTTTCGGCTGGTTGTGGCATCTGTCCGACACAAGACGCTGCGCGGCAACCACACAGGATAGGCTTGCATCCGTTGGGATGTTGGAGCGATGACCCGGCGGTAAGCTGGATCCTTTGTAATCCACAACAGATTTCTAAGGAGAACGACATGGCAGACGATAACTCGATGGGCAGTTTGGGGTGGTTTGTTGCAGGACTCGGTATCGGAGCGCTCGCAGGCGTTCTCTATGCTCCTAAGAGCGGACAGGAAACTCGCGACGAGCTCGCAGCGCAGGCCCGGGACGCCAAGGAAAAGGCGAACCAGGTGCTCGAGCAGAGCAAGGGACAGCTCAACGAGTATGTCGATAAAGGCAAGGATTACTACGACAAGGGCCGTACCCAATGGAGCCAGTATGTCGATAAGGGCAAGGAATTCCTTGACCAGCAGAGCAGCAAGGTAAACGACGCAATCGACGCCGGCAAGCAGGTCTACCAGGATAAGGTCGAGAACCCGACCACCTAACTCCATTTCGGCAAAGAAGCCCGCGAGCACTTACGTCGCGGGCTTCCTGCTGTTCGATTCGCAGTTACACTCGATGCACGAGGCACTTGTATGACCGAGCACCAAGCAACTTATCTTCTTGTCTTCGTAGCTATCGTCGCGGTTGGGTTTTTGCTCCAGGGCATTGCCGTTCTTGTGCTTGCATTGGCAGGAAAAAAACTGATGGAGCGCGTCGTCGAGCTGACAACCGAAGCCAAGGGCAAGGTTTACCCGATCCTCGAATCGGTGCGCGACATCTCTGCTAAAGGTCAGGACATCGCCGAGGTCGTGCGCAACGTGACGCGTGACACCGAGCCAAAGATCAAACGTGTCACCAGCAACATCGCCGATACCAGCGATGTCTACCGCGCTAAGGTCGCGCAAGTAGATGCTCTGATCACGGACACGACGGGCAAGGCGCAGCGCCAGTCCGATCGCGTCGATGCGATGGTTACCAATGCCATTACAAAGACCAGTGAGACAGCGGCAAACATCGGCAATGCCATTCTCGCGCCGGTGCGCCAGATGTCCGGCCTTGTGGCTGGCGCAAAGACGACGATCGACTCCCTGATCGCGCACTTTACGCCCAAGACGAAACCCACATCACCGAAGCCGGTAGCCTTCGAAGG
Source organism: Terriglobus sp. (assembly GCA_965199365.1). GTDB lineage: Bacteria > Acidobacteriota > Terriglobia > Terriglobales > Acidobacteriaceae > Terriglobus. The sequence continues at coordinate 1,050,403 of CBDARC010000002.1, read as the reverse complement.
CGAAAGTGTCTACACGGGCTACGAAGACGATTACCACGCATAACAGGTTGCAAAAGCAATCAGCCGCCGAGGCTTTGCAGAATAGCGTAAAGGGAGGAGCGGCTTCATCCGCTCGGATAGCGGGGGAGCGCGTCTCAGCTCACCAGGTGGGCTTTCTACGACGCTCAAACCAGCCATCCACCACCGACAACCACGTCGCCGTCGAAGAAAACGGCGGACTGCCCGGGAGTGACCGCCCGCTGCGCCTCATCAAACACGATTTGCACGCGCCCGTTCTCCAACGGCAAAATCATCGCGGGAGCAGGTTCATGCCGATGGCGAATCTTAGCCAGCACCCGCATTGGTTCGCGCAATGCATCGATGCTGATCCAGTTCACCCGATCGGCAATCCCTTCGCGCGTGTGTAGTTCTATTTCGCGACCGACCACCACGCGGTTGCCGGCAGGCTCGATCCCGAGCACATAGAACGGCTCGGGGTTGTGTTGATGTAACTGCTGCTGCACACCCTTGCGCTGACCGACCGTGAAGCCGTGAATTCCGCCATGCGCACCCACTACGTTGCCGTCCGCGGTGACCATCTCGCCTGCAGTATCGGGTAGTTCGCGTCCCTGGTCCTGCAGGTACGCTGCGAGGAACGTCTTGTAATCGCCACCGGGAATGAAGCAGATCTCTTGTGAATCCGGCTTGTGCGCGACGCGCAATTGGTGCTCTTCAGCCATCACTCGGACCGCGGACTTCTCCATCTCACCGAGCGGGAAAAGGGTACGGCTTAGCTGCTCCTGCGTCAGGCCGAAGAGGAAATAGGTCTGGTCCTTCGCACGATCCGCAGGTCGCATCAGCAGCCAGCGACGGCGCTCTTCATCAAAGCGTACGCGGGCATAGTGGCCGGTTGCCACGCGCTCTGCGCCGATTCCTCGTGCCGTCTTCAGCAGCTCATCGAACTTCAGATGGTTGTTGCAGAGTGTGCACGGAATGGGCGTGCGCCCGGCCAGGTACTCTTCGACGAACGGTTGCACCACGTCCTGCTCGAAGCGCCGCTGCTGGTTCACGACGTAGTACGGGATGCCAAGCTGCTCGGCCACTCGACGCGCGTCGTAGACGTCGTCCAGCGAGCAGCAACGGCCCTGCACCTGCTCCGGTATGCCTTCGTGCCCGGACAGGCGGCGCTGGTCCCAAAGCTGAAGCGTCAGGCCGACGAGGTTGTAGCCCTGCGACTGCAAAAGCGCCGCCACAGCGGACGAGTCAACACCGCCCGACATCGCCACCGCGACCGTGCTACCGAAATCGGGTGCGGTGAGCGGATTTAGCGGATTGTCGATAACGCCGAGCATCTCCACTATTGTCTCAGCTTTCGGTAATGCGCTGTTTGGCCTAAAGCGAGCGCATGCGTTCCACGCAGGATGTGACCAGCGCGATCGCCTCATCAACTTCCTGCTGTGTTGACAGGCGCGACAAGGAGAACCGGATACTCGCACGCGCCTCCGTGTCGCTGAGTCCCATGGCACGCAGCACGTGGGATGAGTCGGTCGCGCCGCTCTGACAAGCAGATCCGGCGCTGACAGCCAGACCCTGCAGATCCAGCGCGATCACAAGCTCTTCCGCATTGATGCCGTCGAATCGAACTGATGCGGTGCCGCACAGGCGCTCGACGCTCGCAGCGTTCACGTGAATACCGGAGATACGGGCTTTCAGGCACGATTCAAGCCCATCTCGCAGGATTGCAAGTGAAGCCGGGCCGTCGTCCGCCATCCAGACCTTCGCCAGCTCTGCAGCGTAGCCCAGACCGACGATGCCGGCGACGTTTTCAGTACCAGCCCTGCGACGGCGTTCGTGGCTGCCGCCGTGCAGGATGGGCTTCAGTGGAACGCCACTGCGCACCCACAATGCGCCCACGCCCTGCGGCCCGTGCATCTTGTGTCCGGATACAGAGAGCAGATCGCAGCCGAGCATCGCCACGTCGATTGGCAGCTTGCCGCAGCCCTGGACAGCGTCAGTGTGCAGCCAGGCACCCGCGCGATGCGCAATCTCCGCGATAGCTGCGATTGGCTGCACGGCTCCCGTCTCGTTGTTTGCCATCATCACGCTGACCAGCTTCGTCCGGGGATTCATTGCTGCGGCAACAGAATCTGGTTGCACCACGCTATTCGCATCGCAGGCAACTCGTGTCACGGTCACGCCGGTGCGGACGATCGCATCGGCGGCATGCAGAACGGCATCATGCTCTACTGTGCTGACCACGAGATGATCGCCCGGCTGCAGCATGCCGAATAACGCGAGATTGTCGCTCTCGGTGCCGCCGCTGGTGAATGTGATCTCAGAAGCTTTCGCACCCAACAGGCTCGCAAGCTGCTCGCGCGCACCCTCGATGGCACCCTTGGCGCCGCGGCCGAACGAATGCACGGCAGAAGCATTGCCGAAGCGATCACCAAAATGCGGCAGCATGGCTTCTAGAACAGACGGCAGCAGGGGCGTGGTCGCGTTCGCGTCCATGTAAATGCGGTGCATCACTCGATTCTACTTAGACCGCGTCTTTGGACGCAGGATCAGTCCGTACGGGTGCGGTCGTTGATCCACTTGGCAGTACCCAGCAGCAGAAAGAACGTGCCGGTTGGCAGGCATCCAAGCGCGATCAGCAAACCGAACCAACCCAGATTGCCATGAGGCCCGTGAACCGTCATCCCGCCGCTTCGCCAAACCGAAATAGCGCAGATTAAGCCGATAACTTCAATCACGGCAGCCACCCGCAATATGGCGCGTGTGTCTCGGCGCATGGTTCCAGTCCGGGTTTGAACCGTGGGCCCCTCGATCTCTGGTAGTGTGCTCATCGGCGGATCACAGCTTGCGCCAGGAACACCAGAACACCCGTGACCGAAACATAGAGCCAGATCGGGAATGTCCAGCGAGCAAGCGAACGGTGCTGCTCGAACCGTAGCGTCAACGACAGGAAAAACGTGATCAGGATCAGCGGCAGAGCAATAATTGACAAGCTGATGTGTGACAACAGCAGTGCCAGATAGCTGAACCAGAGCGCGCCTGTGTGTGCGATGGGCAACTTGTACTCGCCATGTAGCGCGTGATTCGCGATGTACGAGACCAGGAACAAGGACGAGAAGATGAAAGCGGCGAACATGGCCGCGCGATGCTGCCGGATGTGTCTTGCACGAACCTGCGCGAATCCGATCACCAGGGCGATCGCCGCCAGTGCATTCAGAACCGCATTGAGCGCAGGCAGAAACACAAAGCGCGTATGTCCCGCGTCGACCGGCGGGTGGTAGTACACCAGCCAGAACAGAAACAGGCTCGCGACTACAGAGACAGCGAGGATCGACACGATGACAGAGGGCGGTGTCTTGAGGCGCTCAGGCGCGGGAATCGGGCGTGTTTCAGTAGCAATCATGGCTTAGAAAGAAATTCGTCCTCGCGCGTCGAGCATCATGGCTGCAAGCAGCAGCGGCAGATAGATCACGCTTACCTTCAACAGGTCGCGCGCAATTACCCTGGACTGTGCAGGCGGAAGATCGCGCGTAATGCGGGCGAAGCGAACCGTGTAGAAGAGGTACACCAGTCCAAGCACGACCGCGATGACTCCGTAGATCGATCCGCTGGTCCCGAGCCAGACCGGCCACAGGCTTACCGGTAGCATCAGCACGGCGTAGAAGAGGGCCTGTGCCGCCGTGGCCCGCCCACCCGGCCTGGCGACAGCCGTCACCCGAATCCCCGCGCGCGCATAGTCATCACGGTAAAGCCAGCCAATCGCCTCAAAGTGCGGGAACTGCCAAACGAAGAGCACCGCAAACAACGCGACGGCAGGCCACTCGATCCTGCCACGCGCGGCTGTCCAGCCGATCAGCGGAGGCAGCGCCCCTGGAAATGCACCGACAAACGTCGCGATCATGCTGATGCGCTTCAGAGGCGTGTACACGGCAACATAACCAACCGCAGTCAGCAGCGTCATCATGCCGGTAATCGGATTCGTCGTGACGGCAAGGAAGGCCGACCCAAGTGCAATCGCCAGAAATCCTGTGATGAGACCATGTGCAAGAGAAATACGCCGGGCAGCCATAGGCCGCTTGGCCGTGCGCGGCATCAGAGCATCGGTGCGGCGTTCCAGCACCTGGTTCAACGTGCTTGACCCTGCAGTAACAGCGGCAATGCCCAGCATCGTTTCAAAAAACTGTAAGTTAAAAGGGCTTATGCCCGACCGCAGCGAGGCCAGATAATAGCCCGCAGCGGCCGTAATCAGCACCATCAGCGTCACACGCGGTTTCGCCAGTTCCACGTAATCCGCAGCCAGCGTTGAGCGGCGTACGGCGTGCGTCACGGGAATAGGTGCGGCAGTAACCATGGTCCTACTTAGAGGATATCGCAGGCCTTCGCCGACCCCTGCGCTAATCGAGCACGGAGAGCCGCTCCGGGTCTTCATGCTGCACCAGGTACTCACCGGCGAACACGACGATGATTGCCGCGCTCGGCACCGCAATCAGCGCACCGGGAATACCACTGATCGTGCTGCCGCAAAGCAGGGCGATCAGCACGGTGATGCCCATCAGATCGACACTCGACTTCATGATGCGCGGTGTCAGGAACGCATTTTCAACCTGCACATAGATGGCGTAAGCGGCCAGTACCAGGCCGCACTTTGTCCAACTGTCAGCCGCTGCAATCAGGGCGACGATGACGATGGTCACGAGGTTCCCGGCCACTGGAATGATGTTCGTCAGGCCCATCAGGAAACCCAGCAGCAGAAAGTACCGCACGTTGAGCACGCGGAAGACGATGATGCTGTAGACGGCGACGCAGGCCATCAGCGCAAGCTGACCGATCAACCAGCGGGAGACTCGCTCTTCTGCGATGAGCAGCGTGTTCGCCAGCCGCACACGTGATTGCGGCACCACAAGCGACAGGAAGAACTTGTAGACATCCTCGCCTTCCAGGATGAAGTACACGGTCAGGATCACTGCCGTCAGGATGTCGAGGATGTGCTCGGCCACGGCGGGTAACGAGTCGAAGACGTATGAGGCAACCTCGGTTGCTCCCGCCGTGATACGTGTGCTGATGTCGTCGAGGCCAATCTTGTCAGCCATCGGCAGCCGGTGCAGCTTATCTGAAAGCGCCGGCAAACGCCCAGGCAGATCACCAAGAAAGTTGCGGAAGTCGCGCAAAACCGGCGGCAGGCCGATCCAGCAGAAGAGCACCAGAAATCCCAGCAGACCGAACAAAAGTACGGCGACAGAGACCGCTTTCGACAGATGCCTGCCTCGCACCCGAAGCATGGAGATCCTCGTCACCACCGGGGTCAGCACCACCGCGAACAGCCCCGAAAGGTACACGATGCCGAAGACGTGGCGCAGCTTCCAGAACACACCCAGCAGGCATAGCGCCGCGATCGTAAACACAATGTGCTTGCGTACTTCGCGATGTTCTCTCGAAGGAAATTGTGGCGGTTCTGCTACGTCGACCAGGATGCACCCTCCGTCATTACGACATGTGATGCAGGAGGCGGTGTCGCGTTGTTGCGCTTCTTCAAATCCTCAAGATTGCAAACCAATGCCGGCTCAAAAAACGACTCGAGAGCCAGTTGAAAGCACGGAGCCGCCCAAGGTTTCGGTATAGCGAGAATCAACCTTCGCAAACCTCAGCTGCGAAGTGCTTCGAGTATCGTGGCAACCGTCTCGTGTGGCTCCTGCGCCGCGGTTTCGACGCGGTGCTGTGCGCAGCGGCGATAGAACGGGATCCGCAGCTGAAAACGGGCAGCAGCAGCCGTCGCATCCATCAGCACCGGCCGTACGGCGGCGCCCTCCTGCAGAACGCAACGATCGAAGAGCACATCGAAGGGCGCGTCCAGAAAAATCGCCGCCGTGAGCGCGGTCTGTTCCAGCAGCAGCCGATTTGTCAGTATCTCCGGCGCTCCACCACCCAGGGCGATCACCGCCTGCTTCTGACCAAGCGCCCGTGCGATCGCTGCAGACTCACGCCGGCGGAATACTTCTTCACCCTCTGCCGCAAACATCGCGGCGATCGTCACACCGTACTTCGCCTCCACCTCTGCATCGATGTCGATAAAACGCCATCCCAGTTCCGCGGCAAGCAACCGTCCTACTGTGCTTTTGCCGGCCCCCATGAAGCCGGTCAGCACGACGCGTTGTGCGGAAACTGTGGTGTACTCGGCGTGCGGTTCGGCCGTGGCTGTTTGCAGAAGCGTAGTCATCGTAGTCTCAATGTTTAGCAGGGATGCTGTTCGCTAACGTGAAAAGCCGCGCCCCTTGTGGGGTCGCGGCTCAGGAATGTTCGAGTTCTGGATGCCTAGTGAAAGCGCAGACAAGACGCAGGAACCGCCAGAGCCGCTACTGGACGCCAGTAGCGGTAGGTAAAGCCGGCGATGCAGAAGTGCTGCGTCATCTCTTGAAAGACTCTACACCCACGATGTAAATCTGTCATCCCGTAGCAAAGCGGAACGATCTGCTTCGAAACCTGACCTCAGCAAGAACGCTGAAGAGGGCACGAAGCAGGCCCCTGAACTGCATAACGGGACAGCAGAAAGCTACTGGATCGATTCGTCATCGGACGGTTCGGTCCCGATCTTGCTTTCGATCTTTGACCATAGGTCGGAGCTTGGCATTTCACCTTCGGGCTCCATGATCATGCGCGCCGCCTCGGCGATGTATTCCAGATCCCGCACCAGCTCCGCGGCTTGCGGACAATCCCTCAGGATCGCCACAAATCGAGGGTCGGCGCTCAGTTTTCCGCCCTCTGCCTGCTCAAACAACTCTGGCAGGGCCTTCTCAAACTCCTCACAGGTCCAGCGTCTTTCGTCTGCCATCAGTTCGACTCCTGCAGAACGGGTGTCTGCTCGTTCTGCCGAAGAATCTCGCGGAGCTTCAATCGGGCTTTGTGCAACTGCGACTTGCTGTTACCGGTGGAGCACTCCAGCATCCCAGCGATCTCGTTGTGCTCATAACCTTCTACGTCGTGCAGCACGAAGACCAGCCGGTAGCCAGGAGGCAGTGTGGCCACAGCACGCTCCAGGGCAACGCGGTCCACCGAACCCGAAAGACGCGGATCGCGCGAGCCAAAGTCGCGCTTTGGTGCGTCTTCTTCGGACGGATTGATTGTTTCTTCCAGGGAGACCAGCTGCAGGCCCTTCTTGCGCAGGTGCATCAACACAAGGTTCACCGTCAGCCGGTGAAGCCACGTGGAAAACGCACTTTCCCCGCGGAACGAACCGAGCTTGCGGTACAGGTGCAGGAAGGCTTCCTGCGTCATGTCTTCCGCTTCAGAAACGTTGCCCAGCATGCGGAGGCAGAGGGTGTAGACCCGGCGCTTGTGGAGGGCGTACAGCTTAGAAAATGCATCCGGATCGCCGTTCTTAGCGCGCTCCAGCGCGTCTGCCTCACCGGCGATCGGCGGATTTCGCTTAAAGTGCCCGGGAGGGGGTGTTGCATTACTTTGTGTCATTCGGTAGCCCTGAACTTCCATAGCCTATCGATCTGGCGCTCCGACATTGGAGCACCGCCTTTCCAGAAAAAATCACAGGCTACAGGCAGAATACAGGACTGTGGCCGGGCTTCAACCAGCGGTGGGATATCCAGCCGGAGCAGCAGGTTGTATTCCGCGAAAACTTCTGTCGGGTACCATGAACAACTCTCGCGTTAGCTTCCAATGAAGCGGGCATACAGGGCACGCGCACGCGGCACCTCGCTGGTGCCTTGCACGACGGTGCGGCCATCGGCAAACACCGACAGCGTGTAGTCACCATAGGCAAAACGCAGCAGCATGTTGTTCCAGCGCACTTCGCCCAGGGGACGAAGACGCGCGGCAAGCTGATGGAAATCGACCGGCCGGCTGTGCTCGTGGATCTGCACCGAGTTGCGCCCACACAACGTGATGTGCGGACGGCCTTCGCCTTGCAGGTGGCGGAAATTGTGCAACCCGCACACCACGCAGAGTCCGCGCGGCTTTCCGGCAGACACCTCGGAGTGCTCGCCGCTCCACAGGTCCATCGACAGCAACGTGCGCCGCATGGCCGACACATGCCCTGTCAGGAACTTGATCGCTTCGGTTACCTGCAGGGATGCAGCAACGTTCACGGCTGAGTTAAGAATGCCGGCGGTGTCGCAGGTCTCTACCGTGCCGCCCGGCGGCTCAGGAAAGATGCAGGCCATGCAGGCGGTGCGATCAGGGCCTGCAGGAAGCACGTTCATGGTAGCCGCGTACGAACCGATGGCTGCAGCGTAAACCCATGGCGTGCCGCTCTCGACAGCAAAGTCGTTCAGCAGATATCGCGTTTCAAAGTTGTCCGTTGCGTCCAGGATGATGTCCGCGCCCGCGAGCAGCGACCGGACGTTGCCGGGCGTCAGGTCGTCGATGTACGGCACAACGGTGACCTCCGAGTTGATCTCGCTGAGTCTCCGTCGCGCGGCTTCCGCTTTCGGCAAGGCCTCACGCGCATCCTGCTCGGTAAACAGCATCTGCCTCTGCAGGTTCGAGGGCTCGACGAAGTCGCGGTCGATGATGGTAAGCCTTCCCACGCCGGACCGCGCCAGCATGCCGGCAGACGCAGCACCCGTGGCTCCGCAACCGACCAGCGCAACGTGCGACGCCGCCAGTCTTCGCTGCCCGTCGTTGCCGATAGGGCCAAATAAACGCTGGCGTGAATAGCGATCGTCCATCGGCTGACCGGGGGCAAACGTAGCTGCATTCATTTCGATACGCTCAATGCCGCTCACAACATAAGTGTACGGGGACGGTACCCTTCGCGGCACCCCGTAACCCATGGCACGAATTGAGCATCTTAAAGCACCATATCGAGTTGGCTTTGGGGCGAGACCGCGTGTAGCGTCCTCCTTGTGAACAGAATCTGACCGCGCAACGCACGGTCGTCTGAGGGGCGGAAACGTTGGTATCACCGGACCATCGGGCACGGGCAATGCAGAAGACTGTCAGCAGATGCATTGCACTCTTGCTCGCCGCGTTCAGCGCGGCACTCTGCCATGCCCAGGGAACTGTTGGAGGAGAACCCTCCAATGGTGCAACGACTCCGGCGCAGGGACAGGGTGCGGGCTCCTCACCGGTGGCCCAGCCGTCGGTTCAGGCCCCGTCTGCGCCCGGAGTACCCGGGTCGAACGCCGGGCCGGTTGATCCACAGCAGGTGCAGGCAGCGCAGGCCACACAGGCGGCACAGTCGGCCACTGCTGGTCTGGCCGGGCTTCGCGGCCGCAAAGTTGCCGCCATTGCGTTTCGGGGCGTGGAGTTCGCGCCTGACGATCCGCTTCCAGGCGAACTTGGCGTCCATGCGGGAGACACGCTCGATCCCGCCAAAATCCAGGCAGCTACCCGCCGGCTATTCCTCACGGGGCTGTATCGCGACATCCGTGTGCGCAGTCTGCGCGGCTCCGATGGCAGCATCACGCTGATCTTCGATGGCACGCCGCGCTACTTCATCGGCCGAGTGCTCATCCAGGGCGTTCCGATCGAGCGCCTGAATTCACTGCTGGAGTACGCCACGGAGCTGCAACCCGGCCTGCCATTCACCAATGCACAGGTGCAGGCGGGTGCAGACGGCATCAAGACCACACTGGCGCAGAACGGCTACTACGCGCCGATTATTCACTCCTCCACGGAGCACCTGCCGGATGGCAAGCAGGTCGACGTAATCTACTCCATCTTCATCGGTCCACAAGCGACGGTCGGCACGGTTGACCTCACCGGCGATCCCGGTATGTCTGTGGAAGAGTTCCGCAAGCGCGGCAAGCTGCAGTCCATCAACAAGACACTGCACTTCTTCAAGAGCAACAACAAGGTGACACACGACACCACCAGCACCGCCCTCACGCAGCTCCGGCAGTTCTACCAAAAGAAGGAACGGCTGGAAGCCGCCGTGGCGCTCGAGAAGAGCCAGTACGACGCAGGCCGCAAGCAGCTTGATTACAGTTTCCGCTCGAACCAGGGACCCACGGTCAAGGTCGCGATCAACGGCACGAAGGTTTCCAGCGCGCGCCGCAAAAAGCTGCTGCCGATCTACGAAGAGAGCGCCGTCGACACCGATCTGCTCAACGAAGGCGCTCACAACATCCGCGAATTTCTGCAGCGCCAGGGCTACTTCGATGCCCAAGTAGACACTGCTGTGACCGGCGTGCCTGACACACCCAGCTACGCCGCGGACGGCACGCCGCTGCCACCGCCCAGCAACCTGACCGAGACCGTCACGTTTAACGCGAACCAGGGCAAGAAGTACAAGGTGATCGCGGTCAACGTCACCGGCAACAAGTACTTCGAGACCGACAACATCAAGGAGCGCATGCAGGTAGTGAAAGCCGATGCCTACGTGCGCAACGGCCGCTACTCTCCAACGCTGCTTTCGAATGATGTGGATTCGATCACGTCGCTGTACCGCGCCAACGGCTTCGACAAAGTAAAGATTACAAGCGCCGAGGTTAAAGGCGAAGAGGGCAAGAAGAAGAAACAAATCGCCACCATTACGGTGAACATTGCCATCGACGAGGGTCCGCAGCAAAAATTCGGCAACATCGCCCTGACTGGCGAAAACGCTGCTCGCAAAGACCAGATGCAGGGCATCATCACCGCGGAGAAAGGCCAGCCGTTTGCGTTGGCGAATGTTTCGAACGACCGCGACAACATCCTGCAGGCCTATCTTTCGGCCGGCTTCGACCAGGCAAAGGTCGAGGTGAAGCAAGTAACTCGCAAAGACGAACCGAACATCACGGACGTCAACTACATCGTGACCGAAGGCGAGCAGGTCCAGGTGGACCGCGTGCTTATCTCGGGTGTGCACCATGTGCGTCGCGCGCTGGTGAATCAACAGCTTCTGCTGAAGCCGCACGATCCGCTGGATGGCTCCGCAATCGTTGAGATGCAGCGCCGCTACTACGACCTTGCGATCTTTAATGAGGCAAACGTTGCGGTGCAGAACCCGGAAGGTCTGGCCGACCGCAAGAACGTCCTCGTGCAACTCAGCGAGGCCAAGCGCTGGGACATAACGTACGGCGGTGGCTTCGAAGCGCAGCTTTCTACGCCGCAGACGAACTGCCGCGCACAGCAGTCACTGGGCGGCACCGGCAGCACCTGCTCACCTGAGGGCAGCGCCGGTGCATCCTTTCGGGTATCTGCTGACGTCACGCGCATCAACCTGTTCGGCACGGATCAGTCGCTGACGATTCACGGGACCTACGGCCTGCTGGAGCGCGTCGCCACAGCAACCTTCAACACGCCAAAGTTTCTCGGCCGGCCCAATCTGTCCACACAGGTCAGCGGCGGTTACAGCAATGTGCAGAACATCTCGACCTTCAAGGCGAGCACATTGCAAGGGCTGTTCCGGCTGACACAGAAGATTCCAAAGACCGATACGCTCATCTACGACTTCACCTTTCGGCGTGTTTCCGTCGACCAGAACAGCCTGCAGGTCACGGCGAACCTGATTCCGCTGCTGGCGCAGCCGGTGCGTGTCGGCGGCCCCGGAATCACGTGGATCCACGACACCCGCACGCCCTCACCGCTGGACGCGCAGAAGGGCCGTTACCTGTCTGTGCAAGACTTTCTCGCGAACAGTGTGTTCGGCTCGCAGACCAACTTTAACAAGCTCGATGTCACCTACTCGACCTACTACACCTGGGGCAAGAAGCGGAAATACACCTTCGCACGCAACACCCGCATAGGCGTTGAGAATGCCACGGGCGCGAACCCGAACGCGGGCATCGTCGGTTGCCAGGGCGTCCTGCTGACGACAAACGCGTCATGCGATCCCGTGCCGCTGCCCGAGCGGCTGTACGCCGGCGGCGCCACATCGCACCGCGGCTTCGGCATTAACGATGCAGGTCCGCGCGACCTGACGACTGGTTATCCGGTGGGCGGCACTGCGGTTGTCGTCAACTCGCTCGAGTTGCGGCTGCCGCCGCCAGTGCTGCCCATTGTTGGGGACAGCGTCTCGTTCGTCATCTTTCACGACATGGGTAACGCGTTCCTTCACTCCGGTGACATGTTCAAGTCAATCGCGAGATTCCAGCAGCCGAATCAGCAGACCTGCCGCCAGGTGACGGGCTTCGTCACCGTGGGCACCTGCGACTTCGCGTACTACTCTCATGCGATTGGTCTTGGAGCCCGATACAACACGCCGGTCGGACCCATTCGCCTCGACCTGAGTTATAACCTGAATCCGCCTATCTACCCCGTTATCCAGGACTACACGTCTGCGATTCCGAACCACCACGTGGGCCAGGAAAGCCACTTCCAGTTCTTCTTCTCCATCGGACAGAGCTTCTGACCATGCGCAAGTCATTCCACATCGCCGGTTTCATCCGCGTCCTGCCAGCGGCACTTTGCCTGGTGGCCATGGTTGCAGTTGGACAACAGGCCGCCCCGCCGGCACCGAAGCCCGCAGACAAGATCCAGGCCAAGGCAGATGAGCACAAACTGCCTGCTGAACGTGGCGAGGTGGTGGATCGTATCGCCGCAACCGTCAATGGCGAGCTGATCCTGCAGAGCGATGTGGAAGAGGAGTTGCGCTTCACCAAGCTTTACCCCTACGGCGATACGTCAGGGAAGTCGCCCAATGACCAGGCGCTCAATCGCCTGATCGATCGCACCCTCGTTCTACAACAGCTGGCCAGCTTCCCTCAGACGCCGGTCACCGATGCTGAGGTGGCGAAAGAAGAGACGGACCTGCGCAAAGACCTGCCCGCCTGCGCTCACATCGACTGCGCCACCGAGAAAGGATGGCAGCAGTTCCTGGCCTCAGACGGCTTCACTGAACCTGAGTTACGAGACCACCTCCGGCAGCGCATCCAGGTGACCCGCTTTATTGAGCAGCGCTTCCGCTCGGCGGTACGCATCAGCGACAAGCAGATCAGCGACTTTTACACCAACACCATGCTGCCGGAGTACGCGAAGCAGAACGCTGCCGCTCCGCCTCTCGATACCATCCACGATCGCGTGCAGGAGCTGCTGCTGCAGCAGCAGGTAAGCGTCATGATGGACGATTGGCTCAAGACCCTGCGTGACACCGGTCGCGTCCGCATCATGAAGCAAGGGGAAGAGGCGCCCTGATGGCACTGCTCGACACCAGCACGCCTCCACCTGAGGACGCAAAGCCGGCAGCAAAGCGGCACCGCGGCCTGCGCATCGCTGCCTGGATCGTCGGCGGCCTCGTAACGTTCCTCATCCTGCTGGTCATTGCCTTCGGCTTTTACACCACGACCCACGATTTCCAGACACGCGTACGCAGCACACTGATCAACACCCTGCAGGACGCAACCGGTGGCAAGGTCGATCTTGCGAAGGTGCAGTTCAGCCTGATGCACCTCGCCGTTGAAGCGGACGGCCTCGTCATCCACGGTCTGGAGGGTCCCGGCGAAGCGCCATACCTCTCAGCTGATCGCATTCTCGTGCGCATCACGCTCAAGAACTTCTTCGCGCACGCAACCAACTCGACCGGCGCGATGAAGTACATCACGCTCGCCCTGCTGCACGTGGACAAGCCTGAGATCCACCTGATCATCAACAAGGACGGCACGACGAACCAGCCTGTCCCCAAGACGAAGAGCACAAGCAACGAACCTGTGCTGGATACGCTGCTCGACCTGCAGGCGTCGAAGGTCGAGCTCGTCAGCGGCACGGCGCTGCTGAACGACAAGGCGATCCCGTTTGACCTGGCGGCGAACGATCTCGGCGTCAACGTCCACTACATTACCAAGCTCGATCACTATGGCATCGATCTTGGCATCAGCGATCTGCGCACGCGCATGCAGACGATGCCCGTCGCGCAGTCGCGCCTGCAGCTCAAGGCAGAGATCGGCCGCAAGCTCATCTCGGTCCAAAGCCTAACGTTCGACACTGGCAAGAGCTCGCACCTCGATGCGAACGCGCACATCGAGAGCTTCGACGATCCGGTCTGGAACGTAGCGGTTAAAGGCAATCTCGAGGTGCCGCAGATCTCCGTGCTTAGCGGATTTCCGGGCTTGGTTGCAGGTGTCGTTGATCTCGACCTCTCTGGTCACTCCTGCGCTGTGACACCGCAGGAGGCGCAGAAGAAACCGCGATTCTGGCAGCGGCATAACCCGGGCAAGAACCCTGCCAACACCCAGGCTCTGCCACCCAGTTCCGATTGCGAAAAAGGGTACCTGCTGGCAGGTGACGCGAAGCTGCACAACGTCGGCTACCACGACCAGTATGTCAACGTGCCCGGCATAAATGGTGGAGCATCCCTGCGTGTCACGCCGACGGAGTTGCTGTTCAACGCCATTGCCCTGAACCTGCCCGCGGGTGGCAGCATTGCCGGCGACATGCGAATTCACAACTGGCTCGGCGAAGTGCCGCCGGAGACACCGGCGCAGTCGCCCACAATCGTCGCAGGTCAGAAGACGGCAAATGCCACTGCCCAGATTGCGCAGGCCAAGCCGCCGGCTGCTGGCTCGCCTGCGATTACCCCCGTAGAGCGCGCCCACGCGTACATCGACGTCCGCCTCGGCAACATTTCGCTGCGAACGATCAATGAAGTCACTGAGCCGGTCAAGTACACCGATCTTGGTCTCGATACGGCTGTAAACGGTCCTGTGCACGTTGAGTGGGGCGGCACCGCCAAGGACCTGCCAAGCTCCGTGATTGTGACCGCAGACCTCAAGCTCGCGCCACAGAACATCAAGCGGGCGCGCGCTGCGCAGAATATCCCTGTCAGCGGCGTTGTGCAGGCGACCTATCGCGGCAACGATCAGACGGTACAGATCAAGCATGTGGAGGCACATACGCCGGCGAGCAGTGTCGTCGCTTCCGGTACGCTCGGCGTTGCCAACGGCGATCCGCTGACCAAGTTGAACCTCACCGCCGACTTCCGCGATCTGAGCGAGTTCGACTCAGTGTTGAACGCAATCGGCTATGACAACAACGGCAAGAAAGGCAGCGCCGCGCTGCCCGTTGTCCTGCATGGCGATGCGCATTTTCAGGGCACAGCAAGCGGTCCTATCGCGGGGCTTGACATCAAGGGTCATCTGCAGGCAAACAGCCTGTCGGCCCATCTGGGCAGCACAGGTGACATTGCGATCGATTCGCTGGTCGCTGACGCGGAATACGCTCCAGCGGGGGTTACAGTCGCCAGTTCGACCATTCGGCAAAAGTCGGCTGTGCTGAACTTCTCAGGCGCGGTCAAGCCGCATCGCATCGTCAAGCGCGGCGCGGTTTCATACGCTTTCGATAACGACACCCAGGTCAATGCGAAGATCCAGCTTGCCGATGCGCAGATTCATGATGTGCTCGATATTGCCGGACAGGGCGCGCTGCCCGTCACCGGGGTCATCAACATCAACGGCAACGCTACAGGTACGCTCGGCAACCTGAACGGCGATGGCGCAATCTCCCTTCGCAACGGCGTCGCGTACGATCAGCCTTACGACGCTGTCACCGCGAACGTTTCCATCCGCGGCCAGGAGATCACTGCAAGTACGCTGGATGTGAAGGCGCAAGGCGTGGAGGTCGCCGGGAACGGCGGGTACAACCTGACCTCAAAGCACGTGCACGCGCACCTGGCCGGCAACGATATCCGCCTGTCAAATCTGCAGGCAGTGCGCAAGGCCAACTCGCCCGTCGATGGTGTGCTCACCTTCAACGCTGACGCGAACGGCACGGTCGAACAGCCCGGCCTGACGGCACACCTCGCACTGGCCAATGCGACGTACAACAAGCAAGCCATAGGTCAGCTGAACGCTGATGTTCATAGCGACCGCGACCTGGTCTTCCTGACTGCGCACAGCGATCTGCTGACGGCCAAGCTCGACGTAAACGGCCAGGTGCAGCTCACAGGCGATTACGCCATGCAGGCGCACGCCACCTTCAGCAACCTGGACGTGGCGCCGGTCCTGAAGCTGACCGGTTCAACGGTGGATGCGACCTCGATGGCAGCGGGTGAACTGAACGTGAGCGGACCGGCCAAGAAGCCGCAGATGCTCACTGGCACGCTGGTCATCAACCCGCTGAGCGTCACCACCCAGGGCCTCACGTTCGCTTCTGCGGGACCTGTGCGTGCGTCGCTGAGTAGCGGTACAGCACGGCTGGAAGAACTGCACATTACGGGACCCGAGACGAACCTCACCGCGTCTGGCTCTGTGCAGGTCTTTGCAGCAAACGGCAGCGCGCTGCCCGCGCAGGGCGGCAGCATTGACGCCCGTGCCAATGGGACGATCGACGTCGCGATTGCACACCGTATCAACCCTGAGATCGTATCGTCCGGCAAGATCGACTTCAACGTCACCGCGACCGGCACCACTGGCAAGCCGAACCTTGGCGGCAAGGTAACGTTCTCAAATACGAATCTTGCCTACTCTTCGATTCCCAACGGTCTGTCGAACATAACCGGCACCGCTACCTTCACCGAAGACCGGCTGCAGGTGGACAACATCACCGCAACTTCCGGCGGTGGACGCATCAAGCTGGGCGGCTTCGTTTCGTTCCACGGAGGACTGTTCGCCGACATGACGGCGACAGCCACGGCTGTTCGCGTCCGCTACTACGGCGTGTCCGCAACCATGAACGCGAACATTCGCCTGCAGGGTTCGGGCGATGGTGCGTCCCTCTCCGGCAACGTCCTGATCACACGTTTCGGACTTGCGGAGACGTTTGACTTTGCCTCGATCGCAGGCAGTGCGGGTGATGTGTCGCCGCCGCCGGACCCGGATTCTTTGCTGAACAAGATCACGCTGAACGTGCGTGTGCAGTCGTCGCCCGCTCTGGACTTCCAGAACAGCTATGCCCACCTGTCCGGCACGGTGGACATCGCAGCGCGGGGTACGCTCGCAGTCCCATCCATCCTTGGCAAGATCACCGTGAATGATGGTTCGGCGACCTTCGCAGGCACCAACTACCAGCTGCAGCGCGGACAGATTTACTTCAACAATCCCATTCGCATCGATCCACTGATCGATCTCGATGCGACCGCACGCGTGGAGAACTACGACGTCACCATCGGTGTCCACGGTACGTCGAAGAATTTCAAGTTGACCTACCGCTCCGAGCCGCCTCTTTCGCAGGCCGACATCTTTAACCTGCTGGCACTCGGTCGCACGCAGGAAGAGGCACAGATCAACAGCCAGCAGCTGCAGCAGCAGGGCCAGGATCCGACCACCAACGCTCTTCTGGGTGGTGCGCTGAATGCGACTGTGTCAAGCCGCGTGAACAAGCTCTTCGGCGGAGCGGGTAAAGTCAAGATCGATCCGGCTTTTGTCGGAACGCTCGGCACGTCATCAGCCCGCATCACTGTGGAACAGCAGCTTACGAGGCAGATTACCGTCACCTTTGCGACAAATGTAAATGCGTCAACCGAACAGTTGATCCAGCTGCAATATCAACTGAGCGACAACAAGTCGATCGTCGCCACGCGTGATGAGAATGGTGTGTTCTCGCTCGTGTACAAGATACGAAAGCGCTACCGCTAGCCAGGTGACGCTACCCGAGTAGGTAATCGCTCGGCCTGCTCCCACTGTCGCAAGATAGGACGCGCCACGAAACGTCAGCCGTTATCAATTCAGTCACTTACGCGTCAAAGTCGTGTAGGCAGGACCTGTTGCATGAGGACTGCAATGTGGGAGAACGACCATGAAACCACTTACAAGCTGGAAGTTAACGGCGGCGGCACTTTGCCTCGCATTGTTCACGCCTGCCGTTTCCATGCACGCACAAGATAAAGCGACCGACAGCCAGACCCTCGCTGAGGTACAAAAGACGCTCGATAACAAGCGCTTCGCCGACGTGCACGCTTCCGTGAAAAACGGAATTGTGACACTCAAAGGCACCGTCGATGTCTACGCGACAAAGGAAGATGCCGAGCACAAAATCCATCACAAGAAAGGCGTAGTTGCCGTGCAGAACTTGCTGCAGGTGCAGCCCAACGGCAGCAGTGCGGAGATCTCAGATGCAGAACTCCGCAACAAGCTCGCCGAGAAGCTGGCCTATGATCGCGTGGGTTACGGCACTACTGCATTCAACAGCTTCACCATCGGCGTGCAGAACGGCGTGGTGACACTGGGCGGCACCGCCTATGGTCCGACAGATAAGGACTCAGCCATCTCGCTGGTCTCGCATTATCCCGGCGTGAAGGACGTTGTCGACAACATCGAGGTCGCCCCGCTTTCGCCAAACGATGACCGCATCCGCATCGAAACTGCCCGGGCAATCTATGGTTTTCCGATGCTGCAGCGTTACGGCACAGACCCGGCGAAGCCCATTCGCATTACGGTAGTTAACGGCAACGTTACGTTGACCGGCGTCGTCGATCATGAGGCGGACAAAGACGCGGCAGGCATCCGGGCAAACGGCGTTCCCGGCGTGTTCAAGGTGACGAATGATCTGCAGGTAGCGAACGCGACAAGAGAATAATCGGGACTAGCGCACATTCACCGGCTCCTGGTGGAGCGTGATTCCAAAACGCGTATGGACCGTGTCGATGATGCGGTCTCGGAGGCCTTCTATTTCGCTCGCGGTGCAATCGCCGCGGCTGATCAGCGCAAGCGTGTGGTTGGTCGAGATGCCTGCCCGGCCCATCACGTACCCACGCACAAACCCTGCACGCTCCAGCAGCCATGCGGCCGGCAGCTTGACTCGGTTCTCACCTGCGGGCCAGTGGGGGACGGTCGCAACATCAACACCCGCTGCCTGCGCGACCTGCTGGATCAGTGTCGATGCAACAACAGGGTTCTGGAAGAAGGAGCCAGCAGACCGGCTGTTCGGATCGGACGCATCCACCACCATGCTTTTGGTGCGACGGATCGCTCGAACTGTGTCTGCCACTGCGCGTAGTTGGGGCGTCTCGCCGGGAGCGAACCGCTTCCGCAAATCGGCATAGGTGAGCTTCGGCGCGCCGCCGGGTACCAACGAGAAATCTACCCGCGTTACGATGTAACGGCCAGGCTCCGTCGTGTTGAACAGGCTGGTTCTGTAACCAAATCCGCAGGCCTCGTTCGGCAGCTCGACAAAAGTCGAAGTGCGCGTGTCGAGGCAGCGCACGACGCGGATGGTCTCTGAAACCTCCTGCCCATACGCGCCGACGTTCTGCACGGGCGTTCCGCCAACCGTACCCGGAATGCCTGCCAGGCACTCCATTCCGGCGAGATCGCGCTCTACCGCAAACTGCACCAGCGCGTCCCAATCTTCGCCCGCACCGGCGTTAAGCAGGTGGCCGTCTTCGGAAAGCTCTTTGCCCTCAATCGACATGTGCAGCACTAGGCCGGGGAAGCCCTCGTCAGCTACCAGCAAGTTGCTGCCACCGCCGAGGACGAACAGCGACAGCCCACGCTCAGCGGCGAAGCCAACCGCTTCCGACACATCATCCTCGGTACGCACGGTGGCGAACCAGCGGGCAGGGCCGCCGATTCGAAGCGTAGTGAACGGCGCAAGGGGAACGTGTTCCAGAAACTCCACGGTTTCAGCCTACCAGCGCTCCGGGAGGCCTGAAGCGCCCCGTTGCGGAGTAGAATAAAGTCTGCGGTGCCGCCCAGCGCGTTGCCGCGGGAGGAAGCATGTATCCAGAGATTATGGTGATCCCGATGCGCGAAGAACTGACTCGTGCCGGTATTTCCGAGGCACGTACGGCGACCGAAGTTGACGCAGCCCTTGCACAGCCCGGCACCACGATGGTGGTCGTCAACTCCATCTGCGGTTGTGCTGCAGGCAAGATGCGCCCCGGTGTTCGCATGGCCATGCAACACACGCAGAAGCCCGATCACGCTGTCACCGTTTTCGCAGGGCAGGACCGCGAAGCGACCGAGAAGGCGCGCGGCTACTTCGGCGGCCATCCGCCAACATCGCCCGCGATCGCCATTCTTCGCGACGGTCAGCTGGTGTACCTCATGCAGCGCTCTGCCATTGAAAGCGCCAACGCGCCGGCTATCGCGCAGGAACTTGCACGCGCGTTCGATACCTACTGCGTCAAGACCAACGCCTGAGTGTCCGAGTTCAAGACAAAGAGGAGGCTTCGGCCTCCTCTTCGTCTTGCCCGGTTCAGCATTGTCCGCTTGCCGCCGATAGGGTGAGTGTGAGCACGCAGACCCTAACCCACGCGCCCACATCTGCCCCCGACCGCATCGACTTGCGTGCGTGGAGGCTCGACCAAGTCGTACGTCGCCACGTACTTTCCGTACTGCGTCGTTGCGATGGTAACAAGCTGCGAGCGGCGGAGATTCTCGGAATCAGCCGCTCGACGCTTTACCGCATGCTGGATGCCTTCTCTGTGATGGCGTCTATCTAGCGCATTCCACTCCGGGGCCGCGATACACTGCGGCTTCGGAGTGTTTTCTTTTCATGCGCATGTTTCTCAAAGCGGTTTGTGGTTCGCTCATCACCCTTTCCTGTACCGCTGCCCTCCCGGCGCAGCGCAGCATTGCGCAGACGGCTCCCGCACAGACTGGCTCAAACGCTCCTGCAGCAGAGCGATCACGCGCCCTCGACAAACTCTTCGACGAGTACTGGCAGTACATCCTGAAGACATCGCCGGAAACAGCCACTTACCTCGGTGATCCGCGCTACAACGACGCATGGAGCGACTACAGCGCAGCCGCCTTCAACGCAAACCTGGCGCGCGAAGCGGACTTCATCACGCGCGTGGGGGCCATCGACACCACGGGTCTGCCTGAGCAGGAGCGCTTGTCGTCGGAGCTGCTGCTGCGCAACCTCGTCGAAGATCAGGAGGCCGCGCGCTTCAAGGAATGGGAGATGCCGGTCAGCCAGTTCGACGGGCCGCAGCTCACCTTCGCGCAGGTGATCAGCGTAATGCCGTTTGTCACGGTGAAGGACTACGACAACTACATCGCACGGCTCAACAAGATTCCCGCTGCCTTCGCGCAGGTACAGCAAGCGATGGACTCGGGCCTGGCAGACGGACGCACCGTGCCCCAGATGCTGATGGCAAAGGCGCAGGACCAGGTAGCGAAGCTGGCCGCTACCAAGCCGGAAGACTCGCCCTTTGCTGCTCCCCTCAAAAAGATGCCTGCCGGCATCACCGCCGCAGAGGCGAAGCGCATCCAGACCGAAGCCATGGACGCAATCACGACCAAGGTGCTACCGAGCTACGATCGTTTCGGTCGCTACCTGAAGGCGCAGTACGTCCCGAATGCCCGCACTACGCTCGGCGCGACCGATCTGCCGGACGGCAAGGCTTACTATGCCTATCGCATTCGGCATCTGACCACAACAACGCGCTCCGCCGATCAAATCCATCAGCTCGGCCTGGACGAGGTGAAGCGCGATGAGACCGAGATGCTCGTCATTGCGAAGAAGCTCGGCTTCAGCGATCTGAAGAGCTTCAACGCGTCCCTTAAGAGCGACCCAAAGCAACACCCGACCTCGGCCGAGCAGTTGATCGCCGCCTTTCAGAAGCCGCTCGACGCAATGCAGGCCAAGCTGCCCGAACTTTTCGGCAGGTTGCCGAAGGCCTCACTTCAGGTGAAGCCGGTTCCTGCCTATCGCGAGGCAAACTCCGCTCCTGCGTACTACGAAGGAGCAACACCGGACGGCAAACGCCCCGGCACCTTCTTCGCCAACACCTACCATTTCGCGGATCGCCAGCTCTTCACAGCGGAGGCGATCGCCTTTCACGAAGGGGTCCCGGGCCACCACCTGCAGATCTCCATTTCGCAGGAGCTGCAAGGCATCCCTGAGTTCCGCAAGGAGGGTGGCTACACCGCCTACGTTGAGGGGTGGGGCCTGTATGCGGAGCGTCTTGGCAAGGATGTCGGTTTCTACACCGATCCATACGACGACTATGGGCGGTTGCAAGCGGACATCTGGCGCGCCATTCGATTGGTAGTCGACACGGGTGTCCATAGCAAGGGCTGGACAAGACAACAGATGGTTGAGTACTTTCACGACCACTCCGCAGTGGACGAGAGCAGCGTGCAGGCTGAGGTGGACCGCTACATCGCGATACCCGGGCAGGCGCTCGCCTACAAGTCAGGCCAACTCCAGTTCTTGGAACTGCGCGAACGCGCGAGGACAAAGCTCGGACCAAAGTTCGACATTCGCGCCTTTCACGATGAAGTGCTCGATTCGGGCGCATTGCCGCTGGATGTGCTTGAGCGGCGGGTCGATGCGTGGATCGCCGGTGGCGGGCACTAGGACTGCTCAGCTGAGCGGTCGCTCGTCCTGAACCCCGATGCCGTGTTCGTAGACCAGGTTTCCGCCCAGGTGCGCAGACGCGGCGATGACACCAAGTCCGGCCACGCCAAGCAACCGCGCGGTTCCGCGAGACTGCCGTTTGCGCGCGATCCAGGACGCCAGGAACAGTGCTGTTTCCGCCACGTTGAGCAATGCGTGCACGCTGCCTACGCGACGTGCCTCACCCTCGGTCTCGGCCCAGTCATTCATGCCGGTCACAGCGGCTCCAGCTGCGCTTACCAGGCCCAGCGCAACTGCCGCATCTGCCGCGGTGTTTAGTCTGCTGTCCGCTCCTGCAGATGCCAAAGTGTCGAACACCACAGCCGCCGTCCACGAACCGACCGGTACGTCGGTCAGAACCGCATGCAGCGGCTCATGCAGCCATGTGCCATGCAGCGCATTGCGCACTGCGGGCCTAAGGCTTTGGAGAGCTTTGCGGACACTCAGCTGGACCGGCGCTTCTATAGGTTCCAGCCACTGCTGGCGTTCCGCGAGGCGTGCTAGTGGATCTTTGCTCATCGAGTATTCGGATGCAATCTCGCGAGGGCCAACGGAACGACATTCTGGGCTGTTGATACAGCCCGTAACTACAGGGCGGCGAGCGGACGCGCGCTGCGCAGACGCTCTTCGAGGTGCCGTTCGAGCGTGGTGATTCCAAACCGCCGCAGCTGCTGGACGGCCGTCCGGGCCACCCGGTCACCCACCAGCGCGGGCAGTGGCTGCCGTAAGACCCGCGACGCCAAGGTCACCGCTTCGGTCGGGAGTGCGATCGACCCACTGGTACGGCTGCGCGCGCTGGTAACGCCATCACGCAGCGGCGAGTAGTAAACAGGCTCCGCATGCAAGACGGCGCCGCTGATAGAGCAAAGATTCAGTTCCGGCATCCAGCCCATCAGGCGCGTCGTCCACAGCGCGAAGTACGTCACGGCTAACGGAATAGACGAGCCGCCAAGGTACGGCGCCACCGCCAGGGCCAGCCGGAACAGATCATCCTCCGGCGCACGATCCGGCAGCGCATTTTCCAGGACTTCGGCGACGAAGGCCAGTGCCGCAGCGCGGGGATAATCCACCGGGTCGCTCAGAGGAGACCAGATGATCTCAAGCCGATCGAGCCGCACCACGTCCTGCCTGGGTCGCTCAGTCCACGTGGCCCGCACGTGTGTCATAGGCTCCAGCGCGCCGCCAAACCGCCGACGCGAGCGCATCGCATGCCGCGCTACTCCGCGCAAGACCCCCTGATCGCGGGTGAAGAACGCGACCATAAGGTCTGCCTCGCCAAACGGCCAGGTGCGAAGAACGATGGCTTCGGATTGGTGCGTAGTTGCCAGGCTCAACCCATGTACTTCATCAACGGCGAGTAAGCAGTTAGCTCCCGATCTACCGTCGCGAGGGTTACACGCAACAATCGCTTGGGCTACCAGGAATCTATCGAAGGGATGCGCTGAAGAGGTGACAGTTGCCCAACAGCAATGGCATGCGCCCCGTGCACCGGTAGTTCTTCCATCCCTCCAGCCAGAAGTCCATCTCGCAATAGACCAGAATCTGACTGGAAGTCGGGCTTCTTGAGGCTGCTTTTGAATGCAACCCTTGATCCATTGGGTGAGCCTAGTCTTGGCCCCTTTAAGAACGCAACAACGCGCAGCCAAAGCTGCGCGTTGCGAATACTTGTAAATGAAGAACCTATCGTCCGAAATGCTCGGCGTTCTTGGTTGCAAACTCAGCCCACTTGTCCGGCAGATCGTCAGCCGCGTAGATGGCCGAAACCGGGCAGACCGGCACGCATGCGCCGCAATCGATGCACTCCACGGGGTCGATAAAGAGCTGCTCTGACGCCTCGTTACCGTCCTCGCCCTTCTTCGGGTGAATGCAATCCACCGGGCAGGCATCGGCGCACGCCGTGTCCTTTGTGCCGATGCAGGGTTCCGCGATGACGTATGCCATGGTGCTATAAATCCTTTCAGAATCAACTGTGTCGCTGCGAATCAGATGATATCAGTTCCGAGTGCTGACACATACAAAGGGCGCTCGACTGTGGCGCTAACCGGCCTGCCCTGCTTCAGCTTCATCGCGCCGCTGCTTGAACTCTGCAGGTGAGGGAATCGCCTGCATGTTGCGCCCGGCAAACATATCGGCAAAGACCTGCCGCATTTCCCCGCCGATCTTTCCGTTGCTTGCCATTACCTCGCGCGAATCCAGCCGAAAAGCCGACCCGTCGAACCGGCTGATTTCGCCGCCTGCCTCTTCCACCAGCAACGCACCGGCCGCGGTATCCCATGGGTTCAGGTTGAACTCCCAGAAGCCATCGATGCGTCCGGCCGCCGTATACGCAAGATCCACCGCAGCGGCGCCCGCACGACGCACACCATGGGTCCGCAGCGTCAGCTGATGATAGAAGAGTGCGTTCGGATTCTCGTGCCGCTTCACTGACGGAAACCCCGTCGCCAGCAATGATTCCTGCATCAAGGTCGTTTTCGAGGTGTGGATGCGACGACTGTTCAGGTACGCTCCCTGGCCGCGCTCTGCCAGAAATAGCTCATCGCGCAGGGGCTCGTAAATAGCGGCTGCCACCATGATTCCGTCAGCATCGTCGGGCGTCCCGGCAGGCCGATGTTCGAGCCCCAGCGAGACGCAAAAATAAGGGAATCCGTGTGCGAAATTGGTCGTGCCATCCAATGGGTCCACATACCAGCGGTACTCCGCTGCAAGCCGCTGACGAGTTCCTTCTTCACCGAAGATGCCGTGGTGCGGAAACAGCGTTCCAAGCCGCTCAGCGATCAGCTTCTCGCTGGCGCGGTCAGCCTCGGTGACGATGTCGACGTCACCCTTGAACTCTGTCGTGACGCCCTCTTCGTAGTAGCGGCGCAGCAGGGCGCCGGCCTCGCGCGCAACCTCCCCGGCAGGGGTGGCAAAGGAGAACTTGCTTGGATCAAAGACGCTCATGCAGCAACAGGATACGCCCCTACGCGGAGCGCTGGCGTCGGCTCTACCGAGCGTCGGCGTAGTACCCGGTGCGGGCGCGCAGAGACATCGATGCCGCCTTCGTTGTGTCTTTCAGCGTCACATCGATCCGACGGAAGCTGTTATCCGAGCCGCGCTTCGGGGCATAGTAGCCCAGCAGGTACTGCGTACGCAGATCGTCGGACAGGTGCGAAAACGCAGTCTTCAGATCGTCACGATCCGTTACGTAGAAGTACTTGCCGCCGGTGTCCGCCGCCATCTGGATCAGTGCATGCTCGCCGCCCGTGTTGCGGCCCGCGTCCGCCAGAATGGGCACAATGATGATGGGGTAGATTGCGGCTCCAGCGCGCTGTGCTTCGGCAATAGCCTTGGTATAGCCGATCTCGCGCTTGCTGCTGTTGTCGCCGCCGTCGGTCACCAGCACCAGGATGCGCCGCCGCGTCGCGTCAGCCTTTGCCTCGGTCAACCTCTGGCTCGCGACGTATACAGCGTCGTACAGCGCGGTATCGTCACCTTTCACCAGCCGCTTCAGGCCGTCGTCGATGCGGCGCGGATCGCTGGTATACGGCACGATCTCATCAGCCTGGTAAGAGAAGGCGATCAGATCCATCTCGTCTTCAGGCCGCAGAATGTCTTCAGCAAATCGCTTCGCAGCCTCCCGCTCGGTTTTGAATTGCGAGAACACAGAGCCGGATGTGTCCACGGCCATCACGATCGAGAGCGGCGTGCTCGACTCCCGCTCAAACAGCGCGATCTTCTGCGTGCGACCGTCTTCCTTGACTGTGAAATCGTCCTGCGACAAGTCAGAAACTGCGACGCCATGCGCATCGACCACATTGATCGGCACGTTGACCAGGCGGGTTTCGACGCGGATGACGGGCACGCCATTGTTGTCCTGCGTCGCCTGCTGTGCGGTCAGGGGCAGCAGGGCAAGACTGAAAACAAGAAAGCGGGCGTGGCGGGTGAATGACATGCTTCAGCTACTTGGACTGTGACGCTGCCGCACGGTAAGCGGCTTACAGCGGCACCGCTGGGAACGGTTCGCCCGCTGCCCACACGGCTCCATCGACGAACACTTCTTTCTTCCAGATAGGAACCTGCTGCTTCAGCGTGTCGATCAGCCAACGGCAGGCTTCGAACGCTGCGCCACGATGGGCAGACGCCACCCCGATCAGGATGCTGGTCTCGCCCACTTCAAGCCGCCCGAGTCGATGCACCATCAGCACATCGCGCACGTCGTATCGGCTAACCGCCTCGTCCGCCAGCTTGCGCATCTGGTCTAGCGCCATCGCTTCATACGCGCTGTAGTCGAGATAGAGCGTCTGCCGGCCCTTGGTGTTGTTGCGAACGATCCCGTCGAAGATCGCTACGGCGCCGTCCGCGCCCGACTTCAGCGCATCGATCAGCCGTTGTGAATCGATCACTTCCTGCACTAAATCTATGCGCATCTGGGCACCATCCTGAAGCAGCTTCCACCACTGACTGGAGGCAGCAAGGCAACTTCGTCGCCCTCGAAGAGTAGCGTTGTCCCAGCCGAGTACTGCTGATTGACGGCGACGGCGACCGATGCCCACAGGTCACCAAGTTCCGGCGCGATCACACGGTAGTACCGCAGGATGTCGGCCACGCTGTCGCCCGGGAACTGCTCCAACTGCTCCTCCGGACCAAACCGCTCGCGAAGCACACCAAAGAAAAGTACACGCAACCGCATCCTTCAAGCATACGAGTTCTCGTGATCGGCAGGGTCACCGAGTTGTGTGCAGTTTGCGTCGCGCCTCCCACACTTTGACGTACTTCCAATGCGCGTACACAGCGTGGTTCAGGTGAAAGATGAGACCTTCCGCGCCGTCAAGAAATCCGGCGCGAAAGACGTAGTTCTTCACAAATCCAAAGAACGGATTGACCAGCGATTGCAGCAGAATGATCGCGTCAGATGTGTCAGCCTTGCGGCGGCCCAGCGCAACGACGGTGCCGGTGCTGTATTCATTCATGTGGTCCAGGTAGTTAGCAAAGTCCGGGTAGCCGTAGTGCTGTAGATGATTGCGCAGCAGGCCCTTGTCCGCGTTGTACTGCGGGGTGCCGTGCGGCCCGATGCTCTCATCCACCATCGCCACACCGCGACGGAAGAGGCGCAACTTCTCATCCGGAAACAGACCTCCATGCCGCATCCACCGCGTCATGAAAATGTTCAGGCGGGGAATCCAGTAGGCATTCTTGGTCGCTTGATCCAGCTCGGCCTGGATCTCCGCTGCCAGCTCCGGAGTAACCACCTCGTCGCCATCCAGCAGCAGAATCCAATCGCAGGTGCACTGTGCGATGGCCACGTTCTTCTGTTCGGCGTGACCTTTGAAGTCGCGGTTGAAGCTGTGCTTTGCACCGAACGAGCGGGCGATCTCGGGCGAGCGGTCCGTCGATCCCGAGTCGACGATCACAATCTCATCCACCCAGCCGAGCGCAGCCAACGTGCGCGGCAGGTTCTTTTCTTCGTTCGTCGCGATCATGGCGACGGACACGGTCGGGCGTGCTGGTTCACTCATGCGAAGGGCTCGCGCATGAGTCTAGCGTATGCCGTGCGAATCAGCCCGTTAGAAGTCGTAGCGCGCGCCAAGCTGTATCTGCCGTGAGCTTGTCAACGTGTTGGTAATGATACCGGCACTGCCGACTCGACCGGCTGGCGTGAAGACATCCCGTTGGTTTGGAATGGCCCAGTTGGGCCGGTTTGGAATGTTGAATACTTCACCGCGCAGCTGAAGGTGGCTGCGGTCGCCAATGGCAAAGCTCTTGTTGATCGCACCATCGATCGCGATCAGGCCCGGGCCGATCAGTGTGTTGCGCCCAAGGTTTCCAAAGTAGCCCGCGGTAGGCAACGAGAACGCCGTCGGGTCAAAGTACTGCACGGCGCCGCCCCTGATCGGATTGGAGCTGCGTCCGGGGACCAGGTCCGGTCGTTCCTGTGAGGGGCCTGTGCCGATGCGTGCCCGCGCATTATCAAAGCTGAGGAGGGCAGAAAACGGTGCGCCAGAGCTCAACGTTGCGATGCCGTTCATTTGCCAGCCGGCCGCTATCCACTTGGGGCCACGCATGCGAGGCAGGCTCGCTGTCACATACGTGCTGGAATAGTTGCGAAGGTCGTAGTTTGACAGACCCTTCTCCGCGGCAAGACTATCCGGATCCTGCGGTAAGTCGTTCTCTGTGCCCTGGGCTACGACGAGAGAACTGGTGTCGATTGACTTACCCCAGATGTAGTTGGAGCGTAACTGCAGCCAATCACGAAGTTGATAACTCAAGCTCACCTGCAGGGAATGGTAGTCAGATAGCCCGTTAGTTTCCTTGTAACGAATGGACGTAAACGCAGGATTTCGAACTACGGAATTCACCGGAAAGAACTTACGTCCGTTCACAATCTGGGGAATAGCCTGGTTCTCGTCGACAATGCGCTGGTCATGAACGCCGCGATTTGCGTCATACGCCACAGTCAGCACTGCGTTGCGCGCGACTTGTTGCTGCACGCTGGCGTTCCACTGCAGAACGTACGGACTTGCAGGATGGTACTGCACCACATCGATGCGACCGAGGCTAAAGTTCGACGTCGTGATGGTGGTGTTCGGGAAGGTGATCGGAGATCCAGTTTTGACTCCACCTACCGTAAAGAAGGGCGGTTGGCGGCTGCCCGCATTCAGATAGAAATCCGTCCAAAGTGGATCAAAATAAACGCCGAATGCGCCGCGAACGCTTGTCGTGGGAGACGCTGCGTAGGCCAGCCCGACACGCGGCGCGAAGTTCGCGTTTGAAGGATTTGTGTACATCGGCCCCACGGTGTCGGCAGTATCGGTCAGCACGTTTCGCAGGTTCGCCTGCAGACCATTCACTTCGTTCGGCACACTGGTGCGCTCATAACGTAAACCCGCGGTAACGTTAAGTGTTTTGCTCGCGCGATAGGTGTCTGTGATGTACCCGGCGTCCATGTGCTGGCGCCACTCGCGATTGGGATTGGAGCCTGGCAGCGCAACCTCAACGGAGGATGCGACGCCCTGGATAAACAGTGCTACAGAATTGAACTGATAGAAGCCGTTCTGCGACTGTGCAGCCTGTTCCGGAAAAACAATCTGCTTCTCGTCTGCGCCGATTGCGATGGTATGGCGACCGAGCGTGAGGGTAAGGTCATCGCTGCCTTCGAAGAGGTTGAGGATATTTACATTCGGACCAAAGCGCATCGGCCCGATCATTGCTGCGCCAGTAATGCTGATTGACCCGAACGGCCGGCCCGGTACAAAGGACAACGAAGGATCGATGTTCTTAATGATGTTGTATTGCAGCGTGTAGTACGAACGGTTATAACTTGCCCGCGCCTCATTAACAACGTGCGACGAAAAGCTATGAGTCAACTGGCCGGTGAGGTATTGTGTGCGCGACCGGTTGTGACTCGCCGAGATCTGCAGTGAATCCGGCGTGTTCGCATTCGCGTCGTCGAACTGGTAGCGGCCGAAGTAAGACGTCTTATCAGAGTGCTGATGATCAAAGCGGACAATGAAGAAATCTTCCGATAAGGTCGTAGTATTTGCAGAAACATATGCGCCAGTTCCGTCGCCATAATCGACGTTGTTGGGGACGGGAATAATCGTCAGAAACGGTTGCACAGCAGCTACTGCCTTGGCGCGTGATGCAGCGTCTGGAACGACTGCAGTTGTCGTGGCGCCGAGTGTCTGGCGGACACCCTCGTAGTTGCCGAAATAGAAGGTGGACTTCCTGATCGGCCCGCCCAGAGCCCCGCCGAACTGGTTACGCACAAAGTGCGGGATGGGCTGGGTCGCTAAATCGAAGAAGTTCTTCGCGTCCATGGCTGAGTTTCGTACAAACTCGAATGCGCTGCCATGCAGCTTGCTTGTGCCGCTGCGCGTAATCTCATCGATGACACCGCCGCCCGTCCTGCCAAATTCCGCGCCATACCCACTGACCAGGATGCGAAACTGCCCGATGGAGTCGACTCCAAGGATCACTCCACTCGCACCGCCCGGCGTGTTGTTATAAGCGTCGTTGACGTCGCTGCCGTCCAGTTGGAAGTCGACCTGGTTGGTGCGTCGGCCGGAGATTGAGATCTGCCGGCCGAGTCCCTGCGAATCGGGATTGACGCGCCGGGAAGGCACAACACCAGGCGACAGCAGCGCAAGTTGCGTGGTGTCACGCCCGTTCAGCGGCAGTTCCTGGATCGCCTGCGAGTTGGTGACGGTCGAGAGCGAAGGATCCGCAAGCTCCACGGAGGTCTGGTCTGCTTGCACCGTCACCTGCGTCGCCGATGCCTGCACCTGCAACTGCAGATCAAGATCGGCATGCTGACCCACCGTCAACACAACGTCGCGCTCTGTCGCGGCGAAGCCCGGGGCCTGGACCTCGACACGGTAGTCCCCGGGAGGCAACTGTGGCACCGCATACAGCCCGGAGGCGTTCGTTTCAGTAACCCGCCGAGCCGACTTGCTTTGCTCGATGACGGTGACGGCAGCGTGGGCCACCTGTGCGCCGCTCGCGTCGCGCACGATGCCCGACAGGGAGGCGTTGGAACCCTGCGCGTATACGTTCGTCGTCGCCACTACAAGTAGAGCCACGACCCAGGGTGCGTGAAAGCGCGAGCGCGCCCGCGGCTCGCTTAGATTATGCATAAGTAGAAGCATAATCTGCGCTTTGGACGATTGCCTAGGTCGTTAGCCGCCACTCGTGCGATCGCCGCCTAGGACGTGCGATGGATGCTGACGGCGTTCGCCTGGCTGATCGGGGTGAGCAGCAGCGATGACACGTTCACATGGAGCGGTCGCGTGACGGCCCAGACGATCGCGTCGGCCACGTCGTCCGGCGTCAGCGGGGTGGTGTTCGCGTAGACCTTGGATGCGCGCTCCTTGTCGCCGCCAAAACGCACCTCGCTGAAACGCGTCTCCACCATGCCCGGGTCGACGCTGGTCACACGCACGGGAGTTCCCAGCAGGTCAATGCGCATGCCCTCGCTCAGGATGCGCTCGGCGGCCTTGGTGGCGCAGTAGACCGAGCCGCCTGCGTAAGCCATCCATCCTGCTGTCGAACCAAGATTGACCACATGGCCGGCGCCGCGATCCACCATGCCGGGCAGCACCGCCCTCGTCACGTACAGCAGTCCCTTGGTGTTGGTGTCGATCATCTCTTCCCAGTTCTCAATGTCGTCGAGATAGAACTTCTCCAGCCCGCGCGCGAGTCCCGCGTTGTTCACCAGGATCTCGATCGCGCGCCAGTTCTCCGGCAGGTCCGCGATGGCTGACTGCACCTCGGCCCTCTGGCGAACGTCCATCGCAAAGGTGTGGACATCGGCAGCACCGGAGTGCATCAACTCATCCCGCAGAGCTTCCAGAGCGTCGGTCGAGCGCGCACACAGCAGCAGCTTGGCGCCCTCTTTTGCAAGGGCCAACGCCGTGGAGCGGCCGATGCCGGCGCTTGCTCCCGTAATGAATGCGACCTTACCGCGGATGCTGATGCTCATAAGTGCCTTTCGACGTGTGATCTCAATAATCCTACAAGCCTCGTCGCAAACGGAAGAGAGGCTGCCGAAGCAGCCCCTCTGGTTCGAAACAAACGACGCGTTACTGTGCGTCAGGCGATTGCGTCGCCACGCCGATCGACGGACCGGAGACCACCATCTCCACACGCCGGTTCTGCGCCTTGCCAGCAGCTGTTGTGTTGTCAGCGACAGGGTGCGACTTGCCGTAGCCCTGTGCTGTGACTGCTCCGGGATTCACGCCGTTGTTAACCAGAAAAGCCATAGTGGAATTGGCACGATCCTGGCTGAGTTTCAGGTTGTACTCGTCGCCACCAACAGAGTCGGTGTAGCCCTCGATCTGCAGCTTCAGATCAGGGTACTGCTGCAGGATGACCGAGACCTTGGCCAGCGAGAGCTGCGCGTTCTGCCTTAGAGCGCTCTTGCCGCTGTCAAACAGCACGTCCCCAAGAGTCACAACCAGACCGCGGGCGGTTTCCTGCGTTGCCAGCACGGCATTCAACTGCGCTCGCAGCTTCTCGCGCATGGCGACGACGGACTGCTGTGCGGCAGCAGCGCGGGCCGCGGCGTCTGCAGCTGCAGCATTGGCGCTGGCAGCCTGAGCTTCCGCGCGCGCGCGTTCGGCCGCCTGACGATCTGCTTCCGCACGCGCAGCATCAGCGGCAGCTTTCTCGCGCTCCGCGTTGAGCGCTTGCTGTTGGGCCTGCAGCTGCGACTGCGCAGCCTGCGCTTCCGCAGCCTGGCGCGCTTCTATCTGGGCCTGCTGACGCTCGGCTTCTTTCTTGCGGAGCGTGCTGATGCGAGCATCTTCTGCGCCCTGAACTGCCGAGCGGGAGTACATGATCTCCTGGTTCTTCATGTCGCCGCTGCGATGCTTGTTCTGGTCGAGCGCGTCTGCGTTTTGAATGTCGGTCTTGACTTTCGCCATGATGTCGGGCGCGTAGCGTTCCGCCCCGGTCGCGCGCGCGATGTTATAGGCGTTGTGCGCCTCGTACAGCTCAAGCGGGCTGTGTTCGTCACGAGTGATCGGGTCGAAGACGGTCTTCGATCCGTCCGTTTGCGCGTACAAGCCTTTCGGCAGCAACGTGTAGTGCGCGTTCACCTTGGTCAGCACGCCCTGTGTCTTGTCTTCGATAATGTGGTTTTGCATCACAACCAGGTCGCTGGGCACGTTCACCGCGAAGTAGGGTTCCGCGGTGACGATCAGGCCAAATGCCTGCAGATCGGTGGTCACGTGCAGATCTACCTTGTTTCCTCCGCCCGTGGGCAGCACCTCACCCAGCCGCGACGGAGTCCCTTCAGGCGTGATCGCCCACAGGACGTACGTCAGATATTCATTGCCGAACCCGTTTGCAGGTGTCAAACCTTCCACGTGAACATCGATGCCGATCTTGCCTTTTTCGCTCTGAACCTTCGCTTCGCCCTTGGCGCGAGGTAGCAGCACAGTGCCTTCCATCGCGATCTTTGTCGACCCGCTGCGATGCAGGTAATTGACCGCGTCCAGGTCGCGACGCACCACGTTCACACGGTAGAGCGGCACGCCATTGATTTCGCCGACGGGCTGGCCGCCGTTCTGGATCGGGTTGGCTGCGGTGCGTGGATCAGCGGTCGGGTTCAGCTCCTGCGCGCGGACGAGCGGCCCACAGGCAAGGCAGCCCGTCAGGATCGCGGCTAGGCAGAGCGGAGCAGATGCTTTGCGTTGGAGTTTCATTTGTTTCCTCTCGTGGAGCCACGCAGGCAGGGGGATTGCCCAGGCTCCATAAGAATGCGATGCGCGTAGCGCACCAAGAGTTAGTCACGATACCCGGAACTAGCTTTGCTCACAGGTTGCTTCCTCCGCGCAAATAGCACGTCAAATTGGATATCGCGGCCGCTCGCTACAATCACTGGGTCGCTGTGCTGCTGAGGTCTGACGCATTGAGAAGATCGCTTTCTTTCGCGCTTGCTTCACTGGTTCTTGTGTCATTGTCACAGCCGGGCCGAGCAGACCACGCCTCCCGGTCATACGCCGCCTGGAAGTGGGAGCGTGACATTGTGCCGAATGCCGCCTCGCCCGCTGCAGAGCAGTGTGCCGTGCTGGATGGGAACCTGTTCGCGGGTGCCGCGCCGGGCCTGCGCGATGTGCGCCTGCTGCAGGATGGGCGCGAGGTCGCGTACGCCATCGATGAGAGCCTCGATGAACACACGGGATCCGACAGTGACCGGTCGATTTACGATACCGTGGCCGCGACGGACTTCACGAGCAGCGCAACCGGCAGTCGTGTCATTGCGCACGCAGAAGACCGCACTGCAACCGTGTTCCTTCCGCCTCGAGTGCCCGTGGAGCGGCTACGCCTGATCATCGCTGACACGGCACACCGGCCTGACCTGATGCCGCATGCCATGAAGGTCATCATCACTGCCCGTCCGCAGGCCGCGGACCACCTGATGAGAGAGCCGGAAGTTGTCGCTTTACAGGCCGAGCCGGAGCGCCTGTTGCTGCCGGTGACCCTCGGCGCGAATCTGCAGGATCCTGCCGGAGTTACGGTGCATGTCGATCCTGCACCCGCATCGCTCACACGTGTCGCGCTTGAAATGCGCCGGCGGGAGATCTGCTATCAGCCGCTCAGTTCATCGCCAGTCAAGTTGCTGTTTGGCAACGCAAAGGCCTTGCCGGTGCACTATGAGTTCGGCAGGTACTTTCAGCCCAAGGCGACTCCGTTGCTCTCGAGCATGGGGCCAATCCGTGCAAACCCTGCCTATCGTGCCGGAACACTACGGAGCGCAGGCCTGTCCGCACGAATGAAGCTCATTCTGGGGGTCTTCGCCTGCGCGTTCGCTCTCCTGCTGACGCTTCGTCCGTTACTGCGCGCAAGGCGCTAGCAATCGTATGGATTACTTGCACTTCGCTGCCGCATCACCGCTGTTGATCGAATCCAGCAGGTCCTTCGATACAGTCACAAGCGACTCGTAAGCGCTGTTGCCATTCGCACCCTGGATGAAGCTCTGGAAGCTGTCTTTGGCTTCAGGCAGCTTGCACTGGTAAAGCTCTGACTGCGCCTTGGAAAAGTAGGCGTAGTAGCACTTCGGAGCGTTTTTGATGCTCATGTCTGACAGCCGAAGTACTTCATTCCACTCGCCGCGTGCGCGTGCGCCGTCGATCGGCAGCATGTACTTTTTTGTTGCGGAGTGATCGACGTAGACCGAGCCGGAGTAGTCATCCTTGATGGTCTGCGTTCCGTCGGGCGCACACGTGGTGTGTATTGTGGCCGTGTCGTTGGTCGGCTTTCCCTCGCCCCCAAACTGCGCATGCAGAGCGGCCGGAGGCAGGAGCAGGGAAGACGCAAGCAGCAGACGCAGACCGAGGATTCGCATAGCCAAAAGCCTAGCAGTTGCGTGGGACGTTGGCGAAGTCAGAGGGTAGATCCCGGCCGCCATTTCCACGCCGTAAACTAAAGTCATCCTGGAAGAACACCCACGCACGCGGAGATCAGAACATTCGCCACGCCCACTTAAAAGCTTTTTCAAGCGACAACTCAGAGGTGTCATTCCAACGTGAGATTCAGGGCCAACCGACTGTTTTTGAGTCTCTTCTGCATGAGCAACGTCTCACACTACGTGACCCCCAGATTTGGCCAAGTTTATCTAGCAGCCGCAGCGCTGTCATTGTGGAGTATGTGCGCTGTGGCGCAGAGCCCGGCTTCCAGTCAGCCGCAACAGCAGGTTGCAGCCGATCGGCCTGCCGATCTGCCGGATTCACCCGGTTACGCGATCTCGTCCAGCAAGGATGTAGCCGACGATCAAACGCCGCAGGCACCCGACCCGCATGCCGGAAACGCCGGACAGAAGGGGCATTCGGCGTCCGGCGAGCCGGAGCAAACCAAGCGAATCCTGGGCTTGATGCCCAATTTCAGCTCTGTGACAGCCGACGAAAAGCTGCCCCCGCTCAGCCCAAAAGACAAGTTCGTGCTCGCCGGTAAGAACACGTTCGATTACTCATCGTTCTTTGTGGCGGCGGTGCAAGCCGGTTTCGCCATGAACGGCGCTTCATACCCGGAGTTTCACCAGGGTGTGGTGGGTTACGGCCGCTACTACTGGCATACGCTCGCAGATACCGCGGATGAGAACTTCATGGTTGCAGGCCTGTTTCCCGGAGTCCTCCACCAGGATCCGCGCTTTTACACGCTGGGTCATGGCGGCTTCCGTCGGAGGGCGATGTACGCGGTAAGCCGCATCCTGATCACGCGCGGTGATAACGGCAACGAGATGCCCAATTACTCGGAGATCATCGGCGCGGGCGCCGCGTCGGCAGTTTCGTCTTTGTACTATCCAACCCGTTACCGCACATGGACCAAGGTCGGTCAGAAATGGCTCACAAGCGGCCTGATCGACAGCGCGAACTACACGTTCAAGGAGTTCTGGCCAGACATTAACCACAAACTCTTCCACACCCACTAGGGTGGGGGCCAGATCGCTGGCCTTTACCGATTTGCGGGCAGAAGGCCCGCGCCAGACGTTCGTGCCAGGTGCGGGTGTTCAGCCCGCAACATTTTGCCTGACACGCTCTGACGTGCTTGTGGCTCACCAGGAAGGGCGAGCCCACCATGCAGACACCGCAGCCTTTTACCGAAGCGCCTCGTCAACTTCCCGGTAGAAGTCAGGAGCCTTCAGGATCTCGCGCGGCTTCGAACCGTCTGCAGGCCCCACCAATCCATCGCGCTCCATCATGTCGATCAGGGCGGCCGCGCGACCGTAACCGATCCGCAGGCGTCGCTGCAGCAGTGATGTGCTCGCCTTGCCGAACTCGAAGACCAGTCGAACCGCGTCATCGAACAACTCATCCGTGGCGTTGTTGTCTTCGCCTTCGGCGCGATCATTGCCCTTCTCGTCCTTTGGACCTTCCAGGAACCCATCGACGTACTGCGCCTCGCCCTGGTTCTTCCAGAACTCGACCACGTCGGAGATCTCCTTTTCCGTGACAAAGGGCGCGTGGACGCGCTGCAGGCGGCTGGTTCCAGGTGGCAGAAACAACATGTCGCCGCGTCCCAGCAGGCTCTCCGCACCATTGCTGTCGATGATGGTGCGCGAGTCCACGCGCGTCGCCAGCCGGAAGCTCATGCGCGTTGGCACGTTCGCCTTGATCAGGCCGGTGATGACGTCCACGCTGGGCCGCTGCGTCGCCAGCACCAAGTGGATGCCGACCGCGCGCGCCATTTGTGCAAGCCGCGTAATGCTCTCTTCGACATTCGCCTTATCCAGCATCATCAGGTCGGCAAGTTCGTCGATGATGATCATGATGTACGGCAGCGGCTGCTGTTCTTCGCCGTCCTCGTTGAAGAGCTGGCCGCTTTCGAACAGCCGGTTGTACTGGTCCAGGTTGCGCACGTGACGTGAGGCAAGCAGCTTTAGCCGGCGCTCCATCTCGCGGACGGCGTTGCGCAGCGCGTTCGCCGCCAGCTTGGGTTCCGTGATGATGGGCGTGAACAGGTGCGGAATGCCCTCGTACATGCCCAGTTCCACGCGCTTAGGATCGACGAGGATCATGCGCACCTGCTCCGGCGTGGCCTTGAACAGAACGCTCATGATCATGGCGTTGATGGCAACAGACTTGCCGGATCCGGTCGAACCTGCGATCAGCACGTGCGGCATTGCGGCAAGGTTCGCGGTTACGATGCGACCGTTGATGTCCTTGCCCATCGCGATCTCGACCTTGCTCTTGCTGTTGGCAAACCCTTCGCTCTCGACAACGTCGCGCAGCCAGATGGTCTCCCTCTCGTGGTTCGGTACCTGGATGCCGACGGTGCTCTTGCCGGCCATGCGCTCAATCAGGATGGATTCGGCCGCCATCGCAAGGCATAGATCATCTGCAAGACCGGTCACGCGGCTGTACTTGATGCCGGCGTCGGGACGGAACTCAAAGGTTGTGACCACCGGCCCGGGATTGATTTGCGTGACTTGGCCATCGACACCGAACTCGGCGCACTTCTCGACCAGCACCTTGGCCTCTTCGCGCAACGCTTCTTCGCGAACAGACGCGTGCTCGTCGCTGCGGTACAGCAGCGATGAGGGAGGCAGCTTGTAGCCATGAACGCTCTTCGCCGTCAGCGTAACGGTCTTCTGGCTTTCGTCGCCCCGCTTTCCGAACGCGATACCGCCGTCCGCCGGTGTCGCGGCCTCGACCGGACGAGTCGGGCCCGGGAAGGGAACAATCTCGCCTTTCGGCGCAGTGCGGGTGCGTCGTGGATCGCCTTCCACCCAGGCGAACGGCTGCTCTCCATTTGCCGGCGGCGCGGGCTGTGTCCAATCGGCGAAGTTCTCCTGGGCAGATGCACCAATGGAACGGTCCTCGGCAAGCAGGTGTGCCTCTGCCTCGGCCTGCAGGTGGCCCGGCAGCGGTGCAAACTCCGGCTCGGGACCGGCGTCGACATCGGTGCGTGGCATCTGCGCCCACAGCGTACGGGACGCGGGTTCTGCCACCGCATCCTGCGCGCGGTCAGAACGAACGCCCTTGCGCCAGAAGCCCCATTTCGCAAACAGGCTGCCAACCAATGAGCCATTCGCGGCACGTTGTGCGGCGCGTTCCGCCGCGATGGCCTCGCGCTCGCGGCGAGTCTCGATCTTGTTCGCAGCGCGTGCTGTCTTCAGGTGCGCGCGGCCATGCCGCCACGCGATGTAGCGTTCGCGCACGCGGTACACAATGCCCAGCCGCTGTCCGGCCCAGTCCTGCGCGGTGTTGAAGGTGAAGGTGGTGCTCAGGTACACACTCAGCAGCACAGCAAGCAGCAGCACAATGCATGCACCGGGATAGTTCAGCAGCGGGATCACTGCATCAGCCAGGAATCGGCCTTCAACGCCCTCGACTGGCAGGGCACCACGCCACAACAGGTGCAGCGGGAACAGCGCGCATGCTGCAGGAGCAGCGACGACCCAGAGAATCAGCCCAATAGTCTTAGCGGCAGGCGAACCCTGCGGTCGCGACCGCATCCAGCAGATCGCAAGCCTTGCCAGCGCCAGTGGGAAGATAAACGACGCAATCCCGAGGCCCTGCAGCAGCAGATCGCCGACGATCGCTCCCATATGCCCTGCCCAGTTGTGAACGGGCCGCAGCGCGCTCACTCCTGTCAGGCCTCCCGCGGTGTTCCACGAGGGATCCAGCGGGTTGTAGCTGAGCAATGCGAGCAGCAGCAGAACAGCAACCGCCAGCAGACCCAGGCCGAGGATCTCGTTCAGTCGACGGCTGTTTGTCGGCGTCATTTCCAGTCGTAGCGGCTTCATCGTGCGGCATTCTCCCAGCGATCCGTGCGTCAGAGAGCCCTGCACACCGCGGCTTGCGGCAGCAAGGGGATCATGCACGATTGTCACTGTTCACGCGCTGGAGTGACGACGAAACTTGAGGGAGGAATCCACACGGGCAACCCGCCTCCGCCGCTTGTTCTCCTACGGGGGGAAGGCAGGGCTGAGATATTCGCCTCAGAACAGCTGGTGCTTCGCAGCAACAGCTCTTGCTCTTCGGCCGATGCCGTAGAGCCCTTGGAAGATGCGAGGGGTGATGGAGGGGGTTTTCGCGATTTCCTCCCCTTGCTGCCGGTCAAGGAGAATCGCAGCAGCCGGCGGACATCACCCGCGCATATACCCAGTCTTGGGCAAGCGCCCAGCAGTTAACGTACGAGGCGCATCGCGCCGAAAGGATAAGCAGGCATGGCGGAACAGTTGAAGGACACAGAGAAGGTTCTGAAGGACGTTATTCAATCGCTGATTGACGGCCAGGAAGGCTTCCGGGACATCGGAGACAAGCTCCAGGATGAAACCCTGAAACGCTACTTTCTAGCGGAGAGCCTGAAGCGCTCGAGCTTCAAGGGTGAATTGGAGGATGTCCTCATCAAGGAAGGTGTCCATGATGCCTACAAGGAGAGCGGCACAGTTGCCGGCGCTCTTCACCGCACGTGGGGCGACTTAAAGGCCAAGCTTGGTGGTGGAGATCACACACTGCTCGAGAGCGCAGAGCAGGGTGAAGATACGGCCAAGAGGGCTTATGCGGATGCACTGAAGCACGAGTTGCCGCTGCCGATCCATCAACTGCTCAGCACGCAGGCTGCGCATATCCAGACCTCCCATGACTACGTCAAGGCTGCTCGGGATAGCCGCAAATAGACCTCCCTCAGGTTAGAAAGGGCTCCGCGCTCGCGGAGCCCTTTGCCGTTTCATGCAGGTCTTCGCCGCTACTGAACTACGGGGACCACGTCCACCGCAGCGTTCGGCGGCAGGGGCATCCTCATTTGTAGCTGCCGGACATAGCGAGCGGGCAGGTGTGGAGCGTAATCCAGCAGGAAGGCCACCGCCAGCCTGCCGAAGATCAGGTGTGCCGCAGCCCACATCAAAATCAGCATCAACACGGTTGCCGTTACCGTATCCACCGCAAGTCGTGCACCTGTACCAAGCGCGGTGCGCCGCAAAAGGTGATCTGCCGCGGCAATCACTCCGCCAAAGCAGACCGAAAGCAGCAGCCGCTTCGCAACTACTGCACTCGCGGTGCTCCATGGGATCGCCAGCTCGCGGAAGATAAACGCTGCGATGGCGAGCAACCGTAAGATTGAAATACCGAACAGCGCCCATGCGATCGCCAGGATCGAGTAGTGCGACGCCACAAAGAAAGCAGCCGCCGCGAGCGCGGCAGTGATCATCTGCGGCCACATCTCGAGATGCGGTTTACCCAGGCCGGCGAGCACAGGTCCGAGCATCGACATCCCGCCCCAAAATGGCATCGCCAGAGCCATGGGCACCATCAGCGGCACCGACTCTACCCACTTCGAGCCGTAGAGGCCCAACATCACTGTGTCTGGAATGCAGGCAAGCGTCAGGTAAGCCGGTCCAACTAAACCAAAGACGATGGCAAGCATCGCGAGGACCACCCGCCGCAGGATCTCCGGCCTGTCCTGGGTTCTGGCCGTCGCGGAAGTCAGCACTGATTGCACCGTCGAAGCGACGGCGGATACAGGTTGATACGCCAGGTTGCAGGCCCGTCCATACAAGCCAAGTGAAAACGGGCCCAGGCGGCTGGACGCCAGATTGTCAAAGTTGGAGTGACCCCAGTTGACCAGGTTGCTGCCGATCACCGCGCCCCCAAAAGAGGTGATCCTCCGGTCAGGCAGATGGAATGACGGTACCAGCGTATGGCGCACGGCCGCATACGTCAGCAGCGAGTTGACCAGCGCCTGCACCAGGTAGGCCGCGACCAGGCTCCAGACGCCATAGCCTCTCATCGCCATCGGCAGGCCGACCAGCACGTATCCGGCCACGTATCCGGCTATCGAGGCATATTGAACCGCCTTGAAACGCATCTCGCGCCGCAGCAGCGCGGCCGAGACCAGGCCGAACGCCTGAAGCGTGATGATCCACGCCATACCCCGGATGACCGGAACTGCCGAGGGTGTGTGAAACTGCCGCGCAAGAAACGGTGCAAGCACGATGACGAGCGCAGTCATAGCGAGCCCGACTGCCATCTGCGTCGTGAAGGTGCGGCGCACCGCGATGGTTGGCAGTTCCTTCAACTGGACAAGGGCCTGGCTAAAGCCGCCATTTACGAACAGGTTTACGAAGCCATAGATCGTGGACGCCACGATTGCCTGCCCAAACGGGCCGGGGCCAAGTATGCGCGCGAGCACCGCGCCGATCGTCATGGAGCAGACAATCGAGAAGACATTGCCAAGGTAGTTCCAGCGGACGCCAGAGAGCGCGGACGCAGCGACACTCGACCGTTTCGTCGTCAATGTTTTCACCTGTACCTTCATTTTACGAAACGCTTTACTGCGTAGCATCATCTAGACCAACAGGTACTCTCCCCATGCCCATAGCGTTCGATTTCTTCGTGCACTACGCCTACGGCATCCTTTTTCTCTGGGTGCTGGTTGAGCAGCTTGGCGTGCCTGTCCCCTCGGTGCCGCTGCTGATCACCGCTGGCACGCTGACGGCGACGCATCGCATCCACACCGTGCCTGCCATGCTTTCGATCCTGCTGGCGTGCGCTGCTGCGGATTCGCTGTGGTACATGGCGGGCCGGCGCTACGGAGGCCGTGTCGTGCGGCTCGTTTGCCGTCTGTCGCTTGAGGCGAGTGCCTGCGTTCGCAAGACGGAAAGTTACTTCGGCAAACACGGCGCAACGACCCTGCTGTTCGCAAAGTTTGTCCCTGGGTTGTCTGCCGTTGCGCCGCCCATCGCAGGACAGACCGGCATGAGCTACAGCCGCTTTCTCGCCTATGACATGCTCGGCTCGCTCATCTGGGCGTCCGCTTATGTCTTCGGTGGGCGCTTCTTCGGCGATCTGGCGAAGAAGTCCGCGCCGTTCTTCCACTTCCTCGCTCGGTTCGGTGTGCTGCTGTTTGCGGTCGCTCTGATCGCATGGGTGCTCAAGCGCATCTGGAACCAGCGCGTCTTCCTGCAGAACCTGCGTGACGCAGGCATCACCGGGCCCGAGTTGATGACCATGATGAAGATGGCGGAAGCGAGCGAAGGCAAGCAGCCGTTTATCGTGGATTTGCGTCACCCGCTGGACTACCTGCCAGACCCGCGTGTATTGCCTGGTGCCGTGCGAATCAGCCCTACCGAACTGGAAAAACGCTGCGACCTGCTGCCCCGCGACATCGATGTCATTCTCTACTGCACGTGCCCCAACGATGAAACCAGCGCGCATCTTGCGAAGCGTCTCCAGAAGCTCGGCGTACACCGCGTTCGCCCGCTCCGTGGCGGATTTGAAGCCTGGCGCGACGCTGGTCTGCCGCTACTCGAGTACAACGAGGCTGCACCGCACGAAATCGCACCGGCGCTCGTTGAAGCTGTCGCGGGTTAAGTTAGCGGCGCTGTGACGGGTATGCGGTATAAGTGAGCAGGACCGGCGCCGCGTGCGTCATCCGCAGAACCCATAAGGGAGTGTCACCATGCGCAAGGTGTTGATAGCAGCAGTCGGAGTTCTGGCCGGGACAGTTGCAGCCCTGGCCGCCGCCGTTAAGCCGGTCGTCGTCAACATGAATGACGCAAACGGCACCAACGTCGGAACAGTAACGTTCACGCAGCACGGCAAGACGGTCGATGTACGAGT
Source organism: Terriglobus sp. (assembly GCA_965199365.1). GTDB lineage: Bacteria > Acidobacteriota > Terriglobia > Terriglobales > Acidobacteriaceae > Terriglobus. The sequence goes on along the minus strand of CBDARC010000002.1, from coordinate 1,007,717 downwards.
CATCCTGATGGCGCTCCCTCCCGGCGATCACGCGCTGCACGTGCACGCAGTCGGCACCTGCACCCCGCCCGATTTCACGAGCGCCGGCGGTCATCTGAACCCTGACAGCAAACATCACGGCTTCCTTAATCCTGACGGCCACCACGCAGGCGACTTTCCAATGAGCGTCAAGGTGAAAGAAGACGGCAAAGGCACGGCAGAACTTCACAGCACTGACCTCTCGCTCGACGCCTCCGCACCAACATCGATCTACGGTAAAAGTGTAGTGATCCACGAGCTGGTTGACGACCAGAAGACCGATCCTGCAGGAGCTTCAGGCAAGCGCATCGCTTGTGGCGTCATTCCTGCCGCTGCCATGTAGGGTCGGGTGCCCCTACATGCGCCTCTTCGGCATGAAGGGGTGCTTAACCTTGCGCCACTGTAAAGTCAATTACCGCTGAAGCCCAGGTAGCCGCACACCCATGTGCGCCGCAGCCGCAACTGCGGCTCCGAATCCGCACATGCCATGCACGCCGCCACCGGGCGGAGTAGAGCTGGAACAGAGAAACACCCCCGTCAGAGGCGTCGTATACGGCGGCAACGTAGGCCGCCGGATGATCTGCTTCAGCGTCATTGCCCCACCGGACACATCGCCACCCAGCAGGTTGGCATTCCACTCCTGCATCTGCGGGGCCGTATGCGTGCTGCGAGCGAGAATCGTCGCGCCGAACCCCGGAGCATAGCGCTCGACCTGTGCCTCGATCCGCGCTGTGTAATCGCTGGCGGAGCCATTCGGCACATGGCAATACGCCCATGCTGTGTGGCTGCCGGCGGGCGCGCGCGTGCTATCGAAGAGGCTAGGTTGCGACAGCAACACGTAGGGCCGGTCACATTCACGACCGTCCCATGCCGCCTGCTCCGACGCTCTGATTTCGTCCAGGCTCGCGCCGAGGTGGACCGTGCCTGCCCGACGGCAGAGATCTGCCTTCCAGGGAATAGGTGCGGACAGCGCCCAATCCACCTTGCAAATGCCAGGGCTGCGCTGAAAGTGCTCGTAAGGACCGCGATCCCGGGCCGGAACAGCCTGACCCGCAAGCTGCAAGAATTGCTGCGGCGCAACATCCAGCAGTACAGCGTCGATAGCCACGATATCGGCAAGTGAGTCCACTCGATGGCCGGTGACGATCTGGCCGCCAAGCTCCTGCAGTAACGATGCCAAAGCTTGTGTGACACTCATCGTTCCGCCCCGCGCAATCGGCCAGCCAGTCGCGTGCGCCGCCGCACCCAGCACGAGCGCGGGCCCGGCGCTCGCGGCGAAATGCAGCGGAACGTTCGAATGTCCGGCAAGCCCCGCAAAGAGCGTTTTGCCGGCCTCTGTCTTGAAGAACATCTTTGAAACGGTGGTCGCGGGCAAAAGAGCATGCAGGCCGAAGCGTGCCATCTGGATCGGCGCTCCCGGCCATCGCAGCAGCGGAGACAACGCGTCGCCGATTAGAGCGGGCCACGCCTTCACAGTGGGCCCAACGAGCTTGCTCCAGGCGGTCCCATCCTCTCCCAGCAGGTCAGCGGTTGCGTCCAGGCTGTGCAGCAGGCCGGTGGCTTCGCCGCCATCCAGCGGATGCGCCAGCGGTACGTCCGGTTCGATCCACTCCAACCCATGTTGCTGCAGCGGCAACGACCGGAAGAACGGCGAGGCGATTGCCAGCGGCAAAACCGCTGCGCCCACATCGTGGTGGAAGCCGGGCAACGTAAGCTCTTGCGTGCGCGTGCTGCCGCCCACCTCGTCCGCGGCCTCAAAGACCGTCACATGCACGCCTGCATAAGCCAGCGCGACCGCTGCGCTCAGACCGTTGGGACCACTGCCGATGATGATCGCGCGCTTCACACTTGGTCAGATGCGCTCAATGAACGCTCCACGATTTGTACACTGATCCAATGGCTTCCACACCTCAAGCACCAGACGCGACCGGCCCCGACGCAGAGATGTTTCTGAACCTGCAGCATGTATCGGTCGCCCGGGGCAGCGTTACGGTTCTGCGCGATATCAACCTGCAGATAAGGCGAGGCGAGCGCATTGCGATCCTTGGGCCAAACGGGTGCGGCAAATCGACCCTTATCAGAACGATGACCTGCGAGCTCTACCCGCTCGTCCAGTCCGGCATGCACGTTGAAATCTTCGGCCGCGAGCGATGGGATGTAACTGAACTTCGCCGCAGACTAGGTGTCGTAACCAGCGAACCGCCGGCTAAGAGCGCACGCGAGACCACAGCGCTGGACGCCGTCGTCACGGGCTTCTTTTCATCGGCTACCCTGTGGCCTAACCTCACGGTTACGGACGAGATGCGCCGCATTGCAGCCGACGCGCTGTACCAGGTCGGCGCATCCCATTTCGCACAGCAGGAACTTGGGACGCTGTCAGCTGGACAAGGCAAGCGCGTCATGATCGCGCGCGCGCTTGTCGGCAGCGCGCTCGACACCGGCTATCGCACCCTGCTGCTCGATGAGCCATCCAATGCGCTCGACCTCGCCGCCCAGGCCGAACTGCGCGAAACGTTGCGCCGCCTCGCGCATCAGGGCACGGGCCTCATCCTCGTCACCCACCACATTGCAGACATCGTCCCGGAGATCGATCGCGTCATCTTCATGCGCGACGGCCGCATCGTAGCCGACGGCGATCGCCGCGACATGCTGACCGAAGCCCGCCTGTTCGAACTGTTTGGGGTTCCGGTGAGCATCGCAGAACGCGACGGCTTTCTACACGCCTGGTAGCGAGTGGGGATGACCAACCTACCCAATCGTCATCCGGGGCGCAGCGAAGGATCCCTCGACATCTGATGGAGCGAGTACGCCCAGGCAAACAGGTTTCGGGCATGAAGCTGCCAGCCTCAACTCGAACTCCAAGTTCGCCGGGATCCTTCGCGTTCGCTCAGGATGAGGAACGAAGGTCGCTTCGCCCTAGTGATCGGTTCCAGTAAACGCAATCTGCAGCGGCACCAGTTCCGGCTGCTTGATCTTCTGTGGCCCAAGCACCGCCACCCGCGGCACAGGGCCACGCATCATCGCGACCTCGTCGCACGCATGCAGGCGCGGGCACTTTTGACAATCCTTGTAGATCTTGTCGGGCAGCGCCGTGCGATCCATCGTGGTGCGAAAGCCGTAGCGGAAGAAGAAGTCCGGGATGCGGGTGAACAGGCAAACCGTCTGCACACCGTGCTCTTCCGCCTCGTGCAGCAGGGCATTCATCAGCAGGCTGCCGGCACCCTGGCCTTTGGCCTCGGGCTTCATCACGATTGACCGCACCTCGGCAAGATGCGGGCCGTAAAGGTGCAGCGCACCACAACCCAGGAAGATGCCACCCTCAGACTCGGCTACGTGGAAATCACGAACGTTTTCGCAGATCTCCGCATACTGACGGCGCAACAGCGTGCCATCGCCTGAGAGCGAGTTGACCAGTTCGAAGATGTTTGCGGCATCCTGCAGCCGCGCCTTACGAACGCTAGACGAGGGCATGTTCCGCCGCCTCCTTCTTCGCCGGAGCAAGGGCAGCAAGGCGCATTTGCGCCTCCGAAAGCGCCTGCTTCACGCGATGGGTCGCCGTACCGCCCACAACATCATGGCAATCCAGCGTCGCGCGCAGCGTGATGGCAGCATGGAAGTCCTCGCCAAACTCTTCACCGAATCGCTTCAGTTCGTCCACACTCAACTCGTTCAACTCGCGGCCACTGTCCAGCGCAAACCGGACTGCATTACCAACTTTTTCATGAGCTGTGCGGAAGGGAACGCCCTTGTAAACCAGGTACTGAGCCGCGGCCATCGCGTTGAGATAGCCCGTTTGCGCGGCCTGCTCCATGCGGTCGTAGCGGAACTGCAACGCCGACGTAAACGGAGCCAGCAGCGGCAGCATACCGTCAAGCGTCTCCGCTACTTCGAACGTAGCTTCCTGCGTCTCCTGCATGTCCTTGTTGTAAGCCAGCGGCAGGCCTTTCAGAATGGTTGCGAACGTGGTCGCCGCTCCCAGCAGACGTCCGCTCTTACCGCGAACCAACTCCGTGAAGTCAGGATTCTTCTTCTGCGGCATTGCTGATGAGCCGGTGGAGAACGCCTCCGGCAGATCGATAAAGCCAAACTCGGCCGTGGCGTGCAGCGTGATCTCTTCGGCAAAGCGCGACAGGTGAAGCCCGATCGTCGACGCCACCTGTGCAAACTCCAACGCAAAGTCACGATCACTGGTCGCGTCCATGCTGTTGGCCGTGGGAGCCGAAAAGCCCAGCTCTCGCGCAGCGATGGTGCGATCGAGCTTCAGCGTCGCACCCGCGATCGGGCCCGATCCAAGCGGGCACACATTCATCCGCGTACGCGCGTCCTGCAGACGAGTGATGTCGCGCATCGCCATCTCGAAATAGGCCATCAACCAGTGCGCCACCAGCACCGGCTCCGCTCGCTGCAGATGGGTATAGCTCGGCATGGCACGCTCGCCGGCAGCCTTCGCAACGGCGAGCAGGGAAGCAGCCCATGCGCGCAAGTTGTCCGATCGCGCGGTCGACCGCGTCACGCACGTACAGCCGAAGATCAGTCGCAATCTGTTCGTTGCGTGAGCGGCCCGTATGCAGCTTCAGCGCAACGGTGCCGATACGCTCCTTTAGTTCAAGCTCGACAAAGTGATGAATGTCTTCTGGAACGTCGCTGGCCAGTGCCAGCGCGTCGTCGGCATATGCGTCTGCAAGGGTGTTGAGCCCCGTGAGGATCGACTGCAACTCCGTAGCCGTCAGGATGCCGGCAGCAGCGATGGCGTGCGCATGCGCTTTGCTTGCAGCGACCTCCTGCGGCAGCAGACGCCAGTCGAACGGAAACGAACGCTGCCAGCGCTCGAAATCCTTGTTCAACGGCTCCCGGAAACGCCCTGACCACATCTTTGACGACTGATCTGCCATCACGCCTCTGGTTCCGCGCTCTTGAGCTGCGGCATCTCGGCGCCCTTACTCAGTTTGATGAGGCCCGATTCTGCATAGACTTGCAGTTTTGCGCGCGTGTCGGTGATGTCGAGATTGCGCATGGTGAGCTGGCCGATGCGGTCGCGCGGTGAGAAGGTAGACTCGGTCTTCTCCATGGAAAGGCGCTCTGGCGCGAATGTAAGGTTTGCGCTCTCCGTGTCAAGAATCGAGTAGTCATTGCCACGCCGCAGTTCTAGCGTGACCTCGCCGGTCACGGGGCGCGCGACCCAGCGCTGCGATGCCTCGCGCAGCATCAGCGCCTGTGGATCAAACCAGCGGCCCTGGTACAGCAGGCGGCCGAGCTTGCGGCCGTTCTCGCGGTACTGCTCGATAGTGTCCTCGTTATGAATGCCGGTGATCAGCCGCTCGTACGCGATGAACAGTAGTGCGAGACCAGGAGCTTCATAGATGCCGCGACTCTTCGCCTCGATGATGCGGTTCTCGATCTGGTCGCTCATGCCCAGGCCGTGGCGGCCACCGATCCGGTTCGCTTCGAGCATCAACTCAACCGCGTCGGTGTATTCGGTGCCGTTGAGCGCAACGGGCACGCCTTCGTCGAAGCGTACTGTGACTTCTTCGCGCTTGATCTCGACATCGTCACGCCAGAAGGCCACGCCCATGATCGGCGCAACGATCTTCATCGATGTTGAGAGATGCTCAAGGTCTTTCGCTTCATGCGTTCCGCCGAGGATGTTGGAATCGGTGGAATACGCCTTCTCCGTGGACATCTTATAGTCGAAACCCGAGCGGATGAGGAACTCCGACATCTCCTTGCGTCCGCCGAGCTCATCGATGAAGCTGGCGTCGAGCCACGGCTTGTAGACCTGCAGATTCGGGTTGACGAGCAGACCGTAGCGATAGAACCGCTCGATGTCGTTGCCCTTGTAGGTGGACCCGTCGCCCCAGATGTTGACGTCGTCCTCCTTCATCGCGGTGACAAGCACAGTGCCCGTGACAGCGCGGCCGATCGGAGTCGTATTGAAGTACGTCACGCCCGCGGTGGTAATGTGGAACGCGCCCGACTGCAGTGCGGCGAAGCCTTCGCGGACAAGCTGTGCGCGGCAGTCGATCAGCCGGGCCTGCTGCGCACCATACTCGAGCGCCTTGCGCGGAATCGCGTCGTAATCGGTCTCATCGGGCTGGCCGAGGTTCGCCGTGTAAGCGTATGGAATCGCGCCCTTCTGCTTCATCCAGTGAAGCGCGGCAGAAGTATCGAGACCGCCGGAAAAGGCGATGCCGACCTTCTGGCCGTTAGGAAGCGATTCGAGGATGACAGACATCGATGAGCCTTTCGTGCGGTGTTGCGTGCTGCTGCCCGGCATGCGCTTCGCGTCATGCCGGGCTGTTTCGTTAAGGAAGTTGGGCTTACGCCAGCGTACGACGACGCTTGCCGTTGGCTCCGCGGTCGCGCGGAATGCGCTTTGCGCCGCCCAGCAGCATCAGCAGCAACGCCTTCTGCGCATGCAGGCGATTCTCCGCCTGGTCGAAGACGACCGACTGCTCGCCATCCATTACCGCATCAGTCACTTCCTGTCCGCGATGCGCGGGCAGGCAGTGCATAAAAATGGCGTGCGAAGCGGCGTGGGCCATCAACGCTTCGTTCACCTGGTAAGGCTTGAAGATGGGCGTGCGCCGCATCGTCTCGTTCTCCTGCCCCATGGAAATCCATGCATCGGTGTAGACCACATCGGCCCCAGCGACGGCCTTTACAGGATCGTGCAGCAAGGTCAGCGTGCTGCCGGTGTCTTCCGCAATGGCCATCGCCTTATGAATGATGTCGAGTTCCGGCTCGTAGCCCTTCGGTGTGGCGATCGTCACATGCGCTCCGAGCAGAGCACCGCAAAGTATTAGCGAGTGGCATACATTGTTGCCGTCGCCGACGTAGGTGAACTTGATGCCCTCAGCCGATCCCAGTCGCTCTTCGATGGTCATGAAATCCGTGATGGCTTGGCAGGGATGCTCGTAGTCCGAGAGTGCATTGATGACCGGAACCTTGCTGATGTCCGCCATCTCCGTGACCGTGTCATGCGCATAGGTACGCAGTACAATCACGCTCATCCAGCGCTCAAGATTGTGTGCGACATCGGCCAGCGACTCGCGCTCGCCCAGCGGCGAGGCAGTCTGGTCGTAGAAGATCGCATTGCCGCCGCAGGTGTTGATCGCGGCTTCAAAGGTCAGGCGTGTACGCAACGATGCCTTCTCAAAGATCAGCACCATCTGCTTCGCATCCAGCGCGTGGCGAAAGTCTTCAGGATGCGACTTGACCGCATGCGCAAGCTCCATCAGCGCAGCCAACTCGTGCACCGACAGGTCAGACATGGAGCAGAGATCGCGGCCGCGCAGCGACTTGGCTGCCTCGCTAAACACCGCGTCTGACTGGATGCCGAGCGTGACCTTCGGCTTGGGAACTTCCGCGACGCCGCTGCCGGCGCCCGGATTCATCACAAACGTTTTGCTACCCATGAACTTGTTCTCCGGCAAGCACGGCCTGCGCCGCACCTGCCTCTTGCAATAGGCTGCCCAGGGCAGCAATAGTCTCGTCGACGTGGTCCTTTGTGATGAGGTACGGCGGCAGGAAGCGCAGCACCGTTTCACTGGTGCGATTGATCAGGATGTGCTGCTCAAACAGCATGCGGTCAGAAACTTCTTTCGCAAGCTCGGCCGAGCACATCTCAACACCAATCATAAATCCAGTGCCGCGGACCTCGACAATGCCCGCGTGTTCTCGTGCAAGCAGGTTGAGCTGTGCCATGAAGTAGTCACCGACTTCCGACACGTGCGGCAGCAGCGGCTTAATTTCATCGATCACGGCAGTCGCCACGGCGCATGCCAGCGGACCACCGCCGAACGTGGTGCCATGCATGCCAAAGTGGATCGCACGCGCAGCCTCTTCCGTGCACAGCATCGCGCCCATCGGCAGGCCACCGGCAATCGGCTTTGCCAGCGTGGTCACATCAGGGTGAATGTCGTAGTGCTGGTACGCACACCACTTGCCGGTACGGCCCATGCCGCTCTGGATCTCGTCCGCCATCAGCAGCGCGCCGGTCGAGTCGCACAGCTCACGCGCCGCAGCGAAGAACTCCTGCGATACGGGATGAATGCCACCCTCGCCCTGCAGAGGTTCCAGGCAGATCGCGCAAATATCGTCGCTGAACGCCGCACGCAGCGCATCGACATCGTTGAACGGCACAAAGACAACGTCTGCCATCACGGGCTCAAACGGCTCGCGATACTTCAGCTTGTGCGTTGTTGCAACCGAGCCCATGGTGCGTCCGTGAAATGAGTGCTCCATCGCGATGAAGCGGGTCCCAATTGATTTTCCTTCTTCACGCAGCAGGCCCGCATGCGCGCGCGCCAGCTTCAGCGCTGCCTCCCATGCCTCGGTGCCGCTGTTGCAGAAGAAGACACGGTCCATGCCGGTGATCTCGGTCAACTTGAGAGCGAGCGTGGCAGTCCCATCGTGATAGAAGAGGTTCGATGTATGCAGCAGGGTGGCGGTCTGCTCGTGGATCGCGCGTGTGATCGCAGGATGTCCGTAGCCCAGCGCGGAAACGCCAATACCGCTCAGCAAATCTAGGTAGCGATTACCCGCGTCGTCGAACAGGTACACACCCTCACCGCGCTTCAGCAGGATGGGATGGCGATCGTAAGTCTGCAGCAGGAGATGCTTCTCCGCTGCCTGCGTGGCAACCAGGTTCATGTGCGCTGCGCCTCCCGTGTGTTGTGCCGAACTCACCTGCGTGCTGTTGTTCCGTGTGCTGTTCATGCGACCATGACCTCCGTCCCATCGTTGACCCGCGAACTGATCAGGTCGGGTAAAACTTTTGCTGCTTCTGCAGGCAGGATGCGAACGCGCTTTACGCCGGCCAGCAGTGCATCGCGGCATGCGTTCAACTTGGGCAGCATGCCTCCGCTGATGACCGCCTGCTGTTCAAGCTGCGGAATCTCCTTGAGAGAAAGCCATCGCATCACCTGTCCATCCGCGCCCTTAACGCCGGGCACGTCAGTCAGGAAGACAAGCGCATCGGCCATCGTTGCAACCGCAGTCGCCGACGCCATCTCGTCGGCGTTGATGTTGTAGTATTCGCCGTCAAAGCCAAGCGCGATCGAACTGATCACCGGCACGGCACCCATCTTCCAGATGGCATCGAGCCAGCGCGGATCCGTTGCGGCAATCTCGCCGACGAAACCCAGGTCTGGTGTCGTTTTCTTCTTGCGCGCACGAAAGACGTGACCATCGCCGCCGCAAATACCGACCGCCGCCTGACCCTGCTGACCGAGCGACGCAACCAGCGACTTATTTACACGACCAGCCAGCACCATCAGCGCGGCATCGCGGGTTTCTGCATCGGTCACGCGCAGGCCGCTGATGAACTCACTCTTCTTGCCCATCTGCTGCAGTGTGCGGGTCAACTGCACACCGCCACCATGCACGATCGCAACCTGATGGCCGTCGGCGACCAGGTCTGAAATGGCTTTGCCGATCGCATGCAGCAGCTCCGGCTTTTCCAGCGCGGCACCGCCGAGCTTGATTACGTACTTCAAAGCAGTCCCTCCGATTCGTTCCAGCCGCACATGACGTTCATGTTCTGCACGGCCTGTCCCGACGCTCCCTTCAACAGGTTGTCGAGGCACGACACCATCACAAGCCGCCTGCCGTCTGGGCCAAGCTCAAAGCCGATGTCGCAAAAGTTGGTGCGCACCACGTGCTGTATTTGCGGCAGGTTCCCGATGCCGTGGACGCGCACCATCGGGCTGCCGCTATAGAACGCGCGCAGTGTATCTTCGATCTCGCTCGCGGACATAACATGCCGCAGACGCAGATAAATGGTCGACAAAATGCCGCGTGGAATCGGCAGCAGGTGCGGCGTGAACTGGATCTGGTCGCTGGTGAGATGAAGCTGCTCCAGCAGTTCACCGGTGTGCCGATGACCGAAGACCGCGTAGGCCGAAAGATTGTCCGCGGCATACATGAAGTGTGTCTTCGCAGTCGCCGCTTTGCCCGCTCCGCTTACGCCGGACTTCGAATCGCTGATGATGCCATGCTCAACATCGACCAGTCCGGCCTGCACCAATGGCGCAAGCGCAAGAATGATCGAGGTCGAATAGCAACCAGGGTTCGCCACCAGCCGCGCATCCGCGATCGCATCGCGATGCAACTCAGGGCAGCCATAGACTGCTTCGTCCTGCAACGAAGCAGCAATCTCGGGATCGGCATCATGCAGCTTGTACACAGCTGCATTGGCCGGGTCGTGCAGGCGCCACGCGCCGGAAAGATCGATCACCCGCAAACCCGCATCCAGGGCGGCTGGAACCCACTCTCGCGACTGCTCATGAGGAGTCGCGAGGAACAGAACATCTATGCCGTTATCGCGCAGCGTCTCCCACGTGAACGGCACCACGGGCGGCGCAGGTTTGCCGTCGTTGCGTGCAAGCTGCGGATGCAAATCATAGAGCGTCGTTGGGTCCGATTCAGCATGCATGCGGCCGAGGAACAGGGGCGCGCTCTCCGCCAGGCGCGGATGATTCAGCAGCAACCGCGCAAGCTCTGCGCCGGCATAGCCGGTTACGCCCGCGACCGCGGTGCGAACAATCGATTTCGGCGTCGGTTCTGACGTGGCGAGCGGCATGGCCAGCTCACTCGCAGGGGCAAATGTGCTCACCCGATCAAACCTTCCATCCGCGCCTTCAGCATCGCGGCCTGTTTTGAATCCGCGCAGATGGCCAGCACGGTGTCGTCGCCGGCGATGGTGCCCATCAGTTCCGGCCAGTCTTCGTAATCAAGCGCCGCGGCGACGGGCTGGGCCGATCCGGTCGTGGTGATGACGATCAGCAGGTTTTGCGCCTGCTTGACCTCCATGCCGAAGTTTGAGAGCGTCTCCCGAATGCCCGGCATATCATCTTCTTCATCACCGTCTTCGGGAAGCGCATATCCATTCGGCCCTTTCATGACGCGGAGCTCATGAATATCGCGGGAAAGCGTCGCCTGCGTCACAGTAAAACCGCGCTTGGCGAGCCGGCGGCGCAGGTCATCCTGCGACAGAACGCTGGCTGTCACCAGAAGTTCTCGAATCGCGGTATGTCGTTGCTGCTTCACGTCGCGCGCGCCCTCACACGTTCAAGTTGCTTGCCGTGGACCTGTGGTGGGGGCGGAAGCGGAAATCGTCTGCAGCCGTTAGTTCCTTGCCACAGATGCATAGGATGCGTGGCGCTGTATGGCCGATGCATAACTATGCAGACTTATGTATAAATATACATGCGCCAGCCGTCAAGCGCTTCCTTCGCAATTGGTTAAGCACCCTACAGAAAGTCTGATCCGCTCCGGGCAAAATACGCTCTGTCGCGGCGTAAAATGAGCCATGGACACCTGCTCCCAGTCATCCCGGTTTGAGGTTTCGAGCGCCCGCATGTCGCGGTCCGGCTCCCTCGCGACTACGCCACGTTCGCTGGTCGATTCGCGTTTCGATCACGATTCCTGCGGTGTAGGTTTTGTTGCCTCTTCAAAGAACGAGCCATCGCACCGCGTGCTGACAGACGCGCTGACCGCGCTTGCGCGCCTGGCTCACCGTGGAGCTGTCGCCGCTGACGGCAAAAGCTCCGATGGCGTGGGTATTATGACGGCGGTCCCTCGGCCGCTGTTGCTGCGCGAAACCGGCGTGGCGCTAGCTGACGATCAGCCGCTCGGAGTCGGTGTCGTATTCGTGTGGGACGAGCAGGGAAATACCTGCGAGGTGCTGGACGAGTGCCTCCGACAGGAAGGCCTTGAGGTTCTCGCGTGGCGCGATGTGCCCGTAGTTCCCGGCGTGCTGGGCGAGATCGCCCTCGGCACCATGCCGTTGATCCGGCACGTCCTGGTCACGGGTGCGGACCACTCGATGGAGCGCGAGCTGTACCTCGCGCGCAAGACCTTCGAGCGCAGGCTTGAAGCGGGTGAGGTCACGGGCTACGTTGCGTCGCTCTCCTGCAAGACAATTGTCTATAAGTCCATGTGTATCGGGCGGTTGCTGCCGGATTTTTACCCCGACCTGCGGGATGAGACCTTCACTACGCCTTTTGCGCTTTTTCATCAGCGCTACGCCACCAACACCACGCCTGCATGGCATCGCGCACAACCCGGCCGCACGCTCGCGCATAACGGAGAGATCAACACCGTCTGGGGCAACCGTGCCCGCATGGAAGCACGCTACGAGACGCTGCCCGCCGAGTGCATGCCGATCCTGACCGCCGACGGCACAGACTCCACCAGCCTGGACGAGACCATCGAACTACTCACCCGCAACGGCCGCACTGTCGCCGAGGCTATCCGTATCCTGCTGCCCCCAGCCGTGGCCAGCCGTCCGTCCGACTTCCTGAAGTACCACATGGACGTGACCGAGCCGTGGGACGGCCCGGCCGCGCTCGCCTTCACCGATGGCCGCTACGTCGGCGCGGCGCTCGACCGTAACGGCCTTCGCCCAAGCCGCTTTGCCATCACAAAAGATGGCCTCGTGGTCGCCGGTTCTGAGGCAGGCCTGGTCGACCTCGATCCCGATGAGGTCGTACACAGCGGACGGCTTGGACCCGGCCAGATGCTCGTCGTCGATCTGGAAGAAAAGAAGGTCTATGAGAATGACGACCTGCTCGACCTCTTCGACGCGAATGGCGCGTATCGCGACCTCGTCGACGACAGCACCTTCGCGCCTGAATGGGTCGATCTGCCCGCGACCGATACGGACGCGGTGCTTCGCTCGCAGCGCAACTTCGGCTACACCAAGGAAGACGTGCGCATGGTGCTGCAGCCGATGTTCGCCGACGGCAAGGACGCCGTATGGTCTATGGGTGATGACACACCGCTGGCCTACCTTGCACGGACGCCGCGGCCTGTGTACGCGTTCTTCCGGCAGCGTTTTGCCCAGGTGACCAACCCGGCGATCGACCCGTTGCGCGAAGCCATCGTGGTCTCGCTGCATACACGGCTTGGGCCCTGGTCGCACATGCTCAGCAAAGAGGCGGCACTGCGCGGCATGTCGCTGCCATCGCCGTTCCTCTCCATCGGCAAGCTGAAAGCTCTGCGCGAAGGCCGCTACCCGCATAGCGACACGCTGCGCATGCGCGAGTTGAAGTGCGTCTTTTCCGCTCGCTACTCGCTTGAAGTCGGCATCGAGGCACTCTGCGCGAACGCAGAGCAGCTTGTCCGCGATGGGGTCGAGATCCTGCTGCTCAGCGACCGCAACGCCGACGCCGAACTGCTGCCCATTCCAATGGCAATCGCGGTCAGCGTGGTGCATCACGCACTGGTCAAGGCGGGCCTCCGTACCAGGACCGGCATCGCCGTTGAGGCAGGGGACGTGCGCGATGTACATCACGCAGCCGTGCTGATCGGGTACGGCGCCGGAGCAGTATGCCCGTGGCTCGCGCTCGAGACCGCCCGCATGTCGGCCGGTGCTGAAGGCGATCCGAAGGTTCCCGAAATCAAGATGCTGAAGGCCTTCGACGCGGGCCTCGCCAAGATCATGTCGAAGATGGGCGTCAGCGTGGTTGACAGCTATCGCGGCGCGTATCCGTTCGACATCCTGGGTCTCAGTCAGCAGGTTGTAGATCGCTGTTTCCCGAACACGCCCGCACCGCTCGGCGGTATCGGATTCGAGGAGATTGAGCATGGCATCCGTGCTCTCTGGGGTGCTCCTGTGCCCGCCGATCTGCAGGCCAAGATCGACCTGCCCGACTATGGGTGGGTCAAGTTCCGCAAGGCCGACCTGGCCGAGCCACACGCGTGGCAGCCTTCCAATGTGAAGGCGCTGCAATCGGTTGTAGGCAGCGCGCGCAACGTGCCTCTGCCGGCGGACGCCGCGAAAGCGTTCCAGCTCTACTCCACCGCGGTTGCAGCTAAAGAAGCACCCACTGTTTTGCGCGAGTTGCTCGAGATCAGCCCGGCCGGTCCAGAGATCGACCTCAGTCTTGTCGAGTCGCCGAAGAGCCTCATGAGGCGATTCATCTCCAGTGCCATGTCGCTGGGCTCGCTCAGTCCTGAAGCGCATTCGACCATCACCATTGCGATGAACATGATTGGTGGCAAGTCGAACACCGGTGAGGGCGGCGAGGACTCCGATGTCTACCGTCCGCACCCCGGCAATCGGCGTGTTGTGCCCGAGGGCGAGACCTCCGCGTTCGTCAACAAACCCTCGACGGGCGGCGTGGCCGTGGCCGAGCCCATGGTCGAGGCCCCAGCGGTTCACTCGTACCTGAACAACAAGATCAAGCAGGTGGCCAGCGGCCGCTTCGGAGTCACGGCGGAGTATCTCGCGCACGCAGAAGAGATCGAAATCAAGGTCGCCCAGGGCGCCAAGCCCGGCGAAGGCGGCCAACTGCCCGGCCACAAGGTCTCGGGCCTGATTGCGCGGCTGCGCCATGCACAGCCCGGCGTGCCGCTCATCTCGCCGCCGCCACACCACGACATCTACTCCATCGAGGATCTGGCAGAGCTGATCCACGACCTGAAGCGCGTCAATCCGCGTGCTGCTGTCGGCGTCAAGCTCGTCTCAAGCTGCGGTGTGGGCACGGTCGCGGCAGGTGTCGCGAAGGCTTATGCGGATTACGTCGTGATCGCCGGCAATACCGGTGGCACCGGCGCCGCGGCGCTCTCCAGCATCAAGTACGCGGGCAATCCATGGGAGCTCGGCCTGGCCGAGGCACACCAGACACTGATGGCAAATGGCATGCGCGGACGCGTTCGCCTGCGTACTGACGGTGGCCTTTCGACCGCCCGCGACGTGCTGATCGCAGCGCTGCTCGGAGCGGATGAGTACGCTTTTGGAACCGCCGTCCTCGTCGTGCTTGGCTGCGACATGGCGCGGCAGTGTCACCTGAACACCTGTCCCACCGGCATCGCCACGCAAAAGCCTGAGCTGCGCGCGCGCTTCCGCGGCAAGCCCGAGCACGTTGTCCGCTTCTTCGAGCAGCTTTCCGCGGACCTGCAGGCAATGCTGGCACGGTACGGCTTCTCGTCCATCGAGCAGGCCATCGGCCGCGTCGACCTGCTGCAACAGGTGCGCGCCGACGGCGGCCTCGACCTCTCAAGGATGCTGGTTCAGGAAGGTGATGGCCCACGCAGCTGGGCAGGTGTTCGCAACGACCGCCCGCAGAGCCGTCCGGCGCTCGACGAAGAGTGGGTCGAATCAGCCGTCGCTGCCGTCAAGCAAGGTGAATCGTTCGAAGTGGACAGCGAGATCGCCAACAAGGATCGCGCCGTCGGTGCACGGATCGCAGGCGAGATCAGCGTTCTGCGGGCGGCAGCCGAGTCGCCCATGCCGACCCCATCGATCAACCTGCGCTTCAACGGGACAGCCGGTCAGTCCTTCGGCGCGTTCGCCATCGAAGGCATGCACCTGCAGCTCACCGGCCAGGCCAACGACTTCGTCGGCAAGGGCCTTAGCGGAGGCACCATCGCCCTGCGCGCCCGCGGGCTCGCCGCCAAAGACAGCGGTCAGCACGTCATCCTGGGCAACGTCGCCCTGTACGGCGCGACTGCCGGCAAACTGTTTGCAGCAGGCCGCGCGGGCGAGCGCTACGCTGTGCGCAACTCCGGCGCCATCTCGGTCGTAGAGGGTATCGGCGACCACGGCTGCGAGTACATGACCGGCGGCATGGCTGTGGTGCTTGGCCCCATCGGCCTCAATTTCGGCGCGGGCATGACCGGCGGCACCGCGTGGATTCTCGACGCGGATGGCTCCGTTCTCGCGGGTGAGCGCTACCACGCAGACTTCCTGCAGGCTCTCCATTTCGATGAGGCTCCGCCTGCAGCGCAGCAACAACTTCACGCGCTGCTGCAAGAGCATGCCGCCGAGAGCGAGAGTTCTCTCGCAGCCCAATTGCTTGCCGACTGGCCCGGCGCCGCCTCCAGCTTCGTCTACATGGCGCCGCTTCAACAGGCCTGACAGCGTTTGCATGTAGGATTTCTCTGGACGCCGAACCACTCCAGAGGAATCCTGCACCCATGCAATTGCGAACGCTTAATGACGTCTTCGTTCACGCGACTTCGCGCGGAACAGAACGCGCGATCCTGACCCAGGTCGGAGACAACTGGCAGCCGATCTCGTGCGACGCGCTGTACTGGCGCACACGCCGGGTGGCTGCCTGGCTGCAGGCGCAGGGCGTGAGCAAGGGCGACCGCGTCGCGCTCATTGCAGAGAACCGTTGGGAGTGGGCCGTGACCGATTTCGCCTGCCTCGCCATTGGCGCGGTCGATGTGCCGATGTTTCCCACGCTGACCGCCGACCAGACCGCTGCTCAACTGCGCGACAGCGGCGCTCGGATCGCCTTCGTCTCGACCGTCGAGCTTGCGCATAAGGTCCAGGCCACCGGCCTTATCGAAAGCATCATCGTCATGGAGCACGAGGCCGAAGCTCAGCACATCGCCTTCGCAAGCCTCGTCTCAGGCGATGAGGGCAGCGCGCGCGACTCGAGTTTCGACGCGGCGCTGCAGGCAATCGAGCCCGGCGACCTCGCCACCATCATCTACACCTCCGGCACAACCGGCGATGCCAAGGGTGTCATGCTGACGCACGGCAACATCGCCTCAAACCTCACCATGACGACGGGCATCTTCCAGTTCGGCCCCGAAGATCTGATGGTGTCGTTCCTGCCGCTGTCGCATGTCACTGCCCGGCACATCGACTATCTATTTTTCTGTGAAAACGTGACGCTCGCCTATGTTGGCCGGCCCGAGCGCGTGCTGCCCGCCATGGCCGCGGTCAAGCCCACCATCTTCGTCGCGGTGCCCCGCGTGTTTGAACGCGTGCGGCAGTCCGCTGAGGGCAAAGCCCTGAAGGCTGGCGGTTTGAAGGCGAGAATCTTTCAATGGGCCATACGGACCGGCGGCAAGCATCGCGATGATGTCGCGAATGGCAGGACCCCGTCCTCACTGGCGTGGAAGCTGGCGGACAAGCTCGTCTACAGCAAGTTGCGCGAGGCGTTCGGCGGCCGTGTGAAGGTATTCGTCGCCGGCGGCGCTCCGCTTGGCATCGATCTCGCGCGCTGGTTCGCCGACGCGGGCATCGCGATCCTCGAAGGCTACGGCCTTACGGAGACCTCGCCGGTGATTGCAGTGAATCAGCCGGACAAGAACAAGCTCGGCACCATCGGCCTCCGCATGCCCAACACCGACTGCCGCTTTGCCGAAGATGGCGAATTGGAAGTTCGCGGCCCTGGTGTCTTTCCAGGCTATTGGCAGAAGCCGGAGCAGACCGCAGCCGTGATGGACGGCGAGTGGTTCAAAACAGGCGACATCGGCAGCATCGACTCTGACGGATTCCTCAGCATCACCGACCGCAAGCGCGAGCTGATCAAGACAATTGGCGGCAAGTTCATCGCGCCACAGCCTATCGAGAACAAGTTGAAGGTGTCGCCGCTGATCGGCCACGTCGCTCTGCAGGGCGACCGCCGCAAGTACGTGACGGCCATTGTCTCCCCCAACAAGGTCGCACTCGAAGACTGGGCAAAGTCGCAGGGCATCGCCGATGCGATGTCACTCAAAGAGCCGCAGGTGATCGCCCGCTACCAGCAGGAGTTTGACCGTGTTAACGCCGACGCTGCGCCGTGGGAGAAGGTCAAACGCTTCCGCATCGTCCCGGACGAATGGACCATCGAAGGCGGAGAACTGACTCCCAGCATGAAACTGAAACGCCGGGTCGTCGCACAAAAGTACGCGGGGGAGATCGAAGCACTCTACAGCGGCGCAGAGTCGGAGTAATTCAACCACGCAAAACACATCAAAGCTTGTCGTAGCGACTGAAACAGGGTAAAAGTATGTGGCTGGCTGTTGCAGCGCATCTGCCTCTCCAGGAACGTGAAGCATGCCCGGTGCCGCAAACCCTGCTCTGCGTGAAGTGATGGACATCCGCCAGGCCGCGGACTACCTGGGCATCAGCAGCGACACGCTTTATCGCTATGCCTCCGAGGGCTTTGTGCCTGCATTCAAGCTTGGCAATCGCTGGCGCTTCAAGAAGAACCTGCTCGATAACTGGATGGATCGCCAGTCTGGCGTAGCCCCAACGATCTCAGAGGTCAAGCCGCGGCAAAAGAAGCCCGCCCGCGCTGCCAGCTAGCCGATTTCCACGCTGAGATATTTGCAGGCTTAAGCCGCGCTTGTGCGTATCTCTGCCTGTACGCAGGCGTGAGACATGGTCAGGCTGGCTGAAGCGTCAGCAGCGTAAGTTCCGGCGGGCAGTTCAATCGGAACGGCAGATGCATTGTGCCCAGCCCGCGGTTCACATAGAGCTGCGTATTGCCGCGCAGGCTGAACAGGCCATGTACGTACTTGACTCCCAGCCCGGGCAGGAAGAGCGGCGGCAGCAGTGGTATGCGCACCTGGCCGCCGTGTGTGTGTCCCGCCAGCATCAGGTCGACTGGTGCGTACTGCGCGACTGTATCGGCAAAGTCCGGCTCGTGGCCCAGCAGGATCAGCGGCTCGGAGGGCTTGCGCTTTGGGATCGCCTTGGTGAGGTTCGGGATGTCGAAGTAGGCATCGGCAATTCCCGCGACCCACAGGCGATCGCCGCCCCTGTCGATAGCAACGTGTTCATTGTCGAGTGGGTTCAGCCCGTTCATCCGCAGCGCCTGCGTAACGCCGGCAGTATCCACGGTGTCGTGGTTACCAAGGGTCGAGAAGCGCAGAGGGCACTTGATGCCTGTCAGGATGCTGGCGCACTCGTCGGCGTCCGTGCCATGCGTGCGGAAGGAACCGGGAACGCGATTTGCCGTGATGAAGTCTCCCGTTAAAGCGACGAGATCAGGCTTCAGCAGGTTGAGTTGACCTACTGCGTGTTCCACGAAGTATGGTTCGTCAAAGTCCCGATAGTGGAAATCGCTGAGCTGTGCGATGGTGAAGCCGTGGAACGATGTCGGCAGGTTCGTCACGTGGACGGTCTTGCGGACAGTCGTCAGCGCATGACGCTCCAACTCCCCGGAGTACAGGCTCAACGTTGCCGCCGTGACGCCCAGGCCGGCAAGAAAGCGGCGGCGCGTAAGCTGTCGTCTAGCCTGCTCCAACGAGGACATACTCCATGATACCGGGCTGCCACCGCTGCCGTATCCTGTGACGATGGACACGCGCACACGTTTGCGGAACCTGGTCGCCGAGCTGCGCGGCAAATCAACCCCTGCACTGCTGGTGACCCATCTGCCGGACGTGCGCTATCTCACTGGTTTCACGGGCTCGAATGCCGCATTGATCGTGCTGGCCGGCCAACGGGCGGGTGCCCGGTTGTTCACCGACGGACGATACACAGCGCAAGCGAGGCAGGAGGTGCAGGGAGCGTCCGTCTGCATCGCGAAGAAGTCTGCATTGGCCGAGGCCTGCGCTTACGCGGCGGCAGCCGGAGCAGGGACCTGCGGCTTCGACAGGACGCATACGACTGTCGCAACGCTCGTTGCAATGCGGTCCGCTGTGCGCAAGGCAGGTGGATCGACAGGCTTCTTTCGCCCGCTGGACGGCGCTGTGGAACATCTTCGTGCGGTAAAGGACCGTGCGGAGGCGGACCTGATGCGACGAGCGGCCGCTCTGACCTGCTCGTTGTATGAAGGTTTGCTCTCGTGGATGGAAGCCGGCATGCGCGAGCGAGACATCGCGACCGAACTCGAGCATCGCGCGCGACTTGCCGGTGCGGAAGCCATGAGCTTCGACACGATCGTTGCAGCCGGTGAACGAGGCGGCATGCCGCACGCACGCGCGACCGACGCGGTCGTCAGGCCCGGTGATCTGCTGACGCTCGACTTCGGTATTGTGCTGGAGGGCTACTGCTCCGACATGACGCGCACGGTCGCGTTCGGTTTCGGCGACAAGCCTGTCCCACCCCGGCAGCGGGTGCTCTGGGATGAGCAGCGCAATGTCTTTGAAGCAGTGCTGGCCGCACAGAAGGCCTCCGTCGCCGTCGTCCGTGCGGGCGCAACCTGCGATGCGGTCGATGGCGCCGCACGCTCGTTGCTGGCGAGCGCAGGCCTGGCGAAACTCTTCAGCCATTCGACCGGTCACGGCGTCGGCGTTGAGATCCACGAGGGTCCGCGCGTCGCCAAAGGTCAGAAGACCAAGCTGGAAGCCGGAATGGTGATTACAATCGAACCCGGGGTTTACCTGCCTGGTCGCTTCGGCGTGCGCATCGAAGACACGGTGCTGGTGACCGACACGGGGGCCGAGGTGCTGACCCCTGTACACAAAGGCTGGCTGGAACTCTGAAAGATTTCCCAGAAGGACGATGATGGAACAGAAAGATATGCAGGAACTCCGGGAACTGGTTGAGTTCCTACGAGAGAACAATATCGCGGAGTTCGATCTGCATCGCGGCGAGCAGCAGATTCGCCTCAAGTTTGCGTCGGCAGCGCCTGTCGCCCCCGCCTTCGACCCGGCACATCTTCATCACCTTGCCGCAGCGGCGGCTCCGCAGATCACTCCCGCACCCGTGCCAGTGCACGCGCCGCCGCCCGCTCCCGCTGTTCCTGTCGAGGAGAAGCTGCACGAAGTAAAGTCGCCGATTGTCGGCTCCTTCTATGAGAGCTCGGCGCCTGGTTCAGCGGCATTCGTCAAGGTGGGCGATGTTGTCGAGGTGGGCCAGGTGCTCTGCATCGTCGAAGCGATGAAGCTGATGAACGAGATTGAGAGCGATGTTGCAGGCGAGGTCGTCCGCATCATTGCCAAAAATGGCCAGCCGGTCGAGTACGGGCAGCCGCTGTTTGCCGTGAGGCCCCGGTAACGATGTTCAAGAAAGTCCTCATTGCCAATCGCGGTGAAATCGCCCTGCGCGTCATTTCGGCGTGCCGCGAACTCGGCATTCGCACCGTCGCCGTCTACTCTGAAGCCGATCGCAACAGCCTGCATGTGAAGTTCGCCGATGAGGCAATTTGCATCGGTCCGCCGCGCTCTGCTGAGAGCTACTTGAATGTGCCCGCGGTCATCTCGGCGGCGGAGATCGCCGATGTGGATGCAATCCATCCTGGTTACGGCCTGCTGAGCGAGAACGCAAACTTCGCCGAGGTCTGCCGCGCCTCGAACATCAAGTTCATCGGACCGCGCCCTGAAGTCACTCGCATGATGGGCGAAAAATCTACCGCGCGGCAGACCATGAAGGCGGCGAACGTGCCGATCCTGCCCGGCTCTGATGGCGTCATCGAGAGTGTGGACGAGGCTCTTAAATGGGCGAAGTCAGTCGGATTCCCTGTCATTCTCAAGGCAGTGGCAGGCGGTGGCGGTCGCGGCATGCGCATCTGCCGCACGGCGGACGAATTGCCCAGCCTGTACAACCAGGCGTCAACTGAGGCGCTGAACGCCTTTGCAAACGGCGACCTCTACATGGAGAAGTTCATCGAGCGACCGCGCCACATCGAGTTCCAGGTGCTGGCCGATGAACACGGCAACGTGATGAGCCTGGGCGAGCGCGAATGCTCCATCCAGCGCCGCCATCAGAAACTGATCGAAGAGGCGCCATCGCTGCAGATCACACCGGAACAACGCACCCGACTGGGCGGCGTGATCGAGCGTTCGCTGCGCGAGATCGGCTACTGGAACGCGGGCACCATCGAGTTCCTGATGGATGAAGACGGACAGATCTACTTCATCGAAATGAACACGCGCATCCAGGTGGAGCACCCCGTGACCGAAGCAGTCACCGGTATCGACCTGGTAAAGGCGCAGCTGCGCATCGCCTCCGGCGAGAGGCTGCCAGACATCGTGCCTGAGCGGCCAACCATCCGCGGCCACGCGATCGAATGCCGTATCAACGCGGAGCATCCTGAAAAGTTCACACCATCCGCCGG
Organism: Terriglobus sp.; assembly: GCA_965199365.1. Classification (GTDB taxonomy): domain Bacteria; phylum Acidobacteriota; class Terriglobia; order Terriglobales; family Acidobacteriaceae; genus Terriglobus. Next base: position 985,965 of record CBDARC010000002.1, on the reverse strand, counting down.
CAAGATCACTGCCTTCAACGTGCCCGGCGGCAACGGCGTGCGCGTGGATACGGCGCAGTACAGTGAAGGCGTTGTGCCCCCCTACTACGACTCTATGATCGCCAAGGTTATCTGCCACGGCCGTGACCGCGAAGAGGCAATGAACCGCATGCAGCGTGCGCTCAGCCAGTTTGTGATCGAAGGCATTTACACCACGATTCCGCTGCAGCAGAAGATCTTCGCCGATGCGGATTTCCGCCGCGGCGACTTCGACACCAAGTTCATGGAGCGCTTCTTCGAGCGGGAAGCCGAGCGCAAGAAGGTCGAAGCAGAGCGAGAGCCGGTTGGGGTCTAACCTCTCTGTTCGTGAGCAGTTCGCGCGGCGGATCGCCTCAGGGGATGCGTCGCTTCGTCTGTACGCGATCCTCGATGCGGAAAGCTGCGTACGACGCGGACTCGAGCCAGTCGAAGTAGCGCGAGCGTGGCGCGATGCGGGCGTCTGCCTGCTGCAGTATCGAGACAAGACCGGCAGCGACAACGACGTGCTGCGAGCGGCAGAGGCGATCGCCAGCGTATTCCGGACTGATCAATCCGTCCTTCTGCTGAACGACCGAGTTCATCTGCTCCAACGCAGCGGATGGGACGGCGGTCACGTCGGTCAAGGAGACATGCCTGTACCGCTCGCTCGTGAGCACATTGGTGACGGCGCGATCCTCGGCTTGTCCACGCACACTCCACAGCAGGCAGAGAGCGCGGGCAGGGAAGACGTCGACTACGTCGCGATCGGCCCGGTGTTCGCGACTACGACCAAGTTGAAGGCTGAACCGGTAGTTGGCCTGTGTGGTCTGCAGGCCGTACGCGCGCTGGTGCGCAAGCCCCTGGTCGCGATCGGCGGCATCGGCCTGCATCAAGGGCCGCAGGTACGTGCGTCGGGAGCGGACTCCGTCGCGCTTATCTCGGCGCTGCTGCCAGCCACTGTTGATGGCGCAAATGGGCTGAAACCGGCTGCGCAAGACTTTCTTCGCGCTTTACAGTAAAACCGTTACACGCGTGTCAATCGAACCTCACAGCACTGAAACCGGCCAGCCGGAGTTCGTCAAGGGCCTCGGCCTGTTTTCGGCGACGGCGATTGTCATGGGATCCATGATTGGCTCGGGCATCTTCATCGTCTCGGCCGACATGTCGCGCGGAGTCGGTTCGCCCGCGCTGCTGATCGCCGCATGGCTGGTAACGGCTGTCATGACGATCATTGCCGCGCTGAGTTATGGCGAACTTGCCGCGATGATGCCAAAGGCTGGCGGCCAGTACGTCTACCTGCGCGAGGCACTCGGACCAATGTGGGGTTTTCTGTACGGGTGGACGCTGTTCCTCGTCATCCAGTCCGGCACCATCGCAGCTGTCGGCGTAGCATTTGGCAAATTTCTTGGAGTCTTCTTTCCATCAGTATCGGCAACGCACTGGCTGTGGCACATCGCGCATGTGCCGCCGGTCTCGATCGGCCCCATGGTGCTGGGCAACATGGAGGTTGGCCTGAGCACCGCCAACTTCGCCGCGATCATTATCCTGACGCTGCTCACAGTGCTCAACACGCTCGGCGTTCGGCTGGGCGCGCTGATCCAGAATGTCTTCACATCGGCGAAAGTGCTTGCGCTGCTGATGGTGGTCGGCCTTGGACTTGCAGCAAAGAATGCATCCGCTGTCGCCGCAAACTTCTCCAGTGGAAACTTCTGGCGCGACGCGGGACTGCACACGCTTCATCCGGTCACAGTCGGCGTTGGCGGACCGACTGCCATGGTCAGCTTCTTGACGATCATCGCCGTTGTACAAGTCGGTTCGCTGTTCTCGAGCGATGCTTGGAACAACGTGACCTTTACTGCGGGCGAGATACAGAATCCTCGTCGCAACCTGCCGCTGTCGCTCGCGCTGGGAACGGGCGTTGTGCTGCTGCTGTACATTGCATGCAACTTTATCTACCTGGCGGTGCTGCCGCTACATGGCTCCGCGAACGGCGCCAGCATCGTGGCGCGCGGCATCCAGTTTGCCAGTGAAGATCGTGTCGCCACGGCCGTCATGGAGCAGGCATTTGCGGGCTACGGCGCACGCATCATGGCGCTGGCGATCCTTGTTTCTACCTTCGGCTGCGCCAATGGCATGCTGCTTGCGGGCGCGCGTGTGTACTACGCGATGAGCCAGGATGGCCTGTTCTTCAAGGCTGCCGGACGCCTCTCTCCGAAGAGCCGCACGCCCGTCGTCAGCCTGTGGGTGCAGTGGGCCTGGACTTGCCTGCTTTGCCTGTCAGGTAGCTACGGGCAACTGCTGGATTACGTCATCTTCGCCGTGCTGCTGTTCTACATCCTGACCATCCTCGGATTGTTCATTCTGCGGCGTACGCGGCCCGATGCGGACCGCCCGTATCACGCGGTCGGATACCCGGTGTTGCCCGCGCTGTACATCGCAATGGCGGCTGCAATCTGTGTTGTACTCTTACGCTATAAACCGCAATACACATGGCCCGGACTGGCGATTGTGCTGCTTGGCGTTCCCGTGTACTTCCTGTGGAGAGGGAAGGCTGAAACGCAAGTGGTCGCGCCTTAGTTAACCTGTCCTGAACGATCGACGCTGACCTTTTCGAAGGAGTACCGCACCCGCATGGCTGACCTATTCGCAAAGAAGTCCATGGAATCACTGATGTCTGAGTCGCACGAACAGGGAGAACACTCTCTCCAGCGTTCGCTCGGACCGGTGTCGCTGACGATGCTCGGCATCGGCGCGGTCATCGGGGCGGGCATTTTCGTGCTGTCGGGCATCGGTGCGCATTCCGCGGGTCCGTCTCTGATGCTGGCTTTTGTGTTGTCTGGCCTGGGGTGCGCGTTTGCGGGCCTTTGTTATGCGGAGTTCGCCGCGATGATCCCGCTCGCCGGATCCGCCTACACCTACGCATATGCCACCCTGGGTGAGTTGATCGCCTGGATCATCGGCTGGGATCTCACGCTTGAGTACGCCATGGGTGCCAGCACCGTTTCGTCCGGCTGGTCAAATAACTTTGTCGAGTTTCTGGCGATCTTTCATCTCAGGTTTCCGCTGTGGCTCGCATACGACCATTGGACCGGTCTGCGCACGGCGCTCGAGCGCGTCGCACGTGCCTCGCTGGCACAGACAAATCCCGATTTGCAGCCGGGCACATTGCCCTTCAGCAACGCACTTGCAGAACTCATGAAGCATCCGACAGCCGCCCTCGTGGCGCAATCCCACGCGATGCTGAACGCTCCACATCTCTTCGGTGTGGAGATTGGCTTCAACCTGCCGGCATTCCTCATCGCACTGATCATCACCGCCATTCTCGTCATCGGCATCCAGGAATCGGCGAAATTCAACGCAGGCATCGTTATCCTGAAGCTGGCCGTGGTGCTGTTCGTCATTGGACTCGGCTCGCACTACGTGAATCGCGCGAACTGGGGTAACGACTGGCACACGTTTGCACCCTTCGGCATGGGCGGCATCGGGTTAGCGGCAGGCCTGGTCTTCTTCTCGTACATCGGATTCGACGCAGTCTCGACGACTGCGCAGGAAGCCAAGAATCCGCAGCGTGACATGCCCATCGGCATGATTCTCTCGCTCTCGATCTGCACAATTCTCTATATCGCAATCGCGGCTGTGCTGACCGGCATGATTCCCTGGCCCTCCATCAACATCGAGGCGCCGCTTGTTCGCGCTTTCCTCGAATACAAGGTGGGCTGGGCTGCGGATGTGGTCACCATCGGCTCCATCGCCGGTCTGACCTCAGTCATGCTCGTGATGCTGCTGGGTCAATCGCGCGTGTTGTACGCCATGGCAAAAGACGGCCTGCTGCCGAAGGGCTTCTTCGCAGACATCCATCCGCGCTTTCGCACACCGTGGAAGGCGACGATCCTCGCGGGCGCACTTGCCGCAATCGTTGGATCCGTCACACCGATCGACGACATCAGCAAAATGGTCAACATTGGTACGCTGTTCGCATTTGTGATCGTCTGCGTTGCCGTGGTTGTGCTGCGACGCAGCGATCCGGGCCGTTTCCGTCCGTTTCGTGCGCCGCTGGTGTGGCCCGTGCCTGTTGTGCCTGTTCTGGGTGTGCTATTCAACGGCTACATGATGTACAAGCTCGGCACAGCAAACTGGATCCGTCTCTTCGGATGGCTGCTGATCGGATTGGTCGTGTACTTCTTCTACAGCCGTAAACACAGCAAGGTGCAGCTGGGCCTGACTGCCGCACATGTAGTCGACCACCGCTAAACCAGCTTGGAGTAAGCGCCTTCGGCTTGCAGCTACTGTGCAGCTGGAGGCGTTGTTGTCTGCGTTGCCGCCGTGGTTCGATGGGCCGCGCTCGTCGTCGCCGTCGTCACAGGAATGGTGACAACCGCGTCAGGATCGTCGCGCAGCTTCAAGTAGAGCGTGTGGTTATCGGCGGGCCGCGGCACCGCCAGCGTGTCACCGGCAAAGCCAAGAGCCACGGGCACCGCGCTTCCGAAGCTGTTGTCACTCGCCACGGAATCGATCAGGAAAAGATCGCGCCCCGTCAGAGTGCAGGGCATGTCAGCCGTCTCGGCAGCCGCGCTAGTTTCGTCGGATTTAGCTGCATCTGGCTTGGCAATCGCAGCGGAGCGTGGCGTGGCACGCGAGCAGGTGATGCTTGTGATCGAGGGGGTCCGCACCAGAGTCCCCAGCGGCAGCCAGTCGCCTGTCGTCCCGTCTTCGGCGACGGCACGCAACTGCAGCGGACCAAAGGCCGACGCGCCAAAGCTCTTCGCCGGCAAAAAGAACGCAAGCGCGGTGTGCGCGTCCTGCAATACGAGTGAGCCGTCCGAAGTGCTGAGTGCCGTGTGCAGCGAGCCGTCCGCAAGTGCAATCTCGATCTTCTCGCCACGAGGGAACCGTGCGGGAGACGTGGACCGCAGCGCGATGTTGATGCGCGCGTCCAGCGGCAGTTCGTTTTTGCCGCCAAGCGACATCGGCATACCAGCCCCTGGCTGCAGGTGTGCCGTCGCCGAGAGCAATTGCACAGAGGGCCTTGCGGCCTCCACAACATAAGGAACAGCGACAACACGCCCATCCGCCAGCATTGCCTCGGCTGTGCCCGTCGAACCTGCTGTGCGGGTCTTGTCATCCTTTGCAGCCACTGCGAGGAGGCGCAGCTCCTTGTCGCCGGCCTGCTCTGTCGCTGGCCTGTATTCGATGTCGCCGAGCTTTACCGATCGGATCTCGGCGAGACCGGTGCCCGTCAGGATCGCCAGGTTGTCGCCCGCGTGCATGTGCAGGGCCTGCAGCCGCGTGCGGTCAGAGTAGGCCTTGATCGCCACCTTATCGACGGTCTCTGTACCGAACTGGTGGACACGCAAGCCCAGGCTGCCGGGCGCCGCACTTTCAAGCGGAAGCTTGATCTCGAGAGGCCTCGCAACGGCCGGCGTGTGGGTGTCGGGCGCAGGCTGCCAGGTGAGTGGTTTCACATGATCGGCTGCGGTGTCGAGTTCGATACGCGAAGTGCAGGCAGTGCCGTCCGCTCGCAGCAGCAGGTCGTTGGCGCGGCCTGCGATCAGGTCGCCGTGCATTACGGCCTTCCACCCTGTCCCAATGCGTCGCTGCAGCGGGACAGTTACTCCCTCGAACGAGTCGAACCCCCAGTATCCGCGCAGCGTTCCGGTGATCAGTACGTCGCCCGTGGTGTCGTTTGAAGTCAGGACCGGCGTTGCGGTGGGCTCTGCCGCCGCGTCCGGTTCCTTTGGAGCTTGGGGCGCTGAGAGTGTGCTGGTAGTGGCATCGCGCGCTTCGGGAGCGGCAGTGGGCAGCGGCTTGCGACTGGAGGTGCTGCTGCTCAACACGAGCCCGCCGTCATACGCATCGGGCACCATAGGCAGGTCGGTTCTGCCGTCGATCGTGCCATTGTTCAAGTGCAACACAAGGTCATGCGCAAAGCTGGTAGCAAAGACCAGGGGCGCACCCTCAAGAGGCAGCACCATCGAGGGCTGCAGCAGGCACGACACGTGGTTTGGATCCTGCAGGCGCAACGGCGGCGGCACAGATGCGTGCACCGCAGGCAACGCAACTACGATGACGGATTTGGGGTTGTTGAACGAGGGCGGTGTGTTCAGCCGCAGGTTCAACGCCTCGTCATTGGGAAATGCAATCGCAGGAATGTACTGAAAGTGCGCTGTGTGCAGGCCGCTCATTAGGCGTACCAGGTCAATAACAGTCCCCACGTAAGCGGAATAGGCAGCAACGCCGCCAGCGTTCGCCATGGGCGTGCCGGCGACCGCGCCGATCAGATTGGCGGAGTCGCCCGTGGTGATCATGGAGGCGAGCGTCTGGCCGTGTCCGTCATCCAGCAGCACCTGCGTTCCGGTCTGCTGCAGGCATGCGAGCTGCAGGTCGGCTGGCCTCTTGAAACACTCCTCGTTGGGCTTGAGGTTCAATGTCGCGGCCAGCTTGTGCGAGTGGTCCAGCAACTCTGCCGGCGAGCCCGCTGGAACGCGACGAATCGCCTGCAGGTAACGCTCGATACGCGCCTGCTCAAATGAAGCTTCGTTCAAGTCCTGAGCCGCACGCACAAACAGACCCGGGCGGCCGACTACCGCCGACTTCAGTGTTGCAAACCCGCCGTTCGTATCAGGAGCAAGAAAAATCAGCGCCTGCTGCGCCTCGTCCGGCACGGTTACGGTGATGCCCTCCGCGCGGGTCTTCTTGTCCCAGGTCTCGACCCGCGTGAACCAGTCGTTCGGCGGAGGATTGGTGCTGCCGCGTAGGAACGCCACCACCATCAGCAGCTTTACCGACTGTGTCGGTGGCAAGTCGGCATGGATCAACAGGCGGTCGCCTGGCAGCAGGTTAGGCACCATGGCGATCGGCAGCGTACGTGAACCGCGCTGCACGTGAACATCGATGCTCGGACCTGCAAGATCGAAGCGCCCACCCGCCTGTGCAGATGCTCCAACCGAAAACAACAGCGTCAACACACCGGCCAGAACGCAGTGCATCGAGTGCTTCATGAGCGTGGCAAGTCGGTATGGCATCTGCGGTTTAGACGGCAGCCAACGCCGAGGGGTCGCATGAGAGGTCGATGGCTGCCTACGACGTGGTGACCCTGCGCGGAGAGGGATTGTCGCTGGCAATAACACCATCCCGAATCGTGACGACGCGATTGGCATGCTCGGCGATGTCAGGCTCGTGCGTTACGAGGACGATGGTATTGCCCTGACGGTGCAGATTCTCAAACAACTCCATGATCTCGATACCGGTCTTCGAATCGAGATTGCCCGTGGGTTCGTCCGCGAGAATGATCGAAGGCGAGTTGACCAGGGCGCGCGCGATGGCAACACGCTGACGCTGACCGCCTGACATTTCGTTTGGCTTGTGGTGCATGCGGCTGCCCAGGCCAACTGACTCCAGCACTGCCGTTGCGCGTTCAATGCGGGCCGCGGAACTGGTGCCGTTGTAGATCAACGGCAGTTCGACATTGTGCAGGGCCGTGGCGCGCGCCAGCAGGTTGAAGGTCTGGAAGACAAATCCAATCTCCTTATTGCGGATGCGCGCGAGTTCGTCATCACTGAGCCGAGAAACATCGTGGCCGTTCAGGCAATATGAACCTTTCGAAGGAGAGTCAAGGCAGCCGATCAGGTTCATCAGCGTGCTCTTGCCTGAGCCGGACGGCCCCATGATCGCAACGTATTCGTTGTATCGGATGCGCAGGTTCACGCCGCGCAGCGCATGGACCTCCTGCTCGCCCATGACGTAGGTCTTCCACAGATTGTCTGTGACGATCACCTCGCCCGGGTTGCAGTTCACAGCGTGGTTCGCCTGCGGTTCGATTGCGGTTTCCATACTCTCCTGCAAGTCTACTGCCGGGCCGGTCGGCGCTGCGTCGCTGTCGGTTTAGGTGTTATCGGTGCTGGTGACTTCAGTGTCGCGCTTGATCGTTGTTCCGCTTGCGAGGCTTCGCAGCGTCTTGTACTTGCCGATGACGACTTCGTCTCCGGGCTGCAGACCGCCGGTCACCTGGATATCGGTTGTACCTGTGATGCCCGTCTGCACAGGGCGGAAAAACGTCCGCAGCTTGCCGTCGTCGGTGCGAACAATGTAGACACCTTGCGTCTTGGGCGAGTTTTTCGCGGCGACAGGGTTGGTGGCGGAACCATCGGGCAACTTGCCGTGGTTTTTGGCCAGCACGGCCTCGGCGGTGGGGTCGCGACTGACCAGCGCGGCCAGCGGCAGCACCACCGCTGCGCTTGCCTCAGCCGTGCGGATCTTCGCAGTCGCAGATAGTCCCGGGCGCAGATCATCATTATTCTGCCCGTTCACCTGGTCCAGCGTGACGACGACCTTGAAGTCCTTTGCCTCTTCCGTTCCGGTTGTCGACTGCGATGTAGCGATACCAGTCGTGCGCAGCAGCGCCTGGTCGCCAACTTCGGTGACATGCCCCTTAAAGACGCGGCCGGGCAGGGCATCGACGGTCACATCGACGCTCTGGCCAAGCTTCACGTTCACCACGTCGGTCTCATCCACCTTCACCTCGGCGGTGATGACGGACATGTCGGCGAGCGTCATCAGGGTTGATCCCTGTGCATTCTGGATGCCAGTCACCATCGTCTCGCCTTCGCGAACGGGAACATTCGTCACCAGCCCGTCGAACGGAGCGCGCGAAATCGTCTTGTCGAGTGCGTCGAAGTTTGCCCGCTGTGATGCCACCGCCGTCTGCACGTGGCCTTCAGCCGAGGCCGTTTGTGCCTTTGCCTGCGCGAGCGCTGCTTCCCGCTGCTGCACGGTCGCGGCGCTCACGTCGAATGCGGCCTTCTTTGAGTCGTAATCCTGCTTCGCCACCAGCTTTGAATCGTAAAGCTGCTGGTACCGCTGGATGTCGAACCGCTTTTGTACCAGGTCGGCCTGCGCCTGCACGAGGTTTGCCTCGGCAGTCTTCTCCGCGGCGATGTACGAGTTCACATCGGTGCGGCTGGACGAGATTGTCGCCGCCTGTGCCTGCACAGTAGCCGACGGCTGCACGCTCTCGAGCGTGGCCAGCGTCTGCCCCGCCTTCACGTGGTCGCCCTCCTTCGCGTACAGGTGGGTGATGCGGCCGAAGGCGGTGGCCCCGATATTGACGTAGGTCTTCGGTTTGATCTGCCCCGTGCCGGTCACCGTCGCGGTCAGATCTTCACGTGTCACGCGCGCTGTTACCACCGCGGTCACGTTGGAGCGGCTGTGATAAACCGTGCCGCCAATGACAGCCGCCAGCAGAACGATACCCGCGACGATCAGTAAAACTTTTTTCATGCGCCCTTCTTTTGCCAGCCCGCCGGTCTTACCAGCCCCCGGTCTCTCATACCGGCCCCCAGGTACCAGGAGATACGGAGCTGGCGCGCCGACAGTTCCCATCGTGTGGGCGAACCTGTGTTGCGACGTATCCGTTTGCGGTGGGCTTCGTCCAAGATGATAGCAGCGCAATATGACGCAAGCACCAGAGACTTCAAAGTACCGAAATTGGGCAGCTTGGGATGTCTCCAGGCAACCCTTTCCGGACTACAATTGGATTGTTCGGGCTACGGTCCGGCGGGAGTGCGCAGGGCGATGAACAGGGCAGCTTGGCAGGGCAGGATTGGCACCGGAGTACTGATGATGGCGGCATTGTTCGCCTCGGGACTTCGTGCACAGACGCAGGATTCCACACCGGCGACGCCGGGGAAGGAACCCACGCCTACGGTCAACAAGACTGACGCGCCAGAAGAGAAGCCGGATCCTTTGAAGCGCCGCCTCTCGGATCGCGAGCGCATCCAGCAGAATAAGTACCTGAAGCAGGAATTAAAGCCCGACGGCACCTTCAAGAAATGGCTTGAGCAGGATGTGGTCTGGATCATCACCGACCAGGAAGTGCAGGCATTCAAGCAGCTGAAGAATGATGAAGAGCGGGAAAACTTCATCGAAAATTTCTGGCTGCGCCGCAACCCCAATCCTGACTCTCCCGATAACGAATTTCGCGAGCAGCATTATGCTCGCATCGCCTACGCCAACGAGCATTTCGCGGCAGGCAAACCGGGTTGGAAGACCGACCGCGGCCACGTCTACATCTCATTCGGCAAGCCGGATTCGATCGATTCGCACCCTAGCGGCGGCACCTACGATCGCCCCATGGAAGAAGGCGGCGGTACTACCTCGACCTTTCCGTTTGAGGTCTGGCATTACCGCTATCTTGAAGGCATCGGCGACAACATCGACCTTGAGTTCGTCGACACCTGCCAGTGCAACGACTACCACCTGACAATCGATCGCTCTGAAAAGGACGCTCTGAAGTACGTAGCAGGCGCGGGTCAGACGTTGTACGAGCAGATGGGCATGGCAAAGCGCGAGGACCGCATGAACGGCGGCCTTGAGCAGCTTGGCTCCGGCCCCATGTCTTCGTCGCAGCAGAGCAAGCAGTTCGACCGCATTTCGCTGTACGCGAAGATCCTTGCCGCTCCGCCCATCAAGTTCAAGGATATGGAGCAATACATCACCAGCGCCCAGATTCTCAAGGGGCCGCCGTTCCTTTTTGACGTTCGTACGGACTACGTCAAGGTGACGAACGACACCGTGCTGGTGCCGGTAACGCTGCAGATCCGCAATCAGGATGTGACCTTCAATACGAAGGATGGTGTTTCTACCGGGACCGTCAACATCCTCGGCCAGGTGTCGAACATCAACCACCGCATCGTGCAGACGTTTGAAGACACGGTCAATGTGCAGGTACCGTCGGAGTTCCTGGCGAGCACGCAGCTGCAGCGCAATATGTACTGGAAAGCACTGCCGCTGCGCCCGGGTATCTACAAGGTTGACATCGTCATCAAGGACGTCAACAACCCCGACCACATCGGCACATGGCGCCGCTCGGTCAACGTGCCCAAGTACGATGACGACCGTCTCTCCGCATCCTCTCTGATTCTGGCGTCGAGCATGGCGCGTGTGCCTTCAAAGGAAATCGGCGCCGGTTCGTTCGTCATCGGAAACACCAAGGTCGTTCCGAGCGTCTCCACGGGACCGCAGGTGCCGGTCACGTTCAAGAAGGGCAGCAATCTTAACTTCTGGATGCAGGTCTACAACCTTGGCATCGACGACAAGAGCAAGCAGAACAATGCCGAGATCCAATATCTCGTAACGGACCTGACGACGAACAAGCAGGTACTGGATACAAGCGAGTCGACGGCAAAGATGAATCCGAACGCCGATCAGGTCACCCTGGAGAAGACGTTGCCGCTCGGTGGATTGCAGCCGGGCAAATACAGCCTGTCCATCAAGGTGAACGACGGTGTATCAAAACAGCAGATCGCGCAGACCGCGCCCTTTACGGTGGAGTAGACTGCTCGGGTAGGAACGATTCGCGATGAGAGATCGCCAGACTGGCAGGCGGCCTCCTTCTAATGAAGCATTTCCCAGGTTCGAACGACGAACTTTTCGGGCACAGGTCAAGACGCGAAGAGGCATGTTAACGCGGTGATGCGGTTGAACCTGCAATCCGGAGTGTTCCTGGCGCTGGCTTCGCTCGGTGTAACGTTCTGCGCGAACGCGCAGACGGTACGGTATGCGGATGTGTTCAGCGAAAGCACCATCAGCGGTGTCATACGCGACACCGATGGTGTGCCCCAGATGGGTGCGCTGGTTCAGGCCCTGCTGCCGGACGCGACTCTCGCCGGCTCCGCCATTACAGACGCACGCGGTCACTACCACTTCAACCTGCAACCGGGCAGCTACAGGATTCGGGCGACAGCCGCACTCCTGCTGCCGGCAATTCGCGAACGCCTGCAGATAGGTCGCGGTACACGCGCCGTTGTCGACCTTACGCTGACAACGGTTCTCGCTCCGAATGGATGGCTGCCGGTTGCTCGCCGGTCGGTAAGTGAGCCCTCAGATGACTGGATGTGGACGCTTCGTTCGTCCGCGAACCGGTCCATTCTTCGTCTCAATGGCCCTGACGATGGCGTTGCCAATGACGCATCCGGCTCAGTTGTTTCTTCCAGCCGTGAGGAGTCCCGACGCGGAGCTTCCGGAGGACGCATCACGTTGAAGGACAGCGACGGCGGCTTCGGTCGGGGCGGCAGCCACAACATCCTCATGCTAACTCGCGAGAACGAGGACGGCAGCGGTGCGATCCTGCGTGCCGACCTGTCCGGGCCGCGCACTCCTTACCCGGTAGCGCCATCAGCAGAGATTAGTGCTGGCGTGCAGCGCAGTACGCCGCTGAATGGCTTCAGCCGCGCAGTACTCACGTACAGCGGTCATCCTGAACTGGTTGACGATCGCGGAAACACCGGCATGCAGGGCGCAACGCTGCGATCAGTGCAGCGCATCGAGCTTGGCGACCTGTTGCGGATCGACGCAGGCAGCGTCATGCGCGAGAGCAATCTGGGCGGCAATGCGCTGGTCGTGGAACCCTTCATGCGGATCGCCGCGCGCGCAGGTGATGACGTCGTGATCGCCTACAGCATGACCCGCTCGCGTGGCACGGAGAGTGCGGACGACCTCGACCGCGTTCAGCCTGCTATCCCCGTTGCGATTTACCGGAATGGTCACATGCAGCTTGAGACCGGCAGCCATCATGCGCTGTCCGCACAGGGCAAAGTTCGCGGCGGCGGCACGGTGGAGTTCGCCATCTACCACGACGCGCTGCACAACCCGGTGATCGCGGGCACCGGCAACCTGTCAGCTACGGACCTGCAGATTGGCGGCATTGTGTCCGATCCAACAACGCATACCTACCGCGTTGCCGCAAGGGACTACAACAGCGCGGGCGTGCGGTTTACGGCTCACCAGCCCATCACGAAATCGCTGCAGGCAGGTGCGGAGTTTACGACGGGCCACGCGTTGCGCGGAGCGCGTTTGCAGAATGCCTCGTTGAACCAGGTGTTGAACGGTCTACAGACGGGGCGTGTGTACGCGGCGACCGGATTCATTGACGGCAAGATCCTGCGTACCGGCACTACGATTCGCAGCTCGTATCGCTGGCAGCCGGCGCGAAGCCTGACAACGGTAGACGCCTTCCGCATCGGTGATGACGGTGGCTATCTCTCCTGCTCGCTGCGCCAGTCGCTTGGCAAGACGCACTTTCTGCCGCAGGGCCTTGAAGCCGTTGTCGATCTGCAGAACCTGCTTGCAGAGGGCTATCAACCCTTTCTGTCGAACGATGGACAGACGCTGTATCTCGCGCAGACGCCTCGCACGCTGCAGGCCGGTCTATCGTTCTCGTTCTAACCGCTCGCTATGGTATTCTCGTTGAGTAGCGCGAAAGCGCTCGCTGGTCCTGAGCATCCCCGCTCTCATGTATGACCGGCCCTGGACGCGTAGCTCAACTGGCAGAGCATTCGACTCTTAATCGACAGGTTGTAGGTTCGATTCCTACCGCGTCCACCATCAATTCAACAGCTTAATCGCACCGCGCTCCGGTGGCGCTCCGTTGCTGCTGAAAGCCATTCCGGCGACCTTGCCCGCCGCTGTTGCCATTCCGTCGTAATAACATCCCCATAGACATTTATGGTCGTCCGGATATCCGTATGCGGTGAGTAAGCTAAATCGGTTGATCCGCCTGCAGATCCCCAATGCAAGGTTCGCATACCATCGGGGCATCTCCAACGAGCTGTGCCCAACACCTTCAGCAGATGGAAGACGGACCTTCCGCGCCGGATGTTGTTTACGGCGAACATACGCCGGGTGGCCCACAAAGGTGCGGGACCGGGCTGATGCGACTCTGCGACGACACAGCAAAGCGGATATTGCCTTAAGAGCGCACGTACTGAAACCAAGTTTCGCTAGGCGGAACACTCACAATCTGGCGCATTCGGGTGAATTTTTCACCCCTAGTGGCAAGGTATGGTGAAGTCAATCAGCCAGCTAAGCGCACGCGAGAAGGGCAACGAACCCTTCTTGGAATTGCTGTGCTGCCGCTTCGCCGTTCTACCAAGCCCCCTTCCCCAGGAGAAACATCCATGCGCTTTTACTCTGTTGCGGCTGCCGCCGCTATCACTGTAGTCGGACTCGCCAACTCTGCCTTCGCAAGCACGCTCAATTTACTCGTTGATGACAGCACGGGAAACCTGGGTTACGTCAACGTCAACACTGGTGCTGTTACGCTCATCGGCAACACCGGCGTCGTTCTGTTAGACATTGCTTTCTCCCCCAGTGGCTCGTTGTACGGGGTGGACGGGAACCGACTCTACTCAATCAACACACAAACTGCGCAGACTGCCCTCATCGGTAACCTTGGTTCTTCATCGAACGCGCTTGTGTTTTCAAGCACCGGAACGTTGTACTCCGCATACACCGAGCTCGATACACTCAACACGACCACAGGTGCAGCATCGGAGGTTGGGCCAATCACCGGTTATACTTCCGGCGGTGATCTGGCATTTGTCGGTGGCAATCTGTTTTTGTCTACGATGTCTGATCAGCTGGTTACCCTGAACACAGCAACAGGAGCGCCAACACTCGTCGGTAACTTGGGCGTTTCAAATGTCTACGGACTGGCGAGCCCTGACGGCGTAAACCTTTACGGAGTCGCAGGTACCTCGGTCTACCAAATTAATCCCACCACTGGTGCCTCGACTTTCCTTGTGAATTACGGAGGGCAGGGACTCGGTTCAGCGAACGGTGAGTCGTTCTTCGGTGAAGCAACGCCGCCGGTAGCCGTTACGCCCGAGCCGTCTAGCCTCGCCCTGCTCGGCACTGGAATCCTCGGCGTAGCTGGCGTGATCCGTAAGCGCCTCGCCTAACAGGCAAACGTCCGACGCGAACAAGCCCCGGCTTCGGTCGGGGCTCTGCTTGTTCTGTAGGCGCAAAGCCTACAGCAAGATTCGGCCACGAACGCGCTCTATCCGCGCTCTGTTCGTCTGTTTTCTACTGCTTTGCAGGGTCTAGAGTGTCATCCGCCGACCTGCATGTTGTTAATTCGTCGTTTGATAGAAAGTTCGATTCCTACCGCGTCTACCAATCTTCTTCTCAGGTGACGCCCGCGCGCGGAACGTGCATCTCACGGTACGCCAGCCGAGATGCTGCGCGTACGATACCTGAAGATGCCCAAACGTTCAGCACGTTCCGTAGCTCCGCTCGCACTTGCAGCGGCGCTGCTGGTTGTGGCATTGAATACTTGGTTTGCAGTCTCGGCCATACGATCGCTGCTGGCGAGCGAGGCCTGGCTGGCGCACACGTGGGAAGTCATCGGGCAAACTGAACATCTGCTGTTGACGTTGACGAGTGCGGAGTCGTCTGCGCGCGGCTTTATGATTACGGGTCACGACGATTCCCTCGTGAACTTCCGAAGCGCGGCTCGTTCGCTGCCGGAAGACATTCTGCACTTCAAAGATCTGGCCGCGGACAATCCCGTTCAACAGACCAACATCGCTGACGCGGGTCCTTTGATTCGCAACCGCATGCTCATGCTGCAACACGTGATCGAGGTGCGGCAGACTGACGGATTTGAAGCCGCACAGGCCGTCGCCTCTTCCGGCCTGGGAACAGCCGAGATGGACAAGCTGCGGGCCGTCATAGCGCGCATGGATGCAGAAGAACGGCGCCTGCTGGTCAACCGCGCCGAACAAGCCCGGCATGACGGAGCTCGCGCACTGTTTGCTGTCGCACTTGCATGCGTGCTTGATCTGATGATGATCGCCTTCGTCACGTACTATTTCATCGAAGAACGCAAGCAGCGGCTTGCCTCAGAAGATGCTGCGGTAAGGCTTGCCGTCGCGAACGACCTCGCATATCGCCGATCCGAAGAGATCCGCATCCTCAACACAGAACTTGAAAAGCGTGTTCAGGAGCGGACGGCCGAACTGGAGGCCACCAACCGTGAACTGGAGGCGTTCAGCTACTCCGTCTCACATGACCTCCGCGCGCCGCTCCGCACCATCGATGGTTTCAGCCTGGCCCTGCAGGAAGACTACGCAGAGGCAGTGGATGCCACTGGCCGAGACTATATTGGCCGGGTGCGCGCAGGCGTGCAGCGTATGGGCCAGCTGATCGACTCGCTGCTGCAGCTATCGCGCATCACCCGCGGCGAAGTCACGAGAGAGCCGATGGATGTCTCCGCGCTTGCCGAGGCCGTAGCCGCAACTCTTCGGCTGGAAAATCCCGATCGAGAACTGGAGTTCACCATCACACCGGGACCGATTGCAGATGCAGATCCCAAGCTTGTGCAGGTGGCGCTGGAGAACCTGCTTGGCAACGCGGTCAAGTTTACGTCGCGTCGCCCGGACGCAAAGATCAGCTTCGGATGGGACGAGTCGAACAAGGCCTGGCGCGTCAGCGACAATGGTGCCGGCTTTGATATGCACTACGCGAACAAGCTCTTCAACGCCTTCAATCGTCTGCATGGGGACAAGGATTTCAAGGGCTCAGGCATCGGACTGGCGACCGTAGCCCGTGTGGTTCGTCGGCATGGCGGACGCATCTGGGCCGATAGTATCGTCGACAATGGCGCGACCTTCTGGTTTACGCTAGGATGACCGCATGGCTGAGGCAACACGTTTGATCCTTCTGGTTGAAGACGATCCTGATCACGAAATGCTGACGATTCGTGCTTTGAAAAAGAGCAACATCGCCAACGAAGTAAAGGTCGCAAGAGACGGTGAAGAGGCGCTTGCTCTGCTTTTCGGCGAAGGTGCGGTCCGGCCTCAGCTTGTGCTGCTCGATCTGAAGCTGCCAAAGGTGGAAGGCCTGGAAGTGCTGCGGCGCATCCGCGAAGGTGACACCACGCGCATGCTTCCCGTGGTTGTTCTCACCTCGTCCGACGAGGAGCGGGACGTGGTGCGCAGCTACAAGCTGGGTGTGAACAGCTACATTCGCAAACCGGTCAACTTCACCGATTTCGCGGAGGCCACCCGGCAGCTTGGTATGTACTGGCTGGTGCTGAACGAATGCCCGCCCCTGAGCTAGCCCGGCGTCCGCTTGCGCTGCTGCTGGTAGAGGATAACCAGGATGATGCGGCGTTGCTGGAGCGGCATCTTCGACGTAACGGATTCGCACCACAGATGACTCGCGTTGAGACAGCCGCAGAGATGCAGGCTGCGCTTGCAACCGGTCCGCCGGACCTGGTCATTGCTGATTACAACTTGCCAAAATTCAGCGGTCCTGAAGCTCTGCATCTAACGCGCAACAGTGGATATGACCTGCCATTCATCATGATGTCCGGTGCGATCTCTGAAGAGACAGCGGTCGAAAGTATGCGGGCCGGTGCGCAGGACTATGTCACCAAGCAGAACCTCGCGCGGCTGATCCCCGTGGTCGAGCGCGAGTTGCGCGAGGCCTCGGCACGTCGCTCACGTGTTGCCGCCGAACGCGCGCTGGCCGTCAGCGAAGCTCGATTCCACCACCTGGTAGATGCCATGCCGATGGGCCTGCTGATCAGTCAGGGTGCTGGTCGCATCACCTACGCCAATGCGGCAGCAGAACGCCTGCTGGGCTACCGCAATGACGCTATGCTGAGCGGTGAGATCACGCTCGCCGCCGTGTGTGATGTGCTGGCCGCGCCGGACGCAGAGTTGGAAGAACGATCCAGTGAAGAGCCCTTCGAGGCAGTCTGCATCACCGCTGATGGTGAGTCGATCGACACCCTGATCGGCATGGCTTTTCTCAACCGCTCCCAGTTAGATGGCAAGCGGGAACTGGCCGTCTTCATCGCTGACCTGAGCCATCAGAAGCGGAGTGAAGAGGTGTTGAGGCGCACTGAGAAGCTGGCCGTTGCTGGCCGACTAGCCGCCTCGATTGCGCATGAGATCAACAACCCGCTCGCGGCTATTACCAACTGCCTTTACCTTGTTGAGCAGTCCAGCATGGACGAGACCGGCCGGATCTATCTGGAGATGGCACAGAAGGAACTGGATCGCGTTGCGCAGATCACCGTGCAGACGCTGCGCTTTCATCGGCAGTCCAGCCGGCCGGTTCCCACGCGCACCAGCGATCTTATCGAAACCGTGCTGGCGCTCTTCGATTCGCGCATTCGCCGGCAGGGCATCACGATCGAACGCCGCTATCGGGAGTCGTCACCCATCTTTGCGTATGAAGGTGAGGTGCGCCAGGTGATCGTGAACCTGCTTGGCAACGCAATGGATGCAATGCCCGGAGGCGGCTGCATCCATGTGCGAACTGCAGGCACCTGTGACTGGGACTCCGGTACAAAAGGCCTGGCTGTCACCGTAAGCGATAACGGCAGCGGCATGGGCGAAGAGACGATCTCTCA
Organism: Terriglobus sp.; assembly: GCA_965199365.1. Taxonomy (GTDB): domain Bacteria; phylum Acidobacteriota; class Terriglobia; order Terriglobales; family Acidobacteriaceae; genus Terriglobus. The sequence continues at coordinate 967,769 of CBDARC010000002.1, read as the reverse complement.
TCTCTTCGAGCCGTTTTATTCGACCAAGGGCATCACAGGAACCGGGCTCGGCCTTTGGGTCTCAAAGGAGATCGTGGATCGCCATCACGGCAGCATCCGCGTTCGGAGCCGGCTCGCAGGAGAAGAACAACCCGGTCGCACCCTGTTCCGTGTCTTCTTCCCCACGGACGGAGTGCCGGTGCCCGCACCCGCCAAAGAGGGCGAAGCGGCCGTGTAGACCGCTGCGCCTGTCTGCCGCTAGTCGATGAAATCGACCTTCGCCCTGATGGGAATTACTCCGCGCTCATAACCCATGTCCAGCAGGCGCTTGATCGCGATGCGACCATCGTCGCCGTAATTCAGCGTCCGCTCGTTTACGTACATGCCGACAAACTTGTTCGCAAGCGAAGGGTCCAGATCACGTGCAAACTGCATGGCGTACTCCAGCGCCGCGGGCCGGTTGTTGAGCGCGTGCTGAATGGATTCGCGCAGAGCCTGCGTGGTGATGCGCATACTTTCTGCTCCAAGCGAACGGCGGATGGCGTTGCCACCCAGCGGCAGCGGCAGTCCGCCCGTTTCGTCGCGCCACCACTGGCCCATGTCCAGAATCTTGTGCAGCCCGTTCTCGCCGTAGGTCAGCTGTCCCTCGTGGATGATCAGGCCGGCGTCAAACTCTCCTGAAACCACCCTCGGAATGATCTGGTCAAACGGAACCGTGACCGTCTCCACGTCAGGTGCAAACAGCTTAAGCGTCAGGTATGCGGTGGTCATCGTGCCGGGAACCGCGATGCGCAGCTTCTTCACTTCATCGAGGGTGTACTTGCGCGGTGAGACGATCATGGGACCGTATCCCTCGCCCACCGAACCGCCGCAAGCCATCAACGCGTAGTTGTCCTGCAGGAAGGGGTAGGCATGGAACGAGATCGCGGTCACGTCGTAATACGGGTCGTGGATGGCGCGCTGATTCAGCGTTTCGATGTCGGTCAAAACGTGCGTAAATTTGTAACCGGGGACGCGGACCTTGTTGGTCGCCAGCCCGTAAAACATAAAGGCGTCATCGGAATCAGGGCTGTGGGCGATCTTGATTTCCTGAACGCCGGCTATCGCTGTACTCATACGGATCTATCGCTCGTTTCTACTTAAGTCTTACATTTGGATGCGCCAGTCGAATCGTGGACGCGCGTTACTCAGTCAGCCGTCCACAGCGCTGCATCCGTCAGCATTCTTTTGGACTGCATCAAGTCTACCGGAGCTAGCCGATGCTGCCTGAGGAGATCACTTCGCGTCTCGCCAGTTGGGTCCGCGGCCAACGTCCGCGACGATCGGCACCGTGAGTTCAATCACACTCTCCATTTCGCTTTTCACCAGGGCGGCCACCTCGTCTGCCTCCGCCTCTGGCGCATCGAAGAGCAGTTCATCATGCACCTGCAACGTCATGCGCGTTTTCAGTTTGCGATCGCGCAGCGCAGCATCAATCCGCAGCATGGCGACCTTGATCATGTCAGCCGCGGTGCCCTGCAGAGGCGTGTTTACGGCAGTACGTTCCGCAAAGCCCCGTGCGTTAGGATTGCGGGATTGAATGTCCGGAATGGGCCGAGTGCGCCCGAACAGCGTGCTTACCTTGCCGGTTTCACGCGTCTTCGCGAGGGTCTCCGCGATGAACGCCTGAACACCCTTATACCGGTCAAAGTACGTCTCGATGTAAGTGCGAGCTTCCTTCTGGTCGATACCGAGGTTTGCTGCAAGACCAAACGGCGATATGCCGTAGACGATGCCGAAGTTAACTGCCTTCGCCCGGTTGCGCGTCTCTTTGTCCATCGTATCCGCACTTACACCAAAGACCTCTGCCGCCGTAAGTGTGTGGATGTCGATGTTATTTCGATAGGCGTGCAGCAGTAGAGGATCCTGAGAGAAGTGCGCCATCAGCCGCAATTCGATCTGGGAATAATCCGCAGAAAGCATGACATTTCCAGGAGCAGCGATAAAGGCCGCTCGTATTTCGCGGCCCAATTCAGTTCGGGTAGGAATGTTCTGCAGGTTTGGAGCCGTCGAAGAAAGCCTGCCTGTCGATGTTCCTACCTGGTTAAAGGTAGTGTGTACACGTGAATCAGCGTCCACCAGGCCGGGCAGCTGCTCGGTATAGTTGCTGCGGAGCTTCGCTAATTGCCTGTACTCCAATACGAGCCGCGGTGCCTCATGATGCGCCGCGAGTTCTTCCAACACATCCTGAGCGGTCGAAACTACTTTACCCTTGCCATACTTCATCGGCTTGGGTAAGTCCATCTTGTTGAAGAGCACGTCGCCAAGCTGCTTTGGTGAATTGATGTTGAATCTATGCCCGCTCATCTCGTAAATGCGTTCGGCGAGATCATCCATCGCCACGGCAAGGCGTGAGTTCTGCGCGCGCAGCAGATCGGTGTCGATGCGGCAGCCTGCCTGCTCCATGCGCAGCAGCACCGGCACCAGAGGCAAGTCGATGGTCTCGTATGTATGATCCAACTCGCCTTCAGTGACTTGCCCACGCAGAATGCCGCTAAGTTGAAACACCGCACTTGCCGACTCGGGCAGTAGATATTCAGGGGCGGTCTTGTTCTTCTCCACCGCGGTCAGCGCACGATCATTGAAGCGCGCAGCGACATCGGAAAGCTTGTGGCTGCCATGTGTCGGATTGATGAGGTAGCTGTACAGCATCACATCGTCACGTACGCCAGTGATGGATAGAGGAATGCATTCCAAGGTGCGCAAAACTGCCTTCAGATCGTGAACGGTCTTGGGCAGAGTTTCATCTGAGAGTGCAGCGCGCACAGGCTCTGCGGCGTCACAGCGAAGGTCGACCAGCATGGCTGTGTCCGGTGAACTGGCCAGCCCAACCCAAACCGGCGTATCAACGCTAGTAGCCGCTGCGCTGCCCGTATAAGCCCTGGAGGTCGGCGGCTCAGGTGTGGCAAAAAGCGACATGGTGCTGGCGACCGCATCCGGCTGTTCTGCTGCGGCTTCTGAGTCAAGTTCCGGTTCCGCGCCAGCCTCTTCTGCGAGTGCCTGAGCATTCTCGGGGAAGAAGACCGCCAGCGTGCCCGCGGTTCGCGCCTGCGCTAGCAGCTTCGTTATGTCGCCAGCAGTTGGCTTGAGAATGTAGCTCACATGCTTGGCTTCCGGCGAAGGTAGATCCTTCAACAAGGTGGTGAACTCAAGCTCTGTGTAGAGCGACCGCAATGCCGGCAGATTGGCCTCGCCCGCAGTGCTCATTGCCTCGAGCGAGTAATCTACCGGCAGATTGCAGTGGATCGTAACCAGTTCTTTTGACAGCAAGACAGTATCGCGATTGTTTTCCAGTGACTCGCGATACGTCTTGCGCTTGACCTCGCTTGCATGGTCCAGGGCGGCTTCAACCGTTCCGAACTGCTGGATCAACTCGATGGAACCTTTGTCGCCGATACCGGGTGCGCCCGGTATGTTATCGATACTGTCACCACGGAGCGCCATGACATCGATAACACGCGCGGGCGGTACACCAAGTACCTCCTCAACCTTGGCAGGGTCAAGGATCAAGTTATCTTTTGTTGGATTAAGAATGGATACATTCTCGTTTACAAGCTGCATCATGTCTTTGTCGCTGGAGACGATGTAAACGTGATGCCCCTGCTCCGCCAGCCGGCATGAAAGTGTGCCGATAACGTCGTCTGCCTCAAAGCCTTCATGTGCAAGTATCGGTATACCGAAGGCTTCGAGGGCACGGCGAATATATGGTTGCTGCTGCGTAAGATCTGCCGGCGTCTCCGTGCGTGTCGCCTTGTAGCCGGCGTAATCGATTTCGTCGAACTGCTGCGTCTTGATGTTGAACTTGCGAACAGTCTTCATCGCCGCCGCCGCTTCGTTACGGTGGACCGGTGCACCGCCTTCGTAGATGGCTGCAATGTACTGCGGCGAGAAGTCCTGCCGCAGCTTATTAATCATGTTGATGAAGACGTACGTCGCGGCGGTCGGCACGCCGGTCCGCGTCGACATGGGCCGGGACCTCTGCATCGCATGGTACGCGCGGAAGACAAAGGCCATGGTGTCAAGTAAATAGACCGGCGGCTTACGGGTTTCAGGCATCCTGCTAGTTATCACTTCCTGCTGTGTCTAATGGATCGTTGAGTCGGACTCTGCTTACTTCGTCTTAGTAGACTTAGTCGCTGTCTTGACAGGCTTTGCAGCTTTAGCCGCAGATTTGCCGGAGCTCTTCTTCACGGGCTTTTTCGCCTTTGGGCTCAACACTCCCAGCAGCGAAGCGTCAGGTGTGCCAAGTCCGGTGCAGGCGTCCCATCCCGGGCCTGCGGAAAAGGCGCCGTTGTTGCCCTGCGTGATGTCGTGGAAACCGGTGGCCGACCCGCTGGCGTAAAGTGTTGGCTGCAGCAGACCTAGCTTGGTGTTGGTCTGTGCCTGGATGAGCGCAATGAGAGCCGCCCAAAGTGGCGCGACAGCACTTGTACCGCCGATGACCAGGCTCTGACCATCCACGCGAACTTGGTAGCCGCTTACAGGATCTGCGTTGCCGCTGACATCAGGCACGCCGCGGCCTGACTTGGTAGCCGCGATACCCGCTTGCCATGAAGGTTGAGGGTAGACGGTGCTGATGCCGCCGCCAGTCGCGCCCTCGTTGCTGGCGGTCTCGTTCCACACCACTTCCGAGGTGATGGCCGCTCCGTTTGCGACCAGCTTTGTACCGCCGCAGGCCAGCGCATGGGGGCTGGATGCGGGAAAGTCGACATGGTTCTTGCCATCGGTCTCGCCATCGGATGATCCGTTGTCGCCAGCCGCAACCGTCACCGTGATACCCAGCGCGGCAGCCGACTGGCATGCGGCGTCCATGGCGGCGAGCGACTGCGCGGTCCAGGTGGACTCCGGACCTCCCCAACTGATGGAGATAACCGTGGGATTGTTCTTGGTGTCGTGCACTGCCGTGCCGATGGCGTCCACGAAGCCCTGGTCTGTGTTGGGCGCGAAGTACACCGCGATGTTTGCACCGGGAGCCGCAGCCCCCGCGACCTCAATGTCGAGCATCACTTCGCCGTCGGCGCCGCTCGCCGTCGTTGGGCTGTTCTTACCCTTGTCCACCGACACTGCCGTCACCTTGGGCGCGGCCAGGCCAAGCGATTTGAAGTATGCAGTGATGTCGGCGGCACGAAAACCTCCACCCAGCTCGATCAGCCCAATGGTCTGACCTTTGGCGCTGTTGGTAGGAAAGCCATACAGCTTTGCGACCTGCGGCGGAGTGAAGGACGTGCTTGCGGCTTTTGCGTGGGAGACACGAAAGTGGGGCTGCGCCTGCGGCCTGTTGTCGAGACCAAGGACCGCATCCACATGGGGCAACAGTTCTTCCGGCAGGCAGATCTCGCCTTCGCGCACCCGATACGTGTTGCCGTCCTCTGCCTTGTGCTGGTACAGCTTGACGCCAAATGCGGTCTGCATCGCGCTCGCATTGCCTGAGACGGAGACGAGGCGGCGAGGCAGATCCACCTCTGTCGTCAGGCCGAACTCCTTCGCGAACGCTTTGACAGCCTTCACCGAGTCAGGCGACGCGCCGTGAGACGCTCGGTACTGTGCCCGTGACAGGTGTGCCCCGTTGATCGCTGCCTCGGGAATCGGTGATTTGCGCTTGACGATGACCGACACGCTCACGTTGGAGCGGCCAGGGAAAGGCGTTTTCGTGCCGGTGGGGGAATAGCTGGTCTTTGTGCTGCCCGGCAGGGCAACGCGCTTTTGAGTAGCGAAGGTCGAACGTGGCATGCGGGTTCCTCTCTGGCTGAGATGCGTGGCAAGCGGGCGGCACTCTTCACCGTCAGCACGAAGATACAGCGATCAACTCAGGAACATGCAGTCGCCATAGGAAAAAAAGCGATAACGCTGTTCGACGGCATGAGAGTAGGCCCTCATAACATGTTCGCGTCCGGCAAAGGCGCTTACAAGCATCAGCAGGGTGGACTGCGGCAAATGGAAGTTCGTCAACAGCGCGTCAACCATGCGGAAGCTGTGGCCCGGCTGCAGAAAGATGCTGGTGCTGCCGCTATGTGGTTCAATTGGGCGCTCGTCGGCCTGCGCGGCACAGTGCTCCAGCGTGCGGGTTGTGGTGGTGCCAGCGGCGACGACGCGCCGACCCTCGCCATGCGCGCGGTTGAGTGCATCGGCCGCAGCAGCGGTGATGCTGTAGTGCTCCTCGTGCAGCACGATGTCCGAGAGGTTCTCCACGCGCACCGGCTGAAACGTCCCCAGGCCTACGTGTAGCGTGATGTAGGCGACTTCGACGCCCCGTGCACGGATCGCGTCAAGAACTGCCGGTGTGAAATGCAGCCCAGCAGTGGGTGCAGCTGCCGATCCGCGTTCGCCCGCATAGACGGTCTGATAGCGCTCGCGATCCTCCTGCTCGTTGCCGCCGATCGCGCGATGAATGTAAGGGGGTAGCGGAATGTGACCGAGATGATCCAGTGTGCCGTAGAAATCCTGGACAGGATCGAAGCGCAGAGTGCGCTCGCCAAACTCTCCGGCGGCGATCGTCTCTGCTGCGAGCTGGATTTCTCCGTCGCCAAAAAGGAGACGCTCGCCTGCAGGGACCTTGCGCCCGGGTTTAACCAGGGCGCGCCACGTATTGTTTCCAAGTGGCTGGGTCAGCAGCACCTCGACTGTACCGCTTGGTGCCGGTGAGTTGCTCTGGGTGCGCAGCCCCGCACGGCGACCGAACAGCCGCGCCGGGACCACTCGGCTGTCGTTCAGCACCAGCAGATCGCCAGGTTGCAGCAGCGAAGGCAAGTCGCGGAAGGTGCAATCCTGGTACCCTCCGGTCCTGCGATCGACCGTCAGCATGCGTGCTCCATCGCGTTCGGCAGGTGGTTTCTGCGCGATCAGCTCGGGTGGCAGCGGGAAATCGAAATCGGTAACGCGCACAGAATCATTCTAGGCAACAGGGAACAGCGTCAGCGTTCGCGTGTGTCTTCGGCGCGCCCCACGGCCCTTTCCAAGGCATTCTGCAGCAAAGCCGTAGCTTCAACCGCAGTCGGTGAATCCGGGAGCTGAAGTGGTGCCTGCCAGGAAACGCGCACGCGGCTGAATGGCTTGGGAATGATGAAGCTGTCCCACGAGCGCAGCAGCCATGCTTTCTCCGGGTGCAGGTGAAAGCATGATGCGGTGCTGCCGGCTTTCTGCGCGGCTGCCGCTGCGCCGGGTTTGGCGACATACATCGGTCCTTTCGGACCATCCGCTGTAATGGCCACCTTGTACCCGGCCGCGCGCGCACGGATCAGTGCGATCAGGCCGGATGCGCCTCCACGTGAGGACGAGCCGCGTACCGGCACAAAACCGAGCCGCTCGACCACGCGAGCGATCAGCTCTCCATCGAACGATGGGGAGATCAGGATTCGTATGCCGAGATTGCGATAACGATAGGCCGCCAGCAGCAAGGCTCGGTGCCAGAAGACGTACACCTCGGCATCTCGCGGGAAGCGATCTGCAGGTCGTGCTCCGGGCTCGTCGGCCTCTTCAAACCGCAGCGTTGCGCAGAGCATCCGCAGCAGACCGACCGCGACAGGCGGGATTATGGCGAGCAGGATGCGCTGCTGTCGGTTGAAGGACACTGCAGCGATTCTATGTTTTCCTGTTTGATGCAGAAACTACTTCTGTTCTGCCAACTCTTTATCGGCAAACTGAATAAAGTATGGCCAGTTCGGCGCGGGCGTGTGACCGTACTCGTGCTGCCGAAATGCCACGTCTCCGGTGTCGATCAGAGTTCCCATCGGCGGCATGACCGAGGTGCCAAGTCCCTTGGCGCCCAGAATGTTCCACGTGAAACATCCGGCAGCGGTGGCCATGAACATGCCTTGCGTATCCTGCCACGCATCACCCGGAGCGTACTTCGGATCGGTGATCAACGCTCCGCCACCGATGAAGATAGGGCGAGGCGCGACCATTGCAATGAACTCGTGGCTGTCCACCGGCATTTCGTTAGGGGTATGACCCACGGCGGCGTAGCGCATAAAGTTCCCGGCAAACCAGTGATATTCGTTGACGCCGGCAAGGTTGGCAACCGTCTCGCCGTAATTGCGGCGGTACAATTCCGCTCCGCCTGCTCCTGAAGACGATATGTATGCGATAGCGAAGCGAGGATCGTCCACCATGGCGACGAGCGCCGCTTTGCCTCCCCGCGAGTGGCCCATCACGCCTACTTTGCGGCCGTTGACGTCAGGATCGGTCTGCAGGTAATCAAGGATGCGGCTGTCACCCCAGGCCCATGCTCTCAGCACGCCCCAATCGTCCAGCTTGCGCGGCTGGCCCTTGTTTGCCAGGCCGATGATGCCTTTGTCGAGGCCTGCTCCATTGTCGGCCTGAACGTCGGTTGAGCTGCGACCCACGAAGCCCCAGCCATGCTGCAGCAGCAGCTTTGCTGAGTTGGGCGGATCGGCCGGTGCGGACAGCAGATGTACCGGCTGGCCAGCTACTGGCGGCGGAAATCTGAAGGGCGGCTTGACCGATCCGCCTCCGATAATCACCGGTACCTTTCTGCCCTTGGTGCTGGCAGGAGTGACCACGTCGATATGCATCTCAACCGTGATCCATGGCGCGGCGGAGTTGTCGGCACGGCCTGTCACATGCTTCACAACAGCGTCGATGCCCTGCACAGAAGTGGTCTCGACGCTGTCGACCTTCCACGTCATGGACGGTATGTAAGCCGGGTATTTGCCGTAGATATTCTCATCAAAAAGAGCCGCAATCTCGGCACGGCGCTTCTTCCACTGTGCAGGAGTTGTGACCTTCTTGCCGTCGTTCATTGTGAGCAGGTCGGGCAACTTGGGATAAGGGTTTGCCTTCGACTCGTCAAAGTTAGCGACCGGGCTGCCGTTGCCGTTGTCGTACGCGCTTACGGGTGTCTGCAGCGCAGTGATGCCCAGCAGCTTCAGTTCACGGCTGCGTTCGGCGGCGCTGGCGGCCGCGATGGCAGCGCGATCGGCAGGCGAGGGCATCTGGCCCGCAACGATGGCAGCAAGCGCCACGGAGCCGGAGACGGCAAGCCAAAGCTTTCGGTAATGAAGTGACATCACGACTGCTCCAACACTGCATGTGCGGCGGGTACACCATAGCAGTGGAAATAGTTCGGGTGCAAGACTAAGTTCATCGAGTATCCAGGCCGTGCTTGATCCGTGTCGTTCTCACGGCATGGCGATCGACTCCTGATCAGGAACTCACTTTGCACTGGCGCTCCAGACGAATCCGTTGCAGACTGTTGTGCGACGGCTCGGTGTGAAATCCGTTCGCGTGCAAAACCCCAAAAGCTGGAGCAAGCTTATGATTCCCCAACGGTGGACGCGCCTGATCTCTGTCGTTTTTCTGTCCATGTGCATGGCCGCGTTTGCTGGCGGGCAGGCGTTCCAGACGGTCGTCATCTTCGGTGACTCGCTGTCGGACACTGGCAATGTCGCTAACCTGACACAGGCAAAGTACACCATTGCCGGGCGGATTCCAGGGCCGGCAGGGAACTACACGGACGGCCGCTTCACCGATGGGACTGACACCGTTCCGCCTGCGCGAAATTACAACGGCGTCTGGATCGAACAGCTTGCATCGACCTTCACAACCAAGCCGGCGATCAAAGATTCACTGGATGGCGGCAACAACTACGCGTATGGCTATGCCTATACGGGTAGCGGCACCAGCGTGCTGACCTTCGGTCCTTCGAACGCGTTTTCAGTGACCATCAACAACATGGGCCAGCAGGTGAGCACGTACCTTGCGACCTCACCCGTCATTAACAGCCAGACACTGTTCGTGGTCTGGGGCGGCGCGAATGACGTACTCAACGCCACCACAACTGCCCAGGTCAGTACGGCTGCAACGCAGGAGCTTGCGCTGATCCAGACGTTGGTTAACGCGGGTGCGACGAACTTCATCGTTGCTAATCTGCCGCCGCTTGGGCTGATCCCTCGGCTGAACGGATCTGCCGCGACCTCTGTTCCCGCGACGCAGGCTTCGGCATTGTTCGATCAAACGCTGGCGGCAGGGCTGGCCGCCCTGCCCGGCGCCAACCCCGGCAAGGCCCTGCACCTCTACCCGCTGGATGTCTATACGCTGTTCAACTTCATGGTCGGTCCGCCGATCGGCGGCGGGCTGGCCAATGTGACGGCGAGTTCGCAGGGCAACATCGCCGTCAATCCCGATACGTATCTGTTCTGGGACGATCTGCACCCGACCACCTATGGTCATCACCTGATTTCGCTTGCAGCGTCCACACTGCTGAACCCTGTAGTGACGACGACAACGGTAACCAGCTCGAACCTGAACGCAAATCTGAACAGCCCGGTGGTGCTCACCGCGACAGTCAGCGGCGGCACAGGTGCTCTCGCGCCTAACGGCACGGTCACGTTCATGGACGGATCGAATGTGCTGGGCAGTGCTGCAGTGACTATAGCTTCGAGTTCGTCGAGCAGCGCAACGTACATGACCTCTTCACTCGGAGCTACAGTACACACGATTACGGCTGTCTTTACGGGCGCGAACGGCTTTGGTAATTCGACGTCGCAGCCAATCATGCAGACTGTTACAGCTCCCGCTCTAACGCCCAGCCTCTCACCAACTTCGCTGACGATCGCGCGGGGTGCAACGGGCACTGACACAATCACGCTGAGCCCGGTGGGAGGCTACACGGGAACGGTCACGCTGGCATGCGGCACGCTGCCGACAGACGTTACATGCAGCTTTTCTACATCGTCATTCACGTTCACATCGTCGACCACGACTCAGACCAGCACCCTGACGATTTCCACGAAGGCTATGGCCACGGCATCGCGAACGATCGATGCCGGGACCGGAGCGGGTGTCGCGCTTGCGGGTCTGCCGTGCCTTGGGCTGCTCGCATTGTTTCGGCGGAGGATCGGTCGAGGAGTCGCTCTTGTTTGCTTCGCCGTGCTGCTGTCCGGCGGCCTTATCGCGATGAGCGGTTGCTCTGGCGGCAGCAACAACACGACGCCCAGTGGCAGCTATACCATCCCTGTCGTTGTCACCACAGGGGCCTCATCAAGCACCCTTAACATCGCTTTAACTGTCCAGTAACTGCTTTGGTTTCATTGGTTGCTGCCTCTCTGTTGATGCGCCTATACTTCGCCGGATTGCGGCATCGAAGCTGTCGATGCGGCGTCCAATAGGAGTGCTTCGTGGGCCATCTTTCTCAATGGGGAAAGGTGCTCCTCGCGAAGCGGATGAAAGGCAAGGCGAGTGGTATGGCAGTACTGGAGTTGGAACAAAGCAGCGCAGATGAAGCGCTCGCACATGCAATCGAAAAAGAGCTTAACCCGTGGGAGGCGCAGGCCGCCCGCTTTGATTTTGCGGCAAAGAAACTGGATCTGGATACGGGCATCTGGAAGGTGCTGCGGCAGCCCGCGCGAGAGATCATCGTGCACTTTCCCGTGATGATGGATGACGGTCGCATCGAGGTCTTCACCGGCTTTCGCGTGCAGCACTCCATGGCACGTGGGCCGGCCAAGGGCGGCATACGCTATGCGCCTGATGTGAACCTGGACGAAGTGCGTGCGCTGGCAAGCTGGATGACCTGGAAGTGCGCTGTTGTAAACATTCCCTTTGGCGGCGCCAAGGGTGGCGTAATCTGCGACCCCAAGAAGATGAGCCAGGGCGAACTGGAACGCATGACGCGCCGCTACACCGCGGAGATGATCGACGTCTTCGGCCCTGAGAAAGACGTTCCCGCGCCTGACGTCAACACCAACGAGCAGACCATGGCGTGGATCATGGACACTTACAGCATGCACATGCGGCAGACTGTGACCAGCGTGGTGACGGGCAAGCCGATTAACATCGGCGGCTCCCGCGGGCGCTCTGCCGCGACGGGTCGCGGGGTATCGGTCGCTTGTGATCAGGCGCTTCGCTATCTCGGGATGCAGGCTGCGGACTGCAAGGTCATCATCCAGGGCTTTGGCAATGTTGGATCGAACGCCGCGCTGCTGCTCCGCGAAAAGGGCTACCAGGTGGTTGGCATTGCTGAGTGGGATGGCGGTCTGTACAACGCGGTCGGCATCGACATCCCCGCGCTGATTGAGCATCGCCGGGAAACAGGCAGCATTCGCGACTTTGCGGGTGCAGCCGAGGCCAACAGTGATGAGATGCTGACCACCGCATGCGACATTTTGATTCCGGCGGCGCATGAAAATGTCATCACCAGCCGCAATGCCGGCTCAGTCAGGGCACGCATTCTGGTAGAGGGCGCGAACGGCCCAACTACTCCCGAAGCCGACGCGATCCTTGAGAAGAACGGCGTCTTCGTGGTGCCGGATATCCTCGCCAATGCAGGCGGAGTCACAGCAAGCTACTTTGAATGGGTGCAGGACCGGATGGGGTATTTCTGGACCGAAGAAGAGGTCAACGACCGGCTCGACCGCATCATGATCCAGAGCTTCATCGATGTCATCCGCTATGCGGAGTCGCACAACGTGAACAACCGCATCGCGGCGTACATGCTGGCGATTGATCGAGTCGCTTACACAACCAGGCAGCGCGGTATCTACGCTTAGCCAACAGGTTTGATCGCCCACACCGCTGCTCGTACAGCAAGGGTGTGGGCGGTCGAAGCGAGCTACAGCGCGCCCTGCAGCGCCTCACCCAGCTTCTTGACGTGCTCGGCTTCAGCGCCCTTCGCATGCGAGGCGAGCGCAGACGTCTCCTTGCCAAGCTTCTGCAAGAGTGCCTTGATCTTGGTGTCATCAAGCTCGTCCTCTGAGAGCAGCTTCTTCAGCTTGTCCAGGTCCGTTGTGAGCTTCTTTGCACCTTCAACTTCGTGCTTACTCAGGAAGTCTTCCCAGCCTTCGATGTTCTTGATTGCTGCTTCCGGCTTCATCGAGGTGATGTCGCCGAGGGCCTTGGTCGTCGTTTCAAACTTGGTTGTGGTCGCCATTCTAAATCTCCAAATCGGTGTGATGAGGGGGACACCATGTCCAACTCGCTGCGTGTGATGCCTGGGTTCGAAGTGTTCGGTGGACGCCACATCAGCAGCGTTTCGGGAGATGAAACCAATCCCGGCAACGCATTGTTGCAGCGCACGCAAATCGTCAATCTTCATCGTTCGCTCACAATCGCCTCGGCGAGCAATCGCGACAGACCGTGCTGCTGCTGGTATGTCAGAATAATGGCACCGCATGGTGGCGGCCTCTTGAACCTGCCCAATTCCATGACGATGAGCCGCATCGCCTCTGTGCCGGTGCTCATCTGGCTGCTCTCGCGCAGCTTTCCGTATCATGGGCACGAGCAGGAAGTGCTGGCTTCGGCGCTGTTCATCGCAGCGTCCATCACGGACGGTCTGGACGGTTACCTGGCGCGGCGGCGCGGCCAGATCACCACCATGGGCATGCTGCTTGACCCGCTTGCGGACAAGCTGCTGGTGACCGCTGGCTATATCTGCCTGGTCAGCTTCAATCCGTCGATTGTTCCACCATGGATTGCAGTTCTCGTGATCGGGCGGGAGTTCCTTGTGAGCGGCCTGCGTTCAATCGCTGTGAACGAGGGGTTCACGATCGACGCGAGCGATCTTGGCAAGCTGAAGACCGTCATCCAGATTGTCTCAGTGGTGGCGGCGATCCTGGCGCATGGGTGGGACGCCTGGTGGGTCGGACCGGGCTGGCGGACAGGTACCGGCTGGTTCTTCGTCCCGGTGCATGTGATCGCGGTGACGGCCATTTACTGGATGACGTTCGTCTCCATCATCAGCGCGGTGGATTATTTCGTGGCGTTCTGGGGCAAGATCGACCACGCCAGCGCGAGGGCGCGCAAACGCAGAAGCTCGGTGCTGAGCCGCCGCAAGAAGATTGTGACAGTGGGTCCGACCGCTGGCGGCGTCTAGACGCGGGATTGTCAGGCAGACGAGACGGTTCGCATGTTCATCCTGGGTAGCCACGGGCAAGGGCTAAGACAACTCACTGAGCTGTGCCTTGCGTTTCTGCTTTCCGCCATCATCGGCCTGGAACGCGAGATGCGCCGCAAGAGCGCCGGGCTGCGGACCTACACCGTCGTTGGTACCACTGCAGCGTTATTCCTGCTGATTTCCAAGTACGGATTCAGCGATGTCTTATCGCCCCAACTGATCGTGCTCGACCCGTCTCGAGTCGCGGCACAGATCGTCACCGGTATCGGCTTCATCGGCGCAGGCCTCATCTTCGTGCGGCAGGACCGTGTGACGGGGTTGACCACAGCCGCCACCGTCTGGCTGGTGACTGCGGTTGGCATGGCTTGCGGAGCCGGCCTCCCAATCCTTGCGATCGTCGTCACCGGTCTTTACTTTGTGATTGCATTCGTCTTTCCTCGTCTGCTGAGGCTCATGCCCAACGCACGCACGCCGCAGCAACAGAGCGACGGGGCGGAACACGACTGAGTTTGACGTCCGTTGCTGTTCTAGGGCACAAGTGTCCTAGTGCGACTGTATTATCATTATCGAACGTGCCCGTCGTCCTCCTCACTATTCCGGTGTTCTCCACCCTGCTTGGCGGGCTGCTCGCGATACTTTTCAGACGCTATCTTTATCTATTGATCGCGGTGGGCGCGGGACTACTGCTGGGCGCTGCATTTCTCGACCTGCTGCCCGAGGCGCTCTCCCTCGGTGCGGATAACGGGTGGACCGCCGCGGACGTGCTGGGGCTCACGCTGGTGTCGTTCCTGCTCTTCCACGGCATTGAGGCGGGCCTGACCCATCTCGGCTTTGGACGGAGCCATGCCGAGGGGCAAAAACTGGTTACGCGGCGGATTGGCGCAGGCATGCTGATCTTCCATAGCTTCCGTGACGGCATGGCAATCGGGGCGGCCTATTCGGCCTCACATACCGCCGGTTACGCCGTAGCGTCGGGCATCGCCGCCCACGATCTGGGTGACGGCATGAACACCGTACTGCTGGCTACGGCAGGCGAAAGGCCGGGCAGGGTGGGGTACGGATTCCTGCTTGCAGACGCGCTCGCACCGTTGATTGGCGGCGCATTGACCGTGTGGTGGAGTGTTTCGGCTCGCGCCTCGGTGTTCCTGCTGGTACTGGCAGCAGGCTTTTTTCTGCAGATGGCCACCGAAGGCTTTTTGCCGGAGATCTGGCGATCGACCGGCCCGAAGAGGTTGCTTGTCCCAGGCATTCTGCTGGGTGCCGCACTGATCTATTTGGCTAACTGGCTGCTTGCTTTCCAAGGGGTATGAGGCACCCAACCTGAAGCAGGGAACTGCGGTAAACGACATGCGGCGCCAGTTTTCCTGATGCAACCCGAATTCGTTTAGCATCTTTCTTCCAACCTCTTTCGTCTACCAGAGAGTCACGTGAAAGCACAACAGAGATTGCACATAGGCAACAGGAAGTGTGCGGCCCCGTGGAAGCGGTGGCTGGCACTGCTCTCTGTCGTGCTTCTTGTACTTGTGCCGCAGGCCCACTCTGTGCTGCAGCATGGCGTGACGCTACAGTTGCCTCACGTGGCCTCGAAGGCCAGTTCTCCGGCGGTTGTTGGGCAGGACGCTCAACTGACGGATGACGACAGTCCGTGCACGCTCTGTAGTGTGCTGGGCAGTGCGACGGAACTCGCGAGCTACTACGCGGCGCGGCCTGTCGAACAGACGCTCAAGCTCGCCGTTGCCGAGAGCCAGACGTTTGCTCCAAGGCGATGGAGCTTCGACCAGTTCAGCCGTCCTCCACCAGCTGCTTCTCTCGGTGAATCTGCCGCAGGTTGAGTTGCTGCCGGAGTGAAAAGGAAGTTGTATTCGGGCTAGAACTCTCACCTGCAAGGCGCGTCTCGCGACGCACTCCCAGGCGCTTTACAGCAGGAGGCAAGCTTGAAGAAGTATCACTATCTTTTACTTAATGCAGCAGTTCCAGCCATCAGCGTCGCTTTTGTGCTCGGCGCCAGCGCTGGCGCCCAGAGCACCTCGGGCGGCCTGAGCGGCACCATCACTGATCCATCCGGTGCGATCGTGCCCGGAGCTACGGTAGAGATCGCCAATCCCGTCAGCGGCTACACACGGACGACGACCACCGATTCTGCTGGGCAGTACCGCTTCTATAACCTGCCATTCAATCCGTATCGCATCACGGCGAACGCGAGCGGCTTCACGGCGGTAACGAAGACCATTCAGATCTCGTCCCCTGTCGCGTTGACGGTGCCACTCAGCCTGAAGCTTGCGAGCAGTTCGACCACGGTCGAGGTGGAGGCACCGTCGGATTTGATCGAAGACGATCCGCATGCGCACACCGACATCGATCGCTCGACAATTGCTCGTTTGCCGGTTGAATCTGCGTCATCTGAGTTGAGTTCCATTGTTACGGAACTTTCGCCGGGTGTTGCGGCAGACTCGAACGGTCTGCTGCACGGCCTGGGCGATCACAATGAAGTCTCGTTCAGCATTGACGGCCAGCCGGTCACGGATCAGCAGAGCAAGGTGTTTTCAAACCAGGTACCGGCAGCGGCCATCCAGTCGCTCGAGGTGATCGAGGGTGCGCCACCAGCGGAGTACGGTGACAAGACCAGCTTGGTGATTGTCGGGACGACGCGCTCGGGGCAGGGTGTAACTACGCCAACGGGCAGCGTGACGCTGTCGTATGGCAGCTTCGGCAGCGCCAATCTCGCGGTCGACCTGGCCTATGGCGGAGCGAACTGGGGCAACTTCATCGCGGCGAATGGACTGGAATCAGGCCGATTCCTCGATGCGCCTGAGTTCTCCGTTTACCACGACAAGGGAAACGAACTGAACCTGTTCGATCGCTACGACAAGGTGCTCAGCAGTGTCGGAACGATGCACACCAATGGTCAGTACACGCGGTCCTGGTTCCAAACGCCGAACAGCTACGACCAGCAGTATGGCTTTGTTGCGAACGGCTTGACGCCGGGTGCGACCGATCAGCGGTCGAAGATTGAAACCATCAACTTCGCCCCGGCTTATACCCGGACGATCAGCGATTCGACGATCTTCAACATCTCACCCTACCTCCGTCGCGACAGCTATAACTACTATCCCAGCAACAATCTGCTGGCTGACCTCGGGCCAATTCAGCAGGAAGCCGTCGCACAGCAGCGTTCGCTGACAAACCTTGGTGTCCGCTCAGACCTGTCGTATGTTAAGGGTCACAACAACGTGAAGTTTGGCGCGACATACGCGCAGACCTTTCTGCGTGAGAACGAGCAGATAGGCCTGGTCGACCCGACTCTCAATGCACCGGCGAATGCCAACTACAACCCGATCCTGGCACCGTACGATCTGACGCGCGGCGGCAGCCTCTACAGCTATCAGGGCCGCACCGATGTGAAGCAGCTTGCGCTCTACCTTCAGGACCAGATCACTGCTGGCAACTGGCTGATCAATGTGGGCATGCGAGGCGATTTCTACAACGGTCTGAGCATCGACCGGCAAGCTGAGCCGCGTGTCGGACTTTCGTACAACATCAAGAAGACAGGGACCGTTCTTCGCGCTTCATACGCACGCACGGAGGAGACGCCGTTCAACGAAAACCTTGTGCTTTCAAGCCGGGGCTGCCTGAACACTGTTATCCAAGCGATCTTTGAGACCATCGGATCGTGCAATCCTGCGCCGTTCAACCCAGGGTTTCGCAATGAGTTCCATGCAGGTTTGCAGCAGAGCTTTGGGCATCACTTTGTCGTGAGCGGAGAATACCTGACGAAGTACACCCACAACGCGTATGACTTCAGCGTGCTGGGAGCAACGCCGATCACGTTCCCTATCGAGTGGAAGAACTCAAAGATCCCCGGCTATACGCTTTCAGGCACGCTTACCGAAATCAAGGGTCTGACGGCGCGTGTCACGATGTCGTCTGTGGCAGCACGGTTCTTCAACCCGCAGATCGGCGGGGTTGGCGCGACCATCGCGCAGGGCGGAACGAACTATCCCTTCCGCATCGATCATGATGAACGCTTTAACCAGACAACGCACCTCGAGTACAAGATGCCGTTCCGCAAGAGCCTCTACTACTCGATGAACTGGAAGTTCGACAGCGGCCTGGTGGCCGGTGCGGTGCCTTGCTACAACGTCACCGATCCGAACAGTATCTGCTCCAGCTACTCCTTCGCAGCGAACGGCAGTCCATTGACGCTTAACGGTAAACCCGCCGTCAACCTAAGTTCGCTTACGCCGGATGAGGAGTTCCAGGCGGGTCTGACCTGCGATGGTGTCCACGCCACGCAGACGTCAGGGTTCGGCATCTGCGATGCGGCCGGTCTCACCTCGAAGCTGGTAAGGGTTCCGACCGCGGGCACTGAGGACGACGACCACAATCCGCAACGCATCTCTCCCCGGAACCTGTTCGACATGTCGCTGGGAGACGACCGCATTGTGAGCTTTGCAAAGGATCACTACCAGATCGGCGGCCGGCTGACGGCGATCAACGTGACGAACAAATACGCACTATACAACTTCCTGTCGACGTTTTCAGGAACGCACTATGTCTCGCCACGGTCGATTACCGGCGAAATCGCTTTTCATTTTTAGGACAGAGGCTCAACGAGAGAGGCCGCCCGCGGTGGCCTTTCTCTGCTACCTGCATTCCGCACAGACACCGTATAGAAAGAACTCATGCCCCGTAACGCGGAAGCCCTTCGGCAGTTGCGGGTTGATGTCAACCTCGCAGCCGCTTAGCTCGAACACCTTCTCGCAGTCTTTGCACTGGAAGTGATGGTGATGCTGCTTTCCCGCTATTTCGTACCGGGCAGATGTTCCCGGAATTGCGACCGGGGTAAGCCAGCCCTCATCGGTCAGCGCCGCGATGTTGCGGTAGATGGTCGCAATACTCATGCCCGGAACATTGCGCTGGGCGAGCCCGAGGACCTCTTCAGGCGAGAGGGGACGATCGGCCTTGGTGAACGACTCGCGAATCGCCTTTTTCTGCTTCGTCTGCCTGGGGACAATTGGCATCCACAACCTCTGATCGTCCATGATGCATGGATTGCGACAGCATTCGCAAGAGCCGCCGGCATGAACAGTTCGTGTCAACGCGCGCCCTCGAGCAAGCTGTCCCATTTCGCCGTCACACTACGCGTACGAGCTGCCTGAGCCGGCATTTTTCGCAGCGCGCTCCGCTGTGATTTTTGCCATGTAGCCGCTGTTCTTCAGTGCGTTCAGGGGATCGGCGGGTAGACCTTTCGACTCGCGCCAGGCACGCACGACCGGGCGAACATCAGTGAAGAAGCAGCCGCGGTACAGCTCTTCTGCTTCAACGAGCTCGCAGGCATCCTGCAGTTGGGCAAGCTTTTCCTGGTCGATCAATGCAGCACGTGCATAGAGCTCCTGCGCGGTCGCGACGGTCTGCACCATGGCTTCCATTTTGCCCTTCAGGTTGTGACTCTGGTCGATCATGTAGGCGATGTCGCTGGTACCGCCGCTCGCCGTGTGCGCAAGGATCTCGTGGAAGATGCGGAAGACCTGGTAGGGATCGATGGAGCCAAGCGTCAGGTCGTCGTCTGCGAACTTGCGATCGTTGAAATGAAAGCCGCCGAGCATGCCAAGGTGCAGCAGCCATGCGACGATCTGCTCGATGTTGGTGCCGAGCGCGTGATGGCCGGTGTCGACCAGCACCACGGCCTGCGGTCCGGCAGCTTTCGCCAGCGTGTATGCCATGCCCCAATCGGCAATGTCGGTGTGGTAGAAAGCGGGCTCGAATGGCTTGTACTCGACGAGCAGCCGCTGGTCTGGTGCAAGCTCCGCATGTGTTGCTTCTAGTGCTTCACCAAGCCATCCGATGCGTCGCGCAATGCTCTGCGAGCCGGGATAATTCGATCCGTCGCTCAGCCAGAGTGAGACATCACGCGAGCCGAGGGCCTTCGCGATGCGAACGCTTTCGATCATGTGCTTCGTAGCCTTCGCGCGCACACCTGCGTCCGGATTGCACAGGGAACCGAACTTGTACTCCTGTTCCTGGAAGAGGTTTGGATTGATCGAGCCGGAACGCACGCCGTGCTGCTGCTCAAGCGAGCGAATCTCCGGGATCGAGTCTTCGCCGGCTGGAAAGTCCCACAACACATGCAGCGCAACAGTCGGTGCGACACCGGTCAAACGGTTGACTTCACCTGCATCGGCGAACTTCTCGGCGATGGTTGGTTGCTGCCGCGGCCTGTATGAACTTGCCGAAGCGCGTGCCGGTGTTTGCAAAGCCCCACGAGGGAAGCTCGATGCGAAATGTGTCCAGTGCGGCAAAGATCTTCGCCTGCCGTTCCGGCGTGATTGCGTCCTGCATGTTGTTACTCCATCGAGGTACCAGTTGTTATTCGCCGCAGTCGAAGCGCGTTGCCAATCACCGACACGGAACTCAGGCTCATGGCAGCCGCGGCGATCATCGGGCTGAGCAGCACGCCGAACCACGGGTACAGGATACCTGCGGCGAGCGGGACGCCGACAGCGTTGTAAGCGAAGGCAAAGAAGAGGTTCTGCCGGATGTTGCGGACCGTCGCCTGGCTCAACTGGCGAGCGCGCAGGACAGCTCTCAGATCGCCTCGCAGAAGGGTGATGCCGGCGGATTCCATGGCAACATCGGTACCCGTTCCCATTGCGATGCCGACGTCTGCCGCGGCAAGCGCGGGCGCGTCGTTGACACCATCGCCGGCCATCGCAACTACACGCCCTTGCGACTTGTATTGCTTCACCACATCCGCCTTGCCGGCGGGCAAAACACCTGCGACATACCCGATGCCTAGCGTATCGCCGACGGCATGCGCTGTGGCCGCGTTGTCGCCGGTCACCATGACGACTTCGACACCGGCTGCCTGCAGTTCGCGTATGGCGTCGACTGCCGAAGCCTTGATCGCATCTGCGATGCAAATGATGCCGGCTGCCACTCCATCGATCGCAACGAATGTGACCGTCTCGCCCCGCTGGCGATGCTGTTCCGCGCGGTCATCGAGAGCGGCAACTTCCGTGCCGGCCGCAGTGAGAGCTGCAGCGTTCCCGACCACGACGTTGTGCCTATCCACGATCCCGGCGACACCCATGCCGGTCTGCGATGAGAAGCCCTGCACATCGAGCAGGTTCAACGCCCGCTCGTTTGCCGCCCGCACCATGGCCGCGGCAAGCGGATGCTCGCTCGCACGCTCGATGCTGGCCGCGAGTTGCAGCAGTTGGTCTTTGGTAAAGCCGGGCTGCGGGAGCACGGCCGACACGCTCGGTTTGCCCTCGGTCAGCGTGCCTGTTTTATCGATCAGGAGCGTGTTTACTTCACCGAAACGCTCGAGCGATTCCGCGTTACGAAACAGGATGCCCATGCCTGCTCCGCGCCCCGTTCCAACCATGATCGCCATCGGCGTCGCGAGCCCAAGCGCACATGGGCACGCGATGATCAGCACGGCAACGGCGCTGACCATCGCATGGCCGAACCGCGGCTGAGGACCTACAGTGAACCACACCGCAAACGTCAGTAAAGCTGCCAACAGAACCCCTGGAACAAAATAGGACGCAGCGCGATCCGCAACCCGCTGAATCGGTGCGCGGGTGCGTTGCGCGGCAGACACCATCTGCACGATCTGCGCAAGCAATGTCTCTCCGCCAACATGCTCCGCTCGCATGACAAAACTGCCCGTGCCGTTGACCGTGCCTGCAATTACCCTTGCGTCTACTGCCTTCTCAACAGGCACGGGCTCGCCGCTGACCATGGACTCGTCGATGGAGCTGTAGCCTTCGAGCACGAGGCCATCGACCGGCACCTTTTCGCCGGGCCGTACACGCAGACGGTCGCCGGCATGCACTTCGTCGAGAGGGACTTCCTCTTCGGCTCCGCCGTCCGTCAGCCGCAACGCAACGCGAGGAGCAAGCTGCAGCAGCGCCCGCAACGCTGAGCCGGTGCGGCTGCGTGCGCGCAACTCCAGCACCTGCCCAAGCAGGACCAGCGTCACGATCACCGCGGCCGGCTCATAGTACAGCGCCAGAACACCATGCGCGTCGCGCGCGGTCTGCGGGAACAGTTGCGGAGCAAATGTCGCAAGCAGGCTGTACCCATACGCCACACCGGTGCCGAGTCCGATGAGCGTGAACATGTTGCCGCTGCGGTTTACAACGGACTGCCACGCCCGCACGAAGAAGGGCCATCCGCACCACAGAACGACTGGCGACGCGAACAGCAACTCGACCAACGCCAGCGTCCGTCCAGCGAGAAGATGCTGCAACGGCATGGCGGGCAGCATCTCCGACACCATCACGCCGAGCAGAGGCAGCGTAAGTGCGCCGGCAACCCACAGCCGCTGCGTCATGTCTTCGAGTTCGGGATTACTCTCTTCCGCTGACACAGAACGCGGCTCAAGGGCCATGCCACACTTCGGACAATTGCCGGGCCTGTCGCTGACAACCTCGGGGTGCATGGGACAGGTGTATTCGGTGCGTGTCACGAGTGTGACGGTCGCCGGTTCCAGCGCCATGCCACACTTCGGACAACTGCCCGGCCCCATCTGGCTTACTTCAGGGTCCATAGGGCAGATGTATTCGACTGCCTTCTCCGCGGCAGTGGGGGCGGGAACAGGCACAGGCGCCAGGTACTTCTGCGGATCAGCCTCGAACTTTGCAAGGCAGCCTTTGCCGCAGAAGTAGTACCGCTCACCTGCGGCTTCAGCGGTACCGGCAGCCTTCGATGGCAGCACCATCATGCCGCAGACGGGGTCCTTGTATTTTGTCTCTTCGATCACCGGCAGCAGCGTGCTCACTCGTTACCTCCCTGCATGGTGTCACTGGGGTTCTCTGAGCGCCCAGGGCCGCTGCGGGAGGTGTAGTTTTGCAGGGCGACTACATTCATCCATTCGGTTTCGAGTGAGTGCAAGTACGCCAGCTGCAGGTTGAGGAGCGTACGTTGCGACATGAGCACCTGTGGGTACGCCGCAGCCATCTGCTGATACTTCATACCGTACAGTTCATAGGCGCGCTGCGCTCGTGGGATCAGTTGCGTGCGGTAACGTTCCGCCTGGAATCGAGCGGCGAGATAGCCCTGTGAGAGCGACGCCGCACCTTGCTTGAGTGACAGCTGCGTGCTAATCGCTTCGGACTGAGCCCGCTCCAGGTTGGCCTTTGCAGCTGCAATGCCGCCCTGGTTGCGGTTCCAGAGGGGAAGTTCGATGCCTGCCTGCGCAAAGCCCATCCAGCCCGCGGGTTTGTTGATGCCTTCGAGGCGTTCGCCGCTATACCACTCACCCGCCTGCACCGTGATGTTCGGGATTGCTTCGCGCTTCGATTGCTTCAGACCTGCTTCTGCAACGGCCACGTCCTGCTGCGCCCGTTGGGCTGTGGGACTCTCCGCTACGAGCTGCGTGATCGCGGCATCTGCACCCAGGTCAGGCACTCGCTCCAGATCACCAGCCAGGGGGCTCACCAGGAGCGATGGTTGATTGCACAGCGCTGCCAGCATCGCAAACTGCTGCAGGTAGTCGCGTTGCGCGTCAGCGTAGTCGATCTTCGCCTGCTCCGATTCGACCTCGGATTGCAGAACGTCCGGTGCATCGGCCTGTCCGAGGTTTGCGAGGCGATGCGCGGTTTCCATCGCATCCGCCGCAAGATGGAGCATCCTGCGACGAACATCAACGATTGTCTGTGCCGTCAGCGCACGATAAAAGGCACGCTGGACATCCGCGCGCACACGGTATGTCTGCTCCTCAATGCCGACTTTGTCGGACGCGGCTTGCTGACGGTACACATCGCGTCGCAGCCCCAGTTTGCCACCGAGCACGATGGTCTGCTGCACAAAGGCGCCTTCTTCGCCGCCATGGTAGCTGCCGCCGCGGATGTGTTCTCCGCTGTAGCCGACCGATGGGTTCGGCGGCAGACCCGCCTGGCGACCCTGCTGCTCTGTGCGTTCCTGCACTGCTGCTGCCTGCTTTAGCGTCGGATTGTTCCTCTGCGCCCACAGTTCAAACTGCTGCAGTGCGATCGGGGTGCGCTTGGCTGCTTCGGACAGCAGCTCCGGTGCGGGAAGATCCTCGCCTGTGTGCAGTGAGGAATTCTCAGGTTCCTGCAGATGCTGGACGTCATGGCTGACCGGGCTTGCAGTCTGCTTCTGCTGAGATCCATTCATCTGCATGCCAGGCATGCCGTCCATTTGCGCGAGTGCTGGTGAAGCCATAAACAGCAACACGGCAGCCATACTTAACTTTCCTGAGCAGATTAATTTCACGCAGCCCTCCCGCCCGGGTACAGCAATGCGGCGTACGGATCGTTCGTACGCCTGGCATCGCGCATTTTGCTGGTGACGGTGTCGTACAGTTCCGGTGTCAGCACACGGACAAAGGTCATCATGCCCTGCATGCTGCTGCTCCATCCGGCCCGAAGACCGTAGTTTTCCGGCCTGGAGCCGACGGCGGTGTGCTCCATGTTCATCATGGGACCTTCCATGTAGCCGTCCTGCGGGAAGTTCGGCACGCTGCTCGCATCCGCCGCAATGCTGCGGTCCTGGTCGGCCATCGCCTTGTCGCTCATGTCCATGCTCATCATGCCCTGCATCTGCTCGTTGCTCATGCCTGATGAGCCGCTCATGCTGTTGTTCATCGCCCGCATGGCTGACCGGATTTGCGCCTGCGACAGCGGCCCGTTTGTCGTTGGTGTGCCCGTCACGGCAGAGCTCATCTGGTTCATCATGTGGTGCGGCATGTGGCAGTGCAGCATCCAGTCGCCGGGGTTGTTGGCGACGAACTCGACATCCCGTGCCTGTCCTACGCCGACTAGCGCCGTGTTGCCCGGCCACCATGCGGTCTCCGGGATGCGACCGCCTTCCGTACCAGTCGTGTGGAAGGTGTGGCCGTGCACGTGGATGGGATGGTGGTCCATGCCAAGGTTGATCATGCGCAGCCGCACGCGATCGCCCTGCCGCACCAGCAACGGCGTTGCGGCCGGACCGGCCTTGCCGTTGATCAGCAGCCAGTTGAATTCCATCTCCATGGTGTTGGGTACGGTGTTGTTCGCCAGCACGGCGTACTCCTGAAAGTGCAACACGTAGTCCTTGTCGCAGTGCGGGCGGTACGGCTCGCGCGGGTGCATGATGAACGCGCCGAGCATGCCGGCCATCTCCTGCATGGCCATGTGGGAGTGGTAGAAATACGTGCCGGCCTGGTGGATGTCGAACTCATACGTGAACCGCTCGCCCGGTCGCGTCGGTGCCTGGCTGATACCCGGCATGCCGTCGAACGCTATCTGGTCTTCAAAGCCATGCCAGTGGATGGAGCATGGCTCAGGTAGTTGATTTTCAAAGATCACGCGGATGCGGTCGCCCTGCGTCACCTGGAACGTCGGTCCCGGTGCCGAACCGTTAAAGCCCCAAACGTCGATCGTTTTGTTGGGCGCGATCTGCTGCCGGACTACCTGCGCGACCAGGTGAAACACCTTTACTCCGCCGTCCATCGTGTAGGGCAGGTCTCCGACTTCAGTCGTGATGACCGGCGCGTGTGCGGGAGAAGACGGTTGCGCGTTGCGGCGTGCGGGCGTCGCGGCATCGGCCAGCAGTGACGGAGCGGCAAGCAGGCCTGCTCCAAGACCGAACGCACGCTGCAAAAAGCTGCGTCGATTTCTCATGATGATTCCTTCCATTCAGATCAGAGAGGGTGCGGGCCTGCAATGGGCAGGTTCGCAGGACGCAAAGGTCTCTCTAGATCCGAAGTGGAAGGGAAGTACTTAAGTCAGGTTGTGGACGAACGGAGAATTGCGGAAGGCGCGCGTTCTTGCCAGCCCCGGGTGGCAAAGCGAGGTCTGTGCCTGGCAGATGCGCTACAGCCTGCAAAGGGGAGTGTGTTTCCCTCTGCTCGCCGGTTGTCCATGCACTTCCAGCTTGCAGGTACGTGGCCGAACGAGGGCAGCGAAGCATGCGCGCAGCTTGCAGGCTCAGGCTGACGCTCGGCGCCGGGTAAGCCATCGCGGCATCATGACAGCTTGAGCCCGGCTGTGCAGTCGGACTCATCTGCATGCCGGAAGGCATGTTCGCAACCGTCGCGCAGCAGGGCATCATTGCAGCCGTCAGCGCGTCGCCGCTGAACAGGAGCGCGACGACCATGACGAATTGAAGCAGTTTGCGCAGACTATTGCCCCAGGGTGACCGCTGCCGGCGCGGTTTGTCTATATCTATTATGCAGCTATGCAGCTATGCCGCGGCACCTTTGGTTCGGGTCACTGCTTTGCCGCTGCCTCAAGGTCCGCGATGACGAACTTCTTCATCTTCATCATGGCTTGCATGGCTTTCGGATGTTGCAGCAGGTCGGCCAGGTTCTTTGGCACGATCTGCCAGGGCAGGCCGAACTTGTCGTCGAGCCAGCCGCATTGGCTCTCTTTGCCGCCGTCGGCTGTCAGCGCCTGCCAGTACTGATCGATCTCTGCCTGGTCGTCGCAGGGTACGACGAACGAGACAGCCCGGTTGAACGTGAACTGCGGGCCGCCATTCAGCGCGGTAAACGTGAGTGAGCCAAGCTCAAACGTTATCGTAAGTGGCTTGCCGTCCGGTCCGGACAAGCCGCCCAGCTTGCGCGAACCCGGAAACACCGACACGTAGAAGTCGACAGCTTCTTCCGCGTTGCCGTTGAACCAGAGAAAGGGCGTGATCTTCGGAGGTTTCATACTCCACCTTCGCCAAGTCGGTAAGCCGCTACATTGCACCCATCGCCGCGTCGTGACACTGGGTCGCGGCGATCTTCACTGCTACCGTTCGCTTCTTCGGAACAGGCGTAATGAGCTGGCTGCGCGTCTTGCCCGCAGGGGCCTTGCTCTCAGGCGTTTTGCTGATCTTTGCAAGCTCTGCGGTCAGTCGCGCGAAGCCCTGCTCCCGTGCTGTTTTGTTGCCTTCAACGGTGTTGGTCGGGTCGACACCCGCGCGCATGAAGCCATGACCGGCTCCGTCATAGGTTACCGGCTCATATTTCTTGCCGGCGGCCTGCATCGCGGTGACGGTTGCCGGAATGGTGGCATCGATGCGGGCATCATTGCCGCCGTAGAAGCCGTAAACCGGGGCAGTTATGTTGGCCATGTCAGCGTCCGGTGGCGGAGGGCCGTAGAAGACAAACGCCGCCGCGAGGTCCTTGCGATGCGTTGCGAAGGCGAACGACTTACCGCCGCCCCAGCAGAATCCCACTGACGCAAACCTTCCGCTGCTTGCAGGCACGGCCTTGATGTAATCCGCAGCCGCATCCAGGTCCGACAGCACCTCTGCAGGTTCAAGCCCGCTCACCGCCTTGGTTACAGCGTCCTGCGAGGGAAACGCATCCGTTCCACCCCCGTTCGGCCCCTTGCCGCTCAGCACATCCGGCGCAATGACAACATAGCCCGCAGCAGCAAGGTCGTCTGCCATGGACTTGGCCCATGCGCTCAGGCCGAAGATCTCCGGGATCAGCACGATTGAGGTCGCCTTGCCCTTGACCTCTGGATAGACCACGAACGCCTGCACGCTGCGCCCGTCTGCTTTTAACGTCACGTATTCGTGGTGACGGGGCGAAGCGTCAAGCCGCTTGATCGCCCAATCCTGCGCGTGAAGGCCGGCAACGACGAAGCATGTGAGAAGTGCAGCTGCTGTGCGGAGTAGAGAAGTCCTCATGCGCAGCAGTATAGGTGAGTCCCGTCAAGATTGTCCGATCAAAATGCCGGCCGCAAAGACCAGACCTCCACCGACGATTACCTGCACGCACGACAACCCGAAGCTGGTTTTCATGTAGCGGTACCGGATACCCGAAATCACCAGCAGCTCAATGCCGACGACGAAGTAGGCATAGATGAGCGCTACGTGAACGTTGGCGATCAGGAAGGGAAGCGTGTGCAGAAAGCCGCCGATGAACGTCATCAAACCAGTGACAAGACCACGGAAGATCGGATTGCCGCGACCGGTCAGCGCACCATCATCGGACAAGCCTTCAGAGAAGGCCATGGAGATGCCTGCGCCGACGGCAGATGCAGCTCCGATCAGAAACACAGTATGTGAGTTTCTCGTTGCGAACGCTGTCGCAAAAATCGGTGCAAGAGTCGAAACTGACCCATCCATGAGGCCTACAAGACCCGGCTGGACGATGCGCAAAAGGAACTGCTGCTCGTCTTGCACCAGGTCTGCGAGGCCAAGATCAGAGCTGCCCATTCAAGTAGGGATGCTACAGGCGCGCCGAAATAAGTACGACTTGAATTGTCCGAAAAATCAGCGACCGAAGCCGCCGCGCCCCATGCTGCCCATCTGGCTCATCAGGCGGCGCTGCATCTTGCCTCCGCCACTGCCCAGGCCTTTGAACATCTTGCGCATCTGGGCGTACTGCTTCAGCAGCTGATTCACATCCTGCACGGACGTGCCGCTGCCAGCGGCGATGCGGCGGCGGCGCGATCCGCTGATGATCTCGGAGTTTGCTCGCTCTTTTGCCGTCATCGAGTTAATGATCGCCTCTGTGCGCGTGAGCTGACTCTCGTCGACGTGCTCGGCTGCCTGCTGCAGGCCCTGGAATGGTCCGACGCTGGGCAACATCTTAAGGATCGACTGCATGGAGCCCATCTTCTTGATCTGCCGGAGCTGTTCGCGGAAGTCTTCCAGCGAAAAGCCGTCGCCGCTGAGCGCCTTTTTGGCAAAATCTTCGGCCTTGCCGCGGTCGAGCTTTTCTTCCGCGCGCTCCAGGAGGCTGGCGATGTCGCCCATGCCCATGATGCGGGAGACGATGCGGTCGGGGTGAAACGGCTCGAACGCATCGGGCTTCTCGCCGGTACCCAGGAACTTGACGGGTGCACCGGTCACGTTGCGGATCGAGAGCGCCGCACCGCCGCGTGCATCGCCGTCCATCTTGGTGAGCACGACGCCCGTGATGCCGAGCTGCTTGTGGAAGGCGTCGGCGGAGTTGACGGCGTCCTGCCCGGTCATCGCGTCGGCCACGAACAGGATCTCGCTTGGATTGAGCAGCGCCTTCAGCTTGCTCATTTCGTTCATAAGCGCGGTGTCGATGCCGAGCCGGCCGGCGGTATCAACGATCAAGACATCGTTTCCGAAGTTGCGTGCCTCGCGCAGCGCCTCTTTCGCCAGGCGCTCGACCAACGGCGTGCCTGCTTCGTCATCGGCGGTTTTGCCGATGTAGATCTGCGCTCCAACCGACTTCGCCACGATGGCAAGCTGCTCGCGCGCTGCCGGCCGGTAGACATCGACGGAGACCAGCATGGGGCGGTGGCCGCCCTTCTTGAGCCACGCCGCCAGCTTGCCCGCCGTGGTGGTCTTGCCGGAACCCTGCAGGCCCGCCATCAGGATGACGGTTGGCGGCTGAGAGCTGAACTTGAATCGTGCCGTGTCTTTGCCGAGGATCTCGATAAGTTCGTCATGGACGATCTTCACGATCTGCTCGGTGGGCGAAAGTGCCGTTGCCACCTGCGTTCCGACTGCTTTTTCCCGGATGTGGTCGATGGTTGCCTTGACCACGTTCAGGTTGACGTCAGACTCAAGCAGGGCGAGGCGAATCTCGCGAAGAGCCTCGGAGATGTTCTCGTCCGTGATGGTGCCCTGACCGCGGAGGTTCTTGAAGGTGCGCTGCAGCTTTTCCTGGAGGTTTTCAAACATGGCGTCCCGTAAAGTTTACCAGTGAGAGGCCAGGTGAATCGGATGAGTGAAACCCAGGTGGAACCGTGGCTGCGAGCAACGCATACCGACGTGGAGCCGGTTCGGCGAGCCGTGCTGCATGCGCTGGAACTGGCGCGAGAGGATGTGGTGCGCTGGTGCGGTCCGCTGGATCGCGACGCCAGTGAGGCCGAACCGCTGGGGCTGCCGTCAGCGGCGTTCCAGGTGCGTCACATCGCACGCAGCCTCGACCGGCTGTTGACATACGCCGAAGGTCGTTCACTGACGGAAGAACAGCTGCTCGCATTGCGGCAGGAGCGTGTTGCAGGCGGTGATACTCTGCGCGAGTTCACAGAGGCAGTGGACCTTGCAATTGAACGTCTGCTGGCGTTCTCACCGGAACAGTTCGCCGAGTCGCGCGGTGTGGGACGCGCGTTGCTGCCCACGACGGTCGCGGGGCTCCTTATTCATATTGCGGAGCACACGCAGCGGCACGTCGGACAGGCGATCACAACGGCAAAGGTGGTGGTTGCGATGCGGGATGCGGAAAGAAGCTAGCTCCGGCGACAGGCCCAGCCTCCGGATATGGGTCGTACCAGCATCAAGGTGGAGTGTCTCCCGCGTAAGTCGCCGCCTGCGAGGCCCGCGGTGCCCCGTTTAGCTGTACGCAGTCATAGCAAAACAGCGGGCCTTCAACCCGCGCTATTCTCGCGTTGCTGTGATTTGTCATGTGGCTACAGATCGTGCGGCGTCTTGCGCAGCTTGTACACGATGCCGAGAACAACCGTAGCAAGCACCACCCACGCAAGTTGATACCAGTAGAAGAATGGAAAGCCGAAGAGGGTTGGGGTTTCGCGGTTGTAGATGCCGGGGAAGATGAGTGCGAGCACCGGGATCAGCAGCAGGAGCAGTGACGCGCGTGAGCGTCGCGACCTGGTCTGCGTGTCCTGTTCAGTACCGCTCATGCACGCAGCATATCGCACGAGGGCGATCAAGGCCGTCGTTGTTACGATGGACAGCATGGGTCAAGCAGTCATTCCAGATGCCGCGGGGCAGGCCTTCGCGGAGGCGGTCCGCATCATGGCGCGTCTGCGCGGGCCGGGCGGCTGCCCTTGGGATCGCGAGCAGACCATGGAGTCCATTAAGCCGCATACGCTCGAAGAGACCTACGAAGTCTTCGACGCCATCGATCGGCGCGCGTGGCCGGACTTGCGCGATGAACTGGGCGACCTGCTGCTGCAGGTGATCTTCTACGCGCAGATTGCAGCGGACGACGAACACTTCAACATCGAGGATGTCGTAAGAGGTCTGAGTGCCAAGCTGATCCGCCGGCATCCGCATATCTTTGCTGACGCAGTCGCCGAAACCGCTGCGGACGTGAATACAACATGGGAGCGTGTCAAGCAGCAGGAGCGTGCCGGAAAGCCTCTGGAAGGCGGCCTGATGGCCGATGTGCCCCGCTTTGTGCCGGCATTGGTGGAGGCACGCAAGCTCGGGTCGAAGGCAGCGAAGGTCGGCTTCGACTGGCCTGATACGAACAGCCTCTTCGACAAGGTGCAGGAGGAGATCGCGGAGGTCCGCGCAGAACTCACCGAGTCGCCCAATGCGTCGCTGGTCGAGGAAGAAGTCGGCGACCTGTTCTTCGTTCTGACCAATCTTTCGCGTCATTTGAATGTCGATCCGGAGCAGGCGTTGCGCAAGGCGAATGCCAAGTTCCGCAGGCGCTTCAGCGCGATGGAGCAGGCTGCCGGTGAGGGGTTGCCATCGCTCTCGCTGGCCGAGATGGAGTCGCTCTGGGATGCGGCCAAGCAGGCGGAGAAGCAGGCATGAACGGCTTGCGCATTGCACGGCTTACGACGCTGGCAGACTTCGATGCCTGTGTCGATCTGCAGCAGCAGACGTGGCAGTACTCGGCGGGCGAGGCGCTGCCACGCAGGGTCTTCTTTCTCGCACAGAAGCTTGGCGGCCTGGTGCTGGGAGCGTGGGACGGCGAGACGCTCGCTGCGTTCAACCTTGGACTGCCGGCTCAGCGCGGCGGCGTGGGTTACCTGCATTCGCAGATGCTTGCCGTGCTGCCGCCGTATCGCAACAGCGGCCTGGGTCGCAGCATGAAGCTGGCGCAGCGTGACTTTGCGCTGGAGCAGGGCATTGCAGTGATCGAGTGGACCTACGATCCGTTGGAGATCAAGAACAGCTTCTTCAACCTGTCACGACTTGGAGCGATCAGCCGTCGATATGAGCCGGACTTCTACGGAGCGTCGTCGTCCCCCCTGCAAGGCGGCCTGCCGACGGATCGTTTATACGCTGAGTGGTGGCTGCATTCTGACCATTCGAATCGCGTGTTGCAGGGCGAACCGATCACGGAAGAGGTGATCGCAACCGTGAGCGTTCCCGGTCAGATCTACGCTTGGAAGGCAGAAGGCGATGCGCGGGCACGAGGAGCACAGACGCGGCTACGCGAGTTGCTGCAGGGGCACTTTAAAGATGGCCTCACCGCAATCGGCTATACGCGCGAGCCGGACGGCAGCGGAACCTTCCTGCTTGGACACACTACCTAAAAGCTTAGGAGATCTATGAAGATTGACGCGATCGTCATGCGCGAGATCAAGATGCCGCTGGTGCATCCGTTTGTCACCAGCTTCGGTAAAACCACAGATCGTCGGATACTGTTGATCGAACTGCAGGCTGAGGGATTGACCGCATGGGGCGAGTGCGTCGCGGGCGAGCATCCGTATTTCTCGGATGAGATGATCGACACGGCCTGGACCATCACAAAGGCTGAGCTGGCACCTCGCCTGATCGGTAAAGACATAGCAAGCGGCCGCTCCGTTCCGGAGATGCTGTTGCAGGTCCGTGGCCACCGGATGGCCAAGGCTGCATTGGAAAACGCAGTCTGGGACCTGGAAGCGCAGGTCAAGCGTGTGCCGCTCGCGAAGCTGCTGGGTGGCACGCGCGACACGATCGCCTGCGGTGTCTCCATCGGCATGCAACCGACACTCGAGCAGCAGCTCGCCAAGGTCGAGACGGAGGTCGCGGCGGGTTACCAGCGCATCAAGCTGAAGTGCCAGCCCGGCTATGACTCGAAAATGTTTGCTGCGGTACGTGAGCGCTGGCCAGACATCCTGCTGAGCTGCGATGCCAACTCTGCCTATCAACTCAGCGACGCAGACCACATCGCCTCCTGGGACGAGTTCAAGCTGCTGATGATCGAGCAGCCGCTGTGGTACGACGATTTCTACTTCCACGCCGAGCTCCAGAAGAAGATCGATACGGCGATCTGTCTGGACGAGTGCATCCGGAATCGCCGGGATGCGCAGGCAGCGCTGGAGCTTGGCTCCGGGCGCATCCTGAACATCAAGGTTGGCCGCGTTGGGGGCTTCAGCGAAGCGATCGCAGTTCATGACGTGGCCCAGCAGCATGGCGTTCCTGTCTGGTGCGGCGGCATGCTTGAGAGCGGCATTGGCCGCGCGCACAACATCGCTCTGTCCAGCCTGCCGAACTTCTCGTTGCCGGGTGATGTGTCAGCGTCGAAACGCTACTGGTCTGAGGACATCATTGAGCCTGAAGTCACCGTCAGCCCGGCGGGCGAGATCGTCGTTCCGACCGCAGCGGGTAGAGGATTTGCCGTGCGCGAAGACCGTATCGACGCACTCACGGTCCGCAAGCAGCGCATGTTGGCCACTGCCTAGGACGGCCACTGCTTAGTTTGTGCGGGCGTCCGGAAGTAGCGGCAGTGAAAACAGGTCAGGCTGCTGTTCCGCCGTGGCGGAGGCAAGAGCCTCCGCCTTTTTGCGCGTGGGAGTCGTCACGACGGCTACCGTTTCCATGGTGTCGATGGCAGATCGAGGGATGTAGAGTCGCTGCGTGTTGCCGCGAACGTCAGGCGGCACCAGCTGGACGCCGAGATCCTGCGCCCATCCGTCGGCTAGCGAGATGTCGAGCGGTGCGAGTCCCTCCATGCGGTCGCCGTCCCGCAGGGTCAGGCGAAGCCACAGACCTTCGGTTCGCGGCCTGGCGAGGAAGGATTTGCGCAGCAATCGCTCTGGATTGATGGTGTCCGCCGTATTGAAGTCGCGGACGTAGCTGACGTATTTCACATCGGTCAGCGGGACGGGCTGCACGCGTCCGCTGAGATCCAGCAGGTGCAACTGCCCGTCCTGAACAAACCCAGACGACGGCAGATAGCCCCAAAGCATGCCCGGGGGGAACCGGCGGACGACAACCTTCTTGCGGCTCGAAGCCATCGCTCTCCTTGCTTTAATGGCTCACTGTGGGGTTTGTCGCGCCACTGAAAAGGTGCAAAAAGAATAGCCGCCAGCCGCCATAGTGTGCTACACTCACATTTTGTGCCGTGGCCGAAAAATGGCTGTAAGTTGCTGATATGTAGCCGCTTACCGGCACTGCGAGGAGCGGTTCACAGCCTCGCCATGGAGATCGAACGGTACATGGCTGATTATATCTATCTGCTTGAAACCCGGCTTTCGCCCGCGCAGCAGGCGGCTATCGGGACCATCCGCAACATCGCACGTGAGAGCGAGTCGACGATCTTTCTGACCGGCGGCGCAGTGCGTGACCTGACGGGTGGCGGCTCCATTCGTGATCTCGACCTCACGATGCAGGGCGACGTCCTCAAGCTGAAGAAAGCCCTGGAAAAAACGTCAGCACAGATCGTGGGCGAGAACCCTGCCGCTCAGCAACTGTTTCTGCTCTTTCCTGGCGGCGTGCGCGTCGAACTGTCTTCAGCCATGGCTGTCACGTACCCCAAGCCCGGCAAGCCGAAGTACGAGCCGGGCAGCCTGACAGACGACCTGCGCCGGCGTGACTTCACCGCCAATGCCATGGCAATTTCCCTCAACGAGGGCTCGTACGGCCTGTTGATGGATCCTCTGAACGGCGTCGCGGACATTGAGAATCGTGAACTCCGGCTCGTCAGCAACTATGGATTCATCGAAGATCCGTCTCGTCTGATCCGTGCCGCCAGGCTTTCTTCGCGGCTGGGCTGGCAGATGGAAGAGCGAACTCGTCAGCGTTATGAAACGGCAAAAGAAGAGAATTACATCGAGCCGATGGGAACGTGGCAGCGGGGCTACGAGCTAGAAGAGATTTTCCACGAGGACGATCCCACACGAATCCTGCGCGCTCTTGAAGCCGAGGGTTGGGCGGACGCACTCTTTCCGGGCCTGAGTGCAACAAAGGCGAACACCGCGGCTCTCGCTGAGATTGCCGAGCGCCAGGGACAGCTGCAGATGGTGAATGTGCTGTCCAATTCGGCTGCTCTGACGTTTCCGTTCGTTGTTGCGAAGATGGCTCCCGCAGATGTGGCCAAGCTGAAGGCAACGTTTGTGCGGCCCGGTTTCGTTCAGGAGATCGACTCGCTGGAGGTCCGCACAAAGGAATTCGCGGCGCACCTGTCCGGCAAAGAGGCTGCAACACCATCTGCTGCCTGGAGACTGCTGTACGCGGCGGAGCCAAACCTGGTGCTGTCATTGCTCTACAGCACCAAAGCCGCTGCCGTGCAGGCTCGACTGAAAACGTTCCTGACAGAGTCGCCGACCGCCCGCCAGCGCATTCCGTACACGCTGATGCAGGAGATGCGGATCACACCGGATCTGCCGGTCTACGCCGAGCTGGTTGACAAGCTGTTCTTCGAGTTGATGGACGGTAAGCTCTCTACGCCGGAAGAAATGAAGGCGTTCCTTGAGCCGTATTCACCACCCGCGCCGCCGCCGCCGGTGAACCTACGCAGGGCTCGTGCGAAGAAGGAGACCCGCCCAAGCCGCGCTAAGAGCAAGAAGGCCGCCGCCGCGGCAGAAGCTGCTGTGGAAACAGTTGCGGCAGAAGAGGAAGCAACCGGTGTTGCAGAAGGCATCATGGAACCCGGCACGCTGACCGGCGACGATCGCGGTCCCGAGCCAACATCTAAAACGCCGCTCGTCGGCAAAGTAGCTCCAGACGTCGCGCCTGCGCCTGTCAAAAACGCCAAGAAGCAGGTCGCCACAGAGGACGTACCAGCACCGAAGAAGACGACACCACCTCCCGCTGTGCCGGTCACTCCGGTGACTGCGAAAGCTCCTGCGAAGACGAGTGCGGCTAAGTCTGCAACGTCGCCAGAGGTTGCCAAGGGCACGGCCCCAACTCGGGCGAAGAAGGGCGCTCCTGCCAAGCTTGCTCCTCCAAAGACCACACCGAAGACTCCTGTCCCTGCGAAGCTCGCTGGAAAGAAGAGCCCCGCAAAGAAGGCAGCGCCCGTGAAGTCGCCTGCAAAGAAGACAGCAGCAGCGAAGAAGCCCGCTCCAGCAAAGGCCGTCGCAAAGAAGACTGCGCCAGCAAAAACCGCCTCCAAAAAAGCTGCGCTCCCGGCGAAGAAAGCCGCACCCGCGAAGAAGACTCCGGCGAAAGTGGCGGCAAAGAAGACTGCTGCAAAAAAGGGTAACGGCCGGCGCTAGGCTTGAACTCTCACCGTGTTGCTCGGCTAAGGAGCTTTTTGTAAGCTGCGCACTGTGCCTTCTGCATCTGGCTGGAGCGCCGTGTTCTAGCGCGAAGTGTACATTGGCTGAATGCGTCTTCTCCGCATCGCGCTTGCGGCCATCCTCTCGGTCGCGTTGGCTTATGTTTGTCTGTTGTTCTTCACGTTCGAGACCATACCGAGCCACAATACGGCCGACACCCACTTCGACACACTGATCGTCCTCGGTAATCCCGCGAAGCCCGACGGGTCGCCTTCACCCGAGTTGCGCGAGCGCATCGATGAGAGCGTGCGCGAGTACAAGGCCGGTGTAGCACCGCACCTGATCATGACGGGAGGTGCGGCGCACAACCACTTTGTCGAAGGCCAGGTGATGGCTGACTATGCCGAGCGGGAAGGCGTGCCCCGCGATGCAATCGTTGTCGAAGGACAGGCCAGGGACACCATCCAGAACATATGGTTCAGCCGCCAGATCATGCAAGCGAACGGATGGCACTCAGCTGAGGTCATCAGTTCGCCGTACCACTTGCCGCGAACGGCACTCATTCTCGAGCAGTACACGGGTCCGCTCTCGCTGGGGTGGAGAACGCAGCCCGCACACTGGCCGCCCGAGTACGGCCTGGGCCAACGAATCCAGAAGGAGTTCCACGATGCTACGTTATGCGTCCGCTTGCGGTGGCACGGATTCGATCACTCAAGGTTTGTGCCGGGCGCGTAGCTGTTGTCGGTGAAATTCGTTGACGCGTTTCGCCGAATCGTCCTTCAAACGAGAAAGTTGTTCTGCGATCTCTCGCGGCCGATGGTGGTACTCGGACCGTGACCAGCGATGACGATGGTCGCATCCGGCAGTGGCAGCAGTTTGTCTTTGATTGATCGCAGGATGAGGCGGTAGTCGCCGCCGGGCAGATCGGTGCGCCCGATCCCGCTGCGAAAGAGCGTGTCACCTGCCAGCAACAGCGCGCTTTGCGGAAAGAAAAGCGAAATGCTGCCTTCGGTGTGACCCGGCGTGTGGATGACCTCGCCGGTCTCAGCGCCTACCAGCAGCTTCATGCCTTCTTCGGCACTGGCGTCAGGCGGCCTGACCTCAGGGTCCGCGACTCCCATCCACTCGGCTTGCTGCTTCATCCATGAGAGCTGAAACAAGTCGGCCTGGTGGTAAAGTACTGGCGCCCCGGTGGCTTCGGATAGCAAGCTGGCCCCGGCGATGTGGTCCAGGTGAGCATGCGTGACAACAATCTGTCGCAGCTTCAGGTTGTGCTGCGTCAGGAAGCCCAGGATCGTGGCGACATCGCCACCAGGATCAACCACCGTGGCATCGGCTGCGCCGGTGTCATAGAGAATGCTGCAATTGCACTGCAGAGGACCGACTGGAAAGGTTTCACGTCGCAAAGGCTGCTCCTGAAAGCTAAATGGCGCAGGCAGGTGCCCGCGCCACGTTGCGATGCCAATGCCTTACTTCTTTGCCGGCTGCTGTGTCTTGA
Source organism: Terriglobus sp. (assembly GCA_965199365.1). Classification (GTDB taxonomy): domain Bacteria; phylum Acidobacteriota; class Terriglobia; order Terriglobales; family Acidobacteriaceae; genus Terriglobus. The sequence continues at coordinate 930,343 of CBDARC010000002.1, read as the reverse complement.
TGCCTGACAGTACGGACCGATCGCTGGTGCGGGACATCAGGATAGTCAGGCTGATGGATGTGAGCATGAACAGCACTGCGGACCATGTGGTCAGGCGCGTCAGCAGGTTCGCTGCGCCACGCGGGCCGAAGGCGGTCTGCGATCCCTGGCCGCCGAAGGCACCTGCGAGATCGGCGCTCTTGCCCTGCTGCAGCAGAACGACTCCGATTAGAAACAGGCAAATGATGACGTGCAGGATGACGAGCAATACGAGAAAAGCATTCATGGGAAACCGTGTGGCCTTGTGCGCTGAAGGGCTAATGTAACAAGCCTTAGTGTAGCATCGCGTCCGCATTTCCAAGGCGGTACGGAACGCGCCCTGGAGTTTCGTGGCTACTCTTCGTCGACCAGGCGCGGCTCCATTTGTATGTGCTTGCGGCTGATCTTCTCCCAGCTTAAAAGCCCCAGAAAGAGCAGGTTCGTGACCAGATAGCGCTTCCAGAGGCGCCGCGGCTCTTTCACCAAACGGTAGGCCCACTCGCCTCCGTGACGGCTCAGAAATCCGGGAGAGCGTTGTGTGCGCCCGGCGAGTAGGTCGAATGCCTGGCCCACCGCGAGGATCACCTTGCCTGGCAGGCGATCGCGCATGTCTGCGATCCACTTCTCCTGCTTGGGACAGCCGAGGCAGACCCACACGATGTCTGCGCCGCTCTCTTCAATCCGGTGAGCAATATCGTTTCGTTCCTCGTCTGACATCGGGCGGAAAGGCGGTGAATAGAAACCCGCAATCTGGATTCCGTCATAGCGCCGTTCGAGCGTGTTGGCCGTCTCTTCGGCTACGCCGGGCGCACCACCATACAGAAAGTGCCGGTGTCCGCGAGCTACGGACTGGCGACAGAAGTTTTCCATGAAATCGGGTCCTGAGATCTTCTCAACCCGCTCACCGGCATGTTGACGGGTCAGCCAGAAGACAGGGAACCCATCAGGGCAATTTAAGTCCATTTCCCTCAGTAGACGTTTAAAGGGTGCCTCAAGGGAAGCCTCAACAACCATGTGGACATTGGTAAAGGTAACCAGTCGGGAGCGCGTGGGATGCGACACCCAGTGGTTCACAAGGCCAACGACTTCGTCCATCGTGGCCACTGCTATCGGGACGCCCAAAACAGGAAAAGTATTCATTCGCACCAATCTTCAGTACTTTCGACAGGTTCTTCCTGAGAACGACCGGCTTCCGGATCTTTCCGGAAAGTGGTTGCGGGCCTCAGATTGCACGTTTGGAAGAAAAAGTGGCGCAACACGTAGACCAGCAGTTGTTACTGCACTACTATCAGATAGTTACTACCGCACCAAAACACATTACCATAAGATTGAGGGTGGCGCAGGAAGTCTAGTCCGGTTGAAGCATCCACTCCTACCGTTTTGGCATCTTGTGCGCGGAACAGCAAGGTGGTATGGTTGCAAAAAGCCCATGGTAAGTCTGCTCCTTTCTTGCACTCAACACTCCCTGTGTCAGATCGCCCCGCGACAAACATGTTCAGAGGGATAATCAGAGACTTAGTACTGATCCCCCTCCCATCGTTCACTTTGGTAACAAGAAGTTGCACGGCGCAAGTGGCCCGCGAACGATGACAAACCAATCCTTAGCTGTGCGCACAGGCTTATCCGCGTAGAGGAAGCTCAATTGAAAAAGGCACTCATCACTGGAGTGACAGGGCAGGACGGCGCATACCTTGCGCAACTGCTGCTGGCAAAAGGTTACGAAGTTCACGGCATCAAGCGTCGGTCTTCACTGTTCAACACCGCCCGCATCGATCACATCTACGAAGACCCTCATAACCCCGATCCGAAGTTTGTTCTTCACTACGGCGACATGACGGATTCTTCGTCCCTGATCCACATCATGCAGAAAGTGCAGCCGGACGAGGTCTATAACCTGGCCGCTCAAAGCCATGTGCAGGTGTCATTCGAAGAACCGGAATATACGGCCAACTCGGACGCCATCGGCGTGCTTCGGCTGCTGGAAGCGATCCGAATTCTTGGTTTGTCGCAGAAGACGCGCTTCTACCAGGCATCGACTTCTGAGTTGTACGGCCTGGTGCAGGAGATACCGCAGAAGGAGACCACACCCTTCTACCCGCGTTCGCCGTATGCCGTAGCGAAGATGTACGGCTACTGGATCGTGGTGAATTACCGCGAAGCCTACGGCATGTTCGCCTGTAACGGCATCCTGTTCAACCACGAGAGCCCTTTGCGCGGAGAGACCTTTGTGACCCGCAAGATCACACGCGGGCTGGCCAGGATCAAGGTCGGTCTGCAGGAACGGCTCTTCATGGGCAACATCGATGCAAAGCGCGACTGGGGTCACGCCCGCGACTATGTCGAAATGCAGTGGCGCATGCTGCAGTGTGACAAACCGCAGGACTTCGTCATCGCGACCGGGCACCAGTACAGCGTCCGTGAATTTATCCAGCGATGCGCCGAAAAGCTCGACCTCGGGCTCACTTGGGAAGGCAGCGGCATCGACGAGAAGGCGATTGATCAACACGGCAAGGTCGTCGTGTCCATCGATCCTCGGTACTTCCGCCCGACGGAAGTCGAAACGCTGCTCGGCGATCCCACAAAGGCGCGCAATGAACTCGGGTGGACACCGACGACTACCTTCGAAGAGCTTGTAACAGAGATGGTGGAGTCAGACCTTAAGAGCGCACAACGCGATGCGCTCGTTCGGAAGCATGGCTTCGACGCGTACAGCGTCCGGGAGTCCTAATCGTGGCTGACGGTCAATACATGCAGAAAGACGATCCCATCTACATCGCAGGCCATCGCGGGCTGGTTGGATCGGCCATCGTTCGCGAGCTGCAGCGCCTGGGCTACAGCAACATCGTCACGCGCTCCAGTCAGCAGCTCGATCTGCGCGATGCCCCGGCTGTAAAGGCGTTCCTTGCGGAAACCAGGCCCAAATTCGTTGTGCTTGCCGCAGCGAAGGTCGGCGGCATCCTTGCAAATAATACATATCCGGCGGACTTCATTCGCGACAATCTGCTGATCCAGAACAGCGTGATTGACGCCTGCTATGGAAGCGGCGTCGATCGAGTCCTTTTCCTGGGATCGTCCTGCATCTATCCCAAGTTTGCTCCGCAGCCGATGCCGGAGAGCTGCCTGTTGACAGGGCCGCTGGAGCCCACTAACAGGCCCTATGCTCTTGCGAAAATTGCCGGTATCGAGATGTGTTGGAGCTACAACCGCCAGTACGGCACCCGGTATCTGGCGGCCATGCCCACGAACCTTTATGGGCCTGGTGATAACTTCGACGCGAAAAACTCCCATGTACTGCCGGCACTGATTCGCAAGACAGCAGAAGCAGTGCAGTCCAATGCCGCGGACATTACGGTCTGGGGGACGGGCACACCGAAGCGTGAGTTACTTTATTCCGACGACTTAGCCGCCGCATGCGTGGCGCTGCTGAACCTGAGTGATGAGAAGTATGGTTCGCTGCTGGTGGAAGACGAGCCACCTCTTATCAACATCGGTACAGGCGAAGACGTCACGATCCGCGAGCTTGCGGAGACGGTCTGCCGTGTCCTTGGTTTCAAAGGAAACCTCGCGTTCGACACCACCAAGCCCGACGGCACGCCACGCAAGCTGATGGATGTAAGCCGCTTGCATGGACTCGGATGGCACCACACGACCTCGTTGGAAGAGGGCATTCGAAAGACGTGGGAGAGCGTGAAAGACACGCTGTTCCAAGCGGCACCAGTCAGCTGAATCACTCCGCCGCATTGGCGAGCACCATTGAAAGGACAGATCGGTATGGCAACGAGTGCAAGCAGGCCGGCAGCATCCGCGTCCTATGTTCCTGGCAAACCTGGTGTAGTCGTTCCTGATAGTGATCTGCATATCCGGAACCTCACCGATGTCATCCGCCGCGGTAAGGGCATCATTCTTCTCTGCGCGCTGATCGGGATCATTCTGGGCATATCCGCATCTGTGGCCGCCTCGAAGGAGTACGAGTCAACGTCGACGATCGAGCTGACTACCAGTACGGGCGATCCGCTTGGTCTACAGGACTTGTCCGGGTTTGGTGCGGAACTGAACCAGGGCGAGCAGATGAACAGCGATCTGTTGACCCAACTGACTGTCATCACCAACGACACCACGCTGCTTACAGTACTTCAGCGCCTGCATCTCGAAGACACCAAACCGTTTGCCATCCCAGCTGGCGTGCTCCCCAGCAGCCCCTTGGGTAAAGAGCGCGGAAAGCCTCTCGATAGCGCACCTCGTCATCGTGAGCTTGCGCTGAAGGCCTTTCACAGCCATTTGAAGGTTGAAGTGGTCAAGGGAACGCGGCTGATTTCTGTGACCTACGTGGGCGATGATCCAGATCGCGCGGCGACGATCGCAAATGCCGTCGTGGATGCGTCCATCGAGGAGTACACGAACGCCCGATTCGAAGCGTCCTCGCGTGCTTCCAAATGGCTTACAGACCAGTTGGCGCGCCTGAAGCGGAGCGTCGAAACCAGCCAGGCGGAGGCAGACGCGTACCAGCGTGAGACGGGCGTTTCAGGCTTATCCGTAGTCTCGCCCAATTCGAGTGATGGCAGTACTGCAACCGTCACGTTCAACAATCTGCCGCTCGAGCGTTTGCTTGAGCTGAACCGCGACCTGACTGCGGCTGAAGTAGCGCGGACCGAAAAGGAAGCGATCTACCACATGACCCAGACGCAGGATCCTGCGGTTGTGCTTGGTATCGGCAACACGGCACTCTCGTCTGGTTCAGTGCTGGCGCAGGGCAGCGCCGACCTGGTGCTGCTGCAGGATCTGCGTCAGAAGCAGGCGATTGCAGACACCCGGCTGGCCACTGCATCCAGCAAGTATGGCGCGAAGAACCCAGCTGTGATGGAAATTCAAGTCGAGCTGACTTCGATCAAGGACCAGATCGCTGCGGAACTTCGCCGCATTCAGACACGCAGCCTGAACGATCTGCAACTTGCAATCCGGACGGAGCAAGGTCTGCGGCAGCAAGTAACGCTGCAGCAGGCTGAGGTGGCCAAGGCAGGCGACGTCGCGGCAAAGCTCGTGGTGTTGCAGGAACAGGCGCAAGGGGACCGTAACCTCTACCAGTCGCTACACGCCAAGCTGGAACAGGCGAACGTGGTGGCCGGCATTCGCGGATCCAACATCAGCGTGGTTGATGTCGCCCGCCCCAACATGACACCGACCGCACCAAAGCCTACGCGGAACCTGGGAATTGGTTTGCTGGCGGGCTTCGTGGTCGGCACAATCCTCGCGTTTTCCATGTCTTATCTGAGTGACTTCATTCACGACTCGGGTGAGGTCGCGGCAATCGTACCTGCGCGTGTCCTCGGTGCGATTCCCGATTTCCGGAGTTCGCGTGTAAGGCTTCTTCTGGCATGGTCTCCCTGGAAGCCGAAGTTCATTCCATGGTCGCAACCGGATGCGGTGATTACAAGCACCTCCCGGTCTGAAGCAGCGGAGGCGTATCGGTCGTTCCGCACGGCTCTGCTACAAAGCGGCAGCGCCACAACTGCACGCTCGCTGCTGTTCATGAGCGGATCAGAGGGCGAGGGCCGAACTACGACCTGCGTGAATACCGCTGCTGCTTTTGCAGCGCAGGGTTATCGCGTGCTGGTCGTCAATGCGGACATGCGGGGCGAGCAGGAGAGCCGGTACGGTATTCCGGCGAACGCGCCAGGTCTGAGTTCATGCCTTACCGGATCGGCCGTGGCATTGGATGTAACCAGGCCCTTTCCCGGTGTGCCCAACCTTTCGGTGATGCCCTCTGGACCGCAGGTTCCCAATACGGTGGAGTTACTGGGTGAGATCGGCTTCGAAATCCTTTTGTCCGAGCTGCTGAACGCGTTCGATTATGTCTTTCTGGATAGTCCGCCGGCGCTGACCAGAGCCGATGCGCGGGTCATTGCTCAGCATGTCGGCGGATATGTGCTGATCGTTCGCGCCGATCGAACGACATCGCGAAGCCTGCGCAGCCTGTCGGAATGGATGAAGCTGTCCAGCAACATACCGCTGGGAGTCTGCCTGAATGCCGCAGAAGTTTAAACCGCGTCACGGACGTGTTGTTGAAGGAGTCTGCAGGATGAAGCGTATCGCATCAGCAAGTCTGTTCTCGTTCGGCTTACCCGCAGCGGTGTGGGTCTCTGCAGTAGTGTTTGGCTTTGTTCCGCACCAGGCGCGAGCGCAGCAGGACAACCTGCCGCAACTCGACAGCACCCTGCAGGGGACCGCACTGAAGCGTCGAGCTGGTTCTCCGCGGGCGGGTTCGATCATGTCCGCTCCCGAAGACCTTTCGAAGGCTGTTATCTCTCCTGGCTACCTGCTGGACATGGAAATCTATGACGAGCCGGAGATGGGTGCGAGCCTGCGTGTGGATGCGAACGGACGGGTCAGCGTGCCGCTGGTCGGCCCCGTCACCATCGCGGGCGACACTCTTTTACAGGCGCAGGACGCGATCGCGAAGGCACTTGTCGATGGGCAGATTTTGAAGGCACCGCAAGTAACGCTGAACGTGGTGCAGTATGCCACCGGCAGCGTGACCGTGCTGGGAGAGGTAGAGTCGCCCGGGCGCATCCCGCAGCTGGCACCACGCAGTCTGGCCGAGGTACTGGCACAGGCCGGCGGCCCAACATTCTCGGCCGGCGGCGACATCGACGTGCAGCATACAAACGCGGCCGGAACAGTAACTGAGCAGCACCTGCATTACTCGACCACGCAGTCCTCAAACGCCAGTAACAACGCGATCATCAACCCTGGCGACACGGTCATCGTGCACCGGGCGGGCGCGGTGTACGTATTGGGCGGCGTCACACGGCCCGGCGCCTACCTAATGGTGAACGGCGGCAATCTGAACCTGCTGGAAGCCATATCTCTGGCGCAAGGCACCATTCTTCGCGCTTCGGTGGGGGAGGTGGAAATCCTCCGTCCCAATGGCGAAGGATACACCCGCATGCATGTCCCGTTGAAAGATATGGAGAAGGGCAAGGTCAACCCGACGCGCCTGCAAGTCAATGACATCGTCTATGTACCCATCAGTGGTCTTAAGTCAGTGTTCATAGACGGGGCTTCCCTGATGGGAACAGCGGCAACGGGCGCTATTTACGCAGTGCGATGAGTACCTCTGATCGCGCACTCGGCAGAAGTTTTCACGTTGGCTGTTGATTCTCGACCTTCACCATTTCTCTGAGGAAAAAGCAAATGGGGGCTACTGTCTCACCCGCATCAGCAGTGTGGTTGCGGGGTACGTTCCGGACACCGGAAACGTTAGAAGAGATCTCCTGTGCGCTAAGCCATAACTTAGAGGAAAAGAGTTCGGCGAGCTACACGAAGTTTAAATGCTCCTACTCTGCCCATAGCTTTGGAGATAGTCGATGAAGCTCGGGTTTGCCACGCAGATATCCCTGCGTTCAATGCGGGATCTTGTGGATGGGGGCGAGCGCCTTCCGGTGGGCCACGAGTTCGGTCCGGCATCGGATTGGGTCCGCTTGCTGCTGAAGCGCGGCCATCACGTGACGGTTTACACCATGTCCAAAGACATCGAAAAAGCGGAGGTCTATCACGGTGACCGCCTTACCATCAGGATTGCAAAAGAGCGATCCTGGAACACAGGTAAGGACCTATTCGGCGCCGAGCGCAGGCAATTAACAGCCATGATGAAGGAAGATCAGTGTGATGTGATTCACGCACACTGGACTTACGAATTAGCGCTGGCATCATTAGCCTCAAACCTTCCCACACTCATCACCGTGCATGACCTGCCCTGGAATGTCCTGCGGTTTTTCAAAGACAAGTTTCGGACCGCTAAGGTGATGGTGGCGTATGCAGTGGCGTTGCGTGGGCAACACTTTACTGCTGTTTCGACCGACGCCGCGAAGCACTTCCACCGCTACATGGCACCGTGGCGGACGATCACAGTCGTGCCGAATGGGCTGCCGGATGCAGTGTTCAACCTGGCTGAGCAGCATCCGGCCGGGCCCCGCGGTGCGCTTGCGTTTGGCACCATCCTGCAGGGTTGGTCCGCTCGCAAGAACGCGTCGGTAGCGCTGGAAGCATTTGGCAAGGTTCGGTCTCAACATCACGGCCTCACCCTGCACATGTTCGGCACAGATTACGAACCGGGCGGCAACGCGCAGCAGTGGGCCGCGGCTCGCGGCCTTGCGGACGGCGTGGTCTTCGTCGGAAAGCTGCCCTACAGCGAGCTGCTGCCGCGCATCAGTAGGGAGATCGACGTGCTGGTCCACCCTTCGTTGGATGAGTCTTTCTCCATGGCCACGTTGGAAGCCATGGCATTGAAGAAGCCTGTGATCGCAGGGAAGAACACGCCAGGTGTGCGAGAGGTACTGGATTACGGGTCGGCGGGCATTCTGCTGGATATGACGGACGCGAACGCCCTCGCTTCGGCGATGCTGCGGCTTGTGTCCGATCCCGTCTACCTGGCGAAAATCGCTGCACTGGGGTACGAGCGCGCGAGCAGCACCTATCGCCTTGAAGTAGTGTTCGCGCAGTATGAGGGTATGTACGAGCGCGTTCTGATGGAGGCAAAGCATGGCTAGCTTTGCCTACATGCCCCTGGTGAACAACATGATCTCCTCGTCAGAGCGGGCGAGGAAGCGCGTTGTCAAGCTGTTTGTGTTGCTGGTCCTTTCGTCTGAGGCGAACGCGTGGGTACGCACTGTTGGGGGGCACGGCACGCTTAAGGTTGGGACGCAGGCGAGCGCATTTTCCAGCGGCAACGGCGACATTCGCTTGTTCACCCTGAATGCCATCGTCGTCCTGGTCACGGTGATCATTGCTTTTCCGAAGACGCGGACACTTCTTGGCATCCTGCTGGATCAACGGGCGCTGCTGCTTATTTATCTTTACTCGTTCGTCTCAGTCCTATGGGCAGACAACGTCGGTAATAGTTTTCGTGTCGCACTTTACCTGTTCTTTGGAATGGTCCAGTTTATCTACATCGGCTGGTTTCTTGACACAGATGAACAGGTCAAGATCATTGGTCAAATCGTCACATTGTTCGCGGCGCTAAGTGTTGTGGGGCAATACGTGCTGCCGCCCAGCGGTGACCTGGCACCGGGCTGGCAGGGTATTTTTCCGACAAAAAACTACCTTGGTAACATCATGGCGATCGGCGTCGTCATGGTCTTCTTGGAGAGGGGCAGGTGGTCTCTCACTCGCGTGCTTAAGTTGTCACTTTGCACCGCTCTCATATTGCTGTCCCAGTCCTTTACTTCGGTCGTATGCGTCGCCGTCTGTTGTATCGCTATCTTCTACATACGGCGCACGCGCCGCGTGAAGCTGCTGCTGGTGGGTACTTTGACCAGCCTGCTGGTTCTCATCGCAGTAGTATTGCCGAATTTCATCTCGCTTGCGTTAGGTGCTTCGGGCAAGGACACAACCTTGACCGGGCGCGATGTGATCTGGGCCTTCGCACTCAGATACATCGCGCTGAAGCCTTTCTTCGGCTACGGATATTTCGACTTCTGGAACTCTCAGGCGGATGCTGCTCTGGAGTATCTTGGATGGAACCCCAACCAGGCGCACAACGGCTTCTTGGACCTCGCACTGAACGAGGGACTGGTTGGTATCGGCATCCTGCTGACTGTTTTTGTTGTGGCGCTGCGCCGCAGCCTGCGCCAGTTGAAAGAAGGCGATCCCAGCGGTGCCGGCCTGTTTTCCCTGGTCATGCTGATCTTCCTCGTGGTTCACAACGTTTCGGAAGCGGATTTTTACCAGCATCCTGCCTGGCTGGTGTTCCTGGTCGCATTCATCGCCTCCGCCAAGGCGGACCTGCCCGTGCGTTATGAGCCGGGGGATCACGTGCTTGAAGAACCGGACGAAGGTGGGTTCCTCGACGTGCCGGGTCAGGTTGCTCCTGCTTGATTCACGTAACCGCAGCAGAGAGCTTGCATGAGGAGATCTCCATGAGCCGAACACTATCCCGCAGAGACGCGCTGCAGCTTGGCATACTTGCCACCGCTGGTCTGCTGCCGGTTGTAGCGCAGACTGCGGCTGCGGGCACACGCGACCTGCTGAAGACTCCGGTCAAGGTGCCTGCTGACTTTGTCGGCATGCACTTCCATCGTTGGCCGCAGGGCAATCCTCTTTCGCCTGCACCAACCTACGGCTATGGCACGGTACGATCACACGATTACGGAGTGGCCTGGGACAACATTGAAGCAGCGCCGGGAAAATATAACTGGGACAGACTGGATGGGTGGGTGCAGACACACTCAGCCGCGGGCAAAACCCTGATCTACACGGTGTACGGTACGCCGGGTTGGGCGTCGTCTCGCAGCACGGTCAAGGACGCCTATGGGTTCAGTGGCGCTGCCGCGCCTCCAACGGCCCTTTCGGTGCTGAGCGATTTTGTGACAGCGCTTGTGTCCCGCTACAACGGCAAAGGTTCGCGCAAGATCAGCTTCATCGAGATATGGAATGAGCCGCACTTTCTCCAAAACGATCGTGGATTCTGGTGGGGAACAGCGGCCCAGCTTGCCGACCTGGGACGCACCATTTCAAAGGCGGCCAAGGCAAGCGACCCGGATATCAAGGTGCTCTCGCCCGCCTTTGACGGAATACCGCAGGGCCATCTCACGTACACGACCAACGGCATTCCCGCCGGTCTGCGGCAGTATCTCGCAACGCGTGATGCGACCGGTGCATTGCCATCGCAGTGGTTCGATGGGATGGCCATCCACACCTACGATGCGGACATCACCGATCCGACCCATGGTCTGGAAGGCACGCTGATGCAGGTCCGGGAAACATTGAGCCACTTCAACATCAATGTGCCGATCTACACGACGGAGACTGGCTACTCTGAAACGGCACCGTTCAACACCATGCCCGTTGCGCAGCAGGCGAGCCTACTGCGCCGTCAGGCTGCCGTGCAGGCAGCACTCGGTGTGCGCGCACTGTGTTTCTATTCGCACGATGATCAATATTGCGGAAACCCATCGAAACATCCCGAGCTCTCTGCAGCGATCAATGACGTTCAGACACGCATTGCCGGCGCGACGCTGCGACAGGTTAGTGTCAAGTCGTCGGGCCAGGTGAGCGTGACGACTAATACCGGTGCGTTCACATGGTGAGCTTGATAAGTAGCCCAACGAAGCTCAGCCTAGCGGTCCTGATGACATGCTATAACCGGCGTGACATGACCCTTGCCGGCCTGACGAGTCTGCACAAGCAGACTGGTCTGGACGAGTGCGAAATCACGGTCTACCTGGTCGACGACGGCAGCAAAGACGGGACCGCCGAAGCCGTCCAGGAGCAGTTTCCTGCGGTGCGCTTACTGCGCGGCGATGGTTCGCTGTTCTGGAATGGCGGCATGCGAAAGGCGTTCGCCGCCGCCATCTCCACGGGCTATGACGGCTATCTCTGGTTTAACGACGACACGGTATTAGCCCCTGATGCGATCGATCGGCTGCTTGGGACAGCGCGCACATGGCAGCATGAGCATGGACCTGCCATTGTTGTCGGCAGCGTTCACGACGCGGTAACGGGCGCGCACACCTATGGCGGTTTTGTCATGCAGCGCCACGGGCTGTCCATGAGCCTGCAACCCATCGTCCCAGACGCGCACCATTCGCTCGCGTGCGACTCGATGAATGGTAACTTCGTGCTGATTCCAAGCGAGATCGTAGATGTGCTTGGCAATCTGGAAGTGCGCTTTCGTCATCAGATCGGCGATGTAGATTACGGTCTTCGAGCGCGCGCCGCCGGATTCGATGTCGTTCTGGCGCCTGGGTATTTTGGCTGCTGCTCCGGCAACTCGAACCAGGGCACATGGAGAGATGCCAGCCTTTCTTTCAGCAAGCGTTGGAAGAACCTGATGTCGCCGAAGGGTGCACCGATGGGCGAATGGCTGCTGTACACACGTCGCCACTACGGGTGGCGCTGGCCGCTGTATTTCGCCTCACCGTACGTCAAGACGGTGTTCACCAGCGCGTTGCCCCGCAGGAGCCAATCCGCTGCCAGCTAACGTGAGTGCGATGCATCAACGGCACGATGCGGCCCATGCGCCGCGCGTGCTCTATTTGCCCAATGAGGCAGTGCTGGGCGGCGAAAATCAGCAGGTGGGCGGTCGCGCTGCGTTCAGCGAGATGGCCGGGGACGGTACGATCGAGCAGCTCGCGATCTACAGCTTTCTCGGAGAGTTCTATGCTGCAAATCGCAACATCGAAGCGTCGCACCGGGAACTACTGGAGACCGTCCGCGCCTTTCAACCCGACATCATCTTCTGGTCGCATCCTCAAGACTATCCAGTCAGCAAGGCGCTGATACAAGCGATCCGTGATTGCGGGAGCAACCCGCTGCTTGCGTATCACGAAGGCGATCCATTCGACCGCTTCTATAAAACTCTGCGCGATCCGCAGCGCACGCTTTACCGTCACTCCGACGTATTTTTTACCGTTGGCCTGGGCGAGGGACGGCGTCTATTTGAACGCATCCGTCCACACAAACATCTTTATCACTCACCGACGTACACAGAGAGTGAGAGGTTTGCGGTACCGGCTGTCAAAGGCAAGCTTGGCTCCCGGTTCGATGCTGTCATGATCGGCAACATCGCGAAGCGTCTACGAGTGTTCAAGCATCCAGGATCGGAGCGGCGTGTGCAACTTGCGCGTGGCTTGCAACGACTGTTTGGTGATCGCTTCGGCTGCTTCGGCAGCGGCTGGCCGAGCAGTTTACAGTCGCGCGGACCCTTGCGCCATGTGCAGCAAGCCGATGTCATTCAGAGCTCTCGCATGTCCTTAATGTGGGAGCATTTTCCCGAGTACACCTTTTACTACTCAGACCGCCTGCCGATCGCGCTTGCGGCGGGTGTGCCGTTTGTAACCTCGACGCGAGCGGGATATGACACGCTGTTCCCGAATGTGCCGGGGTTTTTTCACGTGGCCAACGTTGAAGATGCGTTGGACGTCGCAGTGTATCTTCGCAGCCTGCCGCTTGAAATGATCGCCGAGATGGGTGCCGGTGCGCGTGCCTGGGCGATCGAAAACCTGGATGCGCGGATCATCTTCCGCAGGCTTGTCGCGGTGTGTATCCGCGAGTTTCACGCACGTCTGCAGCTGGGCGAGGCGTGGCATGCCTGAGTCACGGCACCTTCGGTGGAGTTATCTTTCGACCTTGACCACGGCAGTGATGCAGCTGCTTGCCGCAGCAACGATCACACGCTTTTTGCAGCCCGCGGACTATGGTCTTGCGGCGCTAGCTGTGCTGTGTGCCAGCCTCGCGGGTTACTTCACGCAATTGGGCGTGGGCCGGGCTTTGATCCAGAAAGAAGAAGTCACGCTCGGCAACATCCGCGCGGCATTCACATTGGCTATGGCGACCGGCACGGGCGGGTGCCTGCTGCTGGCAGCACTGTCGCCCATCTTGTCGCGCTACTTTCGCCAGCCGCGATTGACACCGGTGATTGTTGCATTCGGCTTGAACCTGCTCTTCCAATCTGCGGGGTTGGTCTCGGGCGGATTGCTGCGCCGCGAGTTCCGCATTCGGGATCTTGCGATCTGCGACTTCATGGCTTATCTCACGTCGACCTTCTGCATCGGCCTGCCGATGGCGATGCATGGCTTCGGCGTTTGGGCACTGGTCGGCAGTAACGTGTCACAACAGTTGATTGCAGCGATCGCTTACTTCGTGGCGAGACCGCATCCGTTTCTACCGACGTTTGATCGTGAAAACTACGAACAGATTGCCAGCTTCAGCGGCAAAGCGACCATCACCAGCGCGATCGAGGCGTTTGGCGGCACGCTGGACTTGAGCATCATGGGCCGGCTTGTAGGTGCCGCGCCGATCGGCCTTTATGGCCGCAGCCTGACGCTGAGCACGCAACCCTGCTACCAGGCTTCGATGGGTCTGACCCGGGTATTTACACCTTCACTCGCGCGCGCTGCCGAACGCAGTGTGCACGAAGGTACGGAGATGCTGATCACAAGTGAGCGGCAGTTGATGTCACTTGTTTTTCCGATGTGTGCCGCGGCAGCGGTCGCCGCGCCCACGATCATACCCGTAGTCTTCGGCAGGCAGTGGATAGCAGCCATTCCGGTGTACCGCGTTCTTTGTCTTGTCGCAGCACTCGACTCGTCGTTTGACCTGCCTGCGACGCAGCTTGAGATTGCAAACCAGTTTGGCCACAAAATGCTGTTGCAAAGCGCCTTTGCGGTTCTCTTCGCCGTCTGCATCCTGCTGCTTGCTCCACGCTTCGGAGTGTTTGCAGTGGCGTGTGCGTACGCTGTGCTGCAGTTAGCACGGTCACTTATCTTTCACTATCTCAGCGCGAAGTCGCTTCATGTGACCCTGTGGACGCTGCTTTGCAGTTGGACTCCTGGACTTGTCTGCGCCGGACTGGTCGCTACCGCTGTTGGCGTGCTGCAGCGTTACGGCTCAATGGCCACGCCGTTCCACTCGGGGGTCAAGCTGACCGCGATCATGGTGGTTTCGCTGATCACGATTGTCGCTGTGTATCGCGGCATATATCGCAGCGCAGTATTCGATCCGTGGCGTGGAATTTTCCGACTGGCGTCTGTATGACGAAAGAAGTGGCGGTGATGCCAGAACTCAAGCAGATGGAGAAGGGAACCGGATGCGAATCGTAGTAGCCCAAAGACGAGGCAAGCGCGGCGAGGGGCTTGGTAACGAATGCTTCGCCTGGGCGAAGGGTTGGATTGCCGCGCAGGTGCTCGACGCCCATCTTGTCGGGCCGGCGTGGGGCATCAATGCGCGCCGCTACTATCGGAACTTCGGTACGTCACGTCTCGACGTGGTGGCGGAAGAAATCCTGTTAAGACTGCCTCACCACACCTTTACTGAGGCTGACTACCGGGCCACGGGACAGGTAGATTATCGCGATGCGATAAAGCATTGGGCCGATGTCAAAGGAATCGGCAGGTCGGGATCTTTCATAGTCTCGGTGGCCGGTATGTTCGGAGGGTATCCGGCCATCCACTCAGCTAAAACGTTTTTGCTGTCAAAGCTGCTTAGCAGTCGCGACGCGCTCGCCAACATCTTCGAAGTGCAGTCGCATCAGCAGCGTGGCAGGCTGACAGTCGCAGTTCACATGCGCTTCGGCGGGGACTTCACGGAACCTGCGCCCGGAGAAGATGTGCGGGGCAGATTCAATATCCGTGTGCCTGACGAGTGGTATCTATGGGTCTGCAGTCAACTGCAGAATGTGTTTGGCGACAAGATTCAGTTCTACTTCTTCACGGATCGTGGCGGTCCGGGCTACGACGTAGCCGTTCAGCGCTTTAATCCAGGCCAGGTACGTCAGCGAGGGCTTACGGAGTGCAGCGATCTGATTTTAATGTCCCAGGCCGACCTGCGCGTTTGCTCCATCTCGTCTTACAGCCTGATCGCCAGCTTTCTCTCTGGAGGGCCGTACCTTTGGTATGAGCCGCAACTGAACCTCAATGAAGGCATTTACTCGATCTGGTCTCACGAGCCTGCGCAGCTGCTCGAGGGCTCGCTCTCGCGGAAGGCGCATCAGTTCGCAGCGCAGCATGCCGCCGCAACCGACAGTACTCCCGTAGGTCCCGGCGCCACGATGGCATTGGGTGAACCGCTGCCTGCGCACCTAATAACTCAGCTGCAGCAGAAACTAAGTGCCTCTGACCCCCGGGCTAACCTCCTCGAGTACGGGGCAGTAGCAAGAAAGGGCAGGCAGACGCCGATCCGAACGGCTGTCCACGCGCATGACTCTGTCCCGCTGGTGGAACAAACCGGACGTTCAACTAGATGAAGCACCGTCCGGGACCTGGTAAGAGGCAGTACCGAGCAATATCTCAGGTCCCAACGGACTTATAGCGGATGAAAGGCGGATCAGCGGCAAGTCAGGGTGAGTGCGATGTCGAGATAGGCCATGCCGTCCGAGCACTACGGTAGTAGCAATTTAGGAAGATTAGAGTAGCGTCAAAATGCGACAGCGGCTATACTTCGCTTAACCCTCTAAGAAGTCTTATGCACGAGCGAGTGGATTCCTCGCCACTTACCAATACTGCAAACGACGGGATAGTCTGAGTATGACAGCGCCTGACACAGCGAGTTCGCGGGTACTGCCGCTTCGAGTAGCGTTCGTCACGAACGCGCTTTCGCCCCATCGGCTGGCACTGATGGAGTGCGTCGCGAAAGGGTTAAAAGATTTCAGGGTTTTTCTGTCGGAAGCAGAGGACAAGCTACACAAATTCCCGTTGCAGCATGGGACACTCCGGGTCACGCTGCAGCGCTCGCTAAACTGGCAACATAAGTTCCGCAACGTCCACGGCTACAGCGATATCAGTCATGTTCATGTTCCTTTTGATACCTACTGGCAACTGAAGAAGTACTGCCCGGATGTCGTCGTTTCCACCGAGCTGGGGATGCGCAGCGTACTGGCGGCGATTTACCGCCGACCCCGAAAGAATGTACGCCTGGTGTTATGGGCGACCTTATCTGACCGAACAGAAGCAACACGGGGATGGCTACGCCGAAGGATCAGGCGTTGGCTCATCTCCTACGTTGACGCCGTCTTTGTTAACGGCAAGGGTGGCGCCGCATACTTGCGTGATCTCGGATTTCAGGGTCCGATGTATTGCGTGCCGTACGCGATTGACGATACGCCGTTTAGGACGGAGGTATATGAACCAAAGTCCAATGTCTTTCGCCTGCTGTACACGGGGCAACTTATTCCACGCAAGGGCCTACCGGAGTTCTGCTCGATCCTAAGTCGCTGGTGCAGTGATCACCCCGGGACGGAGGTAAGTCTGAAGGTAGTCGGCGAGGGGCCGGAGCGCGAAGCAATTCTTTCTACGCCCATGCCGCAGAACTTCACTGTCCAGGCGTTTGCTAGGGTGAATCAGGAGGCGCTTGTCGAGTACTACGATGCAGCAGATATCTTCGCGTTTCCTACACTCGGAGACGAGTGGGGCGTAGTCGTAAACGAAGCCCTGATTGCCGGACGGCCAATCCTCGGCAGTATTCACAGCCAGGCGGTGTCAGAGTTAGTGACAGAGGGCAGTAACGGCTGGCTCTGGGATCCGGAGGAGGAAGGGTCTTTGTACAACGCCTTTACACGTCTATTCAAGTGCACACCAGAGGAACTGAAGCTAATGTCAACGAACGCGAAAGAGTCCGTCGTCCGCGTCAGCCCATCCGTGATCAGCTCTACGATCCTGGATGGGCTCTCCGAAGTAGCCGCAGACATTCCTGCCGCCTGTTGATCAGGGCGCAAGTACCTGGTCGTCGTAAGGACGTTATCAGGCGAGCGTTCAAGAGTAACTTCAGAGTTTATCGTGTACGACGGACGATCGAGGAGCTTCGATTGCGGCACCGAGCAAAACGCGGACCTCACAACGTTTCGAAGTAACAATCAGAGTAGAACTCTTAAGGGCTTTATCCCGTTTGCGGATACTCATCGCACACAACCGGTATCAGCAGGCGGGCGGCGAAGACGCCGTTGTCTCTCAAGAGATTGAGATGCTGACCTCTCGTGGCCATGAGGTACAGCTGTTATCAACGGACAACTACAGGATCGTCGACAGTAGAGCCCAGGTAGCAGCTGCATTTCGCTCCTTCTATTCGTTGCCCTCTTACGAGCTCGCGGCGAGCAAGATCAGAAGTTTTCGTCCGGACATCTTTCATGTGCATAACACGGTCCCGAGTCTCTCGCCGGCCATTTACTACGCGGCCAACAAGGCCGACGTTCCTGTTGTGCAAACACTACATAATTACCGGTTGATCTGCGCGAACGCTCAATTGTTCCGGGATGGCACTCCGTGCGAAGAGTGTGTTAAACGACGCTCGTTTATGCCGGGCGTCGTTCACGCCTGTTACCGCGACAGCCGAGTAGGAGCCGCCGTGGTTGGCGCCGGCACTGCGCTGCATTCCATACTCGGCACCTGGCAGCACCGCATCGACCGGTACATCGTTCTCAGTAAATTTGCAGCGGACAAACTCGCCGGCTACCGGGTTCCCTTGAACAAGATGTGCATCAAGCCAAACTTTACAGGCGATCGCGGCCTTGGTCCGGGCGATGGTGGGTATGCGCTATTCGTTGGCAGGCTAAGGGAAGAAAAGGGATTGGACACATTGCTGACCGCGGACCTTGCGGGCATTCTTCCCATGCCTATCTATATCGCGGGCGACGGCCCGATGCTGCAGAAGGTGCACGCGGCTTGCTCCAGGCCTGCTTCCCAACTGCGTTGCCTAGGGTCGCGTTCCCGGGAAGAAGTAATCGACTTGATGAAGCACGCGTCTGTACTGCTGATTCCCTCATTGTGGCATGAGACGTTCGGCATGGTGGCTATCGAGGCGTTTGCGACAGGACTGCCCGTCATAGCTGCCAGAATGGGCGCGTTGTCAGAGATCGTGGAGGAGGGTGTCTCGGGGCTGCTGTACGAGGCGGGTGATGCAGCCGGGATGACTCGGGCACTTCGCTGGCTGGCCGATCACCCTGCCGATGTTGCCAGGATGAGGGTCTCGGCAAGGAATCGCTACCTCGAGCGATACAGCGAAGAAGAGAACTACAACCAGCTCCTGAGTGTCTATAACGAGCTCTTATTGAAAAGGGTACCGTCATCACAAACGATGATGAGTTCACCCATCATTGAAGGACGGCAAGATGGTGAACCGACGTAAGAAGTTAGCAATTGCGGTGAACATCGTTGCACCGTATCGCGTCCCAGTGTACGCAGCGTTGGCGGAGTGCTTCGAAACCGTCGTCTTCCACGGCGGCAGCGAAGGTAATCGCAACTGGCATCTGGACGTACCGCCGCATCTTCACCTGCAAAATGTCTTTACGAAGCAGTTCTCGGTGAAGCGGCATACTGGTGTTCAGGGTGTTTATTCTCGCAGTTACTTCCATTTAAATCTGGGTCTACTGTGGCGCTTGCCGCAATTCCGTCCGGATATTGTCATTTCGAATGAGCTTGGTTTGCGCACTGTCTTCTGCATGCTTTATGCCTACTTAGCACAGGTGCCGCTCTGGGTATGGTGGGGTGGAACAGTGCATTCAGAAAGTAACATCGGCAGAGTGAAGAAATTAGTGCGGCTGTTTTTGCGTCGCCGTGTGCACCGCTGGATCAGCTACGGAGCAAGCTCGACGGAGTACCTGCTTTCTATCGGCGCTCCTCGCGAAGATGTTCTCCAGATCCAAAACTGCGTGCCACACGAGAACTTCCTGACTGTACCGCGTGGTTCCCCGTTGTGGTTCAGAGACCAGCCCCATCCGGTCTTGCTGACGGTAGGACAACTGATAGCGCGCAAAGGTCTGGACAAACTGATTGAGTCCTGCGCGCGGGTAGCTGCGCGCGGGAAAACGTTCACGCTCGTGATTGTGGGAGAAGGACCTGAACGTACGGCATTGCTCGACCTGGCAGAGCGACTGCATTTCGAGAACATCGTGATCATGCCCAACCAGACGCAATCGACGCTGAACGAGATCTACAAGAGTGCGGAAGTATTTGTCTTTCCAACCAACGAAGATGTCTGGGGATTGGTCGCGAACGAAGCTGTCTGGGCGGGCCTGCCGCTGCTGTGCTCGCAGTTTGCCGGCTGCGCGAGTGAGATCGTACCAGGCGAGAATGTTTTCGATCCAAGGTGTCCGGAAGACTTTGACGCAGCCATCGAGAGGGCAGTAGATGGGACCGTCCGCCTGAGCGATCGGTCTCTGCTTCTTACCTGGCAGGAAGTGAGCGATCTCATAGCCCGGTCACTCGCAACCGGAGTCCCGGTTCGTTGAACTGCGACTGAGGATTCGGCTATCCGGCGACGATCTCTTCTTCCAACTGTTGCTTTTCAAATAACTCGGCATAATACCCACCGCTGCGCAGTAACTCATCATGCGTACCGATCTCGCGGATCTCTCCGTTGATCAGCACGGCGATCCGGTCTGCGCTGCGTGCTGTCGACACGCGATGTGCAATCAGGATGGTGGTACGGTCCTGCATCACTTCGCGCAAGCCTGCGAGTATCTGCTCTTCCGTGTAGGTATCGACGCTCGCCAGTGCATCATCAAGGATCAGGATGCGTGGGTCACGTAGAAGGGCGCGTGCAATCGAAGTGCGCTGCTTCTGTCCGCCGGAGAGCGTGATGCCGCGTTCACCGACCAGCGTATCGAACCCATGCGGGAATTCGAGAATCTCTGTCGCGATATGCGCAGTCGATGCGGCACGTTCAATCTGCTCGTCTGTAGCAGACTCTACGCCAAACGCGATGTTGTCGCGGATCGAGCTGGAGAAGAGAAAGGTTTCCTGCGGCACAAACCCGATGGAGCGGCGCAGGGATGCGAGAGGCCATTCGCGGATAGGCAGCCCATCAATTAGTACCTCTCCTGGCGCGGCATCCAGCAAACGAGGGATGAGGTTCACCAGGGTGGACTTGCCTGAGCCTGTCGGACCGACGATCGCGAGGCTTGAGCCTGCGGGAATGGTGAGGTTCACGTTGTGCAGAACGCGCGAGCCGGTGGCGTAGCTGAACGTCAGGTTGCGGAACTCAACTTCTCCACGCGGGACCGCGTCGATGGCGATGCTCTTGCCGGCTTCATCCTGGATTGATGGCACCTGTTTCAGCAGTTCATCGATGCGGATGACCGACGCAGTGCCTCGCTGAATCAGGTTTATGACATATCCGAGCGCCAGCATGGGAAACGTGAGCTGCACCATGAAAACCATGTACGAGGTGAACTGGCCCGCCGTAATGCGATGTGCGGCAACCTCATGCCCACCGACCAGCAGCGTGATGACAAGCGACGCGCCGAGAACGAACTCCAGCGTCGGCCAGAGCATCGCCATGATGCGGACGAGGAACAGCGAGCGGCGTATGTACTCCTGGTTTGCCGTTTCGAACGAGCGGACTTCCGCCTCTTCCTGCGCGAAGGCACGGATCAGGCGCGCGCCAGAGAAGTTCTCCTGCGCCTTGGCCGAAATCTCAGAAAACATCGCCTGGATGCGCTCGAACCGCTGATGGATCCTGCGTCCCATCAACTGCACGACAACGGAGGCGATGGGCAGGGGCAGGAACGCAAAGAGCGTGAGTCGCGGTGAGATTCGAAGCATGAAGGGCAGCGCTGCCGCGGTGAACACGACCGTATTCGCCGAGTACATGATAGCGGGGCCGAGCAACTGGCGGACTGCGTTCAGGTCGTTGGTAGTTCGGGCCATGATGTCGCCCGTGCGATGCGAATGGAAATAGGCGATCGACTGGCGCTCGAGATTGCTGAACATGTCATTGCGCAGATCGAACTCAATCTCGCGTGACGCGCCGATGATGATCCATCGCGTGGCGTACAGGCAGACCGCCGAGAAGATCGCAATGCCAAAAAGCAACAAGGCGTTGCGCACGACCAGGTGTTCTGTCCCTCGGCGCGCAACGTCATCAACCGCATGGCCGATCAGCAGAGGTGCGGCCAGCTTTGAACAGTTGTACAGCAACACTGCGACGCCGCCCTGGGCGAGCTGACCGCGATAGCGGCGGAGGTACGGAACAAGCGGTTTGAGCTTTTCGATCACGCTCATTCCTGGTGCTCTTCGGGCCGCTCGGTGGGCCTGGCCGGGGTAGCAGTTGACGGTGCGCGGTTGCTGGCGGCCGTGGGTGCGTCTGCGATGACAGGCTGAGGTGTGTCGCCTTGGCCCAGCAGCTCAACATCGAAGATCAGCGTTGCTTTTGGGGGGATGACCGGCGGGCTGCCGGGCACTCCATAGGCGAGCTGGTAGGGGACGATCAGGCGGCGCTTGCCGCCGATGCGCATGCCCTCGAAACCCGTATCCCAGGCGGTGATCACACGCTTTGCGCCCACGGGAAAGACGAACGGTTCATTGCGGTCGACAGATGAGTCGAACTTCGTGCCGTCCGTCAGCCAGCCGGTGTAATGCACCGTGTAGAAGACGATGGCTCCCTGCGCTGACGTGCGGGCGACGTCGCCTGTACCGACCTTGAGGTCGATGTAGCGCAGCATGTAGAGCGGCTCAGAAGGGCCGGTTGCGGCCGGCATAGTGCCGACGGCGGCAAGGCCAACGGAAGCTTGTGGATCAACGGGCACGGTCACTCTCGGCAGTCGGGCTGTAGGACGATGGGTCGTGGATGTCTTCGGCGCAGTGGACTTGGGCGCAGTGGTCTGAGATGGGGCCGTCTGCGCAGGTGCACCGGCTCCGCATGCAAAGACGGCGCACGTCGCGATCAAAGATACTGCAGAACGTCGCATGATTGTTTCCTTTCCATTGGATTCAAACGAGCACTGTTTCGGTGCGGATCGGTCTGTGCGGATCGATCTGCCCGGATCAGGTCGGCGTCCGCAGTAGCAGGTAGGCACCGGCCATGCCGAACAAGAGGTCAGGGGACCACGCGGCGAGCATCGGCGGCAGAGCGTTGACATTGCCCATTGCTTCGAAGATGTTTGCAATCGCTGTGTAGGCGATTACGACACCGATCGCAGTTGCAGTGCCGGCGAGCGAGCCGCGTTTACCGACGCTTAGTGCAAATGGCACAGCGAAGATCGCCATGATCAGCGTGATAAGCGGGTACGCAAGCTTGCGGTTCAGCTGTACGCGAAGGCGCATGGTGTCGAAGCCGCTCTGCTGTAGATCGTGGATGTAGCTATCCAACTCGCCAAAGCTCATCTCCTGCGATTGGCGGCTTTCCTTTTTGAAGTACGTCGGCTGTTCGTGGATCTCAGGAAAGGTGTTTGTCGCGAAGGGCGTGTAGGCGGAAATTGATTCGCCTTCAAAGGTGCGTTCCCATCCATTCTCAAAGACCCAATGCTGCTTCGTGGTGTCCCAGTGCGCAGAGTTCGCGAAAATACGGCGGCGCAGGCGAAAGTTGCCGGGCTGGAACTCAAATACGGTCAGGTTGGCAAAGACATTCTTGTCTGCATCGAAAAACTGGTAGTAGAAGATGCGGGCGGGTTCGCCGACTGAATCCTGCTGGCCGCTGATCCACTTGCGATCGGGCCGCAGAAAGGTCTGGGCCGGCTTGCCCTTGATGACGGACCGCAGCGACTCTTGCTGGCGATTGGCCGCGGGCAGGTAGAACTCGCTGAACGCGAACAACGCCACGGCAAGTATCGCGGCCAGCGCAAGTATCGGGACGATCAGCCGGTAGATGCTTACGCCGCTTGCCTTCATGGCGGTCAGTTCGCTCGACCGGGTGAGCGAACCCAGGGTGACCAGTGTCGCCAGCAAAGCGCACAGCGGCGTCAGGTTGTAGAGCATGTAGGGGATCAGGTTCAGCAGGTAATCACCGACCGTGATAAGCGGCGTGCGATTGCGGATGATGTCGCCCACCAGCTCAAAGAAACTGAAGATGAGCGAGAGCGCGATAAACGAGAGTAAGACCAGCGTGAACGTGGTCAGGAACTCGCGCATGACGTAGTCATCAAAGATGAGCGGAAAGCGATTGCGCGGCGGTCTGGCGACAGTTGTGGTCGTTCTGGCAGCATCACTCTGCTGACCGGATGACGTTTCAGGCCGAAAGCGCTTCGGCAACCGCTGCTCGATGGCGGAGCCCATGTTGCTGATGATGAGCATGAGCGCGGCTCCGCGCGGGCTTACATCGCCGGTTGAGGACTGACGAAGCAGCAGCGCACCAAGCAGTGCGAACACAATGTTCGCGATCCACACGCCTGTGCCGGGGCCGAGCTTGCCCTGCTTCGCCATGGCCACGCCTACCGACGAAAAGAAGTAGTACACAAACACCAGCACCACCGTCAGCACGAAGCCGGTGCTCTTGCCGCCGCGTCGAGACCCCAGGCCAAGCGGCACGCCTACCAGCATGAACACGATGCATGCGACGGGGTAGGCCAGCCGTTTGTGAAACTCGATCAGATAGGCGCGGCCCAGCGGTTCAAACCGTCTTTGCCATAGCTCCTGCATGGGGATCGCGATCAGCGGTGTGTCGGCATGGCCGAGCTTCAGGTCTTCCGGACTGCTTGTCTGGATAGGTGTGTCTGTTTCGGAGAACGTGGAGATGTCGTACTGGTTGGGGTCCTTCGGCGAGATTTCATGCTTTGAGCCGGAGCGAAAGTGCAACCGCAGCGAACCGTCGGTGCCGGGCAGAACGATGGCCTGCTCTGCGGTGGTGATGCGCGGCGTTGCAGGCTCGGTCAGGTCGGCGAGGAAGACGTGCTTCCACAGCGTTGCACCCTGCCCCGGCACTGTGTCCTGCACGTAAAGCACGTAATCTTTGAAATCCTCATAGAAAACACGCGGCTGTACCTCAAAGCTGGCCTGCTGCGTCTTCAGCGAATCCTCAAGACGAAGCAGCGCGGCAGCAGAGTGCGGCGCGATATACAGGGAGTTGAACAGCGCAATCGCCAGCGCGCCTACCGCCGCAATGCTAACCACTCGCACAAACTGCATGACGCCAAATCCCGCAGCACGCATGGCCGTCACTTCGCTGTCCGCCGAGAGACGGCTCAGTCCCAGCAAAACGCCGACCAGCACTGTCATGGGAATGGTCAGGACCAGCGTGTTCGGCAGCGTGTAAAGGAAAACGAGGGTCACGGCATGCAGCGAGGCCGACCCGCGCACCAGCAGCTCAAGCACACGCCCAAGGTCGCGCATGAACAGAACGAAGGTGAAGAGCACGGAGCCAAGCACCGCATGCGACAGCACTTCGCGCAGAATGTAACGCGTCAGAATCCGCACGATGTCAGTGGTGCCTCATAGGGCTAGTGTAGCGTTCCGGAACGATGCAGCTTAGACCGCTCCGATGATGAAGCGATAGCCAACACCCCGTACGGTGAGCAGATGCTTCGGCTTTGCGGGATCGTCTTCCAGGTAGCGCCGCAGACGGACGACGAAATTATCGATAGCACGGGTGTCCGTGTCTTCGCGCACCCGCCAGACTTCTTCGAGGATCTCCTTGCGCGATACTACCCGGCCTTCTCGACCCAGCAGATAGCGGAGCAAGTCGGCCTCCATCAGCGTCAGCCGCGTGGTGTGCCCGTTTGCGTGAATTTCAAGCGTGTCGAACCGGATCGTCTTGCCGGCAAACTCGTAAACCTCGGGAACCTCTTCCGGCTCCTTTGCCGGTTCGGGCTCGGTCTCCTGCTGCCACTGCATGCGTCGAAGCAGGCTGTTTAATCGTGCGAGCAGGATGGAGAGATCGAAGGGTTTGTTCAGGTAGTCGTCTGCTCCGGCTTCAAAGCCTTCCAGCACGTCCTCCGGGCGGTCGCGGGCCGTAAGCATCAGGATGGGAACATAGTTGTTTGCGGCACGGAGCGCTTTCGCAATGGTGAAGCCATCGGTGCCGGGCAGCATCACGTCCAGCAGCACGGCGCGGGGCCGCTCCGGCGGGTTCAGCAACCAGGCCAGTGCGGCACTGCCGTCCGCCTCATGGTGCACGCGGAAACCCTCGGCACGCAGGTTAAACAGCAGCGCGTCTGCCAGGTGTTCTTCGTCCTCGATCAGGGCGATAAGGGGAAGGTCACTCATCACCCAGTCTTCTCCTGCAACTTGGGTGTCATCAGCGGTAGTTGTAAGGTGACCGTGGTGCCGCGTCCCTCGCCATAGCTCTGCGCCGTGGCGTCGCCACCGTGCTGCCGAGCGATCGCGCGGACGATGAACAGACCCAGCCCGGTACCTTTGACCTTCGCAATGGTGTGCCCGCCCACGCGGTAGAAGCGATGAAACACCCGCTGCAACTGCGCGGGTGGGATACCGGCGCCAGTGTCCGTGATGCGCAGCAGGATGTCACTCCGCCGCATCAGCGAAAGCTCCGCGGTGATACCGACGCCGTTCGGCGAGTACTTTACAGAGTTGTCGAGCACATTCAGCAGCGCCGTCCGCAGGCTATCGGCGTCACCTCTCACAAGCAACTGCGCACCGCGTGTCAGGTCTTCCAGCTTTACCGCGGAGTTATCCAGATGATGCCGGCGCACCGTCTCCTCAAGGCAGGAGGCGGTCAGCGCGCGCAGATCGACCGGCATACGTGCCTTCAGGTTGCGCTGGACACCTTTCGCGCCAGCCTCGCCCGCGCGCAGGATCTGCTCGACCGTGGCCAGCAGGCGGTCGTTGTCTTCCCGCATGCGCGTGTAGAACTCCTGTCGTTGCGTCTCTTCCAACGGCCTGCGCTGCAACGTGTCCAGGTACAGCCGGATAGAGGCAATCGGAGTCTTCAGCTCATGGGTGACGGCGTTCAGAAAGCTGTCCTGCCGCTCGTTGCGGCGGATTTCTCGGACCAGAAAGATCGTGTTCAAGATGAGTCCAGCGATCAGCACGCCGAACAGGATGATGCCGAGCACAAGGTATGCCGCGCGGCGCTCGTTGACATTCAGGATGATCCATCCGACGTTCAGGGCGACGGCCATGCCCACCAGGCAGACACCCAGCGTCACGAAAAAGGCGATCGCGCCACGTCTGCGGGTGATGTTCATCGCATGAGTATTGTGCCATCTCCTGCAACGAAAAAAGGCTGAGCAAGCAGCTCAGCCTCTTCATTTGTCGATGATGTCAGCGTTACGCGCCGGCAGGTTTCGGGTTTGCCGGGTCCCACTTCGCGATCTGGACCTTGCGTGCCAGACCGACCTTTTCCAGCAGCCAGATGCCGTAGTAGTTCACGTCAAACTCGTACCAGACCAGGCCGTGCCGAACGCTTACTGGATGAGCGTGGTGGTTGTTGTGCCAGCCTTCGCCGCCAGTGAGCAGAGCGACCCACCAGCTGTTGCGGGAGTCGTCCTTCGTCTCGAAACGGCGTCCGCCAACGAGGTGCGTGGCCGAGTTGACAAGCCAGGTGGCGTGCAGGCCGACAACAACGCGCAGGAACGTGCCCCAGCAAAGCATGCCGAATGCGCCCTTGACGCCGCCGATGGCATAGCCGATGCCGAGCTGTGCAAAGCCGGCAAGCGTCAGCGGCAGCCAGTGATACTTGCTCAGCCAGCGCTGCGCGGGATCGCGGGTTAGGTCTGGAACGTAGCGTCCCAGCAAGGCAGTCTCAGAGTGCAATGCGCGGCCGGACAGAATCCACCCGGCATGTGCCCACCAGGTACCATCCTGCGGTGTGTGCGGATCGCCGTCCTGATCGCTGTGCTGGTGGTGAACGCGATGCGTGGCCACCCAGAAGATCGGTCCGCCCTCAAGGGCCAGGGTGCCGCAGGCCGTCATGGCGATCTCAAGCCAGCGCGGCACGCGGTAGCCGCGGTGCGTCAGCAGGCGATGGTAGGTCATGCCAATGCCCACATTGATCGCGAGGAAGTACATGATCGCGAACGCGGCGACATTGCTCCACGAGAAGAGAAAGAACGCAGCGATCGCGCCCACATGGAACAGCCCCATGGCGATGCATGTGATCCAGTTGATGCGACCCTGCTGATGCTCGCGACCCATGCGAAGGTCCTGCTTGACGCGCTCACGCTGAATTATGACGGCGGGAACAACCTTGGGTGGGACGGGGGTGGTGGTCGCTGTGCGGCCGGTTTCTTCAGTTGCAACAGGGGACATTCGGTTCTCTGCTTTCTGCGGATGATTGCTGGCGGGTAACTGCCGCCTCAACAACGACGCTACGCCGTCTCGTCAATACTGTGTGTAAGACTTCTGTAAGGGGCTGGTTCATACAGGACTGCTGGATCGTTTTGAACCAACTGTGTTCGGTTAGCGCCCCGACTCTTTGCAGGCACGCTCGAAGTTGGCGTTGCCTGCCAAATCGCGGTAGCCGTTACACTCGGTCTATGCGCGTCTTCGGCATCGATTGCGGAACAGAGTACACCGGCTGGGGTGTGGTCGAAGCGGTCGAGACGGCACACGCACAGCGCCTGGTCCCGATTGCCGCCGGAGCGATCAAGCTCAACAAGAAGCAGACCACATCGCAGCGCCTGCTGCAGGTCTATGTAGAGTTGCTCTCCTTGATGGAAATCCACACACCAGATCACGTCGCGATCGAGGATGTGTTCTTTGCCGCCAACGCAAAGAGCGCGCTGAAGCTGGGCCAGGTCCGCGGCGTGGCGCTGCTTGCGGCCGCAACCTGCAAGCTGCCCGTGGCAGAGTATGCGCCGTTATCCATCAAGAGCGCCGTCGTTGGCTACGGCCTGGCTGCAAAGGAGCAGGTCCAATTCATGGTGGCGCGCCTGCTCGACCTGGAGAGGGCGCCCGAACCGGCCGACGCAGCGGACGCGCTTGCGATCGCCATCTGCCACGTGCACACGTCGCAGACGCTCATCGGCATGGGAGTTCGATGAAGCTGGGAATACTCGTGTTGGTCTTCGGCATGGTCGCATTGCCCGCGCTGGCACAGACGGAAGCAATGCCATACCGCCTGTCCGTCGACTATGATCGGCCGGGCCTGGCGGTGCCGCATTGGAAGATCTCGATTCCGCCGCGGGGTGCTGCTGAGTACACAGGCAAACCTGACAAGGGCATCGATCCAGGCGTGGTGACGTTCCGCATCTCTGACGCAGGACGCGCCAAGCTGGGAGACCTGCTGGTTCGCAGCAAAGGTCTACAGCCGTGTGAGACAAAGTCCAAGGGGCTGGCGAACATGGGTTTGAAGTCAGTGACCTTTGCGGCGGGCGATGGGCCGGAGGTGCATTGCACCTTCAACTACACCGATAACAAGACCCTCGGCCAGGCCCTGGACTACGTCATCGCGCTTGCCGGAACGCTGCAGGCGGGCCTTGAACTGGACCGGCTGCATCGTTTTGACCGACTAGGCCTCGACCCGGCGATTGCACATTTGAGCGAGGATGCAAAGGAAGGTCGCGCAGTGGAGATGGGTGCGATCCGCTCGACGCTCGAAAGTCTCGTCACCGACCCGGCGCTGCTGGATCGCGTCCGCGCCCATGCCCAGCAGCTGCTCGACCTCGCCAAGCAGCAGGATACCGCTTCGCCCTAAACGAGAGTCGTTGTAACCGCACGAAACAGCGCGGCGAATCTTTCCAGCGGGAGCGCCTCGGCTCGCGTGCCCGGTTCCACCTCCGCATCTGCGCATGCAGCAGCAATCTGCGACGGTGTGTATCCCGAAGCGCGAAGATTGTTGCTTAACGTTTTCCGTTTCTGCTGAAAGCATTGCTTCAGGAAACGGTCAAAGCCTGCGTTGTCGCGAATGCCAAGCTCCGCAAAGCGTGGCGCGAAGCGCATCCGCAGCACAGTTGAGTACACATCCGGCGGCGGAGAGAACGCCGCAGGCGGCAGCGTGAAAAGGCAGTTCACCGCTGCGTACATCTGCGCTGTGGCGGACAGCAGGCCAAAGTCACGCGTGCCCGGAACGGCGGCCACGCGATCAGCCACTTCGCGCTGCATCATGACCACGGCAATTGCAAGCGCGTCACTATGCGCGAACAGGTGCAGAAGGATGTCGCTGGTGATGTAGTACGGCAGGTTGCCTATGACGAGAGCCTGCTCACCCGCTGGAACGAGCGCGGACAGGTCCGTCGCGAGCACATCCGCTTCGATGATCTCCACATTCGATTGATTCCTAAAACGGAAGCGCAGCTCGGGAGCGAGAGAGCGATCCAGTTCGATGCAGATCAGTCTCTTTGCGCGTTCGGCAAGAATCGATGTGATCGCGCCGTGACCGGGGCCGATCTCAAGCACGAGGCGCTGCGAGACATCACCAAGCGCGTCAGCGATGCGATGGCGCGCGGCGTCGTCCACAAGAAAGTTTTGCCCGAGCTTTGGCTTGCGTGGCTGCATCCGATACGGTGTGCGCTTTCAGGGTACTGCCTTCTGGCAGTGATGCGGTTGGGGTATCTTGGGGTCTGCGCAGCAGGAGATTGGATGCACATCGTTTTTGCAGCATCGGAGTGCGTGCCTTGGGCCAAGACGGGCGGCCTTGCGGACGCGGTGGGAACACTGCCGCCCGTGCTGGTTCGCATGGGTCATCGCGTCACTACGTTTCTGCCGTACTACCGTTCCGTGGCGCGCCGCCTCCCTGACCTGCCGACGGTGATCGAGAGTGTGACGATTCCGTTCACGCACTATCAGCGCTATGTCCGCGTGCTGGACGGCGGCGTACATCGGGGCGTGCAGGTCTACTTTATCGATTGCCCCGAGATGTTTGACCGCGAGAACTTCTACGCGACTCCGGGAGGCGACTACCTCGACAACTGGGAGCGATTTGGCCTCTTCAGCCGGGCTGTGATCGAGGCCAGCAAGATACTCGGCGTGCCCGATGTGTTCCACGCGCATGACTGGCAGGCGGCGCTCGTGCCGATCTACCTGCGTTCGCTGTATTTCTTTGATCCCGTGCTGCGCAAGGTGCCATGCGTCTTCACGGTGCACAACGCCGGTTACCAGGGATGGTTCCCCGCAGACACCATGCCTCGACTGCTGCTGCCATGGGACATGTTCACCGTGGACAAGCTTGAGGCGCACAACCAGCTAAACCTGCTGAAGGGCGCGCTGGTGTACGGGGATGCGCTGACCACGGTCAGCAGGCGCTATGCCGAAGAACTGCAGACCAGCGAATTCGGCAATGGGCTGGAAGACATCTTTCGCCGCCGCAAGGACGACCTCTACGGCATTCCGAACGGCGTCGATTACGACGAGTGGGATCCGACTCGCGATGCGAACATTGCCGCGCACTATTCGGCGGACAACCTGAAGGGCAAGCAGGAATGCCGCCGCGACCTGCTGCATGCGTTCGGCCTTGACAGTGTGGAGGACCACACGGCGGTCCTTGGCATCGCTTCCCGCTTTGCCACGCAAAAGGGATTTGATCTGCTGGCGGGAATCATTCCCGAGCTGGTGAACGACGACATCGTCCTTATCGCGTTTGGCACTGGCGAGGAGTATTACGAGCGACTGTTCAGCGAACTGGCCGCACGCTACCCGGACAAGCTGCGCGTGCAGATCAAGTACGACGAAACCATGGCCCACAAGATTGAGGCGGGAAGCGACATCTTCCTGATGCCCTCGCGCTACGAGCCGGGTGGCTTGAACCAGATGTACAGCCTTCGCTACGGCACCGTGCCCGTCGCACGTGCAACGGGTGGTCTTGAGGATACGATTTACGAACTGCCCGAAGGGCAGGGGAACGGCTTCAAGTTCCACACCTACAACCAGTGGGACCTGCTTGATGCAATCCGGCGCGCTGTTGCGACGTTCGCAAACAAGCCGCAGTGGGAAGCCATGATGAAGCGCGGTATGGAACAGGACTTCTCGTGGGACAAGCCCGCCCAAGAATACGTCAAGGTCTACCAGGCCGTAATTGAACGCCGTGCTTGGAGTTAAAGCGCGAGCCGAGTGCGCTTGCGATCGAAGTAAAAGAACACAGGCACGCCGCAAACAATCACCAGGCAGCCCAGCAGCGTGTTGCGGGGATCGTCAATTAACTGGAACACAGTAAGCGCAAGTGCTGCGGCGATGAAGATGATGGGCACAACCGGGTAACCCGGCGTGGAGAACGCTCGCGGACGGTCCGCCCGGGCATCGCGGTAGCGGAAGACAAACACGGTGCTGACGGCGAGTCCGTAGGTGATCCACTCCGCAAAGATAGCGAGTGAGAACAGCGCCTGGAACTTGCCGATGGCGAAGATGAGCACGGAAGCAAGCGCCGACTGCACGATCAGAGAAACGGCCGGTGTGTGATAGCGCGGATGCACTCGCGCGATGCTTTGGAAGAACAACCGATCGCGCGACGCGGCAAAGCCGATGCGCGCACCAGAGAGCGTGGTGGCGATCAGTGTTGCAGAAATACTCACCGCCATGCCGATCGACACCAGCGCCGCACCCCAGGCGATGCCGTGTGAACTCAGCACCACGCGCAGCGCGTCTGCCGCGGGACGGTCAGCAATGGCCAGTGTGGAGGCAGGCAATACGTACTGAATGGCCGCATTGGTCAGCATGTACAGGCCGCCCACCAGCAGCACGCCGCCGACCAGCGCGATCGGCAGGTCACGTTGCGGACGCTTCACCTCACCCGCAACGGCTGCAACATCAGACCAGCCGTCGTACGCCCACAGCGCCGCGACCAGCGCGACCATGAAGCCGCCTGCGCCGCCGCGCGCGCCGCCGAACACACTCGCGAAGTGCGCCGCGGACCCAAGCGGCCCGGCAAAGACGAAGCAGCCGATGGCGATCGCGGCGATCAGCGCCACCTTCAGCAGTGTCAGCCCAAGCTGCACGTTTGCAGCTTCGCGAGTACCCACAATGTCCAACCATGTGGCGAGCCAAAGAGCGATCAACGCGGCAACCTGGCCCCAGTTCAGGTGTAGAAAGGCCTGTTGAGTAAAGAACGCAAATGCTGGGAATGTCGCGAGCGTGCGCACCAGGCCAGCAACCACGGAGGCGATAGACGCGGGCTTCGCGATGGCCCACCATGTCCACATGTGCAGGAAGCCGACCAGGTCGCCATAGGCTTCGCGCAGAAAGGCGTATTCACCGCCATAGGCTGGTCGTGCGGATGCGATCTCGGCATAGGTGAGCGCACCGAACAGCGACAGCAGACCGCCGACAATCCACACCACGTAAACCGTGCGGGAACTGCCGACAGCGGCCATCATCTCTCGCGGCACGAGGAAGATGCCGGAGCCAATGATGATGCCGACGACAATCGCCGTCGCGTGCCGCGCGCCTAGAACACGCGGCAGTTCGTGCTTTGGATCTGTGAGCATGCGGTGAGATGCAGCGTAGCATCTCACCGCATCAGCGCAAAGCTCAGTAGTAGATTTTGCTCTTTGCCCAGTCCGGTGCGAGCGGCATCTTGCGATGTCGCACCAGGTAGATGTCGTGGCGTTCATACGGCATCGACAAGGGGTTATCGACATGGCCGACTACCTGTACATCCTGGTAGAACTCGTGCAGAGCTGCGGGCGAAGTTCGCCTGTCGATGATCATGACCTCTGCATCCAGCCCGCGCGTTCCCCACAGCCAGTAGTTGTTGTGTTCGCTAATGACTGTGGGAAGATTTCTGCCGAGAAACTCGAGCGATGCCGCCTCTCCATAGTTGCCGCAGAAGATACCGACGTGCGCGCGATCCTCCGGCGACAGCCCCCGCACGATGCGGGTCACCTCGTCCGCGTTCTCCTGCCACCCGAAGCGGTCGGCGAAGAACTGCGGCAACACTGCGCGTTCACCATTCTCCGTCTCGGTACTCGGCAGGTGCAATGCTTTCACATAGCGCAGATACGTCACCGGTCTAAGCACCGGCGTGTGCGACGGCAGAACAGCCAGGCTGAAGACGATTGAGACAATTGCAAGCACGGGGAAGGCAAAGGCACGATCCCGCTGAACAGAGCGCCGGCTGGCGAAACGAGTCTGCCACGCAATGCCGCCCGAAGCAAACAAGACAGGGTAGATCGGAACCACGTAGTAGTCTTTGGCGCCCAGCGCAATCATCAGGCCCAGGAACAGCAGAAATGCGATGCCGATCCATCGCCGGCCAGCTCGCCGCAGTAGGTGTACCAGGCCGGGCAGCCACACGAGGGCTGTCCACGGACCGAGCACCAGCACCTGGTTCAGCAGGAACGGAAGAGGCGCCAGCCGGATGTTCTTGCCCTCGACCCGGCCATTGTGCAGGAATTCCAGCGTCGGCCAGTCGTTGTGGATCTGCCAGACCACGTTCGGCAGAGCGATGACCGTCAGCAGAACGATGCCGAAGACGGCTTGCCGCGTGAACAGCAACCGGCGCTGCGGCGTAACCAGCAGCGCGGCTGCAAGCGCGACCAGGAAGAACACCATCGATGGTTTGTTCAACAGTCCGATGCCGGCGGACACGCCAAGCAAAGTCCACCACATCCACCTGCGATCGATCCCCGTGGTCTCGTCGCGCAGCAGCAGGATGAGAGCTAGCAGGCACGGCATCCAGAACATCGATTCCCAGCTGTTCATGGACAGAAAGCCATCAATGGCAAGGTAAATCGGCGCGGTGAACACCATCAGCATCGCAATCGCCTGGGCCGAACGGCGCCCGCCAAGCGCCCAGCACAACAGCCCCGTCAGCAGCACCCGCATCGCACCGCCAAAGGCCGAGAGCATGCGGATGCCGAGCACTGAGTGTCCGAACAGTGTCTCGGAAAGACGCGCCTGTACTGCGACGATCGGCCCGTGGTCCACGTAGCCCCACGCCAGGTGCCGGCCGCACATGATGTAGTAGAACTCGTCGCGGAAGTAGCCGTAGCCGATGTGTCGCTGCCAGAGAGCGCTGACTATGTGAAACAACAGCTTGGCCGCCGCAAACGCGACTGCAAGCGGAAGCGCCGAGCGCAACGACGGGTCCGCAACCGGGGCAGACTCTGTTCGGATCATGACGGAAGCATACGCAGAACCCCGGCCGATGGTTCAGGAAAGTTATTCAGCCGCGCACCGCGTTCCGATGAGCCGCATCCAACGGAGCGCAACGCAAACAAACTCAGGAGCAAGTGCCATGGACTGGACGCCGGGCGGGGTCAGCAGCGATATCGAAGACAGGCGAGGCGACTCCGGCGGTGGTGGCGGGTTCAACATCGGCGGCGGAGGCGGTCTCGGCATCGTCGGCTTTGTTGTGCTCGTGATCATCAGCCTGCTCACGGGTCACAACTACCTCGGCATGATGTTCTCCGGCAACGGCAACGGCGGTCAGCAGGTGCAGCAGCAATCTGACCCGAACGCGCCGGTGCAGCAAAGCCCAAGCGAGGCGCGCGATGTGCAGTTGATTTCGTTTGTTCTGGATGACGTGCAGAAGAACTGGACAACAATCCTGCCTGAGCAGACGGGTCGCAACTACCGCCATGCCAAGCTCGTGCTGTTTCGCGGTGAGACAAACTCAGGCTGCGGCGATGCGCAGTCCGCCACCGGACCCTTCTACTGCCCGCAGGACGAGCGCGTCTACATCGATCTCAGTTTCTGGGACGAGCTGACAAAACTTGGCGGCGACAATGCCGATTTCGCTCAAGCCTATGTGGTTGCGCATGAACTGGGCCATCATGTGCAGAACATCCTGGGGACGGAACGCCAGGTGCAGTCTGCGATGCGTGATCCTTCCAAGCGCTCCGCGGCTTCGGTCGACCTCGAACTGCAGGCCGACTGCTTCGCAGGCATCTGGGCGCACAGCACGCAGCAGCGCAACATCATCCACGAAGACGACGTGAACGAAGCGCTCAAGGCTGCCGCGGCTGTAGGTGATGATCACATTCAGAAAATGCAACGCGGCACAGTCAGCCCTGAAAGCTTTACTCATGGCACCAGCGCCGAACGCCAGGGCTGGTTCAAGGCAGGTCTGAGGACCGGGCAGATCAGCGCCTGTGACACATTCGGCAAGGGTGCCGACGGGTACGGCGGCTAGCTACTACTGCAGAATACGCAGGGCAGGTTCGGGTGCGTCGGAGGTCGGTGTGCCCATGCCGTCGATCGCCGCTTCGCGTTCGCCGTCGAAATAAGCACGAATCTTTTTCGCCGTCGCCACGTTGACCACGGCGGTGAGAGCGTCCGGGCCGGCGGCCTTGATGCCGCGCAGGCTGCCGAAATGTTCGATCAAGCGCTTGCGTGTGGTGGGTCCGACGCCGGGAATCTCCAGCAGTTCGCTGTCACGGTCACGCATTTCACGGCGCTTGCGGTGATAACTGATGGCAAACCGATGCGACTCATCACGGATACGCTGCACAAGGTGCAGCACCGGCGAGCGGCGGTCGAGCACAACGGGATCGTCTTCCTGCCCGTAGACGTAGATCACCTCTTCACGCTTGGCGATGGAAGCAAGCGGCTGCAGAGTAATGCCGATGCTCTCCAGCGCGGCATACGCTGCGTGCAACTGGCCCAGGCCACCGTCGATCAGGATCAGCGAAGGGAACGGCTCGTTGTTGGCCTGCAGTTTGCTGTACCGGCGCACGAGGATCTCGTGCATGCTGGCGAAGTCATCCACGCCGACGACTGTCTTGATTTTGAACTTGCGATAGTCGCTCTTCTTCATCTCGCCGTTTTCCCACACGACCATGCTTGCGACGGTTTCCGCGCCCGCTATGTGCGAGATGTCGAAGCACTCGATACGCGAGGGAATCTCGGACATGCCGAGCGCATCCTGCAGTGCTGTAGCGATGGCGTTCTTCGAGGGCTGCAAGGTGCGGAAGCGCTGGTCGTAGCTCTGCTTTGCGTTCTGGCTGACCAGGTCTACCAGCGAACGCTTATCGCCACGCTGGGGAGCCAGGATTTCCACTCTGCGGCCGCTTTGCTCACTCAGCAACGAGGCCAGCGCAACACGGTCTGGGAACTCCAGCGGTACAAGGATCGTTCGCGGAACATAAGGCTGGTCGAGGTAGAGCTGCTTCAGAAATGCAGAGAAAAAGACCGATGGCGAAAATGGCTCAGCAGCCGCAGGAGACGCGTTTACCGAGGCAGATGCGGGCTCGCGGTGTTCGCTCAGGCTGACGCCCGGCGTGGGTTCCGGATCGGCATCCTCAGCATCGGCTCCGGCCTCGAAGAGAAGCTCCGGCAGGTCTTCCCAGAAGAAGTCGCGCTTGTCGACGATCTTGCCTTCGCGCATGTGGAACTGCCCGACGGCCAGCATCTCCTTGTCGAAGTGGTAGCCGAAAACATCTGCGTCCTCGTTCTCGGCAGAGGCAATGCGCTGCTTTTCCTGTAACTGGTGGACTGTCACCAACTGGTCGCGAAACTTCGCTGCCATCTCGAACTGTTCGTTCATGGCCGCCTCGGCCATGCGTTTCTTCAGGCGATCTTCCAGTTCATTCTCACGACCCTCCAGGAACAGCTGCACGTCCCGGATGGCTTCCCGATAGGTTTCCGGCGCAACCTGGTTTTCGACGCACGGTGCCAGGCAGCGCTTGATGTAGAACTCCAGGCACGGCCTCGGGTGGTAGCGGTTCAGGTCCACCTTGCAACTTGGGATCAGGAACGATCGGTGAATCAGTTCAACGATGCGATAAGCAAGGTTGCCGGGAAAGTAGGGACCGTAGTACTGGCTCCCGTCCTTCTTAAGCTTGCGCGTGACGAAGACCTTCGGGTGCCGCTCGCCAACTGTCAGCTTGACGTATGGATAGGTCTTATCGTCGCGCAGCAGGATGTTGAATCGCGGCTTGCGCTGCTTGATCAGGTTGTTTTCGAGCGCCAGCGCCTCGTGCTCGTTTGCCACTTGGATGTAATCGACGTCCACTGCCTCGCGCATCAGGGAGCCGGTCTTGCGGTTGGCCTGCGAACTCTCGAGCAGGTAGGACCGTACGCGGCTGCGAAGATTCTTCGCCTTGCCGACGTAGATCACCTCACCCTCGGCGTTCTTGTACAGATACACGCCGGGCTGCTGAGGCAGCGTCTTGATTTTTTGCTGGAGATCCATGCGACTGGCCCGGGGTTTGTCCGTACCTTCAGTTTAGATGGACGAAGAAGGCGGAAGTTTCTAGCCGGTTTTCAGGTAAAAACTCCGCTTGTGCCAACTGAGGCGCAAGGTGTCTCTGATGTAACTCGCGAAGGGACAACGGTTTACAGGGTAGTGAGGTTGGTAGGAGACGTGCATGCATCCAGGCGAAGGCGCCGGAAGCGGTGTGCCTAAAAAGATGGAGGTTCTCTGATGGTCTTCGGTAATCGGAACTCATTGTCTCAGGTGGCGGTATCTGCTGGAGCAGCGGCTTTGATCATTCTGTGCAGCACGGGCTGCACCACGAAGAAATACGTGCGGTCGCAGGCCGCACCGCTCATTCAAAACACGAATGAACTCGATGCGCGCACATCACAGGACCACCGCGCCATAGGCGACACCGATGCACGCGCGCAGCAGGGCATTGCAGGTGCGAAGAGTGCTGCAAGCTCCGCCGACCAGCACGCCATGGCTGCCGGACAGTCCGCCGACAAGGCCCAGGGTTCTGCGCAGGATGCGTTCAACCGCGTCGATTCGCTTACAGGCACGGTCGCAGGGCTGGATACTTACAAGCCTCTCTCCGACGTCAGCGTGACATTTGCGCTAAACAAGGCGGTCCTGACTGCATCGGACAAGCAGCAGCTTGACGCGATCGCAACCAGCCTGAACAGCACACGCCACTACATTCTTGAACTGACCGGCGGCACCGATTCGAGTGGCGATGCGCAGTACAACTACATGCTTAGCCAGCGGAGGGCCGATGCCGTTGCGCAGTACCTGCAGTCGAAGTACAACATCGCGCCCCACAAGTTCTACCTGGTAGGCATCGGGAAGGATAAGGAAGTTGCTTCGAACTCCACTTCCGCCGGTCGCAAACAGAACCGCCGCGTGGAGGTGCGTGTGCTTTCGAACATGCAGGAAGAGACGACGGCCACCGTTGCCCGCCCCGGCAGCCCTAGCTAAGAACGCTGAGAGCATCAAGAAAGGCGGCCAAGCGGCCGCCTTTCTTGTTTTCGGACGATGCTAACTAGCGATCCGAGCCGATCAGGTGCCCCATGCGGGCGCGTTTCACCTCAAGGTAGCGCTCGCTTGTCAGTTCTGCGGCAACCTCTGCGCTGATGCGCTCAACGACGCGGATGCCGTGGCTCTCCATCGCAGACACCTTCTCAGGATTGTTCGTTATCAGCCGCACGGCGTCGATTCCAAGCAGCTGAAGAATTTTGGCAGGCAGGCTGAAGTCACGGTGATCGGCCTGATAACCCAGTTCTTCGTTCGCCTCGATCGTGTCGAAACCCTGATCCTGCAACTCATAGGCGCGCAGCTTCGCCATCAGACCGATGCCGCGGCCCTCCTGCGCTTCATAAATGATGATGCCGGAGCCGTGCGCGCTGATTGTGTCGAGCGCCAGCTCAAGTTGCTGACGGCAATCACAACGCAGCGAGTGAAAGACATCTCCAGTAAGGCACTGGGAGTGGACGCGTACGATGGGCGGCTTGCCATGGACGTCGCCAAGGATCAGCGCAACAGCTTCTTCGACCATCTTGCCTTGCGGTCCCGGTGTCGCATCCGGAGCCAGGTGACCCTCAAAACCCAAAATGCGGAAATCCCCCCAGCGTGTGGGGAGCTTGGCATCCGCGATCTTTTCTACCCGGGCGTAGTGCATAGCTTCCATCCTATAGATGCATCGTGAGCACGCCGGATGCAGCAGCGTCACCGTACAGTAGAGACGTGAACCCGATTGAACCGAAGCTGGTCCTGATTTCGCTGCTGGTCCAGCTTGGCGTTGCGGCAGCGGTGTCGAGCTCGCTGGCGCGATCCACAGCGTTTCGCCGGCTGTTGCTGTTGGGGGAACGCAGCCCCGTGCAGCGGCTGAAACTGGTTGGCTTCATCTGCGCCCCGCTGGTGCTGGGTGTCTGGATTCGAGCCGTTGTGCCAAACTTCCTGGCGGCTGACATCTCGTTCGTCACGGTCATTCTCTTTGGTGTCATCGCGGGCGCACCGGCGGCGGCTGCGGGGGCTCTGGCGCTGTCCCTTCCTGCGATGCTCCACGGAGAGTACCTGTCGCTGCCGGTGAATCTGATCACGGCGGTCCTTTCCGGTACGTTCCACCGGTTCGTCGATGTTGAGGCGGTCTGGTCGTTTTCCCCGATGATCGACCTCAGCCTGTATCGCTGGGTGCGCCGCAACCTGCGCCGCCCGCACCTCGACAGGCAGGTGCTGCTGCTGGTGTGCATCATGCTGATGCAACTCGGCGCCAGCACGGTGTCGCAATATGCTCCGCGCCGCTACTTCTCTTTGCACTCGAACATGTGGCTACTGCAATTGGCCATCTGCGCCGCTGCGCCGGTGCTGGTCGGCATACCGCTCAAGATCTGGAACGCAATCCGTATCGAGGACAAGCTGGAGCAACAGGCGCGCTTGTTGCTGGAGGCGCGGCTGGACGCTCTGCAACGGCAGATCAATCCGCACTTCCTCTTTAATACTCTGAATTCGATTGGATCTCTGATTCGTTTGGAACCGGAACTGGCACGCGAGATGATCGTGCGACTGGCGAACATCCTTCGCATCCTGCTGAAGAAGCGGGAGGCGTTTGTGCCGTTTCGCGATGAACTTGCATTTACGGATGACTACCTGGCCATCGAGGTGGTCCGCTTTGGCGAGAAGCTGAGTGTCGTTAAGGAGATTGCGCCGGACACGCTGGATCTCGTGGTCCCTAGCATGCTGCTGCAGCCGCTGATCGAGAACAGCATCAAGCATGGTCTGGAGCCCCGCATCAGTGGAGGCACGGTGACACTGCGCAGCCGTGTGAGGGGCGAACGGCTGTTGCTTGAGGTCGAAGACGATGGTGTCGGTATCGCGCCGGAGTACGAACGGGCAAGCCCGGTCAGTGGTCTGGTGAGGCCCGGCACAGGCATCGGCATGCGCAACGTACGCGAGCGGATGGAGGTGTTGTACGGCACCGATGCGGTGATGACGATGGAGAGCAGGCCCGGCCGGGGAACGCGCATCACGCTGGAGATGCCGATCGTCGACAGCACCGATCTGGCTGAAAGCGAGCGTCATCATGGACGCCGTGGCAGCTAAACGATACATTCCAATCTTGTAGTGGACGCAGCATCAACAGTCGCGCAAAGACCAAAAGTCGAAGGAGACACGAGCTCTTACATGAACAACATCGACTGCGTGCTGGTTGTGCCCTGCTACAACGAAGCCGCGCGCTTCCACACGGAGAGCTTTGCCACATTCCTGCTCGAGCATGAGTCCGCCCGACTCTTGTTCGTGAATGATGGCAGCTCAGACGCAACACTGCGGGTGCTGCAGACCTTCTGCGCTGCGCGTGCCGATCGCACATCCGTGCTGGATCTGCAGCCGAATCGCGGCAAAGGCGAAGCAGTGCGCCTTGGCATGCTGCATGTTCTGGCAAGCAGCCCCGGAAGCTATGTTGGATTCTGGGATGCCGATCTTGCTACGCCGCTCAACGCTTTGCCCGAGTTTGTCGAAGTGTTGGAGCGCGACCCGCAGATCGACATGGTCTTCGGCTCACGCATACAGCTGCTTGGGCGCCACGTCAGTCGTAATCCGATGCGCCACTACGCCGGTCGTATCTTTGCCACTACCGTCTCGGTGTCATTAGGTTTGCCGATCTACGATACGCAGTGCGGCGCGAAGGTGTTCCGTCCGACGCCGCTGTTGCGGCAGGTCATTGAGACTGCGTTTGAATCCCGCTGGATTTTCGACGTTGAGCTGCTGGCGCGCTTTCTCGCCGCATGGAAGCATACGGGCGTGCATCCGGAAAGAAAGATCTACGAGCTGCCGCTGCAGACCTGGGTTGATGTTGCCGGGTCCAAACTGCGCTCCACAGACTTCATCCGCTCGTTCACTGATCTTGTAAAGATCCGGCGGGAGTTCGTGCGCCTGCAGCAGCCCCAACGGCAGTGACTCTTTCTTCTTCAGCATCGTGAAACGACTCGTTGTCTGTGTGGTCGCAACCGGCAAATGCTCGCTATGTTGAATCCCGGGCACCCGTTTGCTAATCTCACTAGACGTATGCGCTCCTTCTGTCCTTCTCGGGGATGTTGTCCGGCTAGCTGTAAAGCCGTGTGTTGTTGCGCTCGCTAGATCGTTCAGCCTGAAACACCAGCCTTAATACAGACCTTCACGCACTCCGAGAACCTCTTTGCCCATGCCTGAACATGCTGTTCCCCCGACAGAGGCATCGCAGCCGGTAACTCCCCGGCTGAGCCACCTGCGGCTGCTTGAAGCAGAGAGCATCCACATACTTCGCGAAGTCGCTGCGGAGTTTGAGAAGCCCGTGATGCTTTATTCCATCGGCAAAGACTCGTCCGTCATGTTGAGGCTGGCGCAGAAGGCGTTTTATCCCGGCCCGATTCCGTTTCCCCTGCTGCACATCGATACGGGGTACAAGTTTCGCGAGATGCTTGAGTTCCGCGACAACATGGCCAAATCGGTCGGAGCGGAACTGCTGGTCTGGCGCAACGAAGCAGCGCTGGCCAACGGTACCAACCCCATCGCACTCGATACGAAGCGCTGCTGCGGTCTGCTCAAGACGCAGGCGCTGCTGGATGGTTTGTCTCACTACGGCTTTACCGCTGCATTCGGCGGGGCGCGCCGCGACGAAGAGAAGTCCCGGGCAAAGGAACGTATCTACTCGTTTCGTGACAGGGCAGGGCAGTGGGACCCCAAGAACCAGCGGCCCGAGTTGTGGAACCTGTACAACGCACGCATCCATCCGAACGAAAGCATTCGCGTCTTCCCGCTGAGTAACTGGACCGAGATGGATGTGTGGCAATACATCCACGAAGAGAACATTCCGGTTGTCGATCTGTACTTCGCGAAAGAACGGCCGATTTACCTGCGCGGCGACGCGCTGCTGCCAACGGAACAGGAGTTTGTGCGCCGCCCCGGCGAGCAGCCCACGATGGTCAAGTCGCGGCTGCGTTCCCTCGGCTGCAGCCCGTGCACCGGTGCGATCCGCAGCGATGCGGATACGATACCGAAGATCATCGAGGAGATCCTCGGTTTCCGCTCGTCGGAGCGCGCGAACCGTGCTATCGATCACGACCAGGAAGGTTCGATGGAGATCAAGAAGCGCGAGGGTTACTTCTAATCATGCCTTCCGCAAACAATGATCTAGTCGAATTGCAACTCACCTCGCCCGCGCGTGCAGTCCATGCGAACGATGAGGCTGCGAACGGAGCGCCTGTGGGCGAGCCCGAGGCGTGGAACGAGAATGTGGCTGTGTACACGCCTCTGCGGAATCACTTGCCCGAGCCTTCGCCCATCGCAGTTTCGCCTTCGTTCGAGCAGGATTTCGATGTAGCGCAGTACCTCAGCGAAGAGCGCGGCAAAGACCTGCTGCGCTTCTCGACTGCAGGTTCAGTAGACGACGGCAAATCAACGCTCATCGGCCGCCTGCTGTATGACACACAAAGCGTCTACGACGACCAGATTAGGTCCATCGAAGGCAAGGGAACGACACAGCCCGGCGTGCTGGATCTGGCGCTGCTGACCGATGGTCTGCGTGCGGAACGCGAGCAGGGCATCACCATCGATGTTGCCTATCGCTACTTTTCGACAGCGCGCCGGAAGTTCATCATCGCCGACACGCCCGGCCACGAGCAGTACACGCGCAACATGGCCACGGGTGCCAGCACTGCCGATGTCGCGGTCGTGCTGGTCGACGCGCGCAAGGGCGTGCTGATGCAGTCGCGACGTCATGCATACATCACGGCGCTGCTTGGTGTTCGGCACGTGATTGTGGCGATCAACAAGATGGACCTGGTCGAGTATTCGGCTGAGGTGTTTGAGTCGGTCGCGTCAGACTTTACACGCTTTTTCAACGATCTTGACGTAGACGGGAATGACCTTACCGCATTGCATTTTGTGCCGGTCAGCGCGCTCGCCGGTGACAACGTGGTTCACGCAAGCGCTGCGATGCCGTGGTACGCAGGACAAACGCTGCTTGGCTTGCTGGAGTCGATTCCTTCTTCGCAGGTCAATCTCGATGCTC
Organism: Terriglobus sp.; assembly: GCA_965199365.1. GTDB lineage: Bacteria > Acidobacteriota > Terriglobia > Terriglobales > Acidobacteriaceae > Terriglobus. The sequence goes on along the minus strand of CBDARC010000002.1, from coordinate 887,112 downwards.
CCTTCCGCATGGCCGTGCAGCGCGTGGTGAGGCCCGACCTCGACTTCCGCGGCTTTGCCGGGCAGATTGCTTCGGGTGTAATTCGAGTGAGAGACGAAGTCATTGCGATGCCCTCAGGCCGCAGCAGTCGCGTGCGCCGCATCGTTACTTTCGACGGCGATCTCACCGAGGCATTCGCGCCGCTGTCGGTCACCCTTACGCTCGAGGACGAGATCGACATCAGCCGTGGCGACGTGCTTGCTGCGTCTTCAACACCGCCGGTTGTTGCAAGCAGCTTCATAGCATCGTTGGTTTGGATGAGCGAGATACCGCTCGATCTTTCACGACGATACCTGCTGAAGCAGGGCAGCCGATCGGTGCAGGCCCAGGTTTCGAATATCGATCGTGTGGTCGACCTTGCGCATCTTGCAGGCCAGATCAGCGCTCCCGCAGTCTCAGGCGAGCTTGTCATGAATGGCATAGCGGACGTGGCAATAGAGACGCTGCAGCCGCTCGCATTTGATAGCTATGCGGCAAACCGCCACACGGGCAGCTTCGTGCTAATCGATCTGCAGACCAACGCGACCGTTGCTGCCGGCATGATTCGCAAGACAGCCGAAACGCCTCCAGCGCATGAGGAGTGGGTCTTCAGAGACATCATGGTCCGACCTGATCACGCAGTGCGGTTGCAGGGAAGCGAAGCCGCCATTGCCGCAGCGCTGAACGCATTGCGCAACGCTGGTGCTCTTGTGGAGGAGCAGTAATGGATCAGCTTCTTCCAACCCTTCGGCCAAGCGATCTCCTCGATGGAACTCCTCAAGGCAGTGCCGCGTCTCCGGTTTCAGACGGACAGGATGAGGCAGCGCTGCTGTTCAGCGAACGCGAGACGGAGAAGGCCGGTGGCGCTCCACCCGCCAGGGATGCGTCGATAGAAGCGCCTTCCCTGCGCCCCGAACTGCTCGCTCAGCTTGAGCATGTGCGTGCCATGCTGCGCGAAGAGTTTGCTACAGTCGGCGAAGATGAAGCGTGCCTGACGTGCAGCTTCCAGGCTGAGGATGTCCTGCTGCTGCACCTTGCGATGGAGTTGCGGCCGCACATTCCCGTGCTGTTCCTTGACACCGGATACCACTTCCGCGAGACGTACGAGTACCGCGACCGCATCGCGTTCGACTGGAAGCTGAACCTGACCAATCTGCTGCCGAAGGAAACGGTCGCGCAGCAGGAGTCGGCGTTCGGTCCGCTGTACCAGACAGAGCCGAATCGCTGCTGTGGCCTGCGCAAGGTTGATCCTCTTTTTCATGCGGTTGCAAAGTACAAAGTCTGGCTGACAGGTCTGCGCCGTGAACAGGCCCGCAGCCGAAGCGCCCTTAAAGAGATCGACGATTTCGTTCTGCCCAGCGGTGTTGTCGTGCGCAAGCTGAGTCCATTCGCTGACTGGACCACGCGTGACGTCTGGCAGCTTGCCGCGCACTTCAACATCCCTCTGCTGCCGCTGTACGACGCGGGGTACACGAGCATCGGATGCGAGCCATGTACCACGCTGCCGACCGACCCGAACGATCCACGTTCAGGGCGGTGGGCAGGCAAGAAGGTAGAGTGCGGCATTCACATCCAGGCCGCGGATGGAGCCGCACAGGGCAGTTAGCCGTTGACTTCAGCCCGCGGCCGCTACCGATCTAACGCAACAGCAGCCGCTCTCTGAAAGCTGACGGATGCATTACCTGATTGGCTTCATCATTGCGATGTTTATCGCGCTCACAGGTGTGGGGGCGGGAACCATTACGACACCGCTGCTCATTCTGTTTCTGCACATCCCGACCAACGTTGCGGTGACGACCGGCCTTGTGTTTTCGGCCGCCGTGAAACTGCTGCTGGTTCCCACCCAGATTGCACGCAAGCAGGTCAGCTGGCGTGTGCTGGGGATGATGCTGCTGGGCGGCCTGCCCGGCGTGCTGATGGGTTCGCTGCTGCTTGCGCATCTCGTCAGCAAGGGCTCGCAGCACGTGATGAATGGCCTGCTGGGCGCGGTGCTGGTGCTGACAGCCGTATATCAAATCTTCTACTCGTTCCGTCCCATCGTGCAGCGTGGCTCGCAAGACCGCAGCCGATGGATGCCGCTCCTTATGTTTCCCGTAGGCGCGGAGGTGGGTTTCTCGTCCGCCGGCGCCGGTGCACTCGGTACTGCGGCCCTGCTTTCACTGACCGCGCTGGTTCCGGCGCAGGTGGTGGGCACGGACATTGTGTTTGGGTTCCTGCTGTCGCTGGTCGGCAGCGGAGCGCACATGTTCTCGCATGCCAACAATCCCACGCTGCTGAAGCACCTGATCATTGGGGGCATCGGTGGCGTGCTGCTGGGGACCTTTGCTGCGCCGCACATACCCAAGCGCCCGTTGCGCTTTGCGCTTTGGGTCTGGCTGCTGGTGATAGGCGTTCAATTTCTCTACACCAACCTGTATGTCGGTCATTGATCAATATCGCGGTTGGCAGCGGGTTTAGAATAAGTCTGTGCCGAAGTATTCGATCGTTGTTCCGTTTCATAACGAAGAAGAGAACGTCACCGCGCTGTACGACCGTCTGAAAGACGTGATGGAGCATGTCGGTGAGACCTTCGAATTGATCCTGGTGGATGACGGATCGCGCGACCGGACCTACCGCCTGCTGGAAGAGATCGCCGCCGTCGATAGCCGCGTGCTGGTGATCAAACTCCGCCGCAACTTCGGCCAGACAAGCGCATTGGCGGCAGGCTTTGACCATGCGCAGGGCGATTACGTGCTTGCAATGGACGGCGACCTGCAGCATGACCCGCGCGAGATACCGGACTTTCTCGCAAAGCTCGAAGAGGGCTACGACGTTGTGAGCGGATGGCGCGCACAGCGTGCGGACAACTTTGTCATGCGGCGAATTCCCTCACGCGCGGCGAACTGGCTGATGGCAAAGCTCAGCGGCGTCAACATTCATGACTTCGGCACGACGTTCAAGGCCTATCGCCGCGAAGTCATTCAGAACATTCCGCTGTACGGGCAGATGCATCGCTTCATCCCGGCGCTGGCATCGTGGTACGGCGCGAGCATCTGTGAGATTCCGATCTCGAACCCGGCTCGCATTCACGGCAAGAGCCACTATGGCATCACTCGCACGTTTCGTGTGTTTTTCGATCTGCTGACGATCCGGTTTCTGCTGAAGTACATGATGCGTCCGCTGCACTTCTTTGGCAGCTTCGGTGCGATCAGCGTACTCGCAGGCTTTGGCATGTCGTTCGGCCTGCTGCTGATGAAGTTGATCACGCATGGGCACGTGTTGCGGCAGCACGGTCCGTGGTTCATCATGGCCAGCGTGCTGATCTTGGCAGGTGTGCAACTGATCGGCATCGGCCTGCTGGGTGAGTTGCAGGTGCGGCATTACCATTCACCGCAGCACCGCGCACCCTACGCCGTCGAGCGCATGGTGCGCATCCGTTCCAGTGAAGAAACGATGCTGTCCTAAGGCTGTGTTCTTCGGGCTACGCCACTGCTAGGTGTCGGCTGCGCACGCGCATCCGTACTCGCGTACATAGCGCAGATGAGATCCCGGTACCCAAGAGAATGAAGCTGGAGGGCTCGGGAGTTACTGCTGGAGTGACGCTCCCGTTAGCATTCACGTAAACCGCGTTGAGACTGTTGGGAGTGCCCGTGAAAACAACGCTGTACGTGATGGTGCTTGCCTGCGCCGAACAGAACATGGCAACGCAAGGCATACGAGAAAGCAGAAGGACCTGCCACGCATCGCATGAACCTCAGTTGATGTCGGGGAGTGTTAGAACGATAGCACGGAGGCTGCACCGCATGGGGAGCATCTCTCAGAGTGTCTTACCCACGCTGGCGAAAGGCAAAAGGAATGATGGTGTCACCCGTGGCGCCCAGTTCCTCAACCAGCTGTTGCTCGATATCGGGCGAGGGAAGTCGCATCTCCGCCGCGGCAACCTGCTCTGCTGGAGCACCCACAAAGCACAATTCGCAGATACCGAGTCCACCTTCTTCGGTGCGCACCGGCGGGCCGAAGGTGCGGCAGGTCATCGGCCGATGAGCATACAGGTCGCACGTGCCGGTTGTCGGATCGAGCACCGGGCAGGCCTCGTCGTTGCCGAAATCTTCGAATCGCTCGAGCGACGCTTCGTCCTCATCGAGAACGCCAGACTCAGTGTCACCCGGGTAGGTTCCCGACAAGCTCAGGACGGACGCATCGACCCGGGATTCGACCTGTGCGGCGCGCTGAGGGTCTTTCTGCTGCAGAAAACGCAGACCTTCGCGCAGCCGTTCTGCGTCCAGCGGTGAGATACGGAAGACACCGGTGCAGCACTGGTTGCAGCCCGGCCGGCAAGCTAGCCAGGATCCACTTCGACCGGCGGCATCGACGAGGGCCGCATCGACGATCTGCACGAATCCTGCATCGCCGGCGGGCAGCATGATCAGGCCGATGCACCCTGCAGGTGCGCGAGGGACGCATGCAGCGCGCGCTCAAAGATCGCCGGTACATTGGATAGCCGGCGCTGCACATCAAACGCGCGCTCTATGCGCTCCGGTGAGAGAAGTGAGGTGATCTGTGGGTCACCGGCGACGAGATCGCGAAAGACAAGGTCCTCTTTCCAGGCCTTCATTGCAAGCGTTTGCACCGTCCGATAGGCGTCTTCGCGCGACATGCCCGCCTCCGCAAGATCGAGCAGCAGCTGACCGCTGAAGACCAGGCCTCCGGTCAGGTTTAGATTGCGAAGCATGCGTTCCGGATAGACCATCAGCTTATCGATCAGGTTGGTGGTCTTCGATAGCAGGTAGTCGGCCAGCGTGGTCTGATCGGGCAGAATGACGCGTTCAGCCGACGAGTGCGAGATGTCCCGTTCATGCCACAGTGCCACATCCTCTAGCGCAACCTGCGAGTTGCCGCGCATGACGCGTGCAAGGCCGCAAATGTTCTCGCAGGTGATCGGATTGCGCTTGTGCGGCATGGCGCTTGAGCCTTTCTGCTTTTCGCTGAAGAACTCCTCGGCCTCGCGCACCTCGGTGCGCTGCAGATGACGGATCTCGGTAGCGATCCGATCCAGCGAAGACGCAATCACCGCAAGTGTTCCAACGTAGGCCGCATGGCGATCGCGCTGCAGGACCTGCGTGCTGACAATCGCGGTCTGCAGGCCGAGCCGCGTGCAGATCTCTTCTTCAAGCGCGGGTGTGATCGTGCCGTAGCTGCCCACCGCACCGGACAGTTTGCCGACGCGCATGTCTTCCGCAGCGGCGGTAAAGCGGACGATGTTCCGCTCGCACTCGGCATGCCACAGCAGCAGCTTCAGACCGAAGGTGGTCGGCTCTGCATGCACGCCGTGGGTGCGGCCGATGCACGGCGTCAGGGCAAACTCAATGGCGCGCCGGCGGAGGACAGCCGATAATGCCCGCAGACCCTCAAGGATCATGGCTGAGGCCTGCTTCAGCAGCAACGCCTGCGCGGTGTCGACCACGTCTGTGGACGTCAGGCCGAAGTGCAGCCATCGGGATTCCGCCCCAACTTTCTCAGCGACGGCCGTGGTGAAGGCGATCACGTCGTGGCGCGTTTCCGCCTCGATGGTGCGGATGCGCTCGACATCGAAGTCGCCGCGCTCACGGATGGCTTTTGCGGCGTCGTGCGGCACAATGCCTGCGTCAGCAAGAACTTCGCTGGCTGTGGTTTCCACCTCAAGCCAGGCTCGGAACTTCGTCTCGTCCGACCAGAGCGCCCGCATGGCAGGCCGTGTATAGCGATCGATCAACTAAAAACCTCGGCGACCGCGCGGAAGCAAAGGGTCGTAAGTGCGCGGTAGACTTAAGTCTAAATGGCAGTGGGAAGCGGCAATTTATCGGCTCACGCGCTTCGATCCCTGAAGCGGTCCCCGCGCCGCCGCCTGATCGTTCGCGATAGCCTCACCTTTCTGTCACTCACAGCGGTGGCGATCGTTCTGGGCGGGGTGACGACCCTGCTCTTCCGATCGTTTGAGGCCCACCGAGTGGCTCTTGCGCTGCAATGGGCTGAACGCGGCCACGAAGCCCTGCAGCAGGGCCGCTCCTCGGATGCGGTAACGGCGCTTCGGACCTCGCTCTCGTACCAGCCGGATGACCGCGACAACCAGCTGCTGCTGGCACAGGCGCTTGCGGCGAGCGGTCATACCACCGAAGCGGAGAACTACTTCCTGAACCTGTGGCAGGCGCAGCCGGGCGACGGGCCGATTAATCTGCAGCTAGCCCGGCTCGAACGCGCCCGCGGCAACGCCCAGGATGCCATTAACTACTATCGCGCCGCCGTGTTCGGCACCTGGGCAGGTGATGCGCCGGCACGCCGCCGTGATACCCGGCTGGAGCTCTCGAAATACCTGGTTGAGCGAGGACAGGCGCAAGCTGCGCGCGCGGAACTGCTGGTCGCGGCAGGAAACAACCCCGATCCAGCCGCACAACTGGCCATCGGAGGCGCGCTTGAGGCGGCGGGCGATCCAAAGGACGCCATGATCGCCTACAGGAATGTCGCTGCCAGCGGCAAAGGCGGTGAGGGCGGGGAAGCAAAGGCCGGCGAGCTCTGCTATGCAACAGGCGACTACACCTGTGCCGCGGAATTGCTGGAGAAAGCGCTCAGGTACAACGGTTGGCAGGCGGACCAGAAGGTTCGCATGACCCAGTTACAGCACAATGCAGAGCGGCTGCAGGAGCTCGCATTTTCGCCGGACATGACTCCCTCCGTGCGCACATCACATCTGCTGAACGATGCAAGCATAGCGCAGAGTCGCTTGCAAACCTGCCTGGATAGCAACAAGCCCGAGGCGGAAAGCGTACCGGTTGCGCTGCAGGAGCTTCAGCTTCGCTGGCGCGGGTTTGACACTTCGAGAAGCCGCAGCGCCGTTCGCCATGATGACGATCTTCAGGAGCAGTATGCGGCTCTGATCGGCGAGACAGAGAACACAGTGACACAGACCTGCGGACCGCCGGCAGGCGACGATGCGCTGCTCGTGTACCTGCAAGCGCACCCGCTTACGCACCTGGTGACGCAGTAATGGCATCGCAACAGACATTGGCGACGGAGACCCTGATCTCGGAGGCGAGCCCAGCCCAGCCGATCTCGCCCATGCGCGAGGAGCGGCTTTTTCTGTTGCTCTCGATCTTCATCGGCATCATCTCGGGATTGCTGGTGGTGTCGTTTCGCATGGCCATCGAGTGGCTTACGGTGTTGCTGCAGGGTTCGGCGCCCGCGCCGCACCAGCTTCGCCTGGTGATTGTGCCGGGGGTGGTCGGCATTTTCTTGGGAGTGATGATCCGCTATGTCTTTCCGGACGTGCGCGGATCCGGCGTCAACCAGACGAAGGCGGCTCTCTACATCCATAACGGTTACATCTCCACCAAGACGATGATCGGCAAGTTTCTGCTGGCCGCGCTCTCAATCGGATCGGGCCAGTCGCTGGGGCCGGAGGATCCATCACTGCATTTCGGTGCGGGCGTGGCATCGCGGATCGGCCGGTCGGTAGGTCTGTCGCGCGAGCGAATGCGACTGTTTGCGCCCGTCGGTGCAGCTGCGGGCCTCGCCGCAGCCTTTAACGCTCCCATTTCTGCTGTGCTGCTGGTGATCGAGGAGGTCATCGGGCAGTGGACTGCCGCGATCCTTGGCTCGATCGTTCTGTCGGCCGTGTCGGCGGTGGTGGTGGCGCGATGGTTCTGGGGAGCGCAGCCCATGTTCCGCATTCCGCCGGTAACGCTCCGCGATCCGCGCGAGCTGCTGGCTTATGCCGTGCTTGGGGTCGTCGGCGGGTTCTCCTCACTGGCCTTGACCAAGGCACTCGCTTACCTGCGTCCGCGCCTGCGCAGTCAGCCGGCCAATCTGCAGATGTTCATGCCCGCACTGGCAGGGCTGTTTGTAGGAGGCATCGCTTACTTCGGGATTCCCGAGGTGCTCGGTACGGGCTATGGCGCGATGGATGCCGCCATGCACGCGCAGTACACGATCAAGCTGCTGCTGGCCTTGGCCGCGTTGAAGCTGATCGCCTCAACCGTGTCGTTCTCTGCGGGCGCACCCGGAGGCATGTTTGCCACCGCGCTGTTCATCGGCGCGATGCTGGGCTCTGCCGTCGGCAGCTTCGAGCACATGTTCTTTCCGTCGCTGACCGGTTCCGTTGGATCGTATGCACTGGTCGGCATGGGCGTCTTCTTCGCCGCGTTCATTCGCGTTCCGCTCACGTCCGTCTTCATGATTCTTGAGATTTCCGGCAATTACTCGGTCATTCTGCCGGTGATTCTGGCGAATACGATTGCCTACCTGATCTCGCGAACGCTGCAACCCGTGCCGATCCTGGAGCTGTTCACCCATCAGGACGGCCTCTACCTGCCGTCGATGGAAGAAGAGCGAGAAGACTCTGAGCTGCACTTTGAGGACGCGTTGCAACCTGCCAACGTGCCCATCCTGATCGGAACCGAGCAGTTGAAGGATCTGCCGAAAACGCTAGAGCTGATGCAGAACGCGGAGGGATCGACAGCGGTGCTCGTCCAATGCAGCAATGGCTGGTATGCAGCAACGCCGGAGGAAGTTGGACGGCTGGTCTCACGGGCCGGAACCGCAGGCGAACAGACCATCGAGCAGAGCATCGGATCGCAGCGAACGCCACTGCTGTTCCCGGATCAACCGCTGGCGCATGCGCTGCCCTACTTCAAGGTGTGGCCGCTACTGCCTATCTCGAACCGGGCAATGCGAGGCGTTCTTGAAGGCGTGCTGACGCTTGACGATGTGTTGAAGCGGTACCAGAGCGCTCCGCGCCACTCAGGCAACGCCGAGGAGCTCTGACATTTCCTCGTACAGAAAACCCTGGCCCGGCTTGTAGGGCTGTACCCATTTGCCGTCGATGACGAACTGTGGAATCGCCTTCTTGCCGACATTCTGCAGGACGAGGTCTGCTGCTCCCGGTGTCTGCTCGATGTCGACTTCGGTGTAGGCGATGCTGTGCTTGTCAAGAAAGCGCTTGGCCTCGCGGCAGTCGCGGCACCAGACGGCGGTGTATACCTTTAAATCCATAGCTAGATTCTACCCGTTCAGCAGGGTGGTTATGGCGCCTACTGCTCGTGATAATTGCGGATCAAACCGCCGTCGACAAAGTAGGTTGAGCCGGTAACGTAGGCTGCCTCGTCACTCGCAAGGAATGCGGCAAGCGAGGCTACGTCATCTACCGATCCTATGCGTCCCAGCGGAATGTTTCTGAGCAGCGGATCGAGTCTGGCTTTGTCATGGAGCAGGCCGTTGTTGATCGGCGTGTTGATGGCGCCCGGAGCGATGTTGTTCACCGTGATGTTCTTAGGCCCAAGCTCCACGCTTAAATCGCGCATCAGCATGCGGACGCCGCCTTTGGATGCGCAGTAACTGGAAAAGTGCGGAAACACCATGTCTTCATGTACGGAGCTGATGTTGATCACGCGTCCCGGCAGATTGGCCGCAAGCAGCCGCCTGACAAAGGCCTGCGTGGCAAAGAAGGGTCCCTTCAGGTTGACTCCGAGAACGAGGTCGTAGTCCTCCTCGGTAACATCGACGAACTCGGAGGCTTTCTCCACTCCCGCGTTGTTCACCAGGATGTCGACCTTGCCGAGTTGACTCCACCCGGCATCGACCATCGACTGCACGTCCGCGACCTTCGATACGTCTGCCTGCACGATGATGCTTCTACGGCCGAGCGCGTCGATCTGGGCCTTCGTCTCCTGCGCGCCGCCGATGTGACCGCTGTAATTGATGATTACGTCTGCGCCCTCTTTTGCGAAGCGGATTGCGATCCCTTCGCCAATGCCGGACGACGATCCCGTGACGAGTGCTACTCTGCCTGCAAGTTTTCCGTCGCTCATACTGGCTTGGATGCGGATCGCTCGCGTTTCGCGCGGAAGAAGCTCTGCAACATCATGCCGCATTCTTCCGCCAGTAGGCCGCTCTCGACCTCAACACGATGATTGAGTTTAGGGTGGTTCATCACATCGAGCACAGAGCCACATGCGCCCGCCTTGGGATCGGCCGTTGCGAACACCAGGCGCTGTACTCGCGCGTGCAGGATTGCCCCGGCGCACATCGCGCAGGGCTCAAGCGTTACGTAGAGTTCGCAGCCATTCAGCCGGTAGTTCCGCAGGTACTGTGCAGCGGCGCGCATGGCAACGATCTCCGCATGTGCCGTGGGATCGCTGTCGCGGATGACGCGGTTCTGTCCGCGGCCGATCACTCCGCCTTGAAATACGACCACGGCACCGACCGGCACTTCGCCTTCAGCCTCGGCGCTCCTTGCTTCGGCGATCGCGGCCTGCATGGCTTCGAGTGCGGTCACGGGCACGGCGATCTACTTCGCCGCCGCAGCTGCTTCAGCCCTGGCAGCGGATTCGGCGGCGTATTTCGGGCTCAACGTGTTCTTTTGTTTTGCAACGGGCAGCAGAGTTGGATAGAACTGCGTGAACGTCGTGTCGACGGCGGCATGCTCTTCGTGGCATGTGTAGCAACTTGCAGGCTTCGGGATGAGGCGTTCGTTGCCGTCATTGCCGCGCACGTAGAAAGCCCACTCCCCGTTGATCTTTGCGTGGATCTCCAGGCCTGTTAATGCCTCACCCTGCGTCCTGCCACCCTTGTTGATCGAAACATCGGCTTCGCCGATCCGGTTCTCCAGCACGAAGGTCGTCTTGTCGGGCCATGTGCCGGTCTTCAGGAAGACACGGTAAGACTCCGGATTTACGAAGACGTTGTCGAAGACGGAGTGGTGCTCGGCGGTGAGACCAACCGCGCCCGGCGCCGCGTATGTCATGTCTAGTCCCGACGTTAGATAGATCCACTCGCGATAGTCGCTCGGAACCGGCATGGTCGCAGGCGGCAGGGGCTTGTCTGCAGCGCGCACCGCGCGGGTCTGCAAGTTCAGCGCGCACAGCGCGCACCCTGCAGTAATGACGATGAGGGTGAAAGGCCTTGTCACCTGCAAAGGAGCTCCTATCGGGAAGCGGCGAGAGTTATTCCAGCTTACATCGCGGCTGAGCGCCTACGCAGGTTCCTGCTGTGTCATGCAGTGCAGCGCGCCCAGACCCCAGATGAAATCGCCGCAGTGAATGCCGACCACCTTACGCGCTGGGAAGCACTCCGCCAGCGTATTCAGCGCAATGCGATCGTTGGCATCGTTGAACGTGGGCACCAGTACCAGGCCGTTCGCAATATAGAAGTTCGCATAGCTCGCCGGCAGACGTTCACCATCGAAAATGACGGGGTCAGGCATGGCGAGCTCAATGACTTTGTAGGGCTCTCCGCTCGGCTGCCTGGCGCTGTGCAGCCGTTCGAGATTCTCGGCGAGGGGCAAGTGGTTCTCGTCCGCCGTGTTCGGCTCGATCGCAGCAATGATCGCGTCTTCCGCGACAAAGCGGGCGATGTCGTCGACGTGTCCATGCGTATCGTCACCGGCACATCCGCGGTTCAGCCAGATCACGTGGTCGACGCCGAGGTAGTTAGAGAACACCTGTTCCAACTGCTCACGGCTCACTCCGGGGTTGCGCTGCTGCACTTCGCTCAGCAGGCATTCTTCCGTGCTGAGCATCGCTCCCGCGCCGTTTACATCAATGGAGCCACCCTCCAGGACGATGCGACGATCATGACCGTTCACCGAAACGAACGGATCGATCCGGCGGATGTTCTTCAGTTGCGCGACGTGTTCGGGGACCTGGTCGTCGTTCTGCCAGTTGGGATACTTCGCCCAGGCGTTGAACTTCCAGTTCGTGATCGCCGTCTGGCCCCCGGCGTTCTTGACGAAGATTGGGCCGGAGTCGCGCAGCCATATGCGATCGGTGCGCCAGTGATGAAAATGCAGGCGGGCGATGTTTGCGCCGGCGCGCAGCAGAATGCGCCGGGCGTTCTTCTCAGCCTTCTCATCATTGACGAGAATGTTGACCTCTTCCACCAGTGAAAGGTGGCGCACGATCTCCGAGTAGACCCACGGAATGGGCTGAAACTTGCCCGGCCAATCCTCAGCATTGTGCGGCCATGCGATCCACGTGGATTCGTGCGCCTCCCACTCTGCGGGCATGCGGTAGTTCAGTAGTTCAGATGCGCTGCGTTCGTCATGTTCATTTCGCCATGTAAAACGTGTAGGTTGCCGCGTACGGAACGCGCAGCACCTCGCCAACATCGTTCGTGCCGCAGGTCACAGAGGCAGGCACCAGACCACCCTGCGTGTCTGAGCGCCGCACGTAAGCGATGCCGGTCAGGGCACCCTTCTTGCCGGTGCTCTGAACGGACAGCAGCAGCCAGGGGATGGTTCCTGTCGATGGCTGCTGCTGCATCACCTCGCCCAGCAGAATGCTGCCATCAGACCATGTCCAGATGGGCCCCTTGGAATGCGTGCCGACACGCTCTTTCGACTTCGGATCGATCAGGTTGGCCTCCGGTTCCTGCAGCACCCATTTGCCGGCTGCCATGCATTCATAGATTTGCACGCCGACACCATTGACCGTGTACCGTGCCTGCGCACCCGCAGGCGGCTGCGTTGCATCTTGAGCGCAAGCGGAGCTCGCTGCAGCTACCAGGAGAATCAACGCTTTCATTCGTGGGCCTCCTGCATTGCTTTGCGCTCGCTCATCCGATCAGGAACCGCTTCGTGACGCCGTCGTATGCATCCACCCTTCGGTCGCGCAGGAACGGCCAGTGCTGCCGCGTGATCTCGACCTGTGCGGGATCGATGTCGGCATAGAGTATCTCCTCTTTGTCGTGCGAAGCCTTGGCGATGATGCGACCGAACGGATCGGCAATGAACGATCCGCCCCAGAACTCAAGCCCTGCGCCCTCCGGACCGGGCATGGTCACACCGTTGTGTACTACGTCTCCATGCTCGAAACCAACGCGATTGACGGCGCACACCCACACACCGTTGCTGATCGCATGGGCGCGCTGGGTCGTCTGCCAGGCGTCGTACTGCGCTTCGCCGAACTCTGCTTTTTCGCTCGGATGCCAGCCAATCGCCGTCGGGAAGAACAGCGTTTCCGCACCCTTCAGCGCCGTAATGCGGGCGCCTTCCGGATACCACTGGTCCCAGCAGACCAGCGTGCCGATGTTGCCTGCCGTAGATGAAAACGCCTTAAAACCGAGATCGCCCGGTGTGAAATAGAACTTCTCGTAATAGAGAGGATCGTCCGGGATGTGCATCTTCCGATACACGTCCCCGATGCTGCCGTCGCGTTCAATAGTGACCGCGGTGTTGTGATACAGCCCCGGCGCGCGGCGCTCGAACAGGGAAGCGATGATGACCACCTCGTGCTCGCGTGCAACGGCCGCAAGGCAATCGGTGCTCGGTCCCGGGATCGACTCTGCCGTGGCGAACAGTGCATGGTCTTCACGCTGGCAGAAGTACTGCGCACGGAACAGCTCGGGCAGGCAGACAAGCTCTGCGCCGACCTTCGCAGCCTCTGCGATGCGCTCAGCAGCCTTGTCGAGATTTTTCTGTGTATCGGGTTCGCAGCTCATCTGGATGAGTGCGACTTTCGTCTTCTTCATATCGAACTCCATGCTGGTGCGCGATCAGGCCATGATCTCGCGAATGTCGCTGGCAAGCTGATCGACGCGTGCAAGATCGGTGTCCCACGCGAACATGAACCGCGCGCCGCCTCCGATGAACGTGTAAAAACGCCACCCGCGATCACGCAGCCTCTGCAGTCGATCTTCGCTCGTCAGCAGGAACACGGCGTTCGCTTCCACCGCGAACATGATCTCTCCATGGTGTAACCCCTGCAGCGCTTTGCAGAGGTGCTGCGCGCATGTGTTGGCGTGTTCGGCGTTGCCTCTCCACGCGCCGCTTTCAAGCATGCCGACCCATGGCGAGGAAAGAAACCGCATCTTCGACGCGAGCTGGCCTGCCTGCTTGCAGCGGTAGTCGAAGTCAAGCGCCAGCGCGTGATCGAAGAAAACGATCGCTTCGCCGATTGCCATACCGTTCTTGGTTCCGCCAAAGCAGAGCACCTCGACGCCGGCCTTCCAGGTCATCTCTGCCGGCGTGCAGCCCGCGCTGACAACGGCGTTGCTGAAACGCGCACCGTCCATGTGCAGGTGCAGCTTCAGTTCGCGGCAGGTGTCGCTCAGCGCCCGCACCTCGTCGACCGAGTAGACGCGCCCGGTCTCCGTCGACTGCGTGATGGTAACGGCCTTGGGCTTGGGAAAGTGAATGTCTGCGCGTGAAGTTGCAAGTGCCTGGATCGCACCCGGCGTCATCTTGCCATCGGGTGTCGGCGCGGTCAGCAGCTTAGAACCATTGGAAAAAAATTCAGGCGCGCCGCACTCATCCGTCTCCACGTGTGCACTTTGCGTGCAGATGACGGAGTGATAGCTCTGGCAAAGCGACGCCAGCGCGAGCGAGTTGGCCGCGGTACCGTTGAACGCAAAGAAGACTTCACAATCCTTCTCAAACAGATCGCGAAACAGGTCCGCCGCACGCTGCGTCCACGGATCGTCGCCATACGCAGTCGCGTGGCCGTGGTTGGCCTCGGCCATCGCGGCCCAGGCTTCGGGACAGATACCCGAGTAGTTGTCGCTGGCGAACTGCTGCGTGTTGTCGTGGGAGATGTGACTCATACTGCCTGTTTAGATGTTCTGAATGCCGCCATCGAAGCAAAGCAAGAGCGCTGGCCAAGTCGCCAGCGCCCATGCATTCAAGTGTTGCGGCGCTCTACTTGTCTTCGTCGTCGAAGATCAGGATGGCAGCGGCGATTGTGGTCGTCCACAGACCTTTTTTGTCGCCGACCGCGCTCTGCGTCACGTTTGCTGTGCGCACGATCTTGTTTGAGATGCGGTAGATTTCCTTCTTTTCGTCCCAGCTCTTCTCGGGATCGAAGTCCACGTCGAGCGTGGTTGCGAGCATTTCAGCTGCAAGCTCTTCAGCGTAGTCGCCGGCCTGCTCTTCGGTCTCACCGAAGCTGTGGTGCTCTGAAAGATAGCCATAGGTGTTGCGGTCTGTCGGTATGGCGACACCGATCGACGAAACGACCAGCCGATGCGCCTCGCGTGTGCTGTTCTCGGCGACGACAGCGAAGACCACTTCGCCTGGGCTGAGGTACGTCAGGCCCTCTTTCCGCGTGATCATCTTGCATTTTGGCGGGAAGATTGAAGAGACACGAACCAGGTTCTGTGCCGCGATGCCGGCGTCGCGCAGCGCCATCTCGAACGATGTAAGACGTTCCTTGTGCCGACCAACGCCCTTGGTAAAAAACAGGCGCTTGGGAACCATATTCATGCCCAACTTGAAGACCCTCCGGTGATTGAGCGCGTGAGAGCGGCGATGCCGCTTTGTCCGCGATTGAGACTGCGATGCCGGGGGAACTGCCGCGTCCAGAAGCGCTCTCGTGCGACGCCGCACATCTTGGCACCCGATAGAAAGTATCACATGCGACGCGGTCGTTTGCTGCCGACGCCAGATGAAAAGACCGTGAGCGGCGGGTTGGCTTTGCAACATCTCTTTTCTGTTATTTTTAAGGTGACGGCGAGATTCATCGTTTCGTCACTAACCGCCTTCATTTGCTGCAACATTCATCAGGTTTCTTCCACGCGTGGACTTGGTTCCGCGCCTGTGTCTCTACCGATAAGGAGTCGTTCATGTCAGGCAATTACCGCGATTTTCTCGAACTTTCGTATGAAGAGCTTGAGGATCTGAACCTCGCTGCGAAGGATCAGCGCAAGCAGCGCGTCAAGATCGACAAAATCCAGGAAGAGCGGTTGAAGTACCTGACCGACACCAAGGGCATAAAGGCCGTGACGGTCGTCTTCAGCGACCTGGAAGGCCGCCTGCACATGCTGGATTATGACAAGAAGTTTCTTACCGGCGCCTACGACAACCTGACTTTCGACGGCTCATCGATCCGCGGATTCACTGCGCAGAAAGAAAGCGATCTGCGTCTTGGCCTGGACTGGAACGCGTTCTACTGGACGCCGGCCGATGTCTTCGGCTCCGGTAAGGTGCTCGTGTTTGGCGAGGTGATCGACAAGAACGGCCAGCCCTACGGTGCCGATCTGCGCGGCATTCTGAAGCAGTATGCGAACAAGATGTACGACGAGAAGGGCTACACGCTGAACGCCGCCAACGAAGTTGAAGGCTTCCTGTTCGAAGGCGTCGATGCGGAACGCACCTTCCACAAGACTGGCAGCTTCGAATACGTGAATGCGGGCGGTTACTACCACTCACTGCCCGGCGATCCGTTGCGCGAGTTCATCGACACGGCCGCAGAAGTGCAGCGCGCGATGGGCTTCGAGAACGAGAAGGACCACCCCGAAGTCGCGCCCTCGCAGTTCGAGATCAACTACACCTATGGCGATGTTGTTGCAGCGGCTGACCAGATCCAGCTCTACAAGCTGATCTGTCGCCAGGTCGCAACACAGATGGGCATGACTGCGTCGTTCCTGCCCAAGCCCGTCACTGGCGTGAATGGCAGCGGCATGCACACCAACGTGTCCGTCACCAAGGAGAAAAAGAACCTCTTCTATGACGCCAAGGGTGAAGAGGGCATGTCAGAGCTCGCGTGGAGCTTCATCGACAAGATCCTGACGCACGGGAATGACATCTGCCTGCTGCTGAACGCCAGCGTCAACGCATATCGCCGTCTCGATCCGCACTTCGAAGCGCCAAACCAGATCAAGGCGTCCGCTACCGATCGTGGCTCGATGGTGCGCATCCCGATCGGCAATGAGAAGTCGGCGCGTGTCGAGGTTCGTTCCGTCGGCCCGGACGCTAACCCGTATGCTGTGCTGTACTCCGTCTTCAAAACCGGACTCGATGGCGAGACCTCGAAGATCGAAAACCTTCGCCAGGCGCAGCGCTACCTGCCTGACAACGTTTACACCGCGCTGGAAAACTTCCGCAGTGCCGACTGGACGACGACGCTGCTGGGCGAGGATGTCAAAGCACGTTACGCCGAGCTCAAGCAAGCTTCGGCAGACCGTTGCCCGCGCCTGCTGGGAACTATCGTGAAGGGCTGCGAGGTGCAGTTCCATCATGATGTCTATAACCAGCTGCTGTGGGGTCAGTTCTAAACTTTGTTCGTAGAAAGGAGGCGCTTCGGCGCCTCCTTTCTGTCTGTGCGAACGAACGTTACGAACGGAGTTTCACTGGGACACGACCAGCCCGAGTGATGCGGAGTGCGACAGGGATGCGCCCATTACGCCGGTTGTTGTGGCCGTGACGACCACGAGAGAGGTCTGCGCAGAAGCTCCGGTGAGCGTTGCTACTGTCACTCCGGCGCGAAAACCAGTCCCGCAACCGGCAATCGTCAACACGCAAAGCCCAACGGCCAGCAGTGGGATTACGCGCCTCCTACCAAGCAGCAGGACGCACACCAGAACTGCGCACGCGGCCGGCACGATGGGTTTGTCTTCGCGTTGTGTGTGCGCGACGCTTACGGGCAGCTGGATGGTCATGGTCACCGTCACTGCATCGCCGCCCAGCGTGAGTGTCGCGGGCGAGAACGTTGCAGTGGCTCCTGTCGGGAGCCCTGTCGCGGAGAACTGCACGACATGGTTGAGAGTGCCGTTGACCGGCACCAGGGTGATCGGCACAGTGATGATGCCACCTGACTTGGCGCTGTAGCTGCTGGCTACGCCGTTAACGGTGAAGTCAGGCGTGGGCACGACATCCACGCCCACACTGGGTGAGGTGCTTGTGCTGTATACCGCGTCTCCGCTGTAGATCGCTGAGAGGGTATGCTGGCCTGTCTGCAAGCCCGGCGATGAAAAGCTCGCCGCACTGCCGGCCAGCGCGACCATCGCGAGCGGGTTGGAGCCGTCCATGAAAGTGACATTGCCCACGGGAGCGTGCAGGAGCGATCCCGCGACTGTCGCGGTGAGCGTCACGGGCGAGCCCGCGTACACGATGCTCCCGTTGCTGCTCAGGGCCGTGATGCTCGTTGCCAGCGTGCCGTTTGCTGTTCCGTTCCCACTCAAGAGGAGCGATTGCGGTGCTGCTCCGTTGATGCGGACCTGCGCAAGCCCTGCGGCGGTGCCCTGTGCTGCAGGTGCGAACAGCACCGCCATCGCGCACTGGGCTGCAGGTTGCAGGGTGAACGGCGCCGCCGCGCACGTACCGGTGGACGCGAGCGCAAAGCTACCCGGCAGGTTGACAGCGAGCACTTGCAGCGGGGCGTCTCCGCGGTTCTGTAGCGATACGGTTTGTGGGGCGCTGCTGCTGCCCGCAGGAACGTTCCCGAACGTCAGTGATGGCGTTGCGACACGTTGCACCTGGTGGTTGCGTCGATCGCTCACGGCAACGTCGCCGTCAGAGCGCACGGCAATCATCGTGGGTGTGTCGAGAGAGGTCAGCAGAGGAGCACCGGGTGTAAAGAGTCCTTGTTCGCCCGAGCCGGCGAGGGCCGAGCGGCCGTCGGTACTACCTTGCAGCGCTACCTGATTCGCTGCGTCGGCGATTGAGACCGTTCCCGAGACATCACTCGCCAGCCCGACGGGCCGACGAAGTGTCAAGGCAGGACCGGGGCTGTACCCGCTGATTGTGCCGTCTGCGTTGAGTGAACGGATGCGGCGTGCTGAGCGATCGGCGATCAGAAGACGCCCGTCCGGCAGCAGCGCAAGTCCGCTGGGAGCCTGCAGCGAAGCTGCAATTGCTGCTCCACCGTCACCGTCATCACCTTCGCCGCCACTGCCGGCAACGGTCACAATCGTTCCATCTGCCTGCAGCTTGCGGACGCGGTAATTGCCCGTGTCTGCGATGTAGACGACGCGATTCGTGCCGATCGCGAGCGCTGAAGGCGAGCGTAGAAGAGCAGCAGTTGCCGCACCGCCATCTCCGCCGAAGCCTGCTGTGCCTGAGCCTGCGACTGTTGCGATGGTGCCATCTGGCCCGATGCGCCGCACGCGATGGTTGCCGCTGTCAGAGAGATACACATTTCCGTTTGCATCGACGGCTATGCCGGTGGGCGCGTTCAACTCTGCTAGTGTTGCTGGCCCTCCGTCTCCCGCAAAGCCCTGCAGACCGGTTCCAGCGATCACGGTGAGTTGGCCTGCCGTATCCACTCGCGTTACCTGGTGGTTGCGCGCGTCGGCGATATAGAGATTGCCCGCCGTGTCATACGCCACGCCCTGCGGTGATCCAAGCGCGGCAGATGAGGCCGGCCCGGCCAGAGTCCTGGCATCGACTCCGCTGCCGGCGAGCGTACTCATGGTGCGGCCGGGAGTCAGGGTCAGCGTCACCTGCGCCGGCGCCGTGTGCCAGGCGACACCACCCAGAACACATGCGAAGACCGCGCGCCACAGAGTCGATCTGCGCCGCGCGGTCGTGGGCCGCAGATGGTGAGGGAATGCGGTGGCTGGCATAGCAGGCTACAGCGCATTGTGCCACGCACCCGCGACCTCGCGAAGCACAAATCGACCTCGAGCCTAAGAGAAGAAGAACTCCTTGGTTCGGAGTTCCTTTATGGCATCGCGCAACTTCGCGGCCTTTTCAAATTCAAAGTTCTTGGCCGCGTTGCGCATGTCCGTCTCCATGCCTGCAATGTGTTTGTCTAGCGCCTGCTGCGTGGTGAACTCGGGCACGTCGCCGTCGTCCATCGTCACATCGACGTAGTCGGCCTCGGCAATGCCGACCAGCGATTCACCGATGGTGCTGATGACCGAGCGGGGTGTGATGCCGTGCTCTTCGTTGTAGGCCTGCTGCTTCTCGCGGCGGCGAGATGTCTCATCGAGCGCGCGCTTCATGCTGTCGGTCATCACGTCGGCGTACAGGATCGCGCGGCCGTTCAGATGCCGGGCAGCGCGGCCGATGGTCTGGATGAGCGATCCCTGTGATCGCAGAAAACCCTCTTTGTCGGCATCAAGGATCGCGACCAGCGAGACCTCCGGCAGATCGAGTCCCTCGCGCAGCAGGTTGATACCGATCAGCACGTCATACTCACCCCGTCGCAGATCGCGCAGCAGTTTCACGCGCTCGAGGGTCTCGATCTCCGAGTGCATATAGCGGCACTTGACGCCGACCTCGGTGTAGTAACCGGACAGGTCCTCCGCCATACGCTTTGTCAAAGTCGTGACCAGTACTCGCTCATTCTTCTCAACGCGATCGCGGATCTCTGCGAGCAAATCATCGATCTGACCTTTGATAGGTCGGATCTCGACCGGCGGATCGATCAAACCTGTGGGTCGTATGATCTGCTCGGTTACGACACCCGCGGTCATTGTCAATTCATATGGCCCCGGCGTGGCAGACACGTAGATGATCTGACCGGTCCGCGTCTCGAACTCATCGAACTTCAGCGGTCGATTGTCCATCGCTGAAGGCAGGCGAAAGCCGTAATCCACCAGGTTGCCTTTTCGCGACCGGTCGCCGTGCCACATGCCGTGAAGCTGCGGAACGGTAACGTGGCTCTCATCAATGAAGATCATGAAGTCACGGGGGAAGTAATCGAACAGCGTTGGTGGCGGCTCGCCCGGCAGACGTCCGCTGAAGTGACGCGAATAGTTCTCGATGCCGTGGCAATAGCCGACGGACTTGATCATTTCCAGGTCAAAGCGTGTGCGCTGGTGGATGCGCTGCGCCTCTACCATGCGGCCCTCTTTTTCGAGCTGTGCTTCCCATTCAGTCAGTTCGCTGACGATGCTGGTAATCGCCGAGGACTTGCGCTCCGGCTGCACGACATAATGTGATTTGGGATAGATGGGCAGCCGCGCATACTTCTGCTTCACCGTACCGAAGAGAGGATCGATCTGCGAAAGGGAGTCGATCTCATCGCCGAACAGCTCTATGCGATACGCCATCTCGTCGTAGGTGGGATACACCTCGATGACATCGCCGCGCACGCGAAATGTTCCTCTGCGGAAATCACCTTCGTTGCGCTCATACAGGATCTCAACAAGGCGCCGCGTGACATCCTCACGCTTGATCTTCTGACCCTTTTCGAGCAGCATCAGCATGCCGTAGTAGGCCTCAGGCGAACCCAGGCCGTAAATGCATGAGACAGACGAAACGATGATGCAGTCGCGCCGCTCAAACAGCGAACGCGTTGCAGACAGCCGCAACTTGTCCAGCTCTTCGTTTATCGTGGCTTCCTTCTCGATGTAAAGATCACCTGATGGAATGTAAGCCTCGGGCTGGTAGTAGTCGTAATAGGAGACGAAGTACTCCACCGCGTTGGTCGGAAAGAACTGCTTGAACTCGTGATAAAGCTGTGCGGCCAGCGTCTTGTTGTGCGCGAGGACAAGCGCAGGACGATTCACAGCTTCGATCACCTTGGCCATGGTGAACGTTTTGCCCGAGCCGGTGACACCCAGCAGCACCTGGTGCTTTTCTCCATCGCGCAGGCCCGCGGTCAGCTCGGCAATGGCTCGGGGCTGGTCTCCCTGCGGTGTGTAGTCCGTGTTGAGCTGAAAGTCCATCCTTACAGGATAACTTCTCAGTCAACGGAACTCTTTCAGAACCGCAACGTATCTGTTCTAAACGTCAGCGTTGAGTGGTAAGCTGGCGTTCACCCCACAGTTTACGTTGCGTTCAGGAGTCGTCATGGCCAGCACTTCGGTGTCCTTCGATGAAGTTCCTCTTCCCGCCGCTGTCCCGGAGGAGCTTGCCGGGCCTCCGGAGCCGCACTTCGCGCCCGTCTCTCGCCAGGAGCGGATCAACAGTCTGGACGTGCTGCGCGGGGTGGCACTGATGGGCATCCTGATCATGAACATCACGGACTTCGCGATGTCCTATCCCAACTACCTGATTCCGCTAGGCTCGCTGCTGCCTGTGTTCACAGGCCCGCACGCCAGGGCCAACACGACGCTGTGGATGCTTCGGTGGATACTTGCCGAAGGCAAGATGCGTGCCATGTTCAGCATGCTGTTCGGAGCGGGCGCGGTGTTGCTGACAGACCGCGCCGAACGCCGGGGCGGCGGTGACCGCGTGGCCGACATCTTCCTTCGCCGGAACATGTGGTTGTTGCTGATTGGTTTCCTGCACGGCTTCCTCATCTGGACCGGCGACATTCTGTTCTGGTACGGCGCGACTGGCCTGCTGTTCCTGTATCCCATGCGTAAGCTGCAACCCAAGACGCTTATGAAGGCAGCGGGCTGGCTGCTCGTCGTCTGGATACTGGTGGCCGGCGTCGGCCGCAGCGTAGGCACCTATTACACCCAAAAGGCCGGACGGGAAGCAATCGTTGCGGCGCATGCTGGGAAAACGCTCACAGAGAAACAGCGCGGCTCGATTGTCTCCAAGGTCGAGGCTGATAAGGCGTGGGCTCCATTGCGTATCGACACGGAGAAATCCATAGCCGATCATCACGGCTATTTCAAGGCTGTTGGCGCGGACGCGAAAGCCACCTTCCAGACGGATGGCGCCATCTTTTTCGCTTTCCCTGACGTGCTCATCTTCATGATGCTCGGCATGGCGCTGTACAAGAACGGGTTCCTGACTGGCGCCCTGCCCACAAGCGTTTACGTTAAAACCGCCGTAATCGGCTACCTGATCGCCCTGCCCATCACAACCATCGGAGTCATCGAATCATGGCGCAGCGGCTTCGAGATCGTTAAGTCCACCTTCTGGCTCGATGCACCGTACGACATCATGCGCGTCAGCGGCGCGCTGGCGAACGCTTCCGTCATTCTCCTGATCGTGCGCGCCGGCGCTCTCAAGTGGGCCACAAAGCGGATTGCCGCTGTCGGGCAGATGGCGCTCAGCAACTACCTGCTCACCAGCATCACCTGCCAGTTTCTTTTTGTCTGGGGGCCGACGCATTGGTACCAGTACCTGGCCTATTACAAGCTGTATTGGGTGGTTGCGGGTGTCTGGGCTTTGAACCTGGTCTTCAGCTCGCTCTGGCTTAGCCGGTTCCAGTTCGGTCCGGTGGAGTGGATGTGGCGCTCGCTCACCTATTGGCACAAGCAGCCGATGCGACTGCAGCCGGTCGCCTAGCCGACTAGCGACAGGTCTCAAGTGGATGGCGATCCCTTGAATGGGGCCGTTTACCATTGACTCTTGGCTGCCGCTTCAAAGAAGACGCACGATCCGTCCACGCTTCGCGGTCATGCACTTGCCGTCGCTCTGCTGGCCGCGGGCGCGCTGTTTATGGAGAATCTGGACGCGACAATCATCGCGACCGGGTTGCCGACGATGGCGCGCAGCTTCGGCACATCCGCGGTTGCGGTGAACGTCGGCATCACTGCGTACCTGCTGACACTTGCCATCTTCATCCCGCTCAGCGGATGGACGGCAACGCGCTTCGGCGAGCGCAGGGTCTTTGCCTCGGCCATTCTCATCTTCACCATCGCATCGGCGCTTTGCGGCATAAGCCACACGCTGCCGATGTTTACTGCGTCCCGCGTCCTGCAGGGCCTTGGCGGTTCCATGATGGTGCCCGTTGGCCGTCTGATGGTGATTCGCGCCTCCACCAAGCCGCAGTTGATGAAAGCCATTGCGTACACCATCTGGCCGGCTCTGGTCGCGCCTATCCTTGGTCCGCCTGTCGGTGGGTGGATTCTGTCCTTCGCAAGCTGGCCGTGGATGTTCCTGCTCAACGTGCCCATAGGCATCGTGCTGTTTGCTTTGGCGCTGAAGCTTGTTCCTGCGGACAGCGGCGGCAGGGCCGAGGCGTTTGATCTGCCCGGGTTCCTGCTGGTTGGTGGAGCGTCGTTCTGCATGATGTACATGCTTGAAGCTCTGCAGGCGCCGCACATCCACCTGGCCCGGATCTTTGCCCTGCTTGCAGTTGCGGTTCTTCTGGGCACGTTCGCTTTACGCCGGTTCCGCTCTGCGCAAAACCCGCTGTTTCGCCTGCAGGTCTTCCGGATCGAAACCTTCAATATCGCCAACCTGGCAGGTTCGTTGTTTCGGATGGCGGTGTTTTCCGTGCCGTTCCTGTTGCCACTGCTATTCCAGGAGGGCTTTGGACTGAACCCGCTCGCCTCGGGTTCGCTGACGATGGCAGTGTTCTGCGGCAACCTTGCGATGAAGCCGCTCACAGCCCCGCTGCTGCGGCGTTTCGGCTTCCGCAATGTCCTCATCTTCAACGGAATCGCCACGGTGCTGCTGCTTGCCGCATGCGGATGGTTGCGAGCTGACACCCCGCGGACGGCGCTGCTTGCAATCCTGTTCTTTGGCGGCCTGGGCCGGTCGATGGAGTTGACTGCACTCACCACCATGGGTTTCGCCGATCTGCCCGAGTCGATGAAGAGCAACGGAACCACGCTCTCTGCAACGATGCAGCAGATGACCACCAGTCTCGGTGTCGCCCTGGCTGCCCTCGCATTGCACCTCAGTGGAGCGCTGGGCAGCAGCAACACCTTGTTCGATTTTCGCGTGGCGTTCTGCACGATGGCAGCCATCGCTGCAGCCTCTATCCCGTCCTACATCCGCATGCATCCGGACGCGGGTGCGGCGGTGAGCGGTGCGGCGGTGCGGCGGGAACGCGCCGCAACTCCTGCAGAGGGATGAGTCAGTCCAGCACCGTACGGAGCGCATGGACCCACTGCTCGGGCTTATCAACGATTACGTTCGGGTTCGAAGCGCGAAGACGCTCGGGATCGAGTCCGTAGCTGCATCCAATGCAGCGGGCTCTGGCGGCCCGCGCCGTTTCGACGTCAACGTGCGAGTCGCCGATCAGCACCGTTCGGTCTGCCTGCACTTTGCGGCCGAGTATGGCTGACGCTTCCTGAATCAGCGTGTGCATGCCCAACGGGTGAGGCTTCTTGGTTTCAAAGCTGTTGCCGCCGTAGTTTGCAAAGAAGAAAGGCGACAGGCCAAGTCCATCGCAAATCGCTCGTGAGGGTGCGACAGGTTTGTTGGTGAGGACGGCCATCGGCAACGATGGTGCAGCCATGCGTATCAGACGAAGCGCGGCAAGCACGCCGGGGTAGACGAAGGTGAAATCCAGCTTGTGATCGCGGTAGTACGCAAGGAAGAACGGCATCGCGGAGGCCAGCAGCGTCTCATTCGTTCCTCCCGTCGCTTCCAGGGCACGCTGCACCAGCATGCTGGCGCCATCGCCGATGAACGTGGCGATGTCTGCGTGTTCCAGATGCGGCCGATGCAGGAACGAAAGCGTCGCGTTGACGGAGTTCGCAAGGTCCTGCTGTGAATCGATCAGGGTGCCGTCAAGGTCAAAGACCAGCAGATCGCAGTTCAGTGCCGCGTGTGCGGACTCCTGCTCAGGCATACTTCCGCAACATGCCCAGCACCTTACCTTGGATGGCCACGCGGTCGGCCGGCGCAAAGATTGGGCTCATCTCGCTGTTGGAGGGTTGCAGACGGATGACACTGCCTTCCTTGTAGTAGCGCTTCAGCGTGGCATCCGTGCCATCGACCAGCGCAACCACGATCTCGCCCTCGCGTGCGGTGCTGGTGCGCTCGACCAGGACATAGTCGCCGTTGACGATATGCTCGTCTCGCATACTGTCGCCTCGAACTTCCAGCGCGAACACCTCGCGGTTCCCGATGATCTCCGAAAGCGAAATGCTCTCCGCCGTCTCGATCGCCTCAACCGGTCTGCCCGCAGCGATACGTCCCATCAGCGGCAGGCGGTCACCGCCACGCCGCGTGCTGCGCGGCGACAGCACATCGATGGAGCGGCTGCGGTTATGCGCGCGCTGCAGCATGCCCTTGTTGTGCAGATTCGTAATGTGTTTATGGACTGTCGCCAGCGAGTTCAGGCCGAGGCCTGCGGCGATCTCCTCGTACGAAGGGGAGTAGCCTTTTCGCTGTGTGAAACCAGAGAGAAAGTCAAGAACTTCTTTTTGCCGACGCGTGATCGCCATTGCTCAACTTTAGCGAATAAAAGGCGAATTGCAAGCGGAAAGATTCATTATCCCTTTGACGTAGGTTCCGCGTTGGTACATAGTGGTTCACATGACAACGGCAGAGAGAAGTCTTCTTTACACCATGCTGGCCGAGATAGAAGACTTGCGAGCGAGTCTGGTCGCTCTAAATCAGCTTTCAGGGATTCGAGTAAGCCCTGCTGACGCACAAGACGCCATGATCCAAGCCAAGCAAACCATTCGCGGACAATATGACGGACTGCGGAAACAGATTGAGGAACTGGCATGAATCTCTTCTCTCTGGCCAAAGAGTTCCCAACGGAAGAACATGCTCTGGCGTATTGGGTGAAGGCGCGTTGGCCTCACGGTGTGCGGTGTTTGGCTTGCGATCACGGCAAGTGCTACCCGATCACGACCAAAGGGAAGACAGGCAAAGCTGCTCGTCTGTACGAATGCGCCTCATGCGGTCTGCATTTCAGCGCCACCACCGACACTCTCTTCCATGATTCACACCTTCCGTTGCAGAAGTGGTTTATGGCGATTGCGCTGATGGTGGAAGGTAAGAAGGGTATCTCTGCGGCACAGGTTGCACGTCACATCGGCGTGACGTACAAGACGGCTTGGTATCTGTGCCACCGTATTCGGCAGGCCATGCAGGAACCCGCAGGGTTTACGGTAGGTGGGCCACAGAAAACGGTAGAGATGGACGAGACCTACGTTGGCGGTCGCATCCGTCTTCAGGGTGTGAAGAAGGCCAAGAATGCGAAGGCCACCGTCTTAGGACTCGCCGAACGGGACGGCAGCATTCACATGCAGGTCATCCCGAACGGCGGCTTGGAAAGTCTGCGGACTGCGGTAGACGGCCATCTCAGCCCGGACACAGCAAAGATTGTGACGGACGGTAAGCCGATCTATCGCGGTGTGTTACCGACGGCAAAGCACAGGTCCGGATTCCATCGGCTTGAGTTGCAGAAGGGCACCATCACCTGCACGTACACGGTCGAAGGCGCGTTCTCACTGTTCAAGCGCGGCATCGTCGGCAACTACCACCGTCTCAGCGTCGACCACCTGAACCGCTACCTAGGGGAGTTCTGCTGGCGCTACAACCGTCGCAAGATGCAGCCCTGGCTGTTCGGAATGGTGTTGGACAACATGGCGGCAAACCACCCACTGCCTTACAAGACGCTTACCTATCAGGAACCTTTTTAGGCTGTTGTCCATTTTCCGGACTCTTCGGCTTGGCCTTGCTTTTGAGTGGTGCCGGTTTGGTGCGCGCGATCTTCCTCAGAAGCGCGTCAAACGCTTCCCGGTCTACTAGCTTGTCTTCAGGCAATCTTCCTCCCACGCCATACCGTTCCGCGTGATTGTTGCTATCTGAACCAAACCGCCCAACCCCCTCGCGTCGCCGAAGTCTTTTATGCCCGTCTCTGCGTAGCGGCGCGCGAACTTGATCGCATCATCCATAGTCTTCGGCTCTGGCGATGACACATCCGGGCCAGACACAATGACAAACGGGTACGGGTCTACTTCTTGCTTCAGAACTTCAGGTGTTAGTAGCAACCCGTTCTGACAACAGAACTGCAACACGAGCTGAAACGCTACTCCGTTTAGGAAACCACCTAATGTCCCTATGGCGATCAGTTCCTTCGAACGACCACCGGTAGGACACACTTCTGCTGCACCAAGGCAGGCGATCAACTTTGCATGCAATGTGACCCGGACCCAATCGCAGAGGGCAGCGGTGGTCTGCGGTCTCTCCTCATCCAGTAGGTCAGACAAAGCAAATGCTGTCTGCTCCGCGAAGTCAAACCTGCAAAGAGGGGTATCGAATGATGTTCTCCCTGCCCATCCGTAAAACAGCTTTGTGCCGCCCTTTTCGTACAGAAAGACCTTCCGGGCCTCATCTGAGAGGCATTCTCCCGACTCTGAGATCCGTCTTCCGTCGGATACAACTGCAAACCCGTCAGGCGAAAATAGCGTAGCTATAAGAGTCATCTTTTCCTTGCAAGGCGTGTGTTTGCAACGCCTTGGGCCACTGTACGGGATGTGTAACGATAATAGGTTTAGCATAACGCCCTTTGTGTCTTATGTCGGTAGGAAGGGTTTGAGGTTATGCAGACGTGTCAAGCATGAATCGTTCCAAAAACTCTCAAAGACGATCCCAGTTCCTACGTCAAAGGGATAATCGATGCGGAAAGTTCATGGAATCAAGATAATCTACCAACCCGGATCCATTTCCCGATGTGGCACGAGTCAATTTCCTCTGTGGAAAGTCGGGTACGGAACTGCCTTCGGATGAGTCATCTTTCATACCAGCGCTCAGGGAACTTATGCTGGAGCGCAGTTTTGCCGACAACACCCTTGCTTGAGGAGATGTGCATGCGAGTTCTAATTGCCGAGGACGACAGCGCCCTTGCGAAATTCTTAGGTAAGAGCTTTGCCAATCAGGGCGACCGTGTCGACTGCGTCGGAGATGGCAGCAGTGCTCTAGAACGCATTCGCGAGCATGCGCCGGACCTGTTGATCCTCGACCTTGGCCTGCCTGTTCTGGATGGGGTGGAGTTGCTCCGTATGATCCATGGCACGACGCAGGGGATGTCCATCATCGTGTTGACGGGTCGATCCCAGGCGTCGTACAAGATCGACTGCCTGAACCTGGGCGCGGACGACTACCTGGTCAAGCCATTCTCAGTGGCGGAGTTGATGGCGCGCAGCCGCGCTGTCCAGCGCCGCACCGTCGAGACAGCATCGGGCTTCATCCGTCATGGAGATCTGCAGATTGATCGCATGACGCGTGCGGTCACCTACGCCGGCGCAAGCATCGAGTTCACGGCAAAGGAATACACGCTGCTCGAGTATCTGCTGATGCAGCGCGGTCGTGCGGTCTCGCGGCAGGAACTGCTGCGTGAGGTCTGGCACATGTCGCCCGACGCGGGAACGAACGTGGTCGATGTCTACGTGAACTACCTGCGCCGGAAGCTGGGCAGCAGCAGCGCCGCGGGCATGATCCAGACAGTGCGTGGCGAAGGCTATGCGATCGGCACAAAGCCTGTGCCTTCAAAGCCAGCGGTCGGCACACAGGTCATGCCCATGTACGGGCACATGGCGATCGCGTGACGGCGCCGCATGGCGCTAACCCGCGGCTCGACGCACTCGACGATGCGATCCACGCCCTTGCGCAGCCTTTGACTGCAATGCTCTTTCAACTGGAACTCGGCAGGCTGAGATCCGATCCCCAGGCTCTGGAAAACACTCTCGACGAAGCACATGTGGAATGTCTTCGCGCGATCAAGGCGCTGGAAGCCACTCGCAGCGCTGCACAAGCCCTTAGAAACAATGGAGAACTCTCATGAATTCCCCTATCTTCGCCTTACACTCGAGCGCGGTGCAGCAACGCAGTGTGCTTATCGTCATTCCTGACGCGGACCTTCGGCAGCGCCTGAGCGATCGGCTGTCGAGCCTTCGGTGGCATGTGATCGCTGCCGCGGGCGGCGCAGAGGCAATGGTGTACCTGGGCGAGGCTGCCCCGGAGGCTTTGATCGTGGACCACTGGTTGCCTGACCTGGACGCAGGGGAATTTAGCGAGCATGCCGCTGCGATGTGTCCCGGCACAGACCTCCTGCAGACCGACGGCAGCGCCATGCGGGGAGGCGGTCGGAGCACGCGGAGGCACGAGCTGCTGCACGCACTGCGAGAAGCGCAGGAGGACACGTCGGCCTCCGTCGCTGCCCTGGCGTCGGTCCTGTCGGTGGCATCGCCGCTCATGCGCCCGGTGCAAAGCGTGAGTGATGGCGCGGCTTGGTTGACCGCCCCGGTTGTGGTTCCGAGTGCGACTGGGCCGCTGCTGCCTTTTCCAGTACCGCAAGAGAGCGATGTGGCGGCCATTGTTGAGGTTCGTTCGCACCTGCCTGAGATGGTGGGCGATGGTCCATCCATGCGCGAACTTGCCAGCATGGTGCGCATGGTTGCACCGCACTTGACGAGCGTTCTGATCCAGGGCGAGACGGGTACCGGCAAAGAACTCGTGGCAAAGGCAGTGCATCGACTGAGTACACGTTCGGGCAAGCCGTTTGTTGTGTTGAATTGCGCTGCCATTCCGGAACAGTTGCTCGAAGCCGAGTTGTTCGGTCATACGCGCGGCGCGTTTACGGGTGCCGTGACGTCGCGCACGGGCCGCATCGAAGCCGCGCACGGCGGCACGCTCTTTCTTGATGAGATTGGAGAGATGCCGCTGCCGCTGCAGGCCAAGCTGCTGCGGTTTCTAGAGAGCGGTGAGATCCAGCGTGTGGGCGACAACGAAGTCGCACGGGTCGATGTCCGCATCGTGTCGGCAACGCACCAGCCGCTGGAGCAAAATGCCGAACGCAACACATTCCGGCTGGATCTGTATCACCGTCTGGCGGTCTTTCCGGTGGAAGTGCCGGCCTTGCGTGACCGATTGGGTGATATTCCCATGCTTGTGGAGCACTTCCTGTCACGCTTTGGTATGTCGGCGCCACGGCGGTCCATAAGCAGAGAAGCGCTCGCGAAACTGTTCGACTACCCGTGGTACGGCAATGTCCGCGAGCTGGCCCATGTATTGGAGCGTGCCGCAATTCTCGCAGGCGATGCACCCAGCATCCAGCCGCAGCATCTTCGGTTACGCCCAAGCTCCTGCGCCGCATAACGGATCAGCAAGCACGATCAAACCGCCTTAGGCCGCTCTCAGGAGCGGCCTAAGTTATTTGGCGCATTGCATGCACTCGTATCGGCGAAGCCCGCACGTACTTGAACCCATATAGGAGAAGCGATGCTGGAAATGCCTACAGCCGATGCGCTTGCGCGCTACCTGTCGCTGTCTACACAGCAGATGCGGCTGACTGCGGCCAACATGGCAAACCAGAACACGCCGGGCTATACGCGCCGCAATGTTTCGTGGTCTGAAGGCGACCTGGTCACGGTAGGCGCCGGTTCCAGCCCCGGCGTGCAGGCCACAGTCACGGCACAGCGCGATCGCGTGTTGCAGCGAACGGTGCAGCAGGCCACCGAAACCTCATTGGCAAGCAGCACACGTCTGAACGCGCTCAATACCCTCCAGAGTCTCTTCAAAATCACCTCGTCCGGCGGCGACACGTCGGGCATAGGCGCAGCAGTAACTGGCTTCTTCAGCGCCGCTTCGACCCTGTCCGCGTCGCCGAACGACAGCAGCGCACAGCGATCGCTTTACACCGCGGCGCAGACGCTTGCGAGTACGCTGAACAGCGCAGCGAACCAGATCACCTCGCAGAGCGCATCCCTCAGCCAGCAGGTCGCAACGTCAGTCACACAGGTCAACACACTCACCGGCCAGATCGCGGCGTTGAACACGCAGATCAGTCAAGCCTCGCCGGGAGATTCACTCGACACGCTGCTCGACCAGAGGGACAGCCTCGTTACGAACCTCTCGCAGTTGGTCGATGTGAACTCAATTACCAGCCAGAACAATGGACTGAGTCTCGCGCTGTCGGACGGCACACCACTCGTCACTGGAACAACATCGCTGCCGCTTTCCACTGCGGCCGTATCAGGTGCGGTGCAGGTGTATGCGGCGGCATCGGCCGGCGGCGCGAACGTCACCGGCGTAATCCGGGGCGGCAGCATCGGCGGTGCGCTCCAAGCTCGCGACAGAGATTTGCCTTGGGTGACCTCTCAGCTGGATGCGCTTGCCTCCGCAATCGCGACAGCAGTCAACACACAGAACGCCGCGGGCACGACTGCCTCAGGTGCCGCAGGCACAAACATCTTCAGCGGAACGAGCGCCGCCACGCTGACCGTTGTGGCGACCGACGGCACTGCATTTGCGTCGAACGGAACCAGTTCGGGCAGCAACGCGCTGGCCCTGAGCAATCTCGGGAGCACGGCCCTGGTCAACGGCCAGACTCCGACCGATGCTTTCTCGGCGCTGCTTAGCGGCCTTGGCTCCACTGCCTCCAGTGTCCAGACAGAAAGTACCGCGGACGCCGCTGTTCTGTCGCAGACCAGCACGCAGCTTGACGCTGTGTCAGGTGTTTCGCTGGATCAGGAAGCAGCAAATCTTACGCAGTACCAGCGTTCGTACGAGGCCTCCGCAAAGGTGCTCACCATTGTGGATCAATTATTGGCGGACGCTATCAACATCGGTCAGCAGACAACGGTCAGCTAAGCACAGAAAGGGCGATGATGCGTATCGACGCGACCTTCATCCAGGGACTGGTCACCTCCTCCAGCGACCTGAAGAACCAGGAGGCAGAGATCTCAGACTCGATCTCCAGCGGGCTCAGTATCAATCAGCTAAGTGACAATCCCGTCATTGCGGGTCAGGCTGCTACGCTGGCTGATTCGATCGGCCGCGACGATGCGTTCCTGTCGACCTCAAGCACGGTGGGCAGCCGTTTGCAGGCTTCTGACTCGGCGCTCAGTTCCGTGGTGACACAGCTTACCTCGGCCGTTGCGACCGCGGTAGGAGCGCTCAACAACACGGACACGGCGAGTCAGCGCACCACCGCGGCCCAGCAGCTGGCCTCCATTCGTAACGACCTTGTCTCGTTGGCAAACAGCAGCTACACCGGCTCATTTCTGTTCTCCGGTTCCGCCACAACAACCGCTCCGTTTACCCAGGCGGCAGACGGTACCGTGACCTACACCGGCAACACGGACACCGCCAACATACCCCTGCTCTCCGGCGGCTCGCTGCAGGGTTCGCTGGCCGGCTCCTCGGTCTTTCTCTCGCCGAATGGATCTGTGTTCGGTTCCCTCAACGCGATCATTGCCGAACTGTCCAGCAACTCCACTACAGACACGACGGACGCATCGACCCTTGTGGGCGATCTGAATGACGCGCTGACCAACGTGACATCGCAGCGTGCCGTGCTCGACACCGCGCAAAGCCGGCTCTCGACCGAAAGCGACTACGTCACCACGCTCAAAACGAACCTTTCAGCCCAGCAGAGCACGCTGCTTAGCGCCGACACCGCCTCGCTCGCAACGCAGCTGAGTGCGGTGACCACGCAGCGCAGCGCATTGCTCAGTACGATCGGCATCGTCGACAAGGGCAGTCTCTTCGACTACCTGCAATAGCCCCTGCAAGGCGGTACACTCGCGTTGTGATCGCCGCCATCCAATTCCTGTGGAACGCTACGCGCGGTGCCCGCCTGCGACCGTGGCGCAGTCCGTACCTCCGATGGCGCGTGGAGACATACTCCGGCATGCATGCGGAAACGATGGGTGCCGCCGCAATGTTCCGATTTTTGTGGGCAGAGAAGCGGCAGTTTTTGCGGTTTCTGCATTGGACCGAAGAGATCCGAAGAGAAAGCCGGACCATTCATGAGTGATGTGGGTATGGATCGACGTAAGTTTCTCGTGGCAGCGGGTGCTGCAGCCTTCATCAAGCCATCGCTCGTCCCGGGCCAGACGCAGCAGGAGATCGGCGGCAGTGCATCGCTGAAGGCCCATGCCGCGCGGGGCAGCCGGCTGTTCGGTTTTGCTGTGAACACATCGGCGCTCCGCACGAACCCGGCGTACCGCGCCCTGCTGCAACAGCAGTGCAGCATCCTCGTCGCGGAGAACGCCATGAAGTGGAAGCCGCTGCGGCCCACAGCCGGCACATTTCATTTCGAAGAGGCAGACGCCCTGGTCGATTTCGCCACTTCGAACGGCATCAAGGTTCGTGGGCACAATCTCTGCTGGCACGAGTCTCTGCCCGACTGGTTTGCCTCGACGGCAACGAAAGAAAACGCCCGCGACTTGCTTACGACACACATCCGGACGGTTGCGGGGCGGTACAAGGGCCGCATTCATTCATGGGACGTGGTGAACGAAGCCATCGATCCGAAGGATAGTCTGCCTGGCGGCATGCGCAACTCGCCATGGCTGCAGCTTGCCGGGCCGGACTACGTCGATTTGGCTTATCGCACAGCCCGCGAAGCCGATCCGAAAGCCCTGCTGACGTACAACGATTACGGCTTTGAAGAGGAGACGCCGGCAGCGGAAGCGAAGCGTGCAGCCATCCTGCAGCTGTTGCGCGGCATGCGGCAGCGCAACGTGCCGCTCGACGCGGTCGGCATCCAGTCTCATCTGAAGGCAGGCCGCACATACGGCCCGGGCCTGCGGCAGTTCCTGGATGCCTGCAACCAGTTGAACCTGCAGATTTTCATCACCGAGATGGACGTGGATGATCGCGACTTAGCCGGTGACGTCGCCACACGGGACGCGTCAGTCGCAGCGCTGTACAGCAGCTACCTGAATACCGTCCTCTCTGCGCCGCATGTGGGTGCCGTGCTGGTCTGGGGTGTGGACGACGGGCATACCTGGCTGAACAGCGGCACGCGAAAGCGCGGGGACGGCCTGCCGCAGCGCGCTTTGTTGTTTGATGAAAGATTGCAGCCCACTGCTGCGTTCTTTGCGGCGGGTGCGGCCCTCGAGACTCACAAATGAGGGGATTTGCCGGGCGGTTCGCGCGATTGAAGGCGTAGTAAGTGGTATCCTGTTGCGTAGACCAAATCGGCTTTTGAATCAGGAGTACCGCAAGACAGTGTTGGCAACGCAAAAGAAAAACGACATCATTACGAAGTATCGTGTGCACGATACCGATACCGGCAGCCCTGAGGTTCAGATTGCGATCCTCAGCGAGCGCATCGGCCAGCTCACCGAGCACTTCAAGACGCACAAGAAGGATCACGGCTCGCGCCGCGGCCTGCTGATGCTTGTCTCGAAGCGCCGCAGCCTGTTGGATTACCTGAAGAAGAACGATCCTGATCGCTACCGCGACGTGATCGGCAAGCTCGGCATCCGCAAGTAGCCCCGCTGCAATCCAGGCGCATTCCGCACACCGATAAGCGAGGGCCGCACGTTGATGCAGCACACGCACGCTTCCGCCATGCCGGGACTATGTCGTCCCGGCAACACACTCCCCTCCGGGAGCGTGAACGGTTGATTGCGCCGTCTGCTGCTGGTTTCGCTTCCTTCGGCTTTCCGGGTCGAATGCAGATCCTTCCGTTTCCTCAGACCGGCCACTCGTCGCATGCCATCGCGACGGGGCCGGTCTGCGCGCGTTTGCTGGCCCATGCCGCACGCGCCTACAACTTCCCACACAAAAAACAAGAGAGAGAACAACCGCTATGAAGCAGGAGATCACCGTAGAGCTTGCCGGTGGCAAGCGCATTACCTTCGAGACGGGTCGCATCGCCAAGCAGGCGTCCGGCGCCGCTTTCACCTCGTCCGGCGACACAGTCGTTCTGGCAACTGCAGTCGGCGCACCCGAACCGAAAGAAGGCATCGACTTCTTTCCGCTGACCGTCGAATACCGCGAAACCACCTATGCCGGCGGACGCATCCCCGGCGGCTTCATCAAGCGTGAAGGTCGCCCCTCCGAAAAGGAAATCCTTACTTCGCGCCAGATCGATCGGCCCATCCGCCCGCTGTTCCCCGAGACCTACCGCAACGAGACCCAGGTGGTCGCATTCGTCTACTCGGCTGACAAAGAAAACGATCCCGACGCAATCGCGATCAACGCGGCAAGCTGCGCGATCGCGCTCTCGGACATCCCGTTCGAGGGGCCGATTGGTGCAGTTCGCGTCGGCCTGGTCGATGACCAGTTCGTCGTGAACCCCACCTACGCCGAGCGCGCGAAGAGCCTGCTGAACATCATGGTCGCCGGTACGAAGGACGGCATCGTGATGGTCGAGTCCGGCGCAAAGGAAGTCTCGGAAGAGAAGGTCGTTGACGCCATTGAGTTTGGGCATGAGCAGGTCAAGCTCATCTGCGCGAAGATCATCGAGTTCGCAGGCATGGCCGGCAAGCCCAAGCGCGCCGTCAAGCCCATTGAGCAGGATGCGGCTTACGCGGACAGCATGAAGGCACAGATCGGTGAGCGCCTGACCGACGCGGTCGACACGCAGAAGTATGACAAGATCGCCAGCTACGCCAAGATCAAGGAACTTAAGGACGAGCTTAAAAAAGCTCTGCCCGAGGGTGACGCTACCGCTGCGAAGAAGTTCGGCAAGTACTTCGACCAGCTTCGCGAGAACATCTTTCGCGAGCAGGTTCTGAAGGACAAGATCCGTCCCGATCGCCGTGCCTTCGACCAGGTTCGCCAGATCGATATCGAGGTGGGCATCCTGCCGCGTCCCCACGGTTCGGCCCTGTTTACCCGCGGCGAAACCCAGGCCATCGTCACCGCGACGCTTGGCACGGGTGACGATTCGCAGCGTATGGAATCGTATGAAGGCGAGCAGAAGCGCCGCTTCATGCTGCACTACAACTTCCCGCCGTACTCCGTGGGCGAGGTGGGCCGCATGACCGGCACAGGACGTCGCGAGATCGGTCACGGTGCGCTTGCGTATCGCGCCATCGAAGCTGTTCTGCCCGACGAGAAGGACTCGCCCTACACGCTTCGTGTCGTCTCGGATATCACCGAGTCGAACGGTTCATCCTCCATGGCGACGGTCTGCGGTGCATCACTCGCACTGATGCACGCAGGCATCAAGCTCAAGGCCGCTGTCGCGGGTATCGCAATGGGTCTTGTGAAGGAAGGCGACGACTACGCCGTCCTGACCGACATCGCCGGTGCGGAAGATCATTACGGCGACATGGATTTCAAGGTGGCCGGTACGCGTGAGGGCATTACCGCGCTGCAGATGGACATCAAGATCATGGGCATCACGCCGCAGATCATGCGCGAGGCGCTGGCGCAAGCCAAACGCGCACGCATCTTCCTGCTCGACAAGATGGATGCTGTCATCTCCGGCGCACGTGAAGAGAAGTCGCGTTACGCACCTCAGATCCGCACGCTGCAGATTCCCACTGACAAGATCCGCGACCTGATCGGGCCCGGCGGCAAGGTGATCCGCAGCATCATTGAGGCCACGCAGGTCAAGATCGATGTGGACGACACCGGTAAGGTGGATGTCTCGTCGAGCGATCCAGAAGGCCTCGCACGCGCCCTGCAGATGATCACGGACATCACTGCTGTCCCAGAGATCGGCAAGACTTACCTCGGCAAGGTCGTTCGCCTGGCAGAGTTCGGCGCGTTCGTCGAAATCTTCCCTGGCACCGACGGCCTGCTGCACGTTTCCGAGATCGCAGAGCACCGCGTCAAGGACGTGAAGGATGAATTGCGCGAGGGCGATCAGATCCTCGTCAAGGTACTCACCATTGAGGGCAATCGCATCAAGCTGTCCCGCAAGGCAGTTCTTCGCGAACAGCGTGCGAAGCTTGGCCTGCCAGAGGTCGAACCGCAGGGTGGCGATGAGCAGGGTGGCGGACGTCCGCAGCGGACCGAGCAGCCCCGTGCGCCGCGTCCCGAGCGCACTGCGCCACCGCCGTCAGAGGAGACCATCACGCTTGAGGGTGGCGATGACTTCGAAGATGACGATGATGAGGAAGACGATGACGAAGAAGGCGACGAGCCTGAAGGTGCCGAAGCTCCCGTCGAAGGTGCAGCGGCTCCCCAGGGTCAGCGTCCTGCGGGGCCTGGCGGGAACAAGCGCCGTCGTCGTCGTGGCGGACGCCGCGGCGGCCCGGGTGCTGGTGCTCCTCCCGCACCGCGTGCTTAAGCCTGGCAACGCTCAAGAGAAGGCCGCTGCGACTGCAGCGGCCTTTCTCTTTCTCCCGAACGAACTCAGCTAGCTTTCTTCTTGTTCGTGCTCTTTGCGGATGCGCTCTTCTTCGCAGACTTCGTGCTGTGCGAGGCGGCAGAAGAGCTCTTCTTTTTCGTCGAACTTTCGTTCTCGGGATAGATCAGTTTGTTGAAGTTGCTTTCGGCGCCCTCGGCAGTCTGCTCCTGGTAGAGCAACTCGAGCCCGTTCTCATCGAACTTCTCGAAGAACTCCTCCCACTCGATTTCCTTCAGCGCTCCGTCGTTATGGTTCTTCGCCTTGGGAAACATGAACCGCAGAATGCCGGGTTGCCCTTTCTTCTCCGTGCTTTCCACTTCGGCCGGAACCGCTCCATGCTTCTCGGCCCACTCCTGTATCTCATCGTGATCTCGAGTTGTCTTTGACAGCGCCATCGTGTTCCTCCACGCAATCTGAGATGGCGCATGCTGAGCGCCGAGACAGCGCGTTTGGAGGGTTTGCGCAGTTTGACGCAGCGTTGTGATTCTGCCGATAACAAGCGATGATTTGTCTGATCGAAATGTTCAGGATCTGACATATAGAATGGGCCAATTCTTTGAAGGAGAGGTGAGACTGCGATGCAGGTAAAGGCATTGAAACGCGCACTGGTCAAGGTTGTCGGCCTGCTGATTGTGGCGGTCTGTGCGCCGACCGTCCGGCCGCAGGCCTCCCCGGCTGGATATGACAAAGGCCTGTTTGCACCGCCGATGTCTCCTGACCAAATCGCATTCCTCCGGACTCTTTCAGGCAAGACGGCGAACGACGCGATCAAGGACAAGCAGTTTCGCAAAGTGCTCAAGGCCGTTGTTCCGAATTGCGAGTTCCATTACGGCCGTGACATGCCCCTGCAGGACGCTCTCGACCTCGTCTTAAAAGGCTCGAAAGAGCCGGTGACGATCGTCGGCGATCGCTACGTGATGATCTCAGGCGCGCAAGGCCCATACCTGAACGGGCGCGCCTTTCTGTGGTTTGATCTGCAGGATGGCATCGCGCTCGGCGGCTTCTTCTTCCAGCCAACCAACGGCGAGCCGACACCGACGCTCTCGGTCTTCTCGCGGCAGGTTACCGACCTCGCCGTTCGCACGGAGCAGCTGCCGCTCGCGTTCATGCAGGATGTGATCCAGTGGTCGCAGGCGTACCACGTACCGCCCGTGACCACGAGGTATTTCCTCACCGGGTCGAACAAGCGCATCCTGCTGGAGCATGACGAAGACTATTGCCAGAAGGCAAATAACACCGCACCCGCACCGAGCGATCCCTGTCAGCAGGAGATGGCGTACGCCGCTGACGTGGATGAAGTGGCTGCATATTACCTGGTGCAGATCAACTATGCGACCAATGGCACCGCATGGATGATCGGCCCGGACCAGACTGCCTGGCTTCGCATGCGCGACAATCTCTGCGCGGCCAACGCGTTCGGCTGCCGAGTCACCGTGACCAGGGAGCATACGCGCGCTATCCTGCACGGCACAGCGGGAACGCATCCCGTCGTACCGCACCCCGTATCGCCCCGACGCTAAGGATTTGCGTGAGTGCGGCCAGCGCGCGTGCACAGGCGATAGACTTGCTGACGCTTCCGATCTCAGCAGGAGTTCGTCACCATGCGGCTGCCCTCGTTCCTCGTTCGATTCAGCGTTGTCCTGTTGTGCTGTGCGGCCTTGCAGGCGCAACGGACTACGATGTCCCTTAACGGGCAATGGGACATCCAGGACTCGACGGGCGCTGACGAGAAGCCGCAGCAGTATGGACATACCGCTCCTGTGCCCGGCTTGGCACACAGCGCGACGCCTGCATTCGCCGATGTCGACCAGTTCCAGTCGCGCGAGCTGCTGTCGAACCTGGTCCGCAAGGGCATGTACGCGCAGGCCGACTACGACAAGCTGGGCATGGCCAAAGGCATCTCGCACCAGGCGCGCAACTACTTCTGGTACCGCAGGACCTTCACCGGCCCACAGCAACGCGCGGTCGCCGTGCTGAAGGTGAGCAAGGCGCAATTCGGAACGGTCGTGTACCTGAACGGCGTGCGAATCGGCGAGCACGATCCGTGCTTCACCGCCGCGTGGTTCGATGTAACGAAGGCTATCCGCTGGAATGCACAGAACGAACTCGTCATCCGCATTGGAGCGCACCCGAATGTGCTGCCTGCGAACGTCTCGTCTGGCACGGATTTTGAGAAGAACCGCTGGACACCCGGCATCTACGACGATGTAACACTGTTCGCGGCGGATAATCCTTTCGTCAGCAATGTGCAGGTAGCCCCGCAGCTTGCGACCAGCAGCGCGCTGGTACAGACGGAGCTGCACAACTACGCGGACCACGCCATCACAACCGCAGTGCGCCAGCAGATCTTCGAGCGCAAGGGGCACGCTGCCGCATCCAGCATCGTGACAACCCGGGTCGATGTCGCCGCGGGTGCGACGGTCACAGTCAAGCAGACCGTTCCACTGCGTAACCCGCACCTGTGGAGCCCGGAAGATCCGTTCCTCTACGCTGTTGCCACAGCCACCGCCGGCGACAGCATGGAGACACGCTTCGGCATGCGCGAGATCCGCTTTGACACGCCCACGCGGCGCGCTTACCTGAATGGCAAACCCTACTTCCTGCGGGGATCGAACATCACCTTGCACCGCTTCTTTGAAGACCCTGACGTCGGCACGCTGCCGTGGGATGAAGCGTGGCTGAAGCGGCTGCTGGTCGATATTCCGAAGAGCATGCATTGGAATGCGTTCCGCTTCTGCATCGGTCCCGTACCGGATCGCTGGCTTGAGATTGCTGACGAGAACGGCCTGCTCATCCAGAACGAATACATGGTGTGGGTTGGTCACAACTGGGGCGCCTACAAGCCCAACTACGACGAAGACGAGATGAAGGCCGAGTACACCGAGTGGATGCGCGACAACTGGAACCATCCCAGCGTCGCCATTTGGGATGCGACCAACGAGTCGTGGCTGCCGGGCTTTACCGAGCGCGTGATCCCAGCCGTCCGAGGCCTCGACCTGTCGCATCGCGCGTGGGAGAACAGCTACAACGCGCCCGCCGGTGCGGACGATCCTGTTGAGGATCACCAGTACCTGTTCTTTAAAATGGCGAGTGACGCACCGCCTGTCGCTGGAGATTTCAAGATCACGGATCTCGAAACAATGATGGGTCCGCAGCCGAACGGCAGCACCTACAAGGCTGGCCACGCGTCGATCCTGAACGAGTATGGATGGCTATGGCTCAACCGTGACGGCACACCGACGCTGCTGACAGACAAGCTGTACCCAAGGCTGCTCGGCGACAAGAACACTACGGAGAATCGGGTCGCGCTCGACGCGTACCTGCTTGGCGGCGAGACGGAGTTCTGGCGCGCATACCGGCACTACGCAGGCATTTTGCACTTTGTTTACCTGACCGCGAGCGATCCCAAGGGCTTCACTTCAGACCACTTTACCAACCTGCAAACCCTGCAGCTTGAGCCGCATTTCGAGCGCTCGATGCGGCAGGCGTTCAACCCGCTCGGTGTCTATCTCAACTTTTGGCAGCCCAGCCTTGTCGCAGGTTC
Source organism: Terriglobus sp. (assembly GCA_965199365.1). GTDB lineage: Bacteria > Acidobacteriota > Terriglobia > Terriglobales > Acidobacteriaceae > Terriglobus. Next base: position 846,249 of record CBDARC010000002.1, on the reverse strand, counting down.
AACTCGGGACTACACCGTTGCCATGGTCAACGATGAGGACCGCACGCGCGAAGGGACGCTGCGCCTGGTCTTCAAAGATGCGTCGGGTCACGAGGCCGCGGCGCAGGAGCACGCATTCACACTCGCCCCAACAGGGGCCGAAAGTTATACGTTCACCATGCAGGCGCCGACGGCAGCTGGCAGCTATTCAGTGGAGGCGATCGCGACTTCAAAGGAAGCTGCTTCGGATCCAACAATATCGCATCGAGATGTGGAGATCACGACGGTGAAGTAGGCCTAACGAATCTGCTTTTCGTCTACGCGCACGTTCGTGTCGTCGAGTCGCAACAGCGCCTGTGCGCCGGCATCTCGATTAAACAGATCCTCGTAGTTGCCCACCGCGCTGACCACCTTAGCAGCCCAGTCGGGCCCCAGGTGGAGGGCCAGACCGTGGCTGCTGACGGTAAGCATTCGCTGGCGTGTTCCCTCGGTAGTTGAAGACGGTGGATCCCAGACGTTCTTATACGTGACATTAGCCGTCACCGCAGTCAGCAGCACCTCACGTGTTACAGAAAGTACGGCACCCCACGCGGAGTCGTCGCTGCGATAGGCCATCGCAAGCGGGTCTGCGCCAAACGTTTGCCGCAGCATGACGTAGTCGGCTGCACGATCACCCGTGCTGGCCCGCGTCTGCGCCAGGCGGGTCAGGTCGCCCGCCAGCCCGACGCAATTGTCCGTAACGTAAGCCGCCTCCATCTCGCCCTCTTCCTGGAAAGGGAAGGGCAGCAGGTCGAGGTGATGCGCTGCGAACCACGCTTGCAGGTTCGTCTCAGTTTTCGTCTCGGTCAGGTAGCAGATCTTCCTGCCGCTGAGTTGAGCAGCCGTGACGATACCGGAAGATCGCAGCACCATGATGCCTGTCGCATCGCTTAGTACAGGCTTCGTAAAAGCAATGGGCAGCGCCGTTCCTTCAGCATTCACGGGCTTGTCTATGATACTCAGCGACGCGATCATGTCTGCCTTACCGTCAGCGAGTGCCTGCATGCTGGTGACATCGTCAGCGTAGTACGTCAGCTCAACGTGGGCACCCGGTCCTATGGCTGCAACGGCCACCGCGTCGCAAAGATCACGGTCAAACGCAGCCCGGTTGCCATGCTCGTCCGTGCTGGAGTATTCGGCCTCAGACCGATCTATGCCGCACAGCAATGCACCGCGCGCCCGCACCGTTGCAAGCGTGTCTGCCTGTGCATGAAGAGTCATTGCACAGGCCCACACGAGCGTTAAAGCGGCCAGCCTCACGGATTCCATGTGCCTGACGTCGGGATGCCCGGCGTTGTGTCGGGCCGTGGATTGAAGTCCATGGGAATGGGATTCGGCCGTCCGAAATCAGTGGGTGTGATCCCCAGGGCGCGGCACCCCTGTCCGTCGCGCGGCGGAAAGTGCATCATGTCCGCCGGCGCGATGGCTGCATAGTTAGGCGGTAGCGGCTTCTTCTTCCCGCTGAGCCTGCGGTCATCAAAACCTGACAGCAGGTCACCGACTCCATCTACCTTGTCGTCGGCAGGGCCGAGGTCTTTCTGCCCGAACTTGTCGACACCGATCTGCCGCGCCTTTTCTTCATCAGGCAGATCAGCAAGCGGGATCAGGCCGAAGAGTTCATCGACCATCTTGATGATCGAGCTATGCTCCGCAGGCTCATGCGAGATGCCGTGCGCGACTGCATATGGTGAGATCAAGATGAATGGAATGCGCGGCCCCTGGTCGAGCGCAAGGCCCTTGGAGTCATGCGCGCGCACACGTGGCTGCACGTGATCGTACAGTCCATCACTCTCGTCATAGGCGATCAGAATCGCGCTCTGCGACCAGTACGGGCTGGCCGCGATCGCGTTGATCTCCTCGGCGAGCATGGTCTCGCTGATGCCCGCATCGGCGTAGCCTGGGTGATCGTCGTCCCCGTTGTAGACCTCTGCCAATCGAGGGTTTGGGTCAGCCGGCTTCAGACCGCGAATGTTGCCATAACCGCCTCGCACGTAGAACACCCCTGACGATGGCAGCCGCCGTGCTGTTACGTCGTCGAAGAAGTCCTGCATGCCGTGCATGTGGCTTGCGACGGCAGGGTTGTTAGCGATGTAGCCAAAGTACTGCGGCGCGTTGTGGTGCGCAACGTAGCCCACATGCAGAGCCTTGTCGCCGGGGTCATTCGGCTCGTGCCCATAACCCTGCTGGTACCATCCCCAGTTCGTTGCGGCTACGCCATGACCAGCAATCTTCTCGAGGTCGTCCTGCACGTCCATCAGGTCGTGCAGTCCATCGTTGTCCGCCGCCGTCGTGGTCTTGATGCTGTCGCCCATGAAGGATAGCGGCAGCGACGCATAGGTCATGTTGTCTTCAGGGTCTTTGGAGCGGCCGTGCTTCTTGTCCGCTGCTGTGAAGTCGAGCAGTTTGTCCCACATGGGGTGCGGATTGTTCGTCATCGGCATGGTGCTGCCGTTCGGCTCTTCGGCCTGCTCGGGATGCAGCATCCACTGTGTCGCGCCGCTCTGCCCGGCGATCATCGCAAGGGCGTTCGGGCCCGACGGACCAATAACGGTGTCCATGAAATGGTCGAACAGCGTGAAGCGATCGGCATATTGCCACAAGAAGGGAACTGTATCGCAGTCCACGTGCGACATGACCAGCTCGCCCATCTGCTTGCGCGAGAGTGTCGGCGCGTGATTCGGCTTGCCGTCCTTGTTCAGAATCACTCCCTCTTCGGCAACGGCGTATCGGTCGTTCGCAGCGATGTCATTTGCATCCAGGTGCAGCTTCTGCACGCTCGTGATGTGGCTGTGGTTCACCGAGGCTGTGTCCTGCGGGTATAGCGGAACGACCTTGCCGTTCTTGTCCGTAATAGTCGCAGGAATACGAAAAGGGCTTATCGTGCCGACACTACCGTCCACGTTCACGATCGGCTGCACGAAGCCAGGGGTCTGCCCCGCCGGTCTTGAAAAGAGACCGTCCGCGCCGGGATAGGTGCCGAAATAGAAGTCGAACGAGCGGTTCTCCTGGAACAGGACGAAGACGTACTTTACCCTCTGCCGCAGGAGCGCAAGCTTTGCATCATGAGACAGCAGATTCTTTGTCTCGATTGGCAGCGTTGCCCGTTGCACCTCTTTGCTCGACCTGGGAGCGACCTGAACGAACGTGCCGTTTGCCGGCGGCTTTGGCAGCACTGGCACTTGCGCGCTCGCAGCCAAAGACGCAGCAAGCAGGGCACTGAAGCATGGAATGCGAATGTCCAACGAAGACCTCTGAACCAAGTTAAAGAAGATTGCCCATCAGATTGGGCCACCATCAGTTTTCCACGGACCGCACTCGAACGGCGCTTACAAATTGTTGAAGCGGATCAACTCAATGCGTCCGGCTCGGACTGCGTTCGGAATGATTGCAAGCAGCGCCTCGCGCTCTACATCACGTGTGCCGCGAAGCCGGGTCTGCACCGCATCCAGATCGGCATCGTTGTATCCGGGATGGCACACCAGTTCCCACGTGCCGCCCTGTGCCGCGTCCAGCAGCCGTTCAAGGGTTTCCTGGTCCAGATTGCCCGTCGCCGAAACGCCAATGGACCCATCCGTGCTCGCCAGTCCTGAAGCCCGTCGCAGTTGATCGAAGCGTTGTTGAAACGCCCGAAGAGTCGCCACCTCCAGCTTGCGAACGAGCGCGCCACGCGTCAGGCTGGCTGACCATGCCTGCTCAAACGGGTTGCGTATAGCATGGACGCCGCACCGCATCGCAGCTCGCAGCAGCGGACGCGCCACTCGCGGGAACAGGTGCGTGTGCTTGTGCGTGTCAACATGCGAGACCGTCACGCCCGCTGCCTGCAGGCGGCTGATCTGCGCAATGGCTTCGGCTTCGATATCTATCTCGGAGATGTGGCCGCGCTGCAGGTCGGCAACGAACCGCACCAGGGAACTCCGCAACCTGCCGTCTCTGGAAGCGAGCGTCGGCACGTTCTCTGCCGGAGCGCACGCGTGGCCATCCACAAGAACGATGTGGCAGCCGACCGAAAGACTGCTGCACGCGGACGCGGCATCGACCGCGTCTTGAAACGCTGCGCCGTCAGCCATCAAGGTCGCGGACCCGAGTGCCCCGGCTCCGGCAAGCTCGGCAATGGCGCGGTTCACCCCCGCGGTCAGGCCGAAGTCATCAGCATTCACAATCAGCCGTACAGGAGAGCTCACCTGCGCAGCATACGCCAGGGCAGCGATGACTTTTAACGGCGACTTGCCGGCGAATGTGTCACAATGGCGGAAAGAACCTTTCTAGAGTTCCCAACGGCATAGGGCAGCACAGCACTTTGGTGATGCTGTCCACACAAGGCAGGAGAGCGAAATGCTCCCCAGGTCCGCCCCGATCTCTTGCTGCTTCGCGACGTGCAACACTTTGCAATTCTCGCCCCTGGGCGAGGTTTTGCCGAAAAGGCAGCTATGCAAGCTCGAGACTATGCGCAGGACCTGACCGGCGTTAGACGGCCGTCTAGGTCACGGGGTTCAGCCGCCGGCAATTCGTCCGGCATCCTTGAGCGAACAAGTGTCACCAGCAGTGCCTGGGTCGCCTTTGACGTACTCACGGTTCTGGTCGCCAGCATGCTCGCCATGCGGTTCCGCCTGGATGTTTCAGACGCTAGTGGCGAGTTAATGGACCACCGCGTTTTACCTGCCATGTGGAGCGGCTTCGGCGGCTACATGGCGTGGTTCGCGGGATGCCTGATCTTCTTCACACGGTCCTACGGACTGTACGGTCCTATCCAGAATCGCAGCGGTTTGAACGAGCAGCGCATGACGCTGCAGGCAACCCTTGTCGCGGGTCTGATCCTTTGCGGAACCATCTATCTCTCGCGGGGAGAGCAGCTTTCACGGATCGCCATTATTCTCTCCGTGCTGCTGACCGGCGCCATGCTCTGCGCCCGGCGCGCACTGTGGCGCAGCATGGTCTACACCCGCTTTCGCGAGGGCATGGACACGCGCAACGTCCTGATCGTCGGTGCGGGCCGCGTCGCGCATGCCCTCAGGAACCATCTGGAATCGATGCGGCACCTCGGCTTCCGCTTTCGCGGCTTCGTGTCGTTGACTGAAATGGAATCTGAATCGGGCGATGCGGACATCATCGGCGATGTCAACAATTGCCTTGCACTGGCACGGGCGCTGTTCGTCGACGAGATCTTCTTCTCCGTGCCGGCCGACAAACGAATGGTGATCAAGCTGGTGCAGGAGGCACGCGAGGTCGGCATCGACGTGCGCGTGGTGCCCGATCTCTACGACGGTCTGGCCTGGAACGCGCCGGTGGAGTACGTAGGCCAGTTTCCAACAATCCCGCTGCACCGGCGTGACTTTCCGGCAGGCGCGTTCATGATAAAGCGCGTGCTTGACCTCACCCTGGCAACGGTCGCTCTACTGCTGCTCAGCCCGTTTCTGCTGGTGCTGGCAGTCGCGGTCAAGATGGATTCAAAGGGGCCAATCCTGTATAAGGCTCGTCGCGTCGGCCGCAAGGGCCGCACCTTCGACTGCATGAAGTTCCGCACCATGGTCGTCAATGCAGAAGAACTGCAGGCCAACCTGGCCCATCTGAATGAGCGCGACGGCATCCTCTTCAAGATGTCCAACGACCCGCGAATCACGCGTGTGGGACGTTTCCTGCGGAAATATTCTCTCGACGAAATCCCGCAATTCTTTAACGTGCTGCGCGGCGATATGAGCATGGTGGGTCCACGTCCACCGATCGCGTCAGAGGTCGAGCGCTACGATCTGTCTCACCTGCGCCGGCTTGATGTGCTGCCCGGCATTACCGGCCTGTGGCAGGTTGAGGCGCGGCAGGACCCGTCGTTCGACAGCTACATTTCGCTGGATACGGCCTACGTCGACAACTGGAATCTATGGCTTGATCTGAAGATCCTGGTGCGTACGGTGAGCGTCGTTATCGGCGGCACCGGGGCCTGAGCTCTGATCGCGTCGATCTGGCTCAGTAGAATGGGTCTGTGAAGATCGCGCTGTTTCAGCTAAACCCCACGGTCGGCGATTTTGCCGGTAACACCGCGCGAATCCTGCGCAGTGCAGCCAAGGCCGGGGAACACGGCTCCGAACTCTGCATCTTTCCCGAGCTCTCAATTCCGGGCTACCCTCCACAGGACCTGATAGAAGACGAGAACTTTCTGCTGCGCGCCGAGCACGCCCTGCAGCAGGTTGCAGAAGCCACGGCCGACCCCGGCATGCCCGCCATCCTGTGCGGAACCGTGCTGCGCTCGGAGACGCGTCCCGGCAAGCGTGCCCGTAATGTGGCGGCGCTTTGCTCCGACGGCAAGGTGCAGTTCGTGCAGACCAAGATGCTGCTGCCGTTCTACGATGTCTTCGACGAGCAGCGCTACTTCCAGCCGGCGGAGTCGCAGTCGCTGATGGCCTTTGGCGGCGAGGTGCTGGCGATAACCATTTGCGAAGACGCATGGAATGACAAGGACTTCTGGCCTGAGCGCTTCTACAGCAACGACCCCGTAGAGAAGCTGATGGCGCAAACGCTCGACGACCGCAAGCCGAGCCTGCTTATCAACCTGTCCGCGTCGCCCTTTTGGGAAGGCAAGCAACAGGTACGCCGAAACATGATCGGGGCGTTAGCGAAGCGGCATGGCGTACCCGCGCTGATGGTCGCGCAGGTTGGTGGCAACGACAGCCTGATCTTCGATGGCGGGTCGTTTGCCGTTGACGCGAACGGCCAGCTGCTGGCGACTGCGGCAAGCTTTCGTGAAGATTTCGTACTCTTGGACACGACACATCCCGAAACTGGCAGTGCCGTGCTGCCCACGCAGGATGGAGCCGAGGCTGCCTGGAACGCGCTGGTGCTAGGCGTGCGTGACTACGTCCGCAAATGTGGGTTTTCAAAGGCACTGGTTGGTCTCAGCGGAGGTATCGATTCAGCGGTGGTCGCAGCCATTGCAGTCGAGGCGCTTGGCGCGAAGAACGTTACCGGCATCGGCATGCCCGGTGAGTATTCTTCGACAGGCTCGGTTGAAGATGCGCGTGATCTCGCCCACCGGCTCGGCATCCGCTTTGAACTGATCGCGATTCACGACAGCTTCACCGCGCTCTCGTCCGCGCTCGAACCGATGTTTGCAGGTACGCCGTTCGGGCTCGCGGAAGAGAACCTGCAATCGCGCACCCGCGGCGTCCTTTTGATGGCTCTTTCCAACAAGTTCGGCGCACTGGTGCTGACAACCGGCAACAAGAGCGAGATGTCCACCGGCTACTGCACGCTGTATGGCGACATGGTCGGCGCGCTCGCGGTGATTGGCGATGTCTGGAAGACGCGCGTATACGAACTGGCACGCTACGCCAACCGCGAGCGCGAAGTGATCCCGCAAAACACCATCTCCAAACCACCGTCCGCGGAATTGCGACCCGGCCAGATGGATACCGATTCGCTGCCGCCGTACGAGGTCCTCGACCCGATTCTGCAGGCCTATGTCGAACGCTACGAATCAGCAAACGAGATCGCTGAGTCACTCGGCGTGTCGCTGGAGCGTGTCGACCAGGTGCTTCGCCTGGTCGAACGCAGCGAATACAAACGCCAGCAGGCCGCTCCCGTGCTGAAGGTGACCGCAAAAAGCTTTGGCAACGGACGGCGCTTTCCGCTGGCGGCCCGTCTGCGCGGCTAGTACAAACGACTCGTTTTCCGTCGGAGTTCTGTCATCCCGCAGCAAGCGAGAGATCTGCTGTCTTACACGCCACCTCGTACGCTCCTGACGCGCTCTCTTCATAAGCACCCCACCGCGAAAGCAGATCTCCTGCTGCGCTGCGGAATGACAGATCGCGGAAGGACCAGTCGAGCCAACCAGAATGAGAAGATAAGGAGGATCATGCGAATCAAACCTTTCGTTACCTCTGCCGCACTGGCGCTCGTTGCCTGCACCCTGTGTTTCGCGCAACAGGCCGCACCGCCTGCCGATCCCTTTCCACCGGCCAATCCGAAGTTCTTCGACACACCCTCACCCACTGCGGCGGATGTGGACGCTTTCCTGAAAGCAATCTGGGGTTACGACGCCAACCGTTCCTGGCGAGTTGAAGCTATTCAGAAGACGCTCGCGCCGGGCGTCAGCAAGGTGACGATCTTCCTCGCGGACAAGAGCCAGGGCGGCCAGGTGCAGCAGGTCCGCTTCTTCGTCACGCCCGACGGCAAGTACGCCATCGCCGACACAGTTTTCCGCTTCGGCGCGCGTCCGTTCGAAGAGACCGCCAAACTGCTGGAGCAGGGAGCCGATGGTCCCGCCCAGGGCAGTGCTTCAAAGAAGTTCCTGATGGTGGAGTTCGCCGACCTGCAGTGCCCGCATTGCAAGGAAGCTCTGCCCACAATCGAGAAGCTACATCAGGACTTTCCCGACGCACGCATCGTCTACCAGAACTATCCGCTAACGGAGATCCATCCGTTTGCCTTCAAGGCTGCAGCTTATGGCACGTGCGTCGCAGCAGCAAAGGGAGACGCAGCGTTCTTCATTTATGAGAAGGATGTCTTCGATCACCAGGAAGCGCTGACCGACGCCCTTGCACAGCAAACCCTCGACAATGCAGTGACTAAAGCTGGCGCATCTCCGGCTTCCGTCGCAACCTGCGCTGCTTCGCCCGCGACCAAGTCGAAGATCGATGCGCAGGTCGCGCTCGGGGACAAGATCGGCGTGGACCAGACACCCATGATCGCCGTCGACGGCCACCTGATGCCGCTGGGCGGCCTCCCCTACGAGACGCTGAAGCAGGTCATTGAGTGGGACCGCAAACAGTCTCTGAAGTAGGCGCTGCAGCCAACGACAGGTAAGCCGACCTACACGATCACCACGACGCGTCCGGGATGAACCGGGTGATCCGTGAGCGTATGAGCACGCGCGATCTCCGCCAGGGGGACGCGTTCACCGATGACGAACCCTCGCCAGCCGGCGCTCAGCGCTGCATTCAGATCCTGTGCCGCGGCGATCTTTGAGGCGATCGGAAAGTCGTCGCTGCCGAGAAAGTTGACCTGAATGTTCTTGAAGACCATCTGCCAGAAGGGTATGGTTGGCGCTGCATCGTTTGTCGCATAGGTTGAGAGGGTGCCACCAAGCTTCAGCATTTCGATGTCCCGCTCGATGTTCGCTGCAAAGGCAACTTCGACAATGTGATCGACGCCCTCAGGAGCTACCTCCTGCACTCTCGTGAGCAGATCCGCATCGTTGAAGAAGACGCTATGCGCCCCCGCACTGCTCGCGGTCTCCTGCTCAGCTGGCGAACGGACAGTGCCGATCACCCGCGCTCCCGCGAATCGCGCTAACTGCACAGCGCAAAAGCCGACAGCGCCTCCAGCACCCTGGATCAGCACCGTCTTGCCGTTGACGGGCCCGGCTACGTGCACTGCCCGGTGAGCCGTGATCCCGGGAATGCCAAGGCACGCGCCTGCTTCAAACGAAACCTCCTCTGGCAGCAGCGCTACGTGATCCTCAGGAACGACCGTGTACTCTGCGGCAGTGCCGAATGGTCGGTATGACTGCGCGCCAAAGCACCAGACCCGCTTGCCGAGCAGGTTGGCGGACACCCCGCTGCCGAGCATGTCTACAACGCCTGCTCCATCACTGTGGGGAATTACGCGCGGATAGGGCATGCCAAGCCCAAAGGTGTCACCGCGCTTCTTCGTGTCTCCGGGATTGATGCCCGAAGCAGCAATGCGAATACGGACCTCGCCCGGTCCGGGTGTCGGATCCGGCATCTCTCCTACGACGAGTACGTCGTCTGGCGGACCCTGTTTCTCATACCAGGCTGCTCTCATGGGGCTCCCTTGATCAACGTTTCCACAGCTTACGTGACCCTTCGCTTAGGATGTGCGCTCGGGATGCCGAGTGCGCGTTTAGCTGCGCGCGAGAAACGCAAAGCGCGCGATGAACAGCGCTGCCAGCACGAACAGCAGCCAATCCCGCCGCGTGGCCCTGCCGCTGAACAGCCGTAGCAATGCAAAGCTGCTGATGCCGATGCCAAGTCCGTTCGCGATGGAGTAGGTCAGCGGGATCATTACCAGCGTGAGGAACGCCGGGATTGAGACGAGTGGATCGGCCCAGTCCACCTCGGCGATCGATCCCACCATCAGTGCTCCCACGATGATGAGCGCAGGTGCGGTTGCGGCGCTTGGGATAGGCCCGACCAGCGGGGCCACGAACAGCGCTGCGAAGAAGCAGAGCCCGGTCACAATCGCCGGAATACCAGTCCTGCCCCCCGCGGCCACGCCCGCGGAAGACTCGATGTAGGAGCAGACGGAGCTTGTGCCTGTCAATGAGCCTGCGACCGTGGCCGTTGCGTCCGCGAAGAAGATACTCGAGAGCCGCGGAATCTTCCCGTCGGAAGCAATCAGGCCGGCCTTCTTGGTCACCGCGACCAGCGTGCCCACGTTGTCGAACAGGTCCACAAACAGGAAGACGAAGATGATCTCGAGCGCGCCGGTGTGCAGCGCGCCGCGAATGTCGAGCTTGCCGACCGTGGCCGTCATCTCGCGAAATGCAAGGTGCTGCGGTTGCCAGTGCACCTGACCGAAGACATAGCCGGTCAGCAGCGTGCCCGCAATTCCGATGAGGATCGACGCCCGTATCTTCAGGATCTGCAGCAGCGCGATCAGCAGCAGCCCGAACAGCGCAAGAGTCGTACCAGGCGCACGCAGATTGCCGAGCGCAACGACCGTATCGGGATCGCGCACCACAATACCTGACTCCATCAGGCCGATGAAGGCGATGAACAGGCCAACTCCGCCGGCAACTGACGCGTGCAGCTCGCGCGGGATCGCCTCCACAAGCAGCTGACGCACACCGCCGAACGTCAGCAGCAGAAAGATCGCGCCCGAAAGAAAGACCGCTCCCAACGCGGTCTGCCAGGGAATGTGCATCTTCAGGCAAACCGTGTAGGTGAAGTAGGCGTTCAGGCCCATGCCGGGCGCCAGTGCCAGCGGATAGCGTGCCAGAACGCCCATCAGGATCGACCCGAACGCCGCGCAAAGGCATGTTGCCGCGGTGACCGCTGCGATCGGCATGCCGGTCTTCGAAAGGATCGCGGGGTTGACGAAGATGATGTACGCCATGGTCAGGAACGTCGTCAGACCGGCGAGCAGCTCCGTCCGCCAGGTGGCGCCGAGCGCGGCAAAGTCAAAGTAGCGTTCAATGCGCTGCAGCAGCACGTGGAACCTCTCAGATTGGGCGATATCGCTCATCATACGGAAGAGTTGTTCATGCGTTTTCTCCCGGACGCGAACGGGATTGTTCACGTTGGCATCCGATCGCATCCCATCATCTGCCATGAATCGAAGCATCGCCGCTGTCTCCCCCAAGTCGAAGCGCACACGCCATCCCCAGGACGCACCCGCAATTGTGCTCGACCCGGCGCAGGCAGCACGCGCTGCGGGCCTGCGCTACACCCACGACCGCCAACCCGGCATTCATCGCGTGAAGCGAGGCGATACCTTCCGCTTCGTGGAGCCGGACGGTAAGCCCGTTCGCGATAAGGAGACGCTTGCCCGCATCAAGTCGCTCGTAATCCCTCCTGCATGGACTGACGTGTGGATCACCCCGCAGCCGAAGGGCCACCTGCAATGCACCGGTCGCGATGCACGCGGCCGCAAGCAGAGCCGCTATCATCCGCACTGGCGCGAGGTGCGCGACGAGACCAAGTACGAGCGGATGGCCTACTTCGCACAGGCACTGCCGATGATCCGCACACGCGTCCAGCACGACCTGTCGCTGCCCGGCTTGCCCCGCGAAAAGGTCCTTGCCACCATCGTCAAGCTGATGGAAGAGACCCACATCCGCGTCGGCAACGAAGAGTATGCGCGCGAGAACAAGTCGTACGGCCTGACAACCATGCGGACGAAACATGTCGAGGTAAATGGAGCGAAGATCACCTTCGACTTCCAGGGCAAGAGCCGGGTTCATCACACCATCGACCTGCAGGATCGCCGGCTCGCGAAGATCGTGAAGCAGATCTCAGACCTGCCCGGCTATGAGCTGTTTCAGTACGTCGACCATGAAGGTAATCGCCACAGCATCGACTCGTCCGACGTGAACGACTACCTGCGCGAGATCACCGGCGAGCACTTCACCGCAAAAGATTTCCGCACCTGGGCGGGGTCTGTACTGTGCTGCGATCTGCTGAACGAGTTCGAGCCCGCAACGACCATCGCCCAGGCCAAGAAGAACGTGGTGCAGGCAATCGCGCGAGTCGCCGCGCAACTGGGAAACACGCCCTCCGTCTGCCGCAAATGCTACGTGCACCCGCTGGTGCTTGAGACCTACATGGGCAACATCTCAGCGGAGCAGGCAAAGGAGAAGCTCGACAAGGAAATCTCAAAAGAGCGTGAAGAGATCAAAGAACACGGCGACGCCCTGCGCAGAGAAGAGCAGGCGCTCGTCAACCTGCTGCAGCAGAGAGCACTCCTTGCCAAGGCGGCTTAGTTGATTCCTGCGCTCTGCCTGCATCCGGGGTACGACAATGTGTGTCCCATGTCTCGCGTTTGAGACATGGGTTCGTGGTGTCCTTCAAGACCCATGTTTCAGAAGCGAGACACGGGGCACCCGCTGCGTGATGGCCGTTCAGGCGGTCGCAACAGCCACGCTTTCGCCCGGTTCCATCCAAACTTTGCCCGCGACCAGCAGAATGGCGAGCATGCCGCTGCAGATCGCAAACACGCCTCGCACGCTCATGTGGTTTGCCAGCACGCCGCTTAACAGCAGGCCGGCGATCTGCGCGCTGAAGATCAGCGACATCACCGTGGAACCGACGCGGCCCAGCATGGCCTGCGGCGTCTCCTGCTGAATGAGCGTTTGAGCGGGCACAATGATGCCCGCAACCGCAAACCCGATTAGCAGCAGGGCGAGGATCGTCACACCCAGGTACGGGAACAGCGCCAGCGCCAGCGTCCCGACTGCAATGCCGGTGAGGCCGAAGTAGACCTGTGTGGAGTTCTTTACGTTCTTCGCGAACGCGTTCAGCAGGTTGATGCCTGCCATGATGCCTACGCCGATCATCGCGCTGGCCGTGCCAAAGGTACGTGTGGAGGCATGCAGCGTGTCGCGCACGTACACCGCGATCAGCGGACCGAAACAGCCGAGAATGAACATGCCCGCCCCCATCGCCGTGATCACGAAGAACAGGGCGGCGTGATGCACGATGAAGCTTGTGCCCTGCTTCATATCGGACCAGACGCGGCCCACGCCGCCCTTTTGTGCAGGGGACTCTGATGCCTTTGTCATCGCAGGCAATGCAAGCGAGGCCATGAAGATGCCGGAGATCACAAACGAAAGAGCATCGGCATAAAAGCTGATGCTGACCGACGCATACACCAGCAGCAGGGCAGCGATGGGTCCACCGATGATACGCATCACGAACATCACCTGTTGCAGCAGTGCCTGCGCCGACCGCATGCCGTGCAGCGGCACAAACGAACGCACGGCAACGCCCTGTGCCGGTCCAAAAACGCTCGACACCACGCTGACCGCGGCCAGCACAACGTAGTAGCCCCAGACGCTGTGAACAAACACAAGCAGCAGCACCAGCACCGCGCGTATGAAGTCGCTCGCGACCAGCGTGCGCTTCAGCGGCCAGCGATCCACGAAGACGCCGCTCACAATGCCGAGCAGAGCGATGGGCAGCATGTATGCGATCTGCACGCCGGTGATCTGCTGCGGAGTCGCATGCAGCCGAAACGTCATCACCGTGATCACGGCGAACAGCGCCACGAAATCGCCGAATGTGCTGACGATCTGCGCGTACCAGAGCTGCCGCATGGGCCTGATCTTCAGCACCGCTCCCATGCTCATGGGGTCGGTCGGCCGCACCGGCACTTCGTCCTGTGTTCCCGCTGCTGCTCCGGCTATCTGGCTCATGGCTCCATGCTCCCACGCTCGCGCCCGCATAGCTACCGGATTGTTGCGCTGCGGCAGTCTATTTCAAAGGTGTCCAGGCAGAGGCATTCTTCGACGAAGCGATCGTCGCGTCGATGAAGCGAAGGCCCCAGACGCCAGCCTCCACACCCGGCAGCGACATCGCCAGCGGATCAGGCTCGCGCCCTTCCAGCCGCGCGGTGATCTGCTCGGCCATGTCGCGGTAGAGCTGAGCGAATGCCTCGAGATACCCCTCAGGGTGCCCGGAAGGAACCCGCGTTGCATACATCGCGGCCTTGCTCAGGCCGCTGGTGCCCAGGCCCGCGCCTCCACGGGAGATGATGCGCGGCGGCTGACCCAGCGGGGAGAAGCGGACGTAGTTCGGGTTCTCCTGCTCCCATGAAAGCCCGGCTTTCTCGCCGTAGATGCGCAGGCGCACGTAGTTTTCTTCACCCGCGGCCACCTGCGAAGCCCACAGGCTCGCCTTCGCTCCACCCTCGAAGTGCAGCATGGCCTGCACGTTGTCATCGACGCGTCGTCCGGGAACGAACGTGGTCAGGTCCGCAGCAATCTCTGTCGGCTGCAACTGCGTCGTGAAGCGGATCAGGTGGTAGGCATGCGTCGCGATGTCGCCCAATGCGCCGCCCGGACCGCTGCGTGCGGGATCGGTGCGCCATTCGGCCTGTTTCGCGCCGGTCTTCTCGACGTCCGTCGCAAGCCAGTCCTGCGCGTACTCCACCTGCACCATGCGAATCGGGCCAAGGTCGCCCGCCGCCACCATCTCGCGCATCTGCCGCACCATGGGATAGCCCGCATAGGTGTGCGTCAGGCCGAACAGCAGTCCGGTGCGCTTCACCTCCTGCTCCAGGTCTTCCGAGTCGGCAAGCGTGGTGGTCATCGGCTTGTCGCACATCACGTTGATACCCGCATCGAGGAACGCCTTTGCAATGGCGTAGTGCGTCGAGTTCGGCGTGACGATGGCGACCAGGTCAATGCCGTCTTCACGTGCTGCCTCGGCCTTCGCCATCTCCTGGAACGAGCCATAGGGACGCGCGATGTGCAACTCCGCCGCCGCGGCGCGTGTGCGCTCGGGGTCCGACGAGAGTGACGCTGCAACCAGTTCGTACTTGTCGTCGAGCCGCGCTGCAATGCGGTGGACCGCACCGATAAATGCGCCGGGACCGCCGCCCACCATGCCCAGCCGTAAACGCCGCGTCAGCTTCTCACTCATCACACTCTCCGTTTTGGAAGTTTGTCGTGCAGGGATGTTCCCTGCAGCACCGCCGATCATTCTAACGGTGCGGCTCCGCACGCCGCCGGTGCGCCGTGGCGCAAGACCCGGTGCTAGCATCAGGATTGCGCCTTTCGCGCGAACGCCATTCCTTCCACACTGAGCCCAATGAATGCATAAAGCTGTCCGATTTCTTGTTGCCGCGTCGGCGATCGCCTGCGGCAGCACTGCCTCTGCCGCGCAAAAAACACCCATTCAGATCACGGCAGACCTGACCGAAGGCGTTCGCCACCTGTACCACGCGGAGATCGACATCCCGGTCGAGCCGGGCACGGCCAACTTCATCACGCCGCGCTGGATCCCTGGCACGCACGCACCCGGCGGACCATTGGCCGACATCACCGGCGTGGTGTTCACGGGCAACGGACAGGTGCTGAAGTGGCGGCGCGATGACGTGCAGCTCGCGGAGTTTCACGTGACCGTGCCGAAGGGCGTCACCAGCGTGCATGTGCACCTGGACGCCATCGTCGCGGGCCGAGTTACCAGCAAGATGTCCGTGCTGGAGTGGGAAAAGCTCATGATGTACCCGGCCAATGTGGCGGTGAAGGACATCCCGATCCAGCCCTCGGTCACCGTTCCCGCAGGATGGGGAACTGGTACCGCGCTCAAGCCCATCGGCACCGTTCCGACGCCGGTGGTCACGGGAGTCGATGAATCCGCCCACCAACCCGCACCCGGTTCCGTCACAACCAAGTACGAAGTCACAAACGTCGAGCAGCTCGAAGACTCTCCGGTGATTACCGGCCTCTACTTCCACGAGTTTCCGCTGGCGCCGGAGATCACGCCAAAGCACTTCCTCGACGTCGTCTCCGATCTGCCCGAGGACTCGAAGATGCGTCCCGAAACGCTGGCCGAGATCAACAATCTCGTCCGCGAGGCCGACGCGAACTACGGCTCGCATCATTACAACGAGTACCACTTCCTGCTGACGCTCTCTGACCGCGCAGGCGGCGAAGGCCTCGAGCATGGTCAGTCGTCCGACAACGGCGTGGGCGAGAAGGGCTTTGCCGACGACGCACATCAGCTCGGCGAATCCGACCTGCTGGCGCATGAGTTTACGCATTCCTGGAACGGCAAGTATCGCCGGCCGGCACGGCTGTATCAGCCTGACTTTGCTACGCCGCAGCAGGGCGACCTGATGTGGGTGTACGAAGGCATGACGCAGTACTGGGGCAATGTGCTGGCAGCGCGCGCAGGCCTCAAGTCGCAGGAGCAATATCGCGATCTGCTTGCGCTTTCAGCCGCCCAGCTCGATAACAAACCCGGCCGCGAGTGGCGCTCCACCGAAGACACAGCAACGGCGGGCAGCCTGATCCGCGGCGGCAACCAGGCATGGGTCAACTGGCGTCGCGGGCAGGACTACTACCAGGAAGGCGAACTCGTCTGGCTGGACGCGGACGTTACCATCCGCAAGCTGACCGACAACAAGAAGTCGCTGACCGACTTCGTCAAACTCTTCCTCGGCAAGGGCGGCAACACCGGTCCGCTCATCGTCGGGTATGAGTTTCCTGAACTCGTCGCCGATCTCAACAAGGTAGTCCCGTACGACTGGGACGGCTTCCTGCGCAAGCGCATCATGGACATCAATCCGCGCGCGGACCTGGACGGCGTCGAGCATGGCGGCTACAAGCTCGTCTACCTCGACCACCCAAGCCGGAGCGAGCGCACGCTGAGTGCGGCGAACAGCCGTCGTGGTGGCGGTCTGAATGTCTGGTACTCCCTTGGCTTGCGCGTGACGAACGAGGGCACCATCGGAGACATTCGCTGGAATGGCCCGTCAGACCAGGCGAAGCTCGCACCGGGCGAAAAGATCATTACGGTGAACGGCTCCATCTTCTCCGCGGAAGCCCTGCGAGCGGCTATCGTGAAGGCCAGGACAGACGACGCGGCAATCCACCTGATGGTGCAGTTAGAAGACTCGGTGATGCCGGTCGACATTAACTATCACGACGGCGAACGCTACCCCGTGCTGGTTCGAGCCGAAGGCACACCAGCTTATCTCGATGACATCACCAAGCCGCTGACCACGCCCGCAACCGCTGCGTTGAAGCCTGCTGCCAATTAGAAGCAGAGGTCTTGTTCCACAACACTCGCTCGACTGCCAACGCGTAATCAGGCGAATGAGAGACGTACGAAGAGGGCAGCCGATATCAGGCTGCCCTCATTGCGTTTCGAAGCCGTGAACGCGTCGTTCGTGCGGTAAACGCCGCGAACGTTTCACGCCACGCCCGCTGCGATTGTCGTCGTTCCGGAACAATCCCGCATCTGAATCTGAGACCCGAAGAGGTAAGCAACAGGGATGTGGATTGTCAGGCTGGCGCTACGGCGCCCCTATACCTTTGTAGTCTTCTCACTGCTCATGCTGCTGCTGGGCATTGGCACCTCCA
Organism: Terriglobus sp.; assembly: GCA_965199365.1. Taxonomy (GTDB): domain Bacteria; phylum Acidobacteriota; class Terriglobia; order Terriglobales; family Acidobacteriaceae; genus Terriglobus. The sequence continues at coordinate 828,692 of CBDARC010000002.1, read as the reverse complement.
TCGAGGCGCCAAAAGATATCTATCCTTACATCAACATTCCCGTCGTAACGATCGTCTGGAGCTATACGGGTCTGCCGCCGCAAGACATGGAAGGCCGTATCGTAACGGTCTGCGAGCGCGCGCTTACGACAACCGTCAATGACATCGAACACACCAGCAGCGAAAGCTACGAAGGCGTCGCGGTTATCCGGGTTTACTTTCAGCCAAACGTCAAGGTGGATCTGGCTCTGTCGCAGATCACGGCTGTGGTGCAGACCGTTCTGCGCGTGCTGCCACCCGGCACCTTCCCGCCAAACATCCTGAAATACGACGCCTCGAGCGTTCCCATTGTTCAGCTCGGACTGTCAGGTGAGGGGCTTACCGAAGAAGACCTGTATGACCTTGGTCTCTCGTTCATTCGGCCACGCCTTGCGAATGTGAAGGGCGCGTCGATCCCGCTGCCCTATGGCGGCAAAGTGCGGCAGGTGCAGGTCGATACCGATCCCAACCTGATGTACGCTCACCATCTCGCGGCGACTGACATCTCGAGCGCGCTGAATGCACAGAACCTGATTCTGCCGGCCGGCGTTGCGCGCATGGGCGACCGTGAGTTTATCGTCAAGCTCAACTCGTCTCCTGCAGAAGTATCCGCGATCAACGACATGCCCGTGCGCTCGGCCAACGGCGCGGTCGTGCTGATGAAAGACGTCGCACAGGTGCGCCTCGGCTACGCGCCGCAGGTCAATATCGTTCGGCAGGACGGTAAACGGGCCGCGCTGCTCACCGTGCTGAAGAACGGCGAAACCTCAACACTCGATATCGTCAAGGGCGTGAAGGAATTGCTGCCGCAGGTGAAAGCGGGACTGCCGGCTGGACTCCAGATCACTCCGCTCTTCGATCAGTCGATCTTCGTGAGCAACTCGATCAGTGAGGTGGTTCGGGAAGCAGTTATTGCTGCCGCCCTGACCGGACTGATGATCCTGTTGTTCCTCGGGTCGTGGCGTTCCACGCTCATTGTGTGCACGTCCATCCCGCTTTCGATTGCGACTTCGCTGGTGATCCTGTACGCACTCGGAGAAACCATCAATGTCATGACACTGGGCGGCCTTGCACTGGCGGTCGGTATCCTCGTAGACGACGCAACGGTGGAGATCGAGAACACGCACCGCAACATGAGCGAGAAGAAGCCGCTTGTGCGTGCCATTCTCGATTCGGCCCAGCAGGTAGCCACACCGGCCTTTGTTTCGACACTTTCTATCTGCCTGGTGTTCACGCCTGTCGCGCTGCTCAGTGGGCCTGCGAAGTACCTGTTCACACCGCTTGCGCTGGCCGTAGTCTTCGCGATGATGGCGTCCTACTTCCTCTCGCGAACGCTCGTGCCCACCATGATGCACTTTTTGCTGGACGCCGAGATCGGCCTTTACCAGGATCCGGAAGCCGCGGAAAAGGAGCAGGAAGAGAACTTCATCTGGCGCTTGCACTCGCGCTTTGACGAGTGGTTTGAACGCCGCCGCGACAGCTACCGGACCCTTCTGCAGCGCACGCTTGAGAGTCGTGGACTGACCATTGCGATCTTCGGTTTGTTTGTCCTGCTGTCCCTGCCATTGGCCCTGCTCATCGGCGAGGATTTCTTCCCATACGTCGACTCCGGCCAGATGCGCCTGCATGTCTACCCGCCGCAGGGCATGCGCGAAGAGGATGCCGAACAGTACTTTGCGGCCATTGAAGCCGAAGTCCGTAAGGTCGTTCCCGCGGAACAACTCAAGCTGATCCTCGATAACATCGGCCTGCCGAACGGTGGCATCAATCTCGCCTTCGGTGACAGCACCGTCATTTCCGATTCAGATGGTGACATTTACATCTCCCTCGCTCCTGGCAAGCGCGATACCCAGCTGTATATGCGGCAGTTGCGCGTCGACCTGCACAACAAGTTTCCTGACGGCGTCTTCTTCTTCACGCCGGCAAACATCACGAACCAGATCCTCGACTTCGGCTTGCCTGCGCCCATCGATCTGCAGATCTCCGGGCGCAGTCCGCAGAACTTCGCCATGGCCACGCAGATCCTCAAGGAGATCCAGGCCATTCCGGGCGTCGCGGACGCGCATATCCACCAGCTTGTTGCAGAGCCGACGCTGAATGTGAACGTCGACCGCCTGAAGGCGAGCCAGATCGGTCTCACCCAACAGGATGTTGCGCAAAGCATGCTCATCTCTCTTAGCGGCACTGGGCAGACCGCGCCCAATGAGTGGCTGAATCCCAAAACCGGCGTGAACTATCAGGTGGTGGTGCAGACGCCGCAGTACCGCATCGATACCATGCAGTCACTGGCCCGGACACCGATTACTTCGCCCAGCGGTACTGCCAGCCAGTTGCTAGGAAACGTCGCAAACTTCGAGCGAGACGTTACTCCCGCCGTAATCGATCACTACAACATTCAGCCGGTGTTCGATATCTATGCAGACGTCGATCAGCGAGACCTGGGCGGCGTATCCAGTGCCATCCGCAAGATCATGGCAAAGCACAAGCCCGACCTCGCCGTCGGTTCGCAGCTTGCACTACGCGGCGAAGTGCAGACCATGAGCGACTCGTTCACACGGCTCGGCATCGGCATCATCTTTGCCATACTGTTGGTGTACCTGCTGATGGCTGTCAACTTCCAGTCGTGGCTTGATCCGCTGATCATCCTCATGTCGCTGCCGGTCGCCTTCTCCGGCATCTTGTGGATGCTGTTTCTCACGCACACCACCTTCAACGTGCCGTCCCTGATGGGCGCCATCATGACCATCGGCGTTGCCACTGCCAACTCCATCCTGATGGTGGTGTTCGCGAACGACGAACGCGCCGAGGGCAAGAACAGTGTTGAGGCCGCACTGAGCGCCGGCTTCACGCGACTGCGGCCTGTCTGCATGACGGCGCTGGCCATGATCATCGGCATGCTGCCCATGGCCCTTGCGCTGGGCGAAGGCGGCGAGCAGAATGCGCCGCTCGGTCGCGCCGTGATCGGCGGCCTGCTGTTCGCAACCCTTGGCACTCTTTTCGTGGTCCCCATCATGTACTCGTGGCTGCGCACCGAAGCGCCGCGCGACATGGATAAGGAGATTGACGAGGCCTATCACGAGGGCGACAGCAAGGAACCAAAACCAAACAAGCAGCAGGGCAAAACCGGCGGACAGCCACAACAGCAGCCCGCATAACGAGGCACGAGGACCATGAGCGACGACTTGGAACAACGCGTTTACCCCGAAGACGAGCGACTCCGCAGCGTTCAGGCAGACCCTGACCGGCGGATGACGCGCGACGAGTGGGAGCGCGAAGAATCGCTCGCCCGCCAGGCCGCGCACAAGCGCCACGAAAGCGTGAAGCACGACCGCGAGGTGCAGCAGGAGTTCGATCGCAAGAAGAAGGCGCAGAACCGCAACTGGGGCAGGATCTTCCTTTGGATCGGTGTTGGTGTCGGCGTGCTTCTGCTCATTTTCATTCTCGGTTACCTGCCGCATCATGCTGAAGAAAAGAAAGCTGCTGCCGCCGCGCGTGAGCGCGAGCAGGACGAGCCGCAGGTGACTGTCGTCGAGGTCAGCCGCAGCACCAAGCCGGGTCAGCTGACAGTACCGGGCACCACCGCAGCCATCACCGAGGCCTACATCTACGCACGGGCCAACGGTTACCTGAAAAAGCGCTACGTCGACATCGGAGACCACGTCAAGAAGGGTCAGTTGCTCGGCCTGATCGACGCACCTGACCTCGATGCGCAGGTAGACCAGGCGAGGCAGCAACTACGGCAGGCAGAAGCCGACGAAGCGCAGCAGCAGGCACAACTCGATCTGCGCCGTGTCACCTGGGAACGCTGGCAGACGTTGGTCGCCAAGGGTGTCTTCTCGCGGCAGGACGGCGATCAGCGCGAGACGGACTACCGCGCGCAACTGGCCACCGTCGCTTCAGCACAGCGCAACGTTGAGAGCTTCCGCGCCAACCTCGCACGCGCGATCTCGCTGCAAAGCTACGAGCGAGTGACATCGCCCTTTGACGGCATTGTGACGCAACGCAACACGGACATCGGTGCCCTCGTGGGCTCGGGCGGGACCTCGACACCGCCGCCGACGAACTCGTCGAACTCAGGCACGGGCGGCTCCGCCAGTGTTGCGACCTCGAACACCAGCGGCACCACCGGCAGCAACAGCACCAGCGCGACGCCGAGCACCGGTCAGGCCAGCGGCGGAGCACTTTTTGCGGTCGCGCAGGTCGACAAGCTGCGAATCCTTGTCGCCGTGCCGGAGGGCTATTCCACCAGCATCGTGACCGGCATGCCGGCACAGGTGTACCTGCAGGAGCGCGTCGGCAAGCCACTCTATGGCACGGTCACCCGTGCCACCCACGAGATCGATCCGAACACCCGCACCATGCTCACCGAGGTCGACCTCGATAATCGCAACGGCTCATTGAACCCTGGCATGTACACCGTTGTCACCTTCACGCAGGTTCGCGGAACGGCGCCCATTACTGTCCCGGGTGACGCAGTGGTCGTCCGCCAGGATCGCACAATGGTCGCGGTCGTACGCGACATGAAGGTGCAGATGGTGCCGGTTGAGATCGGTCGCGACTACGGTCCGTCAGTTGAGGTCCTCAGCGGCCTGCACGATGGCGATCACGTAATCACTACCGTGACTGATGGTGTTCGCGAAGGCGCAAAGGTGCGGCCCACGCAGCAGGCCAGCAACAACGGCGAAGACACCGGCGGCAAAGGTGGTCAACAGACCAACCAGGTTCCGAACGCCGGTCCGAACGAATATGGCGACCAGTCCATCGTGAACCAGAGCAGCGAAAGCACCAACAACCAGGGCAAGAAGGGCGGCGGCACCGGCGCCCAGAGCAGCGGCGGTGGTAGTAAGGGCAATAGCTCCAGCAAAGGCACCAGCGGCTCCGCCAAGGGCAGCGACAGCAAGGGGCAGGGCAAGTGAAGTTCCGTACTCCAATCCGGCTCGCATTCACAGCAGTCTGCGTTGCCACTGCGGCGCACGCCCAGCAGGGAGTTCAGCCACCTCCCTATACAGCACCACAGCCGCCCACTCCGCCGGTGCAGAGCGCGCCGGGTCAGCAGGCGCCTCCCCAGTCGGTACGGCCCGAAGTTGCGCCTGACGCGCCGCTACCCCAACTCGACGGCAGCACCGTCGATCTGAGGTCAGTAAAGCCGCTGGCTGTGCAGCCGCCTGCGCAAACGCCCGGTGCGGCGGTACAGCAGGCTGCTTCCGGCACAGCACGCGCGGGTGCGGAAGGGATGCCTCCGGTTCATACCAGCGTTTTGCAACCGATCGCGCCGTATCACGCGCCGCGAGTGCCGGACTTGCCGGCAGGATCGACCTCGCGGCTTGCGGGGCTGGTGCGCGACGGCAAGCTCTACCTGACGTTGCACGACGCGATCGCTCTGGCCATTGAGAACAACCTTGACGTGGAGGTGAGTCGCTACAGCCTTGCATTGGCCGACTCTGACCTGCTGCGAGCCAGGGGCGGCGGCAATCTGCGTGGGCTCGACTACACGGTCCAGGAGACTGCACCGGGCGTTGGCGGCGCGACCAGCCCCATCCTGATCACGACCACCACGGGCAACAACTCGCCCGCGAGTGTCAACGTGACGGACCTGTCGCAGATTACGCAGATAGGCACTGGCCAGCAGACCACGCTTTCGCAGAGCAACGGCGATATCTACTCGCCGGGACCGGCCATTCCTATCTTCGACCCCACATTGATCGGCCAGGCGGGATACCTGCACCGCTACGACCAAAGCTCCCTCATCTCAACTACTACAACGGGGACGACGACAGGGACTACAACGAGCAGCGGAACAGCGACCGGAACGCCACCACTGGACTTCGTCAACGCCGGCCTGGATTATCAGCAGGGGTTTTCGTTCGGTACGCAGGTGGAGGCGTTTATAAACAACTCCTCGGCAACCCTGTACGGCGGGTCCTCGCAATATGATCCCTTCAAAGCTCCCAGCACTTCGCTGACGGTGTCGCAACCGCTGCTGCGCGGCCGTGGACGCGCAGTCAACCTGCGCTTTGTGAAGATCGCCCGCATCGATCAGAAAGTCTCCCGCCTGGTCTTCGAGCAGCAGCTGCTGGAGACCATCTATGGCGTCTCTCGCCTGTACTATGACCTGGTCTCGCTGGGCGAAAACATCGCGGTCAAGGAGCAGTCCCTCGCAGCGGCTGAGCGCCTGCTGGAAGACGACCGCAACCAGGTTGCCGAAGGCACGCTTGCCCCCATCGAGCTGACTCGTACGCAGGCGCTTGTCTCATCCAGCCGACTCGACCTGATCCAGGCGCGCGGCGAGTACCGCCAGCAGGAGGTAATCCTGCGCGAGCAACTGGTGCGCAAACTGTCTGATCCAGGGGCGCAGGTTCTCTCGGTCATCGCGACGGACCGCATTGTTGTGCCGGACGCAGTGCCTTCGCTCGACGTGCCCGCATTGACAGCGGATGCACTGGCGAATCGTCCCGACCTGGCGCAGGCCGGCCTGCAAGTGGCGGCGGACGAGATCTCTGCACAGGCCACACGCAACGCCGTCAAGCCGCAACTGAACCTTTTCGGTAACGTGCAGACGCGCGGTTCGTCGCTCGTACCATACGAGCCGCTCGGATCGGCGGGCACCGGCACCGCTCAACCGCCGGCTGCACTCACCCAGGGTGGTCTGCGTCTCTCGACCATTTACCAGGGTGGTATCCAGCTCTACCTGCCGCTGCGTAATCGGATTGCGCAGGCCGATGCTGCGCGGGACGATCTGCAGTTGCGGCGTGCCCAGGGTCGGACCCTCAAGCTCGAGAATGACATTCGGCAGCAGATTGAGAACTCCGTGGTTGCGCTCGAAAACGCGCACGAAGCGTATGCCGCGGCTGTTGAAAGCGCCAACTACCAACAGCAGCTGTTGCAGGCTGAGATCGACAAGTTTTCCGTCGGTGAGAGCACCAACTACCTCATCATTCAGGACCAGGCCTATCTCGCGCAGGCACGCTCAACCGAGGTCGCAGCACGATCCGACTGGATCAAAGCCGAAATCGCGCTGGATCGCTCGCGCGGAGATCTGCTGCAGAAGAACCGCATCGAGCTCGACGATGCGATCCGGTCTCAAGTTCCATAGAACCATGCCGATGACGCGTACTTTACGGTGTGGAGCAAACCGGCTTGCGCTTCTCGCATCTTTTCCACGTCACGGCATAGCGGCTGTTTGCGCAGAGGATACCCAGCCAGTATCCTGCATCTGTCAGGCAAAGTAAGAGATAGACCAGCGACGCGAACATTGCGCAGGCGGGCTGCTGTCTCAACAAAAGGCAGCAAGATGGCGACGGAGCAGCGAATGGCGGAAGAGTTGGCACCACCGTACCCTTCCGACAGTCTGTTCGAACGCTACAGCTGGTTCTACGCACTGTGCCGGGAGCACCTGTTCTCTGACCACTCCTCCGAGATTGCGCGCCTGTTCTGGGAAAAAGCCGCTCCCGCGGAAGGCACGCACCTGGTCGAGCTTGGCTGCGGACCCGGCTTCTATAGCTGCAGCTTTGCTGAGCGCTTTCCGCAGATGCGAACGACCGGCGTAGACCTGTCGCACAACCTGCTGTCGCGCGCCCGCACCCGCGCTGCCCAGCGCAAGCTCAAAAACTGCAGCTTCTATCATGCTGACGTGCATTCGCTGCCGGCATCGGTGCAGCCGGTGGACAACATCGTCGTCTCGCGGCTGTTCCTGATTGTGCCCAATCGCGAAGATGTCATGAGCGAAGTGTTCCGTGTGCTGCGGCCCGGCGGCCGATGTTTCATCGCCGAGCCTGTTTCCGCCGCTCGAACCCAGTTGCCGCTTTCTGCCATGTGGCTGCTGGCAAAGCTCACCTCCTTCTCAAGCAAGCCGTACATCGAGCCCCACCGCGTCAAGACCATGGGACCCGCCGAGTTTGAATCCCTTCTGCACTCGCAGCCCTGGTCCTCGGTACAGGTCATCCGCACCGGTCGCTATCAGTACGCAGTCTGCGAAAAGCCACTGGAAGACCCTGCCGCGGAGCAGACCATTGCCTAGCGTTTACCCGATCCTCCAGGCCGGTCAGCACAACCCCGAACTCGCAGGTAAATGCGCCCTGGCCGTCATGTCCAAGGCCCCGCGGCCGGGCAAGGTGAAGACCCGCCTGGCGCCGCCGCTCACACTCGAGCAATCCGCCGCGCTGAACATCTGCTTCCTCCGCGACACCACGGCGAACATCGCAGAGGTCGTGAAACAGGGCAACGCCGCGGGCATCGTCTGCTACACACCCGTTGGCGATGAAGAAGCATTCGATGGCCTGCTGCCCGATGGGTTCGCACTGATTGCACAACGCGGCGACGGCTTCGGCGAGCGCCTGCACTGTGCTGCGTTCGATCTGCTTTCATGCGGATTCGGCGCGGTCTGCCTCATCGATTCAGACAGCCCCACGCTGCCGCATGACGCCCTGCTCACCGCCGTCGATGAGCTCATGCGGCTTGGCGACCGCATCGTCCTCGGCGGTTCTGACGACGGCGGCTATTACCTGATCGGCCTCAAGACGGCACACGCCGAGCCGTTCGAACGCATCACCTGGAGTACGGGATCGGTATTCAGCGAAACCTGCGAGCGCGTGACGGAAGCAGGGCTGCAACTCGTCCAGCTGCCGGTCTGGTACGACGTCGATGACGGCGCAACACTCCGTGTACTAGCGGCGGAACTGCTGGACGGAACGCGCCCTGCCTTCGCCGCTGTAGACGGCTTCAATGCCACGGCAACGCGCGGCTTTCTGCAGGCACTTGCACTCGACGGCAGGCAGCCGTGGCCGGCCGGAGCGAACGCTTCGTGAGCTCCATCGCGAAGCCTGCTCCATCGACACTCTGGCCGGCAACGGCACTCGGTACCAACATCGCGCTTGTCTTCCTGGGGTGCATGCTGCTTGGGCTGTCGCACCATCTCGCGCTTGAGTTCGACGACTTCATCATCGGCTACTCCGAAACAACGTTGTGCGCGCTCGCAGTGTTCTTTGGAGCCGCGCTCCTCGTCACGCGGCAGCCGGTCAACCGTTGGACCCTACTGATCATCTGCGTCGTCGCGTTGCTGTGCCGGCTCGTCCTGCTGACACCCGATCCGCATCTTTCCAGTGACATCTATCGCTACGTTTGGGACGGCATGATGCAGCACAACGGCATCAACCCCTATCGCTTCGTCCCCGGCGATCCGCACCTGCAATCTTTCCGCGAAGACGACATCTTCCCGAACATCAACCGCCGCTTCTACGCACGAACGATCTACCCGCCTGTGGCCCAGATGTTCTACTACGCTGCGACAGGCCTGTCATTCACGCTGGTCGCGATGAAGCTCGCGATGTATGCGGCAGAGGGCGTCACCGTCTACGCTCTGGTGAAGTTGCTGCCCATGCTTGGTCAACGGCGCGAGCAAGTGCTGCTGTATGCGTGGAGTCCGCTGCTGATCTGGGAGATCGGTTCCAGCGGCCACGTGGACGCGCTGGTAACGATGTTTGTTGTGCTCGCACTGCTGTTTCGTTTGCGCGATCAACCTGGAATGACCGGGCTGTTCCTTGGGGCCGCGGTCATGACGAAGTTCTACCCTCTGCTGCTGTTCCCGGCGCTCTATCGCCGACGGGACTGGAAGATGCCCGCGGCTTTGCTCGCCGTTGTTGTGGTCGGCTACCTGATGTACTCGAGCGTGGGCAAACTGGTCTTCGGTTTTGCCGGTGGCTACGTGCAGGAGGAGGGAATCGCCAGCGGCTCGCGCTACTTCCTCTTCGATCTTGTGCAGCGCGTGCACGGCCTGTCGAACCTTCCGACCGCTGTGTTCATGGTCTTCAGCGCACTCTGCTTTGTACCCCTGCTGGTGTGGTGCTGGCGCGTCAATGAGCTGCCGGGCGCGGCTTTCCTCAAGCCGGCTGCGGCACTCGCATTCACCCTGATGCTGCTGTTCTCGCCGCACTATCCCTGGTACGTCATCTGGCTGGTACCGTTCATCGTGCTTGCGCCGTCGCTGCCCATGGGCGTGTATGTCACCGGGGTGTTCTACGGCCTTACTACGCAGTGGTCTGAACCGGGGCCAAAGCTGTTCTTCCTGGAGAAATGGATATACGGCGCAACGTTCGCGGCCTTTCTGTTGCAATGGGTGTACGGACGCTGGCTGCGCGAACTTCACCTGACGCAGAGATTCTTTCCCGTGACCGAAGAGGCAGGGCAGTAGATGCGTGTCTCTGTCATCATCCCGGCGCTCAACGAAGCAGCGTCCATCGGCTTCGTCGTAAGCGAGATGCCCTGGCATCTCATCGACGAATGCATCGTCGTCGATAACGGCAGCACCGACGGTACAGGAGCAATCGCAGAGGCCGGTGGTGCGCGCGTGGTGACCGCGCCGCGTGGCTATGGTTCGGCGTGCAGGGCCGGCGTTGCAGCCGCGCTGCCCACCAGCGAGATCATCGTCTTTATGGATGGCGACGGCGCCGACGTGATCGCGCACCTGCCCGAACTGCTAGCGCCGATCGAGCGCGGCGACATGGACCTGGTGCTCGGCACCCGCCTGGGCAAGTACCAGCGTGAGGAAGGCTCCATGCTCTTCTCGCAGGTGTTCGCTGCAAAGCTGGTCGGCACGCTGCTGCGGATCCGCTATCCAAAAGGTTTTCACTACACCGACATGGCTGCCTTCCGAGCGATCCGTCGCACGTCGCTCTATCGGATCGATATGCAGGAACGCACCTACGGATGGAATCTCGAGATGCAGATCCGGGCAATCCAGGAGGGCTTGCGCATTGCAGAAGTGCCGGTCCATTACCGTGCTCGGTTTGGCGGTGTCTCAAAGGTCTCCGGCGACCTGCGTGCATCGTTGAAAGCGGCTACACGCATTCTCGAAGTCCTGTTCCGGGTCTCGGCACGCGGACGTTCGTAGGCGACCACAACTCTCCCGCCAAATCCGCGTCTTAGTAGCTGTGGGGCTTTCGCCTGCCGGCTATCCGCTGGCGGCAGAAAGCTCTCACGTGGAGTGGAAACAATGCAGATCAAGATTGGATCCCGAATCTTTGGATCGCTGGCCCTGTCGGCTGTACTGGCCGTTCCGGCCGGCGCCTTTGCCCAGCAAAATAAGGCGGTGAGCGACGCGCAGGTTGAAGCGAATGTGCTAAAGGCCTTCGCATCGGACGACCGGCTTTCGAACCAGCCGATCAACACCTCGACCGTGTATGGAACGGTCACGCTGACCGGTTCTGTCACCAACGACGCCGCCCGCGATGCCGCGGAGCAGATCGCCTCGCGCACCAGCGGTGTCAAGAAGGTTGTCGATCAACTGACCGTAGGCGCAGCGCCCGCTCAGGCCAACAACGATTACGACCCGGCTTCGCAGAACAGCCTGCCCTCGAACGGCGGCGCTATTCCTGCATCGCAGGGCAGCGTGATTGCGAACTCGCAGGCCTCGGCGCCTGACAGCGCGAACCAGCCGCCCGCGTACGCGCAGCAGGGGCAGTATCCGCAGGGGCAGCAGGGCCAATACCCGTCGCAGCAGGGCTATCCGCCACAGCAACAGGGCTACCCTGCGCAGGGAGACCCCAATCAGCAGCAAGGCTATCCTCAACAGCAGGGCTATCCTCAGCAGCAGGGTCAGTATCCTCAGCAGCAGGGCTACCCGCAGCAGGGTGGTTATCCGCAGCAGGGTGGTGCACCGGGTTACGGTCAGCAGCCTGGCCAGTACCCGCAACAGGGCCAGTACCCGCAGGGCGGTGATCCGCAGGCACAGGGCAACTATCCTCCTCCGCCGCCGAACGGCCGTTTGTACCGTCGCGATTATGAGCGCCAGCTGGCAGCCGGGCAGCAGGGCGGACAGCCTCAGGGCCAGCCGGGCGGACAGGTCGTCGTCGTTCCAAACGGCACTGATTTGGCCGTTCGTATCAACCGTTGGATCTCGAGCGGCGATGCTGCTCCAGGGTCGACTTTCACCGGCTTCATTTCCAACGACGTCGTCGCGAACGGACAGATTGCAATTCCTCGCGGTGCAACGGTCGACGGCACGGTCGTCGATGCGAAGGGCGCAGGCGCTCTGAAGGGTCGCGGCAGCCTGACGCTGCAACTCACCGCGCTTGAGCTCGGCGGCCAGCGGATCCCGCTGCAGACTGAGACCTTCACCGTTACCGGTCGTGATAAAGCAGCGCAGTCGGTTGGTTCAACCATTGTCGGGGCGGGTGTCGGTGCGCTGATTGGTGCGGCTATAGGACGCGGCACAGGCGCGGCGATCGGCGCAGGTGTTGGTGGCGCAGCCGGACTGGGCAGCGCTGCAGCATCCGGCGGCGGACAGGCAAACCTGCCTCCTGAGGCTCTGTTGCACTTCCGCCTGATGACGCCGACCCAGGTCACCACGGTATCCGAAGCAGAGATGCAGCGGCTCGGCGGCTATGCCGGACCCGCCAATGGCTTCCGCGGCGGGCCCGGACCTTACGCGCGGCCTTACCCGTATCCTCCCGTAGCAGTCGGTGTGGGCGTTGCTCCATACCCGTACTACCGGGGCTACTATCGCGGCTACTACTACTGAGTTGACCTGTCTCGAAGTAAAGGCCGCGGCTAACACCGCGGCCTTTTTCTTGCAAAAAACCGGCGCCGTTTATTCGCTTTTGAGATGTGGGGCTCTGCCGGTGAGAGATGCAAGCACGTTTTGAATGCGAGACATGGGGCGCCCATTTCTGCCGGATCTTCGAGATCCGTCATTTATACTTGGGCGGAGCGTTCCTTCCCGCCATTGCGTGGAGTCCCGCATCGCGCGGGCCGCATGGCGCACGCTAATGTCATCTGTTCAGAAGGTTCCCACAAAACATGCTTCGTGCTTTGCAGAAGAACACTGGTTTCACCAAAGGCCTCTTCGCGGTCATCATCGGCGTCGCCGTCGTTGCGATGGTCGCGTACCTCGTTCCTGGTCTCTATGACGCCGTTTCAGGCACGCCCGCGCAAGGCGTTTACGCAACCGTGCGCAAACCTGGTCTACTTGGCCGCTTCAGCGAAACGTCCGCAATCAAGACGACGGAAGTCGCGCAGTATGCGCAGTCGCTGGCCCAACGGCAGAACCTGCCTGCGCAGTATCTGCCCTTCCTGATGCCGCGCTTTGAAGCGCAGGCGGAACAGGTGCTTGTTGCAGCGCAGGTCGAAGACCGCGAAGCCGATCGGCTCGGTCTTACCGCGACCGAAGGTGACGTGCAACAGGAACTCCAGACTGGTCAGCTTGGGGCAGTCTTTTTTCCTGACGGCAAGTTCATCGGTGACGAGAAGTACAAGGCGTTCGTGCAGAACCAGCTCGGTTTTGCGACAGTTGCCGAGTTCGAAGGCAAAGTGCGTGAAGAGATCACATCACGCCGCCTCGTGCAGTTTGTCACTGCCGGCGCTGCTGTTTCTGACAGCGAAGTGCGCGCCCTTGTTCTTAAAGAGGGCGAGAAGGTCAAGTTCGATTACGCCGTCGTGAGCGCCGCCGACCTGGCTAAAACGATCAACCCGATCGACAGCGATCTCGAGAACTACTTCAACCGCAACAAAGCCCGTTATGCCACTGCAGTGCCTGAGAAGCGCAAAGTCACATATATTGCGCTGACGCTGGCGAACCTGCCCGGCGGCAAGCCGCAGGTGACCGATGCCGATCTGCAGGCCTACTACAACGCGCACAAGGCCGACTACCACGTCGATCGCCAGGTCAAGGTTCGTCACATCCTGATCGCCGTGCCCGCGGGTGCGGATGCGAAGACCGATGCAGCCGCAAAGGCCAAGGCCCAGGACATCCTGAACAAGATTCGCGGCGGCGCGGACTTTGCTGCGCTTGCCAAGGTGAACTCCAACGACCCGGGATCGAAGGATTCCGGCGGCGAACTCGGCTATGTAAAGGCCGACGGCACGATGGTGCCGGCCTTCCAGAACGCCGCGATGGCGCTCAAGGCAGGCGAGACCTCTGACCTGGTCAGGACGCAGTTCGGCTACCACATCATCCAGGCCGAGTCCCGCGACGAACCACACGATAAGCCGCTGTCCGAGGTAGCAGCCGAGATCCGCCCGATCCTCGAGCAGCAGAACGGCGCGAAGGCATTGCAGGCACTTGCTTCGCAGGTGGCTGTTGAGGCAGCCAAGTCCGGCATGGAAAAGGCTGCGGCAGACCATGGTGCAAAGGCAGTCACCACGGACGCGATCGCGAGCGATGCGACGATCCCCGGCGTACCTGACAGCGCACAGCTTGTGCAGGCAGCCTTCACCGGCAAGAAGGGTGATGCTCCGCGTCTCGCACCCGCTGGGCAGGGAGCCATGGCTGTCTACCAGACCGTCGACATCCAGCCTGCGCACGCACCGACCTTTGCCGAGTGGAAGGGCCACGTGCTCGACGACTACCGCGCAGAGACGGTTCCACAGCTGTTGCTGGCGCGCCTTCAGAAGCTCTCCGATCGCGCGAAGCAGTTGAACGATCTGCACAAGGCGGCAGCCGAGATGAACATCCCGGTCAAATCATCCGACCTTGTGGACCGCAAGGGAACCGTGCCTGAAGTCGGCGCGATGAGTGGCCCTGCATCCGCAGCGTTCGACATGCCCAAGGGCGCTATCAGCGGCCCGCTGAACGCCGGTGAAACGGGTGTCGTTCTGCAGGTGACAGACACGGCCCAGCCCTCCCCGGAGGAGGTCGCGAAGACCATGTCCACCGAACGCGAGCAGCTGACGGAACAGAAGCGCGCTGAGGTTTTCGGCGTGTACATGCAGACGCTGATCGACAACTACACCAAGGCGGGCGCAATCCGTGTCATGCAGAAGCCCGCAGCAGCACAGTCACCGCTCGGTATCTAGCTGAAGCTGCATCTGCGTGCCCCATGTCTCGAAGCTGAGACATGGGACCAGAGACTCCCGTAGTAAAGTTGGTCCGGAGCAGCTAATCGAGCGGTCAGTCCTCCACCTCGCCAACAGCGAGATTGGACACCAGTTCGACACGCCTCACGTGTCGTCAAATCAGGGACTGCCTTACCGTATCGAACCGTTTCCGCATCACACAACCGGTATGATCTCCGAACGCCTCTCAGGCATCCTGCTGCATGTAACCTCGCTGCCGTCGTACGGCGGCATTGGCGATTTCGGCCCCGCGGCTTACGGCTTTGTGGACTTCATCGCGTCGGCCAAGCAGCGCCTCTGGCAGGTGCTGCCGCTCAACCCGGTGGGATATGGCAACTCGCCCTATTCGGCACTGTCGGCATACGCGGGCAATCCGCTGCTCATCTCGCTTGAAAAGCTGCAGCAGGATGGCTGGCTGTACGCCGGCGAGATCGATGGACTGGCGGGGCATAACGGCAAGGTCGACTTCACACGCGCTACCTCCGAAAAGATCCCGCTGATTGAGCGCGCCGCACGCCGCTTTCTGGAGGGTGCGACCGGCCAGCAGTGCAAGGCCTTCGAGCAGTTCCGCGAGACGCACGCTTCGTGGCTCGTTGACTACGCGCGCTTCATCGTGCTGCGGCGCATGAATGAGTTCCGCCATTGGAATGAGTGGCCAGCCCCGCTCTGCGCACATGAGGATGCGGCCCTCGCGACCTTCGACAAGGAACATCACGAAGAGCTCGAAATCGAATACGCCATTCAGTTCTTCTTCACCGAGCAGTGGGAGGCGCTGCGCGCCTATTGCACATCCCGGGACATCCGCGTGATGGGTGACATGGCCATCTTTGTCTCGTACGACTCAGCTGACGTCTGGGCGAACAAAGAGATCTTCGAACTGGACGAGCACTACAAGCCGACTGCTGTCTCCGGTGTGCCGCCGGACTACTTCTCTGCAACCGGCCAGCGCTGGGGCAATCCGCTCTATCGGTGGCGCTACCTTGAGCAGCACGGCTTCGATTGGTGGGTCGCGCGCGTCAAGCGCCAGCTTGAGCTGTACGACCTGCTGCGGCTCGACCACTTCCGCGGCTTCCAGGCATACTGGCGCATCCCCGCCGAAGAGGAAACAGCAATGAACGGCGAGTGGGTCGAGGCACCCGGCTTCGCGTTGTTCGATCGCCTTAAATCATCCCTGGGCGGATCTCTGCCTCTCATCGCCGAGGACCTCGGCGTCATAACCGACAAGGTCGACAAGCTTCGCTGCGACTTTGGCATGCCCGGCATGCGTGTGTTGCAGTTCGGCTTTGCAGGCCGAGGCGCGCACCTGCATCTGCCGCACAAGTACGATCGCAACACCGTCTGTTACACGGGAACCCACGACAACGACACCACGCTTGGCTGGTGGCACTCCGCAGGAGGGAACGACCGCAAGAACCTGCTGACGTACCTTGGCCCGCTGCATCATCCGAACGACGTGGTCTGGGCGATGATTCGCTGCGCCGAACGGTCGGTCGCGTCCATCTGCATCCTGCCGCTGCAGGACCTGCTTCACCTCGGTGACGAAGGCCGCATGAACACGCCTGGCGCGCCCGAGAACAACTGGACGTGGCGTTTCACCATCAATGCCCTCCACCCCGATCTTGCGACGCAACTGCGCAACATCACCGAAGAATGCGATCGCGACGCGTACGTGCCCGAAGAAGCCCTGGCGGACGCCGCGCCGGTTCCTCCTGAAGCCCTGCACGACCAGACGGGCGAGCAGCAGGGAACCCAAGCCTGACTACATGCACTACACTGGAGATCAAGGAGTTTCAGACCCGCATGCCGCTTTCCGGTGAAGCTATCCGCACCATGAATTACGTTGACGACATCTCCGTCACGCTCCGTCGCATCCTCGCTGTATTGCCCACCCTGACTCCAGATGAGCGCACGCGCGTGGCCCAGCACATCCAGAAGTCTGACCCAAGCTACGCCTCCGTGGTCAAGGCGATCGAAGCCACTTAGGCTCCCATGCCCACTCCGGCTACGTTCCCTGACCATACGCAACCCGCAGCATCAGACGGCCCGCTGACCCTCGCCCTCATTGGCGCAGGCAAGGCGGGCCGATCGCTTGCTGCCGCTGCCGTCAGAGCAGGTCATCGCGTCATGCTTGAAGACGTTCTGCCATCCAAGCTGCGCGAAGCGCTCGATCTGATCCCTGTAGAAGGCATGCCCGGCACGCTCGTTACCGTTCTCACAGTCGAAGATGCTGTGCGCGAAGCTGACCTGGTGATCGATTTCGTACCGGATGAACTGGAATCGAAGCTCGAGATCATCTCCATGGCCGATCGTATGGCACCTCCAAAGACGGTGCTCTGCATTCAGACCAGCGCCCTGAGCGTTACCGATCTGGCCAGTTGCACCTATCGCGACGACCGGTGTATCGGTGTGGCCATGCTGCCTTCCGGCATACAGTTGGCGAGCGGCAAGAACACCTCAGAAGAAACAGTGGCGCTGATCCAGCAGTTCTTCCGATCCTGCGGCATGGAACTTGGCGACGCCATCTCCAGCTAGACGTCTCGAACCGTGCCCTCCAGGATCTGGTTTCCCAAAGCGAGAAGCTGCTTTCTGACCAGCACGAGACAAACGACAATGCCGCCCACGAAAGTAGGCGGCAGTCGTTCTGAATCCAAAGTAACTACTGCTGGCTAGCGACAAAGTACTTTGCCACGGTTCCGACGAACGGACGCGCATCGTCCGGGGTCGGAATGTCGCCATTCAGGATCGTTTTGAATGGGGTGGCCTGGCCATAGAAGTTCCGTGTGTCGTCTTCGTTCTGCGACATCACAGTGCCGTCTAGATCAATACCTGCGAACAGGCCCTTCGAGCGCGAATAGGTCAGAAACTCCGCGTTCAGCTTCCAGTCGGTGCCCGCCTGCGCGTTGCGGCCCACTGGGCCGGCAGAAGCTGCGGCGTCGCCGCCGATCTTGAACTTGTTCTTCAACATTTCCTGCAAACCGTTCCGGTTCATCGCCAGCAGGACAAGATCAGTCGCCTGTCCACCGATCTGGAAGCCGAAGCTGCCGCCGGTCAGCTGCACAAACACGGGAGCGCTCCAGCCGTGCCCTGTGCGGCACGTTGCTACGCCCTGGCCGTATTGCGCGCCCACGACGAAAGCGCCTTTTTTGAAGCTCGGGATCACCACAACGCAATTAGCGCCGGAAAGGATCTGGCTGGGCACAGCCTTATCGGGCGTCGACATAATCTCATCCAGTACGCTCTGTGCATCGGAGAGTCGCTCGTCCAG
Source organism: Terriglobus sp. (assembly GCA_965199365.1). GTDB lineage: Bacteria > Acidobacteriota > Terriglobia > Terriglobales > Acidobacteriaceae > Terriglobus. The sequence goes on along the minus strand of CBDARC010000002.1, from coordinate 810,583 downwards.
CTTCGCCTTGTCGGCGGCCAGCGCCGGCAGAGTCGATGCGATCAGTCCAATTGCGCAAAGAGCTTTAGTAAAACGGTTCATAGTATGCCTTTCCCACGGCCAATCGGCCTGGTAACAATCTTTCCAGTGGGATGGAACCGCAGGCAGCTAAGTTGCACACAGAAGAAGAAGCGCACCCGAAAACGTTGAAGGGGCGACAAAGAGAGTTCTTGAACCCATGTTTCACCATGGAAAAGCAAAAAAATGGGGCTGTCAGCTTGAGCTCTCGCTCTCACCTCCAGCCCCTCTTCTCCCAGGTCTGTGTTACGTAGGTCTAAGATGACGTGTCCGGAAGTAACACACAAGTTACCTTGGACCTAAGCCTTACAAAACCATCGTAAGTTTGTCCCGAATTGGAACAAGACCTCGGGAAACGATATCACTGGGCCGGGTGCTTAGCGGATTGTGGGCAACCACGATGCAACTGTATACGCAGCCTGATCGCTGGCTCGCACTGTGCCTCGCTGGCCACTCGCGTTCCAGGACAGTACAAGCGATTCGCCTGCCGCATGAAGCTCGAAGGGCAGCGAGCCGTCACCGAAGATTCGAACATGCAGTCTTCGCGCATCCGCATCCGCGGTGGAGTTGGTAACCTCCGCCAGCGGCATAACGCTGCCGGTGCGCACAAACACCGGGATCCTCTGCTCACTTCCCCCAACCTGCAAGGTGGTGCCACCAGCGACGGGCTCCCCGGTCCAGAAGTTATGCCACCCGCCAGGCGGCATGAGGACGCTCCGGCCGGGTTCACCGGCAAACAATGGAGCCACCAGCATCCGATCGCCGACCATCCAGGCATCGTCGACCCTGCCCAGTTGCGGCTGATCAGGCCAGTCCAGCGCCAGTGCGCGAAACGGGGGAGTACCGTCGGCGGCATACTTTGCAAATGCCGCCCTCAGGTAGGGCAACAACTGCATGCGCCAGCCGATGATCTCGCGGCAGCGTTCCTCCAGCGGGTGCCAGTCTGCAAAAAGTTCGCCGACGTTGTTCTTCTTCCGATCGATCTGCTTCCACGGCGGATTGCTGATGTACCAGCCATTCACCATGGCCAGCGGCGAAAACACCACGGCCTGCAAACGGCGGATGAGGTCCTCTTCGTTCACCGCATCGCGTACCTCGGGGCACCACAGCAGGCCGCTGAAGCTCGAGTTGACCAACGCCCGAATAAATTGCCGGTGGTCATATAGATCGCTGTACAGAACGAACGGGTAGGGAGCGGCCAGCGCTCCGCTGGATCGGACCAGGCCGTACGTTTGCCGCTTGCGTGCCTTGAACTGTGCCCAGATCGCGTCCTGGTAGCGCAGTCCGAACACCGAGTGCATCTGCTCGCCGTCGACGCCGGAAGGGAAGCGGCTCAGCTCTGGAAACGACCAGCCTCCCGTGTAGTCGGAGTTGTCACACTCATCCAGCTTGAAGCCGTCGACACCGGCATCGATCAGCGTCTTGCCGTGGTAATCGCCGAACACCTGTCGCGCGCGTGCATCCACGAAGTCCGGCACAAGACCGCCCCAGACGCCTTCATCGCCAGAGAACGGCTGCATCGGCGCGAACAGCGGCGAAGCGGGGTTGGTGTAGGCGTGCTCCCACAGGTTCACGTGGTATTTGCGGCTCTTCATGCCATTCAGAAAGGCCGTGGGGTCAGGGTAGCGCTTGCTTTCCCAGGCAAAGGTGCAGGAGTACGCGTGCGTCTGCCATCCGGGTTCAAGGCCGATCACGTCGCAGGGGATTTTCCGGTCGCGAAACTCATCCGCAAGCGCGGTCACCGCCTGGCTGGTCGCGTTACTCTCCATGCGATACCAGAAACCCAGCCCCCAGTCAGGCGGCAGCACGCCACCTCCCGAGAAGAGGTTGTAGCGACGCACTGCCTCTAACATCGACGGACCGGCAAACAGGTACACCTGGATACCTTGTGCCACGGGGATTTCGACCACCATCTGCGAGGCCTGGCCCTCTGGCAGGCTGCCCGAATACAGCGGTGCCGTCGCACCGGCGACGGCAGCCGCCGAAGGCTGCGGCTTTGGCCGCGCGTCTCCGCAATAAAACGTGGCATAACGGGCCGTATCGATCAGAACGCCATAGCCGCTGCTGCTGACATAGAACGGAACCGGCGCGTGGGAGTCGCCGGTATCGCCGCGCGGGTCTGCATTGACGCGTGTCGTCACCTTTTTGCCGCGGTGCTGGACCGAGAAGAACTGCAGACCGAAGCCATAGATCTGCTCCTGCGCTCCAAGCGGAAGATGAACCTGCGTTCCGCGGGCGCTGGCTCGGATTCGTGGGACGTTCAAAGGTGGCGAGGCCACCGAACCCATACGTGCAAGGCCGGCCGTATCGGGTGGTACCGACCTGCTGCTGACAGGCGTCATAGTCTCGGGCGCTCCAAACGAGGCTCGCCAGACACCCGGCGCCACCGCCTGCCACACAGCCTCGCTTTTACCCTGCGCCGCCATGGCTGGAACGCCGATGACACCTGCGACAGCCCCGACTGCCAGGCCCTTGCCCAGGTCCCTGCGAGTCAACTTGCGTTCCATCATCACCTCGTCACACGCTGCGAAACACACACCGTTTCCGTGTGGAGCATGGTACCGCGCCAGTCCTGGCCGCCGCGCACCTCTGCTTCCCACCTGTAACTAGCAGGGCGTAGACTGCGTCTAACAGCGTAGGGCGAAGGTGCGGCTGCGCCCGGGAGCCACCCCAATGAATCTCAAGAATCTGGTCCTTCTCACTACTCTTTCCGTAGCCGCTCCGTACGCGTTGAGCGGCCAGCAGACCCCTACCTCCACCACGCCGCAGACAACGCCAACGGGCACGCCACAATCTACGCCTACCAACAACCCCAACAATCAGCCGACTGCCTCGGGTCCTAATTCCAAGACCGGCAACGGCCCGACCGGCGATGGTCCTGTGACCGCGACCAAGGAAGACCTGGATAAGGCGCGTGCCGAAGCTGCAAAGAACAACAACGAGCCGATTCCTGAACCCGGCGACGATCTGAAGAAGAACATCAAGAAGGGTTCGGTGGAAGACGTCAACGCGGCTGGTACCCGCGATATCGGCGGCCGCGGCATGGGCAACTGGTTCTCGACGGATTGGGAAGTCCGCAATGGCAAGTCGTACGCAATGGAGATCGAACGCTCGTCGCACCTGATCACCGATCCGGTCATCGTGGAGTACGTCAATCGCGTTGGCCAGAATATCGTGAAGCAGTCTGACGCGAAGGTCCCGTTCACGATCAAGGTGCTCGACTCCGACGAGATCAACGCCATGGCGCTGCCGGGTGGCTTTTTTTACGTAAACAGCGGCTTGATCCTCGCCTGTGACGAAGAGGCGGAGCTTGCCGGTGTGATGGCGCACGAGATCGCTCACGTTTCCGCGCATCATGCCGCGCGGCAAATGACCCGCATGGAATACGCGCAGATCGGCATGGTGCCGCTGATGTTCATCGGCGGCTACACCGGCTATGGCATCTACGAGGCAGCGCAGATCGCGGTGCCGCTCACATTCCTGTCGTTCTCGCGCTCGTTTGAGGCGCAGGCTGACTACCTGGGCGTCCAGTACATGTATCGCGCCGGCTACGATCCGCAGGCATTTGTGTCCATCTTCGAGAAGCTGCAGGCCCTTGAGAAGCGCAAACCCGGTGTTCTGGCGCGTGCATTCTCTGATCATCCGCAGACACCGGATCGCATCGCCTCAAGCGAGGAAGAGATTGCGACCATCCTTCCGGCTCGCCCGGACTACGTGGTCAGCACGTCTGAGTTCGACGACATCAAGTCGCGCCTGGCCCGCCTGCAGAACAAGCGCAAGGTCGACGGCAGCAAAGACGGCAACAAGCCCACGCTGCGTCGCACCAGCACAAGCAACAACGACCCCAACAGTACCCAGGACAAAACCAACAGCGGTGACGATCGCCCGACGCTGGGTCGCCGCGAGTAAACCCCATTCGATCAAGCAAAGGCCCCTCGTCCTATGGATGTGGGGCTTTCGTGCATAGGTGTTCAGCGACTGTAGACCCATTAGTTCGGTGATGGCCAGGTTAGTAAGAGGGTTCACTGCGGTTGTAACACCCGAATCGTGACCAGCCACTTATCAACTAAGTCAGGCCATGCACAGGTTACTCCGACGACGCAGCGCGAACCAAAGGAGACTTAGTTCAGTACACCGACGCTGTTACACGTTTGTGCTTGAAGAGATCATGACGTCATCCGTGGAAAATACTTCATGTCCCATGCTGAAGCACTTTGAAAATTGGCTTCTGTGCCGGTGGTAGCGTGAGTCATTCTGTTTCCCCGGAGTTCTACTTATGAATCGCTTTTGTTCCATGGTTTCTCTTCTGGCCTTTCTGCTGTTTGGTCTTTCTGCGCACGCCGCGACAACCACAATTACATTCAATGCCCTGCAGGGTCCCGACAACGGGGCATTCAGCACTTATACGGAGAGCGGCTTTACGGTGACTGAGGTGGCCGGAAGACTCTATAAGGCGACCGGCAATCACGGTAACTTTGGTGATCCTGAGCCCGACATTTACACGGACACATCTGGAACGATCAGTGTCACAGATGGCGGCAGCCTGTTCAGCTTCCAGAGCGTCGATCTGGGTTTCTTTGATCGCGGAACAATCTCCTACATGATCACCGGTCTACTCAATGGCAGTACGGTCTTCAGCGAGAGCGGATTGTTGAGTGATTCAGGCAGCGACGTGTTCAAAACTCTGGCCGGGTCCAGTACAGCGAACGTTAACTCGCTGAGGATTTCAATTGATGCGGGCTCTACCCGTGGGGCAAACATCGACAACATCAGACTGGACGCGGCAGTCACGCCCGAACCATCAAGCCTGGCACTACTCGGAACAGGTTTGCTTGGTCTCGCAGGTATCGTCAAGCGTCGCTTTGTCTAAGCTTTACACGTAATGCTCAGCCCTTTTTACAGCCGTACGTGAAAAGGGCTGAGTGTCTTTTCTAACTAGACTGGTGTCACTGTCCGTAGTCCTCGTCACTTACCGGATCGAGCCAATCAACACTCCTGCCTTCGAGGGATTCCTGGATGGCGATGTGACACATTGCAGTGGTGGCGGACGCACCGTGCCAGTGCTTCTCGCCTGGTTCGAAGAAAACCACATCGCCGGGCCGGACATCCTCGCGTGGTCCACCGTGTCGCTGCGCCCAACCGAGGCCCTGCGTGATCAGGATCGTCTGTCCCAGTGGATGCGTGTGCCAGTTGGTGCGCGCGCCCGGCTCGAAGGTGACGGTTGCGGCGTTCACCTGCCGGCCGCCATCTGCCGGGAACAGCGCGTCCACCCGGACGGTCCCTGTAAACCAATTCGTCGGTCCGGCCATCGATGGCGTGGTGCCAACTCGCGTGATCTTCATCGCTCTGTGTTCCTTCTACTTCAGTTCAGCTGTTTACCAAACTTGTCGGTTCAGATGCGCTCTGCCAGGCGAGCAGGACTCGGAAGATCAAACGCGATGGGCGGTAAAATAACAGATAAATGATGACGAACACCGATCCCCGCTATACCGATGAACACGCCGCAGCCGGCATACAGGAGCCGATGCCTGACATCGAGACCTGGCAGAACCACTTCCGCTCGTACGAAATCCTCATCGACGACCCTGAATTCACCAGCGTCTGCCCGCGCACCGGCCTGCCTGACTTTGGCCACCTGACCATTCGTTACATGCCGCGCGAGCGCTGCCTTGAACTAAAAAGCCTGAAGGAATACCTCTTCTGCTATCGCAATCTCGGTATCTTCCAAGAAAACATTTGCAACCGCGTACTCGACGACATGGTGAAGGCCTGCGACCCGGTATGGGCCGAGGTCAAGGGCGATTTCCGTCCCCGTGGCGGCATCAGTACCGTTGTTACGGCAACCTATCCGCGTCCACATGATCAGGTTACGCCGACACATCGCGGGTAAGATCAACCGGCGCCACAACGCGACACGATAGTACGGCGCAAAGGCTGCCCGCATCCGACTGTTCCATGAAGAAGATTGTGCTCGGTGCTCTCCTCTTAACTTTCGCGACCAGCGCTTTTGCGCAACCGCGGCCGTGCCGTAACTGGCGCTATCGTCACCACCACCGCTACTGCTATCGTCGCTAGTCAGCGCTGCAGCAACCAAGACGCTCCCAGCGAGATTCGGCTGGGAGCGTTTGTGTCTGGAGCAGCGGCCGCCGACGCAGTTAGGATGGAGGCATGCTAAAAGGCCTCCTGATGACGCTCCGGCTGTTGTGGCTGGTGAACCTGCTAACCGGCGCGCTCTACTATTTCAAAGTCTCTGTGCCGCTCAACGTGCACATGTACCTCGGGTTTGCCATTGCACTGGTCATGCTGGTGATCGGCTTCCTTGGCCTGCGTGCCGCACTTGGTCTCGCAGTGCTTGACATTCTCTGGGCTATCTCACTTCCGGTAATAGGCATCCTGCAACTTGCCCATCTCGGCCGGCCTGACCTGCCGTATATCCAGATCACACACGTTCTGCTTGGATTAGGTTCGATTGCCGTCGCGGAGGTTCTCGGAAAGCGCATTCGCCTGTCCGGCGCGGCGTAATCGCTCGTTGAGCGAACCTGCTAGTCTCCTCAGGATGGGCGCGCAGCAGCAGACCAGTACCGCGGCAAACGCGAAGGCAGCGACGCTCGCGCTGGTGCTGCTGACGTCCCTGAATCTGGTCAATTACATCGACCGCTACATCCTGCCAGGCGTACAGGAGCTGGTGAAGGCCGAATTCCACGTGTCGGACGAGCGCATTGGCGCCCTCACCATGTGGTTCTTTCTCACCTACATCATCGCGGCGCCGGCAACGGGATGGCTGGGCGATCACTTCCCGCGCAAGCCGCTCATCGTGATCGGCGCGCTGCTGTGGAGCGGTGCAAACTTCTTCACTGCCACCGTCCACAGCTTTGACGCGCTGCTGGTGCGGCACGCGGCGCTGGGTATCGGCGAGGCAAGCTTCGGCATCTTCGGCCCGGCGCTGCTCAGCGACTTTTACGGACCGGAGCAGCGCAACCGCGCCCTCACCATCTTCAACATCGCCATCCCGGTTGGAGCAGCGCTCGGCTACAGCCTGGGCAGTGCCATCGCGGCAGCGCACGGGTGGCGCAGCGCGTTTTATGTGTCGGCAATTCCAGGTCTGATCATCGCGCTCGCAATCCTCTTCTTCATGCGCGAACCGGCGCGGGGCGAGACCGACAGCAGGGCAGAAGGTAAGAGTTCCGCCGCAGTGACAGATCTGCTGCGCAACCCGGCGTATCTCACCGCAACGATGGGCTACGCCATGAGTACCTTCACCATCGGCGGCATCTCCGCCTGGATCCCGAGCTTTCTGCAACGCGAAGCAGGCATGAGCGGCGCTCACGCGGGCTTCGTCGTGGGAGCCATCACCGCAGCCACCGGCATTGCCGGAACGGCGCTCGGCGGCTGGTGGGCCCAGCGCTGGCTCAAACGCGACCACCGCGCGCTCTACTGGGTCTGCGCCGCCGGACCGGCAATCTGCACGCCGTTTGCTCTGCTCTGCTTCTTCGGGCCACGCGCTACCATGCTGCCTGCGCTCGCCGCGGCAGAGCTGTCCCTCTTTCTTGGCAGCGGACCCGTGAACGCTGCCATCGTGAATGCGGTCAGCGCAAAGGTGCGCGCAACCGCGCTTGCCGGGCAGTTATTCCTCATCCACCTGTTCGGAGACGTGCCGTCGCCACGCGTTATCGGCTTCGTCAGCGACCGCAGCAACCTGCGCTGGGGCCTTGGCGTGACAGTGCTGGCACTGCTGGCATCGTCCGGCTTCCAGCTCTATGGAGCGCGCTTTGCACCGCGGGAAAACGATCCGAACGCAGCTGCAACTGCCTGAAGGCCGCAAACTTGCAACTACATCTGCTGATTGGGTGAGTTGGTTGCACGTTCACAGCGTCCTAAGCGGCTTTCGCCGCCGACGTAGCTATTTGCCTGAGTACACAACGCGGTCTCGGCCGCTGAGATGATCATCCCGGTGGCTAAAGGCACTTCCAGAGAGCCCTCCCGCTATCCCGGCGGGTAAAGCCGCGAGCTACCGAAATCATGCGCGCGTTTAAACGGCAGCCCGATTAAGCCATCGTGAACGAAGTGTAAGGTCAAGTCCTTCGCTGTAGCTGAAGCTGTGCCTACGAAAGCGTTCTCATCCGTATGTACACTTCTCGTCGGTAGAGAGGCAGGCACTCGTCAATGGCCAAAGTCACACGCAGAAGTCTCATCGCAACGGCTTCCGCAGCCGCTGCCTTGTCGGTCGGTTCGCGGCTCGGCTCCGCGCAGGTCGAGCAAGTCGAAGCCGACGACCTCAAGCTCTGGTATACGAAGCCCGCAACGCAGTGGGTGGATGCGCTGCCCATTGGCAATGGGCGGCTTGGTGCAATGGTGTACGGCGGAGGCGCGATCGACCCGCCGGCCGTTCGCGGCGTACTCGAAGGTCAGGCCGCAGGTCCCGTGCCGACCGATCCAGCGAAAGAAACGCTGCAGCTCAACACCGATACGCTCTGGTCAGGCAGGCCGGTGGACGGCAACAATCTCGACGCGAAGACGTTTCTTGCCCCAATTCGCGAAGCAGTGCTCGAACACGCTGACTACCACCGAGCCGACGAGCTTTGCCGCAAGATGCAGGGCCTCTTCGCCGAGGCGTATCAGCCGATCGGCTATCTCCACATCGACTGCGCACACACAGGTGAGGTCAGCGGGTATCGCCGCGAACTGGACCTTGCGTCCGCCACCACGACCAGCCGCTATCGCGCAGATGGCGTGACGTTCGAGCGAACGGCCTTTTCGTCCGCTCCCGACCAGGTCATCGTCGTGCAAGTCACCGCAAGCAAACCGGGTGCACTGAACGCGACGTTGTGGATGGATGGACCGCTCGTCAGCTCGGTCACTGCAAATGACAAGGGGCAAATACTGTTGACCGGCAAAGCTGCAAAGCATGTCGCTGGAGCCGGCCATCCCGGCAGCGAGAAACCCATTGTCCTGTCCGATGTGCCAGGAGAAGGCATGTTTTTCGCTTCGGCGTTGCAGGCAAAGGTGCAGGGCGGCAGTCTAAGCCCGGCGAACGATCGCCTCATCGTCAAGGGCGCGACCAGGCTTGTCATCGTGCTGACAGCGGAAACCGGCTATCGCGGCTTTGAGCTGCTGCCCGACACGCCGCAAACGATGGTGAGTAACACTACGATACAGCGGCTGGTCGAGCCGTCTTCGTATGACTTCGCTGCGCTGCGCAATCGGCATGTGGCGGACTACAAACGCTGCTTTGATCGTGTCTCATTGCGGCTGGGACAAAGCCGCGGTGCACTGCAGCCGACCGATGTGCGTCTGGCAAACTTTGCCGCTGCGCCCGATCCTTCACTGCTGGCGCTCTACTTCCACTACGGCCGCTACCTGCTGATCAGCAGTTCGCGTCCCGGTACACAGCCTGCCAACCTGCAGGGCATCTGGAGCTACCAGGCGCAACCACCGTGGGGCAGCAACTGGACGTCGAACATCAATGTCCAGATGAACTATTGGCCGTCCGAGACCTGTAACCTCAGCGACTGCGCCGAGCCTCTGCTGGCGTTCATCATGGATCTGCAGACGACAGGCCGCCGCGCAGCGCAAGAGACGTACGGTCTGCCCGGATGGGTGACGCATCACAACATCGACCTGTGGCGTACGGCCAACCCGGTCGGCATGGGCGTTGGCGCACCTACCTGGGCCAACTGGAACATGAGCGCACCGTGGCTCTGTGCGCATCTGTACGAGCATTATCGCTTCACTGGCGACCGCGCCTTTCTGCGCGAACGAGCGTATCCCGCAATGAAAGGCTCTGCTGAGTTCTGCCTGGCGTGGCTGATCGAAGACGGCAAAGGCCACCTGACGACGTGTCCCTCCGAATCCACCGAGAACGACTTCCTCGCACCTGACGGTAAGAAGGCAATGACCAGCGCCGGCTGCACCATGGACATGGCCCTTATTCGCGAGCTCTTCACGAACTGCATCGCCGTATCGAAGGAACTCGGCATGGATGAAGAGTTTGCCGCGAAGCTGCAGGCCGCCCGGGAACGGTTGATCCCATACCGCATCGGCAAGCATGGCCAGTTGCAGGAGTGGGCAGAGGACTTCGACGAAAGCACTCCAGGCCAGCGCCACATGTCGCACCTGTACCCGCTCTATCCAGGCGGCGAGATCACGCCGCGCGGCACGCCGGAGCTCGCGAAGGCCGCGCGCGTTTCGCTCGAGCGCCGGCTTGCAAACGGAGGCGCCTACACTGGCTGGAGTCGTGCATGGGCAATCGGCTTCTGGTCGCGCCTGGGTGACGGCGACAAGGCGTGGGAGTCGCTCGGCATGCTGATGCAACACAGCACCAACCTGAACCTGTTCGACACACACCCCGCGGGCAAGTCCTCCATCTTTCAGATCGACGGCAACTTCGGTGCGACCGCCGCGATTGCCGAGATGCTCATGCAAAGCCACACCGGCGTCATCGACCTGCTGCCTGCCTTGCCTGCGGCCTGGCCTGCAGGAGAGGTTCGCGGCCTGCGAGCACGTGGCGCGCTGGAGGTGAGTCTCCGCTGGTCGGGCGGCAAAGCAACCGCGGCGACTCTGCAGGCCGACTATGGTGGCGACTTCCGGCTGCGAGCGCCGTCAGGCCAGACGATCGCGAAGGTCCTGGCAGGCACAGCAACCATCCCGCTGCAGCCGAACGAGGACGGCAGCGTAAGCGTCTCGTTGAAGGCGAAGCAGGTCTGCCGCGTGCGGTTTGCGTGACCAGCATCTACGTCCAATGCCGAAGCTCAAGAAGCCTGCCGTTCCGCAGCGAAGCCCAGTATTTCTGCTGTTCGTATGGCTTGCCGAACGTCTGATCACGGAACCAAGGATCAAGCTTGCATCCCACCACACCGTTGAGCGACGTGCAGTTGCAGAAGCAGCCCCGTTCGCTTCGCTGCGGGATGACAACGGGACAGCAGCGCGCGTTGCTACGGCATGGCCGAAAGCAGATCAAGTAGCCGGTGCATGGAGCGAACCGCGACCTTCGCTCATCTAAATGACATGAGCAAACAGCTACGCATCTCGGTGCTGGATCTGGTAGGCATGAAGCCGGGCGAGGCGCCCGCGTCGGCCATCGCGCGGACGGTTGACACCGCACAGCACGTCGAACGCCTCGGCTACACCCGCTACTGGCTGGCGGAGCACCACAGCATCTCCGGCCTGGCGTGTTCCGCGACGTCCGTTCTGATCGGCCACGTTGCCGGTAAGACCAAGACCATTCGCGTCGGCAGCGGAGGCGTCATGCTGCCCAACCATGCTCCCCTGGTGGTTGCAGAGCAGTTCGGCACGCTCGCATCGCTCTACCCAAGCCGCATCGACCTCGGCCTCGGCCGTGCACCAGGGTCAGACCAGACCACCATGCGCGCGCTGCGCCGCGATCTACGCGCTACGGGAGATGACTTTCCCGAACAGCTGGCCGAACTGCAGGGCTATCTCGGGGATCCGCAACCGGGTCAGCGCGTGCATGCGCATCCGGGTGAGGGAACGCACGTGCCAATCACGCTGCTCGGGTCCAGCGGCTTTAGCGCACAACTCGCGGGAGAACAGGGTCTGCCATTCGCCTTCGCGGCCCACTTTGCGCCGCAGTATGTCGAACCTGCGCTTGAGCTCTACCGCAGAAGCTTTCGTCCGTCCGCAACACTGGCCGAGCCCTACGCGATGGTCGGCCTGCCGGTGCTCGCAGCGGACACCGAGGCTCACGCGCAGCGTCTGCTGACTACGCCGCAGCAGCGTTTCCTGTCGCTGATCCGCAACCAGCCGGTCGAGCTGAAGCGCCCGGTCGAGAGCATGGATGACCTCTGGAACCCAATGGAGCAGCAGGCAGTCGAAGCGCGCCTGGCGCTTGCCGTCGTTGGCGATCGGGCGGGTGTGCAGCGTCAGTTGCAGCGCATCGTGGACTCGCTCGGCGTTGACGAAATCCTCGCAGTCACTGACACCTACGAGCAATCGGACCGCCTGCACTCATATGAGCTTCTCGCTGAAGCAGCTAAGAGCGTGGATTCAAAGCAGTTGGCCTTCGCATAGAACGAAGTCTGCCCCATGTCTCGCTTCTGAGACATGGGACCTGACTTCTCTGAGGTCAACGTTCTCGAAAGCGAGACAGCGGCACACAATCTTCGGAACCCATATCTGAAGTGCGAGACACCGGGCACGCACATCCTGGTTACATTACAGCGGTATCCGACTCCAGGATTAATCGCAGCGACTTGGCTGCACGATCCAGGGCCGACCGGTCATCGCGGCCGAGCTCGGCCAGCCGCTCTGCCAGCCAGTCCACCCGGCGCTCGCTTACCGTGCGTAGATAAGTCATCCCGCTGCGCGTGACGGTCAGGCCGACGCGTCGGCGGTCACTGTCGCCCTTCGCCTGCTCCCGCTGCAGGTAGCCAAGCTGCATCAGCCGCTTGACGTGTGCGCTCATGGCGGGTCTGCTCATCTGTTCCATGTCTGCGAGTTCTGAAACGCCGAGCCCGGGTTCCTCGCTAAGGGTGCCAAGCAGTTGTGCGTCGAGTGACGAGCTGCCGCCGCGCTGTGCTTCGCGCCGAAGGTGACGGCTGAGTCTGAGGATGGTGGGTCGAAGTTCGCCTGCCAGTTTCGAGGTCTTGCTAGCGGCAGCTTTTGTTGCCGATGTCGTGTTGCCCATGCTTCTGCGTTGCTCCCAAACAGGGTTCGCGCAGAGACGTGTCTTCCGCTCGAACCCACCACACACTACATCCGCCGCCTGCAAGTTGGCAATGATGTGTGGTTTACATTCTGTGAACTCTGCAGGAGCGACCGCAGATGGCGCATGCTTCTGTGCAAGGCCACTGTTTGTCCTTCCACTCCATCACATAGGCTGTGAGGTTTGTTATGGCAACCGGAACGGATAAGACGCCCGTTGAGCCACGCGGCTTGGGAGAGCACGCGCGTGGGCTGGCCGGCGAGTACGCGCATGAGCAGGGATGGCAGATCAACGAAGACGAGCGCCGCAAGCAGCCTGTCAGTCCACAGAACACTGACGGCGGAACGGACTATGAGTACGGCGCACAGGACTTCGGCGACGAGCCAGTGAACACCGCTCCGGCGGCATCGGAAGAGAACGTTGAGCAGGCGCGTAGAGCGCTGTTGAAAGAGGACTGACATGGCAGTAAACGATCAAAGCCTGATGCACGGTGAGAAGTTGAGCGAGGCGGTCAAGGCAGGCCACGTGGATGCAGTCCCCGGCGACGACAAGGCCCACGCGCACTCACATGCAGCGCATCTTGAGAGCGAGGGAAAGGTGCACACCTCGCCCGAGGGCTACGGCAAGCAGGGACGCGAACCCGGTACCGAGAATCAGCCTCCGCAGGACCCGCGCCGCAACGGTAAGACACACAACCGCGAATAAGTGATGGACAGCCAGCAGCCCCCATATCCCGCTTCTGGGATGTGGGGTTTCTGTTTATAAGGCACCAAACTTTCCATCGCATCATGCTTTCCGGGATGCAGAGCGCGGCCACTTCGGCTATGCTCTCGGCATGCATCTCCGCATTGGATCGCGCGGCTCGCGGCTTGCTCTCTGGCAGTCGAACCACGTCGCAGCAAACCTCCGGTCACTTGGCCACACCGTTGAAGTCCGCATCATCCGAACGACGGGCGACCGCATGCAGGATCCCGCGTTCGCCGCAACCATCACAGGCCCTGACGGTAAAATTCCTGCAACGCTCGACGGTAAGGGTATCTTCATCAAGGAAATTGAAGAGGCGCTCCAGGCCGGTGAAATCGATCTGGCTGTTCATTCGCTCAAAGATCTTCCAACACAGCTTGACCAGCGGTTTACGTTAGCTGCCATTCCGGAGCGAGCGGACCCGCGCGACGCGCTGCTGTGCCCTGAGTGGCTGCAGATGCACACGCTGCCCTCCGGCGCGCGCATCGGTACCACGTCGCCGCGCCGCATCGCGCAACTTCGTGCGCACAATCCTGAGTTCCATTTCGTTGCGATTCGCGGCAACATCGACACACGCATCCGCAAGCTGGCGCGCGGCGAATGCGATGCGCTCGTACTCGCCTGTGCCGGCCTCGATCGACTCGGCACGCGTTTGCTCAAGCAGGTAGAACTACATCCGGATCACCCTGAGCACGGACGCCCGCCGCACATCGAATGCGTGACGCATCCCGACCATGACCACCTCGAAGACCACGCGGATAAGCATGACGAAATGCCGGGCCAGTCGGACTGGATCCGCCAGCGCTTCGATCCGGACGTCCTTTGTCCCGCACCGGGGCAGGGCGCGCTTGCCATCGAAACACGGGCCAATGATCTGGTCGTAATCGCTGCGGTCAAGCCGCTGGACAACCCCCGGGCCCGCTTTGCTGTCGAGGCCGAACGCGCCCTGCTGCATGCGCTGGGTGGCGGCTGCTCGCTGCCAGTGGGCGCTCTCTGCACGTACGAAGCGCAGGGTGCGAAGCTGCAAAGCGTTGTGACCTCTCCTGATGGCGAGGCGATGGCGACAGTCACGCTGTTTGCGCGGCATGGCGAGACTGCTGAACAGCTCGGCGCGCGCGCTGCCGCTGACCTCGTCGCGCAGGGTGCGCGTGAACTGCTGGCGAGCGACTTCGCCATGGCGGCAGCGGAGTAAATGGTGCCGGGCATCGCGCAGCAGGGAAACGGCGCTCGCAAGCCGCCACGCGTTCTGGTTACGCGCGCGCCGCACCAGGCGTCCGCGCTCGGTGACGCGCTGGTCGCGCACGGGCTCCGCGTCGTGTCGATCGCGACGATTGCGCTCGCTCCGCCGTCAGACGATTACGCCACGCTCGACCGCGAAATCACACGCCTGGACGAGTACGACTGGCTGCTTTTCACCTCCGCCAACGCGGTCGCCGTCTTTGGCGAGCGGCTTGAAGATGAGAAGGTGCCGCTAAGCTGCGGCATCGCAAGTATCGGCGCGGCTACTAGCAAGGCCCTGCGCGATGCGGGCTTCCCTGTGCGTCTGCAGGCGCAGACCGCCGTAGCGGAGTCACTGGCCAAGGCTCTGCTGCCGCACGCCCGCGATAGCCGCATGCTGCTGGTACGTGCAGAGGCAGGCCGTGACGTGCTGATCGATCAGCTTACCGACGCTGGAGCGGAGGTAACACTCGCACCCGCATACCGAACGGTCATCCCACCGGAGGCCGCTGACCGCCTGCGCCGCGAACTGCCGACGGTCGACGCCATCACCTTCACCAGCTCATCTTCTGTTACGAATCTCTTTGCACTCATCGAGAGCGCCGGCCTTACGCTGCCGCCCAATGTTGCTCTCGCGTCCATAGGCCCAGTCACCTCCGTCACACTGCGCGAACACGGCCACACGCCCACAATTGAATCCCGTGATGCCAGCGTCCCCGCGCTCGCAAGCGCCGTCGCAACTGCGCTCCGCCACGCCTGATCCTGCCGCTTCAGCACCTTCAACATCCCCGTCCAACCGCACGGCGTCTCACCCATGTCGATGCCACGATCAGCGTGGAACAACGCTGCGCCTGCAAACGCATGTCAACCCCTGGAGACCCATGAAGATCATTGCAATTGAAGAACACTTTCTGACCCCTGAAGTCGATGAAGCGTGGGCAGCAGCCGCCCGCTCCGCACAGAGCGGGGAAGAGTCGATGAATCATGGAGAAATCAAGGATCGCCTGCAGGACCTTGGTGAAGGTCGCTTGGCCAGGATGGATGAAAACGGCATAGACGTGCAGGTGCTTTCGCTCACTAGCCCAGGCCTGCACAATGTCCCGCACGCTCAGGCCGTACCCCTGGCGCGCCAGACCAATGACCTGATCGCTGCAACTATTGCGCGCCATCCTGACCGCTTCGACGGCTTTGCAACCATCCCGACGACCGCACCCGAAGAAGCAGCGAAGGAGCTGCACCGCTGCGTCCACGATCTCGGGCTGAAGGCTGGCATGCTCTTCGGCCGTACCGGCGACAGGAACCTGGATCACAAAGACTTCTGGCCGATTTTTGAAGCAGCGTCCGACCTCCGCATTCCGCTCTTCATTCACCCACAGGTCGCACCACCCGCCGTGCGAGAGGCTTATTACTCGGGCTTCGAGCCGATGGTGAACCTCGCCTTCTCGGCGTTTGCCCTTGGATGGCATTACGACTGCGGCGTCCAGTTTCTCCGGCTCGCCCTGGCCGGCGTGTTTGACCGCTTTCCAGACCTGCAGATCATCCTGGGCCACTGGGGCGAAATGATGCTGTTCTATGAAGAGCGCCTGAAGGCATTTTCGCGTCTGGCCAAGCTGCAGCGACCCGTGGTCGAGGTGTTGCGCCAGAACCTGTACATCAACTCCAGCGGCATCTTCAACGAGACCTATTTCCGCCATGCGGTTGAGATCGTCGGCATCGATCGGGTGATGTTCTCCGTCGACTATCCGTACCAGTACCGGCCTGGAAGCGGCCCGAAAGACTTCCTGGCAGGTATGAGTATCAGCGACGAAGACAAGGAAAAGATCGCGCACGGCAACTGGGAGCGCCTTACCAGCGACGTCCGTGCATCCTGACGTGCGGCGAAGCATGGGCGGTGAACTTCTGCTGCGATGCTGCTTGAGCAAATACTCACCGACCAGATAGAGTGAAGTCGCCTCAGAGATTAGTCGTACGACGTTCACTCTTTTCTGCCACGTTCACCTGTCCACTACGGAGAGACCATGATCCGCCCTAACCGTCGCAATTTCCTGCTGGCCAGCGGCATGACCGCGCTTGCTTCTACCCGCGCCTTTGGTGCGAACGAGCGGCTTCGCCTCGGCATCATCGGTGCCGGCGGACGCATGAACTCGCTGATCGATGCGGCCGAACGAAGCGGTTATCCCTTCGACATCGTGTCAGTGTGTGACGTGTACACGCCGCACGCTGAAGCGGTGAAGAAACGGCCAAGTGCGACCGATGCAACGATCCATGGCGACTTTCACGAAGTTCTGCAGGACAAGAACGTCGACGCCGTCCTGATCGCAACGCCTGACCATTGGCATGTGCGCGTGGCCTGCGCGGCCGTCGCAGCGGGTAAGGATGCGTACCTCGAGAAGCCCGTCAACCACACCATCGAAGAAGGCGCGACGCTGGTAAAGGCGGTCCGCTCGAGCAAGCAGATTTTGCAGTGCGGCATGCAGCAGCGCAGCTGGAGCCACTTCCGGAACGCGGTCGAGCTGATCCAGGGCGGCACGCTGGGGCGCGTCACGCAGGTGCGCACCTACTGGTGGCAGAACTACGACGTCAGCTGGGTGCCGAAGCCCATCGACACAACGCAGCTTGACTGGAAGCAGTGGCTCGGCGGCGCTCCCGATCAGCCGTTCAACCTGGAAAAGTACAGCCGCTGGCGCTGGTTCTGGAGCTTTGGCAGCGGCGCCATGACCGACCTGTTCGCGCACTGGATCGACGTGGCGCACTGGGCCATGAAGTCGAACGAACCAAGCATGGCCACCATGATCGGCGACAACTATGTGCAGAAGCAGTGGGAGTGCCCCGATACCATCCAGGCCGCGTTCCGCTATCCCGGCTTCGACGTCGTGTACGAAGGCATGATGAGCTCCTCCATCGACGACGGTGGCCTCGAGTTCCGCGGCACCGAGGCTACGCTGAAGCTCTCGCGAAGCGGCATGACCGTCTGGCGCGAACGTGTGCGGGCAAACCAGAATCCCGTGCTGAAAGAAGACAGCTTCGAAGATGGCACCATCACGCACATGCGCAACTTCTTCGACTGCATTCAGACCCGCAAGGAACCGAATGCGCCCGTGGAAGCGGGTATCGCAGCTGCGAATGCAGGCCACATCGGCAACCTGGCGTATCACAGCGGCGGCGTGACCAAATGGCCCGCCAAGCGCCAGGCTTGATTCGGCTTCGACCTTTGTGTACTCGCAGGACGTTTACAAGACCAACCCGTTGAACTCAGAAACGACGTTGAGCGGGTTCGTTGAGCGACTATGGACGACTGTGAGCGCTCCGCCCTGACACGGTGAACGAGATAGCAGTGACCGCAGATCGAGCCGACCCACTCACGCCGCAAACCTCGTACAAGTGGGCGGTCATCGGCATGCTGTGGTGTGTCTGCCTGCTGAACTACGCGGACCGCCAGGCGATCTTTTCCGTCTTCCCGCTGCTCAAGACGCAGATGCAGCTCAGCGATGTGCAGCTTGGCCTGGTCGGCTCGTCGTTCATGTGGATGTATGCGCTGTTCGGCCCGTTCGCAGGGTCGCTCAGCGACCGCTTTCCGCGCAAGTCGCTCGTGCTTGGCGCGCTGCTTTTCTGGTCGTTTGCGACGGCGGCAACCGCGCTGACACACACCTTCACGCAACTGATGATCTGCCGCGCGCTGGGCGGACTGGGCGAGGCGTTTTACTTCCCCGCGGCCATGTCGCTCATCAGCGACTATCACGGAGCCGCCACCCGTTCGCGCGCCATGTCGCTGCACCAGTCGGGCGTCTACGCGGGAACCATCGCGGGCGGCGCGCTGTCCGGCCTCATCGGCCAGAACTACGGCTGGCGCTCAAGCTTCGTCATTCTGGGGAGCCGCTGGCCTGCTGCTCGGCCTTGCCTTCTGGTTCGTGCTGCGCGAGCCCGAACGCGGCATGTCTGACGTCAGTGGGCCGGTTGTCACGACGCGTGCGAGCCTGCTTGAGAGCTTCGGCGATGTGCTGCGGCAGCGGCGCGTGGTGCTGCTGATCGTCGTCTTCATGGCGGCAAACTTCGTCGCGGTGGTCTTCCTTACGTGGATGCCGACGTTCCTCGTGCAGAAGTTTCACATGAGCCTGGCGATGGCGGGCTTCAGCGGCACGGCATACCTGCAGATCGCGTCGGTGTGCGGCGTTCTGCTGGGCGGCCTGCTGGCAGACACGCTGCGGCGCAAGCGCTCGGGCGGCCGGCTGCTGACGCAATCCATTGGTTTGCTCTGCGGCGTGCCGTTCCTGCTGATCACCGGCTGGACGACGCGCGTCGCCGTGCTGGTCGGCGGGCTCGCGGGCTTTGGCTTCTTCAAGGGCATGTATGACGCGAACATCTTCGCCGGTCTCTACGACAACGTGCCCGTACAGCGCCGCGGAGCCGCCGCGGGCCTGCTGAACTCGCTCGGCTGGCTGGGCGGAGGCTTCGCCCCGGTCCTGATCGCCGTCGCCGCGGCACGGTTCGGCCTCGGCCCATGCATCAGTGCGACCGCGGTCATTTACCTCGCCATCGCGATCGCGCTGTTTGCAGGATCAAGAAGCATGGACCGCACCGCACGGACGGAAGCGAGACATGGGGCACCCACATAGACTATTTCGAAAAGGCGTCGCGCCGGATGCTTCGTAACTCTGGCAGCAGGCGCCCCATAGCGACGGCATCAGCATGCGGCGTTCCCAGCGCGAAGTAAGCCGACCGAAACAGCTGGTACAGCTTCTCCGCCCGCGCCACGTGCTCGGGCTGCGGCGTGTACACGGTGAAGGCAGGGCAGAGCGCATCCTGCGCCTCGGCGGGTGACGCAAACTCACCGCATGCAAGGAACGCGAAGATCACCGAGCCAAGACTGGTCACATCGTCCTTCGTCACCAGCACCGGCTTGTTCAGGACGTTGGCATACACCTGGTTCAGCGCGGGATTGCGCTGTGGAATGCCGCCACCGTTGATCACTCGACGGATTGTTGTGCCATGTTCTTCCATGCGCTCCAGCACGATGCGCGTGTGCATTGCGGTGCCTTCAATCGCGCTGAAAAACTCATCCGCAGCGGTGGTGTTCAACGTCCATCCAAAGGTCACGCCGCCCAGTGCCGCGTTCACCAGCACCGTGCGATCGCCGTTGTCCCACGTCAGCCGCAGCAGACCGGTCTGCCCGGCGACATAGTCCGCTGTCTGCTCGGCAAGCTCCTTCACAGGAGTCTTCGCACGCGCAGCAACCGCGGCAAAGATGTCACCAACGGCAGACAGGCCCGCTTCCACGCCGACCTCATCCGGATAGACCGAGCCGGGCACCACGCCGCATACGCCGGGTACCAGCGTCTCTGTCTCAGACAGGCCGATGATGCAGGTCGACGTGCCGATCACGTTCACCGCATCGCCCATGCGGATGTTTGCGCCGACCGCGTCCCAGTGCGCGTCGAACGCACCCACGGGAATGGGAATGCCGGCCGCCAGGCCAAGCTTCCCGGCCCACTCTGCGGCAAGGTGTCCGGCGATCTTGTCTGACGTTTCGAAGCGGCCGGTGATCTTCTCGCGCACACCGGCGAGCAGGGGATCGACGCTGACCAGGAAGTCCTCCGGCGGCAGCCCGCCCCACCGCGGATTCCACATCCACTTGTGGCCCATCGCGCACACGCTGCGCGGCAGGCCCTTCGGATCGGTGATGCCGCACAGCGTCGCGGCCACCATGTCGCAGTGCTCCAGCGCCGTGACAAAGTGCTCGCGCTGCGCGGGGTTGTGGCGCAGCCAGTGCAGCAGCTTCGACCAGCCCCACTCCGACGAGTACACGCCGCCGCACCACTCGATGCCCTCAAAGCCCGTGCCGCCCCTGTAGGCATGCGCGGCCACGGTGATCTCGCTGGCTTCCTTCGCCGCGCGATGGTCGCACCACAGGTAGTAGTCGGCCAGCGGACGCAGACCTTCGCCCACCATGATGACGCTTGAGCCGGTAGTGTCCAGCGCAATCGACCGCACCTGCTGCCCGTCGATGCCAGCGGCCTTGACCGCATCGTTCGTCGCACGCACCAGCGCCTCCATCTGGTCGCTATGGCGCTGTGTGGCAAAGTCGGGATCGCTCGAGGAACGCAGCAGCGGATACTCCGCCGTCGCACGGCCCAGCACACCGCGATTCCGATCAAAGATGCAGACACGCACGCTCAGTGTTCCGAAATCTACGCCTGCAACAATCGAACTTCTGTCACTCACTCGCCGCTCCTGTTAAGCCGCCGCAGCGATGCACCGCGATGCCAAGCGCCGCGAACGTTGCAGCCTTGGTATCGAGGCAGCGCACAGCCGACGCTTCATCCGGAGCATACGCAACATTCACGTGATTCGCTCGATGTCGCGCCATGAACTGGTCGCGAGTCACGCCGTCGAAGATCGCATGCATGATGGGCCACTGGTAGGTGGTCTCGCGCCAGCGACGCTCGGTCTCCTGCGGTGGAAGGGCGACGGCGCGGCCCAGGCCGATGTCCGCGTGTAACGCGCCTGCTTCCACAAATACACGGCTCCAGACGATGTGCCCCGGCTTGCTGACACCCTTCAACGAGCCTCCACCCAGCGGAAAGTACATCGGCGGCTGTCGCTCGCTGATCGCACCGGCATAGCCACCCACGAAGTGATTCGGGGGCGCAGCTCCCGAGATCTGCAGCACCCACACAAAGTCATCCAGGCCATCGCCGCGATAGTGCTCGCCCCAGCGAACATCATGCAGCGTGGTCGATGGATCGTAACCAAGCGCCGTCCACACGCGATTGGTCACCAGCGCATCCACGCCGGCACACTCATCCACTTCATTGAAGTGCGGCAGCGGACCGCCGGCATACAGCTCGCGACCGGTGCCCTCCGCATACACGGGCGGTCGCTCCGCGTTGTTAAGCAGGCCTTCCACCAGATCGGAAGCGGGAGCCATGTCCTTCAGTCCCTGCTGGTACTGGATGCCGATGGCGTCGCAGCCAAACTCCGCCGCCATCCGCGTTGCGGCGATGTACATCCTGCACTGGTCGATCACCTGCGGCAGCGTCAACTCGGTGGCACCGTCCCTGCCAAAGCGGAAGGTGACACCGCGACTGACCAGCCATTGGTAAACGCTTTCTGCCTCGGCCTGCGACACGGTGCGCATCTTCGCCACCAGCGCCGACTGGCTCAGCCGCTCCTTGTAGATGCCCGCAGGGTTCAGCAGTTCGTCATCGACGATGGCGTTGTACATGCCCATGCAGCCCTCGTCGAAGATGCCGAGTATCGCCTTACGCCGCTGCAGGTCTGCCGCCAGTTGCGCGCCAAGCGACAGGTCGGCAGCCGCAATCGCGTTCGGATCGAAGTCCCGCACATGCGATGCATCATGCGTCACGCGCCCTGACCACAGCCACTCCGCCATCGAACGCTGGAAGAAGTCATCGGTGAAGTCGACGCTCCACACGCTCGAAAACTGAACACCCGCCTTGACCAGCGAACCGTTCAGATTCAGCAGGCCCACAAGCCCCGGCCACTGGCCAGACCAGTTCGCCACCGTCAGGATCGGACCTTTGTGGCTGCGCAGACCGGGCAGTACATGATGGCTGTACTGCCACGCAGCCGTCGCAAAGACAAGCTTCGCGTCCGGCGGAATGTCGAGGAACACATCCATGCCCATGCGCTGCGACGAGATGAAGCCATGACCCGCTGCTTCATCCACAGGAAAAGCGCGGACGAGCTTATAGCCCGCGCGCGCGAAGGCTGAGGTCAGCGTGGCTTCAAGGTCGCGCTGTGCGGGCCAGCAGACCTGGTTTGCCGACAGGCGCAGATCGCCGCTGGTTACGAGGTAGACGTCTTGGGAAGCAGCTTGACTTTGTGACATGAGCAGTCCGAATGAAACAGGTTACGAAGCTTGTATGTGTACAGGTTTTTGGCCCTTGATTGCGGTGGCATGCCACTGCGTAAACCAGCTCATCAGCGCGTCGGCCTGTTCGCGCCGATGATCCGTCACGGGTTGCGCGAACGACGCGGTCAGCAGCCCGCGAGCCTGCGCCACCCACTTCAAACCCCACGGCGTGGGAAAGCTGCCAAGCTGCTCGATGAACTCAGCCAGAAGCGATGCCTTGGCCTCAAACGCATCAGAACCCGGCTCGCTGCTATACAGCGACCCGATCACTTCCGGCAGCACGCAGGCCACGCCGGACACGACGCCGTTGCAGACACCGTCGCGCAGCGCAGGAGCCAGGGCGCTGTCGTTGCCGACGATGCGGACAGCCTCCACACCTTCATCGGTCAGGTGCTGCAGGATGTCGAGCGACCCGCTCGAGTCCTTGATGCCGATGATGTTCGGAACATCGATGATCAGTTTGTGCACCGTTTCTTTTGCCAGGCCACTGGTGAACTGGGGCAAGTTGTACAGCAGTACAGGCAAGCTTGTGCCGGCTGCGACTGTCCTGCAGAACGCGTCCAGGTCCTCCTGGTGATACGGGAAGAAGTACGGCATCGGCAGCAGCAATCCCTGCACGTCGTGACTTTGTGCCAGGTCGGCGAGTGCGATAGAACCATGCGATCCAGCCGCACCGATGCCGCAGAGGATCCGTGCATCCGCACCGACTTCATTGCGCGCAACCGTAAGCAGTTCGTCCAACTGCGCGGGAGTGGTGAGCGGGAACTCGCCAGTCGCGCCGTTTAGGGCGAAGCCCGTCACATCCTGATCGACAAGAAATCTCAGCAGCCCGCGAAGTGTCGGCGCATCAACGCTGTGATCGGCGTGGCGCGGTGTCAGAACGGCCGCGTACACGCCGCCAATGTGCTTCGTCATGAGTACTTGGCCCTAAGGTGCAACAGGAGGAGTGGAAGCTCAATCGGAGTTGATTGTAGCCACGGAATCGCGGCAGTGTCGATGCCCTCTCTACGCCGATGGCAAGTGCACAATGTCAACATGAACGTAAAGAACATACCCCGGCAATCAGAGCGGAAGAGGAGCGCAGCTACGATTTATATCTTTATGCTCCTCATCGCCTCGATAGGTGCGCTGAAGTACTCTACCCATCGCGTGATGTGGCTACTCGGCTTCGCCGCTTCCATCCCGCTGTTCGCTGCCGTCCTCGGCGGGCTACCAGACGCAGACTGAACTTCTAACAGCCGGATGCGAGTCCCGACGGCTTTCCTTTGTGTTTGTATCACCCCTAAGTCTCCTGTTCAGAGTACTTTACCAATAAGTCAAGTGTTTTGAATACTTTGGAAGATGCTACAGCTAAGGCCAATCATTTGAAGACTTTGCGCGTGCGGGGGAGGGGTGGGGTCGCTTTCTGGCTAGTCTCGGACAGCTCTTTTCGCGGAACCATACAATATGAAGAGCATGATCGAGGAAACAAATTTCGCGGCCGACACCGCTGTCGCCGAAGAGCCGAAGCGCTACGCGCCGCATGAGATTGAGCCTCGCTGGCAGGCAGCGTGGGACGCCGATCCGTCGCTGTACGCTGCCGAGCCGCACACCAGCAGCAAGGCCAAATACTACGTGCTGGAGATGCTGCCGTATCCCAGCGGCAAGCTGCACATCGGTCACGTGCGCAACTACGCTATCGGCGACGCGTTGGCGCGTTACCAGTGGATGAACGGATACAACGTACTTCATCCAATGGGTTGGGACAGCTTCGGTCTG
The DNA here is from genome assembly GCA_965199365.1 of Terriglobus sp. GTDB lineage: Bacteria > Acidobacteriota > Terriglobia > Terriglobales > Acidobacteriaceae > Terriglobus. The sequence goes on along the minus strand of CBDARC010000002.1, from coordinate 786,272 downwards.
CCTGCGGAAAACGCCGCGATAAAGAACGGCATTCCCCCGCGCGAGTGGACGCTGTCCAACATCGCGGAGATGCGCAAGCAGTTCAATCGCCTGGGCATGGGCTTTGACTGGGCCCGCGAGGTCACCACGTGCCTTCCCGAGTACTACCGCTGGAATCAGTGGATGTTCCTGGAGATGCTGAAGCGCGACCTCGCCTTCCGGCGCAAGAGCAAGGTCAACTGGTGTCCGAGCTGCAATACCGTACTCGCGAATGAGCAGGTCATCGGCGGTTGCTGCTGGCGGCATGAAGACACGCTGGTCGAACAGCGCGACCTGACGCAGTGGTTCTTCCGCATCACGAAGTATGCGGACGAACTGCTGGACGGACTCGACGAACTGCCAGGCTGGCCTGAAAAGGTCAAGACGATGCAGCGCAACTGGATTGGCCGCAGCGAAGGCGCGGAGGTCACCTTCGCGGTGGACGGCTGCACCGACAACATGACGATTACCGTCTTCACGACGCGCATCGACACCATCTTTGGCGCGACATCGCTGCAGCTTGCACCGGATCATCCGATTATTCAGCACTGGTCCAGCTTCGATGCGGACCTGTCGCCTGCGGTCGACGCCATGCTCAAGGAGCAGAAGACCGCGCGCGACACCGACATGCTCGGCGAACTGCCGAAGCACGGCATTGCGACTGGACGCTTTGCGATAAACCCGTTTAACGGCGAGCGCATTCCCGTCTGGGTTGCGAACTACGTGCTTGCGGGTTACGGCACGGGCGCGATCATGAGCGTGCCCGCGCACGACGAGCGCGACTACGAGTTCGCAACGAAGTACAACCTGCCGATTCGGCGCGTGGTCGCCCCCAATCTCGACACGGACGATCTCGCCCTGCCTTACAGCGCCAAGGCCGAATCTGTCCTGATCGACAGCGGCGCATGGACCGGCGAAGCCGTGCTGGAAGCGCAGGAGAAGATGGCAAAGTATGCCGAATCGCACAACTTCGGCAAGCCGACGACAACGTATCGCCTGAAGGATTGGGGCGTTAGTCGCCAGCGTTATTGGGGAACCCCGATACCGATTGTGTACTGCGATAGATGCGGCATGCAGCCGGTTCCTGAGAACCAGTTGCCCGTGCTGCTGCCGGAAAGCATCGATCTTGCAGATGTCGATGGATCGCCGTTGGGCCGTGTGCCGGAGTTCGTCAATACGACCTGTCCACAGTGCGACGGACCCGCGCGCCGCGAGACCGACACGATGGATACGTTCGTCGACTCGTCCTGGTACTTCTATCGCTACACCGATCCGCACAACAGCACCGAGCCGTTCTCGCGCGAGGCTGCGGACTACTGGTTTCCCATCGACCAGTACATCGGCGGCGTCGAGCACGCGATCCTGCACCTGATCTACTCGCGCTTCTGGACGAAGGTCATGCGCGACATCGGGCTGAATGGCAACAGCGAGCCGGTTACACGGCTGTTCACGCAGGGCATGGTCATCAAGAACGGCGCGAAGATGTCCAAGTCAAAGGGCAATGTCGTGTCACCGGACGAGATGATCGGCAAATACGGCGCGGACGCCACGCGCATGTACGCGCTGTTTGCCGCCCCGCCGGACCGCGATCTTGAGTGGCAGGAAGACGGCGTCGCGGGCGTTTCTCGCTTCCTGTCGCGCGTATATCGCCTCACGACGAAGTACGCGCCCGAACTCCGCGGCGGCGAGCACACCATGACGCTCGAAGGCCTCGGCGTCGACGGTCAGAAGCTGCTGCGCACGCTGCACCAGACCATCGCAAAGATCACGCTGGATTTCAGCGGCCGCTGGCACTTCAACACCTGCATCGCCAGCATCATGATCCTGGTGAACGAGATCGCCGCGAGCGAAGCAGCGATGGACAACGGCGACGTCACGCCGATGACGCAGCGTGAAGTCTTCCGCTCGTTGGCGCTGATGCTTGCGCCGTTCGCGCCATTCCTCGCGCAGGAGTTGTGGACGGAACTCGGGCACGACGGAGTGGTCTTCCGCCAGCGGTGGCCGATCGCCGATGCGGAACTAGCACGTGAAAACGAGATCGAGATCCCCGTACAGGTCAATGGCAAGCTGGTTAACGTGATCCAGGTGGCCGCAGGCGCCGACATCGAGGAGATCAAGGCGGCGGCGCAGGCAGATGAGAAAGTCGCGGCACGCATCGCCGGGAAGACAGTCGTGAAGATCATCGCCGTCCCGGGCAAGCTGGTCAATCTCGTCGTGAAGGGCTGATGACCACCGCGTCGCAGTCGAGCTACGAGGTGCAGCGCACCACGCAGGGCTTTGTCGCGAATCTTTCATGGCTGCGGCAGCGCCCACTGCTCACGTTGATCGAGGTCATGTGGCGATGGTGCTTTGGCATTCCCGCGCTGTTGCTGATCTATCGCGCGGGCAACCGCGCTTTGGCTACTGTGCCGTGGCAGAAGACGGGCATTCAGGACCTGTCTGTGAGCCAATTACTTACCGACCCATTGAGTGCATCGACCACGCTGGCGAACTTTGCCGGCCTGGTTGGACCGCCTTTGTATCACGCCATGGCGTGGCTCGCGCCGTTGCTGCTGGTTGCGTGGGCGATCGTGTCTGGGCTTGGGCGAACCGTGCTGTTGCGTCGCATGGATTTATCCCTGCATGCAAAGCCAGTGACCCTGATGGTGCTGCAATTGCTGCGTCTGCTGCCGTTGGTTGCCGCATTCGCTGCGTGGTGGGTAGGCCTGCGTGCGCTTGCTGCATGGAGCATCCTGCAGCCGATCGCGGCAGGCGGCGAACCCCAGATCATGATCTACGTCGGCGGCGCCATCGTGCTGACGCTTGTGCTGTTTGTGCTCTCCGCGGCAGTCGGCTGGGTGTTCAGCATTGCACCGCTGCTTGCGATGCTCCATGGCACTGGAGCAGCACGAAGCATCGGCGATGCCTTGCGCGTGCGCAGCATCCGAAGCAGCTTGATCGAGATCAACCTGGTGCTTGGCATCGTCAAGATCGCGCTTATGGTGCTGGCGATGGTCTTCTCTGCGTGCCCGCTGCCATTCCAATCTGTGATGACCGACGAGTTTCTCTTCTGGTGGAATGTCGCGGTCGGCATCTGGTATTTCCTCTCATCGGATTTCTTCCACGTGGCGCGAGTCTCGGCTTACTTGCGGTTGTGGAAGGCAACTCACGAGTAAAACCGCCCGGCACATGTGTGCATCACACCCGTTGATTCGCAAGGAGAGTCAACTATGTCGTTTGGTCTATACGTTCTGGGTTACATCGTGGTGATCATCGGCGCGGCCTACCTGTTGCACCTGGCGCACGTACCTCAGCACTGGATCATTGGCCTGGTCGTGGTGCTGATCGGTGCGGGCATTGTCACGGGCGTGACGAACACGCGGCAGAAGGATTCGAACTAAGCCTGCGGTTGATTGTGGAAGGTTCGGCAACGATCCCTCGGTACAATCGCGGTGTGGATAGTTCAACCGTTGTCATTCTGGACTTTGGCGCACAGTACACGCAGCTGATCGCGCGCCGCATACGCGAGTTCAACGTCTTCTCCGTTGTTCTGCCATGCACGGCATCGGTCGATGCAGTAAAGGCGCTGAATCCGATAGGCATTGTCCTGTCAGGCGGCCCAAGTTCGGTGTATGACCCGGACGCGCCCAAGGCCGATCCCTCAGTGTTGCAGCTTGGTCTGCCTACTCTCGGCATCTGCTACGGCATGCAGTTCATGGCGCACCACCTTGGTGGCAAGGTGGTGCCTGCCGCGAAGCGTGAGTACGGCGATGCCGTCGTCGATGTGAGCGCGCCGAACCGGCTCTTCGAAGGTCTGCCCACTACGCTCGATGTCTGGATGTCGCACGGCGACAGCGTTGTCGATCTGCCGCAGGGCTTCACGATCAGCGCACAGACGCACAACGCACTCGCTTCCATCGCTGACGAAAGCCGCGGCATGTACGCGGTGCAGTGGCACCCCGAGGTCGCGCACAGCAAGCAGGGAACCGAGCTGTTGCGGAACTTCGTGCTGAACATCTGCGGTGCCAAGCCCGACTGGACGCCTGCGCACTTTATCGAAACTGCGGTGGATCGCATTCGCGAGCAGGTTGGGACAGGTCGGGCGATCTGCGCGCTTTCTGGTGGAGTCGATTCGGCTGTTGCGGCAGTGCTCGTCTCGCGTGCGATCGGTGAGCGGCTGACGTGCATCTTCGTGGACAATGGCGTGCTGCGTAAGAACGAGTTCCAGCAGGTGCAGGCGAACATGCGCGAGCGGCTCGGCCTGAACGTGGTCGCCGTGAATGCGTCGAAGCGCTTCCTCTCGCAGCTTGGCGGCATCACCGATCCCGAGACTAAGCGCAAGATCATAGGCCGCGAGTTCATTTCGGTCTTTGACGATGAGGCAGCACGCATCCTGCTGGAGCAGGAAAAGCACGGCGAGCTGCAGCACGACAGCAGCGGCAAAGAGATCGCGTGGCTCGTGCAGGGCACCCTTTACCCGGACGTGATCGAGTCGTCCAGCGTCAAAGGTCCTTCGCAGACCATCAAGAGCCACCACAACGTCGGCGGACTGCCCGAGAACATGAAGCTCAAGCTGATCGAGCCGCTGCGCGACCTGTTCAAGGACGAAGTGCGCCGCGTCGGTCGCGATCTCGGCATGCCGGAAGAAGTGCTGGAACGCCAGCCCTTCCCGGGGCCTGGCCTGGCCGTACGCATTCTGGGCGAGATCACACCGGAGCGCGTGGAGATTCTGCAGAACGCGGACGAGATCGTGGTGTCAGAGATCAAGCGAGCTGGACTCTACCGCGAAATCTGGCAGAGCTTCGCCGTCCTGCTGCCGGTCAAGACCGTGGGAGTCATGGGTGACCAGCGCACCTACGCCTATACATGCGCCATTCGCGCAGTGCACAGCGAGGATGGCATGACTGCCGACTGGGTGCCGCTGCCCTACGAGGTGCTGCGGACGATCAGCAGCCGCATCGTCAACGAGGTGCGCGGCATCAACCGCGTCGTCTACGACATCACGTCCAAGCCGCCCGGCACCATCGAGTGGGAATAGCGCAGCGACTTACCGCGCAACCGGAACGAACGTCAGCAGTACATCTTCAAGGTGCGTCGTTGGATTTGCTGCCGCGTTGATGGTGACGCCGTACCGGCTGAGTGACGGAATTTTGCCGTTCGCGAGAAACTTCGCCGTGTAGGTGCCGTCATAGACGTCACCGGGATGCAGCGTCCATGCAGCATCGAAGTCCGCACGCGTCCCGGCATCCAACCCTACGACGCTGACTGAACCAACGTGATACATCTCACCCGGAGTTACGGTGAGGGTGTAGCTCACGGTGTGCACCGCTTCGTCGCGAGTCGTTGCGACGTCCACCGCGCAGTCCATGTAGCCATGCTGCAGATATGCGCTGGTCAGCGGCGCGTAGCTCTGCCTGAGCAGAGCTTCTGAGGCCACATCGCCTGGGTGCAACTGGTTTACCTTCGCAAACTCCTCTTTGGAGAAGATGGCCGATCCTGCCCACTGAACCGAGCCGACGCGATACGCCTCGCCCGTGTTCACGTTGCCGGTTGCGGTTACTTTCACCGTTCCGTCAGACAGCGGTAAAGGAGCGAGATGAAGCTGTTCGACTCGCGCATCGACATAGCCCGCGTCATGCAACGGCTGCAGGATACGACCCGCAAGTTCCGACTCAGAACCGTAGGTGTATGGCGTGCCGGCGATGCCTTGCAGCGCCCGGTCTTCGCGAGCGCGAAAGTCTCCGGTGATGCCTGTAAGCTTCACGTTGTCCAGCACCACGGCGGGCGAACTCACCCGATACAGCACAAACGGAGTGGGTCTCGCAGCGCTGGTTGAACGCTGCTCCGTCTCCACGGTAGCTGTTACACCTTTGGCTGTGAGCAAGTCCTGCAGTGCCTTCTGAACGCTGGCCTGAATGGTGCCTGCGGCGGGAACGCGACCAGTGAAGAGCGGCACACGCTGCTTCAAACCTGCGTCGCGCTCGTCGTCGGTCAGCCAGACGATGTTCTGGTACGTGACTGGCAGAAAACCGGCTGTGTTCGCCACCTTCAGCTTGAAGATGACGTCGATCGCGGTGACCGGGCCATTGACCGTCACCTCAATGTCGTCAAAGGCGCCTGTGTCCATCATTCGTTGCGACGCTTCGCCCATCTGCTTTGTGCCGATGTGCTCACCAGGCTTCAGTGCGGCAGTGGCTTCAAGCTGCTGTTGCGTGTAGGGGCCGTTGTCTCGGAAGACAAGTCGCTTGACCGTGTACTGTCCCAGCAAAGAAGGCGCGGTGGAGACAACTGTCAGCAGAAAGAGTAAAGCAGAACGCATTCCTCGCAGTGTAAGCAGAAATGCCGGGAATGCCAAAAGAGGGCTGCATCAGCAGCCCTCCTCAGCGGTATGTAGCGCCTTAGCCAAGTTCTTCCATGGAGCTTGCGCCAAACTTGGTGTACCAGGGCGTAGCAACTTTCAAGGCTTCGTTGACGTTCTTGATGTTCTCGACGCCCTTGGTTTCGAGCCAGTCTTCAAACGCCTTGGCACCCTGCTGGCCGTAAATCTTGATGCCGTCGTACCAGGTGGCTCGACCGCAGAGGACGCCGGAGAAGTGCGTACCGGACTCGCCTGCCAGCGCGAGTGTTTCGATGAAGACGGGGTTGGTCACGCCGGCCGAGAGATAGATGAACGGCTTGTCCGTAGCCGACTCGGCATCGCGGAAGAGTTGCAGCGCCTGATCGCGCGTGTATGCCTCTTCCCCTTTGAACGATTGCGTGCCGGATACGAAGCCCATTTCGACTGGTACTTCGACCTTCAGAATGTCGATACCATACCGTTCACGGCCAAACTCCTCCATCGTCTTTGCCACGACGCTTGGCTTCTTTCTGGCATACTCCAGTGTCTTTTCGCCCTTGCCGTTCTCGTCGTAGCCGATAGGTTCCATGAAGAACGGAATGTCGTGATAGCGGCATTCATCTCCGATGCGTTCGATCCATGCGTGCTTCAGGTCGTTGACCGAGGCGGTCTCGTAAGGCGTGTAATACAGCAGGATTTTGATGCAGTCCGCGCCCGCTTCCTTCAGGCGGCGCACGCTCCAGACGTCCAGCAGATCAGGCAGACGTCCAGGCGTGGTGGAATCGTAGCCGGTCTTCTCGTAGGCAAGCAGCAGGCCCGCATTGTTCCGCTGGCGGGCGGCGGGCAGGCCGAACTCCGGGTCGAGCAGGACAGCCGACGCATAGCGCGTCAGGGTCTTCGTGACCAACTCCTTGAAGATGATCAAGTCATCCGCGGTCGCGTCGCTGCCACGGGCAGCGGCAATCGACTTCTGCAGGGAGCCGCGCTGATCCATGGCGGCTGCCGCAATTACGCCCCGCTCATTCGAGACGGCCTTCAGACCCTTCAGTTTTCCTGCAGACGGCTTCATGCGGGTACACGCTCCTGCTCACGTCTTGAGCCACTTCATTCTAGATGCGCAACAATCTGTCAGTGAAGTTGATGCAAGAACGAGGGTAAACGGTAATCGATTTCACAGGGTCGCTTACGCCAGAATCGCGCGCTGCATCTCGATCAGGTCCGCGATGCCGTGCTCCGCAAAATCCAGCATGGTGTTCAGCTGTCCGCGGCTGTAGGGCTCGCGCTCGGCTGTCGCCTGCGTTTCTACCAGGCCGCCGGAAGCGGTCATAACCACGTTCATGTCCACCTCCGCCTGCGAGTCTTCTTCGTACGCCAGGTCCAGCAGTACGTTGCCATCCACGATGCCGACCGATGTCGCTGCGACCAGCTCTTTCATCGGAGACTTCGTCAGGGTGCCGGCGGCGACCAGCCGGTTTAGCGCTATAGCCAGAGCGACGCATGCGCCTGTGATGGCCGCCGTACGGGTTCCGCCATCGGCCTGCAGCACGTCGCAGTCCAGGATAATAGACCGTTCGCCGAGCGCTTTCAGGTCGACCACGCTGCGCAGCGAACGGCCAATCAGCCTCTGGATCTCGTGGGTCCGGCCACCGATCTTGCCGCGCTCGCTTTCCCGAGGCGTGCGGGTCAACGTCGCACGGGGCAGCATGCTGTACTCTGCGGTAACCCACCCTTTTCCGCTGTTACGCAGCCATCCGGGCACCGTCTGCTCGACGGTCGCGTTGCATAGCACACGCGTGTTGCCCGCCTCGATCAAGACAGAACCTTCGGCTGTAGCAACAAAGTTAGGCGTTAGACGGACCGGTCGCAGGGCATCCGCAGCCCGAGAGTCATGCCTGAAGACGGGAGCAAGGGTTTCGTTTGAGTTCACATCGTTAGTATCGCGCGAACATCCACTGCGCGAAAATCAACGGCTCAACTCCCAACTGAAGATGAAGGGTAGACTTTTCGCTGACTCATAAGTTACCTTGCGGTTATTACCTTCATGCATTGCAGTCACTCCAGGAGGTAACCAATGATCATGAACAGCCGACAAGGTGAAAATGAAAGAAGCAGCTTTCTGCCAGCTGCTACCGCCTCTCCGTTGAACGGGGAAGCGGTCGCGAGTACCCTGCGTGGCATTCCCCGGCCAGAACCTGGCCGCGCCCCTGGGTTTGGCACAGGCCGCCTTCGGCTGCTGATGGTCGACGACGACCTTCCAGTGTTGAAGGCCTGCAAAGAGATTGCGCAGGGTGAGGGATTCGAAGTTACAGCAGTTGGTACCGCTGACGAGGCCCGGGCGTTTGTAAAGACCCATGCGCCAGACGTGGTGCTAATGGATCTGAAGATGCCTGCAGGTGGTTTGTCGCTGCTGGAGGAGATTCGTGCTGCCCGGCCGCGATCTGCAGTCGTTGTTATGACAGCCTTCGCCACAGTTACCTCTGCTGTGGAAGCGATGCGGATCGGCGCCACGGACTACCTGACCAAGCCGTTCGCCATGGACGAACTGATCAGGGTGCTGGAGCGCGCAGGGCAGCACCGCAGCGTTGAGCTTGAGAGCCAGCGCATGAAGAACCAGATCCAAAGCCAACGTGGCGCCACGATGATCGGTTCTTCGCCAGAGATGGAGAAGCTGTCGCGCATCGTCCAGAAGGTTGCAACAGCCAATCATCCTGTGCTGATAGTCGGTGAAAGCGGAACAGGCAAAGAGACCGTCGCGCGGATGATCCACTCCAACGGACCGCAGGCGAAGCGCCGTTTTGCCGTACTGGAGTGCGGGCAACTGTCTCCGGCAGTACTGGAGTTGGAATTATTCGGCTCTGTCGGCAACACGGCGACAGGTTCAAACCGCTCGAAAGAAGGCGCGCTGACGACAGCAGAGGGTGGAACGCTGCTTCTCGACGGTGTCAGCGAGATGCCTCTGGAGCTGCAGGCACGGCTCGTGCGCGCTTTGCAGGACAAGCGTGTGCGCGCGCCTGGTGGAACTGTGGACTTTCCTGTGAATGTGCGTGTGCTGGCATCGACCAGCCGCAATTTGCAATCGTTGGTTGAGGGCGGCACGTTCCGACGGGATCTCTACTATCGCCTCGCGGTCGTCAGTCTGCGCATACCTCCTCTGCGGGAACGTGGGGGAGACATCGCGCTGCTCGCCGAGTACTTCCTCGAACGCCTGCGCAGGGAAGGCGCTCCATCGCACCGCCTCGCCACGGATGCGTTGAAGCGAGTGATGGAATATGAATGGCCTGGGAACGTACGTGAGTTGGAGAACGCGATCGAGCATGCGTGCGCTACGACAAGCGGCCCTGTGATCCATGTGAAAGACTTTCCAACGCCAATGCAGAATCACACCGGGCACGACCAGGAACTTGTGACGCGTGTGGATGAGCGTGGATTAGAGCCCGCCGCGCGCAACCACCAGCGTGTGATCTCGATTGCGGAGCTGGAGCGCGATGCGATTCTGCACACGGTGCGGCAGTTGCAGGGAGACAAGCTGATGGCAGCGAAGTTGCTGGGCATCGGCAAAACTACTCTCTATCGGAAGCTGAAGGAATACGGCATCTCCGACGTGTGACGTGCGTCCTTTCTCGTCCAGCTTTGCGTCTTCAAACGTGTACTTGAACTCCCCGCGCATTCGACCACCGGTAGCGCGAGGGAGCAAGTAATGGGCCCTTGTTCCCGCCTGTATCACTTGCCCTGTTCCTCCTAAATCTGTGTGAATGTTAAGCAGCGAGGCGGAATGTGGAGAAGACTGTACTGATTGTGACGGCCTTAGAAGGCGCCGAGAACCTGGCGCGGACGCTCTCGCGTGATGCAGATGCCGTGGTTGAAATTGCGAGAAGCCGAAGGGCAGCGTTAGCACGTCTTCGCCGGGATCCCGTGACCGCAGTGCTGCTGGACACATCGCTTCCCGATACGGAGATGACCACCTCTGAGATGATCTGGCAGAACGCAGGCGCGGCCATGCCCGTAGAGATGAATCTCTCCGTATTGGGTGCGGCGGGCATCGTCCGTCTGCTGCGTAACCTGCTCGACGGGCGAGAACAGGCGGAGACTATAAGTCGGCGCGAGGCCACAACAGCGGTCGCGCAGGAGCTGCAATCGACCATTACCAGCCTGCTGCTGCAAAGTGACCTTATGCTCCGTGACAAAGCCATCAGCCCTGAACTGGCCGACAAGGTGCGCGAGGTGAAGCACCTGACCGACTCGCTTCGAGTGCGTCTCAACGCGTCAGCAGCAAAGCCGTTCAGCGCCTGATTGCCAGCCCCTCGGTGGGTCCACCGGCAGATCGAAGCGACGGCACCGCCCAGCTCTGCTATGCTGCCGGAAACGGTCTGCAAAGAGAATCGAACGCGACGGGTAAACCCCGCGCACGGTCTGATGCACGCGTCATTGGAGTTCTAGTTCATGTCAGAAGAAGTTCAGGCACCGGTTCCGGTAAAGATTACTGTTCGTCCCAACGGTCCGCTGCGTGTGGAAGGCGCCATTCACCTGGTGGACGCGGATGGTGCCGAGTGGGACCTGACCGGCAAGCCGGCGGTGTCCCTCTGCCGCTGCGGATTGAGCGAAAAGCGTCCGTTCTGCGACGGATCGCATAACAAGCATGGGTGGCAGTGCATGGCATCGCCGGGCAATCTCACGGGCAACTGATCCGCCGTTCGAGGAGTATCGAAGATGGTTCTGCGCTCATTGCGCCATGGTTCGGCTTTGTCCCTGCTCGCGGTCAGCGTGGCGGTTACTGCGTTTGCTCCGCTGCCGATCCTCGCTCAGCAACCTGCAGCAGCCGCCTCCAGCGCCCATGATGTTGAGTATGCCTCATCAGAGATGATGGTTCCCGTACGCGACGGGGTTAAGCTGCACATCATCGTGACGCGGCCCGCAGGTTCTGAGAAGAGCGGGCCGCCGTTGCCGATTCTCCTGAGCCGCACTCCGTATGGCGCCCGTGCCGGCAATCCTAACCGGAGCAAGCCGGAACTTGCCGCCAGTGGATACATCTTTGTGGCGGCGGATATTCGCGGCAAATACGGCTCGGAAGGCGAGTTCGTGATGAACCGCGCACTGACGCATGTGCCGGGCAATCGCACCGACCCGAAGCTGGTGGACGAGAGCAGCGATACCTACGACACAGTCGAATGGATGCTGAAGAACATCCCAAACAACAGCGGCCGCGTGGGAGTGCTTGGCGTCTCGTATCCGGGCTTTCTGGCGATGATGGCGGGCGTGGATCATCATCCCGCGGTCAGGGCGATTTCACCCCAGGCGCCCATGACGAACATCTGGCTGGGCGATGACTTCTTTCACAACGGCGCCTTCCGCCAGACCTACGGCTATGACTACGTGCTGCAGCTGGAGCGCGCGAAAGACGACCAGACGGTCAGCATGACGGAGGACACGTACGACTATTTCCTCCGCAATGTGAACTTTGCCGGAGCCGCGGCCGATGCAAAGATGACTGAGCTGCCAACGGCAAAGCACTTCCTGGCCGAACCGCAGTACGCTCCCTTCTGGCAGGCGATGGCCGTGGAGCCGCATCTGCACAAGCCCGAAGTGCCGACGCTCGAGGTCGGCGGCTGGTGGGACCAGGAAGATATGTGGGGCACACAGGCCGAGTACAAGGCGCTGCGTGCGCATGAAGACTCCAACGACCCGCAGCACAAGGTCTTCCTCGCACTAGGCCCGTGGAACCACGGAGGATGGGCTTCGACCTCAAACAAGCTGGGTGCGATCGACTTCGGCCAGCCTACCGGCGAGGAGTATCGCAAGACAATAGAAGCGCCGTTCTTCGAGCTGTACCTCAAGGACAAGCCCGGCTTTACGCTCGAAGACACAGCAAGTTTCCGCACAGGCAGCAATCAGTGGCAGCACTACTCGGTCTGGCCGCCAAAACAGGGCTTCCACCCGGCGAAGCTCTACCTCGGTGAGAACAAGACACTAAGCTTTACGGCACCAGCGTCGACGTACACGGCAAAGTACACTGCCGATCCTGCTAATCCCATTCCATACCGCGAACGGCCCATCCAGTCGACGTATGGACAGGGTTCGAAATGGCGCACATGGCTGGTCAGCGATCAACGCTTCGTTACCAAGCGGGCGGACCAGGCGAGTTTCACATCGGTTGTTCTTGATCGCGATACCACGGTGACCGGCGACATCGTTGCTGACATCTTCGCGTCTACGACAGGCACGGATGGCGACTGGGTCGTAAAGCTGATCGATGTTTATCCCGATGACGCGCCCGACGGCATGGGTGGTTACCAGTTGATGATCGTCGATGAAATCTTTCGGGGACGGTATCGCAAGAGCTTCGAAAGGCCCGAGCCGATCAAGGCGAACGAAGTGGAAGAGTACAAGTGGAGCCTGCATGGGGCGGACCACACCTTCCTGAAGGGCCACCGCATGATGGTGCAGGTGCAGTCCAGTTGGTTTCCGCTGTACGATCGCAATCCGCAGACGTTTGTGCCGAACATCATGACCGCGCCCGCCGATACTTATAAGGCCGAGACGATTACCGTCTATAGTTCGCCGAAGTACCCATCACACCTCGACGTGCTGCAACCGGACAACGAACAGAAGGCCAGCAGCCACTAGCCGTGTCCATCAAAACAATCAGCACTCGCGAGGTCTACCGCAACCGTTGGTCCACCGTGCGTGAAGACGTTATCGAGCGCGCCAACGGCGTGCGCGGTGTCTACGGCGTGCTCGACAAGGATCCGGCATGTATCGTCATTCCGCTGGAGCGCACGCCTGACGGCGATTACCTGACCCTTGTGCACCAGTTCCGTTACACGGTACAGGGCAGCTTCTACGAGTTTCCGCAGGGCGGCTGGGAACAAGGCCCCGATGTTGACGTGGAGGCACTCGCACGGGGCGAACTGCGTGAGGAAACCGGCCTGAGCGCAGGCAAACTCACCCTCATCGGCCGTAACTGGATCGCGTACGGTGCCATGCGGCAGATGCATCACGTCTGGCTGGCGGAAGCGCTGACCCACGGCACCATGGACCTTGAGGCCGAAGAAGAAGGCCTGACGGTTCACCGTGTTCGTGTCGAGGAGTTCGAAGAAATGATCCTCGACGGCCGCGTCATGGATAACTGCAGTATCGCCGCGTGGGGAACCTACTTGGTGTGGAGCAGAGCCGCGCGGAAATAATTCAGGCCGTGCTCGACCTCTTGTTCTCCGGCACTGCTGCCTCTACGAAGCAATCCGCAAGCTGCTGTAACTCATTCGCGACATTGCTGCCGCTCAACGGCTTGCCATGCCCGAGGGCGACGGTCAGCGGCCTCAGGGCGGCCAGCTGTTTGACGGATTGTTTCGCCGCATTCCAATCGGACGTGAAGTACGCGGGCGGCCCGTGCAGCTCCGGTTGCTGCACCAGCGCAGCTTCGAAGAACGATTCCGGTTTTGTCGAGCAGAACGCGTCTCCAACAATCAATGTGCGGTCGCTCTCCCGGATAAAAGACACATGCCCTGGCGTGTGCCCGGGTGTATGAAGCACGCTCCAGCCAGGCAGCTCGGCGAACGCACCCGTGGTGCCGGGCGGCAGAGGGCGAAGCCGATCACCGATGTCGATGGGGCTGCGTGGGTACAGTGGGGAGAGCAGAGCCATCATGCCTCCGCCGACACCCGAATCCGGTGGAGGATACGATTGTTCGCCGGTGAGGTATGGGAATTCCAACGAATGGGCGTAGACGGGAATGTCCCAGCCATCAGCCAGAGTCTTGGCGGCGCCGACATGGTCAAAATGGCCGTGCGTCAAGACAAGCGCTGAGGGAGGCTTGCCAAACTGCTTCTCTGCCCATGACCGGATCAAGGGAGCCGACCCGGGGACACCTGCATCGATCAAGGTCCACGTGCCATCGGGGTGCGTCACTCCGAACACGTTTACGAATGCGATGCGCAGCCCGGTGAGACCTGCCGATATCGTCTCAATGGGGATTACCTGCTCGTTTGGTACAGCAATGCCGTCCATTTTCCACGCTCCATATCGTTCGATGGCAGCGCGGAACCGTGCAGCACGGGTCGGCCTGAAACGGCAGAGGACGGTGTTGCCGACTAGTGAATCGTCTTCATCCTGCGATTCATGAAGTCCTGCAGCACATAGCTGCCCAGGCGGTCCGGGCTGGTGAAGTACGCCTTGCCGCGGCACATCGCGCTGACCTTTTGCACGAACTGCATGAGTGCAAAATCCTGCGCCAGCATAAAGGTGTTGATGACGATGTTGGCGCGCTTGCACCGGCTGACCTCTTCAAGCGTTTCCGCGATGACCATCGGATCAAGACCGAAGGCGTTGCGGTAGATGCGCCCATCCTCAAGCGTCAGCGCGGAGGGTTTGCCGTCTGTGATCATGACGATCTGCTTCATGTCTTTGTTCGATCGTGAGAGGATGCGGCGGGACATGCGCAGGCCCTCGCGTGTGTTGGTGTAGTACGGGCCGACCTTAACTCGCGCGACCTGCTGTATCGGCAATTCTTCCGCAGAGTCGTGGAAGAGCACAAGATGCAGCGAATCCCCCGGAAACTGAGTACGGATCAAGTGGGATAGTGCCATCGCGACGCGTTTGGCCGGCGTGAAACGGTCCTCACCATACAGGATCATGGAGTGCGAGCAGTCGAGCATGACAACCGTCGCGCAGGACGACTGGTACTCGGACTGGTGAATGACGAGGTCGCTGTACTCGACATTGAGTGGCAGGTCGGTGCCTTCCCGCTGCATGGCGCTGCCGAGCGTCGCGTTGACGTCCAGGTTCATCACGTCGCCGAACTCGTACTGCTTCGACGATCCGCTGCTCTCGATGCCGCTGGCTTCGTAGCGCGTGTCGTGCCGTCCGCTCATCGCTCGACCCATGCCGCCCAGCAGATCGCGCAAGGACTTGTAGCTGAGAAAGTCCATGGATTTGTCAGTGACATGGAAACGAGCTTCGCCCTGCGGCGGTGCGGGTTGCGCGATCTCACCCGGCGGCGTCTGGCCCGGGTTCATCATGCTTGGCTCGCCCCCCTGCTGCTGGATGTAGTCGCCCTGCTGCATACGCTCGACCAGTGAATCGAGCATCTGCTCGCGCTGCTCGTCCGTCATGTCGTTGTATTGCTGCTGCGCTTCCTCGTCCAGGAAATCGCCAGACTCCATGACCTGCTTCAACGCCTCGCGCAGGTTCTCCAGCGTGTGGTCGCCATTCAGTTCCTGGAACTGCGAAAACGGGTCCTGAAATCCAGAGTCCAGCAGGAAGTCGCTGAGCGCCTGCATCAGGTCGTCCATCTCGATGCCGTCAGCAAAGTTACCGTTGAACTTGGTATAGCGTGTGCGCTTCATAGTGGCAGCCAGTCAGCGGTCAGCGAGTCGGCAGGTTACCGATCGTGGCGCGCAGTTGCGAACCTGTTGGTGAGTTGCGCTAGTTGAAGCCGCGCTTGGTGCGGTTGCGATTCTGCCACTCCTGGCTTTCACGCTCGCGGATGTCATCGCCAAAGTTCTGTGCACGTTCTTTGCGGGTCTGCTTTTCGCCCGCCGTAAAGGTGCGCTCTTCGCTACGAGAGATGCGCTTGTGCGCCGTCATGCCCTCCAGCAGAAACTCAGCCGCGGATACGAGCGCTTCGGGAGTCGCACGCTTTTCCAGGTTCAGCGGCTTCAACTTCTCGAAGAGGCCCTGGATCTGTTGCAACTCGCCAAGCGACTGCTCCGCTGAGACCGCGTCTGAAAGCTGCACGGTGCCGCCGAGGTTAAACCACTGCTCGATCTGCTGCGTATTCACGTCGGCGAAGTAGCCGTCAAAAGTACGCTGAACGGCCGTCTTGATGATGTCGCGGACGACAGTGTCGGCGCCGCGCATCTCGCCTTCATATTCGAGCTCGATCTTGCCCGTTATGCCCGGCAGCGAGGTGTAGATGTCGCCGACGCGCGGCACTGCGAGACTCTCGCCATGTGCAAGCGCGCGACGCTCCGCGTTTGAAATGACGAGTTCCATCGTTGATATGGGCAGGCGCTGCGACACGCCGCTCCGCTTGTCGACGCGCTTGTCCTCGCGTGCGGCAAAGGCGATCTGTTCCACTACTTCGCGGATGTAGCGCGGAATCTGGATGTCGAGCGCGGCGCGTGTGGACCAGGCCTCCTGCTCGGTGACGGAGATCGCCTGCTCGAGGGAGTCGAGGTAGTGCGTCCGAATTTCGGAACCGATGCGGTCCTTCAGCGGGGTGACGATCTTGCCGCGCGCCGTGTAGTCCTCAGGATTCGCTGAGAAGGTGATTGCGACATCCAGTTCAAGCCGCACAGGATAGCCCTTAATCTGGACATCGCCTTCCTGCATGATGTTGAACAACGCAACCTGGATTTTGCCGGCGAGGTCAGGCACTTCGTTGACTGCGAAGATGCCGCGATTCGCTCGGGGCAGCAGACCGTAGTGCATGGTCAGCTCGCTCGAAAGCTGCTGTCCGCTGCGAGCGGCCTTGATCGGATCGACGTCGCCGATGAGATCGGCCACAGTTACGTCCGGCGTTGCGAGCTTTTCAACGTAGCGCTCGTCTGGCGTAAGCCATGAGATCGGCGTTGCATCGCCTTTTTCCGCGATCAGGTCTTTGGCATAGCGAGAGAGCGGCCTGTAGGGGTTGTCCCGGATTTCGGACCCTGCAACGTATGGCACAGCCGGATCGAGCAGCGTGGTGAGCCCGCGCAGGATGCGGCTCTTTGCCTGTCCGCGCAGGCCCAGGAGGATGAAGTTGTGACGCGACAGGACCGCATTCACAATCTGCGGGACCACCGTGTCTTCGTAGCCGACAATGCCGGGGAAGATGCTCTCCCTGGTGCGCAGCTTCGCGATCAGGTTGTCGCGCAACTCGTCCTTGACAGACCGAGAGACGCGTTCCGAGGTCCACTCGCTGTTGCGAAGATCACCAAGGGTCTGGGGCAGGTGGTGCGAAGGCGTCTGTAGTGTGGCCATGTACAGCAAGTATACGAGCGCGGCGGGCGAATGTTAGCAGCGCGTCAGTAGCCCTCTTCCAGTTCATCCAATAAAGCCTGCATCTCTGAAGCTGCGTGGCCGTTGCCGGTCCGTTGTGCTGCAAGTAGGCCGTCGCGCAGACGCTGTTTCGCGTCATCGGTGCGATGCAACTTCGCCAGCGTCTGGCCGCTCATCTGGTAAGCAGGCACATAGTCCGGATTGCGCTGCGTCGTCGTGTCGAACTCGTCCAGCGCGGCGTCGGTGTTGCCCTGGCTTAAGTGTTCCATCGCAAGCCCGTAGCGCGCGAAGCTGTCCGCGGGGTTTTGGGCGAGGATTTCAGTAAGCATTGCGATCTTGTCCATGTGCTCCATTCTTCGCTGCACGATGCCTGCTGGCAAGCGGGTGACGCTCTCCGGCGACGTACACTGAGATGATGGAAGAGCAGCACAGAACGGTGTTTGACTCGCAGGCCGAGCGCAGCGAAGTCATTTTCCCGGGCGATTCCAACTCACTCGGAAACCTGTTCGGCGGCCGCCTGATGCAATTTATTGACCTGGTCGGAGCAGTAGCGGCGTACCGCCATGCACGCGCAACCACAGTGGTCACAGCGTCCATGGACCATCTCGATTTCGTCGCGCCGGTGCATGTCGGCGACCTGCTGATCCTCAAAGCGAGCGTCAACCGCGCGTTCAAGACAAGCATGGAAGTCGGCGTTAAGGCCATGGTCGAAGACCCGAAGACACGTTCTCTCCGGCATGTATCCACCGCCTACGTTACGTACGTCGCCGTAGACCAGACCGGAACGCCGGTGCCGGTCGAGCCGGTTGTTCCTGAGACAGAACATCAAAGGCGCCGCTATGACGATGCGCAGCGACGCCGTGACAACCGCGCAACCGAAACGACACGCAAGCGCGAACTGCGCCGCTCGCTGACGACTGACTGGCACACGTAATCGGTGCCTGCATCCCGCAGCGCACTCGCAACATCAAGTAAGGACAGGCATATGGGACACATGGGACAGGCTGGGCCGGGACAGGGCGCGCAAGGGCCAAAACCGCTGCCGGGCATTGGTGCAGTCATTGCAGTTGGCAGCGGCAAAGGCGGCGTTGGAAAAACGACACTCAGTGTCAACCTCGCCATTGCGCTGGCAAAGCTCGGCCATCGAGTTGGGTTGATCGACGCAGACATTTACGGACCGAATGTGCCCATGATGATGGGGCAGACGCGCCAGCCATCCGTGACCGAGAACAGCATGATGGAGCCGCTGGAGAGCTATGGCGTCAAGTTCATCTCGGTTGGTCTGATCTCGCCGGGTGACAAGCCCATGGTGATGCGTGGCCCCATGCTGCACCAGATCATCCGCCAGTTCCTGCAGCAGGTTGCGTGGGGCGAGCTCGATTATCTGCTTGTCGACCTACCGCCGGGCACGGGCGATGTAGTCATCTCGCTGGTGCAGACGGTGCCGCTCACTGGAGCGATCGTCGTCTCCACTGGTTCCGCCGTTGCACTGCAGGACGCGCGTAAGGCACTGGAGATGTTTCACCAGGTGAATGTCGACGTTCTTGGCCTGGTGGAGAACATGTCTCAGATGCGGCTGCCTTCGGGTGAGGTCATCGATGTCTTCGGCGCGGGCGGCACAGAGAACACGGCGCGGCAGTACAACCTCAGCTTTTTAGGTTCGATCGATCTTGATCCGCAGATTCGCGCGGGAGGGGACAGGGGACTTCCAGTCGCCCTGGGTGGGCCTGAGGATGCGCGTGCGGCAGCCTATTTTGCCATCGCCAGGGAAGTCATAGAACGTGTAGCCGATGTGCAGGAAGACGCCGCGAACGTGTTCGAGGTCACCTAGCGCCAGACGCTAACCTGCGTCGGCTGCACTCACATGTTGCGCAAGGCGGCGGTAGAATAGTGCTATGGCAGATGGACGCGAATCCGGCTGGGAGTTGCATGCGCGGCAGCGCGCGATCCTGTCTGCCGTTATCGAGCTGTACGTGCAGACTGGCGAGCCGGTAGCGTCACAGGCCATTGCAAGCATCAGTGGACTCAGCTCAGCGACGGTGCGCAACACCATGGCAGAGCTGGCCGACGCGGGCATGCTGGAGCAACCGCATACCTCCGCTGGACGAGTGCCGACGCCGCGTGCCTTTCGTCTGCACGTGGAGCAGATTCGTAATGAAAACCGGCTCGCGCCCTCTCGACTGCCTGACAGTTCGCGCGCCCAGATCGACACGCATCTGCAGGGCATCGCCGGTGCAGGGGCATTCCTAGAGCGCACGTCGCAGGTGCTTGCCACCTTGTCGAGCGGCGTCGGTGTTGCGCTTGCCACGGCCCAGGTCGGCGATCTGCTGGAGCATGTTCATTTCCAGCGGCTTGCTCACCGCAAGGTGCTGGCCGTTGTGGTCACGCGCTCAGGCGCGGTTCGGGACCGGGTGTTGCTGCTCGACAAGGAACTGACATCGAGCGAGCTTGAGAGCGCGTCTCGTTACCTGAATGAGAACTTTCGCGGTTGGAGCGTGGAGCGTGTGCGTGCCGAATTGACTGCCCGGGCCGAGCGCGAACGGAGCGAGTACCAGCGCATGCTGCACTCGGCGGAAGAACTCTGGTCGCGTGCGGTGCCGGATGATCGATCGTCAGAACAGACGTTGTACCTGGAAGGCGTGTCGAACCTGCTGACCGGTGCCGATGGAGACAGGGCGCGCCTGCGCGAAATGTTGTCGGCGCTCGAAGCGAAGGAGCGGCTGGTAGAACTGCTTGGCGCCTACGTGGATTCGCACGAGCGCAGCGTTCGCGTGGTCTTTGACATGGAAGAGCGCGCGCCCGAAATGCATGGGCTTGTGCTGGTTGCTGCGCCCGCGATGATCGACGGAGCGCGGCGCGGAACGGTTGGTGTGATCGGTACGCAACGCATGCACTACGAAAACACCATCAATGCAGTTGGATATGTGGCGCAGTTGTTCGCGCTTTCGCTTGGCGACGAAGCGAGTTCGTCATAAGCGTGCAAGGGCAGGGAAGATGTTCGCAGATCGATACAGGAAGTGGAAGGGCATGAACGGAACAGACGAGATGGAAACACCAGCGACCGATGCAGAAATCCTAGGTGCAGTCGAGGCAGAGGAGAGCGCACCGGCAACAAGCAGCGCGAACGTTGCGACGGTTTCGCAGGCCGAGTTCGACCAGGTAAAGGGCGAGCGTGATCAGGTGATTGACCGCATGGCGCGCCTGCAGGCCGAGTTCGACAACGCACGCAAACGCGAAGCTAAAGAGCGCGCGGATTTCCGCGACTACGCCATGGGCAACGCCGCGGAGGGCTTTCTGAACGTGCTCGACAACCTGCAGCTCGCGCTCAAGTCGCAGGGCTCGCCCGAGCAGTTTCGTGCAGGGATCGAATTAATCGCCAAACAACTGGATGACGCTGTCCGGAACCTCGGTGTGACACCGGTGGAGACAGTCGGCCAGCAGTTCGATCCTCGCGTGCACGAGGCCCTGGGTTCAGTTACGACGGCAGAGTTTCCCGACGGTGCGGTCGTTGACGAAGTGCGCCGCGGGTACCGCATCAAGGAACGCCTGCTGCGTCCCGCGCTGGTACGCGTTGCTGCCAACAACAACACCCACGAAGCATAATTGTCCGCTGCGCTGGCCGCAGCTATAAAGTTTGGAGAGAGCATTGGCAGGAGCCAGCGTGAAAACCGATTTCTACGAGGTACTCTCGGTCTCGAAAACCGCCTCCGATGCGGAGATCAAGACCGCCTATCGCAAGCTTGCGATGCAGTACCACCCCGACCGCAACCCGGGCGACCACTCCGCGGAGGAGAAGTTCAAGGAGTGCTCTGAGGCATACGGCGTGCTGAGCGATCCACAGAAGCGCGCTGCCTACGACCGTTACGGACACGGGGCATTCAGCGGCGGGGGAACGAGCGGCGGATCGGGATTCCCGGGCGGGTTCAGCGGGTTTGGTGGCGATCCGCAGGATCTTGGTGACATCTTCGGCGACATTTTCGGCGAGATGTTCAACGCGAGCGGTGGTGGTGGCCGCAAGCAATCGCGCGCGCAGCGTGGACGCGATCTTCGTTATGACCTGACGCTGCAGTTTGAAGAGGCAGTCTTCGGCAAAGAGCAGGAGATTAAGATCAAGCGCTCGGAGACCTGCATCGATTGCAGCGGAACCGGTACTGCAAACGGCAAGCAGCCGGTGACCTGCCAGCAATGCCGCGGTGCCGGACAGGTGCGGTATCAGCAGGGCTTCTTCTCCGTTGCGCGGACGTGCCCGCAATGTGAGGGAACCGGTGTCATCATCACCGATCCCTGCCCAACCTGCAAAGGCAGCTCACGTGTCATGCGCGAACACAGCATGACGGTAAAGGTGCCTGCGGGCGTCGAGGACGGCACGCGCATCCGCTACCAGGGCGAGGGCGAGGCCGGCAAGCTGGGCGGTCCTGCGGGCGACCTGTACGTGGTGCTCGCGGTGAAGCCGCACAAGTTCTTCCAGCGCGATGGTGACGATCTGCACTGCGTGATCCCGGTGTCGTTCCCGCAGGCCGCGCTAGGCGATGAGCTTGAGATTGAGACGCTCGAAGGTGCTGCCGTGCTGAAGGTGCCGGAGGGTACGCAGAGCGGCAAGACCTTCCGACTCAAGGGCAAAGGCGTGCCTCACCTGAACAGCCACGGGAAAGGTGACCTGATCATCGAAGTACGCGTGCAGACACCGTCCAAGCTGACTAAACAGCAGAAGGATTTGCTGAAGCAATTCGGCGAGACCATGAAGGTCGACAATGCTCCGCACGCTGCAGGCATCATGGATCGCGTGAAGGAAATGTTCAGCTAGGTAGTACGCCAATTCAGCGAACAGGCCTGCGATCATCGCAGGCCTTCTGCTTTCAAGCGCCTTCACCGAAATGCAGAGGTAATCGCAAGTGCGGCAATCGCGGCGGTCTCCGCGCGGAGGATGCGCGGACCCAGTGTCACGTGCTGCCAGCCGGCATCGAGAAACATCTGCATCTCTTCTGCTGTCCAGCCCCCTTCAGGGCCGATCGCGAGAGCCACCGTCGCATCGGGCGGAACAGCCTCCAGCGCGGCACGTAGCGTGTTCTCTTCTTCAGTCTCGGCGAGCAGCAGCTTCACAGCGGCTGTCACCTTTTCAAGTGCGGATCGCAGTTGCGCAGGATCATCCACGTGAGGCACGTCGCTGCGGCGTGATTGCTGCGAGGCCTCTCGCACGATGCGACGCCAGCGTTCGACGCGCTTCGCCGCTGCCTGGGCTAGATGCTTCTCCGTACGCCGCGCCATCACGGGCGTGATGCGGGCCGCGCCGAGTTCCGTCGCCTTTTCGATGCCCCACTCCAGGTGGTCAAACTTGAAAACAGCTAAGAGCAGATGTACTGGCAACGCTGCGTCTGTCTCATGCTCTTCGTGCAGCGCGAAGACAACTTCCGCGTCGCTCACGCTTGTCACTTCCGCGCGATGCAGGAAGCCGTCCGCGACGACATCGAAGATCTGCCCTGGTTGCGCACGCAGTACGCGTGCAAGATGCGCGGCCTGATCGCCTGTAAGCGATGCGCTGGTGCGCGTTGCATTCCACGTGTCGGCAATCCATCGGCGGCGCGTCATCAGCAACAGTGTAGCGGCTACACGCGCGCACCCTTCAAGCGCAAACACGCGCGAACGCAGCGCGGGGAGCGCTCTCGCGCTCCCCGCTTGTCTTGCATGTGCGTTGCGGCCTTTGCCACCGCTTCGCGTTCTTTGCTACCGCCGGTCTCCCTGATCGAGACTGCAACGCTTATCAGCGCTACCGAATGTATAGAAGTGTGCGAACACAGTGTCAATAGAAAAGTGTGTGGATCGTTCCTACATCGATGCGTTTTTTTCTATACGAACTTACATGTGATGGGATGCGGAATTTAGTTTGCGAGTCTTGGCAGCGTCAGCACTCAATCACATTCAACGCAAGTCCCGCGAGCGACGTCTCTTTGTAGCGCGATTGCATGTCGAGCCCGGTGAGATACATCGTCCTGATCACCTGGTCTAGCGAAACTTTGTGTTCGTCGCTCTCGTTCATTGCCATGCGTGCTGCGTTAACGGCTTTCACCGCGCCCATCGCATTGCGCTCGATACATGGAATCTGCACGAGCCCCGCGATCGGATCGCAGGTCATGCCGAGATTATGTTCCATCCCGATCTCTGCGGCGTGTTCGACCTGCGCGTTGGTGCCGCGCAGTGCTGCCACGAGACCTCCCGCGGCCATGCTGCATGCGACACCCACTTCGCCCTGGCAGCCGACCTCCGCACCGGAGATGGACGCGTTCTCCTTGTACAGGATGCCGATCGCGGCAGCAGTCTGGAAGTAGCGGAGCAGCCCGTCTTCATCAGCTTCAGGAATGAAGTCACGGTAGTAGCGCGCGACCGCAGGTACAAGGCCCGCAGCGCCGTTGGTCGGAGCTGTGACGACTCGACCGCCTGCCGCGTTCTCTTCATTTACCGCCATGGCAAAGACAGTCACCCAATCAAGCGGTGCAAGAGGATCGGAGCAGCCCTTCGCCCGCAGCCGCTCTGCAAGCCGTGGCGCACGCCGGCGAACCTCAAGTCCGCCCGGCAAAATGCCGGGAGTCGCAATGCCACGATCGATGGAGTTGTTCATCGCGGCCCACAACGCCAGAATCGCCGAGCGTACCTGCGCGTCCGCATCTGCGCTCGCACTCGTCGCGGGCCGAATGATCTTCGGATCGCTCAGCATCGCACGCTCGTTCGCCGTGACAAGTTCCGCAATCGTGAGTTGGTTCTCTGTCGCGAGTTCGAGCAGTTCCTTCGCGCTGACGAACGGATACGGCACCTCGCGATCGGTCGGAGGCGTCGCGGCTCGGCCTGGCGAAAAGTGCTGCTCCGTGACGATGAATCCCCCGCCGATGGAGAAGTATGTCTCACTTGCGATGACATCGCCCTCCTGGGAGAGCGCAGAAAAGCGCACACCGTTCGGATGCGTCGGCACGTTCGCATCGGGATACATCTGGTCCTTGTGGAAGAGCAGATCGCGCTCGCGCTGGAAGGCGATCCTGTGCGTTCCGGCGACAGAGAGCCATCCTTGCGTAGCTGCAGCCAGGATGTCCGCAAATCGTTCTGGAGCAACACTGTCGGGTGCCTCTCCTGACAGACCGGCCAGCACTGCGGCGTCCGTGCCGTGCCCCACGCCCGTAAGCGCAAGTGAACCGTAGAGGTCGATCTGCACGCGTGTGATTGCGGCCATGACACCGGCCTGCTCCACACCGCCGATGAATGCCAGCGCCGCACGCATTGGTCCAACCGTGTGCGAGCTGGATGGTCCGATGCCAATCTTGAACAGTTCGAAGAGGCTGGTCACAGCCTCCAATTCTAGGCTCGTGAAGGATTGCCCGTTCTCACGCGCTTCTTCGCCTGCTGCTTGTCACGCACGTTGTTGTACGACACGCGCACTGCTCCCTCGAAAACATCAACCGGGGCGTCGAGACGCACCAGCGTCAAGCCCATGCGGCCCCACCCGCCAGGCGCGGGCTCGAAGTGCTTCGGTGCTTCCGCGATCCAGTTCGCTTGTTGGTCGGTGGTCAGCTTCAGCGTTCCAAGGCTCTTTGCCGCGTACGCCAGCGTTGCGAAGATGCGGCCGTGCAGACGAAAGTCGGTTGCGCCCACGTGGCTGCTCTCGATGGCCTCGGGTAAGGCGAGTGCAATTTGGCGAAAGCGTTCGACGAAGTCCATGTCTGTACTGGCCGGTTCAGGGGCGCGAAGTCTTGTGGGAGCGGTCTGCAGACGCTGAAACTGCGCTGACGCGCAGGTACGCAGCGCTTGCGGAGAACCGTACGTTCTCCTTGCCGTCGATCAACAGCGGCTCAATCGCGGCAAGCACGTCGGCGCCGTTGAACTTTGCAAGGGCTTCCACTGCGGCCAACCGCGCACCTGCGTTCTTTACCTTCGTCGCTTCGATCAGTGCATGCTTGACCGGCCCACTGTGACCTTTGGCAAGTTGCGTGATAGCTAGCACCTGCGGAGACTGCCCTCCCGGACCTTTTAGGTAGCCGTATGCTCCCATGCCAATACCAACCGGAGGCACCAGAATGAGCAAGCCTTGCTGCGCACCGATTTTCGCCAGCGCTGCGGGGCTGTGCAGGGTGCGGCTTGCTGTATGTTCGCTATCCTTGAAGAACGAGTACTCTGCCGACCGCTCACCCTCGGCAACAGCGGTCAATATGTCCTCTCCCGAGGGATCGTTGATCTTCCAAAGGGTGCTTGCTGCGGTGAACGAGACCTTGGGATCTGGATCATTCAGCTGTTCGCGCAAGCTGTTCGGCAAGCTACTGCGCACGCCCTGGTCTTTCGCCATCTCGCCTGCAGCGACAATCGCGGCGAGCCGCACATCGATGTCGGCATCGTGCATGGTTGCGAGAATCAGTTTTTCTGCTCGCGCATCGTTGCCAAGCAGCGAAAGCGCGGCAACAGCAGCCAGCCGCGTGTCGGTGTTCTTTGTACCGTTCAGGCCATTTTGGAGACGTGTCCAGGCAGCCGCACGCAGTTCAGCAGGGTCCGTTCCCGTATCGGCACCAACGATCCTGGTGTCAGGATTCGTTGCCTGAGCCAGTGTGGACTGAGGAAGAAGTGCAGAGAACATTACGACGGATATAAGCGCGAAGCGTGCGCAAAAAATCATGACCATCCTTTCCAGTGTGGACACAGTGTAGATGAGCTACACTTCGCTACTGCACCCTAAAAGTTTTCGATTGAAGGTTTTGGATCGCATGCTCTTCAAAGCACGCAGTGCCGCTGTGTATGGGATCGATGCTCACCTGATTGACGTGGAGGTGGACTTCTCCGGCGTGCCGAACGCAAACGATGCGACCTTCAGCACGGTGGGCCTGCCCGATGCAGCGGTGCGTGAAAGCCGCGATCGTGTACGCGCCGCGATCAAGAACTCCGGCTTCGATCTTCCGCCGACACGCATCACAATCAATCTCGCGCCGGCAGATCTGAAGAAGGAGGGTTCAGGCTTCGACCTGCCTATTGCGATAGGCCTGCTGGGTGCATATGGCGCGCTTCACAGCAAAGACCTCACTAATTTTCTGCTGGTCGGTGAGTTGGGTCTCGATGGCACGCTGCGTCCTGTGCCCGGCGTTCTGCCGATGGCGGTGATGGCCCGCGACAAGGGAATCCGAAATGTTGTGCTGCCGGCAGCCAACGCGCGTGAGGCGGCTGTCGTTGAAGGCGTCGACGTCTACCCTGTGCGCACTCTCGCAGAAGTGCGCGATCTGCTGAACGCATTCGCCTTCGATGGATCGCATGTTCAGCCGTTGCGTGTGCGTGCAGACGAAGTGCTGAGCGAGCTGCAACACTTCCAGCATGACTTTAAAGATGTGCGCGGACAGCACACGGCCAAGCGGGCGTTTGAAGTAGCGGCTGCCGGCGGACACAACCTGTTGATGATCGGACCGCCTGGCAGCGGCAAGACGATGCTCGCGAAACGGCTGCCGTCGATCCTGGCGCCGCTGCGCTTCGAAGAGGCGCTCGAAACAACCAAGATCCATTCTGTTGCAGGCGTGCTCGATCCCAGTGAAGGCCTGGTGGCGCACCGGCCGTTTCGCGCGCCGCACCACACCATCAGCGACGCGGGCCTGATTGGCGGCGGCATGGTGCCGCGCCCCGGCGAAGTCTCGCTGGCTCACAACGGCCTGCTGTTTCTTGATGAGCTGCCGGAGTTTCCTCGCAATGTGCTGGAAGTGCTGCGGCAGCCGCTAGAAGACGGCGTGGTGACGATCTCGCGCGCAGCCATGAGCCTGAGTTTTCCCGCGCAATTCATGCTGCTGGCCGCCATGAATCCGTGCCCTTGTGGCTACTTCAACGACAAGAGCAGGGAATGCATGTGCACGCCGCCAATGATTCAGCGCTACGTCAGCAAGGTCAGCGGACCGCTGCTGGACCGCATCGACATCCATATCGAAGTGCCCGCCGTGCAGTACAAGGAACTGCGGCAGGGTGCGGAAGGGGAGAGCTCTGCGACCATCCGACAGCGTGTGCTGCTGGCTCGTGAACGGCAACTTGCCCGGTTCCATCCCGCTGGCGAGGGTACGACGGTCAATCGGCGGCAGAAGCCGATCTACGCCAACGCCCAAATGTCATCGCAGCAGATTCGAGTTTTCTGCGAGCTGTCCTCGGACGCGGAGCGCCTGCTGGAACGGGCAATGCAGCAGCAGGGCCTCAGCGCACGTGCGCACGATCGCATCCTGAAGGTTTCCCGGACCATCGCCGACCTGGAAGGTGCGCAGGACATCGCTGTGAAACACATTGCCGAGGCTATCCAGTACCGAACGCTAGACCGCAGTTATTGGTCGTGATCCAACAAGCTGGCAGGAACGGCAAGATGTTGCGTTTCCGGTGCAAGTTGGCTAGAGTAGTAGACGTGTGGGCGTGCGGCACAATTATAGCCATGCTTCCAAAACGTCCCGTTTCGGCATTGCTGTAAAGGTGCAAACGGCAATTTCCGTATTTTCCGCAGACCAAACGCGCAGAAATGTTGCATGATCTGGCTTATATGGCAGGTTGTTTGCAGCTTTAGGATTGGTTCTGCCGTCTAAAACCAAGGGCGAGTTGCAATGCCCGCCAAACCGCATCACTCATGCCCAATCACGATCTGCGTGCCCGATAGTTCTGGCGCTGCGAAAGAAGGAGACACACCCATGCGATCTGACCTGATTTTTGGTGCTTTGACGCACGTTCAGAATCGTTACCAGCTCTGCCAGTTGGCCAGCAAGGCGACCCGCAAGCTGCACAAGCCGAACACCCGTCTGCAGGACACGACCAACGAAGTGCTGGAACGCTTTCACGAGCAGGCACCGAGCGATCTGAAGACCGGCCCTGAACCAGCTGCCGTACTTGAAACCATCGAAGAGCGTCGCGCGGCGTAGTAGCCGCGCGGCTACTCGCGTTTAGCGTGCCGCGCAACCGTTGTTGAGAGTGAACCACTGCACGACTGAAGTGCTTTCTTTACCAGAGCCCGCATCAGCCCGCACCACCCTCCGCATTCCATTCCCTCCTGTAGCACCCATTCCTCACAATCTGAAAACAAGAGAGACACATGACCATCTCCGAATTAAAAGAGAAGAGCATCGCCGAACTCGGGAAGCTCGCCCGCGGCCTGGAAATCCAGGGAACCAGCGCTCTCCGCAAACAAGACCTCATCTTCAAGATCCTCCAGGCGCAAAGCGAAAAAGAAGGACACATCTTTGCTGAAGGCGTACTTGAAATTCTGCCTGACGGCTACGGCTTCCTTCGCTCCCCCGACTACAACTATCTCCCCGGACCCGATGACATTTACGTTTCGCCGTCGCAGATTCGCAAGTTCGATCTGAAGACCGGCGACACTATCTCCGGCAACGTACGCCCGCCGCACGAGGGTGAAAAGTACTTTGCGCTGGTCAAAATCGAGGCGATCAACTTTGAATCGCCCGAGGAGACGCGCAACAAGATTCTGTTCGACAACCTGACGCCGCTGTACGCCGACGAGCGCGTCAAGATGGAGACAGTGCGCGATAACATCAGCGGCCGCGTCATGGACCTGCTGACGCCCGTGGGCAAAGGTCAGCGCGGCCTGATCGTCGCTCCGCCGCGCACCGGCAAGACCGTGCTGCTACAGGCGATCGCCAACTCCATCACCACCAACCATCCTGAAGTCGTCCTCATCGTTCTGCTGATCGACGAGCGCCCGGAAGAAGTCACCGACATGCAGCGCTCCGTCAAGGGCGAGGTGATTTCGTCCACCTTTGACGAGCCCGCCGCACGCCACGTGCAGGTGGCCGAAATGGTCATCGAGAAGGCGAAGCGCCTGGTCGAGCACAAGCGCGATGTGGTCATCCTGCTTGACTCCATCACACGTCTCGCCCGCGCTTACAACACCATCGTGCCGCCCAGCGGCAAGGTGCTCTCAGGCGGTGTGGATTCGAACGCGCTGCAGCGCCCCAAGCGCTTCTTCGGTGCGGCCCGCAACATCGAAGAAGGCGGCTCGCTCACCATCATGGCGACCGCGCTGGTCGATACCGGTTCGCGCATGGACGAAGTCATCTTCGAAGAGTTCAAGGGCACCGGCAACATGGAAGTCATTCTCGACCGCAAGCTGGTAGACAAGCGCGTCTTCCCGGCGATCGACATCCAGCGCAGCGGTACGCGTAAGGAAGAGCTGCTGATCCCGAAGGAAGACCTGCAGCGCACGTGGATCCTGCGCAAGGTGCTGAATCCGCTGTCGCCGGTTGAAGCAATGGAATTGTTGACCGACAAGCTCGGCAAGACCCGCAACAACCAGGAGTTCCTGCACAACATGAGCTCTTTGTAAGAGCCTTAAACTGAACAGCAGGAAGGCCCGCAAGCTGCTTGCGGGCCTTCCTGTCTATGGCGACACACAAGCTTCCCCGGTTGCCATCCTGAGCGAAGCGAAGGATCCCAACGAAGTGTGTCCCGCTGCGGAAGACCGGGCTTTCTAGCGATGCGTTTTCACCCGCCGCACATGCGACGGGGCAGAAAGGGCGCAACGCATTGGCGCGAGAGCATCCTCGGGATCCTTCGCTGCGCTCAGGATGACGCCTCGGTAGATGTGTCCCCATTGCCTTTCTCCAGCACAGGCTTCTTTGCGGGTCGCAGGAGCGGGAAGAGGATCACGTCGCGGATGGAGCGGGAGCCAGTCAGCAGCATGGTGAGCCGGTCGATGCCGATGCCTTCGCCGCCGGTCGGTGGCAGGCCATAGGCCAGGGCGCGGACGTAGTCGGCGTCCATCTGGTGCGCTTCGTCATCACCACGCTCACGCTCGCCAAGCTGCGCTTCGAAGCGTTGACGCTGGTCTTCCGGGTCGTTCAACTCGCTGAACGCGTTGCCGATCTCAAAGCCGCCAATGTAGAACTCGAAGCGCTCGACCCAGTCGGGTTCGTCTGGTTTTACCTTGCTGAGCGGTGAGACTGCTAGAGGGAAGTCGTAGATGATGTGGGGTTGAACGAGCGCGTGTTCTGCCACGCTCTCAAAGATGCCAGCCACAATCTTGCCCAGAGGTGCACCGGCTCGCAGGTCACGTTCCAGATCCGCAAGTTGATAATCCATATACCGTGTGTACTTCGCCCAAGCACTTTCGTAGAATCGTCCGTTGTCTTGCATGGTGATGGCCGGCGCAATGTACTCTCTTCGTTCTAACAAGGAGAGCAGCTTTTCTCTACTTTCGAAGTCATCCTCCGCGGGTCGCGGGCTGTCGTTGAAGTAAAAGTCAGGAGGCCAGTATCGAACTATGGCCTCCTTCATCGAAAGCCGCTGCCACTTACCAAGATCAATTTGCACCATCTCGTGCGCGCGCGGACCCTTCGGCAAGTGGAAGTCGACTAGGGTCGTCCCGTTTACTTCGTTCGCGACGAAGGTGATGAGTTGTTCGGTGAGGTCCATCAGGTCGTGGTAGTTGGCGTAGGCCTGGTAGAACTCCAGCATGGTGAACTCGGGGTTGTGCTGGGTGCTGATGCCTTCGTTGCGGAAGTTGCGGTTGATCTCGTAGACGCGGTCCATGCCGCCGACAACGAGCCGCTTCAGGTAGAGCTCCGGCGCGATGCGCAGGAACAGGTCCATGTCCATGCTGTTGTGGTGCGTGGTGAAGGGCTTTGCCGCCGCTCCGCCTGCGACCGGCTGCATCATGGGCGTTTCGACTTCGATGTAGCCTCGGCCGTCGAAGAACTTGCGGAGTGCTTTGAGGATTTGCGCTCGTTTGACGAAGACTTCGCGGGCGGGCAGGCGCTTCATCGAAGCTGTTTGAGCTGCAATTACCTCAGGGTTGCCCTGCTCATCGAGAGTGGTCACAGCCATAGGCGGGTCTGATGGACCTACTGACCATTCAGTGGCGTCCTCGCCGTTGTCCATGAACAGGTCGACATAGCGTTGCCGGTAGCGCAGTTCGATGTCGGTGAGGCCGTGGAACTTGTCAGGCAGCGCGAGCATGGCCTTCGACAGGAAGGTGAGCGTGGCGACGTGGACCGTCAGCTCGCCAGTGCGTGTGCGGAAGAGATAGCCGGCGACGCCGATGTGGTCGCCGAGGTCGAGCAGTTTGTAGAGTTCGAAGGCACGTTCGCCAACAGCATCCTGCCGAACGTAGATTTGTAGTCGCGAGCCGTTTCCCTGCAACACGGCGAAGCCGGCTTTTCCCTGTCTGCGATGGGCCATCACTCGGCCCGCAACGGCTACGTCCACATGGTCGGTCTCGAGCGCTTCGCCGCTGACCGGCTCGTCACCATTGAACTCGGCCTGGAGCGCGGGGATCTCGTGCGTGGTGCGGAAGCTGTTCGGGTAGATGGCTTCGAGCGGCTTAAGCCCAGCTTCGATGCCAAGCTCCTGGATTCTCTTGAGCTTCTCTTGCCGCAGCTTGTACTGCTCTTCTTCAAAGTCGGATGCGAACAACTGCGTGCCTCTTTTCTATCGAGGCTCAGTATAAAAGGAGCATGCATGCGGCGGTCAGCCGCATCGCCAAAGAGGCTCATGCTGAACTCGCCGGAAATCAATTCGCAGATTCGCTCGGCGCTCGAAGCGAAGGCGCTGTCGGCGGGTTTCGACCTCGCCGGCATTGCGGCTGTCCCGCCTGCGG
This sequence comes from Terriglobus sp., assembly GCA_965199365.1. Taxonomy (GTDB): domain Bacteria; phylum Acidobacteriota; class Terriglobia; order Terriglobales; family Acidobacteriaceae; genus Terriglobus. The sequence goes on along the minus strand of CBDARC010000002.1, from coordinate 754,377 downwards.
GCTCGCCGGAAGAGCTTCGGCACCGCGAACGTTTTCTACGCTGGGCTGAGCAGGGGTTTGCAGGCGACATGGCATGGATGCTCCGCGCCGGGGACGATGGTGTGCCGGTGCGCTCGTCGTTGCACGCCGCTGTGCCATGGGCGCGGTCGGTGATGCTTTGTGCGGTGAACTACAACGCGGACCAGCCCAACTCGCTGGCGCCCGCGCCGCCCGGCAGCGGATGGATCGCTCGCTACGCCTGGAGCGGATCAGTTGCGAGCGATGGCACCAGTGTGCCGACGGATTACCACGAGGTTCTGCTGCAACGTTTGCGCGTAGTGGAGGCACATCTCCACACGCTGGTGTCTTCGGTCGACGATCCCGTCCAAACCCGATGCTATGTCGACACCGGGCCGGTCGTGGAGCGGTGGTTTGCCCAACTTGCAGGCATCGGTTGGATTGGCAAGAACACCTGCATCTTGAACCAGCAACAGGGCTCGTGGCTGCTGCTGGGCATTATGCTGACGTCACTGCCGCTGGCGAGTGAGGCGGTCCTACTGCCGGCACCCGACCGCTGCGGCACATGTACCCGCTGCATCGACGCCTGCCCCACGGATGCCCTGGTCGCTCCCCGGCAGATGGACGCGAGCCGTTGCATCGCGTACCTGACCATTGAGAAGAAGGGCAGCATCGCGGAGAATCTGCGACCGCAGATGGGGCGGCAGGTGTTTGGTTGCGACATTTGCCAGGATGTTTGTCCCTGGAACCGACGCGCTCCTATCGGCACGATGCCTGAAATGCAGGCTCGCTCGGAGTTGGTGAATCCCGCGCTGGAGGAGCTTGCGGCGATGGACAATGCGGCATTTCGCCGCCGTTTTCGCGGCTCCCCGCTGGAGCGGACAGGACGCAAGCGCTTGCAACGGAACGTGGCACTTGCGATGGGCAACAGCGGTGACGCGCAGCACGTGACGCGTTTGCGCGAGTGGGCGAACAGCGTGGATCCTGTGCTTGCGGAGAGCGCGCGATGGGCCCTGCAGCAACTGGGCGCAAACGCCACTGCGAATGCTTTAGGCGACGCCCCTCTGCTAGCATCGTTGGAACCGGATAAGCCTTCGCCGTAATCGTTGCCATGCCCACTATCCCGCCCGTTCAGGCCGAACCCGATGCGCCACTAAAGGCAGCGGATGAGATCGAACAGGCTCCGGGAGAGCGTGAAGCGTGGCCGGAGCCGATCGAGGGCGGCTCGATCGCGCAGGTCGTTGCGCTGCTACGTTACTTGACACAGACTGATGTGCATACCTACGCCTTTTCCGTCGCGGCGAATGTTATCCTCTCACTCTTTCCGTTCATTGTTCTGCTGCTGACGCTCTCACAGCGTGTCTTCCACTCGCCCGCGATGTTCGGCGTCGTGGGGCAGTTGATGCACAGCTACCTGCCGACCGGGCAGGACTTCGTCATGCGCAACATGAACCTGCTGGTGCATCCACACAAGGGAGTGCAGTTCTTCTCGATCGTCATGCTGCTTATCAGCAGTACGGGTGTCTTTCTGCCGCTTGAGGTCGCGCTGAACAATGTTTGGCGCGCCCCAAAGAATCGCAACTATCTGCACAATCAGCTGGTGTCGCTGAGCCTGGCGCTCTCCGCGGGTCTGCTCGCGATGTTCTCCGTCGCGGCTTCCGCGGCGCAGCAGGCCGTGCTCGGGTTTGTATTTTTCGGACACACCGACAACATCATCTACGCGCTCCTCTCCAAAGGCTTTCTGAGCGTCCTGGCGGGTGCCAGCAGCGTAACGCTGTTCTTCCTGATCTACTGGATTTTGCCTAATCGCCGCATTCCAGCCCGCGCGGTCTTTCCTGCCGCGCTGGTCACCGGTCTGCTATGGGAAGCGGCAAAGCACCTCTACATCCTGGTGCTGCCGCACCTTGATTTTGGCAGCGTGTACGGGCCGTTCCAGATTTCGGTCGGTCTGATGCTCTGGGCGTTTCTTTCAGGACTGATGTTGCTGGCGGGCGCACATTTCTCGGCCACGCGTCATGCCATGCGCATTGCAGCGCAGGCTGGGGAGCGCTGAAGTTCATGCCTCTCATCCTGCGACCTCGCCAACAGAACACTTCCGACCCGCTTTATACCGGAGCGGGTGTCCCGAACGCCGCAAGCTATTCGCGCGTGCCCGTATACCTGCAGGTGGCGTGGGGCATCGTGCTCGCATCGTTTGTGCTGGCCTATTTGCCCGGCCAGGCCGGCACAGCCGTCGGCAGTTTACGCTGGGTTCTCTTCGTCGTTGCGTTCTCTGGATCCATGCCGTTTGCTTACCGTGCGGCGAGGCAGGGTCTGCTATGGAGATTGCGCAACAAGCTCATCCTTACTTACCTGCTGATCGGGCTTACACCGGTCGTGCTCTTCTTCACGCTGGTGTTCCTGTCCGCTTACGTCGCCGCTGGGCAATTTGCAATCCACCTTGCCGCTTCACACCTGCAGTTGCGGCTGGACAATATCGGTACAAACGACGCTGGACTTGCTTTTGCACTGGCCAGGCGCATGGAAGAAGGTTCCGATCCCGCAACGCTGCTGAATCCGCCGGACGGCCGCAACGACGGCTCCAACCGCGTAGCGCGCCCCAACGGGGGGCGGCAGCTCGCGGTTTATATCGATAACCATCTGCTCGATGTCCCAGGGGTGACGGGCAACGACCGAACGCCATTGCGCCTGCAGGAATGGCTCCTCAAGCGACAGCAGCTACGGCAGATGAAAGTCTTCGCAGCCGATGGCGGCGTTCTATACATGGCCGTGGTCGATCGCGTCGCAGCCGGCCCGAACCACACGGTCACGGTGATTGGCAGTACGCCTGTGACAGCCGAACTGCTGGATCGCGTGGCGGAAAGCCTCGGTCAGGTGACACTGTTGCCAGGCCTGGTGCTGCAGCAGGCAGACCGAGGCAAGCCTTCTGTTGGGGAGCTTCGCAGCCGCCGCCTTGTGGGTGGCAGTCGTCCCGTGCGGGCAAATCTACTCGATGGCGCCGTCGGCTTTAACTCCACGCTTTCCGTCATCGATTGGGAAACAGGTGAAAGCCGGCCGGTGCTTCTAAGCGTGTCTTCGCGTCCGTCGGTGCTGTTTGAGCAATTGTTCGGTGAGGGGTTGACCGGCCGCATCACAGACAGCGTTCGGCTTGCCTTCCTCGCAGTGTTACTGCTTTTCGCGCTGTTGGAGAGTTTCGCCCTTTACGTGGCCATGCGGCTGACGCGCAGCATGACCGGCTCTGTGGAGGATCTTTACGCCGCGACGCTATCAATCGACAGCGGCAACCTCGCGCATCGGATCCAGGTGCATCGGGACGACCAGCTTGCGGACCTCTGCCGCTCATTCAATCGCATGTCGTGGTCGCTTGGCCGCCTGATAGACGAACAGAAGGAAAAAGAACGCATGCAAAGCGAGCTGACCATCGCTCAGGAAGTGCAGGCAAACCTGTTTCCACGCTCGCACGTGCGAGTTCGCACACTGGATCTGCATGGCATCTGCCGCCCGGCACGAACTGTTTCCGGCGATTACTACGACTTTCTCGTCTTCCACGACGACAGCGAGCACCGCCGCGATGTGACGGGGCTGGGCCTGGCGCTGGGCGATATCAGCGGCAAGGGGATTTCGGCCGCGCTGCTGATGGCGACGCTGCATTCGGCCGTGCGCGCGTACCGCTTCGTCAGCGAAGAGCTCTTCACCGACAGCGCACGCGCAGCGACGCACGCTGAATCACTCGAGTGTGGCGAGCTGTTCGAGTCGCCGGCACGTATCCTCTCGATGCTGAACCGGCATCTCTACCGCACTACGCAGCCGGAGAAGTACGCGACGCTATTCCTGGCGCACTACGACGACCGCACGGGACGCCTCACCTACTCTAATGGTGGCCAGCTACCGCCTTTCCTCCTGCGTGCTGATGGAACCGTGCGGCAGCTTGACCGCGGAGGCACCGTGGTCGGCCTGCTGGATGGCATGGTGTACCAGCAGGAAACGGTGGCGCTCGAGACGGGTGACCTGGTGATTGCCTACTCCGATGGCGTAACGGAGCCGGAAAACGACTTCGGCGAGTTCGGTGAAGATCGCCTGCTTGAAGTGGTACGGCAGTATCGAGACGAACCCCTGTCAGTGATCTCGTCCGAGGTGATGCGAGCGCTGGATGCCTGGATTGGTGGAGGCGAGCAGCCCGATGACATCACGCTCGTGCTCGCACGCAAGGTCTAGCTTTACCCGGGCTGGCAGCCGTCGCTTCCGCCACTATCCGCAACGTTCGCAGCCACTGCGCAGTCCGCGCGATGCCGCGCGTTAGAATACGCGTACAAAGAGTGCCTGCTGGGAGCATTGCTTCGAACGCCGGGAGTCCTGCTCGCTCATTAACGAAGCGGAGGCTGCGAATGCGGTTGAGCGCACATGCCAACGGATGGAAGATTACGGTGCGTCTCGCGCTTGCGATCGCCTGCGTCGTCACGGCCGGGAGAGCCACATCGCAGACCGGCACGCGTGGCGCTCCGATCTCATCTCAAACATCCAGTCCGTCAGGCAGTTCGCCCGGATCAACAACTCCAAACGTTTTTTCTCCAGCGGATAACGACCCTTTTCGGGATGACCCAAGCCTTCGCGTGCTGCGGCAGAACGCTCGCCGTGACGACATCAAGAAGCGTATGGAACAGAACGCAACTCGCCTGCTGCAACTGACAGCCGAGTTGCGGAACGATTTGCAGACCCGGGAACCGACGGAAGCTGATGGCAAGCGGCTCGATGAAATCGCCAGGCTCGCGCATGCAGTGCGGGAACAGATGAAACAGTAGGTGCCTATGCGAAAGACACAAATCATCGCGCTCCCCATCTATGGGGCACTCGCGCTCTGCTGTGGACCGGCACGCGACACGCTTGCACAGGCAGCCCAGCCCGCTTCCGCCAGGCCACAGCTTGTTTCTCCAACGTCAGCTGATCCGAAGAAAGCCGTTCTTGATGACACCGATCATCTGTTGTTGCTTGCTCGTGAGCTGAAGGCAGATGTCGATAAGACCCGCCGGGACGAACTATCCATGCGGGTCATCCGCGATGCAGACGAGCTCGAAAAGCTGGCACGGTCCGTAAAGGCCCGCATCCACTAGCGGATCAGGGCTGGTACGCGAGGGCTGCCGCCGCGTCCACGACACCGTAAGGCATGGTGGTCGTAGGTGTGGCAGAGGATCGAACTGCTGCGATCACCGTACTCGCGGACCAATCGGGGTGCGCCGCGTGTACGAGTGCCACGACTCCTGCAACGAGCGGCGCCGAGGCGCTGGTACCGATGGCTTGTACGTACCCCTGGTGACCCAGCCCGAAGCACCCAAGCGAGTGGTTCGCGTCATTCGGCAGGCCGTCCGCAGTGTTGCTCAGACCGTTGGAGCAGGCGCCGCGCACCCACCCAGAAGCCCCGTCATCGCTGCCGTCAGGGTAGCTGCCGCCAGGTGCGCCGACCGCATTCAGCGGCGCGCCGTAGTTGCTGTAGTACGGTACGGTCACCGGACCGGCGGCACAGGTTGCACCCTGCTGCAGGTTTTCGGCGCAGGCTGGGTTCGTCGATGCGACGACGGCAAGCACGCCGGTCGACTGCGCGGGAACTTCTACATAGCGAGGATTGGAAAGGTCAAGGGCGTCGTTTCCGGCGGATGCGACCAACACCGTCCCGGCTGCAGCTGCAGCCCGGGTCGCCCTGTCAAAGCTTGCTTTAAGACCCGCGTCATCGCCGCTATACAGATCAAGCGTCACGCTCATTGAAAGTACGATTACATCCGCACGCTGTGTCACCGCATCGTCAATGCCCTGCAACACCCATGACAGCAAACCTGATGCCTGGCCGTTCTCGCACTGTGCTGTTGTTGTGGTACCGCTGCCTGGCATCCGCTGCAGCACCTTGATGTTGAGTAACGAGGCCTTCGGGGCGACACCAACCACGCTACCAGTGCCGTTGCCTGCGGCGGCGGCCGCAAGGGAAGCGACCCAGGTCCCGTGTCCAGTCTGGTCCTGTGGCGAACCGTCATCACATGGGCTGGGCTGTGCCGCCTGATCGATCTCCGATAGATTCACGAGAAGGTTCGGAGCGATGTCAGGATGGTTCTGGTCGACTCCGCTATCAAGGACAGCAATACGGATTCCATCGCCGGTCGTCGTTGCCCATGGACCAGCGAAGCCGCTGTCGGCCACACCGCCGCCGAAGCCTCCCACCGCACGAACAGCCCAGCCCTGGGGTGATCCGGTGTAGTAGCTGTCTGCAGTGTCCGACGGCAGCACCAGGTGGGGCACGTTAGCGTGGACCGAGGGTGCAGTCGGCACGGTGGAACCAGCATCAAGAGCGCGTGCGTGCAGCGAACTGCCGGTGATAACGCGATCCTGGACCACGAATTCCACGCTTGGGTCGGAGCGCAACCGCGATTCAACTGCGCTTGTGCCCGTGACCACCGCTGCTGCAAAGCGCTCATGTCGCCGCAACAGACGGCCGCCAGCCAGTTGCACTGCGCTCTCGGCGTCACCCGGTATGCTGCCGTGTCGATAAAGCACGATCAGGCGGTGCGTTGTTGCTGCGCCGTTTGTTTGCGCCTGCACACACACCAAAGCGCTGGACCAGATCGTCGAGCGGAGCACCAAGTGGAACACCGAACGCAACAGGGAACCGCGGAACAGGCTGAGGTTGCGCATGCAGACTCCTTGCTTCAGGTAAGGGCTACCAACTGGCCGCGAATTCCGAATATTGCTCATCGCTGCTCTAATGCCCCAAATCGCTACACTCGCCTTATCGGCGTCTCCGAACGAGTCGTGAAAATACCCGGCGGTCTCTTCGGCTTTACAATCAGCAGGGAATCTGCGCGGGACGTTCGCGCGCCCCGAGTTCACCGCAGGCAAGGGCATTGATGGCATCACGGGCTACACCAGGCGAACAGAGCAGGGCAGCGGAGACCGGGTCGCTCTCACGCGAAGAACTCATCCGCTTCTATCGCCTGATGTATCTCTCGCGAAAGACGGACGACCGTGAAATCCTGCTGAAACGGCAACAGAAGATCTTCTTCCAGATCTCCTGTGCCGGGCACGAGGCGCTGCTGGTTGCGGCCGGCATGGCCATGCGACCGGGGTATGACTGGTTTTTCCCGTACTATCGCGACCGGGCGCTCGCACTTGCGCTTGGCCAGACCGTCACCGACCAGCTGTTGCAGGCTGTCGGTGCGGACGACCCAGGCAGCGGCGGTCGGCAGATGCCGTCCCACTGGACCAGCAAGCCATTGCACCTGGTTTCACCATCGTCGGCTACATCGACACAGTGTCTGCATGCAGTTGGCTGTGCCGAGGCCGGCCGCTACTTTGCCGCGCACCCGGGAGCGGTCTCGGGCGTCTATGCCGAAGGAGATTACCGCCGCTTCAAGGACGTGGAGTTCCAGGAAGATGAGGTCGTCTACACCTCGCTTGGGGAAGGTTCGACCAGCCAGGGTGAGTTCTGGGAGGCGCTCAACACAGCCTCGAACGCCAAACTGCCGGTCATTTTTCTTATAGAGGACAATGGCTACGCGATTTCGACGCCAGTGGAGACAAATACGCCGGGCGGCAATATTTCCCGGCTGGTAGAGAACTTTCCAAATTTCCATTTCTCCGAAGTTGACGGTACCGACGCTGTCGCCAGCTACGAAGCTATGCGCGAGGCCGTCGCATACTGCCGGGCACGCAAGGGACCTGCGCTCGTGCACGGGCACGTCATCCGGCCCTATTCGCACGCGCTTAGCGATGACGAACGGTGGTATCGCCACAGCTCCGAGCTGGAAGCTGACGCTCTGCGCGATCCACTCGGCCGCATGCAGGCGCTGCTGCTTCGCGAGGGCCTGCTATCGGAAGAAGACCTGAACGCTCTGCATGCCGAAGTTGACGACGAGGTGCGCGCGGCTGCAGATGTGGCCCTCGCTGCCGCGCTCCCGCGGATCGAAGACATTGAGAAGCATGTTTACTCTGAAGACCTTGATCCGACGTCATCGACCTTTGCGAGTGACCCTGGTCCAACCGCCGGCGACACCGACCACACCATTGCCGATCTGATCAATCACACTTTGCGCGATGAGATGAGGCGAGATGAGCGCATCGTGATCTTTGGTGAAGACGTTGCGGACGCGAGCCGCGAGGAACATCTTCGATCGGGCGCCATTAAGGGCAAGGGTGGTGTTTTCAAGATCACCGCAGGATTGCAGACGGAGTTTGGATCAGACCGTGTGTTCAATTCACCGCTGGCTGAGGCGAACATCACAGGACGCGCCATCGGTATGGCGGTGCGTGGAATGAAGCCGGTAGTTGAAGTTCAATTCTTCGATTACATTTGGCCCGCTATGCACCAGATGCGCAATGAGTTATCGAATATGCGGTGGCGCTCCGTCGGCAACCACTCCGCAGGTCTGGTGATGCGTGTTCCCATCGGGGGCTATCTTACTGGCGGTTCGATTTACCATTCCCAATCTGGAGAAAGCATCTTCACTCACACGCCAGGAGTGCGTGTGGTGATGCCGTCTAACGCGCAGGATGCCGCCGGGCTTCTCCGGACCGCGATTCGCTGCGATGATCCGGTGCTGTTTCTGGAACACAAGCGTCTATACCGCGAGTCGTATGGCCGCGCACCGTACCCTGGGTCTGACTACACCATTCCATTTGGCAAGGCGAAGATCGTTCGGGCAGGAACGGACGTGACCCTGGTGACCTACGGTGCTGTTGTTCCGCGCGCATTGCAGGCTGCGCTCCGACTGGAGCGCGACGAGGACATCTCTGCCGAGGTGATCGATCTGCGATCGCTCTCGCCGTATGACTTCGATGCGATAGCCGAGAGCGTTCGTAAGACGAACCGGGTCATTGTTGCTCACGAAGATATGCGGAGCTGGGGTTTCGGAGCGGAACTCGCCGCTCGCATCGCCGATGAACTCTTTCACGATCTGGACGCTCCAGTCCGGCGTGTCGCCTCTCGCGATACCTTCGTTGCCTACCAACCAGTGCTTGAGGACGCCATCCTCCCTCAACCGGAAGACCTGTTCCGAGCCATGGCAGACCTGGTGGCGTTCTAATGAGATATTTCTGCGGTCTCGCTCTGTTCTCCGTAAATCTGCTTTGTGCCTGCCAGGCTCCCAGGACAAGAGAAGTCACCGTCGTGATCGATGGAGTGACCTACAAGGGCACTGTCACAGAACAGAGTTCGTCCGCAGGCAATTCGACCGCTGTGCCTAACGCGTCCGCTGCGCCGCCGGCCCAGAGCCCGGCTCCGCCCGTTGCTGACCCCAAGCAGATCGCTCCGGACAAACTGTTGATGACGGCAAGATGGCCACTCAATCAGCCCGCGACCCAGTACCCCGACGAGACGCGTTCATTAAACGGCGGAAACCCGTTTACTCCCAAGCCGATCCTTGAATCGTTCAAGACAATCTTCGGGCCCAACCACATGCAGTTCAATACCACCATGCCCGTGACAATCGTGGACAGCAGGCAGACACCCCTGATCTTTGCGCCGGTGAAGATCACCACGAACTGGGGCAGCGATGACGCGTCACATGTTCCGGTCATCGGCGGCAAGATCGAGGGCGAGAACAATCCGGATGGTGACCGTCACATCCTCGTGTACGACACAGCGACGGGCTTGCTGCACGAGCTGTTCGGAGTGAAGCGCGATGCGGATGGTCACTATACCGCGCTTGCTTACAGGCGGTGGGACACGACCAAGCCGCAGGTTGGCAAGCCGGGCCAGAACTCTGCGGACGCAGCTGGTCTGCCCATCCTGCCTCTTCTCTTGCGCTACAACGAAGCCGCCAGCGGGTCGATCCATCACGCGCTTCGCTTTACGGTCAGCATGAGTCGGAACAACACGAACGGCGGCGTCTTTTCGCTTCCCGCTTCACACGCCGCAGGGCAGAATTGGGGCTCGCCTGCTTACATGGGCATGCGACTCCGGCTACGGGGCGACTTCGACGCGTCGAAGTTCTCGAAGATGGATCAGGTCATTGTCACCTGCTTGAAAACATACGGCATCGTGGTCGCCGATAACGGCATCAGCGGATTGGTCGTCGCGGACGATGATCGTCGCTGGAACCAGGACGATCTGGAGCACCTTGGCAGTTCGCTCCGCCTGGCCGACTTCATCCCGGTAAACAGCGGGCCGATCATCGACAGCTCTGGGGCAGAGGCCAAGTAGCCAAGCGGTAGGAAAGTCAAAGGGCTTGCCATCAATGGCAAGCCCTCATTGTTGTCGAAACACTTCGGCCCGTCCGCTGATCCAAGTCCACTCGGTGCGGTTCGAGCTTCTCGCTGCGCCGTTCTAGTGCTGGTCGCCGAGCAGTATGGCGTTCACCTTCAGCTTCGTCGCCCAGTAAGTTCGTTCCGCGTCCTCCGCCTCCAGATTCAGTACACCAGCTGGTCCCATGCAAGGGTCGGAAAACGTGTTGCCGGTTATGACATCTGTGCTGTCGATCGTCAGGGCGAGGACGTCATTCACAACGGGAGCGCCCGTCTGGGTAACTGCGACCAGTCCGCCTGAGGTCGTTGTGATCGAGTTGTTGTAGAAGTTCGGTGCCTTGTAGTAGTTCCAAAGGCCGATCGCAGATGGGCCGTACTGGGTGTACGTGTTTCCTGCTGCGTCCCTGCCGCATGAGACCACCCGATTTGCCTTGACGGTAACGTCGTGGCCGTTGGCGATGGCGATGCCGCCGCCCGCTGTATGGACAACCTGGTTGTTCTGAATGACGACCCAACCGGTGGTGCCGGTGACGTCTCCGTCGGTGATGATGCCGTTACCCGAGTAGGTCGGTTTTGCGGGCGACGAGTTGCCCTCCACATAATTGTCGTGCACGGAAATGGGCCGGCCGTTGCCGCCCTGGCTCAGATAGATGTTGATCGGATCTTCGGTTGAGGTCTGCCCGATGGTCTGGACCAACTGGTTCCATGCGATCTCCGCTCCGTTCGGCGCGGACAAGGTTTCCCAACTGAATGAAGTGGCCCAGGACCGGCCGTGTCGTCTGGAAACCGCCGTTGCCATCACTGGTGCGATCCTCGAGCCCGGTTGCCTGGTTGTTCGTGATGGTCACCGTCTGCGCTGTGCCGTAGCCGGCAAACACTCCTGACGCCGTTCCGCTGATGGTGCAGTTCTGCACGATAAGCGACTTGAACGAGAAGGCATCCACGAAGGCACCCCGTCGCGTGCCGGCGACCATGGGATCGACTCCCTTGCCTGTCACATTGCGGACGGTAAGGTCTGCCAGCGTTTTGCCATCAAGCTGGATCAGGTCGCCTGGCCCGGTTACGGTCGAGTTCTCGATGATGACAGGCTGGTCTGTCGTGATGCTGACAGCAGGCACAGCAGGGTTTGTGCTAACCCAATTGCCTGTGTAGGTGCCGCCTTTAGTGATCGTAATCGGCCCCGAGGTGGTGACCTCTGTCGTCAGCGGAACGGGCTGCAGAGCCGCGCCGCCGGAGCCGCAGCCGGTCAAACCTGAAACAGCGCTTAGTATGCCAACTGCTAGTAGAAGACGGACTGCGGCAACCCGGTTCGGGTTCGCTGCGCCGCTGCGTGTGCTTTGTGCGTACATTTCGTAACTCCAGACGTAAATAGAGACAAAGTTGTGCCATGCTCAGGCGAGCGAACACGTTGCCGCGGTGGGACGCGGTGGTGTGCAAAGCAGAGGATTGGTTTCTTTTAAGGGCCGGTCGCGATCGGCTCTTTGCTGTTAAACAATGCATCGGCAAAGATTAGAATTTCGCAACCTTCGCCGCCGTCCGGGTTTCATACACTGCGGATGCCCTTGCGATCCGCCGTGCAAGTTCCTCGAGGTGCCGAAATGATCTCTGCACACCCTTTTATCCGCCCGATGCTTGCCGCGATGCTGTGCGGCACACTCAGCCTTGCAGCGATGCCGATGGATGCGGTAGCGGCAAGCGCCACGGTCGCGAGGCCTGTTGCGCCGAAAAAGCTGGATAAAGAAGCGCAGATTGACCTGCTGCTAAGCCGGTTCACGTTTGGACCAACCGCTGCCGACAAGCAGGCCGTGACGCGCCAGGGCGTTGATGCCTGGTTTGATCGCCAGTTGCAGCCCTCGAAGATTGACGACTACTCGCTGGAGCGCCGCCTCGACGCGTATCCGGCGCTCCGGATGACGCAGGCGGACCGACTCGCCCGGTACCCGGAGCCGGCGTCGCTGCGCCAGATCGCGAAAACCGGCGTGCTGCCGAATGATCCTGACACACGGGCGATCATCAGCGACCAGGTTGAGTTCTACCAAATGGCCAGGGCAGCGAAGGCGAACGTCGCTGCGACGCAGCCGACTGGGGACGCGCCCGTCGTGCGGCAGCCGGGCGGATCGGGCCCTCAGACGACCGTGACCAGCGCCCAGCCTCCGCTCATGGCCGGTGCGGTTGCGGATGCCGCCACGCAGAATCTTGAGCAATCTGTCCAGCCTATGGCGAAGCCGCAGGTGGAGGCCATCCTTGCACTGCCTCCCGACCAGCGATACAGCCGCCTGCTCAGCATGCCTCCCGCAGATTTGATCGCTCTAAGGAAGGCTGCCCGTGGGCCGCTCGAAGCCAAGTTGGCAGACGGCATGACGCCTCTGGAAAAGGAGACGCTGCTCGCGCTCGCTGGAACCAATCGAATGATCAACAATGAGACTCAGGGCGCACGCCTGCTCCGTGACATCTACAGCGAGCGCCAGGTCGAAGCGGTAATGACCGATTTCTGGCTGAACCACTTCAACGTCTTCAGTGGCAAGAACGGTCAGGAGCCGTCCCTGCTGCCGGAGTATGAGAAGACCGTTCGCGCGCACGCGCTGGGCAAGTTCGAGGATCTACTCGTTGCTACGGCGCAAAGCCCCGCAATGCTGATGTACCTGGACAACGCGACCAGCGTAGGGCCTGATTCGATGGCTGCCATGCGACAGAAACGAAATGCAAAGAACAAGAGCGATCTCGGTCTCAACGAGAACTACGCCCGCGAGCTGATGGAGCTGCACACACTCGGCGTGAACGGCGGGTACACGCAGCACGACGTGACCGAGGTCGCGAAAGTCTTCACCGGCTGGACGCTCGAAAAGCCGAACGACGGCGGTGACTACACCTTCAACCCGAACCGCCACGAGCCGGGCTCCAAGACGTTCATGGGAAAGACCATCTCTGACGCCGGCGAGAAAGAAGGTTATGCAGTGCTGCACCTGCTGGCGACCAGCCCGGCTACGGCACACTTCATCTCGACTGAGCTTGCGCAGCGCTTTGTGAGCGACACGCCTCCTCCAGCCATGATCGACCGCATGGCGAAGACGTTTCTGAAATCAAATGGCGACATCCGCGAAGTGCTGCGCACGATGATCCATTCACCGGAGTTCTTTACCACTGCTACGGTGAACGCGAAGCTCAAGACGCCGCTGGAGTATGTAACATCAGCCGTCCGCGCGAGCGGTGCGGACATTTCCAATCCGCTGCCGCTTGTTCAGTCCCTCCAGCAACTCGGCATGCCGATTTACGGCTGCCAGCCCCCGACCGGCTACAAGTGGGACGAGGCGACGTGGCTCAGCTCCTCGGCTCTGGTCAATCGCATGAACTTTGCACTGGCACTCAGCACCAATCGCATCGGGGGCGCCGTGGTGGACTGGACGCCGGTGCTGACACAAACTGGCACCCCGCTTGCTGCAACGCTGCAGCCGGTTGTTTTGACAACGCAGACATCGGATCCCGAAGCCGCCCGCAAGGAAGCTTTGCTGGAGGCGAAGTTGCTGGATCTGCCGGTCAGCGCACAGACTCGCAACGCGGTACTGTCGCAAGGCAACGACGAGACTGCAAAGCAGGCGGCCCAGCAGTTTGCCGCGAACGGTGGCGGCAGGCCTTTGACCGACGCAGAGAAAGAAGCGCAGCAGCAGGATCGGCTCGACGCGATGGCCGCGGGCAAGCTCAAAGGAGCGAAGGGCATGGCGCAGCCACAGCGAGGCCTGGGAGCATCGCCCATCAAGACCGGTCCGCCTCCCACAGACAAGCAGGCGGCTGCGATGGCGGGTCTGCTGCTTGGGTCACCGGAGTTTCAGCGCCGCTAATACCGTGATTGTGTTTGACACGCAGAACGATTCAGCCCGGTGCGGGTTCCAAGTAAGAAAGCAAGATCGGCGGAGGGTAGAGCGATGTTTTCAAGACGAGCATTTGTGAAAAACGGGGCACTCGCGCTGGTAGGGACTGCTACTGTGCCCAGCTTCCTGATCCGCTCGGTGATGGCAGAGCAGGCGACGGCGCATGCTAACGGTAAGAAGCTGGTGGTGTTGTTCCAGCGCGGGGCCGCAGACGGCTTGAATATCGTCGTGCCGTATCGCGAAAAGAACTACTACGCTATGCGGCCCACCATTGCCATCCAGCCAAATGAGGTGCTTGACCTTGACGGCCAGTTTGGCCTGCATCCCTCGATGATTTCGTTGCAGCCGCTGTTCAAGCAGGGGCATCTTGCAGTGATCCACGCCGTCGGTTCGCCCGACGTGACGCGTTCGCATTTTGACGCGCAGGATTATATGGAAAGCGGCACCCCTGGCATCAAGAGCACGCAGGACGGTTGGCTGAACCGCGCTCTGCAGGCAGAGCGGCTCGATCCCAAATCGGCTACCGCGTTTCGCGCTGTCGCGCTTGGAACGCAGGTGCCCCGCACGCTGCAGGGTCGTTTGCCTGCAGTGGCGGTTTCGAACCTGCAGAACTTTTCAGTCGGCGGTCAGGGCGCTGCCGGGACAGCAGCTTCAAGCGCATTCCAGGCCATGTACGCCGGCACGAACGACCGCATTCTGAGCGGCGAAGGCCAGGAGACCTTTGAAGCGGTCAAAATGCTGAAAGCCTCTGACCCAGCGCACTATCAGCCCGCGAACGGCGTGGTTTACCCGAACACAGGCTTTGCGAACAACCTGAAGCAGATTGCCCAGCTACTCAAGGCGAACCTTGGAGTCGAGGCGGCGTTTGCCGACATCGGCGACTGGGACACGCACCAGGCGCAGGGAAGTACGCAGGGCCGGCTCGCCGGTCGGCTGAAGGAGTTTTCCGAGGCGATCGCCGCCTTCTGGAACGACATGGGACAGGATGCCGAGCACATCACGCTTGTCACAATGAGTGAGTTTGGTCGCACCGCCCGCCAGAACGGCACAGGCGGCACCGATCACGGACACGGCAACGTCATGTTCGTGCTTGGTGGCACCATCAAAGGTGGGAGAGTCTACGGCCGGTGGCCGGGACTGGACGACTCGCAGCTTAACGAAGGCCGCGACCTTGCGGTGACCACCGATTTTCGCCAGGTTTTGGGCGAAGCGACATACCAAACGCTCGGCACGCGCGACCTCAGCACGGTCTTCCCTGGGGCTGCACTTTCGCCTGCGCAGTTCCTGAGATTTGCCTAACATGTTGCACCAGATGTTGGGCAGATGTTTGCTACACTCTGATGCGGGCGCATCCGCTACGGTTCATGCGAATGTCATATCACCGCAGCGCAACCTTTCACGGTAACCCGCGTCTTAACCGTTGTAGCAAGCAGTACGCTGGAGTCACCCTTCTACGATTCCGGCTTCACCTATCCGCACCAAATCTTCCCACCCTTTACGTAAGGCCTCCTGAACATCGGAGGCCTTCACTTCATGTCGCGGACAATGCTGCGTTCCATCCCGTACACTGTCAGCCACTTCTTCGACAGGGTCATTGATGTTTTCAGCCAGCGCCTTTCTTTTGTTTGCGGGTCACCAGCTTACGCACCTTGCGCCGGTGGATCTGGCCATACTCGTGTTGTATTTTGCCGTCGTGCTGTTTATCGGCTTCTACGTGAAGGGTTCGACCAACACCAGCGAGGAGTTCTTCCTGGCGGGTCGCGAGATGACCGCGTGGATCGCCGGCCTGAGTTTCGTGTCGGCCAACCTTGGTTCCCTCGAGCTCATGGGATGGGCCGGGTCGGCATACCAGTACGGCATCCTGGCGACGCACTGGTACTGGATCGGCGCCATACCAGCAATGCTCTTCCTCGGCATCGTGATGATGCCCTTCTACTACATTTCAAAGACGCACTCCGTACCCGGCTACCTGCAACTGCGGTTCGGCGAGGGCGCGCGCGGACTGTCGGCGGCGAGCTTCGCGCTGATGACGATCCTGATGTCTGGCGTGAATATGTACGCAATGGCCGTCGTCATGCAGACGGTGCTTGGCTGGAACATCACGTTCAGCATCTGGATCGGCGCGATCACCGTTGCGATCTACGTCATGCTGGGCGGCCTGCGTTCGGCAATCATCAACGAGGTTTTGCAATTCGTCCTGATCTGGGCAGGCGCGGCGTTGATTCCGATACTCGGTCTGATCGAGGCGGGCGGCTGGACGCAGTTGAAAGCCAACATCGCCCACAATGTCGGTTCGAACGACTACACGCATCTCTGGTCGACGCTGGGCACATTCAAGGGCAATCCCATGGGCGTGCACTGGACCGGCATTGTCTTCGGGCTCGGAGCGGTTATCAGCTTCGGCTACTGGACAACGGATTTTCTAGTCGTTCAGCGCGTGCTGTCTGCCAACAATCTTCGCGCCGCAAAGATGGCACCGGTAATCGGAGCAGCATTCAAGATGGCTGTGCCATTGATCGTGATTGTGCCCGGCCTGCTTGCGCTTGGCCTGATGAGCAATGGCCAGCCTGTGTATCACCTGGTGCCAGGTGATGTCGCCCTCAAGACCGGCCAGCATGCCTACGATGAAGTGCTGCCGTTGATGCTGATTCGTTACTGCGGTCCTGGGCTTCTAGGACTTGGGATCACCGCGCTGGTGGCGGGGTTCATGAGCGGCATGGCAGGCAACGTATCGGCTTTCTCAACCGTATGGACCTATGACCTGTACGGTGCGTACATCAAAAAGGACGCGACCGACAAGCACTACGTCTCCATGGGACGCTGGTCGACCGTGGTCGGCATGCTGATCTCCATCGGGACTGCGTATCTCGTGGCGAATGCCAGCTCCATCATGGATTACGTGCAGGCGCTGTTCAGCTTCTTCATCGCGCCGCTGTTCGGAACAGTGATCCTTGGCATGCTCTGGAAGCGTGCCACAAAGCAGGGTGGTTTCTGGGGACTGCTGGCCGGTACGGTGTCGTCCATTGCGATGTTCGTATTCGTTCATACGGGCGGCAACACAGCGCTTGCGAAGATCGCACTGTCAGCCGACGCTCAACCCATGGCCGAGAACATGTATCGTGCCTTATGGAGTTGGTTGATCTGCATCGTCGTAACAGTCGTCGTGAGCTTAGTGACTGCGCCGAAGACTGCTGCCGAACTCGACGGCCTGGTCTACGGTGCGACCGTCATCCCGCACGATGGCGCGACAACCCTCTTTCAAAAGCCGATCTTCTGGGCCGGTGTGGTAGCGGTAGTCTTTGTTGCTTTGAATGTGGTCTTCTTTTAACGGAGCATACGGATGGCTGAAGGTACAGGTCGCGGAGAAGTGCTGAGCATCTGGTTCTTCGTTGGTGTGATGACGCTCGCCTATGGATTGGTGCTGCTACCGTATGGCGCATGGGCGTGGTTCGGCGGACACGAGGCACCGACGGTGCTGAACAACCTGCACCCGACTTTCTGGTGGGGGCTGCTTTTGACCGCGTTTGGGGGCTTCTACACGATCCGCTTTCGTCCCCGACGCGGAGATCGCGCGCGAGCATAAAGTATGTCGAAGCTTGAAATGGAACTATGGTTTGTCACCGGCAGCCAGCACCTGTATGGTGAAGGCCCACTCGCGCAAGTTGCGGCGAACGCGCAGAAGATCGCAGACGCGCTCGACTCAGATCAGACCCTGCCGGTCCGTATGATCGCAAAGCCGGTTATGGTCTCGGCGAACAGCATAGCCCGGCTTTGCCAGGAGGCGAACGGGGCAGCAAACTGCATCGGCCTCGTGCTGTGGATGCATACGTTCTCGCCGGCGAAGATGTGGATCGGCGGGCTCAGCGCGCTTCGCAAGCCCTTCCTGCACCTGCACACGCAGTTCAATCGAGAACTGCCGTATGCCAGCATCGACATGGATTTCATGAACCTGAACCAGGCGGCCCACGGTGACCGCGAGTTCGGGTTCATCACGGCCCGTTTGCGACTGCCCAGGAAGGTTGTTGCCGGTTATTGGGAAGACCCCCAAACGATCGCGGGCATCAGCACGTGGGCACGGGCTGCGCTGGGCTGGCACGAGTCGCAGCACCTGAAGGTCGCGCGGTTCGGCGACAACATGCGCAACGTCGCCGTGACCGAAGGCGACAAAGTGGAGGCGCAGCGCGTCTTTGGCTACACCGTTTCGGGTTACGGCATCGGCGACCTTACCGACCGCATGTCGCAGTTCTCCGATGCGGAAGTCGACACGCTCGTGAGGGAGTATCGCGACACCTATACTGTCACGCCCCAGCACGATCGTGCCGATTCGCTCGCCGTCGCCGCGCGCATTGAACTCGGCCTGCGTGCGTTTCTGGAGGAGGGCGGCTTCGGTGCCTTCACCGATACGTTCGAAGATTTGCATGGCATGGGACAGCTACCCGGAATCGCAACGCAGCGCTTGATGGCTGCAGGCTATGGCTTCGGCGGAGAAGGGGACTGGAAGACGGCCGCGCTTGTCCGCATCATGAAGGTGATGGCCGATGGCCTGCCAGGCGGCACATCCTTCATGGAGGATTACACGTACGATTTCGCCGGCGTGCCAAAAGTTCTTGGGTCGCACATGCTGGAGATCTGCCCAAGCATCGCGAGCGGTAAACCTGCGCTCGAAGTGCACCCGCTCGGCATCGGAGGCAAGGCTGACCCGGTGCGGCTTGTCTTCACATCGCCTGCTGGCCCCGCGGTCGTTGCCAGTGTCGTGGACATGGGGAATCGCTTCCGCATGATCGTGAATGAGATCAATGTGGTCGTGCCCGAGCAGGACCTGCCGAATCTGCCCGTCGCCCGCACCCTTTGGGTGCCGAAGCCGAGCCTCTCGATAGCCGCGGCTGCCTGGATCTACGCCGGTGGTGCACACCATACCGGGTTCAGCCAGGCGCTCACGATGGAGCACCTGGAAGATTTTGCGGAGATTGCAGGTATTGAGCTGGTGCGCATCGACGCGGACACGCGACTGCACCAGCTTCGTCGTGAGTTGTTCTGGAGCGACGCGGCGTACAAGCTGCGATAGCGTTTTGCAGACGATCGAGGTTGAGCATGCTGCTGAAGCACCTGCGCGAAGAGGTACTTGAAGCAAACCTGGAACTGGTGCGCCGTGGCCTCGTTCTGTACACCTTCGGAAACGCGTCGGGTGTCGACCGCGAGGAAGGGCTCGTCGTGATCAAGCCTTCCGGTGTGGACTACTCGGAGTTGCGCCCCGAGCACATGGTCGTGACGGACCTTGACGGCAACATCGTAGAAGGGAACCTGCGGCCGTCGTCTGACTTGGATACGCACACACTGCTCTACCGCGAGTTCCCGACGATAGGTGCTGTTGTCCACACTCATTCGGAGTACGCGACCAGCTTCGCGCAGGCGGGCATGCCGATCCCGGCTTTCGGTACAACGCATGCTGACTACTTCTACGGTCCCGTGCCGGTGACCGCACCATTGAGCGACGAGGCGATTCAGGGCCGTTACGTCCACGAGACAGGGTTAGCCATAGTGGCGCGCTTTAAGGCTGATGCGCTCGATCCCATGGCCGTTCCGGCGTGCCTTGTCGCTGGCCATGCGCCGTTCGTCTGGGGAGAGACAGCGCACGATGCAGCGCACACGGCAGTCGTGCTTGAAGCAGTCGCACGGATGGCGTACCGGACCATCTCGCTCAAGACGAACGCGGAAGCGGTGTCACAGGCGCTGCTGGATCGTCACTACTTCCGCAAGCATGGCGCGAACGCAACCTACGGCCAGCGCGAAGCAGAGGCCGTCTAGCCTACTTGTACCGCTGCTGCTGCCACTCCCATGCCGATTTAAGAATGTCGTTAATGTCGGTGTGCTTCGGTTTCCATCCAAGCAGGTCCTTCGCGCGCTCTGAGGATGCGATGAGGCGAGCCGGATCGCCCGCCCTGCGCGGCTTCATCTCGGCCGGGATCGGGTGACCCGTAACGCGGCGTGCCGCCTCGATCACTTCCTTCACGCTGAAACCCTGGCCGTTGCCAAGGTTGCAGACAATGCGGTCGGATGTATCGAGTGCACCGAAGGCAAGGATATGCGCAGCGGCGAGATCTTCAACGTGGATGTAGTCACGAATGCACGTGCCGTCTGGCGTGTCATAGTCTTCGCCGTAGATGAAGATCTTCTCGCGACGGCCAAGCGCCACGTCGAGGATGAGAGGAATGATATGGCTCTCCGGCTCATGCGCTTCTCCGCGGCCGGGCAGCGCGCCCGCCACGTTGAAATAGCGCAGCGAGGCGTAATGCAGGCCGTGGATGCGGTTGAACCACGGCAGCATGTATTCCACCAACAGCTTCGATTCGCCATACGCATTGGTCGGTGCAAGCTTCGCATCTTCAAGGATGGGAACGCTCTCCGGCTCGCCATAGACAGCAGCTGTCGAGCTGAAAACGAGCTTGCGGACGCCGGTCGCGTGCATAGCCTCGAGGAGCGACAGGGTAGACGCTGTGTTGTTGCGGAAATAGGTCTCCGGAACGCGCATGGAGTCGCCTGCCTCGATCAGCGCGGCGAAGTGGAAGACACCATCAGGCTGCAAGTCCCGCAGAAGAGCTTCGACACGCGGGCGATCGGCAACGTCGGCCTCAACAAAGTCAAGGCCCTCAGGTACACCGCTGAGCTTTGAGTGGCAAAGATTGTCGAGCGCCGTGACGTCGTGGCCGGCGCGATACAGAATGGTTGCGACCGTGCCGCCGATATAGCCGGCACCGCCGGTAACGAGAACCTTCATTATGTCTCCTAGTGACTTAGGACTGCATTGCCGCACGCAGCGTTTCGGCTGCGGCTTCAGGTGTAATGTCGCGCTGCGGTGAACCCAGCAGCTCAAACCCAACCATGAATTTGCGCACGGTCGCGGACCTCAACAACGGTGGATAGAAGTGCGCGTGAAGCTGCCATTCCGGGTAGTCGGTGCCATCCACCGGCGCTCCATGGAATCCCATGGAGTAGGGAAAAGGCGTATCGAAGACACGGTTGTAGCCCGCCGTGACAACCTTCAGCATGCGTGCGAGATCCTCGCGTCCTTCGTTGTCCAGCGTACGTAAAGCGATCGTGTGATTGCGTGGAACCAGTAATAGTTCGAACGGCCAAACTGCCCAGAAAGGAACCAGTGCAACCCAGCCGGCGTTTTGCGCGACGATACGTTCGCCTTCGGCAAGTTCGAGTGCAAGATAATCAAGCAGCAGTTGAGAACCTTGCGCAGCGTAATGGTCGCGCTGCGACGCAAGCTCCGCTGTCGGTTCGTTCGGAATGTGCTGCGTCGCCCAGATCTGGCAATGCGGGTGAGGATTGCTCGCGCCCATCATCGCTCCGCGGTTTTCAAAGATTTGAACGTAAGCGATATCCTCACGCGCCGCAAGCTCCGCCTCCTGCGCAGCCCACACGTCCACTACGTGCCGAATCGCAGCTACTTCCATGGTTGCCAGGGTCAGGTCATGCCGTGGATTGAAACAGATCACGCGGCACACACCCCGCTCTGTTTCGGCAAGCAACAGGCCTGCGTTATCCAAATCGAAGTGCGTCTCTGGAATGGAAGGTTTCAAGGCCGCGTAATCGTTCTCGAAGACGAACGTCGACGTGTAGCTCGGAGTGATGTGACCGCCGGCACGGGTGTTTCCAGGGCATAAATAGCACTCGGGGTCGTACTGAAGGGGTGTAGGCTTCGCCGTGCTCTCGGTCTGGCCTTGCCACGGCCGCTGCGTGCGTTGGGGAGAGACAAGTACCCATTCCCGGCGAAGCGGATTCCACCGCCGATGAGGTGACTGCAGGAATGCCTGATCCATCATGCTGCATCCTCCTGCGAAGCATTGTTCGCAGCAAGCGCGATCGCGCCGTCGACGGCTGAACAGATGTAAGTTTCCGCTTCAAGTTGGAAGTGGTCGCGAAATGCGGCTTTGATCCTGCCGGCGAACGCTTGGGCGACTGCAGCCTCGACCAGGTTTACAGTGCATCCACCGAAGCCGCCACCAGTCAGTCGCGCTCCAAAGCATCCGGGCAGAGTAATTGCGGTATCGACCAGGAAGTCGATCTCTTGGACGCTGACCTGAAAGTCGTCGCGTTCGCTGGCATGTGCCTGCGTCATCACGCTGCCAAGCGCGATGGGATCGCCGGCCAGCATCGCACCGCGGGCCTGCAGCACGCGCGCGTTTTCTGTGATCACATGGCGGCAGCGCCGGTGACTCTCGGCCGACATCTCGTGCTCGCACGCGGCAAGCTGCTCTAAAGTCGCGTCACCAAGGTCGCGCAGCTGCGGAAAGCGCTTGCGCAACACAGCCTGCCCGGCCTCAAGCTCACGGCGGCGTAACCCGTAATCGCCACCTGCAACGGAGTGCTTGACGCCGGAGTTCGCCACCACCACAACGCAATCTGCGAGGGCACCCTGGTTCATCGGCAGCAGCGAATAGCTAAGGTCGCGCGTGTTCAGCAGCAGCGCATGGTTTGCCTTCGCGTTTGTCACAACAAACTGATCCATGATGCCGCACGGCGACTCGACATACCGGTTCTCGGCGCGCTGGCAAAGTATCGCAATCTCTTCGCCGGTCAGTGAAGTGTGGCTATGCGCCAGCAGCGCCATGGCGGTAGCTACCTCGATGGCAGCGGACGAACTCAGGCCCGATGCCAACGGAACATTGCTGGTGAACGCAAGTTGAAACGGCGGAGGAACGATGCCAAGCGCCTGTAACTCGCGTAGCACGCCTACGGGATAGTCGCTCCAGTCATCGACCTTGACGGTGCGATCATCCATCGGCATTGATCGCACGGATGGAAAAGTGTCGCTAAGAAAGCTATAGGCCTGGTCGGTCGCAGGAGCGATAGTGGCTCGTGTATGAAACGGAATCGCGAACGGCATGACAAAGCCGCCCGTGTAATCGGTG
This sequence comes from Terriglobus sp., assembly GCA_965199365.1. Taxonomy (GTDB): domain Bacteria; phylum Acidobacteriota; class Terriglobia; order Terriglobales; family Acidobacteriaceae; genus Terriglobus. The sequence continues at coordinate 731,375 of CBDARC010000002.1, read as the reverse complement.
TGTTCTCCGATCAGGTTGACGCGCGCAGGCGCTGCGAAGGTCCGTCCGCCAATCTCTCTGCTTCTGCTCAGGTTCAATCTCCGCTATGGCCTTCGATGCGCCGTACGCAACGGAACGCAGTCCGTGCAATGATACCGTTCTGAGAACCGGTAGGTTGGCTGCGCAACAACCTGGCATCGGAAAGTGGTTGAGCCGCAACCTTCGTGTCAGCGGAAAAGGTGCCCTTTTTCCCGTCTCCTGCTTTCCTCTGCTTTGCAAGCGAAGTCTACCTACCGAACCTCAAAATCCATCAAGCCGTGGAAGGTGTGCTGTGTTCGTAGTTACGATGGCCGCGTTGCTCCTGTTCGGTGCACCTCAACAGGCACAGACCGCCGCGCCGGCACCTGCGTTTGAGGTTGCGACGATCCGGCCGGTCGATCCGACGCCGAGCGACGGACGCTACTACAAGATGGAAACAACAAACCATTTTGTAGCAAAAAGCTACACATTGAAGCTGCTGATTGCCGCGGCGTACGACCTGAACCCGAAGGCAATCACGGGTGGTCCGTCATGGGTTGATGCTGACAAGTTCGACATCAACGCTGTGACACCCGGGAACGTGCGTCCTACGCGCGACCAGCAGATGGCCATGTTGCGGGCATTGCTGACGGAGCGTTTCGGACTGACCTTTCATCGGCAGCAGAAGCAGTTTGCGATTTACCTGTTAACCGTCTCGAAGGACGGACCCAAGCTGAAGAACAGTACAGCTTCCGCGAACGATCCTTCGTCCGTGATCAGCACGGTGTACCCCGGTCGCGTCGTGATGCCCGCACGCAATGCCAGCATGCAGGACTTCACCTCGGTCCTGCAGCGAGCCGTTCTTGACCGTCCCGTGGTAAACAGGACGGGACTAACGGGCCGGTACGATTTCGATCTCGACTGGTCGCCGAGCGGCCGAGAGTTCGGTGGTGATATTCCGGCAGCCGGTGAGGACGCGCCCAGCCCGCCTCTGTTCACCGCAGTGCAGGAGCAACTCGGTTTGAAGCTGGAAGCCACTCACGGCATGGCGGATGCGTTCGTAATAGACGAAGTGGAACGGCCGACGGCGAACTAAAGGAACTTTCCATCGAGGTGTTTCGTTCTGTTCGGTATGCTTCCGCATAGAGCGAAACAGTGTTCCAGACAATGCGTAACTCAGGAGAGTGCACGTGGTTCGCAAACCGAGTGATCCTGTACAGGGGGTCGTGAATGCAGCGCAACCAGCCCGCGGGCAGCGAAGTCTGAGGTGCGGCAACTTTCTGCTGAGCGCATCGCTGCTTGCCATGCCTGCTCTGCTCATTTCGTCGCAAGCCATGATCTTCATGCGCAGGCCGCGGCTGCAAAGACAGGCATCGACGACACCTGGCAGGGTACGCTGCATGCCGGGAAGGACCTGCGAACGGTGCTGAAGATAACGAAAGCTCCCGATGGCTCGCTCAAGAGCCTGTTCTACAGCATCGACCAGGGCGGTCAGCCACTCCCTGTAAAGGCGACTACCTTTCAGGGCGGCGAGTTGAAGCTGAATATAGAGGCGATTGATGGCACCTACGTCGGCAAAATCTCTCCGGATGGAACAACCATAACCGGCGAGTGGAAGCAGGGTGACCGGCCGCTGCCGCTGATCCTGGTTCGCGCGACCACGGATACGGCGTGGACCATACCCGAACCGCCGCCCAAACTGCCGCCGATGGATCCGAAATCTGATCCCAGCTTTGAGGTGGCTACGGTTAAGCCAAGCGATCCCGCGTCACAGGGCAAGGGTTTCGGCGGTGCGCCGCGCAAGTTTCAAACGCGTAACACCACGATGAACGATCTGATCATGTTCGCGTACGACTTGAACAGCAAGCAGATCGTGGGCGCACCCGCCTGGTTCGAGACCGACAAGTTCGACATCACGGGCCAGCCCGACGTGCCTGGCTCACCCAACGCGTCGCAGATCAAGCTCATGATGCGCAAGCTGATTGAGTCGCGCTTTGCGATGAAGTACCACATGGACAAGAAGGAGATGTCTGCGTACGTTCTGACCGTGGCAAAGGCGGGCCCGAAGATCACCAAGAGCGAAGGCGACCCGAATGAACCGGGAGCATTTTTTTTCACCAAGCTTGGGAACCTGACCGTTCGCAATCAGAGCATGACCGATGTCGCGCACGGGTTTCAGGGAGCCGTGTTTGACCGGCCCGTCGTCGACCACACGGGCCTGGAAGGCCGCTGGGATTTCTCGCTGAAGTGGACACCCGATGACACGCAGTTCGCCGTGTTCAACGTGAAGATCGTGCCGAACGATGCGCCTGATGCGCCTCCGCCCATCTTTACTGCAATCCAGGAGCAGATCGGCCTGAAGCTTGAAGCTGGAAGGCCGCAGGTGGACGTGATGGTGCTGGATCACGTAGAGAAGCCGAGCGATAACTGACGCGTGACACGTCTATCTACCAAGAGAAGATTGGCAGTGGGCATAACATCGCTTCTGCTTGCATACGGCACACCTTATGCCTTTGCGGCAGAGCATCACGGCCGCGTGCTCTTCGGTGGTGTGCCCGTGCCGGGTGCGACCATCACTGCAGTGCATGGTTCGAGCACGCTCTCTACCGTGACGGATGCACAGGGGATCTTCCAGTTCGCCGATCTCCCAGACGGCGAGTGGAAGCTCCGTGTCGATCTGCAGGGCTTCGCACCCGCGGAGCAGACGCTGACGATCTCAACGGCGACGCCGGCGAGCGCATGGGATCTGAAGATGCTTTCTTTGAAGGACCTGCTGGCGATCTCCACTCCCCCTGCGCCGGCGGGTGCTCCAGCGCTGCAACCGCGAGTGCTGGCGTCAGAGGGGCGGACGCCCAAGCCGACGACGAAGACCGATACTGCTCCCGCGCCCGAGGTACCCGCAAACGCGGATGCGGAGAGGGCCGCGGATGGCATGCTGGTGAACGGGAGCGAGAACAATGCCGCTACTTCGAAGTACACGATCTCTCCGGCGTTCGGCTCTCGTCGACCCGGTTCGAAGGCGCTTTACACCGGTAGTGTAGGTGCGAATGTCAGCCAATCGGCATTCGATGCGAGGCCGTATTCACTCACAGGCCTGCAGTCTCCCAAAGCCGACTACAGTCGCTTTACCGGCCTGGTAACTATCGGCGGTCCGATTAAGATTCCGCCTTTGCTTTATCACGGCCCTAACTTCTTCGTCGGCTATCAGTGGACGCGCGATCGTGATGCCAGCACTATCTCCGGCCTGGTGCCGACGCTGGCCGAACGCTCCGGGGACCTGTCCAACACCATTGGTACGAACGGGCAGCCAGTCAGCGTCGTAAGCCCCACCACAGGCCTGCCATTCACTGGCATCATTCCGGTAAGCCCGCAAGCCGCAGCCCTGTTGGCGTTGTACCCTCTGCCGAACCTTGCCGGCAGCACAGCGTACAACTACCAGACACAGGTGCTCACAAACACGCATGCTGACAGCATGCAATCGCGTATGGACAAAGGCTTTGGTCGGCGCGACCAGGTGTACGGCGGCCTAGGCTTTCGCAGCGTGCGTTCCGACACGGAGAACCTTTTTCACTTCCGGGACGCTACGGACACACTCGGCATAGACGCAAATATCAACTGGTCGCACCGGCTGCCGCACCAGACATTGTTGCTGCTTACCTATCGCTTCAGCCGTCTGCGTACATTGATCCGACCTAACTTCGAGAACGTCACGAACGTCTCAGGCAACGCGGGCATCACCGGCAATGAGCAGACTGCCGCGAACTGGGGGCCGCCGGACCTGAGCTTCTCCAGCGGCATCTACGGGCTCTCGGATGTGCAGAGCGCGTTCAACCGAAACCGCACCGACCAGGTTTCCGCCTCCGCAACATGGCAGCATCGCCGTCACACCGTTACCTACGGCGGCGACTTTCGCCGACAGGAATACAACCAGTATTCGCAACAGAACGCACGGGGCAGCTTCGCCTTTACCGGCGCCAACAGTGGATCGGCGCTCGGGGACTTCCTCTTCGGCGTACCCGATACCAGCACCATCGCATTTGGTAATGCGGATAAATACTTTCGGCAATCCGTCTCCGATGCGTACGTGAGCGATGACTGGCGCCTGCGGCCAGAACTCACGGTCAACACCGGCATTCGATGGGACTACGCCCAGCCGCTCACCGAACTGAGGGGGCGGCTCGTCAACCTCGACATCCCGGCCGGCTTCACGGCGGAGGCACCCGTGCTCGGCAGCAGCCCGACCGGGTCGCTCACCGGGACCAGGTATCCTTCGTCACTCGTGCGCCCTGACTACCGCAAGTTCCAGCCGCGCGTTGCCGTGTCATGGAGGCCTTTTCCCACCTACTCCACCGTGATTCGTGCGGGCTATGGTATTTACGTTGACACGTCAATCTACCTGCTTGGAACGCAGCAGATGGCGCAGCAGGCGCCGCTGTCGAAAAGTCTGAATGTTTCGCGCGCTGCGAACTGCCCGATCACGCTTGCGAATGGCTTTCAGAATTGCGCCGGAACGACCGCGGACAGCTTCGCTATGGATCCAAACTTTCGAACAGGTTACGCGCAGAACTGGAGGCTTTCCACACAGCAGGACCTGCCCGGAGCGCTGGTGTTGACTGCGACTTACCTTGGCATAAAGGGCACCCGCGGACCGCAGGAGTTTCTGCCAAACACGTCTCCCATCGGCGCTGCGTTTGCCTGCCCGGCGTGCCCACGTGGCTTTATCTATCGCACCTCGCACGGCGACTCTATCCGGCATGCAGGAGAGTTGCAGTTGCGGCGGCGCCTGCGCAGCGGCATCACGGCCACCGTCGATTACACCTATGCCAAATCCATCGACAATGATTCTGATCTAGGCGGTCTGGGTCATGTGAATTCGACTACCAGCAGCACGGATCCCACGGCCAGCATCGTGCCCACCATTGCTCAGAACTGGCTTGATCTTCGCGCCGAACGCAGCCGGTCCAGCTTTGACCAGAGGCACCTGCTCTCCGTCTCATTCCAGTACACCACTGGCGTGGGTGTGCGCGGCGGTGCCTTTCTAACGGGATGGCGAGGCACGCTGCTGAAGCAGTGGACGATCAGCAGTCAGTTCACCGGGGGCACTGGCCTGCCGCAGACACCGATTTACCTGGCCACTGTGCCGGGGACCGGTTACACCACGACAATCCGGCCGAACCGCACAGCCGCGCCGCTGTACACCGCGCCAACCGGATATTTTCTTAACGCCAGTGCGTATACGGCACCCACGAGCGGGCAATGGGGCACGGCGGGTCGCTACTCCATCGAAGGTCCGGACAACGTAAGTCTGAACTCGGCTGTCGCGAGGACGTTCCGGTTGCGCGACCCTATGAATCTGGATGTGCGACTCGACTCGACCAACGTGCTGAACCATGTCGTCTTTACGGGCTGGAATACCATTACCAACAGCACGACCTTCGGCCTGCCTGCCTCAACGAATGCAATGCGAAGCATGCAGATCACCGCACGGCTGAGGTTCTAACATGACCCTGCAGAAACTCGCGCTGCTCATCGCTTCCGTAGTTCCGATAGTACCTGTCTGTGCACAGCAGATCGGGACTAACGTGGTGCAGGGAAAAGATACCACGTACACGCTAAGCGTCAAGGCGCAGTTAGTTACGGAAACAGTTGTAGTCAAAGACAAGGCTGGTAACTTCATTCCCGGGCTTACGGCGAAGGATTTCACCGTAACAGAGGATGGGACCCCGCAGACCATCAAGGTATTCGAGCACGAATCGCTGCCGGTTGACGCGACTCCAATGCCGCTTGCGTCAAAGGACGAAGAGAACGTGAAAGTGTATCGACGGCTCAGTCGGACCACGCTCGCACCGGAAGAGACGAGTGGACACGCCTACAAGGATCGTCGGCTGCTAGCGTTTTACTTTGACATGACAGCTATGCAGCCTGCTGATCAGTTACGTGCACTTGCCGCAGCGCAGAAGTTTGTACGCACGCAGATGACGGCGGTAGACCTCGTCTCGATCCTGCGGTACCAGGGAGGTGCGGTGGACGTGCTGCTTGACTTTACGGCAGACCGCAGCAAGATGCTAAGCATTCTTGAGACGATGATTGTCGGCGAAGGGCAGGGTTCAGCTGAGGGTGTAGAAGATAGCAGCAGCGCGGATACGGGCGCGGCGTTTGGGCAGGATTCCAGCGAATTTAACATCTTTAACACCGATCGCCAGCTGTCTGCATTGCAAACAGCCGCACGCATGCTCGGCCAGATGAACGAGAAGAAGACGCTGTTGTATTTTGCGAGCGGCCTGCGACTGAACGGCAACGACAACCAGGCGCAGCTGCGTGCCACCGTCGATGCAGCCATTCGTGCGGGCGTGTCGTTCTGGCCCATCGATGCGCGCGGACTTGTCGCTTCGGCTCCAATGGGAGACGCTACGCAGGGCTCAGCAGGCAACACGGGTATGTACAACGGCACGGCGACGCAAGCAGTGAATGACCGCTTTCAGCAGTCGCAGGACACGCTCTACTCGCTTGCTGCAGACACTGGCGGCAAGGCCTTCTTTGACAACAACGATCTGGCCCGTGGGATCGTCAATGCGCAACGAGCTGTGTCGGATTATTACCTGATCGGCTACTACACAACGAATACCGCGCAAAACGGACACTTTCGCCGCGTCAAGATCACCACACCTGCAGCAGGGAGTGCCAGCCTCGCTTATCGTGAAGGTTATTACGCCAACAAAGAATTCGGTAAGTTCAACGCCACGGATAAGGAACGCCAGTTAGAAGATGCGTTGATGTTAGGCGATCCAATTACCGAACTTACCGTCGCGATGGAGGTGAACTACTTCCAGTTGAATCGTGCAGAGTACTTTGTCCCAGTTACGGTGAAGATTCCGGGCCGGGAACTTACCCTAGCAAAGCGTCTCGGTGCTGAGCACACCGTCATCGATTTCGTCTGCGAGATCAAGGATGAGGTGGGTGGAGTAACGGTAAGTAATCTACGTGACAACGTGAACATCAAGCTGAGTGACGCGACGGCTGCGGAGTTGGCACAGCGACCGATCGAGTACAGCACCGGGTTCACACTGCTGCCCGGCCGTTACAACATCAAGTTCCTTGCACGGGACGACGAAACGGGTCGCATCGGCACGTACCAGACCACCTTCATCATCCCGAACCTAAATAAAGAGACTAGGCGAATTCCCCTCAGTTCGATCGTGCTCAGCAGCCAGCGAGTCACCAACCGCGATGCGCTATTCAACACAGGCAGCAACAAGGAGCAGGCGAAGAACGATGCAGTAAACCCGCTGGTAAACCAGGATGGCAAGCTGATCCCCAGCGTCACACGCGTCTTCCATACGGATCGCGATCTGTTCGTCTACTTCCAGGCTTACGCCGGTGCAAGCATGCCTGCCACCGCGCCCGGTTCAGCGCCTGTCCCGCCGACAGGACCGTTTATGACCTTCGTCAGCTTCTACCGCGAAGGCAAAAAGGTGTTGGAAGTCCAACCGGTGCAGGTCCCTCCGGTTACAGGGAACCGCTTGGGAACCACGCCGGTGAGTTTCCGTATCGGCATGGGCAAGCTGGTTGCAGGCGAGTACCAGTGCCAGGTGACGGTGCTCGATCCGGCTGGGAATCGTGCTGCCTTCTGGCAAGGGCCGATCATGCTGGTGAATTAGGCCGCGGTCAACAGCGACCTGCCAGCACTTCTGAAAGGTGAACTGCGTGCCGAGGAGTGTTCTGGCCGATGGCCTCGCGGCAACTGAAGCCGTTCGTGACCAGGATGTCATCCACTGCGGCCGCACGAACAGCCGGCAGCAGCACGCGCTCGGCGAGCGTCTGTGAAACCTCAAACTTGTCGCTTTCAAAGCCGAAGGGACCGGCCATCCCGCAGCAGCCGGAATCAAGCAGATCGACAGTCGCGCCAGTAGCCTGCAGCAGACGCATGTCGTCCTTCATCGTCATCTGCGTCTTCTGATGGCAATGACCGTGCACGACGATGCGGCGGCCTGGGAGCAAAGGCGGCAGCCATCCGGCAGTGTTCTTCGCGAGCATTTCACTCAGCATGACGGTTTGTTTGCTCAGGCGAAGCGCACGTGGATTGTTGGGAAACAGATTGACCAGCTCATCTTGGAAGACGGTGGCGCAGCTGGGTTCCAGCATAACGACAGGGATGCCATGATCGATCTCGTCAGCAAATTCGTCGAGAATGCGCTGTAAATATCGCTTCGCCTGATCCAGGAAGCCAAAGTCATACAGCGGCCGACCGCAGCAGATGTGCCGCTTCGGCACCTGGATCCGATAACCCGCGGCGCCCAGGACATCCGCTGCCGACCACAGGGCATCGGGATGGAAGTAGTTATTCCACGTGTCGGGCCACAGCAGCACATCGGCCGCACTTGTCTGCGGTTTCCAGCCGTGTGTGCGATGCCACGTAGAGCGGAAATTTCTCGTGGTGAAACGTGGCAGAGTACGTTGCTGCGCGATCCCGAGCGCCGACTTCACCAGCGATGCCAACGGCGCGATCTGCATCGGCAGGTTCGCGAGCCGCGGAGCGACAGATGCAGCGCTTGCCAACTTGTCCATGAAGCCGAACGCGTAGTGATAGAGCGGATGTCGGCGGTGCTCATAGTGATGTGCCAGGAACTCCGACTTCCACTGCGCCATGTCCACGTTGACCGGGCACTCCGTCTTGCAAGCCTTGCACGAGAGGCACAAATCGAGCGCCTCATGAACTTCCTCGTTGTCGAAGCCGCCTTTCAGCACGTTGCCCTGCATCATCTCCCACAGCAGGTGCGCTCTGCCGCGTGTGGAGTGCTTCTCCTCGCGTGTGGCCATGTAGCTTGGGCACATGGTGCCATGGTCGACGCGCCGGCATGCTCCTACGCCAACGCACCGCGACGTCGCCTCGCTAAACGAGCCTTCATCGTTGGGAAATTGGAACCAGGTTTTCGCGTGAGCGACCGGCTTGTAGCCTGCACCGATGCGGAGGTTGTCGACCGCGTCATAAACTGCAACTGGGTCGATCAGCTTGCCAGGATTCATGCGGTTCGTCGGATCCCATAGCGCCTTGAACTCCGCGAATGCATGCATCAGTTCCGGCCCGAACATCTTCGGCAGCAAGCAGGCGCGCGATTGCCCATCGCCGTGCTCGCCCGAGAACGATCCGCCATACTTCAACACGATGTCGGCGGCCCGTTCGATGAAATCGCGATACTTCGCAACGCCATCGGCTGTCCTCAGGTCAAAGCTGATGCGCAGGTGAACGCAACCCTGGCCGAAGTGCCCGTACATCGGGCTGATATACCCGAACTGCTGGATGAGCGCGAAGAGCTCTCGCAGGTAGGCGCCAAGCATCTCCGGCGGTACGGCAGAGTCTTCCCAGCCCTCCCAGCCGCTCTTTTCCTCCGGCACAAAGACGCTCGCGCCCAGGCCCGATTCGCGCACCTTCCAGACACGTGCAGCCTGCTCTTCGGTGTACTGCGCGATGACGGGCCGCACGGCGAAACCTCGCGCAGCGTCGACAAAGCTCGCAACAATGCCCTCGACCTCTTCAGGTGAATCAGCGCCGAACTCGCACAGCAGGAAGCCTCGGCCCGAAGGCAGCAGCTTCACGTCGTCTACCACAAGGTTCTTGCGCAGCATCCAGTCGACCAGCAGGCCATCGAAGCCTTCCAGCCCGATAGGCTTGAACTGCAGCACCTGCGGCACGTGGTCCGCTGCGACAAAAGCATCGCGAAAGCCGAGCACCACAAGGCGGCGATGCTGTGGGCTGTCCTTCAACTCGCACGTGGCACCTAGGATCGTAACGCACGTGCCTTCGGTGCCCACGAGCGCGCGCGCCACATTGAAACCGTTCTCCGGCAGCAACTGGTCCAGATTGTAGCCTGACACCCGCCTCGGTATGTCGGGAAAGCGCTCCCTTACCAGCGTGGAGTAGGTGTCGCGCAGCCGCTTCAATCCCGCGTAAATCGCACCCTTGCGTCCGCCTGCCGCGATGATGCTGGCAAGCTCCGCTTCGCTGGTGCGGCCAACCGTCATGCGTGTCCCGTCGTACAGCAGAACGTCGAGCGCCTCAATGTTGTCGACTGTCTTACCGCCCATCAAGGCATGCACGCCGCAGGAGTTGTTGCCGATCATGCCGCCCAGCGTGCATCGGCTGTGCGTAGCTGGGTCAGGTGCGAAGGTCAGCTCGTGCTTCTCGGCTTCCAGGCGAAGCGCATCCAGCACGATGCCCGGTTCTACTTCCGCCATGCGAGTTGCTGGATCCAGAGAGCGGATCGCCCGCAGGTGCTTGGAGAAGTCGATGACGACCGCCACATTGCAGCACTGGCCGGCGAGGCTGGTGCCGCCTCCGCGAGAGAGGATCGGCGCGCCGAACTCATGACACGCAGCCACCGTCGCGACGACATCGTCAATGGTCAGCGGCACCACCAGGCCGATGGGCACCTGGCGGTAGTTCGACGCGTCGGTCGCATACAGCGCCCGCGAAGCGTCGTCGAAACGGACCTCACCCTTCACGGTTGCACGCAGACGCGACTCCAGCCTGGCCGCATCCGAGAAACTCTCATGCGGATGCAGGACAGCGCGCGTCGACGGCTGTTGCAGTATGGCGAAGGGTGATGCTTCCGTCATCGTGTACAAGCTTCTTTCATGCGTTTGGCGCTCAGCCCAGACCCAGCAGTTTACGGTTCGTCTCAGCATCGGAACCGCCGCCGGCGAAATCGTCGAACGTGCTGGTCGCCGCCTCGATGATGTGACTTGCGATGAAGGGTGCGCCTTCTGCTGCGCCCTGCGCCGAGCTCTTGATGCAGCACTCCCATTCGAGAACGGCCCAGCCGGCGTAACCGTACTGCGTCAGCTTAGAGAAGATGTCCTTAAACTTGACCTGACCGTCGCCGAGCGAGCGGAAGCGTCCGGCCCGATCGATCCAGGACTGGAAGCCGCCGTAAACCCCCTGGCGTCCCGAGGGATGAAACTCCGCATCCTTGACGTGAAACATCTTGATGCGTGAGTGATACAGGTCGATGTAGGCAAGGTAGTCAAGCTGCTGCAGAACGAAGTGGCTTGGATCGTAAAGCAGGTTGCAGCGCGGATGCTCGTTGACCTTGTCGAGGAACATCTCGAACGAGACGCCATCGTGCAGGTCTTCCCCTGGGTGGATCTCAAAGCATAGGTCCACGCCCTGTTCATCGAACGCGTCCAGAATGGGCGTCCAGCGTTTTGCCAGCTCAGTGAAGGCAGTCTCAACCAGGCCTTCTGGCCGCTGCGGCCAGGGGTAGAGGTAGGGCCACGCAAGTGCGCCCGAGAACGTCGCGTGCGCTTTCAGGCCCAGGTTCTTCGAGGCCTTGGCAGCGAAGTGCAACTGCTCCACGGCCCACTGTTGACGGCCAGACGGATTGTCCCGAAGCTCAGGTGGAGCAAAGCCATCGAACAGCAGGTCGTAGGCGGGATGAACGGCGACGAGCTGGCCCTGCAGGTGCGTGCTCAGCTCTGTAACAACCATGTTGTGCGCCGCCAGTGTGGCCTGCAGATCGTCGCAATAGGCCTTGCTTCCGGCAGCTTGCTTCAGATCGATCAGGCGGCTGTCCCAGCTGGGGATCTGCACGCCCTTGTAGCCCAGATCTGCTGCCCATCTTCCGATTTCAGCCAGCGAGTTGAAGGGAGCCTTGTCACCGGCGAACTGTGCGAGAAAGATCGCGGGGCCTTGGATAGTGGTCATCTGCTTCTCCGTTGATACGTCTTGACGCGGTCGCCAGGTTCACGATGAGGGTACTGTATCGCGAGCCATAAGCGCTGTGCATGCATGTGCCATGACATGGTAACGACCAGAGTGGAAGTCCGTACAGGGGCGAGTCAAATCATGTGATTTCAATGTTTGCTGCGCTATTCTGTACGGGGCCTGATGGGACAACACTCAAATAGCGCGGATTGTCGGTGAGCGCAAAGGCCCTTCGACGGGCTCTTGCGGCGTACCTCCTGTTGCTGTTACCCGCAGCGTGGCTCGCTATGCGCTACGACCGCTATGCCATCGACGGTGACGCAGTCGCGTACATGGACATCGCCGACCTGCTGCATGCTCATCGCTGGGCCGATGCGGTCAATGGGTATTGGCATCCGCTTTATCCGGCGATGTTGTGGCTTGGGCAGGTGCTGTTCCACCCGACGCGGATGACCGAACTCCGCGCATACTACCTCATCAATTTTCTGCTGTTCATCGTTCAGGTCGGGGCGATGCTGCTGTTCGTGCGAGCGCTGGTGCACCTGCGTGCACGGGTGTCACCCGTGATAGAGCCGTTGCTCTCGCCGGCATCTCTGCAGCTTCTGGGCGTTTCGTTCATGGTGATTGCAACCATGCGGGAGCTGTCCCTCGGAAAGGTGCGAACAGACGGACTGCTACAGGCGCTGATCCTGCTTGGTCTCGCGATGCTGATGGAGGCGCTTGCCGCCGGGACTTTCGCCTCTGCTGTGACGTACGCGGCGTTGATGGGTTTGTTCTTCGGCCTGGGCTACCTGACGAAGTCCTTCGCCTTTCTGCTCGCCCTGCTGTCCGTTGCGGCACTCGTGTTGTTTGCTGTGTCGGTTCAACATAAGGCGATCTTTAGGAGCCTGGTGCAAGGGATCGTCGCTCTTGCGGTGTTCGGTATCGTTGCAGGTCCGTACATGGCAGCGCTGTCGCACCAGAAGGGTCGATTCGACTTCGGCGATTCCGGCAATTTGAATTATGTCTGGTACGTTTCAGGCACTGAGAAGATGCACCTGGAGCCGTCCATGACGGACAGCTTCGGTTCGGCCACCGTGCACCTGGTGCATCCGGAGAAGCAGTTGATGTCCTCGCCGGGTGTGTACAGCTACAAAGCGCTGGCAAACGGCACCTATCCGCCGTGGTTCGACGCCACCTACTTCAACGAGCGCATCACACCCAGGTTTTCCTTGGAGCGGCTGGCCAAGCACGATGTCCGCAATGTCGTGCTGATCATTCGCTATCTGCTCAATCATCCTGAGCCGCTGTTGCTGTTGCTCGTCTTGATGCTGTCATGTGCTTCGCTGCGTCGCCCGAAGCGTTTCGCGTGGCCGTCCATTGTGCTTGGCCTGCTGATCTGGGCGATTTACGCCATGGTGAATGTAGAGGAGCGCTACGTTACCGTCGCTTACTTCGCTATTTTGTTGCCGGTGTTCGCGGCCCTGCAGGTGCAGGATGACCGCGACAAACAGGGAAGTGCTCAGCGACTAGCAGCAATCCTCGTTGTGCTGTTTGCCTTCCTGCAACTCGGGGAACTCTATCGCCAAGACCTGGCGAAGCGGCGGGATGAGCTTGTGGCCGGAGAAACTCCGGCGTGGCGTGATCGTGAGCAGTACGGCGCCGCTGAGGGACTTGAAAAGCTCGGCGTTCGTCCGGGCGATGAGATCGCATGTGTTGGCGAAGACGCCTGCCTTATGGATCACTACTGGGCGCGGCTCGCAGGCGTGCGATTGCTCACCGAAATTTACGAGCCCACAAACGAGCACCTGATCGACGTGCTCGACGTGATGCCGAATCGCGAAGAGGCCCTTGCCACTGTTAAAGCTGAAGGAGCGAAGGTACTGGTTGGAGCCTTCGATCCCGGCGAGATGAACGCGGCACACCCCGCGGCTGCCGGATGGATTCGCCTGGGCGAGACGAGATTCTATGCACTTCCGATGAACGTGGCCGGGGCGGATACCCGATGATGGAAACGATGGCCAGTTCAGCGAACAGTTCAATGGAAGTGACCATCGTGATGCCTTGCCTGAATGAGGCAGAGACGCTTGCCGCCTGCATCGATAAAGCGATCGCGGCGTTGCGTGAGAACGGCATTGCAGGCGAAGTCGTGGTGGCAGACAATGGCTCGACCGACGGCTCGCAGGAGATCGCGGTGGCGCATGGCGCACGAGTGGTTGCAGTTCCTGTTCGTGGATATGGTGCGGCTCTCGATGCCGGTGTCCAGGCTGCCCATGGAACGTATGTGCTGATGGCTGATGCTGATGACAGCTATAACTTTGGGCACACGCCGCGGTTTGTAGCCGAACTGCGCAACGGCGCGGACCTGGTGATGGGCAATCGATTTGCCGGCGGCATCGGTCCGGGCGCTATGCCGTTTTTACATCGCTACCTTGGCAATCCGGTGCTCAGCTGGATGGGCCGGGCGCTGTTCCGTACGCCCATCGGCGACTTTCATTGCGGCATACGCGCCTTTTCACGGGCCGCCTACCAGCGGCTGGACCTGCGAACGACCGGTATGGAGTACGCCAGCGAAATGGTCGTGAAGGCGTCATTGTTGCGCCAGCGCATCGTCGAGGTGCCAACGACGCTGCAGAAGGATGGCCGCAGCCGGCCTCCGCACCTGAAGACGTGGCGGGACGGCTGGCGGCACTTTCGCTTTCTGCTGATGTATTCGCCGCGGTGGCTTTTTCTATTCCCGGGGTTGTTTTTGATGGTCGGCGGATTCGCCTTAATGGCCTGGCTGCTGCCTGCGGAACGCCCACTCGGACACGTCAACCTGGGTGTCGACACGCTGGCTTACGCCGCTGCTGCTGTGCTGCTTGGTTTTCAACTGGTCTTCTTCGGCATTGCAGCAAAGGTGTTTGCAACGACTGAAGGCCTGCTGCCCCAGGACGAGAGCTTCGATCGCTGGTTTCAGTACGTGACGCTTGAAACCGGGCTGATTGCAGGTGTCCTGCTGCTCTTTGTGGGCCTGGGCATAGCGGTCTCATCGGTCATGGGCTGGGCGCACACCGGCTATGGCCCGCTGCCGCCTGTGGAGATGATGCGACGCACGCTCCCGGCAATGCTTTGCCTGATGCTGGGCGCGGAGATCTGTTTCGCAAGCTTTTTCCTCAGTCTGCTGGGCCTGCGCCGCCGCTAGGCGGCGGTTTACACTAGGCCGCAGATGGCTGCATCCATGTACATCGTGGTTGAAGGTGAAGACCCCGGGTTCGACACATTCGTGAACGGACGAGCGCTCGCGCGCAACGAAGACGGTCTTGAGCGGCTGGCGATCCGCTTGGGCGTGCGGCCGCTGATCGACTTCTTTTCCGCCGATGAGAACTCTATGTCACTGCTCATCGAAGAGGGCGCGGGTAATCCCGATCTGCTGCAGAAGTTACCTCCGCCGCAGTGGTTTGACGGTAGTGATGGTCTTGCTTCGGTGCGGCCCTTGCTGCAGGCCTTGCGAGACGAGCCAGCGCAGCTTGGCAGCGACAGCGAGAACCTCCGCGATGAACTCGAGGAATTTGAAGTGGTCCTACAGAAGACGGCGGATCGGAACCTGCGCTGGCACCTTGCTGTAAGCTGGCGGTGACTTCAGGAGCGTCACTTTGATCCTTGCACCGCATGAGTTCGTCACGCTTACAACACCCTACGGACCCATGCGAACGCACATTGTGCGTCCTGCCGCGCCGGGGCGTTATCCGGGGATCGTCTTCTACTCTGAAATCTTTCAGATCACGGACCCGATCCGTCGCACCGCTGCAATGCTGGCCGGCCACGGGTATGTGGTTGCAATGCCTGAGGTGTACCACGAGTTCGAGCCGGCCGGCACTGTGCTTGCCTACGACCAGGCAGGGTCGGATCGCGGCAACCAGTGGAAGTACGAGAAAGAACTAGCGAGCTACGACGCCGATACACGGGCTGTGCTTGATCACCTGAAAACACGGGAAGACTGCACCGGCATGTTCGGCGCGATCGGCATCTGCCTTGGCGGGCATCTTGCGTTTCGCGCGGCGATGGAGCCGGATGTGCGCGCCACCGTCTGCTTCTACGCGACAGATGTCCACAAGGGCACCCTCGGTAAGGGACAGCACGACGATTCACTCGCTCGCGCTGCTGACATCAAGGGCGAACTGCTGATGATCTGGGGCAGGCAGGATCCGCATGTGCCGCTGGACGGGCGCCGAACGATCCTTGCGCGCTTCGACGAGCTAAACCTGCGCTACAGCTGGCACGAGGTGAACGGAGCACACGCGTTCATGCGCGACGAAGGTGCCCGCTACGATCCTGAACTGGCGCTTCATCTGTATCGCGAGGCGCTGGATCTGTTTCATCGCAGACTCGGGCAGGGCGATCAGTAGAACCTCAGTTGTTCAGGCGAGATAGCTCTTGATCCACGGATCTTCCGAATGCGTCAGTTCGAGCGTGCTGCCGTCGAAGACGATCTTGCCTTCGTTCAGGACGAGAAATCTTGTGCTCTCGTCGATACCGCCATCGGGAATGAGCTTCATCTCGTTGCTCTGCGTATCGAAGCGATTGGTAGCCAGCACGAATGCATCCTGCAGTCGATGCGTGATCATCAGCGCGGTTGCGTGGGACACATCGCGCTGCTTGACTACAAGCTGCACGATGGTCGTGGACGTGATCGGGTCCAACCCGCCGGTGGGCGAATCGTAAAGGATCAAGTCGGGCTTGGTGATGATGGCGCGCGCGATAGAGACGCGACGGCGCATGCCGCCCGACAGCTCTGAAGGGAACTTGCTGATGGCCTGGCCCAGATCGACGAACTGCAGCGCTTCTTCGACCAGCTTGTGCGACTCCTCTGCGGGCATGCCCTCTTCGTTCAGGCGATAGGCGACATTGTCCTCGACATCCATCGAGTCGAACAGTGCCGACTCCTGGAAGACCATGCCGACGCGCCGACGCATCTTGAAGAGCTCGGTTTCAGTCATCGTGGTGATCTCTTCACCGAAGACCTTGATGCTGCCTTCGTCCGGCTTCAGCAGGCCATTAACAAGCTTCAGCAGGACGCTTTTGCCACCGCCTGCAGGGCCGAGCAAAACGCGTGTCTCACCGGCCTGAACGACGAAGCTGACCCCATCGAGCACCTTGTTGTTGTCAAAGGCTATGCTGACGTCTTTCAGCTCAACGACAGGCCCGCTTGGCGGTGAAGGCTGCTGGGGATTTGCGCTCGGTTCCATCGCCATGCCTAGCTCCCGAAGACACTGAGCAGGACGCGGCTGATGATGAAGTCAACCACAATAAGGACGACTGACGAGACCACCACAGCCTGGGTCGTGGCCCGGCCAACTCCCTGTGTGCCGCCTTTGGTGCTCATACCGAAGTAGCAGCCAACTGTCGAGATGACAAATCCAAAGAACAGCGGCTTGACCAGGCCCTGGACCACATCCCCATAGACGAGCGCCCGGTACGTCGAGTGGAAGTATGCTGTACCGTTGAGCCCCAACATGAACACGCTGACCAGCCCGCCACCAGCGATACCGAATGCGTCAGAGAGTACCGTCAGCCAGAACAGCATGAACACCGTTGCGGCAACACGCGGTGCAACGAGCTTGCGAATGGGGTCAACACCAAGCGCTCGCATGGCGTCGATCTGCTCCGTGACTTTCATCGATCCAAGCTCGCTGGCTATGCCGGAGGCGTTTCGACCAGAGACCATCAACCCGGTGAGTACAGGTCCAAGTTCCCGCATCATCGATAGCGACACCAGTCGCCCGGTCATGCTGATCGCGCCAAATTGCTGCAGCGCCGTCGCCGACTGCAACGCCAATACGCAGCCCGTGAAGAAGCCGGCGAGCAGCGTGATCGGCAGCGAACCGATGCCGATGGAGTCCATCTGCGTGAAGATGTCAGAGAAGTAGACCGGAGGCGAAAACAGCGCGCTAAAGCTGCGGGCGCACAGCAACGAGTACTCCTGGAATCCCGCGAGCTTGTCTTTTAAGAATTCCGTTGGTGAGGCAAGTGTCATGCGCGTTCGCGGTGGCCTGTCGTGGGTAAGGAGTGGTGGTTGCAGTATCTGATGCGCAAACCCTTCGCTCCGTTTCGTTTCCTTAGCATACGGCCATGCGGCAGGTGAGAAAATAAGACGATGTCCGAGCAGATGCAGGCCGTTGTGCTCCATGGGAAAGAAGACCTTCGCGTGGAGACTGTTGCTGTGCCGCAACCAGGGCCCGGCGAACTGTTGTTGCGCGTAGGCGCAGCGCTGACCTGCGGCACAGATCTTAAGGTCTATCGTCGCGGGTACCACGCGAAGATGCTTGTACCACCGACACTCTTTGGACACGAGATTGCGGGCACGGTGATCGCGTGTGGCGAAGGGGTTTCCTCGTTTGCCGTGGGTGCTCGCGTGGTTGCGCTTAATTCCGCGCCATGCGGCAAATGCCTGTTTTGCCGTAAAGGACAGGCGAACCTTTGCAGTGATCTGCTCTTCAACAACGGTGCTTACGCCGAGTACATCCGCATTCCCGCACGCATTGTCGAGAAGAACACCCTGCGCATTCCGGCTGATGTGCCGTTTGAGCACGCCGCTCTGACGGAGCCGCTGGCATGTGTTGTCCGTGGCCTGGAAGAGACCGGCGCACGCGCAGGAGACTCCGTTGTGGTGGTTGGAGCGGGACCCATCGGCCTGATGTTTCTGCGCATTGCGCAGATCCTGGGCTGCTACGTCATAGCGGTGGTCAAGCGGGACGATCAGATTGCCAGCGCACGACGCTTCGGTGCAGATGAGGTCGTGCAGAACGCAGAGGGGTTCGATACTGTCGCAGCCGTGCGCGCATTGACCCACGACGGCGAAGGTGCGGATGTCGTCATCGAATGCGTAGCAACGCCTGGAACATGGGAACAGTCCGTAGACATGGTGCGCAAAGGCGGCGTCGTGAACCTGTTCGGAGGTCCGCCGAGCGGCACACGTGTCTCATTCGACACCAACCGCCTGCACTACGGTGACATCACGCTAAAGGCCAGCTTTCATCACACGCCTGAGACCTGCCGCCGCGCCTTTGACCTGATCACCAGTGGTCAGGTGCGTGCACAGGACTTTATCACTGCGACATCGGAACTTAGTGATCTACCAGATGTATTTCGCCGCATGCTGGTGCGTTCGGAGACGAAGACGCTGGATATCAAGACGGCGATCTTTCCCGGGAGGCGAGCATGAGCGTCATCGCTGAGCCGATGCAGCGCCTTGCAGGCGCGCCCGTTGCATTGCTCGAACCTGCAGAACGCCCCACCCTGGCTGAGGCGCAGGCATGGTGCAAAGCATTGGCAGAATCTCATTACGAGAACTTCCATGTGGCAACGTACTTCCTGCCGAAGCAGCTTCGCCCTCACTTCCACGCGGTCTATGCTTACTGCCGCGTATCGGACGACTTGGGCGATGAGGTTGCGGACCGAGAGACAGCGACACGCCTCCTGAGCACCTGGGGCACCATGCTCGACGAGTGCTATGACACGCCAGGGCTGTCGCGGCATCCGGTATTCATCGCACTGCATGGAAGCATCGTTGCGTGCGATCTGCCGCGGCAGCCGTTCCACGATCTGCTGCGTGCCTTCAAAGATGACCAGGTCAAGACACGCTTTGCCGATCTGGCGGAACTCGAAGGCTATTCACGCTATTCGGCCAACCCGGTTGGTTCGCTTGTGCTTTACACCTGTGGTTATCGCGACACTGCTCTGCACGCGCTGTCAGACAAAACATGCACCGCGTTGCAGCTGGCAAACTTCTGGCAGGATGTTGGTGAGGATCTTCACGAGCGCGACCGCATCTACCTGCCGCAAGATCGCATGGCACGGCATGGTGTCACAGAAGCAGACCTGCTGAGCGATCGAGAGAGCGACGGATATCGTTCGCTGGTGCGAGAACTCGTTGCCGACACCCGGGCCATGCTGCTCGAAGGCTCGCCGCTGATCGACCGCGTGGACCGCGAACTTGCGGCAACGCTGCGACTGTTCACGCAGGGCGGACTCGCGATCCTGGATGCCATAGCAGCCATCGATTACAACACTCTGAGCCGCAGGCCTGAGGTCAGCAAGGGAGCAAAGATGCGGCTGCTGCTGGGCGCGGGGCTGAGCAAGCTGGGACTGCAGCGTGGATCGAAAGGCCTGCGCTAATCGTGGCTCCTGCACCTGAACTCGTCCAGGCCTATGCGGTGTGTCGCGCCATCGCGAAACGCGAGGCGAAGAACTTCTACTACGGCTTTCTTGCGCTGCCTGCTCATAAGCGTGATGCGATGTGCGCGGTGTACGCCTTCATGCGGCGAGCCGATGACATCGCCGATGATGAACGCGTGACGCTGGAGCAGCGGCGCGTTGAAATGCATCAGTGGCTCGCTTCATGGCGAGGTGGAGCAGATGTCGAACCGCAGGATGCGCCTGTGTTCGTGGCCGTGCGTGATGTGCAACAGCGCTTCGGCGTTTCGGATCATCTGTTGGAGCAGCTTGTGCAGGGAACCACGATGGATCTGCAGCCGGAACCACTCGCAGGCATTCGGAGGGTCCATGTCTCAGGACGCGAACTGGATCAGTACGAAACGATGGAAGCGCTGGAGCGTTACTGCTACCTCGTAGCGTCTGTCGTGGGCCTGGTGACGATCCGCATCTTTGGCTACAGCGATCCTCATGCTGAAGCGTATGCGGAGGAACTCGGCCTCGCCTTCCAACTCACGAACATCCTTCGCGACGTTAAGGAGGATGCTGAGCGTGGGCGCATCTACCTGCCGGAAACGTTGGCCAGCAAGCACGGCGTCACTGCGGCCGATGTACTTGCTGCTTCATCGAACGGCACCGTTTCACCGCGGATGCGAGCGCTGCTAAGCGAGTTGGGCGAACGAGCGGAGACATTATATGGAGCGCGCCTGCGCCTGATTCCACTGCTCGATGCGGACAGCCGCGCCGCCATGCGCGTACTTATCCGTATTTATCACTTGCTGCTGATCCGCATTCAGCGCCGCAGCTACTCCGTCTTCAAGGAGAGGGTCTCTGTGCCAACCGCCCGCAAGCTGCTGGTGCTGGTGGGCGGACTCATCCGTGGCTTGCTCGCTCGACGGCGCGCCGGAATGCGACGCGCGTGAGTACACCTCATCATGACGTGATCATCGCGGGAGCCGGTCTCGCGGGACTTGCCGCAGGGAGCGCGCTGAGCAGCGCAGGCGCGAAGGTGTTGCTGCTGGAGCGCAAGCCGTTCGTCGGCGGACGCGCTTACTCATACCTGCATCCTTCGCTGAAGGAAGAGATCGATTGCCAGCACGTTCTGCTGGGCTGCTGTACCAACCTGCGGGCGTTGTGCGCCAATGCACACATTGCCGACCTGATCCGTTGGTATAAGGGCTTCACATTTCTTGAACCCGGCAAGGCCAAGGCAACTACGCTTCAGCCCGGATTGCTGCCGGCTCCTTTTCACTCGTCACTGGACTTCGCGCGCGCGCCGATGTTGTCCCTTGCTGACAAGGCCGGTGTCGCTCGTGGTCTGCTCGAGTTCATGCACGGCTACCCTTCAACTGACGAGGAGAGTTTCGCCGCATGGGCCAGGCGCACAGGCCAGACCGAGCGTGCGATACAACATCTGTGGCAGCCAATCGTTGTCAGCGCGCTGAACGATACGTTCGAGAACTGCTCCACGAAGTACGCGGGGCAGGTATTCTACGAGTCGTTCCTCAAGTCAGCTGAGGGCGGTTGGTTTGGCTTCCCGACGGAACCGCTATCGATCTTCTACGAGCACGTGGCAGAGCAATGCGTGCGGCAGGGAAGCGAGTTGCGGCTGCAGCAGTCCGTCACTGCTCTAAGCCGCGACAACGCTGACGGTCGCTGGACCGTGCGGACGAGTGAAGGCGACTTCACCGCGACCAGCGTCATTCTCGCCTTGCCGTTCCAGGGCGCGGCGGAACTGCTTCCTGCCGACTCGCTCGGAAGCGTGTATCGCGAACGATTCTCGCATTTCCAGAACGCTCCCATCACAACAGTTCACCTGTGGTTCGACCGCGAGATCACGGACCTTGACCACGCCGTGCTGCTCGACACGGGTATCCAGTGGCTCTTCCACAAGTCACGCATACGTCGCTGGAGCGCAGAGCGCGGCAGCTACATCGAGCTCACCATCAGCGATTCGGCCGCGCAGTTGCGCCAGTCGCGTGAGCAGATCCTCGCGACCGCGCTGCAGGAACTTGAGATGTTTTTTCCGGCGATGGGTCAAGCGAAGCTGCTCAAGAGCGGCATTCTCAAGGAGGCGCGCGCGACTTTCTCTGTGACACCCGGACTGGATGCATACCGTCCTGCACAGGCGTCGCCGTGGCCGGGACTGTTCGTTGCAGGCGACTGGACCGTCACAGGTTGGCCGTCGACCATGGAAGGTGCAGTTCGCAGCGGCTATCTCGCTGCTGAGGCCGTGACGGCACAGGCTGGCTCGGCGAAAAGTTTTCTGCAGCCCGACCTGCCTCCTGCGGGACTGATGAAACTCCTAGCGCGTTAGGAGAGCGACACCTGCCGCGACGAAGACAGCCGCGAACCAGCGCCGGCGGTCAACGTTCTCCCGCAGGAAAAACTTGGCTGCGAACGCAGTGGCGATGAACGTAAGCGAATTGGTTGCAGGCGCTACCAGGCTTAGGTCTGCACCTGAGAGTGCAAAGAGCAGGGCAAAGAAGCTAACGGACATGAAGAAGATGCCGGCAATCAGCAGCGGTGATGTGATCACGGCTTTGATCGCTCCAGGCAGACCGGACTCTGCGCGAATTGCGTCAAGATCGAAGCTCTTCATTGCCGCCGAGATGAGTGTCTCGCCCACCGTCGCGCCGAGCACCATCACCACGATGGTGCTGATGGTTGAAGTGCTCAGTGCAGATGCGGCTGTAGAGAGCATCATGGCTGCTCACCCTGCAGCTCGGGTATGGCAAGGTGCTCCGTTCGAGACGGTCCGTTTGCAATGAAGCCCACGCCTGCCACGATGCAGGCAATGCCGAGCCAGCGTAGAGGTGTGATCGCTTCATGCAGCCACAGCCTGCCGATCAACGCAGTAACCACGTTGCCAAAGGCCGTTGCTGGTTGCACGAACGTCAGGTCGGCCCAGCTTAATGCTGTCATGTAGCTGCCCATGAAGCTCATCAACACGGCGATGCCCGCGAGCACCCATGGATTGAGCAAAGCACGCAGCAGGAGCATCATGTGATGCACAGAGACTGGCCCAACCTGGCGCATGCCGCGGCTCAGCAGAGCGTCTCCCACCGAAGCGCCGAGCATGATGAAAATCAGGATCAGCCATTGCTGCAGCGTCAGTTTGTGTTCCGAAGACATTCAGGTTGGATGATACTTTGCGGCAACCGGGCTCACTGCTGCGTATCGGTCGGTTGGAAGATGATCTGGCAGACTTTTTCGTATGTACCGAAATTGATCGGCTGATCGCCGCAAAATCGGTGTGTCTCAACGTAGCCATGTGTAGTCAGGTACCCGCGCTCGTCTGCGGGCACCAGCAGCCTTCCCGGTACGTTCATCGGGACGATCTGGCTGGAGGGATCGCGTGTCCCGGAGTAGGTTTCGCCCACGACCACCATGCGCGGGTGGTATAAGCCAACCTTGTCAATCGCCAGATCAACAGGGTCCTGTCTCCGCCAGCGCTCGTATGTGGTTGGCCTGTTCACGAAAAGGTTTGTCGGCGAATAAGGCTGCAGGGCAACAGGGAAGAACGTGTAGCCGGCGACTGCGCCCTTTGCAGCAGAGTGGATGACATACCGCTCCGCAGCTTCGCCTCCGTCAAACGCGTATCGAGTGTCGAAGTAGAGTGCATGCGCCGCGAAGACCACCTGCTGTATCAGCACTGCCGCAAGAACCGATTGAAAGGCGAGGTCGATCCTGCGTCCCTGTAAGGACGCCTGGGGTGCAGGCCAAGCCATCCAGATAAGCCCAAGCAGCGCGAACCACCACATCATTGCGTGGTGCGGGCTGATGTAGAGCTTGGGACCGATGACTGAGAGCAAGCCAAATGGCAGAGCGAAGCGGAGCTTGCGATGTTTTAACAGCCAAAGCAGCAGTGCAATGTAAAACGCGGTCGCCAGCAGGTTGGAGGGCGAGATGACAAAAAGCGTGAACGACACCAGCAGGAGCGCTTGCCGAAGCAGATGTGCCGACAGAGTTACGGTGCTGTGAGGAAACTCCAGATCATACAGTTTCTGCTGCAGGTGGTTGCGCGCCGGCTGTTCTGATGGTGGATTATCTATGTCTGAAGCGGCCGGCGCTGCAGCAGCTGCACTCGGCACATCCGCCAAAGGCGTTCCGGTCAGCTTTGCGAGGACACGCGCCGCCGCGGGCTTTGAGGCGATACCGCCCAGGAAGCCGAAATGCGCGTTGGGCGCGGGCACGATGCAATACAGCGCCGCGGACCAGAGCAGGACCGTAACAATGGCTGCCCGGAGTGCCGTGGAACGCTGAAATCTCCAGTTGCCGCGGAGTGCTGAGAACAGCCATTCGAGTAGAAGTCCGATCGCGAGCAGCGCTCCGAGAGCGGACGTGTTCACCAGCAGACCCAGCAGCACCGCATACCCGACTGGCCGCTGTTGTGGCTGTCGGCGAAGCGCGCATAGCGCCGCGATCAGGGGCAGCGTGAGCAGATAGCTCCGCGCAACGATCGGTCCCTGGTACAGGATGGCGAACGTGAACGGGAACAGCAGCTTCAGCGCCCTGGGCAGCGGAGCGTAGCGCAGGATCAGGTAAACACCAACTGCGGCAAGTGCCGATGTGGTGAAGTGCATGCCGCGATACGAGACGCCGAGACGAGTCTGGATCCAGAGGAGCAGGTGCCACAGACCAGGCGTTCCCTCGTAATGCAGACGGCGGTAAAACAGGTCAAAGAGCGAGTTGTCGCGCGCCAGCAGCCATGCCTGCGCCTCGTCACCCCACGCTTCATGGACAAGGCACATCCAGATCTGGATGCAGCAGTACAGAGCGAGCGCGATCAGTTCAGGCAGCGCGAGCCTAAGCACACGCGGTCGTTCTGCGGGCCTTCCATCGATCATCTGCTTCTCGCTGGTGTTTGCTGAAATTTGGTGGCTGCAAACAAAAGAGCGCTCCTTTCGGAGCGCTCTTTGTGACTCTCGCGACTATGCATTCATGCTGACAGATTCCTGCTGCTTCAGCGCGTTCTCTTCCTTCTTGGCTCGCGCTGCCTTGTTGCGCTGTGCGCGGAGCTTCATGAAGCTCTTCGCCTCGACATACAGACGCGGAACGTCACGGTTGATCACGGCCTTCCAAACCACGCGGAACGCTGCCTTGGGGCGGAAGTAGTACTCATCGTAGAAGCGGTGGACCATCTCCATCACGTACTCGGTCGGCAGGCCGGGATACTCAATGTGTGCCATCTGATGCCCGCCGGTGTCGTTCATGATCTCGTTGGTGATGTAGCCATTCTTTTCGGCGAAATCGTAGAACTCGGTTCCGGGATAGGCGTGCGCGACCGAAACCTGGATCGTCTCGCAGTCCAGCGTCTTGGCGAAGTTGATCGTGTTGCGGATCGACTCCCGCGTTTCGCCGGGCAGACCAAGGATGAAGTCGGCGTGGATGACCAGGCCGAGGTCGTGGCAATCCTTGACGAAATCACGTGCCCGCTCGACTGTTGCGCCCTTTTTGATGTTCTTGAGGATCTGCGGATCGCCGGACTCGAACCCCACGATCAGCAGCCGGCAGCCGGCTTCCTTCATGGCCTTCAGTGTTTCGCGATCTGTTGTAACGCGGCTGGTGCAGGACCACGTAATGCCGAGCGGCTTCAGCTTGCTGCAAAGCTCGACCGTGCGTGCCTTCTGAATGTTGAAGGTGTCGTCATCGAAAAAGAATTCCTTGACCTCGGGGAAGTTCTCCTTGGCCCATTTCATTTCGGCGGCGACATCGTCCGTGGAGCGCTTGCGCCAGGCGTGGCCGCTGAGCGTCTGTGGCCACAGGCAGAAGGTGCATTGCGCAGGGCAGCCGCGCGTGCTGTACAGCGAGATGTATGGGTGCAGCAGGAACGGTACGTTGTAGCGCGTCACGTCCATGTCGCGCTTGTAGATCTTGGTCGCCCAGGGCATTGCGTCCAGGTCTTCTACCTGCGCGCGATCACCATTGTGCTGGATCGTGCCGTCCGCGTTGCGGTAGCTGATGCCCAGAATGTCGCTCAGCGGCTTGCCTTCGGCAAACTCCACCACGGAAAAGTCGAATTCGCGGCGGCAGACGAAGTCGATCACTTCGCACTCGTTCAGCGCGCGCTCGGGATCGGTCGTGACCGGCGGCCCGACAAAGGCAATCTTGATCGACGGATTTGCGGACTTGATAGCGCGAGCCAGACCGTGATCGCCGGCCCAGCCAACTGTCGAGGTGAATAGCACCAGGAACTCGTATCCTTTGGCGATCTCGATGGTCTCTTCTGCGCTGATGTGGTGCGGAGGCGCGTCCAGCAGGCGCGAACCCTCCAGCATGCCCGCGGGATAGGCGAGCCAGACTGGATACCAATACGATTCGATCTCACGGGTTGCGGGCCAGCGGCTGCTGGCGCCACCATCGAAGTTCTCAAAAGAAGGCGGGTTCAAAAGAAGAGTTTTAAGAGGCATAACCAACAGTGAGTTTATCACTCGATAACCCTTCTATGCCCGATGAGCACCATCGGAGCTACGTCTATTTGGCTGACCGAAAATTGGGCACAGATACACCCCACCCTATGTAGTGGTCTTCGCAAACTATTCAATCCACGGTGTTTGGCGATGGGCCTGAGCTAAAGTCCTGTAAACAATCGGCTTACGCCTAAAGTATTCATACAAAGCTACTTAGCAGAGCCTTCGAGCGTGTTTACGGCGTCGGCACTGGAACGGTGCCTGTTGGTGAGCTGCCCGGAGGCGTTGGCACAGGCGAACTGCCAGGCGGAACGCCGACCGGCGATGTGCCGGGAACGCCTGGTGTCTGAGTTGACGGCACCACTGTCTGGCTGCCGCCCGAGGCAGAACCCGGGCCTGCGACCCAGCCGCTGAGCCCTTCGTTCTGACGCAGGATGTTGACCTGCGTCTGCCGGAGCTGCAGTTGTACGGTGAGCAGATCAAGGTAGCGCTGGCGCTCCTGAAGTTGCGCGTTCAGCAGGTCCTTGGGCGTGGTCTGCGGTCCTTGCAGGGCCCCAGCACTGGCCTGCAACTGGACGCGGAGTGCTTCGAGCTGGTCCTGTGCGATCTCCTGCTCGTCGCGAGCCAGTTCTTCCCGCAGAGCGAGTTCCGTTGCAGAATTCTGCAGCTTGGCACGGCCCTGGCGAAACTCTCCCTGCTGAAACTGCGCCTCGGCCAGCGAGCGGGCTGCATCCGCTGCGGACTCGCGCGCACGCGAGCGGTGGGCCATATCCAGCAGCGGAACCGTGAACTCCACGCCAAAACTCAGCGAGTTCTGGCTGTTCGGGCTGTCCGGTGTGCCCGCGTACCGCGGATAGTAGGAGGCATAGGAGGACAGGTTCGTGTCGACGCGGCTGTACTGCGCGCCGAGGGCGATTTGCGGACGCAGCAGGTAGCGCCGGTCGCCGAATGCGGTGTACTCCTTTGAACGAGCGGTGGCAAAGGCCGCGGCGACAGCCTCGCTATCGGCCTGTCCGGCCTGGGCTTTGGGAGCGGACGCCTGGAACTTGGGAATGCTGTTCGCGTCCGTCTGCAGGTCGCCCGCGGGCAGACCGGTCAACTGGGCCAGGCGGCTCGTGTTGCTCGCGATTTCATCCTCTACCTGCAGGCCGACAAGCCGGATCTGCGTTGCGGTTCGCCTTGCTTTCGGCACCTCGACCTGCGGATCGACACCCGCGATGACGCGCTCTCCCGTGATAGTCACCAGGCGATCTGCATAGCCGGATTCCTGGTGCAACACGGCGCGGCGCTGCAGTGCGTTGTCGAGCGCGACGTAGGTGTTGGTGGTGTCTTCGACGACGTCGATCTGCTGACTGTGCAGGGCATGTTCGGCCGCCTGCACCGCCTGGTCGGCGGAGCGGATGTAGTCCTTTTGCGAGAACGAGAAGACGAGGCTGCTGGCCGAGATGCTGAAGATGACCGGGACGTTCAGCGGTGCGCCGGTGGATTGACCGTAGCCGGCTTTGGTGGCGACCGCCGGAACGTACGCGTCCTTTGCCTCTCCGCGTGCGGCACGCGCTTTGTCCAGGTCAGCCTGGGCGATGCGGATCTTGGGACTGTTCTTGAGCGCGAGACTCACCGCTGTCTGCAACGAGATCTGCGCGCCCTGCGTCTGTGCCGCCGCGCTGAGTGTGCATGCAAAGACAGCCGCGGATGCGATCAGTGCGATGCGGCGCGTCATTGGGCGGCTCCCTTGCGAGCCGGTTCGTAGTCATGCGCGAGAGTGAGTGCGGCGGCGTACTCCCTCTGTGCTGCGGCAGTGTTGCCGGCGGCGCGCAGACTGTCGCCCAGCAGCACATGGCTACGTGCATAGTCGGCCACGCCCTGCTGCGGGGTTTTCAGATAGGCGTTCAATGCGTCCTGCGACGCCCTGGGGTCAAGCTTCAGATCCAGCAGGATTGCGGCGGCATCCAGCGTATCGGGGCCGTGGTGGGTGTCGCGACTGATGGCGAGTTTCGCCTGCTCGGCCGCGCGGTCCGGCTGCTTGATGCTGCGGTAGAACTTTGCCAGATCGACATAGGCCTCGGGCGTGTGAGCGACCGCGATGGCTGCTGTGAACTCGGTTTCGGCCGTCTTGTCATCCTTGGCCTTTTCGGCGATCATGCCTGCCAGCCGGTTGGCCCGTGCAGGCGAAAGAGGCTGAAGCCGCGTGACCAGGGCGCGTGCCTTGTCCGTGCCGCCGCCAACCATACCCGGAGCTTCGACATAGAACTCGCCAAGATCGCTGAGCGCTTCAACGCTGTTAGGGTCGAGTTGCACTGCACGCTCGAAGCTGGCTCGTATTTTGCCGACCATGCGCAGGCCTGTAAGTGCGCCGCTGTGGTCTGCCTTGGCGCCGTAGGCCCGGGCGAGCTCGAGCGCGTAATCGCTGTTGGAAGGCGCGGCAGCAGATGCGGCTTCGCATTCGCGAACGGCCTCGTCGCGCTTTTCAATCGAGGCATAGAGGCTGCAAAGCAGGGCATGCGTTTCGGCGGTCTTCGGAGCGAGGGAGAGGTCGGCAATCGCCGCGTCCACCTTGCCGACACGCGCATCGGCCTTTGCAGCGGCCAACGATTGTGCACGAACATCGGCACAGGTTACGAGCAGGGCACCGGACAGCAGCACGGCGAAACAATGCTTCACTGCTGCACGACCTTTACACGCAGTCCTTCCGCCAGGTCTACGTCACTGTTCGTGGTAGCGAGTGCAACGGTGTCGCCTGCACTGAGACCCGAGAGGATCTGGACAGTCATCAGGTTCAGCGCTCCCACCTGGATGGTCCGCTTCACCAGCGTGCCGTTCTGCACGACGAAGACGAAGTTGTTGTTCGAGTCCTGGGTGTGGAGCGCTTCGCGCGGAATGCTGAGCACGTGTGAGATTTGCTGCGTAGTCACTTTGACACTGACATTGGTGTGCGGCAGCAGGTCGCCGGTAGCGTCATCGACCGCGATCAGGCACTCGCCCACGTTGCGCGTGCCGTAGCTCTGCACGGTGGTTGGAGTGCGCACGATGTGACCGTGCCAACTCAGGTTCGGCTTGGCGTCCCACGTAATTACAACGGCGTCGTTGGTGTGCAGCTTGCCGATCTCGGGCTCGTCAAAGTAGGCCAGCACCTGCATGCGAGTCAGGTCGGCCAGCGATACGAGTTCCTCACCCACAGACACGAAATCCGACGGCCGGACGGGCAGGGAATAGACGGTACCCGCGAATGGCGCACGCACCAGGTCGTTCGCAAGGGTCTGCTGTGCTGCGGCCAGGTTGGCGCGGCTGTCGGCCAACTGCGCCTGCACGCGCTCGCGATCTGTGGGCGCGTAGCGCGCGGTAGAGCGCTGCTGCACCGAATCAAGATTGCTCTGGGCAGTGGCAAGCCGCTGCTGAGCCGCGGCGACTTCGCTGGCCGAGGCAGCGCCCTTGGCCTGCAGATTCTGCAACGCCGTGACGTCGTTGCGGGCCTGTGTTACCTGCAGGGTGGCGCGTTGCAGATCGCCGGTGATGGCGATGCGTTCGTCCGCCGAACCCCCGTTCTTCAAGTCGAATTGTGCTGCTTGTGCCTGTGCGATAGCGGAACGCGCGGTCTGGACGCGGGCGTCTGCCGCGGCCACGTCCATCTTGAGCAGGAGCGTGCCTGCCGCGACCTGCTGGCCGCTGCGAACATAGACCGCGTTGACACTGCCCGGTTCCGCGGCGTGTGCGCTGAAGTTTTCTACCGGCTCAACCTTACCGTTGGTCGCTATGGAGCTGACCAGGTCGCCATAGCCCACGGTCGCAACGCGAACAGGCACATCGGAGTGGGTCGCAGATCGAATACCGATGACAATGAAAATCAGCAGAACGGCCGCGACCGCGATCCGCACCAATACTTTGCTTCGGTTGCCGCTCGTTCGCTCACTCATGCCGATTCGTCATTATATGAGACTCAGGTCTGGGGAACCCGACTCACAATGTTGTGAGCCCTAAGCCCTCTGCCGGCATTGCGAGCCTCATGTCACACAGCTCCATTTCAGCGCCGCCAAACTGTGGGTGCTTGTTCTCGCGGATGCGGCACACCACGTCGACGCTTGCGCCGGCTGCAATGCCGAGCTCTTTCAGGCGGTCCGGCCACAACACGGCGCGGCTCCAGCACAGACAGCTGACGCATTCTTCGCCGGTGGCTGACTTCAGCTTCAGCTTGAGGTGGCGTTCCTTCAGCAGCGCCGGTTCTTCCGTGATGGTGAGCGAGCGGATCAGGAACACAGGCTCGGCATTGCTGTTGCCGTATGGCTCGAGCAGACGAAGCGTCGTCAGCAGCGCGGGTGTTACGGCATCGAGTGTGACCTCGGCGTCGATCGCGAGTCGTTGTTGCAATATCTGCGGCGACAGCAGCGCGGAGGCATAGCTTGCCAGCCGTGCTCGCAACATGGGGAGCTTCGCAGATGGCATTGAAAACCCCACCGCATGCGCGTGACCTCCGAAGCGGTCGAAGATGGTTGGCTCATCGGCGGTGTGCGCGGCGGTGATCGCGTCAAGCAGGTGAAAGCCGCTGATGGACCGGCCCGAGCCATGCGCCTGTCCGTCTTCATGAGCGATCACGAGCGCGGGGCGGCCCATGCGCTCGACCACCCGCGAGGCAAGGATACCGATGACACCGCGATGCCAGCCTTCGCCATCGAGCACGAGGACTCCGGCGGCGGCCAGCGCGGCTTCGTCGATGCGCAGTGCGGCCATCTGCTCTTCAAGCGCCGCCAGTACGGTGCTCTCCACATTGCGTCGGTCTTCGTTCAGCTGGTGGAGCTTTTGCGCGAGCTGCTGGCCCTCGACGGCGTTACGCGTGAGCAGCATGCGGACGACGTCTGATGCAATGTCCATGCGCCCGGCGGCGTTGATGCGGGGTGCGATGCGGAAGGCGATCTCTGTTGCGCTCGGGCCACGCTCGCTCTCCGTTGCAACACCGGCCAGTTCCATCAGCGCGCGCAGACCGTGCTGGTGCGTTTCACGCAGCTCGCGCAGACCGACCGCGACGATGGTGCGGTTTTCGCCGGTAAGCGGCACGGCGTCCGCGACGGTGGCGATCGCGGTCAGCTTGAGCAGCGATGGCAGCAGTTTGTCCCGCAGGGCGAGTGAGTCGACGCGACGGTACGCCTCGGGCGCTTCAGGCAGGGAAGCCGTGGCGTGCAGCAGTGCGTGGGCGAGTTTGAAGGCGACGGCGGCGCCGCAGAGATGTTTGTAGGGGTACTCGCAGTAGGGCTGGTTGGGATTGATGACGGCAATCGCGTCGGGCAGTCCTGCTACACCGTCCGGCAGGTGGTGATCGGTGACGATCAGGTCGATGCCGAGCGCCTTGCACTCGTCTGCAGCGGCAAACGCTCGAATGCCCGTGTCGACGCTGATGACCAGCCGCACGCCCTGCGACGCCGCTTCGGCCAGCACCGAGCCCTGCATGCCGTAACCTTCGCGTATACGGTGCGGGATGTGGAATCGCACCAGCGACGGCACACCTGCCGGAGCGATGCGATCGATCGCCGTCTTGAGGAGCACAGTGGCGACCGTGCCGTCCACGTCGTAATCGCCGTAGATCAGGATGGGTTCACGCCGGGCGACGGCCTGCAGCACGCGCTTGACTGCCTCGGGCATGCCGAGCAGCAGCGACGGGTCGTGCATGTCATCGATGCGCGGGAGGAGGAAACGCCGGGCGTCGCCGGGCGTTTCAACGCCGCGGGACACGAGGATCTGCGCAAACCAGAGGGGCTGTTCCAGCGCTGCGGCCAGGCCATGGGCTTCGATGGATGGCGGTTCCGGCATGACCCACCGCGCGTTGGCGGCGGTCGGTCCGATGACGTCGGCCGCGATTGTTGCGGTCATTGCTTAGTCTTCGTCCGAATCGTCCAGCACGATGCTGCTGATGTCGGTCACGGCTTCCATCCACTGCTGGTACCGGTCGTACCAGTCGGTCGCAGTCTCGTGCAGAAACATGATGCCGCCGTACGCAAAGCCAAGCTGCAGGTAGCCGGTCTTGCCGACAAACTTAAGCAGGTATTGTGCGTCGTCCAGCTCCTGCCCGGCTTCGTCGGGAAAGCGGTGGACGCGCGTGCGCTCAATCAGCGTTTCGATGTCGGACTTTGCAAGCACCACGTCGCTCATGGTCACAAAGGGAACGCCGGTTGCCTTGGCGTGTTCGACGAAGTCTTTCCACGCGTCAACGTTCTCTTCTTCGAACATCACGGAAGGCACATCGTCCGGGACATAGGCGTTGAATCGGCGCAACCCATTGCCCGCGATGAATGCAATCATGTCGTCTTTTAATCCGGCCAGGTCGTCAGGATGCATAAGGGTCATTGTCTCACTTCTGCCGCCCGCGGTAACGGCTTTAGCATGGAGAGATGGGAAAGCCGGCGAAACCCGAGCGG
Organism: Terriglobus sp.; assembly: GCA_965199365.1. Taxonomy (GTDB): domain Bacteria; phylum Acidobacteriota; class Terriglobia; order Terriglobales; family Acidobacteriaceae; genus Terriglobus. The sequence continues at coordinate 698,691 of CBDARC010000002.1, read as the reverse complement.
CAGATATTGGTCTGCCTGAATGAACGTGATGAGAGTGCCTCTCGGCCGTCGTGCCGCGGCGAGGGCTCGAAGAAGCTGAAGGATGAGCTGAAAGACGCGGTGAAGGCAGCGGGTCTAAAGGGTAAAATCCGTGTGCTCGAGACAAGCTGCATGGACCAGTGCGAGCATGCAGCCGTGTGTGTCGTGTACCCGGATAACGTCTGGTACAGCTTTACAAAGTCGCGTGATGTCAGCGAGATCGTGGATCAGCACCTGATTGGCGGCAAGCCGGTGGAACGCCTGCTATGGGAGAACCCGGCGAACCAGGCGAAGGCGGAGCGCATTGCCGAGGAACGCAGGTAGGGTCCAAGTCGATTGGCGGCTGCATGCTATCCTCCTCTAGATCATGCTCTTTTCGAAGGACTACGTAGGATATCTGTCGCGCCAGGTGGTGCGGCGATTGACGGAAGCGAAGGTCATCCACACGGACAAGCCCGCGGTGCTGGCCGAACGCATCAACGCCGGTCTGCTCGATGAACTGTCGCTCGAAGACCGGATCAACGAAGAGGCGCGCACCATCCTTGAGAGCATCCAGGGCGACATGCTGAAAGCCGGCGCCAGCTATCCGGAGATGTTCAAAAAAATCAAGCTCCGCCTGGTGCAGCAATACAAGGCGGTCCTATGAGAATCTCTCGAGACAAGGTTAACAAGCTTGCGCACGTGATCGCCGATACGCTGGCGGACACACCTGAAGCCGAGTTTCTCGAAGACCGAAACACCATACGCCAGGAAGCCCGCAAGATCCTCGAAATGCTGTTCACGGATGAACTGAAGATTGACGCAGCAGCACGCGGCAAGATCTCGTCCCAGCAGCGCATCATCCTCGAAGGCTCGCAGGAGTGGGACATTCTTTATCGGAAGTATTACAACGATGAAGTGAAGCGGCTCGGGATTTAGTCGCGGGTCATACTCTCCGCTTGTCTCGCTCAGCAGGATTGTCATCCTGAGCGAAACGAAGGACCTCCACGGCGTCCCGGGTGCGGGTGCTCCTGCTGTCGCTACAAGAAACAACCTGCGCCACATCACTCCCATCACACGCTTGCAGAGAGAAGCTCCGTCTCTGAAAGCGAGGATTTCCCATGAGCAGCAAGAGTTTCTGGATTGCGTTCCTCTCCGGCCTCACCGCAGGGTCCATCGTGGCGCTGCTGTACGCGCCGCAGTCGGGCGAAGAGACACGCAAGAAGATCGGGCAGGCGTATGACGATGCAGGCGATTACGTCGAAGAGACGGCCAGCCAGCTGAAGGACCAGGCCGAGCGCCTGACGAAGGAAGCAAACTCCGCCTACAAGAAGGGCGTGCAGCAGCTCGACGAGGCCTACTCAAAGGCGACAGACGCGTTGAACACCGCCTACAGCGAAGCCAAGGAGAAGTTGGCAAGCGTCGCCGACGACGCACTCGACCAGGTCGAGGCATCGACCAAGAAGGTACGTTCGCTGGTCTAAGCCGGAACCCTGACGAACGTTGCACCATGCCCCATGTCTCGCCATCGAGATGTGGGGCTTTATCTTGGGCGTTGACTTGTTTGCCATAAGAGCGGGGAGAAGAAACACGTTCTCTTTTGACGACACGCATCGCTATGCCTACAATGTAGACATGCCGGAGATGCTGGGCACCTTTGAACAGTTTGTGCTGCTTGCCGTGGTAGGCCTGGGCGAAGAGGCTTATGGGCGCGCGGTATTTCGCGAGGTGGAGCGTAGTTTCGGGGGCAGCCGAACGGTCTCCGCGGGTGCGATGTATACGACGCTGGATCGGCTTGAGGGCAAGGGATTGGTGACGTCGCGGCTCGAGGAGGGAACCCCTGAACGCGCCGGGCGCGCACGCCGTTTCTACCGCGTTACGGCGGCCGGTGCCGGGGCGCTTACCGAGACACGACGCGTGTTGCAGACGATGTGGAAGGGCAAGAACTGGCCGTTAGAGGTGTTCGCATGAAGCAGTCCACAGCACCAGGCTGGATGGAAGCCATCCTGCTGATGATTCTGTCGCCGCGCGATCGTGAAAGCATCGCCGGCGACCTGCATGAGGAGTTCCAAACGACGGCCGTGCGGTCGGGCCCACTGCGTGCGCAGCTCTGGTATGCGCGCCAGGTTCTCAGCTTCCTGCCGCACCACGTGGCAGCGGTGTTTGCGAGCAGCCCGGCTCTCATGCTGCTGTGTGGCTTTACCGCACTTTGCGGTATTTGGCTTGGAGCCATGGGTCTTCGGCTGCGGCACCCCGGGTATGGTGAGGGTGAGTTGATCGCCGCAATCATTGTTCTCCAGGCAGCTATCACGACAATCGCGCTCTGCTTTCGCCCGATCACCTTGCTGCGTCGAAGCGCAGTCGCGGGGAGCCTGGGGCTCGTCTGGCTTGGATGGAAGGCGATGATCGGAACCCTTCGCAACGCACACTTTGAGGGTTACATCCTGCTGATCGCGATTCTGCTGCTCGTACAGTCGGGGATGACCCTGCGCTGCATGCCGGAGTGGCATTCCACAAGAGCCAAGTAGGCGTGGCCAACAAGCTGGGCGCTCCATGTCCCGATTCTTAGACATGGGTTTGTTTTCCCGGTTGAGCTCTCGATCCCACGTCTCAACAGCGTGACGTAGGGCAACCCACTTCAGCGATTGACAGCAGAAGAGGGAGGCCATATGGCCTCCCTCTTCTGTTTCTTGCAGTCCCGTTTATGCGAGTGACAGGGCGGCGCCTTCCAGCTGCTCGTCGCCTTCCTGCGCGACGGGACGGTAGAAGAGCTGGTCGTTACCGAGGTAGACCTCGAGGAACGCCGGGCGGTGGGTGATTTGTCCGGCGATCAGCGCCTCTGAGAGCGGGTCTTCGACGAAGCGCTGGAGCGCGCGGCGCAGGGGACGCGCACCATAGGTGCGGTCGACTAGCGTCTTGTCGAGGATCCACTTCTTGGCCGCGTCGTTCACCGAAATCGTGATCGCCTTGTGCACCAGATTGACGTTCAGGCTCTGCACCAGCAGCTCGAGGATCTGCATCAGGTCCGCGTCGGAGAGTGACGTGAAGACGATGATCTCGTCGATACGGTTGATGAACTCGGGGTTGAAGGTGCGCTTGACCTCAGCCTTCACCATCTCTTCCATCTTCTCGAGGACGATTTCGTCCTTGTTGGATTGGAAGCCGAGACCTTCACGCTTCATCAGGTGCTTGGCGCCAATGTTCGACGTCATGATGAGGATCGTGTTCTTGAAGTCGACGGTATTGCCCAGGCCGTCGGTCAGGTGACCGTCTTCAAACACCTGCAGCAGCAGGTTGAACACGTCCGGGTGCGCCTTTTCGATTTCGTCAAGCAGGACGACCGAGTACGGCGAGCGCTTGACGCGCTCGGTAAGCTGACCGCCCTCTTCATAGCCGACGTAGCCCGGAGGCGATCCGATCAGCTTGCTGACCGAATGCTTCTCCATGAACTCCGACATATCGAAGCGGATGAGCGACTTGTCCGAACCGAAGAGGAACTGCGCCAGTGTGCGCGCCATTTCCGTCTTGCCAACGCCCGTAGGTCCGAGGAACAGGAACGATCCAATGGGACGCGCCGGGTTCTTGAGGCCGGCACGCGAGCGGCGGATCGCGCGCGAGAGGGCGCTGATCGCCTTCTCCTGCGAGATGACGCGCTTGTGGAGCTCTTCTTCCACGCGCATCAGCTTCTGCGTCTCTTCTTCCTTCAGCGAGTTGATCGGCACGCCGGTCCAGCGGCTGACCACGTCTTCGATGTCTTCCTTCGTCACGATGCCGGAGGTTGAATCGTCGAGGTGGTACTTGTCACGCAGGGCGCGCAGGTTCTCGCGTTCCTTGCGTTCTTCGTCCGAGTAGAAGCGCGCCTTCTCGAACTCGTGGTTCGCGATGGCATTCTCCATGCGGTGCACGATGAACTTGATGCGCTTCTGCACTTCGGTCAGCTCTTCGGGCAGGGTGGTCTGGCGCAGCTTCACGCGGGCACCTGCTTCGTCGATCAGATCGATGGCCTTGTCGGGCAGGAAGCGATCGGGAATGTAGCGGCTGGAGTGCGTAACCGAGTACGTGATCGCGTCGTCGGTATAGCTGACGGCGTGGAACTTCTCGTACTTGTCCTTGATGCCCTGGATGATTTTGATGGCATCTTCTTCGTTGGGCGGCGGCACCTTGACTGCCTGGAAGCGACGTTCGAGCGAGCGGTCCTTCTCGATGGACTTGCGGAACTCCGCCGGCGTGGTGGCTCCGATGCACTGAATTTCGCCGCGGCTGAGTGCCGGCTTCAGGATGTTGGCGGCGTCGAGCGAACCCTCGGCCGAGCCGGCACCGACCAGCGTGTGCAGCTCATCGATGAAGACGATGGAGTTCTGGTTCTCCATCAGCTCTTTCATGATCGTCTTAAGGCGTTCTTCGAACTGACCGCGGTATTTGGTGCCAGCGACGATGAGCGAGAGATCGAGCGACAGAACGCGCTTGTCCGCGAGGAAACTTGGCACCTCGCCGTCCGCAATTTTCTGCGCCAGGCCTTCGACGATGGCTGTCTTGCCAACGCCCGGCTCGCCGATCAGCACCGGATTGTTCTTGGTGCGGCGGCAGAGGATCTGGATGACGCGGTCAACTTCCGTGTCGCGGCCGACCAAGGGATCAAGCTGCTGATCCATGGCGGCCTGGGTCAGGTCGCGGGAGAACTCAGCCAGCATGCTCTGCTCCTGCTGCGTGTTGCCCTGTGCAGCGCGTGCCTGCTGTTTCTGTTGCGCGGGAGTGGGTTTGTCCTGCGTGGTGCGCTGCAGCTCTTCACGGATGGTGGGCAGCCGAAGGCCGCGCTCCATCAGGATCTCCGCGGCGAAGCACTTTTCTTCGCGCAGCAGGCCGAGCAGCAGGTGTTCCGTGCCGATGTGTTTGTGGCTCAGCCGCTCGGCTTCTTCCGCGGCGTAAGCCAGCACACGCTTGCACTCGTTTGAGAGCGGCAGATCAACGGAGGTTGATACCTTCTCACGAATGGTCGTGTGCCCTTCAATCTGTTTGCGAATCGATTCCACCGAGGCGTGCGAGCGGAGGAACCGGTTGGTCAGCGCCTTGTCTTCACGCAGCAGCCCCAGCAGGAGATGTTCTGTCTCTATGTAGGGTGAGCCGAACTGACTGGCTTCGTAGCGCGCGAAAAAGATCACGCGCCGCGCTTTCTCGGTATATCGCTCGAACATGCTCCCCCTAGCGCTCATCGCGGCGGTCTGCCGCGTAGGGCCTATGGTTCCTTGCTCGTCTCCGCATCCCGTGCTTGCAAGATGCGGAAACACCTGAACCGCGCACCGTCGGGTATCACGCCGGCGGACACGGCCCCACATCTTTATGTCTCTAGTTTACCCGCATCGCCCGACACTCTGTTATGCACCGGAACTTAGGCAACACACTAACAGGCAAACAGCTCCTTGTGAGTGTCATGTTTAGACGCTGCCTGTTGAAAAATGATGCATTGTGCGCGTGACCGATAACCGCAATGGTGTGCGTGATGATTTGGCCTGCCGATCCCCGACAGCTTCGGCGGTTCGAGTGGCGCAATGCTCCAGGATCCTCAGGCTTGAACCAGTTCGCCGCCGCGCAGCAGCAGGGTTCGATCGCACTTGGAAGCGAAGCCAAGATGGTGCGTAACCAGCACAGAAGTCAGGCCATGGGTGCGGTGGAGCCGCTCCAGCAGGGAGAACACCACACCTGCGGTCCGATTGTCGAGATCGCCGGTCGGCTCGTCAGCGAGCAGCAGTTTGGGTTCGGTTACCAGCGCCCGGGCGAGGGAGACACGCTGCTGCTCGCCGCCGGAAAGTTCGCCTGAGCGGTGCAAGGCGCGGCCGGAAAGTTCGACCTCATCCAACCAGTGTTCGGCGCGACGCAAGGCCTCGGCTTTGCTGACGCCACGCGCGAGCAGAGGCATGGCCACGTTCTCGGCTGCGGTGAACTCCGGCAGCAGGTAGTGGAACTGCCAGACATACCCAATCGAGACGTTGCGGAAGTGGGATTGCTGTCGCACATTCAAAGTCTCGAGCGCGAGGCCGTCGACGATGACACTGCCGGCAGTAGGCTTGTCGAGCGCTGCGAGCAGGTGCAGCAAGCTGCTTTTGCCTGCGCCGCTTTCACCGACAATGGCGAGCAGTTCTCCGGCGGGAACTTCGAAAGACAGGTCGCGGAACAACTCGACCGATCCACGGCCGGTGGTGTAGGTCTTGGTGAGTGACGCGACGCGGACCAGAGGCCCAGCGGTAGCTGCTTGGCTTCCAGTCGACGCCATCGTAACGTAATCCTAAAGGACGCTGAACGCACGTGCCAAACGACTCATCGGTAGACGTCAAAGCATTCGTAAACGGACCCGCGGAGGCGGCGTCGACCCGGGCTCTGCGTGCACTCTGGTATGTTGCTCATGGCCAGTGGCAGATCGCGCATGAAGAGGCCCAGGCGGGTGACGATCCGGACTCAGCCTGGGTGCATGCCCTGCTCCATCGTGAGGAGGGCGATCAATCGAACGCGGCCTACTGGTATCGTCAGGCTGGAAAGCCGGTGTTTCGCGGCACGATTGAGGCGGAGCGCGACGCGATGATTGCTGCGCTGCTTGGCTCTCGAGCTTAGCCTGACGCAATCGTTATCGATGAAGAGGGAAGCATGGCTTCATAGCTTGCCATGCAAAGCTCCAGCTGATGAACATCCGAAAGCGACCGGATTTAGCCGAGGATCTGTTCGAAGCGACGATCAATCTGTTGCTCCAGCCGCTTCCGTAATGTCAGTGAATCCGCCGCCCGCAAGTCAGGTGCGATGAAGTCCTGCATCACTTCACGGCCGTCATGCATTACGCTCTTTCCGGCTCATCCCGTGAGTCAACTCGCGTTCGCTTCAATCGCCCTGATAATTTGTTCGCGTAGCGCCGGCAGTTCAGCCCGGTCCAGCACCTCGCCGTCGCGGGTCAGATAGAAGACGTCGATGGCCATGTCGCCTTCTGTGTCGATCAGGGCGACCTCGATATTGCAACGGGCCTCGCCCAGCGTGGTGCTTACCGCGTAAAGCAGGCCCGGCACGTCCTGTGCGACGACCTGCAGCAGCGTTGAATGTGTGGAGGACTCCGCGTCGAAATTGACGGCGGTTGCGACATCGACCATGGCTGTGCGTCGGCGTGAGCGCTTGCGGCCGGCGATCATTGTTGCGGCGACTTCCGGGTCGGCGATGGCGTCGTGAACGCTCTTCACCAGCCGCTCGCGTTCCGGCGGGTTCATCTCGAGTGTCTTGAAGCTGTCGGTGAATCGGAACGTGTCGACGACGATGCCGTGTGCGTTGCTGAAGGCCTCTGCGGTGATGATGTTCATGGCCCACGACGCAAGCATGCCGGCGACGCGGGCGAACAGCAACCGCCGGTCCGGCGTAACCAGCGTGATCTCGCTGCGGTCGGCGTGCCATGCAAAGTCGAGCTGCACGGGGTCCGCTGCAAATCGCTTGCTCATGGCGTAGTGCGTGCGAATCTGCTCGGGCGAGCGGGTCTGCAGATAGCGCTGCGGAAAGCCCTCGAGGAACTGCAGCACCTCGCGGCTCTCGCCGGGCAGCAGCTGCGTCACGCGCAGCACCAGTTCGCTGGACACGCGCGAGTCGAAGCGCTCGTCATCGATATTGCGATCCAGATAGTTTGAGGTCGCGATGTAGAGCCGCCAGAGGTTTTCCGCCTTCCAAGGCGTAAGCGCATCGGGATGGACCGCATGAATATCGGCGAAGGTAAACAGCGTGAGCATGCGCAGGTCTTCGGGCGTCTGTACTTTGGCTGCGAAGCCGCGTACGGTTTCTGCGTCGAAGATGTCGCGACGCAAGGCGGCACTCATCTCCAAGTGGTGCGTGATCAGGCGCAGAACGAGACCCGAGTCATACGCATCGATGCCGAGCCGGTGCAGTACAGAAGTTGCGAGGCGTGCGCTCTCCTGCGTGTGTTCGCCGGTTGAGCGGCCCTTGCCGGTGTCATGCAACAGCGCCGCCAGGTACAGCAGGTCGGTGTGCTCCACATCGCGAGCAATGGCGGCGAAGCGCTTGCGCCACTCTGCCATGGCACCATCGCCAGGCACGTCGAGCGTGTGCAGCGTATCGATCAGCACGAACGTGTGTTCATCGACGGTGTAGCGGTGGTAGGCATCGCGGATGACGAGCGCGTCGATGCCATGGAACTCCGGGATCAGGAGCTCGAGGATGCCGAGTGCGTGCATCGCGCGTAACGCCTGCCCGGCGAAACGGCCAAGCAGGATTGGCCGCAGCTTGTCCCATAACGTGGCGCCTTCTTCCACCTGTGACGACAGGGCCGGGACACCTTCTTCGAGTCGATTCTCTGTCTCGTGGTCGAGCCGCGTGCCTGTTTCTGCGACCGCCGCAAAGGCGCGCAGCACCACCTCGGGATCGTGGGCCGGGTCATAGTCTCCAGTTGCATTTGCGAGCACGACGCGGCCGCGCTGCACGCGCAGGCCCCCGTTTTCCTCCGTGTCGCGGCCGAAGAGGGTCTGGCGTAGACGCTGCAGCGGCTTCGGCTGCGGTATAGCGTCGGTCTGCTGCTCAAGTCGCCGGGCGACCACACGCGCGTGACGAAAGTACAACTGCATCCAGTTGGCGGCATCGCGCGGCACACCGCCCGCGACACCGATACCTGCCGCTGCGGCTTCATCCTGGGTCTTCCAGTCGAGCGCGTTCACATCGCGGCCGGCGCGGAAGTGCAGGAAACAGCGGATCGCCGCGAGAAAGGCAAATGCGTCGGCAAACTCCTGCGTGGGGACCGGAGGAAGCTGCGAAAGGCGTGAGAGCCAGCCGCACGTGTTCTCGTCACGTAGACCGCCAGGACACTCCTTGATGTTGGGTTCCAGGTGGAAGAGCGTATTGCCATAGCGGGCGTGGCGATCACGCGTCAGATCGAGCAGGCGCGTGGTGATGGCCTTGCGCTCGCGGTCGAGCAGTTTTGGCACCGTGACGTTCACCAGCTTGCCGGTCAGCGCATTGTCGCCTGCGAGCGGCCGCAGATCCAGCAGCGACAGCGTGAACTCCGCGTTCTCAGGATCGAAGCGCTCGCACTCTGACAGGCATCGCGTGGTGGCCGCGACGCGCACGTCGCTGTCCCAAAGCCGCTGGGTCACACGCCGGATCGCGTCCTTTACCAGCTTCTCCTTTGCGCTGTCTTCCACGAGGAAGAGCAGATCCAGGTCCGAAGCAGGGAAGAGTTCCTGCCGTCCATAGCCGCCGACCGCCATGACGGCAACGCCGGTAAGCATGCGCCCGTCTTCATCTGCTGCAGCGTGCCATAGTGATCGGACAAGCGCGTCGGCAGCATTCGCGCGCGCGCGAATGACCGCCGTGCCGCTCTCGCTGCCCTGCAGAAAATGCTGCCGTAGCGCAGACATGCTGTCGAGATAAGCCTGCCGGAGCGCGGCGAAGTTGTCTGCCATGCCCTTACCTTCTCATGCTTTACGCAGCTTTTCTACCGGGAGCGCGTGGAAGCATCGTCGGCGCAGACGCCTGGTTGCGATCCTTGGTACTGGCGTTGTTGCCAGTGTCGGCTTGTTTCTCCGAGCGAGTCCTGTTGAGCGTCGTAACGCTGCGATCCTCGCACACGAAGAGCAAGGCGCTATCAGCGATCCAGCGATGCTGTTAGGCACCAGTCAAATAAAACAGCACCATTCCGCAGCCGATGGTTTACGTTTACCGGATAGAAGACCCGCAGAGCAGATCCAGCCAAGCAGTTGTACGGTCAAGCGTAAGCTCGACCCTCGGGCCGTGCGCCCCGGCAGCTATCGCCTGTTCTCGAGAAAGAGGCAATGATGGGCGAGTACGGTGTCTATGGCAAAAAGATCGATAAGCACTTCAGACTGAGGAGTTCACCTGCGATTACTGCGGAGACACCTCGAAAGGTGAAGCTGGCCGTGACCCGGGTGGCATCAGGCGCTCCGCTTCCCGAGAGAACGACCCAGGGCCCATCGCAGCGCGCCTTCCTGATCAATGTGCATCTGCAAAGGTCTGAGTCGAACCTTTGGTTGGCCGGTCGTCCCGTACAAGCCTCTCCTCGTCGAGAGGTGGGAGGGATCGGCATATCCGATCTGGAACAATTGCCTACCGTTAAGATCAACACACCTTTTGACTTCATGTCGTTTTATGTGCCGCGCACGGCACTCGATGAGTTGACGGACGAGCAGGGATCCCGGCCTGTGGATGCTCTGCTGTGCCCCCCGGGCGTTACCGATCCAACTGCATACCATCTGGCGCAAGCGGTCCTGCCGGCGTTAGAACAGCCTGCACACGCCTGCAAACTCTTTGTCGATCATATTTTCCTGGCGCTTCGTGCTCACTTCCTGCACACCTATGGCAACGTCGCGACGCCGCCGCTGTCCATGCGCGGAACACTGGCCCCCTGGCAGGTACGTCGCGTGAAGGAGATCTTGAGATTCCATCTGGATGGAGAGATCACCGTCTCGCAGTTGGCGAATGAGTGCGGCCTCTCGATCAGCCATTTCGCCCATTCCTTCCGACAAACCTTTGGCGAACCGCCTTACCGATGGCTGGTGAACCGTCGTGTAGAGATGGCGCAAGACCTCATGATGCAGACGGGCTTCTCGCTTGCGGAGATTGCGCTCAAGTGCGGATTTTCGGACCAGACCTCGTTCACGCGGTCGTTCAAGAGGGTGGTGGGCGCCAGCCCGGGAGCGTGGCAAAGCGCCAGTCGATAACGGGCCCGTTCCAGGGAGGCGCAGCGGGTTGGCTTGCGCGTCAGGCGCAACTCCAAGTGTGTCTGTCAGCAGAAAACGTCAACCTCCAGCAGACACTGTCAAGACTCCCCTAGCGGCGAATGCCTAGCATTGCGGTGGGATAGTAGAGGCCATTCCAGGCACCAGCACGTTTGCGGAGTACCACCTACCGGGGGGCTGTCTATGAATAATGTCAGTATTTTCTGGCTGGAACTTGCTTCCAGTATTCTCGTGTGCGCCGCCGTTGCAACCTGGTGGGTGTGGCCGTCGCTGGTCAAGCTTCCGCGGAATGCGGCTCTCGCTCCACTCGTCTTCGTGCACGTGTTCCGCTATGTCGGAATGACTCTCCTGGTTACCGGCATGGTCGATCCAGGGTTGCCCATAAGATTTCGCAACAATGCTGCTTACGGCGACCTCATCACTGCGGCACTGGCGCTCGTCTCTATCGCTGCTCTGCGCAGCAACTGGCGTCTTGCCATTCCCCTGGTGTGGGTCTTCAACACGTGGGGATCTGTGGATCTTCTGAACGGTGTTCGAGGTCTTTTGCAGTTGAACGTCCCGAGCTACAACCTGGCGACCTTCTGGTATGTCTATACGTTTTACGCGCCAGCGGTCCTTATCTCACATCTGCTGATTTTCTGGATCTTGATCAAGTCCAGATCGTGGCAGAGGTAACGGACTGGCTTTGTCGGGGCTGGGCTCCTTCGCGTGTCGGCCGCCCGCAAAGCAGAACCGCCGCAGCACGATCCGCAGGTGAGTGAAAGGACACGCGCAAGAATATGCGAAACGACATCATACCCGGTGCTCATTTCCCTGATTATGAGCTGGCTGACAACACCGCAACAAGGCGAAGATTGTCTGAGCTGCAGGGTGCCGACCCCATGCTCGTCGTGTTGAGTCGCGGCGGTTTCTGTCCAAAGGACCGCCGCCAGAATGAAGGTCTTCTCGAGCTGTACCGCGAGATGGAAGTGGGCTATTGCCGGCTTGTGACGATCAGCACGGATACCCTGACCGAGACGAACGAATACCGCAGCGGCGTGGGCGCACATTGGCCCTTTCTGTCAGACGCAGGCCGTGTCGTGCAAAAGGACCTCGACATCGCTGAATATACCGATCCTTTACACAATCCCATGATCCCCCACGTCATAATTCTCGAGCCGAAGCTCATCATCTACAAGATCTATTGCGGTTATTGGTTCTTCGGCAGGCCGACCATGGAGGAACTACGCCAGGATCTGCGGGCTGTCAGTCAAAAGTGCAGGACGGATTGGGACATCACCGCGCCCGAAATGAAGCAGGCATGGCAGGAAGGCCGCAAGGACCTCTTCTATCCGTACGGCAGGACATACACGCAGACCATACGCGAGAAGCAGTGATTCTTCCCCGCGTTCGCAAGCAGTAGACCCATCCGATCCGGGCAAAGGAGAACCATAAACCATGGACACTGAGCGACGCATCGCAGAGGATGGTTCTCCAAAGCCTACGATCGTCCTTGTACACGGCGCTGTCGAAGACTCTTCGATCTGGACTCATGGCGTCATCCAGGGTTTGCAGCGCGAAGGGTACCCGGTCAAGGTCTTCTCCAATCCATTGCGGGGACTGGCGACCGACGTTGCCTACCTGCGTAGTTTGCTCGACACGATCGCGGATCCAGTGCTGCTCGTCTCTCATGCTTATGGCGGGGCGGTCATCACCCAGGGTGGAGACGATCCCAAGGTGAAGGGACTTATCTACGCCGGCTCGCCCATGCCGGCGGCAGGCGAATCTGCCAACGATTGTCTCAACCGCTTTCCCGGAGGCGATTTCGCTTCATCTGCCGATCTTGTCCCATACACCTTGCCCGACGGAACCAGGGGCACAAATGTTCTCGTAAAGGCAGAGAAATACGGCGACCTGCTTGCTGCCGATGTGCCTGAAGGTCTGCTCGCGATGATGATTGCCACCCAACGCCCTCTAGAGGCGGCAGCGCTCTCCGACGTGTTGACGTCCGCTGCATGGACGAGCAAGCCGAGTTGGCAGATCAGGCCTTTGCTGGACCCGGTTATTCCCCTGGAAGAGTTCAAGTTTGAAGCCGAACGTGCCCACGCTACCGTCATCGAACTGCAGTCCTCGCACGCCATCCCGATCACTTTCCCCGAAGTGGTGGTAGACGTCATCAAGGCAGCGGCCCGAGCGGTTGCGGAGTAGCGGTGTTTGCTTGATGGGGTGTTTGCCGTAACAATCAGTAATGCGCTCGTTACTGGGCTGTATGAAACTTTCACCAACAACCCACCGCGTCCCGCGCAGCTCATCCATTTCTATCGCTGAGCCTAGTAATGCTTAAGCCGATCCCTGGACGGCCATATGCCATCGGGAGGCATCTCCAGACGGGCCGTCATTCCGGATCTCCAATCGGGCGTAGTCACAGGTTCGCCCCAGTAATCCGTAACCCGGACAGCCTCTCCGTCTTCCAGCTCTCCAATGGTCACGTTGCGATAGAGGCGATCATCGCCGTAATTGATAGTCCACTCGACGACAACTACATCGCCCAGCCTGAGCCTGCGGCCAACCTCCAGGGTGACGGCTTGAAAATTGCCTTCGATACTGGCGATCAGCTCGCGCCCCTCCACCAGTTCCTGCATCTGGGGCCACTGCCTGACTACATGTTCAGCGAGCGGAACTCCTAAGATGTAAGCGAGCCTGGTCTGACCATTGTGTTTCTCTTGCATCGTTTGCGTCCTTTGCCCTGAGTTTGTGTTGTTGCTATATCTCACCGCTTATCGCCGCAGCTATTTTCGTGGGCATGCTCACTTCCGGTTTGCGATGTCATGTGTTCCTCAGCGCGAGCAGGGCTTCGACTTCTCTTCAGTGGAGATGAGCCGCATCTGCTGCGGGCAATCAGTCCCGATGTTTCGGCATGAATGACGAAGGCACGTTCGGGATTAGCATGGTCTTCGGGGGTCCTGAGTTTTGTGATTAGTTTAAGCGCCTCTTCATCATCAGCGTCGGAGATTATCGTGCGCCTGGGAATCTTAAACCGTCGTTGTCACACGCGTTCCGTCAGAACGCGGCCCTCCTACCATCGTCGTGTAAGTGCCTGACGCTGATGTTCTGCTTGTTACCTGACAACCGCCAAAAGCCGGGTGCCTGGTCATCTACGACGTCCAGAAGTCCTTGCGCCGCCGTGAACGTGAATGTACGGCCATCCGCTCCGCTCACGGAGGGCGCTTTACCAGGTACTTCGCTCGCTGGTTCTGTCGACGGCTGCCGTGACGCTCCTGCTGCTGATCCCTGAGTTCAGTCGTCATCCCGGCGATGCTGTAAGAAAGTCGAAGCATGCGGTGTCTACAGATATGGCTTTTCCTCTCGCAGATGGGATTGCTGATGTTCGAGACATCGTTAGTTGAATCGTCGGGTGCGCTCAGGTCGAGATCCAGCCGCTATGTGTGGATGACTGCAACGTTCAATGCGGCACTGGTCGCTGGCATGATCGTTACTCCACTTCTTCACCCCGAGGCGCTGCCCAGGACGTTACTCAGCAGCATGTTGTTGCCACCTGTGCCGCCGCCATCGGTATCGCGCCCAAAAGTCGCTGTCGCGAGGGTCGCTAACGTGGTCGCGAGGCTTGATCCATTCACGGCTCCCGCCAGCGTTCCTCACCTCGTCGACAGCGGGCACGATGATGCTCCGCCTTTGAGCCTGGGAACGCAGGTTCCGACTATGAGTGCCATGGGCGAGCCTGGGCCGGTGGGTGCGATCGGTCTTGGCGCTGCTCCTCTCACGGTGCGAGTTGCGCCTCCGAGAGCAGTGGCTCCCCCGCTCACGTTTCGAGCGGTGTGATCGCCGGTACGAAGCTGTCCGGTTCCAGCCCTCTGTACCCGGCAATCGCGCGTGCGGCGCATGTCTCAGGTGCTGTGGTGCTGCGCGCTGTCATCTCCAAGGCAGGCACCATCCAGAGTCTCACGGTGATCTCCGGCCCTGAGATGCTGCGCGCCAACGCGGTCGCGGCCGTGCAGGATTGGCGGTACAGACCTTACCTGCTGAATGGCGAGCCGACCGAGGTAGACACGACCATCACGGTCAACTTCCTGTTCGGCGGCTAAAGAAGATCCGTGCTCGGGAGGGCTGTGCCAGCTCGGTGCAGCCTTCTGCCGGCGGTTCTGCCAACTCACGACAACTCTGCTGCCCCATACGGTTCTCTAACAGTGCAGGCAGAACGAGGTTGTTGACCATGTTGTTATCAGTGCAGAGCTCCGCGGTTACACGTCGGCAAGCTATAAAAGGATCCGCGGCGTTTGCTGCTTCGTCGTTTCTGCTGGGGTGCGGTTCGTCCTCTTCGACGAGCAGCACAGGTTCGACTCCTCCACCTGCCACGAATCCACAGCCGGTTCCGACCGGCACTGTTGCGCAGGCAAACATTTCGGTGTCAACGGCTGCCGCGGGTTCAATCGGGCCATCGTTCGCGGGCCTGTCGTACGAGAAGAGCAGCCTGACGAACGGCACGTTTTCGGGATCTAATACAAACCTGATTGCGCTGTTCCAACGGCTCGGCACGAGTGTTCTGCGCGTCGGCGGCAACTCGGTGGACCGCACGGTCTGGATGCCGAACGGCAAGGGTCTGACAGCGGGCCAGATCGCACCGAGTGATGTGACTGCGCTCGCCGCGTTTGTGAAGGCGACGGGATGGAAATGCCTCTACGGCATCAATCTTGAGGGCTCTTCGCCCGCTTCACCCTACACCACCACGCCTGCGCTGGCCGCGGCAGAGGTCGCGTATGCGGTGCAGGCCTTCGGAACGTCGCTGCTTGGCATCGAGATCGGCAACGAATGCGACCTTTACGGCGACACAGGGAACTACTACGCCGGCACAGGCTGGTCGCTGACTACATTTGAAGCGCTGTGGCAGCAATACCGGGCGGCGATCCTGGCTGTGACGCCGGGCGTTGCGATCACCGGACCTGCTTCGAGCGGTCACGCTTCTACGTGGACGGTGCCCTTCGGCCAATACGCCTCAAAATCCGAAATCACTTTGCTGACGCAGCATTACTACAGGGCCAATGGACAGTTGGCGACATCGACCTCTGCATTTCTGGTAACGCCCGATCCGACGCTGGTCACGGACCTGCAGCAACTGCAGGCGGGTGCGCAGAGCATCGGCGTTCCGTACCGCATGTCGGAGTGCAACTCCTATTACAACGGCGGCGCCGATGGCGTCAGTGACAGCTATGCTTCGTCGCTTTGGGTGATCGACTATCTCTTCACTTGTGCGCAGAACGGCGCCTCCGGCGTGAACTTTCACGGTGGCGGAGACAGCGCCGGCTACACGCCTATCGCAGATAGCGACGGCGTGGTGGTTGAGGCGCGGCCTGAGTACTACGGGATGTATCTGTTCACGCTGGCGGGACAGGGCACGCTGTATCAGACCACCGTCTCTGCCGGCTCGCTGAACGTGACCGCGTACACGGTGAGGACCCCCGGCGGCGGTCTAAACCTGGTCATCGTCAACAAGGATGCAACCAATAATCTGCAGGTAAGCACGATGCTGCCACAGACGATCAATACTGCAAGCCTCCTGGAGCTGACCCAGCTGACACCAGGTGCGTCCGCTCCCAGTCTGACCGCGACAACGGGCGTCACGATTCAGTCAGCAATCATCAATGCAAACGGAAGCTTCACACCTGGCGCGGCTTACGCCCTGACTGCGGGTGGCACAACGCTGAACTGCTATGTTCCGGCGCTGAGCGCGGTTCTGGTTCAGATCACCTGAGATCGAGGAAAGCAGATGGGCACAGCCGAAGCTGTGCCCCTCTGTGTCACTGCGGCTAATTCTAGAGTGCCAGGTCACCACGGTCTTCGTTGCGGATACGGATCGCGTCGTCCACCCGTGTGATGAAGATCTTGCCGTCACCGATGGAGCCGGTCTGCGCCGCGGTAATGATGGCGCTTACGGCCTTTTCAGCGATGGCGTCCGGAACGATCGTTTCCAGCTTGATCTTCGGCAGCAGGTCCACGGAGTATTCGCGACCGCGATAGAACTCCGTGTGGCCCTTCTGGCGGCCATGACCACGAGCCTCCAGGATGGTGATGCCTTCGACGCCGACCTCGATCAGCGCCTCTTTTACCGCGTCCAGCTTTCCTGGCTGGATGACTGCCTCAATCTTCTGCATTATTTCTTACCCTTCTCGCGTGCGTGCTTGCGAAGCTTCGTCATTGTGCCCGAAAGGGTTGGATGCTGTCGCGCTCCGTACGAACAAAAGACAGCACCCGCATAGGACATCAGTAAGCCGGCTCGACGTGGTAGCCCTCTTCACCGTGCTGCGACAGGTCAAGTCCGGTGTCCTCGTCCTCGGCCGATACGCGGAGTCCGATGGTCTTATCTACAAGCACAAGGATGATCAGCGTCCCGACTATCGCAAGGCTCCAGGCTATGGCGACACCGACCACCTGGTTCAGCAGCTGATGTGGATTGCCCTCGATCACTCCAGTTGCCTTGTTGGCGCCGAAGATGGGGTTGATGACCGAGGTTGCAAAAATGCCGGTAAGGATGGCGCCGATGGTCCCACCCGCGCCGTGTACGCCGAAGGCGTCCAGCGAATCGTCATAGCCAAATTTCTGCTTGACGATGAAGACCATGAAGAAGCAGCAGATGCCTGTGATGATGCCGATCCAAAGTGCGGAGATGGGCGTAACGAACCCCGCTGCAGGCGTGATGCCGACAAGGCCGGCCACCGCTCCCGAGATGGCTCCGAGGGCAGTTGGCTTACCGGTCTTGATCCACTCGGCGACCGTCCAGCCGCAGGCAGCAGCAGCGGCGGCGAAATGAGTGGCAACAAAAGCGGAAGTCGCCAGGCCGCTCGCATTGAGGGCCGAACCAGCATTAAAGCCGAACCAGCCGACCCACAGCAGGCAGGCACCGATAAAGCTGAGCACCAGCGAATGGGGCGGCATCGGCTCCCTGGGATAGCCGCGTCGTTTGCCCATGTACAGGCAGCAGACCAGCGCGGAGACGCCGCTGGTTACGTGAACGACCGTTCCTCCGGCAAAGTCGAGCGTGGGGAACTTGCCGCCGAGGGCCGCGTTCAGCAGGCCGCCCTTGCCCCAGACCATGTGCGCCATGGGGCTGTAGACAAGGATGGCCCAGAGAACCATGAACGCGAGCATACCGCTGAACTTCATACGTTCGGCAAAGGCACCCGTGATCAGCGCGGGCGTGATGATGGCGAACATTAACTGGTAGACCATAAAGGTCTGCACCGGGATCGTCGTGACGTACACCTTATCGGGCAGCAGGCCGACGCCGTGCAGCAGCGCATTCTGGAACGAACCGATAAAGAAGCCGAAGTGGCCGGTGTTTTCACCGAATGCGAGAGAGTAGCCGATCAGCGCCCACAGCACGGTAATGACTCCCATCATGGCAAAGGTCTGCATCATGGTGGCGAGGATGTTCTTTTTGCGTACCAGGCCGCCGTAAAACAGGGCCAGGCCGGGACCGCTCATCATGAGGACGAACGCTGCGGAGACCAGCATCCATGCGTTATCGCCGGCGGACTGTGCCGCGGCAACCGAGGTCTGCAAGTCGGCGTTCTGTTTTTCCAGGGCGGTCAGTCGAGCATCAGAACTGGGCGCGGCGGCCGGTGTGCCGGACACCCCGTGCAGCTCCTGACCAGGACCGGCGGGAACTTGCGCTGCCGCCTTTGCGTAGGGTGCCGCGCTGAAAAGCAGCAGAAGGAAACCAATGTAAGTCCGATGACAAAGACGCTTGAGCAGATCACGCATAGTGCAGTTCACCTGATAACTCGAGAAGAGAATGGGGTCTGCCACACCGGCAAAGCGGCGCGGTTCGCCGCGAAGGTGCCGGCGAACAGTGCAGTTATGGGTGGTTCGTTTTGTTTACTGTACACAAGGAATCGTTAAATTTTGCATTCGTTGAGCGAACAATTCCCGCAGCAGGTTTGTTCTGTCACGGAACGCCACGTTTGCGCGCAGCAAGCCACCTCTGCGTCGGGGCGTGCGGAGCGCATCACATGCTGAAGCACGCAAGTACAAGTCCGGCGGCCGTCCCCCATGCCGTTTGTGACTAGAATGAGGAATATGAGCACACCTGCCGCCGAGACATCAAGCAACGGCCGCCCTGCCGAGCAACAGGGAACTGACCGCTATTTCTTCAGTACGCTCGATTCATTTGGCAAGAACCAGGACAAACTGCGTGAAGTGAACTGGGGCCCACAGCAGCCGGAAGGCGTGGTTCTGGCATCGATGGATGCGGCTGTGAACTGGGTTCGCAAAAACTCTGTCTGGCCTATGACATTCGGCCTGGCTTGCTGCGCCATCGAGATGATGAGCATGGGTGGGTCGCGCTACGACATCGCTCGCTTTGGTGCGGAGGTGTTTCGTCCGTCGCCACGGCAGAGCGACCTGATGGTGGTGGCAGGCCGCGTGTCCCAGAAGATGGCGCCAGTGATTCGCCGGCTGTATGAACAAATGCCTGAGCCAAAATGGGTCATTTCGATGGGCGCCTGCGCAACGTCAGGAGGCGTCTTCAACAACTACGCCCTGCTGCAGGGCGTGAATCAGATCATCCCAGTCGACATTTATGTGCCGGGCTGCCCGCCCCGTCCCGAGCAGTTGCTTTACGCCATAACACTGCTGCAGGAAAAAATACAACGCGAGCGGGGCAGCATAAAAGACAGTTTGAACATCGCATAGTGCATCAACATTGCTGCTTTTATTTTCAGGGTTACTAATCGGGTACGCGTTAAGGCATTGAAGAGACAGCTCTGAGGTAAACCTGCATCTGTAAAAGCGTTCGGTATTCGTCTTGGCAAAAATTTCCTTCCGACGAGGGAAATGCTGCTATACACTTCACTCGCAACCCATAATCAGTGAGCGAAGATTCGTACAGCTCACACTTTTTACTAAAAAGATTCATTCCGCGGAGGATTAAGTCGCATGTTTTCTCAGCCGTTTCGCAAACTAGGCCGGTCGCTACTGGCAGTGAGCGCAGTCACCCTGGGCGCCGCAAGCCTGGGTGCGCAAACACCAGCCGCCCCGCCCGCAGGCCCAAACCCGTCTCGCGCAGACGTGTTTATGGGCTACTCATACTGGAGCGGCCACGGCACGGTAAAGCCTGCTGGCGTTAGCTACTCTTCGGTCAACTACGGAGCCATTGGTTCCGGAGCTTACTATTTCAGCAAATATGCGGGCATTGAAGTTTCCGCTGCGTTCCATCCCAATGGCAACAATGACGGCCTGACCCTGCTTTCAGCTGGTCCGGTGTTCCGTCTGCCCACGCCCTCCGTGACCTTCTTCGGTCATGCGATGGCCGGTGCAGCACGCCTGGGTGGACCGAACAGCGAGATCGCTGGCGCGACCTACCATGAGCCGTACACCTGGGGACCTTCCCTCACCGCCGGCGGCGGTATGGACTATGACCTGCCGTTCTTCAATCACGCGTTTGGCATCCGCCTGTTCCAGGCCGACTACGTGTACATTCATGAGGATTTTGGTCCTTATACCAGCATCCCGACACCGGGCGTTCTGGGTGGACGCGCAAACATCAGTTCAGCGCAGCTGAGCAGCGGCATCCTACTGCACCTCGGCCACATCATTCCTCCTCCGCCGTTGACGTATGCCTGCGTTGCGAGCCCAGCTTCAGTCTATCCGGGTGATGCGGTTACCGTGACTGGTACCGTGACCAACGCGCTGCCGAAGAAGACGGTCACCTACGCCTGGACGTCGAATGGCGGCAAGGTATCTGGGACCAGCAATGTGGCGACGGTCGACACCACCGGCCTGACGCCTGGCAGCTATGCCGTCAAGGGCACAGCGACCGAGAGCCAGAAGGTCGGCCAGTTCGCTGACTGCTCTGCTCCCTTCACCGTGAACCCGCTGCCGGCGCTCTCGCTGACCTGCTCGGCGAGCCCCGACACTGTCCAGCCTGGCGGCACATCGACCATCACTGCTACGGCTAGCGATCCTGCCGGCAAGGCAAGCAGCTTCACCTATAGCTACTCGCCGACGTCTGGCTCGATCAGCGGCACCGGTTCCACTGTGACCCTGTCGACCACTGGTGCACAGCCTGGCACGATTTCCATCACCTGCAATGCGTCGGATACGCTGGGCCGCACCGCCACCGCTTCGACGACCGTCACCATCCCGGCTCCGCGGATCGTTCCTCCACCGGCTGTAAGCAACGCAACCCTCGTTTGCAACGCTCCGTTCGATAAGGATCGCAAGCGTCCGCTGCGTGTGGACAACGATGCAAAGGCCTGCCTCATCGATCAGGCTTCCAAGCAGTCGCTGAGCGGCGGATCGAAGCTGATTCTCGTCGGCAACGCAGACAGCAACGAGCGCCCGAACACGGCAGCAGAGCGTGCGATCAACTCGAAGAAGGTTCTCGTCGCGAAGCCCGCATCTGTCGATCCTTCGGCAATCAGCCTGTACACCGGTACCAGCGGTTCCAAGTCGGTTGCTGTGTACCTCCAGAAGCCGGGCGATGTCCTGCCCACCGGCATCACCCCGGTTGACGAGTCGGCAATGAAGACTCCCGTCCGCCGTCACAAAAAGAAGTAATCGTCTGAAAGCGGTAAACGAAGGCCGGCCCTCGGGCCGGCCTTCGCATTTCCGGTCTAGGGCTGGTCGAGCAGATTAAGGTACCCGCTGAGATACGGCCAAGTGGCAGACGGACGCGGGCAACTTAGAATGAAGAGGGTTTCTCCAACTAAGGACCAACATGAAACTGCTGTCTTTCTCTGCTCTACTCTTATCTGCCGTCACTCCGCTACTCGCACCAGCCCAAAGCACATGGATTCAGGCCGGTCCGAACGGCGGTGACGCTCGTTCCATCACAATGGATCCTGGCGATCATCAGCACCTTTACCTCGGCTCGGTCACAGGAACGCTGTTCGACTCGCGTGATGGCGGAGCCACCTGGCGCCGCGTCGGGCGCATTGCTGGCCGCCAGAATCTGGTGATGGACAACATCGTGGTCGACGCTGCACATCCAGGCCGCCTGCTGGTCGGCGGCTGGAGCCTGGACAGCATCGATGGCGGCGTCTTTACCAGCGACGATGGTGGCAAGAACTGGACGTCCATCAAGCAGCTTGAGGGTCATTCGGTGCGGGCGCTGGCACAGGCACCATCCGATCCGAAGACGCTGGTCGCAGGAGCGGTTGACGGCGTGTATCGCAGCGCGGATGGCGGTGCCACCTGGCAGAAGATCAGTCCGCAGCAGAAGGAGTTTTACGAGGTTGAGTCAGTGGCGATCGATCCTCGCGACGCGAAGATCATCTATGTCGGCACATGGCATCTGCCGTGGAAGACGAAGGACGGCGGCGAGACCTGGGAGAACATCCACAAGGGGGTTCTCGAAGACTCCGATGTGTTTTCGATCATCATCGACCCCAAGGCTCCGGAGACGGTGTATGCATCGGCATGCTCGGGTATTTACAAGAGCGGCGATGGCGGCGCGGAGTTCCACAAAATCACGGGCATTCCACACACCTCAAGCCGCACGCGCGTCCTCCAGCAGGATCCGAAGGCTGAAGGCACGGTCTTCGCCGGAACTACTGAAGGTCTGTATCGCACGTTTGACGCTGGCAGAACCTGGGCCGGCGGAACGAACCACGATTGGATCGTCAACGATATCTTCATTGATCCCCAGAATGACAAGCATGTGCTGCTGGCAACAGACCGCACAGGTGTTCTGCTCTCGAACGATGGGGGCGCGACGTTTTCTTCATCGAACGACGGTTTTTCCGCTCGCGAGATCTCGACGGTGGTGCAGGACCGCACCAATCCATCGCATCTCTATGTGGGTGTGATCAATGATCGGGAGGCAGGTGGCGTATTTGCCAGTGACGATGGAGGCGCGCACTGGACCCAGAAGAGCGACGGTCTTGCGGGAGCGGATGTTTTCTCGCTCGGGCAGGCCCCTGATGGCACCGTGCTGACCGGAACCCGTCGCGGCATCTATCGGCTCAGCGGCGACACGTGGCAGAACTCCGGCCTTGTGATGGCGCTGCCGCCTGATGACAAAGCCGCTGCAGCCGATCCCGCGCCTGTGGCGAAGCCTGCAGCGAAGGGGCGAGCCATGGCATCCAAGACGACTCCGAAACCAGGTGTGAAGAGCGCAACGGCAAGCCGTACCGCGCCGATTCGCAGCATTCCTCCTGAAGAAGCGAAGACCGGTGCTTACGCCATGGCCACTGGCGATAAGACGGTGTATGCAGTCACAGGCGACGGCCTGCTTTCGTCCGCGGACGACGGCAAGACCTGGCAGCACATGCCATCGGCGGGTGATAAGGCCTGGCGAATGATAGCCGCGCAAGGCAAGAACGTGGTGCTTGCTGATCCCCGGAGTATGACGTTCTCTTCAGACGGCGGCGCGACGTTCCAGCCAGTCACTCTGCCGAAGGATCTGTATCTGACGGCGGTCACCATCGATGGAACTGGTCGCCTTTGGGCCGGTGGGGCTGAGGGTGTTTTCCTTTCGGAAAATGCCGGTGCCTCGTGGCACGTCATGCCTAATCTCTACGTGCCGAACGTGGGCGGCCTTCACTACGACCAGGCAAGCAGCCGTGTTCTGATCAGCTCCAGCTCACCCGAGACGCCGGTATTCACAGTGCACACGCCAGACATGAAGGTCAGCTACATGACCGCCGGTTGGGGCATGAACACCCTCTTTGCCGTGGGTGATCACCTTGTCGGAGTAACGCGCAATGATGGCGTGCTGTTGCAGCCGCGTATGGTCGATTCCGCGCTGGTGAATCAAAGCGCCACGAAGTAGTTGATCAGCCAAATGGACGGGACGCTTTTAGAAGCGTCCTGTCCGTTTTGGCGTCTAAACTAGTGAAGATGAACGAGTCTCCCACAGGCCGGCCGCGCCACGAATTCCAAACGGATGATGCAGCCCTCTGGCCGATCGCCGCGAAAGTTCTTGCCGGTGAACGTCTGGATGAGCAGGATGGCGTTGCGCTCTACCGGTCGCCTGACGTGCTGGCCGTCGGCTGGCTGGCCAATCTGGTTCGCGAGCGCAGGCATGGCAATCTGACGTACTACAACGTCAACCGGCACATCAACCCAACGAATGTCTGCGTGGCAAGCTGCCGCCTTTGCGCCTTCGGTAAGAAAAAGGGCGAGAGCGGCACGTACACCATGGCGCTAGAAGAAGCGTGGCACTCCGCGGGCGAGGGTTACAGCGAGGCGGTCACCGAGTTCCACATCGTCGGCGGCCTGCATCCTGATCTGCCATTCGAGTATTTTCTTGACTTGGTGAAGGGGCTGAAGGTTCGTTTCCCCAAGGTTCACATCAAGGCATTCACCATGGTTGAGGTTGCTTTCCTCGCCAAACGTGCTAAGCTCTCCATTCCTGACGCGCTCATGCAGATGAAGCAGGCGGGGGTCGACTCCTGCCCGGGGGGAGGTGCGGAGATCTTTGCGGATCGGGTTCGGCACATCATCTGCGACCACAAGATCGATGGCAGCGAGTGGCTCGAAACCGCCGAGATGGTTCATAATGCGGGCCTTCGCTCCAACGCGACCATGCTCTACGGTCACATTGAGAACGAGGAAGACCGCATCGATCACATGTTGAAGTTGCGCGAGGTGCAGGATCGCACCGGCGGATTTCAGACGTTCATTCCGCTGGCCTTTCACCCGGAAAACACGGTGCTAGGCCACTTGCCGCGCACGACCGGGTTCGATGACATGCGGCAGATCGCCGTCGGCCGCCTGATGCTCGACAATTTTGCGCACATCAAGAGCTACTGGCAGATGGTCACGCCTAAGATGGCCCAGATCTCGCTCCGCTTTGGCGCGGATGATATAGACGGGACCGTTGTCGAAGAGAAGATCTACCATGAGGCCGGAGCCACGACACCGCAAGGTATGCGACGCGCCGAGCTGGAGCGCCTGATTCGGGAAGCCGGCCGCGAGCCGGTCGAGCGCGACACGCTCTACAATCGCGTCACACGTTCTGAAGACACCTTCACGATTGCGGTTTGACCCGGCGACTGTAAGTCTCCACAACTGACGGAGCTGCATTCGTAGTAGATTGCGTCCGGTCCGCCGCCGTTGACTTCATTGTTCTTGCCTTCATCGCTTAAAGCATCCTTAGGACCGGGGTCGGGGTCGCTGCTTTCCTTCGCTGCGCCTGCCGTGCTGACGTCGGCCGCTTCTTTCCCATCGCCGTGCAGGCCCGGCTCCAGCCCTATTCTTCTGTAACGCTCGATTGCTTCTCTAAGGAAAGTTGACCTGCCGTCGCTACTCAGCTTCGGGTCTGCGATCGGCTCGCCATCCGAATCGTGCTTGGTTTCCTTGATCATCTCGTTGGGGTCAGGGCCATCTTCTTTGTTCATCGCGCGCGAATTCGATGCGGCAATCTGCAGACCGTAGAGCAGGGCGGTGGCTCGGCGAACGTCAAGCCGGTTGGTTGCCAGCGCGTTCACGACAGTAGAGATGGCCACCTGCACCGACGCACTGTCTTCCAGCAGGCCGAGATCGATGCTGCCGCACGGCGCGGCAACCGGCTGCATGCCCTTGAACTTGCCATCGCTGTCGTAGGAGGGCCGCAGGGTGCTGACATCCGGCTTAGTCAAAAGCGACTGATGGCGGCGTCGAAGCGTGGTGTGGTAGTAGCAGAACTTGTCCTCGCGCAGGGCAGGCGACTCGCATTGGAGACCGCCCGCTTATATATGGCGGCATAGTCGAAAGCTCAAAGGTTCACGTCCTTGTGACAGAAGTAGAAACGCCAGCCTAGGTGGGCTGGCGTTTCGCTTGCTACTCCTATTCTAGTCGTTCTAAACAACTACCATGCCAGCTCTATCCCGATTGGAATGTTCGGGTTGCATGTTTGAGGGCTTGACAGGTTTGTGTCGGCTTGTCTCTGTCCTCGAACGTGCCCACGTATTCAGACCGCCACACTGCCACCAATGATCTGCCATTAGGAAGGCGGAGACGACCAAGAGTTCTACTCTCTACAAGGGTGAGTCGCTTTGCCAGCCTTCGTTCTCCAGCTTGATGTGCTGGATGGCGACTGCATTGCTGCCAGCGTCCAGGTCAGGCATGGCCTGGTACTCCGAAATCCAGCAGCCGAACACTTTGTACGCCTGCACCTGCTGACCCGCTTCGTTGTACTCGTCGATGATGATGTCCATGCGCGAGATGCCGGTCTGGGCTTCCGCGCTGCTCTGCTGAGCGCTCGCGCTTGCCCACTGCTGAAAGGCGGTGTTGTGGGTGACGCCGCGCTCAAGCGTGATGGCTTCATACTTACTCCTGCCCGGCGACCTGCTGGAACTGGAAGGATCTCCGCCTTTGCGGTACTCCGACGCTTCATGGGTGCGTTTGAGACCATCGATCTTCGATATAGCGGCGACGTAACTGCCGTCGCGTTTGATACGGAACTTGAAGTTCTTGTAAGGATCCAAACGGTGGGTTGAGCTGGGAAGCACAGTCGGCATTGTCTTTCCTCCGCATGTAGTCGTACTACAGCGGTGACGTAAGAAGCGTTACTCAAACACACACAGCTGATCAGGTTCGTTAAAAAGTGAACCGGCCGCCGATCGTCGGGGCGAAGTTGCTGTTGTGCAGGTAGGGAACGCCGGGGCCATGGGGAATGGCAATAGCCATGCCGCCGTAGACGAAGGAATAGGCCAATCCGGCGAATGCGTCAAAACGCGTGGTGAAGTGGTGGTCGGTGTAGATCGAACCCTCGTTCAGAGCACCCGCGCAGGAGGCCCGGAAGCCAGCTGCAGCCGAGCAGGTCTGCGGAGAACGAAAATCGTTCTGCAACTGCTCGTACCATGCGAAGGTGAAGTCAGTCTTTCTCGTGTAGGAGTACTTCACACCGGTCCACCAGATTCTTAGGATCTTTTCCGTGTCGAGATTGTTGTTCTCTACGCCGCTCATAATGTAGCCGCCCTGGTCAGAAGCGCCGACACCCAGCGGGTTATGAGGGTTGTTCTGCCAGATGTATTCGAATCCTGCGAAGAACTTGAACTGCTCTCCAGCGTACTTGCCCGCGGCCATAAATGCATTGTTATCGGTGACGATGCCGTACACGGTGTCTGTCGTCGGGATGAAGTTGGTGCCGTTGATAGGGTTCTCGTTGACGCTGTCGGTGGTCGACTGGTACGGCGCACTGAGACTCTGAGGTCCAAGCAGGGGATTGAGCACGCTGATCGCCTGGTTGAAGTGCTGGTAAACCAGGTCTGATGAAAACTTGCGGTACGTTCCGCCCACGTCGCCACCATAGGCGTTGTTGTGTGCCGTCTCAGCCGTACACGTGGCGGCGGTCCAGCTGGCGAGCGCTGAGAAGCATCCACCGTTGCCATCGGCGAACTTGTACATCGCGGCAAGATGGCCACGCCCGAAGTTGACGCGATATTTCACGGCGTCGTCCCATCGGCTGTCCTCTGTGTCTCCGCCGCCAGACATCGTGCCGTTATAGCCGATATATGAGAACGCGTACGAACCACCGGCGGGGTCGAAGAGCAACATGACGTCGGTGCCCAGGGATCGCTGGCGGCCAAAGGTGAGTGTTCCGAAGTTGTCGGACGAGACGCCACCGTAATATTCGTCGTTGAGTGGTTGACCGGCGCGGGCGCCGTCGATCGCTTCCGAATAGCTGCTGCGAGGCAGTCCATTGTTGATGATGTCGGTCTTTGAGGCGTTTGCCAACAGGCCCGACTGCGGATTTATCCCGGTCGATGCATTGAACACCGCAAACCAACCGGGCGCGAAGGGTATCCTTCCCCTGACTCCGAAGCCCGTCTGCTGCAGGTTGTTCGGTGCGATCAGGAAGCGATGCTGGTAGCCGTTCCGGTTGACCAGCGATTCGCCTTCGTAGTTGTATCCGTTTTCCGGCAATCCGTGGCTGACCCATCCCACGCCGACGTCATAGGCACCGTACAACGTGATGCCGTGCCATGTCAGTGCGTCAGGGCTTTGCGGAGCTGTTGCAGGCTCACTGGTCTGGGGCTGGGCTGGAGCCTGGGCCGTCGGTTGAGCTTGATCAAGGCTGGCTGGCCTCACGCTTGCCGGGTTCAGCCAGCGATAGTTGCGGGTGCCGCTGATCATCATGGGGTACGAGGCCGCTGTAAGCGAGAACGTGGACATGCCGGATGGACTGATGTTGGTTGCGTAAGCGCCGACGTGTTTGCTCGAAACAGAGACGTCAGGCCGGTCCATGACTGCTTGAGTGCTTACTGCGGCTGAAGAATCCGCTTTCGTTTGAGCCATCGCCGGAACTGCCGCAAGCGCGAGCCACAGAAGCAACAGCTTCCCCTTCTCCACAAAACCTCCCAGAATGCCTAACGTCGTTTACTCGATTCTATACGGATAGAACCATATAAATAACTTCGCGCTTTTCGGAGCCTTGCTGTGGCGGCGGATAGCGTACTTCATGCGCTCTAAGACCGTCGATGACTGATCAGTGAAAGCCATCGAACACTTGAGCCTGCGTCAGACCGGCTCTATCGGCTTCACTGTTGAAGCATTCAGTGGGTAGCCGGTCTTACTGCACCGACGTCTGTCTGAATGGGTGAGGCGTCAAGGCCTTGCACTCCCGTATTCTGGTGGGGTATGCCAAAGATTGATCATCTGGAGTGCTCGCGGTGCGGTCATCGCGAGAGTGCTGAAACGCCGAAGACCCTCTGTCCCGTCTGCACGGGGGCGTTTTACGTTCGTTATGACCTGAGTGCAGCGAAGGGGACTGCAGTGCGGGACAGCTTGCCCAACATTCACAGCATGTGGCGCTACGCTGCCGTGCTGCCAAACGTGGTGCCGGTGACGCTGGGCGAGGGCTGGACGCCGATGCTTCCATCGCGGCGGAACGCGAATGTGCTGTTGAAAGAAGAGGGAGCAAATCCTACCGGCACCTTCAAGGCGCGCGGCTTGGCGCTTGCGGTCACGATGGCGAAGCACTACGGACTTCGCAAGCTGGCGGTGCCTTCGGCAGGCAACGCCGGTGGCGCGCTGGCTGCGTATGCGGCCGCAGCGGGCATCGAGTCGCACATCTTCATGCCGCAGGACGTGCCGCTGGCGAACCAGGTAGAGTGCATCGCGTATGGCGCGCATATGACGCTGGTGGACGGCCTGATCAGCGACTGCGCAAAGATCGTTGCAGAGCGCAAGGAGCGGGAAGGGTGGTTTGACGTGTCGACGCTTAAGGAGCCCTTCCGCGTCGAGGGCAAGAAGACGATGGGGTACGAGCTGGTGGAGCAGCTTGGCTGGGAGTATCCCGATGCCGTGTTTTACCCAACCGGCGGCGGCGTCGGACTGATCGGTATGTGGAAGGCGTTCCTTGAGATGGAAGAGCTTGGCTGGGTGACAGGTAAGCGGCCCAAGATGATTGCAGTGCAGGCCGCGGGCTGCGAGCCGGTGACGAAGGCGTATCGCGAAGGCGCGGACGCATCGCAGATGTTTCAGAACGCGCACACGCTGGCGAGTGGTCTGCGCGTGCCGAAGCCGTATGGCGACTACATCATTCTGGACGTGGTGCGGCAGTCGGGCGGCACGGTCATCTCGCAGACCGATGATGAGATCTTCGCCTCCATTCAGGACTGGGGATCGAACGAGGGCATCCTGCTGTCACCCGAGGGTGCGGCTGCGACGGCTGCTTACGATCGTCTGATCGAGAATGGCTTCCTGAAGGCGAGCGATCGCGTTGTCATCTTCAATACGGGCAGCGGGAATAAGTACACCGATGTGCTGAGCATCATGCAGCGTGCGCATCGAGCCGTAGCTGAGTACGCTTAGCGTCAGACGGTATGTGGGCGCCCCATGTCGCGTTTTTGAGGCATGGGATGCCGATTGAGGCCGTTGGCATCACATCTCAGAACCGAGATGTGATGCGCCGGCTTCGCAGCGGTTCTCACCGGGAGGCCCTCGAGGCGCTTTCCCGGCGCACTCATGTTTGTGCGCAAATGACGTGTCGTGCGTACTTCGATTGCTCTGTTCACCGCGTCCATCAATAGGGTGGCGTTTAGCGCCCGAGGAGTACGTATGTTTGTTCGTCCGTTGATGTTGTCTGTTGTTTTTGCAATGGTTGGGGGCGGCGCTGCCGTGAGCGCGTCTGCCCAGGTGGAAGGTCCTGCTGACGTGCGCGTGATTGTGCGCGCTGAGACAAAGAATCCAGCCACCACGCTACAGCCCTCTGATGTGAAGGTCGAGTTTGATGGCAAGAAGATCGATGCGGCACGTGTGCGTCCGTTAATGCGGTCTGGATCGCAGCCGGTTGAGGTTGCACTGCTGATTGATGACGGTCTGCGCGGCAACTTTGGCAGCCAGATATCGGACCTGGAGAACTTTGTGAACGCGACCGCATCGCCGCAGGTTTCGCTCGGCGTAGGGTACATGCGCAACGGCCGCGCGGAGTTTCCGATGGGTTTCAGCACCCAGCCGGAGCAGGAGATCAAGGCCGTCCGCCTGCCGATCTCTGCTGCCGGTATCGATGGCAGCCCGTACTTCTGCTTGCAGGATCTGGTAAAGCACTGGCCCACCAACACGGGCGCGCCGCGCGTCGTGTTGATGATCACAAATGGCATCGATCGCTATAACGGCTCGGTCAGCCCTTTGAATCAGGACAGTCCCTACGTTGCACAGGCTGTAACTGACGCTCAGAAGGCAGGCGTTCCGGTGTACTCCATCTACTACGGTGGTCGCCAGGTGAACGCGAACTTGCCGAGTTTCAGCGGTCAGAACTATCTAAGCCAGGTAGCAGAAGGTACAGGTGGCGATAGTTTCAACGGCGGCCAGATTAACCCGGTCTCGCTTGATCCTTACTTCAAGCAGTTCAATCGCGCGCTGCAGGAGAGCTATCTTGTCAGCTTTCAGACGAGCAGCCGCAAGCTTGAGCGGCTGAAGGTAAGCACGACGGTCAGTGGAATCAAGCTTCGCGCACAGAACCAGGCCATGGTTTCCCAGTAGCCGGCGACTATTCAACTCGGTAGAGGGAAGAGCCGTGTGCAGGCAGAGTTACTACTAACTCGCTTGCAGACGGCTCTTCTTTGCCGGTCCATATGTTGTAGGCCTGATGCTTGCCTCCGGGTAATCCAACTTGTTGCCACGCCACCCGAACTGTCGTTGCTGTATCTGCAGTGTTAAAGACGGCAAGATAGACACCCTTTTTGTTCGTGCCAGTGACGGGCATTTCAGATCGCCAGACGATGGTGTCTCCATCGACAAGTGCCTGTCGCGGGTGCGCTCCGGTCTGGTCTACTGCAAGCCACTCGCGATTTGTCAGCATCGCCTCCAGTTCCGGACTGATCTGTAGCAGGTTCGAACCGAGGATGAGCGGTGAACGGGCGATCGCCCACAACGTGAGAAGGGTTCGCGTCTCATCGCCGGTCAGGCGCGAGGTGCGTGCTTTGCCCCAACCAGGGCGCGGCCCAAGCACGCCGATCGCGAGCATGTCGGCGTCGGGCCAGTGGCCGGGCTGCTGTAGCGGCATCCACTTTGCCAGATTATCGAACTGGTTGTGGATGGTCTGAGGAAACTTGCCGGGTGTCAGCTTGGGGTCGCTCCAGACGTCCCACACGTCATCGGAAATGCGCCACATCTGCGCGTTGCGGTGCAGGTCTTCGGCTTGATCGAGCGGCGTAGGGCCGGGAGACAGACTAAGGACGATCGGCCGCCCGGTCTTGTCGATGGCGTTGCGGATCATGCGGATCTCGCCGGCTTTGTACGGCGTGGTGATGCAGTCCACTTTCAGAAAGTCCACGCCCCAACCCGCATACAGCTTCATCAGGCCGTCGTAGTACGCCTGTCCCGCGGCATTGTCGCGCACGCCGTAGTTATCCGGATTCCATCGGCAAAGGTCGGTTGTGTCGGCTGCATCGACTGCGTGAAACGTCGAGTCAGCGATGGGCGTGTTGCCCTCAAGCGCTGCCTTGGGTATGCCCCGAATAATGTGAATACCAAACTGCAGACCGAGTCCATGCGCGTAGCTCGCTAGTCCGGCCAACCCTTGCGGAAAGCGGTTGAGCGCAGGCGTGTACTCGCCCTGCGCGTCCATCGTGTAACCCTGGTCGCCTTTCGTGGCCGCGTTCTCAGGATGCTGGAGGTACCAGCCCTCATCGAGCACGACATACCGCCAACCCGCAGGCTGCAGATGCTGGTGGAACCACGCAACATTGCTCTTCCACTCGGCCTCCGTGACGGACAGGCCGTAGGAATCCCAGCTGTTCCAGCCGAGCGGCGGGGTCGGTGCGGCGCTCTGCGCTGGTGTGAGAGCGGCTACCAGGGTCATGGGGAGAGCGATGGCAAGCACGCGAAGATGTAGGCGAGTCAGCATGCAGGCCATTGTAGCGGGTGTGTGGGAGCCTTGAGAATCCCAGATATGCGCAGGAGCTGCGCGTGAATGGGAGACCCAACATGGTTTAAAACGGCACTCGGTCCAGCGGCGTTATGAAATGTATTCCAGGAACTCTCACACTATGTAACCGCTTGTCGTTTGTAACAAAAACTTCTACTCCCGCGTTGGATGCGCATGCAAGCTGCATAGCATCCGGTCCTCGAACTTCGGTCTGTGCACGGACAATCGCGTACGCGTCAGCCGCGCCCGCGTCGAACGGCACGACGGAAGCTACCAATTCGATAGACTCCTTGAAACGGCGAGCTGTCTGGGGCTCCCCTAGTCGCAAGGCTTTCACTTGCACCTCTCCCAAGGTCAGCGAGGAAGTCACTAGATGATCTCCGCGAAGAAGCATTCGCCGCCTTAAGTCCGCTGCAGGTTGGCCGAACTCAGGATGCTCTTCGAAGAGGTAGATGAAGAGATTAGTGTCCCAAAAAATCTTGCTCACTATTCCCATCCTTCTCGAAGGTTTCTAACATATTCATCTGCGTGCTCGTCCGCCCATAGGTGCTTTCCAGATCCGATGAGTGCTAATAAGGGATCTAACGCTTTACTCTGCGGCCGTTGCTGTCTCGACCAGTCATCGTACCAGTCAAGCCAGTGTCGTAGATCACTCGGAAGATTAACCTTGTCTGGTCGAGAAGGAGCGTCTTCGCGAAGCGGCGAGTATCGATCCCCCTCAATCCAAAGCCTCCTCCTCCCTTGCCCCGTCGCGAAGAGCATCCTTGGTTTGTTGGGTAAGGGATCTCGGTTCGCGACACAGTGTTGATTCACATGCTGATAAATCGTTCTATGCTGCGCAGATGTCAGGCGCTCTGCTTCAACTTTACTTACGATCTGTTCCGTCTCGAAGCTTTGATCTATGCCAACTCCCGATTCTTTATGCAGCATTGCAGTGGCAATCCAAACTGCATCTGCAGCAGAGAGGTCATACCGGACAAGTGAAGCGCCCTTAATGGGTGGAACAATCACTTGCGTCATCGGAGCTCCCTCACACTGTTAAGCAAGGATCTGTAGCAGCGGAAGCAGAGTGAATGCTGCTTATTCCAGCAAACCCGCCGACCGATCCAGTATTGAGCGTGCCGAGCGCTGCACTTCCCGCACGCACGATGAATCAACATGGGCCACCTCATGTACTCAACTATAGATGATTAGATGAGAGATGAACGGGATGGTTGCACAGGAAAAGCAGAAAAGCCCCGGATTTCTCCGGGGCTTTCTTGTTGTTTTGCGCGGAGCGCGTCTGCTCCATGCAATGTTAGTACATGCCGTCCATGCCGCCGCCACCGCCGTGGTTGTGGCCGCCGCCTGCCGCTGCCTTCTCCGGGATCTCGGAGATCATGGCTTCGGTGGTCAGCATGAGACCTGCGATGGACGCTGCGTTCTGCAGGGCCGTGCGGGTTACCTTGGTTGGGTCGATGACGCCGGCTGCGACGAGGTCTTCGTACTTGTCCGTGCCTGCGTTGTAGCCGAAGGTCAGGTCGGTGGACTCGATGATCTTGCCGATGACGACAGCACCTTCTTCGCCGGCGTTGTAGGCGATCATGCGGAGCGGCTCTTCGATGGCGCGACGGATGATGTTGGCGCCGATCTTCTCGTCACCCTCAAGCGTCTTAACCAGCGCGTCCACGTCTGCGATGCAGCGGATGAGCGCCACGCCGCCGCCGGGGACAATGCCTTCTTCCACGGCTGCACGGGTTGCGTGCATCGCGTCTTCGACACGTGCCTTCTTTTCCTTCATCTCGGTTTCGGTAGCGGCACCGACCTTGATGACGGCCACGCCGCCAACCAGCTTGGCAAGACGCTCCTGCAGCTTCTCGCGGTCGTAGTCGGACGAGGTCTTCTCAACCTGCGAACGGATCTCGCGCACGCGGCCGTCGATGTCGGCTTCCTTGCCGGCGCCGTCGATGATGGTGGTGTTGTCCTTGTCGATGGTGACGCGCTTGGCGGTGCCCAGGTCCTCGATCTTGACGGACTCGAGCTTGATGCCGAGGTCTTCCGTGATGGCCTTGCCGCCGGTCAGGATCGCGATGTCGCCCAGCATTGCCTTGCGGCGATCGCCGAAGCCAGGAGCCTTGACGGCAGCGACGTTCAGCGTGCCACGCAGCTTGTTGACCACCAGGGTTGCAAGTGCTTCGCCATCGACATCTTCCGCGATGATGATGAGAGCCTTGCCGGTGCGGGCAATCTGCTCGAGCAGGGGAAGGATGTCCTTCATGGACGAGATCTTCTTCTCGTAGATGAGGATGTAGGGATCCTCGAAGGCTGCTTCCATGCGCTCTGCGTCGGTGACGAAGTAGGGCGACAGGTAGCCGCGATCGAACTGCATGCCCTCGACGACGTCGAGCTGAGTTTCCATGCTCTTCGCCTCTTCGACGGTGATGACGCCATCCTTGCCGACCTTCTTCATGGCCTCGGCAATGATGGTGCCGATCTGCGAATCAGAGTTGGCAGAGATGGTGCCGACCTGCGCGATCATGTCGCCGGAGACGGGCTTGGAGAACTTCGAGAGCGCTCCGCCCTGGACCACACCGTCGTTGTCGCGCTTGCCGATGATGGCCTCAACAGCCTTGTCGATGCCGCGCTTCAGTGCCATGGGGTTTGCGCCGGCGGCAACGGTCTTGACGCCCTCGCGGAAGATCGCCTGTGCCAGCACGGTCGCGGTCGTGGTGCCGTCGCCGGCCACGTCGCTGGTCTTCGATGCGACTTCACGAACCATCTGTGCGCCCATGTTTTCGAGGGCATCCTTCAGGTCGATTTCCTTGGCGACCGTGACGCCGTCCTTGGTGATGGTTGGCGAACCGAACTTCTTCTCAATAACAACGTTGCGACCCTTGGGGCCGAGGGTCACCTTGACCGCGTCGGCCAGGATATTGACGCCGCGGAGGATTGCCTGACGGGCATCTTCACCGTGCAGAATTAGCTTTGCCATGTTCGTTCTTCCTTATGTGCTGTTCGCGCTCCGTGGGAGCAGCGGTTGTTGGTTCGGTGGCTGAAAATGTCAGCGGGCTTGCTGCGATGTGGGTTTGCCGTGATCCTTCGCTTCGCGTTCGACAAGCTCCGGTAGACTTCCACGCAACGGCCTTGCCGTAGACCCATGTCTCAGACGCGAGACATGGGGCACCCGCATGGGCGCCCGGCGCGACTAGGACTTCAGGATGCCGAGAACTTCTTCTTCACGCATAATGAGCAGGTCTTCGCCGTCCAGCTTGATCTCAGTACCGGAGTATTTGCCGAAAAGAACGGTGTCGCCAGTCTTCACGTCCAGCGGGAAAACCTTGCCTTCGTCGTTGCTCTTACCCTTGCCGACCGAGAGGACCGTGCCCTGCTGCGGCTTTTCCTTGGCGGAATCAGGAATGATGATGCCGCCGCGAAGCGTCTCACCCTCTTCTAGACGGCGGACCAGAATGCGGTCATGCAGCGGTGTGAATGTCGATGCCATGGTTCTTTCGTTCTCCTTGGATTTCTGTCGGAGCGCTGATTTAGCAGTCGCGTCCTCCGATTGCTAATCTACGGAAGGACTCGTGGGCTGTCAAGCGATAAGGCGTGAAATGTGAGTGAATCGCGCTCAGGTTATCGCGGATACCTCTCCAGAGCGTCGGATGGCTCGTCGCTCGTCTCCATGATCCTGCAGCAGGGCTGTGCGATCTGCTTTTGCGGATTCCGTTATCAACGTAGTCAGGTGCGGTTCTACAAAATCTTTCCGCTGCACTGTGGGACCACAGGGATTCACTGGAGTGTCGCCACGATCCATGGATGAGTGCACGTGCAAGGCCGCCCCGTCGCAAAGACCTGCGGACAACCGCACGTTTCGGGCAGTAGAATGACGCTTATGCTGTCGCGCCTGTTACTGATTCCCGTTGCTGGACTTTTGAGTCTTGCCGTTCCGTTTGCCCCGGCCCAGGATGAGCGCCATGGCCGCAAGTACAAGGCCCCCCCGGAGACGAGCCACCTGGAAGTTCTGGTGGTCAAGGACACGAACGGCAAGATCATCGAGAACGCCGCGGTCATCTTCCATCCGACGAAGGATGGAGATGACGAAGGCAATCTTGAGGTTAAGAGCGGCACGGACGGCAAGGCTTTCATCGACGTTATTCCCAAGGGCTCGGATGTCGACATCCAGGTAATTTCCAGCGGATTTGCGACGTATGCGGGCAAGATCAAGCTGACAGAGCCATCGCACTCGATTACCGTCCGGATGAAGCGGCCGCACGAGCAGATCTCGACGTACCAGGAAGGTGCTGCGGCCGATTCGCGCAAAGCGGGTGTGCAGGAGCCTGCGCATCGCACGCTTGAGCCGACAACACCGAAGCCGCTTTCTGCGAGCGATCCGGTTCTGAAACTTCCTTCGCTGCCGGCAAAGTCGGCGGCTGCGAAGGGCGACAGTACGGTTCCTGCCGACCATACTGTAACGCCTCCACCGAGCCCGCCGGCGAAGCAGCCGAATGACAGCAGCGCTCCGATGGGGACGACGGTCGACGGCACCGCGGCCGGATCACCTTCTAATCCGTAATGGAGCGCCGGCTGCTCGGCAAGCGAGTACTTGTGACCGGTGGCGTTCGCCGCCTGGGTCGCGCCTTTGCGCTGGCGCTTGCAGCAGAGGGTGCTGACATCGTTGTGACGACGCGGGTGATGGATGCTGCGGCGTACGGCACGCTGCGGGAGCTTTCGTCGCTCGGAGTTCATGCGCATGCGTTGCTGTGCGATGTGACCGCGCCCGAGCAGGTGGCCGTAGCTGTGAGTGAAGCGGTGGGTCAGCTTGGCGGTCTTGATCTGCTGGTGAACAATGCCGGTGCGTTTGAATCGATCGCGCTGGACTCGATCGATGTAGCGCAATGGGACACGATGTTCGCGGTGAATGTGCGTGGGCCGTTTCTTGTAGCGCAGGCTGCGTTGCCGCATCTTCGGGCGAGCGGTGGGCGCATCATCAACATTGGCTCACTTGGCGGCATGAAGCCGTGGGTCACGCACGGCCACTACTGCGCCAGCAAGGCCGCGCTGCACTCGTTGTCGCAGACGATGGCGAAGGCATGGGCGCCGGGGGTGAGTGTGAACTGTGTCGCTCCGGGCATGATCACGTTTCCGGATGAGGCTCCGAGGATGGCCGATAAGACTCCGATGCGGCGCGATGGCTCCCCGGACGATGTAGTGGCCGCGGTACTGTTCTTTGCGACGGCGCCAGAATTCATTACAGGGCAAGTGCTTGCGGTGGATGGCGGCCTGGCGCTGGCCTGAAACGTAGCGGTGTCAGTCTGCGGAGGGCGAGCAGCTTCAGCCGCTTAGATAGTCTCGAGACCAGATGCGCTGCGGCGTTACCCGCCGGCATGGTCAGTCAGGAGGCTGCTCAAATCGTCATACCCGCGACTGGAGCTGCTTCGTCACTTCGCTCCGCTCGATCCCGACGCTAAAGCCGCACGGTTGTGTAACGCAATGAAGGCTAACCGCATCCACATGCAGAGGAGTTCGGAACATGAAGAAGATCGGCATCCTGTTCGGGATTGAGAACACCTTTCCTCAGGCGTTTGTGGACAAGGTGAACTCGATGGGTGTGGACGGGATCACGGCGGAGTTCGTCAACATTGGATCTGTGAAGGAAGCCGTGCCCTGCGGCTATTCGGTGATCGTCGACCGTATCTCCCATGATGTGCCGTTCTATCGTGCGTACCTCAAGAACGCAGTGCTGACGGGCACGCATGTCATTAACAATCCCTTCTGGTGGAGCGCCGATGACAAGTTCTTCAACTATGCGCTGGCAAAGCAACTGGGCGTTGCTGTGCCGAAGACCGTCATTCTGCCGAGCAAGCAGATGCCACCGGATACGAACGATATCTCCTTCCGCAACCTGCAGTACCCGTACGACTGGAAGGCAGTGTTTGAGTATGTCGGCTTTCCCGCCTTTCTGAAGCCGCATGACGGCGGTGGGTGGAAGGACGTCTTCCACATTCATGACGAGCGGGAGTTCTTTGAGGCCTATGACCAGACCCGCGACCTGTGCATGACGCTGCAGGCGGCGGTCAAGTTTCGTGAGTACTTTCGCTGCTATGTGGTCGGTCAGAAAGAGGTACGGATTATGCCGTACGATCCATCGCGGCCGCATGCGGAGCGATATGTGCTGAATCCACCAACCTATGACCCGGCACTGATTGCACGCGTGGAGCGCGATGCGTTGACCCTGTGCAAGGCGCTTGGCTATGACCTGAACACGGTTGAGTTTGCGGTAGAGGACGGTGTGCCGTATGCGATCGATTTCATGAATCCCGCGCCGGATGCGGATCGTAACTCGGTCGGTGAGGAGAGCTTCAACTGGATTGTGGATGCCGTTGCGCGGCTTGCAGTGGACCGCGCGAAGGGGAATGGTGGTGGTCCGCCGGAGTTGCGTTGGGCGAGCTTCCTCGGTGCATTGCCGCAGCCCACCCGCGCCAGCAAGTTTGTGCGGCAGAGCCAGCCAATCAAGTGACGCTGCGGTGTGCGACCTTCGGATTCATGCTGGCGATGACGACGCAGGCGCAGCAGCAGACCGGAGCGCCTGCGGGCCTGCCAGTGCCTCCTGTGCCTGCGGTCGCGCCGCCAGTGAGTCATTCAGCGGATGTTGCTGGAGCCATGACGTACCGTGTGCGGGTGGTGGATGGCCGCAACGGTTCGCCCATCCACAACGCGCACGTGAAGCTCTGGTACGACGAGCCGGCGGGCAGCGGTTACGAGTTTGCGACCGACGTGCATGGCATTGTCGAGATGCCTGCACCGGTAGGCTTGCCGGTGCGCGTGCTTGCCACGGTGACGGATTACACAGACTGCCGAAAACCGCTGCGGGGCGATCCGCCGCAGGGCTACAACCTTGCCGGCATAGCGAAGTCAGGCGTGGCAACCGAGAATACATGCGGCCGCGTATCGATCCACACGCAGCCTGGTGAGCTTGTCCTGTTTGTGCGTTCGCCGCACTGGTACGAGGGATTCAACCGCCCTACCGGCGGCTGAATCATTATGCAAAGCCGGCTCTGAGCGATAATCTCGCATCGGAGACTGCTATGCGACCCTCGTTCACACTGGGCATCGAAGAGGAATACCAGACCATCGATCCGGAGACGCGCGATCTGCGTTCGCACGTCGCGACGGAGATGCTGGAGCATGGCAAGCTGCGGCTGGAAGAGCGCGTCAAGGCTGAGCTGCATCAGTCTGTGATCGAGGTCGGCACGCGCGTTTGCCGGAACATCCAGGACGCGCGCGAAGACCTGTTCGACCTGCGCCGCAACATGATCCGGCTCGCAGAAGAGAACGGCCTGGTGCTGGTTGCGGGTGCGATGCATCCCTTTGCGGACTGGCGTGCGCAGGAAATTTATCCCGATCCACGGTACGAGCAGGTGGTTGAGGATCTGCAGTTGGTGGCGCGTGCGAACCTCATCTTTGGCCTGCACGTTCATGTAGGAATCGAGGACCGTGAGGCGGCGATCCGCATCATGAACTCGCTCCGCTACTTTTTGCCGCACATCCTGGCGCTGTCGACGAATTCACCGTTCTGGCAGGGCATGGAGACGGGTTACAAGAGCTATCGGGCGAAGGTGTTTGAGAACTTCCCGCGGACGAATCTGCCGGATAGTTTCGCGAGCTACTCGGAATTTGAGAACTACGTCAACCTGCTAATCAAGACGAACTGCATCGATAACGCGAAGAAGCTGTGGTGGGACGTGCGGCCGCATCCCTTCTTCAACACAGTTGAGGTTCGCATCTGCGACATGCCGATGCGCGCGGAGGAGAGTGTTGCAATTGCCGCGTTGATACAGGCGACGGCGATGAAATTGCACTGCCTGCACTCCGCGAACATTGACTTCCGGCAGTACTCGAGGGCACTGCTGATGGAGAACAAGTTCCGGGCA
The DNA here is from genome assembly GCA_965199365.1 of Terriglobus sp. Classification (GTDB taxonomy): domain Bacteria; phylum Acidobacteriota; class Terriglobia; order Terriglobales; family Acidobacteriaceae; genus Terriglobus. The sequence goes on along the minus strand of CBDARC010000002.1, from coordinate 658,768 downwards.
GTACGGTATGGTTTGGATGGCAAACTAATTGACTTCGGCAAGGAGCAGGAGATCCCCGAACGCGAGCTCATTGAGGAATACCTGCACTTCGTAGACGACGTTGTGGACGAGCTTGGATCGCGCAATGAAATCAACTACATTCGCACCATCATGGAGCAGGGCAGCGGCGCCGATCGACAGCTGAAAGTCTGGCGCCAAACAAACGATCTACGGGCCGTTGTGGACTACATGGCGCAGGAAACGCGGGCTGGATTGTAAGGAAAGTGAACCATTTCGCGCCGGATGCAAAAAAGTTTTCCACGGATGCTCATTTTCCGAACTTTTCACGGTATCGTGGTTACAAATCCCCATGCAGCTATGCCGTCCTGCGTGGAGATCCCGTTGCAGCCTAAGCTTCTTCGCAAACGCAGTCTCGCGTCGTTATGCCGTCGTGTATCCCCGAGTCGTTCACCGCAGTTATTTCTGAGGAGAGTCGTACATGGATTTGAAGAGCTTCGCTTCCGCACAGCAGTATTTTTCCCGCCGCTCGTTTATGCGTTCGGCCGGTATCGCATCCGCTGCGGTTGCAGCGATGCCATCGTTCGGTTATAGCCAGCAGGTTGCCGCGCCGGGTCAGGCAGCGGGTGCTTCTGCTGCGGCAGGTGGCTACCGTCGCGGTTCAGGCGGCGGAGCAGGCCAGGGTTCTGACATGGGCGAGCGTCGCCCGATGGCACCTGGCACAGTTGTCATTTCCTCAAACGAGAATCCGCTTGGACCGGCCCCCGTGGCGCTTGCCGCTATCGGCGATGCTGCCAAAAAGGGCGGCCGTTATGACCGTGAGTACAGCTCGGCGATGAGCAAGGCCATCAGCGACCAGTTCCAGCTGAAGCCCGGTTACGTCCGCAACTATCCCGGCTCGGGTGGTCCTCTGGATCTGGCCCTGATGTCGAACATCGGACCGGACAAGCCGCTCGTCGTCGGCGATCCCAGCTACGAGCAGGGCCCACGCGCTGCCGTTACCGTTAAGGCCAAGTGTTTCAATGTGCCTCTCAAGGCTGACGGAACCTACCACTACGACGTCAAGGCGATGCTCGCAGCGACTCCGGCACCGGGTGCGTTCTACATTGTGAACCCGAACAACCCAACCGGCGTTGTCACCCCGAAGGAAGACCTGGTCTGGCTGCTGAACAACAAGCCTGCCGGTTCGGTCCTGATCATCGATGAGGCCTACCACCACTTCTCCACAGCAGATTCCATGCTCGACATGGTCGCCGCGGACAAGGACATCATTGTTCTCCGCACGTTCTCGAAGATCTACGGTATGGCTGGCGTTCGCGCAGGCTTCGCCTTCGGTCGCCCGGACCTGCTCGCGAAGTTCGAGACGGTTGCACCGACCGATCGCCAGCTGGGTTCCATCTCGCTGACCTCGGCCGCTGCCGCTGCTGCCAGCCTTTGCGATCCGCAGCTTGTTCCGCTGCGCCGCAAGATCAACAAGGACACGCTCGACGACACCATGGCATTCCTCAGCAAGAACGGCTACAAGTTCGTTCCGGGCTCGCAGGCGAACATGTTCATGGTCGACGTGAAGCGTCCCGGCCGTGAAGTGCAGCAGGCTATGCTGGCAGAAAAGGTCGCCATCGGCCGTGTCTGGAGCGCAATGCCTACCTACGTCCGCGTCACAGTCGGTACCCCCGACGAAATGAAGAAGTTCCAGACCGCCTTCTACAAGGTGATGAACGAACCGACAAAGCCGCTCGCCGCTCATCTTGACGAGATGGTCGACCACATCCCGCACGAGATCTATCGGGCATAAGTCGTTCATTTTCACAACTGAAACCCCGGCGGTCATTTCGCCGGGGTTTTCCTTTGTACCCGTGCTTCCGACAGGATTACAGCGCATCAAAAAGAGTAATAATGATCGCCGCATTTGCTACAACCCGTCTCTCCTCCGTGCCGTTTCCCCCTTCGTTTCAGAAAGGCGCAAGGAATGCCGCCACCACCTGCCTCCGCATCCAGCCGGATGAAAAGGTCACCCTGATCACGGACGAAGCGACCATGCCCGTTGCTGCCTCGATCGCGGTCGAACTCGATCGCATCGGCTGCCTTTGGAATGGGTATGTGCTGGAAGAGATTGCGACGCGGCCCTTGAATGGCATGCCTGCGCTTGTGCTCGAGGACATGGAATCGAGCCAGGTGAGCATCTTTGCCGTGCAGGTACAGCCGAACGAACTGCGCAGCCGCATGGAAATGACCGACGTGGTCAACCGCCGCCGCATGCGGCACGCCCATATGGTCAACATCACGCCAGAAATCATGGTGCAGGGTATGCGCGCCGACTTCAACGAAGTTGATCAGTTGTCGCAGGCCGTTCTGGATCGCGTACGTAAGGCGACCTATGTTCGAGCGACGACCAAGGCTGGCACAGACATCCATGCGCAACTGAATCCCGCGTACAAGTGGTTCAAGACCTCGGGCATTATTTCCACCGAGAAGTGGGGCAATCTGCCGGGTGGCGAGTGTTTCACTGCACCCGGGGAAGTGAACGGCGTCTTCGTCGTTGACGGTGTGGTTGGCGACTATCTTTGCGCACGCTACGGCATCCTGCGACAGACGCCGTTGTCGATCGCCATCGAGAATAATCGCATCGTGCGGATCTCGTGCACGAACAAGGATCTTGAGCGCGATTTCTGGGCCTACACGCATACCGACGAAAACTCAGATCGCGTTGGCGAATTTGCGATCGGCACCAACATCGGCGTGGATCGTGTAATCGGCAACATCCTGCAGGACGAGAAGTTTCCTGGTATCCACATCGCGTTCGGCGATCCCTACGGAGCGCACACAGGCGCACCGTGGAAGTCGTCGACACACATCGATGTGGTGGGGCTCGGCTTCAACATCTGGCTGGGCGATGCCGAAGGCGAGAAGCAGATAATGCGCGACGGCTTATTCCTGATCGAGTCCTAAAAATATTTCGCGTATCCCTGTCTCACCTGAGAGAGATCAAATGGTCTCAACTCGGTGGACCATGTCTCAAAGGGCGAGACATGGGGAATCCAGTTTTCTACATCGTAGGACCCGTGTCCGAGACAGCATTTGACCTTGGCTACTTAAGGGTGATTGCGCTGCGCAGGGTGAAGCTGATCGCGCTCTCTGACGGGATTACGACGTCCCTGTGTCCGGTGTAGGCGCCCGCGACTGTGCCGCCGCCCGCGCCAGCCATTCCGCCGATCAGCGCACCTTTGCCGCCTCCGGCGAGTCCGCCGATCAGAGCCCCGATGCCTGCGCCGCCGCCGATGAAGCCGGCCGTGCGCTTACCCCGTCCGTGGACGCGTGCCACGTATTCACTAGTTTCTACCCTATAGCTGCCAATCGTCCGCAGTTCAACGCCCAGCACACCGTCGCCTGTGAAGTGGCCCCGCCCGTTTGCACTGACGATCTCGCCCTGCACAGGTGTCCCTCGCGGGAATGCGACTACGCCGCGAACCGTGATGGGATAGTTGAGCGATCCGCTGAAGCCGGAACCCACTCCGCCGCCGTGCTCAGCCGAGAGAGTCTGATTTGTGCGGATGGTTACGCGGGTGCCCGGCGGGACGACCACCGAAGGCTGTGGCGGCGGACCATTAGGCACCGGCGCCGCCGCTGGATTCTGTGACACTGTTCCTGCCGAGACCGGCGTATCGGACGGCGTAGTTGCCGGCGCCACGGGTGCCGCGGCGGTGCCGGGCGCTGGGGTCGCGGGGGCAGACGCCGTGGTGGCGACCACTGTATCGCCCACAGGGATTGGCTGGCCTGCGGGAATCACTTGTGTTGAGCCGTTCGGGGTTTGCACGGTCACAGAACCGGGTGCGGGCGACTTTCCGTGGCAACCCAGCAGCAAGCCGCTGGAAAGTGTTGCAAGTAATGCGATGCTGTGGGCCTGCCTGAACATGGTGATCTCCCGAGTGCGCGAGCCTGTAAGCTGGCAAGCGTCATTTTGGTAGATGCAGCCTGAGCGCCGCAGTCACTTGCGTGCGTGCTTTTTCTTCGCGCCGCTATCGGGGCGAACGCTGTCGCGGCGCAGCTTCAGCGGAAATCTAGCGAGCGCGTACCAGTCCTAACCGCAGGGCCAGCAGATGCAAGCGTGACCAAAGTTCTTCCACGGCGGTTTTGCGCCGCTTTGCGATCCGTTGAGGGAGCGTGGGAGTTCGCTCCTGGTAGATGCCCCGCTTGCTCCACTCCAGGCCGAGTCCTTCGCTCTGGAGAAAGGGAATGATGGCAGGCACCCATCCTCCCTTGTGCTGCGCGCCCGTATGAAGGTAGTTGAAGGGCGCAATCGTGTCGTTCACGAATCCGATGCGGTCACCGGTGTAAAGCCAGCGGCGCGACCCAAACTTCTCCGCCATCCATGGGTCTTCGTGCTTCAAAATGTACTTGCCGAGGCGCGACTTCTTCCATAGACCTATCTGAAAGGTGAAGCGATCGGGACCGGGCCCAGTGACCAGATTTATGTCTGGTCGCAACGGCCTGAACTGGTCGATGATCTTCATCTCGACCAACACCAAGCCGTCGAGATTCTCCTGCGTGAAAGCTTCCCATGCGTACTCGAAGTGCTTCTCCCGCACTGGCTCCGTCAGGAAGTAATCGATCATGATCAGCAGAATGCAGTCTGTTTTGACCTGCGCCAGCCCGGCGTGGAACGTCTCCCCAAAGTATTTGAAGTGACCTGTTTTGGTACAGGTGATGTCGAGGCCTTCGAAGCTGAAATCCTTCGTCTGGGTGTTGAGAACGATGGGAAGGTCACAGCCCGGCCAGAACTTCTTCAGCAGGGTGAAGAACGGCAGCCAACAGTCTGCATAGTCATCCCTTGAGCTGACGAACACAGTTAGCGATGTCATGGAAGTGATGCAAGGTTACCATGGTCTCGTATCGCTGAAGCGGAAAGAGGACGGTAGCCAGTCGGGCTCCGTCCTCAGGGTCGTTCGATTTGGGAATCGCTTAGATCTTGGCTTCGCGGTAGGGTACGTGCTTACGCACAACCGGATCGTACTTCTTGAACTCCAGCTTGGAGCTGGTGGTCTTGGGATTCTTGGTAGTCGTATAGAAGTGGCCGGTGCCGGCGCTGGAAACGAGCTTGATGATTGTGCGCATGATTATCCCTTCGCCTGCAGCAGGGCGGTTTCAACACCGAGCTTGTTAATGGTGCGCAGACCGCGCGCAGACACGCGCATGCGAACGAACTTCTTCTCGGAAGGAACCCAGATACGCTTCCACTGCAGGTTCGGCTCCCAGCGGCGCCGCGTCTTGTTGTTCGCGTGCGAAACCTTGTTTCCAGCCATCGGCCGTTTGCCGGTGATGGGACATACCTTTGCCATTCTAATCTCCTGGTGCGGGGCCTGCTATTTCAGACCAACCCTGTAAGTATGCCATGTTTTGGCGAGAAAAGCACCCTAAGAAGCACGCACAAGCAAAGGTTTGCAGCGGAATCTGCCTGGATTCCGCCTACGATCGCTGGGCACCGCGTGTGATGATGATGGCCCGCGCACGCATGCCGGGTTCGCAGGTGTATTCCCGTTTGCGAAGTGCATCCATCCACACGACATCGCCCTGCTCCAGAACGCGGCGCTCCGATTCTGAAGTCAGCGTCAGGCAGCCTTCCATGACCATTGTGAACTCGATGCCTTCAAAGACTCGCGGGCGAAAGGCCACCTCATCCGCTTCACCACGGAACTCCGCGATGCAGGGCACCATGCTCTGGTCGGTGATCAGGCTACTCATGCTCTCGGACAAGAACGCTGAGTTGCCGCCCGCATTGCGCTGCAGTCGCATCCGCTCTGCCTTCCGCATGATGCGAAAGGTGACCGGCTGTTCGCTGCGGAAGAAGTACGACAGATCTTTGCCGAATGTCATGGCAATGCGAGCAAGATTGCGCACCGTGGGCACGACCCGGCCGGTTTCAAGCTGCGACAAAAAGCTGGCCGAAAGCCCCGTCTTTTTACCTAGCTCAACCAAGCCCATAGAACGACGCATCCGCAGCCGGCGAATGCGTTCGCCGATCTGCTTGGTTTCGATGGACGACTCCACCTGATCGGGCTGGACCACATCCACCACATTCTGTAGCTGCTGACGATCTTCGTGTAACTGCATAAATATTGAGACGGTGAACAAAGAAAAGAAGCTGCCTAGGGGCAGCTTCTTCCGTTTGTGCTACATAGCAGAATTCATCAGTAACGTTCGCGAGAGTTAAAAATCCTCGCCAAAACCTACTTCACCGGCCACCGCTGTCTGGTAGGCGGACACACGACGTTCAAAAAAGTTGGTGAGTTCCTGCACGTCCTGCAATTCCATAAAGCTGAAGGGGTTCTTTGTCTTGAAGTGCGGAGCGATACCGAGCCGCTGCAGTCGGGAATCCGCGACGTAGCCAAGATAGGCGCGCATGTCGCGAACCGAAAGTCCGGCCACACCACCCGAGAGCAGATCCTCGGCAAACTGAGCTTCGCAATCAACCGCATCCTCAAGCATTTCCACGATCTGGCGCTCCAGTTCAGCGTCCCAGAGATCTGGTTCCTGCTGGCGCACGGTGTTGACGACTTCGAAGGCGAACTCAAGATGGCAGCTCTCATCGCGGAACACCCAGTTGGTGCCCGACGCGAGGCCGTGCAGCAGGCCCTTCGAACGGAAGAAGTACACGTACGCGAATGCCGCAAAGAAGAACAGGCCTTCAATGGACGAAGCGAAGCAGATCAGGTTCAGCAGGAACTGGCGGCGATGATCGCGGGTCTCCAGCGTGTCCAACTCCTGGATGGAATCCATCCACTTCATGCAGAACTCGGCCTTCTTCTGGATGGAGGGGATGTTCTCGACCGCGGCGAAGGCTTCGGCGCGCTCTTCGTGATCGGGGACGTAGTTGTCCAGAAGCGTGAGGTAGAACTGCACGTGGACAGCTTCCTCGTACAACTGGCGCGAGAGGTAGAGTCGCGCCTCCGGCGAGTTGATGTGCTTGTATAGGTTTAGTACGAGGTTGTTGGAGACGATCGAGTCGCCGGTCGCGAAAAAGGCAACCAGGCGCTTAATGGTGTGGATCTCCGCCGGGCTCATCTTTGAGCGCAGGTCGACCAGATCGGTCGAGAAGTCGACTTCTTCGACGGTCCACGTGTTCTTAATGCCGTCGCGGAACATGTCATAGAACACGGGGTACTTCATCGGACGCAGGGTAAGGCACATGCCCGGATCAAGGATGGAAGTGGGCGCCGCGACAGAAGAGGCGGTGGTGACGGGATCGAGTGTAGCGGACATTGGTGTGACTCCTAGAAGATTAGTGTTCGGTCCGATGAGGACGGGCAGCTCAGGGGAGAGAAGCAGATCCATCCGCTGCGTTGCGGGAGAACAGCTTATTACTGGCAGGCCTCGCAGCTCTCTGGATTTTCGAGTGAGCAGGCGATCGCCGCCGATGCGTCGATTGGTTTCTGATCCGGCTCTGGTACGGCCACGGCCTGCAGTTGCTCGACCGCTGTGGGCAGGCTGCTGGACATTGCGGCCTTCTGCACGGTGGTCTTTGCGATCTTTGTCGCTGGGCGTGAGCGCAGGTAGTATGTCGTCTTCAAACCCTGCTTCCATGCGTACATATACATAGATGACAGGCGACCGATGTTGGGTGATTCGCTGAACAGGTTGAGCGATTGCGACTGGTCGATAAACGCATTGCGAGCCGCGGCCATATCGATCAAGCTGCGCATGGGAACCTCCCACACAGTGCGGTAGATGAGCTTCAGGTCTGCCGGCAGCTCGTCGATGTTCTGGACGGAACCCTCGGACATTTTGAGGCGAATGCGCATCTCTTCCGTCCACATGCCGCGCGCCTTGAGTTCGTTGATGAGGTAGCGGTTGACCTGCAAGAACTCGCCGGAGAGCGTTTCTCGCTTGAACAAATTTGAGATCTGCGGCTCAATGCACTCGTAGCAGCCGACGATCGAAGCGATGGTCGCGGTCGGCGCGATGGCGATGACCAGGGAGTTGCGCACGCCGGATTTGAGGATCCGCTGACGCAATGCATCCCAGCGAGCTTCGTCTGCTGGCTTGATGTCCCACAGATCGAACTGGAACTGGCCCTGCGCCATGCGGGTTTCGGGGAACGATGCATGTGCACCGTTCTTCTCAGCGAGTTCGGTGGTGGCCAACATGGCGTAGTAGTAGATCTCTTCCTGGATTTTGGTCGAGAGCGCCTGTGCCTCCGGCGAATCGAAGGGCAGCCGCATCTGGAAGAAGACGTCCTGCAGACCCATGACGCCGAGGCCCACCGGCCGCCACCTCGAGTTGGAACCGGCCGCGCTCTGCACCGGGTAGTAGTTGATGTCGATCACGCGGTCGAGCATGGGCACTGCCACGCGCACGGTCTCGGCAAGCTTCGCGAAGTCAAAGACCACCTCGCCTGCTTCATTCATCGTGACGTGACGCGCGAGGTTGATCGAGCCCAGATTGCAGACGGCGGTCTCGTCTTTTGAGGTGACTTCCGTGATCTCGGTGCAGAGGTTCGACAAGTGGATCACGTTGCCCGGCGCGCCGGTCTGGTTGTTCTTGATGTTGCAGGCGTCTTTAAAGGTCATCCATCCGTTGCCGGTTTCGGCGAGCGAGCGCATCATGCGCGCGTACAGCTCCCGTGCCTTCACCTGGCGGTGGTAGATCTTGCCTTCTTCAGCCTGGATGTAGGCCTCTTCAAACTCCTTGCCAAAGAGGTCGGGAAGGTTCGGCACCAGCTTGGGATCGAACAGCGACCACAGACCGTCTTCGTCCACGCGCTTCATGAACAGGTCAGGGATCCAGTTGGCGAGGTTCAGGTTGTAGGTGCGACGCGACAGGTCGCCGGTGTTCTCGCGCAACTCGAGGAAACTCTCGATGTCGGCATGCCATGGCTCCAGATAGACGCAGCATGCGCCCTTGCGCTTACCGCCCTGGTTCACCGCGGCGACGGACGAGTCGAGCGTGCGAAGCCATGGCACGATGCCGTTCGACAGGCCGTTGGTCGCGCGAATGAGCGAGCCTTCGCTGCGGACGCGGTGGAACGCAAGGCCGATGCCGCCGGAGAACTTCGACAGCAGCGCAACGTCCTTGTAGGCATCGTAGATGGACTCGAGCGAATCACCCGGGGAGTCGTGCAGATAGCAGCTCGACATCTGCGGATGCTTTGTGCCGGAGTTGAACAGGGTGGGCGAACTGGGCATGTAGTCATGCGATGCGATCAGCTTGTAGAACTCGATGGCCTCGTTCGGCGTCCCCGCCAGACCGCACGCAACGCGCAGGAAGAAGTGCTGCGGCGTCTCAATGACCTTGCGCGAAAGGGGATCGCGCAGAAGGTAGCGATCATAGACGGTGCGCAGGCCGAAGTACTCGAAGCGGTCCGAGAGCGTGTCGTCGATGGCATAGTTCAGCTTGCGCATGTGGACGCGAACGAACTCTGCCGTAGCGGGCGATACAACGCCCTGTGCATAGCCGTGTTCGACTGACTGCGAGAACGAGTGCAGGTTCTGCCCGCCGACTTCCTTGATGATGGTGCCCAGCAGCAGGCGCGCAGCCAGCTTGGAGTACTGCGGCTCCTCTGCCATCAGAGACGCCGCAGTATCGATGGAGATCGCGTCGAGTTCGCGGGTCGTCGCCCCGTCGTACAGGCCACCGATGGTCTTGGACGCAATGCGGATCGCATCCACATGGGCCAGGCCGTCGGAACAGCGCTGCACGGCGCGGACGATTTTGTTGACGTCCACTGTTTCCAGCGCGCCGTTGCGCTTCTTCACGTGCATGACGGGTGTTTCGTCGCGCGCGGGGAAGCTGGGTGTCAGTTCTGAGAGGCTGGTCTGCATCGTGGGTGGCATTGGGGTCTTCCTCCGCAATGAGGCCGGGCATGGCCAAACCTCAAAAGCTTGCAATTCGTTCTTAGGGGACGCGTCCGGGCGGCGGCGCATCCGGTGAAGTAAAGCTACTTTAGCTCGTGTCCAGCGAACTAGCAACCACAATATATTGGGGGATATGTGGAGATCGTTCGGTTTTGGACCAGCTCGGCGCAACCAGCCTCAGAACAACAGCTTATCGGGCGTGGAGGTGAGGAAAACCAGCGAATGTGGTGCGAAACCCGGCACTACGCACGTTGTGAAGTGATATCAAGCTGTGGACATTTGCACCGATCGAAATGCGACCGGATGTCGAAAGGAGAGACTTTCTTTCACAGGACAGCATTCGGTCGTGTCTTGTCGAGCCTGTATGCAGAGTCGCGGGCAGGCCTCGGAGATACTGGTGTTGTATGAGAGCGCACGTGCCTCCACCTGCCCTGACGCGCAGACGGTTCGGCCAGCTGCTCGGGCTGGGTGCCGGATCGTTGGCACTCCCCGCGGCTGTCCGTGCCGCGACGGCAGCGGACGTGTCGCTTGAGATCGCTCCTTATACGCTGGAGGCTTCGCCGAAGCACCACATCAGGACACTCGCCTACAACGGCCAGGTGCCTGGCCCTCTGCTTCGCATGCGTGAAGGGCAGCCGCAGACGGTCCAGATTCGCAATATGGCCGAAGACCCTGAAGTCGTTCACTGGCATGGCCTGTTCCTGCCTTCCGAGATCGATGGTGCGATGGAGGAAGGCACACCGATGATCGCTCCGGGTGCGTCGGCGCATTACACGATGACGCCGCGGCCGGCGGGCTTTCGCTGGTACCACACGCATACGTTCGCCGGTAAGAACCTGACGAAGGCGCAGTTTGGTGGTCTGCACGGCTTTCTGCTGGTTGAGCCCCGGGATAACCCTGCGCCTTACGATCGCGAAGTCTTCCTGGCCCTTCACGACTGGCGTGGACAGATGCTGGCGAGTGACGATGGGGCAATGAACCCGGTCTACGACGTGACGACCATCAACGGCAAAATGCTGGGCTTTGGCGATCCGGTCAGGGTGAAGCAGGGCGAGCGAGTGCTGATGCACATCCTTAACAGCAGCCCGACAGAGGTCCACTGGATTGCGCTTGCTGGACATACCTTCCGTGTCGTCGCTCTTGACGGCAACGCTGTTCCCCAGCCCGGGACGGTGAGCATGCTGCGGCTTAGCCCGGCGGAGCGCGTATCTGCCATCGTCGAGATGAACAACCCCGGTGTGTGGGTGCTGGGCGAAGTGCGCAAACACGTTCAGGCCAGCGGCATGGGCATCGTCGTTGAATACGCCAATTCGAGTGGCAAGCCGGTCTGGACGCAACCCGCAGAACTGGCGTGGGACTATCGCCAGTTTGCGAGGAGCGCAGACGCATCTTCAAATAAGGCGGCTAAGAGCTTGAACCTGGTGTTTGATTCCAAGTTTCGCGGGCATGGCAGTGAAGAGCTTTGGAGGATCAATGGTCTGGCGTACCCACAGAACTCAACTCCTGAGACGTCGCCGCTGCTGCAGACCGGCCAGCGATATCGCCTGGTAATGGCGAACAAGAGTCTGGATGATCATCCCATGCACCTGCACCGGCACACGTTTGAGGTCTGCAAACTCGAGGATGGTGCGGAGATTGCCGGCCTGCGAAAGGATGTTGTCCTGGTGCCTGCTGGGAAGACTGTGGAAGTCGAGTTCCTGGCCGACAATCCCGGCAAGACGCTCTTTCATTGCCATCAGCAGGACCACATGGACCGGGGTTTCATGATGGTGTTCCGCTATGCGTGACGCGGTGTTGAGTGTGGCAATCAGGGCAGCGTTGGCTGTTGCGGTCCTGCTGCTTGCTAGAGAGGCCGCGGCGCAGGGCAATTATGAGATCCAGGTCTACGGTGCGGAGACGGTCGCGCCAAAGACCCTGATGACCGAACTGCACTCCAACTACACCATTCAAGGGCAGAAGTACTACCTTGACGGCGTGATCCCGACCAATCACCAGGAGCACGAGACGCTTGAGCTGACGGAGGGCATTACCAGTTGGTCGGAGATCGGTTTTTACGTCTTTACCAGCGAGCAGGACGGCCACGGTGTGCAGTGGGTCGGAGACCACATACGCCCTCGCGTGCGCGCACCGGATAGCTGGCATCTTCCCGTAGGGCTGAGTCTCTCGACGGAGATTGGCTACCAGCGGGCAGTCTATTCACCGGACACCTGGACATGGGAGATCCGGCCAATCATCGACAAGACAGCGGGACGATGGTACTTCGCGTTCAATCCGGCGCTGGAGCGGACGTGGCACGGTCCGGACGTGAAGCAGGGGCTAGGCTTTTCGCCGGGCGTTAAGGTGAGCTACGACTTCACACGCGTGATCAGCGGCGGCTTCGAATACTATGCGGACTACGGTCGTCTCGGCGCATTCGATTCGCTGCACAATCAGCAACAGCAGTTCTTTGTTGTGACCGATCTGAACACTTCGCCCAAGTGGGAGATCAACGCAGGCATCGGCGTGGGGCCGACGGCCGGAACCGATCACCTGATCGTTAAAGGTATCCTCGGCAGGCGCTTCAATTGGGGTCGCCATCCTGACGTTGAGTAGCTGACTTGCTGCGGAAGCCGGATGCGGGTTCGCCTCCTGCAGCTAGGGATTGGCTTACTTCGGCACCAGGATGACACCTGCGTCAAGATGTACCCTGAGCGGCTGGTAATTGTTCCGGATGGCCACCATCACGGCTGGAGGGATGCGTTCTTCTCTCTCGGCGTCTTCTTCGCTCGTGTCGAATTGGATGACCGGTATTTGCCGGCTGCTTATCTCTTTCAGCAAAGGGCTGGGATCAAGCTTGCCCGCTGCTATCAGGCGAGTCGCGTTGAATGGATCGTAGATGAAGGGCTTGCCGGCTTCATAGCAGGCCAGCAGGCTTTCGCAGAGTGCAGGTCCGGGGCGTTCGCGGATCAGTTCCGTTTCACGCTGGAAGTTGTTTGACTGTGAAATGGCTGCGCGTAAGGCTGCGGCCGGGTTCAGGCCTTCGTTGATGCCCATCGGGATCAGCAGCCACAGGAAGAGCACTGCCGGCGCGTACGCGTGCAGTACGGGCGATGCAACGGCACGTGCGGAACGGTCCCATAGCAGCGCAAGCAGCATGCACATTGTAAACACCCCGCCAAACAGGCAGTTCACTGAGACTCCGTGACCGCCTGCGAAGAAGCCCCCGACAACAAGGGACGTGACCATCAGGATCGAAAGGATCCGGCGCCGTGGATCATGGCGGATGGCGTACGCCGCCACCAGTGCAAGGCCAACGGGCACGAGCAGGGGACCGAACACATCGCGAAGACGATCCAGGATGGCCGACGCGGTGTATGCGCGAGGAGCAAGTACCTGCAGCAGAAATCCGCGGCCACCGTAATGAAGATGTAGCGCAAACGAGATTGTGCCAAAAGTAAGTCCACACGCGGCAAACCAGGTCGCCAGCGACAGGGAAGCAATTGCAAGGTCGATCATGACTGCAAGCACAAATTCAATGGGACTGTGCTTGATCGAGATGGCCACGGTGAAGGCAAATGCCGAAAGCGTAAGGACACCCAAGCTTCGCCGCCGGTACAGGTACAGTGCGAGGCCCAGCAGGAAGACCGCATTCGCAAGGATCTGTGGGTCATCTACACCGACATATTCGTTCAGCGACGCGCAGAACACAGCAACGCAGAAGAGGCCTGCCAGGATCGCTGAGTTAAGGCTGCCGCCCAACAGGCGCACACAGGTTGCGACCAGAAAGCCGCAAGCCAGCAGGCTGAGCAACGAAACGATGCGGCCCGTAAAGAGGTATTCGTGCGTGAACCTGTGCAGGCTGGCCATCAGCGCGAAGCTCAGCATGGGGTAATTCACAGTCGTCCACTGGTAGGTTGCGGGATAGATCGACTGGTGCTGCGCGACACGCTGCGCGGCATAGATGTTCCAACCCTCGTTGTAGCTGACCTCTGCATGCATAAACGCGCGGCACACCGGCACAGTTGCAGTCCACAGTGTGACAACGACACACAACCACCACGAAAAGCGTTCTAGGCTCCTGGTTGCGATCCGAACGGGGCGAGAAGTACGTTGGCTGACAAGGGTTGAGCCCATGCCCATTAGAACGGGCGCACGCAAAACCGGTATTCAGTTCAACGTCGGTCAAGCTGGGCCAAAGCACGTCATCACAAGTGGCCAGTAACTATGCCCGGCGACATAATGTCGTGCAAGTAGAAGAGCCGCCCGAGTCAGCATCGCAGCTTTTCTCTGAATGACTGGCTCGCGTCTCCGTTGTCGGCGTGCTGCGGAGGCGGTCAGCCTGAAGGGCTACCTGCAAGCGAACAGAAGCCCACGCAACAGGCGCTCGCGGTGGATTGCGTCAACAACTCGCCTTAACCATCAGGCAGTCGCCTCGGATGAGGCGAGGCCCGGTCTCAAACTCGATGATTGAGAACACGGTGCATGTTCGCTCGTTGCTTCTTCTTGAGAGGTATTGAGAAGGTGATGGCGGAGAGTGAGGGATTCGAACCCCCGATAGACTTACGCCTATGTCTGATTTCGAGTCAGGTGCATTCAACCGGGCTCTGCCAACTCTCCGTCAAGTCAGTCTACCGTCCCATGCGGGGGCGACGCAATGATGCTGCAGACGAGCCGATCGCTGCAAGGCTCGGCGCGCTTTGTCAGCAGGCGTACGGACGTAGACGATTGCTGCGAATAAATCGATTTCGCTCGAAACTTCTGCGGAACTCGTGGTTTCATATGGACGTTCGCTTCCAGCCTTTCAGGTCGAGGTACTGCCGTGCAGTCCCGTTTTCTACACTCGACATTCGCAGTCTTCGTGTGTCTTCTGCTTGCCGGCTGTGGCGCCGGAAGCTCTTCGTCTGGTAGCGCCGCAACGTCCAGCGGTTCGTCCGGCTCGGGCAGCAGCGGTAGTTCAGGCAGCAGCGGTAGTGCAGGCAGCAGCGGAGGTTCGGGCAGCTCCAGCGGTTCGGGCGGAACAGCGAGCGCTGTGACTGTCTCGACAGCGGCACGACTGCTGGATCAGGCGACGTTTGGGCCGACTTCAAATGACATCGCAACGGTGCAGAACCAGGGTGTGAACGGCTGGCTGGCAGCGCAGTTTGCCATGCCGCAGACCACGCTCGCCGTGTTGCCGACGCCGTTACCGGCACAGTGTGCGACGACACCGACACCGTGCTTTGAGTCCGAGTTCTGGCAGAACGAACTGACCGCGCCCGATCAGTTACGCCAGCGCGTCGCGTTTTCACTCGGAGAACTATTTGTCACAAGTACGCAGAGCGTGAATGCGTACGCCATGGTGCCGTACTACAACACGCTTGCGGCGGACGCGTTCGGCAACTGGCGCACGTTGATGGAAGACGTCACGCTGTCCCCCGCGATGGGGCTGTACCTCAACATCATCCAGAGCGCGAAGCCACCCGCAGGGCAGCACGCGAATGAGAACTTTGCGCGTGAAATGATGCAGCTGTTTTCCGTCGGACTCGTCAAGCTGAACCTGGACGGTACGCCTCAGGTCGACTCGAACGGTAACCCTGTTCCCGAATTTACCGAGAGCCAGGTGCAGGCCTTTGCCGACACGTATACGGGCTGGACCTACGCGACCAGCACCGGCACGGCGCCAACGAAGTTTCCGAACACGACTCCGAACTACTACGTCGCACTGCAGCCGGTGGAGAGCGCTCATGACACGACGCAGAAGACCTTGCTGAACGGCACCGTTGTGGGCGTGGGCGGCACGGCGCGCGGCGATCTGAAGATTGCGCTGGACGACATCTTCAACGATCCCAGTCTGCCGCCATTCGTCTCGAAGCAGCTGATCCAACACCTGGTGACGAGCACGCCTTCGAGCGGCTATATCTCCCGTGTCGCGGCGATCTTTACCAACAACGGCAAAGGTGTGCGCGGCGATATGCAGGCGGTGCTCACCGCAATCCTCACTGACACCGAGGCTCGGGCCGGAGATACCAACGCTGCTTTTGATGGCGGACACCTGCGTGAACCCATGCTGTACCTGACCAGCGCCATGCGCGCCCTCGGCTATACCAGCACAAACACTGATCCCACGAACCTCTGGGCCTATGCCAACCTGTCGGGCTACACCTCTCCACTGAGTGAACAGCCGATGCGCTCGCCCAGTGTGTTCAACTTCTACCCGCCTGAATATGTGATTCCGGGTACTACATTGAATGCGCCGGAGTTCAGCCTGGAGAACACTGCCAGCGTGAACCTTGAACTGACGCTTGCGAACACCCTCAGCCAGGGCAAGCTGAACGGATTCAGCACAGACCTGTCGAAGACGAGCGCACTCGGCGTGATGGCTGCCACACCGGGAACGCTCGTGGATGCGCTCGGCACGTTGCTAATGCACGGGCAGATGCCGGCGTACATGCGCACAATCGTGGTGAATGCGATTACACCGCTGACAGACAACGGACAGCGCGTGCGTGTCGCCGTGTACCTCATTCTCAGCAGTTCGCAGTACAAGGTCACGCACTAAAGCGTACGAATCGAACGGAGTTAAGATGCCTTCTCATCACCGCGATAACGCCACCAGCCGGCGCTCGTTCCTGCGCTATGCCTCGCTTGCCGCAGCCGGCAACGCGGCTGGGCTTCGTCCCTTCGGCATGTTGAATGCGCTTGCCAGCACGGGCGCCGCAGCGACGGGCACGGCAACCGCGTATAAGGCGCTTGTCTGTGTCTTTTTGTACGGCGGTAATGATTCAAACAACACAATTGTTCCGTTCGACACAAAGGGTTATGCGAACTACTCCACGCTGCGTGGACCGCTGGCCTTGGCCCAGAGTTCGCTGCTGACGCTGCCTGGACTGGCGAGCTTTGCTCTTCACCCGAGCCTGCCGGAGATCCAGTCGTTGATCAACTCGGGCGAAGCCGCGATCGTGGCGAACGTGGGAACACTGCTGCAGCCCACAACACGGGCGCAGTACCTCGCTGGATCGGTCAATCCGGTCAACCTGTTTTCACACCCGGACCAGCAGGAAGAATGGCAGAACGTCAGCGCCAGCGGCAGCGTCGCGACGGGCTGGGCGGGACGTCTGGCGGACTCGATGGGCGCCACGCACAACGCGGGCGCGTCGATCCCGATGGTGACCAGCGTTGCCGGCGACACGCTGTTCTGCAATGGCAGCACGAGCACACCGATCTCGGTTTCGCCCGGCAACGTCACCGGCGCCACCTGCTCTGAGGGGACTGAGTGCACTGCACGCCAGGCGGCGGCGCAATCGCTGGTTACCTTCAACAGTGGGCTGTCACTGGTTACGGCAGACAACGGCATCACGTCCAACTCGTACGCATACGCGAAAACGCTTGCAGATGCCACCGCATCGGTATCACCGCTGAAGACGGTATTCCCGGTGAACAACGGGCTTGCGGCGCAGCTGCAGCAGATTGCGCAGCTGATCGCGGTGCGTTCGGCTTTGGGTGTGGATCGGCAGATCTTCTTTTGCGGCATCGGGAATTTCGATACGCACAGCACCCAGCTCGCGACACAGGCCACGCTGCTCAGCGGCATTTCGGCAGCGATCGGAGCCTTCTACCAGGCGACGCAGGAACTGGGTGTCGCGAACCAGGTGACGACCTTCACCATGAGTGATTTTGCACGCACGTTGCAGCCGAACAGCAATGGCGGCAGCGATCACGGCTGGGGATCGCATCACTTTGTGGTTGGCGGTTCTGTGCTTGGCAACAAGATTTACGGATCCTATCCGACACTCGCACTTGGCGGGCCAGACGACAGCGGCACCAATGGTCGGTGGATACCGTCCACTGCCAGTGTGCAATATGCTTCGACACTGGCGCAGTGGTTCGGCGCCGATCCGTCTCAGCTCAGCGCAGTGTTCCCAACACTCAGCGGCTTCACCAAGACGAGCCTCGGATTTCTGGGCTGACGCTGGCCTGAACCGATCAGCCAGAAGGCTTATCGGTATGCAAGGCCGCGATGCTGAACTGCCGATTGCGCAGCAGGTGCTCGCGGCGTTCCGTGCTGAGCGTATCGTCGCTCAGCAGGCGATTCGTCACCGCGATGGCCTCGTGGTGACGGCCCAACCAGTAGCAGGCCACTGCGTACTCCAGCGGCAGCAGGAAACGGTAGATGTCGGACTCAACAAACAGCAGGTCATTGCTGGGAAGCGGTATCTGCATGGCGCGTTCGAAGAAGCTGACGGCAAGCGCATACTCCTTGCGATGCTGATGATGCAAACCGATGCGATACAGTGGCTCCGCACGCGTTGGTCGGAAGGCGAACGCCTGCAAATAGGCCTTTGCTACTGAAGACCATGCCGCACCCTCTGCCTGCATCAGTTTTGCTATCTCGTAGAGCGAACACCAGACCTCTTCTCCAAAGCCGCCCATCGCTGCACGCCGTCGATAACGTTCGATGGCAAGCTGCGGCAGGTGTGCGTCGCGGTAGCTTTGCGCAAGATAGAACATGTTGCGCGCGTTGCCGGGGTCCTGCAGCAATGCCTCCTCCAGCAGCGATGCGTCGCGCCTATATGTGAGCGCGTCGCGTGACCGCGCGCCCTCGAGCAGCCGTACCGTCCGAATGCCAGGCATCTGTGCGTGGCTATACGCCCCGTCGCAGGTGATGTATTCGTGCAGCACCCCCTCATACCGCCATGAAAGAGAGGACCGAACAAGCTGGACGCGTGCGTAATGAACACCGCCTGAATCAACTACAAAGCTGTATGCATCCATAGCCAGATCCGGCCACTCGAAGCCGGATTCCGTTGCAAGGTATTCGTCCGCGTCGAGTGTCAAAACGTAGTCGGCGCGGCCACGCGCAAGCGCGATCGATTCTGACCGGTTGTGCCCGAAGTTCTTCCACGGCCGCTCGACCAGCGCGCCCGGCAAGCCACGAAAGACTTCGCGCACAAGATCCTGCGTGCCATCTGTTGAGCCTGTATCGACGATCAGCCATTCGTCGATCAGCGGGAGCACAGAGTCCAGGCACCGGCGAAGAACATGGTGCTCGTTCTTCACGATCATGCAGAGGCAGACGGTCTGGCCTGCTTGGTTCATTGCGAGAACGTCCTTGGGTGTGGCTCGCATTAGTCTGCAGCAAGCCGCGGAGCCTTCTCAAACTGCAGAAGAAAAGAAAGCCCATGGTCAGCAGATTCGCGCTGACCATGGGTTCTGAGGGAGCCGAGCGTACCAATCCGAGCAGTTAAATAAACAGGCCATTCAGACCGGACGGGAAGAAGCCGCCGGCAGCCATCTTGCCGGTGAGCGCGCCGCCGGCCGTGACGATGTTCAGGACCTGACTGGTGCTACGGGCGAACGCCGTCGCCGGAGCAGGTGCCGTTGCTGGTGCAGCATCCACGATCTGGGTGGCCGACACCGCGGTGGTTCCGTTCAGCATCACCATCTGCGTTGCGAGACCGTAATCATCCGGACTCGGATCTTCCGGGTTGGCGGGCGATTGCTGCTTGGCCTGTGCCGCCGAGTTGCGGAAGCTGGAAAGCATGCCCGTGACCGAAGCCAGCGTTCCCGCCGGAGCATACGTTGCTGCGTTGTCGGCGACGGCTAGCGAGGTGCGGATCAGGCCTGCGTGATACGCTTCGACCGCAAGAATGCCGGCTGCCACAGGAAGGATGGTGCTCTTGCCGGTGATCAGCGGAGCCGCCCCGTGGTAAGCCGAGACACCCACGTCCTCAAAGATATACGCGCCGAGCAGGAAGTATGCCTCGTTCGCATAGGGGTTGAATGGACGCAGGGCAGAGGGAATGCCTGCGAGGCCGGCGAGTGCGTCGAAAAGAGCCGGGGTGAGGTTCATGGCCGGTTGCGCCACTGCCAACGAGCCCAGTGCCGAGCGAAGAAGACCGACGTGCTTGCCCTCTTCAACGGCCGTTTCTACCGCATAGGCGGCCAACACGGGAGTTGCGAACGGCACCTTGTAAGTGGAACTGGCTGGTGCGCCGGACACGCCGGCGTTGGCGACCACACCGCTGCTGTTACCGGAGGCGTTGCTGCCGACGACACCATTGATGCCCAGCACAGGCGCGCTCGCTGCTGTCGAAGATGCGTTTCCGACATCGATCGTCGTGCCGAACGCAGCAAGGTAGTAGAAGTTGCTCTCGAGGTACTCGAGGTTCAGGGCGAAGTTGAGGATATCGTTATCGGAGTAAGCGCCGACTGCCGCCTGTGCCATAGCCGGCTTTGGCACCATTGTGAGCGCCGCCATTGCGGCACTGCCTGCCAGCAGGGTGCGCCTGCTGAGGATTACTTTGTCGAGTAACTGCGTCTCTAGATTAGGCATTTGAGTTTCTTCCTTGGAGCTGCTCGCTGGAGTTATCGGACTTCAGAATCGAAGGTGGAAATACTTGAACCGCATTAGAGAGTTATGCAGTGGTTGTCTTGATATTTCCGTTCAGTCCGCTTGGGAAGAAGGCTCCCGACGAAACGCCTGTCGTACCGCCGGTTCCGTAGACAATGTGCAGGACCTGGCTGGGTGTACGCGAGTATGCAACAGCGTTGGTCGCGGACGCCGCAACGATGGTGCTGGGCGCATAGTTCCCGTTGGAGGCGATGGTAATAGGCGCTAGTGTCAGAAGGGTTTCCATGCCGCCGCCAACCGTACCGCGCAGCGTTGCGATCTGGTTTGCGGTCGTGAGCAATCCTGCGTTAGGCTGCGCGCCGGAAGTTACAGCCGATGCGATCGCCGTGATAGCTGTCCGCACATAAGCTGCGTGATATGCCTCGACCGCGAGGATGCCGGCGGCATAGTTCAGATTGGCAGACGATGTGAGTGCGGGCGCCGCTCCGCTGTACGCCGTGACACCCACGTCCTCGAAGATAAAGGCTCCAAGCAGGAAGTTGTTAAAGCTGGAGTAGGGATTGAAGGTACCCGAAACACCGGCTGCCGTAGCGACTGCTGCAAAGGCGGAACCGATATTGATGTCCGGCATGGAAACGGCGGCGTTGCCGAGAGCACTCCGCAGAAAGTTCACGTGAGAAAGCTCATCGAAGGCGATCTCATTGATGATCTGCTGCTGAAACGAACTAAGGCCCTGGACCTGCGATCCGCCGACGAGGTAACCCGCTGCAAAACCCATGCTCGAGGCAGGTAGCCCGGAACCGGTAGCAGCATACAGATAGAACGAGGCCTCAAGATACTCAAGGTTCAACGCGAAGTTCAGGTAGTCGGAGTCACTCAGAGGCAGGGAACCAGTAGCCCCCGTTGCTCCAGTAGCACCTGTTGCGCCAGTGGCTCCTGTTGCTCCCGTTGCGCCAGTGGCTCCTGTTGCACCGGTAGCCCCGGTTGCCCCCATGGACCCGGCACAGCCTGCAAGTAAAGACGTTGCTCCAAGTGCGCCTACTCCCGTAAGGAAGCTTCGTCTTGAAGCGGCGTCGACGCCCTTCTGGTAAAAGAACTCTAAATTATCCACGGGTAAGTCTCCGATTACGATGCTGCGTTGAATTGCGAGTTATATGAATAACTCATGAATGGGTGCGAGCTGGCCTAAGTGCTGAAGTGCAGTAGTTACAAAGTTTGCAGCAGATGCTTTTCCGATTACGTGGACGAGGCTAGGGTAAGCACGTACGCTGCGCAATAGTGCGACAAGGATGGACTTCAGGAGACGCACCGCTTTGTAACCTCTTTGAGGGCGCACATGGTTCTTGAAGTAATTACTTCTTTCCAGCAATCCAGAAGAGTCTGTGGATCGTAGTGCCGTGACCGATTGCTAAACACTTGTACGGTATGCGTCGGCGGCGGTACACCGAAGCGGCTGATCCAGGTGTCTGCGGCAGTGCGGCAGAACACACCCGGCTGTGCGGGTAGAATCGTGAACGTGCCCGCACTCGTATGCACGGACGGGCGAGTTTCACGTCAGCGTTTGCGCCGCCGGCATCCTTGAGACCGTATGAACCGACGAGAGTTTATCGAGTTGTCTTCTGTCGCGCTTGCCGCCGGAAAGGCGCAGGCGGCGGTTGCCGCGGCGCAGTCCACCACCCAGGGTCGTCCCAACTTCCTGTTCTTCATTGCGGACGACTTGATGTTCCGCACGATCAACTCCATCAATAATCCCGAGGTGCATACGCCGAACATCGATCGGCTGGTGAAGGGCGGTGTGCACTTCACGCATTGCTTTCACAGCGGATCGTGGACGGGCGCGGTGTGCATCGCGAGCCGCACCATGCTGCATACGGGGTTGAGTCCGTTCAAGGCAGAGAAGGCTCTGCCGCTCGATAACTCGGCTGCGATTCCAGTTTGGGGCGAGACATTTAGAAGCGTGGGCTATCGCACCTTCATCACGGGCAAGTGGCACCTTGATCCGGTCACATTGTCTCGTTCGTTTTCTGACATGGCGACGGTCGCGCCGGGGTTTCTCAACTCGACCCCTGACATGTATGACCGCCCGGCACCCGGCAACCACTGGGATCCCACGAACCGAGCGCTGAGAGGTCATTGGCTGGAGGAGAAGCAATGGATCAATCCTGCATCAACTGGTATCAAGCACTCATCCGAGCTGTACGCCGATTCGGCCGTTAGCTTCCTGGATGGGCAGCGCGGACCTTTGAGCAGTCCCTTCCTGGCGTACGTCGGATTTAACGCGCCGCACGATCCGCGGCAGGCACCGGAGGCGTACCAGGCCATGTATCCCGTGGACAGGATTCAGTTGCCGCCCAACTACCTGCCGCAACACCCGTTCGATCAGGGCGACTTTCACACGCGTGATGAGCAGCTTGCGCCGTTTCCGCGGACCGAGTTCGACGTGCGCACACATCGCAAGGAGTACTACGCGATCATCACGCACATGGATGCGCAGATCGGCCGCGTGCTGGATGCGTTGGACCGCTCGGGCCACGCGGATAACACTTACGTGATCCTGACCGCCGACCATGGACTGGCCGTAGGCGAGCACGGCCTGATGGGCAAGCAAAACCAGTATGAGTGCTCCATGCGCATGCCACTGATCATGCGCGGCCCCGGTATCCGTCCAGGCAAGCGGGTCGACGAGATGGTGTACCAGCACTGCATGTACGCGACCACATGCGATATGGCCGGCATGCCCATACCACCGCACGTGGAGTTTCCCAGTTTGAAGCACATGGCATTGGGCGAGACACCAACGCCCATCTACGACGCGATGTTCGGCTGGCTCAATGTGCTGCAGCGCAGCCTTCGTACGCAGGAACACAAGCTGATCTTTACCATTCCTTTGCGTCGCTTCCAGTTGTTTGATCTGGGGAAAGACCCGTGGGAGATGCACGATGTGGTGAACGATCCGGCCTATGCAACGGCCAAGGCGGACATGATCGCGAGGCTCAAGAAGATGCAGGCCGAACTTGGCGATCCGATCTCGATAGACAATCCGCCGGCAGTCAAGCCCGGCGACTCGTATTGAGGAGCACGCGAAGCACTGCCAGGCCCAAAGGAGCCGCTTTAATTCCCGATTCCCTTAACTAGGGTTCCAGCGGATGGGTCGCTTTTGGCAGTAGCCCGCCTTCAATCAGGACGGGTGGTTTGCGATGGTGGGTTCGCTGTTCGTAGTCGTATGCCCAACTGATCAGATCGCCATCGTGCCAGTAGCGTGCACTGATCTCAATGCCGAAGGGCAGTCCATTATCGTAGAAGCCAGCAGGGATGCTGATGGCGGGCAGGCCGAGCATGTTGATCCACCCGGTGTCGCTATGTGGACCTTCGCTGACGCGGTGGTCCTGCGGCATGGTTTCGTCCACCGGCGGCATCTGGATGGCGGGATAGAGATACCCGTCAAGGTGAAGACGATCCAGCTCTGATTCATAGAGCGCGAGTAACTTGCGTTTCGGACCCAGGAAGTTGGCTTGGGCCTGTGGATCGGATTCGAGTTGAGCCTGCTGGATTTTTGGCACATCCATCATGCCGGTCTTAGTGCCGCCGATGACGACCGAGGGAATCTGTTTGCCGGTGGCTCGCTCGTACTCGGCTGCAGAGTGATACTGCGCGGGACCAAAGTTGGCGAGATACTTGTCGGTGCCCTCACGAAGGTAGGGCAGGGTACAGATGTGTGAGGCCTCTTCGGCGAAGCTGTCAGGCAGGATGGCGGGATCGATGAGTACGGTTGCACCCGCCGCTCGGATCTCGTCCACTGCCCGAAGAAAGGCCGCGCGGGTCTCCGGTTTGAGCGGAGTTTTGGCTTCGTTAAATGCTTTTGTGAACTGCTTTGCGGTGGCATTCGCGCAGACGCCCTGGAAGACGGGTGTCGCTCCATCGAGAATGAACGCGGGCACTGCGAAGCGTTTGCCTTTGAGCGAACCGGCCTTGAGGTACTGCGTGAACGGCACGGCTTGCATCCTGGCCTGCGAACCGGCAGTTGCGGGATCAAGCGGATCCTCACCCGCCATCACGGTCAGGGCGAGCGCAGCGTCAGCGACATCGCGCGCGATGGGACCGGTGTTGTCGAGTAGCCAGTCCATCGGCGCTATGCCCGCGATGCTGACCAGGCCGCGCGTAGGAAAGATGCCTACCAGGTTACTGGTGGCAACGGGCATGCGGATGGAATTACCTGTGTCCGTGCCGTTGCCGAGCACCGCGAAATTTGAGGTCACCGCCGTGACTGTGCCGCCGGATGATCCTCCTGGAGAGAAGCGTATGTCATACGCGTTGCCCGTGCGCCCAAACGCGGTCGAGCGATTGGTATCGCTGGCAGCGAAGTCGGGCATGTTGGTTACGCCCAGCAGGATCGCGCCCGCTGAGCGTAGCTTCGCAACTAACGTCGAATCGCGCGGTGCAACTGCTTCATGCCCAGGCAGCAGGTAGCCATGCCAGCCGGCAGTTGTTGGAAGTCCCTTGATGCTTGTGTTGGCCTTTGTAACTACTGGTACACCCCAGAGCAGGCCCGGGTGGAAGCCGGGTATCTTCGCCTCGGCATCTTCGCGCGCGGCCTCCGCGAGTGCTGTTTCTGCTGTAATGGTTTGGATCGCCTGGTAGAAGCCGTTGTATCGCGCGATGCGGTCAAGGTGCCACTGTACGACCTCTGTGACTGTGTAGCGGTGTTCGCGGTACAACGCATGCAGCCCATCGACGGACACGTCCATTAAATCGCTGTCGATGGCCGACTGGTGAGTCGCAGTAGAGGTTTGCTGAGTCGTCAGCACCGACGCGGCAAGCAGGGCTACAGACAGCAGTGATCGCATGGGTTGAGTGTAGTTGGACTGCTTCGCCTACAGGTATCCAAGCCGAATGACGTTCGTTCAAGCTGCCTGGGGTGGCGCCGTGGCCCTGCGACCCGGCGGCGTATCACCCTGGCGAGTACGGATCAGCAGATCGGTTGCAAAGTATTTTAGGGAAGCAATTTCTTGCGACACCGCCGGGGCGGTGTGAATCTATCCGAAAACCGACACATCAGATCAACTCGATGAGCATTCAAGAACCAGCCCTAATGTTGGGCCAACGAACGAAGCCCCTGCGCTTCTATGGAGCATGAGAGTGAACGAGCAACCTGAACGCCCCGATTCACAAGTTGACCTCAACATCTTGAACTACGCCAGGCAGACTTCGCTGCTGCTTGTAAGTGCCTGCTCTCTCTGGGGTTGCAGCTCCAAACCGCCTGCAGCGCCACCACCGCAGCCGATGCCCGTGACCGTTGTACAACTTGAACCGGCGAACGTGCCGATCACCGGCGAGTGGGTCGGCACGCTGGATGGCTTCGTCAACGCGCAGATTCAGCCGCAGGCGAGTGGTTATCTCGTCAAGCAGAATTACCGTGAAGGCGCACAGGTCGCCAAGGGGCAGGTGCTTTTCCAGATCGACCCACGGCCATTCCAGGCGACGCTCGGCCAGGCGCTTGGGCAATTGGATCAGGCTAAAGGGCAGGTGGCGCAGTCGCAGGCGCAGCTTGGTCTTGCGCAGATCAACGTGAATCGCGATACGCCGCTGGCGCAGGCACGTGCGATTGCACAGAGCCAGTTGGACAACGACATTCAGCAGAAGGCACAGCAGGAAGCTGCGGTGAAGTCAGCACAGGCGTCGGTTGCGGCAGCAGAAGCCGTGGTTGCCACGGCGAGGCTGAACCTCGGTTTTACGCAGGTCCGATCACTGATCAGCGGTGTGGCCGGGCAGGCTACCTTGCAGGTTGGCAGCCTTGTTAATACGCAGTCGGTACTCACTTCCGTTTCGCAGCTGGATCCGATCAAGGCCTTCTTCTCAATCAGCGACAGTGAATATCTGGCGCTTGTGCAGCGCACGCGCGAGGGTGGCGGA
Source organism: Terriglobus sp. (assembly GCA_965199365.1). Taxonomy (GTDB): domain Bacteria; phylum Acidobacteriota; class Terriglobia; order Terriglobales; family Acidobacteriaceae; genus Terriglobus. Next base: position 632,704 of record CBDARC010000002.1, on the reverse strand, counting down.
GACCTGCTGAAGAACGCGTCCTCCGTTCCGCTGACGCTCGTGCTTTCAGATGGCCAGGTGTACCCGCACAAGGGCCACATCGTGTTTGTGGATCGCCAGATCAACGCGCAAACCGGAGCGATCCGCATTGCTGCGGCGTTTCCAAACCCAGGCAATGTGCTGCGTCCAGGCCAGTTCGGACGCGTCAGGGCCGAGACGCAACTGCAGCGAAATGCGCTGCTGATTCCGCAGGTGGCAATTCAGGAACTGCAAGGGCTCGAGCAGGCATTCGTTGCGGGCGCTGACAATAAGGCGCACCTTGTCACGTTGAAGCTTGGACCGCAGGTAGGCACCAACTGGCTCGTCTTGGGTGGTGTATCTCCGGGCGCCAGGGTGATCGTCGATAACCTTCAGAAGCTCACCGAGGGCAGTCCAGTCTCTCCACATGCAGGACCGGCGGTCGCGCCCACGGCGCAGACGACCACGTCGGCCGGGAGCTAACGCATGTCAAAGTTTTTCATCAATCGACCGATCGTCGCGATCGTGATCGCCATCCTTACCGTGATCATCGGAACGGTGTCGATGTTGACGCTGCCCACATCGCAGTTTCCGGATATCGTGCCGACTGAAGTGCTGGTCACGGCCACTTATCCCGGTGCCGATGCAAAGACGCTTGCGCAAGCGGTGTCCACGCCCATCGAGCAGCAGATGAACGGCGTCGACAACATGATCTACATGGACTCGGTCAGTGCCAACAACGGCGTTGTCCAGTTGTTCGTGGACTTCGACGTCAAGACCGATCCGAACATCGACCAGGTGCTCTCACAGCTTCGGGTTGACCAGGCACAGTCGCAACTGCCTGCCCAGGTAACGACCGCAGGCCTCACGGTGCAGAAGGCGCTTACGTCGCCGCTTATGCTCATCGCGATCAACTCTCCGGGCAACAAGCTGAGCCAGGACTTTCTGACTAATTACGCCATCATCAATTTGCAGGACCAGATCACTCGCGTAAAGGGCGTGTCTCGCGTGCAGATCTTCGGTGGTCAGTATGCGCTGCGTATCTGGGTCGATCCCAATAAGCTGGCGAAGCTTGGTGTCACCGCGCCTGAAGTGATCTCAGCAATCCAGACGCAGAACAACGTAAACCCCGCCGGCCAGATTGGCGCAGAGCCCATCCCGCAGGGCCAGCAGTTTACTTATACCGTCCGCACGCAGGGTCGCCTGGTCAAGCCGGAGGAGTTTGGCAACATCGTTCTTCGCGCGAATGCGGACGGTTCGATTCTGCACCTGTCGGACGTTGCACGCATCGAGCTTGGCGACCAGGCATATACCATTTCCGCTCGCTACAACCAGAATCCTTCCGGCGTGATGGCCGTATATCAGCTGCCCGGATCCAACGCGGTTCAAACCGCGGCTGCCGTGAACGCCCGCATGAAGGAACTTTCCGCGACCTTTCCGCCGGGCATCGCATACGACGTGCCGCTGGACACGACGAAGGCCGTCAGCTCGGGCATCCATGAAATCGTGATCACGTTGCTAGAAGCGCTGGCACTGGTCGTGATCGTTGTTTTTATCTTCCTGCAGGGCTGGCGTGCGACGCTGATCCCTTTGCTGGCTGTGCCGGTCTCGCTGATCGGAACGTTCATCATCTTTCCGCTGCTTGGCTTCTCGGTCAACACTCTGTCGCTGTTCGGCCTTGTGCTGGCAATCGGCCTGGTGGTCGACGACGCCATCATCGTGGTGGAAGCGGTGGAGCACCACATCGAGGAGGGCATGGATCCGAGGTCGGCAACGATCAAGGCAATGGAAGAAGTCGGCGGCCCAGTCGTTGCCATTGCACTGATCCTTGCTGCGGTGTTCATCCCGACGGCATTTATTCCAGGAATCACAGGGCGTCTGTATCAGCAGTTCGCGGTCACCATCGCAATCTCGGTGCTCATCTCGGCGTTCAATGCGCTGACGCTGTCGCCGGCGTTAGCTTCGATGCTGCTGAAGCCCAAAGACAAAGAGCAGAGGCCCGGGCTGCTCGGCAAGAGCTTTGGGGTGTTCAATAAGTTCTTCGGGCGCACGACCGATAGCTTCGTGCACACGTCCGACGTGCTGATTCACAAGTCGTACATCGCGATGGTCGGCCTCGCACTGATCGCCGTGCTTGGCGTATTCCTGGGTAGCACGCTGCCCGGGGGATTTCTGCCGACCGAAGACCAAGGGTACATGTTCCTCGCTCTGCAGCTGCCTGACGGCGCGTCGGCACAGCGGACCGACGCAGCCGAGAAGAAAATCACCGCGGCCCTGCTGAAGACACCCGGCGTGCAAGGTGTCATCGCTGTGAACGACTTTTCGCTGTTGACACAGGTGCAGAGCACTAACCAAGGCTTCTTCTTTGTCGCGTTGAAGCCATGGGAGGTGCGCAAGACCAAGGAAGAACAACTGGACTACATCACCGCAAGCCTTGGCAAGCAACTCGCAGGCAATCCTGACGGCATCGCCTTTGCGTTTCCGCCGCCGTCTATCCCGGGTATTGGAACGTCGGGCGGTGTGACCATGGTGATTGAAGACCGGTCGGGTAAGGACGATCCTGAGATCCTGAGCAGGAATCTCGTCACGTACCTGGGTGCTATCAGCAAGCTGCCTGAGGTAGCGTTTGCGCTGCCTTCCTACTCGCCCGCCGTGCCACAGCTCTATGTCGATGTTGACAAGGAAAAGGTGCTGCAACAGCAGGTTCAGCTATCCGACGTGTACAGCACCATGTCGACATTCATGGGCGGCTATCTGGTGAACTATTTCAATCGCTTCGGGCGGCAGTGGCAGACCTATGTTGAAGCGGAAGGCACATCGCGAACCGACATCAAGAACATCGATCAGTTCTACGTGCGCAGCGCCAATGGCGGGCAGGTTCCACTGGCATCGTTGACGCATGTGAAGAAAATCACCGGGCCCGAGTACATCTATCGCTTTAATGAGTTCAATGCGGCGCAGGTGAACATCACAGCCAAGCCGGGCTACAGCTCAGGGCAGGTGCGCGCGGCGTTGGAGAAGACCTTCGCGGACGTTATGCCGCCCGGTGCGGGCTATGACTACTCGGGCATTTCATACCAGGAAGACATGGCCCAGAAGGGTGTCCCAACCTATGCCGTGTTCGGGCTGTCGCTCCTCTTTGTCTTCCTGATCTTGGCTGCCTTGTACGAGTCCTGGACGCTGCCGTTCAGCGTGCTACTGAGTACGCCGGTCGCGATCCTCGGTGGCTATCTTGCGCTGCATGCGCGTGCCTTCGAGAATGACATCTTCGCGACCATCGGCGTGGTCATGCTGATCGGTCTGTCTGCGAAGAACGCCATCCTGATTGTTGAATTCGCAAAAGCCAACTACGAATCGGGCATGAGTATTTCAGAGGCGGCGCTCGGCGCGGCTCGATTGCGCTTTCGCCCCATCGTCATGACTGCGCTCGCATTCGTCTTCGGTTGCCTACCGTTATGGATCGCAACGGGCGCGGGCGCGGCTTCGCGGCGCATCCTGGGCACAACGGTGATTGGCGGTATGTTCCTGTCAACTGCCATCGGGCTCATCTTCATCCCTGTCACCTTTGCGGTCGTGGAGTACGTCTCGCACCGATTCAGCAGGGGCGGAAAGGGAACGACGATGGATTCGAAGTCTGACCTTGATCCGGTCGCGCTCGGCAGGGCTGCCGGGCGTGATCCGCAGCACCCCGCACCCTCGACGGGAGGCCACGCATGAGGACATCGTTTCGTTTGTTCACACGCGCCTGCGCAGTTCCACTGACGGCTACCTTGATCGCGCTTGCAGGCTGCAACGTCGGGCCCAAGTACAAGCGACCGGCCTATGCGGCGCCGCCGGCGTTCCGCGGCGCCGATGATGCAGCAGTCTCCAGCGCCCCACAGGGTTCTCTTGGTGATGAGAAGTGGGTCGAGGTCTTTCGCGAGCCGGAGCTGCAGGCGCTGATCCGCACCGCGCTCGCCAACAACTACGACATACAAATCGCGGCGCAGCGCATTGCCGAGCAGCAGGCTCAGGTGCAGATCACGCGGTCGCAGCAGTTCCCGACGGTGTCCGTTGGCGGCAGCGGCATTGGTGCTTCGTTTAACCCGTCTACGCTTGGCGCGAGCAGCGGGAACAACGGCCTGACAAGCCCAATCTCGTTCGGCTCGTTCAACCTTTCGGCAGCGTGGACGCCTGATTTCTGGGGCTTGTATCGCAAGCAGACCGCGGCTGCTCGTGCGCAACTGCTCGCGCAGACGTGGGCTCAGCGTGCCGTCCGCCTGACGCTGGTGCAGAACGTGGCGACGACATACCTGCAACTTCGCGCCTTGGATCGTCAGCTTGAGATCGCCAAACAGACGCTCAAATCGCGGCAGGAATCGGTAGATCTGACAAGGCGGCTTGCAGACGGGGGCGCGGCGCCGCTCTCCGATCTCCGCCAGGCCGAGCAGTTGCTCTACACGGCGACCTCCCAGATCCCGCAACTGGAACAGGAGATTCAGCAGCAGGAAAACGCGATGAGCCTCCTGCTGGGTGCGAATCCCGGTCCTGTCTCCCACACGGATCCCAACGCACTCACACCGCCACCACAGGACTTGCCGGCCGGGCTGCCCACTCAATTGCTCGAGCGGCGACCAGACATTCAGCAGGCGGAAGCGACGTTGATCGCAGCCAACGCTCAGATCGGCGTCGCGCGCGCGCAGTTCTTTCCTCAACTCACGATCAGCGCCTCCGGTGGTGTAGGTGGCGACAGCATCTCAAGCATCTTCAGCCCGGACGGCAAGACCATCTACGGCATCGGGCAGCTGGCCCAGCCGCTCTTTGAAGGCGGCAAGCTGCGCGGGCAGCTGAACATTGCAAAGGCTACGCAGCAGGAAGATGTCTTTGCCTACCAAAAGACAATCGCCACTGCGCTCCACGACGTCTCTAACGCGCTGATCGCATTAAACAAGCAGCGTTCGTATCGCGAGGAGCAGGAGAAGCTGGTCGCCGCCGCGCAGGATGCAACTCGTTTGGCACGTATGCGTTACCAGGGCGGAGCTACAGCGTATCTTGAGGTTCTAACAACGGACACAAACCTGTTCACCGCGCAACTGAACCTCGTCTCGGCACAGCAAGGTGAGGCACTGACACTCGTGCAGCTGTACAGCGCGCTGGGTGGCGGCTGGCAGTAGTCACTGGCGAGACACAGCCTGTGGGATCACGACTTGATGAGTTCCCCAGGCTGCGTCGTGGTTTTCGCGGTCAGTGCTTGGACATGCGGTACAGCAGTTCAAGGTAGCCGTAGTTCGAGTCCTGCTGGACGGGGTAGATGGCCTTTATGACGGTTTTTCCGAAGGCGCGTGCGAAGTAGGCGGTCATCGTGACATTCCGTGTAACCGCATAGTCTGCGCTGACGTCGTACAGCGAGGTGAAGCTGCCGTGACCGTTGCCGGGGCGGCCGACGTAGCCGAATGCCTTGTTGTCATAGGCGCCACCGCCCTGGTACCAGAAGTCGGTGGGTGCGGTCAGTTGCAGGAAGTGCAGGTCGGTCCGTAGGTCCAGGCGGGTCGATGGCTTGTCAATCAGCTGCACGAACTCGTCCTTGCTGTTCATCATGTTGAAGAATGGGTAGCGGGCATAGTTGCGCGGCGTGGGCAGCACCTGGAAGAACGTGTTGTGGACGCCGTCCGTGTTGTTGTTGTCGCCGGTGGTGCGCAGAAAGCCGCCGCGAAGCCATGGCTTAGTGGGTAGAGTCTCGGCTCGCAGGCCTCCCTCAATGGCGATGGCACCGGCCCGGTGATCCAGCAGACCCCATGATCCGTTTTGGCCGACGCCCCACACCAGCAGATCGAACGTTTGCCTGGCGATTGGAATGGCCGCGATCATATCGCCGCCATAGGTGCCGATGCGGATGTTCTTGTGATCCAGCGCACGAGCGGCTGCGGTACGGTTGTCGGTCTTGGTCAGGCCGGTGCGGCCGTCGTGATAGCCAAGGCCAAACGCACGAAAGGCGACGTGCTGCTTCGCCACATAGCGGGTGTAGGACAGGTACTGCACGTCGACGTTCAACTCTTCGTTGGCGTTCATTTTGAACACGCCCTGATCCGCCCGCCCGCCCATGGCGGTGACGTCCCAGTTGGTGCCGCCGACCTTCACGTCGACGCCGTCGAACGAGCGTTGGCCGTTGCTGAATCCGAAGTTTCCGATCAGGCGCTGCGCGACGCGGTTGGTCTGCAGCCATGTGAGCGTTGAATTCTTTGGAACAGTCTCGGCTCCATCGAAAAACTCGAATCGACCGATGCGAGCGAGGCCCATGTCGTGATTGAAGTGATAGCGCAGGAAGCCGGTCTTGAATGAAACCGCGGCTGGGAAGTTGTTGTTGCTGTTCGCGGCGTAATAGGTGCCGCCCAGGCCGAGTTGGCCTTGCGCTGCGATGGGAGAAACGGCGTCGGTGGGCAGCTCCAGTTCGGCGCTGTTGCTCAGTTCAAGCTGCCAGTCGATGCGGTTGATGCGCTGTGCGATGGCGAGGCGGACAAGTGAGTCGCCGTGACCGTAGGTCTCAGGGTTAGGCAGCGCGCTGAACCATTGCGTGGCATTCGCGCGCTCGCGCAGCAGGACGGAGTAAACCGGCTTACCGCTCGGTGCGGTGGGCGGCAGAAGTGCGATTTGCGGCCGGGTGTCTGGCGTGGGCGCGGGGGGCGGCGTGAGCACCTGGGCATGCGCTGCGGTTAAGGCTGGACAGGTGGCCGCGGAAAACAGAAGGGCTGCGGAAAATCGATTCACATTGCCTCGCAAAGAGTTTGGTTCTGAGCCAGTGCGCTGCATGGACCGCAGCGCTTACCTGGCGACCTGTGTGGTCTCAGTTAAGATGGCAGCCCCATCGTACCGAAGCTGCCGTTCAGAGTGTCGAAATGCCGAAGTGCTGGTTACACCAGCAGTCCCTCGCCCGTGACCACCGGCTCGGCTGACGTGCGGACGACGAGGGCGCGCCCCCCTTTGCCCACCCATGAACTCGTCCAACGGCGCGAGACCACACGAAGCACGACCAGCACAATGCAGGCTAGTACGGCGTAGGCAGCAAAGCCAAGGCCATAGGATCCGGTGTGCTGTTTCGACTGGCCGAGTACATTGGGCAGGATGGAACCGCCCAACGCGCCGATCTCGCCGATCATGCCGCCGGCGATGGCCGTCGTGATGGGCCAGCGCAGAGGCACCATCTGAAAGGTGGCTCCGTTACCGGCGCCGAGTGCCGCAAAGCACAGCATGAAGAGTGCTGTCGTCACCACCAGCGAAGGCGACGTGGTCAGACCGAACAGACCGGCAATGGCGATCAAGAACACGACCGACAGGGTCGTGATGCCTCCGATGCGATCGGCAAACCATCCTCCAGCAACACGCGTCAGCGATCCCGTCAGGGTGGCCAGCATGGTCAGGGTGCCTGCCTGCGTCTTCGCGATGTGGAACTGCGAAACGAACAGCGACGGCAGGAACGTGGACAGCCCGATAAAGCCCCCGAAGGTGATGATGTAGACGAGGTTGAAGTACCAGCCATCCGCCTCAATCAGGCACTTGAGGTGCTGGCCGAGCGTCTGGTGCTCGGTGTCTGGCGGCTCCTTTGCGAAGAAGACCATGACGAACAACGGCAGCAGCATACAGAGCGCGGCGAAGCCGTACACGTGCTGCCAGCCATAGATCTTGGCGAGGCGAGGAGCGAAGAACGCCGCCATCGCGGTCCCACTGTTACCAGCGCCAGCGATGCCCATGGCAAGACCCTTGTACTCCTTGGGAAACCAGCCCGAGCCCAGCGACAGCGCAACGCCAAAGCTGGCACCCGCAATGCCCAGCAGCACACCCATCGCAAGCACGTTGTTGAAGGTGTGCACAAAGAAGTAGCCATACAGCAGCGCGAAAATTATGCAGCTCATCTCGACAATGGCAGCGCTCTTGCGGCCGATGTATTGGCTGAGAACACCCAGCGGAAAGCGCATGAGAGCGCCCGCAAGCGTCGGCAGCGAGACCATCAAACCCACCTGCGCGGGTGACAGGTGGAACTGTTCTGTGATGAACGGCCCCATGGCTCCATTCAGCACCCATACGGCAAATGAAAAGTCGAAGTAAAGAAACGACGCAAGCAGGGTGGCTGGATGCCCCGACTTAAGGAAGGCTTTGCTGCTGGCCATAGGACTACTCCTGAGAACAAAATGGATGGTCTTCAACGAACTGCAGATCAGACATTGCGGTCAGGAGGCGAACGTCATGGGTCGCCTTCCGGTTAGGGCAGCTACGGCGAGCTTGGCCGCGGCTTTGAACGTTTGGTGCTTCAACACCGGTCTGCTTCAGGCGCGGCTGCGGTGCTCGATGCGCACGGCACACTGCTTGAAGTTCGGTTCGCGACTGATGGGATCGAATCCCCCAAGGGTCACGAGATTGCTGTTCTGCTCGGCAAAGTGGAACGGCATGAACACCTGACCCGGCGCCACGATGCCCGTGATGCGCAGTTCCACGTCCTTCACCGCGCTGCGGCGCGAGACGACATCGACTCGATCATGCTGCCGCAGTTTCAGGCGTTCCGCGTCGGTGGGATTCATCTCAAGCCACGCATTCGGTACCATGCCGTTCAGCATGGCGATCGCGCCGGTCTTGGTCCGCGTGTGCCAGTGCTCTACCGTGCGACCCGTGTTCAGAATCAAGTCGTAGTCCGCATCGGGCTGCTCTGCGAAAGGCAGGCAAGGCACGCAATGCAGCAGGGCGCGGCCGTTCTCGCGCGGGAAGACACCGTTCTCGTACAGGCGTTCGCCACCCCATTGCATGCCGCCGCTCTCTTCGATCTGCTGCCAGGTGAACGGCGAGTAGTCACATAGGCGTCCGGCGGAGACACGCTGCCACTCCAGCCAGGCATCGTGCGTCGTGGACCAGCCGGGGTAAATTTCGTCCTTAACGCCAAGCCTTTCAGCGATAGCGAGGAAGATGTCGAAATCGCGGCGCGCCTCACCGGGCGGATCGGCGAACGCATTCACCTTGCTGATGCGGCGCTCGCTGTTGGTGTAGGTGCCTTCTTTTTCGCCCCAGATGGACGCAGGCAGCACCAGGTCGGCGTAGTCCGCGGTGGGTGTAGGGTGGAAGCCGTCCTGCACAACGACGAACTCTGCAGTCGTCAATGCCTGCTGCAGCAGCTTGAAGTTGGGAAAGCTGACCACGGGATTGGTCGCGATGAACCACAGCGCGGTGACTTGTTTGGTGATGGCTGCTTCGATGATGTCAGGGTAGGCAAGGCCGCGTTCGGACGGCAGGCGATCGGGCGAGATCCCCCAGAGTTCCGCGAGCTCGTTGCGGTCGTTCTCTGAATCGAACTTGCGATAGCCCGGCATGCTCGAGGTGAAGCCGCTCTCGCGCGTGCCCATGGCATTGCACTGGCCGGTGATCGAGAATGGGGACGCGCCCGTGCGTCCGATATTGCCGGTGATCAGCGCAAGGTTATTTATCGCGGCCACGGTGACCGCACCCTGCGTCGAGTGGTTCACGCCCATGGTCCAGCCGATGAACGCTGCCTTTGCCGTGCCGTAGAGGTGCGCGACGTTCTCGATGGTTTCGGTGCTCAGGCCGGTGACTGCGCTGACATGTTGTGGCGTGAAAGTCGTGGTGAAGCGGACGAAGTCTTCAAACCCATCAACATGCGCGTCGATGTAGGCCTGGTCGATCAAGCCGTCGCGCAGCAGGATATGGGCGATGCCATTCAGCAGTGCAATATCCGAGCGCGGCTTCACCGGCAGGTGGATGTCAGCCATCATCGCTGTCTTCGTCACGCGCGGATCGGCGACGATCAGCACCTGGTTCTTGTTGCGGCTCAGCCTGTTGCACAGGATCGGATGGTTATCGGCAATGTTCGATCCGACCAGCAGGATGACATCTGCAGTTTCCATGTCGGTGTAGGCGCCCGGCGGGCCGTCGCTGCCAAAGCTCAGCTTGTAGCCGGAGACCGCACTCGCCATGCACAGCGTAGTGTTGCCGTCGTAGTTGCGGCTGCGCAGGCCAAGCTGTACCAGCTTGCCCAGCGTGTAGAACTCCTCGGTCAGCAGCTGGCCCGTGCCGATGACACCGATGGTGTCGTCGCCGTGCTGCGCCTGCAGGGTCGTGAAGCGCGAAACCATCACGTCGAGCGCTTCATCCCAGCTGACGGGCACCAGCGGCGCGCCGCGACCGCCGCGCCGCAGCATAGGTTTGGTGGCGCGTCCGGGAGCGTTCAGGATGTGGTGTTCGCTCAGACCCTTCGGACAAAGCTTGCCGCGGTTTACAGGGTGTTCTGCGTTACCCCGTGCCGCTACCGGCCTGCCCTCGCGCGTGCCGATCAGCATGCCGCAACCCACCGAGCAGTAGCCGCAGGTCGTGCGTGTCCACGAGTCCGCGACACGCGATTCCGAGATGTACCCAAAGCGCGGATCGTTGCCGTACGCATACTTCTCTTCCGCGATATCGAAACCCAGCATGCGCTTCAAACGCAGGAGCCAGGGCAGCGGACGGCGTGCGAGCGTGTCGTCTGCGACGGACGCGTCCGGCGTGTTGTCGACGCTGGTGGCGTGTCCGCGCTTCATGCGTGTGCTCCCGCCGGACGGCCGCCGATGAAGGTGAGCCCCATGTTCAGCGGCACCACTGAAACGAAGAACAAGTAACGGCCCAGGGCGACCGCTATCACTGCCGTCAGCAGTGCCGCCAGCGGCAGTGGAGCCACGGCAAACACCGGAGTGATCGCCGCGGTCAGCAAGGCCAGGGCGACGCGCCACCAAAGGTCTTCACCGCGCAGCAGGTTGTACGAGGCGCGCGCTTCAAAGGTCTGTGCCGCACGCAATCGAAGCACGCGCGTCAGCAGGTTCGCAATCCAGGCGAGCGCGAAGACGGCTACCAGGCCCGGGTGCGATGACATGAGCCCGTGCTGCGCATGAATGTTGAAGCGCTCCAACAGCCGCCCAAGAGCCTCTGCAGGGCCACGCATGACTGCGGGCAGCGTGGAACCGATAAGAGCCGCGGATAGCAGGAAATCGAGCGGCGTGTGGACAACGTTCCACGATGGCCGTGCTTTCACCAGGTAAATGTATGCGCTCGCAAGCGTGCCCATCAGTCCAAAGACAACACCTGCGATCGCAGCGGGCACAATGAATGCTCGTGCCGAAGACATGCCCAGCGTTCCCGCCCACGACAGCACAGCACAGGCCACGATGGCCAGCATGAACAGGCTGAAGCAAAGCACCTCGCGGCTAAGCCAGGAGCGGCGCCACATCTTCATTGCGCGCCACGCGTAGGCGGGGCGGCCAAGGTGGAAGACAGAAACGTTCAACGCAAACGCGGTCACGATCACCAGCAGCGTTATGTGAACCGTGTCCAACGCTCGGGCGAACACGAGCGCCGCAAGCGCTCCAAAGGTCGCCTGCATCGTGGTGGTCATGATGATCAGCGATGGGTGCGCATGTTCGAGCGCGACTTTGCCGTTGTCCACGCGCTGCAGCCACGAAGCATTGTTCTCGGGGAGCGTGATCCTCGTGGTTGAGATCGTGTTGCCCGCGGGCGGCATGCCGGGCGATTCCGCCGTTGCGTAGTTCTCCTGCCATTCGATCTTGTTGACGATTTCAATCTGGATCGCGTTCTCTGGACAGGCGTTAACGCATGCGGGCTCCATGCCATCCAGCAGGCGGCCGCGGCACATGTCGCACTTGCCTACCACGCCGCGTTCCGCGTTGAACTGCGGCACGGAATACGGGCAGTTCCACACGCAGTACTGGCAGCCGATGCATGCGTCGGCCGAGTGAAGAACAATGCCGGTCAGCGGATCTTTCGTGTACGCGTCTACCGGGCAGCCCTTGAGGCAGTCCGCGCTGAGGCAGTGATTGCAGCCCATGGAGAGATAGGTGCGCTGGGTTTCGGGCCACGTGCCGCCTTCGAGTTCGCCCACACGCCGCCACTTTATGTCCGCGGGATTGCCGTTCTGCTCGTTGCACGCGACTTCGCATGATCGGCACCCGATGCACTTGGTCATGTCGAAGTGAAAGCGGTACTGCTCGCCAGGCTCGAGTGGGCGCGACGGGATCAGCATATCCACCAGTGCAGGCGCTGCTCCACCCTCAAGCAGCGTCATGCGCACCAGGTCGGTGCTGTCGGTTTCCATCGCGAGATCGTGCAGTGGCAGTGACACGGTATGCCCAGCTTCCTTGGTGGCGGATCAGTAGACGTCGCGGTGGTAGCGGCGATCGTCGTGTAATTGCGAGACGAAGTCCTTTGCGGCATCGATGCTCATACCGCCGTGGTCCGTTATGACGTCATGCAGCGCGGCATCCACGTCCTTTGCCATGCGGCTTGCGTCGCCGCACACATAGACCTGTGCGCCGTCCGCAAGCCATCGCCACAGCTCGGCACCGTGTTCTTTCATGCGGTCCTGCACGTAGATTTTTTGAACTTGATCGCGCGAAAACGCTGTGTCCAGTCGCGTCAGATGTCCGTTCTGCTGCATCTCTCGCAGCTCTTCGCAATAGAGGAAGTCTGTCTGCGCGCTCCGCTCTCCGAAGAAGAGCCAGTTGCGGCCCTTGTGCCCCAGCGCCTGCCGCTCATGCAGGAATGAACGGAATGGCGCAATGCCGGTGCCGGGACCGATCATGATCATGGGCACGTCTGCTGCGGGCAAGCGGAACTTCTTATTCGGCTGAATGTAGATGGGCAGTCGGGCGCCCACCTCGACGCGATCACATAGCATCGTGCTCGCAATGCCGCCGCGTTCGCGGTTGTGCGAACGATAGCGCACCACCGCTATGGTGCAGTGCACCTGTCGGCCATGCGCTGCGGGGCTTGACGAGATGCTGTACAGGCGCGGCGAGAGTCGCGGCAGAATGCTGACCAGCTCAGATGTTTCGACGATGACGCCGGGGTAGGCGTGCAGCAGGTCGATCAGGCCGCGATCCCACACGTATTTATCTAGGTTGGCGGCTTCTTCCGGCAACAGGAGCGTTGTGAGTTCCTTCGCGCCGGTCTTCGTGGCGAAGTGTTGAACGATCTTGCGCGACAGGCGGGTGGGCTGCAGATAGTGCGCAAGAGCGTCGCCAATGCCGACGATACCAACCTTCGCGATCTCAGTTGGAGCGTCAGCGGCGAAAGGCAGAAGCGAGAGGATTTCTTCGACCAGGGCGGGATCGTTTTGCGCGATAACACCGCAGGCGTCCCCGGCCTGATAGTGCACCGGCGAATTGTCCAGGCCAAAGCTCAGGTGCATCGTCAGTTTGCTGGACACATCGCGGGTCAGCGGCTTGCGCTCACGCAGTTCGGCGTGGAATGGATTGTCCTTGGTATGGACGTGCGCGGGCTCGTCGCTGGCGGGGCCAGCGGGAAGAGGCAGCTTTGCCGCTGAACGATCAGTCTGGATCGTGACGTTCGACTCGTCGTGCTGATGCGTCAGGTGCGGGCGCAGATCGTTCTTCCACTGCTCGAACGGGGCGTCGACATCGACGTCGGACTCCACGCGCGGGATAAAGCGCGTTGCACCCAGCGCCTGCAGCCGCTCGTCCAGGTCGATGCCAAACTTGCAGTAGTGCTCGTAGTGCTTGTCGCCGAGCGCGAAGACCGAGTAGCGCAGCGTTTTCAGCTCGGGTGCGGCGTCACCGAAGATAGCGTCCCGGAAGCGGACGACGCCCTCCGGCGGATCGCCCTCGCCGTATGTGCTGGCCAGGAATAGTGCGTTCTGCTCTTTCGCAAGATCGGCAACGTCCGTCTTGTCGAGTGATCTGATCTCAGCAGTGTGGCCTTGCGACTTCAGGTCCTTGGCGAGCTTCTTCGCCAGGCGCTCGGCGGTGCCGCTCTGCGTCGCAAAGTAGACCGCAAAGCGAAGCGACGGAGCCGGTGCAGTCGCGGTCTGCGGAGTACCGGGGAACAGGCCGGCGAGGAAACCGTTAAGCCACGCACGCTGCTCCGCGGTGAAGGGTGCATTGTCCGGGATAAATGGAACGTTCATGCCTGCACCGCCGAGTCTGCCAACGGCCGGCACATTGCTCGCAGGTCTTCCAGTGCATGACGGCGTGCGAAGCCCAGGAAGCTCTCACCCTCGCTGCGCTGCGACTGGAAGACGCCGAAGAGGTTCTGCAGCGCCGGCAAAACATCGCTGTACGGCATCGAAGGGAACAACTCACGCGCCAGACCCTGCTCGTTGTCCGAACCGCCGCCGAGGTTCACCTGGTAGCCCTCGCCTCCGTCGACCTTCACACCCATCAGGCCCACATCGCCGATGTAGTGCTGCGCACACGAGTTGGGACAGCCCGTCACGTGCAGGTTTACGGGCTGCTCGATCTCGTACAGCGCGTCGAGCGATCGTGCGATCTCCAGCGCATGGCCCTTGGTGTCTGTGGCGGCGAAGCGGCATCCTCGGCTGCCGGTGCATGCGACCGTTCCACTCAGCACACGGCCAGCCTCGTAGTCCAGACCGGCCTCGCGCACCGCAGCCTTTGCCGCTTCGAGATTCTCGGTTGCGATGTTCGGGATCAGAAGGTTCTGCCACACCGTCAATCGGAGTTCGCCCGAGCCGAAGCGGTCGGCGATGTCTGCCAGCGCGATCGCCTGGGGCACGGGCAGCCAGCCGACGGGGATTGTGACGCCGAGGTAGTTCATTCCGGACTGCACCTGCGGATGCGCGCCGAGATGCCCGGCGCGATCGATGGGGCCGCGTGGTTCGCACTCCGAGTGATCGCACTGGATCACCGGGAAGTCGAGCTTCTTCTCCATCTCGCTCAGAAACCTGGGCACGCCCCACCGATCGATGAGGTACTTCAGTCGGGCCTTCTTGCGGTCGGTGCGATCGCCATGCTCGGCAAAGACGCGGATCATGGCAGCAGCTACGGCGACGAGTTGGTCGGGCAGCAGCAGCAGACCGCTGTCGGTCGCAAACTGCTTGTGCCCCGTGATGCCGCACAGCAGAACGCGGAAGTAGATGCCCGGCGGTACGCTGCGGCCTTCACCAACACGCACAGCCGTGAAGCCGATGTCGTTCGTGTCCGCCAGCGCGGAGATCGCTCCGCCGTTGTCGAAGGCGATGTTGAACTTGCGCGGCAGGCCGAACAGGTCGCGCGAATTGCTGATGTAGTTCTGCAGTGCGTCCGCGTAGGGCTGCACATCGATCAACTCCCCCGGATCGAAGCCGGAGATTGGCGAAGCCGTCAGGTTGCGCAGGTTGTCCGCACCGGAACCGCGCGAGGTCATGCCGAGTCGCTGGATGGTGTTGAGTACATCGACGATGCTGCGCGGCTGCAGCTCTCGTATCTGCACGTTGGCTCGCGTGGTCAGATCGACGCGATTGCATCCCCAACGCTCTGCCATGGTGGCCAGCCCGCGCATCTGGTGTGTCGGCAGGACGCCACCGGGCACGCGCATCCGCAGCATGAAGCTGTCCTGCGCGGGCGCGACGTAGAACAGGCCGAAACTCTTGAAGCGGTAGCGGAACTCCTGCTCGGGAGCTTTGTTCTCCGCCGCATGGCGCAACAGATCGTCCCAGCAGTCCAGTGGATTGCGCTCGTATTTCCAGACCTCTTCCGCGCATAGCTCGCTGACGGGCGTGCCCCAGAAGGTGGGTTCTTCCTCGATCGCCGGCGCGGCAAGGTTCTGCACTCCGCCTGCGGGATCATTGGTCAGCGTGCCGGCTGCGGTATGCCCCGCGAACGGAGCGCGCTGCATCGCTCCCGCAAAGAAGCCCTGCAAGTATTGCTTCTGCACATCAGTAAAGCCTGCACCAGGCGGATTCAGCATTGCGTCCGTCACGTCTGTTTCCTCTGCAGTTGGCGTGCTGAGCGTGTGGAAGCCTGAATTTGCGAGTGTGCCGCGCCAAGGCGTGAGGAACCGAGCGCAGCAAATCTGCGTAACTCAGGCTCGTCATGGAGCTTGTTTTGCCGGAAATAACGCCAGGCAGCATGGGCTGGCAGGATCTCATCGTGAGATCAGGGAACGATGAGCTTTCCGGTAAGGCTTACTATAACGTCAATAATGATGCGGCGCAAACCATGCACCGCGTCGCTTCATGCCATACCTCACGCGCTTTTCGGAAAGCGATGTTCGCGCTTATTCTAGGCACACCCGGATCGCTGAAATGGTTAAGTAACTTTTGCATTTTGGGCGAAAGTCCCAAAAGCGCAGTCTTACCCATACCAGGGACCGTTCGTTCAGACCACGGGAGAGCCGATGCCTCACGCCAGCTTCGACGGACTTCGCGTTCTTTCGCTCGAGTCTCGCCGCGCGCGTGAGGTGGAGAAGCTGATCCGCACCTACAACGGCGAGCCGCTGGTGGTGCCGTCCATGCGTGAGATTCCGCTGGGGTCGAACACTGCCTGCCTGCAGTTTGGTCGCGCCCTGCTGGCCGACGAGTTCGACTCGGTTCTGTTCTTCACTGGTGTGGGCGTGCGCGCAATGATGCGCATTCTTGAGACGGAGTTCCCGCGGGAAGCCGTGCTGGACAAACTGCGCGGCCTTGCGGTAATCTCCCGCGGCGTCAAGCCGCAAGCTGTCCTGAACGAACTCCGAGTACCTATCGCAGGACTGGCTCCCGAACCGGCAACCTGGCGCGAGGTGATGGCGACCATTGAATCAACGCTGGGCGACCGGGCAGCCGGCATGCGGCTCGCGGTCCAGGAGTATGGCGCCAGCAATCCCGAGATGCTCTCCGAACTGGTGAACCGCTTCGATTCCGTGACCAAGGTGCCGGTGTACCAGTGGGCGCTGCCGGAAGATCTTGAGCCGCTGCGCGAGACTGTACGGCAGCTGGTACGCGGGTCAATCGACGTCGTGCTCTTCATGACGGCCGTGCAGGTGCTGCACTTGTTCCAGGTGGCAGAGACGATGGGTCTGCAGGACGATCTGCGCAGCGCTTTTGAATCGACAGTCGTCATCTCAGTGGGGCCCACCACGACGGAGGAGCTGCAGCAGCACGGGGTAAAACCGGACTTCGAGCCATCGCGCCCGAAGATGGGCTTCATGATCAACGAGGCAGCGCAGTACGCGGGCAGGGTCCTAGCCACCAAGCGGACGCCGCGCCCGCCCAATGACCTGAGTACCGAGCAAGCATCGTTTGCACCACGAACGAACGGAATGCGTGCGCCCTGGTCAGGCGTGCAGCAGGTTGCGGCAATGACACCCACCATGGCCGGATTCAAGGATGGGCTCGCACCGCTGGACATCTTGCACGAGATCGGCAGCCGCATCGCTCTTGCCGATCCGCTGCACCTCGTGCTGGAGCGCATCGTGAACTTCGCCTGCGCCGTCATTCCATGTGACTCATGCTTCGTGTACACCGTTGAAGGTGAGCAGCTTGTCCTGCGGGCCAGTAAAAACCCCCACGCAGACCAGGTGGACACGCTGAACCTGCCAGTCGGCGAGGGAATTACCGGGTGGGTAGCGCAGCATCGCGAATCGGTTTCCATCCCCAAGGCTGCTTCAGAAGACCTGCGCTTCAGCTTCTTCGCTTCGCTACCTGAAGACCGCTTCGACGCCATGCTGTGCACGCCCATCCTCTGCGCTAACCGCGTCATAGGCGTCATCAACGTGCAGCATCGTGAGCCCTACTTCCACACCGACCTGCAGCGCCGGCTGCTGGCGACACTCGGCATCCTTGTAGGTGCAGAGATCGAACGCGCCCGCCTGGAGACAGAAAACTCTGACCTGACGAGACGGCTCGAAAGCCGCAAGATCATCGATCGTGCCAAGGGCATACTGCAGCAGCAGCTTGGCGTGACGGAGGACGAAGCGTACCGAACGATGCAGCGCGAGAGCAGGCAGCGGCGCCGTTCCATGCGCGAGATCGCTGAAGCGATCCTGCTGTCTGAAAAGCTCCGGCACGCACAGCCGGCAACACGGACCGGAACACCCGACACCACGAGCGTCAGCTAGGCCTCTTGCTTGTCTGGTTCTGGATGGCCGAAGGTCTAGGGCGTGTTGTCAGCGGTGGGTACGGCAGCTCGCTTTCGTTTAATGGCTATGCGGGCAGATGCGAACGAGCGACGTCCGAAGGTACCGCTGGTCCAAGGCGGCTTCGCCCGTACGCATCGAGCGCCATAGATAGCAGGTCCGCTGTATGCCGATGAGTTTCCCACGCGAGTTCTGCGATTTAAATGCTTCTCGCATTCCGAAGCAAAAGGTTCCGCCTTGACGAGGACTGCGCCAGGCGTCATGCTTCGAATGCGATGACTCGTTCGCAAGTGGCGCTGTTGTGCGGGATGGCATGGGTCACGATGTCCCTCCGCTCCGATGAATCGATGCTGCGCGCGCATTCACGCATGGACGCTTTTCCCTTACACACGCTGTGGACGTGGGAGCGCCGCGAAGACCTTAGCGCGATCAATCCAGCCACTACGGCAATCGCATCGCTTGATCGCACGCTGATCCTCGCCGGCCCTTCGATCCACACCTCCCTGCAGCGCAACGCGTTGCGATTGCCCGACGATACTCACCTGCGCCTCATTCGAGTCGTCCGCATTGAGACGCACTCCCCCGAACTGACCGAAGTGACCGCGAAAGCCATGGCGGATGCGGTTCTGCTGTCGCTTGATACGAAGAGAAGCGTCTCGGCGCTTCAAATCGATTTCGACGCGCATGAGTCGGAACGAGCGTGGTATCGCGCTGTATTGACGGCAGTGCGTGCGGGCATGCCGGCTGAAATGCCGCTGTCGATCACAGCGCTGGCAAGCTGGTGTTCGCACGACCGCTGGATGGCTGGCCTGCCGGTAGACGAGGCGGTACCCATGTACTTCCGCATGGAACCGGGTGTGCGCGGCGCGGACGACCCGGTGGCTGCCGTGCGCGAGCCGCTGTGCGCAGGCGCGGTGGGGGTGTCGACGCACGAGCGCTGGCCGCGAGATGCGCAAGGTAAGCGGGTCTACCTGTTCGCAGATGGCGGCTGGCATAAGGACGATCCACTGCAGACATTGAAGGAGCTGCCATGAAACGCAAGGCCCTCGTGTACACGTTGCTGTTGCTGGTTGGGCCAAGCGTGGCCATGCTGGCGTGCGGCCCGGATTTTGCTCCGGATATCTTTGTGCCTGCCCATCGGCCTGTGGTGCCGAAGAACTATGCCAAAGGCCAGCTCGGCGTGTTGCAGCCGGGCTACTTCATCGCAGATAAGGTAGTCGCGTACCGGTACCTGAATGGCGGCACGCTCAACGATGACGAGCAGAGGCAGCTGGCACCGGTGGCGGCGCCCGGGCTCGATTACGACCACATGAGCGATGACGAGTTGAAGGCAGCACAGACTCCTGACACCACTCCAACAGCGCTGGACCGTTGGAACACTGCACGGCGGGACTACGGCGCCGGTGGTGGCGCTGTGCAAGGTAAGCCCAAGGAGGTAACTCCTTCTACGCAGGGCGGATGGAACGCAGACATCGTCAACTGCGGCGACAATGCGTTCGATACGGCCGCAGCTACTTTGGCAGATCGCACCGCAAAGTGGGGCAAGGGCAGTGCCGCGCTGAGAGACTGGGTCACCGCGCAGGATGCCGTGTTCGCGCATTGCAGTGGCGATGGCCCAATGCCAGCTGCAGTTGCGGCTGGTGCTCCGTTGCTGCTGAAGCAAGACCGCGCCTACCAGATCGCAGCGGCCACCTTCTACAGCGGTGAGTACGCAGCGGCGCGCGATGCGTTTCTGGCGATTGCAAATGAAAAGGCGTCACCGTGGTCGAAGTGGGGGACATACCTGGCCGCGCGTAGTATTGTGCGCCAGGCCGGTCAGGTGGCTTCCGGCAAGGACGACTCGGCTCAGGCGCAGTTCGATCTGGCGGGCCTGCAGAAGGCAAGAGAGTTGCTGGTGCAGGCGATTGCATCGACAGATCCGCATGTGAAACACGCGGCACAGGCAGAGCTGGACTTCGTGATGATTCGTCTCGATCCTGAAAAGCAGGCGGCCATGCTTGCGAATGAGCTTGCCGGACCCGGGCACGATCCTGATTTCGGACAGCATGTTGTCGATCTGCGTTTCCTGCTGGATCACGAGAAGCATGGCGACGCGCCGCTGATCCGCTGGATGACGCTGACCGGCAGCCCGCTCAGGTATTCCGTCGCACCGACTCCCGGCAAACCGATGATGGCGCTGTCACCTGTGGCAGAGTGGCAGAAGCACCCGGATTTCCCAGGCTTTATCGCGGCTCTGATGAGCGCTAAGACAGCCACTCCTGCGCTGATGGAGGCTGCCGCAGCGGTTCCGGAGAGTTCGCCCGCTTACATCACCGTGCAGTTCCATCGTGCACGGCTCATGACCGAGGCGAACGATTTGCAGGGCGCACGCGACGTCACCACCCATGCGCTTGCCCTTACCCGTAAACGCGATGAGTTTGCCGCGACGAACGCACTGCTTGAGGTCCGGATGAAGACTGCGCGCGACCTGGCGTCCTTGCTGCAGGACGCGGCGCGCACCATGATCTCGTTGCAATCGGAATCAGCGGCATCCGCAGGCTGCGCCTCGTGGGAGGAAGCGAAGTGCAGAAGCAAGATTCCTGCGATGCAGTTCGATGAAGATGCTGCTCAACTCTTCAACACACGCATGCCGCTCAGTATCTGGGTCGACTCTGCCACGAGCGATGCGCTGCCGAAGCATCTTCGGGACACGATGGCGCTATCGGGATGGTTGCGCGCGCTGATCCTTGGTCGCGATGACGAGGCGAAGAAACTAATTCCGTTGCTCCCGGCACCGGTGCAGGCGTCACTCGGAAAGTCGGACGATCCGACTGGCTATGCGGCGACGCTGGTGTTGCTCCATTCGCCCGGCCTGCGGCCGTTTCTCGACGCGGGCGTGCAGCGTGCCGTGTCCTACACCGCGCTGGACAGCTACCGCAACAACCTGTGGTGCTCCACGATGGCGCAGGCGCTCGGACCTGACCCGGGTGAGGGCAATGCGCCCACTCTTCCTGTCTCAAAACCGGCGTTCCTCACGCCGGAGCAGGAGCAGCAGGCCCGCTCTGAGGTCGCCGCTCTCGATGCGCACCCCATCGGTATGGATTGGCTCGGCCGCAGAACCATCGACTATGTCAAAGGTCATCCGGCTGACCCGGCTGCCGCTGAGTCGCTCGCCCTTGTCGTCAAGTTGACGCGGTACGAGTGTTCCTTGCCGAATGGTTACGGCAAGTCTCCCTCGTCTGGTGTCAGCAAAGAGGCCTTCACGCTGTTGCACAGCCGCTATCCAAACAGCGACTGGGCAGCGAAGACGAAGTACTACTTCTAACGGAAACGGTTTCCCGCGGCTGCCGGCAAGTAATCTCTGCCAGTGTTCTTGAGGAGGAGGTGCTTGTGCATTTACGACGGCACATTGGTTTGGTCCTACTGATCTGGTCGATTCTGTGCGGCTGGTCATCTGGTCTGCAGGCGCAGACTCCTAAGGTGGCGGACACGGCCCCGCCAAGTGTTGCCGGCGATTGGCAGGCCACGTTCACCGGCGCGGGAGACGGAACACGACTCGTGTTTCGCATCTCGAAGGCACCGGCTGGATGGCGAGCAATCGTGTACTGGATCGACCAGAGTCACTACGCAGCGAGCGTTCCTGCCGTGATGTTTCGCGGAGACGAGGTTTCATTCCTGGCTACGCCGCGCGACCTCAACGGCAGCTTTGCGGGCATGATGTCTGCGGACCGCGCAACGATCATAGGCAAGTGGACGCAGGCGAGCGGCGGCAACAGCGGCTTCGCCACTCAGCCACTCACGCTGGCGCGAGCGGTGAAGGGAACGGCGTGGGAGATCCCGCCAGCACTTGGGTCGGACGCGAAGATCATGGCTACGAACCTGGATCCAACCTTCGACGTGACCACCGTAAAGCCGCATGATCCCAACGTGATGGGCGGCGGATGGCGTTGGATCGGAGCACGGCGGTTCGAGGCGACCATGCCGGTGGGGGCTCTGCTGGCAGACATCTATGGCCTGCAACGTGACCAGATCATCGGTGCGCCGGATTGGGTGTTCAAGGACGTGTATGACTATGCGGGAGTTCCCGACCTGCCGGGCTGGCCGACGCTTGAACAGAGGTACAGCATGGAGCGAAAGATGCTCCAGGATCGCTTCAAGCTGAAGGTCCACATGGAGACGCGCGACATGTCGGCGGTCGTGCTGACGGTTTCAAAGAGTGGAACGAAGATGGCGCCGAGTGTCATGGTCGATCCGGGAGTCACGTTCGGCATGCGCCCCGCGCCCGGTGGCGGTGGGTTCGTGTTCACGGCGCAGAACTCGTCGATGGGCGACTTCAAGCGGGCACTGCAGGGCTTTCTTGACAGGCCCGTGGTGGACAGAACCGCGCTGGCGGGTCAGTTTGATTTTGATCTGACGTTTCTACCGGATGAGAGCGTGTTTGGAGGGCGCATGCACGTGCCGCCTGCTGATTCAGGAGCGATGGCTCCGGACATCTATACCGCAATGCAAGAACAGCTCGGACTGAAGCTGAGTCCGTTCAAGGGCAAAGTAGAGGTCTTGGTGATAGACCACATCGAGCGGCCTTCGTCGAATTAGTCCTAAGTATGCCCTTGCGCAGCACCTTTGCCTGAAGTCATCCAGGTTGAAGGTGCTGCGTTGAGGCAAGTCAGGCGCTTGCAGCGCGAAAGTGGGTCACGAAGGGGATTTGAGATCTACACAGACCTGGGAACAAATGCCCCTTCGCCTGACACTTCGCATTGCCTGTACCGTCGCACCAGCAGAGAGAGAGTCGCGATACAGGTCGACTACGAAAGTCGTCCCACGCAAAGAATACGTTCGCCTCTAGACTCGCTAAGAGCTATATTTCCAAAAAAAAAGAGGGCCATGCGTATGCATAGCCCCTTCTCCCAGGTCTGTCCTACTCCTTCATAGAAAATCATCAATGCTGACGCGATTGATTACTAAGGTCGTAAACCCTCTAATTTAATGACATCTATTAGTTCCAATTTGGCATTTCGATAGCTGCCTGAAAACCGGTTCCTTTAAGGCTTCAATGCCCGCTTGTTACCGGGTGCGCTCGATCTGGGCGAACTTAGGCAAATCAGTTGGGCCGGCCGCCTGACAAGTGGGCCAGATGAGTCTTGAGGGAGTCGAGCTTCGCGCCCGCCTCGCCTAGCTTGCCCTGTGCTGTAAGGCGCTGGTAGTCAGCCAGATCCTGCGCTGCCTGGTGGATTTCGGAGTCGCGATCGATACCTGGAGCAATTGACGGTGCATTGTTCGCTCCAGTCTGTGTCGAAGCGTTGACAGATCCTGCAGGTGCACTTTGCGGCTGCGAGAGCTGCGTGATCGACGACTCGGTTCCGTTGAACAGGCTGGATAGCGCTGCTTCAAAGGTGGTGCCGTACGCCAGGCGATCCTGCAACGCAAGCACGACCAGGCGCAGTTCCGGCATTGGGCTGCGGTCGGCCTGCAGGTAGATTGACTCCGCATACAACAGTGCGGTGCCGGTTGGAATGACCAGCAGATTGCCGCGGTGAACGTGCGATCCCTGCTGGTTCCAGAGTGTCAGTTGACCGCTGATCTGGGCGTTCTGGTCGATGCGCGCTTCGATCTGCGACGGGCCGTCGACCAGCCGCGTCTTGGGAAAGTTGTAGGCGACTGCGGTGCCGTAGTTCGCTCCGTCGCTTCGCCCGGCGATCCAGCCGATCAGGTTGTTGCGATTGCTGGGAGTGAAGGGAAGGATGTTTACGAATTCCATGCCTGATTCGCCCGGCAGGTTCATAAGGACATAGTTCGGCTGCATCTCCTGCGTAGTGGGTTGACCGCTGCTGTCGGTGGCTGACTCAGTTGCGGGTGTCCACAGGTCTTCACGGTTGAAGAATGCTGCGGGATCGGTCATGTGGTACAGCCCGTAGGCATGCGCCTGGATCTTCAGCAGGGTGTCGGTGTACCGCAAATGTGCGCGCATAGCTGCAGGCATGGCGGATGCAGGCTGGAACAGTGCGGGAAAAGCATCGCGGTACGCGGCGAGGATCGGATCGGCATTGTCCATCACATAGAACGCGACACTGCCGTCATAGGCGTCCACTGAGATCTTGACGCTGTTGCGCACGTAGTTAACGCTTGAATCGCCCAGGCCATAGTGCCGTGCGTTCGGATAAGTGTCGGCAGAGGTGAAGCCGTCCAGAATCCAGCGGAGCCGCCCGTCTTCGCCGACGGTGATATACGGGTCAGGATCAAGCGTTAGGAACGGTGCAATGGTAAGGACGCGTTCCTGGATGTTACGTCGCATCAGCAGCCGCGAATCGGTTGTGACGTCATCGCTGAACGGCAGCTTTGCGATGTCTCCGCGATCAAGCGCAATGAACGCGCGGCGCAGCCAGTTGCCCAGCACGATGCCACCGGAACCGGTGTAGCTCGTGAGGCTGTTCGACTGGCCTTGCGGATAGTCGAACTCCTGCTGGTGTGTTTTTACGTACACATCGTTATCGGTCATTTCGCCGAAGTAGATCTGCGGCCGATCCACGTGCAGGCCGGCTACAGCGCTTTGCACCGGCATGTTGCTCAGCAGCAGCGTTGGCAGGCCTTCCGGCGTAAAGCCGTTCACCGGATTCATCGTGATGCCGTAGCCGTGGGTGTAGACAAGGCGCTCGTTTATCCAGTTGCGGCTGCTTTCGGGTAGCTTGTTCACGCTGAGTTCACGGGTCGCCAGCATCACCTCGCGCAGATGTCCGTCCTGCACGTAACGGTCGATGTCGATGCCGGGGAAATCGTAATAGGTGCGAATCTCCTGGATCTGGCGAAGCGTGTCCTGCAGCGCCTGCGTGTCCCACAGGCGAATGTTCTGCAGCGTTGGCTGGTTGGCGGCCGCGTCGGCGTCGGCCACGGTCGTACCTGCGGCAAAGGGCCTGACGACGATGCTGTCAAGCGCGTATGCGGCACGTGTCGCATCGATGTTGTTGCGAATGTAGGGCTGTTCTTTCACCAGTTCGTTCGGCTTAACGATGAAGGTGTCTACCGCTGCGTCGACGCCCTGCACGCCCAAGTACAGCAGCACGCCGGGCAGCACTGCGAGCGCGATCCAGCGAGGTCCGTGGTTTCGCGTGGCGCTGTATGCAGCTACGGCCGCACCGCACAGCAGGACGAGAGCGACCAGCAGCAGGCCGGGCAGTTCCACGTGTGCGTCGGTGTAGCTGACCCCCGAAAAGATCGTGTGCTCACCCAGCAGCAGACCGAAGCGGCTGAGCCATGCACGCAACGAGAAGGCCAGCAGCACAAATCCCACCGCGGCGAAGACACCT
Source organism: Terriglobus sp. (assembly GCA_965199365.1). Lineage (GTDB taxonomy): Bacteria > Acidobacteriota > Terriglobia > Terriglobales > Acidobacteriaceae > Terriglobus. Next base: position 607,553 of record CBDARC010000002.1, on the reverse strand, counting down.
CGCCACCGGCCCTGACCGAGGTCTGCAAAGCGGAACTCCTGTAGCTGTGGTCGGCTCCGCAACGCATACAGGCTCACGGCCATTACCAGCACAAGAGCCGCCATGGCCGTCAGCCAGCCTGCGAGTAACTGCCAAGCGGGCAGTGTCAGCAGGTAGAAGTTCAGAGACCGTCCAAGGATCGGATCGGTGATACTCGCCGTGTGCGGGCCGTAGATCCAAAGCGCGAATGTGGGCCATTCGGCTGACATGGAGGAGCCGCTGATCAGCGCGATCAGGAGAGACAGGGCAAGCACAGCAGGCTTAAGCCAGCGGCCCACATTTACCGTAAGCGGTTGGCCGTTGACCAGCACGGAACGCACGAGACCCGTGCTGCCGAAGCGTGTATCGCGCAGCAGCAGGAAGGCGCCGTAAAGCACAGCGAAGGTCAATGCGAAAAAGATGCCGAAGAGGCTCCACTGGAGGACGAGTGACTTGCGGAACACTTCGGTGTACCCAAGGGAGCTGAACCAGAGCGCATCCACATAAAAGGAGAGCAGGCGTCCGCCGCCCAGGAACACGGCCGCGACGACGGCAAGAATGACGAGCAGAATCCGCGCGAAGCGTGGTCTGGGCGGTAGATCGATGATTTCGGGCACTGGATACCTGCGTGGACAGACGTCTGCCGTTGACCGGCCACGCCATGATCAAGCATAGCGGGGCACGGCCTAGCGTGCCGGGCACGCAGTTCTCGCCGAGCCGGAAGGTCCGAATACCGGGCGAGCAGCGTTTTGTTGGTCGCACATCCCGACCGAATTTGAACCGATTACATCGTGGTGCAGAAGTGTGTTGTTGGGCCGGAACGTACGCCGTGCCGGGTGCGGCGGATTGCGTATTTTGAGAACTAATGGCGGCGCGTAGAAGCTTTTTCCCATATTCTTACCCACCCGTGATATCACATCAGACTTATTTTCCCTTGACCTATTTAATCTTCAAGTTGCGCGATGCTAGGGTTCTCATATTGCCAGCACGCACCTTACCTTAGTTCACTTTCTGCTTAGGAGAAGTGTTGAAGTAAGGATTAACCCTGACGCACTACCACACCCCTGCTAAGGAAGCCACAATGAATATCATGAAGCTTGTTGTCAAGAACTTCGTTACAGACGAATCCGGCCAGGACCTGATTGAGTATGCTCTGATTGCTTCGCTCGTCGGCCTCGTTGCCGTGACTGCGCTTGGAACTCTCGCCACGGCGATCAGCACATCGTTCAATAACGTCGCGGGCAAGATCTAGTTGCATTTCGTATGGTGGCGGCACGCACGAAGCGGCCGCCATCGACCCCTTTTGCCAGCCTGTCAATGTTTTCCTACAGAGCACAGCGATGAACCACTCACTCGTCTATTCGGCCCTTGCTACTGTCCTTGCACTTGCTGCAGCGTGCATCGACGTGAGAAGTCGAAAGATTCCGAATGTCTTGACGGTGGCCTCGTTTCTTCTGGGCGTTACCGTGCATTTTGTTACTGCTGGCGGCGCGGATGGCCTTCGAGCATTGCTTGCTGGAGTAATTGCCGGGCTTATCTTTTTCCTGTTTCACGTAGCCGGCGGAATGGGTGCTGGTGATGTGAAACTTATCGCTGGTTTATCTGCTTGTTATGGACTTAGTAACATGCCTTACCTTCTAGTGTTCACGTCGCTTGCTGGCGGAGTTATGGCTCTCGTCGTGGCGCTGAGACATGGGAGGCTTCGCGAAACCATGGGTAACATGGGGACGCTTGCGGTCCATCACAGCCGGTCCGGCCTGGTGCCGCATGACGAACTTCATGTAGGAAATCGCAATACGCTTCGCCTGCCGTACGCCGTAGCGATTGCAGCGGGTTGCGTCCTGACGAACCTGATCAGCCTGGGACGCGCGTAGGCCGATGGTAGCCCGACGCCTCATCTTCGCTCTTTGTGTTGCCCTTATTACCTCAGGCGCGTTTACCTGGTGGCTCAGCCGGCGTTTTTCGAAGGGGCACACCAGCGCTGAACTGCGCTATGTAACGACTGCGAAGCCGCTCGATGCGGGAGCGATTCTGGCCGCCACCGACCTGAAGCAGACGGTCTGGCAGGGTGCGCCGTTGCAGGGCTCATTCGTGCGTACAGAAGATGTGGTGGGCCGGACGCTGCTGTATCCCCTGGCCGGAGGAGAACCCATCCTCGACCGACAGATCTCCGCAGCGGGTGCAGGAACGGGTCTCTCGACGCGTATTCCGCCTGGCATGCGTGCGTTGTCGCTCAAATCAGACCAGGTGGTCGGTGTGGCGGGATACCTGCTGCCCGGCACCCACGTGGATGTGCTGGTGACGTTTCACCCTGAGAACACCCAGGACCCGATGACATCGACCGTGTTGCAGGACGTGCAGATTCTCACGGCCGGGCAGAAGATGCAGCCGGATCCGGATGGCAAAGCGACGCAGGTAGATGTCGTGACACTGCTGGTAACTCCGTCTGACGCGGAGAAGGTCGTGCTTGCAAGCGCGCAGGGTCGTGTGCATTTTGTCCTGCGCAACGGAACAGACCATGTCACCAACGACGAGTCGCCAATGGAACTGGCGGCACTTGGGGCAAAAGCTCCCGTGAAGCCTGCGCCGGTGGTGGTAAGGCGAGTCTCGGCACCGAAAGCTGCGCCGCAGCCGTACCAGATCGAGGTGATTCGCGGCGACAAGCGGACCATGGAGAGCGTTCAGTGAGGCGCTGCTCTATTGTGTTGCTGCTGTTCCTCATGATTTCGGGACTGGGTCTTGCGCAGGCCGTGGGCCCCGTTTCCGCAGATACCGATGCGGACTTTTCCGCAAGCGTCCCACAGGAAACTCTGCGGCATGTGCTGGTGGGGCGGTCGGTGTTTCTCAAGACCGCACATCGGCTTGCGCGCGTGTATGTGACTGATCCGGCGGTCCTCTATGCGTATACCGCGAGCCCGAATGAGTTGCTGGTCACGGCGAAAACAGTGGGCGTGAGTTCGCTTGTGGTGTGGGATGAATCCGGCCAGTCGCGCTCCTACCTCTTCTCATCAGACCTCGACACGGAGTCGCTGCAGCGGTCGTTTCAGCAGGCGATGCCGAGCGAAGGCGTGCTCGTGAAGTCGGAGGAGGGGCGGATTGTCCTTTCCGGCACGGTCAGCACCGCTGCCGCGTCGGAGGCTGCGTTCAAGTTGGCCAGCCTGTACTCGAAGGATGTTTCGAACGCGTTGTCGGTGAGTTCAAGTCGCGTGAAGCAGGTACGGCTAAAGGTTCGCATCATCGAGGTAGACCGCTCCAAGCTGGACCAGTTCGGCTTTAACTTCTTCAGCGCGGGAGGCAACAACGTTGCGGGCACAACGACGACGCAGTTTCCCTCTACCGCTTCCGTGACAACAACAGGGTCAACGTCGGCGACCGGGTCCACGGCGGGCGGGAAGTCCGTTTCGATCAGTAATCCGCTGAACTTCCTCTTTTACAGCTCGCGGCTGAATGTTGGCGCGACACTGGCAGACCTGGAATCGCGCAACATACTGCAGATCCTTGCAGAGCCGAACATCACTGCTTTGAGCGGCGAAAAAGCGGAGTTCCTGGCGGGCGGCGAGTTTCCGTTTCCCGTGGTGCAGGGATCGGTTGGTGGCTTGTCGTCAATCACCATTCAATTTCGACCATATGGTGTGCGGCTCCTTTTCGTTCCGGTGGTCAACGGCGACGGAACGATCCAGTTGAAGGTGGCTCCCGAGGTCAGCGCGCTGGATTATGCGAACGCCGTTCAGATCAGCGGGTACACCATTCCTGCGATTTCAACGCGGCGTGCGGAGACGCAGGTAGTCCTGCGCAGCGGCCAGACGTTTGCGATCTCAGGCCTGCTGGACAGGCGCGCGACCGATCAGTTCGGCAGGACGCCGGGCATCGCGAGCGTGCCTGTTCTGGGCCAGTTGTTCAAGTCGAAGAATGTGAACCGGTCTACCAGCGAACTGCTGGTGCTGGTAACGCCCGAGGTCGTGGATCCGATGAACAATGACCTGCCGGCAGAGCCGCAGCAATCCCTGCCCATGCTCGACCCGAAGGGTTTTGACGACAGCCTAGCCAAAGTCAAGCTGAAGAACTGAGAAGGACAACGGAGCACGCAGTGGCCAACGCGAACTACAAAGCGCTTGATTTCCCGGTCTCGATCCTGTTGGTCAGCATCAACGAGCCCGTCAGCCAGAAGATCATGCTGGCCGCGGCGCAGAAACGGTGGGCCACGACCTTTTATGAGCAGAGCGGCTACACCTCAGACGCGCGGCGACCGTCGTTCCGGTCACAGACGCCGTTCTCCGCGTTCTGCGTAGCATTCATCAACTTCGACGAATCCGCGGAGGGTGCTGCTACTGCCGCGCAATACCTGCAAGCCACGTTTCCAGGCGGCATAACCATCATCGCCGTGGCCCATGAACCGGATGCGGCGCTGGTGCTGACCGCGATGCGATCGGGCTGTTCGGAGTTCCTGTCTGCAAATGGCGGAGCAGACGAACTTGCGGAACTGATGGATCGGCTGGAGTTGCTGTCGCTGCACACGGAACACAAGATGGCGTCGCCGGGCATTATCCTCTCGCTGGTTGGCGTGAAGGGTGGCGTCGGCACCACGTCCGTCGCGGTGAACCTCGCGGCTTCGATCTGCAAGGCGCACGGAAAGCGTACGCTGCTGATCGACGCCCACACGGAGCTTGGCCACGCGTGCATCTACCTTGGCCTGGACGGCAACCACGGTCATTTCGGTGACGTGGTGACAAGTGTCAACCGGCTGGACAGCGAACTGCTGCGTGGATATGTGCTGCACCACTCCAGCGGTCTGGACGTGCTGGCTTCGCCCGACAAATCGGTCGATGCTGTGATGTGGGAGCCTGAGGCGCTGCTGCGCACGCTCGCGTTTCTGCGCAGCGAGTACGAATACGTCGTCGTGGACTGCCCAATGAAGCCACACGCGAATGCAGTCGCGATGGTTGAGGCGTCGACGCAGGTGTACCTGGTGACAGCGCCGGAAATCGGTGCCATTCGTGATCTTTCGCGTCATGTAGATCGCTTCTCTGTGACTGACAGCCCGTCGGACAAGCTGAAGGTGGTGCTGAACCGTTCCACCAGCGAGTTCTCTGTGAACGCCGACCAGATTGAGCGCGCGATCAAGCTGCCCATTGCGGTGAAGCTGCCGAACAAGTACGCCGAGATGGTCCGTTCGCAGAACCTTGGTAAGCCGCTGGCGTTGGACGGGGACTCAGATGTTGCTGTCCAGATGAAGAAGTGGTCTGCGTCGATCATCGGCGTTGCGGCTCCAGCGGACCCGCCGCAAAAGAGGGGCCTGCTTTCGTGGCTTAAACCAGATGCCACTGCTCCGGCTACCCCCGCGAGAGAGATGTAAGAGGACTGCCCGATGGCGACTGCAGAGACGATCTTTCCGCGAACAAGCCTCGACGGAGCACGCGTGGCGCGCTCCGTGCCTGCCGGTGTGCAGCAGCAGTTAAAGTCTGCCGTCCACAAAGATCTGCTGGAACGGCTGGACCTGGACAAGGTTACGGAGCTGAAGGAGAGCCGTTCCGGGCAGCAGCAGCTGTTCAGCGTCATTCAGCGGCTGGTCACAGAGCAGGGCGTACCGCTGAGCACGGTGGAGCGAGACAAGCTGGCGCAGGAGATTGTGGATGAGGTGTTCGGCCTGGGGCCGCTCGAGCCGCTGCTGAACGACCCCACGATCAGCGACATCCTGGTAAACACCTGCAACAACGTGTACGTGGAGCGCCGAGGCGTGCTGGAGCGCACCGACATCACGTTCAAAGACAACCGGCACCTGATGCAGGTGATCGACAAGATCGTTTCGGCTGTCGGCCGGCGCATCGATGAATCCTCACCAATGGTCGACGCACGGCTCGCCGATGGCTCGCGCGTCAATGCGATTATTCCGCCGCTCGCGGTGGATGGGCCGATCCTGTCCATTCGACGCTTTGGGACAGGCGTGCTGGATGCCGAAGACCTGGTGCGTTCGCAGATGCTGACGCGTCCCATGCTTGAGGTGTTACAGCGTGCCGTCGAGGCGAGACTGAATATTGTCATCTCTGGCGGCACCGGCGCGGGCAAGACCACGTTGCTGAACGTGCTTTCGGGATTTATTTCGACGCGCGAGCGCATTGTCACGATTGAAGATTCAGCGGAACTCAAGCTCAAGCAGGAGCACGTGGTCAGGCTGGAAACACGGCCGCCCAATCTTGAGGGTCGCGGAGCGATCCGCCAGCGCGAGCTGATGATCAACGCCCTGCGTATGCGGCCCGACCGGATTGTGCTTGGCGAGGTGCGTGGCGAAGAGTGCCTGGACATGCTGCAGGCGATGAATACGGGTCATGACGGATCGCTGACCAGCGTCCACTCCAACTCGCCGCGCGACGCGATCGCACGCATGGGGGTAATGGCCATGATGGGCGAAATACGCCTGCCGGAGAAGGCCATTCACGCGCAGATTGCGTCAGCCGTCCACCTGATCGTGCAGGTCGCGCGCATGAGCGATGGCACGCGCCGCATCACGCACATTACGGAGCTGCCGGGCAATTACGGCGAGACAATCAGCCTCAATGACATCTTCCTATTCGAGAAGAAGGGACGTGATGCGCAGGGCAAGGTGAAGGGACGTTTCTACTCTACCGGCATCATGCCAAAGTTTGGCGAGAAGCTAATCGCAGCGGGTCTTGCGCTGCCTCTCAACCTGATCAATCACTCGGCCGAGGTCTGACGGCAGTCATGATGTTCGCACTCATCTTCGTCGTGCTCCTGCTGACCACCTTTGGTGCAGTGGCGATCACGTTGCGCCCCAGCCCGGACCAGGTCGCGATTGCGAGGCGTTTTGCTTCGTTACTTTCTCCCGGGCAGACCGCCATGCCGTCAGAGGATGCCATTCTGCAGGTGGCTGATGCCGGCGACGCCAAGGGCGACTGGATAGAGGACCTACTACGCGGTACGGCATTGCCGCGGCGGATTCGCCTGCTCCTGCTGCAGTCCAAGGGTTCCACGACCGTCGGGCGTTTGCTGTTGACCATGGTCGTTCTCGGACTGTCAGGAGGTGCGCTGGGGTTTGCGATCAGCAGGCAGCTGTGGGTTGCCTGCGGCACTACGGTCACGCTGGGCTACATGCCGCTGTTCCGCCTGCAGCTACGCCGGTCAAAGCGCATCAAGGCGTTTGAAAAGGCGCTGCCGGACTGTATTGAAATGTGCTCACGGTCGCTGCGTGCCGGGCACTCGCTTGTGGGCGCCATCGGCAACATTGCAGAAGATGGCGAGCAGCCGGCAAAAGAAGAGTTTGCCGAGGTCTTTCGCAAGCAGAACTACGGCATGCCGCTGCGCGATGCGCTGCTGCAGATGCTTGAACGCGTTCCGTCAGCCGACCTTCGCGTGGCGGTCACAGGCATTCTTGTGCAGAAAGATACGGGCGGTAATCTCGCCGAGATCATGGACCATATCGCCGAGGTAATTCGCGACCGTGTGCGGATCAAAGGTGAGATCAGCGTGCATACCGCCCAGGGCCGCCTTACAGGATGGATCCTGTGTGCACTGCCGATCTTCCTGCTGCTGGCGATCAACGTGGTCTCGCCCGGCTACTCGAAGATGCTGTTCCACGAAGAGTTGGGACAGGAAATGCTGATGGTTGGCGCTGGGCTGCTTGCGCTGGGCGCCTTTCTGATTCGCCGGATCATCAACGGGATCGAGGTCTAGGGATGGATACGATCTTCCTGTTCATGGCGGCGCTGACTGCCTTCTGTATTGCAGCGGTGCTGTTTGCTCCTGTGGTGCTTCGGCCCAGTGCGGAGATGCGACGCATCCTCGTGGTGGCCGCACGGAGCGCACTGACAAGCGACGCATCGGGCAACGAGAACTGGTGGAGCGGAACCTGCTGAGCCTGTCGCGCGGTCTGCGTGAGCGGCTTGGCATCCGAGTCAGCGCACAGGTACAGCAGCGGCTTGCCCTTGCCGGCATTCGGTCGCCCCAGGCACCTGATTTGTTCTTTGCGGCACAGTGCCTGACACCGCTGATCGGCGCCTTTGCCGGCAGCTTCTATAAGGACAATCTCTTCTTCGGCGTCTTTGCGCTTTCTGTCGCGGGTTACGTAGCGCCGAACTTCTGGTTAACGGAGAAGGTGCGTCGCCGCAAGGAACGTATTCGCCGCAGCTTGCCTGACGCCATCGATCTGCTGGTGATCTGCGTCGATGCGGGACTGGGCATAGACCAGGCGTTGCTGCGTGTGATCGCGGAGCTAGCCTTGAGCCACCCTGACCTGCAGGATGAATTGCATCGCGTCCACCTGGAACAGCGGGCCGGCCTGCCACGGCTTGAGGCATGGCGAAACCTTGCGAACCGCCTGAAGATCCCGGAGATCACCGCGTTCGTCAACATGCTGACGCAGACGGAACGCTTTGGAACACCGATCGTGCGTGCGTTGACGCGTTTCGCATCGGACCTGCGCTTGAAGCGCCGCCAGCTTGCCGAAGAAGCCGCGGCAAAGACCAAGGTGAAGATCCTGTTTCCACTGGTCTTCTGCATTTTTCCCTGCCTGTTCATCGTGCTCCTCGCGCCGGCGATCATCAGCATCTCTCGCACGCTGGGGAGCATTAGCAAGTAGGACAATGCGTGCCGCACCGGCACAGAAAGGAGGAACTCAAAACATGGATACAGTCAGCATGGTTCGTATTGCAGCCGCCGTACTTGCGGTCATTGTTCTGGCAATCATTGTGATTCGCCGCAAAAAGAACTCTGTTTAACCCGGAGCCACCAGTGCAACGCGTAAATGTAAGAAACGAGGATGGAACGCAGTCGCTTGGACGTGCGATCGAGATTGCTGATACCAGCTTCCGACGCATGAAGGGACTGTTGGGCCGCAGTGGTCTTGCCGCCGGAAGTGGGCTTTGGATACGGCCTTCTTCCGGCGTGCATACCCTGTTCATGTCGTTCCCTATCGATGTGGTGGGCCTCGACACGCAGTACCGAGTCGTGCATCTGTGGCCCGTGCTGAAGCCATGGCGCATCACCCGCGTGAGCCTTGCGATCAAGACCGTCTTGGAACTGCCGGCAGGGACGATTGCGGCCACCGGCGTACAGGTTGGTGATCTCTTGAGGATCGCTCCCGTTGAGACAGTCGCTTGAAGAAACTACGGACATTCGCGGCTGAGCAGACCGGCCAGGTGCTGGTGATCACCGCGCTGTGCATGGTCGTCCTGCTTGGGTTCGTGGGGTTCGCAGTGGATGTGGGACATGTTCGATTGGTGAAGAGCCAGATGCAGTCGGCGGCGGATGCTGCCGCGCTGGCTGGCGGCCTTGAGATTCGTGTATGCTCCACCACCCCGGGATGCCCCGCGATGCAATCCGCTGTGCAGACGGCCATGGTTGAGAACGGCATGCCGGGAGCGGCCTTTCTGTCGAACTGCACCGGCACACCCGGATCGGGTACCACGGTGATGTTGAACGATCCACCATGTGCCGTCAGCAGCGATCCAAATGGTGGAAATACGAAGTACGTTGAGGCAGTAGTAACGCAGAACGTAACCACTTACTTCGCGAGCATTTTGGGTTCAACAACATCATGGTCAGCGCCCGCGCAGAGGCAAAGCGCGGTGTGGGCCCGTGCATCTATGCGCTCGACCCGACGGGTTCCGGCGCAATCACCATCGCGGCATCGCTTGGCATGCAATCGACCTGCGGAGTAGTGGATGAATCCAGTTCAAACTCAGCGCTTGCCTGCCTCGCAGGTCTCTTCGGCTCGGCTCCCCGCGTTGCTGTGACAGGTGGAGTGAGCAGTTTGCTTTGCACTTCCACACCGACTCCCATCACAGGCGTTCCTGTGCCTGCGGTGGCCGACCCGCTGGGCTACCTGCCGGCACCGCCGCACGCCAGCGATGCCTGTCCGACGGCAAGCGCAACGGGCGCCAACTACACCGGGTCGAAGACCGCGATCAACATCACTGCATTGAGCATTCTCACTACTGGTAATACCTTCACGTTCAATCCTGGAGTCTACTGCGGCGGCATAAACATCAGTGCAGCGGTGCTGATAAATATCACCTTCAATCCTGGTGTTTACATCCTCCGTGACGGCCCCGGTCTGCTCGGCACCCAGGGCGGCTTCAATCTCACACTGTCGGCGCTTTCGACCATCACCGGCAATGGTGTGATGTTTTACAACGAGGGGTCCATCACAAACCCGAGTGCTTCGGTTGGAGGTTTCTCCATTACCGCGCCTGCGGCCGTCGGCCTCAGTAACGTGAGCCTCTCGGCAGCGACGAGCGGCGAGTACGGCGGCGTGCTGTTCTTTCAAGCGCACGGAATCACAACGTCGGGAACCTACCTTGCCAACGTTCTGCAGGGCAGCAAGCTTGAAGGCGCGATCTACGAACCAGACGCCAAGGTGGCGTACGCGGTTGGCGCGATCAGCAGCAACTACAACATACTCGTAGCCAAGGACCTTAACTTCACTGGCCAGATACTGAGCGTTTTCGGCAGCAACTACAGCGCTCTGGCCAACGGCTCGCCACTGCAGAGCGACGTCGCCGTGCTGGTGCAATAGGAGACCATGAGACGCGCGAGCACGTTTCTTGTACATCGTGGCTGTTGGACTTTCTTCGACGACGGGCAGGGGAGCAGCCTGGTCGAATGCGCCGTCGTGCTGCCCGTGTTGATCCTCTTAATGGTGGGCGCGATCGATTTCGGCAAGGCATACTTCCTCAGCATCCAGGTGGCATCTGCCGCACAGGCAGGGGCTGCCTATGGTGTGACAAACTTCACGGACACGGCCGGCATGGTGACAGCAGCCAGGCTGAATGCGCCCGCTGTGCCGTCGATGACCACGGTCGCGACCTTTGGCTGCGAGTGCCACGATGGCAGCGCTACGTCGGCATCCTGCACCAGCAATCCGACGTGCCCGCAAAACGTGCTGAACTACGCAGACGTAACTACGACCGCAACCTACACGCCGATGCTGCCCTACCCGGGCATACCCGCCTCCATCAACCTGCGGAGTGAAGTGCGTATGCGGGTGTCGCAATGATCCTCGGGCGTGATTGGAAGCTTGCGTTTTGTCATGAGCATCTGAGACCTGTGCTGAGGGCCTTCAGGTTGGGCGAATCAGGCAGCAGCCTGATCGAGTTCGCGCTGAGCGTCAGCCTCTTGATGATGGTGGTGTTCGGCATCATGGGTTTGTCGCTTGCAGCGTTTTCAGACCACTTTGTGGCGATCGCAGCGCAGGCGGCCACACGCTACGCCTCCGTTCGCGGATCGACCTGGAGCAGCACGTGTGCGAGTGCGAGCGCGACCGGCTGTGTGACCACTGCCGGCCTGGTCCAGAGCTACGTGCAGTCGCTTGCTCCGGCCGGCATAAACACCGGCAACCTGACCGTACAGACCACATGGCCTGGTACGACACCTGCCGGGGGCGCTTGCTTTCAGTCGTCTGGCAAGAACAGCCCCGGTTGTACCGTGCAGGTCACGGTGACGTACTCCTTCAGCTTTCTGCTGCCGTTTATGCCCGCCAACACGATGAATCTCAGCAGCACCGGCGCTCTTCCAATCGCGCAGTGACAGTATCCTTAGCGCGTCAGGATGATAAAGACGATGCTGACGGCGAACATCAAGGCGGTTGCGGTCCAGCCCATCACGAGCATCGACCGAGGAAGCGTGAGTCTGCCCATGATGCTCGGATTACCTGCGATCACCATGACTGCTGCCATTACAGGCGCCGCGAGAACGCCGTTGACCACCGCGCTCCAATAGAGCGCCCGTACCGGGTCAAGGGCGGTGAAGTTCAACCCGGCGCCGACCAGGGTGCAGACGGCGATGGTCGCATAGAAGGATCGTGCCTGGAGAAAGCGCCGGTCCAGGCCCTCGCGCCAACTAAAGGTCTCCGCAAGGGCATACGCTCCTGATCCGGCCATGACGGGAACCGCAAGCAGGCCGGTGCCGATGATTCCCGCAGCGAAGACAGCAAAGGCGAACCTGCCGGCAATCGGCCGCAGTGCCTCGGCTGCCTGTGATGATGTCTGTATGGTTGTCACTCCATGTGCGTGCAATGTCGCGGCCGTGGCGTAGATAATGAAGATCGCGACGACGTTGGAGACGCCCATGCCGACGACGGTGTCCGTGCGGATGCGCGAAAACTGTTTTTCCTCTGCATGTGGTCCGGCTATTGCTTCGCGCCTGCGCCGTTCTTCCACCTCAAGTGCCGCCTGCCAGAAGAAAAGAAACGGACTGATAGTCGTGCCAAGCACCGCGGTCAGCGCCATCGCGCTTGTGCCGTTGAACTGCATGTGCGGTACGAAGGTCGCGATGAGCGCGCGGTCCCACGGAACGTGTACCACGAACACTACGGCAACGTACGCGAACAGTGACGTTGTCAGCCACTTCAGCACGCGCGAGTAGCGTGCGTAAGAGATGAAGATTTCAGCAACGATGCAGATGATGCCGAAGCCTATTGTGTACAGGTGTGAGGGGCCGCCGAGCAGCAGGTTCAGCGCGGCACCCATCGCTCCGAGGTCCGCACCGACGTTGATGATGTTGGCGACCAGCAGGAACAAAACGATGGTGCGTACGATCCACACTGAGTAGTGCAGCCGCAGGTTCTCTGCGATGCCCTGACCTGTGACGCAGCCAATACGCGCGCTGATCTCCTGGATCGTGATCATGAAGGGCAGGCTGAAAAGCATCGTCCACGCCATGCCGTAACCGAATTGCGCGCCTACCTGGCTGTAGGTCGCGATGCCACTTGGATCGTCATCGGCGGCACCGGTGATGAACCCTGGACCAAGCCTGCGCAGGAACGTACTCTTCGGAGGCGGTTCGGTCGAGAGGCTCACTTGGCCGCTTCGCTGTGAACCAAACCTGCCTGGTCACCCGCGGTGTCCAGCGCACCGACTGGTAAGCCTGCAGCCAGCGGCTCGCATTTCGACTGGTCGAGTCCGCCCGGCCACCAATTCCAGTGGCCGGCAAGCCGCAACAGTGCCGGGCCGATGACGATCCGAACAATTGTCGCGTCGATCAGCACTGCTATCGCCAACGTGAAACCGATCATCTTCACAACAAGAAAGCTGCCAAATGTGAACGCGGCAAAGACGACGATCATGATTGCGGCGGCGCTGGTAATCAGGCCTGCCGTTCGCGCCATGCCCTCGGGAATTGCGTCCTCTTCGCTGAGACCACTGCGACGCGCTTCGAGCACACGCGCAACCAGGAACACTTCATAGTCCATGCTGAGGCCAAAGACGATTGCGAAGGTCACGATCGGCACCAGCGGGAAGATACTGCCCGTCCCCTGTGACACGCCGAGGAACCTGATCCCGTGCCCGTCCTGGAACACGAGAACGAGTGCTCCGAACGCGGCGGCAACAGAAATCAGGTTGAGCGCGATGGCTTTAACGGCGGCGAAGATCGAACGGAACCCCGCCAGCAAAGCAAGCAGAGTCCCCCCGACTACCAGACCCATGACGAACGGGAAATGTTGCCGGATGATGGTTTCGTAGTCCGCGTTGAGTGAGGGAATGCCACCCACTAGAAGCGTCGATTCGGGTACGCCGGTCAGATTAGGCGCGCCGATCCTCCGGAGTTCACGCACCCAGTCGACCTGTTCGCGCAACGTGACTGTGCCTTTCGGCAGCACCTCGACCAGGGCGGCGCGACCATCGCTGCTGAGCAGCGTACGGCGGGTCTCTCGCGACAGTTCGGTCAGGGCGTCGCGATTGCCGTCCGCGATGGTGGTCAGCGAAATGACACGATCGCTGCGAGGGTCGGCGGCAAGGCGCTTCGTGAGTGTGGCCAAGGCGTTCCAGCCCGCGTCAGTTTGAGAGATCGGGTCGTTCGGCAATTCGACGATGATGCGCAGCGACTCCACGATGCCGCCCCTGTCCATGCCCTCCAGCGTGTGCAGGGCGTGAACGGATTCTGCGGACGCCGGCAGCCAATCGCCCTGCGGCACGCTCGTATCCAGGTGCTTTACCTGCCATGCAAGCAGCAGAAGCGGTACCCCTGCGATCAAAAGCGCGGTCCATGGGCGCGCGACGATGACCTGGCCCCATCGGCGCCAGCGCACACCGGTTCGCTCGGCACGGCACTCATCCAGCTTGGGTGCGAACGGCAGCCGGCCAAGGTCGATGCGTTTGCCAAGCAGGGCAAGAACCGCCGGCACCAGCGTATTGGTCAGCAGAACGCTGAGGCCCGCCACGAGGAAGCCGGCGATGCCGATGGACCGGATTTCACTGATTGGGACGGTCAGCAGCGCGAGAAATCCTATGCCGACGGTTGACGCGGAGATCAGCAGCGTTCGTCCTGCCTGCCTAGCGGAAATGAGTGCCGCTTCGGATGAACTGATGCCGGTGGAAATGGCTTCGCGAAAGCGGCTGACCATCAGGAGGCCGTAATCGATTCCGAGACCGAGACCAAGCATGGTTGCAAGGTTCTGGACGAGGATGGACAGGTGCCAGCGATGCGCTAGAAAGCCGGTGATCGCAAGCGTTGTGGCGATGGCAAGCTGTCCGACGGCAAGGGGAATCAACGCGGCTACAAAGCTGCCAAACGCAATCAGCAGCAAGGCCAGAGTGGCCGGAATGACGAGGCTCTCGCCGCGTCGCACATCGTCCGCACTTGCCTTGCGGATGTCAAAATTCAGCGGGATCTCGCCGGTGAGTTCAAGCTTGACCGCCGGATATCGTGGCTTCAGCTGGTTTTGCAGGGACGATGCGAGCTGGTGCAGGCCCGGGACAAGCGATTCTACGGGTACGTCGGCGGACGCAAGACCGATGAGGATGTACGTCCCGCCATCCCGACCAAGGAAGATCGGGTCGCGCAGGTCTAGGTAAGACACCACTCCCGAGACACCCGTCTGCGCCTTCAATCCGTCGACGATTGTGCCCAAAGCCTGCGCTCCCTGGTCTGAGTTGGCGGCAGGCAATCCTTCTACGACAAGGACAACACGATCGACAAACGGTGAATGGAACCGGTCCGCCAACTCGTTCCGGACAGTTTCGGCCTGGCTGCCTTCCACGCGCGTTGCGGTCTCGAGCGAGCGCTCCGCATGAAACGAAAACGGCAGCAGCACAAGAGCTGCTGCCAGGACAATCCCAGCCACCAGGAACCGGCGAAAAGGCATAGAACTCATCATCCCATAGACGCTCCTTGTCCTTTGCAGAGCGCCTCGCACCGCAGAATCATTGCGTAGAACCGTTGTTCACGGAAAGGCTTTGCACGTGCCCAGGCACTTGCGCATCCTATAGCGGGTTGTTCTCGCGGAAGTGGCTGGCTGCTAAGCTGCCACACTCACGGCGACCCAGGAGGCATTATCCATACGTTTCTGCTCCTCGCAATGCTCGCCTTTCAGAATGGAAATGCGGACCCACGCATCGGCTCTTGGACGCTTGTCTCTGCACAATCCAGCATGGATCCGGCGAACAAGCTTTCGATCACCCCTGTGCCGAACGGTACGCATGTGGTTATGTCAGGCGAGACGCGCCTCGACTTTACCGCGAACACGAATGGTCACCAGGCGGCCGCACCGGGCAATCTTGGCTTCAATCAGATTCAGCTGCATCGCATCAGCAAGAAAGAGGCCGAGGTGCGCGAGCAGAAGGATGGCGCGCCCGTGGCCACCGTCCGCGAGAAGCTCTCAAACGACGGCGCCGAGCTGACCAGCACGACGAATGCTGCTGGGCATGCCCCGCAGATCACAGTATGGACGCGCACCGGGGGGACAAAAGATCCCAAAGATCCGTTCGCCGGCGACTGGGTCGAGGACCTCAGCAAGACACGTATGCGGCAGGGTTCGCAACTCAAGATCGAAGCAGATGCGGGTGGCGGCGTACGTTTTCTTGGAGAGTACAGCTACACCGCTCGCCTGGATGGAAAGCCGTACGAACTGAAGAACTCCCGCAACGACACGGTCGTGCTGCAACTGGCGGATCCGCGCACGGTCGATGCGATCTCGAAGCGTGACAACCAGGTCACGCAAAAGGATCGTTGGCAGGTCTCTGCGGATGGCCAGCAGATGACGCTGACCAGCACCGCGACGCTCGAAACCGGCCAGCACCTCACCGAAAAGCTCGTCTTCAAGAAGCAGTAGCGGACAGCACCTTGGAGTCTGCGAGCGCGTCGTTCGCAGACTCGTCTCCATCCTCTCGGACCGTGACGGAGATGATCCCCTTACGGTTCATAAACTTTAGAATCCCGCTAACTGTGTCCTCGAGCGACGGGTCAGGTCTGCCCCACGTGGATGCATCACGGGCCGCCTGGTAAGTTGAGCTGTCGTAGCGCTTGAATTCCATCGAAGAAATGTTATCGACGGAACCCACGAGGAAGTCGAGCAGTGGGAAGAGTAGGTCTTCCTTTCGGCAGCGACGGATCAACTCCGGGACGAAATCCGGCAGCAGGAAAGAGTCGAACTGGCGCCCGGTTGACTCGGTGATCAGACGGGTGATGTCTGTCATGTTCGAGTACTCGTCCCGCACCACGTGGAAGGACAGGTTGGCCGTCCCAGGGCTGGTGGCGATCGCGACGATGTTGTTAGCCACGACATCGGCCGGAACGAAGCTCACCTGATTCAGCGTCTCAACACCAATTCCGTGGTTCACCATGAAAGCAACCAGGCGAACAGCAATGTCGAAGTTGTTGCCGCCGCCATCGACAGACGGACTGACGAGGGCTGGGCGGAAGACGCGTACCGACAGTCCCTTCCGCTGGGCGGCAAAGACTACCTGTTCCGCGACCCACTTTGTCTGGCTGTAGCCAAAGTCGAGCAGTGCCATTTCCGCATTGCAATCGGTCTCATAAAGGCTCGGCTTGTGAGCCCAGCCGTGTATGAACGTGGTCGAGATGTAGTTGAACTCCTTCGATCGACCTTCGAAGGCGAGCCGCAGAATCTCGTTTGTTCCGAGCACGTTGGCGTCGCGCATCATGTCGTAGTTAAAGAGGTAGTTCACCGTCGCGCCGTTATGGAAGACGGTATCAATCTCCCCTGTGAGGAAGTCCCATGTCTCCTGCATAAGGCCGAGGCTTGGCTGCCCCAGGTCACCGCACACGGCCACGACCCGGTTCTCAAATTCTGACATCAGCTCTGGCGGCACGAATCCCATGGATTGCATGGCGGCCTTGAGCCGCTGCTTGCCCTGGACTTCGTCAGAGGCGCGAACGAGGACGTGGATCGTCGCACGCGTCTGCTCGAGCAGGCTCTTCATCAGGAACGGCCCGATGAAGCCGGTGCCGCCGGTGAGCAGGATCCGAAGCGGAAGCGGCACCTTCGGCACTGGCGCTGGCTTTGGCGGATCGAAGAGGAGGTTGGTGTCTTCACGCATCATCTGCATTTCCAGCGCATTCTGCTCTTCGCGGAAGGCCGCAAGGAACGTGCGCAGATGCAGGATCGCCTCTTCAGGAGCAGTGTCGAGCTGGTCGGCCAGACTGAACAGTTCCGCTACGCTGACGCGCTGCACCAGGCCGATGTCCACCTGCCGTGCCAGTAGCTCTGCGCCCTTGTCCTTGAGCAGTTCCTGCAACTCGTGCATGAATCCGACCAGGTCGAGCGAATCGAGTCCGGCTTCGACGAGGTTGTATGTCTCCTGTCCGGTCAGGTTGTAGCGGGCCTTCAACTCGGCGAACGGTGAGTTCATGTCGATCGTGGCCTGTGCTGCGTCCACGTCACCTTCGCGCGAAAAGTCCGAAAGGACAGTGAACTCGCCGGCCATCCACATCTGCTTGGTTTTGTGGCGCATGATCTTGCCCGAACTGGTTCGCGGCACGGCACGCGGTGCGATCAGGGCGATCATGGCGACTTCAACGTTGAGGTAGTTGCGGACGGCGGTGGCAATCTTGCGCGCGTCCGGCAAGGCCTTCGGATTCTTGATCTCAGCCACAATCGCGAGCGCCGGTTCGTTCTCTTCGTGGATCTGGAACGCTGCGACGCAGTTGTGACGGATGAGGCTTGAGGACTTTTCAACGACGTTCTCGATGTCGTGCGGATAGTAGTTCTGCCCGCGCAGGATGATCATGTCCTTAATGCGGCCGCAGACGTAGAGCTCGCCCTGGTGCATGAAGCCAAGGTCGCCGGTACGCAGGTATCCGTCATCGTAGGGGCTGTCATCCACGAGTCGCGCGCGAAACTGCTTCAATGTCAACTCGGGGTTGTTCCAATAGCCCTGGCACTTGCCATTGCCTGCAAGCCAGATTTCTCCGA
Organism: Terriglobus sp.; assembly: GCA_965199365.1. GTDB lineage: Bacteria > Acidobacteriota > Terriglobia > Terriglobales > Acidobacteriaceae > Terriglobus. The sequence goes on along the minus strand of CBDARC010000002.1, from coordinate 589,372 downwards.
CGCGTCCGGATTCGAGCGCGAAGTGCCCCTCAGGATCGACAATCTTGATATCCAGGCCTGCGAGCGGTACGCCGCAACTGACGATCTGCTTCGCCCCGTCGATGCCGGAGACTTCGGTCGTCATCCGGGCCTTGCCGAGCGTGAGCGCGCGCTTGTTCACCGAGACAATGTTGCGGCCATGAAGGGTGACGGCCAGCGTGTTTTCCGCCAGTCCGTAGGCGACGTAGAAGCTTTCTGCCTTTAGCCCGTATGGCTCGAAGGCTTCGAGGAAACGCGTGTAGGTGTCCGGTTTCACGGGTTCCGCGGCGCACATCAGCACCAGCAGAGAACTGAGATCGCAGGCCTCCAGTGCTTCTTTTGGCAGTCTGCCTGTGCGAAGGCAGTAGTCATAGGCGAAATTAGGCGCTGCGGTTGATGTCGCGCGGTATTTCGAGATGGTTTCAAACCATAGGATCGGCCGCTGGATGAAGTCCATCGGCGCAAAGCCGTACGTGGTGCCGCTGCGCAGAGCGGGATACAGGTAGCAGCCGATCAATCCCATGTCGTGGTACTGCGGCAGCCACGAAACGACAATCGGTGCTTCATTCTCGATCACCAGCGGGGTCGTGGCGAGAATATTCTCGTGCGATACGATTACGCCCTTCGGCTCCATCGTTGAGCCCGAAGTGTACTGCAGGAACAGCGTTTTCGATGGGGCGATAGCGGGAACAACGCCAGTCACATCGATGAAGGATTCAGTCGGGATCCATGGCAGGCTTGAGATGTAGTCGATGTCCATGCCGGACGTTGAAACGCCGTTGCGTGCAAGGTTCGTCTTCAGCGAGGCGTGATAGTCACGGCTCGTCAGGACGCCCGTCGCCTGACAATCCTTCGCGATGTGGACCATTTTGTACAGCGCACTTTGAAAGCCGCGGGAACTGGGCGGGTAGACGGGCACGGGGATCATGCCCGCACGCACGCAGCCGAAAAAGGCGCAAATCATCTCCAGACCCGGAGGATATGCAAGCAGCAGCCTGTCGCCCTCGGCGAATCGGCCATCATTCAACAAATGCCCTGCAATCGCTTCAGCACGATGGAGAAATGAGGCGTACGTGTAGCTTTCGATTGGATCGCCGTCCACGTCGAGGTACGAGTACAGGAGCTTGTGAGGATGCGCATTTGCGAGCATCTGCAGCTCGCCCAAAATAGACGGCATGATCAACAGCGATCCTCCAACGGATACAAACCTTAACTTCAGAGCTAACTATTTGGTGATTACAGGGAGGTGAGCCAGAAATACAGGTACTTCAGAGATAGACGGAAAGCTGCGACGATTGTGACTATACGCGCTTGGTTCTTCGTTATTCGAGCGGTTCCGCCTCATGGAACAGGCATGTACCCGACTATGGACAGCGATCAATTGAACGTGCTGAATACCGCCCGGCGATCCCTGCGCGTACAGGAGACCTCTCTTCCTACAGTTCTTGGGTTGCCCTATGGTAGCAAAGCATCTTCTAATTCTTGTGATTCTAGCGTCGATGGATTGTGTGAGCGGTTCCCTCTACAATCGTGATGCGGGCTGGTGCCGATTCAATCACCACATGCGCGGAGGTGCCGGTGATGTTTGCAGCGGAAACCATGATCGCGGAAGCGCCGGACGCAGAAGACCTTGTGCCGCCGGAGACCATAGCGCCGCAACAACAACTTGAACCCACTTCATTCCCTAAAGTTCTACGCCGGCGTCTCGAGAACTTTTTTGCGGACGCTCAGGTCTCTCCCAAAGCTGATCGCACAATGTGGAGCAAAATAGCCATCGGCATGGTCGTGCTTGCCGGCAGTTGGATTGCTTTGTATGTGCTGCACCCTGCTCCTTGGGCTTTCATCGCGCTCTATTTGCTGGGTGGTCTGGCACAGACCTTTCTTTTGTTGAACATCGCGCATGACAGCAATCACAACGCGATTTCATCCAAGCCTGCCGTCAACAAGACTTTGAACTACGTTTTTGATCTCTGCGGGATCAGTTCTTACATGTGGCGTATTCTTCATCATCGCGGCCACCACTCCTGCATCAACCTGCACGGCGAAGATGACGCGATCGAAGGACGAGGCTTGTTCCGGTTTACTCCCCACGACCCGCGCACACCGCTGCACCGGTTTCAACATATCTATGCGCTGTTTCTGTACGCGCTGTTCTCGCTGGAATACGTGTTTGTTCGGGACTTCCAAAGCTTCTTTGCTCCGGGGCACGAGTATCTCACGAGGACACGGCATCCCCGGCGTGAATATGTGATCCTCTTCGCAGGCAAGGCCTTTTATCTCACGTACATGCTGGTACTGCCGGTGCTCGTGATGAAGGAACCCGTGTTGCTGGTGGCTATGGCGTTCCTGCTTGTGCACCTAGTGGTCGGGATCAGCGTCGTACTCGTCTTTCAAACCACCCATGTCATAGAAGATACGTACTTTCCCCTGCATCGCAGTGAATTTGAGAACGGTGTGTACCACGTCTTTGCCACAACGGCTGACTATGCGACAGAGAACCCGGTCGTTGGGTGGCTTGTGGGCGGGCTGAATCATCACGTCGTTCACCATCTTTGCCCTTACGTCTGCCACACGCACTACGCGCCGCTAACCCGGATCGTCAAGGAAACAGCTGCAGAGTTCGGTATCCCGTACCGCCAGCACACCACGATGACCAAGGCAGTGTGGCATCACCTGCAGCTGCTGAAGCAGTTAGGAAACGAAAACTGATGCCGACCTCATCCACGCTCATTCCTGCGATCTCGCGTATGCGCTCACTGGCGGATTCACGGGCGATGGCCAGCAATCCTGTGCAGGTGCTTACGCAGTACAGCCGGGAGCTGGGGGAGACCTTCCGCTTCTACCTGGGCGGCATCAAGGAAGCGATCGTCACAATTGACCCGGTCGTCATCGAGCATGTGCTGAAGACCAACGCCACCAACTACCGCAAGTCTGAGATCCAGGTCAAACGGATGGGGCACTTCCTTGGCAAAGGGCTGCTCACTACTGAGGGCGAAGCGTGGAAGACGCAGCGTCGGTTGATTCAAAAAGGGTTTGCCCCCAAGCAGCTTGATGCATTGTCCATCATCATGCAGGATTCTTTGGCGGAATCGCTGAGAGACTTCGACTCCAAAATCAATCACGGTCCCGTCGACATCTACCCGCACCTGATGAAGATCACGTTCGCTATGGTTGCGCGATCGCTCTTCGGTGCACGGCTCAAGGACGAGGACATCGAGGTCGTCAGCAACACAATCTGCACCGTGCAGGAGTTCATCGTGAAGCAGACGCTGCAGCCATACCTGAACCCATGGTTTGAGGTCTCGGGCGAACTGCGCAAGCACGAGGAGATGCGTGCCCAGGCAGACGCCGTCCTAATGGCATTAATCAAGAAACGGCGGACTGAAGCACCAGGCAGCGATCTGTTGCAGACCCTGATGGACGCGCGCTACACCGATGGCGAGGGCATGACGGATGAGCTGATCCTGAGCGAGAGCATGCAGTTGCTGGTCGCTGGACACGAGACCTCATCGAACGGTCTGTCGTGGCTCCTGTACCTGTTGAGTAGCCGGCCCGATTGCCTGGAACGTGTACGGCAAGAATTCGATGAGGTGCTCGGCGACCAGCCTTTAGGTCACGGGGACGTGCCGAAGTTCGAGTTTACGACGCAAGTTATCCAGGAGGGGCTCCGGCTTTATCCGCCGTTCTGGATGGTCGACCGCGAAGCCATCGCCGATGACCAGGTGGGCGGGATCCCGATTCCCGCCGGTTCCATGGTGATCGTGCATGTGTACGGGGCGCACCACGCGACAAAGCATTGGCCCGATCCTGAGGCGTTCGATACGGATCGCTTCCTCAAGGGAAGCGAGAAGCAACGTGTACCGTTCACGTACCTACCCTTTGGTGGAGGGCCGCGAGGCTGCATCGGAAATCACTATGCGATGCTGCAGATGCTGATGATACTGAGCGATTTAGTGCGAAAGTACGACTTCGAAGTAGCACCCGGACAGAGCATCGAAGCGCAGCCGATGGTCATTCTGCGTCCCAAAAACGGCATTCGCATGACGTTCACGGCCGCGTCCGCAATGCATACAAGCGTCACTGGCGCCGCAGTCGGATCGGTCTAACGTCCGTACACTGCCGGCAGCGGCGTCGAGTCCTTCAACTCCATCACAGGATCGGGTGCTGCCTTTCGCGGGAACATCGCGTCGCGCTGCGAAGCGTTCCACGCAAAGATCGCAAGAATGGTAGCAGCCTGCTTCAAATCCGGCTCTGAAAGCCGTTCGTAGGTGTCGAGGTTCGTGTGATGTGTTCGCGAACCATAGTCTCGGCGGTCCTGGACGAACTGGAAGCCCGGCAACCCCGCCATGTCGAAGTTCACGTGGTCGGTTGAGGCCGTTCCGCGCAGACTCACGGCCTCGAACCCCAGATCACGCACCGGCTCGCCCCATTGCTTGAACAGCCGGGCAGCTTCGAGGTTGTCTTCAGCGTAGATACCGAGCAAACGGCCGCCGCCGTTGTCGATATTGAAGTACACGTCGAACTTGCTCGCATCCGCCTTGGGCGTGATCGAGGCAGGTGCCTGCGCGAAGACGGGTATGTCTTTCATCTTCGGATCCGTCGAGAAGCCAACCGTCGCCAGGTGCGAGTTGACGTAGCCCAGCGAGCCGAAGATACCCTCCTCTTCGCCGCCCCACAGTCCGATCCGGATGGTGCGGCGCGGCTGCAGGCCCAGCGTCTTGAGGATGCGCATCGCCTCAAGTGCGATGATCGTGCCCGCTCCATTGTCGGTCGCGCCGGTACCCGCAATCCAGCTGTCCAGATGGCCACCCATCATGACGACCTGGTCCTTCAGTGCGGGATCCGTACCTGGTACGTCACCAACCACGTTCTCGCCTTCCACATGGTCTGCACCGAACTTCGACTGGATGTTCAGCTTCACTGTCACGGGAACACCGTGCTCCACCAACCGCGCCATGCGCCCGTAGCCGTCCGCCGACACCACGGCTGAGGGCAGCGTCTGCCTGTGCTCCTTCTGATAGACAAACCAACCGAAGGTCGACAGCGTGTCGTCTTCCATCACGCTGTCGTGCATGTTGGTTCGCAGCGCTGCGACCGCATGCTCATCCGCAAAGAACCTGCCGACCTTCTCCTGAAAGAGAAGCGGTTTAATGAGCTCCTGGATGCGGGCAAAGTAGTCCGCGCTGCCCTTACCGTCGAGTGGATAGGCCATCAAGCGGTCGAGCGCTGCCTTATCGGTAGTCGCAAGCGCAGGCTTTACGTCAGGATCGATCTTCGGAGGATCGCCGTACAGGATGACCTTCCCTGCCAGCTTGCCCTTCCATGCGGCAAAATCCGCTTCGCTGTGCAACTCAGGCACCAGGATGACGCTTGCCGTCACCTCGCCTTTGGTCGGTGGAGACCAGGGTGTCGCCTGCGCCAGCAGCGTTGCGTTCGAAGGTGCGGTCAACAGCAGCGACGTGCCGATCTGCGTCCACGCCATGCCAAAGTCGCCCCAGCTCTCGGTGTGCGCATCGGTAACGCCAGCCGTCTTCAGTTGCGTGATGCACCATTGCGCCCCGCGCTCGAACTCCGGTGAGCCGGTTAGCCGGGCACCGACTCCGTCGAACAACCCGCTGGCGTACTCCATCACATGCGACCGTGTAAGCCCCTCGTCGCGAATACGTGCAATCGTCGTCAGGTCGAGTGTTTCTGCGGCAGGCTGCGCACCCTGCGCGCTGGCAAGCACCGATCCGAGAAGAGATGCAGAGACCGCCAGGACGGCCGTGCGGGCGAGAGATTTTGAGGTCATGCAGGCAGCATACGACAAGATCGATGGGTATATTGCAGCGACATCGGCCCGGAGATTGCCGAGAAGACCAGCAGTGTTCCCGCTTGAGTAGACTTCAGGTGGGGACATTGAGTGGCTGCTTATCTTGAACGCATCGCAACGGCGACTTTCGACAGCGACGTTCATGACGCATTCGTCCGCTACGCACATGGCATGCTCAAGGAGCCGCGTAGCCGCGAGCTGTTCCTGCGCATGGCCGAACGATCCGGCATTGACGCGCGCTACTCGCCACTCAGCGTGAGCGGAGTCATCAGCGCAACCGATGTGGATGCGCATGCGTTTTATCAACTCGGAAGTTTTCCGCTGACTGCGGAACGCATGCGGCTCTACAAGCGTTTCGCGCCGTTGCTGATGTACCGCGCATTAGATCGGCTCGCGCTGAGCGAAGAAGAACGAAGTAGGATTCGCCATGTGATTGTGACCACCTGCACCGGTTTTTACGCACCTGGGCTGGACTTCGATGCCATGGACTACCTGAAGCTCGATCCATCGGTGGAACGCACGATGATCGGCTTTATGGGTTGCTATGCCGCGATTAACGCGTTGAAGCAGGCCCGCCACATTGTGCGATCGCAGCCGGATGACAGCGTGCTTGTGATCAACCTTGAGATCTGTACGTTGCATCTGCAGGAGTCCCAAAATCTTGGCGAGGTACTGTCGTTCCTGGTGTTTGGAGACGGATGCGCCGCGTCGCTGATCAGTGCCCATGAGGCAGGGTTGGAACTAGAGAGCTTTCGCGCGATCCGGCTCGAGAACACGGCGGACCTCATCACGTGGGACATCGGAGACCAGGGCTTCGATATGGTGCTATCAGGGCAGGTGCCTGTGTCGGTCGGTAAGGCACTGCATGCACATAAGGACGAGATGTTGAACCATGGCAACGTTAGTCTGTGGGCGGTCCATCCTGGTGGCCGATCCGTGCTCGATGCGGTCGAAGAGGCTCTTGACCTGCCAGCGACAGCGTTGGCGCACTCGCGCGAAGTTTTGCGAAGGTACGGCAACATGTCTTCGGCAACGGTGATGTTCGTCCTCCAATCCATCATGGAGTCGGCGCGCGCAGGGGAGACAGGCTGCGCCATGTCGTTTGGCCCGGGGCTGACCGCAGAGACCATGCGCTTCCACGTTGCAGGCTGACTGTGGACTTTTCGTCTCGCGCGCACCTGTCGGAGTGGATGGACGAGCCGTGTTCTTACGAAGACTTCAGGGAATGTCTTCGTGATCTCGCGCAGGTCAATCGCCTGACATTCGCGTACACCCCGACGCTGCAATGGTTGCAGGCGCTTGCCATACCGGGTGCTGCCCCATTGCACGTTGTCGACGTTGGCTGCGGCGGTGGAGATATGCTGCGAAGGATTGAGCGCTGGGCGAAGCGGCAGGGAAGGACGGTCCGGCTGACCGGCATCGACCTGAATCCTTACGCCGCTCGCGCTGCGCGTGAGATGACACCGGCGGGTTCAGCGATCGAGTGGATCACCGGTGATGCGTTCTCGTACCAGCCTGATGAGCCGATCGACTGCGTGATCAGTTCGCTCTTCACGCACCATCTGCCTGATGCCGAGATCGTTCGGTTCCTCTCGTGGATGGAACGCGTGGCGACACGTGGCTGGTTTGTGAACGATTTACATCGGGAGCGCGCGCCGTACCTTGGATTTAAGCTGCTGGCGAACGTCATGCGATGGCATCGCTTCGTTCAACACGACGGACCCGTGTCGATTCGGCGGTCGTTTCGCCACGCAGATTGGGAGCCGTATCTTCATTCGGCGGGTGTACCGCTAAGCGACGTGAAGCTGCTGACGTTTCGGCCGGCGCGGCTTTGTGTCTCGCGGGTCAAGCAGTGAACAGCGAGGATGCACTTGTCCTGGGCGGCGGTCTGGCCGGGAGCATGGTCGGGCTTGAGCTTGCGCGAGCGGGTCGTCAGGTTGTGCTGCTGGAAAAGAGCAAAGGTCCGCATGACAAGGTCTGCGGGGAGTTTCTGAGTCGCGAATCGCTGCACTACCTTGCTCGGTGTGAGGTCGATCTTCCGGCGCTGGGTGCCGTTCCGATCCGGTCGGTGAGGTTGGTGACGCGCCGCTTTACAGAGGAGGCACAGCTGCCGTTTGCTGCGCTCTCCGTGACTCGCAGAAAGCTGGACGAGGAGCTGCTACGGCACGCTTGCGCGGCCGGTGTTGAGGTCCATCGCGATGCTCATGTGGATCGACTGGAACATGAAACTGGCGCTTGGTCAGCGCACCTGCGGGATGGACGAATGCTGCGTACGAAGCATGCGTTTCTCGCGACGGGCAAGCACGACCTACGCGGGTGGGCGAGGCCGGAGGGAATGCATCGCGGCCTCGTCGGATTCAAGATGTACTACCGGCTTGCGACAGGGCAGGCGGCACAGCTCGGCCATGCGGTTGAGCTGATCCTCTTTCCAGGCGGCTATGCGGGTCTGCAGCCGGTGGAGGATGGGGCGGCCAATCTATGTCTGCTGGTTACGGCAGATCAGCTTCGGCAGGCAGGGTCCAACTGGGCGGGGCTGCTGCATCATCTTGTTACGCATTCCCCGCATCTGGAGAAGCGGCTCACAGGAGCTACTCCTCTGCTGGATGCGCCGCTCGCTGCTTCCCGCATTCCTTATGGGCACATGCGGCGTAGAGCGGAGGATGATCTGTGGCGTGTGGGTGACCAGGCTGCGGTCATCCCTTCGTTCTGCGGAGACGGCATGTCCATTGCGCTGCACAGCGGGGCGCTGGCCGCGTCGCACCTGCTGCAGGGGCTTTCTCCTGATTCATACCAGCGAAGGCTGCACGGTCAACTGGCGCGAAGACTCTGGGCAGCAACCAGGCTGTCGCAGATGCTGGTCGCATTCCCGCACGCTGCCTATATCGCTCGTGTGTTTCCTGCATTGCTGCCGGCCATTGCGTTGATGACACGCATCCCGAGCGGGGCGCTGCTGACGCATGCTGCCTTGTCAGACTAGACTTGCCATCTAACACTCAGGAGCCGTTTTGAGCGAACTGGAACAGGAATGCATTCGACGGATCGCCGAAGCGAAAGACACTCCGGCATCGTCGATTACGCTCGAAACGACGCTCGAGTCCATCGCGATGGATTCGCTTGATCGCGTCAGCCTGTCCTTCGACCTGGAAGAGGAATACGGCGTTGAGATTCCTGAAAGTCAGCTTCATCAAATTGTGACCGTCGCTGACGTGGTTGCTGCCGTGCAACGGGCTCTCACCAAGAAGCAGGCCGCCATTCCTGAGAGTGCAGGCAGCGCGTGAGACGTGTGGTGCTGACGGGTGCAGGATGCATCACGGCCATCGGGCTCGACGTGGATAGCTTCAGTGACAGCCTGTTCGATGACCGCGCCGGCTTCAGCGAGGTGGAAGACGTGCCACCAGGCCAGCTTCACTTTTCGCAGGTCGCGAGGGTTCGCAATTTCGTCCCCGCAGATTGGTTGATGACGGCGCAGAAGAACTTGGCCGAACGCTCCTCGCAGTTTGCAATTGCGTCGGCTCGCCAGGCGCTCAAGGCGTCAGGGTTGTTGAGCCACTATCGCGGCGACGATGTCGCTGTCGTGTTTGGCTGCTCGACCGGCGGCCGGACTGCCGAGGAGCCGGAGACTGCCAAGCTGTACACCCGTGGCGGACGTGTGAATCCGCTGACCGTGCCGCGGACCATGGCCTGCGCCGGCACCAGCCTTGTCTGTATCGAGCATGGAGTGACTGGGCCGGCTTACACCGTTTCGACAGCATGTTCCTCATCCGCGCACGCCATCGGCCAGGCCTTTCACATGGTGCGAAGCGGCGTGGTGGAGGCCGCTGTCACGGGTGGGCATGAGGCGCCGCTGACTTTTGGCTTCCTCAAGAGTTGGGACAGCCTCGGCGTGGTATCGCCTACCTTCTGCAAGCCGTTCGCGGCGGACCGCGACGGCATGACGCTGGCTGAAGGTGCTGCCGTGTTCACGCTGGAAGCCATGGATGCCGCGGAGGAACGTGCTGTTCCAATCCTGGCTGAGATCGTGGGCTTCGGCATGTCATCGGATGCAAGCCACATCACGCAGCCCAATCCAACGGGCTCTGCGGCAGCTATGTCGCGGGCCCTGCGCGATGCAGGGGCGTCGGCGGCTGAAGTGGGCTACATCAACGCTCATGGAACCGGTACAGAAGCGAATGACCGCGTTGAAGCGGATGCGCTGCACCGCGTCTTTGGCGATGCCGCGCAAACTCTTCCTGTCAGCTCGACGAAGGGTCTGCATGGCCATGCAATCGGCGCGTCAGGCGCTATGGAACTGCTTGCGACGGCGCTTGCATTGCAACGCGGCATTCTGCCCTCCGCGGGTGGTCCGTTGTTGCTGGATGAGTCACTGAAGCTGGATGGAGTCCTACAGGTTAACCGGGTTGAGCCCGTTTCACTGGCGCTCTGCAACTCGTTTGCGTTTGGCGGCCTGAACGCCGTGATCGCGCTGAGGAGGTACTCACCGAATGAAGCACGTGCTTAAGTCAACGTTCCTTTTCGCCGGCATTGTCACATCGGCCATCTATTTTGCGACCGCGTGGGGACAGGAGAGCGGAGTCGTTGGTTATTGGAGAGAGCCGGAAGGCTCTGTCATCCACGTGGATAGCTGCGGCAAGGATGTTTGCGCGACGCTGGTTGCGATCAGCCGATCGGCTCCTGCGCGGGTCGATGGTAAGAACCCGGACCCGAGTCTCAGACAGCAGCCGCTGTGTGGTCTGCAAATCGGCAAGGGGTTTCATCTCACGTCGGCAGGTAAGGCAGAGGGCGGGACGCTCTATGATCCGAAGTCGGGCAAGACCTACCACGGCACCATGACGGCCCACGCCGACGGCCTGGATCTGCGCGGCTACATCGGGATTGCTATGTTCGGCCGCACAGAACACTGGACGAGGACCGGAACGATCGCCCAGTGCAGCGCAACGGCGTCCTAAGGCGTAAGGTCTGTGCCGGTTGCTGCGCTGAGAGTATGGATTGCCATCCACGTCTGCGAATAAGCGTTGAGCGCGTCGCTGGTAGACGTTCGTGCGTCCCGTAGCGCATCGAGGTAGTCGATCAGCGCAAGCCCGCCGTGATCGAAGGCGTATCGCGCAATCGACAGCACGTCCGCCGACTCGTCGAGGTAGTGATCGCCGAAGCGGGTGGACAGGATGCGCGCGTGAACGTAAGCGCTCCAGGCCTGGTTCACGTCAGAGGCGACTTGGTTTCGCGTGGCCTGCTCCGTCAAAACAGCTGCTTGCGCCTGCAGGCGTGCTGTCTCCTTGTTGCCCTGGTTGCGATCGAAAATGCGCAGCGGAATGTTCACGTTGAAGCCGACGGAGTTGTCCGTACCTGTCTTGTCGTACTCGGCTTCGAGCGTGGGGTCTGCCGTGCCATTCGCAATTGCCAGCCTCGCAGCCGCATCGGCTGCGGTAATAGCTGCGGCGGCGGCACGCAGGTCGGGGCGGTTCTGCAGAGCTGCTGCAAGCAGCGCATCGTGACTCTGTGTAAGCGGCGGTGGGACAATCGGCCCGATGATGTCGAAATCCGGCGACGAAACAGCTACGCCGATCAGCGTTTGCAGCTGGTCGGAAGCCTGTTCGGCAGTGATCTCCGCGTTCTGCTCATCAGCTTCGAACGAGCCAAGCTGAAGATCGAGGCGTTCGAAATCGAGCTTGCCAAGATCGCCTGCCTTATAGCGGTCATTGCCGATCTCCACTTCGTGCCTGAAGTCCGCGAGCTGCGCGCGTGATAGCTCCAATGCTTCCTTGGCGATCAGCATGGTGGTGAATGCTTGTCGGACACTCAGTTCGGTGGTCCTGATGGTGTCCTGCAACTGGGCCTGTGTCTGTGCTGTCGTGGCGCGGGCATCTTCAAGCCGGTACTCGCGTTTGTTGCCTCGTTCAAACAAACGCGACACCTGTACAGAATAGGCATATGGATTTGCCGCACTCGCGGGCAGGGTCACGTTCGAACCGGCAACCCCGAGGTACGGATTGGCGCGAACGCCGGCCTGGATCTCCTGCGCACGGACTGCACGAAGATTCGTCTCTGCCGCCTGCAGCGTTGGATTGCGCTGCCGCGCGCGCTCGATGACCTGTTGCAGCGTCAAGGCGCCGGGCTTTGCCTTGGGCGGCACGCGCGGGTCGCTGCCGGGAGACGCAGCCGCAGCGTAACTGGCAGGGCCGGAACCGGGCTGTTGCGATCCATTGGCCTGTCCGTTCGCGCCAGCGCCGCGCGCCCCTGCTGCACCTGCCTGTCCCGAAGCGGCACCGGAGCCCGATGCAGCGCCGGATGCTCCGCTCCCGGCGGAACCTGCGCCGGCAGCGCCGCCGCCTGCACCGGCACCCTGGGCGACGCAGGCCGGGATTGCAAGAATGAAGGCGATGAGAGGCAGGGCAAGACGTGAAATGTATCGGCTCATGCTGCAAACTCCTCGTCCTGGCTGGGCAGCAGATCGTCGTTGCGCGAAAGCCATACATAGAGGGTAGGTAGAAGAAAGACGTTGATGATGAGCGCGCCCACCAGGCCTCCGACAATCACGATGGCAAACGGTCGCTGCGAGTCAGACCCGATACCGTGTGAGAGCGCCGCAGGCAGCAGACCAAGAGTAGCCACGAGCATGGTCATCAGGATAGGGCGAAGCCGAAGCACGGCGCCTTCGATAGCGGCTGTCTCGGGATCGTCGCCGTTAGCGCGAAGCTGGTTCATGTACTCCAGCATGATGATGCCGGTCTGCACCGAGACACCGAAGAGGGCAAGGAAGCCGACACCGGACGACACCGAGAAGTGTGTCCCCGTGACCAGCAACGCAATCAGGCCGCCGATAGGAGCCATGGCTACGTTCGCCAGGATCAGCAAGGCCCACTTGGCCGAGCCGAACATGGTGTACAGGATGATAAAGATCAACAGGATCGTGATGGGAAGCACGATGAGCAGTCGCTTCGAGGAGCGCTTCTGACTCTCGTACTCGCCAGCCCAGTCGATCTTGTAACCGGCCGGCAGAGGCACCTGCTTGGAGACTTTGGCAATGGCTTCCTCCACCGTGGAACCAAGGTCGCGGTCGCGGACGGAGTACTTGATGGCGACATACCGCTCGCCGCCCTCACGATAGATTTCTTCTGCCCCATCTGTCGTCTGCAGCTTGGTCAGCTGCGCCAGGGACACGCGTTCGCCAGAGGGCGCAACAATGCGGATGTCGCTGATTGCTTCAGGGGTTGAGCGATACGGACCGGCGTAGCGTGTGGTTACGTCGTAACGGGCTTCGCCATCGAGCAGCTGGGTGGGCGCGTTCCCGCCTACCGCCGTTTCGATGGCGTCCTGCACATCAGCAACGTTGATGCCAAAGCGTGCGGCCGCGTCGCGATCTACGACGAAGTTCAGGTTAGGCTGGCCGATGACACGGAACAGGCCAAGGTCGTGAACGCCGCGGATGCCACTCATGACGCGGACGATAGCGTCACCTTTTTCTTCAAGCGTCTTGAGATCGGTTCCGTAGATCTTTACGGCAAGCTCACCCTTGACACCGCTGACAGCTTCTTCGACGTTGTCCGAGATCGGCTGGGAGAAGTTCCAGATGACGCCGGGCAGCTCATCGAGCTGGCGGTTCATCGCCCCGATCAGCTCATCCTTGTTCTCGCGAAAGACGTGTCGCCACTCATCCTTCGGCTTAAGGTCCACGTAGTACTCGGTGTTGAAGAAGCCGGTGGTGTCAGTGCCGTCGTCAGGCCGGCCGATCTGGCTGACTACCTGCTTCACCTCAGGAAATGACGACAGGATGATGCGTGCACGGTTCGCAACTGCGAGACTTTCCGTTGGTCCAGTCGAAGGTGCAAGCGTGCCGCGGGCCCAGATGGCGCCTTCGTCGAGATGCGGCAGGAACTCGGAACCGATGACGCCGCTGGCGATCAGCAGCATGGATGTTAGAAACGCAGCGCCTGCAACGCCGACGGTTACGTAGCGATGTTCGATGGCCCACTGCGCGGCGATGCGATACCGGCCCGTAAGCCAGCGGAGTACGGGATTTTCCCATTCGGTTGTGCCGCCCTTGAACAGGAAGCTGGCGAGCACCGGTGCCATCAGCATCGAGAAGATCAGCGCGCCAAGCAATGCAAAGGCGACGGTCCAGCTCATCGGCTTGAACAGCCTGCCTTCAACGGACTGCAGGGTGAAGATGGGCAGGTAGGCCGTGATGATGATGCCGATGGCGTAGAACACCGGCCGCTGCACTTCATGCGCGGCCATGCGGATCTGCTCATTGACGGTCAGGTCCTTGCGCCGGTTGTGGCTGAGATGGCGGACGATATTTTCCACCATGACGACTGCTCCATCGACCACCATGCCAAAGTCAAGCGCGCCCAACGAAAGCAGGTTTGCCGGGATATGTTTCAGGTCGAGGCAGATGGAAGCGAACAGCAAGGCAAAGGGAATAGTGATCGCGACGATGAACGCGCCCCGGAGGTTCCCCAGAAACAGGAACAGGATGATCACCACCAGGACGATGCCTTCCGTGAGGTTATGCAGCACGGTGTGCGTTGTCAGGTGCAGGAGGTCGCTGCGATCAAGGAAGGGCACAATCTTCACGCCCTTAGGCAAGACATGATTGTTCAGATCGTCGACTTTTGCGTGGATTGCTTCGAGCGTCTCGTCGGAGTTTGCGCCCTTCTGCAGCAGCCCGATGCCTTCTACCGCGTCAGGATTATCGATCAGCTTCCCGTCCACTGACCGTATGGTTCTGCCGATCTGTCCAAGGCGGATCTTCGGTGCCTGCACCACTGTCGCGATGTCCCGCACACGCAACGCTGTGCCGTTCTGGGCCTTCAACGGCGTGTTTGCGATGTCCTCGGTGGTCTGGTACAGCCCGATCTCGCGGACGTTGATCTGCTGGGCCCCCTGCTCGATGAAGCTGCCGCCCGCGTTCGTGTTGTTTGCGGCGAGAGCCTGCTTCACCTGGGCAATGTTCAGTCCGTATGAAACCAGCTTCGCGGGATCGAGGATGACCTGGTACTCACGTGTCGGGCCGCCAAAGCTGGACACATCGACCACGCCAGGCACCGTCCGCAGGTTCTTTTCGAGCACCCAGTCTTCGAGGCTTTTCAGGGCCATCGTGTCGTACAGTGGATTGTTGCTCTCGAGGGTGTACCAGTAGATCTGGCCGACAGGGCTCCAATCGGTGCCGATCTGAGGCTGCAGGTTGGCAGGCAAGGTCACCTGCGTCATGCGTTCGACAACCTTTTCGCGGTTCCAGTCATTGATGCTGTCATCATCAAAGATCATCGTGACGCTGGACAGCCCGGCGAGCGACGTAGACCGCAGGTGGGCCATGTGCGGGATGCCAGCGAAGGCGATTTCAAGGGGAACGGTGACCTGCTGCTCCACTTCCTCCGCAGCGCGCCCGGGCCATTGCGTAATCACAGTGACGTAGTTGTTCGCCACGTCGGGATACGCTTCCACCGGCAGATTGTGAAACGAAATCGCGCCCCAGCCAAACAGCAGAATAGCCGCGACGATAACGATGAACCGGTTGTCCAGTGCAAAATCGACGAGTTTCCGGATCATTTACTGTCCTGCCGTGTTCTGCATCTCGAGCGCATTCGATACGACCTGTTGCCCGGCGTTCAGGCCTGCCAGGATTTCGACAGCGCCACCCGGCAGCGTTTGCCCGGTTTTGACCGCGACGCGCCTGTAGGTGCCGGCCAGGCCTGCAGGCATGTACACGAAGTCCCGGTCGTGAAGATGAAGAATCGCAATGCCGGGCAGGGTGACGGCATTATGGGCGCGCGCGCCATGGAACGTTGCCGTCGCGAACATGCCGATGTGCAGCAGGTTGTCAGGATTCTGCACCTGGATGCGGACCTTGGCGGTGCGTATCGAAGGATCGAGAATGGCACCAATATCAGAAATCGTGCCCGTGCGTACCTTGTCGGGATACGCGCTCAGGCGGATGTCCGCCGCTTCGCCGATGTGAACGCTTGCCAGGTCGTTCTCATAGACATCGCAGACGACCCACACATGCGACAGGTCTGCAATGGTGAGTGAGCCGGCTGCGCCCGCGAACGTAATGCCGGCGGCACCGGCTGCGGTGACGTTCTGCGCGACCACAATGCCGGAGATGGGAGCGTAAACACGAACGGTATCGCTTGGGTGGTCTTTATCCACTCCCAGGATGCGAAGCTCCTGCTCTGATGCGCGAAGGGCCGCGGCCGCATCGGTCTCACCGTTCTCTGCAACGTCCAGCTGGCTCTTCGCGATGGCGCCCTTGTCAAAAAGCAGCTGGTCGCGCGTCAGCGTTGTCTTCGCCAACTGCTCGTTCGCCAGTGCTGTCTGGTAGCTCATGAAGGCCTGGGCGACATCCGGCGACTGCACTTCCATCACCAGCTGACCCTTGTGCACAGTGTCCCCAAGTCCGACGTGCAGGGCTGTCACTCGTCCGTTCGCGATGGAGAGCACCGGGACTTCGCGGGAGATGTCCGGCTGGACCGCTCCAGTCACATTCAGCGTGTCGTAGACAGAGCGCTGATCCGCTGCCACGAGCGGGAATCGTGTCGCTTCGTCAACATGGACGGTGCTGTCGGTCCCCGCTTCAACCACCTGCGGCGTGCTGGGCGGTGCTTCTGCGGCTTCCTGCTTTGCTTCGTTGGAGTGGCAGCCCTGCAGGCCGGCGATAAAGACAAAGCTCAACATCGCGAGAAGCCCACTGCGGCTGGCGAGTGTCGGCTTCCGTCGGGCAGTGCTCGTGTTCCGGGTAACTCCCATAAAACAAGTTTAGATGGAGAACTGTAAAGGACTCATAACAACCGGTTCGATCTTTGGGGGCGGGACGCCTATCTTTCGATAAGGGCCACGCGGTTGCCTGCGTGTGCTGGAGGATGGAGGGAGTGTTGCGCGCGCGCGATTTTCGTGAACAACCCGTAGCCGTAGCGGTAGCTGCGGCCCTGATTGCCGCCGGCATTGCTGTGTTGGACCTGATCCTGCCCTACGGCGTTCCGCTTAGCTTTCTGTACCTCATTCCCATGGCGATGATGGGGTCGGTCGCTTCGCGCTGGCAGGTAGTGGCGGCCGCCGTGCTTTGCACCGGCGTCGCCGAGTATTCCGATGCCTTTGCCTGGAATGCAGCTGAGGGCATTCCGCGCGACGTGCTCTCGTTTATAGCCTTTGCCGCGGCGGGACTCTACATACGAGAGGCCCTCTCCAGGCGCGATGCTGAGCGCCTGCATATCGAGACCCTGCAGGAGGAGAACCAGGCACGCCGCGAGGCAGAGGAGCAGCTGAGCCTGCTGATCGGAAGTTCCGCGCTGGCGATTCTGACGCTGGATGGTGATGGAGTGATCGTCCAGGCGAACCGTGCGGCGCGTCAGATGTTCGGTGAAGGGTCCGCGGCTGAGACATTGCTGGGCATGGGTATCGACGTCTTTCTGCCGGCACTCGGCCGGGTGCCTCACCGCCCGCGACCGGAGCGCGCGCTGCGCACGATGATGCAGACTCAGGGTTTTCGCAACGATGGCGCGCCGTTCCTCGCAGAGGTGTGGTTTTCCACCTACACGACAACCAACGGGCCGAGGACCGCAGCCATGATCGTGGATGCCTCCGACGATCTGAGAGACAGGGAAGAGACCGCACTGGAACAGTTACTGAATAGCTCGCGGCTCGCTGTGGGCGCGGTCGCACACGAGATACGCAACGTCAGCAGTGCCATTCAACTGGTGCAGCGCAACCTGCTGACAACTACGCCGTCGCTGGGCGAAACGCCGGACTTCATCGCGCTGCAACAACTGACATCAACACTGGAGCGCATGGCTTCGGTCGAGACCTCGCAGGCCAAGCGGGCCGCGACCATTCTGCCGCTGCAGCATTGTTTCGAAGAACTGCGCATCGTTTCGCAGGCGATGATGCGCGAACACGACATTGCGCTGGAATGGACCATGTCCGACGAGATGCCGGACGTTTGGGCGGACCAGCACGGCCTGACGCAAGTGTTCCTCAACGTTTTGCGCAACGCCCAGACCGCACTGGCCTCCACGGCTAACCCGTGCGTGCGCGTGGATGTTCAGCGCAGCGAAAAGTCCGTGCTCATCCGCATCGCTGATAATGGCCCGGGCGTTGCCGCGCCTGACGAACTCTTCCAGCCGTTCTGGGCACATCCGACGACCGTCAGCTTCGGTCTGTATCTTTCGCGGGCAATCCTGCACAGCTTCCAGGCAGAAATCACATACGAGGCACTGGATCCTGGCGCTTCATTTGTCATCGCACTCCAGGTGGCTTCTCTATGACTTCTGTTCATGGGACCGTTCGCATTCTGCTGGTGGACGATCACACGCTCTTTCGCGAAAGTCTAAAGCGTGTGCTGGAGGCTGATACTCGGTTCCAGGTGGTCGCACAGGCGTCCACGCTTCAAGAGGCGGTTGCAACCTGCAATAGCGGCGACGCGTTCGACCTGGGGCTGATCGATTTTCAGCTCAGCGCCTCTGATCCTTCAAAGAACGGCCTGGCAGTCTTGCGGGTCTTGCGGCGTACCAAGCCAAGCGTACCAGTCATACTCCTCACCGCAGGAGCAGGATTGGCAGAATTGCGGGAGGCTGTCCAGACGCTATCGGCGAGCGTCTTCCTCAAGTCAGAACCTGCGTCAGACCTCTTCCTCGCGATCGACCGAACTATGCAGGGCAAGAGATGGATCTCCAGCGGAGCCAACCAGATGCTGCTCGACCAGACAGAGCCGCAGACGCTGCCGCCTGCGAAGGAAGCCGCCTTTACGGCGAAGGATCTTCTGGTGCTGAGGTGGATTACAGAGGGACTCAGCAACAAGGAGATTGCTAGCCAGCTTGCCACCTCAGAGAGCAGTGTCAAGGCTCTGCTGCAGAAGCTGTTCGAGAAGACGTCGGTGCGGACGCGCTCTCAACTGGTACGTTACGTGTTTGAGCGCGATTTGCCGCTGCCTTGAGACAGAGGGCTACTGCGGATATTGGATCTTCTGCCCGTGCAGTACCTGCTCCAGCACATGGTGAACATTTAGAAGGGCCCATGGCTCTGATACCACTCGCGGTTGTGTCTGCGCGGCTTCGTGCACCAGCAACGCAGGTCGCGGATCAAAGACGCCCCTGGATGCTTCGTCATCCTCGTTTGTCCACGTGGGCAGCCAGTTCCAAAGATCGATGCGCCACCCGTGGTCGCCCTCCACGATGAGGGTCGTGTCGTTCCATCGTGGCGAACTGCGCAGCACCTTCATAACTCTCCGAGGGTGCGATCCACGAGCGCCAGGTTGTCCAGATAGGAGCTGTCACAGTGCCGTGCGTACGCCCCGTCCAGACGGCTCCAGATATTGGGGCTGTGTGGGATCGACATGTGCAGGAAGACGAAATCTGCCTGGTCCCCCTTGAGCAAACGCATCGAGTGCTGCTGCAGGTCAAGGTGGGTGTTGATGCGTTGGCCGACATCGTAGTCGCAGGCATCACGACCGGCGCGTGTAGGCTCGACGCCTTCTCGCACCATCTGCCGCAACGGCAGGTAGGTATTCCTGGCAAAGGTGTTCCTTTGAGACATCGGGCCATCGATGCGGTCAAGGTTGTTCCAGTAGCAGGCATCGATCGCATCGCCGTAGATGGTGCAGTAGGGGTTGTACCAGCCGACGACGGCCGTCCGCCAGCCCTGCTGCTGCGCGTCTCGAAAGATGGTGCCGCTGCCAGCGAGAGGATGCCAGCCTGGCTCTCCGGTGTAGTGAACGACGAAATGGTTATCGAACTTGTAGCGGAAGTCATCCACCGTCTTTCCGCTGAACAGTGACGGTATGATCTTTGCGGTCTTGTAGCCCACCGGTTGCACGTTGGTGAACACGGTGCTCTGGGCGCGAAGCGCATCGAAGTTCGGCAGCGCGAGATCCTTGGCGCGATGCTCAAAGATCTGGTCGTATGAGAGCTCGTCAAAGACGATCCAGACGATCAACGGGTGTTGACGCGGTCCCTGCGATGCGTTCTGCCATTGTGCCGTGCTCTGCTGCGCTCCGGGTTTCCACGCAGCGACCCATAGCAGCTGGAACATGCTGATCAACGCGAACACGGCGAGAAACACGCCAGCTGCATCGCCCGCACGAAGCAGGTATCGGTACCAGCGCGGGAACTTGAGCATGAGCAGCAGCAGAATCGCAGCCCAAATCGCTGAGAACAGCGGAATCAGGCCGTCTTCCACAACAAAGGGCATCAGCAACTGCATGCGCGCCAGCAAATATGGCGGCACAACGATGGCCAGCACGAGCCTGATCCAGTTGAAGTAGCGTGTCCGCTTGAGCAGCGACAGGACTGTGAAGATAAAGAGGCCAAGGATGAAGATGTCTGCCAGTTGCGCAAGGATGATGCCCCGGAGAGCGAAAGGCACGTGCATCCGGATGTCCGCGCCGCCGCCCAGCAGTTCGCCGTAGTTCATCACCAGGATCAGCGATGCCAGGCCGATCGATTGGCACAGCGTCTTCAGCAGATTTACTTTCATGCCCTTACTTCCTGAACAGGAAGAGGATGCGTCCGTTCTCGAGCGGCTCACGCTTCAGCACTGTAAAGGTGTCCTTGCACGCAGCGAGAAGGTCTTCCTCGTTCAGACCACCATACAGGGCATCGCGCCCGCGCATAAGGCTCTGAAACATTGGATCAGTAACAGGTACCCACTCCACCAGCAGAAAGGCTGTGGTCAGCCTTGCGCAGAGAGCGACGATCATCGACAGGGGAATCTGTTCAAGCAACAGGAGGTGATGTATGACTGCCAGCATCATCACCATCTCGAAGTTGCCTTCAAGCCGCGCGAGCAGGGCAGTGGACTCACTATTCTCCCAGCCGACGGAAGGTGTCGGTCGGGCGATGTCAGCCTGCACCGTCAAAATTGCAGACCTCAAACTTTGTGTCTTCAGGTACAGCCGTTCCGCCGCGCCCGCATCCCGCTCGAGCGCAATCACGTCGATGGCCATGCTCGCCGCCAACAGGCTGTACTCGCCCGTGTTCGCCCCGATGTCCAGCAGGTGCTGCGGGCGCGTTTCTTCCAGCACCTGTTTTACCCAGGCCCGCTTGTGGTCGGTCTGCGCGGGACTGTAGTGATTGAGCTTGTTTTGATATTCGCTCCACTCAGTCACGGACCGGGTTGAGACGGCTCGCCGCGTGCGTCGTCTAAGATCCGCAAGCGTTCTCTTCAGCAGATGCAGGGCTCTCTCTTCGTCTGTCGGTCTAGCGGCTCGAAGTGCCTTGGCAGGCTCTTGTTGCCGCTTCTCAAGCCAAGTCGGCAAGCTGATCGGCCATAGTGCTGTTCGGGACAGCCGTTGTGGCCAGTTCAATAGCGCAAAGAGCTCGGTAGGCTCGTACCCGTCGCGACGGAACATGGTCAGCGCGAGTGGCCAGCCCAGCATCTGCTTCGCAACCAGTGGCAACAGAAAGGTGCGTACGTACTGCCCATACGCTAACCACAGCGACGAGCCCGGGGACCGGCGCTCAAACGATAGAACGTCCACCAGCACCGGCTTCGTTCCAACGAACAGGATGTTGAGGGGCGTTGCATCCTTGAGTATCCAGCCTTCGCCGAGTGCCTCTTCGCAAAGCGAGATTGTCAGTTCGGCGGCCGCGAGCCACTGGGCTGGCGTCCACTCCCATGGGTAGGTCGGTACAGCCACGCGAGGGTGCAGCAGGCGCAAGCCGGCCGGGCCGTCGTCTGTCACCGTCGCGACGATGTCTCCGCGCTCCTGCAGCCGTCGATAGAAGGAGGTCTGCAGGAACTCCAGCGTTTCAGTGCGGGACTTGGGATGTATGGTACGGACTGCGTGCTCACCGGAGAGCACGAGCGATCCCGCAGGATCCCTAAACGTAGGCGTGCCGTCCGACATCAGGCAGCGTTTTCAGATTCGCGTACGGGTTCGGCTGCGTAGGCGTTCGCCTCACGATCAGGTTTGCGACCGAAAAGCGCGCGAAGGCGCCGGCGAAAGTAGAAAGCCGCTGTACCCAGAACAGAAGCGAAACCCTGCAGCGCGAGCAGCCCCGAACCTGGATCAACGTAACCCCACGCGGTGCGCTCCGCCGCGACAAAGAAACAGACAAACACGGTAATTCCAAGCAGTACCGAGGCGAAGCGTTTCATGACCGTTCCTTCTATTCAACCTATGGATTCGGCGTTACCGTGTTTCAGACGGCACCTCTAAGGAGAAGTTGCGTATGTTCTTCACCCGGCGTCAATTGACGGTTCATACGCGTGTGATCTGGCATTCGGTTCATGCGCCTTGTAGGACGCAATTAGGCGATCGGCAGCATAGGAGTTGCACGTATTCACTGGAGTCGCAGGCGTTCCTTCGTTAGCTACTCCGCAAGAACTGACGCACGCCTGTGTTCGCATGTTGAACACTGGCGACTGCAAGCCTTCCGTCGTTCGCACCAGGGTTTGAAGGCAGACGAAAGATTTGGCTGAGTGAGTTTAGCTAATGAAAATTCCATTTCGGGAAATGCAGTGAGCGAGACAAGGTGTGTTTAACGACGGATGAAACTTTCCACCTCGAGTATGATTGCGGCGTTGCTCCAGAATCAATGTTGTGTTTTCCGCCTGAGCCGATCCCAGACCGGCCTATGCCTGCTGCTTTGATAACCCTCAAGGACCCATGCCCCACAACAAAAGACGGTACGTCGACTCTCACGAGCTCAGAAACCTGGTGGAAGAGGCGCCAGACGCTTACTTCCTTCACGATTTCAACGGCCAGATCCTTGATGTAAACCGGCGCGCCTGCGATTCGCTTGGCTACTCACGTGAAGAGATGTTGGAACTGACGGTAGTCGACATCGAGGCAGATTTCGATCTCCCTACGGCGCAGCTTGCCTGGGCCGCCATGAAACCGGGTGAAGGAACGACGCTGGCAGGGCACCATCGGCACAAGGATGGGAGCATCTTCCCCGTTGAAGCGCGAGTCAGCGCCTGTATGGTCGGGGAAGAGCGGCTCTACCTCGGGCTGGTCCGGGACGTAACGGAGAGATATAAAGCTGACGAGGCCATCCGCAGCTTCGCAGAGCAGTACCACACCTTGTTCAATTCAATGGACGAGGCGTTCTGCGTGATCGAGATACTGTTCGACGCCGCAGGCAAGGCCAATGATTACCGCTTCATCGAGGTCAATCCTGCGTTCGAGAAGCACGTTGGGATCATGGACGCTCCCGGCAAGACGATTCGAGCGCTCGTCCCTGATATCGAGCAGAGATGGATCGAGATCTATAGCAAGGTGGCACTGACCGGCCGTTCCATTCGCTTTCGCGAGTCGTCCCCATCCCTGAATGGCAGGTCATTCGACGTGTACGCCTTTCGCCTGGGTGCACCGGAGAACATGCGGGTCGCGATCCTGTTTGCGAACATCACCGCCCGCCTGGCAGCTGAAGAGGCACTTAGAGAGAGCGAGCGCCTGGCGTTGATCGGGCGCATGGCCGGCGTGATATCGCACGAGATTAACAATCCCCTGGATGCAATTCAGAACCTGCTGTACATGGCCGAGTTCGAAGATGATCCAGCGGTTGCCCGTGAATACCTGCGAAAGGCGCAGCAGGAGGTCCTGTCGGCCACTCGAATCGTCTCACAGACGTTGAACTTTTCGCGTCGAAGTGAGAAGGCTCGGCGTGAAAGGCTGTCGGACATCGTCGATTCTGCACTGACGCTGCTCGAGGGGAAGACGAAGCTTGGCGGCATCTCTGTGGATCGTTGTTACGGCAGCCAGACAGAGGTGCTGTGCCTCAGTTCTGAGTTGCGCCAGGTCTTTGCGAACCTGCTGGCGAATGCATTTGACGCCGCTCCGAAGAATGGGCGAGTCTCTGTGCGCATCCATGATTCATCACATTGGGTCACAGGCGAGAAGGGCGTGCGCCTGACTATCGCCGATAACGGTTGTGGCATGACGGATGAAACGAAGAGGAAACTCTTTCAGGCGTTTTACACGACCAAAGGTTCGAAGGGCACGGGCCTTGGTCTTTGGGTCAGCCAGGAGATTCTTGCGCGGCATGGAGTTGCCGTGGGGCTGAAGAGCAGCCAGGCCTCTCAGCGCAACGGCACCGTCTTCATGCTCTGGTTCCCTCGGGATAACGAACCCAAGTCCGTCGAGCTGCTCCGGGCGGAGGAGCAGGTCGGCGTGCTCAGCGAAAGTGCCGGCGGATAACAGGTACTGCTCCACTTGGCCAGCGCAGGCGTTGAGCTTGATCGAACCAGCAGATCGCACTGGCTGGCCGATTGCGGTGCCTTCTGTCCTGTGACATGTGACGGCGATCACAGATCCGGCCGCTCCCACTTGCTACCTTCAGCGCAATAAGTCCCTCCATCGCTGAAAGGCAGACCCTCATGTCGACCTTCGCCACGCCTGCGTACTCCTATGCGGTCCCTCACGAAATCCTGATCGGGTTCGACTCTTCCGACTCGGCCCACAAAGCAGCGGACTGCGCGAAGTCGCTTGCACGGCGGTTCGGTTCGCATGTCACATTGGCCCATGTCAGTAAACCGGAGAACCCGATCTTCATGCCTGAGGGCGGATACTTTCAGGAGGCTGACGACCGGGCAGCCGCGAGGACCGATGCGGAACTCGACCAGGCTGTTGAGGAGTTTCGCGCTGACGGACTGCAAGCCGACAAGGCAGAACACTGGGGCGGTGTGTCAGCAGAACTGCAAAGCCTCGCTCGCGAGAAGTCCGCGGACCTGCTGGTCCTCGGAACGCGTGCGCCGCACGGGCTGGATCGCATCCTGTTCGGTTCCGTGGGAGAAGAACTCGCGGACCGTTCGGGCTGGCCGGTCATGATCATTGGGCCGAATGTTCAAACTCCCGTTGGCCCATGGTCTCCCACTTGCATCGGATGCATCGTCGAGAAGACTCCGGAAAATGCGAGTGCGGTCGTGTACGCCTATCACCTCGCGAGTGAGCTTGGTGCGGACTTCAAGCTGTTTGCCATCACGGACAGCAGGTCGGAGCTTGAAGAGTTCACTGGCAACGACCGCTTCTATAACGCCATCGCGGCAGAACTGCCCGGAGTGGACGTACGCCGAGAAGCGCCGATCCAGAAGATATGGCATAGCGTCGCGGACGATTTTGTCCGTCTTCGATTGAAGATGCATGACCTTGGAGCCGTCGTTCTGGCGGCGAACAGCATCGGCCCGCTTCATACTCATCTGCATCGCGATCTGCTGTCAGGTGCTGTCGAAGCCGCTGAATGCCCTGTGATTGTTGTGGGGCGTGAAGAACGGCGCATGCGGGCTTAGACTGGACGCCGACGTCCATGTCCCCACTCACGGAACCAAAACGAAGCTCGGCCGGTGTAGCGGCAGACGCGTGGTCTGATCCTGAGCGCTGGCTGGCAGCGATCGTTGAGTCCTCCAGTTCTGCCATCATGGCTGAGTCGCTGGACGGCACCATTATGACCTGGAATGCGTCCGCGTCACGGATCTTCGGCTATACCGCAGACGAGGCCATCGGCATGCCCGTGTTCGCCCTCGCATGGCCCGGTGAAGAAGAGGCGATTCATGGGCTGCTCGAAACCATGCGCCGGGGTGAGCGCATCAACGACTTCGAGACCTCACGCCGGCATAAAGACGGGCACAGGATCGCTGTTTCGCTGAACCTGTTTCCTATCAAGAGTGAAACTGGAGCAGTCGTCGGCATTGCCAAGATCGCGACCGACATAACAGGACGTAAGGCGGCTGAGCAGGAGCGCGAGCGGACCCGGGCAGAGCTGCTCGCGGAGCGCAAGTACCGGGAACTGATAGAACACGCACCTGACGCAATCCTTGAAGTGGACGCGAGCGGCTCCATCGTGATCGCTAACGAAACAGCTGAGCGGCTGTTCGGGTACACGATCGTAGAACTACTTGGTGCCCCCATTGAAAAGCTCGTTCCTGACGCGAGCCGCGCATCGCATGTCTCCTATCGCAATGCGTTCGTGAAGGCTGGTCGTGCGCGTCCCATGGGGCTTGGTCTTGAACTGAACGCCAAGCGGAAAGATGGGTCAGAGTTCCCGGTTGAGATCAGCCTGAGCCCCATCTTTACGGATAGTGGTGTCCTGGCGGTCGCTGCCATTCGCGATGTGACAGAACGCAGACGATCCGAGCAGCAGATGCGATCGTTGCAGGAGGGTTACCTCGCCGAAATCTCTGCGCGGCAACAGGAAGCGGAACGTCTCAATCGCTTAAAGAGCGAGTTCTTGGCGAGTGTCAGCCACGAGCTTCGCACGCCGCTGCACACGATCATCGGGTTCGCAGACCTGTTGGCCGAGGACCCGCAGCAAACGCTTAGTCCCAGGCAGGTTCGCTTTGTCGAAAACATCCGGCGTGATTCAGAGCATCTGCTGGCATTGATCAACGATGTGCTGGACCTGAGCCGGATTGAGGCCGGAGGTCTAGCGGTTCGCCCTGAAGAGTTACCGCTTTCGGAGACTTTCACTGAAGTTCTCGAGTCTCTGCGGGGGTCTTCCG
Source organism: Terriglobus sp. (assembly GCA_965199365.1). GTDB lineage: Bacteria > Acidobacteriota > Terriglobia > Terriglobales > Acidobacteriaceae > Terriglobus. The sequence goes on along the minus strand of CBDARC010000002.1, from coordinate 563,112 downwards.
ACGCGAAGGCTTTGACGATACGTGCAACCTGCGAGCCAGGCTTGAACGTGCTGGCTGACGCGACGCGCCTGCGTCAGATTCTTTTCAACCTGCTTAGTAACGCTGTCAAATTCACTGACAGCGGCGGCGAGATTCATGTCTCGGCTGTCAGGGCGCAGGCCTTTGCCGAAATCAGCGTGGAGGATACTGGCATCGGCATCGCTCCGGAAGAGCTCACGAACATCTTCAACAAGTTCTATCAGGTGGGTTTTACTACGCGAGGCGTGCGCGAGGGCACCGGGCTGGGTCTCTCCATCTGCAAGCAGCTGGTCGAAATGCAGGGCGGCACCCTAAGTGTTACCAGTCAACCGGGCTCAGGCAGCAGGTTTGCGTTCACCCTTCCGTCGTCGTAAAAGCCATAACAGTGATCCCGATCGCAGCAAGTGCCCTCGTTTCGAGAGTACGGTTGCAGACTGCGAGCGTGCAGGCGAACGCCGGAGTTGCAACTACTTTGCCTCACCTGCAGTCCACGAGGCCTTCTTTTCGGGCTTTCTTGCAAGGCCGGTTCGCCCAGGGGCACTGCGTTCTGCTAAGTCTGAACTCGCGCCGCGAACGCACTTACAGGCCGCATTTCTTGAGCTTGTAGCGCAACGCATCGCGGCCTATGCCGAGCCGTCTCGCTGTCTCGGACTGATTGCCGTTTGTTTCGCGGTAGACCTTCGCCAGCAGCGCTCTTTCCTGGTCGGCTAAGCGTGTGGCAGACCCCGGCTCCGCAGGCAAGGGCGAGGCGGTCAGGTCCGGCGGCAGGTCGTGTGCATCAATCAGGGAATCTTCCGCAAGCATGCATGCTCGTGCGATCACATGTTCCAGTTCACGCACGTTGCCGGGCCAGGCGTATCGATTAAGAATGAGCAGGGCCCGCGGTGTCAGACCCCGGACATGCCTGCTGAACTCGGCCGCGAACTGCTTTACGAAGTTAGCCGCAAGCAGTTCGATATCCTCCCGACGGTCACGCAGCGGAGGTACGTCCATCTCCACCATGGAGAGGCGGTAGTACAGGTCTTCGCGAAACAAAGCCTCTCTGGCACGCTGCTTGAGATTCCGGTGCGTTGCGGCGATCACCTTGACGTTGACACGGGTGGGCGTGAGCGAACCTATTTTGTAGATCTCCTGGTTCTGGATTGCCCGCAGCAGTTTGGACTGCGTTGCAATGGGCATATCGCCAATCTCGTCAAGAAAAAGGGTGCCGCCGTCCGCAGCGGCGAAAAGGCCGGTCTTATCCCGGTCCGCGCCTGTAAACGCGCCGCGAGTATGGCCGAATAACTCGCTTTCGAAAAGCGTTTCGACGACCGCAGAGCAGTTGAGGACGATGTAACTGCCCTTGACCTTGCTTCGTGCATGAATTGCGCGCGCGATCAGGTCTTTGCCGGTGCCTGTCTCGCCGTGGATCAGGAGTGTTCTATAGTGGGGCGCGACCTTGTCGATGAGGGCAAAGGTCTGCCACATGGACGCACTCTTCGCGATCAGGCCTTCGAACCTGAAGTCCTCCGCGTGCGTAGAGCTACCGCTCAGGACCAGCCGGCGGCTTTCTGCCGCGGTAAGCAGATGCCGCACGCGTTCGCGCAGGTCGGCGACCTTAACAGGCTTTTGCAGGTAGTCTGCCGCTCCGTTGCGGATGGCCTCCACGGCAGTCTCGGTGGTGTAGTGCGCGGTCATCAGGATGACGTTGGTTGTTGGCGCGAACGCGATGATATCGCGCAGCACTTCCAGCCCTGTCAGCCCTGGCATAACCAGATCCGTGATCACAAGTTGCGGCTTGAGCGAGCGCACAAGCTCAAGGCCGCGCGCGGGGTCGGAGGCGGCGTGGATCGCGACGCCTTTCTGTTCGAGCGCAGCGGCCAACAGCTCGAGGCTGCTGAGATTGTCGTCGATGATGACGGCGCGAATAAGCTCTGCCATAGAACCTGAACCTGGGTCATTTCACCCAGCAGCTGCGCGACATGGCCCACCAGACGTAGTTTGGACGGGGGGTGACCTGGCGTAAGTGATTGATATCACAACGTGCGGCGTTTGGCTGAATGAATGCTTCATGCAGGGGGGATGACAAGGAGAAACGAGATGTCCAAGTGCACAGGATGCCAGCACGCCGGTAAGTATGCCTTCTGCAATCTTGGCGAAGCGGCACGCGGCTTCCTCGACTCGCACGCGATCAACATGGAGTATCCCCGGGGTAACGTTCTCTTCCGTGAAGGAGAGGACGCCGCTGCCGTTTTTGTTGTCTGCAGCGGCAAGGTGAAATCATCTGCGACCTCTACGGAAGGGAGATCAGCGATCCTGCGGCTTTCCGGTCCCGGAGATGTGCTGGGCATGAGCGCAGCGCTGAGCGGCACCACCTATGAGATCACGGCAGAGGCGGTGCAACCGTGCCGTGTGCGTGTGTTGCACGCTCGTGTGCTGGGACAGTTTCTAAACGAATTCCCCGATGCGAGCCTGGGGGCCGCGCGCGCCCTTGCGCAGGACTACCGCTCCGCGTTTGAAGAGATCCGCCGCATCGCATTGCCCGAGACACCGGCGGGTCGCCTCTCGCGCCTGCTGCTTGATTGGGCAGAGGAGAGCAAGTCGGCCGGAACCCCGCTCACAATGACACTGACACACGAAGAGCTGGCGTGCATGACGTCGACTACACGCGAGACGGTGACGCGTACCTTGAGCCGTCTGCGAAAAGATGGCGCGATCGCTATCAGAGGGATCTCGCTGACCGTGTTAAAGCCTGCTGTGCTGCGACAGCTATCCGCGTGCTGACGGATTGTCTGTGATCGGCGTCACAGCCAACGGTGACGTGGCGCACAGGCTTACATCTCAAACCCGCTAGGTTTGAGCTCGGTAGGAGCCGGTGGCTTTCCTGGGGGAGGAGCCAATCGTCACGGCTCCTCCCTTCTTTGCCCGAGCGGACCACTGGATGCTGTCACCGCCCGGTTGCTCGGCTGACATGGCAGATCCGAAAGTGCGGCTCCATTCGAGAAGCCAGTTGTGTGATGTGAGTTGCTTCGCTGCAATCTCTAGACCTGCTATTCAGCATGCCAGCCAAGCGAAGGAAGTGCCGTGATGCACGTCACGCTGGGCAGTAGTGACGACACATGTGTCGGCAAGAAAGCCACTTAACTTAACGGCAGATTGTATCCAGACGCCCGTCAATAATGTTGGATAGAGCGTGTTCGCCAAGAGATTTTGTCGCTGCCCCGGGGTGACGTCGGCGTCAGTGAATGAGTTGGGACGGCTCTGGCCTGGGATCATTCCGAATGGCGAGTACAGGACAGCGGGCAGTCCTGACGATGGCGGCGAACGTGGACCACAGGGAATGCTCATCGTGCAGCATGCCTTCCGAGACACCGGTCACAATGACGCCAGCCCCGCACCTCAGCGCGGTGTCCACAATCATGTCTTCTGGAGAACCATGCCTGGCGATCAGTTGCACCGAACACATGGCGGTGATGTCGGACGGTAAAGCCTCGCGCATCTGCTGACGTGCAGTCAGCTCTTTGGCCGCCGGTGGCGCCGGGCTTACTGAGTGATTCTGTTCGATCACGTGCAGGGCATACAGTTCCCCTCCGGAACGCTTTGCGATCGCCGAAGCGAACCGAGTGGCGCAGGCACAGCTTTCGCCGAGGCTGGTCGCAAGCAGCACCGCTCGGAATGGGTCTCCGCATACGCGCGCGAGTGGGCCGACGATCAGTGTGGGGCAAGTGACTCGTCTCATGAGCCCTTCGGAAAATGAACCAATTGCAAGCCGCTGTAGACCCGCGGCGCCGTGCGAACCTGCGATGATCAGATCGATCTTCTCTGACGCAACGACCCGCTGAATCAGGTCGAATGGAGGTTCAGCGGCGGCAATCTCATGGTGCCTCAGAGAGTTGAGTGATGGGCGGGCTGCCACGGCGTCTTTCACCTTCCTCATGCCGGCGCGAACGCAGGCGTCCAGGAAGCGAGTATCTTCGTTCGCGGATGCTTCTTCCGGCGTTTGGATCGATACCGCATGCACCAGGAAGAGCTCCGATCCGAATGAGCGGCCGATGGCGAGTGCTGCCTCCAGCACCTTGGACGTCTGGTCTCCGCAATCCAGTGCGACCAGGATCTTTTGTATTCGAAAACCGTCAGATCCGGGTTGTATTTGTTCAGCGGATTGGAACGCAAGCTTGTGCATGGGATCGCCTCGGTGGATCCAGTTTTCGGCGACCGGGCATCAGGCGCGGTGACGAGCACCATGCTGCATGGTGATGGGCGTCACATCCCAGGGAGCCGTGTCGCTTCAGGATTACTGTGTGAGGTTTTCCATGGGTGCTCTTACGCAACCTGCTGCGGTCCGCGCATCTCATCTGCCGCTGGATCTCTCCGCGCCCGCACTACGCATCAAGCATGTGGTGGTTTGCACCGACTTTTCAGAAGCCTCGTCAAGGGCCGTCGAAGAGGCGTACCGCTTGTGCTTAGCTCATGAGGCGAACCTGAGCGTGGTGTTTGTGCTGGAGCATGACGATCTTTCCGAGTGGCCGGACGCCGATAGAGAGTTAGCGCTGCTGGCGAGTCAACGTCGGCAGCAGCTGGACGTCATGACGGCGAAGCTGAACAGCGCTGAAGTTGCGGTACGTCCCGTTTATCTGGATGGCCACCCTGCCAGCCTCATCCTTCAGGCACTGCAGGATGCGTGCCCAGACCTCGTGGTTGTAGGAACGCACGGCAAGCGTGGTCTGAACAGGCTGTTCTTGGGATCGACTGCAGAGGCTGTTGTTCGCAACGCACAATGTCCGGTGCTGACGGTGGGGCCAGGGTGCGCGCCCTCCTCATCAAGAACTCAAGCAGGCCCCGTGGTGTACGCGACGGACTTCCACGAGGGAGCTGAGGAGTCCATCGCATACGCCGCATTTCTGTCCCAGCAGAACCTCGCGCCGCTCCACTGTGTCCATGTTCTGCCAAAGACGTTCTTGAAGGCTCAGAATCATATCGTCGAGGCCGTCATGGAGAGTGCACTCGCCGACCTCCAGGCAAGCTCGGGCAAAGCTGCCTTTCAGCCGGCCTATCGCACGCTGTTTGCCGCGGACGTGAGCAAAGCCATCGTGGAGTACGCCCGCAAGGTGAACGCTTCCGCGATCGTTCTTGGCGTTACCAGGCGCGCCATGATCTCCACTCACATGCCCGCAGGACGAACCTCTCGCATCTTGATCCTCGCAGGTTGTCCGGTGTTCACGCTGGCCCACGAGAGATATGTGTCGCCGCTGTTGCGGCAATAGTTCGCAGCAGCTGACCTCTAGGTCGTCGCCGGGTGGTAGGAGATAGCCAGGTGTGGCGTCTCAATCTTCTGGTTATCACGATGCCGGGACTGCAACAGCGCCTCGGAGATTCCCGTGGTCAGCAGCGTTCGCTCCGCAGGGTGGGGCGCTTTCCCGGTGACGTACATTCCTTCGATCTGCGCGGCGAGGAGGGCGGAATCGGTGTGGTTCGGTGGAGGCGGCATGAGGAACTGGGTGGACACGATGCCGTGTCCGGGCACTCGCACGGCAATGTTGAAATCGCGGATCGCCCCGTTTAGCAATAGCAGGGTGGCACGTGTGCCGTCGGTGTACTCGATGCACAGCGCGGCGGGGTCGTTAACAAGCTGTGGAAGCACGCCGGATCCGACCAGGTCCTGTGGTCTCCCATCCAGCACGCTGAGACCGAGCGGTGTATCGCTGCGTGAGAGCGCAGAGCTGGCCAGGTCGCTGGACCAGCGGTTCGCGGCCATCGCGGTCCAGACATCGTCCCCTTCAAGGTACTGAACCGCCTTTACACCAGATTCGCCGCCTTTGCGGCGTTCCAACATGCTCTGCATGGCCTCTAGTGCATCGAAGCCGCTGTCCTGCAGCGAGCCGATACCAACCATAACGGCCTCCTGGACCGGCGCTCCCATCGGGACATCCGTATCCGGGAGACGCCAGGTGGCAGGCATGGAACTGCCGGCGAGTAGAGGAAACCGGAGACGCTGAGCGGTGCCGACCATCTTCGCTGCGTGCATGAAGCTGAAAGACAGCTCGCGGTGATTGAAGTAGGGAACCGCGTGCCGCTCCTCTTCGAAGACCTGTGCGCACTGCTCGAAGTAGTCGTACTGCGGCAGGAGGAACTGGCCGCGATTGTTGGCGGGATAGCCGTCCTGCTCAACCACAGTCAGCACGGCGTCGACGGCGATCTTGTCACCGCCGCAGCGAAGCGCATCCTGTACGTTGTGCGACACGCGAAAGCCGAACTCCTTCGCGCGCGACGCGCTCAAGTCGGCATAAGGATCAATCCGCTGCGGACTGGCTGCGTCTCCCGGGTTAGCCCCGTTTGGTGGGCGCGGTGCAGGAGTACCAGCCAGCGCCGTAGCGAACTCCGCGGCAGCCTCCGCACGACGGGCCGGCCCATCTATGAAAAGCGACACGACCTTGATCGCCGGCATGTGCCAGTCACCGTCGAGCGGATACCCGACGAGGAATCGGTCGGCCAACTGTTGCAGGGCGGATCCCGTCCGGTAAACACTGCCAAGCACCGCGAGCCGGATCGGTGTGCCGACCGGTGGTGCCGCCTGCCCAAAGCTCGAGCGCAGCAGCGGTCCCGCGCCGAGCATGGCAGTCGAGATTGCAGCATTACCAACGAATTGGCGGCGTGTGAGCATCAGCTCCTCCAATAAGTTGACTTGGGATACGGCTGGTACCGGACCGCGGCGAGATGCGGTGTCTCGATCCGCACCGCCGTGGAAGGCGATTTCTTCCCACCCATCGTGGCGATCGCTCCTCCTGAGGCCTGTACGCCGATCGCGACCAGGCCGCTGGTCAGCAGGTTGCGTTCGACCGGATACTGTGACTTGCCCGTCAGGAACATCTGCTCTGCCGCATAGGCGAGTGGACTGAAGAAGCTGGCGAGCGTCGTACGGCCGTCAGGCATGGGCAGGTACATCTGCGTCGAGAACGGCTTCGACTGGCCATCGATGGTTGCTGCAAAGTTGAAGTCACGCACTAGTCCATTCAGCAGGATCATCGTGGAACGCAGGCCATCTGTGTGCTGATAGTGGTAGGCGACCGGGTCAGGCACCATTGCCTGCATCTCTTCAACAGTGGGGAAAGTGTCCGTGAACGTAGCACGGCCCGGACGAAGCGTAAGACTGCGACTCAGCGCCGCGCGGAACAGTGCAGGCGACCAGACACCATCACGATGCGCCTGCCAGAAGCTGTCGCCTCGATATGCCTGCAACCACTGCACTCCAGATTCGCCACCATGCCGCCGCTCAACCATGCACTGGATCGTCTCAAGACCGTGGAAGTCGTAACTGCCGACCGGACCGTAGGCAACCGACATGGCCTCTTTCACCGGTGCGCCCATAGGCATCTCGATTGACGGAAGGCGCCATGTGACCGGCAGGCTTGACCCACTTTGCAACGGAAATCCAAGCTCGTGCGAGGTGTCGACCATTTCCTTTGACCACTCCCACTTCCATGACAGCTCCTTGTCGTTGAAGTAGGGAACAGAGCGTCCGCTGGCTCGGAAGACCGCCGTGATCTGCTGAAAGAATTGGTAATGAGGAAACTGGACGGTTCCCCACTGGTTGCGCGGGTATGTGCCGTGCTCTCCAACCACAACGACTCCATCGACCGCCAGTTTGCCGGTGCCGAGCGTGAGCGCGTCCGCAATGGTCGGTGAGAGCCGCAAGCCTGGGTGACGGTCGACCCGCTCCTGCGTCAGGTCGCCATCCCCGCCCCGCTGATCGACATAGAGCGACACAAGGTCCATTTCCGGCCGGTGCATCATCCCATTCCAGCCGTAGCCATCCAGAAACCTGTCCACAATGTGCTGTGGATGCAAGTACTTATGAATGGCGGTGACGACAGCTGCGAGCCGTGGACGGGTTGGGGAGATCGCAGTCAGGACGGCACCCTGAAGGTTGAGATTGGGTGGAGTATAGCAGCCCCCTTGCGCTCCACACGCCGGCTTATGTGTTCGTGCATCGGCGTTCGCAGGCCATGATCACGCAGGGCGGAGACGAGGGAAGCTATCACGCGAACACATTGGAACCCGATTGATTCACAGTCCGTGAACGCAAATCCTGATTTGAGGGGTCCCTTAGCACATCGTGTGGCGTATCATCGACCTTACAAGACAAATCTAGGGTTCATCCCCAAAACTCAGGATTTGAGTTCTTTAATGGGCAGTCCCAGCTCCTGGAATGGAGCGTGCAACATCTTGAGCAGTTCATCTCCTAGGGGTTACGAGCATGATGAGTCTTACACCTTGGAAGGCGATCGCGACCTTCTTCGCTGATTTTTGGAAAAAAGACGAATGTGTCGATTGCGGAAGCATCAGCACCTGGTTGAACGAGTGTAACGAGGTCGTCTGCAACCATTGTGGACATGTGCACATGGCGCCGCCAACCGAGCCACTGTCCGCAAAACGTGTAGAGCACGCCGCCCAGACACCTCTGGACGCGAAAGCCGTGCTGGCCGCAACATAACTGAGCGCCCCGCACAGCATCCGCCGTTACACTACGCGGGTGACAAAGCACACTAACCTGATGCTGACCCGGCGACGATTGCTCGCTGCCATGCCGCTTGCCGCGCTTTCCGCTGGCGCAAGGGCTCTCTCTTTCCCCGAGTTTGCCGTGACAGCTCCCACCATCTCGGCGCGGGCACGCGAGATGCACCGTCGGATGTTCGTGTTTGACGGTCATGTGCATGCACTGGATCGCGAGTTCTATCACGGCGGCAGCATGGGCACCGCCACGACCGAGGGTCAGTGGGACCTGGTGCGTGCGCGAGAAGGCGGTGTTAGCGCCTTCTTCCTCTCGATCTACGTGCCGGAGGAGTACTATCCCGGCAGGTTCGAGACGAAGCAGGCGCTCCGTCGCATCGATCACGCGCTTACGCAGGTCAAGAGCAATGCAAGCCTGGTGGAGTTTGCGAACACTCCTGCGGAGATACAGCGGGTTGGAGCAGCCGGGAAAATAGCGGCGGTGCTGGACATCGAGGGCAGCTATGACCTCGACGGCGACCTGGGCGTGCTGCGCGAGTTGTATGCAATGGGGCTGCGGTCAGCGCAGCTTTCTGCGCATAACTGGGACCAGAACTACGCCGACTCGTGCTGCTCGGCACCACGATGGAACGGTTTGAACCAGCATGGGCGCAAGGTCATCGCAGAGATGAATCGACTCGGCATGGTCGTCAACGTATCGCATTCTTCAGATGACGCTATTGCGCAGGCGATCGAAATCAGCCAGGTGCCAGTGATTGCGACGCACCATGGCCTGCGTCGAGTCAACAATATTCCCCGTAACATTCCGGATCGCCTGCTCGAGAAGCTAGCTGCAAGCGGCGGTGTCATAGGATTTCAGATTGGCAGCGAGTTCAGCTATCCGCGGGAATACAAGTACATCACCGAGCATCGGCATAAGACGTTCTGGGACACCACGAGCATTCCAGATCGAGTGAAAGGCAAGACGATCTACGAGGTCGATGAACTGGTTGCGCCCGGCTTCCCGATGCCTGGTGCAGATGTACCCGACGACGTGATGATGGCCGTGGATGACTGGGTCGGAGTCGTCGATCAGGCCATTCGGCTGGTGGGCGAGGATCACGTGGCACTTGGCTCAGACTTCGACGGCGGTCCGACGCTCGCGCGCGGGATGCGAGACGTGCGCGATCTCCCCATGATCACGGATGCCATGCTGCGGCGAGGCTACTCAGAGGAAAGGATCGCGAAGTTCTGGGGCGGCAATCTTCAGCGTGTCTTCGGCGTGATTACAACGTAACGGCTCCACTCTCGAGCAATCCGGTTCGACGGTAATTTCCGGGCTTCTTCATGTTGCAGCCGAGTCAAGGCGCGCCAACAAACTTCAGGAAGCCCCAGCGCTCCGGAACGTGCATGTTAATGACGCCCTGCGGCGACCAGACCCAATTGTCTTCGCGGGGATGACCGGCGATCCACTCCACGCGGCTGAAATTAATCCGCCATTCCGTACCGGCGTGCGGCTGTTGCACAGCAGGTTGCCGCAGGCGAAAAGACGACCAGGGATAGGCGATCTCAAGTGTCCAGCCCTTATCCTTGTCTGCAGGATCGTTTAGCGTGCCCTGCACGGCGACCGCTGTCTTAAGGCCGGCGATGTCCCAACTATTATCTGCCTTGCCACCCTCGCGATACGGTCTATTCAAGAACAAGTCCCAGCCTGTGTTTAGAGCGTTCATTTCGAATTCGTAGTAGCTCGATGTTAGGGGTAACGGCTTGATGAAGACCTCAAAATCGTTGTCATGGAAGATGACCGAGTCATGCTCGGTGAGCTTCGCGGTCACGTTCGGCTCTTCCAACTCGGCTGCAATGTAGAGGTACTGGTCGTCCCACAACATCTTTACGCGTGTGCGGAAGCGTGGATTCGGCCTGGATGCCCCCTCGATATCGACGAAGTCCGAGGTCCAGGTCGCGTTCTTCCAGGCAGGATCGTCCAGTTTTCCATCGATCTTGATACGACCGGTTGCGCGCGCTACGTTGTAGCTTTTTGGAGGCGCTAGTTCCTGCGAGTGAACCGCAGCCGCACACATAGCCGCGATTACCGAGGTACAGAGCGAAAGAGTACAAATGTGTGACCGCGAGGGACGGCGAGCAGATACAGCAGGAGCGTGGTCGACTATGTGCAGTGTGGAACGTCTCATGAGCCACCTGGAGTGAATGTAGTCTGCTCCAGAGGATAGCCGAGATAAGGATCAGCAGAGATTCAATGCTGTTTTGTTCAGACTTACTTCTGTGCGAGAGTTTCGCGACGCGTTCCGTTGGACGAACGCGCAGAGGAAGTAAGGAACGACTCCATTACAGCGTTCAACCGATCGGTCGACCACGCCATGACCAGGTCGACGGACGCCGATGCGCCGGCCAGCGGAATAAACGTGATCTCCTTGCTGGCCATGAAGCGCGACCCCTCTGGAATGATCGAGACGCCTTCTCCGGCTTCGACGAGGGCAAGCACTCCTGAAGATGCTGAGGCCGTCGCCGCAATATTGGGCGAGAAACCGGCTTCCATGCAGAGCGAGAGTATCTTGTCGAAAACGACCAGCGAACCTCCTCGATCGACCATGACAAAACGCTCCTTCTCAAGAGACCGGATGGGGATCTCTTTCTGCTTAGCCGCTGGGTGAGTTTTGGGCAGCACGGCGTACAGCGGCTCACTGTAGACAAGCTTGCTGGTCAACTGGCCCTGCAGATGTGCCGGTAGCGGTCGCGTAAACGCGATATCGATGTCGCCCCGCAACAGCGCATCCACCTGGCGTACGGGCGTCATTTCCATCAACGTGACATGCACGTTCTTGTGGCGCTCGCGGAATTCGCGAATCACCTTAGGAAAGAAGCTGCCGTTTCCGCCAACGAAAAATCCGATGGTCAGGTGCCCGATCTCGCCCCGCATGGACTGTTGTACGGCCTGCACGGCGCGTTCGGCTGCCTGCAGCGTGGTCTTCGCACCGGCCAGAAAGACCTCACCCTGCGTCGTCAGTCGGATCTGCCGCTGAGTCCTGTCGATCAGGACTGCACCTACCTCCCGCTCCAGGTCTCGCATCTGCTCGCTTATGGCAGATTGCGAAACATGCAGGTTTCGTGCGGCTCTTCCGAAGCCGCCAGTCGCTGCAATGGTTACGAAGTAGTGGAGATGCCGAAGTTCCATCGATGCAGTGTAGCGCACGTGGTCATCGGTTCGAGAGATGGCATCAAACGGAACAAACTGTGCTTTTTCGCGCGTCGGAGCGGGTCTAATGAACTGAGCGGCTTTTCCGATGGAATGCTGCTTGGAGGGTGTTTCGATGTGGATTGTGAAGATAGCGCTGAACCGGCCCTACACCTTCATCGTGCTGGCGTTGCTGATTCTGTTGCTAAGCCCTGTCATGATCCTGCGCACTCCTACGGACATCTTCCCGAACATCAACATTCCCGTGGTTGCTGTTGCGTGGCAGTACACAGGTTTGAACGCCGAGGAGATCGAAGGGCGCCTGACCACCCCTTACGAGAAGGCACTCACCACGCTTGTGGACAACGTGCAGCACACGGAATCAACCAGCTATAACGGTGTGTCTGTCATCAAGATCTTCCTGCAGCCGAATGCAAGCCTCGACACTGCAAATGCGCAGGTTACAGCGGCTTCGCAGTATCTGCTCCGCCAGTTGCCTCCCGGCATTTTGCCACCTGAGATCATCAACTTCTCGGCGTCGAGTGTGCCTATTCTGCAGCTCGGTGTCAGCGGCAGTGGCTTGAATGAGCAGCAACTCTCCGATCTGTCGACCAACATCGTACGGCCCGCGCTTGTCACCGTGCCCGGAGCGGTGCTGCCGCAGCCGTATGGCGGCAAGCAGCCGCAGATTTCCGTCAACATGGACCAGGCGAAGATGCAGTCGAAGGGCGTCTCGCCAGGCGACCTGCTGGCCGCGATGACTGCGCAAAACGTTGTAATGCCGTCTGGTACTGCCAAGATCGGCGTCAGCGAGTACGACGTTCGCACCAACGCAGCGCCGCGGACGATCGAAGAGCTGGCTATGTTGCCCATCAAGCAGGTAAACGGGGCGATGGTCTACGTGCGCGACGTGGCCACGGTCAGCGATGGAGCATCGTTCCAGACCAACATTGTCCGCCAGGACGGCAACCGCGGCGTGCTGATCAGCGTGCTGAAGAATGGCAACGCATCCACGCTGGACGTGGTCAAGGGCATTCGCGAACTGCTGCCCAGGGTAGCCCAGCTTACGCCTTCCAACCTGCGTGTCACGCCACTTAGCGACCAGAGCGTGTTTGTGAGGGCTGCTGTCTCCGGCGTCATCCGCGAGGCAATCATTGCCGCCACTCTCACCGGCATCATGATCCTGCTTTTCCTTGGCAGCTGGCGCTCGACCCTCATCATCGCGGTCTCTATCCCACTGTCGATTCTTACGTCGGTGCTTGTGCTCGGCTTTATAGGAGAGACCATCAACACCATGACGCTTGGCGGATTGGCACTCGCCGTCGGCATCCTTGTCGATGACGCGACCGTCACCCTCGAAAACATCGAACGTTACCTCGAAGACGGATATCCGCTGCTCGAGGCGATCCTCGACGGTGCCGCACAGATCGCGGTGCCTGCACTCGTTTCGACACTCTGCATCTGCATTGTGTTCCTTCCGATGTTCTTTCTCAGCGGCGTCGCCAAGTATTTGTTCGCGCCGCTCGCGGAAGCCGTTATCTTCGCGATGATCGCGTCATACATTCTGTCGCGGACCCTGGTGCCAACGCTGGCCATGTACCTGCTGCGGCATAAGAACACCGCGCCGTCGCGCAACCCGCTGGTCAACTTCCAGCGCGCGTTCGAGCGAGGCTTCGAACGTGTACGTTCCGGATATCAACTGCTGCTCACGCGCCTCGTCTTCAAGCGCAAGGTATTCATACCGATCTTTCTAGGTTTGTGCGTGTGCGTCGGCCTGCTGATCCCGTTCCTCGGGCAGGACTTCTTCCCGGCGACTGATTCGGGTGAGTTCATCCTGCACGTGCGAGCTGCTACCGGCACCCGCATTGAAGAGACGGCGAAGCTCGCTGACCTTGTGGAAGGCTCTATCCGGCAAACGATCCCGCCAGCTGAGGTCAACAATATTTTGGACAACCTCGGCCTGCCGTACAGCCCCATGAACACGATGCACCTCACCAATGGCCTGATCGGCCCATCGGGTGGAGACATCATGGTCACGTTGAATGAGGACCACCGCCCCACGGCCGAGTACGTGCGCCAGTTGCGGGATAAGCTGCCTCGTCAATTTCCCGGCACCACGTTTTACTTTCTGCCGGCAGACATCACTACGCAGATCCTCAACTTCGGTTTGCCTGCCCCAATCGATGTCCAGATCCAGAGCAACGACATGGCGGCCAGCTCTGCCCAGGCTGCACAGTTGCTGGCAAAGCTGAGAACCGTTCCGGGTCTGACCGATTTGCGCATTCAGCAACCGGTCGATTACCCAACGCTTGAGGTGGCCGTCGAGCGTACCAAGGCAGAGCAGGGCGGATACACCACCCGCGACGTCGCGCAAAGTATGCTGAACAGCCTGAGCGGTTCGTTCCAGATCACGCCGATGTTCTTCCTGAACTGGAAGAACGGCGTCAATTACAACCTGGTAGCCCAGACCCCGCAGTACCGAATGGACTCGCTGCAGGACATCCAGAACATACCCATCAACTCCGCAACGGCAGCCACCCGGACAACACCGGAGTTGTTGAACGACATCGCTTCCATCCAGCGTGGTCATGAGGCCGCTGTTGTCTCGCACTACAACATCCGCAGGGTGATCGATGTGTACGGCGCGGTACAGGGACGCGACCTGGGCGCCGTCGCGGGCGAAGTCGGGAAGATAGTCGCGCAGCAGCAGAAGACGATGCCGCGTGGCATGTTTGTCGCTGTGCGAGGGCAGGCAGAGACGATGCGGTCGTCGTATATCTCGCTGCTTGGTGGACTCGGCTTTGCAATCGTTCTTGTGTACGCGCTGATCGTGGTGAACTTTCAGTCGTGGCTCGATCCCTTCATCATCATCACGGCGCTGCCGGCTGCGCTTGCCGGTATTGTGCTGTTCCTCTTTCTTACACACACCACCCTTAGTGTGCCCGCACTGATGGGAGCGATCATGTGCATGGGCGTCGCTACGGCGAACAGTATTCTTGTTGTTTCGTTTGCAAAGGGGCGCTACGAGGAGCACCATGACGCGATCCTGGCCGCCATTGAGGCCGGCGCAACCCGCTTCCGCCCGGTAGTCATGACGGCGCTCGCCATGATCATCGGCATGGTGCCCATGGCGCTGGGCATGGGCGACGGAGGCGAGCAGAATGCGCCGCTTGGCCGCGCCGTCATCGGCGGCCTGCTGTGCGCAACCGTTGCCACGCTGGTCTTTGTGCCGACAGTGTTCGCCCTGCTGCACAGCGGCAAGCCAAAACTCAGCAGGGAAGCTTCGCTGCAGCAGAGGGAGGAAGCCCATGCCTGATGTATTGCCGCAAACAACCGCGAACTCCACCTCGATGCAACGCAGCAGTGAATTGAAACAGGAGAACGCCTTGAACCAGCAGCAGAACAATCTGGGTGACCGCGACTACAACGAGACGCACCCGGGCGCCAACGTACCTCCGCTCGCTACTGGAGACGCCGCGACGCAGGAGCACCCGCACGGCGGCAATGGACCGCAGGTCCAGATTGACACCACCTCGCGTCTTGGCACCGGGCCGATGCTGATCCTGGCGGTGATCGCCGTGGTTCTCGGCATCTTCATCTTTACCGGCATCCATCGTCGCGCCACGGCAGAGAGCTCGCTTAAGACCGAAACGAACGTAGCTGCTATCCCGACCGTCGCTGTTACCCATCCCACGGAGGGAGCGGTTGCTCAGGACGTTCAACTGCCCGCCGACACCCAGGCCTTCACAGACACTGCCATATACAGCCGCACGAATGGCTACCTGTTGAAGTGGTATGCAGACATCGGCACCAATGTGCGCAAAGGCCAGTTGCTCGCAGTCATCCAGACACCGGAAGTGGATCAGCAGGTGCAACAGGCGCAGGCCGATGTAGCGACCGCGAAGGCGAACGAGCAGCTTGCAGAAACCACTAATGAGCGTTGGAAGGCGCTGCTCGCGAAGAACGCTGTCAGTCGGCAGGAAGCCGATCAGACTTCATCGGATCTATTGGTAAAGCAGTCGGCCCTGAACGCGTCAGAAGCGAACTTCCGGCGTCTGCAGCAACTGCAGTCGTTCGAGCACATCTATGCTCCGTTTGACGGAGTCATTACGGCCCGCAACGTCGATGTTGGTTCGCTGATCCAGGCTGGTGACAGCAACACGCCGCATTCCGAGTTGTTTCATCTGAACTCAGTCGGAACACTGCGCCTCTTCGTTCCTGTGCCCGAGGTGTATGTCGGCGTGATCCATACAGGAGAACAAGTGAAGGTGACCTCTGACGCGTATCCCGGCGAAACCTTCTTTGGAACGATCGTTCGCAACGCCACCGCCATCGACGTAACATCCCGCACGCTGAAAGTCGAGGTAGATGTTGCCAACGCGTCGCATCGGCTCCTGCCCGGTCAGTACGCCTTTGTGCATCTGCCGGTGCCGCCTGCACCCTCGTCCATGACGTTGCCTTCAAACACAATTCTTTTCCGTGCCGAGGGTCTGCGTGTCGGTGTGGTGCAGGGCGATCGTGTTCACCTTGCACCGGTCAGCATCGGGCACGACCTGGGTGCAACTGTCGAGATTACGGCTGGTCTGAAGCCGTCGGACCAGGTCATCCTGAACCCGTCTGATTCTCTCGCCGAAGGTGCCCGGGTTCGCGTGGAGGGCCGTTAGTCATGCGTCGTTCCATTCGGTTTCTGCTGTCTACTTCATTCGCGCTCGCGCTGCTGTCCGGCTGCAAGGTCGGCCCCAACTACAAGACACCCGCAGCCGTGATGGCACCCGGCATGACAACGTTCAAGGAAGGTCCGCCGCCCGGATTCCAGGGATGGAAAGTAGGTCAACCCAACGATGCAAAAGTAAAGGGAGACTGGTGGACCGAGTTTAACGATCCGCAGTTGAATGAGCTGGAACCGCAGGTAGACACCGCGAATCAGACGCTGATCAGCGCAGAGGCGAACTTTCGTGCGGCCCGTGAGCAGATTGGCTATCAGCGCTCGTTTCTCGCACCAACTGTTGGCACGGCCCCCTTTGCCGGTGCGGTTCGGGACTCCGCGAACCAGCCATACTTTAACTCGTTGCTTGCCAACAACGGCGTTGGCAGCTTTGAGTTACCGCTTGACTTCAATTACGAGATAGATCTTTGGGGACGTATACGGCGCGGTGTGACGCAGGCGCGCGCAAACGCGCAAGGTGCAGATGCCGACCTGGAGAACGCTCGGCTCAGCCTGCACGCCGAGCTCGCGAGGGACTACTTCAACCTGCGCAGCGCCGATGCGCAGGAGACGCTGCTCGACAGCACCATCAAGGTGTACGAGCAGGCCTTGCAGTTGGTGCAGGATCGCTATGATGGCGGAGTCGCTCCACTGTCCGATGTTGCGCAATCGCGTACCCAGCTGCAGCAGGCGCATGTGCAGCGCAGCGATCTTGATGTGCAACGGGCCCAGTACGAGCACGCAATCGCGGTGCTCATCGGCAAGCCTCCTGCCGCTCTTACAATCCCACCTACGTCTCTTCGTCTGAAAGCACCGGACCTGCCGAACATTCCCGGCGTACTACCCGCGACGCTGCTGGAGCGCAGGCCGGACATCGCTTCACAGGAACGCCGCATGGCAGCGGCGAACGAGTCTATCGGCATCGCCCAGGCAGCGTACTACCCGACGCTTTCCCTCAGTGCCCAGGGCGGCTTCATAGGTACCAGCGCGGTAAATCTCTTCTCCTTGCCAAGCCGCTTTTTTGCCGTTGGCCCTACGCTCTCGCAGACGATCTATGATGCGGGACGTCGCCGGGCCGTCAAGAACATCAGCGTGGCCCAATACGACCAGACGGTCGCAGACTATCGAGAGACCTCTCTGGAAGCTTTTCAGCAGGTGGAAGATAATCTCGCCGCGCTGCGGGTCCTGAGTACTGAAGCCGATCAGCAGCGGGAGGCCACAGCCTCAGCAAATCAGTCGCTTGACCTATTCAACATTCGCTACCAGGGCGGCGTAGACACCTACCTGCAGGTGGTTACGTGGCAGACGGCACTGCTAAACAATCAGCGGAACGAGATTGTCCTGATGCAACGTCGCCTCGATGCGACGGTGCTGCTTATCAAGGCTGTCGGCGGCGGATGGGACCGAACAAAGCTGCCTGCTTTGTAACTAACGTCAGTATCGGCGCAACAAGAACAAGCCCTCCCACACGGAGGGCTTTGGTTCGTTCATCCGTTTGTTAGGTTCGATTCTGTCGGATCTGAGTCAATCGTGCGGATCGCAGCTGAAGTCAATGATCACTTTCTTTGCAGGAAAAGTATTGCCGCGACAAGTGTCCGGTGCTATAAAGAGTGGCCATCGACCAACACATCTTGGGAGAAAGCTATGGATCCGATCCGAATCCTTCGCTTCGAAGGTTTTGCATTTCTGTGTGCCACATGTTTTCTGCTGGCGTACCGCTTACTTACTCGCCGTATCAACCTGAGCGGCCTGCTGGGCGACGGCAGCGAAACTGGGGCAGTCAGTCCAGAGCGTGTGCAGTTACTGGTTACAACGATCGCGGTAAGTGTCAATATACTGCGGACTGCGCTGCATGGTACGGCAAATGCATTCCCGAAAATCAGTCCGGCTACCTTAACTATCTTCGGTGCGAGCAGCTTCACCTATCTGGGTGTGAAGGCATTCAAGATGTTGGGCCCAGGCGGAACGAGTTCTTAGAAGCTTAGAAAGCGAGACCGGCAATGCCTTATCAACGAGAGTTCACGGTACTCCTGTTGTTCTGCGGTTACGGTGTGTGCCTGTTTTTCGGCTGGCTATGCTTCATCCTGCTGCTGAAAATCAGCCGCGGTGAGATTTGCTTGAACAAGCTTGTCTCTGAGGCGAACGGCGATGCCAGCATGTCACGATTTCAACTGCTGATCTTCACCATGATTGTGGCATTCAGTCTGTTCATCATGGTGGTCAAGAACTGGACATTTCCTTACATTTCGGATGGCGTTCTTACTCTGCTGGGCATCAGCGCGAGCACTTACGCGGTAAGTAAGGGCATCCAGTTCAGCCGCCCGGAAACGCTGATTTCTTCGTCCGATAGACAGCAGGCTCTCAAGACCGCACAGCAGATGTCCAACACAGGGGCGCCAGTGATGCTGACCTCAGACTCGGTAGTCTCCGGCGGAACGCCGCCCGGGGAACAGTCGCCAGCGCCGCCGCAGAGCTAGGTAGCTTCGGTTTTCACTATTGATGGAGCGCTTTGCGGGTTAGTAGCTGATAGAGGAGGATACGATTGGCGCGGGATCCGGTTCAAGCGACGCCCAAGGGCAGCAGTTCGGGATTGGTGATACGTACTGCTGCGGGGCTGATTCCCGTGGCGCTGCCAGCGCTCGTAGGACTGGCGCATGCAACTCTCGGTGCCGGTACAGGCATTGCCGCACCGCCAGCTCCAAGCGCAGCCGTCAGCCAGCAGAGCTCAACCGGGGTTGTGCCGGCTGGCTCCTCAGCGGAGGTACACTGCGGTGGAGGTACCGCCAATTCGCCGCCGTGTACGGTGCCTTACCCGATGCTTACGAAGGGCCACCCGGTCGAGTGGTTCTTCGTCTTCAAGCTGAATGCTTCGTTGTTCCCGAAGTGTGGTGACGGTGTTGACTCCAGGACTTGCATCTTCGACAGCGAACTCCAGCCGGCTGATTACAAGCAGGGATTTGGGCAGCGCTACGCGGTCGCGAGCAGCGAAGCTCCGGGTTTGGTGGACGGAGGACCGCAATGTGCCGGAGCCACCACAAGCGACCCTGTTGGCGCGACCTTTGACGAGGTCTACAACGGTGGCTATCACTACCTGATCTGGAACGACCAGTTTCACGATGTTGATCCCGCGATTTTGAACTGCAGCAAGGGTGATTGCGATACACCCTGGGGTCACTCCAAAGGGCTTATCGCATGGAACGATGCAGGTGAAGGCTTTGTCATGCAGGTGAGCACGCCCTCGTGGCCGGGTTCGGGTACACCCAGCATCCGGCGAAAGATAGGCAACACGCTCGGCTGCATAGTGGGTGACGACGATGTCGGCGTAAGCCAGCACTTCTTTGCTCTTCATTTGACGAAAGGCGATCTGATCGAAGTGCTTACAGGCTTGAACGAAGCCAGCGTAGCGACTGATCCAACAAACCGGCAGGTCGCCAGCAGCACGGACGGCAGTCCACCGGAGATCGTCAAGCTGGTCAGCACATTAGGTAAACGATCGAACCAGGCCGGCCTTGATGGTAATCTGCCGTTCACGCTCTCCAGCGGTGTGCAATTCATCGTGAAACCGTCAAACCTGCATGTGCCACCATGGCAGATGGTCTCTGCGGCACTTGGCGGTATTCCACTGCGAGCAGCAACGTGGTGGGCTAGTCCTTACATTTCATCTACGACTGCACAGACCCCCGTGCCATGCTGGGACACCGCTCTATCGCGGGGTCAGGTTCGCGGCAAGCCCGGGGCGGTTGACATCGCATCGACAGGGACATGGGGCAATCCCACGAAGACTTTCAGCCTGAAGAGTGATCCGGGTACTGACGGCAATCATGCAAAGATAGGTGTCTCGACCACAGCAACCGATTACCTCGTCATCTTCGGCGATGAAAATCAGCAAGGCACGCTGGGCGGACCTGGGGAAGACTGCGGCAAAAGCCAGAATGGACGCGGCGGCATGTTCTTCGTGATGAAAAACCAGGCACTCTCGACCAGCCTCGGCCAGCTTATACAGGTAGGCACGCCGGGAGCGTCGGCATCATCTGCCAGCGGCTCGAAGTAGTACGGATGTATCAGGAACAAAGAGGATCAGCAACATGGCAAAGCTCGTGGCAATTACACAGGATGGAAACCGATATCTGGCTACAATCGATGGCGGCCCTTCGTTCGAAGTGGGTCGGCGAGTAACGTATGCCGCTCCCGGCGGTCCAACGGTCGGTCTGTCGGGAAGCCTTGGAGCCACTGCAAAGTACGAGCCGGCCGACTATTTTGAGCAGTACGGATTATGGGCCTACTTCATTGCTCCCACGGCCATGTGCGAAAGCAACGGCATGTTCGCAACGCTGAACAGCTATGACACGGCATCATTTACCTGGAGCTTCCTTCAGTTTGGGGCGCACGTTCCCAACGGCGACTTTGTTCAGTTCTTTCGCAAGCTTCTCGACGATCCTGAAGCAGCAGACTACTTTCCTGATCTGACTGTTTCAGGAGGTCGCATCTGTTGTGTCGGAACGGGCGGAACAATGGTGCTGGAATCCGATACTTCCACGCAATTGCTTATGAAGTATCTTAATCCGAGCATCCAGGCGGTCGAAGATGCCGAAGTCATCAATGCTGCTAAATTCGTGCATTGGACGACAAACTCTCCCGCGGCGAGGCTGCTCCAGGTCGACGCGGGCGTCTCGTTGTTTCGAGCGAATATGAAGGCTTATGCCCAGCGATACTCATTGGACGGTGTCCCTGATTTCGTCTGCCTGGTGATCGCAGACATTCGTCACCAGGGGCGTGGAACGAGTGTCGATATCCTGCAGGCAATGAATACTGGCGGCGACCACCAGAAAGCGTACGCAAATCTGATTGCAATTGGGGACCACTTATATTCCGGGCGTTGCCAGACGCTTGATACGACGATCCAGAAACTTAAACAGGCCGGCGATTTAGGCTCAAGTAAATACAGTGTCGCTCAATCTGACTTTATAGCAGCCTGAGCGCACTGTGTCATCGCCTAAGACATCTGACAGATTGTTGAAGTTAAGTTGTTCGTCAATGGGGAAGGTTACATCGTGGTCCTGATGCTGGAGAGCCCGGAGCCGCTGCCATGGCAAGACTGGCAGGCCATTTCCGGCGCCGATCCGCACTCCATCGTGCCGATCTGGAGCATCGATGGAGCCTGTGTCTGTTCGTCCTCATCACTCAGGCCAGGGCAGCGCCGTCCCTGACGATGCATTTCGGCAACATGGGCGCCTCAACGCCCTGTAGTTGAAACAACGACTGTGAGCACCGTGACCCTCAGTCCACTCATCGTGCTGCACCCGATACTGGATCAGTCAGGGCGACTCGCAACATTCTGATTCTTTCGGTTCGAAGTTAAACGCGTGCTGACCGGTTATGGCGGAGCGACTGACTCGGCGGTCTCGTCCTGGTTGATACAGTGGACTATGCCTGAGGTATCAGCATCCGCACGGGATGTATTTCGCATTCGTTCTTACACGTTCTTCTGGGTCGCCCGGGTACTCTCTGCGCTGTCGTACCAGATGATTGGCGTTGCCGTCGGCTGGCAGATCTACGCTCTAACGCGCAGCACATTTGCACTTGGAATGGTCGGTCTGGCGCAGTTCTTGCCGTTGCTGATGCTGACCCTGGTTGTGGGTCATGTAGCCGACCGCTTCGATCGCAGGAAGATTCTCACGATCTGCCGAGGCATCGAAGGTCTCACGGCTGCGACCCTGGCAGCAGCATCCTTCACTCATCACATTCGGCCCGCTGGTATCTTCTGCGCAGTGGCTCTGGTCGGTGCGGCGCGTGCGTTTGAGAATCCGTCAACGCAGGCAATCGTGCCCAATCTCGTTTCGCCGGCAATGGTGCCGCAGGCGATTGCCTGGTCCTCGTCGGCTAACCAGACAGCCTCGATCCTCGGTCCTGCTCTTGGCGGCTTTCTTTACGTTGCTGGTGCGCACGTCCCGTATGCGACTGCTGCATCTTTGTTCCTGATTGCTTCAGGTCTTTCAACCGGCATTCGTTTGTGGAACCCTCTTGCGGTAAGAGGCTTGGTCACGGCCACGTCGATCTTCTCCGGCATTCGCTACATCCGTGACCACAAGAACATCCTGGGCGCCATCTCTCTCGACCTGTTCGCGGTCCTGCTGGGTGGAGCAACGGCCCTGCTGCCGGCCTACGCTCACGACGTTCTTCACACCGGCCCCTGGGGACTGGGCCTGCTGAGGCTTTCGCCGGCCATTGGCGCGCTTACAACGTCGGTCATCATTGCGCACCACCCGATACGGAAGCACGCAGGTCTACGCATGTTCATCGCTGTCATCGTTTTCGGCCTGGCGACCGTCGCCTTTGCACTTTCGAGGTCAGTGTGGCTTTCGATGGGCATCCTGGTTGTGCTGGGCAGTGCTGATGTGATGAGCGTAGTTGTTCGTTCGACACTTGTTCAGTTGGAAACGCCGGACGAGATGCGCGGGCGAGTCAGCGCGGTCAATACACTGTTCATTGGTACATCGAATCAGCTTGGAGAGTTCGAGTCGGGCATCACAGCTTCGTGGTTCGGCTTGATCCCCGCCACGATCCTGGGAGGCATTGGCAGCATCGTTGTCGCACTATTGTGGATGCGGCTGTTTCCGGGTCTTCGCAAGCTCGACCGCCTGACCTGATACGAATTCGCCAGTACTCGATATGGCTCCGCTGCAACTTAGCTGCGGTCCAGCTTCGCACTTGGCAGTACCGCCGCGAACTGTATCTTGCGAGGACGACGGTGCCGGCCCTGGAGAGAGCGTGTCAACTCCTGCAGCAGGGCATAAGTGTACGAAAAGCGGAACCGCTCGAGAAGCGAGGCTTGCTTCATTGCTTGACCTTTCCTGGATACGAAGGGGAAGTTTTCGAGCGCGACAGAGATGGCGTAGCCCATCTGTTCAGCAGTCTTCTGTCCTGGAGTTCACTTCGCGTGCACGCAGTGTCGCTCGACCGTAGAACGTTCTAACGGGAGCAACAACAATACTGTGCGGCATGCTGCATGTGTTGAAGAGTACGCGGGCTCTGGTTGTATGTCAACCTTCGTCGTCATGCGGGCTGAGTGCAGAATAGAGACAGAATCAAAAACCGAGTCGTACATGCGGTGCGTGCATCTGTATGGAGTGCTCGTGAGCAGGGGAGTTGCGGATGAACGATAGGCCGGATTTTGAACCTTCAACGCTCGTCATCCACTCCAATCGGAGCTATGAAAAGCAGTCGAATTCCATCCTGTTCCCGATCCATCAGACGGCAACGTATATACACGAGAGTGTTGGCGTCACAAAGGGGTACGGCTACTCGCGAGGCGCCAATCCGACGGTAAACGCCTTGGAGCAGGCGATCGCTGCGATCGAAGGTACTTCCCACGCACTCTGCTTCAGGTCAGGCATGTCGGCTATTCATACACTCTGCATGGCGATGCTCAAGGCTGGCGACCATGTCATCCTGTCCGACGTGATCTACGGCGGTACCATGCGATTGTTTCATCAGGTGCTCGGCAATTTCGGCATTGAATACTCGTATGTCGATACCGCGAGCAGCGATGCCGTTGCATCTGCCATGCGCAAGAATACGCGTCTAGTCTTCCTGGAGACACCGGCCAATCCGACGCTGAAGCTCTCAGACATCAAAGCTGTCGCAGAAGTCGCACACGCACACGGCAACGTGTTGGTGGCGGTAGACAACACGTTTCTGACGCCGCTGCTGCAGAACTGCCTGGAGCTTGGCGCTGATGTATCGATGCTCTCAACAACGAAGTACATCGACGGGCATAACGCGACTATCGGCGGCTCGCTCGCGACGCATGACCAGCAGCTACTTGAGCGCCTTCGGCTTGTGCGCAAAACAATCGGCAGCATCCAGACACCGTTCGATGCATGGCTTGCGCTGCAAGGCGTAAAGACGTTGCCGATGCGGCTGGCCGCGCACTGCGAGCATGCCGGTATAGTCGCGCGATGGCTCGAGGCACATCCGCGCGTGGTGAAGGTGAATTATCCGGGTCTCGACTCATTCGAACAGAAGCAACTTGCAGAACGTCAGCAGAAGGCGTTTGGCGGCATGCTGTCGTTTGAACTGAATGCATCCACGGCAGACTCATTGCGCTTTATGGACGCGTTGAAGCTGGTCACCTGCGCGGAGAGCCTTGGCAGCGTTGAGACCTTGGCGACTAATCCGGCTACCGCTTCGCATTGCGACCTGACACGCGAACAGCGTGAGGCGCTTGGCATCAGCGACAGGCTGATTCGCTTGTCTGTCGGTATTGAGTCGCCAAAGGATCTGATCGCCGATTTTGAGCAGGCCTTCGCGGCCACCTTCGGGAGCGCTGCATGAAGTTCGGCACCAGGCTTGTGCACTACGATGCGGCTCCGGGCGACCCCAACCATCCGATGGTCACGCCGATCTACCAAACGGCGACGTTCGAGCAGGAGCATGCGGACAGCTTTGGCCCTTACGATTACTCACGTAGCGGCAATCCGACGCGCAGGGTTCTTGAAGATCAGCTAGCAGCACTTGAAGGTGGGGCGCGCGGCTTTGTCTACGCCTCCGGTATGGCTGCGATCGCATCTGTGACACATCTGCTGCGAGCGGGCGACGAAATACTCGCGGACTGGGATCTATACGGCGGCACCAGCAGGCTGTTCGCGCGAGTACTGGACCGGTCAGGTGTTCGCGTCTCTTTATCAGATGCCACAGACCTGGAGCGGTTCGCAGCCGCGATCACGCCCGCAACAAAGATGGTTTATGTGGAGTCGCCGACCAATCCCTTGCTCCGGGTACTTGACTTACGAGCGCTCGCGACGATCGCACATGTGCGCGGTGTCACGCTATGTGTCGACAGCAGCGCGATGTCGCCGTACCTGCAGCAACCGATTGCGCTGGGTGCTGACATCGTGATCCACTCCGGCACCAAGTTTCTCAGTGGGCACAGCGATGTTACCGCTGGCGCTGTGATTGTGGCAGATGAAGCGCTCGCGAAGGGAACGTATTTTCTGCAAAACGCGGAAGGGAACGCGCTTGCTCCGTTCGACTGCTTCCTCTTTCTTCGAGGACTTAAGACGTTGAAACTTCGCATGGATGCCCAGCAGGCTAATGCCGCGATGATTGCTGCTTACCTCAAGAGCCAGTCTAAAGTTGCATCGGTGCTCTATCCCGGCGATCTCGATCACTCAGGCTATGCACTACAGCAGAATCAGGCCAGTGGCGCAGGCGCGCTGATCTCGTTACGATTGTCCTCGTCCTCGGCAGCGAAGCAATTTGCAGAAGGTCTGCGGCTCTTCAAAATCGCCGTAAGCTTCGGCAGCGTGACATCAACGGTGAGTATTCCCGCAGCGATGTCACACGCAAGCGTAGCTGCCGAACATCAAACGATGCGCTCGATCCCGGACGATCTTCTTCGACTGTCATTGGGCATTGAAGACGCTCAGGACCTGCTTGCTGATCTCGACGAACAACTCGCGCGGCTCTAGATTCAAGCGCCAAGCGGTTTCATGACCGTGTCGCTGAACCGTTCCATCTCCTCTAACTGCGGGCTGAACTGAAGCAGAAGCAGGTCCACACCGGCATCGGCAAAGCGCCCGACCTGGTCCTGCACCTGCGCCGGCGTGCCTGTCAGGCCGGACCGCAGACCGCGGTTAGATACCGAGTACTCCTGAATCGACATGCTCTGCTCAAGTTGCGTGCCCTGCAGCCATTGCTGGTAGTTAGCAAAGCCACGCGCGTTGTCATTGACGTTTGTGATGCGCCCTAGTTCCGTCTGGACCTCGGCGTCAGAATCGCGGGTAAAAGCGTATCCCGCAACACCGAACTGCATGGGGCCAAGACCGAATCGCTCGCGCCGCTCACGCATGTCCTCGATCTTCTTTGCAACGTGCTCAGGCGAGTCACCATGCATCACGTATGCATCGCACTTCTGCGCGATCAGGTTCTTCGCTGCATCTGACTCGCCGCCGGCATAGATCGGCGGACGCGGCGTTCGCACGGGCTTCGGCTGCAGCACCGTGTCCTGCGTTTTGTAGTAGCGACCTTCGTGCGAGTACGTCTTCTCCGTCCAGAGCGCATTTACAACATCGAGCCACTCGGACGTGCGGCCGTAGCGATCGTCGTGGCGCTCGAAGTCGACGCCATACATTTTCGCCTCCTGCTCCCACCACGAAGACACAACGTTCAATGCGAGCCGCCCATTACTGATGTGGTCCACGTTCGCAGCCTGCTTCGCGAACAGCGCGGGCGAGTGAAACGTAGGCCTAACCGCAACCATTAGTTCCAACGTCTCTGTGACCGCGGCGAGAGCGGCAGAGGTCGACCAGGCATCGAGACTAGGAGCATCGATGCCCTTGATGTCGTTCAGGTTCAACTCTGCGACCAAGCTAAGGTCGAAACCGATCTGTTCGCTGCGCTGGGCGAGCTTCTTAGTGTAGGCCCAGCTTGCTTCCATACCTTCGTCTTCTACATTGCGCAGCCAGCCGCCAAAGACTGGCATCCAGTAGCCGAAGCGTAGAGGCTTAGACGGCACGGCGGACTTCTTCTTCGAGGTAGTCGGCAAGGTTTTCGAATGGATTGAAGCCGACAACGCGCGGTGCATCCGCGACGAAGTTCGAGAGCGCATTGACGTCGTAGTAGTAAATCTCACCATCGCGATCGTCGACGATGTACTCGATGCCGCCAACGTCTATGCCCGCCGCCTGCACGATGCGTTCGATATTCTGAATGACCTCAGTCGGAGGTGTGTACCCTTCCACACGCAGGCCCGACTTCGAGGCTTCCAGCACACACGCGTTGTCCAGCGTTTCACCTGCCTTGGTCTGACAGATGTCCGCGGGGCAGAGGTCGAAGGTTTCGCCTGTTAGGTAAACCTGGATCGCGTAGAGATATTTGCCTCCAAGCGTTTCGACGCGGGTTATGTAACCGCCCCTTGCCGGGATGAACTCCTGCACAAGGGCGATGCTGTCGTAGCCAAGATCGATCTGGCCGTGCTCTACAGCGCTGCTCAGTTCATCCTTTGAGTTGAAGCGGACGATGCCTTTGCCGCTGCCGCCGATGTTGGCTTTAACGATGATCGGGTAGCGCAGGCCCTCGGCAGCCGCGACCGCCTGAGTCGCCGAGTGGATCACGCGCGATGGCAGATATCGAATGCCAAGCGAACGCAGAAGTGAGTGCTGGGCCGCCTTCGAGATTTCGTAGCGGAATGCCGCTGCACCATTGATCACTCGTACACCCATCAGCTCCAGATGCTCAAGATAGGCGAGTGTGTGGAAGATACCCGACCCATGATTGCGGCTGTTGGCCGACGGGCTCATGCGATTGAACAGCACCTTCACCGAACCGATGTCGCCACCGATGTCATAGAAATGATCCGGGATAAACACCTTGCGGAAGGGAACACCGCGTCTCGTGAGTTCCGCAAAGATGGGTTCAAACCACTGTGGGTGCTCGTAAAGAAATACGAGCGGCGCCTCGCTCATCTTTGTATCTGCTACCGGCTCCGAAACAACTTCAGCAACCTGACTCGACATGACTCACCCCGTCAGCTATTGAAACAGCTATCGCAGACTATTTTATCCGCTAGGGTTTTCGACATTGTAGAGGCGAGGACGAGTGAGCCCGCTCCAGCCGAACTGGCGATGGGTGCTTGAACAACCGGTCGAGATCCGAGACGCATTCACTTGAACGTGATAGTTCTCGCTGACAAGGAAGAGAGTCGCGTTTCCCATGCGGTGTGTGCCGTAGGCGAAATGACATCACTTTGATCTTGGCTATGCAGCGAATCGACTCATGTACGGCATCAACCTGAAAGGTTTCCGTTGTGAGTTGCAGGTACGCTGAAGCGCGCCATTCGTGAGGAATGCCTGCATTGATAGCAAACCGTGGGAACTCTTATGCCGGTCAGTCGTCAAACCGGATACGGCCCGGGAAGTCCCGATCCTTTTCCTGCTACGAGGTATTTCTTTGTCCGCCGATCTGCCGCAGCATCCCATCACTGACCCGGGCCACATGCTGCCTGCCCACAGTACGCCTACAGAGTCCACTACCGAACCAAGCAAGAAGCGTGCCTCCCGGTTCATCGTCTGGGGCGTCCTGTTGCTGCTATTCGGGCTGGTCTTCTACTGGGTGATTCACCACCATGAACAAGCCGCCGCAACGCCTTCCAGACGAGGCGCTGCGGGTGGCGTGGTGCCGGTCGTGCCGGCGACGGTGAAGCAGGGCGACATTGGTGTTTACCAGGAGGCGATCGGTACTGTAACGCCTGTCTACACGGCATCCCTCACGGCGCAGATCACCGGTGTCATCACTGCGGTGCATTACCGCGAAGGACAGATGGTTCATAAAGGCGACCCGCTGATCGATATCGATTCGCGGCAGTACCGAGCGAACCTGCTACAGGCGCAAGGCACGCTGGAAAAGGACAAAGGCGTGCTGGCGCAGGCGCAGATGGACCTGGATCGCTATCAGGCGGCATGGGCTCGCAACGCGATCCCGCGGCAGGAGTACGAGGACCAGCAGAAGATCGTGCAGCAGGACCAGGGTACGGTCACCCAGGATCAGGGCGCAGTGCAGTACGACGAGGTGCAGGTGAGTTTTTGCCACATCGTGGCTCCTATCTCTGGTCGCGTGGGTTTGCGCCTGGTCGATCCCGGTAACATGGTGACCTCCGGCGGTACGACGCCTCTTGTGGTGATCACACAGATACAGCCGATTACCGTGATCTTCACACTTGCTGAAGACGCGCTCGGCCAGGTCGTTCCTCGCATCAAATCGGGAGCGAAGCTGCCGGTTGATGCTCTCGATCGAACCGCGCAGAAGAAGATTGCCAGCGGCACACTCATCTCGCTCGACAATCAGGTGGATACCACGACCGGCACGGTGAAGGCTCGTGCGCAGTTCAACAATGAGAACGGCGGGCTGTATCCGAACGAATTCGTCAACGCCCGTCTGCTGGTGAATACGGTTCACAACGCCATGCTGCTGCCCACATCGTCCATTCAGCACAACGGCAACGCAACGTTCGTCTACGTGCTGGCCAACAACAAGGCGACGTTGAAGCCGGTCAAGGTCGGTGTGACCGACGGCGACACGTCGCAGGTGACCGGAGTGAACGCCGGTCAGATCGTGGCAAACTCCAGCTTCGACAAGTTGCAGACAGGTTCACAGGTCAGGCTGTCGCAGCAGGCTGCTGAGCCTGTGCAGAGCGGGAGCACCGCGCCTTGAGTCCGTCGCGCCCATTTATTCTGCGTCCCATCGCAACAGCTTTGCTGATGGCAGCCATTCTGCTTGTGGGGATCGTGGCCTACACGCAGTTGCCCGTATCGGCTCTGCCTGAGGTCGCGTACCCAACCATTCAGGTGCTGACGTTTTATCCCGGCGCAAGCCCTGATGTCACTGCGACAACGGTGACCGCTCCTCTCGAGCGGCAGTTTGGCGAATTGCAGGGGTTGAGCCAGATGACGTCGACCAGCGCCGGCGGCAACTCTGTCATCGTGCTGCAATTCAACCTGACGCTCGACATTGATGTGGCGGAAGAGGAGGTGCAGGCGGCCATTAACGCCGCCCAAAGCTTCCTGCCAGCAAACCTGCCTTCACCGCCCGTCTACAGCAAGACCAACCCGGCGGACGCGCCGGTGATGACGCTGGCGGTGACTTCGAAGAACACACCTCTGCCGCAGGTGGAAGACCTGGTTGACACGCGACTCGCGCCCAAGATTTCGCAGCTGAATGGCGTCGGATTGGTCAGTATTAGCGGCGGCCAGAAGCCTGCAGTGCGTATCCAGGCCAATCCCACGGCCCTGGCATCATTCGGTCTGAACATGGAAGACCTGCGAACGGCGGTTACCAACGCCAGCGTAAATGCTGCGAAGGGCAATTTTGACGGCCAGCGCCAGGACTACCAGATCGACGCCAATGACCAGTTAGTCTCGAGCGCGGATTATCACAAGGTTGTCGTGGCATATCGCAACGGCGCAGCGGTCATGCTGCCCGATGTAGCAAAGATCGTGGATGGCGTTGAGAACACCACGCAGGCTGCGTGGATGAATACGACTCCCGCGATCATCGTCAACGTGCAGCGCCAACCGGGCGGTAACACGATCAAGGTGGTCAAGAGCATCAAGGCACTGCTGCCTCAGCTTGAGGCCAACTTGCCCGCCGGCATCGATGTGCAGGTACTTACCGACCTGACAACGCCGATCCAGGCGTCCGTCGATGATGTGGAGTTTGAGCTCTGCCTGACCATCGCCCTTGTCGTGATGGTGATCTTTCTCTTCCTGCGAAACCTTTACGCAACCATTATCCCTGCTGTAGCTGTGCCGCTGTCACTTGTCGGCACGTTCGGAGTGATGTATGCACTCGGCTACTCGCTGGATAACCTCTCGCTCATGGCGTTGACCATCTCGACGGGCTTCGTTGTCGATGACGCCATTGTGATGGTTGAGAACATCTCCCGCTATCTCGAAGAAGGCGATTCGCCGATGGACGCGGCGCTGAAGGGTGCAGAGCAGATCGGCTTCACCATCCTGTCGCTCACCGTTTCGCTGATTGCCGTACTGATCCCACTGCTGTTCATGGGTGACGTTGTGGGCCGCCTCTTCCGCGAGTTTGCGGTTACTCTTGCAGTCACCATCGTGCTCTCGGCCGTGGTGTCGCTGACGCTGACTCCGATGATGGCGTCTCGCATTTTGAAGCACACGCCACAATCACAGCAGGGCCGCTTCTACAAGGCATCGGAAGAGGTCTTCGAGCGGATCATCGCATTCTACGGTCGCACGCTGAGATGGGTACTCGGGCACCAGGTGGCAACACTGCTGGTCGCCGTCGCGACCCTGTTGCTGACAGTCTTCCTGTACATGATCGTACCCAAAGGATTCTTTCCGGTACAGGATACCGGCGTTATCCAGGGCATTTCGCAGGCACCACCAACCATCGGCAACAAGGACATGGCAGTGAAGACACAGCAGGTTGCGAAGGTCATCCTGCAAGATCCTGCCGTGCAGAGTCTGTCTTCATTCATTGGTGCTGATGGCACGAACACGACCGGCAACAGTGGTCGCTTCTCGATAAACCTGAAGCCGCTGAACGAGCGTGATGCCTCGGCATCTGATGTCATTCGCCGACTGCAGAAGAAGCTGCAGGACGTCGCCGGCATCACCATGTTTATGCAGCCCGTCCAGAACATTACGGTCGACGACCGCGTGAGCCGCACTCAGTATCAGTACACGCTGGAAGACCCTGACCAGGACGAACTGAATGTTTGGACACAGAAGTTCGTTGACAAGCTGAAGCAGCTGCCGGAACTGGAAGATGTAGCAACCGATCAGCAACTTGGCGGCCTGGCGGTGTCGCTGCAGATCGACAGGCCAACGGCATCGCGCTTGGGCATTGCGCCGACCACGGTGGACAACACGCTCTACGACGCCTTTGGTCAGCGACAGATCAACACGATGTACACGCAGCTGAACCAGTACCACGTGATTCTTGAGGCGGAGCCTCAGTTCCAGCTTGATCCCGATAAGTTGAAGCATCTTTTCATTCAGTCGAGCGCATCGAGTGGTGCCACCGGCGCAGGCGGTTCGACATCGTCCGGCCGGGGATCGACCTCTGCAGGTTCAAACGCGCTCACCTCGACGGCTGCGTACACCGCTTCGGGCTCGGCGATCTCAACGCCGCCTGTTACCGCGCTGACGCCAACTACAGAAAGCACTACTGCCGGCGGCGCAAATTCGGCAGGAACCACGAGCTCAACCTACGCAAACTCTGTTCCGCTCAGCGCGTTCTCGCATCTTGAAACCACGACAGAGCCTCTGTCCATCACGCACCAGGGCCAGTTCCCGTCGGTGACGGTGTCGTTCAACCTGGCTCCAAACGCGTCGTTGGGAACAGCGATCACGGACGTCACAAGGATTCAGAAGGACCTGAAGATGCCCGCCAGCGTCCAAGCGGATTTCCAGGGTACTGCCGCATCGTTCCGTAACTCGCTCTCGGGCGAGCCGCTGCTGATCCTTGCCGCTCTCGTCACGGTGTACATCGTGCTTGGAGTGCTTTATGAGAGCTTCATCCACCCGGTTACCATTCTGTCCACGTTGCCCTCCGCTGGCGTTGGTGCGTTTCTCTCGTTGCTCTTGTTCCGGCAGGATCTTAGCGTGGTAGCCATCATCGGCATCGTGCTGCTGATCGGCATCGTGAAGAAGAATGGCATCATGATGGTGGACTTCGCGCTGGAGGCGGAGCGCGAGCACGGCAAGAGTTCCACCGATGCGATCTTCGAAGCGGCAACGCTGCGCTTCCGCCCCATCATGATGACGACGATGGCCGCGCTGCTCGGTGGTCTGCCATTGGCGTTCGGTCACGGCATCGGGTCTGAGCTGCGCCGTCCGCTTGGCATAGCCATGGTCGGTGGCCTGATGGTCAGCCAGGTGCTCACGCTGTACACGACACCTGTGATCTATATCTTCTTCGACAACCTGTCGCAGCGCTTTTCAAAACGCAAGCCTGAGACGCAGACGGGAGATCGCTCGCCTGACAATGCGCCGGACGCCAGTCACAAGGGCGACCGCGGCAACGGTATGCAACCGGAGGGCAGCCCGGCGTGAACCTGTCCTCGCCATTCATCCATCGGCCGGTTGCAACCACGCTACTGACGATCGCGGTAGCGATCGCGGGCGCGGTCGCCTTTAACCTGCTGCCTGTATCGCCACTGCCGCAGGTGGACTTCCCAACCATCGCGGTGGCAGCCAGCCTGCCCGGTGGCAGCGCGGAGATCATGGCATCGTCCATCGCGACACCCCTCGAGCGTCAGTTCGGACACATCGCCGGTGTGACCGAGATGACATCGTCCAGCACTCTCGGCACCACGTCGATCACGATCCAGTTCGATCTGAGCCGCGACATTGACGGTGCCGCGCGCGATGTGGAAGCCGCCATCAATGCGGCACG
Organism: Terriglobus sp.; assembly: GCA_965199365.1. Lineage (GTDB taxonomy): Bacteria > Acidobacteriota > Terriglobia > Terriglobales > Acidobacteriaceae > Terriglobus. The sequence continues at coordinate 529,804 of CBDARC010000002.1, read as the reverse complement.
CACCTACCTGCCTACAAACCTGCCGGCGAACCCCACCTATCGGAAGGTGAACCCGGCCGACGCACCCATCATGATTCTCGGACTCACCTCCGACAAGTACGGCCCAGACAAGCTGTACGACGAAGCGTCGACCGTCATGGAGCAGAAGCTCTCCCAGATCCAGGGCGTAGGTCAGGTCAGTGCAGGCGGTGGTGCCTTGCCGTCGGTGCGAGTGGAGGTTGATCCCAACAAGCTTGCCAGCTTCGGCCTTACGATGGCGAATCTGCAGTCCGTGCTCAGCCTGCAGAACACGCAGCTCGCCCGCGGCCAGCTTTCCGACGGCAATCGGACCGCGGATATCGTAGTAAACGGTCAGATCTCCCACGCCTCCGAATACCAGCCGCTGATTGTCGGTTACAAGAACGGCGCGGCGATTCGGCTGTCTGATGTCGCTGACGTTATCGACTCAACGCAGAACGTGCGCGCGGCAGGCTACCTCAACGGCAAACGGGCCGTGGTCCTGATCGTCTTCCGGCAGCCCGGAGCCAATATCATCAACACCGTTGATGCTGTCTACAAACAGCTTCCATCGTTGAAGGCCTCGATACCACAAGGCATCGACATCACGACCGTGCTGGATCGTACAACAACCATCCGGGCCAGCGTGCATGACGTTGAGCGGACGCTGTTGCTTTCCATCGCACTGGTCATCGTGGTGGTGTTTGTCTTCCTGCGCAACGGCCGTGCCACGCTGATCCCCGCGGTGGCCGTTCCTGTCTCGTTGATTGGAACGTTTGCGGTGATGTACCTGCTTGGCTACTCGCTCGATAACCTGTCGCTGATGGCTTTGACCATCTCGACCGGCTTCGTCGTGGACGATGCGATCGTCGTGATGGAGAACATCGCACGTCACCTGGAAGACGGCATGGCGGCGTTCGATGCGGCGCTGCTCGGGGCCAAGGAGATTGGCTTCACAGTGGTGTCCATCAGCATCTCGCTCATCGCAGTGTTCATCCCCCTGCTGATGATGGGCGGCATCGTCGGCCGGCTGTTCCGTGAGTTTGCTGTCACGTTGTCAACGGCAATCTTCGTCTCCATGCTGATCTCGCTCACGACCACGCCCATGATGTGTGCGTACCTGCTCAAGAGCGAGAAGGACATCAAGCACGGCTGGTTCTACAACACGACGGAAAAGTTCTTTGACTGGATCCTGCGCATGTACCGCAGCAGCCTGCACTGGTCGTTGGACAACTCCGTGCTGATGCTTGTCATGCTTGGGCTTACGGTTGCTCTGAACGTCGTCATCATCGTACGTATCCCGAAAGGCTTCTTTCCCCAGCAGGACGTAGGTGCGCTTGCAGGCGCGGCGCGCGGGCCGCAGGACGCATCGTTCAACGTGATGAACGATTCCATCCAGAAGATCCAGAAGGTTATCGGTCAGGACCCGGCAGTACAAAACGTCATCGGTTTTACCGGAGGACAGGGCGCTACCAACACAGGGAACATCTTCGTTTCACTAAAGCCGCTCGGCAAAGGCGCTGGAGAGCGCATGACGAGCGCGGCGGACGTGATCAACCGCCTCCGTCCAAAGCTGAATCGTCTACCCGTAGCCTCGGCCTTCCTGCAGGCGCAGCAGGATATTCGTATCGGTGGCCGTTCCAGTAACGCCATGTACCAGTACACGCTTGAAGCAGATAACGTCGATGATCTGCAAACCTACGGGCCGAAGATTCTTGAGAAGATGATGCATCTGCCAGGGTTTCAGGACGTCAGCTCCGATCAGCAGATGGGCGGTTTGGACGAGCGCATCAACTTCGATCGTGTCTCTGCTGCGAGGCTAGGCCAGACCGCGCAATCGATCGACAGCGCGCTGTATGCGGAGTTTGGCCAGTCGGAAGTTTCGCTGATCTACACGCAGCTTAATCAGTACTACGTTGTTCTGGAAGCGGCGCCCCGATTCTGGCAGCGTCCTGACGGTCTGAACACCGTTTACTTCCATGACACCGGAGCTTCGTCTCCGACCGCTTCCGGAAACACGCCGCTCTCGTCATTCAGCAGGGCAAGGTCTGGGACGACGCCACTGGCGCTGAATCACACCGGCTTGTTCCCATCGGTTACCGTGTCGTTCAATCTTGGCCCCGGCCTATCGCTGAGCGATGCCACCGAAGCGATCGAGGGCGTCAAGCAGGAGCTGAATCTGCCGTCGACGATTCAGGGCTTCTTCTCGGGAACACTGCAGGCGTATCAACAGTCGCTGGGCACGGAACCCTATCTGATCGGGACGGCGTTGCTCGCGGTCTACATCGTACTGGGCATTCTCTATGAGAGCCTGGTGCATCCGCTGACGATTCTTTCAACGATCTTCTCTGCAAGTGCTGGAGCCATGCTGGCGCTGATGCTGTTCCACGTGGACCTTAACGTGATCTCCATCATCGGCATTGTGCTGCTGATCGGCATCGTGAAGAAAAACGCAATTATGATGATCGACTTTGCCCTCCAAGCTGAGCGCGAGCAGGGCATGAACACCGAGGAAGCAATCTTTGAGGCTTGCATGCTGCGCTTCCGTCCCATCCTAATGACCACCATGGCCGCGCTCTTCGGTGCGCTGCCACTGGCGTTCGGCACGGGTACCGGGTCTGAGTTGCGCAGACCGCTGGGCATCACCATCGTTGGTGGCCTGATCGTCAGCCAGATGCTCACCCTCTACACAACACCGGTCGTGTACCTCACGCTGGATCGCCTTCGTCTCCGGATCGCAGGTAAGGATCACGACGACCCAATACCTCACGCAGCAGTTCCGTCGGAGGCTCACGGATGAACACACGTCTTCGGACCCTATATCTTTCGGTAGCATGCACGAGCGTCGCTCTGCTTGGCGGTTGCCGCGTTGGACCGCACTACGTCAAGCCGGCGTCGCTGCCTTCGCCTCCGCCCGCGCAATACAAAGAGGCCGCTGCGCCGGTGCAGGACGGCTCTGGCGAGTGGCAACCTGCACAGCCAGGCGATGCCATGCTGCGCGGTAAGTGGTGGTTGATTTACAACGATCCGCAGTTGAACGATCTCGAAGACAAGCTCAACATCAACAACCAGAACATCAAGGTGTATTTCGAGAACTTCATGGAAGCGCGGACCCTCATTGCGCAGGCACGTTCGCAGCTGTTCCCAACGCTTTCGGTTGCGCCCGGAGTTCAGCGCTCCCGCTCATCGTCGAACCTGTCGCGCGGTACGGGGACGACAAGCTCTGGAACGACCACTGGCACTACCGGAACCGGAACGACGGGAACAACGGGCACCGGAACAACAGGCACGGGAACAACAGGAACAGGAACTACGGGCACCACTGGAACAACCGGTGGCACAGGGACCGTAACAGAAGCTGGTGCGCAATCCACGATCTTCTCGCTGCCCTTTGAGGCGTCGTGGGAGCCCGACTTCTTCGGTAAAGTTCGCAGCCAGATTCGCTCCAACCAGTTTCTCGCGCAGGTCAGCGCAGCCGACCTTGAGAACGAGCGCTTGACAGAACAGGCCAGCCTGGCCGTCTACCTGTTCGAGCTTCGCGGGCAGGATCTGTCAATTGACGTGTATCGGAAGACAGTCGAAGCGGATCGGAAAGCGGTCGACTTAACGAGAGGCCTGTATGAAACCGGCATTGACGATCAGGCGTCAGTGGTCGAGGCCGAGAACACACTGCAAAACGCTGAGGCGGCAGAAACAAACTTCAGCGTGCTACGGGCGCAATACGAGCACGCGATCGCAGTGCTGATTGGTACCAATCCATCTAACTTCTCTATCCCGGAAAAGGTGCTGGATAGTTCGCCTCCAGCCATCCCCATCGGCATGCCTTCGCAGTTGCTGGAGCGCCGTCCGGATGTAGCAGCGGCGGAGCGCCAGATGGCCTCGGCGAACGCGTTGATCGGCGTCGCAACAGCAGCATACTTTCCTTCGCTCAGCCTCACGGGCGAGGGTGGTACCGAGACTTCTGCCATATCGCAGCTCTTCGACTGGCCCAGCCGGTTCTGGTCGATCGGGGCCACGTTGCCCGAGACGATCTTCGACGCGGGTCTGCGCCGCGCCACGGTCAACCAGTACATCTCTGTCTACAACGCAGATGTTGCTTCCTATCGCCAGACTGTGCTCACTGCCTTCCAGCAGGTAGAAGACAATATTGCCGCATTGCGCATACTTTCGCGGCAGTATCAGCAGCAACAGACAGCAACCGCGTCAGCACAGAAAGCCGTTGAACTCGAGACTGCGCGCTATGAGACCGGTGTCGACCCGTACATCAACGTGGTAACTGCACAGACCACACTCCTGGCCGACCAAAGTACACTCGCGACACTGCGAACCGAGCAGATGACCGCCTCAGTGCAGCTGATTCAGGCGTTGGGAGGAGGGTGGGATGTGTCTGACCTACCATCTCCTTCCAAGGTTTCCGGTCAACTCTCCAGGTCGGAACGCACGATCGAGAAGTAAAGCCTTCGCTTTCACCCGGCACTCGGTAGAGGGTCCGCTCGCGCGGACCTTCTCCTGTTGGTGCGTCGCAGCCACTTCGGGCGTCCACTTACGCGGCGTGGAACGTCTGAGTCTTCGGCCCGCGAGTACTCACGTCTTGCCTTACGAAGCCGAAGAGTCCTGCAGGACATCGACGGAGCGATCACTGCCCATTTGCCAACGGATAAGCGGTAGATCTGGCCCGATCGCATGTCCTTTGAAGAGGAACAAGTGCTTAAGTGGACTGTTTTTTTCGCTCTTGGGTTCGTCACGCTGACATCTCAGTCGCAAGTCGCCACCGCGGACAACTACGCAAGCGTCACAGTTACTGTAGGTGGCAAAACCTATGCCGGTGTGTTGCCTGTAACCACCACAGCCCCCGTGGCTGTATCCACCAATAGCACAAACTTGATTTCGCCAGGCATTACGACCCGGTTAACCGCCACGTTGCCGGTCGCGCCCACGCCAGTGGCTCCAGTGCTGCCCACGCAGATGTTGACCGCAGCCTGGCCGCTGAACCAGTCTGCCCTGCAGTACGCCGACGAAAATCGGAGTCTGAATTCGAGTTACGGTGATGGGCTGTTTACGCCAAAGCCAATTGCAAGCACGTTCAAGGCAGTCTTTGGAGCAAACCACCTCGGGTTTAATACCACCATGCCGTGGGTAGTAATCGACTCCAGGCAAACTCCTGATGTTTTCGCACCGGTAGTCATTAATCACCCGCAGTGGGGAAGCGATGACGGGGCAACCTGCAGTGCCATGGCTCCGCAGGCAACGATCTCGACACAATGGCCCGTGAAGGCCGGGACAATTGAAGGTGCAACCAATCCTACCGGGGATCGGCACATGCTTGTAATGGACGCAGCCACCTCTCGGCTCTACGAATTAATCGGCGTAGATACTGCCAACGCTGGTGCAGCAACGGCAAGTTTCAGTGCTGATGCGGCGCGCTGCTGGGACGTTTCCAGGCCGAGCCAGGGTTTACCGGGTCAGAATTCCGCCGATGCAGCCGGCCTGCCAATCTTGCCGCTTCTACTGCGATTCGACGAAGCGAGTGGAGGTGTAATCAACCATGCGTTGCGGTTTACAGTAAACCTGACCCGGTCAAATGCTAACGGGGGCGTTTTTTCCGCTCCTGCATCCCACGCGGCGGGAAACAACTGGAGCTCGATGGCGTACATGGGCATGCGCTTGCGGCTGCGGGCTGATTTCGATGCGACACCGTACTCTGCAACCAATCAGGCGATTGTTCAGGCTATGAAGACCTACGGCATCGTCGTTGCTGATAATGGCATTACGGGACTTGTCACGGCAGACACGGATGCCCGCTGGAATGGTGACGACCTTAATATGCTAGGTCTTGCATTAACCTTGAACGACTTCGTGCCGGTAAATAGCGGGCAGATCGTAGATAGCACCGGTGCAGTAGCGCAATAATCGCCCCCCTGCTCATTCTGAGACTTTCCCCGAGATATACCAACTTGTCAGTGGGCAATAGGTATACAAGCCGGAGTCGACTGACTGTTCCACTTTCGAACAATATTTTGAGCCGGAATGCGTTTGGTCAGCTGTCGACTGTGATACGCAGTTACAATTCCAGTATGAACACGGACGAGATTCTTTCTATCATTGATGCAGAGATCGGCAAGCTTCAGCATGTGCGCGCCCTTCTCACCGGCTACTCTGACCCTACTGCACCTGTAGTCAAGCGCGGACCTGGAAGACCGAAGAAGTCCGAGGCTGCAGCAAAGACACCTGCGAAGAAGGCAGTTAAGCGGGTCATGAGCGAAGAAGCTCGTTCGAAGATCGCGGCTGCACAGAAGAAGCGCTGGGCAGCGTCAAAGAAGGCAAGCAAGTAAGTAGCTCGGCGAAGCTCTTTCAGTCGTAGACGAGTGAATGTGACATCTGCTGCTGAAAGATGCGGAAGTCTCGCGAGCAGCGACAAGTCTTTGTCATCCAAGTTGCATCGTGGCTCTCCCTGATGCCGTCGGCTCATTTGGCGGCGGCATACAGCAGGGCGAGTGAGACTCCCACATGTCCTCTGCTTCCACCCTCAAAGCGATCCGTCTCATCCATCTCTACTCTGGCATTCTGTTCGCACCAACGATCCTGTTCTTTGCGATCACGGGAGGCCTGCAGATGTTCAGCTTTCATGAGACGACGCGTGGAAGCTCCTATGTGCCTCCGCAGATTCTTGTGCACCTCTCGCAGTTGCACAAGAAGGGAACGCTCTACCTGCCACCTCGGAGGCCTGCTCCCGCGGCTGCGGCCGGTCCAGCGGGTACAAAGGCCACTGGCTCGAAATCCGAGGACCTAAAGCCCTCGCAGCCTCCGGCGTCGCCGCAACATAATCCGCTGCCGACAAAGATCTTCTTCGCTGCGACCGCTTTTGCGCTTGTAATCTCGACCTGCACTGGCATCGTTATGGCTTGGAAGTACGCTCGCCGCAAGTGGCTGATCGCCGTGACGCTCCTTGCGGGAGTCGTTATCCCAGTCGTGCTACTGCTGCTTTAGCGGCGTACCAAGTCACCAGGGATTGTGCTCAGTAACTGTGCGATCTGAGCAAACTTATACAGCATCTTGCTGCGCGCGCGACCATGCTTGAAGAATGAGTACACTTCTTCGCCACGACCTCGAATTGCTGCACGCAAGCCTGTTAAAGGGCAAACTTCCGCGAAATCTCAGTTGGGCAGAGACGGTTGAGCTAGTCGGTAAACTCGGCGAAGTACAGCCCCACGACGGACACGAATTTGTCTTTGTCGTTGGCGGCCAGCGAGCGTTTTTTAAGAGGCCAAATACGCACGAACTAGGCGTTGAAGAAGTCGCCCGTCTCCGTAAGTTTCTGCGTGAGGCAGCTACCACGGAGGTTGGCACGCCAACCCAGCCGCATCGTTTGGTCGTCATGATCGATCACCACGCTGCGCACATCTTTCAGGCCGTGGACGGTCCGAAGCTGGAGGCCGAGAAGACGGTCAAGCCTTACGATCCCTTTGGTTTCGAACGTCACCTTGTGCATCGCAAGGAAGCACATTACAAGGGTGAACATGTTCCCGAAGAGGCAAGCTTTTACGAAGAGATCGCGGTTGAGCTGGTGGGTGCGGACGAGATTGTGCTGGTCGGGCATGGCACCGGTAAAAGCAGCGCTGTCAATTACCTTGGCGAGTACCTCAAGAAGCACCACCCTGAAACCTTTCAGCATGTGAAAGCTACAGAAACCGTCGACCTATCGTCTCTGACTGAGCCGCAGATCGAAGCCATTGCCAGGACCCACATGATTTCGGTCCTCTAGCCGCTCTTGTATGAATGAGATCGCTTGTGGCTGCCAGCGGGCACATACGGAAGGCGCGTCATGATCAGCAAACTTCAGGGGAGTACCCCGGTGGCCTTCGGCTTTGAGGCCGTCGGTACACTTACGTCGTTTGACGTATTTGCGCTTTCAGAGCAGCTAGACAGAGCGGTCGCGGCCCACAAGTGGCCGATCGGCCTGCTTGCTGACCTGACTCGTATGAATGGAGCGGACTGGACCGCGCGATGGGACGAGATGCGCGTTCTCCAGCGTCACAGCGACAGCATCGCGCGGCTTGCGATCATCAGCGATGACCAGTGGGAAGGGGCGAAGGAGATGTTGTTGGTCGCGAGCGCATTTCTGCAGGCACAAACGCTCTATTTCCACTCCTGTGAGGTCACGCACGCCTGGCACTGGGTCAAGATGAACAACCTGGACGAGAGCATGCCCGTTCGCATGGTGTACCCCGGCAGAGGCCTCTTCCAGGATTACACCCCGGAATACACCGGGCTCTGATCACCTGCGTCCGAGACACGCAACGTGCAAAGCCGGTGTCGGAAAGCCAGCTGCAGGATTCAGTTGGACTCAGGCATACGCCTGCCGAAAAGACGAAGCGCAGAGCTTGGTTGATCTTCCAGTGCGCACCCTCTACACCCCGAGATCAGCACAGGGCCAGAATCCCGTTCTCAGACGAGAGGTGAGATCGAGGCCCTGCCACCTCGAGGGCAAGAGATTGTACGCATTCCTAGCTGACGTGAACCAAAAGCAGCCCGGTGGCGAGCATAACAGCACAGGTGGCACCATGGATGTTGAAGGCTGCGGACCTTGACCCGCCAGAGGCCAGAACGATACACATGTCCCCGAGAGGAATAACGGCAAAGGCGATGAGAGCGATGCCCACCGTCCTCCGGTCTGCTGCCAGCATGAGGGTCAGCACCACCAGGCCAGAACCAACGTCCCGTATGCCTTTCAGGCGTAACCATGCACTGGTGTCGGCATCCAGTGCAGGGGGTTTCAGCCCGAATGATGTAGAGATCCGTTGAGGGATAACAAGGTAGCAGCAGCCGATAGATATAACTGCTGCAGCGATCAGAGCAGATGTTGAGAGTGCGACGCTGATCATGACTATGTTCTTCCTGTTAGTAAATCTAGCAACGCTATATATGATGCCCGGAGAACGCACGCGGGTTCAGTCACCCACCGCATTTCTTCTAGCGGCGCTATACTTTCTAACATGGAGCCTAAGCTTAAGGAGAATCGCATAGCCGATCGTAAGCTGCGTGCCAGGCAGGCTCGACGGGCAGAAATCATTCTTGCAGCCAGAAAGATTGCGGAGCTCGAAGGATGGCCAAACGTAACGGTTCGACGGCTTGCCGACGAAATTTCATACAGCCAGCCTGTTTTGTACTCGCACTTCGAAAACCGCGACGCGATCTTGGCCGCGGTAGCCATCGAGGGCTTTCATGAGCTGGGCGTGGCGCTCGAGAACGCACGCAACAAGGTGAAGGCGGGCAGGGAGATCGAAGCTGTGGCGGTCGAATACCTGGCGTTCGCGGCACATTCGCCAGCAGTGTATGAGGTAATGTTTTTACTCAGCCTGTCCGTTCCGTTCGATGAAACAACAACTCCTCCCGAATTGCGCTTCGCGTTTGCGCAATTTCTGGAGCTGTTTTCGGCCATGGGATCGCGGTCAGAGGTGATGTCGGAGCTCTTCTGGGCCAGTCTCCACGGCGTTGCCGAGCTCACCAGGACAGGGCGATTGCCAAGGGTCCGGCAAAAGGAACGCGTTAAGAGACTCGTCCAGATCTTCACCCCGCAAGCAGAGAAGGTCGGGTTGCGATAAGTAAGTGAGCAGTGATCACAGGCGACGAGGCGAATCTCATCCATGCGGCACGAATCTCATCTACGCTGATATTCACCGGGTCACGATTTCGCCCGGAGGGCCTGTCATCAGCGAAGCGATTAGCGGCTCTCTATACGGCCCTTGTGTTTTGTCTCACAGAGTTGACCACAGCCATACCTGACGCTGGCGGGCCATTCGCGTACGGTCTGCGTGCCTTCGAAGACGTGGGTGGCTACATCGCAGGTGCGGCAACGCTGATCGAGTTTGTGCTCGCGCCGCCAGCGACTGCGTTGGCAATCGGTGCCTACCTTCATGTGCAGTGTTCCGCGTTGTCTGCAAAGAACGGCGCGGCTGATTCTCGCCGGCAGCGTGGGCGACTGGCACCCGCTGGCGAGCGTCAACAATCCACTGCCAATGGCCATGCGCGCCGTCGTCGGAGCAGGCAGCCCATGGCTGCACACGCTGGTCTGGCTGGGCCTTCGGTCTTGTTGCTTCGCTGCATGCGCTGATCATTGGCTATTCGCGACAGATCTTCGCACTGGCAAGATACGTCTTCCTGCCCTCGATGCTGGGCACGATCCATCCAGGGCTGGGAACTCCGTGGATCGCGATCCTCAGCGGCGGAGCCGTGGAATAGCAGCCATCTTTTGCGATGATGTGGTGAAGGTGGCAGGACAGTCAGTCACGGCCAATATCGTAATGTTGTCTGTACTGGGTGCACTGGTGCTCTACGGAATCAGCATGCTGACCCTATTTACGTTGCGACACAGGGAACAGGACATGCCAGGACCATTTCGCGTGGCGCTGTATCCATGGCTGCCGTTATGGACTCTGCTGGCAACCGTTGTCTGTTTCGTGAGTATCGTGGTGACCAACCCTGTCATGACCGGGGTCTTCGCTGCAGTCATGGTGACAGGCTTCTTTATGCATCGGTGGTCGAAGCGCGAGGGGGTAGCTGCCTGATGGAGTTCCGGTCCACGCTGCGCGGCGTGCTGTACGCGTTCAAAGACCTCAAGACACTCTTGGCGTGTGCGACCCCCGTGCGGTCCGGTGATGAACTTGCGGGAGTAGCGGCAGCTAGCGCACTCGAGCGTTCGGCAGCGTGTTATGCGCTTGCTGACGTTCCGTTGCGGCATTTTCTCAACGAATCGGTCGTGCCGTACGAGGCTGACGAGGTCACGCGGCTGATCATGGACTCGCATGATCCGGCCGCGTTCCTCCCAATAAGTTCGTTGACCGTTGGCGAGTTCAGGGAGTGGCTGCTCTCGGACCAAACAGACGGTGCGGCGCTTGCCTGTGCACGAGCAGGGATCACGCCCGAAATGGCCGCAGCTGTAAGCAAGCTGATGCGAAATCAGGACCTGATCCTTGCGGCCAGAAAGTGCACCGTGGTAACGCGGTTCCGCACGACGATCGGATTGCCAGGAAGGCTGGCAGTTCGGTTGCAACCCAACCATCCGACAGACGACCTGAGGGGCATCTTCGCATCGACCATGGACGGCCTGACCTATGGCTGCGGAGACGCCGTTATAGGTGTCAATCCAGCTTCGGACAGCGTTTCGACTGCGATCCAACTACTGCACATGCTGGATGACTTAAGGTCACATTTCGACATCCCCATGCAGAGCTGCGTGCTGACTCACGTGACCAACACGATGGAAGCGATCGAGGCAGGAGCGCCCGTTGATCTTGTCTTCCAGTCGATAGGTGGGACACAGGCTACGAACACATCGTTTGGAGTTTCGCTCGCCGTGCTGCGCGAAGCGCACGACGCAGCGTTGAGCCTGCGAAGAGGATCGGTTGGCGACAACTGTATGTACTTTGAGACGGGACAGGGAAGCGCGCTGTCCGCCGGGGCCCATCATGGTGTCGACCAGCAGACTCTGGAGGCGCGGGCCTACGCGGTCGCGCGTGAGTTCAAACCGTTGCTTGTAAATACCGTCGTCGGCTTCATCGGGCCGGAGTACCTGTACGACGGCAAGCAGATTTTGCGGGCGGGCCTTGAAGACCATTTCTGCGGCAAACTGCTGGGCCTGCCGATGGGATGTGACGTCTGCTACACCAACCATGCCGAGGCCGACCAGGACGACATGGATTCGCTGTTGACGTTGCTGGGGACAGCCGGCGTGAACTTTGTCATGGGAGTACCCGGAGCGGACGACGTGATGCTGAATTATCAGAGCACCTCATTCCAGGACGCGCTCTATCTGCGGCGGCTTCTCGGGTTGCGGCGTGCGCCAGAGTTCGAAGCGTGGCTGCAGCGCATGGGCATCGCGGACCAGCGTGGCGAACTGTCCAGCCGCACGGCCGCGCTTGGCACGCCTCGATGAGCGCGCTTGTACCCGGCGGTTCGGGACTGCAACGGCTACGTCAGTGGACCGACGCACGCATTGCATTGGGAAGAGTCGGAGTCAGTATGCCCACACAGGCAAACCTGGAGTTCGGAGCGGACCACGCAGCAGCGCGCGATGCGGTGCACTCGGTGCTGAACGTCATAGACCTCGCTCAGCAACTGCAGTGTGCTGGATTCCAGACCATGAGTGCGCGAAGTCAGGCGGGGAACCGAGCCGAGTACCTGCGCAGGCCTGACCTCGGCCGACGGCTTCATCAAGCCTCATCTGCAAGCCTGGAGTGCGGTGTAGAACGCGTTCCAGGAAGACTGACAGTGGTGATTGGCGATGGGCTTTCAGCCGAAGCGCCGCAGCGCTATGCCGTGCCAATCGTGAAGGAGCTTCGCCTCAAGTTGCTCGACTGGACGATGGATAGCATCGTGCTCGCAGAGCAGGCTCGGGTGGCGCTCGGTGACGAGATCGGTTGGCTGCGCGGGGCGGAAGCTGTCCTGGTGCTGCTGGGCGAACGCCCTGGACTGAAAGCGGCGGACAGCCTTGGAGCTTATCTCACCTACGGGCCGCGCGTAGGCCTGACCGATGCTTCCAGAAACTGCGTGTCGAATATCCGCGAAGGAGGCCTGAGTATCTCCCTAGCCGTAACAAAGCTCGCGTACCTGCTGGACGGAGCGCGAGCGCTGGGCCGAAGCGGTGTCGTTCTGAAGGACAACAGCGAACTGCCGCGGTTCGATACTTCGCACGCCGTATCGCCCAAGGCGGATGGATTGAAGTCGCTGCTCGATGCGACTGCTTTCCTGCTTCGGGGTGACGTAAGTTAAAGGGCTTCAGTCACTCCGGAAACCCACTCGTCTTCCTCGATTGACTGGCCCTTCATGACTTTGAATTACAGTTTGCAAGGCGCACGCCAATCGGCAGGCCTCCAAGTCGACAGACGCTACAACGCAGCTCTTCATCGGCAACCAACTACTTAACGGCAGGAAAGCTATGAAGCTGCGGGCCTACGGTGTTGGAGTAGTTGTATTCGCCGCGCCGGTCCGCGTCGATGGTCCAAAACATCGCGCCGCGCATTGCTGGGTAGCCTTTTGGCTTTATCAGCTTGTACTTGGTACCCACTGGCGCCTTGCCTGTGATGATGTAGTTCATCGCGTCGGTCACAATCTGCGGTGTCGTGTCCGAATTGAGGAAGCCGACCGCAATTTTGCTCGCAGGCACGGGCGGAAACATGTACCTGATATTGCGGCCGACCGGAAAACCGTGCAGCATCAGTTCCGTCATTGCAGCGTGGTAATCGACCGTGCCGGCCTGGTAGATGTTACCGTCCAGCCCCTGCAGCGGTGGAGTGTTGTAATCCTGCGTGTCGGAAAAGGTGAGGATGTCTCCAAGACCGTGGATGAGCGGAAGGTATGAGCCGAACTGGCCGCCATAGCTGGGGTAGCCACCTGGTGTCTGCGTGCCTTCGGGGACCAGCGAGATCATGAATCCCGGCCCGAAATGATCGTGTAGCGTATGCAATGCGGCGATCAGGTTGACGGTGCCCGGCGAAGTGGGATGGCGGAAATCCGTATCGGCTGGCTCGGTGACGATCGAAGGTGCTTCGAAGTCGATGTCCACACCATCAAAGCCGTACTGTTCGACGATCGCAGTTACGGTATCGATGAACTGCTGCTTTGCCTCGGGTGTGCGGACCTGGAAGTTCTGACCGCCGCCGCCAAGGGAGATCATGACCTTCTTGCCACGGCTGTGCATCTCGTCGATCTCGGCCTTGAACTCGTCAGGCTGGTACCCGAAGGGCGTGCGGAAGACCATCGAGGCCTCGCCGCTTTTGACCGGGACGGCAAAGGCAACGATGATCACGTCCCACTGCGGTGATACATCGCGCAGCCGGAAGCGGTTCGCCCCCATGCCGCCTCCGTTCCAGTAGCCGATCAGCTGATGTCCGTGTGTGCCGTTGAAGAGGGCGGGCGACGTCGTCGGGGGCGGAGTGCCGGCCCGGCCGAAGGTGTTGGCGCCGCGAGGGGCACATGGCTTCATCACATCGGTGAGCGCGCCCGGATCAGGAAACGACAGCTTGCCCTGCCAGCTCTCCACATCCGCGGCGCCGGTGTACCAGGGGAAGACGGGTGCGTTTTGCAGGTGGTAAGCGCCCGCAACAAACGCGGGCGAAGCAGGGAAGTTGTTCTTCCGATTGATGTCGGTCGGCAGCAGCATGAAGTAGTTCGAGCCCGTGCCCGTGCCGGCACAGCGGAAGTCAGAGGCAGGCGTGTTGGCGGGACGCATCCACCCCGTACTGAAGGTGTTGCCCGGCAACTTGATGTTGCGGCCTTTTACCAGCGGATCGTGGCCGGGATTCATGACAAACTCGGCGAGCTGCGCCGTCAGAGGCTGGACATCTCTATCGACAGCAATGGTCGAGAGGTCCAGGTACGAGGCGAGTATGAAGGGCTGCTTGGTGGCTCCATCGGTACCGTTTGTGCCCCAGGAGCAGCACAGCGTCGCGTCGCCTTCGGTGTAATACGTGGTGTTGTGGGTAACGAACATCACGAGACGGTCGGGCGAAAGCGTACCTGCAGGCACCGTCTCGAAAACCTTCTTTTGTAGCCACTCGATGTCCACCACGGCCATGGTCCGCATCGCGCGCTTGTCACTTAGCGTATAGCCATAGCCGGCCGGAATCTTAACCGTCAACAGCGGCGCGACGGCCGGCTTCGCCAGGAGCGTGTGCCAGCTTGAAAGCGTATCAGCAGACCCTGAGGCCTTATAGAACGAGGCGCGAAGAAGCGCGTCTGCGTACTGCGTCGTCCCTGTGCCGAACTTGTAGCTGGTGAAGATCGGCGACCGCCTGATTTTCGCGATGTCCATGGCCGGACTGAGCACGACGCTCTTGCTGCTTTCGAAGGTCAGGCTTACGGGAACGATTGTAACGGGTATGTTCGCGCTACCGCCCTTTGCCGGATCGTTCCCGATAACTGTGTACGTTGCGTCACCGCTGATGTGCGTGAAGCTCGGCAGCGAGCCTTGCGCCGTTAACGGGATTGGGACGCCGAACAAAACGCAAAGTAAGGTGAGGACGAGCGACTTCAACGTGCGGCCTCCGAGGCGAAAGGTTGTTCATCGATCTTCAACGAGCGGAGGCGAGTGCGCAAGCAGTTGAGAGCCGCCGCATCAGCTACTCTTCATCTCTACGCCGCGCTGACCAGCGGCACCATGGACACGCGACCGTTTCGGAAATGGAAGTAGATCATGCTACTGACTACGGCAGCGTATGCACACCAGACAGACGTGAACGCATAACGCATGACAAGCATAACGATGATCAGTCCCATAAGGTTTGCTGCACCAAGCAGTACAAGGTCGCGGAACCCTGAAAAGAAAAGCGCTCCACACGTCGCAAAAACGTACAACTCGGCTACGAGGGTAGTCGTCGTCACGCGATTAAAGTACAGAATGCTATGATCTCGCGCTGAGACCTCAATCGGGAACGTCAGAAGTCCCCAAAGCAGGTAGATCCCGAGCACTGCCCCGAGCAGGACGAAGGGCCACATCCTTCGCTGCCTTCTCGCAGTCGGCTCCAGCAGGAGAACGCTTAACGGCAACAGGCACGGCAGGACACCTTGAGCGTAGAAGACAAACGCTCTTCCCGCGGCTATTTCCACTCTGTGCGATACCAAGCCATCCAGGCCAAGCCAGACGAAGCCCTCCATACCTTGGTGCAGCGCGAATAGCAGCGGCATCGCAGCGAAGAGCAGCTGCTTCTTGTGCTTTGCCTCGCGAAGAGTAGCTACGCCGACGCCTGCCAGCCCAGCACCGCCGACGAAGTTCGCAGTGGCGGAAAAGCACATAGCTGTCGCTCCGCTCTCAAAGGAACAAGCCACCGCTTTGGTTCGGTGAAGTACCACTGATCGTAGCAGTCAAAGTTGTCCCCGGCTGGTCGCCGCACATAGAAGCGAAGTCTGGTTCAGGCAATCTGCTAAGGAACAATCACGATCGAGCCGAACTGGTCTTCGTTTTTCACCGCCAGCAACGCCTTGTTTGCGTCTGCGAGCGAGAACACGGTGACCTCCGGGCGGATGCCGATCTCGTGCGCCAACGCCAGAAAGTCCCGCGCGTCCTGCCTGGTCATGTTCGCCACGCTGCGGATCTGGCGCTCGCCCCAAAGTAACGTGTCATAGTCAAACGCCGGCATGGCGTCGAGATGGATGGCGTTGATTGCGACAACGCCCCCTTTCCGCAGACTAGTCAGCGCGCTGATGACGACCTCGCCGCTGGGTGCAAATGTGATCGCTCGATCGAGCGGCACCGGCGGCGTGTCATGCTCATCGCCCACCCATGCTGCTCCTAACGAAGTGGCGAGATCGCGGTGCGACTGGCCCCTGGTCGCTACGTAGGCCTCGCAACGCCAATGCTGCAGAACGCGGATCGCAAGTGAGGCCGAACTGCCAAAGCCAAACAGTCCGACCTTCTCGCCCGGCGTAACGCCCGCAACCCGCAGACTTCTAAAGCCGATGATGCCGGCACAAAGCAATGGAGCGACATGCATTGCGTCTATGCTGTCAGGCAGCGGAAAGACGAAATCAGATCGCACGAGAACATACTCTGCATATCCTCCGTTCACGGTATAGCCCGTGAAAACCGGATGATCGCAGAGGTTCTCGGCATCGTGACGACAGTACCAGCAGTCCCCGTCGACGCCTCCAATCCAGGACACACCCACTCGTAGACCCACGGGAAGTTCTGTTGTGGCACCTTCCACGATCTCGCCTACAATCTGGTGCCCGGGAATGATCTCCCTCTGCAGCGGAGGTAAGTCGCCCTCTGCGATGTGAAGGTCCGTTCTGCAGACACCGCAGGCGAGCACGCGGAGAATCACATGGTTGGGCACGAGCAACGGTCGCGGTACATCGACATACGCGAGCAAAGGTTCAGAGGCTTCGCGCGTCGAGCGATAGATCGCAGCCTTCATATCAGTCCTTCTTCCAGGCCCTGCCAGCCACGCGGTCTTCTATGAGGCAGAAATATCTGCGAAGCGGCCGCGATGCCTGTCTCTGTCTTACAGCGTACCGGCATGCTGCTCATACTGCCGCGCTTGAGCCGGAACGTATATCAGCCTGACGATGGTTTCATCAATAAGCTCGCTTGTCACAAACCGGAGCGGCGGCAAAGGGCCAGAGAAGAAGGGCTTGCCGTGGCCAAGTACGATCGGGTGAAGATAGAGTCGATACTCGTCGATAAGGCCAAGGTCGCCGAGGTTCCTCGCCAGTTCTGGCCCGGCTACGTCAATCTCTCCAACGAGATCCTCTCTAAGACCACGTACCTCCGCGGCCAGGTCATCCACGACCAGCGTGGCGTTGGGACCGACAGACTTCAATGTGCGTGACACGACCCACTTCGGTTTGCTACGCCATGCGACCGTGTAGGCGAGTGCCTCGTCGCTGTCATCCGGACGGTCTTCGTCCCAGTAACGCATGACCTCGTATGTGCGGCGACCGTACAGCATTCCCATTACGTCGTGTACGTGCTTCGTAAAATGATTGAAAAGCGCGGGCGTGGGTCGCAACTCGAGATGGTCAACGTAGCCATCCAACGACTGGTTCAGTCCATAGACGAGCTTTGCCATAGCATCTGTCTCCATCCAGGGGTCGTACAGCAGCGTGCCGGTATGTTGCCCGTTCAATCGGGCGACGGCATTCCTGATCTGCAGATGAATACATCCTTGGCCAGAGGATTGTTTGTCTGGTAATTGGTCTGCGAACGCAATTCCGAAACACTCCACCGAAAGTTCGGGAGCACATTCGTCAACAATGCATAGCAGGAGTATGGAGCAAGCGAGCGGCTTTGTTTTGTTGGCGTCCCCGACGGGATTCGAACCCGTGTTACCGCCGTGAAAGGGCGGTGTCCTGGGCCACTGGACGACGGGGACGCATGCTGCTCGCTGCGAAGGCCTTTAATGAGATTAGACGGCTGATGGGGTCATGTCAAAGCTGCATTGCCTCCTGTTGCGCGTCCTGCGCGATATCTCCGCTGGAATGTCAGGCTTGCGAAAGCCTGGAGCGATCAGGACTGTTAGAATCGATTGAATCCACTCCTCTGGAGAGGCAATGCAAGCGATACTAGCGCTCGAAGACGGGCGCATTTTCCGCGGTAAAGGCTTCGGCGCTCCAGCCGAGCGGTCCGGGGAAGTTGTTTTTAACACTGCATTGACCGGTTATCAGGAGATCTTCACCGATCCCTCCTATGCCGGCCAGATTGTCGTTCTCACAAACCCTCAGATCGGCAACTACGGCACAACGCCAAACGATGACGAGAGCGCCAAACCCTATATTGAGGGGCTGGTCACGCGCGAGTTCTCACCGGTCTCGTCCAACTGGCGTTCCACCCAGGTGACAGACGAATATCTCGAGAAGAACAACGTTCCCGTGATCGCAGAAGTCGACACGCGTGCGATCGTTCGGCATCTCCGCGCCAATGGCGTCATGCGCGGCATCATCTCGACCAAGGTTGATGACATTGATGCGCTGGTGGCGAAAGCGCGCGCCATTCCGAAGATGGATGGAACCGACCTTGCCAGCGTCGTCAGCACGAAGCAGAGTTATCAGTGGAGCAGCGACAGCGAACGCAACGAGACGGGCGACAAACTGCTACCGTCCGCGCTGGCTCCCGGCTCAAGGCAGATGCACGTCGTCGCCTACGATTTTGGCATCAAGCAGAACATTCTGCGCATGCTGGCACGAGAGAACTGCCGGGTGACCGTCGTTCCCGCGACGACGTCTGCAGCCGACGTGCTGGCGATGAACCCCGATGGAGTCTTCTTTTCGAACGGCCCCGGCGATCCCGAGCCGCTCGATTACGCGCAGAAGAATGTGCAGGCGCTGGCGGGTAAAACGCCGATGTTTGGTATCTGCCTCGGACATCAAATCTTCGGCCTGGCGCTCGGCGGTAAGACCTACAAGCTGAAGTTCGGGCACCACGGCGCGAATCATCCCATCAAGAATCTTGAGACGGGCAAGGTCGAGATCACCTCGCAGAACCACAATTACGCGGTCGACCCGGAGACACTGGACGAGAGCACCGTCGCGGTCACGCACGTGAACCTGAACGACCAGACGGTCGCCGGGCTAAAGCATAAGGAACATCCCATGTTCAGCGTGCAGTACCACCCCGAGGCCTCGCCCGGACCGCACGACTCGCATTACCTCTTTAAGGACTTCCGGCGGATGATGGAAGAGTGGAATAAGTGAGCGAGGTTCTACCTCCGTCGGGTGGCCTGCGTCTCGGGAGCTGGTTCCGCTCTGACCGGCGCTTCTGGCATCTTCTTTGTTTCCTATTTGGTTCAATCAGTCTTATAAAAGGCATTCGCTTCCCGGGGCCGTGGGCGGCAACGCAGGCTCAGTTGGACTACCGGAACGGCTTCGTAAAGCGCGGCCTGTTTGGAACCATGTTCACAGCGCCGCTCGGCCTGAACCACTACGCGCGCTTTGCGGCGTTCTCCTTCGCGGTGCTCGCGCTTGTGGTTGTTCTGCTGGTCGTGTTTGCGCGTAAGTCCGGCATTGTGGAGCGCATTGGATCCGGTGAGGCTGCTGCCTTGTTCGCCTCCAGCGCAGCGCTGTTGTATCTCGGCAATCTGAACGGCTACGACGACGTATTTCTGCTCGCGGTCACGCTCGCGCTGTTGCTGATCCGCAGGCCGGCCGTTCGATTGGCTGCAGCCCTGCCGGTGTGCGTGGCGGCCATGCTGGTGCATGAGGGGTTTCTCCTGCTGCTGCTGCCCGCCGTACTCTTCAGCTTCGTTGCTGACGCTGTTGAAGACCGGGTCGTACCTTCACGAGCAGCATTGTTCGCCTCCGTACTTGGTCTCTGCTGCCTGATGACGGGGGTTCTGGTCGCGTCAAAGGCGCCGGTCACAGTGGAACGAGCGATACAGGAGAAGCGGGGGATCACCGCGCGCGTCGACTTTCCCGTACGTGACGCCTTTTTCGCCGTGTTGACGCGGTCCGCCGCTGCCAACGTCAAGCTCACGCTGCGGGAGCAGTTGCATGGCGAGTACCAGCTTTCGAACCTCTCCGGCGTTCTTGCATTACTGCCCGTCGTCGCATTGCAGGTCGTTTACCTGAGACTTGTATGCATCGGCTCAGGAAACGTGTGGGCGAAATACGCGGGCTGGTATCTCGCCCTGACTGCGTCGCTGGCGCCGGTGGTGATGTACTTGCTTGGTTACGATACGCAGCGGTGGTACGCGTTCGTGTCCATCAGCTCATTCCTCGTGCTTGCGCTGCTGGTGCGGGCACTGCCGGGTGTTGAGTTTTCCGTGGCACCGTCGCTCCGTAATGCGACGATTCTTACGATAGCCATCAGCATGGCCGTGAGTGAAAGTATGCTCACAATCCATGGCAACGATTACCCGTTCGTACGAAGCGTTCGGTCGCTTCTTGCGAACAGAAATCTTCATACGCTGCAGCCTGCCGAATGGTAAGGTCGCGCGCAGATCACTTGATTGAACGGGAACGATAGATGCCACGCAGGAACGACATCGCAAAGATTCTAGTGATCGGCTCTGGCCCGATCGTCATCGGTCAGTCGGCCGAATTCGATTACAGCGGCACGCAAGCCTGTAAGGCACTCAAAGCCGAGGGCTACGAAGTGGTGCTGGTCAACAGCAATCCCGCCTCGATCATGACCGATCCTGAAGTCGCCGACCGTACCTATGTCGAGCCGCTTACAGCGAAGTACGTGGAAGAGATTCTTCGCGTCGAGACGAACATGCTGCAGGCCAGCGGCAAGCCCGGCGTATTCGCCATCCTGCCGACAGTGGGTGGCCAGACCGCACTGAACCTCGCGGTGGACATGGCCGACGCGGGCACGCTGGACAAGTACGGCATTGAGTTGATCGGCGCCAAGCTGGATGCGATCAAGAAGGCCGAAGACCGACTGCTGTTCAAGGACGCAATGAACAAGATCGGCCTTGATATGCCGCGTTCAGCGCTCATCAACAACCTTCGGGACGGCCTCGATTACACGCAGAAGATTGGCTTCCCATGCGTCATCCGGCCTTCGTTTACGCTGGGCGGTTCCGGTGGCGGTATCGCCTATAACCGTGAGGAACTCACCGAGATTCTCTCGCGCGGTCTCGACCTTTCGCCGGTCGGTGAGTGCCTGTTGGAAGAGAGCGTGCTCGGTTGGAAAGAGTACGAACTCGAGGTCGTCCGCGACCTGGCCGACAACGTGATCATCGTCTGCTCGATTGAAAACTTCGACCCGATGGGCGTGCATACTGGCGACTCGATCACCGTCGCTCCCGCGCAGACACTGACCGACCGCGAGTACCAATGCATGCGCGATGCAGCCATTCGCGTCATCCGCGAAATTGGTGTTGAGACCGGCGGCAGCAACGTGCAGTTCGCGGTGAACCCTGCGAACGGCCGCATGACTGTTATCGAGATGAACCCGCGTGTCTCTCGCTCGTCGGCGCTTGCATCCAAGGCGACGGGTTTTCCCATTGCAAAGATTGCCGCTCGTCTGGCCGTCGGTTACACGCTGGACGAACTGCAGAACGATATTACGAAGGCCACTCCTGCCTGCTTCGAACCGACTATCGACTACGTAGTCGTGAAGATTCCGAAGTGGCAGTTTGAAAAGTTTCCCGGCGTGGAGGAGACGCTAGGTCCCCAAATGAAGTCGGTGGGCGAAGTGATGGCGATCGGCCGGACCTTCAAGGAAGCCATGATGAAGGCGGTACGCTCGCTCGAGACAGGCAAGAAGGCAAGCGCCGCCGACATCGAGCCGCGCCGCCTGACGCAGCGTCTCGTTACACCGCATCCCGAACGCCTCACGTACGTTCGCTATGCCTTCGAACGGGGTATGACAGTGCGAGAGGTCGCTCGACTGACGGGCATGGACCCATGGTTCCTCTACCAGGTGAAGCAGATCACCGATGAGATCAAGTCCATCGGAGCCGAGACGTTCGACAGCGTAACCGAAGATCAACTCCGCACGGCCAAGCGCATGGGCATCAGCGACGATCAGCTTGCCGCATCCTGGAAGCTGGAGGGCAAAAACGCCGGCGTGCGTGTGCGCGAGTTGCGCGAGAAGCACGGTGTCATACCGGTCTTCAAGCTGGTCGACACATGCGCGGCAGAGTTCGAAAGCTTCACCCCTTATCTCTACTCGTGCTACGACGAAGAAGATGAGGCAACGCCCACGGCGCGGAAGAAAATCATCATCCTGGGTAGCGGTCCCAACCGCATCGGACAGGGAATTGAGTTCGACTATTGCTGTTGCCACGCGGCCTTTGCACTGCGAGAAGATGGCTACGAGACCATCATGGTCAACTGCAATCCTGAGACAGTTTCGACTGACTACGACACCAGCGATCGGCTTTACTTCGAGCCGCTGACGTTCGAAGACGTGCTTGCGGTGTACAAGCACGAGGCTTCGAGCGGCGCGGCGATCGGCATGATCGTGCAGTTCGGCGGACAGACTCCGCTGAATCTTTCGCTGCCGCTGAAGGCGGCGGGCGTGCCCATCATCGGCACGTCGCCCGAGTCGATCGAACTCGCAGAGGACCGCAAGCGTTTCCAGAAGCTGATCGTCGATCTGAAGATCCCGCAACCGGCCGGAGCGCTTGCGACCAGCGTGGAAGAAGCGCTGGCGGGAGCGAACCGTGTCAGCTATCCAGTGCTCGTTAGGCCAAGCTATGTGCTCGGCGGGCGCGCCATGGTAATCGCCTATGACGATGCGGCTATCGTCCGCTACATGAGCACTGCAATCGAGTATTCGCAGGAAAGGCCGGTGTTGATCGACCATTTCCTCGAAGACGCGACTGAGGTCGATGTCGATGCGCTCTGCGACGGCAACGACGTGATCATCGCAGGCATCATGCAACACATCGAAGAGGCCGGTATCCACTCCGGAGATTCATCGTGCGTCTTGCCGTCCGTCGATCTGACCGAAGATGTGCTCGATCACATCCGGCGTTACACGCGTCAACTCGCGCTTGCACTCAACGTGATCGGCCTCTGCAACATTCAGTTTGCCATTCAGCGCGGCATCGTCTACGTAATCGAAGTAAATCCGCGCGCATCGCGCACCGTGCCGTACGTGTCGAAAGCAACGGGCGTGCCGCTGGCGAAAATCGCATCGCGCCTCATGACGGGACGCACGTTAAAAGAGCTGCTGCCCGAGCAGCTCGCCAGCGGTAAAGATCTTGGTACGGGCGAACACTACTTCGTAAAGTCACCAGTCTTCCCGTGGGGCAAGTTCCAGGGTGTTGATCCGGTCCTTGGGCCGGAGATGCGCTCGACAGGCGAAGTAATGGGCGTTGCCGAAACGTTCGGCGAAGCGTTTGCCAAGGCACAGATCGCTGCCGGGCAGAACCTGCCGGTCAAGGGTACGGTTTTCATCAGCGTGAACGACCATGACAAGGGCTCGCTCGTGGCCCTGGCGCGGCAGTTTGTCGAGATGGGTTTTCACCTGGTGGCGACGCACGGCACAGCTGACATTCTGACCGATGCGGGCATGCAGGTTGAGCGCGTGCACAAGGTGCAGGAAGGACGTCCGAATGTGGTCGATCTGATCAAAGAGAAACGCATTCAGCTGATCGTCAACACACCTCGCGGACAGGACACGTTCTTCGATGAAAAGGCGATCCGCCGTGCCGCCGTGCTTGCCCGCATACCCACGATCACCACGATTGCCGCAGCACGCGCCGCAGCAGAGGGCATCGCGGCGCTGCAGGGCGGTAACGTTCACGTCTACACCTTGCAGGCTCTGCACGCAGGTCGCGTGCCGGTTGAGGTCGCGTAGACATGCTGCTTGATGGCGTTCACGTTCCTCTGACCACCCCGTTCTATCCGGACGGCCGTGTCTACTTCCGCAAGTTGGAACATAATGTTCGCCGCTACTCCCTGACGCCGGTAAGCGGTTTGACTGCGCTGTCAAGCATCAGCGAAACCGAGTTGCTGTCAGACGCTGAGCGCCGCGAAACACTGCACATCGTCGGCGCCGAAGCCGCGAAGGAAAAGGTGCTGATTGCAGGCGTTGGTCAGTCGGGAGTTCGAGAGTCACTGCTGCTCGCCGAAGCCGCAGCAGAAGCGCACTTCGACGCCGTTCTGCTGCACGCGCCACTCGACTTCCGCAACACCCTATGGAATGCAGACGGTGAGCCCGCGCCGGAGCTGTTGACCTACTTTCTCGCCATCGCAGACCGCTCGCCTTTACCAGTCATCTTGGTGTCGGAGTCGCTCCGCGTGGCCCTGCCGTTGGGTTTGATCGCGCAGCTTAGCCAGCATCCCAACGTCATCGGCCTGTTGGAACAATCGAAGCATGTCAGCCGCGTTGCGCAGGTGGTTGAGGCGACCGCGCAGGTGCGGCGCACCACAACGACCACAATCACGTTCACCGCGGCGACCGGGCGCATGCTGCAGGCACCCAAACTTTCCGAAGCCGTGGGCGGCAGCTTCGTGAGCGCAGAGGCGCTTGGCGGAGGGTCGGCGCTGGCAACAGCACCCCCCGTGGCGGCGTTAAAGACGCGCACGAAAGAAGTAGGGTTCCAGGTGTTGTGGGCGTCCGCTTCCGATGCCACGGAAGCCTTGCGCGCTGGCGCCCGTGGTCTGATGCAGCCAATCGCCGCCTCTGTGCCCCAGGCCGCCTTCGAAGTCTGGGCTGCGTGGAAGGACGGCGACACTTCGCTGATGGCCGGCAAACAGGCGCGGCTTGCCGAAGCAGAACTGGGAATCCCACCGCACGACATTGCAGCGATCAAGGCTGGCGCAGAGCTGTCCGGCTACTTCGGTGGACGTCCCCGGCTGCCGCTGCTCCCGGTCACGGCAGATCGCCAGGCTGACATCGCGCGACTGCTGCACGGTATGCGCTCGTAGCGTTAGCGTGCTGTGCGAGGGGTAATGGTGATGCCTAGAGCGTTCAACCTGCTGCGCGCCGCAGATGCTTCCTGCGAATTGGGAAAACGCTGAATGAGGGATCGCAACTCGCGTGCACCCGCGTCTGTCTGCTTCTGTGCGAGCAATGACTCACCCTTACGCAGTTGCGCCGTGGCAACCTTGGTGTTGCCGGGGTATTGCTCCATCACCTTGTCATAGTTCTTCGCGGCGGCCGCATAGCGATTCGCCTTGAAGTCAATTTCACCAAGGTAGAAGTAGGCATTGCCCGCGAAGTTCGAGTCCGGATAGTACTTGATCACATCATTGAACTCGGTCGTGGCGAGCGGATACTTCGCGCCGTTGTAGTCAGTGAAGGCGGTGCGATACAGGTCTTCGACCGCCGGTGCTGCTGGTGTGGGATCAGCGATCGGAGCAGCCGTTGCGGGTGCGCGGCCGTTACGCGGCGCAGGCGTGGTGGATGGAGCGGACGGTAGCGCCGGAGCACTGTCGCTGGGTGCTGCAGATCCACCCGACTCAAGCCGAGCATTGATAGACTGCTGCGAACTCTGCAGGTCGGCAAGAGTCTTCTCGATGTGCCCGAGCCTGGCCTTCAACTCGTCCACTGAATCGTTCAATGACTGCATTTGCCCGGAGACCTGCTCGGTACTCTTGCCGGAGCTTTCGCTGGCGGTCTGGACCTGCCGCTGCACGGCGTTTACCGTCAACGTCATCTTGTTCACGGCGTCGATCGTCTGCTGAACCTGGTCGCGCATCACGCCCATGCGCTCATCGTTGGATTGCTGCAGGCGCGCAACCGCGTCCATCAATTGCTGCACCTGGGTCTGCAGCTGGATGATCTCCTTGCTGGCCGCGAAGCTCGGTGCAGGCGCAGCGACGAACGCGGCAGCAAGTGCGAGAGTGGCAGAGGCGGTGCGAAGTGAGCGATGCATGATGGGTAATCTCCGAAACACTGCGGTGCGAAGACATGCTCTTCTCCGCACCGCGATCAGATGGTTCGCTTACCTGGCGAACCTTGTACGTCTACTTGTCCATGGTGAACTGCGCGCGGCGGTTCTGCTGCCAGCAGCTCTCGTTTTGTTCTGTGCAGAATTGCTTCTCCTTGCCATACGAGACGACACGGATGCGGTTCGCCGATACACCCGCGTTCACCAGTGCGGTCTTTGCGGAATTGGCGCGGTTCTCACCGAGCGCCAGATTGTATTCCGCTGATCCACGCTCGTCGCAGTAGCCGCCGATCAGCACGTTGATCTCCGGTCGGGCATTCAGGTAAGTCGCGGCCTGCGCTGCGTTCGCCTTTGCATCGGGACGCAGGTCATAGCTGTCGTAGTCGAAGAAAACATCCTGAACGGCTGCGTGGAAAGCTGCCTCGTCACCCAGGTTGCTCGATGTGCCACTGTCAGCAGTGGGCGCAACCGGCACGCGTACCGTCACTCGAACATTCGCCTCAGCGGTGCCGCCGTCGCCCGTTGCGGTCAGGTGAAAGTTGGTGGAGGTCGATGGCGTCACGTTCTGGGTGCCGTTCACCGGGACCGGTCCGATGCCATCGATGGCGGCTGACGAAGCTCCGGTGGTATGCCAGCTAAGCACGACCGAGCCGCCCACATCGATTGCCGCTGGATCGGCGGTGATATTTGCGGTAGGTGCGACCGACGTCACCGCGGGCGGAAGACTAGACGGTGGCGGAGCACTCGTCTTCTTGTGACAGCCTGACAGCAGAAAGGCAGCGGCCGTTGCCAACAGGATCAGCGGTTGATTGCGAATATTCAGTGCTCTCATCATCTCTCCTCAAACTAAATGTCAGCTGCGAAGCGCGGCCTATCGGAAGCTCCAGTTTGGCATGTCGTTGCCACTGCTACTCAAGCGGTGCTTCCCGGTGCCGTCCGCCAGCATGGTCCAGATCTCCGCCCGCGCGCCGGAGCCCAGAGAGAACACAATGTGCCGACCGTCAGGCGACCAGGACGGAAAGTCACAACGCCCGATGCCGTTAGTCAGCTGCACCCAGCGCTTGCTGGCCACTTCCATCACGTAGATGTCCTGACCGCCAGGCGCACCCGGACCGTACTTGCGGTCCCACGCAAAGGCGAGGAACTGCCCGTTGGGGGACCATGAGACAGAGGTTGCGTACCCTCCGTCTGTCATGCGCTGCACACCCGCGCCGTCGGCGTCCATGATGTAGAGCTGCGGCAATCCAGTGCGTCCGCTTACCCAGGCGATCTGCGATCCCGTCTTTGGGTTCCAGGCTGGCGAAACGTCGGGGCCGCGTGAGTTCGTGATGCGGCGGGCACCATTGCCATTGCCGTCGGAGACATAGATCTCAGGATCACCGGAGCGAGACGACGAGTAGGCCAGCTGTCCGCTGGATGACCATGCCGGCGACAGATTTGTTCCACCACTGGAGGGAAAGGCAACCATGCGATTCAGCAGCAGCGAGAACACGCGTAGTTGGAATCCATCACGCCCAAGGGAGGAAAATGCGATGCGCGAGTTGTCCGGCGAAACACGCGGCGAGATCGAGATTGTTCCAAGGTTCGTGACCGGGTGCGCATTGGCGCCGTCGTAATCCATTGCCCAGATCTCTTTGGTGCCGTTCGCCGCGTGCACAAAGTAAATCTTACTTTCCGCGATGCCCGGAATACCGCCGCCGAGCCGCAGGATGATCTCATCGGCGAACTTGTGTGCGGTCTGACGGGCCGCGCCGTCGTCGGCGACATCGTTGTACTGCTTGCCCAGCACCTGCGGAAACTGTGCATTGTGCGTATCGAAGACGTAGCCATTCACGATAATGCGTCCGCCACTGACGCTGAACGAGCCAAAGGCAACAAACGATGCGTTGGTCGTTCCACCACTCCAGTCCGGCAGTCTTATCTCGCTCGGAGCACCGGGAGCCGCCTGGGGCTGCAGGCTCTTCGAAACCAGGTCGAACACACCAGCGTTGCCCAGGTCGCTGAACAGCACGGTGTCAAACGTGTGCTTCAACGCAGCTGCCTCGGGCGAGCCGGCGTGGAAGTCTGCGGCTGCAATACGAACACGGTCAGCACCGGTGTTGGTGCCGGTAAAAACGTTATCCTGCGCGCGCACCAGACCGGCGGGCAGTAACAGCGCGAGCAGCAGAGCCAGCTTGCATCGCGAGAATGAGGTCATGCGAAGTGCCATCGCCTTAATGGTAGACGCACCCGGCGCAATCTTCGAGCAGAGGTGTCGCGGCTGGTGCGGAAAACATCGTGGAATGTCACGCAACTGGCAGCGTGTGGCCTGCTTGGGGGTGCCACGTCCTCCGTTGCGATCTGAGTTCTTCAAGGCCGACACAGCCATCTACCCGTGTCTCAAGAGCGAGACATGGGCACCAACTTCGACGTCACTGTGCCTTCGGCTCGAAGTAGTACTGCACATTGATGTACTGTCCGGCATAGCCGTCGGGCAGCGGGCCAAAGGTGTCGATGCGCTGCAGCGCACGAACGGCGCTCGCGTCCAGGGTGCTGTCTCCGCTGGGCTTCGCAATGACGATCTGCGAAGGCGATCCGTCACGCTCCACGCGAAAGCTGATGGTGACGCGATGGCCCGGTGCGCCGCTGTCGAGCGTCTGCGTGAACCACTGCTGCGCCACCTTCTGCGTCAGCTGCCGAACGTAGTATGCATAGCGCTGTCCGAACGCCGAATCCGTCACGTTCGTGGATGAAGTGCCTGCGCGGTTCTCCACTGCGGTCATCGCAACACGCAGCCCGGCGGTCTCGCCACTTGCCGCATGATCCGGCTGCGGAGGCGTTGGTTGCGGATGCTTTGGCGGCTCAGGCGCAGGCTTGTCCGCGGGCTTCAGCGGCGGCTTCGTCTGCTTCACCACGACGGGGATGTCGGTGGGTTTCGGTGGAGGCTCAGCCTTGGGCGTTGGAGGCGGCGGTACAGGACTTGGCGTCTCTGAAGCGAGCACGTTGTCGGTCTTTGGCTCGACGCGCGGTGGCAGCGGGATGGAGTTGACCATCGTCGCCTGCACAGCGCTGGCAACGTCAGCCGTGTCGCCCCACTTCTCGCCATGCTTGTGAAATATCCAGGCAGAACCCAGCAGCCCGCCGATGGCAATCCCATGCAGCACCAGGGCCGCAACGAAGTTCTTGCGGGTGGCCTTTGTATCGATCGCTCTGTCGTCCAGTGCTGGCATGGCTACTTGTCGAAAGGCCGGGTGACGATGCTGATGTTGGTGATGCCGGCCTGCTTGACCGCGTCCATCACCGAAGCGAACGCACCGAATGGAACTTTGCCATCTGCACGCAGGTAGATCACTTTCTTGGATGGGTCGGTGCTCTTGCTGCGGAGCAGGTTGGGCAGTTCGGCGATGTTTACCGGCTTATCCTGCAGGTATACGCGCTGTTCGCGATCGATCGTAACGACCGTGCGCTCTTCGGTAAGCTGGTTGACCGTGCGCGTCTGCGGCACGGCTACGTCTATGCCAGACTGCAGCACCGGCGCAGTCAGCATGAAGATCAGCAGCAGCACAAGCACCACGTCTACCAGCGGCGTGATGTTTATCTCGGCAAGTGAGGACTGGGTGCGGCCACCGCTGGAGAAGGCCATGATGTATCTCCTAAACGCTTGGGAGTTGCAGGTTGCTTACACGCGCCGGCGAAGAGGCTCTTCAGACACCGGCGGCGCGCTGGTAGCAGCGTTCTCAAGCGCGTTTAACAACTCGCGGCTAAAGTCATCCATGCGGGCTGCAAACTCCTTCAAACGCGCTGTCAGCTGGTTGTAGCCGACCACCGCAGGGATTGCCACAACCAGGCCTGCGGCGGTCGTGATCAACGCTTCAGAAATGCCGGGAGCAACAGCACGCAGCGTCGCAGCGCCTTGCGTTCCAAGACCGTGGAATGCGTCCACGATGCCCATCACCGTCCCCAGCAGCCCGACAAACGGAGCCACCGCCGCGATGGTCGCAAGCCACGTCAACTGGCTCTCAAGCCCGGTGAGCGCCTCGCTCGAGGCGGTCTGCGCAGCACGCTCCAAGGCAACGGGATTCCGCGGCATGCCCCGGCCGCCGGTCTGGCGCTGATACTCCTCAACGATCTCGGTGAAGACAGGCACCAGCGGCGAGGGGCTGTACTGTGGAGCAACCGCAGCGATCTCGCTGAGGCGGGTGCTTTTGCGGAACGCGCGCAGAAAAGCCTGGTTCTTCGTGCGCGCCCGGCGAAAAGCACCGGCCTTAGCCAGCATGATCGTCCACGAAAATATCGACATGGCCAGCAGCAGCGCCAGCACCACAAGCGCAGTCGGACCGCTGTTGTGCAGCATCTCGGCCAGCGCAGACGAACTCGAAGCCGGCGCAGGCGCGGCAGGCAGATCTTCTTGAAACACAAACAGCAGTAGCATCGACATACTTCCGTGCAGTGTACGTCGTCTCCCCGGCGTTTGGCCCCGGAACGAACCATCGAAGATGCCAGAGGTCGGCCAGGAATGTCCGCACGGCGGTCAGGCAACCAGCCCCGACGGCGCATCCAACCCGGTGATGATCCAAACGGCAAACGTTCAGGACGTTCTGTGGCAGGCCCTGCTGGATTCTGCCGGCGAAGGCATCTGGGGTGTCGACCTGGAGGGGAACTGTACGTTTGTTAACCGAGCAGCACTCGCGCTGATCGGGTTCACCGCAGAAGAGTTGATCGGCAAAAACATGCATCTGAAGGTGCACCATCACTATCCCGATGGCCGCCCATATCCTGCATCCGAGTGCATCATCTTCGACACGTTCCGCTACGGCAAAGGATTCACTGACCAGATCGACCACGTGTTCCGGAAGGACGGTTCTTTCTTCTACGCCGAGATGTCAGCCCAGCCGGTACTCGCAGACGGTGTTTTACAAGGCGCCGTCGTCACATTCCGCGATGTAACGGCAAAACGGCTCGCGGAGGAAGAACTGCTGCAGAGCCAACGGCAACTCCTCCTGCTGAACGAAGAACTGGAAGAGCGAGTCGCAACACGCACGCGCGACCTTGAGCGTGCCAACAAGGAGCTGGAAGCATTCAGCTACTCTGTTTCCCATGATCTGCGAGCACCGCTGAGGACGATCGACGGCTTCTCCGCCGTGCTGGAAGAAGATTACGGCGAGCTCTTCGATGCCGAAGGCAAGGAATATCTTAAGAGAGTCCGCGGAGCGGCGAACCGGATGGGTGATCTCATCGATGCGCTCCTTGAATTGTCACGCGTGACAAGGGGCGACATACGCAGGGAACATCTGGACCTTACGTCTATGGCAGAAAGCGTCGCGGCTGAGCTCCAGGCGAGACATCCCGACCGGCGCCTGGTGTTCGACATTCAGCCCGGGATACAGGTCGACGCCGATCCACGTCTCGTGCGCATCGCGCTAGAAAACCTCTTCGGCAACTCGGTGAAGTACACCGGCACACGCGATGTCGCCACCATCACCTTTGGCGAGACCATGTGGGACCAGTCGAAAGCGCTGTTCGTACGCGATAATGGCGTCGGATTCGACATGAAATATGCCGACCGGCTATTTGGAGCCTTTCAGCGTCTGCATGGCGACCGCGAGTTTAAGGGCTCTGGGATCGGCCTCGCCACCGTGCAGCGAATCGTGGCGCGACACGAGGGAAAGATCAAGGCATATGCAGTCCTGGAGCAGGGTGCCGAGTTCGTTTTCACTCTGTCTCCAGAGCTTTCGACAAGGGCGCACCTCCCGTCCGTGGAACGCGGACTCCCGATGCCGGACTTTGCAGAGCAGTCCTCCTGATTTTCGGGGCTTGATCGAGGGGTTCCTTCCCGGGTTCATCTGCGAAACGGGACCGAAAACGCGTGAGCGCATGCTATGCTCTGCGCGAAGGTGAGGCGAAAATGCTGCTTGAGCTGCGCGCCGAGAATTACGCTGTAATCGATCACGCGGTCGCGACCTTCGGCAGCGGCCTGAACCTGTTGACGGGCGAAACCGGAGCGGGAAAATCGATCCTCGTAGATGCCCTTGCGCTGTTGCTGGGCGGCCGTGCCGCCAGTGATGTGGTGCGGCACGGGGCCGAAAAGGCCGTGGTCTCCTGCGTCTTTGAAGCGACGGCAGGTGCAGAAGCGATCCTCGAAGCGAACGGCATTGACCTTGAGGGACACGAAATCCTGCTGCGCCGCGAGGTCAATGCAGGGGGCAAGGGTCGGGTCTTCCTGAACAACCAGCCCGCTACAGTCAGCGTGCTGCGTCAACTGGCGCCTGAACTTGCGCTGGTGCACGCGCAGACAGAAACGATGGGCAGCTTTGACCAGGCTCAGCAGCGCGGGTTGCTGGACCGCTTCGCCGGCATCAACTCGACGTCGATTCTTGGCCGCGAACTCTCGCTTGACCTGCGCGAACGCCTGCGCACACGCAAGAACCTCGATCCGGCTCAGGCAGGAGAAAACATTCGCACTGCCTACGCCCTGTGGCGCGAAGCCCGCGAGGAACTCGATCGCCTCACTGGCGAGGAGCAGGAGCGCCTGCGTATGGCTGACCTGTGGAGCTTTCAGCGCAACGAGATCCGCGACGCCGACATCTTGAACGCCGAAGAGGACGAGACGCTCGAAGCCGAAAAGCGGGTTCTTGCCAACGCCGAAAAGCTCTATACCGCGGCTATGAGCGCTCACGAATCACTGTACGAAGGCGAAGGCTCCGCTGAAACCACGCTCGCCGCAGCGCAAAAGCACGTTGAGGAGCTCGCACGGTACGACGCCAGCTTCATCGAGCCGGCGGCCCAACTCGCCAACGCGCGCGCTACCGTCGCCGACCTGAGTTCGACTGTTCGCCACTATGCAGAGAACATCAACGCGTCTCCCGAGCGGCTGGCCGTGATCGAAGACCGGCTCGCGTTGCTCGATCGCCTGAAACGTAAGTACGGCCGCACCCTTGCAGAGGTGATTGCCTACGGTGAAGACGTTGCCGCCAAACTGCAGGAGATTGAGAACCGCGACGTGTTGATCGCCGCCGCAAAGCAGCATCTGGCCGAGACCGAGCACATTTACATCTGCGTCGCACAGGACCTGACCGAAGCGCGCACCTCTGCCGCTCGCAAGTTGGAGAAGCTGGCCGAGCAGCAGATCAACGACCTCGCCATGAAGGTGCAGTTCCGGGTGGAAGTCGCTCCTCAGAAGGAGCAAAGCTTCTGGACCGCAGCCGGCTGGGACCACGTGGAGTGCCTGATCGCGACCAACGCCGGCGAGCCCCTGAAACCGCTGGAAGAGATTGCCAGTGGTGGCGAAATGAGCCGTGTCATGCTGGCCTTAAAGGTCTCCGTTGAAGAGGGCGGCGCGGACCGGACGAAGCGCCGCATCGCCTTGCCACGAACGCTGGTGTTCGACGAAATCGACATTGGCATCGGAGGCCGCGCAGCAGAAGCAGTCGGTCAGAAGCTGAAGGCGCTCTCCGTTCACCAGCAGGTATTGTGCGTGACCCACCTGCCACAAATAGCGGCGTTCGCCAACCAGCACTTTCTCGTCGAGAAGTCAGAGCGCGAGGGGCGCACACGCACCCAGATCCGGCAGATGAAGGAAGAGGAGCGCACTCGCGAGATCGCCCGCATGATCTCCGGTGCGACCGTCACGGACACCAGCCTTCGACACGCTGAGCAGATGCTGAAGGCCAGCCTGTAGGCTTACAACCTGCCATTCTGCGACCGAGTCCTACTATGTGCAGCGATTCTGCATCGCCCGCGGAGGACCAGGTATGTCTCACGATCCGAAGAAATGTGCACACGCTCCGTGTTCCTGCACGGTTACGGAAGGGAAGTATTGTTCGCAGAGCTGTGAAGACACCGCACGCGCGGCTCCCGGAACACTGGGGTGCCATTGCATGCACGCAGATTGCGGCGGCAAATTCTAAAGGTCACTACCACAGCGGGCTCACTCGTTCATGGGAAACGATCCCATCGAACGGAAGCCCGCTCGCCTTTGCACCAGGGTTGGTTCAAACCAGTCCTCGCGAAAGCCCGCTCGCGGTATACTTGGAAAGTGAGCATCCTGACCTTAGAACCCACGGACATCGCAGCGGAAAGCACGGCAAACACCAAAAAACGGGTCCTGCTGCTGAAGCCACGGGGCTTTTGCGCGGGCGTAGTACGTGCCGTTGACATCGTCAAGATTGCGCTGGACACCTTTGGCGCTCCCATTTACGTCCGCAAAGAAATCGTGCACAACAGCTACGTCGTCGACGATCTGCGCCAGAAGGGCGCGATCTTCGTCAACGAACTCGATGAGGTGCCCGAAGGCAAGCGCGTTATCTACTCCGCGCATGGCGTGTCGCCGGCCGTCCGTGAACGGGCCAAAGAGCGTGGGCTCAAGGTGATCGACGCGACGTGTCCGCTTGTGACAAAGGTCCACGTTGAAGCGATCAAGTTCGCAAAACAGGGCTATTCGCTCGTGCTTGTAGGACACCGGGACCACGAGGAGGTCGAGGGCACGCAGGGCGAAGCCCCCGACGTGACCCAGGTGGTCTCGACAGTCGAAGAAGTTGAGAACCTCGTGGTGCCCGATCCGGATCGCGTCGCATATCTCACGCAGACGACCCTGTCGCTTGACGAGGCGCGCTACATGATCGAGGCGCTTAAAAAGAAGTTCCCCAAGATCGTCGGGCCACACGCGCAGGACATCTGCTACGCGACTGAGAACCGCCAGACCGCGGTGAAGAACGTGGCACATGGTGCCGACCTGGTGCTCGTCGTCGGTTCGCGCAACAGCTCTAACTCGAATCGGCTGGTAGAAGTGTCGATGAACATCGGCACCACGTCCTACCTCATCGACAAGGCAGAAGACATCCAGCCCGAATGGCTGGAAGGCGTCGAGAAGGTTGCCATCACTGCGGGCGCTTCAGCTCCTGAGGTGCTTGTGCAGGAGGTTGTGGCCTACCTGCAGGAACGTGGTTATGGGTCCGTCGATGAAGTAGAAGTGATGCCGGAGAATGTTCGCTTTGGCTTGCCGCCAGAGATCGTCCAGGCGATTGCCTCGGCACCGGGTTCGCAGACGGTACGTACAGCCGCGACCGCGTAACCACATCATTACGGCCGGGTTGAATCGCTGTGCCGAAGGGATTCGTCTAAACAGGATGCAGAAACAAAATTCCAGGCCGGCTGCAGTTGTGGGCGTAGCCACTGCGGCATCACAGCCGCGCTTCGGCCGCATCGACATCGCTCTGGATCGTGTTCGCGAAGCAGTCGGTCGTTCCAGGGACTGGCTTCTCGGGCAGCAGCATCTTGATGGATATTGGTGTGGCGAGCTGGAAGCTGACGTCATGCTTGAGGCCGATTACATCTACCTCCACACGCTGCTTGGCACGGGCGATCCGGGTAAGATGAGCCGCGCGATCAACGAGATCCTGCGTCACCAGAACGCCGACGGCGGATGGAGCCTGTATCCCGGTGGTCCATCTAACATCAACTACGGGGTTAAATCGTATCTTGCGCTGAAGCTGATGGGCTGGTCGCAGAGCGATCCCGTCCTGGTGAAGGCCCGCGAATGGATCCTCGCCAATGGCGGCGTAGTGGAGTGCAACACCTTCACCAAGATCTATCTGTGCGCGCTTGGCCAGTACGACTACGACGCGGTGCCCGCGATTCCGCCGGAGATCGTTCTCTTTCCGAACTGGTTTTACTTCAACATCTACGAAATCTCGTCGTGGTCGCGCGGCATCCTTGTACCGCTTTCGATTACCTACGCGAAGAAGCCGTTCAAGAAGCTCGCTCCGGAGCAGGGCATCGAGGAACTATTCGTAGGCGGTCGAGCCAGAGCCCACCTGCACCTGCGCTGGGATAAGAAGCACCTTGTTTCATGGCGCAACTTCTTCCTGTTCTGGGATCGCGTCGCGCAGTGGTACGAGCGAGTGCATATCCGCCCGCTTCGCAAGAAGGCATTGAAAGCTGCTGAGAACTGGATGCTGGAACGCTTTGAAGGCTCTGACGGCCTCGGGGCGATCTATCCTGCCATGCTTAACGCCATCGTTGCCCTGCGGCACCTGGGATACTCGCTTGACGATCCGCAGATGATCCGCGCGATGGATGAATTTGAGAAGCTCGGCATCGACTGCCCTGAGGGCACGGCTGACTATCCTGTGCCAACCTTCCGGATGCAGCCATGCTTTTCCCCCGTGTGGGACACGGCGCAGGTCGTCTCGTCGTTGGGTGAGGCGGGTGTCTCTTCGACCGATCCGCTCATGATCAAAGCGGCTTCATGGCTCTTCTCGAAGGAGAGCCGGCACAAGGGTGACTGGGCGGTAAAGGTCCGTAACGTCGAGCCGGGCGGTTGGGCGTTCTTCTTTAATAACATCCACTACCCCGACGTAGACGATACCGGTGAAGTCCTGCTGGCGCTCAAGGCCGTCGATCACCCGCACGAGCGGCAGCAGCATGAGATTGCGCAGCGCGCAATTAACTGGGTCTTAGCGATGCAATGCCGGAATGGCGGATGGGCCTCGTTCGACCGCGACAATACCAAGATGATCTTCCAGTACATCCCGTTTGCCGATCACAACGCGATGCTGGATCCACCAACGGTGGACATTACCGGGCGAATCTTGGAGATGCTGGCGGCCTACGGCTACACGCGTCGCGACAAACGCGTCGAGTCTGCGGTGCAGTTCATCCTGAAAGAGCAGGAGCCGGACGGCAGCTGGTTCGGTCGCTGGGGCGTTAACTATCTCTACGGAACCTTCCTCGTGCTTCGCGGACTTGAGGCGATTGGCTACGATCAGAACGAGCCAGCCGTGCAGCAGGCGGTAGAGTGGGTTCGCTCCGTCCAGAACAGCGACGGCGGCTGGGGCGAAACGTGCGGCACCTACAACGACCCAACCCAGCGCGGAGTGGGTCCAAGCACGCCTTCTCAAACGGCGTGGGGTCTGCTCGCTCTCCTCGCAGGTGGAGATACACGGTCTGACTCAGTCGCGAAGGGTGTTCGCTGGCTCGTCGAGCAGCAGGCCGAGGACGGCGCCTGGAGCGAACTCGTTCCAGGTCGCAACGGAGAAAGCTACTATACGGGCACAGGCTTCCCGCAGGTGTTCTATCTCGGCTACCACTTGTACAAGCAGTATTTTCCGTTGCTGGCATTGACGACGTACGACAAGTTGATGTCTCGCAGCGAAGCGTAACTCAGATTCTCAGCCTGCTGTGAGCAGGCGTATTGCAGGAGGTAAGACAGCATGGCAGTTCCTGTTTCCCAGGCATGGACGGTAGCGACTTACGTCATCGGGCAGAAGCTCAAGGGCAAGAAGCGCTATCCACTCGTCCTTATGCTGGAGCCGCTCTTTCGCTGCAACCTGGCATGCGCCGGCTGCGGCAAAATCCAGTACCCCGCGCACATCCTCAAGGCTGAGCTGACGCCGGAGGAATGTTTTAAAGCAGTAGAAGAATGCGGCACGCCGATGGTTGCCATCCCCGGCGGCGAACCGCTGCTGCACCCGCGTATGCCAGAGATTGTTGCAGGCCTGGTCGCACGCAAGAAGTACGTCTATATGTGCACGAACGCGCTGCTTCTTAAAGAGAAGCTTCACCTGTTCAAGCCTTCCAAGTACCTCTCGTTCTCGGTTCACGTAGACGGCGAGCGCGAGCATCACGACTTCGGTGTGTGCCGCGAAGGTGGTTACGACATCGCCATGGAAGGCGTGCATGCAGCGGTTGCCGCCGGCTTCCGCGTTACTACAAACACCACGCTGTTTGACGGAGCCGACCCAAACTCTGTCCGCCGCCACTTCGATCAACTGATGGAAGCGGGCGTCGAGAGCATGATGGTTTCGCCCGGCTACACCTACGACAAAGCTCCCGACCAGAAGCACTTCCTCGGTCGCGCTCGGTCGAAGAAGCTGTTCCGCGCACTGCTGTCAAACCGTAAAAAGACGTGGCGCTTCAACGCATCGCCCATGTTCATGGAATTCCTCATGGGCAAGAAAGAACTGACCTGCACGCCGTGGGGCATGCCAACCTATTCCATCTTCGGTTGGCAGAAGCCCTGCTATCTGCTGCAGGATGGTTACGCTGACACTTTCGCCGAGCTGATGCAGTCGGTTGAGTGGGCTAACTACGGCACAGAGAGCGGCAATCCCCGCTGCGCCAATTGCATGGTCCACTCCGGATATGAAGCGAGCGGCGTCAACTACACCTTCGGGTCGCTGAAGGGCCTGCTTCAGACCGCGAAGGCTATTTTCTCCAGCACCTACAAGGATGACGGCGCGCAGAAGATCCTGAACGACTGGCGCCCAACGAACCATGGCCAGCTGGTGCAGATAGGCTCCGGCATCCTTTCGAAGGAATCCGAGCGGGTGAACCGTACCGAGTCGCTGGTGGCAGGGGACTGATGGCAACCGATCAGCAGGAACACCTCAAGATCGAAGAACTGCAGCACGCCAACCCCGATGAACTCGAGGTGATGGCAGGCCGCGAGCGCGAGAACCTCGAAGGCTGGATTCCGGCGCTTGCAACCGAGTCCGAAACCCGCGACGCACTCGAAAAGGCATTTGATTACCGTGGCGACGTGACGCTCACGCTCAAGTCCGGCGAAGTCGTCGAGGGTTACGTCTATGACCGCCGCGAAGGCAAGACGCTCAACGACTCGATGGTCCGCGTGATGCCGGCCAAGGGAGAAGACCGCAGCCGCCGAAGCATCCCCTACGCCGAGATTGCCGCAGTCAACTTCAGTGGCCGCGACACGGCAGCTGGCAAGACATTCGACGCATGGGTCAAGAAGTACTGGGAAAAGAAAGCCGCCGGCGAAAAGAACATTCAGATCGAGCCGGAAAAGCTCGACTAGCCGCCGGCCCTCATGAAGGTTTTCCTCACCGGAGCGACAGGATTCGTTGGCAGCCATGTCGCCGCCGCTTATGCTGCTGCCGGTGCCGAACTCCGCCTGCTTACACGCTCCACCAGCAATCCCGCGTCGCTCGAAGGTATTCCCGGCGACCTGATTGTCGGCGATCTTCGCAGTGCCGAGGCGCTTCGATCTTCCCTGACGGGCTGCGATGCGCTGGTGCACGTTGCCGCGGACTACCGCCTGTGGGTACCAGATCCAGCCGACATGTACCGGGCAAACGTCGACGGCACGCGCGACCTGTTGCGCATCGCACGCGAAGTCGGTGTGCCGCAGGTGGTGTACACCTCAAGCGTCGCGACCATGGGCTTTACGAAAACCAACACCATCGTGGACGAGCGCACGCCGGTTAGCGAAGACGACATGATCGGCCACTACAAACGGTCCAAGTGGCTGGCCGAGCAGGAGGCGATCGCTGCCGCACGCGCCGGTCAGCACGTCATGATCCTCAACCCGACAACGCCCATCGGGTCCGCTGACCGCAAGCCCACGCCGACCGGCCGCATCATCGTGGACTTTCTCAATAAGAAGTTCCCGGCCTACGTTGAGACGGGGCTGAACCTGGTTGATGTCGCCGAAGTCGCGCGCATGCACGTCGTCGCGCTGGAGCGTGGAACACCCGGCGAGCGCTACATCCTGGGCGGCGAGAACCTCACGCTCAAGCAGATACTGGATCGCATGGCCGCGATCAGCGGCCTGCCATCGCCCACCATGAAGGTGCCGCACGCCGTCGCCATGGCATTCGCCTTTTTCGACGAGACCATCACTGGCAAGCTGCGCGGCAAAGAACCCCGCGCGACCGTCGAAACCGTAAGCATGGGACGCAAGATGATGTTCGCCAACTCTGCTAGAGCCGCAAACGATCTCGGCTTCGAAGTGAAGTCAGTTGAACCGGCACTGCATGCCGCCATGGAATGGTTTGTCGTCAACGGCTACGCACCGCCTTACGAGCGCCGCGCGTGAACGATGCCATCGTCATCATCGCCGCGATGCCCGGCGAACTGAAGCCGCTGGTACGCAGTTGGGCTGCACTGGAAACGCGCGAAGGTGTCGATGGCTGGCAGCATCCATCTGCGCCCATCATGGCGTTTTGCGCAGGCATGGGTGCGGGTCCTGCGACGCGCGCCTTTGCCCGTGCACGGCAGGTGTGCGATCCCGTGCAGCTGCTCTCCGTGGGCTGGGCCGGCGCGCTGCGCGAAGAACTTGTGCCGGGTTCCATCGTCCGCGCCAGCCTCATTCGCGACCTGAACACCGGTGAAATGTACGCAGGCGAGGGCAACGGCGGCATGCTGCTCACTTCAAGCCGTGTCGCCCTTCGCGAAGACAAGCACCGTCTCGCCGGCACCTACGATGGAGCCGTGGCCGTGGACATGGAAGCTGCCACTGTCGCCCGCCTTGCGTTTGCACACGACCTGGGTTTTCGGGCGATCAAGGCGATCAGCGATACGCTGGATGAGGATCTGCCGGACATGAACCCGTTCGTCACGGCGACGGGCCAGTTTGCGACGACGCGCTTCATCGCGCACGTCGCGACGAAGCCGCGCTACTGGAGCGCACTGGCACAGTTCGGCAAACAGGCGAAGCTCGCGGCAGAGACCCTTTGCGCCGCCATCGCCGACGACATTGGAGTGGATAGACCAAGATGAGCACCGCAGTCCAGGAACAGAACAGCACAGCAAGCACCATTCCCGCGACGCAGAGCGCCGCCGTGTACCGCGCCATCAACGATGTCCGCATCGAGACCGTGCCCGTCCCCGAGATCGGCCCGGGCGAGGTGCTCATCCGCATCGACACCTGCGGCATCTGCGGCACAGACCTCAAGAAGATTCACTCGGGCTCGCATTCCGCGCCGCGCATCTTCGGGCACGAGATGGCGGGAACCATCGCCCGGGTTGGCGAAGGCGTCACCGGCTTTGCTGTCGGCGATCGCGTCATGAGCTTCCACCACATCCCCTGCGGCGAGTGCTACTACTGCCGCAAGCAGACCTTCGCACAGTGCGAGACCTACAAAAAAGTCGGCGCAACCGCCGGCTTCGGCGAGCCCTCCGGCGGCGGCTTCGCCGAATACATCCGCGTGATGGACTGGATCGTGCGCCGCGGCCTCATCAAGCTGCCAGACGACATCCCGTTCGAGCAGGCCGCATGGATCGAGCCCGTCAACACCTGCTACAAAGCTATCGAGCTGCTCAGTCTGCAGCCCGACGAGACAGTGCTGGTGATCGGCCAGGGACCCATCGGCATCCTGCTGGCCGCACTCGCCCGTCGCAAGGGAGCGACAGTACTGACCAGCGACCTCTACCCGGAACGCCATGCGGTCGCGGCTACCTTCGGTCTCGATCACCCGCTCGATGCCACGGCCGACGTCGTCGCCGAGTGCAAGGCTGTCACCGAAGGCCGCGGAGCCGATGTCGCCCTGCTCGCCGTGGGAGCGAATGCGCTGATCACGCTCGCCATGAACGCCGTCCGGCCCGGCGGCCGCGTCTGCTTGTTCGCCCAGACGCAGCACGGCGAAGCGCCCTTCGATCCAGCCGCCGTCTGCATGGACGAGAAGACGCTTATGGGCTCCTACTCCTCATCGGTCGCGATCCAGGACGAAGCCATCCAGCTGGTCTTCGACGGCTACCGCGACGGCACGTTCGACTTGACCCGCCTCATCTCGCATCGCTTCTCGCTCGAGGACGCGGTCCAGGGAATCGACCTCGCATCGCACCCCGTCGCCGACTCGATGAAGATCGTTATTCGCCCCTAAATACTCATGCGAGCCTTCCTGATCTACAACCCGCAGGCAGGCCGGCATCTGCAACGGGCCGCTACAATCGCAGCCACGGCGAAGATTCTTGAGAGCCACGGCTACGTCGTGCAGGTTGCTGCAACAACGTCTCGGGCCAGCGCTGGAGAGCAGGTAAAGGTAGCGATTGCGGCGGGAGCACAAACCGTCTTTGCCTGCGGTGGGGATGGAACTCTCCACGATGTTCTTCAGGGCATCGCAGGCAGTGATGCCACCCTTGCGGTCATTCCGATGGGCAGCGCTAATGCGCTCTGCCGCGAGTTGCGCATCCCCTTGGATCCGCTGGAAGCGGCGAGCGCTTATGGCCGGGCCGAGCCGCAACTGTTCGCATTAAGCAGCTGTGCGTGCGACGGAATACAGCGTTACTTTCTGACGCTAGCCGGAGCAGGCCCTGACGGTGCCTTGATGTACTCCATGCTGAGTTCAGAACGTAAGCAGTGGGGGCGCTGGACCTACGCATGGCATGCGCTACACCTGCTGTTCCGCGCAAGGTTTCATGCGTTCGCAGTTCGTTTTTGCGATGCTGCGACAGGTGAATGGCGTAGCTCCGACGCGGTCAGCGCCATGGTCATTCGAGTAGGTAGTCTCGGCGGCATCTTTCCCGGCATCGCGCGGGGAGCCTCCCTGTATGAACCCAGGCTACGGCTTGTCCTGGTGAAGAGACCCGCAATCATAAGCCTCCCACTCTGGTTTCTGATGAACTGGCTCGGCCTTGAGCGCTGGAACCCGCTGCTTGAGAAGCACTGGGTCACTGCGTGCGAATGCCTAGCAGTGGAGCGTCGCGTGCATGTGCAGGCAGACGGAGAGTGGCTCGGCCACCTACCGGTCAGCTTCGAGATGCTTGATCAAAGCATCCGCCTGCTGATTCCAGAAAGATGACTGCGAAGCCGTTCCTGCAGCAGTGCTATCCTGTTGCCCTTTCAGGAGAATGTCGATGAAGGTACGTCTGGTCGCTCTAGGTGCAGTGTTGTTGTCTGGTTCCGTGCTGGCGCAACAGGCTGCACCGCCTCCTCCGGCGGGTCCGCCGAAAGCGGGTATGGCGCTCTCGTCTACGTCGATCGAGGACGGCAACATCATCCCCGACAAGTACACGCAAAAGGTGCCGACGCCGGTCTCGCCTGAACTGGAGTGGAAGAACGTGCCTGCGGGCGTGGTCAGCTACACGCTCATCATGCACGACCCGGATAACGCTGGCCGCAAGATGACGGCGGACACGCTGCACTGGATGGCCTTCAACATTCCCGGCACCGCAACCAGCCTGCCGGAAGGCGTTTCCGACGCGGCAACGCTGCCCGACGGCACGGTCCAGACGAAGAACGCACGCGGCACCGTTGGCTTCCTTGGACCGGGTGCGGGCGCGCAAGGGCCGTACCATCACTACACCTTTGAGCTCTACGCGCTGGACACCAAGCTGACGCTCACCCCTGACGCGACCCGCGCCGACGTACTCGCGGCCATGGACGGCCACGTGATCGGCAAGGCGGTTATGTTCGCGCGATTCCACCGGTAGGCGTCATGCGCTTGTTTCTTTGCGTCACTCTTGCGTTCACTTCGGCAGCGGCACAGCAGACCGCAGCAACGGGCGGGGCTCCTGGCGGCGCGGGCCAGGTTCCGTCGGAAGTGTCGCAGGCGACCACTGCCACGCCCCGCATCTCGGGCGGAGTGATGGCTGGCCAGCTGCTGACGAAGGTGCCTCCGGTCTATCCGCAGGCAGCCCAGGATAAACACGTCATCGGCAGTGTTGTGCTACGCGCCATCATCAGCCGCGAAGGTCTGGTAAAGAGTCTTGCCGTGATCAGCGGACCGGCGGCGTTGCGTGATGCTGCGGTGGCTGCCGTGAAGCAGTGGACCTACAAGCCGTTCCTGCTAAACGGCAGGGCTACAGAAGTAGACACCACCGTCACGGTCACCTTTCCACCTGCAGAGGCCAGCCAGGGCGGAGCACCAGCGGGAACGGGGCAGACGCCGCCTGCATTGCCGTCGCTACCGTCGGGCCGCGCCCGTATCTCACCGGGCGTGATGGAGAGGCAGAAGCGATCGGGCAGCATGCCGAACTTCTGCGTGCTTGTCGGCGACCAACGGCTCAGCGGCACAATAGTTCTGCATGTTG
Source organism: Terriglobus sp. (assembly GCA_965199365.1). Classification (GTDB taxonomy): domain Bacteria; phylum Acidobacteriota; class Terriglobia; order Terriglobales; family Acidobacteriaceae; genus Terriglobus. The sequence continues at coordinate 486,275 of CBDARC010000002.1, read as the reverse complement.
TGGTCGACCGGACGGGCAATGTCTCTGAGGTGGATGGCCTCAGCGGACCGCCGACCCTGCAACAATATGCCATCGAGGCTGTGAGAGGTTGGACGTACAAACCTTATCTGCTCAACGGGGACCCGGTCGAGGTGGATACAACCGTCACGGCCCCGGTAAGCTGCGGGACGTAAGCGCGAGGAAGCAAGCTGTCTCTAGTCGCGGCCGCGCTTTTTGATCTCCACATTCAACCGCTTGATCTTTTGGTTCAGCGTCGATAGCGGGATCTTCAGGAACTCGGCGGCTTCGGTCTGGTTCCAGTTGCAGCGCTCCAGTCGGTCGCTAAGAATGCGTCGCTCGATCTCTTCCATGATGTCGAACAGGGAAGCATCAGGCCGGTGGTCGAGCACAGCTGCAGTGTAAACAGTGCCGGAGAACTGCTGAGGCAGCAGGTCAAGCGTGATCACCGGGCCGGTAGACAGCACGACGCCGCGCTCCATTGCGTTCTCCAGTTCGCGCACGTTGCCGGGCCACTCATAATCCATCATGGCGCGCAGCGCGTCGGGCGCGAGTGTGCGCGTAGGGTAGCCGTTCTCGTCTGAAAAGTACTTCAGAAAATGCGTTGCCAGCAGCGGCACATCTTCCTTGCGCTGACGCAACGGCGGCAGGTCAAGGTTGATGACCGACAGGCGATAGTACAGGTCCTCGCGGAAGCGGCCCTCTTTCACAGCCTGCTGCAGGTTCACGTTTGTGGCGGCGACAATGCGGACATCGACGGCCACCTCCGACACGCCGCCCACCTGCATGAAGCGGCGTTCCTGTAGCGCACGTAGCACTTTTGCCTGCGTGTCCAGCGGCATGGTTCCGATCTCGTCGAGGAACAGTGTGCCTCCGCTGGCTACCTCGAACAGGCCCTTCTTGGCCGCAATGGCGGACGTGAACGCACCCTTGACGTGCCCGAACAGCGTGGACTCAAGCAGGTCGGTCGGAACGGCGCCGGTATTGATGGCAACGAACGGCTTGTCTTTGCGGGGGCTGTTCAGGTGGATGGCCTTGGCGATCAGTTCCTTGCCGGTGCCGCTTTCACCCTGAATCAGCACGGTTGACCGCGATGGCGCAACCTGTGCTACGGTGTCCAGCAGCTTGGCCATAACATCGGACTTGCCGATGATGTTGCCGAAGGAGTAGCGCTGCTTCAGCGTCTTCTTGAGCTGCACCACCTCCTGCTGCGACCGCTGCTTGGCGATTGCGGTGCGCATGTCGGCGAGCAGCTTCTCGTTGTCCCACGGCTTCTGAACGAAGTTGTCGGCGCCCGCGCGCAGCGCATCCACCACGTTGCCGACCGTGCCGAACGCCGTGATCATGATGACCGGCATCTCCGGTCGCATGCGCTTGATGCGCGGCAGCAGGTCGATTCCGCTCTCGCCCGGCATGGACAGGTCCAGCAGCAACAGGTCGTACTCATTACTCGAAAGCAGCTCAAGGCCCGAGTTGCCTTCGGTCGCCATCTCGACGGAGAAACCCTCGAGTGTCAGCAGCGCCTCAAGCGAATCGCGGATGCTCGCCTCATCGTCGATGATCAGGATGCGGGCGTCTACGATCGGCGGGAACTGCTGTGTTGCGGATGCGCTTGCGAGTGCTGCCTCAGGCATGAACCGTCCTTGCTTCATTCACTTCGGCTTCCGACCCACCACTCAAGGCGTCTTCCGCTTTACCGGTTGGACGGTCCTGAGCCGCATCCGCTTCGACAGGAAAGTCCAGACGGAACGTGGTCCCGACCCCGACCGTGCTGTCGACATGAATGCGTCCGCTATGCTCCTGCACGATGCCGTACGAAACGGACAGGCCAAGCCCCGTGCCTTTGTGCTGACCCTGCCGAGGCGCATTCTTCGTAGTGAAAAACGGATCGTAGATGCGGTGCAGGTGCTCGGCGTCGATACCCGAGCCCGTATCGCTGATGCGCAGTGACACTTCGCTGCCGTTGTCGAACGTCTCGATGCGCAGCACACCACCCGCCGGACTGTCTGACATGGCGTCCTTTGCATTCAACAGCAGGTTCAGCACCACCTGTTGCAGCTTGCCCTGGCTGCCATAGATATGCGCCAAAGGCGTCTGCAGATTAGGTTCGACTGTGATGCGGGCGGTGCGCAGCTGGTGGTCGAGCAGGGTCAGCGTCTCACGTACGACCGTGTTGATGTCGAGCGAGGCAAACACGGACGAACTCGTCCGCGAAAAGTTGAGCAGGCCGTTGACGATCTCGGACGCACGGAACGTCTGCTGCGTGATCTTCTCGAGCACCGGGGCGAGTCGCTGGTCTTCACGCGTATGCTTCTGCAGCATCTGCGCATACGACGAGATGACGGCGAGCGGCGTGTTCACCTCGTGGGCCACGCCGGCCGCCAGCAAACCGATCGAGGAGAGCTTCTCGGCCTGCGTGAGCTGGCCTTCCAGTCGCGTCCGCTCGGTGATGTCTTCGATCATCACGATAGAGCCGACAGAGACAAAGTCGCGCGTAAGCAAAGGCGCAATGGCGAGGTTGGCCGTGCGGCTTTCGCCCGTTCGCAAATCGAGCTTCACCTTCGACAGGTGATGGGTGCCGGGCTGATCGTGCGCCGCGAGAAAAGGATTCAGGAAGGACTCCGGGAAGATCTCCGCAACCTGGCGTCCGACGGCTTCGGCGCGCGGCAGGGCGTACATCACTTCCATTTCAGCGTTCCAACTCTCTATGCGGTTGTCGAGATCAAGTGTGAAGATGCCGACCTTGATCGATTCGACGATATTCTCGTTGAACTCCTTCAGCCGCTCGAACTCGTTGATCTGCTTTTCGAGGCGGGAGAAGAGCTGGGCATTTTGGATGGCGATGCCGATGTAGCCGGCCAGCGACCCAAGCAGTTCCATATCTTCTGAAGAGAGGAAGTCACCCTCCTGCGTTCTACCGAGACCTATGACAGCGATGGTACGGGAAGACTCGCCGGCCCGGCCGGAGACGCGGCAGGGCAGGTAGTAGTTCAAGTCGAGCATCGTCGCAATCCGCTGCTCGGCTGGTTCCAGGTGGGGCAGCGACGACGGGTTCTCGAAGAAGATGTGATCCTGCGAAAGCAGTCCGAAGTTCAGGAACGAGTTGCTGGAAGTCTGTGTCGGCAGATCGACAAGGATGCTGTCGGGCAAACCATGTGACGCGGCCAGCGAGAACACGCGACCCGTGCCGTCATTACTGGCAACGAAGATGGCGACACGCGAGACGAGCAGCGTCTGAGAAAGCCGTTCGACGACCGAACGCGCGAGCGTCTCCAGGTCTGTCTGCGACGAGAGTCCACGGCTGAACTCGATCAGCGTTTCGCGATAGTCATAGCGCTTGCGATCGAAGACACGATCGACACGGGCCTGGATAGCGGTCTTGATCGGCTCAAAGATCAACGCAGTCGCGACGATGCCTGCAAGCAGTCCCCAAATCCTCAGGCTCGGCAGGCGAGTATGAACAACCTCGGCTGAGACCGCAACGACACCAAAGTAAACCCCTATCAAAGCAGCAGTTGCGAGGGTATAGGTAACGCCGCGCTTGAAGATCAGGTCCGTGTCCATCAAACGGTACCGGACAATCGCCCATGCAAACGTCAGGGGCAGAAAGATCAGCGCAAACCCTGCAGCGCGTGCCAGCGATAGCGGGATGTCAGCGTCCAGCAGGTATGGCACCGCGTACATGGTCGTGAAGGGAACCACGGACAGTAGAGTTCCGCGGGAGAGCCACTTCAGCTGCTGCCGCTCCAGTGGCTTGTCAGCCGCACGGTAGCGCAGGTAAAACACCACTGCGGCGACCACGTAGTAGAACGCGAGGTAACCAACACCGATCTGATCCAGCCGATGCTTCAGCCGCTCAGTCGCAGCCCAGGCGGTCACTGCCTCGATTTGCAGCCCAAGCACCGCAAGCCCCGGCAGGTAGAGTAACGCCACCAGAACACGGCGCCGCATCGACGAGGCAATCTCTCCAAAACTGACCGCGAAGTGAAGGAAGAGCGCAGGTTGCAATGCTCCCGCGATCAGCACGCCCCAGTAACAGATCCAGTCCAGCGTGTCGAAGACACCGGTGTAGCGAAACGAGTAAAGCACGCCGGAAACCAGGCAGAAGACATAGAAGTGCGTCGCCTTCGGAGCGGTCCAGCGTCGCAGCAGCACATACAGCCCGATCGCAAGATAAGCGAGCGCAATCAATCGAAGACCCTGGTTGCGGCTGCGATCCGTGGGCTCCAGGATGACGGGAACTTCGAGCGGTGCCGATCCTCGCAGCAGGGAGTACGTAATGTGGCCCCAGGTGCCGGTGTGCTCCATTGCGCGCTGAAGAGCGGCGATGTTCGGCGTCTGGCGCGATCCAGCTGCAAGCATGATGTCGCCGGTGCGCACGCCCGCGCGATGAGCGGGAGATGTGACTGGAACGCGCTGCGCTACAAGGCCGGTCGGCCCGCTCGTAGATTCAACCCACCAGACACCGTCAGTCGGTGCCTCGTACGAGCTCTCCTGCATGAAATTGGCAACACCCAGGGCGCAGACCAGCAAGGTTGCCATTGCCAGGATGATGGCAGTCGCGCGAGTTTGAAGCGCCTTGCCCATGGGGCTGGTCTTTCTTCTCCGGGTTCAGCGGCGGTGCGGGGCGGTGTTGACCAGATGCTTTGCACGTCATGGGCCATTCCGCCATGCCGACACTCCACCTGAAGAAACCACTTTGTACTGCCAATCATACCGGCGACAAGGTAAATACATCCACCCTCTTACCCGCTTCCGGAAGTCCTCCTACTGTTTTCCATAGGCACCGGATACAGTGCAATGGGTGTCGTCGCTGATGCCTTTGTCCGACTGCCACTTGACCTGACTTCCCGATTACGATGAACTGTTTAGATACATGGTCCGTTTTCAGCAAAGCCCGGCGGCAGAACCAGTTCTACGCCGCGACAGCGAATACCTGCTTCCCGTCTACGCTCGCTTTCCCGTGGTTATGGATCGTGGGGAAGGCGTTCACCTGTTCGACACTTCCGGCAACCGCTATCTCGACATGATGGCCGGTCTGGGTGTGAATGCGCTTGGGCATGCCCACCCGCGCATGGTCGCCGCAACGGCCGATCAAGCAGCGAAGATCATCCACCTGTCGCCGCAGTACTGCACGCCCTACGCAGGCGAACTGGCTGAACGCCTGTGCGCGCTGTCCGGCATGGCGGGTGTCTTTTTCTCGACAGGCGGCGCCGAAGCAGTGGAAGGCGCGTTGAAGGTAGCGCGCGCCCATGCGCGTCAGAACTACTCCCAATCGAAGTACCGCGTGATTTCGCTACTTGGCAGCTATCACGGCCGCACCTATGGATCGATGTCTGTGACCGGCCAGGCCAAGTATCGCGACGAGTTCGATCCGGGCATTCCTGGAGCGGATTTCGTTCCCCGGGAAGACATCGATGCTCTGCGCGCCGCAGTCACCAGCGACACCTGCGCCATCCTGCTGGAAACAGTCCTGGGCGAAGGCGGTGTTTTCGAGCTGTCCGCAGAGTACCTGCGCGAAGCCCGGCGACTCGCCGACAAACATCGCGCCCTGCTGATTCTGGACGAAATCCAGTGCGGCCTCGGTCGCACCGGGAAGTGGTTCGCGTACGAACACCACGGCGTCAAGCCGGACGTCCTGCTACTGGGCAAGCCACTCGGCGGCGGTTTGCCGCTCAGCGCCCTGCTGGTCAACGCCGACCTGTTTCACACGCTTGGCCTGGGCAAGCATGGCAGCACACTGGGTGGCAGCCCGCTGGCCTGCCGGCTCGGCCTGGAGTTTCTCGATGTCGTGGAAGACGAGGATCTGCTTGCGCGCGTGACCGACACGGGAGCCTATCTTGGCCGCCGCCTGCATACACTGGCTGGTTCATCGGACCTGGCGATCGAGGCACGCGGCATCGGCCTCATTCAGGCGCTGGAACTCAACATCCCCGGCCGTCCTCTTGCTGAAGAGGCCCTGGAACAAGGCCTCATGCTGAACTTCGTTCAGGGCAACATCATGCGGTTCCTGCCAGCGTTCCTGCTGGAGCGCTCGCACGTTGACGCGGCCATGGAGATCATCGAGCCGCTGCTCGATAAAGCCGCGGAAGCGACAACCGGCGATCTGCTGGTCGCGGCTGCTCGCTGATACAGACACTGTCATCCCGAGCGTAGCGAGGATCCCTAGGGGTTCCGCCCGGCACAGATGCGATGAGCTTTCTTCCTGGAGGCTCTTGGCATTCTGTGTCGTAGTTAAACCGCCGCAACACCGGGAAAGAAACGTGCCGCCAACCACTGCCGCACTGCCAGTTGCATGCGGTCGAGCTTCGGCTGCGTTGATCCCGGAACGCCCATAAAAAAGTGTTCCGCTCCGTCGATCCAGTGCATTTCCTTCGGCTCGGGAGCCCCGGCAAAGATGGCCTCCATCATCGCTCGCGGCGCGAACGGATCTTCCGATCCGGTCAGCAGCAGCTTCGGTGCCGTGCATGTCTTCAGGAACTCGTAGCTGTAGCTGCGGCCACCTGCCTGCAGCGGCATGCCAAGACCGATCAACCCATGCACCCGCGGGTCGCCACACGCAGCGCGGAAGCCGATGTTCGCTCCAAACGAGAAGCCCGCCAGGATGATCGGCAGACCAAAGTTCTTGTCGAGCCAGCCGATCGCAGCCTGCGCATCTTCGATCTCACCGGGCCCGTTCGTGTATTCACCCTCGCTCAGGCCGGTACCGCGAAAGTTAAAGCGCAAGACCGGCACGCCGAAGTGGCTGAACGCCTTCATGGTCTGGTACACCACGCGCGTGTGCATGGTGCCGCCCGACGGCGGATGCGGGTGGCAGATCACGGCCGAGTAGGTCGCATCGGTGTTGCCGACGTTCAGCAACGCCTCCAAACGACCCGCTGATCCACGCAGGTCATCAACAGTCTGGATAGTTCCGGCCATCCGTTCATCTTACGAGCGCAGCCGTCGCGTATCCTGAGTGTCTATGCCCATAGATCCAATTGCATTGACCCGGCAGCTGGTCGACATCGAATCGACGACCTATCACGAAGGCCGCTGCGGCGCATTCCTTTACGAGTACCTGCAGGGCCTCGGCTACAACGTTGAGAAGCAGACCGTCGAGCAGCCTGAGCTCGCCCGCACCCCCGGCGGCGGCTCCGGTGAGCGCTTCAACGTGTACGCCACCATGCCCGGCAGTTCGCCGCACATCACACTGTCCACGCACATGGACACAGTGCCGCCCTACTTCGGCTCGAACGAAGACGACACGTATGTCTACGGCCGCGGCTCGTGCGATGCCAAGGGCATTCTCGCGTCGCAGGTGGCTGCAGCAGAGAAGCTGCACAAGGGCGGCGTTCCCGTCGGACTGCTGTACGTCGTCGGTGAAGAGCGTGACTCGGCCGGGGCGAAGGTCGCCAACCTCGACGGTCACGGTTCGCGCTTCCTCATCAATGGCGAACCGACCGAGAACAGGCTTGCGCTCGCCACCAAGGGCGCGCTGCGCGTCGAACTGCGTGCCAGCGGCAAAATGGCTCACTCCGCATATCCGGAACTTGGCGATTCCGCCATTGAGAAGCTGGTCAACGTGCTGCACGACCTGCTCGCTGCGGAACTCCCCATCGACCCGGAGATCGGACCATCCACGCTGAACATCGGCATTGTCTCCGGCGGCCGGGCACCCAACGTTATCCCTGACGCGGCAGAGGCGCACCTGCTTATCCGCCTGGTCGGTCCATCAGCCGAAGTGAAGGCAGTCATCGAGCCGATCGTTGCAGGACGTTGCGAGGTGGCCTACTCGCTCGATCTGAAGACCGTCCGCATGAAGCGCATGCAGGGCTGGGAGACTATGGTTGCGAAGTATGCAACTGACATCTCGTCACTGACCGCGTGGGGAGAACCCATGCTGCTTGGCCCCGGCACCATTCACGTGGCGCATACGTCGGAAGAGAAAGTGCTCAAGTCCGAGTTACTCGAAGCAGTCGACAAATACGCAGAGCTGGCAGGCAGCCTGGCGACACAACTCTAGACAGAACCGCGGGAAAGAGCGCGCCTCTTTGGGGAGCGCGCTCTTTGCATTTCGTGACGCTGTCGAATGGGGACGCGGGTGATATCCGGACGCACTCTCTGCAAGCGCCCGATCTCTGAACGGCGTATAGCTTAGAACATCGCTTCTACAGATCGGAGAATCATGCACGCTCTTGCTGTCTGTGCGCAAGTTATCATCGCCTGCTCCATCGCACTTGTCTGGGTCGCACGCTTTCCAAACGTGGTGAAGGAATTTCATGAGTACGGCTTACCTGACTTCATCCGCACACTGGTGGGAGCGACCAAGATTTCGCTGGCAACACTGCTCGTAGCGGGCATCTGGTATCCCGCGCTTGTGGTCATTCCCGCGCTGCTGATGGCCTTGCTGATGGTGTGCGCACAGATCGCGCACGTCAAAGCACACCACCCATGGCACAAGTACGTACCATCGTTTGCTCTACTGATTCTGTCGCTGTTTGTAGCCGGAGTGTATCGCGGAATGATCCACGCATGAGCCTTGTGCGTGGTCTCACCCTGCTGTCCGGCACTGCGTTCCTGATTTACGGCGTACTCTGCTTCAACTCGCAGTTCATGGTGGATGACTTCCACCGCTTCGGCATTGAGCGAATGAGAGTGCTCACCGGCGTACTGGAAGTACTCGGCGGAGCAGGCCTGCTGATCGGCCTTGCCTGGCTGCCAGGGTTGCGCCTGGCCTCCGGCGGACTCACGCTGCTGATGCTGATCGCCTTCGCGATCCGCGTTCACGTTCGTGACAGCGTAGCGCTATCGCTGCCGTCGTTCCTCTTCATGCTGCTGAATCTGTACATCTTCGTGAGGGCAGTCAAGGCGTAACAGGCACAACCGGGGTCGCGCGCTATCGACTGTCATTTCGTAGCGCAGCGGAGAGATCTGCTTCAGTTCTGCACCCATCTTCTACCGGGCAGGCCTGAAAAACAGATCCCTCCACCATGCTGAGGGACAAAGACATACCAGCCGCTTCTACTCGCGCCCGGTTGCCGTCGGATCAGGTGCCGGCGTCGGAATGCGTGGCAGCATGTCCGCTCGCGTGGCAGCGTTGTAGGCGAACCACGCTTCGATCATCGAACCCTGCTCCACGTCCGCCTTCTGCACGCGATCGTAAGTGTCTGCGTTGGAGTGGTGCGTGCGGGTGCCGTACTCCAAAGTGTCCTGCTGGAAGCCGATGCCGTTCAGCCCGATCCACGAGAACGCCGTGGAGTCCGTGCCGCCCGGGGACAGTGTGGGCCTGAACTCGGCGCCCGTCACCGCAACGATGTGCTGGTCCTTGATCGGCTCGATCCACGACTTGAAGATCGCTGCCATCTCCGGGCTGCCACCGGCTGAGACGCCGCGGAAGCGGCCCGACCCACCATCATCGTTGAAGTAAACATCCAGCTTGTCGTACTCGGGAGTCTTGACCATCGTGGTGCGCTTTGCGAAGTGCTGCTGCACATACGCGACTGAGCCGTAGACACCTTCCTCTTCGCCGCCCCAGAGAGCAACGCGCACGGTGCGAGCCATGGGCTTGTGCAGCGTCGCCAGGATCCGCATCGCTTCCATCGCCACGGACGATCCGGTGCCGTTATCGGTGGCTCCTGTGCCGCCCTGCCAGCTGTCGAAGTGACCGCCCAGCATCACGACTTCGTCCGGCTTGGTCGTGCCGGGGATCTCGCCGATCACGTTGAAGGCGTTCTGGTCTTCCTTCTGGTACTCCACCTGGATGTCGAACGTCAGCTTGGGCGTGATGTTGTGCTGCAGCAGGCGAACGATGCGGTTGTACTGCTCTGCCGCGATCGCAACGATCGGCGGTGGGACCGGAGCCTTGGGATCTTCTGAACCACCGTACGTGCCGAAGATCGTACCGCCGTCCCCGTTGTAGCCGGGGGTCAGAACCACGGCGGCGCCTTCATCCCGCATATAGCTGTTGACCTCATTGCGAAGGACTGAGTTCTTCGCATTCGCAAGCGCGAGAGACGTTGGCGTGTAGGTCCACGTGCCTTCGCCGGGGCGTCCGCGGCCGCTGGGATCGCGATTCGCTTCAGGACTGCCGGGAACTGCTGCCGGGCGACCACCGGGGCCACCACCGCGCGCGCCTCCGCGTGCCAGGATCTCTTCGTCCGTTGGCGACGGTGTTGCGTCGGCCTTGGTGTGCAGCGTGAGTGGGGCAGGGTCGAACATCAGTACGACCTTGCCCTTCAGCTTGCCGTGGTACTTCGCAAAGTCATCTTTTGAGTGGATGGGCGCAAAGATCGGCTCGGCCGTAATCGCGCCGTTGGTGCCGGGAGTCCACGCCAGCGGAAATCCGGGGATCGCAGCGTATGCCGGCGATTCCATGGCCGCGTAGTACTTCTTAATCTGCCAACCATAGCCAAAGGGCCACTTCTCCAGGTGGACGTTCTTCAGTCCCCACTGCTTCATCTGCTGCATCGCCCACTCCGCGGCCGCGCGATGATTGCGGCTGTTGTTCACGCGCGGACCGTACACCTCCGACATGTAGAAGAGGTTTTCCATTACCTGCGAGTGGTCAAACGCCTGGCTCTTGATCTGTGCAAGTGCATCCAGGTCGACCTTGTCGCCCGCCGGTTGTTGCGCAAAGGCGGATGAGAGAAGCAGCAAAGCCGTGGCTGTTGCGCCAGCCCGCTTGAAGCGGTGCAGAGTCATGAAGTTCTCGCTTTCAGAAAGAGAATTGGTAGCAAATGGGTCGAAGGAGCGGAAACGGCGAATTCACCGCGAGAGCAGCAATGCGTGCTGTCGTGGGATCGTCTGAAGTTCTGTTGATGGCTCAACGCTAACGAATTCCCGTTCGCGATGCAATCCCATGTCCTCTCAGGACGCGACTCCCAGGGACCTGCGGTATTCCGTTGGCGTCACGCTAAGGACTGAGCGAAACACCCTGGCAAAGTGTTGAGACGTCTGAAAGCCACAACTGATCGCAACGTCAATGATCCGCAGCTTCGGCGATTTGAGCAGGTCTTTGGCATGTTCCACACGGGCGTTCAGCACGAACTGGTGTGCGGCAAGACCCGTCGAACGCCGGAACATCTGGTTGAAGTACCCCGTACTCAGACCTGCTGCGGCGGCCATATCACTCAGCGTGATCTGCTGATCCATGCGTCCGTATACCACGTGCTTCACGCGCGAAAGCTGCAGCGCAGTCAGGCCGCAGTGGTATTCAGGCACGCGTCGCCTCAAGTCGCCGCGCAACTGAACCAGCACGGAGGCAATGGCCTGTGCAATGGATTCCATGTAGAGCTGGCCAGAGAGCAGACCGCTGTCTTCCTCGGCCTGGATCGCTGCGATCAGCGCAACCACGCGCTTGTCTTCAAACTTCGTGCTGCTCTGTATCTCAACGCCGTCCGCGCCTGTCTCTTCCGCAATCGCACGAAACGCCTCATCGGGCAGATCGACTTTCAGAATCTGGATGGAGCTCTCCCAGCGCACAAACTCGTCAATGCCGCGATTGCACACGATCAGATCGCCGGGAGCATAAGCGTAGTCGATGAGCTTACTGCGGCTGACGCCATGCTGATACCGCCCGGGCGACAACACCTTGGCCAGCGACTGCTGCTGTTGCATGTAGTACGTGGGCTCCGGTTCGGCGCTGTTTGCCAGGTGATGCACCTGCAGAGCATTGCGATTAGGCACGGCAGACCTCCTGGGGATCGGAGCCTGCGAATCCGACACTGGTCCAAGACTACGCCTCCGCGTCCTGATCCGGCCCTCGAAGTCTGTCGTCCCGCATCGCAGCGAAGGAACCTGCTTGTCCGGTCCTACACCGACCGTGACAAGCAGACATCGCTCCGCTGCGAGATGAAACTTACGTTAGTGCGCGATCGGATACTCAGGGAACTGCTCGGCTATCTCATCCGGAGACAACACGCGCACACCGTATTTCAGAAAGATGGCCACTGTCGCTGTCAGGTCGGCGGTGGCGTAGGTCTCCATGTCTGATGGAACGTCCATCGTGCGAGCCGGCTTGTTCATCTGGCTGACTGCGTTCAAGAAACCACCTGGAGTGATCAGGGCCAGCACATGGCACTCGTCGCTCTGGATGAGGTAGGCATGGGGCAGCTTCTTCGGTAGGAATGCCATTTCACCGGCTCCGATGGTGAAGGTCTGACGGCCCGCGAAGATTCTGAGTTCGCCGCCAAGCACGTAGAACAGTTCATCTTCGCGGTCGTGAACATGCGGAGGTGGCTCGGTGCCCTTCTTCATCTTCGATTCGACAAACTCGAAGGCTCCGTCCGTATCAGAGCCGCCGGCAAGTTGACTGATCAGGATGCCTTTGTACCAGGTTGAGTTACTCAGAGCGGGAGACCGTTTATATGCGTGCATGTCCAATTCGTTCCTGCTTTCGTATGCGGTGCGCCGCTGCCGGGCGAAGGGACGAACGGCGTGCACTCGCTGACCACATGTCCGGGACTCTGCCGTAAGACACTCACTCATCTGAACGCAGGCGGCACCGCCGCACGTATCCAATCCAGCGGTGTGTATCTGAAGCGTCGGTGAAATCGCTAATGACGGTCAGTATGGCTGTTGACTCAAGCCCGTGGCGACCATGGGCGTTCCTTGTTCGCGCGCCAGAAGCTGGGCAATGCCGGGGACGGCTAAGCGGCTGCGAAAGGGACAACTTATTGAGGTAAGTTTGAACGCTCTCTCCGCTCCCAGCCTGTTGAACCAGGCGAGAGTGTCCAGCCAGACCTTACGCAAGCTGCGCCATCCAGTCCCGCGGCCAGCCGGGTGTGGTCGTATATCCTGCAAGTGCCTTGAATTGAACACTTTACGAACAAGCCATTTTGAATGAATACTTTAAAGTAAAGGATTCATTAACCCCTTTGTTCTCAGGAGTTTGTGGGTAGCGAGGGGGGTAGTAGACGAACTGGCCGAGGGGCATTTCGTGTTACTGACCGTAGATCAGCAGACCGAAAAGGAAGATCCAGAGAATCCCCATGGTGTGCCAGTACCACGCGGCGCAATCCACCAGGATTTGCCGTGATTCGATGCCGCGCGCCGTCTGCATGCCTACCACCGCAGCGACGAGCGCCAACAGGCCGACGAGCAGGTGGATGCCGTGGATGCCGGTAATCAGGTAGAAGAAGTGCGTCGACGGATTGTCATGGATGTAGGCTCGCTGTGCCGCAAGTTGCGTCCACGCAACGAACTGGCCCCAAAGAAATAGGCCTCCGAAGACGATGGAAGCACCCAGCCAGGGCAGTACACGCCGGCGCGTCGGGCGGCCAAGGCCGAGCCATTCTTCCAGCACATCCATCTCGCGAAAGATGGCTCGCCGCGCAGCCTCAACCGTCAGTGACGACAGTAATAGAACGACCGTGTTCAACCACAGGATCGATGGGATCACGATGGGAACCCATGGTCTGACCCAGTGGTTGTAGACGTCGATGTGCCCGGAGTGCTTGTTCACAAAGAAAGCGCTGACGATCGCGACAAAAAACATCAGGTCGCCACCAAGTGCGAAGAACAGGCCCAGTCGATAGCGTTGGAGACGCTCCCGGGGCCCGCGACGACCAACAGGACGATTGCTCCAGTTGTCGCCTTCGCCACCGCCGCCGGTGTGTTTCGGGTCTACCGGTGGAAGCCTGCCTCCGCCGGTATCGCCTTCGTCGACACGCCGAGGCGGTGCCTGCGTGACCTCATCGGGATGGAGGATTGCTGGCATACGGAGGATTCTGGCCAGATATTACTCTGGTTTGAGCCGTGTTGCACAACGTGCGGCGTGAATCAGCGGGCGGTTACCGCCGCTTGTCTGGACGCTTGAACCGCATCAACGAAAAGCTGGTGAATGCGCGTGTCATGCGACAACTCAGGGTGGAATGTTGCAGCCAGCAGGTTGCCCTGGCGCACCAGCGTCGGCGACCCTTCACGCTCGGCGAGCACCTCGACCTCCGGTCCCGTCTGTGTAATTCGCGGTGCGCGGATGTAGACCATCTCGATCGGTCCGCCGGGCAGGGAAGTCTCTGCTTCCAGAATGCGCGATTCATTCTGCCGACCGTAGGCGTTGCGCTCGACGGTAATGTCGAGAGCTTCCAGGGAACTCTGCGCCGGACTGAGCACACGCTTCGCCAGCAGGATCGCACCGGCGCAGGTTCCAAAGGTCGGCTTGGTCTGAGTAAAGGCCTTCAGCACTTCGAAGAAGCCCGCGCGCTCGAGGTGCTTTAGAAAAGTCGTGGACTCGCCGCCCGGTATGATCAGGCCGTCAATGGTCGCCAGTTGCTCCGGTTTGCGCACCAGGATGGTCTTCGCTCCGAGGGACTGCAGCATGCGGGCATGTGCATCAAACGCGCCCTGCAGCGCGAGAATGCCGATGATGGGCTGAGATGGAGCGGCAGAACTATCGGCCATGAAGTCATCATAGTCGCACGTAACAAAACAGAAAGGCCGCGATTGCTCGCGGCCTTCCGATGTGTATCCGATCGCCTACCAGCCGCGCGTCTGCATCAGGTTCTGCTCTTCAATCGCCATGGCTGCAAGGCCCTTCATCGCGCCGGTGACTGCTTCACTGGCCTCGGCAAGGATCTTGGGATCGTCGAAGTGCGTCGCTGCAATGACGATGGCACGGGCACGCGATACAGCTTCTTCGCGCTCCTTCGGATTGTTCTCCACGTCCAGCGGTGTTGCGCGTTCCTTCATGAAGATGCCGCTGCCGACGAACACCGTCTCTGCGCCAAGCTGCATCATCAGCGCCGCATCTGCGGGCGTTGCGATGCCGCCGGCGGAGAAGTTCGGCACGGGCAGCTTGCCGGTTTGTGCGACCATGCGCACCAGCTCGTAAGGCGCGCCGTGGACCTTGGCTGCGTTGTACAGCTCCTCGTCGCCCATGACGGTGAGCTGCTTGATCTCCTTGGTGATTTGGCGCATGTGCTGCACCGCGTGCACAACGTCGCCGGTGCCCGGCTCGCCCTTGGTGCGGATCATGGCCGCGCCTTCGGCAATGCGCCGCAGCGCCTCGCCCAGGTTGCGTGCACCGCAGACAAACGGTGTGGTGAACGCATGCTTGTCGATGTGGTACGTATCGTCAGCGGGGGTGAGAACTTCCGACTCGTCGATGAAGTCCACGCCAAGCTGCTGCAGGATTTGCGCCTCGGCAAAGTGGCCGATGCGGGCCTTTGCCATAACGGGCAAGGAGACCGCGGCAATGATCTCCTTGATGAGCTTGGGGTTGGCCATGCGGGCAACGCCGCCCTCAGCGCGGATCATCGCGGGAACGCGCTCAAGGGCCATGACGGAGACGGCGCCAGCTTCTTCGGCGATGCGTGCCTGCTCGACATTCATGACGTCCATGATGACGCCGCCCTTGAGCATCTCGGCAAGGCCGGTCTTGAGCCGCAAGCCGTGCGGCGCGTAGTTACCGTTAGAAGAGGAGAGGTCAGCCATGGCGCGAAAGCTCCTTCGGGTGGTGCCTGAATGTATCGGGTGTCGGGCCAGCACGCACGGCGTGCAAGCCGTTAAGCAAAGTCAGTTTAGCAGCCATGCCGCAAGAACTGTGACCGATTTGCGCACAGCTACAGGTAGTTAGGCTGGTTTACTTGACGCTGTGAACGGATGCCTGGTATTCGCACACTACGGCGCACACTGCCTCGCCGTGGACGCCGGCCCATTCAAGATCGATCCCGGCGACCTCGCGCAGATCCGCCACCGATCGGGGCTTCGACGACGCGATAGCCAGAATAGCGGGATCGCGCAGCAGGTCGAATGGAGCTTTGTTGAGGCGGCGAGCCTCGTGCATGCGCCAGACCTTCAGGGCTTGCTCCAGCGAGGTTCTGGTTTCAACAGAACTCGAGTCGCTGGAGCGTGGCCTCAAATACGAAATCGTCGTCTGAACGGTGGGTCCTGGCTGCTGCGTAGTGGGCCTCGCTGAACGCTCGCGGGGCTGCGCAGCCGGTGTGCTCTGAGGCAGCGGGGTGCCGTTTACGACCGCAAGGATACCGGGTCCCCAGCGCTCCGCTTTCGCCGGGCCTATGCCGGAGATGCCTTGAAGATCAACCTCTGTTGCAGGTGCATCCAGCACGATCTGCCGCAGCGTACGGTCGCCGAAGACGACGAAGGCCGGCTTGCCAAGAGTCTTCGCTTCGGCCGCGCGCCACGCTCGCAGGGCCGCGTCCAGCGTCTTCTGCTCGGCATTAAGAGGAGTATTATCCACCTCCGGCTTCGCCTTACCGGTGCTGCCTGACTTGCGCGCGCGGCCTGCGTTGACCAGTTCTGCGTCTCGCATCTGCAGGCCTGCGAGCGGCTCGCCGTCGGCAGCCTCACGGCCTTCGTGCGTCAGGATCGCGCGGCGGTAGGCAATTTCACGGCCGTCCTCGGCAACAAAGCTGGCCGACTCGACCGTCGTGTAGCCCGCTCGTGTCAGCGAGTCGAGCAGCGCGTCCATCTCCTTGCGATCGAGCTCGCCCTTGGGGTAAAGCTCTGTGTAAAGCTTGCCAGTTGACTTGCCCGACGGCGCGGCTGCCAAGGAGCGCAGCATGCGCTTGATCTCGGATGTTTCGTCACGGGTCGGCTCGCGAAACGCCTGTGCCGAAGCGCGCTCGGGCGAGCAGAAATCGCACAGGCCGCAGGTGCGGCTGGCGTCCGAAGCGTCACCAAAGTGACGGATGAGTGCGGCCATTCGGCACTCTGCGCCGGAGGCGAATCGCATCATCGAGTCGATCTGGCCACGGCGGAAGTTGACCTGCGTATCGTAACTCCGTCGCCATGCGCCGGTGCCGTCGCTCGCGCGCGTTACGTTATTGCCCATGTCGATGTGGGCTGCGCCCTGGGCCACCAGCTTGTCAAGCGCAGGGCCAAAGACGTCGAGGTCGAGCTTCAGCGCGATGCGCAGGTCATCCGCATGGATCGCGTCATCACGCAGCGCCGACGCGATGCGAGCCAGGGTGTCGGTCGGCGGGTAATCCCGCTCCAGGAAGAAGTCGTGCATACGGCGGTCGGCGAAGCTGTACATCAGCACGGTGCGGGCAGGTTTGCCGTCGCGGCCGGCGCGGCCAATCTCCTGGTAAAAGCTTTCGACGCTGGCGGGCATGGCCATGTGCAGCACCGTGCGCACGTCGGCTTTGTCGATTCCCATGCCGAACGCAATCGTAGCGACCACGACCTGTATCTCTCCTGCCAGGAAGCCGCGCTGCACGCGTTCGCGTGTGCCCGCATCGAGACCCGCGTGATAGGTCGCCGTAGGGAAGTCGGGGTTCAGTTCTGACGTGAGCGCTTCGGCGTCCTTGCGTGACGGGGCATAGATGATTGCTGGCCGGTTTGCAGCATCGCGCAGCAGCTTGCGTGCGAGTTCCGTTCGCCGGGGCTTGGAAACTTCAACCACTTCAATCGCAAGATTTGTCCGCCGGAAGCCCTGGATGAACTGCGCAGGCTGGTTCAAAGCGAGTTCACTCACGATGTCGCGCTGCACCTGCGGTGTCGCGGTCGCGGTCAGAGCGATTACGGGAGCCGGTCGCAGCGCCTTCAGGTGCGAAGCGAGATTGCGATAGTCAGGCCGGAAATCGTGGCCCCACTGCGAGATGCAGTGGGCTTCATCGATCGCGATTAGCGTTGGCGGCTGCTTGGCCAGCATGGCTCCAAAACCCGGTACGCGAAAGCGCTCAGGCGCGATGAAGAGAAACTGCAATGCACCATCCAGATACTCGCGGCAGACCTTGCGACTGTGTTCGCGATCAAGACCGGAGTGGATGCGGCCAACACGCAGGCCGAGAGAAGTCAGCTTGTTTGCCTGGTCATCCATCAAGGCAATCAATGGTGAAATGACCAGCGCCGTGCCGCCACGAGCCAGCGCCGGCAACTGGTAACAAAGGCTCTTTCCCGCGCCTGTCGGCATCACCAGCAGCACGTCACGACCCGCGACCGCGGCCTCGCACACCGTCTGCTGATTTGCACGAAAGGCAGGGAAGCCAAAGGTGCTGTGCAGGATTTGCTGGAGGTCGGAAGTCGCCATGCGCGTCACCCTATCTTCGCATGACGTTCGCCTCAGGTCGTGTGCAAATGGTGACGGCGGCACCTTGGAAGGTGCCGCCGTTTAGGGCCGGGATGTTGCGCTCTGTCAGGCCATCATGATCTTGTCGGGCGTGATTGGGAACTCGCGCACGCGCTTGCCGGTTGCGTTATAGATCGCGTTTGCGATTGCGCCGCCGATGCCGGTGATTCCGATCTCGCCGATGCCGCGTCCCCCCTGAGGGTTGAACTTGATGTCCGGCTTGTCAATAACCGAGACATCGACCAGCTGAGTATCTGCATTGGTGGGTACATGGTATTCGGCCAGGTTGTTATTGACGTACCGACCGTTGTTGTTGTCGATCACTGTCTCTTCTGTAAGCGCGAGACCGATGCCCCAGACAATACCGCCCTCCAGCTGAGAAATGCCTGTCTTCTTGTTGAGCAACTTGCCGATATCGTAGGTCGCGACCACCCGCCGCACCTCGACCATGTGGGTGGAATCATCGACCGCAACCTCGACGAAGATCGCTCCCCACGAATGCGTTGAGAGCGCCTTCACTGCTTCCTGACTGGGCTCGCCGGACCCATTCTCCTCAACGGGCATGCCTTTGTTCCGGCTTATGGAGAGCGCCAGCGACTCCGCCCGTGACGGTGTCGACTTGCTCTGCAGCATGCCGCCCTTCAGCATAATGTCCTCTGCTTTTGCGTTGTAGAGCTGCGATCCGGGATCACTGATTGCCATGTTCGCGAGCTTTAACGTCAGCTGCGCACAGGCATCCTTGACCGCCGGTCCCACCGAAGCAGTTGACTGCGAACCGCCTGAGACCGGGGCCTTCGGCAGCGTCGAATCACCGAGCTTAACGTCAACCTTCTCCCACGGCACATCAAGTTCCTGCATGACTGTCTGGGCCATCATCGTGTACATGCCAGTACCGAGATCCTGCGTACCGCTGGCTACGACGAACCGCCCGTCCGGCATCAGGCGAACCGTCGCCATTGCAGCCGAACGGTTTGCGGGATACGTAGCCGTAGCCATCCCGTAGCCGATGTGCTTGTTGCCTTCGCGCATCTGCCCGGGCTTCGGGTTGCGCTTAGACCAGCCGAATCGTTCGGCTGCCTCGGTGTAGGCCTGGCGAAGGTTCTTGGACGACCACTCGCGCTGCATACCCGGATCCTTCTCCGCGTAATTCACCATGCGCAGTTGCAGCGGATCCATGTTCAGCTTCTCAGCCAGCTCGTCCATTGCCGACTCGAGCGCGGCGGTTCCGACTGACTCGCCCGGTGCGCGCTGAAAGGTGAACACGCCCGTGTTCATGTCAACCATCTTGTGAGAGGTTTCGATGCTGTCGCACTGGTACAGCATTGACGTCTGTTCCGCGGCTGACTCCATGAAGTCTTCCATCACCGACGCCGGCAGGATCACGTCATGATTGATCGCGACCAGCTTGCCGCTTGCATCTGTGCCGAGCTTGATCTTCTGCACCGTCTTTGGACGGCTGCCAACGGGCCCGAACATCTGTGTCCGTTCCAGGGCGAGGTGCACAGGCGCTCCGGCCACCTTTGCAGCCATCGCGCAGAGAATCACATGCGACCACGTCGATCCTTTCGAACCGAAACCACCGCCGACGTACGGGTCAATCACGTGCACGTTGTCGAGCGGCAGCGCGAAGTGCTTCGCGAGCGTCTGCTTGTCTCCGGAGATGTACTGAGTCGCATCGTAAACAGTCAGCTTTTCGCCCTCCCACGAAGCGATGGTGGCATGCGGCTCCATGGGATTGTGCGTCTGGATCGGCGTTGAATACGTATGCTCGATAACAGTAGTCGCCTTGGCCCACGAGGCTTCGGCCTCACCGGGTTTGCGCTCCCTGGGTGCGCTTGCCTCCTTTGGCATGCGGGCCTCACCCAGCCGCTTGTCAAAGTTGAGTTTGGAAGGCGACTGCTTGTAACGCACCTTAACGAGCGAAGCCGCATGTGCAGCCTCAACCTGAGACTTGGCGATGACCACGCCGATCGGCTCGCCGTTGTAATACACCGCACGATCCTGCAGCAGCGAAAGCTTGCGAGTCGCCGGTGGTTGCGGCTTCACGATCGGGAGTTGCGGCGCGTTAAACGGCGTCAGGATCTTCACCACGCCAGACGCACGATCAGCAGCCGTAGTGTCCATTGACACGATTTCACCGGACGCGATATTTGAGAGGATCAGGTAGGCGTACAGCATGCCCTTACCTTTGAATTCATCGCCGAACTCAGCAGCATACTTTGCCTTGCCCAGCACCTTGAGTTTGCCATCATATCGAACCGGCAGTTCCTTGCCGTTGCCGACCGGCTTCTGTTGTTCCTGCAGCATTTCGAGTGTGGATTCCATTACGCTGCTGCTCCTTCTGTACTGCGGTTGGTGCCCATGGCGGCCAGCGTGAAGGCACGCACAATGCACTGCTTCGCAAGTTCTATCTTGAACGCGTTATTCTCGTAGCCCTTCGCACCCTGCAGTGCAGCATCAGCCGCTGCCTTGTAGGTGGCTTCGTTTGCGGGCTTGCCGATCAGCGCCTGCTCCGCAGCCTTGCTCGTCCACGGCTTATGAGCGACTCCACCCATCGCGAAGGCGACTGACTTGATGTTGTTACCGTCGAGTTCCAGCCCCGCTGCCACCGAGACCAGTGCAAAGGCATAGCTCTGGCGATCGCGCGCCTTCAGGTAGTAGCTGTGATTGGCGAACTTTGCCGCAGACGCCGGCAGGTGAACAGCGGTGATTAGCTCATCGCGCTGCAGGTTGGTATCCAGTTCGGGCGTCTTGCCTACCAGTCGGTGGAAGTCTCGTACCGGCATGACGTGGTGACCCTTCGGACTGCTGATCTCAACGTGCGCATCAAGTGCTGCCAGAGCCACGTTCATGTCCGATGGATTCGTTGCGATGCAGGTGTGCGGGCTGGTTGGGCCTTCGTCCGTCTGGCCGAGGATTGCGTGAATACGATTGAAGCCCTGGATGGCTGCGCAGCCAGAGCCGGGCGCACGCTTGTTGCAGGACGGCAGTGCCGGATCATAGAAGTAGTAACAGCGAGTCCGCTGCATCAGGTTGCCGCCCGTCGTGGCGAGATTGCGCAACTGCGGCGAAGCACCGGCAAGCAGCGCCTGCGACAGCAGGGGATAGGTCTTACGCACATCCGGCGTGTTCGCCAGGTCGCTGTTGCGGACGAGAGCCCCTACGCGGTGTCCACCTTCCGCCGGTTCAACCTTCGCTAGTGTTTGCAGCCGTGTGATGTCGATCAGGGTGGTGGGATGTTCCACGTCCTGCTTCATCAGGTCGACCAGGTTCGTGCCGCCACCGAGCAGCTTGGCGTTCTTGTTACCGGCCAGCGAATGGATTGCAGCCTCGGGTGCGGTGGCGCGTTCGTATGCGAATGGGTTCACAGATTCACCTGCTTTGCGACCGAGCGAACGGCCTGGACAATGTTCGGGTATGCGCCGCAACGACAGATGTTGCCGCTCATGCGTTCACGGATTTCGTGGTCCGTCAGCTTGGGCGCGTCCTGCGTGCAATCTTCGAAGGAGACAACAGAGGCCTGGCCCTGCTTCATCTCCTCGAGCAGCGCCGTGGCCGAGCAGATCTGGCCGGGAGTGCAGTAGCCGCATTGAAATGCATCATGCTCAAGGAACGCGGCCTGCATGGGAGAAAGCTCTTCTCCGTGCGCCAGACCTTCGATCGTGGTGATGGTGTCGCCTTCGGCAGATACGGCGAGCAGCAGGCAGCTGTTCACGCGCCGCCCGTTGACGAGTACCGTGCACGCGCCGCACTGGCCGTGGTCACAGCCCTTCTTCGATCCGGTCATGCCGAGGTGGTCACGCAGGGTATCCAGCAGACTGGTGCGAGTGTCGAGCTGCACCGTGTGGTCCTGGCCATTGATGTTCAAGGTGAGTGACTTCGTCAGTGCGCTGCCGGCAGTCTGGGCGACTGCTTCTGACGGAGCGATGCCCGCCGCCAGGCCTGCGCCGAGAGCGCTCGCGGACTGCAGGAACGTGCGCCGGCTGACTTCCCAGAGTTTTCGCGCAGCGGGCTCTGCCGATTCGGACTGTAGTGTGTCTTCTCGTTCCTGACACTTGGGAATACTCATGTGACGCGCCTCTTGATTCCTGTTGGTGAACTTACTTTACGTAGACGGCTTTAGGATGTGTTCCCGGCTGCGGGAAGATGCTCACCGGGCCGCCACACCGAGGCGTCATTCCGCCATATCAACAGAACGAAGCGCGCTTATCGCCTACTTGTCAGGTCGGCCAGCAGGGCACAGGCGGACTTTGAAAAGCGCTCAATGTGGGGTAAACTAAGGTGTTTGCTGCGATCGTTGGGAGCAATCCATTACGTTTCAGGCATACAAGAATTGAACAGGAGTAAGCATGGCAAAGCGTCGTGGAAACCCAAACTGGGGCAAGCCGGAGCCGATCGGCCCGGTAGTACCGACCGTGACATCGTTCGAGCTGGTCGTGAAGGAATATAAGTTGACGCCGGATCAGTACGTGCGCTCAACCCGTCTGCGCGAGTGGGCGCGTCGCAACAAGAATTCGAAGTACATCCCGGAAGCGCTGCTTGAGGCGTGGGGTTTCGAGATCGAGTCGACCCTGTAGATAGCGAAGCAGGGTGTCAGTCGGCAATTCAATAAAGGTCCGTGCATGCGCGGACCTTTTGCTTTGGCGCGGGCATCCGATAGTCAGAAAGAGACACTAAATCGATGGCTGAGAGTCCGTTTGTTGATGTTCCAGAGGCGCTGCGGCAGTTTGCAGCTGGACGCATGGTGGTGGTCGTCGACGACGAGGACCGCGAAAACGAAGGCGATCTGACCCTCGCTGCGGAGTTTGCTACGCCCGAGGCCATCAATTTCATGGCTAAGTTCGGCCGCGGATTGATCTGCCTGACGCTGACGGAAGAGCGCGCGGACTACCTTCGCCTGCCACCGATGGCTGCGGAAAACACCTCCAGGTTCGGGACCGCCTTCACCGAAAGCATCGAAGCGCGCGAAGGCGTGACTACCGGCATCTCCGCTGCAGACCGCGCACACACGATCTTGACGGCGGTAAGCCCTGGCAAAACTGCGGCGGACCTGGCGCGTCCGGGTCACGTTTTTCCGTTGCGCGCGCGCAAGGGCGGCGTTCTGGTGCGGGCCGGGCAGACAGAAGCGTCCGTCGACATGGCCCGGATGAGTGGACTGATTCCAGCCGGTGTCATCTGCGAAATCATGAACGAAGACGGCACCATGGCGCGAGTGCCCGACCTTGTCGAGTTCTGCAAGCTGCACGGCTTGAGCATGCTTACCGTGGCTGAACTGATTCGCTACCGCCTGCAGCACGAACGTTATATTCACCGTGCAGCCGAGACGGTGCTGCAGACGCCCTGGGGTGAGTTCCGCACCATCGCCTATGAGAGCGATGTAGAAGAAGGTGAAAGCCACCTCGCCTTGGTAATGGGTGACGTCGGCAGCGCGGAGTCGGTACTGGTGCGGGTGCAGACCCATAGTTTTGCCGGCGGCATCTTCTCGCATGACCGTGGCGAGTCTCGCCAGGGCGTCGAGAGCGCATTACGCGCGATTGCTGCGGAAGGGCGAGGAGCGCTCATCTATCTGCATAACGGCAGCCGAGGCTTCGGCATCGACGGCTCCGTCGCGCCGCCACGGCTGGTCATCCATCGCGGTGCCGCTCCTGACCAGCAGCAGACGCTGCGCCAGACCGGCATCGGTGGGCAGATCCTTTCAGATCTCGGCATCCGTCGTATTCGGCTGCTGGTAACGCGGCCCACGCATGTTCCCGCGCTGCAGGGCTTCGGCATCGAGATTGTCGAACAGGTCGCGATGACCGCATCGGCCGCCCGGGTGAGTTAACGCCGCTACGGCCGGGGCGTCACCACGAGCGTGAGAGCTACAGACTGCGAGATCGGTGTACCACCGGTCGACGTTGCAGTTACGTGAAACGAATACGTACCTGGGGCTGCGTAGCGAATGCGCGCATCGCCGCCGCTGCCACATCCGCCGCTGATCACAATCGCCACAATCAGCAGGCAGAACAAAGCTGCAGGCCGCTTGCGACACTTCGCCAGCAGCAGGAGAACAGGGCTGAGGCACCAGATCGCCACGCGCGACGATGTCCTCTCAAGAGCAGCCTGCGCTGCCGCCGTGACTGTGTTGATGGTTGCTGTAGAACTCTGAGCACCACTGCTGAGCGTCACCGAAGGCGGCACCAGCGAGCACGCGGTATACGCGACTGAAGTGTCTGCCGTGCATGTGAGAGCAACGGCACCGGTGTAGCCGCCTGTTGGCGTGACCAGCAGAGCGTACGCGGCAGGCGCGCCGCTCTGCACGGTGGCACTCGCCGCATTACTGCCGTTGACCGTCAGAAGAAAACTGCCGGCAGAGACGCCGCTGCCGCTCAGCGCTGCCGTCAGCGGCGACGCAGCATCGCTGCTACCGATGCTAAGCGTGCCGGTGACTACACCAGCCACGGTTGGCGTGAACGTGACCATCACGGGACAGGACGATCCAGGCCCTAGATTCGGCCCGCAGCTGCCGCTTACCGCAAAGCCGGCAGTCGCCGCAACCGTGATTGCATTAACCGTGCTTGCGCTGCTGTTTGTCAGCGTGAGCGAGAGGGAACTGCTGCTGGCGAGCGCAACTCCCCCGAACGCCAGCGAACCGGGTGCAATCGACAGCTGCGGCTGTACCGCCGTTCCCGTGCCGGTCAGGGCGACCGTGAGGGGAGTCGTGGTGCTGCTGCTCTGCACCGTCAGCGTGCCCGTGGTGGCCCCCATCGCGGTGGGCGCAAACGTCACCACAACCGCACAGGTGGAGTAGGCATTCAGCGTGGTGCCGCACCCTGTGCTGACACTGAAGCCGGTGCTCGGCGCAAACAGCAGGCCATTCGCTGGGACCGCTGTGGGATTCGAGAGGACAAGCGCCATCGTCGTGCTGCTGAGCACCGCGACATTGCCGAAGCTCAGTGCGTTCGGCGATGCGGTCAGCGCAGAGAGAGAAGCGCTACTCGCAACGATGCCTGACCCGCTGAGAGGCACAAGCAGCGGCGACGAAGGATCGCTGCTGTTGATCGTCAGCATTCCGCCGGTAACACCCGCGGTTGTTGGCGCGAACGTTACGCTCACCGCGCAGGACGAGGCAGCACCCAGCGTCGTGATGCCGCAGGTGCTGGTGACAGAGAAGCCGGTCGTCGCTGAGAAAGCCAGGCCATCCACCGCCTGGGTCCCGATGTTGGCCAGCGTGAGTGAGAGCGTACTGGTGCTGCCGACTGCAACGTTGCCGAAGTTCAATGAGGTTGGTGAGGCGATGATCTGCGGCTGGACTCCGACACCTGAAAGAGCAACCGTCAACGGCACGGAAGATACCGAAAGGATCACGGAGAGCGTTCCGCGCAATGTTCCCGTGGACACCGGCGTAAACATGACGGAAACAGTGCAACTGCTGCCGGGCGGCAAGGTGCTTCCAGCCGTCGGGCAGGCATTCGTTCCTGCCTGGCTTGCCGCAAACGCAAACGCTGGATCACCCGCAATCGCCGAAGACGTGAGGGTGATTGGTAGCGTACCAGTGTTCGTCAGAGTGGCAAGCTGGGTGTTGCCATGTCCGACTTGCACGCTCCCGAAACTGAGTGACTGCGGTGTCAGCGTCGCAGACGCCGTCCCGACCGGTGCCGGCACTCCGACGCCAAGCAGCGAGATGAACTCCAATGACGTGCTCGCATCGCTCTGGATTTCAAGCGAGCCAAGCGCGATTCCAAGCGTCTGCGGCGTGAAACTCACCTGCAGTGCGCAGGACGCGCCGCTGACCAGCGTTGCGCAACCGTTGCTTGCGCTGAATCCATCCGAAGCGAGTACTCCACTCACGTGGATTGTTGCGGTGCCCGTGTTCGTAAGCGAAACCGTCTCCGGCGCAGATGCGCTGCCCAGTGCCATACCTCCGAAGAACAGTGAGCCTTGTGACGCGATGAACGCTGCGATAGGCGCGGCGTCGCTCGGCGTCGTGACAAAGACCGGCGTAGCCGACCCATTCAGATCGACGAACTGTGGGCCGTTGCCGCCATCGCTGACGATGGTAAGCACGTCCGCGTCTGTCTGGATTGATGTCTGCCCGCCACCTGTTGCGGCCTGAAAGATCGGAGCGTAAGTGACTTTGACGTTGCAGCTTTGCCCAGGAGCCAGCGGCGCACCACAAGTGGTTGTTGCGAGATAGGGAGACCCCGAGAGAACACGCCGGACTGTCAAGAGAGTCCCGCTAGATGAGCTTGCAGGATTGGTCAACGTCAATGTCTGCGTTGCGGTCTGACCAGATGCGATCTGGCCGAAGCTGACCAGGCCCGCAGGCGAAATATCGCCCGAGATTACAAGGGAGGCCTTGCCTGCGCCTCCGCCCACGCCGTAGCTTTCGAGGTAGCCGATGCCGGTCTGCGCGGCGCTGCCGTCAGTCGGTGTGCCGGTAAGCAAGATTGTGCCGGTAGTATCGCCGCTGCTCAAGGGCGTGTACTCGACCGTCAGATCACAGCTGCCGTTTGGCGCGAGTGTCCCGCAGGTAGAAGCAGTTGTAGCGAACTCCCGCGGTGAATCGATCGCCAGATTCAGCGTCTTCGCAGTCAGATTGTTGACATGCAGCACGCGGCTGAGCGCGGGCGTTCCGGTCGCGGAAGCTCCAAAGTTGACCGCCGTGTGCTCACCCGGGATGATCTGCAGGCCGGCGGATTCAGTTGTGTACAGCCCGGTCAGTGCAACCACGTAGGTCGTCGTTATGGGAGCACCCGAGGGCGCTGTCGTGACCGGCACAGTCAGCGTTCCGCTGGCGAGGGCGCTGCCCGGGGCGTATGTGACCGCAACTGCGCACGATGCTCCTGGCGCAAGCGCTCCACAGCCGCTGTTCACCGCAAAATGCGGGTCGCTGGAGGTAAGCGTATTCACGGTAGCGGGTGTCTTGCCGGTGTTCGTGATCGTGATCGCCTGCTGGGTGGAGGCCGGTCCGGGAACGTTGTCGAAACGAAGCTCGCCCGCCGTGAACGACACGCCCGGATCATCGAGTCCCGTTCCGCTAAGCGGCGATGTAGCCTGTCCCGCCGAGGTGGACACGCTCAACGAGCCCGAACGAACCCCTGCCGCAGCCGGAGCGAAGCGAACTGGAACGAAACAGCTAGCGCCAGGTGCAAGCGTGCCGCTGCCGCAGCTCGCCCCGCCAGTCACCTCCGTTCCGCTTATGAAGTCACCGGCCATCGATACACCCGCCAAAGAAGCGCTGCTGGATGTCCCATTGGTCAATTGAAAAACGGTCGAAGCGCTCGAGCTATGCACCGGCACCGTGCCGAAATCCTGGGAACCCGGCGTGAGAATCAGCCCGGTCAACGGAGTGCCGTTGCCACTCACGCTGAAAGTAAGCGGCTGACCGCCGCCGCTCGATGTGAGCGCGATCGTCCCAGTGTGCGCTCCTGTTGCGGTCGGCAGAAACTGCACACCTACGTAGCAGCTGACGCATGATCCTGACGCCGTACCGCTGAATGCGCTTACGGGCGGATCGCCGTGGCCGTAACCGACGTCTTCGGCCAGCAGGACTGTAAAGCTGGGATCGCTCGCCTCAACCTGCAGCGAGACGAAAGACTGCGAAACCTTGATCCACTGTACAGACGGTGTGTTGAGCGGCACATCGCCGAACGACAGGCTCGTATCGTTCAATGGCAGGATCGCTGTTCCGGTGCCTGTCAGCGCAATGTAGACAGGTCCGGAAGACCCTGCAGCAACGCTTAGCAGGCCATCCCGCGTGCCCGCTCCCGATGGGGTAAACGTGACGACCACAGTGCAGTTGCTGTTGGCGGCCAGGGTGGCAGGGCAACTGGTCTGATAGCTGTAATCACCAACAACAGACAGCGCCAGCGCGAAGGGTGCCGCACCTGTATTGCTCACCACTATGGCATGCGATTCGTTTGAGACCGTGGTCGCTGCAACAGACGTAGTAAAGGTGATCGCAGTGGGCGACACGCCCAGGTTCGGGTTCGACGACGACGCGGCGATGGAGGCCTGGGGCAGCGTCTCGCCCAGTACAGTCGCTGTCATGCCATCGACGTACAACGTCATCGCATCGCTCGAAGGAGTCTTCGGCGCGTTGTAGCCAAGCACGATGCGGCATACGGACCTGGGCGGCAGCACCTCCGGACACTCGTCCACCACGCTGAACGCAGCGTTCGCACTGCTGACTGTCGCGTGGCTCCGTGAACCATCGCTGGCGTTGGACAAGTAAAGATGGCGAGGCGCGCGCAGACCGCCGGTGAACTGCCGTCCGAAATCAATGATTGACGCGGACAGGTTCTCTGCCGCGGCTTCGGCATAACCCGTCAGCAGGATGTCGCTGGTGCCGATCTGCCAGTTCCCGTTGATCGCCCCGTCGTTGGTGGAGTCGCTGCTTGCAGACAGGCCAAGCGTGATGGTGCACGAACCACCTGCACCCAGCACCTTGGAAAACCCATCGCCGGCGGGCATACAGGTGGTCGCTAACTCTGCGACGGTATACGGAGTCGCTATGCTGCTCGCGTTCTTCGACGGGAACGTCTGCGTGCTGGTGCCGAGATTGGTGACCGTCAGCGTTCGCGCCGACACAGCGGAACCGGCTGTCTGCAGGCCAAAGTCAAGCTCGCGCGGCAGCACTGCGATGCTGTTTGCGGTCAGCGCCGTTGAGGGCAACGAGGTCGTAAGCGACGCCGTATTTGCAGCGCTAACCGTGATGCTGCCGGGGCCGGTACCCGTAAGCATGAGGCTGCATTCCGCGGCAGGCGCGAGTGAGTTGCCGCAAGTGCTGTTAACCCCATAGCCCCTCGCGATTACCTGCAGGTTGATTGCGGACGCCGTCCCGAAGTTGCGCAAGGTCAGATTGGGAAGGTCGTCACTCGAAAGCGCCAGACTCGGCGCGTTTGCATCCGGCGCGAGCGTCGCCAGCAGCCCGGCACTTCCGCTGCACGCGCTGCCGCTGCAGCTCGCCGTCGGCAAGGCGTCACGCACGCCCGATGACAACGACGCGTTTGGTGCAGCAACGGAGGGAAGGTCGTACCGCTCGACCGGCAGCAGGGAAGAGCTGAGCGTCGGCACCACACTGCCTGCAAGTGCCACCTCGCCGTTCGGCAGAACAGCGACTCCGCCCTCGATCGCGGGCAGGCTGGCATAGCCGCTGTTCGCCGTTGGCAGCCCGCCGAAGCGCGCGGCGCGATCCACCTCGCCACTTGCCGCGACACGAAGGGCAAAGGCGTTCCCGAACGGTTCGACCGGCGCAACCGGCAGCAGGGGAGCGTTGAGCGACTGCGACGATCCGAAGACCCAGGCCGTTCCATTCGCTCCTGCTGCGATCATCGACTCCGTGCCAGGTGCAAGCAGTGTCGAGGACAGCACCGATGAACCGTCCAATGCCATTCGGACGGCTGCCTGGTAGTGAAGCAGAGGAGCGACAGGACTCTGCACCTCCGTCAATGGGAACAGCCCCGACGCCACATCACCGGACAGTAGAAGGGTACCGGTGCCGGCATCGAGAGCGGCGCTGGTAAGCCCGTTCCCCGGTACAAAAGTCGAGAACACAAATCCATCGCCCGCAGCATCAAGTTTCGTCACAAAGCCCGAAGTGTTGCCGCCATTCGAGCGGAACACCGGTACAAGCGCCGCTGTTGTCGGGAAGCCAGTAGCTGTTGTAGTTCCGGCGACGTATGCGTTGCCGCCGCTGTCCGCGACGATGGCCGCAGGCGTTGTAGCTCCATTCGCTCCGGTCAGGTAAGTCGCATACTGCAGCGCGCCGCTTGCAGCCGAAAAGCTCTCGACGAAACCGTCGCCCGTACTCGCCGGTGCAGGATTCTGCTGAATACCAGTCGGTGTGACCGGCAGAGCGTTGGCCGGATCACCCACCTGGAAAATCGAACCCGTAATCAGGACCGCAGTTGAAGTGACCGAAACGCCCGCAACCGCCATCGGCTCGGCACCGCAGAACGTCAGCCACTGCAGGGCAAGCGCAGGCGAGAACTTTGCGACGAAGCAGTTCGTTCGCGTCCCGGCACGGTTCGGGAACGCCGTGCCAGCAGTGCCGTTGATTGAGCCGCGCGAGTCAGACGTACCCGCCACGTAGATGTTTCCGGCCGCATCCAGATCAAGCGCAATGCCTGTGTCGCCAAGCTGACCTATCTGCGCCTGGCCGAGCAGGGCAGTCCCGTCCGCGCTGAACTTAAGCAGCCGAACGCCATCTCCCGCGGCAAACAGCGTGTAGAGATTGCCCGCAGTATCCTGCCGCAAGCCGTGAAACGCTCCGGCACCACTCAGCGACTTCAATCCGGCAAGCGTCACCTGCTGCGCGGGGATGCGCAGTGCTGTCATCAAGGCAAGCAGAAAAACAATACAGCGAGTGGTGCAGCGCATGCGCGGGGAATCCGGCCCGGTCTACGGGCTCGATCTATTTACCCACGGAGAAGAGGTACGACGAACGTCTCGTTCTGCGACGAGTTCACTTTGAGACAGGCCTCACAGTACAGCCGGCCACGCCTGGCATTCACACGGATGTTGACCACTATAAGTCAGAAACCAACAGATCTGCAGGATTTAGCAGAGGGCCGTATCCGCGCGCCTTCATCTCCCTCACGAAGCTGTCGTGATCCAGGTAGACGATAGCCTGCATGCCCGCGTTGATGGCAGCGGTCGTGTTCTCTTCCTTGTCATCAATGAAAAGGATGGACTTGGCCGCGACGCCCAGGCCACTGATGGCTGCGTCATAGATCCGCTGTTGCGGCTTTCGCATCTTTAGCGCATGCGACCACACCGCATGATCAAAGTTCTCAATCCAATCAAAGCGGGTACAGATGCCTTCGGCCATCGCATCCGGCATGTTCGACAGAATGCCTGTGCGGAAGCCGGCCCGATGCAGCGCATCCACCCAGTCAAGCATGGGCTGGTTCATCTCCGTCCAAAGCGCGACATCGGTTTCCTTCAGCGCCAGGCTCATTTCTTGCGGCAGGGGTCTGCCGGCAACCTGCTCCCAATACACATCCCCGGTGAAGAGGCCCGCGTCGTAGTCATCCCGATATTTCCAATAGCTTTCGTGCAAAGCCTCTTCGGAGAGTCCGGTAAGTTCACGCAGCCTCGACCACGCAGCAGGATTGGGCGAAAGACTCAGCACCTTGCCGAAGTCGAAGAGAATAGCCTTGATGTCAGACATGCCGAGATTGTATCCGTCACTCGTTGCACCTTGGCTTGCGTAGCATGGGCAGATGAAGTTTTCGGCACGGACCGACTTCGGCGACACCGAGTCTCCCTACGGTGAAGCACTGCGCGACGCGCGTGCCCGCGTCGACCTGATCGACCTGACAGTCAGCAATCCAACCCGCTGCGGCTTCGAGTATCCGGCTGATTGCTTGCTGCCACCGCTTTCTGATCACGGTGTGCTGCATTACGAGGCCCACCCGCTTGGTCTGGGAAGCTCTCGTGAAGCAGTCTCAGCGCTCTACACCGAACGATACGGTGCTGACGTCGCGCCCAGCCGGCTGCTGCTGACGGCAAGCACGAGCGAAGCATATAGCTACCTGCTGCGCCTCTTCTGCGAGCCGCGCGATGCCATCCTCGTACCCGCACCCAGCTACCCGTTGTTCGACCTGCTCGCGCGACTGCATGATGTCGACGTCATCACGTATCCGTTGGTCTACCACGATGGCTGGCAGATCGACCCGGCCTCGCTGGCAGCAGCTGTCACACCGCGGACACGAGCGATCGTCGCCATTCACCCGAACAATCCGACAGGCCATTACTGCAGTGCCGCAGACCGTGATGCGCTGCATGCCGTTGCGTGCCGACACGACCTTCCATTGATCGTGGATGAAGTCTTCCTGGACTACCGCGTGGAAGGTTTGGACGGGGAGCCGGACAAGTGCCCCACGTTCGCAAAGCCGAGGTGGGAATCGCCCGATAGCTTGGGCGAGCATTCGGAAGACGTACTGACCTTCGTGCTCGGCGGCATCAGCAAACTGCTGGCGCTGCCCCAGATGAAGCTCGCGTGGACGGCTGTGTGCGGACCGGAGCATCAGGTCCGCGCCGCGATGCACCGCCTCGAAGTGATCGCGGACACCTTCCTTTCCGTGAGCACACCGCCCCAGGTCGCCCTGCCGGCATGGCTCCAGGAGCGCGAAGGCCTGCAGCAGCAGATCCTCTCCCGATTACGAGCCAACCTGCTGGTTTTAGATCGCGCGCTTCGTGGCGGGGTGGTCAGCCGTTTGCGAACCGAAGGAGGCTGGGCGGTAATACTCCGCGTCCCAGCCATGCAGCCGGACACCGAACTGGCGATCAGGCTTTTGACTGAGTTCAATGTGGCAGTTCACCCTGGGTCGTTGTACGGCTTCTCTGGAAGCGGGTGGCTGGTCATTAGCCTTCTGCCGCAGACGGCCACATTTGCCGCGGGCATTGAGCGCCTGCTGTCTGCATTTGCCTGATAGCTTCGTCTCACAAACTTCCTGAACTCTCACTTTCGCATGCTGCAAGGTAGCAGTCCCGACAACTGGAATCCCCTTGAATGAAGAGGTCGCCCGCGCATCAGAACGCGAATGGGATTTCTGGACAACATGCGCGCGCGCTATCCCTCTGCCAAGGAGGCGAGTACGCGTCGTTGGGTCTTCGTTCCATACGACCGGCTGAATGATCGCATCGGGCCACTCGCCGACGATGCCGAAGCAGGCTTGCTGTTCATCGAGTCGCACGCGAAGGGCAGGGCACGGCCCTATCACCACAAGAAGGTGCTGCTGCTGCTTTCGAACATGCGGCACTTTGCGCTGGAACAGATCGCCAAGGGACGCCAGGTTCTCTATCTGAACGGACCGGACGAGTATGGACAGCAGATACTCTTTGCACAGCAGCGCTTCGGTCTTGGGCCAGTGCTGTTCACGCGCCCGGCTGAGCGAGAACTGCGCAAGAGCCTTGAGCGGGCGGCAGCCCAGGGCTTGCACTTGGAAGAGCGCCCGGATACCGCGTGGCTTTCGACGCACGGAGACTGGCAGCATGTCTTTGGAGAGCCGGGCAGCAAGGGTAGCCGGGGTCGCCAGTATCTGATGGAGCGCTTCTACCGGCACATGCGGCAGACCACCCAGATTTTGATGGAGGACGGACGTTTTGCCGGCGGCAAGCTCTCGTACGACGATCAGAATCGCGAGTCTTACAAGGGTCAGGTCACGCCGCCTCCGCGTCCCAGCTTCGCGCCCGATGACATCACGCTTGAGTTGATCGAGATGATCCAGCGCGTCAACCCGGAGAGCTTCGGTTCGGTCGACGGCTTCGATCTGCCGGTCACAGCGGAGCAGACGCAGGCCTCCTGGCAATTCGCTCTCACCAGGCTGCTGCCGTTCTTCGGTCCATGGGAAGACGCCATGAACACCGATGAGCCGATGCTGTTTCACTCAGCGCTCTCTGCACTGATCAACCTCAGCCGGCTGCTGCCACGCGATGTCATCGCCGACGTGGAGCACGCTTATCGCGAGGGCAAAGTGCCCCTGGCAAGCGCGGAGGGCTTCATCCGCCAGATACTTGGCTGGCGCGAGTTCATGCGCCACATCCACGACACCACGGATGGGTTCCGAACGCTGCCACCGCGCCCCGATCCACCGGAAAACCGAACCGCCAACGCCTACAGTCATCTGCTTGTGAAGGAGATCGCGCCGGCCACATCGGACACTCCCGCCACACCTTCAGCCCTCGACGCGCACCTGCCTTTGCCGCCGGTCTACTGGGGTCAGAGGTCCGGCATGTTCTGCATGGACACGGTGGTCGCGCAGGTGCAGCGACAGGGCTGGTCGCACCACATCACGCGCTTGATGGTGCTGTCGAACCTGGCTGTGCTCTGTGGCTTCTCGCCACGCGAACTCACCGACTGGTTCTGGGTCGCGTACATTGATGCCTACGACTGGGTGGTGGAACCGAACGTTCTGGGCATGGCGACCTTTGCCGACGGAGGCCTGACCGCGACGAAGCCGTACGTCTCAGGAGCCGCCTACATCAACCGCATGAGCGACTTCTGCGGACGCTGCCCGCTCGATCCGAAGAAGTCGCTCGGCCCGGGTTCGTGCCCGTTTACTGCGCTTTACTGGACGTTCTTGGAGCGACACGCAGACCTGCTGCAAAGCAATCAGCGTATGCGCATGCCGTACTCGACGCTCAGCAAGAAGACCGCCGCAGAGCGAACCGCGCTACGCGAGCGTGCCGAGATCGCCATCGCCCAACTCGAGCGTGGTGAGGTAGTCAGCTGACCAAGTTCGCGCAGCGCAAGGACACGCCAGCCGTTACTTTGCTTCGCACGCCATGTACTGCGATGTAATGGTCGAACTCGCCTTGAACAACGCCACAAACGCATCGTAGTCCGGGTCATGGGGAGCGGTTCCCGAGGCCGTTGCTCCCTTGTGCATGGTGAGCGCCTGCGTAGTTGAGAATGCGCCCGTGTTCGTGTCCGCAACGCGGAGCATGATGATCTCATCAGGAGCGCCAATCTTCTTGTACCAGGCCTTCTGACCGGCGACTGCTGCAACGAACTTGTCCATCATGCCCGGATTGATCGCGGACACGCGGACGATGTTGTAGCCACCCTGACATGCCGGCATGTTGGTTGGCCGCTGTGCCTGGGCTTGCGACGTGTTCAGAACGCCGAGGCCGAAAGATAAGAGGGCGAATAGAGATAGCACCTTACGCATGTGTTGCCTCCAAGCGGCAGTGAACTACACCACAGCCGAGGCGTCCACATCTTTCTTAGTGAAAACTCGACGGGCAGCGCTGCTACGCCCATTGCCGAAACGAAGTTTGGAACCTGCTTTTCCTCATAGAGCACCCACCGCATAGCACAACACGAGAGTCCTAGAATCAAGTCATGGCCGCTGAGTTCACGCACCTCCACCTCCATACCGACTACAGCCTGCTGGACGGAGCCTGTGACGTAGACAAACTCGCCGCGCACGTCAGCAAGCTGGGCCAGACGGCGGCAGCCATGACCGACCACGGCAACATTTATGGCGCGGTGCACTTTGCCGACGCCATGGCAAAGAAGGGTGTGAAGCCCATCATCGGCTGCGAGCTGTACCTTTCGCAGACGGACGATCACCGCGAGATGAGCGGCGGCTACAACCATTTCCTCGTGCTCGCCGAAAACGATGAGGGCTATCGCAATCTCATCCGCCTGACCAGCGAAGCCGCGGTACATGGCTTTTACCGCAAGCCGCGCGTCAGCAAGGACTTTCTCGCAAAGCATACAGCCGGCTTGATCGGCTTTTCAGGCTGCCTGGCAGGCGAGCTCAACCAGCACCTGATGGCCGACAAGTACGAGGAAGCGAAGAAGACCGCGGGTGTCTTCGAAGAGATGTTTGGCAAGGGCAACTTCTTCCTCGAGATTCAGGACCACGGCCTTGAGCCGGATCGCCGCGTGTGCGACGCGCTCTTCAAGCTCGAGAGAGAACTGAACATCCCGCTGATTGCGACCAACGATTCCCACTATGTGGCAGGCGACGACAGCCGCGCACACGAGATCCTGCTGTGCGTGCAAACGGCCGGATCGATGAACGATCCGAACCGATTCAAATTCGATACGCAGGAGTTCTACATCAAGTCGGCAGAGGAGATGCACCGCACCTTTGCCGGTCATGAGGAAGTCTGCACGCGCACCATGCAGTTTGTCGATCGCTGCAATGCGAAGCTTGCCAAGGTGAAAAACCCGTTCCCCGCGTTTCCCGTGCCTGACAGCATGTCGCTGGACGCCTACTTCGAGCGAGTCTGCCGCGAGGGTCTGCGCAAGCGGCTCGACACCGCAATCACGCACCTGCGTTCGCGCGGCCTGCTGCGCTATGAAGTTGCGGACTATGAAGCGCGCCTGAATCGCGAAATCGACTGCATCAAGGCCATGAAGTTTCCCGGATACTTCATGATCGTCTGGGACTTTATCCGCTACGCACGAGAGCAGAACATTCCAGTCGGCCCGGGCCGCGGATCGGCAGCAGGATCGCTTGTTGCCTATGTCATGGAGATCACGGACATTGACCCGCTGCAGAACGAGCTGCTGTTCGAGCGCTTCCTGAATCCTGAGCGCGTCAGCATGCCTGACATTGATATCGACTTCTGCATGAATCGACGCGGCGAGGTGATCGAGTACGTCAAGCGCAAGTATGGCGCGGACCAGGTAGCGCAGATCATCACCTTCAACACTATGGCTGCAAAGGCTGCCATCAAAGACGTCGGGCGCGCGTTAGAGATGCCGTACGGCGAAGTCGATCGCATCGCGAAGATGATCCCCGCGACGATCGGCATCACCATCGACCAGGCCCTGAAGGATTCGCCTCCGTTAGCCGCGGCGTACGAATCGAACCCGCAGGTTCGCGAGGTCATCGATGCTGCTCTGAAGCTCGAAGGTCTTGTCCGCGGAGCAGGTGTACACGCTGCCGGCGTCGTGATCGCTCCGCAGCCTCTTACCGAGCTTGTACCCGTGACACTGACCAAGACCGACGACCTGGTCACCGCGTACGACATGAAGGCCATCGAAAAGATGGGCCTGCTCAAGATGGACTTCCTTGGGCTGACGACGCTCACCGTCATTGACGACTGCCTCAAGCTGATCAAGACGACGCAGGGCGAGACTGTTGATCTTGCAACCATTCCGCTGGACGACCAGGTGACCTACGAGAAGGTCTTCCACAAGGCACTTACATCGGGTGTCTTCCAGTTTGAATCGGGAGGCATGCGCGACGTGCTGCGCCGCTACAAGCCGACGACCGTCGAAGACCTCACGGCGCTCAACGCGCTGTATCGCCCGGGTCCGATCCAGGGCGGCATGATTGATGACTTCATCGAACGCAAATGGGGCCGGCGCGCTGTCGAGTACATGCTGCCAGATCTCGAAGGCCTGCTGAAGGAGACGCTCGGCGTTATCGTCTACCAGGAACAGGTGATGCAGATTTCCAGCGTCATCGCCGGCTATTCGCTCGGCGGCGCTGACCTGCTGCGACGCGCCATGGGCAAGAAAAACATGGAGGAGATGGGGCTGCAGCGCGACCTGTTCATGAAGGGCGCAGCCGAGCGGAACCATCCCAAGGACAAGGCGGGCGCGCTCTTCGACCTGATCCTGCAGTTTGCCGGCTACGGCTTCAACAAGTCACACTCGTCTGCGTACGCTCTGCTGGCGTACCACACGGCATGGCTCAAGACGCACTACCCCGTCGAATTTATGGCTGCCCTATTGACCAGCGAAACCAGCAAGCCCGAAAACGTGGTGAAGTACATCGGCGAGTGCCGCGAGATGGGCATCACCGTGTTGCCGCCCGATGTGCAGGTGTCCGACGCGAACTTTACGCCGAGTAACGGCGGCATTCGCTTTGGACTTGCCGCCATTAAGAACGTCGGCGGTAATGCGATCGAGACCATCACAGCAACGCGCAACAAGCTGCAGGCAGAAGGGAAGCCGGGCTTTGCCTCTCTATGGGACTTCTGCGAGACGGTCGAGCTGCGATTGCTGAACAAGCGCGTGCTGGAGTCCCTTATCAAGGCAGGCGCGATGGACAGCTTCGGATCGCGCTCACGCGTGTTCGCCGCCATCGACGGGGCGATGGAACGCGCACAGAAGTCACAGCGGGATGCCGCCAGCGGCCAAAGTGGATTGTTCGGCCTGTTCGACGCAGGCCCTGTGGGCGGTGCTGCCGCTCCGGTCGAGGACCTGCCAAAAGCACCGGACTGGGATGAACATACGCGCCTGCAGAACGAAAAAGAAGTCCTTGGGTTCTTCGTCTCGGGCCACCCAATGGATAAGTACCGGGAGAAACTGCGCAACCTGAAGGTCGTCGATACCACCACCGCGTGCGAGATGAAGCCGGAACCCGTCGTCTTTCAAAGAGGTCAGCGCGAGCCGCAGAACGAGATCCAGATCGCCGGCGTCATCACTGGCCTGAAGGTCGCAAAGTCAAAGCGCTCCGGAGAAATGTACGCCTCGGCCTGCCTGGAAGACACCATGGGCAAGATCGATCTGATCGCCTTTCCCAAGGACTACGAAAAGCTGCAGGAATCATTGAAGATCGATGTGCCGGTCCTGGTGCGTGGCTCGCTGCGCGGCGAAGAAGACTCCGCGCCCAAGCTCTCCGTTACTGCGATCACGCCATTGGAAGATGTAAAGATCAAGCTGCCCGAAGCGCTGCGGATCAAGGTGCCGCTGCATAACCCTGATGCTGCTTTGCTCGAGAAACTGCTGCGCATCTTCACGGAGGCGCCTGGCCCCGGCAAGCTGTTGCTCGACCTTGAGGAGCCGGGCGAGTTCTGTGCCGTGCTGGAGCCGACCGGGTTCTCCGTGTGCGCGGATCGGCTGTTCATCGATCGAGTGGAAGACCTGGTAGGCGCAGGCGGCGTCAAGGTCATCAGCTAGGTCTGGACGTGCAGCCATGACCAGGCTGCACGTCCCATCACAGTTCAACCGACCTTGCTTTTTGGCAGCTTCTTGATGATCTTGTCGACTGCCTTTTCGCTCTTTACGGCGTTCTTGTCCGGGTTGTGCGAGATGGTATCGCTCGCCGTTCCGCGGAAGATCAACTGGTGCGTGCTGCCGTCATACACATCGACAGCAAGCGTGCCCACCGGCACGTTGTAGACGCGCGTCGTAGCCCCTGCCGGGCCGCCCCATCCTCCCCAACCGTACCAGCCACCCCAGCGTCCATAACCCCAGCCGGGTCCGAAGCCGTTGTAGAAGGTCGTATACTCCTGCTGGTCCCGTACGTTGCCGATGGCAGTCACCGCAAGATCGCCACCCTGCGGCACCTCGCGATAGCCGCGATCGTTTAGGGCTTGTTCAAGATCCTGCCTCAGCCGATTTTGCACAATCTCGTCGCCGGCATGCACCTTGTAGATGGAGAAGGTGTGATAACGCGCAAAGTTCGCATCATGGTCGTAGTCAGTGTGGACATCCTGCGCGGATGCAACTGTGAGCGGCAACAGGCAGCTCAGTACTGCGCTCGCAAACACGGCGGTTGTTCGATTCACTCCAGACATCTTCGTTCCTCCAGCTTGACAGCTCTAGCAAATGAGACGACGCGGGTACCTGTCGGGGAAGTCAGCATTCAAGCCGCCTTGCGCATAGTGGCATTACAGTGCCGAACGAAAACGACGGTCACAGCGTTGCCTGCTCGGCCAGCCGACGGCAGCTTCGTATAATCGAGCTATGTACCGTGACAACAGGGCGATCGCGTATGCAATCATGCGCCTGGCGCTCGGCATCAACTTCTTCGGTCACGGCTTCTTCCGCATCCTGAGTGGAGTAGGCGCGTTCGCGGCGCACACGTCAGAGAACATGGCGAAAGGCCCCTTGCCGCACGGCTTGACTCTTGTTTTTGCGCAGTGCATCCCTTTCATTGAAGTGACGCTCGGTGTCCTGCTGATACTCGGTCTTGGAACGCGATACGCGTTACTTGTGGGCGGGTTGTTCATGGTCGCGCTCACCTTTGGCACCACGTCGATACAGAACTGGACCGGTGCAGGGGACCAGCTGGTCTACAGCGCCGTTTTCTTCTTCCTGCTTTGGCTGGTCGAAGCAAACACGATCTCGCTGGACGGACTTCTGCTGCGACGGAAACGTATAATCCCGTAAGGTTCGCATGGCAGAGACAGAAGTAAAGCCCGTGGCAGCTCCGGTGTCGGAGGCGTGGCGCAAAACCGAGGTGGCACGTGATCCGCAGCGTCTCCATCCCATGAACTTCATTGACGCGCTGTTCACCGACACAACCGAGATCCACGGCGACCGCGGCTTCAGCGACGACGCTGCTATGTATACCGGCATGGCTCGCTTTGAAGGCGATGAGGTCCTCGTCGTCTGCAATCGCAAGGGGCGTACCACCAAAGAGCGCATGCAGTTTCGCTTTGGCTCACCGGAGCCCGAGGGTTATCGCAAGGCCCTTCGTGCCATGAAGATCGCTGAAAAATTTCAGCGTCCTGTCTTCAGCTTTCTGGACCTCGCCGGCGCTTACCCCGGTCTCGGGGCTGAAGAACGCGGGCAGGGCGAAGCTATCGCGCGCAACCTGATCGAAATGTCGCGGCTGCGCGTACCGACGATCACAGTGATTACCGGCGAAGGCGGCTCCGGTGGAGCGCTGGCACTCGCAGTTGCCGATCGCGTGCTGATGCTTGAGAACGCAATTTACTCGGTGATCTCACCTGAGGGCTGCGCGTCCATCATGTGGAAAGACCAAAGCAAGCGCCAGCAGGCCGCTGACGCCCTGAAGTACACCGCGCCCGACGTTTCGCGGCTTGGCTGCGTCGACGATGTGATTGCCGAACCGCCAGGCGGCGCCCAGGCCGACCCTGAGGGCGCGCTGTCACGCGTTCATGGATGTCTCAAGCACCACTACGCCGAACTGAAGTCCCAAAACATAAATGAGCTGCTTGAACTTCGCTATCGTAAGTTCCGCAATGTGGCGCAGTTCTACACCACCACATAGCCTGAGCATCCGGGAGAATGAGTAGCGTATGAGTTCCCCCGTCTCAGCCGCGAGACCCACCTCCAGGCCTTCGATGTTGTTTGTCGTGGCGTGCATCTGGGTTGTCGTCGGCCTGACTGCCGGGCGTCTCGTAGCCGTGCACATCCAGGCCTCATACGCCGACGCCATCCAGCAAGCAGTGACTGCGTTTCTACTCTTTGCCGGTTTCTACCTGCTGGCGCGCGCAGCTGTACCTGATCTTCGACCGCTGAGCAGCCTTGGTCTTGTCAGGCGACCAGGACTAAATCGTGAGTTCGGCCTGGGACTTGCGCTTGGATGGGCAGTAGCGATCGCCTTTGTGCTGCCCGCATTGCTGACCGGCAATTTCCACGTGGCAGTTTCGTTCGATGCGCCTTCTCTCCTGCTCACATTAAGAAGTGCGGTTGTTTTGGTGCTGTTCGCATTCAACGTACAGATGATCATTGCCGGGCTGCCCGCGCGGTTGCTGTTGCGGATCGCAGGTCCGGGCTGGACGGCAGCGGCTACCATCTTTGTCGCAACCCTGCTGGTCTTCCTGGGAGAGCCGCTGCCCGGCCGTAACCTGCTGTTCACGGCCATCGCGGCCGCACTCTTCACCACGGCGTTTCTTCGCACCCGCGCGGCATGGCTGCCGATCGGTTTGCAGGTGGGATGGACGTTGGGTCTTCAACTGCTTTTCGGTGCTACTTCGCCCTATACCCCGCCGACGAGCAGCTTCATCCAGAGCCAGATCGGCGGTCCGCTTGGGTTGACTGGCGGTGCGTTTGGTCCGGAGACCTCCGGCTTCGCGGTGCTCGTTCTGCTCGCCGCACTGGTAGCCCTCTACCGGATTACACGCGATTATGCGTGGCACTATACCTACCAGCCCATCAGTCCTGCGGGATATCCCATGGACATAGCGCCTCCAGCCGAACACCTGAAAGAAGAGCAGAGGGCCGCGGCCACCGCACCACTGGTGCAGATCGGCGGCGTAGCGATCGCGCCAGCGCCGGTCATTCCTCCCGATTCAGCACCGTAGCTACGGTTTCACGAACATGGCGCGTTACGGGTGCTTGCATTCGAGTCCCGCTTGGGGCTACATTGCCTGCATCGGCGGTCCCCACCATGCGCCTCCTCTCGATCACGACTGTTTCAATCTTGACCATTCTGAGTTCGGCTGCGCCTGCCTTTGGCCAGGCTGGACCCACGCCGCAACGCGATGTATTTGTTGTCGGCGCCGATACCGCAATCGGTGATCCGCTGCTCGATTTCAAGCCGACGCGAGTGGAGTACACGCACGAACCGATGGATGCCAACGGCCGCCGCGAACTGGTTCGCATGCTGCTGATGGAGCAGGGCTTCGCGCACCGTGCTCTGCCGCTGGGAGCGCCTGGCCTGGTGCTGCACGCAAACGGCCGGCTCACCGTCGACAGTGAAACGCTGAAGAAGCGCATGTACAAGAACGGGGAGTCCGTAGCGGCAGGCGACCGCGTGATGGTCACTGACATCTCGGTACTGTCAGATCGCATTTACGTCGACATCAACGGCGGTCCGTATCTGCCGCATCGCTATCTGCGTCACATCTCGATCAACAACATGCCCCTCGCAGGGGACGGGCAGGTAGGCGAAAGCCCAACCGGCACGCGCATTACGCTGCTGTTTGAGGGTCAGACGCCACGCGTCTCAGCCTCCGAACTGAAGGCATTGCTCGAGCCTCTGCTGGATTTTGGCCTGAAGAACGCCGAGCAGGCCTACGCCGACACACTGCCTGAACCTATCAAGAAGGCGATCAACGAGCATGAGGTGATGGTCGGCATGAATCGCCGCATGGTGCTCGCCAGCCTGGGCCAGCCGGAGAGCAAGTTACGCGAGCGCGCCAGCGATGGCAGCAGCGGCGAGGTCTTCGAAGAGTGGATCTACGGCCACACGCCACAGTCGATTCGGTTCGTCCGTTTCCGGGGAGACCGCGTGGTCCTGATGAAACTTGCCGCACTGGGCAAGCCTCTTGAGATCCACGATCACGATGAGCTGGCAGGTTACCGTGACCCGGCGCTCACCCACGAGATCGCTCTTGGCGATACGGCTGCAAAGCGGAAGTCAGACGACGATGCGCCGCCGGCCAAGGCTCCGTCGCTTCGTGGCCCGGGTGAGAAACCAGACGATGACATGCCGGCGACACCCGTGAAGACGAAGACCCCGGTGAAGGGAGCCGATAACAGCCTCGCTTCGCTCCTGACACCTGCGCTGCGCTAGCAAGTTCCTCGGCTGTTGTAGAATGGACAAGTTGCGCGACAAAGCCCGGGGTCTCCCCTCGGCTGCTTGCAACCCGGACACCGCGTTTGCGGATAGCCGCCCACTCGCGAATCACGACTCCAAACAGGCGCATGGAAGGCGCCGCCAGAGAGGAACTACGCCATGGCAAAGATTGCCAAAACCGGTGACCGCAAGAAAGCAATGGACACCACCAAGAGCACCGACTGCCCGAAGTGCAGCAAACCGACACGCATCGTAAAGCGCGTGAAGGATCGCGAGCGCGGCACACCCGGTGGCATCTACATCTCCTGCTCTGCCTGCGATTTCTTCGAGCGCCTGTAAGACGGCACTTGAACGTTACGGGAGGATCCGGTGCTTCGGCACCGGATCTTTTTCGTTACGGCTTTGCTAAGCCTGCTGCGCGGCTGTGATCTCTGCCAGCAGCGCACGGGCAGCAGACGCCGGATCGGCGGCCCGGGTGATCGGACGACCCACCACCAGCATGTCTGCCCCCAGCCGAATCGCCTCACCTGCCGCTGCAGTGCGCCGCTGGTCATCCGCGCCATAGCCTGCGGGCCGTATGCCCGGGACAACAAGCTGGTTCTCCTGCGCTGCGCTTGATCGTAGCGGCGTAATCTCCGCGGCAGAGCAGACCAGGCCATGTGCTCCGGCAGCAACAGCCATCTCGCCGAGCCGGACAACCTGGCGCTCAGGCGAGTCGTTCACCCCCACCGCATACAACTCCTCTTCATCCATGCTCGTGAGCACGGTTACTGCAAGCAGACGCAACCCGGCAGGAGCAGCGTTCGCCGCAGCGGCGATCATCGCCGGACCTCCCGCCGCATGGATCGTCAGCAGGCTTGCGCCGCTCGCTGCGGCCGTACGCACAGCACCCGCAACCGTGTTCGGAATGTCGTGCAGCTTGAGATCAAGAAAGACCTGCAGATCGCGC
This sequence comes from Terriglobus sp., assembly GCA_965199365.1. Taxonomy (GTDB): domain Bacteria; phylum Acidobacteriota; class Terriglobia; order Terriglobales; family Acidobacteriaceae; genus Terriglobus. The sequence continues at coordinate 442,642 of CBDARC010000002.1, read as the reverse complement.
GCGCGCAGCGCTTCAACGATGGGTCTACCCTCCGAGAGATAGAGTTCAAGACCAACCTTGACCCATCGGATCGAGCCATCCAGGCGGTCAACCATCTGCAGCGCTTCCGCCTTTGAAGGGAAGTCGAGGGCAACGATCAGCTGATCGAGGGCATTCATCTTCCCAGTGTAGCTATCCTGAGACGATGCAGAAGGAACCATACATCGCCGATCTGACCGCGTTGACGATCGCCGGATTCGATCCGTCCTCAGGTGCCGGGGTGACGGCGGACCTCGCCGTGTTTGCAGCTCACGGCATCTTTGGCACGTCGGCCGTCACGGCGCTGACGGTCCAGTCCACCATCGGCGTGCGCCGCAGCGAACCCGTTTCAGCCGAACTCCTGGCAGACACGCTGGCCTGCCTGCAGGACGATCTGCCCCCGCACGGCGTCAAGATCGGCATGCTCGGTGGTGCTAGGCAGGTGCGGGTCGTAGCGAATTACCTCCGTCTGCTTCGTACCGGCGCACAGTCTGTAATCGTAGTTTTGGATCCGGTGTTGCGATCGAGTTCCGGCGCAGAACTACTGGATCAGGAGGGAACCGTTCTGCTGCTTGAGGAACTTCTGCCGCTGGTTGATGTTGTAACGCCTAACTCACAGGAGCTCGGCGTTCTGACAGGAACGGCATGCGAAGACGCGTCACAAATCGCAGTAGCAGCTCATGTTCTTGTGACGCGCTACCCCGGTCTGACAGTACTTGCGACCGGCGGAGACCGGCCCCATCCCGACGACCTGCTGCTGCACGGGGCTGTCGAAAACCTCCTGCATGGCGAGCGGGTCGAGACGTCTGCCACCCACGGCACTGGTTGCGCCTTGTCCAGCGCCTTGCTCTGCCAATTACTGCGGGCAAACAGCATGATCGATGCTGCCGGCGCCGCAAAACGTTACGTAGAGCAGGCACTGAGGTCTGCCATTCCGAGAGGCGGTGGACGCGGACCCATGAACCTGCTGTGGCCGATTTCAAAACACCACGATCATTGAAGCGGAGCGCACGCCAGCCGATGAGTTCCCCATGTCAACGGCGAACCCTCTCCCGCTTCCAATGAATTCGTTCCACTTCGGTCAGCATCAGCCGGAACGCAAGCAGACACCGACCCGGCGCCGCTCCACACCTCAGCAGGGCCATGCGCTTGAGGTCCTCGGCCATGCGATTGAATACCTCGTGGACTCCCGCCTGTTCGACCGCTGGGAAACGCCCGCCGACGCGGCCGCCGTACACCTGCTGATGGAGCGGTCGCGCGCTGTCTTCGCCGACTGCGCCGAAGTCCTGCCGTGGCACCAACGCGTACAACACGCGCTGGTGAAGAAGCTGCACCTCGACCAGGCGCAAAGCCGATGACCCATCCACCGCACTGTTACCCTGTCACTTGTGGCAGACAGTGTGAAGATCGTCTTGAACGGAACTGAGCGCTCGCTCGAAGAACTCGGTAACGACCCGAGCATCGCAGCCTTGGTCGAGAGCCTCGGCTTCCGCGCAGACCGCGTCGCACTCGAGCGCAATGGCGAGATCGTCCCAAGAACCACCTGGGCTGAAACACCGCTGAAAGCAGGGGACCGAATCGAGCTGGTGCACTTTGTAGGCGGCGGAGCCACCGGCCTGCGCGCCTAATCCTTTCCCGTAAGTTGTTGCAGAAATCGCTGCCACTGATCGCCGTACTCGACCCATCCGCCAATCTGCCTGACGCGTTCCAGCGCCGCAGCTCGCATCCGCAGCCATAGTTCCGGATCGTCCACGACCCGCTGCATACATCCGAGCAAAGCAGCCGGATCGCGGATGGGCACGATGAAACCTTCGACACCATCCGTAATCAGGTCTGGCCCGCCAGTATTCGTCGAAGCGACGACAGGGCAGCCGCAAGCCATCGCCTGACCAAGCACCAGGCCCGATCCGTCCTCCACGCTGGGCAGCAGCAGCAAGTGGCTTTCCGCCATCATTTCAGCGACACGCGCCTGCGGTTGAGAGCCGAGAAACTCAACCCCGTCTGTCGGCAGGCGCTTCAACGCTTCTACAAGATCGCTCGAGATGGAACCAACGATCCGAAGCCGTTTGTGCGGATGTTGCAATTGAGCGAACGCCTGCAGCAGGTACGGAACGCCCTTCCGCAGACCGACGCTGCCAACGAATAGCGCCTCAAAACGCCCGGTAGGACTGGGCTGCGGCAATGCGGCAGGCTTGAACCGATCGAGACGCACGCCATACGTGATCAGGTGGAGTTTGGTCGCCGGCACTCCCATTTCCACAAACGATCGCGCCGAGAACGTCGACGGCACCGAGATCGCGTCAGCCATCGCATAGATCGCCTCTTCCCGCACGGTGTCACGGATATCGCTGACCGGGGTAGTCACGCCCCACCGGCGAAACTCGTCGCTGACAATCTGCTCCTGGAAGCGCTGGTGCGACGATCCGCGATCGCAGATAAAGCGGCCGCCGCGTCTCTGCACCTCCGCGCCGGTTTTCAGTGAGGAACCCGAGATGCCAATCAACGCATCGCATTCCGGCAGGCGACGAAGGGTGTACTCGTCAAAGGTAAGGGCATTGGCATAGCCCAGCCAGTCACCGGGAATACGCGGCAGCAGGCCATATCGGTTCAGCAGCATTTCCGGCGTATGCAGCCAGGGAAAGGTCTGCACACGCGATCGCGGCAGTTCTTCACGTTTCAATCGCTGCCACGGCCAGGTGGAAAACACTGCCTCGAGCATGGCGCGGCGCTGGAGCTCACGAGCCAGCTCGAAATGATGAAAGACACCGAAGACTGTCTGGACAACCCGCATGGCAAACTCCACGGATGGTAGCAGACCGCTTCAGAGCGACCGAGGTGCGGGTCTAGTGATGGTTATGAACGCCAGCGGACAGACTCGCTTCATTTCCGCTGCCTATTCTCACTGCAAATGAACAGGTACTAAGTTCATGCACAAGAAACCTCTTCTCCTATGTCTGAGTAGCAATGCAGAACTGCTCGAGCTACGTCGCCGCGTGCTAGGCACTCGTTACGACGTCACGGCAATTGCAACCCTGGAGCAGATGGAGGCGCTGCCGTCCGATGGCGGCTTCAACTTGCTCCTGCTTTGTCATTCCCTGCAAGCAGAGGAGTACAGCCGAGCAGTAGCGCTTGCGCGTTCGAAATGGCACGGCATCAAGCTGCTTGCACTGACGACAGAAATCGTTGTGCCGAGCCCGTTCGAGGCCGATCTGACCGTTTGTGCACTGCAGGGGCCAGTCGTGATGTTCGAACAGATCTCCAGGCTGCTGCAGCTCCCGTTCACTGGCTATAAAGGTTCCGGTCCAGCTTGGCGATGACCGGGTAGCATTCGCAGGCCTGGCTCTCCAGTAACTCCCGGTTCTGGACCAGAATGACGCCGCGCTTGTAGGTGATCGCTCCCGAATGCTGCAGGGCATTCGCCACCAGGTTAACGCTCGATCGCCGCACGCCCAGCATCTGTGCCAGGAACTCCTGCGTCAGCTTCAGTTCCGGTTCACCGATGCGGTCGTGCACCATCAACAGCCAGCGTGCCAGTCTCGCTTCAACCTCGTGAAGACGATTGCACGCTCCTAACTGCTGCAGGACGAATCCGTCATGCTGCACGTACTGGTGAACGGCCTGCAACAATGCCGGATGCTCCAGAAATGCCTCCTTGAAGCGCCCGAACTCCATGCGCAATCCGGTCGCGGCTACCTGCACCACACACTCGGTGCCTCCTACCTGTCCGCCAAGCAGGTGCAGTCTCTCCGGAAAGCCCTCGCGACCGGCCAATCCAACTTCAACTGTCTCTCCTCCTTGCATCACTGTCACGATCGATGCGATGCCCGACGTAAGCAGGTGAACATGGCGAGCCTTCTCCTCAGCCTCGAAAATGCGAGTCCGAATCGGGAGGTTCACGCGCTCAAGATGTTTTGTCAGTTTGGCTCGCACTTCCTGCGGCAGAGACTGGAGCAAGAGATTTGTTGGGGGAAGGCTCAAAAGCGTCTCCTGCGGGGAGATGTGCGCAAGGGACGACCGCCATCAACCGAGCGGGAGAAATTGCGGCAATGGAAAAAGTAACAAATTCATACCATCGTCTCTGCACGTTATCCGACAGATCGACGTCGCAGTTCAGCAAGCCCTGAAGGCGTTAGGTGGAATACATGGACTCACAAGCCGCTTAGGGCAGCAAAACTGAGCGGCTCCGGTTCTTCACAGCAGGTGAGACGTGCATAGCTAAGCTGATAGGGACAAGCCGAGAGCACGCGTTGATTGTAGCCTGGACTATACAGAATATCCATTATCGGACGTAGAGTCATGATGTCGGGACCAGGGCTCTTGATCTTCAATGCCCCTCGCTCATGCCTGAGAATGCGCCATCGTCACTCCAGGGCTGTTCCAGCAGACTTTATTAGCTCCATGAGCGCGACATTAGGCACCGCAGCAGCCTGTGAGCGCTTAGCTGGCCGTGCACTTCAGACATCGCGCGATACGTTCGCGATGGCGTCCGCCAGCCGCTAGCCACGACAGAACGCACCACCCCGCGTGGTAGCATCGAAGTCGCTGGAGAGATGGCAGAGTGGCCGATCGCGCACGCTTGGAAAGCGTGTATACCGCAAGGTATCCAGGGTTCGAATCCCTGTCTCTCCGCCACCAGCCTCCCACACATCCAAGCACCTCGAGACATCGCCAGGGACACTCGGGCTGTGGAGTCGGCAGGTTGCGTCGTGATCAAAACCGGTCTACATCCCTCTACACAGAAGCGCCAGCGGGCTTGAATCGTTTCCTCAAGTCTGAGGTCGATCTGGATTTCCAGTGGCGCACGTAGTTCTCCTGTGTGCAGAAGCTCTGGCTCCACATGCGGTCGATGTATAGCGTGCTGTTCAGGTGGTCGATCTCGTGTTGCAGGATGCGGGCGTACCACCCTGTCGCCTCGATGCGGACGGGCTCACCGCGATGGCTCAACGCCTCAACGAGCACGCGCCCGGCCCGCGGAACCATACCTAGAAAGCCGGGCAGGCTGAGGCATCCCTCGAAGAACGCCGTGTCCGGCGTCGACACAAGTTTGATCTTCGGGTTGATCAGGACGTGAAATGGCACCGGCTTCCGCTCGCGCTCGGCGAGTTCCTCCTTGCTGAGAACGGCCTGGTACTCTGCCTTATCTTCGATGATCGCCAGCTGCAGCGACTCACCCACCTGCGGCGCCGCCAGACCCACGCCCGGAGCATCGGCCAATGTCTCGCGCATGTGCTCGATCAGTTCACGGACGCGACTGCTGAGGATCTCGTCCCTCGTAAGAGCCTCTGGGGGCGTTCTTAAAACGGCTTCGCCGACGGTCGCAATCTTGATCCGCATACGGCTGCCATTGTCGCAGATGATGCCATGCTGGCCTTCTTGCGGCGAATGCGGACCATCCCAAGGCTGCGCGCACGCTGATGCGGGCTGGCTTGAGTCTGAATGCGCCTGAAAGCCAATTCTTACTTATGCATTTCTTATACAAAGCCGCCGAACATAGGTTAGGCGCCAATCGATCAGCGCCGGGTAGATCGTTCGGGAGAAAGGATCTGATGTCCTCGCTCGTATTTCTCAATCTGCTGGCGTACGCAGGGATCGGCTTTGTCGCAGCTTCTCTTATCTATCTTGGATCGCTTCTGCTTAGACAGAACTCTGCTACTCGGGGGCTTGCAACGATGTTCGGTGAGAATCGTGCCCGTCAGAGTGTCCGCGGCGGGCATATGAACTCTGCCAATGTTCGTGCAATAGGTGTCATCTTTATTCTGCTCGGCGGCTTTATTGCGTTCTGTATTGCGCGGGATCTTCGACATGTCTAAGAGAACGACTGTCGCGCAAGATGCCGATGGTAACTCCATCGCAAAAGCAGGAAAAGGAGACCGCATTTTCCTTGCTTTTGTTGGTCGAAGACGCCGCTCAGAAGACATCCCGGAGTTATCGGCCAAGTCTGACCCTGCGAATGACCTGGTCGGCCTGTTGGTACTGCTGCTCTTCGGCGGCATGATCTGCGTTGTCCTCTGGCGACTCATCGCCGGCGCACTCTAGATCTCCTGCCGCGCCATACGCGTTAAGAAGGCCTTTATGACTCCCCGATTTGAGCTTCACGAAGACGACCAACGACTTTCTCTCTGGGGTGGAGTTTCCGTGGCTTCCCTACTGCCGAACCGCCCCGGGCACGACGATTCCGGACGCAGGTTACATCCGGTGTTGAGGCTATCCTCCGCGACCCACAACCGCGAGTTTGTGTGGATGCGCGAAGGCCTGATTCCCTCTTACGCCTGCGATGATCGCGGGGCCGAGCAACGGTCAGAGGCACATGCGGAGTCGATGACCTGTGACTCATGTTTTCGTAGCGCATTCCGCAGGCGTCGCTGCCTGATCCCTGCAGACGTGTTGCACGAAAGCCGCCATCTTGCCAGTGGTATCAACCAACCGTGCTCATTCTCGCTCGAATCCGGCGAGATCTTCGGAATCGCCGGCGTCTGGGAGACGTGGACGAACGACCAGGGTCATACCGTTGAGAGCTTCGCCATCGTGACTGCTCTCGTTACGCCCGTTCTGCGCACACTGTTCGATCGCATGCCCGTGGTGCTGACAAACCGCAAAGAGCAGGAGCAGTGGCTCTATGCTACGAAAGAGGAGCCACCGGTCGACTTACTGCATCCGATCTCCGCATCGGATCTCCGTGCCTGGCACATGACCCCGGGTGCCGTCAGCGTGCAATTCGATCAAGTAGCTCTTGCGAGCGCGCAGGCACGGTAGGTAGAGCTAGTACAGTTGCTGGAAGACGCTATAAATACCAGGGGATATTCACCACCAGAATCCGCTTATTTCCACGGACCAGCAGCAACAATTTCAGGATTGAAGTTCGTTGATTGTGCAGGAAATTCTCCCACCAGTGACGAACAACAAGTTCCGGCAGGAGAACTGCGATTTTTCGGGTGGGATATTCCTTCTCGAGCTTCAGGATGTAATCCATTAGAGGCGAAACAAGGGTCCGGTACGAGCTCTCGACCCTTACCAGTTCCGGCACAGGTCCGTCATGCGCTCGGATCGGCTCCATGACCATGTGTTCCCAGACTTCATCGAAATTGTCGTCCTCGTCCGTCTTGACATTAATGATCTTGACATCGTCACTCATTACGAGACCGAAGCGCACAGCCTTTTCGCTGATCTTGTCCCAACGACCAATGGGAATTACAACCAGCGGTTTCTGCAACCCTGTCAGCCGGAGCGGCGTATGGTCGGCAGTCTCTTCGTTGATGCGCATGTAGTGACGCTTGATGCCGTACATCACCCAGATGATCGCGGGTACCAGCAGCGCGGTAATCCACGCGCCCGAGGTGAACTTTGCCACCAGGACCACGATCAGCGTGATGCCAGTTGCAACCGCTCCCAGTCCGTTAAGGAACATTTTGAGGTGACGGCCCTTTTCGTCCTTGCACTTGAGCCAGTGCTTGACCATGCCGGCCTGGCTCAAGGTGAACGCGAGGAACGCACCGATGGCATACAGCGGAATCAACCGGTCCGTGACGCCGTTGAAGATGATGAGCAGCAGCGCGGTAAAGCCCGTCAGCGCGTAAATGCCGTGCGTGAACAGCAGGCGGCGGCCGCGCATCAGGAAGACGCGGGGCATGTAGTCCTTCAGGGCGATTGCGCGAGCCATGCGAGGAAAGTCAGCAAAGGCTGTGTTGGCGCTGAAACTGAGGGCAGCTAAGACGCTGGCCATCGTCAAGTAATAAAACCACCCGCGCCCGAACACTGCCGCCACCTGGATCGAAAGCACACTCTGGTAAGCGGGGTCGCTCGAGTCCATCGCCGTGACGCCATACGCCTTCGCGACGTAGGCAAGCCCGGCCAGCAGCACGATCAGGATGGCGATGATGACGGTAAGCGCCTGGTTCGCTTTATGCGACTTCGGTTCCTTGAAGGCCGTGACGCCGTTTGATACGGCTTCGACGCCGGTCATGGCAGCGCAGCCGCTCGCGAACGCCTTCAATAAGAGCCAGATGGTCAGGTACTGCATGGTCGCGGGAAGCGGTGGCGGAGGAGCAGCCACAGCAATCGGATGTCCATGGGCAGCCACAGCGTGCCAGATGCCCACAGCGACTGTTGCCAACAACGTTCCTACGAAGAGGAACGTCGGAAGCATGAAGACGAAACCTGACTCCTTCACGCCACGCAAGTTGATGATAACGATAACCGTAAGAATGATCAGGCAGATCGAGAGCTGGTGCGGGTGCAGCCTGGGAACTGCGCTTACCAGGGCCGTAACGCCTGCGGAAACGCCGACAGCGGCCGTCAGAATGTAGTCGATCATGAGCGCGGCCGCGGCAAGCAGGCCCGCTCCATCCCCCAAATTTTCACTGGCAACGGTGAACGATCCACCGCCGTTGGGATAGGCCTCAATCGTCTGCCTATAGCTGAAATAGAGAATCGTCAGCAGAACGAGGATCGCTCCGAAGATGGGCAGCAGATGTTGCTGCACGCCGGCCATGCCAAGTGGAATCAGCAGCATCATGGCCTGTTCAGGGCCGTATGCTGCACTGGTCAAGCCATCCAGTCCGAAGATTGGGATGCCGGCGGCTACCCCAATATGTTCATTGTGCGCATCACTGGACGCAAGGGGTTTTCCAAACAGCAGGTCAGACACTTTCATGCGAAACAAAGGCCTCGGAGGGTCGGCTTCGTTTACCGAGCCGCAGATGTATTACAGCGGATCGACACATAAGAAAGTCATAAGGGCTGCTCAGGTTGTTCCGTGGCCGAAAACGCCAAAAGCCGCTCCGACTGACCTGCTGTCCTCTTGCTGCCCGATAGAGTCGAAACTCTGCTGCGCTCAGTCCGCATGAGCTACCGCAACGCACATCTTGAATCCTAGCCCACAATCATCCGAACTCCGCTGCCCCGCTTTAATGGATCTGGTCCAGCGCAAGATTCAGCTGTAGAACGTTCACGCGGGGCTCGCCCAGCAACCCAAACTGGCGCTGCGTCGTGTTGTTCTTGACGAGGTCGGCCAGCCTTTCCTCTGAAACGTGCCTTTCCTTCGCGACGCGAGGCACCTGGTACAGCGCAGCCGCCGGCGACAGATCGGGATCTAAACCGGAAGCGGAGGCGGTGACCAGATCGATCGGCACCGGTGAGCCGCCGTTGGACTCTGCTTTCGTGCTGGCGCCGACGCGATCAACCAGCGCCTTGCTCGAGGGCCCGAGGTTTGATCCGCCCGAGTTCGCAGCATCGTAGCCCGTTCCCGCGGCAGACGGCCGGCTGTGGAAGTACCCTGCCCCGGTGAACGGCTGGCCGATCAGGCGCGAACCGATGACCTCACCGTTCCGCTGAACAAGTTGTCCGTTCGCCTTGTCCCGAAAGAAAAGGCGGGCCAGACCCGTGACCGCGAGCGGGTAAATGATCCCGAGCAGGACGGCTGTGATGACGGTGTAAAGGCAAGCGGTAACGATCTGTTTCTTCATGGGTGGGCCTATGCGAGATGAATCGCGGTGATAAACATGTCGATTAGCTTGATACCAATAAACGGCACGATGATGCCGCCAACGCCATAGATCAGCAGGTTCCGTTGCAGCAGCGCAGCCGCCGATAGCGGACGGTATGACACACCACGCAGCGCGAGCGGAATCAGCCCGATGATGATCAGCGCGTTGAAGATGATTGCCGACAGCACAGCGGATTCCGAGTTGTGCAGATGCATGATGTTCAGCGCGTTCAGCACAGGAAAGACGCCTGCGAACATCGCTGGAATGATTGCAAAGTACTTCGCCACGTCGTTCGCGATAGAGAACGTCGTCAGGGCGCCGCGGGTCATGAGCAGCTGTTTGCCGATGGCGACAATCTCGATCAGCTTGGTCGGATTGCTGTCCAGATCAACCATGTTGCCTGCTTCCTTCGCCGCCTGTGTGCCGGAGTTCATGGCCACTCCGACGTCTGCCTGGGCAAGCGCCGGGGCGTCATTGGTGCCATCGCCAGTCATCGCGACCAGCTTGCCTTCGGCCTGCTCGCGCTTGATCAGGTCCATCTTGTCCTTGGGCTTGGCCTCGGCCAGAAAGTCATCCACGCCCGCTTCGCGCGCGATCGCCGCAGCTGTCAGAGGGTTGTCACCGGTAATCATCACGGTGCGAATACCCATCGCACGCAGTTGCTCAAAGCGCTCCTTCATGCCGCCCTTTACAACGTCTTTCAGGTGAATGACGCCCAGCGCGCGACCGTTTTCGGCCACGACGAGCGGTGTGCCTCCGCTGTTGGCGACTCCCTCTACCGCGCTGCGAACGTCGTCAGGCAACGCACTGCCGTGCTCTTGCAGGTATCGCGCAATCGCGTCGACGGCACCCTTGCGAATGCTGCGGCCGTCCACCTCTATGCCGCTCATGCGGGTCGTAGCAGAAAACGGAACGAACTCCGCATTCATCTGCCCCAACTCGCGGCCTCGCAGGTTGTAGCGCTCCTTTGCGAGCACCACGATTGAACGGCCCTCAGGTGTTTCATCCGGGAGTGACGAAAGCTGGGCGGCGTCCGCGAGCTGGTCCGCAGGAACACCTGGAGCCGGAATGAACTCGGTCGCCTGGCGATTGCCGATGGTGATCGTTCCGGTCTTATCCAGCAGCAGGGTGTTGACGTCACCAGCAGCCTCGACTGCGCGTCCTGAGGTCGCCAGCACGTTGTGCTGCACAAGCCGGTCCATGCCGGCAATACCAATGGCCGACAGCAGGCCGCCGATGGTCGTAGGGATCAGGCAGACCAGTAGAGAAATCAACACGAACACGGTTTGCGGTGCGCCGGAGTACTGCGCGAACGGCTGCAGCGTGACAACTGCCAGCAGAAAGATGATGGTGAGACCTGCCAGCAGAATGTTGAGGGCGATCTCGTTCGGAGTCTTCTGCCGCTCTGCACCTTCGACCAGCGCGATCATGCGGTCAAGGAACGTCTCACCAGGATTGGACGTGATGCGGATTGTGATCACGTCACTTAGGACCCTTGTGCCGCCGGTCACGGCAGACCGATCACCGCCGGCCTCGCGGATCACTGGAGCTGATTCGCCTGTGATGGCTGATTCATCCACCGACGCAACACCGTCAATGATTTCTCCGTCGCCGGGGATCATCTGACCCGCGGTGACCCGGACAACATCGTTCAAGCGAAGCTGAGAACTTGGCACCTCTTCGACTTCCCCGCCCTTCGCAACGCGGTAAGCCGTGGTCTCGGACTTCGCCTGCCGCAACGCATCTGCCTGGGCCTTACCACGGCCCTCCGCCATTGCTTCCGCAAAATTCGCAAACAGGACCGTGAACCATAGCCAGAGTGTGATTTGCAGGTCGAAGCGAAAGTGGCCGGTGCGCGTGACCATGTTCCCGACCAACAGAACGGATGTCAGCACGCTCCCGATCTCGACCACGAACATCACCGGGTTCTTCATCATGCCACGCGGATCGAGCTTTACCAGAGCATCAACAGCCGCTCTGCGCACGATTGCGCGGTCGAACAACGATTTCTTCTGTGTAGCCATTTTGCTTTGTTCCTTCCTGGCCCGGTGTCCTTAGAACAGTTGTCCTGCGCGAAGCAGCAGGTGCTCCAGAATCGGCCCCAGGCTGAGTACCGGGAAGAATGTCAGCGCGCCCACAATCAAGATCACGCCAGTCAGCAACACGGTGAAGAGCGGCGTTGTGACCGGGAACGTGCCTGCGGTTGCCGGTGTGATCTTCTTCGCGGCCAGGTTGCCGGCAATTGCCATCATCGGCACGATCATCATGAACCTGCCGACAAACATGGCAACGCCCAGCGAGAAGTTGTACCAGTGCGTATTCGGACTCAGGCCCGCAAAGGCAGAGCCGTTGTTGCCGGTCGCCGACGTGTAAGCGTAGAGGATCTCGGAAAGTCCATGCGGACCATGGTTCGCGAGGCCCGCAAGGCCAGCCGGCGTCCGCAGTGCAATTGCCGACAAGCTAAGAATGATGACCGGAAAGATGAGCAGATAGAGCATGGCCATCTGCACGTCGTACGCTTCGATCTTCTTGCCCAGGTACTCGGGCGTTCGACCGACCATCAGGCCCGCGATGAAGACGGCGACGATCACGAAGACGAGCATCCCGTACATGCCAGACCCAACGCCGCCAAAGACAATCTCGCCAAGCAGGATGTTCGTCAGCGGCACCAAGCCGCCAAGCGGCGTAAAGCTATCGTGCATGCTGTTCACGGCGCCGCAACTCGCGTCGGTGGTTACGGTCGCAAACAGGGCGGAGTTCGCGATGCCGAACCGCACTTCCTTGCCCTCCATGTTGCCGCCAGACTGCATGGCAGAAACATGCTGGTCCACGTTCACCAACTGCGGATTACCCTTCGCTTCTGCCCAGAAGACGGTCAGCACGCCCGCAAACCACAGCACCGTCATGGCAGCCAGCACGGCCCATCCATGCTTCGGAGATTTCACCATTTGCCCAAGCGTGACGGTCAGGCCTGCGGGGATCAGGAAGATCGAAAGCATCTGCAGAAAGTTCGTCAACGGCGTGGGATTCTCGAACGGGTGCGCGCTGTTCGCGTTGAAGAAACCGCCGCCGTTCGTTCCAAGCATCTTGATCGCTTCCTGCGAGGCGACGGGGCCTTGAGCGATCGTCTGCGTTGTGACGTCAGAGATTTTGCCGTCTGCTCCCGTAACCTTCTGCGCCTCGACCAGCTTGACCGTGTCATACGCCTTGAAGTTTTGCACCACACCCTGCGAGACCAGGATGAGCGCGAAGATCAAAGAAATCGGCAACAGCACCCACAACGTACCGCGAGTAAGGTCGACCCAGAAGTTACCGAGCGTCGTGGCTTCCCGACGGGCAATACCGCGGATGAACGCAATTGCCAGCGCAAGCCCGACAGCCGCAGACCAGAAATTATGCGTGGCCAGACCGAGCATCTGCACCAGATAGCTCATCGTCGTCTCGGGCACGTAGGCCTGCCAGTTCGTGTTGGTGGTGAACGAGATCGCCGTGTTCAGCGCAAGGTCCGCAGGGACATTCGGCAGGTGCTGCGGGTTCAGCGGCAACACATGCTGCAGCCGCTGGATGAGATACGTCAACACCATGCTGGCAGCGCTGAAGATCAGCATGGAGATCGTGTAGCCGGACCACGTCATCTCCTCGTCCGCATCGACGCCAGTCACACGATAGAGCAGACGCTCACAGGGCACCAGCATTGGGTCGAGAAAGGTTCGGCGGCGCTCAAACACGCGGGTCATGAAGCTGCCCATCGGCTTTGCCAGCAGCAGGACTGCGGCGATGAAAACTGCGATTTGCAGCCATCCATTGAGAGACATCAGAATTTCTCCGGACGAAGCAGTGCATACACGAGATAAACCATGAGCAGAAACGCGATGGTCAAAAGAAGGATGTTCAGGATCATGGGCGACCCCCTTTCAGACGAGCGCAGCCATGCACATACAGCAGGCATGCGGGAAAAAGGACAAGCAGCGTGACGAGAGCAAGAGCATCAAGCATGAAGGTTCCCTTTCGACTGACCAACGCAGCCGCAGCGAACCACGGGACCGGCAGAGGTCCCGAAGAATGACCGCTCTATTGAGAGGGGTTTCGCGTCCCGGCTAAGGCCTGATCGGGATGGAAAAACATCGTTGCTGACGGCGTCCTGATGAAACGAGACCGCGGAAAACATCTGACAAGACCTCGATGCTTATTCCAACGCCAGTCCCATAAGAAGTCCGTAAGAACGTCGTTACGATGTCATAAGGGCGCGTCCGTCCCATTGACCCGCAGTGAGTACCCGATCCACGGCTCGCTTAAAACGTAACGGCGCTCCGCCGTCTCGATCTTGCGGCGAAGCTGAGCTACAAGGACGCGCAGATTCTCCGTTTGCCCGTCGCTGACATTGCCCCACACGGACCGCGCCAGCGCGCGATGGGTCAACACACGATCAGGAGCTCTCAGGAAGGCCGACAGCAGATCAAATTCCTTGGGACTCAGATGGACCACTTCACCACGAACAGTCACGATCCGCGTAGCCATGTCCATCATGAAATCTCCCTCGCAGAGGGTATTGTTGGCTTCTGAACCTGGCGTGACTTCTCGCCGCAGTTGCGCCCGCACGCGCGCCAGCAGTTCCGGCATGTTGAACGGCTTCGTAACGTAGTCGTCCGCACCAGCATCCAGTGCGTTTACCTTGATCGGCTCCGTGCTGCGGACGCTCAGGATGATAATCGGCACCTGGGAAACGCGACGAATCTCCTGTGTGAGGGCGAAGCCATCCAGGACGGGCATGCTCATATCCGTTATGACGAGGTCCGGCTTCGTCCGCTCAAACATCGTGAAGCCCTCCATACCATCGCCGGCGCTGACCACTTCATACCCGCTGCTCACCAGCGAGGCGCGCAACATGCGCAGTATCTGCGGCTCGTCATCAACGATGAGGATTCGGCTCACTCGGCATCCTGCGTGATGATGTGTAGATCAACGTGCGGCGCTTCTGACATGAACTTTCCAATCGCAAGGTAGTAAAGGTACTTCTTAATGCCGTGCAGCGCGGACCGTCCAAAGATCGCCTGCGTGATTCGCTGCTGCTTCACGAAGGCGGCGGTCGCTGTCGCCACGCTGCTGCCTGTCAGATGAACGATTTGCGCCCCGAGATTGGTTGCAAACTGAATATGCGCGTTCAGCGTCTGCTTGCGTTCCGCTTCGTTGTCGCGCTCACTTGCGACATGCAACACGTAGAACTCGCCTCCCAGACCCTCAGACAGCCGTGCGCCGCGAGCGATCAGATCGCGTGCCTGCGGACTTGAGCTGATGCACACGGCTACGCGTTCTGTGACCGACCAATGCGCGCCCAGGCGCTTGCGGCGGACGTATGCATCCAGGTTGCGATCGACTGCCTTGGTTACCTTTTGCAACGCCATCTCTCGCAATGCGATCAGATTTCCCTTGCGAAAGAAGTTTGCGAGTGCGCGCTCCACCCTATCCATCGGGTAGATGTCGCCGCGGCGCATGCGCGTTGCGAGAGCCTCAGGAGTCAGATCGCTGATGACGATCTCGTCGGCACGGTCCAGCACCCAGTCCGGAACCTGCTCGCGAACGCTGATGCCGGTCAGCGCCTGGACACGCGGTGTAAGGCTCTCAATGTGCTGAATGTTAATCGTGCTGAGCACGTCAATGTTGTTGTCCAGCAGCAGAAGCACATCTTCGTACCGCTTGCCGAACCGGCTACCCTCGACATTGGTATGTGCCAGTTCGTCGACCAGCACTACCTGCGGTGACCGTGCAAGGATCGCATCCACATCCATCTCGCGAAACAGGGTCCCACGGTAATCGAGCTCTTTCCTTGGCACCTCTTCCAGCTTTGTGCCGAGATCGGCCGTACCGGGCCGCCCGTGCGTCTCCACGACGCCGATTACCACGTCTTCCCCGCGGCTTTTCCTTCGAATGCCCTCGCTCAGCATGCTGAAGGTCTTTCCAACACCGGGTGCGTAGCCAAGAAACACTTTGAACCGGCCGGTCTTTTTCTCAGGCTCGCTGGAGATCAACCAGTCTTCCGGCGTTTTGCGATCTGCTTCCACCATCTACAATCCACCCCATGAACTCGCGCCGCTACATCATGATCTTCCGCTGGATCGTCTCCTTTGCGGCTCTGGCCGGAATTGTACTCGTGTACAGCCGCTGGTTACATGTCAACCAGACAACCGTGGCGCTCACGCTGCTTCTGCTTGTTCTGCTGCTGGCGGCGAACTTCAGCCTTCGGTATGCGGTGGCGACCTCCCTTGCTGCAGCCCTGGCGTACAACTACTTCTTCCTCCCACCGATCGGTTTCTTCACGATCAGCGATACGCAGAACTGGGTCGCCCTGCTCGCGTTTCTCGCAACGGCTGTCATCGGCAGCCGGCTGTCCCAGCGTGCCCGCGACGAGGCCGACGAGGCAAAGGCGCGACAGCTTGAAGTGGAGCTCTCGTTCCAGCTGGGGCGTGAACTCCTCCAATTGGATAATGTCGCGAACCTCGTCAGTTCCCTGCCGATGCTCATCGCACGCGTCACCCGGGCAAACTCGGTAGCGCTGTATCTGCTTGATGGCGATCGGTTATTCCAGCATGGACTGCTCTCTACCTCGGGATTCGAGATACCGCATCTGCGGCAGCTTGCCCTGACCATCCCTGGGCTCGATCTGTCACGGCAGGCCGAGGCACGCATCCAGTTGAAGGTGGGTGTGCGGCCACGCGGCCTTGTGAGCATCCAGGGAGTCACGCTTTCGCGCGAAAGCCTTGAAACGATCGGTGGCCTGGTCTCTATTTCTCTGGATCGCGCACAGGCGCTTGAAGATGTCGCCCGCGTTGAAGCGAACAAAGAAGGCGAACGCCTGCGCACGCTGATCATCGACTCGATCACGCACGAACTCCGTACACCGCTGACATCAATCAAAGGCGCCGCAAGCGCCTTGCTCGCGAACGCTGACATACCCAGGGATGCGCGGCAGGAGCTCTTGGAGATCATCAACGAAGAGAGCGACAGGCTGAACCTGCTCGTGTCACGCGCAACGGAGATGGCGCAACTGGACTCGCAGCAGGTCCACATGACGTTCGGGCCGGTCGACGTCAGCAAACTGCTGAACAGCGCAGAAACATCCTGCTCGTTGAACCTCGCGGTTCATCCATTGACCGTATCGCCGCTGCCAGCATTGCCAAAGGTCTATGCCGATCCGGAGTTCATCAACAAGGTACTTTGCAATCTGCTGGAAAATGCCGCCAAGTATTCGGAAGACGGATCGCCGATCTTCATGTCCGCTCTTCTGCAGAACGACAACGTGGCAATCAGCGTCGCGGACCGGGGATATGGCATCGATTCCAGCGAACAGACGCTGATCTTCGACCGGTTCTATCGCGCCCGCACGCGAGCAGGACAGGCGACCGGAACCGGAATGGGCCTTGCCATCAGCAAGGCAATCATCGAGGCGCATGGAGGGACCATCTCCGTCACCAGCCAGCTTGGCCAGGGCTCAGTGTTCACATTCACCCTGCCCATTCACCGTCAGACCTAGCCTACTCAAACGCTCGACGATCACCCCGCGGCTGCTTGTTTCCCTTTCGGCGGACGCTTCAGCACAAACGCAATTGGAACGCAGATGAACGCGAGGACAGCGAGGTAGCGGAAGTCGTCAACATACGCGTAGATCTGCGCCTGCGCGTTCAGCCCGCTGTTCGTGATGGACAAAGCTCGCAGTTGCGCGATGCGCGGGCCTGCATGCCTGCTCATCTCCTGTCCCAGGATGCTCAGTTGCCGGATCAGCAGCGGGTTTGCATTCGTGAAGTTATGCACCAGGTCGTTGCGATGGGTCTGCAGGTGCCGCTGCGCGATGGTGTTCACTGCGGAGATACCGATCGATCCACCGATGTTTCTAAGGAAGTTGAAGATGCCGCTCGCATTGCCAACCTCTGACTTGGACAACGTACCAAGCGCCACCTGCGACAGTGGAACGAACACCAGTGCAAGGCCCAGACCGCTTAGCGTGATCGGCCAGAACAGCGACCAGAAGCTGATGTCCAGCGTCATGCGCGCCAGCACAATGCTGCTGCCTCCAAGGATCAGGAAGCCAAGCGCGACCAGCTTGCGAGCGTCGGATTTCGCCAGGATCGCTCCTACAACAATCGATGAGACCACCGATCCAAGGCCTCGCGGAGCCACCACCAGGCCCGCGTTTGTTGCGTCGTAGCCAAGCTGCGTCTGGTAGAAGACCGGCAGCACCGTCGTTAACGCATACAACAAAGCACCCAGCAGAAACACGAGAAAACAACCAAGCGCGAGGTTGCGATTAGCCAGCGCCTTTAGATTGATCAACGGTTTTTCGGTCTTGAACTCGCGGATCAAGAACGCCGCTAACGAGATGATCATCACGACAGCCGCGACACGGATCTTGGTGTCGCCGAACCAGTCATCCTCCTGCCCCTTATCGAGAATGAACTGCAGGCAGCCCACCCACAGGCCAAGCGTGCCGAGACCGATGCTGTCGAGCTTTCCAGGCTTTGCGTTCTTGATGTAGGGCGGATCCTGCAGCACGCGACTCTGCATCAGCATGGCAATGATTCCGATCGGCACGTTGATGTAGAACGCCCATCGCCAGGATGCGGCGTCGGTAAGATAGCCACCGAGCGCGGGACCGATCACCGGCGCAAGCACCACGCCCAATGCATACATGCCAAGTGCCTGGCCCTGCTTTTCCTGCGGAAAGCTTTCAATCAGGATTGCCTGTGCCAGCGGCTGCAACGCTCCTCCGCCGATGCCCTGAAAGGCCCTTGCCACCAGGATGAACGGCAACGTCGGCGCAATGCCGCAGAAGAACGACGACACCGTGAAAAGGCCGATGGATGCAATCAGGAAGTTCTTGCGTCCGAACCGCTCTGAGAAGTAGCTGCTTGCCGGCAGGAAGATGGCGTTTGCGACCAGGTAAACGGTCAACACCCATTCAGCCTGGTCGTTCGTCGATGCAGTGCTGCCCGCAATATACGGCACTGCGACTGACGCGATGGACGTATCCATCACCTCCATGAACGTGGCAAGCATGACGGCTATGGCAATCAGCCACGGGTTAACCGCCTGCTGGCTCTTACCGCCGCCGGGCATGCGCCTCCTTGAGGATGTGCTTCATCGGAACCAGACCTTCGGCTCTACGCTCATGCCGGGCGCGAGGCGTTCCATATCTTTCTGTCCCGGGTTGAAGCGAATGCGAACCGGCAATCGTTGCACCACCTTCACATAGTTGCCGGTAGCATTCTCTGGAGGCAGCAGGCTGTACACCGCTCCGGTGCCGCCGGGCAGATCCTCCACAAACCCCTTGAAATCTTCGCCCAGTGCATCCACGTGGATGTTCACTGTCTGACCCTTGCGCATCTTTCGGATTTGCGTTTCCTTGAAGTTCGCCGTGACCCAGATGTCGTTGGTTTGCGTCAACGAAAGCAGCTGCTGCCCTGCCGTGACGCGCGATGCGACCTGCACCTGCTTGTCGCCGATGATGCCGTCTTCCGGTGCGTAGATACGGGTGTACTCCAGGTTCAGCTCGGCCTGGTCAGCCTGCGCCTTGTTGCTGGCCGCTTGCGCCAGCCGTTGTGCAAGCGTCTGCTTCTGCTGTTCCACCTGGCGGGGAAGGTTCGCGCGGTCGCGGCGCGCACGTACACGTGCCTGGTCAAGCTGCGCCTGCGCCTGGTTCACAACACGCTTGGCCGCTTCAGCCTGGCGGCCGCGTGACGCCACCTCTTCATCCTGGGCTCGCTTCTGCGTCAGGCGCTGGTCGTACTGCTCGTGCGAGACCTCGTCCTTAACGACAAGCTGTTGATATCGCTCTTCCTCACGATCGGCGTTTGCGGCGTTCGCTTCGGCCTCATGCAGGTTAGCAACGGCTGCCTCGTACTGTTCTTCATTCTGGCGAAGCTGGGCCTCCAGCCGCACCACATCCAGTTCGGAGTCGAGCACCTGTGACCCCTGCTGTTCGTTCGTGATGGGCACCTGCGGCTGCTGCGCGCGAACCGCGGCATTGGCCTGCTCAAATGCGGCGAGCGCCTGTTCCTTGGCCACCTGGTTATCGCGCGGGTCGAGCTCCAGCAGGAGCTGTCCCTTCTTCACACGGTAGGTGTTCTCAACATAGACATTCGCGACGGTGCCGTTGATGCGCGTAGCGATGGGATCTGTGTGGCCATCGACAAACGCATCGTCCGTGTTCTCGTAACTGCCGAGGTACCAGATCAGCAGAAGCGCAAGCACCAGTAGAACGATGAAACCGATCGAGCCAATAAAAATGTAGCGAGCCTTCTTGCGCTTATCGGCTTCGACTTCACCGGCAAGCTTGGGCTTCTTCTCCTTGTCCTCCGCATCACCGCCGCCTTCCTTGCCGCCCTCCTCCTTTTTGTCGCCGCCTTCTTTCTTGTCACCGCCCTGCTTGTCGTCTGCCTTTTTGCGAAGTTCTTCGAGTTCGGCACGCAGCCGCTGCTGCTCGTCATAAAGCATGCGCAGCGCAAGATCACTATCAGGCGGTGGCGGAGCAGATCCACCGACGTTGCCGGCCGCAGCATGTGCGGGCAGCAAGGCCTGGTGTTCCGGAGCGGGGAGTGCATGTTCGGGATGGATTGGCGAGTCGTCGGGCATCGTCACTTCCGCAGCAGTTGTGGCAAGGTTTCCTCCGATTCACCCATGGCGCGGGCGAGCGAGAGCTTGGCGAGGTTGTGTTCGAACAAGGCAGAGATCAGGTCGTCGTCGGCCTGCACAACCGACTGCTCGGCCTGCACCACTTCTACCGTGTCGGTCACGCCGGCGATGAAGCGATCCGTCGACTGCTGCAGCGTGTCATGCGCCAGGTCCTGGTTGTGGCGGGCAAGCACCACCTGCCGGTTCGCCGCATTCAACTGGATGTAGGCCTGCCGCACATCCTGATCGACCTGCGCGCGGGTGTCTTCGTACTCTGCTTTACGCTGATGCTGCGCGGCCTCGGCCTGGTGCTCATCACCGGCGATTCGACCGCCGTCATACAGCGGGACAGTGACGATGCCCTGAACCGTGTACACACCCAGCGATGTCAGCGTTGGATTAGTACCGGAGATGCCGGCGTCCGCCCGGATCTGCACACTTGGCAAGCGCTCGCTATGCGCCGCCTTTACGACTGCATCGGCAGCTTTCACACTTGCTGCTGCTGCAAGCAGGTCCTGCCTGTGCGCAAAGGCATGGTCAAGCGCAACGTCAAGCGTGTAGCCGACCTCGGGGTGGTAGCCATACACATCGGCTGCGACAAAGTGCTGCCCAAGCGGCAGACCTATCAGTCGAGCCAGGCGTAGACGCTGGGTTGCAAGGTCCGACTCAAAGGACACGGAGCGCTGCTCGTCCTCCTCGAACTGCACCTCGGCGCGCGTCGCATCGATACGCGGAGACAACCCCGCCTCGAAGCGGTCTCGCGCTCTCTGGTAGACAGCGCGTGCCGTCACTGCTTGCGCGTGACTCGCGTCGAGCCGCGCCTTCGTTGCCGTGAGTTGCAGGTACGTTCCACCGACCGCCAGGACGATCAGGTCACGCGCATTCCTGGCACTGGCTTGGCTGCTCTTCAGGTTCTCTGTTGCGCCGTGGAACTGGTGGATGCTGACAAGATCGATAACACTCTGTTGCAGCAGACCGCGAGCGTCATCGTAGTTGAAGATCGTCGCGGGCGGAATCAAGTTCGATTTCAGACCCACCGTGCGAAGGTTTTCCTTCTCGAAGACCTCTGCCGCGCCAACGTTGATGTTGGGCAGCAAGGCACTGCGTGCCTGCAGTCGCTGTGCCTCGGCCGATTGCACCGCCGTGTTTTGACTGATGGCTCCCAGGTTCGCATGCAGCCCCATCTTGAGCGCCTGATCGAGAGTCAGTTGAAGAACGTCCGCCGACAGCTTGCCCATGGGGACACTGCCGGCATATGGTCCCTGCACCACAACCGAGTCATCCAGCAGATTTACGCTGTCACCTGCGCTGCCCTGCAACGTCTGCTGTGTAACTGTGACTGGATTGTCAGGCGTAGATCGCCCGGACAGCGGCACCTGCATCGTGCGTGTGGGTCCCGTTATCTGCTGGACCGGTGTCTGTGCCTCTGCACCCGAGACCACCGCCACTGACGCCAAACCTAACACGACGCAACGAACAGACGAGAGCCGAACGCTCTTTGCCGGCAGGCCAGAGACTGTGGGACGGGTATGACGCATGCGTGCGTTGAGATGGCTGCCCGCAAGTTCAAGGTTTGTCCTCAATCCGTCGGTGTCGTGCGCCAACTTCTGCAACGGTTTAGCGACGTGCGGTCAATACACTGAGCCCGCATCCACTAAGGCGGACATCGAACACTTCGCGCCGTTACATCCTCTGTGCGCGCCACCTTTATCTCGCAGCCCGTTTTGGCGATAATCACTGATGCCATGTCTAAGCAAGAATTCCAAACCGAAGTCTCTCAGCTACTGCACCTGATCGTTCATTCGCTTTACTCACACCCCGAGATCTTCCTCCGCGAACTGATCTCCAACTCCTCTGACGCACTCGATAAACTTCGTCATCTGACGCTTGTCGATGACAAGTTCAAGGCGCTGGTTGGCAACAGCATCGAGGCACCGCGTATCGACCTGGTACTGGACGAAGCCGACAAGACACTCACCATCTCTGATACCGGCATCGGCATGAACGAGGAAGACCTCGTCGCCCATCTTGGCACCATCGCTCGGTCCGGCACGAAGAACTTCCTTTCCCAACTCTCAGGCGACGCCCGGAAAGACTCCAACCTAATCGGCCAGTTCGGTGTCGGCTTCTACTCGGTCTTTATGGTGTCCGACAAGGTCGAAGTGCTCTCGCGCAAGGCAGGCGAAGACAAGACCTTCAAGTGGACCAGCGATGGCAAAACCGGCTTCGAAATTGAAGAAGCAAGTGCGGACGAGGCACGCACGAGCGCCGGCACAACAGTCCTCATCCACTTCAACGACGAAGGATCGCAATACGCAAGCAGCTGGCGTCTTCAGGAGATTGTCAAGAAGTACTCCAACCACATCGCCTTTCCAATCTTTCTCACCTATGACAAAAGCGAGTGGAATGCCGAGAAGAAGGAGTCAGAGAAGTCCCGCGTCACAGAGCAGGTGAACGCCGCCAGTGCCATGTGGCAGCGGTCGAAATCCGACCTCACCGACGAAGACTACAAGGAGTTCTACAAGTCGATCACTGGCGACTACCAGGACCCGCTCTTCTGGTTCCACACGCGCGCCGAGGGCACCTTCGAGTACACGACGCTCTTCTACATCCCCGCGAAAGCGCCGCTTGATCTCTATCAGGCTGACTACAAGGGCGGCGTCAAGCTCTATGTCCGCCGGGTCTTCATCATGGATGATTCCAAGGACCTGCTGCCGCAGTACCTCCGCTTCGTTCGCGGCATCATCGATTCGGAAGACCTGCCCCTCAACGTCTCTCGTGAGATCCTGCAGCAGAACAAGGTGCTCACCAGCATCAAGACCGCCAGCGTCAAAAAGATCCTCTCTGAGCTGAAGACGCTTGCCACGAGCGACAAGGACAAGTACGCGCAGTTCATCGCCGAGTACAACCGCCCGCTCAAGGAGGGCGTATACGGCGACTTCGCCAATCGCGATACCCTGCTTGATCTCGTGCGCTTCAAGTCAACCCAGGTCGAGGGGCTGACATCGCTTGCAGAAGCGAAGGAACGCATGCAGCCCGGGCAAAAAGCGCTGTACTACATCACCGGCGGCTCCGAGAGTATGCTGCGCAACTCGCCTCTACTGGAGATCTACAAGAAGAAGGGCGTCGAGGTTCTGATCCTCGACGATGACATTGACGAGATCGTCTTCACGTCCGTGCCGAAGTACGGCGACGTTGATCTGAAGGCCGTCAACAAGTCATCCACCTCTGAAGACCTGAAGGACGATGCCGCACCCGAGAAGGCGGAAGAGTTGAAGCCGCTGCTTGATAAGATCAAAGCGGCGCTCGGCGACGCTGTGAAAGACGTGCGCGCCTCGACACGCCTTGCCGACAGCCCCTCCGTCATCGTTTCGGATGAAGATGAACCCTCCGCACGCATGCGCCAGATGATGCAGGCCATGGGTCAGAAGAACCTGCCCGAACTGCAACCGACGCTCGAGATCAATCCCGACCACGAGATCATAAAGAAGCTGCTCGCCGACGCAAGCAACAGCAACGTCGGAGACGCCGCATGGCTCCTCTTCGACCAGGCACTGCTGCTCGAAGGCATACCGCTGAAGGATCCCGCAACCTTCGTGCAGCGTCTGAACCGAGTGCTGAACCAGTCGATCAATTAGCCACACCACGCCAGCGATGCTGCCCAGGCGGGTGCCCCACGTCTCGCGTCTGAGACGTGGGGTCTGCCGGACGCCCCAGGCTCATAGAAGCCCCAGTCTCAAGAGGGTAGGATGGTGCCCGCCATATCTGTCGAACACCCGGCGTGGGAGAATCGTAATATGGATCCACGCGGCGGCGGCTTCCGTTTATGAACACTTTCACCAAAGGAGCGGTGCACGACGAGAGCTTGCCGCTCAGCCCCGCTGCAGAGATTGCTGCGCCGAAGCGTACTGGCCTGAGGAGGGTGACAGGTCTTTTTACCGACGGGACGTTCATCCGCTACCTGATTGCAGGATTGCTTAACACCATCGTCGGGTATGCCACTTTCGTTGTTGCGCTGCATCTGCTCGGACGCGTCATTGCGTCACGTTACCTGTACCTGGCTGCACCGCTCGCGTCGGTGATCAGCACGCCCGTGAGTATCACCTTCGCGTACTTCGGCTACAAGTTCTTTGTCTTCAGAACACGCGGCAACTACCTGTTGGAGTGGCTGAAGTGCTTCGCCGTGTACGGCACAGGGATGATCCCGGGGCTGTTTGCGCTGGGTGCGCTGACCAGGCTGTTTCAGGGCTTGATCCACAGCCACGCATCCACGCTGCACGGGCTGCTTCGCGCGGGTGAATCACACCTGAGCGGGCCCCTACTGCACGCTTTTCAGAACGCGGCCGTCAGCAGGAACATCGCAGGCAATCTTGCCGGCGCCATTGTCATGGCGTTCACAACCATCTACAGCTTCATTGGTCATCGCAAGGTTACGTTCAAGCAGACCGCCCCAAGCTGAGAGCGTGCAAAGAGTCGGCCGGCCAGAAGATTACATGTTGACCCGCTCGAGTTCCGTCACGTACGGACGCTTCTGAACCTGCGTGTAGATCGCTCCAACGTATTCCCCGAGGATGCCCAGGAAAAGTAGCTGAATGGAAGCGATGAAAAACACGCCAATCAGCATGGGTGCGAGTCCAAAGCTGAACGTATTCCAGAGAATCAGCTTAAGCAGAAGGTAAACAAACGCAATCGCAAACGAAGTCAGCGCACCTGCAAACCCGGTGAAGATAGCCAGCCTTAGAGGCACTCTCGAATGATTGATGATGCCAAGCATGCCCATGTCGTAGAGCGTGTACCAGTTGTTCTTGGTGATGCCGAACTTGCGGTTAGGCTGGTCGTAAAGGATCTTCTTATGCGGCAGACCAATCTCGGCGATCATGCCGCGGAAGTACGGGTATGAGTCACCGAACGATTTAGCAATCTCCATCACCCTGCGGTCATACAGACCAAAGCCTGTGAAGTTCTGAAACGTCTCGATGGAGGACAGGCTTTCCGCTATGCGGTAGTACTGCTTGCGCAGCCAGAACATCAGACCGGGCTCTTCACTTGTGCGCTTGATGCAGAGCACCATCATCGCGCCTGCTTCCCACTCCTTCACCAGCGTTGGAATCATCTCCGGGGGGTCCTGCAGGTCGGCAACGAGGGAGATGATAGCGTCTCCTTTTGCCTGGAACAGTGCGTGAATAGGCGACCGGATGTGCCCGAAGTTACGCGCATTCACGATGATCTTGATCCGCGAATCCTCCGCGGCCATGCGCTTGAGGATGGCTACTGTTGCGTCCTCTGAGCTGTTGTCAATGAAGAGATGTTCGTAGCTGTACTGGGGCAGCGTAAGCATCACCTCGCGGACGCGGGCGATCAGCACTTCAACGTTTTCTTCTTCGTTGTAACAGGCCGTCACGATGCTGATGGTCATCATTCTTCAGGGTCCTTGGAGAAGCGATCGGAACTGCTGTGCCAGTCTAGTGTGCGCTGCAGCGCTTCCGCTAGAGGTACCGTCTCGCGCAGACCAAGCTCCTGCTGTGCACGCGCAGTTGAAGGTACGTACTGCGCGGGTGCTTTACCCACAATAGGTGTCTGAGCAATTGACACGTGGAGCGCAGGATCGCACAGCGAAGCAGCCAGGCGTGCAAGCTCGCCGATGCTGACCGAGTGCTCTGAACCCACGTTGTAGGCACGCGTTGAGCGCGCCTTAAACAAGATGGTCCAAAGCCATATTGCAAGGTCTGATGCATACAGATACGAGCGCAGCGAGGTTCCGTCCGATGCGATTGCGATGGGACGCCCATGC
Organism: Terriglobus sp.; assembly: GCA_965199365.1. Classification (GTDB taxonomy): domain Bacteria; phylum Acidobacteriota; class Terriglobia; order Terriglobales; family Acidobacteriaceae; genus Terriglobus. The sequence continues at coordinate 416,689 of CBDARC010000002.1, read as the reverse complement.
AGAACGTCGTTGAGGAAATTGCCTGCGGCGAAGTGTGTATCCAGGGGCAGATGCGGACCCACAAACGCGAAGCAGCGCGCGATCTTCGTCTCCAGGCTCGTCTGCGCGGCAAGCGCACACAGCAGTTCTGCGGCACGCTTTCCTTCGCCATAGAGGCTCGATGGCAGCAGGGTGTCAGGAGCCCCGTTGTACTCCTCTGAGACGTGCGAAAGATCACTCGGCTGCGCGCCGTACACTGCACCCGAACTGGTCAGCAGCAGCTTGCGGGTGGACGCCTGCGCGGCAAAGCTCAGCACACGTTCCGTGCCGGCGAGTATGGTCGACAGCATCTCGTGCGGCTGCTCGGCCTGCTGCTTGGCACTGGCCTCGGTCGCGGCGTGCAGCACGAAGCCGAATCTTCCTTGCGGGAAAGCGAAGCCGCGCACGTCGCCGGCAAGCAGGGTCAGCGCAGACTCGTTGCGGAGGTGCGGAACTTTCCTCAGAAACGACTCGGGATCGCGGGTGAGCACCGTCACCTGCGCCTCAAGCTTTAGCTCACGATTGCAATGAAGAAAGCTCTCCACCAGCCAACAGCCGAAGAAGCCTGTTCCGCCAGTCAGGAAGAGGCGTTCACCGCGCATGTCGTCCCAGAGCGGCGCCGTCGCGGCAAGAATCTCGTGCAGGTCGCGCGCAGGCAAAGGCGGCGAGGGCATGCTCATACCGTCATGCAGCCGGTGACGTTTGCCATCACCTGTTCAGAACGGCCCAGCGCTTTTCGAGCATGTCGATCCGCTTCGAGTCTTCCTGCTGAATTGCGCCGTAGTACTCACGCTTGTTAAGCAGCCAAAGCAGCTCAAAGTGCACTGCGTTGAGAAGACCTTCTTCGATGTGTTGCTGCTTCGCGGCCTGCGCGTCAAAGATGACTTTGCGCGTTTCAAAGCGAGTCAGGTGCACATCCACCATCTGCCGCAGCACCGGGATCGAATCGGACGAAACTCCGCCGCCCACCACGAGGTCAAGTTTATTTGCCTTGCAGGCAGCCGCTGTCTTCAAAACGTAGTCAGTAACTTCCTGGCTGTTGATCGCCTCGCGACCCAGCTTGGCCGAGAGCGAAAAGTCCACGCGTCCGAACACGACGCCGGCCAGCTCCTTGGCTTTTGCGGTCGCTGCGATCATCTCGTCCAGGTGCTGGAACGCACTGATCGTTTCCAGGTTGAAGAGGAAGTCAGTACCCTCCTGTTCTTCGGCGGAATAGATCTTGTCTACTGCCTCGGCAAACTTTGTCAGCGCATAGGTGCTTTCGATCATGGGAGCGATGATGTAATCCACGCCGATCTGCTTGCTCTCGATCAGGTCGCGCATGGCCTCGCAGCCGCCAATCTTTAAACCCAGCTTCAGGTCGGCTTTGCGGCAAATCTCCACCAGGCGAAGCAGCTCGTCAACTCGCGTTCCCTCTGCTTCAAACTCAGCCTTGACGGCAACATAACCATATTTCTCTTTGCCCATCTTTAGCAGCTCGAGCATTTTGCGTTCGCGATTATTCATCTTTATCCATTCATTGTTGATTGATCAGTCAGTCTATACAGTCGCCGGGATCATGCGTTCGGCAGGGTCAGTTCCTCGTATCGGCGGATCTGCTGCAGCGTGAAAGCCTGCATGTCAGCGCTCTGATTGTGCGCCTTATACCAGTCCACCAGCCAATCAAGTGCTTCGCCAAGGTGCAACCGTGGCTTCCAGCCCAGTTCTGCCCGTGCGCGGCTGGCATCCAGCTTCAGGAAACCTGCTTCGTGCGCGCCCGGATCGCCATCGTGGAACCACCCCGTGTTGTCTCCCCAGGTCTGCACCATGCGGTCGGCAATCCAGCCGACCGGCCTGGCATCCTCGTCCGCCGGGCCGAAGTTGAAAGCGGTGGCGTAGCGTGATGCGTTTTCTGCCAGCAGCTTCTCGGCCAGGGTCAGATACCCATGCAGAGGCTCAAGCACATGCTGCCAGGGACGGATTGCACCCGGTCTGCGGATGGCGACAGACGCTCCGGTAAGGAAGCCACGAACGAGGTCTGGAATCAGACGATCCTGTGCCCAGTCGCCTCCACCGATTACGTTGCCGGCGCGCGCAGTTGCGATCCCAACGCGGTGCTCCGCATGTTTATCAACTGGAAAGTACGACTGTCGATACGCCGCGGAAACGATCTCGGCGCACGCCTTCGAGCTCGAATAGGGATCATAGCCACCCAGCGGGTCCGTCTCGCGGTAGCCCCACAGCCATTCCTTGTTCTCGTAGCACTTGTCCGTCGTCACAGACACTACCGCTCGCACCGACGATGTGCGCCGCACTGCATCGAGCACGCGTGCCGTGCCAATGACATTGGTCTCATATGTCGTGATCGGGTCGACATACGAGAGCCGAACCAGGGGCTGCGCGGCCAGGTGAAATACCACCTCGGGGGTAAATTCCTGCATGGCAGCGTCCAGCTTGGCCCCGTCCCGAATGTCACCGCGTACGTCGTCGACAAGCTCGCCGACGCGCGCTTCCTCGAAAAAGCTCGGAGTGGTTCCGGGATCAAGCGCGTACCCGCGCACCTTCGCGCCGTGGTTTGCAAGCCAGAGCGCAAGCCAGCCGCCTTTGAAGCCGGTATGTCCAGTGACGAAGACGCGCCTGCCAGCCCAGGGGCTCGCCGCGGATCGAGGCGTTACCACGTCTTCCACGGAGCCTTACCCTTCTGCCACAGGTCTTCGAGATGATGCTTGTCGCGAAGCGTGTCCATCGCCTGCCAGAAGCCGTGATGAAAGAACGCGTGGACCTCGCCCTGCTTCACCAGTTCCGTAATCGGCTCTCGCTCAAACATCTGGGAATCATCGGTGACCGCGTCGATTGCAGACGGGTTCAGCACGAAAAATCCACCGTTGATCCAGCCGCCCTCATCGACGGGCTTCTCCTGGAACGAGTAGATCTGCGTGTCCTTCAAACCAAGCGCGCCGAAGCGCGCGGGCGGCTGCACGCTCGTTAGTGTGACAGCCTTGCTGTGCTTCTTGTGAAAGTCGATCAGCGCCGTGATGTCGACATCCGCTACGCCGTCACCATAGGTCAGGCAGAAGGGCTCGTCGGGTGTCAGGTATTGGCGTACACGCCGTATTCTGCCGCCTGTGCCGCTCGCATCACCCGTGTCAACCAGGGTCACCTTCCATGGTTCAGCGACGGAACTGTGCACCGTCATCGCATTCGTCTGCATATCGAACGTCACGTCAGACGTATGCAGGAAGTAGTTTGCGAAGTACTCCTTGATGACATATCCCTTGTAGCCGCAGCAAATGATGAAGTCATTAATGCCATGCTGTGAATAGATCTTCAGGATGTGCCATAGGATCGGCCTGCCGCCGATCTCCACCATGGGCTTTGGGCGGACCGACGTCTCTTCCGAGATGCGTGTCCCAAGGCCGCCGGCCAGAATAACTGCCTTCATTTTTGTCTTTCCTCAGGGCGGAGACCTTATCGTGCCCGGGCATATGGCGGGTCGGGTGTCTACAGCGCTTCTTCTTGTATCCTTAGGCATTATGTCAGCATCTGTCGCACAACTTCGTCAAGAGATTCTGGAACTTACGCGCCGGTACCAGGTAGAAGCGTTCCCTACCAAGGAGTTCATTCCCGGGACTTCTGCGGTTCAGGTGTCGGGCAAGGTGATTGATGGCGACGATCTGTGCGCCGTAGTGGAGAGTGCGCTGGATGCATGGTTCACTACCGGCAGATGGGCCAAGGATTTCGAACGCAAGCTCGCCCGTTTTTTTGGTGTCCGCTCGGCTTCGCTGGTCAACTCCGGTTCGTCAGCCAACCTCGTTGCACTCTCGGCGCTCTGCTCGCCAAAGCTTGGCGACCGGCAACTCAAGCCCGGCGATGAAGTGATCACTGTCGCCGCGGGTTTTCCCACGACAGTGAATCCCATCATCCAGAATCGCCTCATACCGGTGTTCGTGGACGTCGCGCTACCTTCTTACGAAATCGACGTCACCCAGCTTGAGGAGGCGTATTCCCCCAAGGTGAAGGCGGTCATGATCGCCCACACGCTGGGCAACGTCTTCGATCTGGATGCGATCACGGCGTTCTGCAAAAAGTACAACCTGTGGCTGGTAGAGGACTGCTGCGATGCGCTCGGCTCGACCTGGAAGGGCCAGAAGGTCGGCACCTTTGGTGACATCGCCACCGTCAGCTTTTATCCTGCCCACCACATCACCATGGGCGAGGGCGGCGCCGTTCTGACGGACAAGCCCGCGCTGAAGGTGCTGATCGAGAGCTGGCGCGACTGGGGACGCGACTGCTGGTGTGAACCCGGCGTGGACAACACCTGCGGCAAGCGCTTTGACTGGCAGCTAGGCTCACTGCCCTGCGGCTACGACCACAAGTACACCTACTCGCACATTGGCTACAACCTGAAGGCATCGGAGATGCAGGCCGCACTCGGTGTCTCGCAGATCAGCAAGCTGGACCACTTCATCGAGCGCCGCAAAGAGAACTTCGCATATCTCAAGGCTGCCATGGAGCCATTTACGGACGTACTGATCCTGCCTGAAGCAACACCAAACTCCGATCCAAGCTGGTTCGGATTTCCCATCGCGGTCCGACCCGACGCGCCCTTTACGCGCGAGGACCTGGTTCGTCACTATGATGAGAAAAAGATCGGCACCAGGCTTATGTTTGCCGGCAACCTGCTGCGGCAGCCCGCATACCAGGACATCGAGTGCCGCGTTGTCGGAAGTATGGCAAACACTGACTTCGTCATGAACCAGGTCTTCTGGCTTGGCGTGTTCCCTGGCCTGACCCCGGTCATGCTGGATTACATTGCAGAAGTCACCCAGGGTTTTCTCGTCCAGGCCAAGTCAAACCTGAAAGTATTGGTTTAGCTCTCCTGCCGCGGCCCCAGGCCCATCACGAGGTCACACAGCCGGTTCCGAAATACATGCCAGCCACAATGCAAGCTCCGACCAGTGCAATCGCCCGTTTGAGGGAGGGGATAGTGCAGACCCTGGAAGATGCCGGTCGCCGTCCGGCACTCCTGCTTACATTTGTGCTGCTTGTGGATGTGCTGGGTGCCCTGCGTGCCTCGTTGGATCTGCCGCTGTGGCACGACGAGCTGTTCACTTACGCCATTGCGCAGGCGCCGACGCTCCGTGACCTGATGCATGAGATCAGCACGGTCGACCTGAATCCGCCACTGTCGTACCTTCTGACCAGGGCAAGCTTCCACCTGTTCGGAGTGGGTACCCTGCAGTGCCGTCTGCCGGAGATGCTCGGCTTCCTCCTGGCGCTTGTCTCAACATTCCTTTTCGTGCGTAAGCGCGTGGGGAACGCGTTCGGCGTTCTCGCATCTGCAATCCTGCTGTCCACCCTGGCTGGCGAAGCAACGATCCAGGCCCGGCCGTACGGACTGATGATGGGCTTCATGGCGCTCGCTCTGCTTGCCTGGCAGAGTTCATCCGTCGCCGAGAGTGAAGGTCGCCCCTCCTGGGGTTACGATCTACTGCTCACGGCGGCACTTGCATTGCTCCTGCTGAGCCATGTCTTCGGCCTGCTGGGATGGGCAACGATAGCCTTCGCGGAAGCCGTCGGTGCGCTGCAGCGACGGCGTATCAGCCTGGTGAGGACGCTGGCGCTCATTCCGCCCCTGGCTGTTGTCCTGCTATACGGTCCGCTGGTGCGAGATCACAGTAACTCGCTTTTTCCTGTTGCCTTTCAACCGCATCTGTTCACCATCTTTGATTACTACGTGGCGACTCTGAGCGATGCGGGCATCGCCTTGTGGTTTACGGTAGCGACCCTCATCCTTCTGGGCAGGCGCGAGTGGCTGCGCGGCGGTAATGGTCTTGCCTTCACCCTGCCGGAGTTGACCGCATCATTCGTTCTATTGGCTCTGCCGGCCGTTCTGACGTTGCGACTGATGCTGCAGCACGCCGCATTTTTTAGCCGTTATGGTCTGCTGGCAGGCCTTGGCATCGCGGTGCTGTTAACCGCGACGCTGCGGTGGTGCACAGCCGGTCGGCCTGCGGCCGCAGTTATCGCCGCGGTCTTCGTCCTGTTCCTGTCTGGTCGTCTCACCTTCGCTGCGCGTGCCGCACTCTCCGGCCATGTGCTGCGCCACACCGAGCCAACGCCGGCACCTTTTCATCTTGAGGACCTTCCAGACCCATCACTGCCCATCGTCGATGCTTCCGGTCTCGCCTTCCTTGAAATGAACTACCAGGAGAAGCCCGCAATCCTCTCACGCACGTGGTATCTCACAGGCGGCGATGCTGCCATCCAATATGCCCATGCGACGATCTTCGAATCCATGGACATAGAGAAGCAGATGTTTCATCTACGGGCCAACGTCGACACCTACCAGCACTTCACGGCAGGCAACAAGCACTTCTATGTCGTGGGTACGTACGAGTATCCGGAGGAGTGGCTGCTCCGTAAGTTAATGGCCGATGGAGCAACGCTCGTTTTGCGCAGAAGCACGACCACCGGACCCTATCGCGACAACGACGTCTACGAAGTCACGCTTGCCAGGTGAACGATTTCCCGTCCTGCCTGCCTTGCGCGCCGGCCAAATTGCCGAGGCTGCGCTGCAGACGCTAGAATCCACCCGCATGCGAGTTCGATTTGAGGCCGTAAACGTGCGCCATTGGCTTGTCGCTTCTGTTCTTGTAGTCACAGTGTGCGTTGCGGCCATGTACGCAGCCAGCCGTCCGGCGGACATCGCATTCCATGTCAGCATGATCGATCCGGGCTATGGGGAAACGGTTGCAGTCGCCGACGTCAACCGCGACGGCAAGCTGGACATCATCGCGGGCGAGTCATGGTATGAAGCGCCGACCTGGAAGAAACACCCGCTGCGCCAGATCGACTACAGCAGCGGCTACATTGACAACTTCGCCGACCTTGCGATGGATGTGGATGGCGACGGGTGGGTCGACGTCATCCAGTGCAGCTATTTCGCACACAACATCGTCTGGCTCAGGAATCCGGGTAAGTCCGGCGGTCCCTGGAAAGTGACCGAGATCGATAACAGTGGGCCAACCGAGTTTGCCTTCCTGGTAGATCTGAACAACGACGGCAAGGCCAACGACCTCCTGCCGGAGTTCGATCGTCCCAACGTGCCCGCCGCCTGGTTCGAGCTGGTGAACGGCAGGTGGGTGAAGCATGTCGTGGGCAAAGGCAGCTACGGCCACGGCATCGGTGTCGGTGACATGAACGGAGACGGTCGCAACGACATCCTCACGCCCAGGGGCTGGCTCGAAGCGCCGCCGGACATCCACGCTGAAGGCGACTGGGTCTTTCACCCTACGGATTGGGGTTGGAAGCACATTCCGCCGGCAGGCCCGCAGCTACAGACCGGTGCACCGGATGCAGCGTCAGCGAGAGCCGCCCAGTTCGGCTTCATGTACCTGCTTGACATCAACGGCGACGGCAGGAAGGACATGCTCACCGGCATGGCGCACGACTACGGCCTGGCCTGGTATGAACAGACCGCTGACGGAAGCTGGGTGCAGCACGTGATCGACAGCTCCTGGTCGCAGGCGCACGCCTCGCAGCTCGTCGACATGAACGGGGATGGTCAGCCGGACCTCGTCATAGGCAAACGATACTTTGCACACAACGGAGCCGACCCCGGATCGCGCGATCCCGTGGGCCTGTACTGGTATGAGTGGCGCAAAGTCGCGCCCACTCCCAACACCGCGCGCGGACCGGGCAATGGGGGAGTCGAGTGGATCCGGCACATTGTGGACTACGGCGGCCGCATGGGCGGCGGCGTCCAAACGGTAGCCGTCGACATTGATGGCGATGGTGACATCGACCTGGTCAGCGCCAACAAGTCCGGCCTGTTCCTCGCGGAGAACCTGACAAGGGGTCCAGGTGCCGCTTCCCCAGCAAAGAAGAACAAATAGCCCGAAGCTCACCAACAAAAGTGGGTGCCCCAAGTCTCGCTTCTGAGACATGGGCCGGGAAGGCAGCATGCTCCTGTAAACTGGACAGACCGCCGAAGGAGCACGTTCGTTGATGTCTGCCGTCGCAGAAGCCGTTGAAGTACCGCACGCTGAGAAGCACGCAGTCGTCATGACCTTTCAGGAACTGCTCTTCGCCCTGCAGCGTTTCTGGGCGGAGCGCGGCTGTGTTTTGCAGCAGCCCTACGACATCGAAGTGGGCGCTGGCACCATGTCTCCGGACACTTTCCTCCGCGTGCTTGGGCCGAAGCCGGTTCGCATCGCCTACGCGCAGCCTTCGCGCCGGCCCGCTGACGGCCGCTACGGCGATAACCCGAACCGCCTCTACAAGCACACCCAGTTTCAGGTGATCCTGAAACCACCGCCGTCGAACATCCAGGACCTCTACCTGCAGAGCCTCGAGGCCATCGGCATCAAGCTGAGCGACCACGACATCAAGTTTGAAGAAGATAACTGGGAGTGGCCGGTGGGCGGCGCGTGGGGCGTGGGCTGGCAGGTCATGATGGACGGCCAGGAGATCACGCAGTTCACCTACTTTCAGCAGTGCGGCGGGCTCGATCTCGACCCCATCTCCGGCGAGATCACCTACGGCCTGGAGCGCCTGACTCAGTTCCTGCAGGGCGCGGATTCCATCTACGACATCGTCTGGGCACGCGAGCCGGACACCGGCCGCATCACCACTTACGGCGACATACGCCTGCAGGAAGAGCAGCAGTTCTCCGCCTACAGCTTCGACCACGCCGACGTTTCGCGGCTCTGGGAGCACCTGAACGCCTATGAGGCCGAATGCCTGGCGCTGCTGAATGCCGCGAAAGCTCTACCTGAAGACACGGACATCATCACGTTGAAGCGCTTCCCTGTTCTGGGTGCTTACGAACTCGCGTTGAAGTGCTCACACCTGTTCAACCTGCTGGACGCACGCGGAGCCATCTCTGTGACCGAACGAGTCGGTGTCATGGCGCGCATCCGCACGTTGATCGTAGGCGTAGCAAAGGCTTACGCAGCGCAGGGCGAAGGTGTTGCTGCACTGGAAAAGGCTTCTGCGTAATGGCTGACTTTCTGTTTGAGATTGGCTTGGAAGAAGTTCCCGCACGCATGTTGGCAAGCGCCGAAGCGGAGTTGTCAAAACGCACAGTCGATCTGCTCCATCGCGAGCGTCTGCTTACTGACAGCCACAGCAGCGAGTGCTACTCCACGCCGCGTCGTATCGCTGTACTGGTGCGCGGCGTGCTGACGCAGCAACCCGACGCAGAAGAAGAACTGCTTGGACCCCCCGTAAAGGCTGCCTACAAGGACGGGAAGCCAACCGCCGCTGCCGACGCCTTCGCCAAAAAGGCCGGGGTTGCCATCGATGCCCTGCGGACCGTCACCAACGTCAAAGGCGAGTACCTGGCAGCAACGGCAAAGCGGCCGGGCCGCAGCTTCGTCGATGTCATCGCATCCGAACTGCCGAAGGAAGTCGCTGCCATCTACTGGGCCAAGAACATGTACTGGCGGGCCGGTAAGCCGGAGCGCTTCGTGCGCCCTGTGCAGTGGCTTCTCGCATTGCTCGACCAAGCTGTTGTTCCAATCGAATGGGCAGGCCGCACCGCAGGCAATGTCACGTACGGGCACCGCGTACTGCATGGCAACGCTCCGGTCACGATCTCTGCTGCAAGCAAGTACGCGCACAGCCTGTATGAAGCGAAAGTGATTGCCAACGTCGAATACCGCCGCCAGGTGATCCGCAAAGCGCTTGACGCTGTCACGCGGCTGGTGCCGGACGCGCGCTGGCGTGAAGATCATTCGCTGGTCGACAAGGTGACGCACCTTACCGAATGGCCAAGCGTAATCCTCGGCGAGTTCGACGCTGAGTTCCTCGCTTTGCCTGAAGAAGTGCTGGTGACGGTGATGCGCGATCACCAGAACTATTTCGCCCTGGAAGACGGCAGCCACAAGCTGTCGCCGCACTTTCTCGCTGTGCTGAACACGCAACCTGAGCCCGCGGCGGAACACACAATTCGCCACGGCAACGAACGCGTGCTGCGCGCCCGGTTCAACGACGCGCGCTTCTTCTATGAGTTCGATCAGCGCACCTCGCTCGTTGAGCGCACTGCTCTCCTGGAGAAGGTCACGTTCCAGAAGGAACTTGGCAGCTACGCCGCAAAGACCCTGCGCGTGCGCTCCGTAGCAGCAAGGCTCGGAACACTCGTGCAGGAACACTGGCTGAGTAAGCCTGCGACCAAGAAGCTCACAAAAGCACTGGACCTCGAAGCGTTGGATAAGGCTGCAGAACTCGCAAAGACTGACCTCACCACTGAACTGGTGAAGGAGTTCACCGAGCTGCAAGGCATCATCGGTGGCCTCTATGCGCGGGCGCAGGGCCATGGCGAAGCTGTCGCGCAGGCGATCTATGCGCAGTACCAGCCGGTTGGCATGGAAGACGCCATCCCACCGACCCTCGAAGGTCTCTTGCTCTCCACCGCTGATAAGGCCGATTCCATCAGCGGCATGTTCGGCCTTGGCCTGCAGCCCACTGGGTCGAAAGACCCCTTCGCACTTCGACGCGCGGCCAACGGCATCATCAAAATGCTCGCGGAAAGCAATCTACCCCTCTGCCTGAGTGAGATCTCGACGGCAGCCACCAACAATGATCAGGCGCTCTGCAGCAGCGTGAAAGCCTTTCTGTCCGAGCGTCTCGAGTGGTATCTGCGGGAAGTGCGCGGCAGCGCCTATGACGTAGTAAAAGCTGTCATGGCCTCAAACCCCGACGATGTTCGCGACGCGATGGCGAGGGTCGATGCCGTAACGGCAGCACGCGGCAGCGAGAATTTTGCTGCGATCGCCGCTGCCTTCAAGCGCATGAAGAACCTCGTGGAGCAGGCACGCGCAAAGGGCGAGGTCTTCACCGTCGGCTCTCATCGCGAGTTCCTCACAGAACCGATTGAGCGCACACTCGCAGAAGAAAGCGGCCGCCGTGCCGCATGGGTAGAGGGCCTGCGTAAGGACGGCGACTACCCGCTGGCACTCGCCACCATTGCAGAGCTGCGGCCGTTCATTGACGCATTCTTCGACAAGGTAATGGTCATGGTGCCGGAGCAGACACTACGGCAGGCCCGGCTCGGCCTGCTGCTTAAAGTGCTGAACGACTTCAGCAAGATTGCTGATTTCTCAGAGATTGTGATCGCAGGCTAGATCACATTTACCTCCGGCTCGTCATCCTTGGCAAAGAGAAGGCGGAAAAGGCATGAGCAGTCCTGGCGTGTTCAGCACTCGCGAGATCCTTCGCTGTGCTCAGGATGACGGTATCGAGCGCGCCTAATTGACCCGCTGCAGCCGAGCAATCAGCTTCTCCGCAAGCGGCTCCCCGCTCTCCGTCCAAAGCAGTCGCGAACTGATGCCGCAATGTTTCTCGACCGACAGCGTAAACGCCAGCAGCTTCTCCACATTCTGCTGCAGCCGCTTCTTGCCGTCGTCATCGAGCTCGTTCTCATCCTGCACCCATGGCGTATCCAGGCCAAAGTCGATGCGGATGTGTCCGTTTTGATCGAAGCTGGCATCGTCAAACTCTGGTCCAAAGCCGATCACCTTTACGGTCGCGGGTTCCAGCCGCCACGTCGCATCCAATCCCTCACTCGCGGCCTCGGGCTGCCATAGCTGCCACTTCACCTCGAACTCGTACGCGCTGTCGTCGTACAGCTGCTCGGTCGCTTCTGCGACGGCGTTCTGCGCGAGCGAGTCGTCGGTCGGTTCAGACCGATCGTCATTCACGAAGATGCGCTGAAACGTCGGCGACTCGTTCCAACCAAGCGGGATGGCCGAAGCGACACTGACACGGTAGTTGCCGCTGACCTTGCCGAACTGTTGCAGCACGGCCGTAAGCTTCTCCGGCAACGCAGCCAGGCGGAAATTCGGAAACCAAAGACTGAGATAGAGCTGATCCGTCATATCAACGCATTGGATGCGCGGCGTTCGCGAATGATCTCAGCCGCACGTCCCGCCTATGCAATGCCCGCGAATGAGAAGATAGGAGCGATGGCAACAGGCAGACAGGAGAAGGTTCGTGGTGTTCCCCTTGCCCGCCTGCGCAGCTGGCTCGTTGCCGGCCTCGTTCTGCTGCTGGTGGTGCTCGCCGGCCTGCTCGGATACGCCCGCCGCCGAGCCCGGCAGCTCATGAAAGACCTGCCGGAGAAGCTCGGCCTCCACGTTACATCAGAGACAGACGGCTTCACCCTTTCGCAGTCCGTCAAGGGCAGAACTGTCTTTACGGTGCACGCGTCAAAAGCCATTCAGCATGAGAACGGCAAGACGACACTGCATAACGTGGCGATCACGCTGTACGGGCCGCCAGGGTCTAACCGTGTCGACAGCATCCGTGGCGATGTCTTCGAGTACGACCAGCCCAATGGCGTTCTCCAGGCGCTGGGCGAGGCCCACCTTGACCTTGCAAGTCCGGGCCAGGTGCCGCCGAATGCAAAAGATAGTGCAAAGGCACCAAAACGCATCCAGGTGACGACGCACGGACTGGTCTACCTGCAGAAGCTCGGAGTTGCCGCGACCGACGAGCCATTGCAGATCGTCTATGGAGATCTGCGAGGGAGCGCGGTCGGTGCGGATTACGACAGCGATCAAGGCATGCTTCGCCTGCGGAAAGACGTCCATATGGACGGCATCCAGGACGGCAAACCCCTCCATGTGATCGCTGCGGATGCACAGATGGATCGCGTCGCAGAGATCGCCGTCATGCATGCAGCGCATGTGAAGTCCGGTGACGATCTTGCTTCCGGCGACCTGATGACGTTCCACATGAGCAAGGAAGGCAACATCGAGGCGGTCAACACGGATGGCCATGCGATGGTCGGAGGCGCCAAAGGTATGCAGGCAGAGTCAGATCGCATGGTTGCGCGCCTGACCGCAACCGGCAAGCTGCAGGAGGCAAAGCTGGACGGTGGCGTCCGCTTCCAGGCTGACAGCACCACCGGCTCTTCTGATAACGCGCTGCTGCATTTCGATGCTGCCGGCCAGCCATCCCAGATAGACCTGATGCGCACGGTTCACGTCGACAGCACCTCATCGTCCGGCGAACAGGATGCGCTTACCGCAGACCGCGTTGTCGCACACCTGATGCAGGACGGCCGCAGCTCAGCTCTGCGCGATGCGGTCGCGACCGGGAACGCGGTGCTCCGCAGCGTAAACACAACGACCCAATCAGCCAAGGGTGCAGCTGCGACCTCCGGCACGCAGACCACCCTCGTGCATGCGGATGAACTCCACGCCGTAACGGCTGCTTCAGGAGCGACGCGTTACGTGTCAGCCATCGATGGCACCGGCAGGACGCGCATTGATCAGACAAGTCCAACCGGCGAAGTGCGCACCAGCAGCGGCGATACGCTCCATGCCACGTTGCTTCCTCCCGGGGCGAAAACAGCTTCCAGCACCTCGGGCCAACTGCAGACGGCGATGCAAATGGGTCATGTGATCGTCACACAGCATGTCCCCGCATCCGCGGTGCACGCAGCGGCCGGCAGCACGCCCGCAGACCAGGACACGCGAGCCACTGCGCAACGTGCGGACTTCGACGGTGCGACACAACGCCTCGTGCTCACCGGTACGCCTGTGGTGACGGGCACAGGAGTGCAGCTCGCCGCGGACAGGGTCTCCCTGACCCAGACCAGCGGCGACACGGACGCAACCGGATCTGTGAGAGGAACGTTTGTGCAGCAGAACAACTCATCCACCGCACCAGCAGCTGCCCCACCTGATCCGGTGCATGTGCTGGCAGACCACGCAACCATCGCTGGTTCCGGCGGCACAGCGGAGTTCTTCGGAGGCGCAAAGCCGGCGCGCATGTGGAACACTACGTCCCAGCTCGATGCTCCGGAAATCGAACTGGATCGCACCCACGGAACCCTCGCGGCACACAGCGCAACTCCATCGGCGCAACCGGCAGTACACCTCAGCCTGCCGCCTTCGCCAAAATCGACCGTCGGAAAAAACAGCACCGTGCAGATCACAGGCCAGCAGCTCAACATGACCTCCGCCACGGCTGCCGTGCCGGGGCAGCTGATCGTCACCGGCCAGACTCGCATGCGCACCGCCGACACGACCGTGACCTCAGAGCGGATCGTCGCGGTGCTGCACAATGAATCCAAGAAGGACAGCAATCCGACCGACAAAACTGCAGAGCTGATGGGCAGCGGCGTTGAGTCCGTCACAGCGACAGGCAACGTCTTCCTGCAGCAGCCAGGACGCAACGGCACAGGCGCAAAGCTGTTGTACACATCTGCCGACGGACGGTATCAACTGACCGGGACACCTTCCGCGTTGCCACGCATCAACGACAGCGCACGCGGCACGATAACCGGCACGTCGTTGATCTTCCACGGTGAGGATGATAGCGTCGAAGTTGCTGGTGAGCCGGGCCGGCGCGTGCACACCGAGACAGAGGCGGGCCGCACGACACGCAGCCGCTGAACGCCTTAAGGACCGCTTGAACACGACCTCCCAAGAACCAACGCACACCACGCCCACACGCACGCTTTCGACCCACAACATCATGAAGGGCTACGGAGGACGCGAGGTCGTTCGAGGAGTCAGCCTCTCGGTTTCCGAGGGCGAGGTTGTCGGCCTGCTCGGACCGAACGGCGCCGGCAAAACAACCAGCTTCTACATTATGGTCGGCCTTATCCGGCCCGACGCCGGCGAGGTGCTGATCGACAAGGAAGACATCAGCCGCACGCCCATGTACCTGCGCGCGCGCAACTACGGCATCAGCTACCTGCCGCAGGAACCGTCCGTCTTTCGCAAGCTGACCGTCGAGGAAAACATACTCGCGATCCTCGAAACGCAACCCATCGAATCAGAGATGCGGCGCATCCGCTCGACTTCCTTGATCGAGCAGCTGAACCTCGGCCATGTGCGCCGCACCCAGGGTTATGCTCTCTCCGGCGGCGAGCGACGCCGGGTTGAAATCGCACGCTGCCTCTGCATCGATCCATCGTTCATTCTGCTGGACGAGCCCTTCAGCGGGATCGACCCCATCGCAGTGCTCGAGCTGCAGGAGATCATCATCGGCCTGAAGGACCGCGGCATAGGCGTCCTCATCACAGACCACAATGTGCGGGAGACGCTCAACGTTACTGACCGGGCCTACATCATGGCCGAAGGCAAGATCTTCCGGCATGGCACGCCAGGCGAACTCGGCCGCGACCCCGACGTAAAACGCATCTACCTCGGCGAAAGCTTCAGGATGTAGGTTAGTCTGCGCTCCGTGATCTGAATGTTCTTGCACAGCCTCGGCGCTGTCCTGTCATCGCGTGATCTCTGGATACTGTCATCCCGCAGCGTAGGGATCTGCTGTTCGCATGCATCGTGGGTGCCCCGTGTCTCGCTTCTGAGACATGAGAACCGAGCTGCCCCGACACCATCGACCGCAAACCACGAGGCTGAACAACGAAGCGCTATTTCGTCTGCCGGTAAGCCTTGATCGCAATGCTGTTCGGCTTTGCTCCAGCGGGCAGCATGGTGAACAACTCCGGCCCATTGTTGCCCTTAGTGTGGATCACAGCAACGTCGCCGCTCTTCGCATCAGCCACCAGCAGCAGCGGCTGTTCGATGGAAAGCGCCATCGCGTCAGGCTCCGGTCCGGTGTGCACGCTTGACGTCATGCGACCCTCGTCGATCGAGTAGAGGCTGACCGAGTCCGCTCCGGCATCCGCGATCCAGAGCGCCGAATTGTCCGCACTCACCAGGCCCTCTGAAGGCTCGGCGCCGACCATGTATGTGCCGCCCACCTCGTTCGTAAACGTCGAGATCTCCGTAAAGCTGGACGAGCCGAAGTTGCTGACGAAGAGCTCCCCGCTGTCCGGCTTCAGTGCCAGGTGAACGGGCCCTTTGCCGACGCGCAGGCGCGCCAGCAGGTGGTCCTGCATGGAGCTGGGATCCTGCTTCGCTGGCCACGTACCCGGTGCACTTGCCAGGCCAACCGAGAGCACCGCATCGCTTGCCGAACACGCGATAAATGCCTTCGACGAATCGTTCAGGATCGCAACATCCGTCGCACCAGGACACCCCGCGAAGCTCGTCCGCAAGCGTGGCGCCGCTGCCGCGCCCAGCTGATACAACGACACGCTGCCGCTGCCGCGGTTTGACACAACAAGCGTGCGGCCGTCCGGCGAAACCTGTGCCACAAAAGGCTGCTCTCCAGTGCCGACCGTCGTCAGCTCGCGATGAGTCACAAGGTCAAGCACGCTGACCGTGTTCGAGCCAGTGTTGGTCACGTACCCGCGCTCGCCCTTCGCATCGACGCGAATAGACGACGGCAGGCGATGCACGGGAATGGTCGCGGAGACATGATTGTCATTCGCATCGACCACGCTGACCGTGCCACTGGCCGAGTTCACAACATAAACTTCATTACGAACGGGGTTGACCGCAACACTCATCGGGTTATCGCCTACGCGCAGCGTGCGGTCCGAGCGGAAGTTGACCAGGTCCAGCACGCTTACGGTGCCCGCCCCGCCGTTCGCCACGTACGCGTACTCGCGGTAGTTGTCCGCAAGCTGCGGAAACCGCACACGGCGGCAGCCGCCGACCAGCAGCAGCGGCAACAACGTCAGTGCCGCACACACACGCAATCTGTAGGTAGCGCTAATCCTTCGCCGCACGCGATTTTACCCAGCGTGACCGCAGCAGAAGGACGTACCCGATGTTCGCAACCACGACCAGGATGTAAGCGGTCCAAAGGAAATGAATGCTGTTGACGGTCGGCTGCATCAGACCTCCATCGCCTGCAGGGCGGCGTGTTCAGCGACCTGCTGTTCGCGGCGCGCGGTCGCATACCGCGCCCACACCAGCGTCAATCCCCAGAAGAACCAGGCGGCCATGTTCCAGAGAAAAGCCGGCCACATGGAAGGATCAAGCGACCCATCACCCGTCAGCACGGGCGCGGGATGCTGCGTCCGCCACCACCGGATCGACATAAAGACGATCGGCACATCGATACCCGCGAAAATACTCAGCACAGCTGCGATCACCGGCACCTGGCTGCCGCCGGAAAAGTTCCGCACCAGCAGGTAGCTCACATACAGCAGGAACAGCAGCAGATAGCTTGTAAGCCGCGCATCCCAGGCCCACCAGATGCCCCATACCGGTCGCCCCCAGAGCATCCCCGTCGCAAGCCCCAGCCCGACATAAAGCACCGTGATCTCAGCGGTGGCCACCGCAACCGCATCCAGCTTCAGCGCGAGCTCGGGCTGGCGCCTGCGGTAGTACAGGAAGGCGAGCGAGGCGAGCATGTTGGCATACGGGAAGATCTCCGCCGAGATATTGATCGGCACATGCCAATAGAAAATGCGGTAAATCTGCCCCATTGTCGCCTCAACTGGCGCAACAAAGACAGCCTCGTAGAAGCCGATCGACAGTAACGCAATGCTGAAGGCAAACAACACCCAGAAGAGTCGCTTCATAGCCATCAACAGTCTAAATGTCCGGGCGGCAGTCGCGTTGAGATCCTGTTACATCTCCTGCGAAACGTTGACGATACGCACCACAGCGTCGTCATCCTGGGGTGCATGTTCGCTGCGCTTCGCGATGACACGCCCCGGCGAGGGTGCCACATGCTTACTCAGCATTCAGAACCGTTTCGAACAGTAACAAACAAGCCGTCGTAAAGATCACATCAAAACCAAACAACATCCGCACCCAGATGCCCGGCTCAAAGTCGCCGGTGATAATCCCCGTGGTTGCCTGCACCACGCCCAGCAGCGCGGGAATAGACAGCGGAAACAGGATGACCGGCAGCATCAGCTCGCGATTGCGGCTGCGCAGACCAAGCGCCGCAAAGAACGTGCCGTTCACCACGATCGCCCAGGTGCCCAGCGGCATCACCAGCAGCAGCCACTTCACCTCGCCCAGCGGATGCAGGTTGTAGAACACGATAAAAACCGGCGCAAGCACCGCCTCAACCACGCTGACGAAGATCAGGTTGGCAAGCGCCTTGCCAAGGAACAGCGCACTCGGCGCACTGGCTGACATGCGATGCGCGTCCATCACCTGGTTGCGCCGCTCGCGCTCCCAGCTGATGTTCAGTGCAGTCGTGGCGGCAAACAGCAGCCCCACCCAAAGCAGACCGCCGCTCATCTGCCGCGCCAGCGATGGAAAGCCCGTCGGGTCAAACGCCAGAGCGAACACCACCACGATCAGCAGCGTAAAGAACAGCATGCCCGTCAGTGCTTCGCGGCTTCGCCATTCAAGCTGCAGGTCCTTGCGCAAGTGCAGCCACACGGTGCGGAGATAGATCATCAGCCGGCAACTCGCGTCAGGTCCGCCACAGTTCCCTCGGCAGCCCGGAGGTAATCCGCAGGCGACAGCACCAGTTGCAGACCGCGCATCCCGGCCGAAACGCTGATGCTGTCAAACAGCTCAATCGCCTCGTCTGCGAAGGCGCGATACGCCTTCTTCGCCCCCATCACAGTGACGCCGCCACGAACATAGCCAGTCAGCGGCTCAACGTCTTTCAGTGAAGCAAGCTCCGCCTTTTTTGCTCCCGCAGCCGCCGCCAGCTTCTTCAGGTCCAGCTCGGCGTTACCGGAGATCACCGCGAAAACGTAATCGCCATCATGAAGGCGGCAGAGCAGCGTCTTGAACACCTGCTCTACGGGCATGCCGATCTTCTTCGCGACGTTTGCAGCGGAAAGATCGTCGAGGTCGACAACATACTCCCGCGTCTCGTAGGCGATGCCCAGCCGATCAAGCTGCCGCGCAGCATTCGTCTTCACGCCGCGGTCGCCTTTGCGCTTTCAACGGCGATCGCACCGTTGCGCATCGTCACCACGGTGTCGGCTGCATCCTGCACCAGGTCGAACTGGTGCGTGGTCATGATGACGGTGCGCCCAGTCCCTCCGCCCGGCAGCGGCCACGTGCGGAAGTCCAGCAGCAGTCCAACCAGTTCGCGTGCGCCACCCACATCCATGTTGCTGAACGGCTCGTCCAGCAGCAGCAGCTCTGGATCGCCGACCAGCGCGCGAGCCATCGAGACCCGCTGCCGCATCCCCTGGGAAAACTGCGAAACAGGCCGCGTCAGCGTGGGATCAAGCCCGACTGCGCGCAGCGCCATCTCCGGCGAGCCGGTGCAGTCGCATGTGGCACCCGGCTGGCTCAACCGTGAGAAGTAGCGCAGGTTCTCCATCGCAGAAAGTTCCTCGTACAGCATCGGCGCATGACTCATGTATGCCATGCGCGAGCGCACGTTGTGGGGCTCCCCGCCCAGCACCTCCACGGTGCCGCTGGTGGGCGAAACCAGCCCGGCAATGACACGCATCAGTGTCGACTTCCCTGCTCCATTTGGCCCCAGCAGTACATGGAATCCACCCGTCGCAAACGTATGCGTCACACGACGAAGCGCGGCAAAGCTGCCATAGAGCCTCGATACATTCTGGAGCGTCGCCGCCTGCATGCATTCTCCCTATGCGAGTATATGAGTCACCTCAAGGAGTTCGGTAATGAAGAAGTCTTCCGGTTTAAAGACCGCTGCGGCATTACTGTGCTCGGTCGCCGTTGCAGCCAGCGCGCAGAGTGTCAACTCCAAAGAAGCCCTCGACATCTTTCGGCAGCTCATCGAGATCAACACGACGGATTCAGTTGGCTCGGTCACGAAGGCTGCTGAAGCCATGCGGCAGCGCCTGATCGCCGGAGGTTTCCCCGCGGCAGACCTGCAACTGCTCGGACCGAATGACCGCAAGATGAACCTGGTAGCGCGCTATCGCGGCAGACCTGGCAGCACACTGAAGCCGGTCCTGATCATCTGCCACTTGGACGTTGTCGAGGCGAAGCGCGAAGACTGGACGACCGATCCGTTCACCTTCACGGAAAAAGATGGCTACTTCTACGGTCGCGGCGCCATCGACATGAAGGACGCGGACGCAGGAGCAGTCGAGGCATTCCTGGCCATGAAGCGCGATGGTTTTGTTCCCGACCGCGACATCATCTTTGCGCTCACGGCAGACGAAGAAGGCGGCGCGTCCAACGGCGTCGACTGGCTGCTCAAGAACCACCCGGATCAAATGAGAGCAGAGTTCGTCATCAATCCAGACAGCGGCGGCGTGACCACGGTTGCGGGAAAGCCGCTGACGGTAGACGTGGAAGCAACGGAAAAGACCTACGCCGATTACATCCTCGAGACGTCGTCGCCGGGCGGCCACTCGTCCGAGCCGATGCCGGGCAACGCGATCTACAGAATGGTTGCGGCGCTCGGAAAGATTGAGGCCTACCAGTTCCCGTTTGAGCTGAACGCGGTAACTCGCTCGGAGCTGGAGGCCAAGTCCAAGCTGGAGAAGAGCCAGCGAGCCTCCGACATGGCCGCCATCCTCAAGACGCCACCTGACCCCGCCGCTCTGAATAGAGCGACGAACGAAGTCACGCTGAACCCGAGTCTTCGCACGACCTGCGTGGCAACCATGATCACCGGCGGCCACGCCCCGAATGCGCTGCCCGGCAAGGTGGAAGCGAATGTGAATTGCCGCATCCTGCCCGGCCATACGCAGGAAGAAGTGCGGCGTGTGCTCATCGGCGTCATCGGTGATAAAAACGTGAACGTGAGCTTCATGAACGACGCCCGCGTGATCAGCGCCACCGCACCGGATCGCAAGTCCGCCCCACCGCCAGCGCCGCTGCCCATCGTCTTCGATCCGCTGAAGAGCGTCACAAACGCTATGTGGCCAGGCATCGCGATCGTCCCGACGATGAGCGTGGGCGCGTCCGACAGCATCTATACGACCGAAGCAGGCATGCCGAGCTACGGCATCTCGGGCATGGCCATGGATCGCGACGAGAACCGCGCCCACGGCAGGGACGAACGCATCAAGGCCTCGGACTTCGACGCGGGATGCGAGTTCTTTTATCGCTATCTGAAAGCGTTGACTACTTCGAAATCATGACCGCGGCTGTCGGCGCGGCTCCAGTCTTCTGACCCGGCTGGGCAGGCGCGTACTTGCTGGCGCACTTGGCCTGCAACTGGTTCGCCTGGAAGACGCCGTCGCGGCCGAGGTGCCCCATGGCGAGTGCCTGGGCGTCATCCTTGAACGTGTCAGGAGGCGGCTCGGCTCCGTCGTACTTTACTGGCAGCTCCTTGCCAAGCTCCAGCAGAACGAAGTTTGCGTGCGTTCCCACACGCTGGATCGATCCGGGCTTCACGTTCCCGGCGACGCGCAGGTTGCGGCTGTACGCCTTGTTGCCCATGCTTTGCAGTTCGCCGATGGTGCAGTAGTAGCTCTTGTTGTCGCGCGCTCCGCTGATGGCCAGGTAAAGCACGGCTGCG
Organism: Terriglobus sp.; assembly: GCA_965199365.1. Classification (GTDB taxonomy): domain Bacteria; phylum Acidobacteriota; class Terriglobia; order Terriglobales; family Acidobacteriaceae; genus Terriglobus. The sequence continues at coordinate 395,443 of CBDARC010000002.1, read as the reverse complement.
ACGATGACGATGGTCGCGATCACAATCTTTTTCGAGGAAGAGCTATTGCTATCCATAACAGGATGATTTTACGCCTCCCGCTCGCCCGCGCGGTGTGCGCTATGGCGCGGTAAACGCCCACGCCAGCCGCGTATACTTTCGCCTAAGCGACACCGCGGGAGATCACAGACACGATGAGCACAGACGCGAGCAGCAACGGCAACGGAAACCACGCAAACGGCAACGGCTATACCGTCCCTACGCCTCGCGCCGAGTGGATCGTAAAGCGCCGTGAAGAGGCCGCGCGCACCGGCGACACCAACATGAGCCAGATGCACTTCGCACGCATGGGTATGGTCACGGAAGAGATGGCCTACGTCGCCCACAAGGAGAAGCTGACCGGCAGCTTCGTACGCGACGAGATCGCCGCGGGCCGCATGATCATCCCGGCCAACATCATGCACCCCGAGGTCGAGCCCATGGCCATCGGCGTCGGTTCGCTCTGCAAGATCAATGCAAACATCGGCAATTCCGCACTTTCATCCAACATCGACGAGGAACTCCGCAAGCTGCACACCGCCGTCCACTTCGGCGCGGACACGGTGATGGACCTTTCCACCGGCGGCGACATCCCCGCGATCCGCGAGGCCATCCTGCGGCACTCGCCCGTGCCCATTGGGACCGTCCCGCTGTATGAAGCGCTCAGCCGCGTCAAGCGTGTTGAAGACCTGAACATCGACCTCTACCTCGAAGTCATCGAAGAGCAGGCCCAGCAGGGTGTCGACTACTTCACCATCCACGCCGGCGTTCTGATCCAGTACGTGCCCATGGTGTCAAAGCGCATCACCGGCATCGTCAGCCGCGGCGGCGCCATCCTGGCACAGTGGATGACAGCGAACCACAAGCAGAACTTCCTGTACGAGAACTTCGATCGCATCACCAAGATCATGGCGAAGTACGACGTCAGCTACTCGCTCGGTGACGGCCTGCGCCCCGGCTGCGTTGCCGATGCCAGCGACGAAGCGCAGTTTGCCGAGTTGAAGACACTCGGCGAGTTGACCCGCGAAGCCTGGAAGAGCGATGTGCAGGTGATGATCGAGGGCCCCGGCCACGTACCGATGGACAAGATCAAGGAGCAGGTTGACAAGGAAGTTGAGCTCTGCGACGGCGCTCCGTTCTACGTACTTGGACCGCTCGTCACCGACATCGCGCCGGGCTATGACCACATCACAAGTGCGATCGGCGCGGCGATGATCGGCTGGCACGGCGCGGCAATGCTCTGCTACGTCACACCGAAGGAGCATCTCGGCCTGCCCAACGAGAAGGACGTCAAGGACGGCATCATCGCCTACAAGATCGCCGCGCACGCTGCCGATATCGCCCGCCATCGCCCCGGCGCACGCGATCGTGACGACGCCATCTCGCATGCCCGCTACACCTTCGACTGGGACGCGCAGTTCGACCTCTCGCTCGACCCCGAGACCGCCCGCGGTATGCACGACGAGACGCTGCCGGACGACTACTACAAGGAAGCGGCGTTCTGCAGCATGTGCGGACCCAAGTTCTGCTCGATGAACTGGTCCAGCAAGGTGGACAAGTACAACGAAGAGGTACACGGCCTGAAGAAGCCGGAACTGACCCAGATCATGACCGAACAGCTCGCACTACGCAGCTAGGCCGTCAACAGCAACGGTACGAGTAAGAAGTGGGTGCCCCATGTCTCGCGTCTGAGACATGGGGTTTCTTGTGACGACTCCCAATCGGGACGGGAGACGTTTGCACCCAATCTGAGACTTATGCCGTCTGGTCAGCCATCGCTCGCGGCATGGTGATCACCCGTACCGGGCCCCTCGGAACACCGACCATCGGTAGAAAGATGGAAAACACCGTCCCGGAGCGGTCGCCGAAAAAACGCGCCTCGCGGCTCCGCACCAGCAGAACTCCGCGATGCCGGGTGAGAACCTCGTCGCGCATCCAGAGGCCCATGCCCGGACCGGATCCAGTCGCTTCCTTTGCGATGTACGACGGATCGAAGTTGCGCCGCAACACGGCCTGAGACATGCCCAGACCCGTGTCGGCAACTGTGATTCGCAGGCCGCGCTTGCCGAACCGCCCCGCTTGCCTGGCGCGCAGATACAGCCTGCCGCCATACGGCATGGCGTCAATCGCATTGCTCACCAGGCTGGCAAACAGCTGTCTTAACTCGCCGGCATAGCCGAAAAGAATCGCATCATCGCTCAGCTGCATGTCCACGTCGATCTTTGGAGATTTCAGCCGGGCCGTGTGCAACAGCAAAACCGAAGTCAACACTTCCGGAATGCTCACATCGCGAGGCGTTGTGGACGGCCGGTAGAACCGCAGCGTCTGCTGAGTGATCTCACCCACGCGAGCCAGTTCGCCCTGCGCCATCGCCGCATACTCCTGCGCTTCGGCATCAAGGGAAGCGTTGTTGCGCAGCAGGTACAGCAGGTTGGTCACGCTTTCTAGCGGATTGTTGATCTCGTGCGCAATCGAGGCAGCCTGCCTGCCGACTGCGGCGAGCTTTTCGCTCCGGCGCATCGCATCCTCGGCCTTCTTGCGCTCTGTAATCTCTGTGGCAACCACGCCGACCCAGCGCACTTCCTCATCTCCCACGGAGACCGGAAAGTAGCTGGTAAGCCAAGTCCTTCGCGCCGTGCCGTCAGGCATCGTGCCGGTAATTTCCCGGTCGGTAATCGGCTCAGCCGTACGGAACACCTGCAGCAGCAACCGCTCGGTCTCGTCGACCAGGTCGGCCGAAACGCCTTTGAGCAGCAGATCGCGATGGCGCTTACCAATGTGCGCAGCCGCCGGCAGCCCGTGCAACTGCGCCATGTGCTCATTCAGGCGGACGTAGCGCAAATCGCGGTCATAAAACGCGAAACCAATGGGCGCGCCGTTCAACATCGAATCGAGCAGGTTGAGCGTGTCCTGCGTGCCGCGACGCTGCAGCGCGATCTGGTTGACCATCGAATTAAAGCTGGCCGTCAGCTCACCCGCCTCGTTGTGTGCCCGTACCTCCAGTGGAAACGCCGAAAGATCGTTAGGATCCTGCTGCACCTGCATGGTCGCAAGCCTCAACTGGCGCAGAGGACGCGCCATCGTCGCCGACAGTGCCCACAGCAGCAGCAGGCTGCCTAGCAGGGCAAACACACCATAGATCAGCACATCTTCGAGCGCGGAGTCGGCATAACGAAGAGTCACGCCAAAGTCGGGAGACACCCAGACAATGCCGCGAACCGCGCCGTCGACCACGACGGGTTTGACACCTTCTTCAGCCCCGTTGGAGAGAATGTGGTGGTACTCAGGCTCGCGCAGCAGACCGGGCAGGATGGTCCGCTCCTCCGGCGAGAGTCCGCTGGTGGCGAGCTGCCCGCTGGATCGAAGCGTGTTGCCCTGGGCATCCGTGACGCGCACCGCTTTGATTGTCGGGCTAATCGGCACTGAGCGAATCACCGCGTCCAGCATCGCAGGATCGTTCTTTCCGAGCGGATCGTTCAGAACATCTGCCAGCGTCGTCGTCTGATTCATCAGGCGCTGCTGATTACGTTCCTGCGTCTGACGGAAGCCTCGCCGCACGTTCACTGCAAGAAAGGTCGAGAAGACGAGCACCTGCACGATGAGCGATCCTGCTATCAACTGGCCAAGAATCGTGCGTGGGGTCAGGCGCATGCTGTTCAGGCCTCCTGCAGCGCCCGATTGCTGAGTGCGTGACCCTCAGGATCAACGTTGACCGACGTACCAAGCAGCTTGGCCGCAAGATCGCGTGCGATCAGCGCGCCATGAAAGCGGCCGTTCTCGATGAAGATTTCGTTGGTCCGTTCACCTGCGACGATCACGCCTGCCAGGTAGATTCCGCTCACGTTGGACTCCAGCGTGGAAGGATCGCATACCGGGCATCGGTCGTCCGCGGCATCCAGCTTCACGCCCAGGCTCTCCAGAAACGCGAAGTCCGGATGGTACCCGGTAAGCGCAAAGACGAAGTCGTTCGGCACTGTGCGCTCTCCTTCGGGAGTCATCAGTTCGACGGCGTCTTCGCTGATTTGTTTCACGGTGGATCCGAAGTACGCAGTGATCTCGCCATTCTTCACGCGATTATTAATGTCCGGCAGAATCCAGTACTTCACATGGCGGTGCATCGCCTCTCCGCGGTGCACCAGCGTCACCTTCGCACCGTGCCGCCACAAATCCAGAGCAGCAATCGCAGCGGAGTTCTTGCCGCCGATGACAAGTACGTTCAGTCCGAAATACGGGTGTGGCTCGTTGTAGTAATGGTGCACTTTGTTCAAGTCTTCGCCGGGAATGCCGAGATAATTCGGCAGATCATAATATCCCGTACTCACGATCAGCTTGCGCGTGTGAAACTCCTGCACACGCTCAAAGCGGTCCGTCGTATACACGGTGAAGTTTCCGTCGCGCCCGCTCACACGATCCACGCGATGGTACTGCTGCACGTTCAATCTGTAGTGGTCCGCCACCTTGCGGTAGTACTCCAGCGCCTCGCTGCGGGTCGGCTTCTGGTTGGGGCTGCTGAACGGCATGTTGCCGATCTCAAGCAGTTCCGGCGTGGTGAAAAACGTCATGTGTGCCGGGTAGTGAAATAACGAGTTGCACAAGCAGCCCTTGTCCACCAGCACTACGGATAGACCTGCATTCTGCGCATCGATAGCGCAGGCAAGACCCGTCGGTCCTGCACCAATAACCAGCACGTCGTAAATAGGAGTGGGCATCACACTACATTCAATCACGGCGCGTGCGCCGCATCCATCGCCATCTCGTCTCAGCCCGGTTCAGCAAGCGCCAAATCAGGACGCAAACGTGCACTGCAAGCTAATCGCAACGACTGCAGACGTGCCGACATCCAATCCCATGAAAAGGGACACTCATGACAGATACAAACGAGCTCGAGAAAATCAAGCACGCGACCACCGACGCACCAGTCGAAGACCTTTTGTTGAGCCGCTGGAGTCCACGCTCGTACACCGATCAGCCGGTGACCGACGCCGATCTCAACACGCTCTTTACCGCTGCCGCATGGGCTGCGTCCAGTTACAACGAGCAGCCCTGGCGCTTCATCGTGGGCCGCAAAGGCGACGAGACGTATAAGAAAATCTTCGATTCTCTCGCACCGATGAACCAGGCCTGGGCAAAGTCGGCACCGGTACTGTTCGCGACGTTTGGGAAGAAGACCTTCACCCAGAACGGCCAGCCGAATGGCTACGCCCTTCACGACACCGGGGCAGCGTCTGCAACCCTGTCGTTGCAGGCACAGGCGCTCGGTATGCACACGCACGGCATGGGTGGCTTCGACAAGGAAACGCTGCGCGCCTTCTTCGGTGTGCCGAGCGATTTTGAGGTCGGTGCGTGCTGGGCTCTTGGCTACCTGGGAGATCCCGACAACGTGCCGGATAACTTCAAAGAATCCGAGAAAGCGCCGCGCACGCGCAAGTCGCTGGGCAGCTTCGTCTTCAGCGAGTGGGAGAAGCCGGCAATTTTCTAGAGCTACCCCAATTTAGGGATGGATGGTTCTCCGGGAGCTTGGTACTTTGGCGGCATGTCGCGCGTCTGCGGCATGCCGCTTCTCCATTTGCCCCAGAGGAGATTCAACGTTGAACATCCTTCCCGCAAGCAGGCTGCTCCTGCTGTGCTGCCTCGGCGCAGCACAGGTCATGACCGCACAAAGCGCACCGAACACACCTTCGCATCAAGCGGCCGCGCATCCACCGCTCCCCAAGCCTTCGAACCTCAAAGTGCTGCCGCCTGACATTCCTATCCCGCAGCTGATTGAGCTGATGGTCGGTTTCACGCAGCAGCTTGGTGTGGAATGCGTGCATTGCCACATGGCAAAGCCTGGCGTGGATCCCAACTACGACCTGAACTTCGCTTCAGACGAGAACCCACACAAGCGAAAGGCCCGCATCATGCTGCAGATGACCGGCGAAATCAATGGAAGGTATCTGGCGCAGCTTGAAGCGCCCCGCGAGGCCGGCCCCATCGTCTGCGGCAACTGCCATCAGGGTCATTCTGTCCCACCGGCCTTTGTACCAGCGCCACCGCCGCCGACACACTAAGCCAAGGCGTCTTTAACGTCCGTCCGGATTTACGCGCATCTCCATCGCGCGCACCGTCAGCGCAACGCGGTTGGGCACGCCGAACTTCTGCAGCAGCTTGCCGACATGCGTCTTGACGGTTTTCAACTCCATGCCGAGCGTCGTCGCGATCTCGCGATTGGCCCGCCCGGCGATCAGCAGTTCCACAACCTCCTGTTCCCGAGGCGTTAGCCGGATCACAGGCGGCCGTGGTGCGGCATTCGAGTAGGTATCGATCAGGCTCGCAAGAATTTTGCGCGGCGCCCAGATCGACCCGTCCGCCACAATCTCGAGCGCCATCTTCACCTCGCGCTCGCTGGCTGTGTAGTGCAGGTACCCCTTGGCACCGCTGGCAACTACTTTCTGCACGAAGAGAGGGTCTGTCCGGGTGCCAAGCACGATCAGTCGCAGACCCGGCCGGCCCCGCCGAAATGCAGCCATCATGGGGAAAAGATCATCCACCGGCGCATCGATCAGCACCATCGCCAACCCATCATGGCCCAGCGTGTCGACTGCGGTCATCGGCATCACATCGAACTGCTCGTCAAGAATGGCGCGCAGGCCCATCACTCGCAGTTGGTCGCTGCACACAACGCCCACCCGCAGTCGATCAGCCGGGCGAGCGACACCTGGCGGCAAAGGCACGGCGCCTACAGTCTCGGCAGCACGATACCCTGCTGCCCCTGGTATTTGCCTGAACGATCGGCATAGCTTGTCTCGCAGACCTCGTCCGACTGGAAGAAGAGGATCTGGCAGAGACCTTCGTTTGCGTACACCTTCGCTGGAAGAGGTGTGGTGTTTGAGATTTCAAGCGTCACAAAGCCCTCCCATTCGGGCTCAAAGGGTGTCACGTTCACAATAATGCCGCACCGCGCGTAGGTGGACTTGCCCACGCAGATGGTCAACACATCGCGCGGAATCCGAAAGTACTCGATCGAGCGCGCCAGCGCAAATGAGTTTGGCGGTACGAACACGCTATCCGCCACCACGCTAACAAACGAGCGCTCATCGAACGCCTTGGGGTCAATGATCGCGCTGTTCACGTTCGTAAAGATCTTGAATTCGTTCGACACCCGCAGGTCATAGCCATACGACGACAAGCCGTATGAGATACAGCCTGCGCTCACCTGTTTCTCACTAAACGGCTCAATCATGCCCATTGTCATGGCCTGATGCCGAATCCACTTGTCACTCTTGATTGCCATCGAACTCCTGCACCACATCGAAAACTGCACTTCGCGAGTGGCGTTTCGTGTCATCTTACGACACCACCGGCAGCGCCAGTTGCAAGCCTATGTCGCTCACCAGACAATGATTGACAAGCTGGCAGGGTCTTCCTAACATCTAGGAACCCACGGTCTAAATGACTGCTTCGACTGACCGGAAGGACTTTTCACTTGATTAAACAAGATCTCATTCAGCGTGTCGTCGACCGCACAGGGTTGCCGCGCACCCGCGCCGAACAGGCCATCGAAGAGATCCTGAAGGGTCTGAAAAACGCCTTGGCCAAAGGCGAACGGATCGAACTGCGCGGCTTCGGAGTGTTCACGGTAAAGCCACGCAAGACGGGTATCGGCCGCAATCCACGGACCGGAACTGAAGTGGACATCAAGCCGGGCCGTGCGGTCCGCTTCAAACCGGGTAAAGACCTCCACGTCGCCGACAAGGAAGAGTAGTCCGGTCGCTACATCAGGCTGATCGCATCCACATCGACCACCAGCGCACGACGCGGTATGCCCTTCTGCTCAGCATGCTGCAACAGGCCGCGTAGCGCATGCTGCAGGTCGCTTCGACGCTGCGCCTTCAGCAGCAGGTGGAATCGGTAAATTCGCTTGAGCCGTGAGACCGGAGCAGCAGCCGGCCCAAGCAGGCGCACACCAGCCACGGTCCTGCTTGCGAACCAGCGGCCCAGTTCCCCCGACCACGCGGCGGCCTCGCTCAGCTCCTGCGACTGCACCAGCACGTTAGCCAGCACGCCGAACGGCGGGTAGACGAACGGCCGCCGGAACTGCATCTCGCGCCGTACGAAGCCCTCGTAGTCATGCGCCGCAGCACATCGAACGGCATAGTGGTCCGGGTGGTAGCTCTGCACCAGCACGCGCCCGGGAGCATCGCCACGTCCTGCCCGTCCGCTAACCTGTGTGAGCAGCTGGAAGACACGCTCGGCAGCACGGAAGTCCGGCATGCCCAACGCATGATCGCAACCGACGACACCAACCGTCGTGACACCGTGAATGTCGTGACCCTTCGCGATCATCTGCGTACCCACCAGCAGGTTGATCTCGCCCGAATGAAGCCGCTGCAGCAGCCGTTCCATGTCCCCGCGTCCGCGTACGGTATCGCGATCCATCCGCCCGATGCGCGCACCGGGAAAGATCTCCTGCAGCCGCTCTTCGCCCTGCTGCGATCCCGCACCCAGGTAGTACAGGTGCTCGCTGTCGCACTTGGGGCAGCGCTTCGGCACGTTCCTGCGAAAACCGCAGTAGTGGCACTCTAACCGCTCACCCGGCTCCGCGTGCAAATCCGTCCCATGCACCGGCTTGTGAAACGTCATGGAGATGGCGCAGTTCTCGCATTCGATCTTTTCTCCGCAAGACCGGCACATGACCACGTAGCTGTACCCACGCCGGTTCAGCAGGATGATCGATTGCTCTCCACGATCAAGCGTCGCCTGCGTCTCTTCGATCAGCCGACGACTGAAGATATGGTCAGCACCGGTGTCGCGGAACTCCGCTCGCATGTCGACCAGTTCGATCGTCGGTAGAGGCCGGTTTGCTACGCGCGCGTCCATCCGCAGCAGCGCATAGCGGCCCGTCTGCGCGTTGTTCCAGCTCTCAAGCGAAGGTGTTGCCGAACCAAGCACCACGGGTACGCCCAGCAGCTTCGCCCGCATCACCGCGACGTCGCGAGCGTGGTATCGCGGCGTCTCTTCCTGCTTGTAGCTGCTGTCATGCTCTTCATCCACGATGATCAAACCTGGATCGCACACCGGCGCAAACACCGCGGACCGCGTGCCGATGACGACCCGCGCCTCACCCCGCCGGATGCGATGCCACTGCTCCGCGCGCTCATCCGGCAAAAGCTGCGAGTGCAGCAACGCCACCTCCGAACCGAACGCCGCATGCATCTGCCCGGCCATCGCGGGCGTCAGGCCGATCTCCGGCACCAGCAACAGCGACGACTTGCCGGCATCCAGCGCACGCCGCATCGCAGCGACGTACACGGCTGTCTTGCCGCTGCCGGTCACGCCATACAGCAGGTGAGGACGAAACCCACCCTCGGCCGTCGCCGCCGCAATGCCGGCCAGCGCCTCGGTCTGTGTCTCATTCAGCATGTGCTCGTGGGCGTGCTTCTTGCCAGGCGCGTTCACGCCGCCCAGGTGAAACGCCTCGGCAGCCTCTTCCAGCCGCACCAGCCCGCGCTTCACCAGCGTGCCCAGCGTGGACTGCGGAACAGCCAGCGAACGTAGATCGCGCACACGCATGCGGCCGCCCACAGCACTCAGCTCTGCAAGGATCGCTGTCTGGTTATCGTTCAGCCTGGGCAGACGAACGTCGTCCACCAGCACGGCAAACGTCTCCAGCCGACGTGCATCGCGATCGCTCGCCTCTACCTCGCGCACCAGCCAGCGCTTGCGCACCATGCCTTCGAGCAGCGCCTTGTTTGCGCCGGTCGCACTGCGCAGGTTGGTTAACTTCCTGGCTTCGCCACCCTCGAGCGCGTTCAGCACGGCGTACTCGCGGTTCTGATCTTCCGGTGCAAGACGCGACCGACGCGAAGAACCCTTCTCCGCACCTTCGTACAGCACACGCCTGCCCTGCTCCGTGATGCGATACAGCAGCGTCCGCCGCACCTCTGCACTGAGCGGCAGCATGCCACGCAGCACCTCGCCCAGCGGAGCAACGTAGTACTGCGCGATCCATTCGCCCAGCCGCATCAACTCATCCGGTAGCAGCGCCGTGTCATCGAGCACCTGCTGCACCGGCTTAATCTCGATGCCCGGCTCAGGCGCGTCCGAGTGGACGCGAACCACGACACCCATCAGCCGCTGCCCGCTGAAGGGCACCAGCACACGGGCGCCCACTGCGGGAGCATCGCCGCTCACCGCATAGGTAAACGCCCGCTCCAGCGGTACCGGCAACGCCACATCCACAAACTGCTGCACACATTCAGTCTATGAGAGTTCGTGCAGGCGGCGTCTCAACAGGACCGGCGGCTTCTCAACAGACCCGGGCGGCTTCTCGACAGCTAACGAGAGCAGAGAGCCTAAGCGGCTCAGCCCCGGCAAGGACCGAAGCAGAAGCTTCAGCGTCTCTCTCGCCGGCTGAACGCTCTAATCCAAATCCATCTTCATGAACACATCGGCCCGGTCATACTTCATCTCCGGCAGTTCCGACGGCAGCACATGCCGAAAGCCGAGCGACTCGTAAAGATGCACTGCGTTCTTCAGCTTCGTACTGCTGCCCAGGAAGACGGTGTGCGCCCCAATCGCTCTCGCCTGCTCGATGACATAGCCAAGGAGGCGACGCCCAATCCCCTGCCCGCGCACCTGCTGGGAGACGGCCATCTTCGACAACTCATACACGCCATCGCCGAAGCGGATCAGCGCAGCACAGCCCACCACCGCTCCGCAATGCTCGGCCACGTACACCTGCCCGCCTGGCGTAACGATCCTGCCCTGTGGATCGCCCAGCGTGACGCGATCCTTCTCCTCGATGCGAAAGAGGCTCGCAATCCATTCCTCATTCAATGCGCGAAACGCGTCGGCATCGGCCTGCGATTGCATCGGTCTGAAGACTGTCTGGTTGTCCATGGGCTTTCTAGACGCGCGCGGGCGGCTTCAGATTCAACTCAACCATGACGCGCTGCAGATCTTTCCAAGCCTCGCCCTTCTGCCGCGGATCACGCAACAGGAACGCTGGATGATACGTGACGGCGCACTTCGCTCCGCGCACGTCGTGCCATTGGCCCCGCAGCGTGGTCAATGACTGCTTCACGCCGAGCAGGTACATCGCCGCCGTTGCGCCCAGCGCCACGATGACCTTCGGCTGCACGATATCGATCTGCTGCAGCAGAAACTGCGAGCATGTATTTGCCTCAACCGGTTCAGGCACGCGGTTCTTGGGCGGACGGCACTTCACGATGTTCGCGATGTAGACCGATTCACGCTTCAGCCCCATCGCGCCGATCATATTGTTCAGCAGCTGCCCTGCCTTGCCCACAAACGGCACGCCGCTTGCATCCTCATCTGCCCCGGGCCCCTCACCCACAAACATCAGCGATGCGTTGGGATCACCATCAGCAAAGACGATCGTGTGCCGTCCGGCATAGGCCAGCGGACACCGCGTACAGTCCCCAATGTGCTGCCGCAAAGCCTGCAGAGCATCTGGCTTTACGTTGGCAGCGACACGCTCAGACGGCAGTGGAGCAAGGTTGTTGAAGCTGACAAGTGGCATGGAAGGTGCTGCAAACGGCCCTGAATCAGGATAAGGCTCCTCGTCTTCGACCGGAGACGCCGGCGCAATGGGAGCAGCGGGCGCAATGACAATCTCCGGTCCAGAACGTGAGCGCAGCGGCTGAGGAGCGCTCGCGGGCGCAGCATGTGGCCTGGGCACCTGGGCCGGGCCGCTCGCAGTGACGGCCGCAGCAGGTTGAACCCGCATCGGTGAAGCGGTTGTTATCGACGCAGGTAGCGTCCGCACCAACGCATCTACCTGCGCCTGTATCTGTGGATCGCTGGCTGCTTGCCCACGATAGAGCTCGTAGATGCCGAGATCGCGCAGATAGTCCAGATAGCCGCGCAGCGCTTCCCCGGTCAACTCCATAACTTCATCTTAGTGGCAGCGGCCTTCGACACACAGCGGCGCTGCGGCTAGAGGGTTGGGGGCAGGATCAGCTTCGGCATGGGGGGAACCACGTATCGAACATGGCCGGTTCGGATTTCATCCTGCGCCACGCGGCATGCCTTCATGCTCGTGGTCGGAACCAGGGGGAGAGCTCCGGATTGCAATTGGCGCGCCCGCCGCGCAACACCTTTGACCAGGCTGTATTTGTTATGCAGTGCCAGTACGTCGGTTACGTCTGTCATCGATCGTCTCCATACCGCATGCGATCAATGTAACGTACATTTGGCGTCAACTGGCCGGGTTCGTCACTATTTTGCAACTTTCGTCCGTTGGATGACGTCCCCCAGCGAAAACTCATCCAGAACAGCCTTTAGCCGCGCCGGTGAGTCGCTTGTGCGACAGCAGGCCGCTGCCTCTGCAGCCTCGGGATCACCACGCGCCTGCAACACGATGGCTCGCAACTCAGCCGCGGCCGTGTCCAGCACATCGTTCACGATCGCGAACTCATAGTGCGACACAGACAGCAGTTCGCTACGCGCCTGTCGCAGCCTGAGCTCAATCACCGCTTCGTCCGTCATGTGTTCAGCGGCGCTGCGATTGCGCAGCCGGTTCTCCAGCACGCTTGGTCCCGGCGGCATGATGAAGATCGACACAGCGTCCGGCATGCGCTCCATCACCTGCATGGCGCCCTGCACATCGATGTCGAGCAGCAGATCGCGTCCGTGTTCCGCCGCAAGCGCAAGAGCCGAACGAGCCGTGCCATAGTAGTTGCCGAAAACCTCGGCCCACTCCAGAAAGGCATCGGCAGCAATCATGCGCTCAAACTGCTCACGCGTAGTGAAGTGATACTCGCGACCGTCCTCTTCTGATCCACGCGGCGCGCGCGTCGTGTACGAGACGGAAAACTCCAGGCCTTCGACATACTTGCGAAGCTCACCCACGAGCGTGGACTTGCCGGAGCCGCTTGGAGCCGAAATGATAAAGAGTATGCCGGCCATCGTTCTTAGGTGCAGTTATACGCCAGCCGCGGGCAGCATGGCTTCTTCTGCCTCAATCGGCTCATCTTCCGCGAACTGCATTGCGTACAGCCGGCGATATGTTCCATTGTGCTGCAGCAGCTCCGCATGCGTGCCCGCTTCAACCACGCGACCGGCCTCAATTACGATGATGCGATTAGCTCGCCGCACCGTCGAAAGCCGATGCGCGATCACCAGCACCGTTCGTTCTGCCATCAGGTTTGAAAGCGCCTCGCCCACTAACGATTCGCTCTCTGCATCGAGTGATGATGTAGCCTCATCGAGGATGAGGATCGGAGCGTTCTTCAGGATGGCGCGCGCAATCGCAAGCCGCTGGCGCTCACCTCCCGAAAGCCGAAATCCGCGCTCACCGATCACCGTGTCATACCCCTCCGGCATACGTGCGATGAAGTCATGCGCCAGCGCCGCACGAGCCGCCGCCTCCACGCGCTCGCGCGGAACGTCCGGCTGACCATAGGCGATGTTGTTTCGCACCGTATCGTTGAACAGCACCGTCTCCTGCGTCACCGTGCCGATCTGCTTGCGCAGGCTGCTCACTTTCACGTCGCGCAGATCTTCGCCATCGAGCGTGATGACGCCGTGGGTCGGATCGAAGAACCGTGGGATGAGGTTAACGAGCGTCGATTTGCCCGAACCGCTCGGACCCACGATCGCCACCACTTCACCACGCTGAACATACAGGTTGATGTTGTGCAGCACCTCGCGCTCACGAAGATCATCATCATCGCGATAGGAGAACCCGACGCCGCTGAAGCGAATGCCCTCACTGAACGGCTGCAGCACGACGGCGTTCTTTTTCTCGGCGACCTCGTCCTGCTCATCCAGGAACAGGAAAATCTTTTCGCTCGCTCCAAGCGCCTGCTGAAAGCTGTTGTAGAAGACAGCAAACTTCCGCACCGGATCGTAGAGCGCAAAGACCGCAATCAGAAACGTAATGAACGAACCGGCGGTCATGCGATGATGCACAATCCGGTCGCGTCCGATCAGCAGCAGCAACGCGATCGCAACAGAGCCAAGCGCATCCATCAACGGCGAAGAAATGGCCGATACGCCGATCGCCCGCATGTTCGCACGCAGCAGGCGACGCGCGGCACGGCGGAAGCGATTCATCTCCCACATCTCCATGCCGAACGCCTTTACGATCCGGTTGCCCGTCAGCGTCTCGTGCAGGATGTGCTGTATGTCCGCAAGCTTGTCCTGGCCACCTCGCGTGGTTCGGCGCACACCGCGGCCAATCCTGCGCGCCGAAAAGAAGATGACCAGCGTAAACCCAAGCAATACCCAGGCCAGCCGTCCGCCCGCGATCACCACCACAAGGGCCGTGAAGATCAGCGTGAAGAACTGCTGCAGAAAATCGCTCAGCACGGTAGACATCGCGACCTGCACACGCTCAATGTCGTTGATCAGCGTCGACAGCAAAGCCCCCGTCGTGTACCGCTGGAAGAACGCGACAGAGCGACGAAGCACCGCGTCGTACAGGTGATTCCGCAGGTCAGTAATCATGCCGAACCCGGCATAGTTCACCAGGTACGTGCCCGTGTAATCGCACACCGACTTCACAGCCGCCGAGACCACCAGCGCGAATGCAACAATCGTCCACGCGTTATGAAACTGCTGCGGTACAAACCTCTGCAGGTTGATGGTCCAGTGCAGATGCGGGACGGTGAAGATGAGGATGTTGCGTGGCTGCGCATCCGCGCTCAACACGTTATCGAGAATGGGTTTGACCAGCAGGATCCGCAGGGCAGACATCGCTCCAACGACCGCCATCAGCACGACCGAAGCCAGCGCGTAGAACATGTATGGACGCAGATAGTGCATCAGGCGCAGGATGCGTCTCATCGTTTGCTACCGGCCCTTATGAACCACTGCACATGCCGATTCTAGCGCGCGAAAGGCCTGCGCCTGACCATTAACCTTTGTCGTCCCGCAGCGTCGCGCCAGGATTACGGCTGAAGACGACGCCTCAAAAGTCGCTTCGGACATGAGTGTCGGTAAAGCTCTACGTACTAAGAAGGTGCGTGTCTCATGAACGAGACATGCGGAACCGGCTTCAGACCCGCATGAGCTACAAAGGGACAGGGCAACGTTGTTACCGAGGCATATCCCGATGC
This sequence comes from Terriglobus sp., assembly GCA_965199365.1. Taxonomy (GTDB): domain Bacteria; phylum Acidobacteriota; class Terriglobia; order Terriglobales; family Acidobacteriaceae; genus Terriglobus. The sequence continues at coordinate 380,360 of CBDARC010000002.1, read as the reverse complement.
GACACCTTCGCGCGGTACCCCGCATCGCTCAGCCGCTTCTTCATGTTCTCCGCAATCGCCACCGACCGGTGCTGTCCGCCGGTACAGCCGAAGGCAATCGTGAGATAACTCTTCCCTTCCTTCACGTAGTGCGGCAGCAGGAACAGCAGCATGTCAGCCGTGCGGTCGAGAAACTCCTCCGTCTGCGGAAAACCCATCACGTACTCCGACACCGCCGCATCACGACCGGTAAGCGGACGGAACTCCGGGATGAAATGCGGGTTCGGCAGAAACCGCACATCGAACACGAGATCGGCCTCAGGCGGAACGCCGTTCTTGAAGCCGAAGCTCATGGTCGACAGCAGCAGCGGCTGCTCACCCTCTTTGCGGCTGAACTGCGCGTTGATGTGTGCGCGCAGTTCGTGCACATTGAACTTGGAAGTGTCGAGCAGCACATCCGCCAGGTTGCGCACAGGCTCCATGCGCGTGCGCTCGGACGCGATGCTCTCTGACACCAGTTCATCGCGTCGTAGCGGGTGTGGCCTGCGCGTCTCGGAGAAGCGGCGCACCAGCACATCGTTGGAGGCTTCCAGGTACACCACCGTCGTCGGCAGCAGCTCACGCACCTGCATCAGGATCGACGGGAAGCGGTCGATCGAACCCTCGCGCACATCCACACCCAGCACGGCCCGGGTTATGTCATTGGAGCCGCGCACAAGGTGTGCAAACTGCGGGATCAACTCCAGCGGCAGGTTGTCCACCGCGTAGTAGCCGAGGTCCTCGAATGTCTTGAGTGCGGAGAGCTTTCCGGCGCCGGAAAGGCCGGTAAGGATGACCAGTTCACCATTAGCCGGAACCGGCTTGGCTGCGGCACCGGCGGGGTTATCCAGAAGCTTTGAGGGGACTTGCTTCGATGCAGCCGCAGCCTTTGCTGGTGAGCCTTTCGCTCGGACTTGCTTCGCTGCCGACTTTGCACTGCGCCGGGATGCCATGCGGCTAATGCTAGCACCGCATGGCGTCCACGCTGCGCTTCCGCTATGCGGCCTCGATCTCCTGATTACCCTCGAGATCGCCATCGTCGATGGTTGCAATGGCCTTGCCTGTGCCGGTCTTGCTCTGCGACAAGCGCTTCGATTCCACGCTCGCCTGATCCTTGAGATCAACATCGTCTGAGCTCTGCAAGCGGATTGACCCGCTGCCGTCAGCCTCAGGATGGTGGCGCGTCGTCACCACCTTCTTACGTGCCTTTACCGCCTGCAGCTCCACCTTGTCCAGCGCATCTTTGAGGGCGATGTCAACCTCTTTGGCCGAGGTGTGCGATGAGAAGTCGCTGATGGTGTTGCGGACGGTCACTTCCGCTTCGCAGCGGTTCTTCTCGCAGCTCAGCACCACCTTTGCCATGCACTTGGGGCCCAGAACTTTTTCTATTCGCGACAAGCCTTCTTCCGCCTGCTGCCTTAGCTTCTGCGTAACCTGTGTTCCTCGACCGGTGATCTCAAGATCCATCGGTGTACCTCCTTTGACCTTGAGGTAGGATGCTACGCTGCCGCGAGGCGAAGCCTCAAGTCAGTCCCGCCGACGGCGTGCATGGGTACTTGGAATGTTCAGGTCTTCACGATACTTTGCAACGGTGCGGCGAGTCACCTGGATGCCCTGGCGCTGCAACTCGGCTGCAAGCGCGTCATCTGTCAAAGGCTTACGCGCATCCTCGTCCTCGATCAGCTTCTTCACCTTCTTCTTCAACAGCATCAACGGCAGATCGCCACCTTCAGGTCCGCCCACGCCTTCCGTGAAAAAGAATCGCAGTTCATACACACCCTGCGGTGTGTGGACATATTTGTTCGCGACGGCGCGGCTCACGGTCGATGGGTGCACACCGATCTCTTCCGCAACTTCCTTGATCATCATCGGCCGCAACGCGTCCACACCGCGCTCAAGGAAGTCACCTTGTCTCCGCACAATGCACTCGCAGGTTCGCACGATTGTGTTCTTGCGCTGCTCGATGTTGCGCAGCAACTGGATCGCGGAGCGATAACGCTCCTTCACGTATTCCTTGACCTCACGGTCGGTACTCTTCTGGCGCAGCATGCGGCGATACCCTGCATTCAATCGCAGCGCAGGCAGATCTTCCTCGTTCATCACGACTGCCCACTCGTCTCCGCGACGGGCAAAGGCAACATCCGGCTCAATCAAGCGCGTTTCAAGCTGGTTGTAGCGCTGACCGGGTCGCGGGTCCAGCGTTCGGATGGCATCAATTGCGCCGTCCACACTCTCGGCCGGCACAGCCAGCAATCGTGCAAGCTCGCGCACGTCACGCTTCTGCAACAGGGGGAGGTGGTCGTGCACGATGCGGCATGCAAGCTGCAACTGCGCCCGTCGTGCCTGCAGCGAAGCAATCAGTGGCGGCTCAGGCGCCTCGACCTTGCCCGCACGCAGGATTGCCAGATCAAGCTCACGCTGTGCTGCGGCCAACTGCAGCAACAGGCATTCGCGCAGGTCACGAGCAGCGACTCCGATAGGATCAAACGATTGCACAGCCTCCCGCGCCTGCGCCACGACTGCCGGTGTGACCGCATCGCTGGGGTGCAGCGCCGCAAGTTCCTCGTCTGAGATCAGCAGGTAGCCGTTGTCTTCCAGGTTGCCGATGATGACCTCGGCGGCAGCACGCAGCTCGGGGCGCAGCACCATGGATCCCAGTTGCCACAGCAGGTGATCGCTCAGCGTGCTGGGCTTGGAGAGGAAGTTCTCGAACGAGGGCGCATCGATCTCCTCGAACCCTGATCCTCCAGAGCGAAAGCCCGGGTCGAGGTAGTCCTGGAAGTAGCTCCCAAAATCGATTTCATCGAACGGGTCCTTTTCGGCACGATCAGCTTCCGCGGACTTTTGTTCGGCAGTGAGTTCGCGATCGCCCTCGCGGCCGTCGAGTTCCTCAAGACTGGCAGAGTGCTCTTCAATCTCCTCCAGCACAGGATTCTCGATGATCTCGGAGTTGATCATCTCCTTCAGCTCAAGCTTATTCAGCGCGAGCACGCTCACCATTTGAACCAGGCCGGGTGTCAAAACCTGGCGCTGTGACACTCGCAAATTCAGCTTAGGCTGCAACAGCAAATGAGACTCCTACGAAGCCCCCTTCCTGCGCGCGCAGACTGGGGGATATCACAACCGCAGTCTACTCCGACAGGAAACGCCACGCACGGACATTGGCCCCGAACGTGCTTGCCGGGGTCCGCCCTGTTCCCATTTCTGCGCTCCCGTTCATCCCTGATCGGCGGCGTGCAGTGCGGCCACCAATGCAGCAGCGTCCGTGACCGGGGCCGAGCACGTTTGACCGCTGCACACCAGCGCGACTGCTCCCGAGGAGCGCAGATGCGGCAGCGTCTCCGCCAGCGCAGGCGGCAGGCCTTTCATCTGGTCGTGCCTCAGCCTGATGACCGTCTTGTTCACTGCGAAACGGGCGAGCGCAGCAGCCTCAAGCTGGGCCGCCGCAAGACCGTCGCCCACAACCACCACCTGCACCGCGGGTCTCGCGAGCCTGCCCAGCGCAAGGCCGAACGTCGCCGCGTACAGGCCGAGATGCTCCACGATGCCTGCGAAGCATTCCAGCGTCTCCTGCGCGTTGTCGCGGTAAATCGTGTTGCCGTTCAACACGTACAGCCGCAGCAGAAGCGCCGCCGCGTTCGGGTTGCCGGCCGGCGTGGGAGCGTCCTGCAACGGCTTGCGTCGAACGCTCAATGCGCCAGTCGTGTCTGCCGCGTCCGATGCAGTGTCGAAGAACCCACCCTCCCGGCCGTCGTAAAAGCGCGAGAGCAGCGTTGTGGCGATGGACTCAGATGCTTCGTAGTAGCGCGGCTCACCGGTCGTCTCCCATGCGTCAAGGCATGCGTGCCCAAGGAAGACATAATCATCCAGAACACCCGGCACATGGGTGTGCGGCGCAGCGGCATCGCTGTACGCAACCACGTGCGCTACGCTACCATCCTGCAGCGCGCTCGCAAGCACGCGGTCCAGAGACTTGCGCGCAAATGCAATCGTACCGGGCTGCTGCAGTACGCGACCAGCCTTGATGTAAGCCGAAATGCACATGGCGTTCCAGCCGGTATAGATCGTCCGGTCCACGAACGGCACAGGCCGCTGTAGCCTTGCGGCATAGAGCTTCGCCCTCACTGACTTCAACATCGCAGGAGCGGTATCCGCAGCAACACCAGCCTGCTGCGCTGCCTGCTCCAGCGTCAACGGACGGAACAGCACGTTACGCGCCGGGTCGTGGTGCATGTCGCCAACGGCTCCGATATCAAAGTAGACCTCGGCAAGCTTCAACTCATCCGCCTCAAGCACAGCCGCTGCTTCAGCGCGAGTCCACGTGAAGTAATCGCCGTCATCATCCAGCGAAACATCCGCGTCCTGCGAGCCGTAAAACCCGCCCTGCATGCGGTCGCTGAGCACCGAATCCATCCAGCGCATGGTCTCGCGCGCGACTTCGGCGCACTCCACATCGACAAAGGTTTGGAAGGCGTGCGTGTACGTGGTGAGGAGCTCGGAGTTGTCGTAGCTCATCTTCTCGAAGTGCGGTACGACCCATCTCTCATCGACCGAGTAGCGGTGAAAGCCGCCTGCAAGCTGGTCGGAGATCCCGCCGCGCGCCATCTTCTGCAGCGTGGTCACAGCGGCCGCTCCCGCAGCGGTCGCGTTTGGCCCTGGCCGCGAAGCCGCATCGATCAGCATGTCGATCGCCCCTGCGTGTGGGAACTTTGGCTGTGACCCAAAGCCTCCGTTTGCAGGATCGAACTGGTTCAGAGCCGCTGCGACCAGTCGGTCGATCAATTCAAGACTCGCCTTGCTCTCCTCCAGGTCGGTGCGCCCACCGGTGAACGTCTCGCTGTACTGGATCGCCTCCATCACGCTGCCTGCGGATTCGTCGACCTCATCGCGCTTCTCATAGAACGACGACGCCATCGTCAGCAACACGCGACGGAAACTCGGCCGGCCGTAACGCTCTTCCGGCGGAAAATACGTGCCGCCAAAATAGGGTCGTCCTTCCGGCGTGAGGAACGCGGTCAGCGGCCATCCACCCTGTCCGCTGATCGCCGACACCGCCGCCTGGTAGCGCGTATCAACGTCGGGACGCTCGTCGCGATCGACCTTGATGGCGACGAAATGCTCATTGATCAGCGCAGCTGTCTCAGGATTTTCATAACTCTCGCGATCCATTACGTGGCACCAGTGACACCACACCGCACCTACATCCAGCAGCACCGGCTTGTCTTCGGCAGCGGCGCGCGCAAAGGCGGCTTCGCCCCACTGCTCCCACTGGACCGGCTGGTACATGGCCGACCGCAGATAGGCAGAGGAGGCGTTGGCAAGTGCATTCGGTGTGTGATTGGCCATCGCTCCAGTTTAGTGGAGCGTGGGTGCAAGCAAAAGAGAGCGAGCCGAAGCCCGCCCTCTCTACTGAGTCCGCAGCTATTGTGGCGGCTGCGTTGACGGCGGCATCGCGCTTCCCGCTGCGGGACGCGTCGTGTCCGGCGGCAGCGGAGCGGGCGTGCTGGTCAGCGGCTTTGGCGGTGCGGGCGGCTTAGGTGCCGTAAGCCCAGGGATCGCCGGTCGCGTGCTGATCTGTCCTGCTGCCGCCTGCTCCAGCGAGACGCCGTAGCGATCCAGCGTGCTGGAGAGGATCTGCAGCAAGGCGGCACGGTCGTTCGCGTAAACAGCAGTGGCTGTGATGAGCGCGTTGTCGGCAGTCGCGAGATTGCGTTCCTGCTGCAGAACATTGGCTGTCGTGGAAGCACCGAGACGAAGCCGCTTCTGCTCGGCATCGAGCGCCTGGGCCTGGTAATCGCGTGACGCCTGTGCTGCGTAGACGGCTGCGCGATCGTTCGTCAGTGCGAACTGGCCGTTGATGACCTGGATTCGAACCTGCGTGTAGATCTGCTGCAGGCGCATCTCGGCCTGGCGATATTCCATCTGCGACCGCGCCTGGTCGGCCTGCGCAGGACGGTTGCGGATGGGTATGCTCAGCGTGGCGCCAACACCCTTGTCAGGAGCGCTGTTGTTGAAGCCGTTGCCGAGGGCGGTCCCGTAGCCGCCGACGTTTGTCAAGCCGCAATTTGCGATGGTCGGGTTCGAAGTACAAATGGTTGAACTCGGATTGACCGTACCCGCGATGCCCGTGCCACCGTAGAACGCGTAGGCATTCAGGATCGGCAGCAAGCCGTTCTTCTCAGCCCTGATGGTGATCTTGTTGTTCGCCATGTTCAGCACTGCCTGCTCGATCGAAGGATTGTTCGTGTAGGCCTGCTTCACGAGGGCCTCCACAGGCATGTCTTCTTCGGCCAGGCGTTCCAGGCTGACGCGGTCTGTCGGAACAACAGGTGCCGACGCAAGCTGCGGGTCGTTCAGATCGCGCACAATCGCCTGCTTCATCAGCAACTGCTGGTACTCGAGGTTCGACTCGGACGTCGTTAGCGACTGGCGATCCGTCACCACTGCCTGGTCAGAGTTAACGATGTCCAATGGAGCGAGTGTGCCGATCTCAAGCTGACGGCGATTGTCCGAAGCAAGCTGCGTTGACTGGCTGAGCGCTCGCGTCTTGGCCTGTACGTCTTCATAGGCGCTGACCAGGGCCCAGTAGATGCTCTCGACCTGCGTGATGGTGTAGATCAGCTGCTGCCGAAACGCCGAGTCGGCGATGCGGCGGTCGTTCTTTGCCTGCAGGATGAAGCGGGCCTGGATGCCGGGGCCAAAGCCCTGCAGCAACTGCTGTGTCACCGTAGCCCGGAATGCTGCGTTGAAGTCCGGACGGTACGACGTCGTCGTCGAGGTCGAGGAGACACGCGAGTTGGTGAACGAAATGTTCATCAGCGTGCCGCTCTTGAAGCCCTGCGCGTAGTTGAAGTTGTAGGTTCCGGTCGACGTCACAGTCGGGTTGGCATTGAACAGGTTCGACGTGCCGGTGGTGCTGGTCGTCGTTGTGCCGGTGCCGGTGGTTCCTGTCGTGCCAGTGGTGCCGGTCGTGCCGGTCGTCCCGGTTCCCGTCGTAGTGCTGGTGCTGGTGGAACCGCCGATGGAACTGCCACCAGGAGTGGTCGCATTCTCATACGAGATGGTGCCGGTCAGCAGGCCGTCGAAGTTCAGCGGAAGCGGGCCGCCGCCATTGGTGCTCAACACCAGTCCGGATGCGCCGGTGCTTGTGCCGCCTGACCCGGTGGACGTGCCGCCTGGGCCGCCGCCACCTGTGACCGTCGATGACGTTCCACCCAGTGTGTTTGTGACCAGGCCGGTGGACACGCCGCGAAGCGTGCTGCCCGCCTTGGCCCGCAGAATATCCGTGTCGGCGATGTCCAGGTTGACTCGCGCAATCTCAATGTCAAAGTTGTTCTCTAGCGCCAGCAGGACCGCGTCCGGCAGGCTCAAATAGATGCGGCCGTCCCGCAGCAGATCTGCCAGGCGAGGCGTATTGCTCAGCCGCGGCGCTGCGTAATCCATCGGCGTATAGGGCGCAAACGGGTTCTTCCAGTGGCTCTTGGGCTTGCTGTAGTCGCGCAGACCTTCCCGCAGAAACAGTGGCCCGGGATGGTTCGGCTCCGGAGCCTGCGGGATGCCTGCACGTCCCGTCGTATCCACCTGCTGCGTTTGAGGAGGCGCGGGTGTGGTGGCGCTCGGCGGCGCGCCGGCAGTGGGTGCCGCTTGCTGTGCCAATGCCGCATCCGGAGCCATGGATCCCATCAACAGCAGAGCGATGCCCGCTGCCCCGTGCAAATTACTTGCTCTCACGCCTCTTCTCCAACCAGTCTCTACGGTGATATCTACCAAGACGCTCCACAGCCCCGCCGGGACGCACCCTATTCCCGTGCCACACGACTCACACGGTCAGAAGGCATGGACATAGCCCCCACCCATGATCCGTGTCTGCACGCAGGAAGCCGCGCGAACCTGTTCGCTCTCGGAAGTCAAAGTATAGCAACGGCCTTGTGGCGGGACCACGATCCTCACATGGTACGGTTCAGAAAGCGAAGATGTTCTCTTCCCAAGGCGAACTCGGCACAGGCGACAAGCGTGGGCGCACCTTTCGCCTGACCGTCGCATATGACGGCACAGACTTCTTCGGCTGGCAGGTACAACCCGGCCTGCCAACCATCCAGGGCACGCTGGCCGCATGTATTCACAAGGTGACCGGCGAAACCGTGCTGCCACAGGGCTCCGGCCGGACCGATACCGGAGTACACGCCGAAGGACAGGTGGTTTCGCTCGTGCTCGAAGCATCCATTCCCGCTGACCGCCTGCATCGCGCGTTGAACCGGCGACTGCCGCCATCGATCCGCATCACGTACCTGGCCGAAGCAGCCCCTGACTTCCATGCCCGGTCGGGCGTTCTCAACAAAACGTACGAATACCGCATCTTCCAGCGTCGGCAGAAAATCGGAGTGGCCGAGCGCATTTGCCCGCCACACCTTGCACGCTACGTGTGGGACTGCCGATGGCCTCTGCAGACCGAGCCGATGCAGCAGGCTGCGGAAGCCTTCGTTGGAACGCACGACTTCACGTCCTTTGCAGCAACCGATCCGGACCGCAGCGAGCGCATCGCGCAAACACACCAAGGCGCCAACAACATTCGCACCGTGTTCGCTTCAAAGTGGGAGTGCCGCGATGGACTGCTGGTCTACCAGGTCACCGGCAGCGGCTTTCTGCACCACATGGTCCGCAACATTGTTGGTACCTGCGTGGATGCCGGCGCGGGGCGCCTCGACCCTGAACGTGTACCAGCCATCATCGACGTACGCGACCGCCGGCAAGCTGGGGCGACTGCTCCACCACAGGGCCTGCACCTGGTCGAAGTCAACTACACAGCCGACGTGCCGAGCGGCGGCGCAGCATGATCTTTCGCGAACGAAGCTCCCTGCCCCATATGCGCATCGCGCGCCTTGCCGAAACCACCGCGGTCCACCGCGCCTTTCAATGGGTGCATCTGCAGGAGCCGCGCATTCGTGCGTGGCAGCGCGAGCTGATTGAAATCCCCGCACCTCCGTTCCTCGAAGCAGCACGCGCAGCATGGTTTGCCGAACGTCTCCAGGAGCTCCAACTGCACGAGGTCACCATCGACCGCGAAGGCAACGCCACGGCCCTGCTGCGTGTCGATGACGGCGCATCGCCCCTCGTCCTGCTCTCCGCGCATCTTGACACAGTCTTCCCCGCCGGCACCGATTTGGCTGTCCGCGAAGAGGACGCGATCCTGTACGGTCCCGGCGCAGCCGACAACGGAGCAGGTCTCGCCGGTCTGCTTGCACTCGCAGCAGCACTCAAGAACAGTGGTGTCGAGCCCGGCACCAACATCCTGTTCGCCGCAAACGTTGGCGAAGAGGCCGAGGGAAACCTGCGCGGCATGCGCTATCTCTTCGGCGGATCGCCTTACGCCGGCCGTATCTGCGCCAGCATCGCACTCGAAGGCGCCGGGACCGGCACCGTGGTGACGCGCGGCCTCGGCAGCCGTCGCTTCCGCGTAGAACTGACCGGCCCGGGCGGCCATGCTTGGACCGACACAGGCATGCCGAATCCGATCGTGGCACTCGCCGCGGCGCTCACCGCACTCACTGCCCAGCCGACGCCGGCGAAGCCGCGTACGACGCTCAACATCGGGGAAATCCGCGGCGGCACATCCGTCACAGCAGTCCCACAAACCGCCGAAGCTACCGTTGACATCCGCTCCACCGATCCCGACAACATCCTTACACTCGAAGTTCGGCTCTACCGCGCTGTTGAAGACGCCATCATGGCGGCCAACCGTAACAGCGCCGCCTCGCTGCAGGCCACGATCACCTGCATCGGTGACCGTCCCGCAGCCGAACTGAAGCCCAACTCACCTCTGCTCGAAGCTGTCCGCGCAGTCGATCGGCACCTGCGCCTGGCCACCGAAGAGCGCCTGGGTTCAACCGATGCCAACATCCCGCTGGCGCTCGGCCACGAAGCCATCGCCATCGGTGCCGGCGGCACCGCCGGCGGCATCCACACCACCAACGAGTGGTACGACGCGACCGACCGCGAACTCGCCCTCCGCCGCATCCTGCTCATCCTGCTGGACGTCTGCAGCTACACGTGCGTCCAACTGAATGCGGAGGAGTCGGTCTAGTTCGTGCGGCTTTGCAAACGAAGGCGAGCGATTGCTAGACTCCCCGGATGTTGCTCCCAAACCGTACCTACGGAATCAAGCTTTCGTTCATCGCGTGGGCAGTCCTCCTGACGAGTGCGTGCTGCGCCAGGTCTGCTTCTGCACAGCAGGCTGGATCCTCCCCGCAGATCATGCTCGACTTCCTCGCGAAAGCCCCGCCTGCAGGCAGCCCGATGTCGCTGCCGAGTACTTACCCTGCTCATTTCTCCGACTGGACAGACGCGCAGAAAAAGTCAGGCTTCCTGCAAGTGGCCCAACGGTGTTCGCTGCTGAATGCCATGGAGCATGACAATCCCAGCGCCCGCATGCTTCCAACGTCGATGACTTCACGTGAGGAAGCCGAACTGGCCGTAAGCGTCTGTCTACCCGCGAGAATGCCCGCCGATTGGCCCGACCGACGCAAGTACCTCGCCGACGCCCAGGGGCTCATCATCAAGGCAAACGCCAACGGCAGTACCCTGCACCTTCCTGCGAACTTGAAGGACAACTAAGTTGAATGATCCTGGCCGCGACCTAACTACTCTTTAAGATCTTCACCTTAGTCCTTTTGTAATTCGAATGTGTCCATTCAATAGGACGGGGAAACAAATCACACGTCGTAGCATCCAGACTACTGTGATCCACCACTAACTGCACCGGCAGTCGGAGTAGCGGCAACGTCGAATGTCTGCGGAATCGGCATGCCCGGCATCGGCTGTGCGCCGTCCCCGATCTTCCACCGACCGTGGCCCAGGTACAACGCTTCCAACACCAGCGGCACCTCCGGCTGAATCAGCAGCAGTGGAAACAGGTAGCGCTTCGTCTTCAAGGCAGACTCCACACCGCCCCACACCGTCTTGCTGCGGCGGACCGAGCCGGAGACCTGGTCTATCTCCCACACGTGAAGCTCGAGGTCTTCGTGACGTGCTGCGTACTGCGAAAGGCTGCGCACAACGTGCTTCGGAGTCATCAGCCCATAGTCAGCGATGCGGTCGGCATGCCGCACCGATCCGGGATAGTAAAGGTTTAACAGTTCCGCGGCAAAGTCAGCACAGTTCGCGCCGCTCAAGTGATAGCCGTGCCGGTTCGAACGTGCATTCATCACCTCGACCAGGCGCTCATCCTGCTCAGCCGTGGTCACGACCTGGTAGACCCAGAACCGCCGGTTGTACACCATCCCGGCAGTCTCCCACCACTCCTCCAGGGCGTGCCCGTCTTTTGCGCCTCCCTCACCATCCGGTACGCCCTGCGTCCCATCGGGCACGATCTCGCGCAGGAAGTGCTCGCGATACTGCTCACGCATTGCCCAGATCGACTCTGATGTGGCGTAGGTGGGAATCTCCGCGGGTCTATCGGTCGCATACAAGAACTGCATGACCGGAGTAGCAAGCCAATCGTACTTGCCGATCGCATAGTAGCGGGAAAGCACGACGCCCTGCGGTTCGCCTGCATGACACATCCGCACCTTCAGCGGCCCGTCTGCACACACACGGTCAAGATAAATAGCCGTGTGCCCGAGAGGCATCATGGTACCGAAATTGCCAAATGGTTCGCCGACCAGCACTGCCAGCGACGCATGTGCGTACATGTCCATCGCGATGGCAACTGCCACGACAAGCAACACGCGGATGCCACCTGACCAGCGGCATGATCCACCGTACACAGCCCGCTCCTTACCGCCATGAAGTTAGAGCGCATGCGGTTTTTGTATAGATGCGAGAGCAATTTGTGTCGGATATAGAACAGTCTCGTTAAACGCACGAACAATTCGAATCAGACACTAACTAGCATCCAATTAAATCGCATGCATTTACTCAGGCCGCTGTTCAAGCCCACAAAACGAAGCCGCTTATTGGCGTGTTCTGGCTCAATTCTGTGCGCGGGGGTCTGCATGAGTTTAATGGTTGGTCAGCAGCGCAGGATGCTGCCTGACAGCTTCGACCGGTATGCAGCCGATGGAGGGCAGAACCGCACATATTGCAGCCTGAGCGGTCGTGTGACAACGACCGACGGCGAGCCACTGGCGGACGCATCGGTGCAACTGGGTGCGCCCGCCGGACCTTCCCGCGAAGTAACAACCGACGCTGATGGGCGATTCGCTGTCGCCGACCTGCCACCAGGTACCTTCAAGGTAACCGTCTCTCACGACGGCTTTACTCCAGTGGCCGGATCGGTGGTTCTAGCACCGGGAGCCAACGCCGCGTCAGCCACCTTCGCGTTGCGCGTCGCCGTCAGCGACTCGGTCACTGTCACTGCTTCGGAGAAAGATGTCGCCGAGGCGCAAATACACCTGGCGGAACAACAGCGCGTCGCCGGTATCCTGCCTAACTTTTATGTCAGTTACATCTGGAAAGCCACTCCGCTTACCTCCGGCCAGAAATTCGGGCTGGCGTTCAAGAACGCAGCCGATCCCGGCAACCTGCTGCTGGTCGGTACTGTCGCAGGTGTGCAGCAGGCCACAGACTCCTTTCCCGGCTATAGCCAGGGCTGGAAGGGCTACGGCCGGCGCTACGGCGCAGACCTCGGGAACCTTGTCTCCGGGACCTTTATGGGCGGCGCAGTTCTGCCATCGCTGTTCCGGCAGGATCCTCGCTACTTCTACAAAGGTTCAGGCACTCGAGCGTCGCGCTTCTGGTACGCGGTCAGTCGTACGGTAATTACCCGAGGCGACAACGGGAGGGCAGAACCAAATTATTCAACCATTCTGGGCGATATGTCCGCAGGCGCGATATCTAACCTCTATTACGCGCGTGAGGACCGTCGCGGCGCCAAGGTCACCGTCGCCAACGGCCTCCTCGGCATCGCAGGCGACGCGATGAACAACGTCTTCCAGGAATTCGTCCTGAAGAAGCTAACTACAAACCACAAGCGCAACTCGCTTCAGCAATAGCTGACTTAGTTCGACACAGTCACGGTAACCGGCGCAGAAATCGTTGTATTGTTCCCAATGTCATGCGCCCAGAGTTGCAACGTGTGTGTTCCGTTGCTCAGCGATGTCGTATCCACGAAGTAGGCAAACGGTCCACTCGTGAAGTACCCGTACGGTTGACCGTCGATCAGCAGGTGTGTTCCCGCAGAGTCCAGTCCAAGGTTGCAGACCTCCGTGATCACCACATTGCCGGAAAGTACCGCGCCTGTGCCGGGTGAGGTAATGTACAGCGGTCCAGTAGCAACTGTCGCGGGCGCGTTGACATTCAACACCACGCTTGTCGATGAGCCGACATAATCCGCAGCGTCCGCTGGCGTAAAGGTCGCTGTAAGGATCTGCGATCCAGACCCTAACACGGCTCCAGCGGCAGGATTATAGGTAAAGGTGCCGGGTACATTGGCAATCGCATTCAGCTGCGCTGCGCTCAACGAAGTCCCACTCGCAATGGGCGCAGGTGCAGACCAAGTCAGCACGGGCGTGGCCCGGTTCACAGTCAGGACTACAGACTTGCTCACGGTCGAATACGCAGCAGTGTTCGCGGGCGTAAACGTAACTTGCAGCACCTGGGTTCCGGCACTCAGCAGCGTTCCCAATGCCGGTGAATAGTTGAAGCTCCCGGCCACATTGGCACTCGCGTTGAGTTGGCTTCCGCTCAGCACCGACCCATAGGTTATCGGTCCCGGCGTTCCCCACGACACTGTAGGCGTACTCTGGCTGGTGCTTGTCACGATCAGGCTGACAGAGGATGTTACAACCGAGTAGTCCGTCGAATCCGTCGGAGTAAACATGACCTGCAGAGTATAAGTCCCCGCATTCAACACCGTGCCCACCGCAGGAGAGTAGCTGAAGGTGCCGGGAACATTCGAAGTTGCACTCAATTGGGCAGCACTCAAGGCGGTTCCCTGCGTGATCGAAGCAGGCGCTGCCCACGACACAACCGGCGTAGCCTGTGTCACAACCAGGCTGACTGACGCTGTGGTCGACGTGTAGTCCCTGGTGTCAGCGGGTGTAAAGCTGACAAGCAGGGTGTGCGCGCCTGCACTTAGAACGCTTCCTGCCGATGGCGTGTAGACGAAGTTTCCACTCGTACTGGCGGACGCATTCAACTGCGCACCGGTAAGCGGAGTGCCATAAGTGACCGAAGCAGGCGCAGCCCATTGGATCGCGGGGCTTACCTGGCTTACCGGCAGACTCCACTTACCCGCGGCCTGGTAGATCGAGACAAGCGTCGGGTCGTTCGCCTGCCAGTAGTCGGCAAGCCCCATCAGGATGTCGCCGTGTGCCACCGACTGAGTAAGTTGTGGCTGGTAGTTCGCCAGCGTCGAAGCCGGAGCGTCGTTCACCAGGTTTGCGCCGAACGCGTTGGGATAGTAGTTGTACACCGACGCAGGCGTTCCAAGATCGGTGTGGAACAGGAACGTGTAGAAAGGTGCACTATAGGCGTAATACCGCGGCGTGCTTTCCTCGGGAATAAACAAGAATGCCGGGAAATCCGTGATCAACTGCTCGAAGATAGCAGGATCAAGCGTTCCACCATTCACATCCACGGTCGAATCCACGTAGAAGACCGTCGCGCCCCACCGGGTGTTCGCGAATCTGGCCTTGTTCTCCAGATTGGCGATGATGGCAGCATTCCCGTTAAGATACTGCTGGCTCGCAGTGCCGTTGGGAGTTAGCACAAAGGATTGTGGACGAAGACAGACGCCCACCTTCAAGCCGGCACTCGTCATCGTTTTGAAGTAGGCATCGTCCAGCCTCCAGCCGAAATAGCCCGAGTTCGGATCGAGGATTATGCTCTCCATTTCCGGCGCTACCGCTGCGATCTGATCCGGTGAACACACGTAACTCGTGTTCTGTGGATACTGCTCGCCTTCTATGTCCCAGGTAATTACGGCTTGTCCGTTCATCGCTTGCGCGTTGGTGACATTCGCAGCTGCGACTGCCAGGATCCGGTCCTGGAACTGGAGCAGGCCCTGAGGATTTGTGATGTCCACAGACGCATCGGCGAAGTAGCGGCGCGGATTCGTGGGGAAGCCGCCTGGCCGGGTGATATCGCCGGTGCTTGCTGGCGAACTTGCCAGGTACGAAGTCCCGATAATGCGGCGATCAGTCCAGTTCAATTGGCTGGGATAAGTACTGGCGAAGCTCGCATACGCGTCCGCAGCGTTGATTGCCGCGCCTTCCGCTGTAAAGCGAAGCGAAACGGTGTACGAAAATGAAGTACCCGGCTGCACCGGACGATTGATGCTCGGCAGAAATGTGGCAAGACCGTCAGGAGCGGTGGTCGCCATCATCGGACTGTAAGTGTTCGGGCCGGCGTTCTTCCAGCCGCCATACATCGGCACAGCCTCATCCGGAAGCACCGACGTAACTACACCAGATCCGAAGTCCGCCACAGTTACGCCGGGCCCGGTAGTGGTGATCGAATATTGCGAGTATCCGTTGAAGTTCTTGGGATCCTGCGGAAAATGCAAAAAGAAGGGATAGATCTCCGCACCATCGAAGATAATACCGGAACCTGGATTATTGGTTTCCGTAACGACCAGGTTCAGGTTGTTTCCTTGCTGCAGGAACTGGGTCTGGATCATCCCCCATGAAAAAAAGTAAGTTTCAGTTTGTGTGCCTGCGTCCCAGTATGTTCCGTTGTTGCTCTCGCCCCAGCCGTCCGAGCTGACCAGGTTACCCTGCATGTCGGTCGCCCGCATGTGCCAGATGTGAAACGCGTCGCCGGGATTTGCGCCGACATCTTCGAGCGTCACGCCTCCGAAAGAGATGGTCTGGACCGCCTTGGCGCCGTAGTTTACCTGCAGTGACTGGGCGTGCAACGACATCGTCAGAAACAAGAAGGCCAGGATCAGAACGACCCGTCTCTGTCGTTGGAGACAGGAGAACCGACCGCTTCGTCGAGACAAAAGCTCAACGACTGTTCCGTGAGATCCAACCGCTGGGTGCGTCAATACACAAAAGGGCGCAGCAAGGCGCGAGCGCATTGCTCGTACGACGGACACAATCATGGGCCTACCTAAGCGAGGGCTAACGGAGGTGCTGGCTCTGGTTCGCTGCGTGTCTGCGGCCAAGTCCAGCTCAACCAATAATGTTTGGGGGGAGCAAAGCAAGTATAACCATCAATGATCACGGAACGGACAAGGAAGTTCTTACTAAATGGAGTAATTATTCCTGCATCACGGATTTATGAGCTCGTTTGTTTAAACGGAAACGCCTCTCAGTTCGCTGCAATCACCTATTGATCTGCCGGTGATATCAACTATTGAAGGCTCTCTGATCGGTCGTTCGGTTCGACGTGCGCTTCCTTCGCGTCCTCAAACGGCTTCGTTGCGTAATCTTGTAGCTCACGACGTGTAGTTTGGGATATCCGGCGTACGGCTCCGGCAGGCAGATCAGAGAAGAACGAACGTGGCAACGAAACGGCAGTCCTGGCTTGCACACACTCTCCTGCTGGGAGTCGTCGCCGTTTGGGGTTCAACCTTCGTTGTGGTCAAGGGTGCGCTGAGGGATTGTTCACCGCTGCTGTTTAACGAATGCCGTATGCTGCTGGCGTTTGCCGTGCTCGCGGCGATCCATTGGCGCGAGTGGCGCCGCATGTCTGTGAGTGCTGTACTGTCGGGAGCCGTAGCAGGGCTTTTGCTTGGCGCAGGGTATGAGTTGCAGACCTCAGGCCTCGTGTACACCACGGCCGCGCGATCCGCATTTCTGACGGGCCTCGTTGTTGTGATGGTGCCGCTCTTCAGCATCGTGCCTCGGTTGCGCGCACCCGAATCGCACGCGCCAGGCTGGCCGAACCTGTTCGGGGCTATCGGAGCATTCGCTGGCATCGTTCTGCTGACAACACCAGAAGGAACGCCTTTACGGGAATTTACTCACGGCATTAACGTGGGTGACCTGCTGAGCCTGGCATGCGCTGTTGCCTTTGCGCTGCATCTGCTCTCGTTGTCGCACCTGGCGCGCCGCGTGCCGACCGCACAGCTTGCCACCTTGCAGATCGGGTTCGCTGCACTTGCCATGACGATCACGACTCCGCTGCTGGAGCGCACCCGCCTGCACTGGAGCGGCATGCTGATCGCGGCGCTCGTCGTCTGTGCGGTGCTGGCGACGGCCGTGGCCTTTACAGTGCAATCGTGGGCACAGCGGCACCTGCAAGCGAGCCACACGGCGATGCTTCTCGCGCTCGAGCCCGCTTTTGCGCTGCTGTTCTCATTGCTCTTTCTGGGCGAGCATCTGACAATACGCTCCGGCACGGGAGCGGCTCTTATCCTGTTGAGTCTGATCGGGTCAGAACTGCTCGCAGAGGCCCCGATCGCCGAACAGCCCGAAGCGAACCGCGCTCCCAACGACGAAATGACGGCATGAAATATCTCGAGCCAGCATGGAACTGGCGCTCCGCGGCAGACGCATACAATTAAGTAGACCCGGCGTCTAATCCGCTGAAGGGCTGCCGTAGCCGGTCCGATGAAGTACCCGAACGAGGACAGTACACCGATGGAATCGCAGAAGTCGCTCTCCAACACCATTCGCACGCACCGGCTTGCAGCGACTTTCGTGCTGCTGGGTACACTGTCCGCAGGCGTGATCGCCGGATCCGTGCTGACAGGCACCGTGCATGGCGCACCCCAGCAGAAGATCGACACCTCCGATGCGGCCCAGCTGCGCATTCCACCCGTGACCAGTGAGGCGAACCAGTTCACCCGCATTGCCAAAGAAGTGGGTCCGGCGGTGGTCAACATCAACACCGAATCATTGCCGAAGCAGAGCACCGCTCCGAAGGCTCGCCGCGGTACCAAGCGCGGCCAGGGCGACGGCGACCAGGGCGACATGCAGGATTTCTTCAACCGCTTCTTCGGCGGTCAGGGCGGCGGCCAAGGCGATGATGACGATGACGGCGGTCCAGCAGGCGGCGAGCGCCGGGCGCTTGGATCGGGCTTCATCGTCGATCCTCGCGGCTATATCGTTACTAATAATCACGTGGTCGATAAGGCCGATCGCATCAACGTCCGTCTGTCGACCGACCCCGAAAACGATCCGGGCCGTCCGGCGCACGTCATCGGCGTCGATAAGGACACCGATCTTGCCGTGATCAAGATCGACGCACCAACCCCGCTCCCCACCGTCAAGCTGGGTAATTCCGACGGCGCACAGGTGGGTGACTGGGTACTTGCCATCGGCAGCCCGTTCAGCCTGTCGCAGACGGTGACCGCCGGCATCGTTTCCGCCAAGAACCGCGTCGATCCAAGCGGCGCCGGCAGCCAGTTTCAGAAGTTCATCCAGACCGACGCAGCCATCAATCCCGGCAACTCCGGTGGACCGCTGCTTGACATGAGCGGCGCGGTGATCGGCGTGAACACCGCCATCTACACCCAGTCCATGGGTTCCGTCGGCGTCGGCTTCGCTGTACCTTCGAACACCGTGATCAACGTGTACAACATGCTGGTCTCGCCGGAGCATAAGGTCGTCCGCGGATCGATCGGCATTTCGTTCCAGCCGGGCATCTCGTCCGCGGTCGGTCGTGTGTACGGCTTTGCCAAGGGCGGCGTCCTGGTGGCTTCGGTTACACCGGGCTATCCTGCGGCAAAGGCCGGCATCAAGGCACAGGACGTAATTACCGCGATCGATGGACAGCCGGTGAAGGACGGTGACGATCTTGTCTCAAACATTTCGCCGCGCCGGCCCGGATCGACTGTCCGCCTGACCTACCTGCGTGACGGACATGAAGCGAACGCAACCGTAACTATTGCTGATCGTGCCGAAATGATCGCCAAGTCTGACGGCGCGTCCGACGATGACGATGCTCCGAACACCCCAACCGCACCGGATGTCGCGCAGAATAAGTTCGGCATGACCGTGAGTGCCGTCCCCGGTGAACTCGCCAGCCGCCTTAAAATCGGTGGAGGTGTAGTGGTCTCCAATGTTAAGCCGGGTTCCTTCGCTGATGATCTGCCGCTGACCAAGGGCGACATCATCACCGAGATCAACCGCAAGCCCATCACCGACATGGAATCGTTCCGTGCCGCGGTGGCTCCGCTTAAGTCAGGCGACGACGTAGTCTTCGTCGTCCGTCCGGCGCAGTCGCGGGCAAACTCCAACTTCGTCGGCGGACGTCTGCCGTAGAACACAACGCCACTAAAGGGCCGGCAGCCAACGCTGTCGGCCCTTTGTTCGTCCTTTTCACCGTGCGAACCGCATGTTAGTGTGGGACGTGTTATCCCACAACAACTTAGCCAGTTAAGAGGTCTCTCGTGAGACGGTCCTTCGTCCTTTTTCTCACATGTTGCGTGCTGTCGGCGACGGCGGCCTACCCTGCCACGCGCGTTCGCCGCGGACCCACTTCTGGCAAACACAAGTCGACGAAGCAGACGAAAGATCCGCATCCGCGCGCGATTGATGATGAGCGCGCAACCCAGATCCAGGGCGCGCTGGTCAAGGCGGGCTACCTGAATGAAGTCACTGGTCACTGGGACAGCGCGAGCCAGGCCGCCATGCAGAAGATGCAGGGCGATAATGGATGGCAGACCAAATTGACCCCGGACTCGCGCGCGCTGATCAAGCTGGGGCTCGGTCCCAACACGCAGGCACCGGCTTCGACACCGCCCATTGAGGGCAGTAAGTAGAGGTACGCGCTGCACGCTATCGTAGGAGTGTGAACCGCCTTCTTCTACTCATCCCTGGCCTGTTCCTGCTCTCGCTGAATGCGCGCGCAGTCGAGTTGAAAGTCTCTCCCGCAGCGCTCGAGCGCACCCTCAGACAACAGCTGTTTACGGGCATCGAGGGGCGCTACTACCTGCGCGGCAACACTGATGCGGCCTGCTATGTCTACGTCGACAATCCAAGTGTCAGCTTCAAAGACGACCGCGTCGTCGTCCACGTACACACGCACTCCCGGCTGGGCGCAGGCATGTTCGGCAAGTGTGTCGGCGTCGGCTTCAACACGGAGGCGGACGTCTCCGTCATCCCGGAAGCGGAGAGCGAGACGATCGGCTTCCGCGACGCACGAATCGACCGCTTCACCGGCAACAAGGAACTCGACTTCATCCTCGTGCCGTTCCTCAGCCGCAAGCTGCCGGCAAACATGAGGCTGAACGCAGCCGAACTGCTGCGCGCCGCGCTCGCAAAGTCGAAAGACGCGACCGGCTACACCATCGCACTCGACGGCCTGAAGATCCACTCCATGATCGTGATGAAAGACAGGCTCGAGGTCGATATGGACGGTCAGTTGCACGTCGATTGACTCCGACGTCTTCAAACAATTCCCCGTCCCGGCGGCTGAAGCTGCTTCTTAACCGCGTGGGTGGTACCTGGGTGAAGCCTCGTTCTCATTTGGGCGGTCTCGATGGGTGAGGCCCCGGATCGCCATCGCCGTGCGGAACGGTCTACTTCGAATCACCCGGCAACGTATAGATCACCTCGCCCGGACGCGTGTAGTGCAAAGCCTCGCGCGCTTCATGCTCGATGGCGTTTGGATCGCTGCCAAGCCGTTCAACATGACTGCGAAGACGCCCGTTCTCCGTCTGCAGGTCGTCCATCTGCATCTGCAGGTTGCGTACTTCATGTCGCTTGGCGCGGTACGCGGTCAGACCATTCTGCCCGAACACGACGTGGTATCCAACAGTCAGCGCCAGCACGCCGGCAAAGCCCGTCGCAATCTTGCGGCGCGCAGCATAAGCACCGAGCAACAGCCGCTTGGGCAGCGACGCCTGGGGCGCAGTTTCACCGGACTTGAGGATGGGGGACATCCCCTTCAGTAAATCGTCAGACCCGGGTAAGTGCAAGCGAGGGGGCATCGGGAAAGGTACTCCCCTATTCCCATGGCTGCCCGACTGCACTCGGAACGCTCTTGGACGCCGCAATCGCAGAAGCTACAATCGGGAAGCAACTTCGCACCAGAAAGGCATGCCGCTCATGTCGCTCTTCAGCACCTCGCCTCTGCGTCTCACTGCACCTGCTCTCGCCAGACCTTCGCGAAGCGTGGACCTGCTTGGGAGCGCCGGCCTTGTACTCGCGGGCAGCCTGTTTGTCGCCGCATGCGCGCATGTTGCGGTTCCCCTGCCGTTCACGCCAGTGCCGTTCACATTGCAGCCATTCGCCGTGTTGCTCGTCGGCATGTTGCTTGGACCAGAGCTTGGTTTTGCCGCGCTGGCTGCATACCTGATCGAAGGCGCCGCAGGCCTGCCGGTCTTTACGCCTGCCGGGTTACCGGGACTTGCGCGCCTGCTTGGACCCACCGCAGGCTACCTCTTCGCCTATCCTGTCGCCGCAGCCATTGCCGGAGCGGTGCCGCGCCTGCTGCCTCGGATGCCGCGCTTTGGAGCGTTCGCGCTCGGTGGTGCCATTGCCATGCTGGTGGTCTATCTATCAGGAGCGCTCTGGTTCAGCCACGCCATGCACTTCCCAACGGGAGCAACGCTCGCCGGCGCCGTGATTCCCTTCGCGGCCTCGGATGCAGTCAAGGTCTGCGCTGCTGCCGGCATTGCGTCCGCACTGCTTAAAGACAGGACGTAAGGAGCCAGCAGCGAGGTGCCGCACGACTGCATCTGAGACAATCGCTCATGCTCAAGCGACTCTCCGCTCTTCTGCTGTGTGCCTCGTCTCCCACCCTGATCGTGGCGCAGGCACCGCCTGCCACGACGCACCACGTGGTCTTCGTCATCACATCGGGAACGGCGGAAGACTGGCAGCGCACCATGACGCTGGCCGACCACTTCATTGCGGGCGTAAAACCTGATGCGACCGATGTTGAAGTGCTGGCCTATGGCCCCGGCATCGGCATACTCGCGAAAGGCGCTGCGACTGCGTCGCAAATGCCCGATCTTGAGAAGCAGGGGGTCAAGTTCGTCGCGTGCCAGAACGCCATGCGCAGCGCGCACCTGACTCAGTCCGACCTGTTGCCGGGCGTGGTCAGCGTCCCCAGCGGTGTAGTGGAACTGGTACGTAAGCAGGAAGCCGGCTTCAGCTATGTCAAGGTTGGCGAGTAAACCGGCAAACGTCCGTTAGCCGCGCTCGTAGTACAGCAGGATCTCCTGCTCGCTGGGGATCGGCTTACCGTCCTTGGTCGCAGGATTGAACGTCCAGCCACGAACAGTGGACAACACCGTATCGTCGATGCCATCGCCCAGGCCGTGCACCAGGGTCAGCTGGCTGATCCTGCCATGCTCGTCAATGACGGCGTCCATGATCACCTGTCCGCCCGCGCCGTGCGCCAGCGAGGACAGGTCCGGTTGCGGACGCGGATGCGTCTGCAGTGAAGCGATGTTGATGTTCCCATTCCCCAGAGCACTTTCGCCTGCGGAGCCGGTTCCCTGGTCAGCCGCATGCGCCTCGGGAGTCCTCGGCGCGGAAAGGGCCGCGTCCACTGGCTTCGGAGCCTCTGCCGGCACTTGAGTCGGCTTCGCAACGACCGCGGCAGGGGCGGGTTTGCCGCCTAAGCTGTAGGTCAGCATCAGCCGCTTGCCATCCGCTGTTCCCGGAACGCGCGCCGGTGCGGGCCGCGGAGCGAAGTGCGTCGCAAGCAACAACACAGCAACGGCAGAGCCATGCAGCAACACCGACGCCAGCGGTCCTCGGGCAATCCTGCGTGAATGATGCACGCCTTCAGTGTATTCCAGCCACCGCCAAAGCTACACCGCTTTCGCCAGCGGGACCGCGACACCGGCTCCAGCCGCCAGGATGTCTTGACCTCAAGCCTGTCGCAACTGATCCCCTGAAGCGTTGCCGTAAACGGCACGGCCCACGTAACCGTTACAATCGAGGAAGCCCAAAAGCAAAGCCAGGCAAGGTCACTCACCAACCGCGTCAATTGAGCGGACTGACGCCCAGATGAGAAGCGGAACGAAGTCGATTATCGAGACAGCTTTGCGCGAGTATCTTAACTTCCGTGCCTGTACCAATGAACGCAGTCGACCGAACGGACGCAAGTTTGCCGAATAGTTCCCGCTACACCATCAAAGAAGGTTCGCCGCTGCCGCTGGGCGCAACCTGGGACGGGAACGGCACCAATTTTTCCCTGTTCAGTGAGAACGCCACCCGCGTCGAGTTGTGCCTGTTCGATAACGAGGGTGCCCGCGAGACCGACCGCATCCCTCTGCCCGAATACACCGATGGTATCTGGCACGTCTACGTCGAAGGCCTCGGCCCGGATACGGTTTACGGCTACCGGGTTGACGGTCCTTATCAGCCGAGCGATGGGCACCGTTTCAACAAGAACAAGCTGCTGCTCGATCCGTATGCGACGGAACACATCGGCGAACTTCGCTGGGGTCCCGAGATTTTCGGCTACGTGGTGGAGAGCGGCGACGATACTACGTTTGACACCCGCGACAGCGCGCCCTTTGTACCGAAGTGTGTTGTGACCGACCCGGTTTTCCCGTGGAGCGATCAGCGACCAAGGCCGCGCGAATGTCGCGTTCCTTACGCCGACACGATCCTGTACGAGTTGCATGCGAAGGGCTACACCAAGCTGCATCCAGCATTACCCGAGAAGCTTCGAGGTACCTACGCGGGTCTGGGCGAACCGGTCATCGTGAACTACATCCGGTCGCTCGGCATCACCTCGGTTGAGCTGCTCCCGATCCACACGTTCTTCGACGAGTCGCACCTCCACGATCTGCGCCTGACGAACTACTGGGGCTACAACAGCCTCGGCTTCTTCGCTCCCGACCCGCGTTATGCAGCGGAGCCGAAAGAGGCCTTGCGCGAGTTCAAGACCATGGTCGCGCGCTACCACGAAGCCTGCATCGAAGTGATCCTCGACGTGGTCTACAACCACACGGCAGAAGGCAATGAACGTGGTCCGACTCTCTCGTTCAAAGGCATCGATAACGCCAGCTACTATCGCCTGCATGCTGAGGATCGCCGCTACTACGTGAATGACACCGGCACTGGAAACACCGTGAATGTCAGCCATCCGCGCGTTCTGCAGATGATCTGCGACAGCCTGCGTTACTGGGTTGAAGAGACGCACGTTGACGGCTTCCGATTTGACCTGGGAACGATTCTCGCTCGCGAACCCAACGGCTTCGACAAGGGCGCAGGCTTTCTCAAGGTGGTCGCGCAGGACCCGGTGCTCAGCCGTGTGAAACTGATTGCCGAGCCATGGGACATCGGCCCCGGAGGCTACCGCGTGGGCGAGTTTCCGCCCGGATGGATGGAGTGGAACGACACCTTTCGCGATCGCACGCGCGGCTTCTGGACCAGCCAGAGCACATCAGGCGAGTTCGCCGAGGCGCTTGCAGGATCGCCGGAGATCTTCGATCATGTCGGCCGCAGACCGTGGACTTCGGTCAACTTCATCACCGCACACGACGGCTTCACCCTGAACGATCTCGTCAGCTACAACGACAAGCACAACCTCGCAAATGGTGAGAACAACCGCGACGGCAGCAGCAACAATCGATCGTGGAACTGCGGAATCGAAGGCCCGACCAAAGACGACGCCGTGCTCACCCTTCGGTCGCGGCAGATGCGCAACCTGATGGCGACTCTGCTGCTGGCGCAAGGCTCGCCCATGATGCTCGCGGGCGACGAGTTTGCGCGCACGCAGAAGGGCAATAACAACGCTTACTGCCAGGACAACGAGATCAGCTGGGTCGACTGGTCGCTGCAGCAGCAGAACAGCAACATGCTTGAGTTCACGCGGCGCGTCGTTGCGTTGCGCACACGGTATGCCATGCTGCGACGCAACTGTTACCTGCACACTGCGGCGGATGATAAGGGCAATGTGCAGGAGCTTGTCTGGCTCAACACCGATGGTACGGAGGTGACCCCGGCTCAATGGCAGACGAAACCACCCGCATGCTTCGGCATGCTGCTGGATGGCTGCGCCCTCAGAGCGGACGCCGTAAAACGCGACTGCCACGAGACACTGCTGCTGCTGGTAAACCAGGCTGGTGACGAAGAGGAGTTTCAACTGCCCGAGCGCAACGGAAAACAATGGCGGCTGCTGCTTGACACCAGTGCGGAGGTGCAAACGGACACACCGGCACTCTCATCAGGCATGTACCAGATCGCGCATCAGTCCATGGTGCTGTTCGAAGTGGAAGGCGCGAAGCGTTAAGTCTCGGAGACTTACTTCTGCGTGCGTAGCTGCAGACTCGAAGCCTGGGTCGCCATGTCTCTCAGAGCCAGCAGAACAGCATCATGGATCTCATCACGAAACGCATCACGTACCTGCTGCGCGACCTCGCCCGGCTCAAACGGCACGTCACTCGACGACCGGTCGAGCACGCGCTCCAGGGCCTCTTCGACCATCGGCTTCATGTGGATGTGACGTGCGACAATCTTGGCAACGCGACGCACCGGGATCTCCATCGCCGACTCCAGTGAGTCGGTGACAAGCGGCTTTGAGTTCTCCCAATCCTTCTCGAAGACAGCGATCATTTTCTTGACTGCAGCCGAGTCGTGGAAGATCACACCGATCTCACGGCGAGCCTCCAACTCCAGCTTGCGCAGGCTTTGGCTGCCCAGGAACGCTGATTTACCATCGCGCAGGATCGCTCGTGCGTGCAGCCGAAACGACAGGGTCCGCATGGGCAGCTTGGACACTCGTTCCGTCGAGCGGCCGATCACGCGCACATCAACACCCTGCCTCATCTTCTCCTGCAGCAGCTCGACGAACTCGTTGTCGCTGATCTTCATCTCGTACAGCAGGATCTGTTTCTTCGCGCCCTGGATGAACGCGACAAGTTCCTTCCGCGCGTTGATCGGGCTGACCACAAGCTCGTTATGGCTGGATGCAAACGGCTTGCGCTGTGCGTCGCATTCAAACAGCCGCACCGCCTCTGCAACCAGCGCTGCGTCCGTGATCACGGCTGCGAACGAGCGGCTCAGCGTGATGTCAAGATGCGTGTAGTTGAATGCAAGCAGGTGTAGTTCCTTGCGGTCAATCAGGAACATCTTGCCGTGGTATCGCACAAGATCATCCGCTGTCCGCGTCACGGTAACGCCATGCTCCAGCAGCCGCATCTCCAGCTTGCGAAGGTTCTTTTCCTCGCCGCGATTCGTAAACGCAATCAGTGCCTGCACCGAAACACCGCGCTGAACGGCTTCCACAAGCGCCCGCTCGATCTCACTGCGGTCATAGCGGAAAATCAGGATCTGGATGCTCTTCTTAGCACTTTGCAGCGCCGTGAGGATCGGTTGAATACCGTCGTCCGGCTGAACCATCAGCTTCAAAGTGTTGTGCTCCTGCTTGGCGCGGCTTGCACTAGGGAAGATGCGGAATCCAGATGCGAAGATGTTTTCGCCGCCGCTGCATCGCGTGTCCGCCAGAATGCTTCCAATGTTTCGATAGCTTGAACACTGGAGTGACCTCGAATGTTTCGCATCGCAGCGCTTTCTCGTCTTGCGTTTCTCTGTATGTTCACCTTCGCCCTGGGAGCGGCAACCTTTGCACCGCCGCACATGCGGGCGCAGGAGAAGCAGCGAAAGGACGACGCGGCCGCGAAATCAACCGCGCGAGAGCCCAAGGACAACGACAAGCCGCTGCCCAAAGATGCGATCAAGAATCCCGTGTTGTGGCACCAGCCTGCAAACATCGCGAGCCTTGACATGTTCTACGGCCAGGGCGGCAAAGATCGCATGCCGGTGGGTCCCTTCACCTTTGTTGACGAAGACAAGAACGGAACCAATCCCAAGATGGATGTTCGCGACGCTAACGGCAAGAAGTGGCGCGTGAAAGAAGGTGAGGAGGCAAGGCCTGAGGTCGTGGCCTCGCGCCTGCTGTGGGCCGTCGGCTACTACGCGAACGACGATTACCTCGTGCACCAGGCAACGGTGAGCGGTGTCAATGTAAAGCGTGGGTCGAAGGAATTCAAGGCCGGCAACCTGGTTGACGTTCGCTTCTCAAAGAAGCCAAGCGGAGAGAACAAGATTGGAATCTGGCAGTGGAAAGATAATCCCTTCTACGGCACAAAGGAATTTAACGGCCTCCGCGTGATGATGGCCGTGATGAATAACTGGGACCTGAAAGACGAGAACAACTCTATCTACTCGGACAGCAAAACGGGTTCGATGATCTTCCTCGTGAACGACGTCGGCGCCAGCTTTGGCGCGAACGGCCTGGGATGGACCCGGTCAAGATCAAAGGGCAACATCGACAGCTTCCGCGATTCGAAATTCATACAGCGGATGACAGAGTCCGAAGTAGACTTCTCGACACCCAAGGCACCGACCGGCATCTTCATCGTGAGTGCCGGTACAACAATAGGTACTTACGCGAAGCGCGCAAGCCTCGACTGGATCGGGCGCAAAATCCCACGCGCGGATGCGAAATGGGTAGGCTCGCTGCTGGGGCAACTTACACATACTCAATTAGTGGACGCGTTTCGCGCAGGTAATTTCCCTCCCGAGGAAATTGACAGCTATGTGTCCATCGTCGAGAGCCGCATCGCGGAGTTGCAGAAGCTGTAACTTGAATCAACTCGCTGCAGCTTCAGTTGGCGAATCAAAGGCGGGCTGTTCCGTGCGGCTTCCGATTTATCTCTAGAGGCTGGAATGTCGTACTCACCAGTGCCAGGCAAAGCTCGTCCGAGCCTAAACCAAAAGCGCCGACCTATCGTCATCATGCGTCTGCATTTGTATGAGTTGTTGATATAGCCCGCCCGCCTCAACTAACCGGTCATGCGTTCCGCTCTCGACAACTCGCCCCTGGTCAATCACGTAAATGCAATCTGCGTTGCGCACCGTAGAAAGCCTGTGAGCGATGACAATGGACGTCTTGCCCTTCATCAGGCGGTCCAGCGCCTCGAACACAAGATGTTCGCTGTTCGCGTCGAGTGCCGAGGTGGGCTCGTCGAGAATGAGGATGGGACTCTTGCGCACCATCGCGCGTGCAATGGCAATGCGCTGGCGTTGCCCGCCCGACAGCAGCACGCCTCGCTCGCCCACAACCGTGTCGTATTTCTGCGGCAGACACTGGATGAACTCGGTGGCGTTGGCTGCTTCAGCGGCGGCAACAATTTCATTGTGAGTGGCTTCGGGCCGCCCATACGCGATGTTGTCCCACACTGATCCGCTGAACAGGACAGTATCCTGCAACACAAAGCTAAGCTGGCTACGCAACGAGTTCTGCTTCACCTGCGAAATATCCTGGCCATCGATACGGATCGTGCCCGTGTGCGCGTCATAGAAGCGGGCAATCAGGTTGATCAGCGTGGTTTTGCCGGAACCCGTTGGCCCGACCAGCGCGACAACGCTCCCCGGCGCAACGCGTAGTGAAACATCATGCAATATCTCGCGATCTTCGCCGTAAGAAAAGCTGACGTGATCCACCTCGATACAGCCTTCAGTGATGCGCAGGTTCTTGGCTCCGGGCACGTCATACATCTCGTTCGTATTGCCGATAACCTCCTGGATGCGCTCGTAACCGATATCTGCCTTGGAGTACGAATCCATGATCTTGGAGATATCCTGCATAGGCTTGTACATGCCCGCGATGTAGGCGATGAAGATGTAGATTTTGCCGCCGGTCATGTCTGCATCAAGTGCAAGCCTGCCGCCAAAGTACAGTACGGCACAGGTACCAAGCGCAGTAACAATGTTGACGATGGGTACCAGCTTCGCCTTCAGCGTTCGTGCCCGTAGTGAGGCCTCTACGGTCTCAAGGCTTTCACCTTCCAGGCGGTGCAACTCGTAATCTTCGCGCGAGAACGCCTTCACTACACGGATCGACCCAATTACCTCCTGCACCACCGAGAGCATCTTGCTCTCCTGCTTGCGCACCTCGCGCGACGCCTTCTTCACGCGACGTGTATAGGTGTACACAATTGCAAACAGCACCGGTACAACTGCAAGGGCGATCAGCGTCAGCTTCCAGCTGAGATAAAACAGGACGCCGATCATGCCGACGATTGTGGCAATGTCGACCAGGATGCTGAGTAGGCCAGAGACGATAAAGCTCTGGATGGAATCGATATCGGTGGTCACACGGCTCAGCAGGTCGCCGGTCTGGCTGGTGTCGTGGTAGCTCAGTGAGAGGCGCTGCACCTGCGCGTACAGCATGCGGCGAAGGTCATGCGTCACCCACTGGCCTACGCTCGTGGTCGTGTACTTCTCCCAGTAAGAGCAGAACGCATCGACGACTGCAATGATGATGACCGACAGGCAGGCGAACAGCAGAATTTGCATCGGCTGGGTGCCGACAGTGCGCTTGATGAGCGCGAACAGCCAACCGTGTGAAGCCCGGTGCCCGATCACGTTGTCGAGCACGATCTTCAGCGGCCACGGTGTCGCAACATCCGCGATGCTCTCGCCGGCAATTGCAACCAGCCCGAGGATCAGCGCTCGGCGATGCGGCCGCAGCAGATCTTTGATGGAGACGCGCCGGCCCGTTCGTTGCTCCGCTTTACTCTCCATGCGCTGCTGCTTCTCCACGCGGTCCACGCCGTCTACATCCTGTGATTGAGTGGTTAGATGCAGAAGGCAACGAGTGTCACTCCCTGCGTACCTTCATGACAACAGCAGTTCCTGATGATGAGCCGGTCTTAGCTCGTGCCGGCGGCGATGATTCCTGCAAAGATCAGCAGTCCGTCTTTGACGCGATTCCGATCCGTTTCGCCACCAAGCCCAATACGCACGCAGTTGGGGACATCCGCACCAGGCGCCGTAAACCACTGTGCGCCTGTAATGAGCACTCCAGCCTGCTCGCATGCAGCTTCGCACGTGGCTGCTGTCAAACCAGCAGCAGCAGGCAGGTCAACCCAGATGTGCCAGCTGTTCTTTACGGACATGCATTGCTTGCCACCCAAAATGCCGAGCGCATGAGCTCGCCGGGCCTCACCTTCTATGCGCTTCGCCTCGATCAGTCGCGCAATCGAACCGTCTGCAATCAGTGCGCAACCCAGGCTGGTCAGCAGCGTCGAGCTGCCGCTGGCAAGCAGGCGCAACGCAAGTTCGGTGTTTGTTGCCATAGGTTGTGGAGCTACGAGGAACGCTGTTCTAAGGCCAGGCGCAGCACGCTTCGACAGGCTTTCGACGTAGAACGATCGTTCCGGAGCCAAGGCGATGTAGCGCGGTGGTTCACTTTCAGCAAGGAAGCCGTAGGCTCCGTCTTCAATGATCTGCAAATCGAACTCGCGCGCAACATCCACAACCGCCTGCCTGCGAGTCAACGACGCGACGGCACTCGTCGGATTGTGCACCGTGGGCATGGTGTAGATCGCATCGACTTCCTGCTCCACGCAGGCAGAACGCAGAGATCCGGCCTGCATGCATTCCTCATCCATCGCCACGGGCACAATCGTGCACCCGAGCATCTGCGCCTGCCGAACGAACCACGGGTACGTCAGCGTTTCAACAGCAATGGTCTTTCCACCGAGACCTGCTCCCAGCAAGGTCGCAAGCAGCGCATGATGCCCGGCCTCGCAGACGAACGTACGCTCAACGGGCGTAATCAGCCACTCTGCAGCGATCTGCCGGTTCCGCATCAACCCACCGAACGGCGGCAGCCGCAGAGCCTCCGGCCCAAAGCGCTCCACGGCATCGTGCAACTGCTGCTTCCATTGCGCATCCTGTTCAGGCAGGACGGGGTAGTTGCTCTGCAGGTTGATCGGCATCATCCCACTCTACGATGCCTTCCACCCGACCCGTCCACTTGCCGACACGCTGTCAGCACTGCAACACTGTAGAGGTGAACATTCTCTTTGTCGGCGACGTCTTCGGGTCAGCCGGTCGCCGCATCGTCGCCGAGCACATCGGCCACGTACTTGAATCAAACCAGATCAACCTGTGCGTGATGAACGGCGAGAACGCCGCCGGCGGCTTTGGCATCACGCCATCCATCGCAGAAGACCTCTTCGACCTGGGCGCCGACGTCATTACGACCGGCAACCACTTCTGGGATAAGAAGGAACTGCTGGACTACATCAAGGTCCCGGTCGATTCGCATGATCGCGCGCGACGTATTCTGCGGCCTGCGAACTTCGCTCCCAAGACGCCGGGCTTTGGCGTCTACGAAGGCACACTGCCAACGGGCCAGACCTACGCCGTGATCAATCTGCAAGGCCGTGTGTTCATGCAGCAGAACGACGACCCATTCCGCAAGGCAGACGAACTGCTCTCGACCATCACGAGCAAAGTGATTCTCGTCGACTTTCATGCAGAAGCCTCCAGCGAAAAGGTCGCAATCGGCTGGTACCTGGACGGTCGCGTGACCGCCGTCCTGGGCACCCATACGCATATCCCGACAGCAGACGAGCGCATTCTGCCGCAAGGCACAGCATTCCAGACCGACGTTGGCATGAGCGGGCCTTACGACTCGGTTATCGGCGTTGAGCGTGAGGCGGTCATCGAACGCTTTCTGACCGGCCAGCCCGCGAAGTTCGAAGCGGCCAAAGGCAATCCCAAGATGTGCGGGGCAGTGATCGAATGCGACGGTCTGACCGGCCGCGCGTACGGCATTCGTCGCATCATGCTGGGCGAATAAGCTTGTCCAGGTTTCGACTTGGCATGTACAAAAGCAGAAAGGCAGACCGTAGTCCGCCTTTCTGCTTTTGTGACGCATAGGTTTGGTTAGCGCCTGCGGACAGGAGCCTTCTTCACTGGTGCTTTTGCCGCGGCCTTCTCCTGTATTTCCCCGCCCGTCATCGTGATCAGGAGAGGCTTCTGCGTATACGAGGCGACAGTACCGACCACTTCAACGTCGGCGCCTACGGCTGGCGGTGTCTTGGGCGCTTCCTTCAGCGTGACAGTGAAATCGGCAACAGGCGGATTCGCCTGCTTCGAGTCGTCAGACACTGCCAGCGTAAGGGTGGTGTCGGAGATGCTCACCACTTTGCCGGGTACCTTCAACTCCTTGTCCTTGAGAGGAGCAAACTCGGCATCCGCCTGGTCTGCCGTACCGTAAGCGATGACAAACTCGCGATCCTGGATGTTTGTCTTGGCCAGGGTCGGGTCGTCCGCCTTGTCTCCGTTGA
This sequence comes from Terriglobus sp., assembly GCA_965199365.1. Taxonomy (GTDB): domain Bacteria; phylum Acidobacteriota; class Terriglobia; order Terriglobales; family Acidobacteriaceae; genus Terriglobus. The sequence continues at coordinate 348,397 of CBDARC010000002.1, read as the reverse complement.
AGACGGTCGTTGCCTGGTCCGCGGGTGTGGGTGCGGGCTTGATGCTGGCCGCAAAATCAGGTGCCGGGAACAGGTTGGCGGTCGCTGCTGTCTTCACCGCGTCGTAGCCGTCGTCGCCACCGTGGTACTTCTTGTAGCAATACGAAGCCAGTGGCTGGAACTGCGACTTGAACTGATCTGGCGCCAGAGCCGCAACCCGCGTCGTGAAGTAGGTGCAGTTCAGGTAGTCGGGCGGCGTGGCGATGTAGTACGCCTGGCCGAGGAAGAAGGTGTCCTGCAGGAACGGTCCGGGCTGCGCTGTCTGTGCCGGATCGACTGCCTTCAGTTCTGCCGTGTATGCAGCGATGGCGCCCGCGCTGTCCTTCTTGCTGAGCGCGTCAATACCTTCTGCGCTGTAGAAGTAGGGCGTTACCTGCTTCTGGATGGTGGCCCAATCTGCGTCAGAGACAGCAGCCGGCTTGGTCGCCTTCAGGCCGCGCGCGGCAGAACTCGCCGCCTTGTCATAGTCCGCCTGCTTGGTTGCCGGATCAGTGGCTGCATCTCCCTGTGCCTTTAGCAGGCTGGTCTGCAGTGCAAGCGCGCGGATGTTGTTCGGATCGACCTGCAGCAGGCGATCGGCCGCATCCAGTGCCTTGGGGACGTTGTTCGCTGCTGCGTAAGCTGCCAGCAGCTGCTCCAGGATTGTCGCCTTCACCGTTGATTGCGGATACTTCGTCAGAAATGCTTCAGCTGCGGCAGCTTTTGCGGTCGGGTCAGTGGCGGTCACAACGGCGTTGTAGGCCGTGTACTCATCCTGTGAAAGCTGCGGGCCGGCCTGGGCCTGGGTGCCTGCGCCGGTCATGGGGGTTTCCGCCGCCGAATACGCCGCCGAGACGCATGTGGCCGCTAACATCGAGGCTAGAAATACCTTCTTCATTGAGATCTCCCTGGTTTCTTCGGTCTTCCACGCGTCCGTGGGTCATTCCCAGCGAAAGCAGTACACAGACTTCAGTAGATGCAAGCACTCTATCAGGTGTCGCTCGTACTCCAAAGCGACGATTGGCAGCATCACTCTGCGATGCACGTTCGACGTGCCGAAACGGTCGCAAGTAAGCGTGAGACAGAAGCTTAGCCGATGGCGGTGACGAAACAGAACAGCGCTGTTGGCTGATCGAATCAGGCGTGCGCACGATTTTCAAGGCAACTGTCTGCAGCAGTCTGGTAGAGCCTGCGGCTCCCCGGCACCAAGGAGCGAGGCTGGAAATCTCTTGCCGCAGGATCTGCAGTTGATATCTATGCCTTGCGGTTGCAGCCACCTTATCCACAAAATCTGCGGCTTACATGCTTGATTCTCCCCTGCTCGAGCCGCTAGCCTCAGATCATGCTCAAGCTCAAGCGCGTTCAGATCCTCGGATTCAAATCGTTCTGCGATCGCACCGACGTGGCATTGTCGGGAAACGGCATTGCGGCGATCGTCGGTCCGAACGGTTGCGGCAAGTCGAACATCTCTGACGCGATCACATGGGTACTCGGTGAGCAGAGCGCAAAGAGCCTGCGCGGCGTCAAGATGGAAGACGTCATCTTCGCGGGTACGCGCGATCGCAAACCGACCGGCATGGCCGAAGTGTCGCTGACACTTGTCGACCCCGAGGTGTACGACGCGAACGACCAGGGTTCACCGATCAACATCGCGTCCGCCAGCAGCAAGCCCGCTGAATCGGGCGACTGGGACGAAGCGGCAGAGCGGAATGTAGCCGCGGAAGCCACGGCCGCCGCCGTTGCTGAGGCGCAGCCCGGTCCCATCCCCGCGGGTGAAGAGGCGGACGAGATCGAAGTTGACGCGCCAGCGGGTGAAGATAGCACTGCCAATGAAGAAGTCGGCAACTCCGTCGTGCTGAAGATCCGACGTCGCAAGTTCAACCGTGCACCGGTACGCGCGGGTGAGATCACCGTCACGCGCCGCCTGTTCCGTTCCGGCGAATCGGAATACCTGCTGAACGGCAAGATCTGCCGCCTCCGCGATATCCAGGAGATCTTCTTTGGCACCGGCCTCTCCGGCGAGAACTACGCGATCATCGGCCAGGAGCGCATCGGCCAGTTGCTTTCATCGAAGCCGCTCGATCGACGCTCGATCCTCGAGGAAGCGGCGGGCATCACCCGGTTCAAGACCAAGAAGCGTCTTGCCGAGCTTCGACTTGAAGCAAGCAAGCAGAACCTGTCGCGCGTCGATGACATTTTCGACGAAGTCACCAAGCAGATGACCTCGCTGAAACGGCAGGCCGCGAAGGCGGAACGCTACGGTCAGATGCGCGATGAACTGCGTGCCAGGCTGCGTATCGTCCTGCGCAGCCGCATGGTGCAGCGCGACGGCGAACGCTCGATCGCAGAATCTGCTGTTGCGGACCTGACCGGCCGCATCGACACTGGAGCTGCCTCCCTCGAAGCGCTGGATGCCGAGCATGCAGCGGGCGTCGCGCGCGGCTACGAACTGGACGAGGAGCTACGCGGAACGCAGGGCCGCATCAACGAGACCCGCGTTGAGCTGGAGCGCGCAACGGCCCGCATAGCCGCCAACGCCGACCGCGTCAGCGATCTGGCCGCTCGTGTCGCCAGCGGCACCGAAGAACTCGCGCAGTTGCGCCAGCAGATCGATTCCCTCGCCGCCGACCGCGACAGCCTGCGTCTGTTCCTCGAGACGGCAACAGCTGATACGGAGCAGGCCCGCCACACAGCGGAAGCCAAGCAGCGCGAGTCCAGCGAAGCCCAGGCGCAGGTCAACAACGCTGATCGCGAGGTGTCGAACGGACGCCATCAATCCATGCAGCTGATGCAGCGCATTTCCGGGGTTCACCGCGAAGAGGCGCAGGCAGCCGAGTCGCTCGCAGGCCTCGACCGCGAAGCGCAGCGGCTGGTCAGCGAAAGCGAGCAGGCGCGCCACGAACTGGAAGCGCTCGGCAAGCAGCGCGGCCAGGTCTCAATGAGCTTCGAATCGGTAACCGACCGGCTGAAGCGAGTGGAAGCAGAGATCGCGCAGCTCCGGCTTGACCTGGACGCGCGTCGCCGCGAAGAGATGGAGACCCGTCGCCGCGGCGACCACCTGCGAGCCGAAGCCGCCACGCTGCAGGGTCGCAAAAACTCGCTGGAATCGCTCATCCGCGACCACAGCTACTCCAGTGAAACAGTACGCAAAATCTTCAAGGCAAACGGCGTCGGCGCCAGCGTTGCGCCGCTCGGCACGCTCGCCGACTTCCTTGAAGTCGAGGACGAGTATGGTTCGGTCGTAGATGAGTTCCTGAAGGAAGAACTGAACTACATCGTCGTGAAGAACTGGGACTCGGCCGACGCGGGTATCGGCCTGCTGAAGAGCAACGTGGATGGTCGCGCCACCTTCCTCGTTCATGCCGACAGCGCTGCAGATCAGCCGTTCGCTGCAGGAATGGACAGCCGCGCCGCCGGCGACATGAAAGGCGCGCGTCCGTTGAAAAGCTGCATCAAGGTACTGAACGGGTTTGGCCGCTCGCTTGAGGTGATTCTGCCCAAGCTGCGGGAAGGCTTTATCGCTCCGGATAGCAACATCGCACGCGCGTTGGCGACACAGTATCCCGAGGCGTTTTTCCTTTCGCCAAGCGGAGAGACCTTTCACAACGTGACCGTGACGGGCGGCAAAGCGCGCAGCGAAGGCCCGCTTGCGCTCAAGCGCGATCTGCGTGATGCACAAGCAAAGCTCGAAGCAGTGCAGGCAGATCTTGCCGCAAGCGAAATCGGCGTCGCGGGCCTGGCGAAGCAGATTGCCGAGATGCAACATGCTGTCGAGACGCGGGGCAATGAACGCCGCGAGGCCGAGCGCGAAGTCGCCAACAGCGGCGCCGCTCTTCGCCAGATTGAATCGGAAGCGTCACGCATCGAGCGTCGCCTCGCAGACTGGTCGCTGCACACTGAGCGCAATCGCGATGCACGCGCGGCCAAGCAGGACCTGATCGAGCGCAAGCAGGCCGAAGCAGCCAAGCTGACCGCAGAACGCGACGCCATCGACGCGCGCGTGAGCGAGGCCGTGCTGCGCATCGAGGACCTGCGCCGCCAGCGGGAAGAGGTGCAGGCCGCCGCCGCTGCCGCGTCTGCCGCGTTAGCCGGCCTGGAGGAGCGCCGCCGCAACGCGTCCGCGAACTTCCAGCAGAACGAGCGCATGCACAACGCCACGCTGCAGCGGGTCATGCAGTTGGAGGGTCAACTTGCCGGCGCGGCCGCCGAGCGCACGCGTCGTGAAGAAGAGAACGTACAGCTGACGGCGCAACAGGCCGAGTTGACGCTTGCACGCGAGCAACTTAGCGGCGATGCGAACAGGCTGAGCGCAGAGGCGACCGCTCTCCGCGCGAGTATTGCGGAAAAGAACAACGCTCTTCGTGCCATCCGCAGTGAGCTCGAATCCCTGCGAGAGCAGCGTGGCACACAGCAGGCAAATATCGCCCGGCTTACCTCGGAGATCGAACACCTCGAGGCGCAGTCGGTTCAGGACCTGAGCCTGCCCGCAGAAGAGTTGCGCGCCGACAATGCAATCGAGGTGGTCGCCGCATCGGCGCTCGACGAAGCCGAAGAAGAGACGCGCACGCTCAAGGGCAAGCTGGAGGCAATGGGCCCGGTGAACATGATGGCACTTGAGGAGTTCGAGGAGGCCTCGCAGCGTCACGGCTTCCTCGAAACGCAACGCAAGGACCTGCTCGACTCCATCCAAAACACGCAGAATGCGATCAAGGAGATTGACGAGATAAGCAAGACGAAGTTCGACGAGGCGTTCGGCATCATCAACAAGAACTTCTCAGACACCTTCGTCAAGCTGTTCGGCGGCGGCCAGGCCTTTATGAAGCTGACCGATGAGACCAACTCCGCGGAGAGCGGCATCGATCTGGTCGCCTCACCGCCGGGCAAGAAGCTGCAAAACGTTCTGCTGCTCTCGGGCGGAGAAAAGGCCCTCACAGCGCTGTCGCTGCTGGTCGGAATCTTCCAGTTCCAGCCCAGCCCGTTCTGCGTTCTGGATGAAGTGGACGCACCGCTCGACGAGACGAACGTAGGCCGCTTCGCGCGACTGATTCACGAAATGAGTCGCGAAACACAGTTCGTCATCATCACCCACCACAAGCGCACCATGACCGAAGCCGATGTAATCTACGGCGTCACCATGCAGGAGCCAGGCGTGTCGAAGATCGTCTCCGTCAACCTGAACCGGCCGGAGAGCCGCCGCGCAGTCGCGTGACAAGCATGCTCACTCGGCCGCGCGACGCCGCTTCAATGGGGTTTCAGAGAACAAAGAATCATCTTGAAACGCTTTGGTTTCATGCTACTTCTGTAGAGATCACACCAGACTCGTCTGCCAACAAACGAGGTGTGCTCCGGAGCGAATCTTGATCCGCGTGTCACTTCACACCTCAGCACTCGCGCGCGTGCCTGCCGGGCTTGGACAGATCGACTCACTTCAAGTGCTGCGCGCCTTTGCTGTGACTGAGATCACCTGGATGCATGCAGGGCAGTCACTTGTGGACAGCAACTACTCAAGAACACCCGATTTCGGCGCGTTCGGCGTTGACATTTTCTTTGCGATCAGCGGATTTATCATGGCAACTATCTTGTTGCGCCCCAAGCAGACGCAAGGGCCTGCTGCCGCACGGGCATTTCTGCGGCGTAGGATCATCCGCATCTATCCGTTGTTCTGGATGGTCTGCGCATTTGTATTTGCGCGAGCAGTTCACCTTGGCGCTCATACCGGAAGTTTCTGGTCGACTGTTCTGCTTGTCCCTGCGGCTCATCCCCCGTACACGACCGGCTGATTGATCAAAGCTGGACGCTGGTGTTCGAGATGCTGTTCTATGGATCGCTCTCGCTCGCGCTGTTATTCACGCGCCGTGCAGCGCAGGCGGTTGCCGTGATCCTGACCTTCCTGGTGCTGGCAGGAACGCAGATGAACATTGTTCGCCCCTACTTCATCTACGTCTGCAATCCTATTGTGCTCGAGTTCATCTTCGGCATCTGCGTCGCGCTGGTGCTGCGCAAAATGCCATCGCGGCGCATGGGGCCGCCCCTGCTCATAGCCGGATTTCTTTTCGCTTTCTACATCCAGAACAGCACGCTGCACATGGCAAACGGATACCAGATGCTGCTGGCGAATAAGGGCGCCTTCCTGCGCGTGTGTACATGGGGTGTCGCCGCAGCGTTGCTGTGCGCTGGTTGCACCTTTTGGAATCCGGCGGTTCGCTTCCGCATTGGCCGGCTTGCGCTGCTGGTGGGGAACGCCTCCTACTCGATTTATCTCACCTCGAAGGTGGTTGAGGAGTTTGCCTACCGGCTGTTGTTTGTCTTAACCCGCGGCCACATCGTGCAGATGACTCGTTTTGGGCCGACTCTGCTGGTCCAAGCCTACCTACTGCTCATGTGCATGGGCGTGGGTGTTACCTGTTACCTGTTCATTGAGTGGCCGGTTGTTCATCGCCTTCAGAAACGCTTTGGGTAGGCGAGAGTTGCTGCAGCCTTCGCGACACGGGCGGTCGTGCCGTGGCAGTTACCCTTCCTATGCGTCGCCCTAAAACTTCTGAACGTCATGGCCTTCGGGATGTTTCACTAAGAGCATGAGCAATCGTGGGCTGCCGGGTCGTACACCCTTTTTGAGCGGCAAAGTTCGCGACCTGTACGAGGTTGGTTCGGACAAGCTGCTGTTTGTGGCAAGTGATCGCATTTCGGCTTTCGATCACGTGCTTGGCAGCACCATTCCCGACAAGGGCAAGGTGCTCACGCAGCTTTCGCTGTTCTGGTTCGAGTATCTGAAGAACGTCGTGCCCAACCACCTGGTCACGGCGGATGTGCGCGAGTTCCCTGCCGATCTGCAGACGTTTGCGGAAGAGTTGCGTGGTCGCAGCATGATCGTGCAGCGTGCGCGCATGCTGCCTGTGGAGTGCGTGGCGCGTGGCTATCTCTCAGGCTCAGGATGGAAGGATTATCAGCGCACCGGAAGCGTCTGCGGCATTCCATTGCCATCGGGCCTGCGCGAGAGTGAACGACTGCCCGAGCCGATCTTTACGCCTGCCGCGAAGAACCACACCGGTCACGACGAGAACATCTCCTTCGACGAAGTGATGAACCTGGTTGGCGGCAGCCTCGCTCTTCGGCTCCGCACGCTGACGCTCGCGATCTATACGCAAGCCGCTGCTTATGCTGAAACGAAAGGCCTGATCCTCGCCGACACCAAGTTTGAGTTCGGCTTCATTCCTGTTGGTGAGGATGACGAACTGCTCGTGCTGGCCGACGAAGTCCTGACACCCGACTCGTCGCGTTACTGGCTGGCGAGCGGCTACGCTCCCGGTGGTGCGCAACCCTCGTTTGACAAGCAGTTTGTGCGCGACTACCTCGAACGCATTCACTGGGACAAGCAGCCGCCCGCACCCTCGCTGCCCGACGACGTGGTGCGCGAGACCCGCGCGAAATATTTGCAGGCGTTCACGTTACTGACTGACAAGCCCGGGTTACCGGAGTAGCCATGCAGACGTACCTGCACCACGCACAGATCGCGCTCAGCGGCATGAATCCGCTGGATTGGATCATTGGGCTCACGCTGGCGATCTCCACAGTCACGGCGTTCATGACCGGCCTTGTACGATCGCTGTTTTCGCTGGCCGGGCTTTTGCTTGGAGTGCTGATCGCAGCGTGGTACGCGCCTCGCCTGGCGGAATACTTTCGCGGTGATATCAACCCGTTTGCCCTGGCACGTGCGGTTGCCTTTGTTCTGATCCTCATTGTGGTCTACGTCGCCGCGGCACTGCTGGGGCGATTGCTGCGCGGAGCGTTCAAGGCGGTAGGACTAGGATTTGTCGACCGTCTGGGCGGCGCAGCGTTTGGATTCCTGCGTGGAACGCTTCTGCTTGCTGCGATCATCCTGCCGTTTGGCGCGTTTCTCCAGCATTTCGAGGCTGCGCGTACCTCTGTCTTAATGCCCTATTTGCTTCAGGCGTCGCATGGGATATCCTTCGTCATGCCGCGGGATTTCGGAAAGCAACTTCGACTGGGCGACTGGGTCAAGAACTTCCAGTCGTAGCGTGAAGAAAGACTGCTTCCGGCTGAGTCGCACAAGCCATTACAGTTTTCAGGAGAGCAAGAGTGAAGCGGGAAATCGATATCCTGGTGGCGCAGATGCACGCTGACGGCGTTTCGTACGAAGAAGCGGTTCGTGAGTTCAAGCGCCGCTATCTCCTGCAGGTGCTTGCGAACCATCGCGGCAACCAATGCAAGAGTGCCGAAGAACTCGGGATGCACCGCAACACGCTCAGCCGCACACTGGCCGAGTTGCAACTGGACCGCGCTGAAATCCGCAGCGGTCTGAAGCGCCCTTCACGCAGTGAGCGCCCGGCAGGGGCATCGACGCGAGTGCAGAACATCGCACGTACGCGCTAGTCGCCCGTCTAACCACGCAGGATGACTGATTCTACCCAGCGCTCTGCGTGGATCACATGCGTCAGTCTCGCAGCCCTGTGTTCACCGGGAATCCTGCGATCGCAAACAGACGCGGCTGCCTCTGCACCAGCCGCCCAGGCCGTTTCAACACCTTCGGCAACACCATCACCAGCGCTGCCGCCTGTACCTCCAAAGCAGCGCGACAAAGCCACCAGCGCGTACCTGCGGGGCGCCAAGTCGCTTGAGCTTGGCATCTACCCGGCAGCAGAACAGAACTTTGCACAGGCTGTCGCGCTGAACCCGGCAGAGCCCGCGTACCTCGCCGCGCTTGCGCTCGCACGCGAGCATCATGTCACCAGCCTGCTGCAACAGGCAGCGACCGAGCGGCCACTGAATCCGGCCGCGGCCGACAGGCTGCTGGCGGAGGCGAGGAAGGTCGACCCCGACAACCCCCGCGTGCTGCAGCGCGACCAGGCTCCTCTCCTGCAGCCGATGGAGCACACTCGGTCTGCCGGCCCGATCGCACTCAGGCCCAACAGCAGCACCCATGACTTCCATCTGCGCGGCGACGCGCGCTCACTCGCCCAGCAGATCGGCGCGGAATACGGCATTGCCGTCGTGTTTGATCCGCAGGTCCCCATGCAGAGCCTAAGAGTGGATGTGGATGGCGTGCGGTTCGGTGACGCCATGCGTGTCTTCTCGGCGTTGAGCGGCACATTCTCCACGCCCGTCGACGACCACACCGTCATCATCGCTACCGACACCGTAGACAACCGCCAGCATTACGAACGGCTGGTAGAAGAGACGTTCTACCTGCCCGGTGTTCCTGCCGACCAGCTGAAGGATTACGTCAGCGTCGCACAGCAGATCACAGACATCCGGCAGGTAAGCATTGCTCCGCTTGGCGGTGCGCTGGTTGTGCGCGGCCCCGCAGACCGCGTCAGCGCAGTCGAGCGCATCTTCACGGACCTGCAGCAGGGTACAAGCGATGTCCTGTTCGACCTGAAGCTCTACGAGGTCGACAAGTCGCACGTCCAGAACCTGGGCGTCGTTTTGCCCTCGTCGCTGAACGGCTACAGCCTGGCGGCCGAAGCGCAGAGCGTTGTGTCACAGAACAGCTCGCTGATCACGCAGCTCATCGCGAGCGGTGTGCTGCCCTCAACGGCAAGCACGGTAGAGATTGCCGCTTACCTGGTCTTTGTTGCGGGCCTTGGCAGCAGCAGTTCCCTGCTTGCCAACAGCTTCCTGACGTTTGGTGGAGGCCTTACAACCGGCGTGCTTTCCACCGGCAGCATCCCGACCATAAATCTCGCGCTCAACAACAGCGAGGCGCGCACACTCGACGATCTCCAGTTGCGCGTCAGCGATCGTCAGACAGCGATTTTCAAAAGCGGCACGCGCTATCCGATCCAGACGTCTCTCTACAGCGACATCGCCACCAGCTCCGCCGGCTCCCTCGCATCCACTACGGTCAACGGGGTCAGCCTCTCCAGCCTGCTGGCCTCGTATCTCGGCACCAGTTCGATCGGCAGCGGAGCCGTCATCCCGCAGATCCAGTACCAGGACCTTGGCCTGACAGTGTCGGCAATCCCGAGAATCCTGATTACCGGAGACGTTGGCATGAAACTCGAAATCAAGATCGCCTCGCTCGCAGGCACCGCGCTCAACGGGATCCCGGTTCTGACCAGCCGGCAGTTCACATCTGACCTGACCGTGCACGATGGTGAGACGGTCATGATGATCAGCGACACCACGCGGACTGAGAGCGCTGCCGTGACCGGCCTGCCCGGCCTTGGCGAAGTTCCAGGCTTTCAAAGCACGACGGACCGCAACACCAACGTGGTAACCGGCGACATCGTGCTGATGATTACCCCGCACATCGTGCGAATGGCGCACACAGGAGTTGCAGGACCTTATATCCCACTGGCTCCGCGAGCCACGGCCGAGTAGAGCGTTATGCGGAGCGCGCGTTGACCCCAACCCCCGACCGTCGCTATACTCGATCATGTTGAGCGGGAGTAGCTCAGTGGTAGAGTGCTTCCTTGCCAAGGAAGATGTCGCGGGTTCAAATCCCGTCTCCCGCTCCATTCCAATCCTCTGTCACCACTGGCAGACGGCCCGTTAGTAAGCACGTTTCAATCCTATTGAATGTGCCATGGCGCGGTACCCAAGCGGTAAGGGAGAGGTCTGCAAAACCTTCATGCGTCGGTTCGATTCCGACCCGCGCCTCCACCTTCCTCCTCGTAACGCCTTCCCCGAAGCCGTCGATTCTCCTCTTACTTTCACAGGATATTGATCGCTGCCTCTGAGCAGACGAACGATGATAGCTGCGTTCCTGATCGAAGTTTTGTCACGTTCTGAATCGATTTAGATGATTCTTCTTGACAACTTCGTTAGCGATAACGGAGAGTTGTGCGCGAACAGAAAAGCACCTGTTTCGACCACATAGTTGTGAACCTGTAAGACCTTCTTTGGAGAAGCCATGCGCAAGAAAGCCTTAATCTTGACCTCGTTGCTTGCAACGACGTTAACAGTCCCATTCAGCATCAGCGCCTACGCGCAGACAGACAGCTCCTCTCTCTCGGGCGCTGTTACTGACGCATCCGGGGCGTTTCTGCCGAATGCAAAGGTCACCATTCGCAGCAATGCGACCGGCGCGGAAAACATCGTCAACACCAACGCAAGCGGCAACTTCAATGTGCCCAACATCGTTCCTGGCGACTACACCGTGCGTGTTGAGTCCGCTGGATTTCAGAGCGCAACGCTCAATAACGTGCACGTCGATCCAAGCATCGGCAAACGCGTTGATTTCAGCCTGAAAATCGGCGACGCTACTTCCACCGTAACCGTCGAGGCCGCTACCAATACGGTCCAGACCGAAAGCGCCGTCGTCGGTCAGCTCGTCACCCAGGAACAGGTCCAGAGCATCCAGCTGAACGGCCGTAATCCTGAACTGCTTGCGCAGCTTGAGCCGGGCGTCATCCGCACGTCGCCCATGGCATCCTTCACCTTCAGCCTCGATCAGAGCGTGTCCATCGGCGGAGCGCGAACCACGGAAAGCCTGCAGACACTCGATGGCGCTCCGATGACCCGTACCCGCGGCGAAGGCACAAGCGTCGGTACCGCGGACGTCGACTCGACCGCGCAGGTTCAGGTTCTGTCCAACAGCTACGAAGCGGAGTACGGACGTACAGACGGCGGCCAGGTCCGCATCATTCCTAAGAGCGGCACCAGTAGTTTCCACGGCTCCGCGTACGAGTTTCTTCGAAACACGTTCTTCAACGCGAACACCTGGCAGCGCAAGCTGCCGTCGAACTCGCTGCGTATCCGCTCCAGACCACCGGGCTTCAACTACAACCAGTTCGGGTATAACTTCAACGGACCGGTTACGTTTCCGGGCTTCAACAAGAGCAGAACACATCTGTTCTTCCTCTTCGGTGAGGAATTCACGCGCTACAACAACGAAGACACCGTCTTCAACACGGCACCCACGGCGAAGATGCGCATGGGCGACTTCAGCGAACTGCTGGGACCGAACCTCTTCTATCCGGCAGGCAGCACCATCGTCAGTCCGAAAACAGGCGCAGCGTACGCGGGCAACATCATCACGCCCGGCGATCTGAGTCCTAACGGCCTGGCCTTGTTGAATGCCTTCCCCCTGCCCAATGCAGCCGGTTCCACCTACAACTGGGCCGATGCGGCCAAGGCGACGCAGGATCAGCGCAAAGACACCTACGTCATCGACTACATCCCCAAAGATGCGCACCGCATCCGGTTCACGGTACTGGACTTCGCGTATAACTCCCTGACGCCGCACTATGGCGGTTACAACCGCACACCCGAGTTGTTCAATCGTCCAAACCAGATCGGCGTCATCCACTACACCTGGACGATTTCTCCCACGTTGATCAACGAGGCAGTCATTTCAGGTGCCACGGATCACGTGTTCATCTCGTATAACCTCTCGAGCGGCCTGTACAACAGGACCAATTACGGAATTAACTATCCATACCTGTACTCCGCTGCCACCAAGGAAATTCCGAACAAGATACCGACTATCAACATCTCCAACATCACCACGCTCGATGGCGGTCCGTACCCTTCGCACTCCGGCGGCCTTGTTTACAGCGCATCCGACAACATCACGAAGGTACTCGGAAACCACACTCTCAAAGCTGGTTTCAACTTTGAGTATGCGGGCGAAAATAACTTCGATCAGATCAGCGTTTCGAGCACAACGCCCGGCGCAACCAACAATCAGAATGGGTTCTTCCGCTTTACCGACACTCACAACTCGCTGGTTCTAAACGGCGTTCCGAACACTACAACCAAGGCTGTCGCCAACGCCGCGGAAGGTCTGTTCGATACGTACGGTGAAATCGGCCAGCGTTCCTACACGCTGTATCGCAGCACAACCTACGAGGGTTTTCTGCAGGACCAGTGGCGTGCTACTTCAAAGATGGTCATCGAAGCTGGCATACGGTACAGCATCTACAATCCGTATTACGCGAAGTGGGGTAATCAGTCGGTCTTTAATCCCACGGTCTACAACCCGGCACAGGCAGTTACTGTAAATCCCACTACCGATGTCGTCACGGGCGGCAACCAGTACAACGGTGTCGTGATCCCCGGTAGCGGCTTCCCGTCCAGCGCCCAGGGACACGTTGATCCTGCGATCCTCTCGGGCTACACCAGCCTGTTCCACGGATTCAGCAAGACCTATTCACCCACGATCAAGACGGACATCCAGCCTCGCTTTGGCATCACTTATCAACTGAAGCCCGGCATGGTCCTCCGAGCAGGTGGTGGCCGCTACGTTCAGCGCCTCGGCATTTCAGACAGCGTGTTCACGGGTGGTAACGCGCCGTTCCAACCATCCTCGACCGTTACTAACGGCATCGCGGATGCACCTGGCGGTGTCGGCACAAACAACTTCCCGTTCAACTACAACTCGCAGGCGTACAACTATCCCAGCCCGGAAGCCTACAACTGGAACGTAACGATGGAGCAGGAGATCCCCACCCTGGGTGTCCTGACCGTTGCCTACGCCGGTCGCCGCGGCATCCACCTCGAAGAGCTTGAGAACATCAACCAGTTGCAGCCCGGAACGGTGCAGGCGCACCCTGGCGTAAACCCCGATGCGCTTCGTCCCTACCTGGGCTTCTCGAACATTAATCAGGACACCACCGGCGGCGCGTCCTTCTACAACTCGCTGCAGGCAAACCTTCGCCGCCGTCTTACCAAGGGTCTGCTCTTTGGCATTGCTTATACCTGGTCGAAGAGCACTGACTTCGGCTCCAGCCTGGGACAGAACCTGCCCAACGCGTACAACAAGAACATCTTCTACGGCCCGAGCGATTTCGACCGTCGCCATGTGTTCGTAACCAACTTCGTGTACAACATCAGCCAGTTCGATCACGCAAGCTTCGCGCCGAATCGTATTCTGTTCGGACGTTGGCAGTTCTCTGGAACACTCCAGGCCCAGACCGGCGGTCCGCTGAACATTTCGACGGGAAGCGACTACGCAGGTGTTGGACCCGGTTCCGGAACACAGCTCTTTGGACACAGCGGACCAGTGAACATTCTGAAGGGCTTTGCCGGTCAGACTGGCACTTCCAAGTGGTTCGACACGTCGGTATGGCTCGCGCCACCAGCACAGGGTACGTTCGCTCCCCGTGGCTCCAGGAACCAGATCGTCGGGCCTGGCTTCCAGAGCTATAGTGCGGCTCTGAACAAGAGCATTCCACTTGTCCCCGGCTCCGAGAACAAGACCCTGGTATTCCGCGCCGAGGCATTCAACCTGGCGAACCACCCAACGGCGGACAACCCAAACACAAATCCCACCTCGGGCAACTTCGGCCTGAGCCAGACCAAGGGCGGAACCTACGATCTGTCTCGTAACTTCCAATTCAGCCTGCGGGTTGGGTTCTAACCAAACGTAGTCCAAGCAACAGAGAGAGGGTGCCTTCGGGCACCCTCTCTTTGTTGCTTTGTGCAGACCAGGCAAACTGCGCACCACTGTTGTCGCCTGCTGCGAAGCAGTCGCTTACTGCGGCAGTATCAATTCGTCCATGCCCATGAACTCCTTCAGCACCGGATCATCGCTCTTCTCAAGCTCCGCGAGCGTACCAAAGAACCTTGCAGTGCCTTCGTGCAGAAACAGCACGCGATCCGCCAGCTTGCGCGCAAAGCGCATGTCGTGAGTCACCACGATGCTGGTCAGGTGGAGCTGGCGCTTCAGCCGCTCGATCAGGTCGCCGAGCAGATGACCCATGAGAGGATCGACCATCGTTGTGGGCTCGTCATACAGCACTGCCTCCGGCTGCGCGGCCAGGGCACGCGCAATGGCCACGGAACGCTTCATGCCAGTGGAAAGGTCAGACGGCAGCAGGTCGTCCATGCCCGCGACGCCAACCATCTCCAGCAAGCCCTTAACGACCTGCCGAATCTGCTCCTCATCGAGCTCGCCTTTTTCACGCAGCGGAAAGGCGACATTCTCACCCACGCTGACCGAATCGAACAGCGCGCCGTTCTGAAAGACCATCGTCACCTTGCGGCGGATGGGCTGCATCTGCTTTTCGTCGAACCCCATGATGTCTTCGTTCGCCACGCAGACAGCGCCGCGGTCGGCCTTGAGGAAGCCCATCAGGATCTGCAGCGAAACCGACTTGCCCACGCCTGATCGCCCTAGGATGCACAGCGTCTCACCCGGCAGAACGAAGAAGCTGACATCCTCCAGCACCTTGAAATCACCGAAGGCTTTGAAGACATGCTCAAATGAGATAAATGGCTTCTTGCTTTCTTCCGCAGTGGGTTCGTTCTGTTCCGCGGCCTGTTCAAAAAACTCGCTGACCTCTCCAGCAACGTCCTCTGAAACTTCGTCGACCAGCGGCTTGTTGAACATCTCCTCGGTGCCGGTTTCGGGCTGTGTCGGCTCATCTGAAGTCGTGGCCGACTCAGGCTTTGACTCGCCGGCACGTTCTGCGCCTGTGCGATCATCCGCGTCGTGTGCGGCGGCGCTGGCGTCAACTCCCGTTGCTCTGCCTTCATTGCCGGACGCGTCGTGCGACGGCCCGGTGGTTGCGTCTTTGCTGCCTGTCTCGCTGTTGTTCTCAGTCGACGCCTTGGTCGACGTGGTCTCATCCGGCATGCTCATTCAGATGCACCCGAACCAAAACCGTTCCCCATCGAGATCAGTTCCCGCGCGGCGCGGTAGTCGTCCGGCGTATTTACATTGGTGAACCAGACCGATACGTCCAGTTCTGGAGCAAGCTCATCCGCTGCCACAACACACATGCCAAGTGAACACATTGCCTCTGCGGCCCGCTGCAAGACTGGCAATAACTTGCGCTCGCTGCGTGCGAGCGCCTCGGCAACAACGGGATGCGCGGCACGGTGCAGTAACACCGGAAGCGGCTGCCGCCGGCCCACGGCGTCAAAACAGGTTACGGCCGGGCCGCCGTTTTCAGTGCTCTGCTCAACGAGTGCACGCAGTGCGGACGCCGGCAGCAAAGGTAGATCCACCGGCACGATCATCAGCCACTCCTCGGCCGCGTCGCGCAGCGCCGCGTCCAAACCGCCAAGCGGACCACATCCAGTGACGGCATCACCGATGGTCCGACCAAAAGCCTGAAAGCGCTCGCCGCGCTCGGCCGTGCCGCAAAGGATGCCAACGTCCGCACACACTTCACGAGCGGATCGCATGGCTCGCTGTAGCATGGTCTCGGCGTCGAGCAGCAGCAACGCTTTGTCACGCGGCATGCCGCCGCCCTGCATCCGCGAACTCTCGCCGCCAGCCAGAACATAACCGCTCACACGAGGCAGCACTACGCGCCCGCAAGCGACAGGAAGCGGATGATCGACTCGGTGCCGCGGTAGAAGTTCGCGAGGCAGAACTTCTCGTTGGGGGCATGCAGGTTGTCGTCCGGCAGACCGAAGCCCATCAACACCGTCGGCACATGCAGTTGCCGCGCAAAGTCCCCGACCACCGGGATCGATCCGCCTCCGCGAACAAAGACAGTGTTGCAATGAAAGACTGCACGCATCGCCTCAGTCGCTGCATGGACGAAGGGATTGTCCGTACCAACGACCACCGGCTCGCCAGAGTGGATCAGCCGCACCTCGAGCGTGATGCCCTTCGGCGCGATGCTCAACACATAATCACGCAACTGGCTGAACGTCTTCTGAGGCGTCATACCAGGCACCAGGCGCAACGAAACCTTCGCAAGCGCCTTTGCTGGAATCACTGTCTTCGCACCTGCACCTGTAAAGCCGCCAGGCATGCCGTGCACGTCCAGCGTAGGCCGCGACCACGTACGCTCCAGCACGGAGTAGCCGGGCTCGCCGGTAAGCACGCTGCTGCCCACTTCGGTCTCCCGGTAATGCTCCTCATCGAACGGCAGCGAGCGCCATGCGGCAAGCTCGGCTTCGCTCGGCGGCTCAATGCCATCGAGCAGCCCGGGGATCAGGATGCGGCCGTCTTCGTCCTTCAGCTTGGCAATCACCTGCGCCAGGGCAACAAACGGGTTTGGCGCAGCGCCGCCATACATGCCGCTGTGCAGGTCTGTGCGCGCGCCACGCGCCTCGATCTCGGTGTAGATCATGCCGCGCAGGCCGACACACAACGTGGGCAGATCGGGCGCAAACAGTTCTGTATCGCAGACCAGCGCCACGTCGCATTTAAGTTCTTCAGGGTGCTCACGCAGAAAGGTCGCAATCGCCTCGCCGCCTACTTCTTCCTCGCCCTCAGCAAGCACGCGCACGTTCACCGGCAGCGACCCTGCCTGCAGCAGCGCCTCCAGTGCCTTTACCTCCATCCAAAGCTGGCCCTTGTCGTCGACAGCACCACGCGCGTAGAGGTTGCCATTGCGCTCGGTTGGCTCGAACGGCGGTGACAGCCACTCATCCAGCGGGTCCGGCGGCTGCACATCGTAGTGGCCATAGCAGAGGACGGTCGGCTTGCCCGCTGCATGCAGATGGTCGGCATACACCAGCGGATGTCCCTCTGTCTCGATCAGCCGCACGTTCTCCATGCCAACTCGTCGCAACTCCGCTGCAAGAAACTCGGCAGCGCGCCGGACGTCGCCTGCATGTTCGGGCAAGGTAGAGATCGATGGGATGCGCAGAAAGTCTTTCAACTCCTCAAGCGCGTTTGCCTTGTTTTGCTCCGAAAACGCGAGCGCTGTATCGAGCATGCTTCTGAACCCCTTAGAAATACTTATGACCCTTGCGTCGCAGCGTGAGCGAGCGAAGAATCTCTGCATGAGCAGCACACCACAGACAGACGAACGAACGCAAACATGGAACGCAGCCGACTACGCAGCGAACGGTCGCTTTGTCGCCGATCTGGCGGGCGAAGTCTTTCGCATGCTGGCACCGCGCGTAGGAGAGCGCATCCTCGACCTTGGCTGCGGGGACGGTGCCTTGACCGAGCAGATCGCCGCGACCGGCGCGGACGTTGTGGGTTGCGATGCTGACGGATCGATGCTTGCCGGCACTGCAGCGCGAGGCCTCAACACAGTGCAGGCGGACATGCGCTCACTTCCGTTTAACGAGGAGTTTGACGCGGTGTTCTCGAATGCCGCGTTGCACTGGGTGCGCGAGCAGGATGCCGTCTTGCAAGGCATTCATCGAGCTCTGCGCCCCGGTGGCCGCTTCGTTGCAGAAATGGGCGGGCTGGGCAACATCGCCGCAATCCGCACCGCGTTACAGGCAGTTCTGTCGCGATATGGAATCGATGCGGAGACGGCAGGAGCGTCCTTTTACCCCTCGGCAGAGGATTACCGTTTGCTGCTCGAGCGCAACGGTTTCCATGTGGAAACGATGCAGCTCGTGCCTCGCCCCACCCGGATCGACGCGGGCATGGAGCAGTGGCTGCGTACCTTTCGCAAAGGCGTACTTGCCGGACTCGCAGAGACGGATCGCAACGACGCAGTGACAGAGACAGCGCACCTGCTGAAGCCAATGCTCTGCGACAGCACGGACGTTTGGTGGGGCGATTACGTTCGTTTGCGCTTTCGTGCGATACACAGTTAACAAGGTGAACTAATACATTGGTACGGTATGGTCTACTTCTCGCGACCATTGATCAATGCCGCCCGCCATCGATTGCACGTTATCAAATCCTTCACGACGCATCCACGCCGTGACTGAAAGAGATCGCGCACCGTGATGGCAATACACGACAATGTACTTGTCAGGATCGAGTTCGGCGTTCGCACGTGCGGGCAGTTCGCCCATCGGAATATTGACGCTGCCCTCAATGGAGGCGGTCGCCACTTCCCACGGTTCGCGCACGTCCAACAGGGTCAAAGGCTCGCCTGCAGCGCGCAGTTGCGCGAGTTCGGCAACGGTGATTTCGTAGGGTGTTTCCGTATTCATCCTCTTAAGCATACGCAAACTTACGACGTGTTGTGGCATCGAATAAAGCGCAGCGGAAATGGAGCAAAGGTGTGGCGCAGACCAAAGTACTGGTCGTCGAAGATGAAGCAAATGCACGGGCCGGTCTGGCAGAGCTGATCGCCTCCTGGGGCTACCGGACAGAGACCGCGGCGGACGGTGCGGCCGGTCTTGACGCAGTGGTTCGCTGGTCCCCCGATGTTGTCGTGACTGACCTGATGATGCCGCGCATGGACGGGCTCCAGTTGCTGGACCGCATCAGCGAACTGCCGCAGCACATTGCGGTTGTCGTGCTCACCGCGCAGGGCTCCATTGACAGCGCAGTCGATGCCATGCGCATGGGCGCGTACGACTACCTGCAAAAGCCGGTGGATCCCATGCGTCTGAAGACGATCCTGGGTAACGTGCAGCAGGGCGCAGCCGTAAAGGACGAAGTAGCAAAGGACGAGTCCGGCGCCATCGAAAGCGGCAAGCTGGGTCCGCTGATCGGCACGTCACCGCAGATGCGGGAGATCTTTTCGGTCATCGAACGCGTTGCTCCAAACAACGTCTCCGTCCTGATTACCGGCGAAAGCGGTACAGGCAAGGAACTCGCCGCACGCGCCCTTCACATGCTGAGCGGCCGCCGCAACAAGCCGTTCGTCGCCGTCAACTGCGCCGCGATCCCGGAGACGCTGATTGAAAGCGAGATCTTCGGACACGAACGCGGCGCCTTCACCGGTGCGGAGGGACGTCGGGCCGGCTGTTTCGAACTTGCCGAAGAAGGCACCCTGCTGCTGGATGAGATCGGTGAAATGCCTGCTGCAACCCAAAGCAAGCTGCTGCGGGTGCTGGAAGATCGCAGGTTGCGCCGCCTCGGCTCGCGGGACGAAATCCCCGTCAATGTGCGGGTCATTGCGGCTACGAACAAAGATCCGCAGCGCGCCGTGGCGTCAGGCGAACTGCGAGGCGATCTCTACTATCGGCTGAACGTCTTCAACATCCAGATGCCGCCGCTCCGCGACCACGTGGAAGATATCCCCGCCATGGCCAACGCCATGGTGCTCGAGATGAACGCGCGGCACGGCACCAACGTTCCCGGCATCGCGCGCGGTCTGATGACGCGTTTCATGGAGTATCGCTGGCCGGGCAATGCGCGCGAACTGCGCAACACCATCGAACGCGCCGTCATCATGGCACAGGATCACCCGCTCGACGCGACGCACCTGCCGCCCGGCTTTGGCGACGTCAGCACGTTTACTGCGACCAACGAAGTACCGGCCAGCGTCTTCACGACGCCCGCCCCCGCTGCAGGCAATGACGAGATGGTGCACCTCTCCGTCGGGACCACGGTCGACGAAGCTGAGAAGCAGCTGATCCTGAAAACGCTGATCTCCACGCGGAACAATAAAACACGCGCCGCCGACATCCTCGGCATCAGCTCCAAGACGCTACAGAACAAGTTGAAGGAGTATGCGTTGGAGGAGCGGGGAGCCCCGCAATAGCCATGCGTCTCCGGTCCCGGCTCGTCGCGGCAACACTGTCATTTACCTTTCTGCTGACGGTCGTTCTGTCCCTGGTGTTCCTGTCAGAGGTTCTGCGCGAGCGCATCGCACAGACCGAATCCGCTAACCTGGTGCTGGCGCATGAGGTGCTGTCGTCCGTCCAGACAGCCCTGGAACGTGGCCTCGCTCAGAAACTACCAGCCGACGCCACGCAGGATGCCTTCATAGCCGCGGTAACAGAGGCGCTTCGTACCGATGCCGATCTGCCCGACACGCTGAACAGCGCGGTCCGGTACTCACCGGGCATGCAGGACGCATACGTCAGCACGGCAGACGGGCACGTGCTGGTCAGCAGCGATCCTGCGCTTGAAGATCGTCAGCAGCCGCATCGTCGCAACTTTGCCGTAGCTGAATCGGGGTCGCTGCTCCAGAAGCGGCAGCTGCTCTTTGGAGCTCCGGAAACCCTCGATATCACTCTGCCGCTTCAGCGTAACGGGCAGCCGTTTATGGCAGCGCACATCGGCATTCGCAGCACCTTTCTGCGCAACGCGTACGCGCCGTGGCTGCACGACGCCATGCTGGTCTGCGCCTTTGCACTGGGCGGTTCCCTGCTGATCGCGGCGATCCTGTCGGCGGCTGCGCTGCGGCCCATTGAGCAGATCGGACGCGAGCTTGAAACGATCTCGGCCCGCGGCCGGGAGCAGCAGCCGCTGCGCTCAATAGGCCAGCGTGACGCCGTGGCGCGCGTCTCCTCCACCATCAGCCGCCTTGACGAGCAGATTCGCACCTCTGAACAGACCCGCACGGAAATGGCCACGAACCTGAACAGCATGCTGCAAACGCTGAAGGACGGCGTTGTGCTGTTCACAGCCGATCTGCGTGTCGCGATGATTGGCGAGGCTGTTTCGAATTTCCTGCCGCCGGGTACGGTTGCTGCAGCCGGAACTCCGCTTGCAACGGTCTTTCCTCCATCCACCGCCATCGGGCGCAAGCTGGAGGAGTTGCTGGAGGACCGGCAAAGCGTCCGCGCCCTGCCGGTGGTGATGGAGGACGGCCGCACCATCGCACTCTCATTGAACTGCTTCTCAAGCGCGGGCATGGGCGCGCTGCTGATGCTGCATGACATCGCCGCACAGGAGGAGCTGGAACGGGAGATTGAAATCTCGCGCCGCCTCGCAAGCATCGGTCGTCTGACCGCGGGTGTTGGCCACGAGGTCAAGAACCCCATCAACGCCATGGTCGTGCACCTCGAACTGCTGCGAGGCAAGCTGGCCAACTCGACCAACACTGACGGAGCGCAGCGTCACGTGGAAGTTCTGGCCAGCGAAATGAGCCGGCTCGACCGCGTGGTGCAGACACTTGCCGACTTCTCCCGGCCGATTGAGCCCCAGTTGCGCGAGCAGGACATTGTGCCGATCATCAGGTCTGTCGTGCAACTGGTCTCGGCCGAGGCAGACAGTGAGCGCATCCAGATCGCCGTGCGGGAGGACAGCCCCGGTTCGCCGATTACAGTTCTCTGCGATGCCGAACTCATGCGCCAGGCGCTGCTCAACATCGTGCTGAATGCCATGCAGGCCATGCCAAGCGGAGGCGATCTGCAGCTTCATCTTGCGTCGGACCGGCAAAGCGCGTGCGTCTCTGTACGCGACACAGGCGCGGGCATTGCGCCGGACAAACTGCCCCGTATCTTCGACCTGTACTACACCACAAAGGCCACCGGCAGCGGCATCGGCCTGGCAATGACCTACCGCATCGTCCAGCTGCATGGCGGCATCATCGAGGTAACGTCCGAAAGCAACGCCGCGGCGGTGAACCATGGCACTACGTTTACGCTGCGCATGCCACTTGCGGGCCGACCCTCGGTCATGCTGCCACAGGCGGTGAGCGTATGATCCGTTTCCGCGCCATCGGACTTGGTGCGTTAGGCGCGGCCCTGCTGCTGACGGGATGTCACAGGAAGACGGTGCTTGTCGCCGCCCTGCCGCCCGTGCCTCCACCAGTCATGATCACGGTGCCTCCGCTGACGCATCCGACCGAACCCGAGGCCGAGATGCCGCTGGAAGAGGCAGAAGCATTGACAGACCTGCTGCCGCGGCGCGTGGTCTACCGCTTCAGACCATGGCCGGTCCAGCAGGTGGTGCTCGCACCCGCTCCTCCGCCGCCGCTGGAACTGGGTCAGTTGACCGCCGGAGACACCGCCCCACTTCGCCAGCAGGCCGACGATCTGCTGCGATCCCAGCAGCGAAGGCTCAACGCGACACCCACCGCCACAGCAGCACTGCACAGCCAGCAGATCGAGCAGGCACGTCTTTTCCTGAAGCAGGCTGACGACGCATGGCAGAAATCCGACGTTGACGGGACACTCACCCTCGCCACCAAGGCCAAAGTGCTGCTGGACGAGATCGCGCAGTAGAATCCTGCCATGCGGCGCTGGATCTGGATCGCCCTGCTCTTCGTCTCCGTCATGCGTGCGCAGACGCCTGCGCCGACACCCGCGATAGACGCCGCCGCACAACAGAAGGACGAGGACGAACAGGCTGCTCTGCACACCAGCGGCATCCAGTCCGGCATTGACGATGCGCAGAAAGATGCCGACGACGCCGATGCAGCCATCGCGCCCCTCCTGAAAAAACTGACACCCGTTCGGCGAGCGGCGTATCAGCGAGCAGCGGCGGCAATGCAGCACTTCATTCATGTTCAAGTGACTGGCGACTACCTGTTCATGGGTGGGTACGGCAGCGGCGGCCTGTACCCGAACGAAGAGCATGCCGCCTTCGAAAACCTTGTTGCAGGCGTTTTGAAGAAGCCACCGGCAGCTCCTTCGACTGCCGCGGCAAAGACTGCTGACGATGCACTGAACAAGGTCTACGGCCAACTTCTACAAGCGGCAGCGCAAATCGCCCCATTGCCGCGTGACAGCCAGCCATTCAGCTCCATCATGCCGGATGGTTTGCGCGCCGAGCAGCGTGCCTGGTTGGCCTACCGCGACGCATTCGTCGCGTTCGGTCGCACACTGCATCCTGAACTGCCGCCGGCAGCATGGATCGTGCCGCTGACCGCATCGCGCACGCAGGACCTGCAAACGTTCTATAACGGCAACGCGACCGACTATGCCGAGGCAGCGCAGAAATATAACAACTGGAAGACGCGCGCCATCGCGTCAGAGGCGCTGCAGACAGACAACAGGCGTCAGGAAGTAGCGGAGGTTCTCGATCATCTGACACCCGCTCAGGCAGCAGCATGGCAGCGTGCGCAGGCAGCGCTGGAAGTGTTCGCAGCAGCCCACGCGGCTTCCCTGCCACACTCCGCCCCATCGTTCCGAAGCACCCACTTGACCGAGCTTTACGCCGAGCTATACGCGATCCAATACAACAAGACCCACGGCTTCACGCCCGACGCTGCGAAGGCCGCGGACAACTTCATAAAGAACGACGCAGCCCTCAATGCCGCGTACCAGGCCGACCTGGGCACGACGTGTCTCTTCCGGCCCGCAGCGGGACATCCCGAGTCGGAACACCGCACCATCGAAGGTCTTCGCGACGAGCAGCGAGCATGGATCAAGCTCCGCGATGCCTGGGTCAGCTTTCTGGAAACGCTTTATCCAGAACAGACTCGCCAAGCGCTGAGCGACATGTTCACCGGCAGCCGCAGCTTCGAACTGCAGATGCTGCACCAATACTGCGAGCGCACAGGGCAAGCTCCGCGCGAGCAATAAAGAAGCGGGCGATCAACTCACCCGCTTCTCATTTCACTACTTGGGAGGAACTACCGGCGACGCTTTGGTTTCTGTCCTGACGTTGCCTTCGCCGGGGCATACTGCTGGCGCTGCGGACCCTTAGACATGGGTGGCTGCTCGGCGGGCGGCCTTGGCGACTGCGCCGTTTGCTCCTGCGAACCACCGCCGCTCAAGCGTGTTGCGGCCGGCGCGGAAGGCAGCTGCGGAGTCGGAGGCGCAACCGGCATCGCTGCCTCTGCCTGCAAGGCCGCGAGTTGCTCGAGCGACTCGATCGGCGTGCCGTTCGGTGACAGGATCTGCATGCGGAAGAGGTTGCGGAGCGTGTCTTCCTGGAAGCGATTCATCATCGCTTCGAACATGTCGAAGGATTCCTTTTTGTACGCCACCAGCGGATCCTGCTGGGCGTACCCGCGCAGCCCGATCCCCTCTTTCAGGTGGTCCATCGCAAGCAGGTGGTCTTTCCACAGGCCGTCGAGCACAGTCAGCATGACCACGCGCTCGTGATACCGCAGCGTGTCCGGCCCAAGGATCTGCTCCTTCACGTTGAAGCGCGACGATAGCTTTGCGAAGAGCGTCTCGCCAAGCTCATGCCGGTTCAGCGAGGTGAACTCGATGTCGTCGAAACTGCCGCCGAACAGGTCGACGAGCTTTGCCTTCATCTCGTCGATCTTCCACTGGTCTGCGTGCACGTTTGCCGGTGCCGTTTCATCCAGAATGTTCGAGAGCGCCGTCGCGGCATAGTCCTCGAGAATCAGTTCCTTCTGGTCGATGCCCTCAAGCAGGTT
Organism: Terriglobus sp.; assembly: GCA_965199365.1. Lineage (GTDB taxonomy): Bacteria > Acidobacteriota > Terriglobia > Terriglobales > Acidobacteriaceae > Terriglobus. The sequence continues at coordinate 323,585 of CBDARC010000002.1, read as the reverse complement.
GTGCCGCAGTCCGTACACGGCCTCGCGCTGCTTGTTCATCACGTCGTCGTATTCGAGAACGTGTTTGCGGCTTTCGAAGTTCTGCGTCTCGACAGCCTTCTGCGCGGCGGCGATGCGGTTGGTGATCATGCCGCTTTCGATCGGCACACCCTCTTCCATGCCCAGCCGCTGCAGCAGCGTGCCGACCCACTCACGCGCGAAGATGCGCATGAGGTCGTCTTCAAGCGAAAGATAGAACCGCGCGGCACCCGGATCGCCCTGGCGTCCCGCGCGTCCCCGAAGCTGGTTGTCAATACGGCGGCTCTCATGCCGCTCCGTGCCAATGATGAACAGGCCACCCGCTTCGACCACGGCCTCGTGATCCCGCTTCGCTCCGTCGTCGAAGTGTGCGAGGCTGTTTTCCCATTGGTCCAGGGTGCACTCAAATTCCTGGTTCTGGTAATAGAAGCGGAACATGCCCGGCCCGGCCACCGGCGAGATCTCGCCCTCGACCGCGCTCAGAGCGCGGGCCGTGCCGCTCTTGGCAAGCTCCTGGCGTGCCATGAAGTCGGCATTGCCGCCCAGCAGAATGTCCGTACCGCGGCCCGCCATATTGGTGGCGATGGTCACCATGCCAAGTCGTCCGGCCTGCGCGACAATCTCCGCTTCGCGTTCGTGGAACTTCGCATTCAGCACCACGTGCCGAACATTCTTTCGCTTGAGGATCTCGCTTAGCAACTCGCTCTTTTCGATGGACGTCGTGCCCACGAGCACCGGCTGTTTCGCCTCGTGCAGACGCTCGATCTCATCCGCAACGGCAAAATACTTCTCCTTCGCCGTGCGGTAGACGACGTCAGGGTATTCCACGCGCTGCATCACGCGATTGGTCGGAATCACCACGATCTCAAGCTTGTAGATCTTGTCGAACTCGGCGGCTTCCGTCTCGGCCGTACCGGTCATGCCGCTGAGCTTCTTGTACATGCGGAAGTAGTTCTGGAAGGTGATGGTCGCCAGTGTCTGGTCTTCCTTGCGGATGTTGACGCCTTCCTTCGCTTCCACTGCCTGGTGCAGGCCGTCGGACCAGCGGCGCCCCGGCATCAATCGCCCGGTGAACTCATCCACGATGATGATCTCGCCGTCCTTGACCACATACTCCACGTCGCGGCGATACAGGTTGTGCGCCTTGATCGCGGTCTCGACGTGGTGCTTCAAGTCCCAGTTCTCAGGGTCGGCAATGTTGCCGATGCCGAGCAGGCCTTCGATCTTTTCCCAGCCCTCATCGGTCACGGTGATCGAGCGCGTTTTCTCGTCCACAACGTAATCGCCGGTGTACGTCTTCTCTTCAATGGTCTCGGTGAACTCACCTAGCTCAAGCGAAGGAATGATCTTGTTGACGCGTTCGTACTTGTCCGTCGTCTGGTCGGTGGGGCCACTGATGATGAGCGGCGTCCGTGCCTCGTCGATCAGGATCGAATCGACTTCATCGACGATGGCCATGTAGTGGCCGCGCTGCACCAGCTCGCTCAGTTCGAACTTCATATTGTCGCGCAGGTAGTCGAAGCCGAACTCGTTGTTTGTGCCGTACGTGATGTCGGCAGCATAGGCGGCGCGGCGCTCGCGATCGTCCAGGTCATGCACGATCACACCCACCGTCATGCCGAGGAAGCCGTAGATCTTGCCCATCCACTCGGCATCGCGCTTGGCGAGATAGTCGTTCACGGTGATGACGTGGACGCCGCGGCCGGCCAGCGCATTCAGGTAGCACGGCAGCGTGGCGACCAGCGTCTTGCCTTCACCCGTGCGCATTTCGCTGATCTTGCCGCTGTGCAGCACCATGCCGCCGATCATCTGCACGTCAAAGTGACGCATGCCCACGGCGCGCTTGCCTGCCTCGCGTACGACGGCAAATGCCTCCGGCAGAATCTCGTCGAGCATGACCTTTTCAGCGGCGATTCGCTCGTCGCGGTCGGCGATGTCGGCGGTGCGTGTCGCAATGCGTTCGCGAAACTCGGCTGTCTTGGCGCGGAGCTGCTCATCCGTGAGCGCCTCGATCGCCGCCTCGAAGCCATTGATCTGGTCGAGCACCGGCTGCATGCGCTTGACGGCGCGTTCGTTGCTGGTTCCAAAGACCTTGGTGAAGATGCTGTTGATCAAACTCGTATCCTTCTGGGCGCTGCCGGTATGCGGCTCCTGAGAAGCACGCCCCGGCGCGCGGCCTTGCGGCCACCGCTATCCATTATCGAGGATTCTTCGCCACGGAACAAACCGCGTATGCGAACACCCTTACGGCGCGTCGGTAACGGGGGAATCGATCACTCGCTTCCGCTGCTCAAACGGCTTCTCAACCATCTGGTAGAAGAAAACGGCAACCACGTACGTCAAGCCAAAGCTGAGAGCGACAAAACGCCACTGCGTTCGGCCGTCCAGGATCGCCGGCGGCAGCAGGGCTCGCAGTGACAGGAAAACCCGCGAATGGAAGACGTACAAGGCGTACGCAAGGATGCCGGTCCACTCCAAGCCGCGAAGCCACACGCCCGTCGCATTTCGCTGCACGGCAATCCGTGGCGTCTGTTCCGCCAGCGCGATAAAGATTGCTGCGCCTCCCGATGAGAGCAGCGGCCCGATTGCCCAGAATCGCAGGATGCCCAGTTGCGGCGTTTCGACCCGACTCGCGAGCAAGGCCGAAGCGACATACGTCAGCACACCGACAGTCAGCAGACCCGCCCCTGACCGCAGGAAGCTCTTCGCCGAGCGAAAGCGCGGCAGGAAATTCAGGCTCATACCTACGAGAAACACGTCGAGGTTCGGCAGCAGCGTTGGGTATCCCAGGACGGGGTAAGGGGGTCCATTCAGACCGGCAAAAGCCGCCGTGTGCGGAAACGACGGCAGGACCGTACCCAACAGCCGGATAGCAGTAAACATCGGGTAGAGGGCTGCAACACCCCACCAGAACCCGCGCGCAGATCTGCGATGGAGCGCAAACAGACCTGCAAAGAAGAATGGCGCCAGCAGGTAGAACTGCACCTCAGTACACACCGACCAAAGCGCCCCCAGAATCGAGATCGGCACATCGCCGCGAAAGTCAAACAACAACAGCTGCGCCAGTTGCCAAAGGTTGCGCGGAACAAACATCTCGGGTGCCAGAAACGCGCTGAATAACAACACAGCCGAAAAGTACAGAGGAGCAATACGCAGCAGACGGTTGCGGTAGAAGCTGCGAACGCCCGCTGCATTCAACGCATACCGGCCTCGACTGAATCCCTTGCCCATCAGGTACCCCGACAAGGTGAAGAAGACCCACACACCGCCCCACGGAGAACAGTGCCGGAACAGCCCGAGCAGTTCGTGCTTGAGAAACGAAGTCTCCACCGTTGTGGCTGGGAACACCACGAGAAAGTAGTGGCCGAACATCACCATCAGGCACGCCATGGCCCGCAGGCCAAGCAGCGGGTCGAACGATCTGCCCAACTCCTGCGTTTTCCTAATTGTGGCTGTCCGTTGTGACGACCGCATGTCCGGCAGGCGCAAAATCAGCGCTACCAGTCCACAGGACACCAGACCGCGCAGCAACATCAGGATGGTCCAGCCGCGCGGCGCGAACGCGCCCGGCGTGCCCATGGCGCGGTTGAGGGCCACCGCCAGCAGGTCGTTTACGTTGGACCAGACCGGCAACAACACCGCGATAAACAAGATGAGCCGTAAACGCGAGTCTGCCAGGAATGAGCTTTCGCCGTTCGCAGGAAGATCCGGCTTCAGCATGGAACAATCATAGTTCCCGCCATCCGACACTCATGCACGCGGATGCGTCTTGTCATACACCCCCTGCACTTGCGCCACGCTTAGCTGGGTGTAGCGCTGCGTGGTCGAGAGCCGCGCGTGGCCGAGCAGTTCCTGGATGGCGCGCAGATCAGCGCCGTCCTCGAGCATGTGCGTGCCAAAGGCGTGGCGCAGTGTATGGGGATGCACGTCTGCGGGCAGACCCCGCTGGATCGCCATCGCCTTGACGATGCGTCCGACGGAGCGTGTCGTCAGTCTCGCCGCTCCTAGTGCGCGCTCGTTGATCAGCAGCGGGCCATCCGTGGCCAGACCGGCTTTTCCCGCCGCACGCAGCTTCGCCTCACGAAGCGGTAGGTAGGCGCGAACGGCCTCGGCAGCCGCATCGCCGAGCGGCACGTAGCGTTCCTTGCGGCCCTTGCCGCGCACCAGGATCGCGTCGTTTGCCCAATGCAGATCGCGCAGATCGATCCCGACCAGCTCTGAATTGCGGATGCCGCACCCGTACAGCAGCTCCCACAGGACGCGGTCGCGCTCGGGCCAGCCGATGTAGCCCTCCTCGTCAGGCTTCTCCCGGTGCTCGATGGAATCGAGTACGCGGTTGACCTCTTCGGCGGACGGCACCCGCGGCAGATGCTTTGGCAGCCTGGGCGAGGCGACCAGCGTCGCTGGATTCACCGCGACATGACCCTCTTTCGCCAGCCACTTGAACCAGGAACGGATCGCTGAAAGCGCCCTCGCAGCAGACGCCCGCGTGAGGCCACGGTCATACAGCACGCCAAGGTAAGCGCGAATCTGCAGGTGCTCGATCGAACGCACATCGATGGCCTCGCCTAGCGTCTCGCCCAGGTACGCGGCAAAGTCCTGCACCTCGCGCGTATACGCACGCAGCGTGTGCGCGGAGACGCCGCGCTCGTTCTGCAGCACGGCCAGATACGCGTTTGCGAGCGACTTTACCGTCATGCCTGCACCCCGGTAATAGCACGACGACGTGCGCGCGGATGGTGCATCGCATGCACCTGTTTCAAACGGCCAAGCGCAAGGTGCGTGTACACCTGCGTAGTCGCAATGTCCGCATGGCCGAGCAGGGTCTGCACGCTGCGCAGGTCGGCCCCATGCTCCACCATGTGCGTCGCGCAACTGTGCCGCAGCTTGTGCGGGCTCGCGTTCTTGTTGGTGGACTTCACAATGGACCAGACCACCTGCGTGGTCAGCGGCTTACCGCGCACCGAGAGGAACAGCGCGCGCTGCAGACTGCGGGGCGCCAGCCCAGGACGGCCACGCTGCAGGTACTGCTCCAGCGCGGCGCAGGCCTGCCCGCCAAGCGGAACGATGCGCTCCTTGTCACCCTTTCCACGCACCTGCGCGCGCTGCTGGTCCAGGTGCAGGTCTTCCACCCGCAGTGAAACCACTTCGCCCGCGCGCAACCCGCCCGCGTACAGCAGCTCCATCAGGGCATGATCGCGCAAGGCAAGCGCATCGGCCTGCGGATGTTCAGCCGCCATTGCAGTCGCCTGCAGCATGCGGTTGACCTCCGATTCGGCCAGCGACTTGGGCAGCACCTTCCACGTTGAGGGCGAATCGATGTTCACCGTCGGATCATGCTGGATGCGCTTGTCCGTCAGCATCCACTTGTAAAAGCCGCGGAGGCAGCTCAACTTCCGCGCAACCGACCGGTCAGTGCGGTCGTGGGTGCGCAGGTGCTCCATCCATCCGCTCACATGCCCGCGCGTCGCGGTCTGCAACAAGCTGCCTTCAAGCTCAAGGTGCTCGCAGAACTGCAGCAGATCGCGCGTGTACGCCTCGCAGGTCAGCGGGCGCAGGCCGCGCTCCACCCGCAGGCAGCTCATGTACTCTCGCACCAGCTCACCGTTGCGAGGCAACACATGCGAACTCCCTGTTTCGATCTCTGCCATGCTCTTCATTATCGAGTGGGAGCACCATCTGGCCGAGGGACGAATCTAGGTGGTCATCCTGCTGAATACACTCCCACCGGCGAATGGCCGAGGGTGAATCCATGAGCAAGACACGCATCGCCGTCCTGTCTGACACCCACGGCCTGCTTCGCCCCGAGGTGCTCGCCGCGTGCGCCGGCGTCGACCACATCCTGCATGCGGGCGATGTCGGCGATCCTGACATCCTCACTCGGTTAAAAGAAGTCGCTCCGACCACCGCGATCCGCGGCAACATCGACACGCAGGGTCCCTGCGCCGCACTGCCGGCAACGGAGATGATCGCGCTCGGCGGTATCTATTTCTACCTGGTCCACTCTCTCGCCGACCTCGACATCGACCCTGTGGCCGCGGGCGTGCAGGTTGTCATCACCGGCCACTCGCACCAGCCGAAGGAGCAGCGACGCAACGGCGTGCTCTACCTCAACCCGGGCAGCGTCGGCCCAAGGCGCTTCCGCCTGCCGGTGGCGATGTCGTTTGTTTCGATCGATGACGCGCAGATCGATGTGGAGAACGTGCAGTTCGAACTCTAGCGACCGTCAATGTGGATAGAACGCAGCATGTTGCCGAGCCGGGTATCCACGTCGCCGAGCTGGTCCGGCGTGATTTCCATCGCGCCGCTCGTTTGCGAACAGAAGGTGTTGACCACCAGGTCGAAACGCACGCAGCTTCTTCCATGCAACGCAGTAAACACCTCATCGCGGGACTCAGTGCAGATCGTTCCGTGCTGGTCCTGTCCGTGTTTGAACGGGACGCCCGCGATCTGAACGTCGGCCTTCGGCTTCAGGTGGCCCGTCGTGGCCTGTGCCGCACAGGCCTGCGCGTCTGAGCGAGGCATCACGGAGTAGTAAAACATCGCACCGGCAAAGGTCGTTGGCGGGTACGGGTTGAAGTTGATCGCCGCCACTCCCCGCACGTCCAGCCCGCGCCGCGTGCTGCGAACGTCCGTGCCAAAGTTCGACAAAACACCGTCCCTGCGCTCAAAGTTCCAGCCCGCGGGAACATAAAACGACACACCGTACCTGCGATCGTGGAACTCAGTGGCCGCCGGTTCGGGCTTTTCCGGATCATCCGGCACGGTCAAGCCCTTGATGTCACCTGCCCTGCCAGACTTCGTCTGCGCACCGCAAACCGAAACCGCAACACAAAAAAGAAGAACGATCACGCTGGCTGTACGAGTGAGAAAAGTCATCAGTGTCTGGCCGTTAGACGCAAAGCTCATGGCCGCCGCATGCGCGGGTTTGCAAGCGCGTACGCCAGGTCGGTCAACAGGTTCGCCGCAAGATAGGTCAGGCCGATGGTAAGCGTGCAGCCCTGCACCAGCGCGTAGTCCCGATTGGAGATCGCGGAAAGCGTCAGCCGCCCGATGCCCGGCCATGAAAAGATCGTCTCGGTCACAATAGCGCCTGCCAGCAACGATCCAAACTGCAGGCCCACCACCGTCAGAACGGGCACCAGGGCGTTGCGAAGAGCGTGCCTGTAAACCACGGCATTTTCAGACAATCCTTTGGCTCGCGCCGTTCGGATGTAGTCCTGCCCAAGTTCCTCGAGCATTGACGTCCGCACCATGCGCGTCAGGATGGCCGCAAGCGACAGACCCAGCGTCACGGCTGGCAGGACCAGGTGCAGCAGCGTGCTGCCGCTCAGCAGATTCCCGGCACCCGCTCCTGACACGGGCAGCCAGCCCAGGCTGATCGAGAACACCAGGATCAGCACCGGTCCCAAAGCGAAGTTCGGCACAGACAGTCCCAGCAGCGAAACGCCTCCGAGCAGCCGGTCACTCCACTCTCCGCGATGCAGCGCCGAAGTGACACCTGCCGGCACTCCCAGCAGCAACGCCAGCAGCAAAGCCGCAATCGACAGCAGCATCGTGTAGGGATACCGTTGCGCCACCAGGTGCGTCACGGAATCCCGCAGCCGCAGCGAGCTTCCCAGATCACCATGGAAAATGCCGCGCCAGTAATGGACGTACTGCGTTTGCAGCGGCAGATCCAGCCCGTACGTGTGGCGCAGGACCGAGAGGTCCGTCGCGCTGGCGCCCTCCCCCATCATCTGCGCGATAGGATCGCCCGGCACCAGGTGAATCAACAGGAAAACGATTGTGATGATCAGCCACAACACCGGCAGCGTGAGCAACATACGTCGCAGAACAGCAAGCGCTACTTTCATTGGTGCAGCCGCTGCTCTTCGAACTCCGAATCGTCCACTTCGCTCTGTTCAGGAGGCCTCTCCGTCACGCGAACCCGGCTGATGCGGCGACCCGTCAGCTCCATCGCAGCAAAGCTTCTGCCGTTGAACAGAAACTCTTCACCAACTTTTGGAAGGTGTCCAAGCTGTGCCAGCATGAAGCCTGCCAGCGTTTCAACCCCCGGCTCACGCGGGAACTGCCAGTGAAACTGCGTCGTCAGATCGCGAAGCGTTACCGTGCCATCCAGGTCGACGGTCCCCCGGTTGTTGAGCGAAGGTAGCGCGCGCGGCGACAGGTCGAACTCGTCTTCCAGTTCGCCAACCAGCTGCTCGAGGGCGTCTTCAGCCGTCACCAGGCCGACCGTCGATCCAAACTCATCCACGACAATCGCGATCTGTCGCCGTCGCTGCTGAAACTCCTGCAGCACGTCCACCGCCAGCTTCGTCTCGGGAACGACAAGGACATCCCGCGCAACGGCGCGCAGCAGCACAGACGGCTCGCGGAGCGCCGCGGGCAGGCGGCTGTCACGGCGATAGTGCATCAGCCGCGAAATGTCCTTGGAATAGACCACGCCGATGATGTGTTCGGTGCCCAGCTTCGGGTCGTAGATGGGCACGCGGGAGTGCTGCTCCTCAACGATGCGTGCCGATGCAAGCTCGACCGGCATGTCCGCCGGCAGAGCGAAGATGCGGCCGCGTGGCGTCATGATTTCGCGAACGGTAACGTGGTTCAGGTCGATCGCGCGATGGATCATCTGTTCCTGAAATGCGGGCAGCAGGCCGTTGCGGCGCGTCGCGGTGGCCACCAGCTTCAGTTCCTCAGGCGAATGGACTTCGCCACCCTCGGCACGCAGCGGCACGCGAAACAGGCGCAACACGCGTGCGGTCGAGCCTTTCAGCAGGCGCACCGCCGGCCGCGTCATGCGGATGAACACGTCGACTGGCCCGGCAACAGCAAGCGCGATCCGCTCGCCCCGCTGCAGTGCGAGCGATTTGGGAACCTGCTCGCCAAGCAGCACTTCAAGATATGTGATCAGCAGAAATGCGAAGGCAATCGCCAGCGTGTGTGACAGAAATGTTGCATGAGTCAGCAGGAAGTGTGGCTCGCCGCCAAAGCGTATGCGCGCGAAAAGATCCTGCAGCAACTGGGCGACGGCGCCTTCACCCAGCCAGCCCAGCGCAAGCGAACATAGCGTGACGCCAAGCTGATTTGCGGCAAGAAAGTCGTCAATCTCCCGCTTGAGGCGAAGCGCTGTGCTGGCGCCGGGGCGGCCCTGCTTCAACAACTGCTCCAGCCGCGTCTCGCGGACAGAGACGATGGCAAACTCGGCCGCAACGAAAAACGCGGTGGCAAGGATCAGCACCGCGACTGTCATCAGCCGAAAGAATGCCGACTCAAGCATGGCTCGAGTGTAAATGGAGGCTGTGCGACGATCCGTTCCAAGGCAAACAGAAAGGCCCGGAGCATAGCTCCGAGCCTCTTGATCCAGGCTGCCGAAGTCTTACGCGAGAACCTTGATGATGGTCTTATCGATGGTGTCCTTCGGAACGTAGCCGACGATGGTGTCAGCAACCTTTCCGTCCTTGAACAGCAGCAGCGCGGGGATGCCGCGGATGCCATAGCGTCCCGGTGTCGCGTTGTTGCGGTCCACGTCCATCTTCATCACCTTGATCTGGCCGTTGTACTGGGTCGCCACCTGGTCCACAACGGGTGCAAGCGCGCGGCACGGACCGCACCAGGCTGCCCAGAAGTCCACCAGCACGGGCTGATCGCTCTTCAGTACCTGCTGCTCAAAATCGGCATCGTTTACTTCGCTTACAAATTGTCCCGCCATAGTGTGTCCCTTCTAAGTTCGCGATGCCATTCATATCACAGCAAAGCATCAACCCAATAGATGCAGTGCGGGTGAAAGAGTTTCATACCCCCGGGAACCGCGGTGGAGTCGCACTTTGGGCAGCCTGCCTGCGATGATATTGGCATGACGGAGACAACTTCCCCGGCAACTTCCTTATCGACCGAGCAGTTCCTGTCTGCAGTGCGCTCGGGCAAACCCCGCACTGCGGTCTTCGACTTCGACGGCACGCTCTGGCCCGGCGACGCCGGCTCCGGCTTCATGCACTGGACCATCCAGACCGGACTGCTATCGCCCGCAGCAGCCCAGCATATTCTCGATCGCCATGACGAGTACCACCGCGGCAACGTGGACGAGACCAGCATCTGCGGCGAAATGACGCAGATCTACGGCGGGCTCAGCGAAGCCGCCGTCCGCGCCAGCGCTGCCGCTTACTTCCAGCAGCATGTCGAGCCACGCTTCTTCAAGGAAATGGTCTCGCTGGTCCATGAGCTGCAGGCGGGCGGTGTCGAAGTGTGGGCCGTATCCTCAACAAACAACTGGATGATTGAAGAGGGTGTGCGCGACCTTCATATCCCTGCTGATCGGGTGCTCGCCGCGAGCGTAGCCGTCGAGGATGGCTGCGTGACCGAGACCCTGCTCGATGTGCCCAGCGACGAAGGCAAGGCAGAAGCATTGCGGCGCGTCGGCTTGACTCATCCAGATGCCGTCTTCGGCAACAGCGTGCATGACCTGGCCATGCTGCGGATGGCGCGCATGCCGTTCCCGGTAAATCCAACGGCGGCGCTTGCTGAAGAGAGTGCAAAGCTGGGCTGGCCGGTTTACTATCCGGCAGCGGTTTGAGCGGAGGGTACCGCGCCAGCAGGCGGTTTGCATCTAAACTGCGACAGTGAAGCATGGCATCCGCAAGCTCGATGGCCACGGCAAGACAGGCGGCGCACAGCGGCCTAAATCACTGCGCATGGTGGTTGCCGCGTTGATCCTGCGCCCGGCGGGCGACGGCAGCAACGAGGTACTCATCTGCCAGCGCAAACCCGACCAGCCGATGGCCCTCAAATGGGAGTTTCCCGGCGGCAAGATAGAAGAAGGCGAAAGCCCTGAAGAAGCTCTTCGCCGCGAGCTGAACGAGGAACTCGGTATCGAAGCAGCCATCGGCTCGGCGCTCGTCCGCATCCGTCACAATTATCGCAACGGCGGCGCAGTCGATCTGCAGTTCTTCACCGTGCACAGCTTCAGCGGAGACATCCAGAACCGCATCTTCCAGCAGATGCTCTGGTCCCCTTTCGCTGCCCTGCCGCAGTACGACTTCCTGGCAGCAGACCTGGGGCTGATCCGCGACCTCGCCGACGGACGATTGACTATTCCCTCCTAAGTTTTATAAACCCTCGACATCGTCATCCTGAGCGCAGCGAAGGACCCCTACACACCTCCCCTGCACCAGAAGCATGAGGCTTTCTATCCAAGAAGCCCGCAAGCCACTCGAGCACGTAAGCGTCCTTACCGTCGGCTCAGAATGACAACTGCTCTGCTATAAGTGCTCATGAGACGAATCCTGCTTGCCCTCGTGCTGCTGTTCGCCTCGACCGCCTGCCTTCACGCCGCCGAGACACCGGCAGAGCACGTCGCGAACCTGGCCGCACAGCACGAGCTGGACACGTCGCCGCGGAACGGCAACATTCCTTCGTACTCTCTGAAGCCTGCCGACCTCGCCAAAGGCGACCACCTCGAATCAGTGAGGGACACACTCCACTTCAGCGAAGAGATCTGGGGCGTGCTGCAGCTGGTGCTGCTGCTTTCGCTCGGAGTGATCCGGCGCTTCCGCGATGCAGTGGTTCGCCGCTGCACAAGCCGCTGGCTCCAGGGCTATGGCTTTCTCCTGCTCTTCCTTCTGGCCACGACGCTGCTCTCGCTGCCGATTGACGTCTACGGGCAGTGGCTGCGCCGCAGCTATGGCTTGTCCGTTCAAAGCTGGGCAAGCTGGGCCGGCGACCAGACGAAGGCTTTCGGCATCAGCTGGGTTGTCGGCGGATTACTGCTGATGCTGCTGTTCTTCATCATCCGCAAGTTTCCGCAGCGGTGGTGGCTGGTGTTCTGGGTGGCGATGATTCCGGTCTCGTTGGCCGGCGTCTTCGCAACGCCATACGTCATCGATCCACTATTCAACAAGTTTGAGCCGCTCACGCAGTCCCAGCCGCAGCTCGTCCGGCGGCTGGAGGAGGTCGCGCAGCGCGGCCACATGGACATCCCACCCGACCGCATGTTCCTGATGAAAGCGTCGGAAAAAGTGACCACGCTGAACGCCTACGTCACCGGCTTCGGCGCGTCGAAGCGCGTGGTCGTCTGGGACACGTCGATTGCAAAGGGCACGCCCGACGAGATCCTCTTCATCTTCGGCCATGAATCAGGCCACTACGTGCTGCACCACATCGTGCGCGGCATGATCATCACCTTCGCTATCCTGCTGGTGTTGATGTACGCCGGCTACCTGTTCGTGCAGTGGAGCATCCGCCGTTTCGGCCCGTCATGGCATGTCGAATCACAGGCAGACTGGGGTGCGCTGGCCGTGCTGCTGCTGGCCTTCTCGCTTTTCTCCATCGTGCTTGAGCCGCTGCAATCCACGCTGACGCGCTCGCAGGAACATGCCGCCGACGTCTACGGACAGGAGGCGGTCCACGGCATCGTCGCCGACCCGCAGTCGACCGCGCGCGCAGCCTTCCAGGTGCTCGGAGAGAGCAGCTACGACGATCCCAACCCGTCACAGTTCATCGAGTTCTGGACCTACTCACACCCATCAATCGGACGCCGAGCGGCCTTCGCAACCCACTACGACCCATGGGCCGCCGGCATGCAGCCGAAATATTTCAAGAAGTAAGTCGAGTCATCCTGAGTGCAGCAAGGATCACAAGACAGCATGTTCCGACCCGAACGCATGAGCCTTTCAGCCGGAAGGGCACCAGCTTCGTCAGTCAGAATGTGAAGGATCCTTCGCTTCGCTGAGGATGACGCCTTGCCGCTCAGGAGGAGTCGTCGGTCAGGAACACGAGCTTACATCGAAGCCGGAACATCGATCCCCAACCAGCCAAGCACACGCTCCAGCTCGCGCAGCGCAACCGCGGCGGTTGCCAGCAGCAGATTGCGCCGAGCCTCGTCGGGCTCGTTCAGAACGTGGTTGCGGTGGTAGAAGTTGTTGAACTCCTGAGCAAGCTGGAAGGCATACCGAGCCAGCAACGCCGGCTCTGCCGCAGCAATGGCCTGCTCAAGTACCGTGGTCACGCGCGAGGCCGCCAGCCACATCGACCAGACGCTGTCGCCGGTCTCGCCCTGCAGAAACGGCGTGATCTCCGCAGCCGACAAGCCTTGCAGCGCACCGTGGTCCGACACACCGGCCTTGCGCAGAATGTTCGCCGCTCGAACCCCTGAGTACTGCACATATGGCCCGGTCTCGCCCTCGAAGGAAAGCGCGTCACGAAAATCGAACGCGATCACCGTGTTGCGCGTGTACTTCAGCATGAAGTAGCGCAGGGCGCCGATGGCAATCTGTTCCGCGACCGTCTGCCGCTGCGCTTCCGTGTCTTCAGGATGGCGCGCGTCCACCTCGGCCTTGGCAGCGGCAATCAGCCGATCGAGCAGATCGTCGGCCTTCACACCGAAGCCTTTGCGCCCGCTTACTTCGAGGTATGGCCGCTGGCGATCTTCATCGCTGATGGCGTAACCCAGGTCTTCCGCGCATCGAGGCGTCAGCGCTACCATCGCGTAGTTGACGTGGGTGTAGCTCTCCGCGGCCTCGGTGTAGCCCATCGCGCGCAGCGACTCGACCACGTTTGCCTGCGGATCGTTCTGCCGCGAATCAATCACGTTGTAGATGGCAGCGGCCCGGCCAAAGTGCGGATGCTCCTCTTCACCATGCATGGTTGAAATCCAGCACGGATGCGTCGCGTACTCGCGAAAGATCTTGTAGCCGAAATCGCGTCCCGGCAGCAGGCCGAACTTCCAGAGGTGGTATGCGATGTCCTTGCCTACATAGGTCACAGTGCCGTTCGAACGCACGATCACCTTGGCGTCTTCATCGGGCCCCTCGACGGCTTCAGCGCCCGGCCGCCGCATCACCCAGCAACCCTTGTTCTTGCCTGCAGTCTCCTCGTACAGGACACCGCGATCAATCATCAGTGCCCGAGCCGCGTCCCAGAAGTGGCCGTGCAGGATCTCGCTCTCGCGCGGCAGGAAGTCGTATTCGATCCCAAGCCGCTCCATGGTTTCGAGATGCCGCTCAAGCACCGCGGTTGCTACCAGGTCGGCAACACGCGCCACCTCGTTGCCACCCTCTTCCAGCTCGTGCAGTGTCCCAAGGCGCAGCGCTTTGCGGGAGTCCTTCTCTGCGGGATCGGCCTCGTACCACTTCGACACACGCGCGTACAGATCCCAAAGGTAGTAATCCACGCGTTCGCCACGCGCGATGAGATCGCCGATCAGCACGTCCACCTGCTCGGGTGTGCGACCTTCCAGGTGCAGCAGGCCAACGACCACATCGGCCACCTGCACACCAGTGTTGTCGATGTAGTTCTGCACCACGACGGGATAGCCGGATTTGGAAGCGTCCTTGCGCAGCATGCGGGCAAAGGTGTCACCAAGAATCGCGTTGCGCAGATGCCCGACGTGTGCTGCCTTGTTGGGATTAATGCTGGTGTGTTCAATCAGCCGCAGCCCGTCACCGCCGACGTCGGCGTGCTCGCCTTGCGCCATGCGAACCACCAGGGCCGCACGGTCGAACTTGATGTTGAGGTAGCCCGCACCGGCAACTTCGACGGCCGCAACGCCATTGATGCCGTTCAGTTCTCCGGCCAGCTCTGCCGCGATCACACGCGGAGCCTTGCGCAGCCGCTTCGCCAGCTCAAACGCAACCGGCGTCGCCAGTTCGCCGAGTGCGAGGTTTGGCGGCTGTTCCGTGACGGTGTTTACCCCGGTCACGTCGTACTTCTGCTTCAGCACCAGCTCCAGCCGTTGCAGCAGGGCTTGTTTCATCGTGCGATACATACGGGTCTCAATTCATCATGCAACGGCGACGGTGCGCCGCTATCGTGTTTCAGGGAACTTCAGACGCGGCAGATCTTCGTCAGGCACTTCCAGATCAGTGGGCAGCGCGGCGAGGTCTTCCTTCAGCGGCTTGGTGGCACCTTTGCGCGCCGCACGATGCGCCAGGAATGCGATGCCGCCGATCGACGTGATCGCAATGAACGTGACCACGTGAACCAGCAACGCGAAGAGCGCCGCATCAGAGGCGATCGCTCCCTGCGACTGCATGGCCACCTTGCCCGACGCCTCAAACGGACCGATGCCGCCCGGCGCGCTGGGCAGCAGGAACGACAGGTTGCTCAGCGCCGCGGCAATCCACGGACCGCGCGGCTGGCTGCTGATCGCGATCATCTTTGCGAACGCCACAAACAGCATGCTCTCGCTCGCCCACACCATGGCCGTCACAACCAGCAGCCAGACGCGGCCGGCAAAACTCAGGTGCAGCACCGCGTCGAAGAGCAGCACCGACCACTCGCCCAGCTTGTGCGTCCGCGGGTGTTGACCGAACTTCGCCACCAGCTTCTCGGTGATGCGATGCAGCAGTCGTGTCCCGAACAGCAGCAGCCCAAGTCCAAGCGCCGCCAGCACCAGGATGAACTCCGCCAGTTTCAGCACGCCGTAGCTGTGGCCTCGTACGGCGACCGGCGGAAAGTTCGCGTCCGCTCCATGCAGCCCCACAACCAGGAATGCAAACAGCATAAAGATATCGAGCAGCCGCTCCAGCAGCACCGTACTCAGCACCGTCGATGACGGCGCGTTCACGTCAGGCGCGTAGGCGAAAATCCGCATGAAGTCGCCGATGCGGAACGGCAGGATATTGTTCGCCGCAAGGCTGGTCATCAGCACGCGCACGCATGCGCTCAACCGTGCCTTCACACTGCGCAGCATGAACCACCAGCGGTAGCCCCGCAGGCCGTAATCCGCGATGAAGAAGAAGACAAGAACAGCGATCCAGCCCGGATGCACCAGCCGCATACTGCGCAGCCGATCCATGTTCAGGGCGCGCAGCACCCGCCAGAGAAAAAACGCCGAAATCCCGAAGCCGGGGATCAGTTTCCAGAGATTCCGGGCGCTGTGCGAAGCCGATCCGCTCAAGCGGCACCGCAGTCGGCAGGTTGGCGAAAAGGCATGGCAAAACCCGCCGTCGTGTGCATCATCGCGTTCCATTATACGGAGACACCCAGGCCAGCCGCTATTATGGATGCCGGGCTGAAACCGCCCTGAACGGAGTGCATGGCAACCGTAACCACCTTGCCTGCCGTGCAGCGGCGGAGCGTCCTATCCCGGGCCTGGTCGCGACACTTCGAATCGCCGGCCGCTGCGGTAGTGCTCGGCACCGCGATCGCATTCCTGCTGCTTGGGTACCATCCCTATGCAGAAGACGGCGGCATCTACGCCGCTGCGCTGGCAGCCCGGCTGGATCCTTCCCTGTTCCCAGCGGAACATGCGTTCGCAGTAGCGCATACGGGACGCAGTCTCTTTGTTCCGCTGCTGGCACTGGTTGCCAGGGTGTTACACCTTTCGCTGTCATCGGTGCTGCTGGCGGCGTATGTGTCGTGTCTCGCCGGCACAGTTGCTGCAGCGCGTTCGCTTGCGAAGGAGCTGTTTCCGTCGCGAGCCTCGCAACGGTGGGCAGTCGCCACCCTGGTCATCGCCCTCGGAGTGCCTGTCGCGGGCACCTCGCTGTACCTCGCCGATCCCTATCTGACGGCGCGCTCGCTCTCGACACCGTTGCTGCTGTGGGCCTTTGCCCTGCTGCTGCGTCGTCGCATGGCAGCGGTTGCAGCGTGCCTGTTGATTGCGTTCGTTCTCCATCCCATGATGGCCGCGACCGCTGCTGTTCTGTTCGCGTTTGCCCTGGCGCTGCGCTCCTCGCGACGAGCACTCTCTGTCGGAGTGCTGTCGATCGCGATCATCAACGTCATGGCGCTGCTCCGCTTCGTGCCGTCCGCAGACAGCACTGCACTGCAAGCAGCATCGGTCAGCCGCTCCTACTGGTTTCCTTCGCAATGGGCATGGTACGAGGTCGTCGGTCTGCTGGCGCCCCTGCTGCTGTTGCCCGCGATCGTCTATCAGCGCAGGCTTTCAGACCAGCTGAGCCCGGGCGCTCGACAGTTGGCTCTCGCCGCAGGTATCTCCGCTGCGGTCGTCTCCATCGGCATGCTGCTGTTTGTGCATCCTGACAATCCGAGCATGCTGCTGGCACGTCTACAGCCGCTGCGCCTGCTGCACACGGCGTATCTCATCTTCGTATTGCTGCTGGGTGGTCTGTCGGGAGGCATGCGCAAACCATGGTTGGCATGGGCGGTCTGCCTGGCAGGTGGACTCAGCCTGTTCTGCATGCAACGAAGTCTTTACCCGCACTCCGCCCATGTCGAGCTGCCATGGCGCACTTCGACGAACGAATATCAGCAGGCTTTCACTTGGGTTCGTGATCACACGCCGACCGACGCGCTCTTTGCGCTGGACGCGAACTACACCAGCACCAGCGGCGAAGATGCTCAGCTCTTCCGCGCCGTCGCGTTACGCAGTTCGTTGCCCGATGCAGCGAAGGACGGCGGCATAGCCTCGGTTATGCCGCGGCTCGCGCCGGAGTGGCAGGCTGCGGCTCGCGCACAGACAGGGCTCGCATCCGCCGGCGACGCCGAACGCCTGGCGAGTGTCCGCCCGCTGAAGGCCACATGGATGGTGCTGCCAACAAATGCACTCTCGGCTTTCGACTGCCCGTATGCGAACCGCACCGCGAAGGTCTGCCGCCTGCCCTGATCGCTCAAGTCATTTATGCTGGATAGGGTTGAGAGCGTAGCTCAGTTGGTAGAGCATCGCCCTTTTAAGGCGCTGGTCCTGGGTTCGAGCCCCAGCGCTCTCACCACTCCTTCACACCGTTACGAAGTTGGTTTGTCCGGCGCGGGCATGCTGGCGCTGAAGTCGCGCTCAAAGCGCTCGCGATAGCTGCGCAGCAAACGCTCCACGCGCTCCGGCTCGTCAGATCGAACGATCAATCCCGCATGATGGTGCTTCTTCAGCCGGTACACCACCTCCGGATCGTCGTAGGCCGACAGGTCCGGCACTTCCTGCCTTGCAAGGCTGATCACCGATCCTGCATACGCCTCAGACGTGGGCGACAGCGTGTACTCGCGACGGAACGCCAGGGCGGCTTCAATACGAGCCCACTCGCGCCACGGGTTTACGCCGGTTGAGAACTCCACCATCTCCGCGATGTACGCTCCACCCACGCGAGCCGCGGTTTCGAGAAAGTACAACGTACCGTCCGCAATGGAGCGTATGTACTCAGAGTGCGTCACCCCGTTCACCATGCCGAGCGCAGGGAGCAGATCCGCATCCATCGCGCGCAGATCGGCCGCATCGCCGCCATTGCGGTCGAGCGTACGCGTGGTGAACACGCCGCCACCCTGCATCAGCGACATGGGCGTGACACCGTAGCCGTGCGCCGCCTGCAGCAGGACCTCGCCGTGCCACGTGACTGAATCCACATGAAACACCGCACCCGGAATGTAGCGCTCCAGCAGAAACTTGGATTGCTCGTCGCCGAGGTCATCGAGCGCACGCCACAGGTTCTGGTCGTTTCCAATCGGCCGAATGCCGATGGCCGAAGCGCTGGTTCGCGGCTTCAGCAGCCAAGGCCCGGGCGTGTGCGCGAGAAAGTGCGCGATGTCGTCATGGTTCGCGATTCCGATGAAGTCCGGCACAGGAATGCCGGCCTGGCGCGCCGCCACGCGCATGGCCAGCTTGTCGCGAAAGTGCCGCGTAAGGCTTTGGCCCATGCCGGGTAGCCGCAGCTCTTCGCGGATGAGCGCTGCCGCTTCCAGATCGAACTCATCCAGCGCAACCACGCGATCGATGTGCGTGTGCCGCACCAGGTGCTGCACCAGCTGCAGCACCTGCTCAGGTAGAGCGTCGTTTGAGAACGTATGCGTCTGCCGGATTGCATGCCAAGGCCAGGCAGCATGGCGCAGCTTCTCCGCCGTCAGCAGCACGACTGTGCAGCCCTGACTGGCCGTTTCCTCAAGGAAAGCCTGACCCTTCTCGTAGCTCGCGATGCAGACAATGGTGGGCGCGGCAGCGTTCATCGCCCGGCGGCCTCGACCATTTTGCGCACGATGTTCGAGGTTGAGAAGCCTTCGACGGTCGGCACGATCTCAACACGCCCGCCGGCCGCAATCACATCTTCGTGTCCGACGACAGTCTCCACGGAATAGTCGCCGCCCTTCACCAGCACGTCAGGTCGCATGGCGCGGATCAGGTCCAGCGGCGTCTCGTCATCGAACATCACCACAAGATCGACCGCTCCCAGCGCAGCCATCACTCTCGTCCGCTCGTTCTGCCCGACGATGGGCCGTGATGGACCCTTCAACTCACTGACAGAACGATCGGTATTCATGCCGACGACCAGCTTCGACCCGAAGCGCCGGCAGTCTTCCAGCAGCGTGATATGACCAATGTGCAGCAGGTCAAAGCAGCCATTGGTGAAGACGATCTTCTCGCCCGAAGCCCGCCACTCCTGCACGCGCGCGACGGCGCGATCGCGGTCGAGCACCTTGTCTGCCGAGGCGACGCCACTCGACACCGTCAGCTCGGCGACGATCTCATGCGCGGCCACCGGTACAGTCCCAAGCTTCGCAACGACGACGCCCGCGGCAATGTTCGCCAGCTCCACGGCAGATTCCACGCGCAGGCCGCCGGCCAGTCCGGCCGCAAGCGTTGCAATCACCGTGTCGCCCGCACCCGAAACATCGAACACCTCGCGCGCACGAGCCGGCGAGTGGTACTCGTCGGCCCCATCGGCCCGCAGCACGCGGATGCCCTTCTCGCTCATCGTCACCGTCAGGAACTCGATGGACAGGTCGGCAAGCAACGCTCGCCCGGCTTTCAGCAGATCGCCTGTCTGGTGGAACTCGACGCCCGTCGCAGTACTCAGCTCGTGCAGGTTGGGACAGATCGTGGTCGCGCCTGCGTACTTCGAAAGATCGCGCGTCTTCGGGTCGGCCAGCACCGGAATGCCGCGGGCACCCGCCGCCGCAATCACGGCCTGGCAAAGCGCCTTGCTGAGCGCACCCTTTGCGTAATCCGACAGGATGACGGCGTGGACTCCGGCGACTGCTGCTACAGCATGCGTCTCCAGCGCCTGGCAATCTGATGAAGGATAGTCATCTCGGCTCTCGACGTCGATGCGCATCAGCTGCTGTGTACGGCTGACCACGCGCGTCTTCGCGATGGTCGGCAGCGTTGACTCGACAAGGGCATTCACGTCGACGGCAGAAGAGAGCATCAGTTCCCGCAACTCCGCCGCATGTGGGTCCGCGCCCACAAACCCGGCAAGCGTCGTTTTGCAGCCAAGTCCCGCCAGGTTCATGGCAACGTTTGCCGCGCCGCCCGGCCGCGAATATGCTCGCGCCTGCCGCAGAACGGGCACAGGGGCCTCCGGCGAAATACGCTCCACATCACCCACGATGTACCGGTCGATCATCACGTCGCCGACCACAAGCACACGCAGGTTGCGAAAGCCCGCTTCCAGCAACTCGAGTACCTTGTGCATCTCCGGCAACATCGCTACAGACCTCTCGCACTCATGGTAACGGCAACACTTCGCGTACCGCGTTCACCACCTCGTCAACGGTGATGGACAACAGGCACTTGCGCGCCTGTGCAATACACGTCTCCAACCCGCATCCCCAGCAGTCCACACGGTGGTACACCACGCGATGCTGCGCACCATACGGAAACCACACACGAGGCTTGTTGCGCGCCGCGAAGATCGCCACTGCAGGCGTCCCAACCGAAGCAGCAAGGTGCATCGGCCCGCTGTCATGCCCTACAAACACCTTTGCTCGTCGAAGAGCAGCGGCACTCTCGCGCGGCGACAAACGCCCACACAGGTTCACCACCGGACCGCTGCCATCCACCCCACGCCATCCGTCAGCCGCAAACTCGCTTGCTCCTGACTCCTCCGGCGCACCCGCAAGCGCCAGTCCGACGCCGGGGAATATCAAAGCCAGCCGCGCCAGCAGAGCGCGCCAGTTGTCGCGACCCCAATCCTTCGCCTGCACCTTGGTCCCAACGCTCACGGCAATGAAGTTCTGCTCGGCAAACGCTCCAAGAGCAGCGTCTGCGACGGCGCATTCTGCAGAAGTCAAGCGCAGGTCCCAGCTCTGCGGATCGTCCAGCGCAGCGTCACCCACTTCGGCAATGTTGCGTGCCAGGCGCGATGCCTCTGGTTCCAGCGTGCCATCGGACTCGATGCGGCTTGCCTGCATGTCCTCTGTGAGCGGAACGCCGATCAACCTGCCGATGCCGCACGCCCTGCCGAAGAACGTCGCATCACGCTGCGCCGCAGCCATGCCACGCGCAGCGGCCAGGTACACCAGCACGTCCGGCCTGAAGCGCCGAATGCGCCATACCAGCGCCGCCAGCACCAGCGGATTGCGCGTGCCCACCGTGTACCGCTCATAGCTGTCGACCAGGCCGGAACCGCCCAGCACCGCTGCCGCCGCAGGTGCTTTTGCAGTGACAGGAACATTAGTCAGCAACCGTCGTTCCGAATTGGGAAAAGCGCGTGCGATCAGGTGAAGCGAAGGCAGCGCGATCAGGGTGTCGCCAAGGCTGCCCAGCCGATAGATGAGGACTCGCCGCGCCGCCGGCACTCCTGCGCCAATCCCCTGCCGTACCGGTACACTCATCTTCACTGCATGCTACACAACGGCTCCATCGCGACAGAGATCACCCGTGCGCTCGACGCTTCTGGCGAAGCTCTGCGCTTTGAGGAACATGTGCAGCTGTGGCATTCCAGGAGAGCGAGCATACGATCCCGTCAACGGACACGCGGCTGCTCTTGCATCGTGCCAACTTTGACCTGTGGCATCTTGAAGATGCGGCGCGCGATCCCTATGCAAGTGACTCAATCATTGCGGATCGCAAGCGAAAGATCGACACTGTCAATCAGCATCGCAACAACCTCCTGGAGCGCGTCGATGAAGAACTGCTGTCGCTGCTCGCGCCTGCGGCGCTGCCGGATCCTGCGGCCCCCCTGCACTCTGAAACGCCGGGCATGATCCTCGATCGGCTCTCGATCCTTTCGCTGAAACTTTTCCACACACGGGAAGAAACTGAGAGAACAAATGTTCCGCAACGACACATCGAGCGCAACCTGAAGAGACTGGCGATCCTGCGCCGGCAGTGTGACGATCTCACTGGCTGCCTTGCATCGTTATGGCACGAGGTAAGCCGCGGCACCCGACGTTTCTCTCTGTATAAACAAATGAAAATGTACAACGACCCTGAGCTAAATCCCGTGTTATACACAGCAGGTAATGGCGACACGCGGGGGGATGCTTGACCCGGCATCCGGCGTGCCGTATAACGCTTAGCTGACACTCGATGTCCCAACGGCGCATCAGCCACCGCAGCACAATCAGGATCGACATGCCTTCCGCAAAAACCGCAAGCAAGCCCGGCAAAGTAGATCGCAAGCCCGCGACCAAGCAGCCTGTACGCATCCTCCAGGGCGACGTCATATCGCAGGGACCATCACAGGCAGAGCTTCTGAAGCAGTACGAAGAAGCCGTGACCTATATGCAACAGGGCAACTACTCCGCGGCGCATCCCGCGCTTGAAACGCTGCTGAAGATCGCGCCGCCGCAACTCACCGATCGTATCCGGATGTACCTGTCCGCATGCATCGCCCAGGCGCATAAAGCCCCTGCGCAGTTCTCTTCGCCTGAAGAGAAGTACGATTACGCGATCTCATTGCTGAACAACTGCGACTACGAAGACGCGCGCGAACATCTCGACGAGATCGTCGCCGGACAGCAGGATGCCGACTATGCCTTCTATGGGCTGGCCGTACTCGCGTCCATCACGGGCGATTCGCAAAGCTGCCTCGAGAAGCTGTCAGAGGCCATTCGGCTGAACGGCATCAACCGCATCCACGCGCGTTCCGATTCCGACTTCCAGCACATGGCAGACGACCCTCGCTTCACCGAGCTGCTCTACCCCGAAGGATAACGGGATACACGTCCGCAGGTGATATCACCCACTCGGGACCGTGCCATAGACTGAACGCATGGCCGAACCAGACCAGCCGCCCATCCGTGTTGTCGCCATCGGCGGCGGCACCGGTCTGTCGACGCTCCTGCGCGGGCTGAAGCAGTACGTCCAGCCGCCACCCGGGTCGTCACAGCCCGCAGTCTGTGGTGGCCTGCCCTGCCGCATCGCAGACCTCTCCGCGCTGGTCACGGTCACAGACGATGGCGGATCATCCGGTCGGCTGCGCGAAGACCTGAAGATGCTGCCCCCGGGCGATGTGCGCAACTGCGTCGCCGCCCTCTCAGAGGACGAGCAGTTGCTGACCCGGCTCTTCCAGTACCGGTTTCCCGGTGATGAAAACATCGGCTTGTCAGGCCACTCCTTCGGCAACCTGTTTCTTGCAGCGCTCACCGCGATCCACGATGGCGACTTCGCCCAGGCGGTGCAGATGTCCTCGCAGATCCTCGCCGCGCGTGGGCACATCTACCCTGCCACCAACTCGCATGTCACCTTGTCCGCCCGGATGGATAACGGCTCGATCGTCAACGGCGAAACGAATATCACCGCATCGAGGGAGAGCATCGATGAACTGCAACTGGTGCCGCGCGACGTAAAGCCCCTGCCCCAGGCGCTTGACGCCATCGCGCAGGCGGACCTCATCACGCTAGGGCCGGGATCACTGTTCACGTCGCTCATCACCAACCTGCTCGTCGGCGGCATACCGCAGGCCATCGCCGCGTCGCGCGCGACACGCGTCTACATCTGCAACCTGATGACGCAGGCAAACGAATCGCTGGGCCTGACAGCCTCCCAGCACATCGAGCGCATTCAATCGCACTGTCCCGGTATGAAGCTGTTCGACTACGTCCTGGTGAATACGGCGCCTATCTCAGCCTCGCTGCTGGAGCGGTATGCGAGTGAAGGCCAGCAGCCCATCGAACCTGACTTTGACCGCATCCGCGCACTCGGCGTCATACCCGTGCCGGGCAACTTCGTTCGCGAAGGGGACGTGCTGCGCCACGACTACGATCGCGTCGCCGAAGTACTGCTCGACCTGCCGCGACGCGCATGAGTTCCACGCCCACACTCGAAGGCCACGGCGTTCGCCTCGAACCACTCCGCGAACATCACGCTGCAGCGATGGCCGCGGTCGCGCTCGATCCCTCCATCTGGCGTTACATGACTTTTCGCATCGAGACTGCGGCTGACGTACACGCCTGGGTAATCAACGCCGCACGCGAAGACCAGGACACCATCGCGCAGGTATGGGCAACATGCCTGGCTTCTGGTCAGGTCGTGGGCTCAACACGCCTTTTTGACCTCGACCTGCACCATCGCCGTGGCGAAATCGGCTACACCTGGCTGACCGCACCGCATCGAGGCAGCGGTGTGAACCCACGAGTCAAGCTGCTGCAGCTCACCCATGCGTTCGAGACGCTCGGCCTGCGGCGGGTCGCGCTGAAAACCCACCACCAGAACCTGCAGTCACAGCACGGCATCCTGAAGCTCGGCGCCCAGTACGAAGGCACCTTCCGCAATCACATGCTGATGCCTGACGGCTCAACCCGGCACACCATGTGGTACAGCATCACCGCAGAAGACTGGCCTGCGGTCAAACGCGGTTTGCTGCAGCGCATAGCCGCGCAGCCGCTGCCCGCATCGCCCTGACCGCGACGCCGATACAATGGAGGGATGGTTGAAACACTTCCCGTCGCAGAAAACGCAACGCTTGCAACATCCGCATCGCCCTCCAGGAACATACGCAGAACCACGCTGCCGAACGGCCTGCTCGTCCTCACGGAGAGCATGGACCACATGCGTTCCGTCAGCATCGGCGTCTGGATCGCCACGGGCTCGCGCGACGAGCAGCCGGAAGAAAACGGCTTGTCCCACTTTGTCGAACACATGGTGTTCAAGGGCACTGCTAACCGCAGCGCCAAGCAGATCGCGCGCGAAACCGATGCGATCGGCGGCAACCTCGACGCGTTCACCGGCAAAGAGACCATCTGCTTCAACGTGAAGGTGCTCGACGAGAACGTGCCCGTCGCCATGGACATTCTGGCCGACCTGGTCCTGAACCCCACCTTCGCAGCCGACGATGTCGCGCGCGAGCAGTCCGTCGTTCTTGAGGAGATCAAGATGGACGAGGACAACCCGGATTACCTGGTTCACGAGATCCACACCGCAAATTTCTGGAAGAACGATCCGCTCGCCCGCTCCATTCTGGGTACTGCCAAAACCGTCTCCAGCTTCGATGACGCCTCGGTCCGCCGCTTCCACGCAGCGCGTTTCACGCCGGCGAACATGGTCGTCTCCGCCGCCGGGAATCTCGAACACGAGGAGATGATCGCGCTCATCGCCCGCTATTTCGGCACACTCGCGCCCGCAAGCGCCGACACGCTGGCGCGCTTCCCCGTACCGACCGCAACACCGCACATTACGCTGCGCAGCAAGAAGTCGCTGGAGCAGGTTCAGCTATGCCTCGGCGTACCCGCGCCAAAGGTCGACTCGCCCGATCGCTACGCACTCTATCTGCTCAACTCGATCCTCGGCGGCGGCATGAGCTCGCGGCTCTTCCAGTCAGTACGCGAAGACGCCGGTCTTGCCTACTCGATCTACTCGGAGCTGTCGCCCTACCGCGACACCGGCGCTCTGTCGGTTTACGCAGGCACCTCCATCGAGAAGACACGCGAGATGGTTGGCCTGATCCTGGAGGAGTTCCGCCGCCTGAAGGCCGAGCCGGTCAGCGACGAAGAGCTCGAGCGCGCCAAGAACCAGTCCAAGGGCAACATCGTTTTGGGCCTTGAAAGCTCGTCCGCCCGCATGTCGAACCTGGCACGCCAGCAGATGTATTACGGCCGCTTCGCCACGGTGGACGAGATCATCGCCGAGGTTGATCGCGTCACGGCGGCAGACATCCAGCGGCTGGCGAATGACCTGCTGCACCAGGATCGCATCTCCCTCACCATGCTTGGCAACCTGGGCGATGTGACGCTTACGCGCGACGACCTGGTCTGTTAGCCTTGCCACACCTTTATTGAGTGCAGGTGGACATGTCGTCTGTTGATGATCCCTCCATGGTCCGCATCGGTGCCCTTGAGCTTCGCTTCCTGCTGGACGAGACGCAGGGCTCGGGCGACTTGATCGTCTTCGAGTTCCTGGTCCCACCGGGCGCTCGCGTGCCAGAGCCGCACTACCATCGCGGCGTAGACGAGTTCGTGTACGGGCTCAGCGGCGTGCTCACTTCAACACTGAATGGCACCACATACGAGCTACGCGCCGGTGACTCGCTCTTCATCCCGCGCGGCGCCATCCATCACCATTCCAACCCGTCCGGCGCGCCCGCCAAGGCACTGGTGACGCTGAATCCGGGAAGCATTGGCAAACGCTACTTCGAGGAAATCGGCGCCGCTGTCGCCGGTCCGGGCAGGCCTGATCCAGCCGTCATCGCCGACCTCATGGCACGCTATGATCTCGTCGTGGACCTGCCTTCGACGGAGAGCTAAGGCACGTACATCCGATAGAAGAAGAAGCACACGATCGCCGCAACCACCGCGAGAATAAGCCCGCTAAGCCGCCGCTTGTAGACGAAGAAGATCAGCAGCAATCCGGTAAGCGAAACCAGCGTCAACAGCACCGCCGAAACATCGATCACC
Organism: Terriglobus sp.; assembly: GCA_965199365.1. Lineage (GTDB taxonomy): Bacteria > Acidobacteriota > Terriglobia > Terriglobales > Acidobacteriaceae > Terriglobus. The sequence continues at coordinate 297,071 of CBDARC010000002.1, read as the reverse complement.
CATGACCACGCCTTGCCGGTATCGCGGCCCTTATGCAGATCGTTGATAACGGCGACAAAGCCGGATCGCGTCTCAACCACCTGGTATGTGCCCGCCGAACGATCGACCGTCGCGTCCGCGCTGTAACCCGGACCACGGAAACTGAAGGTGATCTGATCGTCTTCGACCCGAAGGTCGCTCACCGCACCATGCACATGGTCGGTGTTGCGGATGTGTTCGACGATCGCCAGCGTGTCCGGGTGGTCCTTCGGTCCAAGCTCCGCCGGTGTCAGCGTACCGTTAAGGTTCTTGACTATGTCACCGTGTGAAAACGCCTCAGCGTGGTTCAGCGTAAGCCCGGTCACCGCGAAAAACAGCACCACTGCGAACGACACCATGGACAGGTAGATATGCAGCCAGCGCGTGACAATGGCGGTTCGCCGCTTGATGCGGTGGCCCATCGACTGCGCGGCGCGCTGCCCCTGCGTTCGGGCATCGCGGCTGGTCGCCTCAGTGCTTGCGGTAGTCAAGCTGCACGGCTCCCAGTTCTTCGCTTGCCGGTAGCGTCTTCGCCTCCGGCGTCCCGTTAAAGTTGAACTCCTGCCGAACCACCGAGTGTCCGCCATGCTCGCGTGCGGCCTCGATTACTACGGTGTACGTACCCGCCTTCACCAGCTTGCCCGCGTTGTCCTTGCCATCCCAGCTCAATGTGTAGCTGCCCGGAGGGCGGGTCGCAGATGAGACAGTCGCGGAGATGTCCGTTCCCTCGCTCAGGTTGCGCACCTGGTCATCGCGATACCACGCGGTCATGTCGTGCAGGTAGCGCGGCTTTTGAAACCACAGCGCGATGGTGCGCACCGGGTACTTGTCCTTGTCCTCGACCCAGACGGCAACGTAAGGACGGCGATACCGAGGATCGTCGATCCGCGGCAGTTCGAGCTTCACCAGCAGTTCCATCGACTGGTTCCATGTCGCAGCGGCAATCGCAGGAACACCGCTCCCTGCCTTCACGCTGTACGCAGCGGGCTGCAGACGCGGCTCCTGGTAGGCAGCCCAGCCATCGCTCGCAATGCGCTCGCCACCCGCCGTCACCAGCAGGTATTGCGCATCCGGGTGCCGATGCATCAGCGCCTGCGACTCGCGCGGCGACAGGATCGACAGAGCCGTGGCCAGTGCTCCCGCCGTCGCAGCATCATGCGCGATCACCGACGACGACAGCACCTCAGCCGCCGGAGTCGCGGTGCGCGGGTGGATGAGGTGTGAATGGTGCTCGCCCGCAACCTCAAAGCCCCGGCGATACCCCCCGCTGGTGGCAATCGCTCGATCCCGCAGAACGACCGTGTCCATCGGACGATCGTTCTCCGCACTCGCCTCCGGATCGGCAATGTCGACCCGCTGCGTCAGCGAGCCACGCGTCACAATGTCGCCGCCCACATTCAACATCACGCCAGTCGCACCAGCGGCAAGCGCTGCATCGGCCGCATGGGACGTAACCAGGCTCTTGGTGAAGCTGGCCAGCACCAGCGGAGCGTCGGAGAGTCGCGTTGCCGTCCCTGCCGTGCGATCCAGCTTCCAGTGCGGCTGCTGCATGGCAACCACCGCCGCGTGCAGTTCCGCGGACGACGGCTGCGTGCCCTTGCTCCAAAGCCTTGCAGCCGTTTCGCTGGATGCGTTCAGCACGCCTCCGGTCTCGCCATGCCAGGCATCGAACCGCGCCAGCACATCCATCAGTTCGGGCGATACATGCATCGCCTTGCCGCGCGTCCGCTGCCAGCGCGAAAACTCGCTGTGCGCGTCCCATGCGCTCAGGATGCGGCTCTGGCGGTCAAACTCCGCACGCGCAGCCTTCTCGGCATCCCGAGCGGCGGTGCGGCTCGGCGCAGTGATAGCCATGTCCAACGACGTGCCCAGCACGTTCTCCGCGTGGAAGCTCCATGTGCCGTTGCTTTCGACAGCCTGGGGCAGAGACGCCGATGGATGAGCTGCAGCGAACGCAGGCAGGATGGCCAGCGAAGCCGCGGCAGAAGCGGCGGTCGACGCCGCTGCAACGGAACCGAGAATCTGCTTAGTTGTCTTTTTCATGAATCACCTTCTCCTCTGCTGCTACTGCGCTGGCGTGGAGGGCTGCGGGCTGGACGATGGCCTTGCAGGCGAATCGTTCTCCGGCATGCGCTCACGCGGCGCACTTTCTCGTTCACCGGTACGCGCACCAGGACCACCTGCGCCGCCCTGCGTCTGCGTCGCGAAGTAGGTCGTCGCCTCCTCCAGGTCGATCTTCCCGTCGTGGTTCAGGTCGATCGCGTCGAACTGCGGCTGCATGCGATCGGGCAGCTCCGCCTTCGTCAGGCCGCCGTCCTTGTTCGTGTCCCACTCGTCGAACAGGTGCTCCGCACGCTGGCGAGGTGTCTGCTGGCGCATGCGAAGTTCATCACGCGACAACATTCCGTCCGCATCCGTATCGAGGGTCTTCAAGGCACCCGGCGCGCTAGCGATCTCCGCCGCCGACAGCACGCCGTCATGATCCACGTCGAGGGCCTGCATCACCGGATCCATGCTGCTGACTTTGCCGCGGCCTGCCGGACGACCCTGCGGATCAGACTGCGAAGAGGACATCGCCCTGATCTCATCCGCGGTCAGCCTGCCGTCATGGTTGGTGTCGCCGCGATCGAACATGGCCTGCATGCGCTCGGGCACTTCATCCTTTGTCAGCACGCCGTCGCCATTCGTGTCCATGGCCATCAGGCGAGCCATCAGGTCGTTGGTCGCCTTCTGGTCGTCGATCTTAGGGTTGTACTCGTCCGGTGTGATCTGGCCGTCATGATTGCGGTCCAGCTTCAGCAGCGACGCACTCGCGTGCTCGATTTCCGCAGCCGACAGCTGCCCGTCACCGTCAGTATCCAGCGCCTGCAAAACAAGCCGGGGCGGTGCCTGCCCGCCACCCTGCGCAAGCAGCGAGGACAGCGGCAGAACAGTAAGAAGAAGAACGTACGGCAGCGGCTTCATGCTGGTGCATCCTGAACGAGATTCGGACCGGCTGCAGGAGTGAGGCAATCGCTGTCCACTTCCTTTGTAGGACAACTCTGGTCCGAGATCAAGTGAGTGAGGTGTGCACCCATCGCTAAACGGCTACGCAGGCGGCAGACCGTCCACCACGGAGACCCCCGCAGGAGGCGTAAATCGAAAGTCCTCGTCCCGGTCTGGGGTGTTTTCCTGCATGCCGGTGAAGGTGAACTCGGTGAGCGTGCCGTCGATCTCCTCGATACGAAGACCGACTATCGCACCCGTCGCCGGAATCACCGTAACGGCGATGCGCTGCACACGCTGGTCACCGGGGCTCATCGCATAACGCGGTGTGCCCGCCAGGACCACCGAGCCGTTCGGCCCCGCTGACGCCTGCAGGTGATCCAACTCCTTCTCAAGCTGTGTGTGGCCCAGCAGAAATCGCAGCGGAGATCGCATGTCGTCCAACTGCTTTGCCGGGATGCGCTGCGCCTGCGGATCACCGGGCGTGTATGAGACCGCGTACTTGCCATCGAGTACAAACAGCTTGCCATCGGTATACGACCAACGCATTCGACCAGGCTTGCGCAGCAGCAGCGTACCGCTTTCCGTGCGCTGCTGGCCCATGCCGCTGTAGTGCTCAGTGAACGAAGCCCGCAGGCTGGTGAGATGGTTGTAGTGCGCGTCCACCCGGGCCGCAAGCCCATGCGCGTCAAGCTGCGCCCACGCCGCGGAACTACAGCAAAAGACAGCAACAATCAGCAGCGTAACGACGCGCGCACGCTTGAACACACTCGCTGCGATAGCAGATAAGCCGCGGATCTTCATCTAGCCCTCAGACGCGAAAAGGAGCGGCCAAAGCCGCTCCTGCAATGGTTGCTGACCAGCACTACTGGATCGGCTGGGTGCAGGCCGTGCCGCCCTTGGGGTCATACTTAACCTGCTGCGAATCGTCCGAGCAGAACCCGCGATCGCCCGTGTTGCCGACCTTCTGCGGAACCGCCGTGATTTCATAGCTGGTGTACTGGTCCTGGTTGTTGATGGTCACCTTGTTGCAGTTGACCAGTGCAAACGTGTACCCGGCCTTTTGCCCGCCGGCAAGATCAGGCTGCAGCAGACCCGCTGCGGCCGGCGACGGCGCGGCGTTCTTGTCTCCACCAAGCGCGCCCAGCGAGCAGGCATAGCCGTTCGCAGGATACGTCTGCGAGTACTGCAACTCCGCCGCCACGATCGCGCGAATGGACTGGATTGCCGAAGTTTCATTGCCCTGCCGCTTGATGCGCGTGATGTTCGGGATGGCGAACGTTGCAATGATGATGATGATCGACATGACGATCAGCAGTTCGATCAGGGTAAAGCCTTGCTCAGATCCGCGTGTGTCTTCGCGGCGATACGTGCAGGTCATGCGAAATCCTCGTGCGCCGGTGGCGCTCGTCTGTATGACGAAGCACACGCACCGATCGACAACATAGACTTTAGCAAATCTGCCCCACTCATGCGGTAACGGGGACCGTGACGATCGCAACACACTCTGTCGTCCCGCAGCGTAGCGAGATAGCTACTGCTCTGTTCAGCCAACAACGCGATGACCGAACATGCAAGCGAACACCCGCTGCGATACGGGACGACAGGCAAAGCAAGAAGCTCTACAACGTAATCTTCCCCTGGTCGCTCAGATCAACCTTCCCTGCCCCGATCACCGAACCCAGCGCCAGCTTGCCCAGCCGCACCACACCCGACGAACTCTGCTGCCAGTACTCGCCCCCGGTGATCTTCACCTCGATCAGCGATGCCGCGGGATCATCAGCACCATTTTCGAACCAGCCATCTGCCTGCTTCATCCAATGCAGCTTGATCGTGGCGCGGTCGCGGATGATGCGAGCGGTTCCCTGCAGCGACAGGTACATGCCGTCCTTCGGCTGCTCATAGCTCACCAGTACATGGCTGTCGTCCTTCACTTCCTCCACCTTGCCGGACTCGACCCGCGTGATAAACCACAGGGTGCCATCGTGCGCGATGGCTTCCGTCGCCATGGGACGCGCATGCAGCGAACCATCCTCGGCAACGGTCGTCAGCATGGCAATGTGAATGTCTTCTGTCAGTTCCTTGATCTTCGCGATGCCTTCCGCGCCCGCCACGTTCTTCTCAGCCATTGCATCCTGCCTTTCTCGGGCTTGGATGCGCGCGCACGTGCCGTCGTTAGCCCGCCGATTGCGTCCGGCTACCGGCTCGGCAGACTGTATTCGAAGTCATAGCTGTGGCTCGACTTGTCGATGGTGATTGCCAGCTTGCCTTCAATGCCCTTCAGATCGCCCGTGCCGGAGTTCGGCACGACTGTCACCTCAAGCACTGCGCTGGACGGGTCAGTGGCCATCATGGTGGCGCGGTGGATGAAATAGAACGTTCCGCTATGGCCGCCGACGCGCACCGTCATCTTCTCCAGCGCGACGTACGCCATCGCACCGTCCACGGCCGTGGTCGTCATCTCGCCCTTGCTCGTGCCCTGGATCCCGCCGCTCCAGACCTTGTCGATCGTCATGTGACCGAGCCCGGCCTCTGTACCTATCTCCGACGCTCCGGACTGCTTCACCTTTACTTCGAACGTGCCTGTTGCGTGCATGGTCTTACCTCGCTTCGACGCCTGTCCGGGCGCAGTCATCGCCACAAGCAAAATGACAATCAACCCCAGGATGAAATGATTACTTCGCCGCCGCATGCACGTGAATGTATCAAACTTCTCTCGCCGAAAAGTCACAGCCCCTTGGACTTGCGGAACTCACGCACCACGTCTGCCGGATCGCGGTGGTCACCTTCGACGGCATGGTTCATCGCCTGCATCTCCGCCTCGCTCACCTTGCCTGTCAGACGGTCCAGCGCGGCCTGCATGCGCGGATGCTGGCGCAGCGCGTCTTCCCGCACCAGCGGCACTGCCTGGTACGGCGGAAAGAAGTGCTTGTCGTCTGCCAGCACCCGCAGATCCATCGCCCTGATCTGCCCATCGGTCGAATTGCCCGAAACGATGTCGACCTGCCCATTCCCCAGCGCGCGATACAGCAGGCCCAAGTCCATCACGCGCGGCGCGCCCGCAAAGTGCAGGCCATAGGCCTCGTCCATGCCGTGCAGGCCGTCCGGCCGTTCCTCAAACTCGTATCCCACGCCCAGTCGCAACTGCGAAGCCGCGCGTGCCAGATCACTCAGTTTGGCCACGTGGAGCCGGTCCGCATCCGCCTGCCGCAGCACCATCGCAAACGTGTTCTCAAAACCAAGCGAAGGCAGCACCCTCACGTGGTACTTGTCACCATAAATTCGCTTCACCGTGCTGAAGACCCGGTCTGGATCATGGTCGAGCGGCTGCTTCAGGATCGAGGTGAGCGCCGTCCCCGTGTACTCCACATACGCATCGATGCGCCCGGCCACCAACGCCTGGTGCGCGATATAGCTGCCGGCAAGGTAAAACCGCCGGTCGACCTTTTCACCGGTCGCCTCGATCTCCTGCGCCAGCAGCTCGCCCAGGATCACCTGCTCCGTAAAGTTCTTTGCGCCAATAACGATTCGCGAACCGTGTGGCGGATCGCACGCCGTCAAGGTCGTGAGTGAGAGCAAGGCCAGAATGCAGCAGATCCGCAGCACCAATCCCATGTCCCTGCAGGACATGGGGCACCCACTTCTGTGACACGACCCGGACGAGTGCCCCACGTCTCGACTCTGGGACGTGGGATTCAACTTACTCAAGTTCGGCCCCGCACGGCCAACCGCCGCTCAACCAACCCAAGCAGCGCGTCGGCAGCCAGTGCCAGCAGTGCCGCCGGAATCGCCCCCGCAAGCACAAACCGGTTATCGACAGAAGCGACACCGCGGAAGATGAACTCGCCCAACCCGCCCGCACCGATAGCAGCAGCAATGGTCGCTACTCCCACGCAGGTGACTGTGGCTGTCCGCAGACCGGCCAGCAGAACGCTCCCACTCAGTGGAAGCTCTACCTTCACAAGGCGCTGCATACCACTCATTCCAAGTGCATTGCTGACATCGATCAGCGCGGGGTCGATGCCTCGAATGCCCGTGTACGTATTCCGCAGAATGGGCAGCAAGGCGTACCCGGTCAGCGCCAGGATCGCCAGCCGGGCGGCACGATCGCCGAGCCACGGCACCGGCAACAGCAGTCCAAACAGCGCGAGGCTCGGCACCGTCTGCACGACATTAGCAAAGCCAATCACCGGTCGCGCCCACCGCTCATGCCGCGTCAGCCAGATGCCCGCAGGCACCGCAATCAGCGTCGCAAACAGCATCGCAGAACCGGTCAGCCAAAGATGCTCCAGCGTCAGCCGCAGCAGTTCATAGCCGTGTTGGTGGAGAAAGTCCGTCATCAATGCGAACCCTTCCGGCTGCTGTGTTCCCACATCTCACAAGCGAGATGTGGGGCACCCAATCCGAAGCGGGTGCCCCATGTCTCGACTTTGAGACATGGGTTTTCCGAACTCCACAAGGAAGGGTTCATCCCGCGGCCTCAAACCGTTGCACCGCCCGTACGTACGCCTGGACGCCTTCGATCTCGGACTCCAGCACCTCATGCGACGCCAGGTCGGCCTGCACCTTTCCGGCATCAATGAAGACCACGCGGTGCGCCAGGAAGATCGCCTCCTGCAGATCGTGAGTCACGATCAGCGCGGTCTTACCCAGCCGCGCCAGCAGGTCGCGGAGCATGGTCTGCATCTCCGCTCGAGTCAGCGGATCAAGCGCGCCGAACGGCTCATCAAGCAGCAGGATGGACGGATCGGCGGCCAGTGCCCGCGCAACCCCGGCGCGCTGGCGTTGTCCGCCGGAAAGCTGCCATGGCATCCGCGAGGCAAACTGCCCAGGATCGAGCCCCACCATTCCCAGCAGCTCGGCCGATCGCCGCTTCCGCTCATCCGGCGGCTTGCCCGCAAGTTCCAGCGGCATGGCCACATTCCGCTCGATGCTCATGTGCGGGTACAGGCCGGTTTCCTGGATCACATAGCCGATGCCGTGGCGCAGCTCCTGCAGTTCCGACGTCCCGACATCCTTGTCGTTCACCGTGACGGAGCCGCCGGTCGGCAGCACCAGACCGTTCACCGTGCGCAGCAGCGTCGTCTTGCCTGAGCCGGACCGGCCCAGCAGCGCCGTCGTCGTGCCCGGCGCAATCGACAGCGTGATGCCTCCGAGAATGGCACGGCCAGACGCAGCAACGCCCTCCGGATCAGAGGGCGTTGCAGGCACCGTCAAGCTGACATCGCGGAACTCGATCGCTCCGGCTGCCATGGCTACTCTTCGCCGCTGTCGCCGTGCCGAACCGCCGTGTTCGGCAGTTCCGAATCGTCCTGCTCGCCCGCGGCAAGTGTCTCCAGCCGTCCCTCGATCTCATCACCGCTGCCGGCGACGTAGGATTCATCGCCCCCTGTGGGCGCGTCGAACGATCCACTCGGCTCATCCAGGTCGGCCGGAACCGGCTCGTTGAAGCTGTCCGCCGTGGTCGCCGCGGCAGGCGTGCTGCCCGGCTGCCCCTTCACGCGAACCACCGTGATCTTGCTGAAGCCTTCCTTGAACGAAGGCGGACGCAGACGCTCGGCCATCTTCTGCATGACATCATCCGCAACGCGGCGTTCGCGTTTGCTATTGCGCTCCATGCAGACCGCCAGCGGCACATCGAAATAAACAGCCTGCGCTTCATAGCCGAAGCTCTTGGCCATTTTGATCCACTGGCGCCGTTCGTGGGCCGACAGGTTCGTCGCATCCACGTAGTTCCACGGCATCTTCGCGATCAGTCGGGCCCGCAGCAGCGAACGCAGGGTAGAAAAAACAAGGCCGCTGTAGCGCTGATCGGTGATGTCGTCGAACAGAATCGTGCGCAGCATGTCACTGCTCAGGGGCGTGACACCGCGACGCTTGTACCACGTGGTTTTGCCGCTGCCGGGCAGGCCGATCGCCAGCACGACGTAACCACGAGGAGTCGCCTTATCGCCACCAGCAGGCACCGAAGGCGGTTCCACCGGGGGCGCGCCAACCGTTTCCGGCTGCGTTTCCACTTCGATCCGGCCGGGAGCTTCATCCTCGGCAGGAGCATCGTCATGCTCGCCGGCAGAGTCTGCGGCGGCGTCCAGATCGTCTTCAGGTTCGGACTCGGCAGCGGCAGAAAGCTGCTGTGAAGGAGAGTCAGGGTAGTTAGGTCGTAAAGCCGCAGGCTGATCCTGTGGGATCTCCTGCCCAATCTTGCCGGTGGCCTCGCTGTTGTTTGGGCCCCGCTTGCTGCGTCGTCTCATCTTGTTGCGCATCCAGTCGCGCATGACTCGGTTTGTACCATAGCGCGGCGCTGCCCGCAAAACTGTGCAACGCCGATGCCTGCCCGGACAGCTTCCCCATCGACCGGCAAAGCTGCCACCCGGTACACTCAAAGTGACGGTCTAAACCGCAGCAGCGACCATTGTGAGAGGAAGCAGAACAGCATGGCAGTGAAGGTAGGCATCAACGGATTTGGCCGCATCGGCCGCAACGTCTTTCGCACCGCACTCGGCAATCCGGACATCGAATTTGTCGCCGTCAATGACCTGACCAGCCCGGCGACCCTCGCCCACCTGCTGAAGTACGACTCCATCCTCGGCAACCTGCACCAGCACGAGATCGAGGCCGGCGACGACTTCATCTCCGTCGATGGCAAGAAGATCAAGGTGTTCGCCGAGCGCGACCCGGCCAAGCTGCCCTGGGCCGAAGTCGGCGCAGAGATCGTCGTCGAGTCGACCGGCCACTTTACCGACGCGACCAAGGCCAAAGCGCACCTGGGCGAGACGGTCAAGAAGGTCATCATCTCCGCCCCCGCCACCAACGAGGACATCACCCTCGTGCTCGGCGTGAACAGCGACAAGTACGAAGCCGCGAAGCACAACATCATCTCCAACGCCAGCTGCACCACCAACTGCCTGGCACCCGTGGTCAAGGTGCTGCATGACACCTTCGGCATCACCAGCGGCATCATGACCACCATCCACAGCTACACCAACGATCAGGTCATTCTCGACTTCCCGCACAAGGACCTGCGCCGTGCACGCGCCGCTGCCATCAACATGATCCCGTCGACCACCGGCGCGGCCAAGGCCCTGAAGCTCGTCATCCCTGAGATGGCCGGCAAGCTGGACGGCTTCGCCATCCGCGTCCCCACACCGAACGTATCGGTCGTCGATCTGACCTTCAACACAGAAAAGCCGATCACCGTCGACAGCATCAACCAGGCGATGAAGTCGGCCAGCGAAGGTGCGCTGAAAGGCATCCTCGGCTACACCGACAAGGAACTCGTCTCCAGCGACTTCAAGGGCGACAGCCGCTCCTCCATCTTCGATTCGGCGTTGACCAAGGTCGTCGGTGACAAAACGGGCAAGATCATCTCCTGGTACGACAACGAGTGGGGCTACAGCTCACGCGTGAAGGACCTGATCCTGTTCCTGGTGGAAAAGGGCCTGTAGCCGAAACCATGAGACCACGGCCCATCTGCGCGGCAGTCATTTTGATGGGTCTAGTCTGTATCGCGGGCTGCCTTAAGCGTTACGATCCAACTGTCTGGAGAGAGGAATCTCGCTCTCCAGACGGCGCCTGGGTCGCCACGGCTCACACGGAGCAATATGGTGGCTTCGGAACGGCTGAAGTGGATACCAGCGTCGACTTGCAGCGCTCCGACAAGACCTACAACCGAGGAAAGCCTTTCAACATTCTTGGACTTGAGCCCGCCGGTCTCATTCCTGCCACTTACCAACTCAGCCCTGCAAATCGAGGCGGCGGAGCCGATCTTCAGGTTCGTTGGATCGGTCCGAGAACTCTGGAACTCAGCTATGACGGCAAATCGAAGGTGAATCTTCTAGTCGTGAGGTTTGGCGACGTCAGCGTCAGACTTGTTGACGCTTCTGGCGTACCCGTAACCTACTAACTCCCAAAGAGTCCTCCAGCCCAGACCTTAGTTAAAATTCTGCTAACTAATTTTCTAGTTGCGGGTCTATCCTTACAGACACGATGCCGCCGAGCCGCTCCAATACGTTGACCCAGGCTGAACTCAGGCTGATGCGCCTGCTCTGGTCGATCGGCGAGTGCTCCGTGCAGGATCTGGTCTCGGCCATGCCGGAGGAGTCGCGGCTGGCCTACACGTCCGTCCTGACGACCATCCGCATCCTCGAAGACAAGGGCTACGTGCATCACCGGCAGGAAGGCCGAGCCTTCATGTACACCGCGCGCGTGGCCGAGCAGGATGCGCAGCAGCACGAGGTGCGCCACGTGATCAGTCGATTCTTTGGCGACAGCCGCGAGCGCCTGATGCTGGCCTTGCTGGGCGACGACGACGTCAGCACCGACGAACTCGAGCGCCTGAAAAAGGCTATTGCGCAGGCTGAGGCTGCCAAAAAGCTGCAGCCAGTAGCGGAGGAGGCATGAACATGCTGCCTGCTCACCTGATCGACAGCGCTACCGCTTTACTTACGACCGCGTTCATCGCAGGCCTGTGGCAGGGTCTGGCGCTTACGCTGCTGGTCACCGCGCTGCTGCGGACGATGCCTCGCGCTTCGGCCGGCCTGCGGCATACCCTGTTGCTCGCGAGCTTCGTCGCCGCGCTGCTGTTGCCGTTCGTCCGGCTGTCGGGTCGTGGAGCGGCGGCCTCCGCCAGTTCCCACGCCCTGCCGCTTGCATCGTGGGTCGCTGGGGCCATCGCACTGCTGTGGATCGCTGCGGCTGGTGCACGCGCGTTCCAGTTGCTCTCCGCCTGGCAGCACCTGCGCGCTGTGCGCCGCGAGGCAACGCCGATCGCGTTTGAGGGAGTACGATCCCTCGTCGCTGGCCGCCGGCAGGCACGCCTGTGCAGCTCGGCCGCGGTCGATTCACCGACGATCCTCGGTTTTCTGCAGCCTGCCCTGCTGCTGCCGGAGTGGATGGTGCCAAAGCTCTCATCCGGCGAGCTGCAACAGATCGCCCTGCACGAATGCGAGCACCTGCGCCGGGGCGATGACTGGCTCAACCTGCTGCTGCAGCTTGGCCTGATGCTGTCGCCGTTGAACCCCGGGCTGGTGTGGCTGAACCGCCGCATCGGCGTGCAGCGTGAACTCGCCTGCGACGACGCCGTGGTCGCATCGACCGGCCAACCCATTGCCTACGCAAGCTGTCTGGCGCGGCTTGCCGAAGAACGCCTGCAGCAGCGCGGCCGTCTGCGTCTTGCGCTGGCAGCGTGGGAGCGCCGGTCAGAGCTGACGCAGCGAGTCCATGCCTTGTTGCAGCGGCCTGCACGGTGGACGGCGACGCAGTCCGGCATCGCCTCGGCAGCCGCCGCGACCCTGCTGCTGAGTGCATCTGCGGGTCTCGCGCGGGCCCCCCTGGCCGTCCGCATCGTCCATGCTCCTGTCGCCCTTGCCAGCGAAGTTGCACCGGCCCAGATTGTCCCTGCATCGAGCGTGATGATGGCAGCACGGCAGGATTCACCGGCAGCGGTTCGCATGTTGCCAGTGTCGTTCCCTGTTAAACCGATCGCGACTCGGAACGAGTCCCGCAGGCATAAGGTCATCATCCGCAGAACCGCCAGGGCCACAACGGTTCCTACTCGCAATGCGCCGCTGCCGCAGCAAGCACCGTTTCTGCGCACGGCTGCGAACGCGCCCGCAGACCAGGTCACCAGGACAGCAGACTTCGACAGCGACGTGCCTGTTCGTTTCGTGACCGCAGACTTTTCGTCCTACGTAGCCGTGCCGACTGCAAACGGCTGGCTGCTGATCCAATTGTAGTTTTCAACCTCAACAACACCAGGAGAGAAACACCCATGTCCGCAACAACTAAATCATTAGTTACGAAACAGAACGTCCGCCGTTTTGCCCTGCCGGGCAGCCTCGCTGCCGTTGCGGTGCTCAGCTCTGCCATGGTCTTCCACGGCGCCGCGGTGCACGCAAGCGCGGTCACGTCTGCCCCGCTTGACGACCAGAGCGTCTCTGCCCTCTCTGCGCTCGACCATGACATGGAGACGCTGGCCGCGCGTGTCACGCCTGCCGTCGTCAACGTTGCCGTCACCAGCCGCGGCGGCAGCGACGACGAGGAAGAAGGCCAGAGCAGCGCACAGGGCATGCCCCAGGGTCTGCCGCCTGAACTCCAGCAGTTCTTCGGCTTCGGCGGTGGTGGCCAGGGCGGCCGTCGCATGATGCCTCAGCAGCAGCCGCTTCGCCACGGTGTGGGTTCGGGCGTCATCATTTCGCCGGACGGCTATATCGTGACCAATAACCACGTCGTCGAGGGCGCCACGCAGATCAAGGTCACGCTGAATGACCGCCGCGTGCTGACCGGTAAGCTGATCGGCACCGACAAGCTGACGGACATCGCCGTCATTAAGGTCGATGCGCACGATCTGCCTTGCATGAGCTGGGGCGACTCCAACAAGCTGCAGCCCGGACAGACCGTGCTGGCGTTCGGCAGCCCCTTCGGCGTGCTGCAGTTCTCGGTAACGCGTGGCATCGTCAGCGCGGTGAATCGTTCGGCCATGTCGTCTGACGCTCGCACGCCCGGCGGCCTCATTCAGACGGACGCGGCCGTGAACCCCGGCAACAGCGGCGGTCCGCTGGTCAACGCACACGGTGAACTCGTCGGCATCAACCAGATGATCGCCACCAACAGCGGCCAGTTTGCCGGAGCCAGCTTCGCCATCCCGTCGCAGACCGCGAAGGCAATCGCGAACGAGATCATCCACACGGGCGCTGTTCACCACGGCTATCTCGGCATCAGCATGAACGATGTCACGCCCGAGAATGCCCAGTACTTCAACCTGAAGGAAGCGAACGGCGCGATCGCGGCCCAGGTCATGCCCGGTTCTCCGGCAGCCAACGCCGGGCTAAAGAGCGGTGACGTGATCGTGAGCCTGAACGGTCAGCCAATCGCCAACGGCGGCTCGTTGCAGCTCGACGTGGCGCAGCTGACGCCGGGCACGCACGTGAACCTCGGCATCCTTCGCAACGGCACGCCCCAGAACCTGAACGTGACCCTGGGTGAGTACAAGAAAGACCTGCAGACGGCCTCGAACGACGGCAGCAGCGACGGCTCCGCGCAGAACGGCGGCAAGCTCGGTCTGGCCATGAGCGACCTGACGCCCGATGTGCGGCAGCAGATGAACATCCCCGCCAACGTCAACGGCGCTGCCATCGCGCAGGTCCGTCCCGGCAGCCCCGCCGAGGACGCCGGCCTGCAGCCTGGCGACGTCATCCTCGAAGTCAACCGCAAGTCCACACCCAGCGCCAACGATGTCGTCAGCAGCATCCGCTCCGTGCCGAACGGCAAGGGCGTGCTGCTCCTCGTATGGTCCAACGGCGGCGCAAGCTACCGTGTCGTCCACCCCAACGCCGGCTGATCCCGGTTCACTCGTAGCCAGGGAAGGCGTGGCGCTTGCCACGCCTTCTCCTGTTTGCCCCTGACTCGGACCGTCTGTCATCCCGCAGCTCAGCGGAGGGATCTGCTTTGTTCGTGGGAGCGACAAAGCGGGTGCCCCACATTTCGCTTCTGAGATGTGGGATTCTCACAGGGCTGAGCAGCAGAGACCTCCATGTCTCAGGAGCGAGACATGGGCACCCACAGCATGGGGTGAAGCCGATCCCTCCGCGTGACTACGGGATGACAAAGAGCGGAGGAGTTGTAGCAAAGGCAACAAACCGGGACGGTAAACTAACCGAATGGCAACACTCTCAATCCGCGACCTCGATCTGCACGGCAAGCGCGTCTTCATCCGCGTCGACTTCAACGTTCCGCTTTCGAAGGATGGCGGCGAAATCCTGGACGACACCCGCATCCGCGAAACGCTGCCCACCATCGAGTTCGCGCTGCGTGCCAAGGCCAGGGTCATCCTGGCCGCTCACCTCGGGCGGCCAAAAGGCGAGCGCGTCGAGAGCATGAGCCTGCGTCCCGTGGTCGACCGGTTGCGTATGCTGCTCGACGCCGACCTGGGAGCCTCGCGCAATGTCGCCTTCTCTCCCGATTGCGTCGGTCCCATCGCGGAAGAACTAGTCAATAACCTGGAGTACGGGCAGGCCCTGCTGCTTGAAAACCTCCGCTTCCACAAGGAAGAAGAGAAGAACGATCCCGAGTTCGCGAAGAGGCTCGCCTCGCTTGCAGACGTCTATGTGAACGATGCCTTTGGAGCGGCACATCGCGCCCATGCCTCAACCGAAGGCATCACCCACTTTGTTCAGCAGAGTGCGAGTGGCCTGCTGATGGATAAGGAACTGAACTATCTCGGTAAGGCGCTCGAATCGCCGGACAAGCCGTTCGTCGCCATCATCGGCGGAGCCAAGGTCTCCGACAAGATCGAGGTCATCGATAACCTGCTCAACAAGGTGGACGCGATCATCGTGGGCGGCGGCATGGCCTACACCTTCCTGAACGCAAAGGGCCAGAAGACGGGCAAGAGCCTGCTGGAAGCCGACAAGATCGACGTCGCCGCAGCCGCTCTGAAGAAGGCTGAAGAGAAGGGTGTGCGCTTCCTGCTGCCCGTCGATCACGTGCTGGCCGACAAGTTCGCAGCCGATGCAACGACCGAAGCCTTCGACGGCACAGGCGACTTCCCTGCCGACTGGATGGCGCTCGACATCGGTCCGAAATCCATTGAGCTGTTTAACGCCGAGATCGCGCAGGCACGCACCATCGTATGGAACGGCCCGATGGGCGTCTTCGAGATGCCTGCGTTCGCTAAGGGCACCATGGCTATCGCGCACGCGGTAGCCGACAACGCCGACGCGACCAGCATCGTGGGTGGCGGTGATTCTGTGTCGGCCGCGCACATGGCGGGTGTCACCGAACAGATCACGCACATCTCGACCGGCGGCGGCGCCTCGCTTGAGTTCCTTGAAGGCAAGACACTGCCCGGCGTGGCCGCGCTGACGCAGAAGGGATAGCACCATGCGCAAGCCGATCATCGCGGGCAACTGGAAGATGTATAAGACTCCGGACGAAGCGCTCGGCTTTCTCGACGCCTTCCTGCCGCAAGTCGAAGGACATGACAGCGACGAGATCCTGCTTTTTCCCAGTGAGACTTCGCTTGCCACAGTGCTGAAGCGGATCGAAGGGACCTCCGTCCGCGCGGGCGCGCAAGCCATGCACTGGGCGAAAGAAGGCGCTTACACCGGCCAGACGTCGCCCAACATGCTGCGCGCCATCGGCGTGACCCACGTGCTGCTGGGCCACAGCGAGCAACGCGCGCACCAGGCAGAGACGTATGAAAGCGTCCACCTCAAAATCAAGGCTGCCTATGAATATGGTCTGCGAGCGGTCGTCTGCGTTGGCGAGCTGCTTGATGAGCGGCAGGCAGGCGTCACGAAAGACACGCTGCTGTCGCAGATGGGCGCGGCGTTCACCGGCCTGTCACCCGAAATGCTCGACACCATCGCCATTGCCTACGAACCGGTGTGGGCCATCGGCACCGGCCTGTCCGCAACGCCGGAACAGGCGAACGAATCACACACCATCATCCGCGATGAACTGCGGTCGCTCTTCGGAGATGCACCCGCCGATGCCATGCGGATCCTGTACGGCGGTTCGGTCAGGCCTGAGAACAGTGCCACGCTTCTGGCCCAGCGGGACATCGACGGTCTGCTCATCGGTGGTGCCAGCCTTGATCCAAAGTCGCTCGCGACCATCGTCCACAACAGGTAAGCATCAATCCAAAAGAAAAGAGCCCGCCAGATGGCGGGCTCTCTCGTTACGACAGCGTTCTAGCGGTTGTAGCCGCGATGATGATGGCGGTGGTGGCGGCGGTGCTGGGCATTTGCCGAAAGCGGAGTGAACGCGGCGCCAACAACGAACAGAGTCATGACAAACAGCAGACTGCGGGTGATCTTGCTCACAGATATCTCCTCAGGAACTTATCCCTGTGCATTGTCAGACACGCAGTCGGCCTTAAGTGTTGTGTGGAACAAAGGGTATCTGCGCCGGTACCGTCCTGCTGAAACTCAGTGCACCACGCCCGCCTGATCAAACGGCCAGTAAACAAAGCTGGCTTTTCCATAGATCAGTTGGCGATCCACCGGACCAAAGTCCCGGCTGTCGCTCGAAATCGAGCGATGGTCTCCCATGACAAAGTAGTCATCTGGAGGCACGATCATCTCCGGTTGAGAACGCTCGTCGGTGTAGCGGGCCGGCACATACGGCTCATCGAGCAATGCATCGTTCACGTATACCCGTCCATGATCGATCCGGATCCGATCGCCGGGCAGTGCGATCACGCGCTTGATGTAACTCTTCGTCGTGTCGCGCGGATAGCGGAAGACCACCACGTCGCGCCGGTGAATGTCGCCCACGTGATACGCCAGCTTGTTGATGAACAACCTGTCCTGATCCTGCAGCATGGGTACCATGCTGGTCCCCTCAACGCGCACCGGCGGATAGATCATCAGGATGACGACAATCGCAACAATGACCGCAAGTACATCTCCAAACCAGGTCAGCGAAGCATGCTTCACCGGCCTTGCGATCTGCTCGTTCTGTTCTGCATCGTTCACGATTGTTTCTCTCACTGTAGTGAGACGAGTCAAAGTTCCGCAAGGGCACAACGGCGGAATAGCCAGCCGTGGCGTCCGGAGCGTCCAGAGCCTGCGTCCTAACATGCCACCCGGCATCCCGGTTGGCTACCCGGAACTGTCCGCAAGCGGGAACACGTTGGATATCTCTGTGCGATAACTCTGCATCGTAAGGCCGTTGGACTAGAATAGTTAACGGCGAAGGGACGCAGATTCCATGCCCGCATTGATGACGGAAGAACAAACCCAAAATCCGGCTCCTCGTGAATCGAAGAGCATCGTCTCCCTGGCCACGGAGCGACAGAACGAAGCCTCCGAAGGCTTCGATACCAAGACGTCTCTTGAGATCGCACGCATCATCAACGCGGAAGACGCGAAGGTGGCTGCAGCTGTCAAGAGAGCGCTCCCCGAGATTGCTGAAACAATCGACGTAGTAGCCCGCTGCCTGCGAGACGGCGGCCGCCTGATCTACGTTGGCGCCGGGTCGTCGGGCCGCATTGCTGCGCTCGATTCAGCCGAATGCCCCGCGACCTTCTCGACCCAGCCGGCGCAGGTGCAGTACATCATGTGCGGCGGGCCCAAGGCGCTCGCAAGCGCAGCCGACGTCAATGAAGATTCACCCGAAATGGGCCAGCGCGACATTGCCAAGCGCCGACCGACGCGGCAGGACATTGTCATCGGCATCTCGGCCTCTGGTCGCACGCCTTATGTAGTTGGCGCGGTGGAATACGCCCGTCTGCGCGGCGCACAGACCGCTGCCATCACCTGCAATCGCGATACCCGCCTTTCAGAGGCCGCCAGCATCACCATCGTGGCTGAGGTCGGTCCGGAGGTCATCAGCGGCTCGACCCGGCTGAAGGCATCCAGCGCGCAGAAGATGATCACCAACATGATCACAACCGGCGCCATGACGCGGCTGGGGTATGTGTACGACAACCTGATGGTTAACGTCCACATGAAGAACGAAAAGCTGGTCGAGCGCGGGATCAACGTCCTGATGCGCGTCACCGGAGTCGACCGCGACCAGGCCATCCGCACCATCAAATCCGCCGGCAAGTCGATCCCCATCGCCGTGGTCATGCTGAAGGCGAGCGTCGACAAGATGGAAGCCGTCCGCCGACTGCAGCAATCCGACGGCAACGTTCGCCGCGCCATCGAGAACGCTCCGCTCAAGCTGTAGCCTGGGCTCCGCTCTTCGTCCTCCGTACAGTTCGGGTCCGGGGAATACTGTCATCCAGCAAGCACACGATCTCCCCGGAACACGCCGTTACAGTCGTACCCGGTGTCTAGACCGCCGCAGAAGCCAGTTCCCGCTCAACCACGGCACCTGCCTCAACGTGCGGCAGAAAGATCCGGAAGCAAGTACCGCTTCGCAGCCCTTGGCGGCTCCGCACGTGCACGCATCCGCCGTGCTTGCGCACAATCTCTTCGCTGACCCACAGTCCAAGTCCCGTTCCGGTCGCCTGCTTGGTCGTAAAGAACGCCTCCCAGATCTTGCCCTGCGTCTCGGCAGACATGCCCATGCCGCTGTCCGCAACCGTGATGTGGACGCCGTCGCACCAGGCGTGGCTGCTGTCCAGGCCCGTGCCGGCACGCACTCGAAGATAGAGGCAGCCGCCCTGCGGCATCGCATCCACGGCATTCACGATCAGGTTCGCCGCCAGTTGCCGCAGCTCTCCGCCGTAGCAGAACAGGTGCGGTGTGCCCCGGTACTTCTGCTCGACACGTATGCGCGCCGCGGTGATCCGCATCTGGTAAAGCTGAACAATCGAGTGCAGCACCTCGGGCACGTTCGTATCGCTGCGCGACGCCGTCTGACGATGGAACCGGAGCGTCTGCTGGGTGATGTGCGCGACCCGCGCCAACTCGGACTGCGCAGTGGAAACATAGTCCAGCGCGACTGCTTCCATGGGTCGATGTATCTGCAGCAGGTAGAGCAGGTTGGTGACAGACTCCAGCGGGTTGTTGATCTCATGGGCGACGCTGGCCGCCAGCCGGCCCGCAGCTGCAAGCTTCTCGGTCTTGCGAAGCGTCTCTTCCGCGCGAAGACGGTCCGTGATGTCCACTACGATCACGCCAACCCAGCGGACTGTATCGTGGTGCGGCTGCACCGGGTAGAAATGAATCGACCACGTGCGCTCTTCTGCGGCCTCCTGCGACATGGGTCCCGACAGCTCGACATCGCGAGCCGGCTGCCCCGTCTCGAAGACGCGGGCGACATTCGCCTCTAACTCGTCTGCGAGGCTGCCGGGGTAAAGTTCCGAGGCGCGCTGCCCCAGCGGCATCTCCACCGGCAATTCATACATGTCAGCAAGCGCCTGGTTCAGCCGCACATGCCGCAGGTCGCGGTCAAAGAACCCCAGGCCGATGGGAGCGTTGCCCAGCATGGAATCGAGCAGCGCCAGTGTCTCGAGCAGGCCGCTGCGCTGCTCTTCCAGTTCGGCCACCATGGTGTTGAAGCGCCGGGTCAGCGTACCTGCTTCGTTGCTCGATGTAATCGGCAGGGGAAAGTCCGTGCCCGTGCCCGGACGGCGAATCACCTGCTTCGTCGCCTCTGCCAGGCGGCGCAGCGGACGCGTCATCGTCTGCACGATCAGAAAGATCGGCAGCAGGTTTGCGAGCAGCGCGAACCCACCGTAGGTGAGCGCGATCCGCGACACGATGTTTGCGGTGTTCAGCGTGACGGAAGGGTTCGGCTCAAGCCAGAGCAGAGCGGCCGGCTTGCCGTTGCTCAGGACGGCACTTACGCCCTCAAGCTGACCATTCTTGATGGCAACAATCTGACGATCACGCGTCGCCGCGACAAGAAACTTCCGCTCGAATGGATCAAGACCTTCTCCCCGGGCGTTCCGGCTCGTTGCGAGCGTTTTGCCGGTCAGGTCTGTTAATCGCGCTCCCTGGATCGTGGGCGCTATCTCTGAAATGTCCAGCACATCATGGACCGACGCAGCGTCACCACGGTCCATCGGCTTCTCGAGAGCTTTTGACAGCCTGTCCAACTGTTGCAGCAGGCGAACACGCGTTCGCTGCGCGGCCTGGTCCCGCTGCGAGCTGACGACGTACGTGATGAAGAGTCCCAGAAGAAGCGTCTGCACGACCACAGTGCTGAGCACCAGTTGCGCGAAGAACGTCTTTGGTAAGACACGTCTCATGGATCGTCACGTTCCTTCAGCGAGGAGCAGAACTGTAGGGGACACTGTGCCGTAGCATACCCTCCCGACAACGTTGCGTCGAACCGTTGCGCACCCAAAAGTTGCGGACAACCTTCATTCTGGGACGTGTCTACTCTTGCAGCGCGGCACAGCAGATCGGGCCGCCTACAAGGAGCTTCGCCATGAACCGCTTACTTTCCGTCACTGCACTTCTTTTCGCGGTCAGCTCGTCTGCCGCCTTCGCACAGGTGTCCGCTCCCGTAACCGCCCCGCCGGCACAGGTGCAGCGCCACGTTCCCAACCCGCACAAGGCAGCCGCGCGCATGGGCCAGGAACTCGGCCTGTCACCGGATCAGACCGCAAAAGTCGAGCCGATCATCGCCGATCGCCAGGCGAAGGTGCAGGCACTCCGCGCCGACACCACTTTGACCGACGCACAACGTAAGGCGCAGATGAAGACCATTCACCAGACCGAGCGCATGCAGTTGAGCAACGTGCTGACGCCCGACCAGATGAAGCAGATGAAGGCCCTCCGCCACAACCGCGGCAAGGCAAGCGCCCCTGCCGGCGTGTAACCTGGCCGATGAACTCGTAACAGTACAGCGGACCAGCCGCGGATACGAGCCGAGACAGAGGTCGGTTTCATCGGTTGCATCGAAGCCGACCTCGGCGCGGCTGAAGCCGCTTCAAGCAAGTCTGGCGGCATGGCTGAAGCCGTGCCCTCCCGAAAACACCAGCCCCAAAAGGCTCGTCCCCATGACTTAACTGCTTCGGACGCTCGCGGCTTCTCACTCCTCCAGTCAAACGGGAACCCACCTCGGTACACTCGTTCCACCGAGGTCTTCCGTAAACTGGAGCCTATGGATAAGTTCGTCGTCCGCGGGGGCAGCCCCCTTCTCGGCACCATCAAGGTCTCCGGCGCAAAAAACTCGGCACTCCCCTGCATGGCAGCCGCCATCCTCACCGCGGACGAGGTCATTCTCGAAAACATCCCGCAGGTCCGCGACATCGAAACCGAGCGCAAGCTGCTGGAATCCATGGGCGCGCACGTCGAGCTCGGATACGGTCGTGCGCAGCACCGCACCACCATCCAGTGCGCCGTTCTGAGCGACCCTGAAGCGAAATACGAGATCGTCAAAACCATGCGTGCATCGTCGCTCGTGCTAGGCCCGCTGATTGCCCGCACCGGCATGGCACGCGTCGCGGTTCCCGGCGGATGCGCCATCGGCGGCCGCCCTATCGACCTGCACCTCAAGGGTCTCGAGTTGATGGGCGCGAAGATCACCCAGGAACACGGCTACATCGAGGCCCGCACCGAGCGGCTGAAGGGCGCGCACATCCTCTTCGACAAGATCACGGTCACCGGTACGGAAGACCTGCTGATGGCAGCCGTTCTGGCCGAGGGTCAGACCCTCATGGAGAACTGCGCGCAAGAGCCGGAAGTGACCGACCTCGCCGCCATGCTCGTCGGCATGGGTGCCAAGATCGAAGGCGCAGGCACCTCCACCATCAAGGTGCAAGGCGTCGAAAAGCTGCACGGTGTGCGCCACCGCATCAACCCAGACCGCATCGAGGCCGGCACGTTCCTGGTCGCAGGTGCCATCAGCGGAGGCGATCTGAACGTCGACTGCTGCAACCCCAACCACCTCGCCGCCGTGATCGCCAAGCTGGAAGAGTGCGGCGTCCGCCTGGACGTCGGCAAGGACAACATCCGAGTGCGCAGCGAGGGCGGCAACCTGCGGGCGGCCGACATGTCCACGGTCGAATATCCCGGCTTCCCGACCGACATGCAGGCCCAGTTCATGGCGCTGGCAACACAGGCAGAAGGAACGTCGAACATCTCCGAAAACATCTTCGAAAACCGCTTTATGCATGTGAGCGAACTCGTCCGCATGGGCGCAAACATCCGGGTCGAGGGCCGCACCGCAACCGTTCGCGGACGCACGCCGTTGCAGGGTGCAGCGGTGATGTGCAGCGATCTGCGCGCTTCGGCGTCGCTCGTTCTGGCCGCGCTGATCGCTGACGGCGAAACCATCCTCGACCGCGTCTACCACATCGACCGAGGCTACGAGCACATCGAAGAAAAGCTGCGCGGCGTGGGAGCGATGATCCGCCGCATGGGAGACGTGTTCGCGAAGAAGTAGCTGAGCAACGCTACTTCTCTGGGTCCGTCGTTACTTCCTGGGTCTGTCATCCCGTAACGCAGTAAGGGATTCTGCTTGTGTGCCGGTGACCGCTCCCTCCAGCAAAGCAGATCTCTCCGCTACGTGCGGGATGACAGGTGCCAACCGGTAGCAGTCTTCTAAGAAAACCACTTCAACAGCCGGATAATCCCCATATCCGCAGCCTTGCGGTGCGGCGAAACATCCTTCCGTGAAGCGATCTCCTGCCGGTGCTTTTTGTAGAAGCTGTACGAACGCAGCAGCATTGCTTCGTTCGTCATCGTGGGCTGCCAGCCAAGCTCCTGCTTCGCCTTGTTCGTATCGAAGACGAAGCTCTCCGCGATCATCTTGTAGTGATATGGTCCCAGCGGTGACACGCGCAACTTGTGCGCCAGCATCATCGCGGCGATGGTCGGCCCCTTCGGCAGCGAACGGACCTTGCTGCTGCTGCCGCTCTCGCGAATGACAGATTCATACACCGGCCGCATGCCCTGCACGTTGTCTGAACCGAGATGAAACACGCCGCTTTTGCCATACGTTGAGCCCAGGATGCAGCCGGTACACAGGTCATCCGCATAGATGAACTGGTACTGATTCAGCCCGTCACCAACGACCCATACCGTTTTGTTGTCGTCGATGAACTCGTACAGGATGGCAAGCAGGCCGAGCCTGCCCTCGTCCATGATCGTCGGAACGCGGAAGATGACGACATCTAGCCTGTCAAAGAAGTCGCGGAGCAGCGTTTCACCCGCCAGCTTCGAGCGCCCGTAGATCTCCACCGGTGCGGGGACATCGTTCTCCTCGTGCACGGGATGACCGGGATCCGCGGCCCAGAGGCAATTGCTCGACAAGAAAATCAACGGCTTCACTCCGTGCTCCACCGCAAGCTCCGCCAGCAGCCGTGTCGCATCGACATTGCTGGTCCAGAGCAGTTCCTCGTCCAGCTTCATGCCATGCGCGAGTTGTGCGGCGCAGTGAAAGATGGCGTCGAATGGGTGATCGCGGAACACGCGTTCCATCAACTCGCGGTCGCGCAGATCGCCCTGGATCGCGGTCAGATTCGGCAGCGGAGCATCTTCATCGCGCACCAGGTCAACGTTGACCACGCTGTGGCCCTCGCGGAGTAGTCGCCGCTTGAGGATGCCGCCGAAGAACCCAGAAGCACCTGTGACTAAATACGCAGCCATGACCATCCAGAAAAGTAGAGGCTGCAGGTAGGAGGTGCGGCAGACCTGCCTTTGATTTTAAGCCGCCATAACCTCAACTCAGAGCGTGTTCCCCGCCACGTGACGGGTAGGGATGGCTTACCATTCAACCAAGCCCCTCGATCAGGAGATCCACCGATGCGCCGCACAGGCTTTGCCGCTGTTTTGATTGCTCTCGCCACGCTTGGCCTGCACGCCGACTCACAGATCACACCCGTTCCTGAGCGCACAGACTGGACAGCACCTGCGGCGGCGTGGTGGTCGCACGTGCAGTTTCTGGCCGATGACAAGCTCGAAGGCCGCCGCGCTGGAACTCCCGGCTATGACAAGGCCGTCGCATACGTTGAGCAGCAATTCAAAGCTATCGGCCTGGCGCCCGCCGGAACCCAGGGCTATCAACAGCCTGTCGCGCTGGTACCCACGACCGTCGACACGGCAAAATCAAGCGTCAGCCTGAAGAAGCCATCCGGAACAACGACATTCCAGCTCGGCCGTGAGATGAACCTGTCTCCCCATGTGGACGGTACCGGTCCGGTCAGCGCGCCGCTAGTCTTCATCGGCTACGGTCTTCGTGTATCGGCCAAGCACATCGACGACTTCGCCGGCAGCGATCTCAAGGGCAAGATCGTCGTCTACTACGGCGCAGCGCCCGACCGGCTGCAAGGCCCACAGCGCGCGTACGCCCGCGGCCTCGACCAACGCTGGAAGCAGCTCTACGCAGCGGGAGCCGTTGGCGTTATCGGCTTGACTCCACCGCGTGCGGTGCCCGGCACCCAGAACTTGACGCCCGCACAGCAGCAGGCTGCGCAGCCGCAGCGCGCCGCAGGGCCGTCCCTGCTGTTTGCCGACCCGGATCTCGACAATCTCAAGGGTCTGCGCGTAAACGCGACCATTACAGCCGCGGGCATGGACAAGCTGCTGGCGGGCACTGGACATACCTTCGCCGAGATCCGGGAGCTTGGCGATGCGGGCAAGCCGCTGCCGCACTTCGACATTCCCGGCACGCTCGAGGCTCAGACCGTTACCACCAAGGGCACGGAACTCCACGCCTCTAACGTGATCGGCATGATCGAGGGTTCGGACAGGAAGCTGAAGAAGGAATACGTCGTCGTCAGTGCGCACCTCGACCACCTTGGCATTGGCCGCGAGATCAACGGCGACAAGCTCTACAACGGTGCCATGGACAACGCCAGCGGCGTCGCCTCCGTGATCGAATGCGCGAAGATCCTGATGGCGCAGCCGCGTCCCAAGCGCTCGATCCTGTTTATTGCGCTGGCGGGTGAAGAGCTCGGCGAGCTCGGCTCGCAGTATTTCGCCACCAAGCCAACCGTGCCCAAACCCGACATCGTCGCCGACCTGAACATGGACATGTACCTTCCGCTCTTCCCTCTTCGCTTCATCGAAGTGCAGGGCATGGGCGAGTCCACGCTGGGCAACGATGCACGCGGTGCCTTCCAGCTGAACGACGTGGAAGTGCAATACGACAAGCAGCCGGACGAGAACCGCTTCGTCCGCTCGGACCAGGTGAACTTCGTCAAGCAGGGCATCCCGGCGCTCGCGTTCAAGTTCGGCTGGACACCCGACTCGCCCGAAATGAAGACCTTTAACGATTGGGTCGCCACCCGCTACCACAAGCCCAGTGACGACCTGGACCAGCCCGTCGACAAGGTCGCCGCAGCCCAGTTCACCTCGATCCTGGCGCAGCTGACTTTGCGTGTGGCGAACGGACCCAAGCCGTCATGGTACCCGGAGAGCTCGTTCGCCTTGGCGTCGACGAAATAAGCGCCGCGAACGGTGAAGCGTAATCTTGAGATGGAGGTTTGCGATGGCGACCACACCTGCGCTGATGACGATCGAGCAGTATCTCCGGACAAGCTTCAGCCCCGACGTGGACTTTGTGGACGGCGAGATCGAGGAGAGAAACTTGGGCGAGAAAGATCACGGCAGGTTGCAGGGACTTGTCTTTGCGTGGTTCGCCAGTCGCGAGGAGAGCTTTGCGATCATCTCAGTCGTCGAGCAGCGCGTACGTGTCGCCCCCGATCGCGTTCGTATCTGCGATGTCGTCATCCTGGATGCGAATGCTCCCGATGAGCAGGTGACGCTGACGCCTCCGCTGATCTGCATCGAGATCATGTCTCCTGAGGACCGTCTTTCACGCGCGATCAAGGTGCTGGAAGATTACCGCGCCATGGGCGTACCGAACATCTGGCTGCTCGATCCGCAGGAACGCCTTGCGTACACCTTCGGCGCAGGAGGCTTGAAGCAGCAGGAAGACCTCGTGCTGCGAGTAGCAGACCCAGGGATCGCGCTGGACGTGAACACGCTTTTTGACGATCTCGACCGAAAGAAGACTAGACAGGACGCATGACCGAAGAAACCATCCAGAATTACGAACTGCCGCAGACACCCGCCAGCATGCCCGGCGTAAAGGTCGCCATTCTCGGCGCGGGCAAGATGGGCGGCATCCTGCTGCAGGCATTCCTCAAGAACAACCTGTTGCACCCGGACCAGATCGTCGCGACGGTCGCGCACCCCGAGCGTGCACACGCGCTATCCACGCAGTTCTCCGTCGAAGTGTCCACTGACAATCTCGAGGCGGCACGCAGCGCCGACGTGATCCTGCTCGGCGTCAAGCCAACGCAGGTTCCCGCGCTGGTCGCGGAGATACTGCCCGCTCTCACCAGGGACAAGCTGCTGCTTTCGTTCGCTGCGTCGGTAAAGACTTCGTCGATCGAGGAGGCGGCAGGCCTCGAACTCGGCGTCATCCGCGCCATGCCGAACACTCCCGCCATGCTGGCCGCGGGCGTCACTGCGCTGTGCCGCGGACGCTTTGTCTCGGACGAACAGCTCTCCATCGCGCAGCGCATTTTCGGCACGGTCGGCCGCACCGTTATCGTCGATGAGAAGCACATGGACGCCGTCACAGGTCTTTCCGGCTCGGGTCCCGCGTTCATCTACATCATCATCGAAGCGCTTGCCGAGGCAGGTGTGAACGTCGGCCTGCCACGCGACATTGCAACATTGCTGGCTGCACAAACCACCTTCGGCTCAGCCAAGATGGTGCTCGAAACGGGCTACCATCCGGCGCTGTTGAAAGACGCCGTGACCACGCCTGCGGGCTGCACCGTCGACGGCATTCTTGAGCTTGAAGAAGGCGGCCTGCGCGTCACCCTGATCAAGGCGGTCAAGCGGGCCACGCAGCGCGCCAGAGAGCTTGCAGCAGGATAGTTAACTTGGCTACATATCTCACACCCGCGCCCACACACATCCGCAGCACACGTGGCGTGCGTGCGTGGGCCTGGGCGACGCTCGCGTTCTTTGTAATCGTCGTGCTTGAGGGAGCGGTCGTTCGCGCCACGTCGTCCGGTGCCGGGTGCGGCAGCCACTGGCCCTTGTGTAACGGCGAAATCCTGCCGCACCATCCGCGCCTCGCCACCATCATCGAGTTCACGCACCGGTCGCTTACCGGCATCTGCACAGCGATGTTTGCGGTACTGATTGCATGGACTTTCCGCGCGACATCGAAGCGTCATCCCGCTCGACTGGCCTCTGTTGTTGCCGGAGCTCTCTTGATCGTCGAGGGAGCGCTCGGCGCCCTGCTTGTGCTGGGCGGATACGTTGAAAAGAATGCCTCGGCCGCCAGGGTCCTGGTGCAGGGCGTCCACTTCACCAACACAATGCTTCTGCTGGCCGCCGCAACGGTAGTCGCCGTCCTGCTGGGACGACCGCGCTCCAAGCTGTCGCAGAACAGCCTCAAGCGACCCATGGAGTTCGCCCTGCTCGCATCGCTTCTCACGGGAGCTACGGGATCGATCGCTGCGCTCGCAGACACGCTGTTCCCATCGCCTAGCCTCAGTGCTGCGATCGCAGCAGACTTTGCCGCGGCGTCTCCGCTGCTCATCCGCATGCGCTGGATCCATCCGGCAAGCGCCGCACTGGTCGTGCTCTGCACGCTGGTGCTGATTGCGGGCTTCGTGCGCCGCGGCTACAGCACGCTTGCGATCTCCCTGGCCGCCAACCTGGCCGCGCAGATTGTCATTGGGCTCGTCGATGTGCTGCTGCTCGCACCGACAACCATCCAGGTGCTGCACCTGTTCAGCGCCGACGTTTTCTGGATCTCGCTCGTGTCGATCGCCGTGCCCATGCTGATGCCAAAGGCCGCATCGGAAGCCGCCGCCCTGAATAGCTGACATAACAAAGGGTGCGGAGAACCGCACCCTCTGCGCACAACGTTTATTTCTTATTACTGAGGGTTGTGAGGAGTGGTAGTCGGCGTCTTGTCGCCAACAATCTTCTTCGCAACCTTCTTGGTATCGCGCGCCGTGGTATCGGCAGCAACGGCCGTTCCATGCGCCGTATCCTTCGCCACTACCTTTGTGCCGTGTGCGGTGTCGTGCGCCGCTACCTTGGTACCGTGCGCGGTGTCGTGTGCTACGGTCTTGGTGCCGGACTTCGTTTTGTGCACCGTGGTTTTGGTGCCCTTCGCCACGGCATGGCCGGTGTCCTTGGCCGCATTGCTCGTGTCGTGCCCTGCGGCCTTGGCGTCCTGCCCTGCGGTCTGCGCCATCAGTGTTCCCGTCGAAACGGCTGCCGCCAGCAGCAATGCTGCAAACTTTGTCGATCTCATTGTTCGTACTCCTGTTGTCGAGGAACTGATCCCTCCACATAGATTCTTGAACCCGCAACAAAGTTGGACGTTGCTCCCGAATCGCAAACGTCTCGGCACGTTCATCATCGCCTGCCCTCGCGAGGGGTACCATCGAAACAGTTCTTTCAGAACGGTCCAATACGCGATCGCGCCGCTCGACCAGACACTAATGACAGCAAAAGCACGAACATCCAAGTCTCCCGCTCGCAGCTCGACTGCATCGCAGCCGAAGCATCCGGCTCCGCCGCAGCACCTGTTCTTCAACCGTGACGAGTCATGGCTCCGCTTCAACAGCCGTGTGCTCGAAGAGGCGCAGGACGACTCCAACCCGCTGCTTGAGCGTGTGAAGTTCCTTGCCATCACCGCGTCCAATCTGGACGAGTTCGTTGAAGTGCGCGTGGCCGGTATCCTGCAGCGCATTGAAGACGGCTATCAGAAACCAGCCGGCGAAGACGATGACGGACTCAGCGAGCAGGAGCGGCTCGACGCCCTGGCCGACCAGCTGCACCGCTTCAACCGCGAGCAGTACGCCTGCTGGACACGCAGCCTGCTGCCCGCGCTTCGCGCCGAGCGCATCGAGGTGCTGCAGTACGACGAGCTCGACACGGCATCGCTCGAGCACGTCAACGCGTACTACAACCGCGAGGTCGATCCACTGCTGACGCCGGTGACCATCGACCCGTCGCACCCGTTTCCCCGCATCCTGAACAAGGCACTTTGCGTCGGCCTGCTGTTGAGGCGCAAACGGGCTCCCCTGCGTGGCTCGACCAACGGCATGCTGGGCGTGGTGACGGTGCCGCGTTCTCTGCCGCGCCTCCTGCGGCTGCCCTCGCCCGAAGGCAGCTACCGCTTCCTCATGCTGCATGAGCTGATCCAGGCACATACGCCGCGCATGTTTCCGGGTTACGAACTGCTGGCGCGCGCACCCTTTCGTGTGACCCGCAACAGCAACCTGTACCTGCAGGAAGAAGAATCGCGCTCGCTGCTTGAGAGTGTCCGCGCCGAACTGCATAACCGGCGCAAAGGCGACGTGGTGCGGCTCGAGATCGGCAACACTGCCGATGAAGAACTGATCGACCAGCTGCGCGTCAACTTCCAGCTTGATCGCTGGCAGGTCTTTCGCGCAGAAGAACCCGTCAACCTGAGCCGCCTGATGGAGATGTACAGCGGGTCTGACCGGCCCGACCTGAAGTTTCCGAAGTTCACCGGATGCGACTTCAAGACGCCGCTCGGTCCCGACGGACAGCACATGAATCTTTTCGATACGCTGCTGCGGGGCGATGTTCTATTGCACCATCCGTTTGATTCGTTTCGCACGGTAGAGCGCTTCATCGAAGCCGCTACCGAAGACGAACGCGTCGTCTCCATCAAGCAGACGCTCTATCGCACCTCCGCCGATTCCCCGCTCTTCCAGGCCTTGCTTGACGCGGCTCCGTCAACGGACGTAACCGTCGTGGTGGAACTGATGGCACGCTTCGACGAGGACAGCAACATCCGCTGGGCGCGCACACTGGAAGACGCCGGCGTGCAGGTCTTTCACGGCATTGTCGGACTGAAGACCCATGCCAAGCTCGCGCTGCTGGTTCGCAAGGATCCTGACGGCGTTACCCGCCGCTATGCGCACCTCGGCACAGGCAATTACAACTCGGTCACCGCGCGCTTCTACACCGACATCAGCCTGTTGACGGCAGACGAGAACATCACCGGTGCAGTGCAGCGCGTCTTCCATTACCTGACCGCCGACTCGGAACGCGAAGATCTGCGTCCGCTGCTGGTCGCGCCCATCACGCTGGCGACGGACATACTGCACCTGATTGACCGCGAGGCCGAACACGCCCGCGCCGGTCGTCCCGCACGCATCATCGCAAAGATGAATGCGCTGCTCGATGGCAAGACTATCCGTGCTCTCTATGCCGCGTCGCAGGCGGGCGTGAAGATCGACCTCATCATCCGCGGCATGTGTGCTCTGCGCCCGGGTATTCGCGGCCTCAGTGAGAACATCCGTGTCCGCTCCATCGTAGGCCGGCTGTTGGAACACAGCCGCATCTTCTGGTTTGAGAACGGCGCAACCGAGAAAAATGACACCGCCGAAGTGTTCTGCGGCTCCGCGGACTGGATGCCGCGCAACCTGTACGAACGCTGCGAGGCAGTGTTTCCCGTGACCCAGCCCGACCTGAAACGCCGCCTGCGCCACGAGATCCTTGGTGCCTACCTGGCAGATACCGTTAAGACACGGCTTCTGCAGGACGATGGCGAATACATCCGCATCCCGCTCGGTCCCAATCCGGTGGAGGCGCAGGTTCGGCTGATGGAACTCGCCAAATGCGATCAACCCACCAGCGACCCCAGGCCGGCAGAAGCACCGAAGCGCCCGGCCCGCAAACGCGCCGCTTCGAAGCGTGCCGCTGCTTCGTCGTAGCATCAAGGGTATGAGCGAGCACAGCAACCCATTCGGCATCGTCATCATGGCAGCGGGCAAAGGCACGCGATTGCGCAGCGCCCGGCCCAAGGTGCTGCACCAGGTGGGCGGCAAGGCCCTTCTGCTCCACGTGATTGCCGCCGCAGAGACGCAGGTTCCTGCCGCGAGCATCGTCGTCGTGATCGGGCACCAGGCCGAGCAGGTGCAGGCCGCAGCCGCGTCGACCGGGGTACGGTTCGCCCTGCAGCCGCAGCAACTGGGCACGGGTCACGCACTGCAATGCGTTCGCGACTGGTACGCGAGCAATGACATCACGCCACCGGAGAACCTGCTCGTCCTCTCGGGCGATGTGCCTTTAATCCGCCCGGCAACCATCGCGGCCGTTCGCGACATGCACCTGCGAGAGCGCGCCGCGATGACCATCCTTACTGCCATCCCGCCGGACCCCACCGGCTATGGCCGCGTGCTGCGCAGCCAGAACGGCAGCGGTGATGTCGCCGGCATCGTCGAGCAGAAATCGCTGACCGACGACCTGCTCGCCATGCCGGATCGTCTGCGCGAGATCAACAGCGGCATCTACGCCTTCCGAACCAGTGCCCTGTTCTCAAGGCTTGATCAACTGCAGAACAAGAACTCCAGCGGCGAGTACTACCTGACCGACGTCGCCGCCATGCTCGTCGACGCAGGCGAGAGAGTGGTTGCCATGCCGGCGAATTCCGTTGAGGAAGTGCTCGGGGCCAACACCATTGCCGAGATGATGCACCTTGACGCGAGCCTGCGCGCACGCACCGCCGAACGCCTGATGGCTGCGGGCGTGACCATCTTCCGGCCGGAAACAGTCACGATAGACGCCGAAGTCGAAGTCGGCGCCGATACCATCCTGGAACCCTTCACGCAGCTGCTCGGCAAGACGAAGGTCGGCAGCAACTGCCGCATCCGCTCCTACTCGGTGGTGGAAAACTGCACGGTCGGCGACGGCGTTCTGCTGCGGCACGGCTGCATTCTCGATTCCTCTACCGTCGGCGACGGGGCCCTGCTTGGCCCCTACGCACATCTCCGTCCAGAGAGCCACATCGGCGCACGCGCCCACGTGGGCAACTTCGTCGAGACGAAGAAAACGATCCTCGGCGAAGGCTCCAAGGCCAATCACCTCGCCTACCTCGGCGACGCCATCGTCGGAGCAGGATCGAACATCGGCGCGGGTGTGATCACCTGCAATTACGACGGCGTCTACAAGCACCCAACCCAGATCGGGGACGGCGTCTTCGTCGGCTCGGATTCAACGCTGGTCGCGCCGCTGACCCTCGGCGACGGCTCCTACGTGGCGGCAGGCAGCTGTATCACCGAGGACGTGCCAGCCGACGCACTCGCGCTGGGCCGCTCTCGCCAGGTGACCAAACCGGGCTGGGCGGCAAGCAAACGGGCCGCCGCAAAGACGGCAGGCGGCACAAAGAAGTAGGGCGGACGCGTGTCAGTCCCCCCGGGCCAACAGAGTACGATACGCCGGAGAATCCCAGGCGAATTAGATGATCAGCTTGTAAGTCGTTGAAAAGGAGAGGACCGTGAAGGCTGCCTTGTCGAGGCAGAACCAGACTTCTACTTTTTTTAATAGAAATCTGCATTTTTCCGTACCGCACGACAACTTCCGAGCGAGTTTTGCGTCATACTAGGTGTGGGAAGCGAGAACGTTGCTCCCAAGAGTTTGCGGACGGTTGAGACACATCCCGCCGCTACAAGTTGCGTCACTGGCCTCCCCCGTATCGGCGTTCATCGTCGGTACGGGCTCTTTTTTTGCGGGCGCCGTCTAAGATAGTGACATGAAGCGCTTGATTCCGTTACTGTTCGTCGCACTGCTCACGGTCGCCGCCTGCGCCCAGTGGTCCAACCCGGCGACGGACATTCCCGACTACAACCCGTCCGCGCCCACCCGTCCCCTGCCTCCGATCCTGCACGATGCGCAGCTGCAGGGCGGGCCGTTTACGCAGCCGTACCAGGCGACGGCCTATCGCATGGCCGCAAAGATCTCACC
This sequence comes from Terriglobus sp., assembly GCA_965199365.1. GTDB lineage: Bacteria > Acidobacteriota > Terriglobia > Terriglobales > Acidobacteriaceae > Terriglobus. The sequence goes on along the minus strand of CBDARC010000002.1, from coordinate 263,958 downwards.
GGTGCTGCACCAGCTGCCCTGCTATTGCCACTGCGACCGCTCGATGGGCCACAACAGCCTGCACTCCTGCTTTGAGGGCCTGCACGGAGCCGAGTGCTCCACCTGCATGACCGAGGCGGTCTTCGCCTACAACGAGACCCGGCGCGGACGCACACCCGCCCAGATTCGGCAGGAGATCGAACACGGCGACTGGATGCACACCGACCTCGAGCATGCCACGCTGTAGCTGATCGTTACGCTGTTTCGGTCAAAGGCCAAAGCCAGGCCGCGCCACGCACGCCGCTTGCGTCGCCGTGGACAGCTTTGTGGATTGGGGTTTCGCAGCCTTTGCCGAACGTGTACTGTGCGATCAGCGGGGGCAGGTTGGTATAGAGCCGGTCGAGCCGCGAAAGACCCCCACCGATCACGAAGCAATCAGGATCGAGCGTGTTCATCACGTTCGACAACCCGCGCGCGAGACGGTCTTCCAACCGCGCCAACGCTGCCTCAGCCTCTGCATCGCCCGCCTCACTCAATTGCACGATCTCGGGGCCACGCAGTTCCCTGCCCGTGACGCGTGCGTAGTCGTTTTCCAGGCCAGTGCCTGACACCCACTTCTCCATGCAGCCGCGCTGGCCGCAGTAGCAGGGTGGTCCGGGAAACTCGTCCGGGTGTTCCATCGGCAGCGTGTTGTGGCCCCACTCGCCGCCGATACCGTTCGGCCCGGAATGCACGCGTGCGTTGATGGCGACGCCGCCGCCGCAACCCGTCCCGAGGATCACGCCGAAGACCACACCGTATCCCGCACCCGCGCCATCGGTCGCTTCGGACACGGCGAGGCAATTGGCGTCATTAGCGCAGCGTACGTCGCGGCCAAGCCGCCGCGTCAGGTCGACTTCGAGCGGCTTGCCGTTCAACCAGGTTGAGTTGGAGTTCTTTACCAGCCCGGTCGCCCGCACAATCGATCCGGGAATACCGACACCAACGGTGCCGTTGCCGCCGACACGCGTCTCCAGCGAGGTGGCCACGTCGATGATCGCCTCGATGGTTCCGGCGTAGTCTTCGCGAGGCGTGTTGATGCGCAGGCGGTCCAGTTCGTGGTTCTCTGCATTGAAGGCGCGGCCCTCAATCTTGGTGCCGCCCAGGTCGATGCCGATGCGTATGCCTTGTTGCACTGTGCCCTGTGTCACTTGTGTGGCTGCTTTCCTTCCGCGGCTGCCGCGTGCAGTCGCAACTCGACTAACTCGCAGATCGTGTGCAGCAGCAGTTTATGCGCTTCCTGGATGCGTGCGGTCACCGCGTGAGGGACGATCATGTCGATGTCCGCAATGCCTGCAGAACGACCGCCGTCGCGGCCCAGCATGGCCACCGACGTGATGCCCTCGCGCTTCGCCATCTGCAGCGCACGCAGCACGTTTTCACTGTTGCCGCTGGTGCTGAATGCGAACAGGATGTCGCCGGTCTGGCCATACGCACGCACCTGCCGCGCGAAGACTTCGTCGAAGCTGTAATCGTTGCTGCACGCGGTCAGATCGCCGCCATTCGCGGTGAACGAGATTGCTGGATAGGGCCGTCGATCGGCCTGGAAGCGGATCACAAACTCGGTCGTCATGTGCGACGCGTCGGCAGCGGAACCACCATTGCCACAGGCCAGCAGCTTGTTGCCGCGCAGCAGCGCATCGGCCAGCAGGCCTGCCGCGCGCGTCACCTGCGGCTCCATCGGCAGCAGAGTTTCGAGCATGGCGCGTGCGTCGGCAATGTTGTCCCGCAGCATCGACGTGCTCACAGCGCTCCCTGCTTGTCGAGGTATGTCTGCACGTAGTCGCGGATGCCGTCTTCGAGCGTCGTGAACGGCTTCGTATAGCCCGCGGCGCGCAGTTTGCCGGTGGTCGCTTCGGTGAAGTACTGGTACTTGCCCCGCAGGTGTTCGGGCATGTCGATGTACTCAATCCGCGGGTTGTGACCCATCGCGCTGTAGACGGCCGTAACCAGGTCGCGCCAGGTGCGTGCGATGCCTGTGCCGCAGTTGAACAGGCCACCGATCTGCTTCTCTTCAAGCAGGAAGAGCGTGACATCGACCGCGTCTTTTACGTAGATGAAGTCGCGCATCTGCTCGCCGTCTTTGTAGTCGGGGCGATGGCTCTTGAACAGCTTCACCTTGCCCCTGCCGTCAGCGCCAACCTGTCCATGACTCTTGTGAACGACGGAGCGCATGTCGCCCTTGTGGTCTTCATAGGGGCCGTAGACGTTGAAGTATTTCAAGCCGGCAATTGGATTCGCAGCCTTCGTGAAGAGACCCTCTCGCAGCGCCCAGAGATCGAACATGTGCTTGGAGTAGCCGTACATATTCAACGGCCGCAGTGAAGGCGTGCTGCTATCTGCGTCATCATAGCCGAGGCTGCCGTCACCGTACGTGGCTGCTGATGATGCGTACACAAAGCGCGCGTCGTGCTGCTGCGACCACTGGCACAGCGTGCGCGTGTAAGCGTAGTTATTGCGCAGCAGGTAGTCTGCATCGCGCTCGGTCGTTGCGGAACATGCGCCCAGGTGAACGATGCCATCGATCTCCGGCAGCGCAGTCGGGCTGGCGCCTTCGATGCGCTTGAGGAACTCCCCCGGAGCAATCAGGTCGTCGTAGTGCAGGCCCAGCAGGTTCTTCCACTTCTCGTCGGTGCCCAGCTCATCTACCAGCAGCAGGTTGGTCTGGCCGCGCCGGTTCAGTTCCGCAACCGTGTTGCGGCCGATAAAGCCCGCCGCGCCGGTCACGACTGTCATCTTGCTCATGCGGTTCATTGTATCGACTGTCAAGGTAAACTTAGTCGGAAGCCCATGCCTGACAAGTTCTATCTGACAACACCGATTTACTACGTCAACGCGCGTCCGCACATCGGGCACGCGTACACGACGATTGCTGCCGACACGCTCGCACGGCGCAAGCGCATCGAGGGCGCGGACACTTATTTCCTGACCGGCACCGACGAGCATGGGCAGAAGATCGGTCGCTCCGCTGCGGCGGCCGGCATCGATCCACAGCAGTTCGCGGACGAGGTCTCCGCGAGCTTCAAGTCGCTGTGGCGGCGCATGGGCATCAGCTACGACCAGTACATCCGCACGACCGACGCGAAGCACAAACGCGGCGTGCAGAAGCTGTTCACCACGCTGTACGAGCGCGGCCACATCTACCTGGACACCTACACCGGCCAGTACTGCGTCAGCGAAGAGATGTTCATCGAGGGGCCGCCGGGCACCATCGGTCCGGATGGCAAGCCGACTGAGACGGTGACGGAAGAGAATTTCTACTTTCGTCTGTCTGCGTATCAGAAGCCGCTTATCGATCTGATCGAATCGAACCAGCTCGTCATACAGCCGGAGGCGCGCAAAAACGAGGTGCTCAGCTTTCTCCGCGGCAACGTGAATGACGGCGCTGAGACACTGGTGAGCGACATGGGTGTCGCCTATGTGCCCGGTGCGTTGAAGGACCTGTCCGTGTCCCGGACCAGCTTTGACTGGGGTATTCCCGTGCCGGAGCCAGCAGCTTCAAAGACGGCGCAGAAGCACGTGATCTATGTCTGGCTGGACGCGCTTGCGAACTATATGACTGCGGTCGGCTATGGTGGCGACACGGAAGAAGAGGCGGAAATGTTCCCGCGCTTCTGGCCGGCTGACCTGCACTTCGTCGGTAAAGAGATTGCGCGCTTTCATTGCGTCTACTGGCCTGCGTTCCTGCTGGCCGCCGGCCTGCCGCTGCCGAAGAAGATCGTTGCGCACGGCTGGCTGCTGTTTGAAGAGAGCAAGATGTCAAAGTCGCGCGGCAACATCGTGCGCACCGAAACGATTCTGGACGCGTTTGGCAGTCTGCAGCCCAACGCCTCGAAGCAGGACCAGGACCTCTTCGGTGCCGATGTGCTGCGCTACTTTCTCCTACGCGAGATTCCATTCGGGCAGGATGGATCGTTCAGCTTTGACGCGCTGGTCGCACGCTACAACAGTGACCTGGCCAACGGCTATGGCAACCTGGTCAGCCGCACGCTCAGCATGATCGCGCAGAACTTCGACAGCGTTGTTCCTGAAAGCAGCTTGACAACGGAGCTGACCGCGGCGAGCCTCGCCGCGATCGAGGGCGTGGGCGCCGGGCTGTCGGCGCAGGACTTCACCGCGGCTGTACAAAGCGCTTCCGCGCTGGTTGCGGCGACCGATGGCTATCTAACCGCGAACGCGCCATGGAAGCTGGCCAAAGATCCCGCACAGCGCGATCGCCTTGCGACCGTTCTGCGCACAGCGGCGAAGTGCATCCGCATCGTGACGGCGCTGCTGCATCCCGTGCTGCCATACGCGACGGCGCAGGTGTGGCAGCAGCTTGGGCTTGGCAGCATTACCCGTGCAGCTGAAGCCGGCGAACTGCGCGATCTGACACGCGGCGGCTTCGCCCCGGACACAAAGCTTGGAACACTGGCGCCGATCTTCCCGCGCGCGGAAAAGGACCTAATCACACGCATGAACGAAGCCGAATTGAAGCCCGCCACCACCGAAGACCAGCCCGAACAGAAGTTCGCTCCCATCAGCGACGGCACCCCGAACGCGCCGGAGAGCTCACCTGCGAGTGAAGCCGCTCCCGCCGCCGAAGCACCAGCGGTCGCAAAGCCCGATACGCCCGAGATCACCATTGACGAGTTCGTCAAGGTGGACCTCCGGGTGGCACAGGTGCTTGTGGCCGAGCGCGTTCCGAAATCAGACAAACTGCTGCGTCTGGAAGTCGATCTTGGTTATGAAAAGCGCCAGATCCTCGCAGGGATTGCCCAGTTTTACGAGCCGGAAAAGCTCGTCGGCCGCAAAGTAGTCATCGTCGCGAACCTGGCTCCACGCAAACTGCGTGGATATGAGTCGCAGGGCATGATCGTGGCCGCGTCGATCGGCGATGGCGCACCGGCCCTTGCTGGATTTCTTGAAGACGTCGAGATCGGCGCGCGGCTTCGCTAGCACGAATGTTCCACGTGAAACATCGAGCCGCGTAGATAGCACGAATGTTCCACGTGAAACAAGCCTGATCCTCTAACACGAATGTTTCACGTGAAACATTCTGCGTTCATCAACCTTGCCGACTGGCTCCGAAACCCTATGCACATCATCGACAGCCACGCTCATCTCGACTTTCCAAGCTACGCCGAAGACCTCGACGTGGTGCTGGCGCGTGCGCTGGAGGCCGATGTGCGCACGGTTCTTGCCGTTGGTATTGGTGATGGTCCAGAGACGATGCATCGTGCGCGCGACCTCGCTGTCAAGCACGCAGCGAACATAGCCGCGCCTCGCATCGTCGCGAGCGCTGGCATTCACCCGCAGGAAGCAAACCAGGCCACACCCGAGGCGCTGACGAAACTGCGCAGTCTTGCCGCCGATCCGTTGGTGGTTGCCATCGGCGAGATCGGCCTGGACTATTACCACTTTGATAACCCAGGGATTGATGTGCAACAAGCCGCGTTTCTCGCGCAGATGGACATCGCGCTTGAGGTAAACAAGCCCATCCTGATCCACTGCCGCACCAGCGACCTGGCAACGGCGCAGGCGAGAGAACGCTTCGGACCTGCGGACGCGCAGGGCGACTTGTTGCGATTGATTGGAGAGCACTACACGCCGCGTGGCGGCACGGGAGTGATGCACTGCTTCTCGGGCTCAGCTGACGAAGCAAGGCGCGCGCTTGACCTCGGCTTCTACCTGTCGTTCGCGGGCAACGTGACGTATAGCCGCTTCCCATCGATCCGTGAAGCGGCACAGCTCGCGCCGGCCGACCGCATCCTGGTGGAGACGGACGCACCATTTCTCACGCCGCAGCCCTTTCGTGGAGAGCGCAATGAACCCGGCCGCACGCGCGTTACAGCCGAGTTCGTCGCGCAACTCCGCGGCGTTCCGCTCGAAACACTCGCCGAAACCACCACCGCGAACTTCCAGCGGCTCTTTGGCATCCATCCGTAAGACAGCAGCACTGCACCACTAGAAAGAAGGAAGCGCCATGGCAAACGACAACAGCTTCGACGTAGTCAGCAAGGTAGAACTCCAGGAAGTAAAGAACGCCATCGACCAGGCGACCAAAGAGGTCAATGCACGGTTCGACCTGAAGAACTCAAAATCGACCATCGCACTGGAAGGTGAAGAAGTCATTCAGCTTGCGTCGCAGGACGAGTACACCATCAAGGCAGTCATCGAAATCCTGCAGCAGAAGCTCGTCAAGCGGGGGGTTTCGCTGAAGAACCTTGAGTACGAAAAGATCGAGCCCGCCGCGAACAGCTCCGTTCGTCAGAAGATCAAATTGAAGCAGGGCATCGCGTCAGACGTCGCGAAGAAGATCGTCGCAGCCATTAAAGATTCGAAGAAGAAAGCGCAGGCTTCTATCCAGGGCGACACTGTGCGCGTTTCTGCGAAAGACCGCGACACGCTGCAGGAGATCATCACACTGCTTCGTGCGAAAGATATGGGCGTGGATTTGCAGTTCACGAACTATAGGTCGAACTAAGCACGCTATTCTGCGCGTCGTCAGTACCCCTGATACAGTCAAAAGGAGCGTGAGTACCCTGCCAATTGCGACGGCAAAGGAGGTTTTTGACCTTCTCCGAGATGATCTTGCGGCGGTAGAACGAGAGTTCAGCCGACAGTCGCAGTCAGACGTGGACGTGATCCGCGACATCGCCCGGTATCTCATTTCGGGTGGCGGCAAGCGTATTCGGCCGCTGCTTCTGCTGCTTTCATCGCGGGCGCTGGGGTTCCAGGGCGAGAGCCGCATACGGCTCGGCGCCGTGGTCGAGATGCTGCACACGGCCACGCTGGTTCATGACGACATCATCGATGAGGCCGAGACGCGCCGCGGCAAGGCCTCGACGAACGTCACCTGGGGTGCGTCGAAGTGTGTGCTCGCCGGCGACTGGCTATACATGCAGTCATTCCAGACGGCTCTGGAAGAGCGTAACTTCCACATTCTCGATCTGCTGATCGGCCTGACGCAGCAGATGGTTGAGGGCGAGTTACTGCAGATGCAGAAACTCGGTCACCTGATCAACGAGGAAGAGTACTTCGACCTTATCTTCCGCAAGACGGCGATGCTCTTCAAAGTCAGCATGCAGCTTGGCGGCTCACTTGCAGGTGCGAGTGAAACGATCGAGGCGCAGCTTGGCGAGTATGGCCGCAATCTCGGCATCGCATTTCAGATTGTCGATGATGTGCTTGACCTGACCGGCGAAGAGGCCACGCTGGGCAAGCCCGTCGCAAGCGATCTGCGCGAAGGTAAAGCGACGCTAGCCGTGATCCACGCGCTTGAGCGCGGCACAGGCGCAGAACGCGAGGCCATCCGCACTGTGCTGGCCGATCGCGACTTCACACACGTGAAGCATGCAACGATCCTCGACATACTCCATCGGCACGGATCCATCGAGTACGCCATGGACGCAGCGCGCGCCTATGCCGAGGCGGCCCGGCAATCCATCGCGGACCTGCCGCAATCTGACGCAGAGACGGCACGCGCGCTCCGTGCGTTGAAGTGGGTTCCGGGCTACGTGACAGACCGCAACCGCTAACATCGCTTTAATCCTCTGGCACTGCAGGCGAGTTTCTCGCATCAACGTGCGTCCTAGACTCTGGCGCACTTTCTGCGCGGAGGAATTACATGGCAATCACACTGGAAGCGGCTCGCAGCATCATCGCCGCGGCGGAAAAGAAGGCAGACGAGATCGGTCAGCCGATGAACGTGGCCGTCGTTGACGAGGGCGGCAACCTGGTCGCGTTTGAGCGCATGGCGAACGCGTGGCTGGGCTCGATCGACATCGCGCAAAAGAAGGCATGGACGTCGCGTGCCTTTGACATTGAGACCGGTGATCTCGCGCAGCACTCCCAGAGTGGCGGCCAGTTCTTCGGCATCCACGCTTCAAACAACGGCAAGGTGATGATCTTTGCCGGCGGCGTGCCGCTGAAGCAGGACGGCAAGGTGGTAGGCGCGATCGGTGTCAGCGGCGGCTCCGGCGAGCAGGACCAGGCCGTTGCAGAAGCCGGTGCTGCGGCCCTCGCCAGCTAACAGGAAGAGCCCCGCCGAAGCGGGGCTCTCGTCCTTCAAACCGAACATTTACTTGGTGAAGATGTCCCCATCGTTATGGGCCTGGCGATTCATCGCGCGTTTTGCGGAATCTTCTGCAATGCGATCAAGATGGGACTGGTTTCCGGGCTCGGGTGTCTCCAGCGAGTTGATGCCCGGACGGGCCGGCGTGTCGGCCGTGTTCACCTTCTCTTTTGCAATGCCGTCACCCTCGCCACCAGTACCATTGCCCGTCAAGCTGTTGCTCATAGCCTTGTCACCTCGCCTTGAATAGACGCGATGCCTGCGTGGCGGGTTTGCCGCTTTGTCGGATTGCACCCGTTATGGGGCTGCGGCGCGGCTAACATGGTGCTATGGCCGATTTTCTTGAGCAGGCGCGAGCGCTGCATGCGGAGTGCATCGTCATGGACGGACACGCCGACACGCCGCAGCGCTTTCTGGACGACGGCTGGAACTGGACCGGCGAACCGCTGGGCCTGGGACAGCTATCGGCAGAGACGGCGAAACAGGGCGGGCTGGACGGCGGATTTCTGATCGCCTGGCCCCAGCCGGACGAGTGGGCAGGCCACTATGCTGAGCGAACGCGGGCGCTGATCGGGAGCATTCACCAGCAGGCCTCGCTGCATCCTGGGGCCATCAGGATCTGTCATTCTGCCGCCGAAGTGCGGACTGCCAGGGCTGCCGGTGCTTACGCTGCACTGATCGGCATTGAGGGCGGCCACGCGATTGAGAACAGCCTCGATGTTTTGCGGGAGTTCTGCGCGGCAGGCGCTCGCTACATGACGCTGACCTGGTCGAATGCAAACGACTGGTGCGGATCGAGCGGCACAGGAGCGCGCGCTGATGGGCTAACCACGTTTGGCCGGGAAGTAGTGCGCGAGATGAACCGGCTCGGCATGCTGGTGGATGTGTCGCATGTGTCCGACGCGGCGTTTGCCGATGTTCTTCAGACGTCAGCGGCTCCTGTAATCGCATCGCACTCCTCGTCGCGGGCGCTGTGCGGCGCAGCACGTAACCTGACCGACGACATGGCCCGAGCCGTCGCGGACAAGGGCGGCGTGGTGATGGTGAACTTCTTTGCGGCTTTCCTGAGCGATGCGTGGCGCGAGGCATGGAACGCGCAGAAGCCTGCGATGGAGGCCGCGCTTGAGCCGGTTCGCGCCCGCTATCGGGCGCTCGGCAAGCCAGTCTCGTACTGCGCCGAGCAGGAGGTCGAGCGGGCATGGGCGCGGCGGATTCCGCCGGTTCCCTTCTCTGTGCTGGTCGATCACTTCGATCATATGTTGCATGTCGCCGGGCCGGAGCATGTCGGCATCGGGTCGGATTTCGACGGCATCGCACTGTCGGTCGAGGGCATGGAGACCGCTGCCGATCTGCCAAAGATCACCGCGGGCCTATTGGAGCGCGGCTGGGTTGCCGACGAGCTGAAAGGGATGCTCGGCGAGAACCTGCTGCGTGTGCTGGACAGGGCGCAAGCAACTCGGTAGAAGCGGGCGCGCCACATCTCGCCTTTGAGATTGTGAGGTTCGACATGACTGACGAGAATCCGATGCCTATGTCTCAGGTGCGAGACATGTGGCGCCGATCCTTAGCTGCAGGAAGCGATGGGCGTATCCTAAAGGCGGCATGATGTTTCGAATTTCGCCTCTCACTCTTCTCGCCAGCGTGGCCCTTTGTGCCGCCGGCGCCGTTGCCGCACAAGCGCAGCAGACACCACCGCCCACACCTCCGGCGCAGCAGCAGGCTCCTCCGGCAAAGCCCGGGGATGACCTTCCCGACTCGCCCGGTGCGGCTGAGGGCCTGGTCGTTCCACCTGCGCCGAATGGACCATTCGCTGTCATCGACACCAGCATGGGACGGCTGACGTGCCAGTTTTTCGCGCATGAATCGCCGATCACAGTAGACAACTTCATCGGCCTTGCAACAGGCACGAAAGAGTTTACCGATCCGATCACAGGAGCCAAGCTGAAGGGCGTCCACTTCTACGACGGCACCACGTTCCATCGCGTGATTGCCAACTTCATGATCCAGGGTGGAGACCGCGCGGGTAACGGCACGGGTGATGGCGGCTACTACATCAAGGACGAGTTCTCGCCCGGCCTGCGTTTCGATCGCGAAGGGCGGCTGGCGATGGCGAACGCTGGGCCAGGCACAGGCGGCACGCAGTTCTTCATCACCGAGGCGCCTGTGCCGGAGCTGAACGGCAAGCACACCATCTTCGGTCAGTGCGATCCGCACTCGGTCAGCATCGTGCAGGCGATCGCGCGGGTCGAGAAGAACTCGCAGGACAAACCAATCACGCCCGTCCTCATCAACAAGGTGACGATCGTGCCTGAGGGTGCGCCCATGCCGCCGGAGCCGCCACCAGCGCCCGCTGCGGCTGCGCCTGCACCGTAATTAGCGGCACTGCTTTCACCTCACAGCGCTGTACCGCATCCAACCAGAGTTTGCACTTGAAAGGAAACCTCATGGCAGAACGCACACCCGGCACCTACGCGATCTTCAACACCAGCGAAGGCACCGTTGTAACCAGGTTATTTGAGAAGGACGCGCCCGAAACCGTAGCCAACTTCATCGGTCTGGCAGAAGGCACCAAGAAGTGGGAAAGCCGCGGCAAAAAGGGCGACAAGCTGTATGACGGCACGGTCTTTCACCGCGTCATCCCCGAGTTCATGATCCAGGGCGGCGATCCGGAAGGCACCGGCATGGGTGGTCCCGGCTACAAGTTTGCCGACGAGACCAAGGGCTCGCCGCATGGCTTTCAGCAGACGGGCAAGCTCGCCATGGCGAACGCCGGTCCGAACACCAACGGTTCGCAGTTCTTCATCACGGTCGCACCGACAGCATGGCTGACCGGTCGCCATACCATCTTCGGCGAAGTGGTCGAGGGCTATGACGTTGTGGAGAAGATCAGCAAGGCTCCGCGCGACGGCATGGACCGGCCGAAGAAGACCATCACGCTGGACTCAGTCGTCATCGAGCGCGTTTAGTAGCAGACACGGCAAATCGAGCGCTATGTGCGCGACGGGCTGAGAGACAGGGATTTAGCCCTGCTCTCAGCCCTTCGCGTAGGCGTCAGCTGTAGAGGCGACGCCGGACAGCAGCGGCCATCCCGAGGATCCCGGTGCCAAGCAGCACCAGCGACGATGGTTCCGGGGTTGCGACAAGGGAGCCCATAAGAACGTCATCCACCGGGGTGCTTGTTCCCGTTCCGATGCCGCTGTAAACAGTGCTTCCGTCCAGCGGTCCTGATCCTGTGCAAGGATTGTCGACAGAACAGAGGGAGCCACCCGTGAACCCAATGAGTGAAGTCACATCTACATTGATTCCGAAGAATGAGCTCGGAATGTTGTCCGCGAAATGGAACCGCTGATAACCGGGCTCATGGTCGATCAGATCAGGTGCGCCACTCGCGACGTAAGTGACTCCGTTATAGAAAGCCGACAGGTCGGATCCGGTGAAGTTGCCGGTGGTTTCATCGAGAGTTAAAGTTCCGGAGATGGTGCCGGAGACCAGGGTGGCGTCCACGGTGAACGTTTTGTAGGTGTCCGCGTGAGCGGCACTTGCGGAGAGTAAGGTGACGGAGAGAACCAGGCAAGGGACGGAGAAGTACTTCATTTGGCATGTTCCTTTATGTGGGGGAGGTTGTTACATAGGTAGTTTGCTGGCACACGCTAGAACAATCAAGGCTATGTGGCGCCTTTCGCTCGCAAGTTACCACTGCTTTTGGCGCATGTGACTTAAGTTCTGTTTCAGCTGCCAAGTTCAACCAGGCGAGTTAGCGCCTTTGTTCGTTTGCTGTTCGTTCGCGCGTAACGGGCTGCTTTACCGCCTGACTCTGCTACCGTCAGTGCAGGTAAATCGCGACGCGCTCACGTTACGGATGGTTGTTCAGGATGCCGGTCGGGAAGACCGCTCGCGTGAAGTCTCCACGGTCCAGAGCCTCGTACAGATCAGCGGCTGCATCGTATGGCGCTTTCCCAAACTGCTCAACGGTATGCGGCAGATGCGCCGGCGTGAACTGTGCCTGGCGAGTCCATGGCAGGTGCACAAAGAGATACGCGCCGCTGAGTGCAAGCAGCAGCGAAGCAGCGGCCGCGATGCGCGCAAGCGATCGCGTAAACGGCCCATTCGCGCGGCACACCATCAGCAGCAGCCAGAAGGAACTCTGCATGACGCGTGAGCCGGGGTCAGCGATGCCGAGCAACGAAGTCGGCAGCAGCAGATAGACGGGGATCGTGAGCGCAATCGTCAGCCTGAGAAACGGCAGACGGTCTGCCGCATCGCGCATGAAGAGGTTTTTGAAGAACAAGGCTGCAAGGGCAAAACACAGAACAAGGTCGACGGCGAAGAGGAACAGGAAGAGCGACCGGTCTTCACTGGCAAGGGCGACGGAGTGGCTCCACGCGGTCGGGTTTACGAAGCCGAAAGACTTCGCAAAGGTGTTCATCTTGTAGGCCCAGAACAGCCCCGAGCCCGTGTCCAGCGCTCGAGGCGGACCCACGCCGCTGTCCGGATTGCCGGATGCGAAACGGCAGACGGTGTAGACGACGACCAGCAGCAGCGGCAAAGCGGCCTGCCACAAAATTCGTGGCCTTTGCGACTGCAGCGCGAAGAAAAACAGCAGGACCAGGGCCAGCGTAAACGTGACCATGTGCGTGTAAAACAGCAGGACCAGCATTGCGCCGATGGGCCAGTCCGGCAGGTCGTCGTCAAGTCGCCGGAGCAGCATTGCCACCAGCAGAAAGACGAAGCAGACACCCATCTGGAACGCGAACAGGCCGTACCAGAAATTGATGCCGAAGAAGACCGCTCCCGGCGCGACCAGCCACACCCACGTGGGCGCATCCGCGGCCCGCGCCAGCGCACGCATGGCATAGTACGACAGAACAAGTTGCAGCAGCAGGTAAACCCTAACCGCAAGCTGCCAGCGCACAAAATACGACAGCACGGCAAGCAGCAGCGTGTTCGTTGTATTCGGCACGGGATAGAAGCGAATCGAGTGAAGCGGGTCTGGCAAGCCGTGCATGTGGCGGGCCACCAGCACGCCGCTGTAGGTCCAGTCACTGAGGTCGCCGAGCAGCGGAGGCTGGCGGTGGACAAGGATGATGACCGCATAGAACGCGAACAGCGCAGCCGCGTAGACATGCGCGATGCGAGCCGTTGAAAGCGGCTTCGGCCTGTGCGGCTGGGTCATTGCCTTCAATCGTACCGTTGCAATGTTTTAGCCCAGTTGCAGAAGACTCTGCGTGCGGTCGTGCGTGGCCTGCAACAGTGACGGATCGCTGGCAAGCGAGATGCCGTAACCCGGCACCAGGGCCTGCAGTGCCTCGGGTGAGCCCTGCGCAGGTGATATGACGGGCGTGCCTTTTGTAATCAGCTCCAGCATGATGCTGACGGCGGTCGAAGCACCGGGAGACGCGCCGAGCAGCGCGGCCAGCGAGCCATCAGCCGAGCGCACGATCTCCGTGCCGAACTCGAGCCGTCCGCCCTTTTTGGCATCGGGCTTGATGATTTGCACGCGCTGACCGGCGATCTCGAGCACCCAGTCTTCAGCACGCGCCGTGGGTACAAACTCGCGCAGGGCGTTCAGGCGATCTTCCTGCGATTGCATTACCTGGCCGATGAGGTACTTTGTCAGGTCGATGTTGGTCGCGCCCGCTCCGAGCATCGAGATGAGATTGCCCGTGCCGACAGAGAGAGGCAGATCGGTGAACGATCCGTTCTTGAGAAACTTCGTCGAGAAGCCGGCAAACGGTCCAAACAACAGCTCGCGCCTGCCGTCGATCATGCGTGAGTCCAGGTGGGGCACTGACATGGGCGGAGCGCCCAGCGCCGGCCTGCCGTAAACCTTTGCCGAATGCTGCTCAATCACGGCACGATTGGTGCAGCGCAGCCACTGGCCGCTGACGGGAAAGCCGCCATAGCCGCGGCCCTCGGGGATGCCCGACGCCTGCAGCAGCGGCAGAGCGCCGCCGCCTGCGCCCAGGAAGATGAACCGCGTTGTGATGTGCGAACGCTTCCTGGTGTTGAGGTCTTCGACCTGCACGTACCAGCGCGTGTCCGGCAGGTGTGTCAGCGACAGCACGCGATGCCGCATGTAGATCTCGCTGCCGCCAGCGGTCAGCGCGTGCAGCATCATGCGGGTCAGCGCACCGAAGTTCAGATCGGTACCGTCTTCTGAGCGCGTTGCAGCCACGGGCTGATTGCCTTCGCGATGGTCCATCATCAGCGGAATCCATTCGCGCAGCTTCGCTGGATCGTCTGAGAACGTCATGCTGGCAAACAGCGGATTTGTCTGCATGGCCGCGTATCGCCGACGCAGGAACTCGACTGCATCCGCGCCATACACAAAGCTCATGTGCGGAATGGGATGGATGAAGCTCTTGGGATCGGTCAGCACGCCGCGTTCGACCAGCGACGCCCAGAACTGTCGGGACTGCTGGAACTGCTCGTTGATTTTGACCGCGCGATCAATCGCGATGGATCCATCCGGCCGCTCGGGCGTGTAGTTCAATTCGCACAGGGCCGCATGGCCGGTGCCAGCGTTGTTCCACGCGTCAGAGCTCTCGGTGGCGGCGTCGGCAAGCGAATCGACGATCGTAATGCGAAGGCCGGGTGAGAGCGTTTGCAGCAGCGTGCCAAGCGTCGCCGACATGATACCCGCGCCAACCAGCAGCACGTCGGTTTCAGACGGAATGGTGTGTCCTTCAGCCATAACAGAACGAGCCTAGCAGTCCGGGAAGCAGCGAAGCAACGCGACCCGGCGATGCGATCATCACCGAAGTCGATTACCGGTGTAGAGCGCACAACTGCATTTATCCGGCACGCCATCCATTGCCTTGTCGCGCATCGCAAAGAAGCGCCGTGGGAGCAAGCATGAGGGGTCTGTTGATCGTGGGTGTCGTTCTGATTCTGGCCGGTGTTCTGGGGCTGGTGAGTGGTGGCTTCTCGTTCTCTCACCAGAAGAAAGATGTCAGCGCGGGTCCGATCCAGATCAGTCACGAATCGACGAAGCACGTGCCCATGTCACCGGCCGTGTGCGGCGTCGTGATCGTGCTTGGGCTTGGCCTGGTGGTTACCGGAGCGAAGACGCGGTAGCGATAGCGCGTTAGAACTGGAACGGCATCTGCTCTGGAACGGCTTCGCCATCGGCTCGCGGATCGGTTGCGCCGTAGTGGACGGGGTTGCTGTCGTTGACTTCGACGGCATTGCCGCGGCCCATGCCCTGGAAGTACCGGGGCCACACCGTGACCTCGTGGCCTTGTGCACGCAGACCGGCGATCACCTCAGGAGCGATGCCGTTCTCCATCCACACGCCGCAGCCCTGGAAGTCGCGCTTGGTGAAGCGCGCGGCCTCCATCGCTGCCTGGATGTTCATGTTGAAGTCCACCACGTTCGATACGAACTGTGCCTGTGCCTGCGCCTGGTTGAAGCCGTTCATGATGCCGAACGCGATGTGGCGATCACCCTTCTGCATGAAGCCCGGAATGATGGTGTGCAGCGGGCGCGTGCGCGGGCGCAGCGTGTTAGGGTGGCCCGGCTCGAGCGTGAATCCGCCCCCGCGATTCTGCAGCGTGAAGCCCGTGCCGTCAGCTACAAGGCCGCCTCCAAATGCGCCCGAGTTGCTTTGAATGAGCGAGACCTCGTTGCCGTCGCGATCGACAACGGATAGATAGGTCGTGTCGCTTTTGAGTCTGGACAAGGAGGTCTCGATTGCTGACGGCACCACGTTGCAGGCAGCCTTGTCCGTGATCAGCTTCGCACGCTCGGCTGCGAGGTCTTTTGAGATCAGCCGCGCCGTTGGAACCGGCGTTGCGCGTGGGTCGCCTACATAGTGCTGCAGGTCGATGTAGGCGAGTTTTTTGGCCTCGATCTCCACGTGTAGCGCCTTCTGGCTGTTGTGCCCCCATTCGGCGATGGGAAAGTGCTCCATGATGTTTAGCATTGACAACGCGGCCACGCCCTGCCCGTTTGGCGGAATCTCGTATACCGTCCAGCCGTGATAGGTGGTGCTGACCGGGTCGACCCACTCCGGCTGAAACTCGGTAAGGTCGTCAGCCTGCATGAAGCCGCCAAGTTCGCGTTCCAGCTTCAGAATGGCTTCGGCGGTCTGTCCCTTGTAGAAGCCGTCGCGGCCGTGTTCGCCGATGCGGCGCAGCGTGTTTGCCATCTCCGGGTCGCGAAAGAGCTGCCCCGCAACCGGAGCCTTGCCGCCCGGAAGAAATACCCTCGCGAAGCCGTGGCTGTCGAGGAATGGTGTGCCGTAGGTGTTCCAGTTCTCCGCGTCAGTCTCGGTGACGGCGATGCCGTTGTCGGCGAGGGCGACGGCAGGCGCGAGGTCCTGCGAGAGCGTGAGCTTGCCCCATCGTTGATGGAGCGCGTCCCACCCGGCGACCGCCCCTGGGACGGTGACAAGGTCGATGGTACGCATCTTCGTGATGCCCCTGGCCTGCAGCGCCTCAACGCTGATCGCCTTCGGAGCCCATCCGCTCGCATTCAGGCCGTAGAGCCGCTTCGTCTTTGCCTCGTAGACAATGGCGAACAGATCGCCTCCGACGCCGTTCATCATGGGCTCGATTACGCCTAATGCCGCGTTGGCTGCGATGGCTGCATCGACGGCTGAACCGCCCTTTGCGAGCACGGCCGCACCGGCCTGCGATGCCACGGCCTGGCTGGTGGCCACGATGCCGTACTGCGTCATGACCATGGAGCGGGACTGCTCGCGGGCTGGGTCGACCTGCACCGGCTTCTGCGCGACGCCCGGCGACATCAGGAGGTCGCATAGAAGGCAGACTGCGAGAGAACGCTGGAGCAGCTTCAGCATCGGAACGACCTCGATCAGCGGATTGTCTTCGATCTTAGGCGATGTGCGCGGATGGGAGGAAGTTGACCTCGGGATCCAGAGCCCCATTCCTGCTGAAGTTTATCGGCATAGCTGAAGCTGTGCCCTTCCGAAAGCCATTCATCTTCATGGGACGGCGAAAGCTGTGCTCTTCCGAAAGCCCTGCGAATCGCAGCGTCTCGCTGTACGCTGCAGCGGCCTATACTTCGACTGTGTCTGTCACGATCAGCATTGTTGCCGCTGCCCTGCTGTTGGGGCTGCTCTTTGGCAGCTTCCTGAACGTCGTCATTGTGCGGTTGCCGGCGGATGAATCGATCGTTTCGCCGCGCTCGCGCTGCCTTGCGTGTGGTCATCCCATTCGGTGGTACGACAATCTTCCGCTGATCAGCTATGCGCTGCTGCGCGGCAAATGCCGGGATTGCGGCGCGCGCATCCCGTGGCGCTATCCCGCGGTTGAACTGGCAACAGGACTGTGGTTTGTCGTTGCAGCGTTGCCGATGCTGCAGGCCTCGTCTCTGCCCAGCGACACTGCGTCGCGGCTGATCGTGCATCAGATCAGCCTGTGCGCGCTCGGATTTTTTCTGATCGGGTTGATGGTCACGGACTGGCGAGACTACCTGCTGCCGGACGGGCTCACGTTAGCGGGGATCCTTGTGGGCCTGTTTTTCGCGTGCTGCGAGGCAATCTTCCTCGGCCCGGACGAGGGCGACATCATGCTGCATCACCAGGTGAACCTGAACGCCGCGAACTCCGGCCAGAGCCCCGGCAACATCTTTCTCACCGGGCCGGAGCACCTCATTTTCAGCCGGCTGTTTGCAGCGGCCCTCGCCTTTCTGCTGCTGTACCTGGTGCGGCTCGCGTATCGCGCGGTGCGCAGGCGCGACGGCATGGGCCTGGGCGATGCCAAGCTGCTGGCTTTGATTGCAAGCTTTCTCAGCCTCGAGCTGACGGGTGTCGCATTCTTTGCGGGCGTGCTGCTGGCGAGTGTGTACGCCGTGATCCTGCTGATAAGAAGGCGCGCTGGAGCCGCGACCCGCATGCCGTTCGGCAGCTTTCTGGCAGCGGGTGGATTGCTGGCCGCCGCCGAAGGGCAACGAGCCATCGACTGGTACGCTTCGCTCTTCCGCTAAATGGCATCATTGCATGGCAAACGGAGGGTGAACTGTGCGCCCTGTCGAACGGGCGCGCCGCATCCCATGCGCTGCATTCCATTTGCCCGGCCGTCCAGCTAGAATCGTTTTGAGGACTGCATGGGACACCCTTACACGTGGAATTATGTGCCGCTCGCGCTGCAGCTGCTGGTCGCGATGGGCCTCGCCGGCGGCATGGTTGCGGGATCGTTCTTCATCGGCAAGAAACGCCAGAGCAAGGTAAAAGCCGGCGCATACGAATGCGGTATGGAGCCGGTCGGCGATGCTCGCGGACGCTTCTCCGTTCGCTTCTACATGGTTGCGATGCTCTTCATCCTGTTCGATGTGGAGGCGGTCTTCATGCTGCCGTGGGCGGTGATCTTCCGCCAGCTGCCGGCAATCACCGGACAGCGTTTCTTCGGCTTCTGGGAGATGGTGGTGTACCTCGCGTTTGTCGCGGTGGGCCTGTTCTACGCGTGGAAAAAGGGCGTTCTCGACTGGGCCAATGACAAGGCGGATCTCTAATGGCTGAGGCTCTTCTGACCCTTGAGGCCGTTCGCGGCAGCATGCCGGAGAACGCGGCGTTGATCGCGCTTGGCGACATGCCGCTGAAGGCAAAGTTCGACCGCAACGAGCTGACCGTGACCGTTGCTGCCGACCATATCGTCGCTGCCGCACAGGCAGTCAAGTCCGCCGGTTACAACTTCTTCGAAGACTGCACGGCTGTCGACTGGTACCCCAGCGAGCCGCGGTTCCAGATGACCTATCACATCGTCAGCATGAAGCTGAAGGAGCGTGTGCGCCTGGCCGTGCTGCTGGATGGCGACGATCCGGTCATCCCGTCGATCACGTCGGTGTGGCCTTCTGCGAACTTCTATGAACGCGAAGTGTTCGACCTGTTCGGCATCCGCTTCACGGGCCATCCGAACCTGACGCGCATCATGATGCCGACCGACTGGAAGGGCCATCCGCTGCGCAAGGACTACCCGGTCGAAGGCTACCGCTAAACACCTGTTCCACCGCACACAGCCGCACCACCCAAAGGATTCCAGTATGTCTCCAGTTGCCGCGCCTGACATGATTGTCCCCGGAGTTGAAGACGTCGTAGCCGACGCCGCACGCCACTCGAAAGATCCCGCAGGCGACCAGACGATGGTCCTCAACATGGGACCGCAACACCCGTCCACGCACGGTGTGTTGCGCCTGGTGCTTGAGATCGACGGCGAGACCGTCGTGTCACTCGCGCCCGACATCGGCTACCTGCACACCGGCATCGAGAAGACCTGCGAGGCGAAGTTTTACCAGCAGGTGGTGCCGCTGACCGACCGCATCGACTACCTGTGCCCCATGACCAACAACCTGGCGTATTGCCTGGCTGTTGAGAAGCTGCTCGGACTCGAGATCCCGGAACGCGCAGAGACGATCCGCATCCTGCTGAACGAGCTCACGCGCATCCAGTCGCACCTGGTGTGGCTGGGCACGCACGCCATGGACATCGGCGCGCTCACCGTCTTCCTGTACTGCTTCCGCGAGCGCGAAGAGATCCTGCGGCTGTACGAAGCTGTCGCCGGGCAGCGCATGATGACGAGCTATTTCCGCATCGGCGGTCTCAGCATGGAGCCGCCGCTGGACTGGTTTGGCCGCGTGCAGAAGTTCCTGAAGGTGATGCCGTCGAAGATCGCCGAGTACGAGGGGTTGTTGAGCGGCAATCCCATCTGGTTCTCGCGACTGAAGGGCGTCGGGGCAATTTCGGCTGAGGACGCCATCGCGCTCGGCGTGACCGGACCGCCGCTGCGCGCCAGTGGCGTGGACTGGGACCTGCGCCGCGACATGCCCTACTCCGGCTATGAGAAGTACACGTTCAAGGTGCCGACGCGTACCGAGGGTGACGTCTGGGCGCGTTACGTGATCCGGCTTGAAGAGATGTACGAGTCAGTGAAGATCTGCCAGCAGGCCCTTGACCGCATGCCGCAGGGACGCATCGTCGCAGACGCGCCGAAGATCATCCTGCCCGATCGCGAGCAGATGAAGACGCAGATGGAGTCACTGATCCACCACTTCAAGATCGTCACCGAGGGCTTCGGCGTGCCGGCAGGCGAGGTCTTCCAGACAGTGGAGTCGCCGCGCGGCGTGATGGGTTACTACGTCGTGAGCGACGGCACGGCCAAGCCGCTGCGCTGCCACATGCGCAACCCAAGCTACGCCACGCTGCAGGCGCTTGAGACGATGTGCAAGGGCAAGCTGCTGGGCGATGTGGTTGCTGTGATCGGATCGATTGACATCGTGCTTGGAGAGATCGACCGGTAGACCTGCAATAATCCTGAACCTGAAAAGAAGCGAGGTGCACAAGGCACCTCGCTTCTTTTTTCTCGCATGCTGTCATCCTGAGCGAAGCCAAGGATCCCTGCGATGCCGAATAAACGAAACATCCAGCCACTTTCTCGCTCGACATCTAAGCAGCGGAATGGCATGTGCAGCTTTGGTCCGCCCAGCGTGCAGGGATCCTTCGCTACGCTCAGGATGACGGCCTTCGATTTACACGATGGCGGAGCTAGACCTTCGCGAACATCTCTTCCCGTGGATCGACGGGGTTCAGCTTGGCGAGCTCGCGCAGAATTTCCTTTGAGCGCTCGTCCTGGATCTTCGGCACGACGATCTGGATTTCGACGATCTGGTCACCACGCACCGCTTCGTTTGCGGCGGAGGGCACACCCTTCTCGCGCAGGCGCAGCTTCTGGCCGGTCTGCGTGCCCGGTGGGATCTTCAACTGCGCGCGACCGTCGATAGTCGGCACATCGATCTTGGTGCCCAGCGCTGCTTCGAACGCCATCACCGGTACGGTCACGCGAATGTCATCACCCATGCGGGTGAAGACCGGGTGCGTGCCGGCCTTAATGATGAGGTAGAGGTCGCCCGCGGGGGCGCCCATGCTGCCGGCATTGCCTCGGCCGGCGAGCCGGATGCGCTGGCCGTCGCGCGTGCCGGCCTTGATGCGAAACTCCAGCGAGTCGCGCTTGCTGACCACGCCTTCACCGTGGCAGGTGGGGCATGGCTGTTGAATCTTGCCTGTGCCGCCGCAGCGCGGGCATTGCACGTTGAACTTCATGCGGCCGTTCATCTGGGTGATCTGGCCCGTGCCCTGGCACTCCGGGCAGGTGTGCGCGGTGCCGATGCTGCCCTGCCCCTTGCAGGTGGAGCACTGCTCCTGCCGGTGGATCTCGATGCGCGTGGTACCGCCGCGAATGGCTGTCCAGAAGTCGATTTCGACCTGGTACTCAAGGTCGGTGCCGGGTCGTGGCCCGCGCGGGGCCTGCTGCTGCCCGCGACCGCCGCCGCCACCAAACATGCCGCCGAAGATGTCTTTGAAGGACGATCCAAAGCCGCCGCCTGACTGCTGTGCTCCACCCGCCGCGCCCGAAAAGTCGAAGCCGCCAAAGTCGAACGGCACGCCCTGGCCAGCGGTGGAGCCGCCGCCGGTGTACGCGTTGGGGCCGTAGCCCGCAGTGCTGCCGTAGCCTCCGCGCGCAGCCGCCTCGGCCTGTGCGGGGTCGATCGAGTCGGAGTAGAAGCCGAGCTGGTCATAGACCTTGCGCTTCTTGTCGTCCGAGAGAACGTCGTTGGCCTCGGAGATTTCCTTGAACTTCTCCTCGGACTTTTTATCGCCCGGGTTCACGTCAGGGTGGTACTTGCGCGCGAGCTTGCGGAAGGCCTTGCGGATCTCGTCCGAGGTCGCAGTCTTCTTTATGCCGAGCGTGCCGTAATAATCCTTGTTCTGTGTCGGTGCCATCGTCTACCAGATTAGATGAGTCAGACCCGCTCAGGGTCTCTCAATCCTACTTATCGGCGCTTTGCCGCCGCTCGACTGGCACGCAGGCTGGTGCCGTGCTTCAGTGCCGACGCAGTCTGCTCGTCGGACGTGCCCTGGTCTTTCGGACACCAGTAGAGTGTGCGTCCCGCGACGTCTTTGCGGACGATCGTTTCGCCGCAGACGAAGCATGGTTTGCCGTGCCGCCGATAGACGTAGTGCTCTTCGCCGCGCTCGGCTACGGCTTTTTTACTTGGCCGGTCCTTGCGGTCGGTGCAGACGATGCGGCGATCAACCATGCCTGCCTTCAGCAGCGGGATCGAATCCTTCCAGATGGCCTTCAAGGTCGGCAGGTCCATTTCGTTGCCTGGGGTGAACGGGTTCACGCGGTGGCGGAACAGGAGTTCCGCGCGATAGATGTTGCCGATGCCGGAGAGGACCGACTGGTCCATCAACAGTTCGGCGATGCTTGTTTTCTTCGCGAGAATCTTATCGAACGCACGCTGCGGGTTGTCATGGTCGCCCGGCTCGTTTGCCAGCGGATCGGGGCCAAGCCGGTCCAGCAGCAACTGCCATTTCGCTGCGTCGTAGACAGAGCAATCGGTCGGTCCGCGCAGTTCCCACCAGTCGACGTCTTCGGGAGGAAACGGTTGCGTGCCATCGTCCTTGGCGCAGGTCAGGTTATGCGGCTGGCCCTTCTGCGAGCGTGAGGGCCTGCCCGATCCGGCGCGTTGCATGACGCCGCGCAGCAGGCCTTTGGGCTCGGGCAGCGGGCCGCAGCCCTCGGTGAAGTCACCAAAGCGGCCAAGGTGGACGTGAAGATAGAGATTGCCCGGAAACTCATAGCCCAGGTGCTTGCCCACGGCATGTACCCGCAACAGCTTCTTGCCATCGACCAGGTGCGCATCGCTGAAGCGGTGGTTCGGACCGGGCAGCACGTTGACCTTGCGTCCGGCAAACGCAGCCGTGTGGCGCGCCGCCCATCGATGTACTTCGTTGCCCTCTGGCATCCATTCTCCTTGCTTCCTGTTGCGATTCCCAGAATGAGACGCTGATATCACTTCCGCCGTTTAACTCTTCCGATTGTCTTAACTGGCGATGTTTCAGCGGATACAGTTGCGACGTGGCACCTGCTGAACAGTACGCACAAGCCCACTCGTTCTATCGCCCGCAGCTTGATGTTGTGCGGTTCGTTGCGTTCATGGCGGTGTTCGGACATCACGTTTTGCCCCGCACAGGGGCGCACAACGTGCTGTTGAAAACTGCGGCTGACAGCATGGGATTCGGTCTATGCCTGTTCTTTGTTCTGAGTGCCTACCTGATCACGCTGCTGCTGGTCCGCGAGCGGGAGCGAACGGGCAGTATCCACCTTGTGCCGTTCTACAAGCGACGCATTCTTCGTATCTGGCCGCTCTACCTGCTGGGGATCAGTATCGGCGTTGCGCGTGCCCTTATCCATGGTGTCTTCATGGA
Source organism: Terriglobus sp. (assembly GCA_965199365.1). Lineage (GTDB taxonomy): Bacteria > Acidobacteriota > Terriglobia > Terriglobales > Acidobacteriaceae > Terriglobus. Next base: position 240,655 of record CBDARC010000002.1, on the reverse strand, counting down.
GCAGAAGACCTGGTTCATCGCGGCGCTGCTGCTTTCGGGTAATTTGATCTATCCGGGCGCCATCCTGATGTCTCATCTTTGGAGCATCTCGATCGAGGAGCAGTTCTACCTGTTCTTCCCGTCTGCCTGCCGCAACTTTGGTCGCCGCGGCATGGTGCTGTTTGCCATTCTGCTGATCGTGCTTGCGAACGGCTCCTTGATTCACTTCGGGCATGTCCACGCCGATCTCGATGTGCGGGTCTGGTTCAGCAGCTTCGTTCAGTTTGAGATGTTCGCAGCCGGCATCCTGCTGGCACTGGTCGATGAGCATCTGCCCCGATGGAGCCGCACCGTGAGCGCTTCGCCGTAGTTGGCGCGATCGGGCTGCTGCTGCTGACGTCTGCCCTGTTTCACCTGAAGACAATGGGTTCGACTGCTCGATCAGCGTCGTCGCTGTGCCTTGCGTACGTGATCGTCGCGTTCGCGTGCTGCCTGATCATCGTTGCACTGCAGGGGCTGCCGTCGCCTGAGCCGCTTGTTTACTCCGGCAGGATTTCGTACGGGCTCTATGTCTTCCACATTCCGGCGATCGCATTGGTTACGTCGCGCGTGCCGATGGCGTGGATGGCCGCTCCACTGAGCCTGGCTGTCGCCTATGGTCTCGCGGCTATTTCTTACCGCTACTTCGAGACGCCGTTCCTGCTTTTGAAGCGGCGCTTCGAACTGATCCCGACACGCGCGGTGTGACTGCGTTCTAGTCGAGATGGAAGATCTCAGGCAGCGGCTTCATCACGTCGTCAGGGTGCGCACCGCTGTTATCGAAGAACGGCGCCATCTCCACCTGCCAGCGTGCATTGACCGGAAAGGCCTTCATGCCTTCTCGCGCGGCGTCGAAGTCGTCAACCTCGACATAGCCGATCAGCAGGCCGCCGGGCGCGAGGAAGAGCGAGTAGTTTGTCCAACCAGTCGCACGCAACGCCTCCTGCATCTCCGGCCAGACGTGCTTGTGCCGCTCGACATACTCGGCCAGGTGTTCCTCGTGAAGCTTGAGGGTGAAGCAGACTCTTCGCATGGTTAGTCTCCAGCTTCATCGTACGGTCGCGCCAACCAGACAGGCTGCTGCGACTTTGCTCGTCTGTTTTCGGAAGGTCGTGGCTTTAGCCATGCCGATCAGGCGCATTACGGTGCGCGGCTTTAGCGCCCCGGGCCGATGCTGGGCACCGGAATAGCTGACCTCACGGCGGCTGAAGCCGCGTCTTAAGTGAGTTCTTGTGGCACAGCTAAAGCTGTACCCTTCAGAAAGCTTTGCCATTCCCGAGGGCTGTGCCCTCCGAAGATCATGATGTTCGGAGAATTGTGCCATTCAGAGCCCGTGCAGTGTGAATGATCTTTACGTCCGGTGGGTCGGCCGGGTTCTGTCTAGCGCCGCTCGAACTTTAGCGGGACGCCGTTCTTTGGCCGCAGGTTCACGGATGGCGTGATCGGCAGTGTCTTCGGTGCGTCAGGCAGCGGACGTACTTTCCAGCGGCGCAGGATGGTCGCCAGCACCAGCACGCCTTCCATCCACGCCAGGCCTTCACCGATGCACTGGCGCGATCCGCCTCCGAAGGGAAAGTAAGCGAACTTGGGACGCGACTTGCTGCGCTCGTCGGAGAAGCGCATCGGGTCGAACGTATCGGGGTTGTCCCAGAAGCGGGGATCGCGATGTACCACGATCTGCGGCGCCAGCAGCATCGCTCCGGGCGGGATGGTGAAGCCATGGAAGTCATACGGCTCCGGCCCGCAGCTGCGACCAAGCACCCAGACCGTCGGCATCATGCGCATGGCTTCGGCGAAGATGTCATGCACAAAGCGCAGGTTGCCGTAATCCGCCGAGGTGGCCTGTCGATCGTCCAGCACGTCGATCGCCTCCGCGTGCCCCTGCTCCTGCACCTCAGGGTGCTTCGCAAGCAGCCAGAGTGCAAAGCTCAGCGCGTTGGCCGTGGTCTCATGCCCGGCGAGAAGTACGGTGATGCACTCGTCCCGCACCTGCTTGTCGGTCATCCGGTTGGCGTCGTTATCGGCACCTTCAGTATCTTCCGCCGCTAGCAACATCGACAGCAGATCGCCACGATCGCCGGGTTGCGCGCGCCGCTCGGCGATGATGCGGTACAGGATTGCGTCCAGGTCGCTGATGCCCTTCTGCACCTTGAGCATGGGACCGAAGCGCACCTTTTGGAGCTGCTGAATCAGCTTCGAAGGGATGAACGCGGGCGGCGGCGTAATCATGAACGCGCTCACCGCGGACGCGATCTCACGCGCCTCCGACTCCTGCTCGATGTTGAACATGCACTTGCCGACGATCAGCAGGGCCAGCAGCAGCATTTGCGAATGAACGTCGAAGCTGCCCGGCTGCCAGCGGCCAATGATCTCGTCGGCATACCGCCCGATCACATCGCCATAGGCGGCAATGCGCTGACGGTGAAACGCAGGCGCAGCCATGCGTCGCTGCCGCATGTGAAACGGCTCCTCGCTCGTCAGCAGGCCATTGCCCAGCAGACCGCGCGCCTGCTGCATGATGGGCGCACGGCGGTTCTGCCGCTCATGCTCCACCATGATTTCCTGGATCAGCGCAGGATGATTGAACTGGTAGATGTGCCCTTCAAAGCCGCGGAAGTGCACCAGGTCGCCATACTGCCGGGCGTTTGCGATCAGCGTCGCAACCGGGTCTCCGGTGAACGCGCTGCCATTGAGCAGGCGCGGCAGCAATCGCGGTCCGGGCGGGTAGGCTTGCCCAGTATCCGCTCGGATGTCAGGAGCCGTGTTCATCGCTCCATGCTACCCGTGCTGTGTGTGTTGCCGAGGACGGTTTGGTGCGCGCACACATCAATGTGTTCTGGAATGCTGCCACGTGAAACTGCAACATGGTTTCATTCGCACGTTTAGCTGAGACACGCTGCAACGCAATCGTGACATGCGCTCTCTATTGATCTCACGGGTGATGTCATACGTTACCCGGCGATGCAAGGTTCTGAAAGAATGGGCAAACACCAGATCTGAGCAGGTACCCCTTGTCCGAAAATCACATCCATGTCCCGCAGGAGATCAAGAGCCATCGATTTCCGGAACTAGACTCTCTTCGCGGCTTGGCGGCTGCGGCAGTTGTGTTACACCATTACCTGCTGGTCTACGGCATGAAGCATTGGTACCACTTGCTCATGGCTACACCTCTGCGCATCCTCTTTGCTGGACAAGAAGCGGTGGTCCTGTTCTTCGTTCTGAGCGGGTTTGTATTGAGCATTCCTCAGAGCAGGCCTAATCACGCATCTTACAAGGGCTATCTTCTGAAGCGCTTTTGCCGTATTTATCTGCCATTCATGGCTGCCTTCTGCGTCGCGCTCCTCTTTGATGCCCACTACCACCGACCTGCGGTAACCGACAACCCTTGGCTCAATCAGACCTGGTCGATGCGTCCGAACCTGAAACCAGTTTTGAAAGCAATGCTAACCTCGAACGTTCATGCGCAGGAATACAATACGGCGTTTTGGAGCGTGCTCTACGAGATAAGAGTTTCCATACTTTTCCCTATGCTTTACCTAGTCGCTACACGTGTACCATTCCGGGCCATGCTGCTCCTTACGATGATCAGCAGCGTCTCCATACAGATGTTTCCCGTGTACCTACCCTTTGAGATAATGCCGACGCTCCTAATCGCAACCTATTTTGTTTATGGAATTCTGCTTTTCCAGAATCTAACGACAGTTAAGGACTGGTGGCATCGCAGGACAACTCGAGAACAAAACGCACTCCTGCTCTGCTGCCTGATGCTCGTTATGTTTGGTTGGAAGACTGCGGAGCTTGAGTCGGCAACTTTGCAGCACCCAAGGGCCTTGGCTGCCGGCGTCTCAGGATCAGGAATGAACTACCTGTCACAGATGAGAACGTCAGCCGAAAACGCCATCATGATGTCACTCGCAGTAATAGGCGCAGCCGGAGCGATCATCTCGTCTCTCTTCGCCATCCGCTTTAATCGTGTTCTACAACGCCCTGCGTTGATGCGCTTGGGTGCGCTTTCCTACAGCACCTATCTGATACACGGAACTGTTCTGTTCTTCCTATTGCGCGCGAACAACGGAAGGGTACCGTTCGTTTACCTTCTACCTGTGTACTTACTTCTAACGTATCTCTCGTCCGAACTATTTCATTGGTTGGTGGATCAGCCTTCGCTTCGACTCGGGCGAAAAGTCGGAAAGCTGATCCACTGAGAGGTCCTAATTCCAGACGTGCTGGATCGGCATCGGCTCGATCCGCAGGATGGTGTCCGGGCGAACATCGTATAGCTTCCGGGCGAAGTCGCGTGCCTGCTGCTCGTTCTCAAAGATGGTCTTCTCGTGGAGCTTGCCCGCGATGTATTGTTCACACTTCCAGATGACGCTGTTCATGGCTGGTCTCCCTCTCCCGCTTGCCTTGCGTTGTAGACACGAAGGGCGCTCGATGCGCCTATGCGAACTCGAGCGCCCCTCGTATTAATCCTGTCGCCGATTGCAGCGGCGACTTACTAAGTTAGACACTGCAAGTTACGTTTTGATTCGCGACTAAGTTCCGCTAGCTGAAACGTAACTTCATTGTTTGTCATCCTGCAGCGCATCAGAGGGTATGGCGCCCTACCAGCTGGGGATAGAAGCAGACCCCTCCGCTGCGCTGCGGAATGACAGATCGTTCGGAGGAGGCCGGAGTTATACCTCGCCATTCGGCGAGGCAGAACTCCGGCTTCCAGCTTGGTACTTCGTACCGTCTCGGTGCGCTTTGCGCTCGATCAGCGTGCCCGGTACGAGGTACTTATTTGCTGTTGACGTCGACGTACTCGGCGTCGATCACGCCCTCTTCGTGCTTGGGCTGTTCGGCGGTGGTGCCGCCTGCAGCTGCTGCACCGTCGGTCGGGGCCGCACCCTGCTTGTACATGGCTTCGGCAAGCTTGTAGCTGGCCTGCTGCAGGCGATCGTGCGCTGCCTTCAGCTCGGTTGCTCCAGGTGTGCCGGTCAACGTTGTCTTGGCGTCGCTGAGGGCAGTTTCTACCTCGCCGCGCTCTTCACCGGAGATCTTGTCGCCGTTCTCACGGAACATCTTCTCCACGTTGTAGACCATGCTGTCGAGCTGGTTCCGCGCTTCGATTTCGTCGCGCTTCTCCTTGTCCTCGCCTGCGTGTGCCTCGGCTTCCTTCGCCATGCGCTCGACTTCGTCCTTGCTCAGGCCCGAGCTGCTGGTGATGGTGATCTTCTGGTCCTTGCCCGTGGCGTTGTCCTTTGCCGTCACATTCAGGATGCCGTTCGCGTCGATGTCAAAGGTGACCTCGATCTGCGGCACACCGCGCGGCGCGGGAGGAATGCCCGACAGCTTGAACTTGCCAAGCGTACGGTTCTGCGTGGCCAGCGGACGCTCGCCCTGCAGGACGTGTACTTCGACTTCGGTCTGTGAATCGGCCGCCGTTGAGAACGTCTCCGTCTTCTTCGTCGGGATGGTCGTGTTGCGCGGAATCATCGGCGTCGCGACCGAGCCCATTGTCTCGATGGCCAGCGTCAGCGGTGTCACGTCCAGCAGCAGCAGGTCCTTCACTTCGCCGCCGAGAACGCCACCCTGCACCGCCGCGCCAATTGCGACGACTTCGTCCGGGTTCACGCCCTTGTGCGGCTCTTTGCCGAACAGTTCCTTCACCAGCGCCTGCATGCGGGGCATGCGGGTCTGGCCGCCGACGAGAACCACCTCGTCGACCTTGCTTGCGTCGATGCCGGCGTCGCTCATCGCCTGCTTGCAGGGGCCAACCGACTTCTGCAGCAGATCCTCAACCAGCGACTCGAACTTGGCGCGGGTCAGCTTGACCACAAGGTGCTTCGGTCCGGTCGCGTCTGCCGTGATGAAGGGCAGGTTGATCTCAGTTTCCATGGTTGTGGAGAGCTCAATCTTGGCGCGCTCGGCTGCGTCCTTCAAGCGCTGAAGGGCCATTTCGTTGCCTTTGCCCCGCAGGTCGAGGCCTTCCTGCTTGCGGAACTCGTCGATCAGGAAGTCCACAAGACGCTGATCCAGGTTGTCGCCGCCAAGGTGGGTGTCGCCATTGGTGGCCTTCACTTCGATGACGCCTTCGCCGACTTCGAGCACCGACACGTCGAAGGTACCGCCGCCGAAGTCATACACGACGATGGTCTCGTCCTTCTTCTTGTCAAGGCCGTAGGCGAGCGCTGCCGCCGTCGGTTCGTTGACGATGCGCTTGACGTCGAGACCGGCGATCTTGCCGGCGTCCTTGGTGGCCTGACGCTGCGAGTCATTGAAGTACGCCGGGACCGTGATGACGGCCTCGGTGACGGACTGGCCGAGGTAATCTTCCGCAGCCTTCTTCAGCTTCTGCAGGATCATCGCGCTGATCTCGGGCGGGGTGTACTCCTTGCCCTGCGCGTCGATGTACAGGTTGTCGCCCTTTGAAACGACTTTGTACGGCACCATCTTCATCTCTTCATTCACTTCGTTCGGGCGACGGCCCATGAAGCGCTTGATGGAGTAAATGGTGTTTTCGGGGTTGGTAATGGCCTGGCGCTTGGCCACCTGGCCAACCAGGCGCTCGCCGCTCTTGGTAAACGCGACGATCGATGGTGTCGTGCGGCCACCCTCTTCATTTGGGATCACCTTCGGCTCGCCGCCTTCCATGACGGATACGCAGCTGTTCGTGGTTCCCAGGTCAATTCCTATGATCTTGCCCATCTGTATTGCTCCTCCGGCGGCTTTCGCCGCGATTTCGTGCTCACAAATCCTGTGACTTCGTTCTCTCAGGCATGCTTAGGATCACATGTGAGTGACTTACTGTCAATGTATCTGATGCAGAATGTGACACGAGGATGCAGGGGCGCCCCGAACGAACGAAGGAGGAGCAAAAGTTAAGGAGTCGCGGAAGGCGTTGTGCCCGTGGACGGCGCCGGTGTGCCGGTGCTGGCGCCAGAGCTGGCGGCGGGTGCGCCGAACGTTCCGGCCGGGCTGGTTGGTGCGGTGATGCCGGCGGCTGGGGCGAAGCCGCTGCCAATGTTGCTGCTACCGCCAGCGGCGGCAGCGGCTCCGCCGAAGATGCTGACCTTGGCTTTGAGGACCTCGACGCGAGGGTCGTAGAGGAACTCCCAATCTTCGATGTTTTCGGAGCCGTTCCACTCGACCAGGCCGGGGCCCTTGGCGTTGCTGCCGACGCCGACGATGCCGCCCTTGCTGCCCTGGAAGGAGCCTGCGCTCGTGCCGGTACCACCAAACGGTGTGCTGCCGGCTGCTCCGGTGGTGGTTCCGCCTGCAGCGCTGCCGTCTGTTGGTGTGGTGGTTCCCGCCGGGGAGGTGGTGGAGGCCGTTGAGCCCGCGGCGCCCGGAGCCGCTCCCAGTGCACCCGCCGCAGCCCCTGCCGTGGCACCCGCTGATGTCGGCGTGCTGCTGCCGAACGCTGAACCGGATGTTCCGAAGTTCGATCCGCCCGCGAGGTTTGACTGCGATCCGGCGGCGGAGCCGAGATTGCCGACGGCGACACCCGGCAGCGGGTCACCGAAGAAGCCTTTGACCTCGGTTTTCGCTTCGCCGAGGTGGATCAGGCGGAAGTCGCCCCGGGTGAGCGGGTCTTTGTACTGCTGACGCAGATACTTGACGTTCAGCGCGGTCGCCACGCCTGATGTGCTGGAGCCGAGCAGCTGGTCGAGCGACGTTGGATAGGTGTTGTTTTTGCGATAGTAGAGCTGGATGGCGCGCACGTATTCCTGCGCGCGATGCTCGGCTTCGACTTCCTTGTCGCGCTCCAGCTCCTTTGCGACGCGGGGAGCGGCGACGCCGAGGGCGAGCAGCAGCAGGAAACAGACAACCACCAGCCACAGCAGAAGGTACCCCTCTTCACCCTCGTGACGGAGATGGTCCGGCGATGTCATTGCGGGCTCATGGTCAGGCGCTGCGTGTTGCTGTTGGTCAGGTCGGTTACTTCGACCGAGGTGAGGGAGATCGCGCCAACGCGATACCGGCGGCTGACAACGTCGCCCGTAGATGCGACGAAGACGTCGTCCCCATGCAGCAGGAACGCCTGGCGAGCGCCGTCACGGCGCGTCGCCGTTCCGAAGAAGCGGAGGTCGATGGGCGGCGGCGGCGCCGGGCCGGTGTTGACGGGCGCAACGTAGCGCGGCGAAACGAGCGGGACCGGAACCTTTGGTGCGGAGGCAGCCAGCTCGGCGGCCGCACCTGGCGGCAGGAAGATGTTGCGTCCTGAGCCGGTGTAGACGAGCGATTCCGTCAGCAGCATGCCTTCGGGATGCAATGACGGGTCGAGCCTTGAAGGCAGGCTGCGAGTGGTTGCGACGGGGCTTACGGTCCGAGATGGTGCCGTCGAACTGGTGCCCGCAATGGGCGCAGGCGCAGCTGGAGGAGCGTCCGATCCGCCGCTGCCAACGAAGGTATAGATCAGGTAGCCGACGGCCAGAACGCCAAACGCGCCGGCGGCGATCAGCTTCTTGCGATCTTCCGTGCCGATCTTCATGGCTGCGTCTCCCGTCTCATGGCTGCGCCTGCACGGTGTTGGTGGTCAGCATGGGCTCGCGAATGTAGGTGCCGATGCGGAGCTGCAGGTTGACCAGGCCGTTCTGAGCGCCGCTGAGCGCGACGTTCTCGATCAGGAAGAAGCTGCGGTCGCGCTCAAGGCCGTTGATGAACTGGGCCAGTGAGCGGTACTCGCCGGAGACTGAGGCATCGATGCGGAGCTCAGTCACGCCGTCGGTCGGCAGCGCCTGCACATAGGACGCACGGCTGAGACGGACGTTGTTGCGCTTGGCCAGCGCGCCTAACTGCGAAAGCACGTCGGAGTAGGCGTATGGCAGGCGGTCCTGGTAGAAACGTGCGGCCTCGGCGTCAGAGGTCTGCAGCTTGGTATCGACACCGCGGAGCGGTCTGGCAGAGATCTCTGCCGCAGCCACGCGAGCCTGTGCGGCGACGATGGCTTCGTCTCCCGCAGAGCCGGTGTTGCCGCTCAGCAACAGCAGCCGAACGCCGAAGTAGATGCAGAGGAGCAGCAGTGCGACTGCTGCGGCGATGTGATAGTTCAGCGGTGTCGCCAGGTTCTGCAGGCGTTCGCGGCGGTCTTCCGCGTTGCCGAATGGAGGAACGGTGATGCCCGATGGGAGTCTCAAGGCTTGGCCTCCGTTTCGCCCACATCGGCAGCGGGTGTGGTGTGCGGCGAGACCTTCTCGCGCACGCGCGGCTGCAGCGGGTTGTAGCCGGAGATGATCTCGAACTCCACGCCGGAGATCGGCGGCAGGCCGTTCGGACCGAGCGCGGTGCTCACCGGCTGGGGCAGGCCGTTCGCTCCCAGCGTCGGTTTGGCGGTGCTGCGATCGGCTGTCTGCTGAGCCTCGCCTGCGAGACGTGGCGAGACGAAGCGCTTCGATCCCTCAAGATTACGGACGAGCTGCACCGTGCGCTCGCGGTCACCAAGTACGCGGAGGCGGATGGTCACCTCTCCCGCGGAAGAGATGATTGGCTCAATGGACGAGACCTGCACACCACCCGGCAGAACGTCTTCCAGATCCATCAGAACTGCGGTCCACGAGAAGCTCTTACGGGCGAACAGCGTATTGAGAAACTGGTTGCGGCTGAGCGTTGCCGCGTTGACCGGCTGCCGCAGGCGAGCTTCGTTGGCGGCACGTTCGCGTTGCAGCGCGTCCGCCTGCGCGTTCAGCCGAACCAGCTGCCGCTGCTGCTCACGGGCATGGGCGGTCGCGCTGTGCAGCCAGATGCCCAGTCCGACGACCAACACCGCGAGCACGCCAAGCGCGATGCGCAGCTGCCGCAGCAGCCGGTCCAGTTCGACATACGGCCGTGTTGCGAGATTGATATGGACGCGCACTAGCTCTTCAACGCTCCTCGCAGACCAGCCAGTACGCCGAGGGGAGCGGTCGTCGAGGTCAGCAGGTCCGACGCCTGCAACACGCTGCGGGCACGCATGCCTGTGCCGGCCAGCAGGGTTTCAAGCACCTGCGCATCCAGCGTGCCGGTTACGAACATCTCTTCTGGCGCGACGGAGAGCGAATCTTCGTAGTAGGCGGCCGCAACAGAGATGGCCTGCAACAGCTCCAGCTCGGCGCGCTCCGGGTCAGGAGCGTCGGTCAGCACGCCGGCCTGCACCATCTCGGCCACGGCAACATCGGACCCCGAACCTGCTTCGGCTGCAAGTGCCACGTTGGCCGGCTCCAGCGCGACAGCGGCTGCTGCCTCCGCCATTGGTTTCGCCTTGAGATCGAGCGTACGGTGCAGCAGCAGCTCTCCGCGCCGCAGGATCGCGGTGGTCACGGCAAACTCACCACCATTCACCAGCAGCGATGCGGTATGGCCCGCGTCATCGATTGCGGCTGCCACGGCGAGGGTGCTGGGCATGACCGCTCCGGGTTCGAAGCCGGCCTCGCGCACGGCGGATTCGTATTCGGCAAGGACCTCGTTTGGAATTGCGACCACCAGCACCTGCAGCACGAGGGAGTGGCGGCTCATCACCTGATAGCTGATCTGCGCGGCGTCCGGCGGGAACGGCAGCAGCTTGACCAGCCGGAAACGCACGACCGGCAGAACATCGTCAGCCCTTGATGGCAGCTCGTCAAAGTCAAGCAGCAACACGCGCACTGCTGAGTCCGGCACGATGAGCGTGACGTCACGGCTGCGGCCCATCTGCACGGCGCCGAGAGTTCGCTTCAGTGCGGCGATCAGTGCGATGCGGTCGGTCACATTGCCCTGGTTGAGCGAAGGTACGATGGTCCCGGCCGGCAGCGCGGCAGTGCTCACCTGCGCGACGATGCCCGCGGCGTCGTTTGAGCGCGCTGCGTAGACACCCTCTGGACGCACCTCGACGGCCATGCGCGGACGCACCTGCCGAATCGATTTGGGGAGCAAAGAGGCCATGCAGAAACAACTTCAGACTACATGCTTGAGACGGGTATCGCGCGCTCACGATAGCACCAGGGTCACCTGAGTCGTGCCAGATCAGCGGTTTACAGGGTTCCCGCAATGGCCGGCACCGCCAACTTGTGATATCAAGCTGGCTGCTCAGAGCTGCTACGGCGCCGGAGCGGTCGACGGCGGCGTGGGTGTGCCGTCGATGGTGCCGGGCTCCATGATCTCGACGCGCGTGCCGTCGGGATCGAAGAGGTTCGCCTGGCGCTTGCGGTTTTTGCCGAGATGCTGGTCGATCTCGCGGCCGTATTCCTTCATGTAGGGCGACGCCTTGAGCGTGGCCACCGTCGCTTCCACACTCGGCACCACCAGGCAGATATGGTGCGCGCTGCCGCGCTTGTCCGGTGCTGGAGCCACCTTGTACAGCATGAACTCGACGTAATCGTCGCTGTCCGGTGACTTCAGATTGATCCACGACAGCACCTTGCCGTCGCTGCTGCCGCGCCATGTTTCCTTGAAGCCGAGCACATCGACAAAGAACCGATATTCCGGATCGAGGTCTGTCACGATCAGGCCGGCGTGCGTCATGTGCATAGAGACACGATGCGGGCCGAGGTGCTCGCCGAAGTTGAGCGATGTCTGTCCGCCGGCGGCGTACTGGACAAACTCGATGCTGTGTCCCGCAGGGTCGGTGATCTTGAAGGAAAGGTTGCCGATGCGGCCCTTCGCCACAGCGTCGGGTACCCCCACGTTCTTTGAGGCGAGGTACAGACGCATGGCTTCTGCGTTGTTCGTCTCGAACGAGACATCGCCGAAACGGTCGGTGCCGGGCTGGCTCTCGGGTGTCAACTCGACGAACTGATGGTCGTTGATCTTAAAGAACGTGAAGGCGGTCGAGCCGTCCGGGTTCTTCCATTGCGATTGCTCTTCGAGACCGAGAAAGCCGCTGTAGAACTGCCGCGACTTGTTTAGATCGTGCGCGCTGAACGCGACATGCGCGATGCCGACGATGACAGGGCGCTCCGGCGCGTCTTGCGCCACGAGCAGAGCGGGAACGAAAGCGGCAGAAAGCGCAAGGAGACTGGCGGATCGAAACAGGCGCGGGAACATCGTGCAGCAAGTGTATGCGCTTACTCACGGGAGCGTCGCATGCGGTGTGTGCCCCGTCTGGTACGATTCACTCGCCATGAACAGCCAGCGCCGCGACCTTCTCAAGTTGTCTCCCCTTGCCCTTGCCGCTTTTGTTCCGGGAGTGTCGCCGCGGCCTGCTTCGGCACAGCGGCCTCAGCCTAGCGGCGCATCGCCGATGTTCTTCGATGTGCGCACGTACGGCGCAAGCGGCTCCGGCACAACGCTCGATACGCCGGGAGTGAATGCCGCGATCGACGCTGCGGCGGCGGCTGGCGGCGGCACGGTGGTGTTCCCCGCCGGGACATATCTCTGCTTCTCCATCCGGCTCAAGAGCAACGTCCACCTCTACCTGTCGCAGGGCGCGGTGATCCTTGCGGCGGCTTCGCCGTTGCCGGGCCAGACCACCGGTCAGTTGGGCGGCACATACGACGCAGCCGAGCCGAAGACGAGTTACGACGCTTACCAGGACTATGGACACAATCACTGGCACAACTCGCTGATCTGGGGCGAGGGCCTGCATGACATCGGCATCAGCGGACCGGGCCTGATCTACGGCAAGGGCCTGTCGTTCGGCGCGGCCCGCGTTGCTCGCGGCGACTATCCCATCTACATCGCCGAACAACCCGGCGTCGGCAACAAGGCTATCGCGCTGAAGAACTGCCGCAATGTGAGCTTCAACGATTTTCGCCTTATGAAGGGCGGTCACTTCGGCTTTCTGCTGACGGGCGTGGACAACCTCATCCTCGACAACCTGCTGATCGACACCGATCGCGACGGCATGGACATCGATTGCTGCAGGAACGTCCATGTGTCCAACTGCACCGTGAACTCGCCGTGGGATGACGGCATCTGCCCCAAGTCAAGCTTTGCGCTGGGGTATGCGCGCGCGACGGAGAACGTCACCATCACGGGCTGCACCGTGAGCGGCGACTACCAGCTGGGCACGGTGCTTGATGCAACCTACAAGCACTTTCCGCCCGACGCGCCGCAGGTCTACCGGACCGGCCGGATCAAGTGCGGCACCGAATCAAATGGCGGGTTTAAGAACATCAGCATCTCCAACTGCGTCTTCGACGGCTGCAACAGCCTGTCGCTTGAGAGCGAAGACGGCGCACTGTGCGAGGACATCGCCATCAGCAACATCACCATGCGTGACGTGGTTGCAGGGCCGCTGTTCGTGCGCCTGGGCGCACGCCTGCGTGGACCGAAGGAGTCGACAAAGGTCGGCACGATGAGGCGCATCATGGTCGAGAACATCGTGTCCTACAACTCGTCTTCGACGCTCTGCAACATCCTCTCGGGCATACCGGATTACCCGATCGAAGATGTCAAGATCAGCAACTTCTACATGCAGCACAAGGGCGGCGCGACTGCCGACAAGGCTGCAATCGTTCCGCCGGAAGAGATCGCCAAGTATCCCGATCCGCCGATGTTCGGGCCGATGCCTGCGCAGGGATTCTTTCTGCGCCACATTCGCAATCTCGAGATGAGCCATGTCGAGATTGCGCCCATGGCCACCGATGCGCGGCCATCATTCGTGCTGGAAGACGTCAACCGCGCCGACTTCTTTGCCGTGACGGCTCCTGTATCACCAGCAGCGTTCGATCTGCGTCACGCCACCGACGTGCGGGTGCACTGGAGCCGGGCAGCGAAGGACGCCGTGGTCAGCACCGCAACAGGCGTGAAGCTGCCCTGATTCAGCGCGGCGTCGTTGGAGCGATCGGGCTTGCTGTCGGTGACACGGAATCCGGACGAACAGCAGGCGGTTGAGGCACGGTAGGCGCCAGGTTCTGCTGTGGGCCGTTGCCCGGTCCGCCGACGCTCATGATCGCCGGGATGCGTGACTCCACGGGGGGCAGCGGCGGAAACGCCGCGTGCGGCTCCGACTGGTACCAGTACGCCACCGAGTAGTAGTTGTCGGAACGATGGTTCGCGTGACCGTGTTCGATCGTTCCCTTGAAGCTCTTATCGAACGGAATCGGCGAATCCAGGTGGAAGCGGTACACGTTCGAGTGGCTGCCGGCCAGCTCCGCACCAACTGCTGGTGCACCAAAGGTCTGGTACGAGAAGTGCGTGCCAAAGTCCCAGCCGCCGAGGATGTAATCCTCTGACCCTGTGCCCGTGATGGTCGGCTTGTCAGGACTGTCGACGAAAAGCATCTCGTCGCCTTCACCCCACCAGGAATCCTGGTTCTGCACAACGCCGAGCGTCAGACCCACGTAGTGGCCGTGGCCCGTCGCGTCGAGGAAGACGTAGTTATCTTTGCCGTCAAGGTTGGCGACATTATTGACCCTGTAATCGCTGTTGTCGTACCAGTCAGTCGTGGTTCCCTTGTTGGGTACGGCCTGTCGATACTGTGCGTGAAAGTACAACGACGCCGCATCTGCCTCATGCGGGCCGGAACGGTAATCGAGATTGTAGTAAAGACTGTCGACCGCCAGCCGACCTTCATTGGTGATGGTGATGCGGGCATGCCGGCGGAACGGCATGGGGAAGAACGTGTTCAGGCCGCGGCTCGATCCAACTGCAAGCACCGCCGATTCGAAGCCAACGTATTCGCCCGTGTTCAATCCGAAGAAGTCGCCAACCGGAACCTCTACACTGGGCGTGGCCTCGCCATCCCAGTACATGCGCAGCACCAGGCGCTTCAGGAAGTACTTCTCGCGGTCGGCGATCGTGATCCAGATGTGCGAGATCTGGCCCGGTCCATCCACGTCCATCAACGTCCACGTCGCACCGGGGGCAACGCGCACCCAGTCGCGGTTTGTCCCGGCGGGATCGCTGCTGCTGAGGCGATGCAGCTTGTAGGTTTGCGGGTGGGTCAGGTCAATGCTGGGCCGCACCTGCTGCGCGCAGAGTGCAACAGCCGTTCCGAGAACGAATGCAAGGGCAGACAGCAACCGCTGAAACACAAAGCACCTCAACGCTAAAGGCCCTACTTTACCGTTCAAACGTAGACCTTGCAATCTCGCTCAAGAGGTAAATGCGGGCTAAGTCTTGAGGCCGAGCAGAATTTCGGCTCGCGTGACGTTCTTCTGTTGGCTGACGATGTGCAGGATCGCAGCCAACGTACCAAGCTTTAGAGGTTTATGAGCGGGTGTCGGTACTGCGCCGTGAGTCGGATGCTCGGTCACTAAAGCATGTGACTGCCACTCTGGCGATCATCCTGTACTGCCAATGACGAATGAGGTGGTCTGCGAGCGTTCTGCCGCTGACATTGCGCGGGAGTTTCACGCCGTCAGCAGTACCTGCTCCATATGCAGACAGAGGCGGATGCGCTTGGGGGTTAAGGCGCCGTCGTAATAAAGCTTTGCTGCGTCCATGACCATGAAGCAAAGCTCGTCCCAGGTGTCACCCTGCGTCGCTAGGCCTTCGCCCACTGCCACAGCGACATAGCTCCCATCTTCCTGGTCCGGCGTCACGTTGAACACAAGTTCATCCATGCGACTCGCTCTAAACTGACGGTAGTAACCGGTCAATAAACTCGGCCGGTGCCTAGCGAACGAAGAAGTCCTTCACCTTCTGCACGATCACGTCGCGGCTGATGTCGCTGATGGCCTCGGTCAGCGGCAGTTGCTTGGGGCAGGCCTGTACGCAGTTCTGCGCGTAGCCGCACTCCTGTACGCCACCGTCGCCTGCGAGCGCACGCAGCCGCTCTTCCTTCAGCACGGAACCGCTGGGGTCCATGTTGAACAGACGAGCCTGGGCGATGGTTGCCGCCCCGACGAAGTTGGTGTCGTCGTTAAACTGCGGGCAGACTTCCATGCAGATGGTGCAGGAGATGCAGTTTGAGAGCGGATACCGCGCTTCCTGGATCTGCGGGAATTGCTTCGGCCCCGGTCCCAGGTCGTAGCTGCCATCGATCGGCACCCACGCCTTGACCGCCTTCAGGTTCTCAAACAGAACGCTGCGGTCGACGGCGAGATCGCGCACCACGGGAAATTTTGAAAGCGGAGCCAGCGTGATCGTGCCGTCGCCGCTCTCGGCGAGCAGCTTGTCCACCAGCGCAGAGCACGCCATGCGTGCCTTGCCGTTGATGAGCATCGCGCACGAGCCGCAGATCTCTTCCAGGCAGTTAGCGTCGTAGGCGATCGAGGTCGTTTCCGCACCACTGGCGTTCACCGGCTCCATAGCAATGTCGCCGAGCACGCTGGTGATATTCAGGCCGCGGCGGTACGGCAGTTCGAACAACTCGGTCCGGGCCGGAGCGTCGGGCGACGCCTGCCGCTTGATCGACACCTTGTACGTAGAGCCTGTGTACGGCTTGGCCTTCTCGCCGCTATGACCGTTCTTTGTCTTCGTCGACATATTCCCTCGCTTCCACGTTGCCATCCGATGCTGTCACCGGATGCAACCCCTTGTCCCGTACTGCCTGCCGCCTGCCGTCGATCCACGCGCCCAGAAAGATGAAGGCACCATATGCAACGATCGCAAGACCTGTAATCACCGCAACGAAGATGTACGACTTGTTCATCTACGCTTCGTCTCCGTCGACCGCCTCAGCACGCGCCACGCATACACGGCCTTGAACACGGCCAACACACCCACCACCGCAAGCAGAGCCTCCAGCCGCGGTGTCATAGCTATGCCGTCGCGTCGTACCGCCGCGGACGCGGCTTGATCCACTGCACATCCACTTCTTCGTAGCCGATGATGGGAGCATCTGAAGCCTTGTCGTAGCTTGCCATCGTCGTCTTCAGGAAGCGCTCGTCGTTGCGCTCGGTGAAGTCCGGCTTGTAGTGCGCGCCGCGGCTTTCGTCTCGCTTCTCCGCACCCTGCACGATCACGCGTGCAAGCTGCAGCATGTTGTAGAGCTGCCGGGTGAACGCGAAGCTCGTGTTCGCCCACTGGCTCTTGTCGCTCAGGTTGATGTTTCGGTAGCGCTCCAGCAGCTCGACGATCTTGGCGTCGGCCTCCTGCAGGCCCTTGTTGTAGCGGATGATCGTGGCGTGCCGCGTCATGGTGTCGCCCAGCTCGCGCCACAGCTTGAACGGATTTTCCTTGCCGCTGTTGCTCAGCAGGATGTTGTTGAACTCCATCTGCCGAACCTTTTCGGCTGCGTGTCCTCCATCGCCGGTCTGCGCCGGTAGGCTCTTCGCATAAGCCATCGCGTTCGGTCCCGCGACGAAGCCGCCGTAGATGCAGCTCAGCAGCGAGTTCGCACCGAGGCGGTTCGCCCCGTGAATGGAATAGTCCGCCTCGCCTGCCGCGAAGATGCCGGGGATGTTGGTCTGCTGCTCCAGGTCGACCCACATGCCGCCCATCGTGTAGTGAACGCCGGGGAAGATCTTCATCGGCACTTCGTGCGGATCGTCACCGACGAACTTCTCGTAGATCTCGAGAATGCCTTCGATCTTGCGTTCGAGGGTTGCGCGATCGATGTGAGAGACGTCGAGGTAAACCTGCGGCTGACCGTCGATGCCAAGATCCTGCTCGTAGACGATCTTGTGGATGGCACGGGTCGCGATGTCGCGGGGTACCAGGTTGCCGTACTTCGGATACCACTCTTCGAGGAAGTAGAAGCGGTCCGCCTCGGGAATCGTCTTTGCCGGGCGCGGGTCGTTCTTCTTGCGCGGCACCCACACGCGGCCGCCTTCGCCGCGGGCGGACTCGGACATCAGGCGCAGCTTGTCTTCACCGGGGATGGCGGTGGGATGCACCTGGATGAACTCGCCGTTCGCGTAGAACGCGCCCTGCTGGTACAGCGCGGACTGCGCCGAGCCGGTGCAGACGACAGAGTTCGTACTCTTGCCGAAGATCGCGCCGTTGCCGCCGGTGCAGATGATGATGGCGTCCGCCGGGAACGTGCGGACCTCCATCGAGCGCAGGTCCATCGCACAGATGCCGCGTGCGGCTCCGGCGCTGTCGAGCACGGCGGAGAGGAACTCCCATCCCTCGTACTTGGTGACCTTCCCCTCGCTCTCGAAGCGGCGAACCTGCTCGTCCAGCGCGTACAGCAGCTGCTGGCCAGTGGTCGCGCCCGCGAACGCGGTGCGGTGGTAGAGCGTGCCGCCGAAGCGCCGGAAGTCCAGCAGGCCCTCGGGCGTGCGGTTGAACGGAACGCCCATGCGGTCGAGCAAATCGATGATTGCCGGTCCCTGCGCGGTCATGTTCTTGACCGGTGTCTGGTTCGCGAGGAAGTCGCCGCCGAAG
Source organism: Terriglobus sp. (assembly GCA_965199365.1). Taxonomy (GTDB): domain Bacteria; phylum Acidobacteriota; class Terriglobia; order Terriglobales; family Acidobacteriaceae; genus Terriglobus. The sequence goes on along the minus strand of CBDARC010000002.1, from coordinate 222,481 downwards.
ACAGTGTCGTCGAAGTGCTTGTCGACGTTATCGCCCTCGCCCTTCAGGTTCTTGGCCGCATTGATGCCGCCCTGCGCGCAGACCGAGTGCGACCGCTTGACCGGCACGATGGAAAACAGGTCGACTTTGCCGCCGGCTTCGGCGATCTTAATGACCGCGGAGAGTCCGGCTAGCCCGCCGCCTACAACGATGATTCTTGGTGTTGCTGCCATTCCGTTTCCTATCTACTACTCACGTGAGGTAGTAAGCCGAGCGTTGTGGCGATAATCAGAAAGCTGATCAACATCAGAGCAAGCCCCAGTACATATAACTTAGTTACCCTTCCACTAGGCTCAAGCGCTTTGTAGCGCTTCCAGACTTTCAGACTCTTCTGTGCGTGCCAGCCGATCCACGAAAACTCTTCCTTCCCTGAGACTTCGTTGATTCGTCTTACCATTCTCCAAAGTGACCAGTTTCCAAGCGCCATTCCCGTCATCATGATCAGAAATGCGATCGTAAGAACGAGATACATCGACTATCAACGCGGTACAGCACTGGGCTGCACAGGCTGACCGTTCGTGTCGTACTGGACCTGGCCGTTACTGCCCTGCGGCAGACCGTTGTTCGCCGGGTATTGCGCTGCTCCGGGTGAAGTTGGAACCGTGGGCATGACTACACCGTTCGGCTGCGCCGGCATGACATCCACCGGCGAATAAGGCTGTGCGTATGCCACCCAGAAGATCGAGACCAGGCCCATCGCGCAAAGCGCCGTCGCGAAGACTCCGCAGACATAGCCAAATTTCTTACGCGCGCTGTCGCCAGGCGTGATGCCCCACTTCGCGGCGAACAGCCAGATGCCGTATCCAAAGTGGAAGCACGTCGCGATCATCGCGATGACATAGATGGCCAGCATCCACGGGTTCAGCAGCTCGTACTGCACCTTGGCGTAGGCCAAACCGGGGTGTTCCGGCAAGCTAACACCGCTGAAGCGCTGCCGCCACACATGCTGAATGATGTAGACAAACGCGATCAGGCCGCTGACGCGCTGGGCGATGTACATCCAGTTGCCTGCCCACGGATAGACGTTCACGTTGGCGCGGCCGCGAAAGGCGATCCACACGCCATACAGCGCGTGATACGACAGCGGGATGAAGATGAACGCCCACTCCAGCACGCGTGCCAGCGGCAATCCATTCAGAAACTTGACCTGCTGCGCGTAGGCAAGCGGCCCGTGCACGATCTCGAAGTTCGAGATGATGTGCTCGATGAGAAAGGCGCCGATCGGGATGATTCCCGACAACGAATGCAGCTTGCGCCAGAGGAACGAGTTCCCTTGCCCGGCGCGCAGCGGCTGTACGCCGCGCCTGCGGGTAGAGTTATCGGGTGGTGCCAGACCTGCGACTGCCCCCATGGGTGCGCGCTCCTGCAGCGAGATAATCTTCAGCACAACGTAACGCTGAAGTAAGTCAGGCACAGTATCAGGTGCAGCGAAAACTGTAGTCAATTACTTGCGGGAGAGGCGTTCGATTAGCGGTATCGGCGTGCGATATTCAGCTTGTGCGACGCAGCACGGTCAGCAGGGACGCCACTGCCGCAGAAGCGATCGCAATGCGCGTCCGCGGTGGCTGACCTTTAGTCGATCTTCCATCGCCGCTTCGGCCATGGTGCAGTGCAACTCAGGCGCGAAGAACAACGGGTCGTAGCCGAAGCCCCCGGGGCCAATCGGCTCGTCGAGAATCTCGCCCTCCAGCTTGCCGAACGCGACCGCCTCCACGCTGCCGTCGCATGCCAGGGCCAGAGCGCAACGGTAGCGAGCGGCGCGGTTCGTCTCTTCCAGCATGGCCAGCAGCAGCGACTCGTTATTGTTCGCGTCTACGCCGCGCCCCGTGTCGAGGCTGCCTACGTCGATGGCGAACCGCGCCGAGCGCACGCCGGGCCTGCCGCCCAGTGCGTCGACCTCAAGGCCCGAATCATCAGCCAGCACCCACAAACCAGGCGCCAGGCGCGAGTAATACTCCGCCTTGAGTCGTGCGTTCGCTTCGAAGGTTTCGCCGGTCTCCTCTGGAGGCACGATGCCCTGCAGGCCAGGGAGCGGCTCGATGCGCACGCCGTCAGACTGTTCTGCTGCAGCTTGAAAGTCGCGCAGCTTGCCGGGATTGGTGGTCGCAACGTAGAGGTTCATGAATGCCGGTTAGACGAAGGCGGTGTCGTGCGCTGCGGGATAAACGGCGGGGTAGCGGACGTCATCGAGCAGCAGTTTTCCAACCGCCTGCAGACTGACGTTTGCCCCGCGAGCGCCGGGGGCGGTGCAGTTAAGGGCCGCAGCAGCGCATGCAAACTGCAATTGCCGCTCCAACTGCCAGCCCTGCAGCAGACCGTAAATATAGGCCGCGTGGAACATGTCTCCTGCACCGGTCGTGTCGACCACCGGCACACGGAACGCAGGCGTGTAGTAGAAGCTGTGCCCATCCCACGCGAGCACGCCGTCATGGCCCAGCGTGGCGGCGGCAATCTGGCTGCCATAGCGTTCGCACATCGCCTGTAGGGCCTTTTCCAGATCGGCCTTGCCGGTCAAGCGCGCGGGAAAGTCACGCGAAACGATCAGGTGATCGATGAGCGGCAGCAGATGTTCGACTCCGGGATAAATCTCGTCCAGATCGGCAATGACGGGCACATGTGCTTCGCGTGCCCAGGTCGCTGCGAGCGTTGCCGCCGCAGTGTCGAAGCCATCGACGTGCAGGGCGCGTGCGTTAGCAATCCACTCACGTCGCAGCTCGTTCGGGTGCACCGACAGGCGCTCGTCGCGTTTCAGCAGCACGGTACGTTCGCCCTGACCGTCGACCAGGATGATGGACTGCGCGCTTGAGGTATGTTCCGCCGTCAGGATCTGCGCTTCGACCCCGACGCGATCAAAGGCGGCGCGGTGAATGGCGGCAGAGGCGTCATCGCCCAGTTTGCCGACATAACGTGTCTGCAGGCCCCAGGTCTGGCAGGCGACTACAGCGGAAGCGGTTTGACCGCCGGGCAGGATCTGCACCGTCTGAAACTCGACCTTTGCGCCGCGCGCTGGAAACCGGTCAAGGGCGATCAAAGTGTCCGTCGCGTTTAGGCCGACTCCGACCAGATCGACCATAGGTACTTCGTGCATCACTCCATGCTACCCGCCGCGCCGAAAAATCTCACGTGAAATGCGTGAGCGGTAACGTAAAAGACCTTTACCGCTAACGCTCTTCCAGCTGGTCATCCCGTGCTCTTTCAGCTATTTAGCTGGCTGCTACAACGCTGTATGCTCCAGCAGGACGGGCGCTTTTTCAGACCACCAGGTCTGGCGCGCACGCACAACAGAGGAGAAGGAATGATTGAAGGAAACACCCCGCCGGCTGCCGCTGATATCCAGCCTGCGAACGGCAAGCTTGGCATCATGATCCCCGGCATGGGCGCTGTCGCAACAACACTGATCGCGGGCGTTGAAGCTGTGCGCCGAGGCATGGCAAAGCCTGTCGGTTCCATGGCCGAGATGGGCACGATCCGGCTTGGCAAACGAACAGAAAACCATTCGCCGCTGATCAAGGATTTCATCCCAATCTCCAGGCTGGACGATCTCGTCTTCACAGGATGGGACATCTTTGGCGGCAACCTGTTCGACGCGGCGAAAACAGCTGGTGTGCTGGATCGAGATCAGCTGGAGGAGATGCGGCCGTTCCTGGAAGGTATCGAACCGATGCCTGCCGCCTTCGATCAGCGGTACGTTAAGCGCCTGGAACCGAAGAACAAGAAGGCCGGCAAGAACAAATGCGACCTGGCCAACCAGATCCGCAACGACATCGCAGAGTTCAAAGCAAAGACCGATCGCCAGGTGATGATCTGGACGGGATCGACAGAGATCTACCTGACGCAGACCGCGGTCCACCAGTCGCTCGCAGCTTTTGAGAAGGGTTTGGTCGAGGATGACGAGAACATCGCGCCATCCATGCTGTATGCATGGGCCTGCCTGAAAGAGGGCGTGCCGTTCATCAACGGAGCACCCAACCTGACGTGCGACATCCCAGCGCTGCAGGAGTTATCGAAGCAGATGGGCGCGCCGATCGCGGGTAAGGACTTCAAGACAGGCCAGACCTTCCTGAAGACCGTGCTGGCGCCCGCTCTCAAGGTGCGGTACCTCGGCCTGAGTGGGTGGTATTCGACAAACATCCTCGGCAATCGCGACGGCGAAGTGCTGGATGATCCCGATAACTTCAAGACCAAGGAAGAGTCGAAGTTAGGGGTTCTGGAGTACATTCTGCAGCCGGATAAGCACCCCGACTTATACAAGGACTTCTACCATAAGGTACGGATTAACTACTATCCTCCTCGCGGAGATAACAAGGAAGGTTGGGACAACATCGACTTATTCGGCTGGCTGGGTTATCCAATGCAGTTGAAGGTTGATTTCCTCTGCCGCGACTCTATCCTTGCCGCACCATTGGCTCTTGATTTATGCCTGTTCATGGACCTTGCAGCACGCACGCCAAGCTTGAAGCATCTTGGCATACAGGAGTGGCTTAGCTTTTACTTCAAGGCACCTGATACTGCTCCGGGTGTCTACCCTGAGCACGATCTGTTCATTCAGAATATGAAGCTGAAGAATACGCTGCGCTACATCATGGGCGAGGACCTGGTCACGCACTTAGGGCTGGATTACTACGGCGACTAGATTGTCATTCTGGGCGCAGCGAAGCTTCCCTCCGGGGTTCACGCTCCGATGTGCTCCTGGCTTTTTCGCAAGAAAGCCAGGAGCAGTCGCGGTCATAGAACGGGATCGAGGATCCGTCGCTTCGCTCAGGATGGCAGTGTTTACTGCAGGATAGGCACTCCACCGAAGCTGCCGGATGCCGCGATACGGGCTGACCACTCTGCGGGGCCCGTTTTGTGGACGCTCGTACCGTCTGCGCTGACGGCAACGGTCACGGGCATATCGACTACCTCGAACTCGTAGATTGCTTCCATGCCAAGGTCCTCAAAGGCGAGAACGCGGGATGCCTTGATCGCCTTTGACACGAGGTACGCCGCACCGCCGACCGCCATCAGGTACACGGCCCCGTTGTCACGGATCGCCTCGATGGCAGCATCGCCGCGTTCGCTTTTGCCGACCATGCCGAGCAGGTGTGTCTCTTCGAGCATCTGGCGCGTGAACTTATCCATGCGCGTCGCCGTGGTGGGACCGGCAGGGCCGACCACCTCTTCACGGACAGGATCGACCGGACCGACATAGTAGATGAAGCGATTGGTGAAGTCGACTGGCAGCTTCTCGCCGCGGTTTAGCATGTCGGACATGCGTTTGTGGGCGGCGTCGCGGCCGGTCAGCAGCTTGCCGTTCAGCAGGACGACCTCTCCTGCCCTCCACGTGGCGACCTCTGCCCGCGTGACGGAATCCAGGTTCACGCGACGCGCGTTGAGCGGGTTGTACGTCAGCTCGGGCCAGTCGGTGAGCGAGGGTGGCTCCAGCACGGCAGGGCCGCTGCCGTTCAGGTGAAAGTGGACGTGCCGCGTTGCCGCACAGTTGGGGATCATGGCGATCGGCAGGTTGGCTGCGTGCGTCGGTGCGTCGAGGATCTTCACGTCCAGCACGGTCGTCAGGCCGCCCAGCCCCTGTGCGCCGATGCCCAGCGCATTTACTTTGCGGTACAGCTCGATGCGCAGCTCTTCGAGCTTCGACTTTGGACCGCGCGCGATCAGATCCTGCATGTCGATGGATTCCATCAGGCTCTGCTTGGCCAGCAGCATGGCTTTTTCCGCGGTGCCACCAATCCCGATGCCGAGCATGCCCGGCGGGCACCAGCCGGCACCCATCTGGGGGACCATCTTCATGACCCATTCGACGATGGAGTCGGACGGATTGAGCATGGCAAACTTGCTCTTGGCCTCGCTGCCTCCGCCCTTGGCCGCAACGGTCACATCGACGCCGTCGCCGGCGACGAGTTCAGTAACGACGCACGCGGGCGTGTTGTCCTTCGTGTTTTTTCGGCTGAACGCAGGATCAGCGAGCACGGAGGCACGCAGCGTATTTTCGGGGTTCAGATAGGCGCGGCGCACACCTTCGTCGCACATGCGCTGCAGGTCCATGGTGGCGTCGGCAAACTGCACCCCCATGCCGACCTTGAGGAAGATGGTGACGATGCCGGTGTCCTGGCAGATGGGCCTGTGGCCTTCTGCGCACATGCGGCTGTTGATGAGGATCTGCGCGATAGCATCCTTTGCGGCTACCGATTCCTCAAGCTCGTATGCGCGAGCGAGATTCTTGATGTAGTCCGCGGGATGGTAGTAGCTGATGTACTGCAGCGCGTCTGCCACGCTGGTAATGAAGTCTTCCTGCCTGATCTGCGTCATCGCAAGGTCAATTGTAGATGTCCGGCTTGCGGACCAGGAGAGTTCAACCTTCCAGCACAGCGAAGATGGCAGGAATATTCAGCTCAATGGCAGAACCAGCAAGGTGAAGGGTTCCGTCCCGATGTTCGGTCATTTCGTCAGAGGTCAGAACGTAGGCCAAACGCGCCTGTGGATCGAATATCCAGACTACCGGCACGCCCATGCGGAGGTAATCTTCGCAACGCTTCCGCATGCGCTGGATGTTGTCCCGAGGCGAAAGCACCTCGACGCATAGCAGCGGAGCTTCCCGGATGATTTGCGTCCGCAGGCTGGCAGGGAGCAGACACACGTCGGGCACGCGTAAGCGGGTTGGGGCCACTTGAACCCGCAACTCATGCATTGCCCGAACGCCACAGCTGCGCTCCTGCGATGTAAGCGCCAGGAGCACTGCCTTCTGGAGATCCGCATGATCGAACTCACCCACGTTCCGCTCCTCGATCACACCGTCTACGTAGTCAACATCGGGCCGGTAGACAGAACCGAGGTACTCGCCCACGGGGATGTGAGGAATGGAAAAGGCCGGGTTGGATGCCATCAGGTACCTCCGAGAGGCCGTGAGCGGAACTGCTGTTACTTTGCCGCTGCAGGCACGGCTGCGGAGGTCGGCGCGGGCAGCGGCTGATCCGCCTTCAGGTCGCGCGTGATCTCGTCCTTCGTCTCGAATGAGGTGATCGACTTCTCAGGGCTCTTGCTGTCCTTGGTTTGCGCCCAGACCTTGTAGTCCACTGTGCGGGAGAGCTGGACGAACCGGAAAGTACCCTTTTCGTCAGCGGTCATGCTCTTGATGCGAGCGGTCTTCTCGTCCTTGAGGTAGACGAGAGCGCCCTTTGCCGGTGCGCCGCTCTTATCGTGTACGACACCGGTGATCACCCGCTCCGGGGGAGCCGCCTTTGGCGTGCTGTCGCCCAGGCCGCTGAAGTTGAGCCGAGGGCCGCCATCGCTTGGGCCGCCCGGCGCTCCGCCTGGCGCACGCTGCGCGGCGCACGAAAGCGTTAGGACGGATGCAAGCGACAGGGCCAGGCAGAGACGCATGGATTTCATGCGATCAGTGTAACGCCTGCGCACGGCGAAACACATCCTTGCACCATCCAATCAGACGAGGTTTTCGATGGCAGCGGCAATGCGTCAGGAGAAGGACTCGCTGGGGTTCGTGGATGTGCCCGCAACCGCGCTGTACGGCGCGCAAACTGCCCGTGCGCTGGTGAACTTCCCGATCAGCGGCATGCACGGCAGCCCGTACCTGGTGCGTGCGGCTGCCATGATCAAGCTGGCCGCGGCAAAAGCGAACGGCGAACTGGGATTACTGAAGCCGGAGCAGTCGCGTGCCATCGTGCAGGCTGCGCAGGAGGTGCTCGACGGCGATCACCTCGATCAGTTCGTTGTGGATGTCTTCCAGGCAGGCGCGGGCGTGTCGTTCCACATGAATGCGAACGAGGTGCTGGCGAATCGCGCGAACCAGATCCTCGGAGGCGATCTCGGCACCTACGGCCAGGTTCATCCCAACGACCACGTGAACTACGGCCAGAGCACCAACGATGTCTTCCCAACAGCGATGCGGCTTTCAGCCCTGCTGGCTCTGCGCGATTTGTACCCGGTGCTGGCGTCGCTTGCGGAGGGGCTCAGCGGAAAGGCGGCTGAGTTCGACGGCATCCTGAAAGCCGGCAGAACGCACATGCAGGACGCTGTGCCGATTCGCCTGGGACAGGAGTTTGCGGCTTACGCGGTCGCGGTGCGCCGAGCAGAAGCTGCCATTCGCAGCGCGGAGTCGACGCTGCTGGAACTCGGCCTCGGCGGATCGGCCGTGGGCACCGGGATCAACACGCATCCCGAGTACCGCAAGCTTGCAATCCGTTACCTGGGCGAACTCAGCGGATTGCCGGTCGTTCCTTCCGATGACATGCGCTATGCCATGCAGTCGTGTGCGCCGATGGCGACCGTGTCGGGAGCGCTGCGAACCCTGGCGCTCGAGTTAATCCGCATCTCGAACGATTTGCGGCTGCTGTCGTCGGGGCCAAACACGGGTTTGCGGGAGATCGACCTGCCGGGACTGCAGCCGGGGTCGTCGATCATGCCCGGCAAGGTCAACCCGGTGCTGCCGGAGCTTGCTGCGATGGTGGGGTTCCAGGTCTGCGGCAATGACGCGACCGTTGCAATGGCCGTGCAGGCCGGGCAGCTCGAACTCAACGTGATGATGCCGGCCATGGCGCACAACGTGCTGCAATCCATCACGATCCTGACGAACACGCTGCGCGAGCTTGATCACCGCTGCATTCGCGGCATCACGGCCAATGCCGACCGCTGTGCGTTCTATGCGCAATCGACCGTGTCGCTGGCAACCGCTCTGAATCCGTACATCGGCTATGCCCGCGCCGCGCAGGTTGTGAAGGAGTCGATCGCGACCGGCCGTTCCATCATCGAGCTTGTGCGAGAGCAGAAGCTGCTGACGGAAGACCAGATTGCGACGATCCTCGATGCACGGGCGATGACGGAGCCGCGAGAGAAGGTTGAGGCCTGACTTTCGGGCTGGTTGGCGAGCATCGCTTCAGCAGGCTGCAGGATTTCTCGGGCTTTTGAGCAGATTCGGGGGCTGAAGCCCCTCTTCGTTAGCGGCGGTAAGGCACTGATGCAGCTGGGTTATTTCAGGCCCTGTTCCGCGACTTAGTGGAACAGCCTGTCATACAGAATGCTGAGCTCTTCTATGTGTCTGTGGGTCAGGTCGGGCTCGCAGGACATTAACTGCACCGCCTCGCACTGCGCATTGCGATAGAGCAGCCATCGCGATTCGGCAAGGCGGAAGGTCTTGCGGACCTCCCGCGCATCCGCGCGCTCCGGCTGCGTCGCATCAGGGGGCAGTAGTTGCAGCAGGCCATCTACGCTGGCGCGAAAGACGCTGTAGCTCTCCTGAGCTTTGGAACCCTCCGCGCGAAGGCAAGCAGAGGTGCTTGCCGTGTTCTCCGGCTGGCTGCACGGCTGGGATGCGACACGGGAAGTCTCCGACTGCACCGCCCTTGTGCCGCGCTGCTGAAGCGACGTACGGCGTTCTGCGTATGAGGTCATCGCAGTCTGCGCGAGCGCCGGAAACGAGCAGCCGAGCACCAGAAGAGCGACGAGACGCAGCACCAAGCTACTTCTGGCGGCCGAAGCGGTAGACGACGCCGAAGTTCACACCGAGGTTGTTCTGGATGGTGTTGCCGAAGGTCGTGCCCAGGTAGGTGGGCTGCACGCGAAGGGCAAAGTTGTTGTAGATGTTGTAGTCGCCGATAACGCTGACGGAGAACGCCGGCTTGGAGTTGGAGTCGGGCCAGAGGCCGATGTCCTGCGAGGGAAGCCCCTTCGCGTCACCGCCGAACTTGCTGAGCGCCACGCCTGCTGTGACGTTTGCACTTACCGAGTATTTCTCTTTGCCGATGAAGCGGTACTGCGGCCCGGCCATAAACGTGTATTCGCTGATCTGCGGGCTGTAAACGTTGTTCAAGGCGAACACGTTGGGGATATTTCCATGGCCGTACATGCCGCGAACGTCCGCAACAATCGCCAACTGGGGCTTAAGGTTGTAGGCGCCGGTCATGAAGAAATTGATCTCGTTGACCTTTTGCAGATACTGGCCGTCGCGGAAGCGCAGGTAGCCACCGCCGCCGGCAACCTCGTACTTATGCGAGTACGCATCCTGGATATTGCGCTGGATGCGCGCCTGGCGATTGGCCCTGATGCGACGGCTGGCGCCCGGTGCGGGTGTGCCCGACGGCGCTGCCTGGGCTGCGGCTGTGGCGGAGACTGCGGAACATACGGCGGCGGCCAGAAGCGCACGCTGCGCCCGTTTGGTGAAACAAAACATGAATCTCATACTCCTACGGTGCCCGCAGCTACCGTCCTCGTTGCGCGGGTGCAACGCAGCCCCTGGGCTGCATCCTGGCATCCACGCGGGATGCGCGGCAGAACAACTCCCATTAGAACATCCGCCGCCATGCGATGCACGGACGCGCCGCCCGGACGTGGGACTCAACGCAATGTGTACGTCAGCGACGTACTGAAGTTGAAGCTGTTCTTGCGATAGCCGGAAACGGGGTTGTTGAGGTAGGTGTCCGCCGCGGTCGTGCTGACTGAGAAGCGCTTGAACAGCGGCGCAACCACACCGATGCTGCCGTTTGCCTCGTACGCATTCAGGATGTTCCAGGCCGGCAGCACCTGCAGTGCCTGCGTGAGGGTCACCTTGAGAGGCAGGGTGCGGCGATAGTTCTCGGTAAAGGTTGAACCAAACAGGTTGTCGTTGCCAACGTTATTGAAGAAGTGCTGCCTCTCAAAGTGCACATCGGCCTTCAGATCGAGTTGATGCAGCGATGTGCTGAATGGTGTGTAGCCGACGCCTCCACCATAGATCTGCTGCAGATCGAGGCTTTGAGAGTAGTTGTGATCGAACGCCGTCGTGGCAAGCAGGTACAGGTTCTTGCGGACGTATTCATCGCGCTCGGCATCCGCGTGCATGATGCTGGTTTTGACACTGACCGCCGTAAGACTGGCCGCGGGGATGGCGGGTGTCGACAGGATGCCGTAGTTCTCCTGGAAATCGATCGTCGTGCGGTTGCGCGGTTTGAAGTACGTGACTGTTGGGACCTGACGCACCAGCGCAACATTGCCCGTGACCGTGCCGCCGTGCGTTGTGGACTGCACAAAAGTGGTGCCCAGGCCAACGGTGCCGTTCCAGCCATGCAGCAGGCCTGGCTCTTTCGTGAGTTCCGTGTTGAACGTCTTCGCGTCCACAACGTACGCGACGTCGCTGACTGGCACGACGGCTTCTGTTGCACCGTCTTTGGTCGTGACCGTGACGGCTGAGCCGCTCACGACGAGTTTGCCGGGCTGCACCTTGCGCGAGACAGCCACCGGATCGTGGTGTTTCAACACGGCAAAGTCGCCCTGCGTGCGCAGTTCACGCACCCTGGCAAAAGGAACGGTGATTTCGCCGGCCATGTCGCTTTTAAAGACAACGTTACCGTTCGCACTGCGCAGCAGGGTGCCGCTCAGCTGGTCGCCGTTGGTGAAGATAAGAACGTCTTCAGGGGCCCTGGGTGCGCCCTGCGCAGGGGCCACGGACGGTTGCAAGACGCACAGCAAAGCCAGCAGAACCCATGAAAGCCGCCGGCACCTGGTTTGCGCAAACGCTTGAAAGCAGGGCATGCCGTTAGCATAAAGGGGACGCACGCCTATGTCGCACTCAGTCTCGCTCGCCTATCTTCAGTTGTCGCATGTGGTTACAGAGATACCGCTACCGAAACCTGCGCGCATTTCTTCGGTGCTGTTCCGCTTCTTTGAGATTGCGGCGATTTCGCTCGGCGCTCTTGGCGGCGCATTGGCTCTTCGCAGGGAGCGGCGATCCCGTTATGACGTGATCGGCTTGCTTGGGCTGGGTCTTATCAGCGGCGTGGGCGGCGGCGTGGTTCGCGACATCCTGTTGAACGAAGGCCCGCCCCTCGCGCTCGAGCATCCCTCGTATCTTGCGTACGCGCTCTGCGGAGCGGCCGCGGCGATCTTCTTCGGCCGCAGTGTAGGCCCGCGCATGCTGGTGACGATGAACATCGTCGATGCCCTGTCGCTCGGGTTCTTTACAGTTGCCGGCAGCACGCGGGCCATGAACGCCGGCCTGGGATTCCTGCCTTGCCTTGTGCTTGGAGTCACAACGGCGGTCGGCGGCGGAGCGCTGCGCGACCTGTTCAGCGGGCATGCCCCTGCGACATTTCGCGAGGGTGAGTTGTATGCGCTGGTGTCAACGGTCGCCGCTTCAGTGTTTCTGGGAGTACAGCGGCTTGGCGTGCCGGTGAACCGCGCTGCAATCATTGGAACCGTGGTGGGCTTTGGTTTGCGGCTGCTCGCGATCAAGTTCGGCTGGCGCACCCGCGCCGTCGGCACTCTGCCGTAGCAATGTAGAACATTGGCAGCAAAGAACTTAAAGCAATTCCACGAAAACTTCTTTCCATCCCAGAAAACCCTCAAACTGCGGTCAAATGCCCATAGAAAACTTTCTCTTGCCAACCGTTCGTTTACCGGCTTAGTATTCGCTTCGGTTCGGACAGGAATGAATTCTTCTTGACGGCCGACAAACGGAAACGTTTCCGTATGCGCGCACTTACAGCGCAACGGGCTGTGTCTTTGGGAGATTATTCAGATGTCGTGGTATGCCTACTGCATCGCGGAGAGGTCTGCCTTTCCGGAACTTCTTCGCCACCGTCGCCCCATGCCGCTGATGGGGATTACAGGTCTCTTCGATAGTCAAACCTTTGTTTTCCCGGCCAGTGACTTAGCTGTCGTCGTCTCAGAGCACAACCCTGGAGATGACGCCCGGATGAATCAGCAGGCGCAGCGCGACCATGCGCGCGTTATTGCTGAGTGCTTCCGCCACTCTACCGTGCTTCCCTTCCGTTTCGGCACACACTTCGAGGACGACGACGCCCTGCGCCGCTCCGTCCGTTCCAACCACCGGCACTTCATCCACAACGTGGAGCGGTTGCGCGGCAAGGCTGAAATGCATTTGAAGGTGCTGATCGACGACGCATGCCCCGAGGACCACAAGATCCTCAACGGTGTCGGCAAGGAATATCTTTCAAGCCTGCGGGAAAATGCCAGCGCCCAGCGCGAACGCCAGTCCAAGGCGCGCGCCCTGTCGCTGCAGATGCACCGCATGTTCCTGCCCGACGCAGAAGAGGTCACCTGCAAACGCGCCGGCGAAGGCAAGATGCTGCTGGACATCGCCCACCTGGTCGATAAGAAGGCAGTCGAGCGCTATCAGAACAAGTACACCTCCGCCACTGACCTGCTGAAGGATTGCCAGATGCAGTTATCAGGTCCCTGGCCTCCGTATCACTTTGTGCACCGGCATCAACCGGCGCACCACTCAGCCAACTAAGGTTGGCTCCTTAATAACAACAAGGCCCGCTCATTGAGCGGGCCTTGTTGTTATTAAGAGTAAGCCCTCAGAGTCTGACGGTAGCTATAGCCGTGATGAGTGCCCTTTCAGTGATGGAGTCAGATGCGGACGAAATTGGCGCCGCAAGTAGGACACGAACCTACAACCCTTCGGTTAACAGCCGACCGTTGGAACTTCTAGCCTGACAGTAGAAATGAACAAAAAAGGCTCTACGCTACAACTGCCCGCACAGAGAGCTATGACGCGAACGTTGGAACGGTTGCAAACGGAAAGCGGCAAGTGAGGGCGCACGTAAAAGGCACGTCATGGTGCCTGTGCTCAGGCATGCTCTGGTCGTGCGACGCAAAGCTGCGCTGTCCATTACAGTTTGCGGGAAATGAACGACTTTCACCTGCAGCATAACTGCTTATGCTCTGGCGCAACACTGAGTCGCAAACAGAAGAAACAGTGTACCCCTACTCTATGCACGGTCTCGTGGCATGGGTACGGTTCAGGCAGTTAGCAATGCAGGCAGGGGATGGACTTCTCGGGCAGCTGTCTTGCTGATCTTTGACCCTGTTCAACTGACCCCTTCACCAGGAGCCTCATGCGTTTACATGCTTTCTCTTTCCTTGATCTTGTCGCCGCCTGCACGCTGCTCGTAGCGCCGGCCGCGTTCGCCGCCACCGTCAACCAACTCACATCAGCAAATCAGGTAAGCGCCAGTGACACCCGCTTCACCCCTAACGCTGCTGTGGGTACCGTTTACAACGGCCCGTCCGTTTCTTTTACTACCAGTGGAGGCAATCTAACCTTTTCGCGATCCAGTGGAGGGTACGAGATCGATCAGGCAGAGTACAACTACGGAAAACACAGCGAGTTTCTTTGCCGCCTAACATCGGTCAGAAGTTGAGGTTGCATTTCAACCTAGAACCACGCAGACGCATAACAAACGCATGGAGAGTGGGCACAGCACCATCTTCAACATAACAATCTATGGCGGCCAATCGGGTCAGTTCTCCACCCCGGAAACGCCGGCACGAACGGGAGCGTATCGATTGGAAATGGAAAATGGTGGTAGTACCAACTTAAAGCTTTACTTGCCGGTGTGAGGTCCTGTGGCCAGGCTGCATGAAGCGCACAGCTAACATACGCCCGCGACAAAATTGGGGTTCCCCGTCTTCGCCGCTGTACATGGCGCCACGGCATGATGAGCGACTGGACGCACGGAAGATCGGGAAGGTTCGTGATCGGCACAGCGCGAAGTACAGATCAGCCGCAATGATGCCGCTTCTAGAAGCAGCGAAGCGCAAACAGAGCGCGCGGTCCTTTAAGTCGTTGAAGTATTGGCTCCGCAGGTAGGACTCGAACCTACAACCCTTCGGTTAACAGCCGAATGCTCTGCCATTGAGCTACTGCGGAACGATCACGAGGTGCCTGGCAGGTGAGGACGACCAGCTCGACTCGCAGGTTCAGTTATAACAAAGCTGCCGGGGCGGGTCAAAGCGGAGCGCTTGATCTGCGGTTGTATCCTGCTGCGGGCGCGGGAGACACGTCGATCCGCGCTAGACTGAACAGCGTAACAGCACGTCATACCAGCACGTCGACAGCGTCATGGAGGCAGCACATGAGCACACCGCGTATCTCCCGCCTGAACCGCAACGAGGTCGATGCCTCCATCACATCAGTGTTCGATGACAGCCTGCGCGAGCGCGGCAATGTGCCCTACTTCTTTCGCACGCTGGCGCATCGCCCGTCCATCATGACCACCGCATGGGCTCACATGCAGGCCGTGCTGGCTGAGGGCACGCTGCCGCGCGCGCTAAAGGAGCTGGCCGTGGTGCGCACGTCGCAGCTGAACCGCACACCCTACTGCCTGGCGTCGCACACGATGATGGCGAAGAAGCTGGGCTGCAGCGACGAGAAGCTGGATGCTATCGCCAACTATGCGACGAACGACCAGTTCGACGACCGCGAGCGGCTGGCGATCCACCTGGCCGAGGTGATGACGGCCGATCCTCACGCCTACAGCGACGCCGAGTTCGCCACGCTGCGCGAGCACTTCAGCGAAGGTGAGGTCGTCGAGCTGGTTTGCGCCATCGGCCTGTTCAACTACTTCAACCGCGCAAACGACCTGTTGCAGATGGAGATCACCAGGCCCGCAACGAACGAGGAGCTGGAAGCGGCGGGGCTGCTGGCAGCGCGGTAGTTGCGCCGACCTGTTCCTCTTGGTATCTTGAGTAAGTCGCCTCGGCGGCAGCAGGTTTGCACCCGTAGCTCAGCTGGATAGAGCAATTGGCTACGAACCAATAGGCCGGAGGTTCGAATCCTTCCGGGTGCACCACAACTTCAGGCGCTGAACTTCCGCGCACGAGACCAGGAAAGCCATCCGCTGCGGGTGGCTTTCCTGCTTTGCTCGACGGCAGGAAGCTAGCGCTCGCCCCACTTGAGCTTCGCTCGCAGAACGTGGAAGAGGCCGTGTTTGCCCAGGCGCACCAGGCGAACGCTGTGGGTCGATTTGCTGCAGCGTAGCTGGTCGTTCAGCTGCAACTCCATGGCTTCCTGGCCGTCGACGGTCAGGTAGGTCTGGTCGGCGATACCGGTGACGCTGACGCGGATCTCCGTGTCGCCGGGCGTCACGATGGGACGGATCGTCAACAGGTGCGGGCAGATGGGCGTGACGATCATGGCGTTCACGCTGCCCATCACGATGGGGCCGTCCGCGGCAAGATTGTAGGCGGTCGACCCCGTGGGCGTTGAGACGATGATGCCGTCCGCGCGGAAGCGGGCGACCATTTCGCCATCGATCTCGATGATGTAGTCGCCCATACGGGCAATGGCGCCCTTGGAGATGACCACGTCGTTCAGCGCATCCCACGTGCGATAGGCGACGCCGTCGCGCAGCAGTTCGGCATGCATCATGCTGCGCTCGTCGATGCTGCAGGATCCCTCGCGCCAGGCCTCAAGCGTCTGGTACAGCTCTGAGAGCGGAACTTCGGTTAAGAAGCCTAACGATCCTAGATTGGCGCTGAGGATGGGCGTGTTCGTGTTGGCAAAGGAGCGGGCCGCGGAGAGCAGCGTGCCGTCACCGCCGAGCACGATGACCAGGTCAGGGCAGCACAGGTCCGGCATCTGTTCGCGCTTCATGCCCTGCGTGCCGGTGTAGAACGCGCTGTTCTCGTCGAGCACTGGCGTGTAGCCGCGGGCTTCGAGCCAGGTCACAAGCTCCGGCAGCAGGGTCGACAGTTCAGGCTTCTGCGGTTTGGAGATGATGGCAATCGACGGCATGCTTACAGTGTAACCACCGGGCCGGCGGGACTAACTAAAGCGCGCGAACAGCAGAAACTCGCGGTTGCCTTCGGTGCCCGTGATGGGCGACTCCATTACATCGACCGTTGAGCCTCCTGCGTCGCTGACTGCGGTTCGCACACGCTCGATGGCGATCGCGTGTGCCTCAGGATCACGCACGATACCGCCCTTGCCGACCCACTCCCTGCCAGCCTCAAACTGCGGCTTCACCAGCACCACCGCCTCGCCGGTCCAACGGATGCCCGGTGCGGCAAGCGCCTGCACCACTGCAGGGACGACCAGGGTTGCCGAGATGAACGAGACATCCATGCAGAAGAAGTCGGGTTTCACGGCAACGCTGAGGGCCTGCGCCAGCTTCTGCGATTCGAGCAGCAGCGATCCCGGCGCGAGCAGGCGGGCGTTGGTGCGCTCGAGCAGGAGGACGCGCGGATCCATCCGCAGGCTCATTGCGAGCTGTCCGTAGCCCGTGTCGACGGCGAGCACCGCGGCGGCGCCGGCCTGCAGCATGCAGTCAGTGAAGCCACCGGTCGATGCCCCGATGTCGACACACAGGCGGTCCTGCAAGTGGATGCTCCATCGATCAAGGGCGCCGCGCAGCTTTACGCCGCCGCGGCTGACAAACTGCATCTCATCACCGAGGATGCGTATGGCGACTTCTGATCCGACTGCCGCTCCTGCCTTTGTCAGCTTCTGTTCGTCGACGAGGACACGGCCCGCCAGGATCAGGCTTGCGGCGCGTTCACGCGAAGGCACCAGAGCGCGGTCCAGCATCAGCTTGTCGAGCCTGACCTTTCCCTGCTTCATGGACGTACCTCCTTCGGAACTCCCCAAAGTTATTGTCCCATCACACGGAAGTCACTGCGTATATGCACGGTAAGCTGCAGAAGAGATACACTCTCCACGGGTAAGCACTTGTAAGTGCCTGCTCCATGCGCACTTCGCTTCACACAGTCAACAAAAATGGCCAGCCCGCATAATTCGTTTGGTTCACCGTCCCCGCAGCCCAATCCGGCAGAGCCATTCTCACGTTCCTTTGCCAGAGAGAACGAGAAGACGCAGTTGAGCGACGATGGTCTTCTTCTCGAAAGAATTGCTGAAGGCGACGAAGACGCGATGGCTATTGTCTTCGATCGCTACTCAAAAGTGGTCTATTCCGTCTCGCTGCGCGTGCTGCGAGACCCAGCTTCAGCAGAAGACGTGTTGCAGGAAATTTTCATGCAGATTTGGCGCAAACCCGAAAGCTTTCTCTCTACCCGCGGCTCCCTGGGTGGATGGCTTGCGGTGGTTGCGCGGAATCGCTCCATCGACCTGATTCGCCGGCGCAAGCCGCAGGATTCGGTTGAAGATATCGCACTGGCTTCGCCGTTCAACCTGGCCGAAGAGTCTGAACGCAACATCCTGATGCAGCGCGCTCGGGGAGCGATCCTTCAGATCCAACCCGAACAGCGCAAAGTGGTGGAAATGGCCTTTTTCGATGGCCTGACCCATGCCGAGATCGCAGAGTTGACAGGAGACCCGCTGGGTACCGTGAAGACGCGGATCCGCACCGGCCTGCTGGCGCTCAGGAAGGCGATGATGGTATGAGCAACGCTCCCGTCACAGCCGAAGATCTCTACCTGTACGCGATGGACCTGCTCGATCCTGAAGAGCAGGGGCGTATCCGCGAGTTCCTACCAAAGTCGCCGGAGGCCCGCGCTGAGCTGGCCAACGTTCGCGGTGATCTTGCGCTGTTTGCGCTCGGGTCTGAGCCGCAGGAAGTACCCGTGTCGTCGCGTCAGCGCCTGCTGCAACAGGTGACGCGTGAGCCGAGAAAGGCCCCCGCGGCGCAAGTTGCGCAGGTAGCGCTGCCCCGCGTCGAGGGTGTATTCGATGCCGCAACGAGTTCTCCCGCGATGGAGGCGGCGATCCTCGATGCCGACACTTACAATCCGTCCGCCGCCGTGCGCGAACCGCAGCCTGCAATGCGCCTGGGCGTGCAGGACGCCGAGCCGCGCCGCGGGTTCTTTTCCATGTTCTTCCCCTGGGCAGGTTGGGCTGTTGCCGCGGGCCTCGCGGTCTCAACGTTCACGTACTACCAGCGAACCAAGCTTGCGTCAGATCGCATTACGCTGGCCTATGCGGACGCGGCAAACGCGAACGCAAGGGCCGAACGCGCCACAGAGTCCTCGGCACGCGCACAGGAAGTGCTTGAGACACTTCGCTCAGGTGCGGCGCAGCGGTTTGTGCTGACGGCGGCGACCGTCAAGCCGGTGCCTTCAGCCCGCGTGACCTACCTTGCCAGCACGGGCGCCCTTGTGTTCCAGGGCAGCAACATGGATCCGGTCGCCGCAGACAAGACGTACGAACTGTGGCTGATCCCGAAGGGTGAGGGCGCAAAGCCGATCCCGGCCGGTACCTTCAAACCGGACGCGCGTGGGTTTGCCAGCGTGATCCTGCCGCAACTGCCGAAGGGC
Source organism: Terriglobus sp. (assembly GCA_965199365.1). Lineage (GTDB taxonomy): Bacteria > Acidobacteriota > Terriglobia > Terriglobales > Acidobacteriaceae > Terriglobus. Next base: position 203,440 of record CBDARC010000002.1, on the reverse strand, counting down.
ACGGTCGCGGCAGCGTTCGGGGTCACTCTCGAAAGCGATGGCGGGTCAAACACGCCGACGTTGCCGATCCTTATGGTTGGTTCAGCTTAGACGTTTTGAGACGAAGCAAATGAAGAGGCCGCCTGGTAGCGGCCTTTCGTTGCTTGCCTAGGGAAGCGGCTCTTCCCTGCTCATTGGTTGCCGGTCTGGGCGATGCGCAGCGATACACCGTAGCCCTGCAGCGACAGCGTCGTGGAGACAACATCGGTGTCGGTACGGATAATGGTGAGCACCTGCGAGTTGGACGCGGTGACGAGCACCTTGCCAGTTGGCGAACCGGCAACGGCGCCGATCCAGTTGAGCTTGCCGCCCACCTGGATGGTCTTCGTCGCAACCATGGTGTTCATGTCGACGACGGTTACGGTTCCATCGGCATTGGCCACATAAGCCTTGCTGAGGTCGGTCAGCATGGCGACCTGCACCGGCCCAACACCAACCGGAACTGTCCCAAGCACCTTGCCGAAGTTCACAGAATCAGTTGGATTGTTCGGGTCACACGCGGCATTGCCCTGCAGGGCTACCTGGGAGCAGAGCGCGGTGTTGATGATGCTGAGCGATCCGGGAGCCGTTCCGGTGCCGGCGTTGAGCACGCCGATCTCGTTCACGGCGGGCGCAATGGCGGCCCAGACCGGGTTGAGACCGACCGGGATGGTCATGTCGATAGCATTTGCCTGCACGTTCAGCACTGTGACCGTGCCGTTGCCGGCGCCGTTGCCCTTTTGATTGAGGATGAAGGCGCGCTGCGCATCAGGGGACATGACGCCGTAAACCGGGCTGATGCCGACGGGGATGCTGGCCGAGATTGCATTGTTTGTGCCGTTCTCAATCGCAGTCGCTGTGCCGATGGAAGTACCCGGACTGGCACCCTGGCTGAGCGTGTACACACGCTGCGCGGTTGAAAGCCCGACGGTGTAGACGGGGTTTGCGGGGACGGGGAACTCCTGCCGCGCGGTGGGCGGAGCGCCGCCGGTAAGCACGGCTACGCGGCTCAGGGCAGGCTCTGTGATGAAGATCGGCGCGGAGCCCGATCCGGCGTAGATCTGGCTTGGGTTGCCGCCCGCTGTCAGCGAGGATTGCCGAATCGTGCTGGTCATCAGGCCTGTGGCCGACGTGAACGACTCCACCAGGACGCTATTGCTGTGCAGCACGTAGGACTCGCCCAGGGGATCGACAGCAAGGTATGACGGCAGCGGTGCAACCGACGCATTGGCGATGATGCTGTCGCCGAAGACATCGACCACGGTGATCAGGCCATTGCCGCCGTTGCCGGGATCAGACAACGCCGTCGCGATCACGGTGGGCTGTGCCGATGGGCCCACCGGGTTGATGGCACTGACGACGGGGCGATAGTTGTTGCCGCAACCGGCGAGGGCAAGCGTTGCCGCCGCGCCAAGCGAAAGGGCGGCTACTCGAAACACTGGACGTGGAACTGAAAACAAATGCTGCTCCTGCAGTGCGGAGCACTGAACGCCCCACCACGGTCGATTGTAACGGAACGAACTCGCCGGGACCGCACCTACGTGTCTTCTCTGCCTTCAATCCAGCGCCTGGCCCACCCTGCCTGCAGGTGCAGGCGCAGAAACGTGTAGCTCATCATCTCGTGCGCGACACGTGTGAAGTGTCCCCAGCGCGACAGGTTGCCGTAGGGAGCGCGTGGCGATGTCAGCACGTTCAGCCCCCCCTGTTCGCACAACACGCGAATGCGGAAGAGGTGCGTGCCGTCGCTGACGACGATGATCTGCTTCAGGTTCCGCTCATGCGCGATCTGCGCCAGCATCTCAACCTGCTCTTCCGTGTCGATGGATTCGGTCTCTGCCACGATCGAGTCATACGGTATGCCCTGTGCCAGCAGGTAGTCGCGTCCCACGCTGCCCTCGCTGTCGCCACTGCGACTGTCTGCCGCACCGCCAAGCGTGACCACGAGTGGAGCCATGCCTCGCCGGTACAGCGACACGACCTTGTCGAGCCGCGCATGGAAGACCGGCGAAGGGTGCCCGACGTACTGGGCCGCTCCAAAGACGGCAATCGCATCGGACGGCGACGCGTGGTCTTCGCGGGCAACACGGTCGATCCGGAAGTAGAGACTGACGAACCAGACCACGGCGATCAGCAGCAGAACGACGACGACCGTCCGGACGGGGTGCCCTTTGTCATCGTTTGCGCGCCGGGTTCGCCTTGCTGCTGACACGTCCGGGTCTCCTTACCGCTGCAGAGCCAGCGCGATCTCGTGCGTGGGGATAGCGCCTTCGCGAAGGATCATCCATGACATGCCGCCGCCGCTCAGGTCGACGATCGTCGTCGGCACCGCACGAGCAGTCGGGCCTCCGTCGACAATCAATGGGATCTGGTCGCCAAGCTGTTCCAGCACACAGCGCGCGTGCGTACACTCGGCGCGGCCGGCGAGGTTGGCGGAGGTCGCCGTGATCGGCAGCCCCAACTGCTCCACGATTGCGCGCGCGATGGGCGCCTCAGGCACACGCAGGGCCACGTTGCCCGTGTGCGCCGTCACCCGCAGCGGAAGGCGCGATCCCGCCTTGACGATCAGGGTCAATGGCCCAGGCCAGAACTTCTCAGCCAGCCGGTCAAACGCAGTATCCAGGTCGCGGGCCAGTTCATAACCCTGCGCAACACCTGCAATCAGCAACGACAGCGGCTTGTGCTTGGCACGGGTCTTGATGTCGTAGATCTGCTCGACCGCGCGCAGATTTACCGGGTCCACGGCCAGACCGTAAAACGTATCCGTCGGTAGCGCGACGACCATGCCGTTATCGAGGCAACGCGCTACGTGCTTCACCAGATCCGGCTCCGGCTCATCCGGATCGATCCGCAACATCTCTGCCGTCATGCACACTCCAGCGAGGCAAGGCTCAGAAAGTCACGGTAGCACAATCAGCAGCATCGACCGCGCAGTCCACGAGACGTCACGCGTAGAATCCGCATGATGCCTGAGCGAATCACCAGCAGAAGCAACGCCCGCGTCCGTGCCCTGCGTACCGTGCTGCAGTCGCGGCGCGGCGAGCAGGTCGGCATCGAGGGCTTTCACCTGCTGCGCGAGGCAATCGCAAGCGGCCTGACCCTGATGACGGTCTTCGTTCGAGACGACCAGGCTGCACTCATCGACCAACTGCCGTCGTCTGACATCGGCGAAGTGGTGCTGCTGTCGAGAGAGGCGTTTGAGAGCGCGTCCGCAACGGAGCAGGCACAGGGTGTAGCCGCAGTGTTGCAGCGCCCTGACATGCCATACGAGCCGCGCACGGGCGACTTGCTGCTGGTGGCCGATGGATTGCAGGACCCGGGCAATCTCGGCACGCTGATCCGCTCGGCAGAGGCCTTCGGAGCGGCAGCGGTCGCACTCGCGCCCAACACGGTCGATCCCTGGAACGGAAAGAGCCTGCGGGCCGCTGCCGGAGCGGTTTTTCGGCTGCCGCTGCCTGCGTGGAATGAAGACCTGCTTGCCGCACTGCGAGCCGTGGATGCGAGCATCTTCGCTGCGGTCGCGCACGGCGGCGAACTGGCTCACCTGACAGATCTTTGTGGCACCACCGTGCTGGTGATCGGCAATGAAGCGGCGGGCGTTTCGTCCGGCTTACTTCGCGTAGCCGACAAGCACGTGACTCTGGCAACCACCGGGCCTACAGAAAGCCTGAACGCTGCAATTGCCGGTTCCCTGCTGCTGTACGAAGCCGCGCAGCAGCGGATGCGAGGACTGGCATGAGCCTGTTCGATCAGCTCGATCCCCCTTCGTCCTCGCAGCAGAGGCAGGACGTGCCGCTGCCAGAACGTATGCGTCCACGTTCGCTGGATGAGTTTGCCGGGCAACAGCACCTGGTCGGGCCGGGCAAGCCGTTACGCCTCGCAATCGAAGGTGGTGAGCCGGGCTCGATGATCTTCTGGGGTCCGCCCGGCACGGGGAAGACCACGTTGGCCAAGATCATCGCAAAGACCACCAGCGCCACCTTCATCGAGTTCTCTGCTGTCACCAGCGGTATCAAGGAGATCAAGCAGGTGATGGTCGATGCGGAACGCGGCGCGGCGCACGGTCTGCGCACGATCCTGTTTGTGGATGAGATCCATCGGTTTAACAAGGCGCAGCAGGACGCCTTTCTGCCTTACGTTGAACGGGGTGCTCTGCGCCTGATCGGTGCGACGACCGAGAACCCTTCGTTCGAAGTAAATGCCGCGCTGCTCTCGCGCTGCCGCGTCTATGTGCTGCAATCCATCTCAGACGAAGAGATCGTGGCGTTATTGCAACGTGCCCTGACGGACACAGAGCGCGGCCTTGGATCGCTGCACCTGGCCGCTGAACCGGATGCGCTTGCGGTCATCGCGGCGTATAGCAATGGCGACGCCCGTTACGCACTGAACGCTCTGGAGACCGCAGCGCACCTGCTTGCGGGACGTGGTCAGACCAGCATCACGAAGCAGGTCATCAGCGATGCGTTGCAGCAGCGCACCCTGCTGTATGACAAGAGCGGCGAGCAGCACTACGATCTGATCTCTGCGCTGCACAAGAGCGTTCGCAACTCCGACGCGGATGCTGCCATCTACTGGCTCCGGCGCATGCTTGCCGCCGGCGAGGACCCCATGTACATCGCCCGGCGCGTCGTGCGCATGGCCGTCGAGGACATCGGCCTGGCCGCTCCGGAAGCGCTGAACCTGACGCTTTCGGCGCAGCAGGCCATGCACCTGCTTGGCTCACCCGAAGGAGAACTTGCACTCGCACAAGCCGTCGTTTACCTGGCGCTCGCGCCCAAGTCGAACGCGGTGTACGTTGCGTTCAACGAAGCCATGGCGGACGTCAACGCAACCGGCGCGCAGCCCGTTCCGCTGCACCTGCGCAATGCTCCAACGCGTCTGCTGAAGGAGCTCGGCTACGGCAAGGAGTACCAGTACGCGCATGACTTGCCAGGGCGTGTGGCCGCAATGCACTGTCTGCCGGAAGGTCTGGAGGATCGTCGCTACTACCGGCCGACAGACCAGGGACGTGAACGCCAACTGGCGCAGCGCATCGATGAGATTGCACGTGCGCGTGATGCTGCTGGAAAAGAAGAGTTGTGACGAGCTAGGCGGTGGAACGTGCGTCGTAGTTGCCTGCGCCACCAGCTCCGATTGCGCTTCTTCTAGTGCTTCAGATCGTTCTGCATAGCAGTCAAGACAACACTCTTGCTCAGCACTTCCGGCAGCACATCGGGCGCAGCCGAGGCATTTGCGGGATAGATGATGTAGGTCGGAACGCCGCTGCGACCCACCGCCTGCAGGGCTGCGGTGATCTTGTCGTCGTACTGCGTCCAGTCGGCTCGCATGGCCACGACGTTCGGGCTGTGTAGCTGCTTCTGCACGTCACCTGAGTTCAGCACAACGCGCTCGTTCACCTGGCAGCTGAGACACCAGGCCGCGGTGAAGTCCACAAAGACCGCCTTGCCACCTGCCCGGGCCTGCTGCACGGCTTCTGCCGAGAAGGGCTGCCACACCGTTGCCGCCGTGGACTCGCGCGAAGCCCCAAGAGGCAGCGCAATCGCACAGAGCGTGATCAGCACCGCCGCGATGGTTCCACCGCGTTGCGCGGGCCAGCGTCCGAGCACCCAGGCTGCGATGGCGATCAGCATCAGGCAGCTCAAAAGCAGCGCGATGCGGGTGATGCCCTCAGAAGCATCGCTGCCGCCGCTGAACAGCCGGCCGTAGATGTACACCAGCCAGATCACCGTGGCAAAGAGCGGGACGGCGGTAATCTGTTTCAGCAACTCCATCCATGCGCCGGGACGAGGCAGAAAGCGCACCCATGCAGGCTGCAGTGTCAACGCGAGGTACGGCGCCGCAAGTCCAAGCGCAAGCGACGTGAACACGAGGAACGTAACGAACGCAGGCTGCGCCAGCGCAAAGCCGATTGCCGCTCCCATAAAAGGCCCAACGCACGGTGTCGCAACGACGGTCGCCAGCACACCGGTGAAGAAGCTGCCGGAATAGCCACCCTTCTGCGCCAGCGATCCGCCCGCGCTGGTCAGCGACAGGCCGAAGTCAAACATGCCTGCAAGCGACAGCGCGAAGAAGAACAGGAACGCTGCAAGCACGGCCACGAACCCGGGCGATTGCAGCTGGAAGCCCCATCCGAACTGCTTGCCGCCCGCCCGCAGCGCAAGCAGAACAGCCACCACCAGCCAGAACGAAGCGACGATGCCGAGCGTGTAAGCGACTCCGTGCGAGCGTACGCGGTGCCGCTCTTCACCGGAAGACTGCAGCAGCGACAACGCTTTCAGGAACAGCACGGGAAAGACACACGGCATCAGGTTCAGCAGCATGCCTCCAACGAAGGCCAGCGCGACGGCGCCCAATGCGGTAATGCCCTCTGCCGATGCTCCGCCAGCAGTCTGCGCAGGTGGCAAGGCTCCGGCAACTACCGGCAGATCGACTTCGTAGCTCTGCTCCGGCGATAGCTTGAACAAGCCATGCAGGGTCTTCGGCGCGGTCTTCGCGTTGTCTGGCAGCAGCATGTGGATGCGAACGCCGTCGGGCAGCAGGTCGACGGGCTGGTCGCCATCGACGATGGTGTCGCTGGTCCACGGGTAAAACTCGGCATCCTTCGGCTTGGACCCGGTGGTCGCCGTCAGCACGAGATTTTTACCGCTGCTGATGACGCTGAACTTGTAGTCCGGAGGCAGCGGCTTTGGCATGGACTTCAAGGCAGAGCCAAGCGCGCCAACCTGCTCGCCGTCGTGGCTCACGGCCGCGCCGGCAGGTGCCAGCTTCAGATCGAGCCCGAGGTCTGCCTTGCCCGGCACGCAGACCTGCTTACAGACCAGCCAATCGAGCTTTGCGGCGAGGTGAACGTTTCCGTTCTTGTCTGGCTTAGCCAGCGCCGCGGCCTGTACGGTCACGGGATAGGCGACGGAATCCTCGTAGCCGTAATCGACCGTGGTTTCGAGCGGCAGGCGTTCCGGCGCGGGAAACTGCAGACCGTCTGTGGTGACGCCCGCCGGCAGCGTCCACTTCACCCGGGGCGGATACCCTGCATACCCGGCGTTCCGCCAGTACACGTGCCAGCCATCTTCCATGGAGAAGACGAACGCGACCGTCTGGCTGCCGCCCCTGGCAATCGCGGGCCCGGCGCTCATCATCTCGACGGTCAGGTGCTGCGCCTTGACCGGACCCGGCCCGCCATCACCCGCAGTGACACCGATCTGTGCGAGGCAGAACGAAGAAAACAGCGCCAGCAGCAGGGGGGTCACGGAACGGAAAAAGCGGGCTAAGGTCATTGTCTGCATTGTAGGCTGCGAGATAGCGCTCCTTGACTGACGTGTGTGCCAGGCAATCAGCGTCTCGTCATCCGATGCTCGACCATGATGCAGCGGTCCATGACCACTCGAATGCCATGCGCTTCTGCCTTGGCGGCCGCGTCCTCGTTGCGGATGCCGAGCTGTACCCACATTGCATCGAAGCCCAGCTCGATCATCTCGTCGACGATGGCCGGGATCGCCCGCGGCAGACGGAAGATGTTGACGACATCAGGCCGTTCCGGCAGATCGCTCAGCGAAGCGTAGCTGGTCTCACCCAGTACGTGCGCCACCGCAGGGTTAATCGGCAGGATGCGCTTCCCGGCTGATTGCATGTAGGCCGAGACGTAGTGGCTCGGCTTGGCCGGATCGCCTGAGAGTCCGACGACTGCGATGGTCTTTGCAGCGAGCATGGCAGCGAGGGTTGCGGGTTCGTTCATGCGTGACCCTTCTTCGGCTTCCACGCGCCCAGCAGACGACGCGCCACGATCAGCTCGCCCGTGTGATAGGCCTCGTGATCAGCGATCAGCAGCGCCTCGCGCAGCAGGTTCTGGCCGTCGCCCCACGGGAACGGCTCAATCAGGTCGCGCTCGTTCAGCAGTTTCTCGAAAGCCGCGCGGTCCGCCCGCATGGCCGCGACGCTCTTGTCCCACGCAGTTTCATCCGGCGGAGCAGGCTCTTTGGGCCAGTAGTCGTCCGGCCACTTCATGGGCTTGTATGATCCGTCAGCGTTGTCGCTGAACTCAAGGATGTCACGCTGCGCGATCCGGATGTGCTCCAGCAACTGCCATGGAGAATACGGCAATCCCGCGGGCACCTTACCCTGGGAGGTGAACGGGACATCCGCGACCGCGTCGTCCAGCTTTGCGTGTGCCTGGCCGCCGTCGAGCAGCGCCTTCAGCTGTGCCTTCAATTCCTGTTCGAGTGTTGTGCCTGCCATGACTGGTTGGATGCGGTCAGCCGGTGGGAGACGCAGCGAACCTAGTCCAGGTCCGCCGGCCTTTGGAAGCACAGACTATAGCCGTCCGGGTCCTGGACCAGCACCTGCAGCATGCCGTAGTAGCTCGTGACCGGGCCGCTTACACTCACGCCTTGCGACCGCAGGTTCATCACGATGTCTTCCAGCTGGCGGCAACCAATGTAAAGCACGGTGTCGCCATGGGCGCGGTTACGAAGCGCATCCGGCTTGCTGGGCCGGATGTCATTCTCGTACATGTTATTGACCATCAGGCTGACAGTGTCTCGCCGCAGCATGGCCCAGCCATAGCTCTCTTGTTGGTCATCGAAAGACTCGGAGGTGGAGACCACTTCAAAGCCAAGCAGGTCGCAGTAGAAAGCGACGGACGAGGGAACGTCGAATACCTTGATAAGGGGCGTAACACCCTGAAAGCTGACCTGCATTCTTGCTTTTCTCCGATCAGTCTATGTCTATGTCTTCGGCCAGCACTGCAGGCTGACCTCCCTCCCGCCGCAGCTTGAGATAGCCGCGTATAAAGGGCTGCAGATCGCCATCCAGCACGCGATCCACATCTCCTACTTCAACCCGAGTTCGCAGGTCTTTCGCCATGCGATATGGCTGCAGCACGTAAGACCGTATCTGCGAACCGAAGTTGATTTCCAGCTTGGAATCTTCGAGCTTTCTGCTGATCGCTCGTTTCTTTTCTAACTCATGCTCATACAGGCGAGACCGCAACATCTTCATCGCCTTTTCTTTGTTTTTATGCTGTGAACGCTCGTTCTGGCAGCCCGCAACAATGCCGGTCGGCAGATGGGTGATACGCACGGCAGAGTCCGTCGTATTCACATGCTGCCCGCCCTTTCCGCCGGAGCGGTAGGTGTCGATCCGCAGGTCATCCGGCTTGATATCGATCACGATGGAATCATCAATCTCAGGCGAAACAAACACCGACGAAAACGAGGTATGTCTACGCTTTGCCGAGTCGAATGGTGAGATACGAACCAGCCGATGAACGCCGGTTTCGCCGGTCAGCAGACCGAATGCAAAGTCGCCCGTGATGGTGAAGGTCGCAGACTTGATGCCGGCCTCATCACCATCCTGGATTTCGTTGATCTCTGTCTTGAAGCCTTCGCGCTCGGCCCAGCGCAGGTACATGCGCATCAGCATTTCCGCCCAGTCCTGGCTTTCGGTGCCGCCCGCGCCGGGATGCACGGTGACGATGGCGTTGAGAGGGTCGCTTTCCTGCGACAGCATGGTTCGCTCGTCGAGTTGTTCCGCGAACTTTTCTACTTCAGCAATCGCCGCGGTCAGCTCGGCCTCGACATTCTCGCCTTCACGCGCAAGCTCGAAATAGGCCTGCACCTCGTCAGCACGGCGCAGCAGCTCTGCGTCATCGGCAAGCAGCGTTTCCAACCGCTTGCGCTCGCGCATCAACGGCTGTGAGCGCGCCGAATCGGCCCACACTGCAGGGTCGGAAATCTCTGTCTCGACGGCTGCTAGTTGTTTTTTCAGTTTGGCGGAGTCAAAGATACTCCCGCAGATCGCGCACACGTTCGCGAACCGGGGAGTAGGCGTATTCCAGGTCAGTCAACATCCATCTAGTTTACGTCGCGGAGCCTTGGTGCGAGCAACGCAAAGCCAAGCACTACAAGTGCCAGGACCGTGCAGGCGTAGGCAAACAAATCTCCGTGGATGGTGTAGAAGGTGGTGTCGCGCAGGTATTCGAAGTGCACCGCGACTGCGCCGCGCTTGTTCCGCGCCATCGTCTCGACGACGTGACCGTTCGGGTCGATGGAGGCGGTGATCCCGTTGTTTGTGTCGCGCAGTATCCAGCGATGGTTCTCCACGGCTCTCATGCGGGCCATGTTGATGTGTTGGAATGGCGCGCTGGTATCGCCGTACCAGCCGTCGTCTGACAGGTTCGTGAGCACCTCGGCACCACCATCCACGAAGCGGCGAACCTCGTCGCCAAAGATGGACTCGTAGCAAAGGAAGACGCCGTAGGTGTGCCCATTGGCAGCGAGTGGCGAGCGGCTGCGTCCGCGGTCGAACGTTCCTACGGCCTCCGTCAGCCCGCTCGCGAACTGGAAGAGGTTGGCGTAGGGCACAAACTCTCCGAACGGGACCAGGTGGATCTTGTCGTAGCGTGCGGTCAGGCCGCGCTCCGGTGTGAACAGGGCTGCGGAGTTGTACACGCGCGACCCACGCGACAACTTCGCGTCTGGCTCGATGCCGATCGATCCGGCGATCACGGGCGCTCCCGATGCACGCGAAAGCGCCGCCGCCACCGACGTGAAGTCGTTCTTGTCGGTCTGAAACGGCGACGGCGACTCCGGCCAGAGGATTACGGCGAGGGGGGCTTCGTCCTGGGCAGAGGCCTGCATGGTGAGGTTAGCCGACGAGATCGCCAGCGAAGCCGCGCTCATCGATTCGGTCGCTCCCGCGGCCAGGTTCGGCTGCAGCAGAACGGCCTTCTTCGACCCGACGCGGGTCTCAGGGCGGATGTACGTGCCGAGGTTCTGCACGCCGGTGGCAAGCACCGCGGCTACCAGCGCAACGGTGGCGGGTGTTCTTCTGCGCGGCAGTACCAGCAGGCAGGCAATAGCTGCGTTGACCGCGAAAAGAACAAAACTGATGCCGTAAACCCCTGTCAGCGGCGCAAGGAGGGTGAGCGCGGAGTTATCGACCTGGGCATAACCCAGCAGGTTCCAGGGAAAGCTGGTTACCCGCGCCCGCGCCAGCTCGACCGCGATCCACAGAAAGGGCGATGCCGCGAGGGCAACGCCGGTTCCCAGCCGTCGAGCCGTCGCGATCAGCAAGCCGAACAGTGCGTGATAAATGCCCAGGTACAAACAAAAGAGCACGGTCACCAGCAGCGACATGGCAGCCGACAAACCACCGTACAGATGCATGGTGAAGTAGATCCAGTAACACGTGCCGGCATACCAGAGAACGCCGCTGAGATACCCGATCAAGGCTCCTCGCCACAGAGGCGTTCCCTCATCACGTGGCAGAAGCGCTGCAAGCAGTGGTGCAAGGGCGAACCATGAGAGCGCCGCCCTCCACGCGGGCAGTGGGCCGGCCACCGGGAAAATCAGCACCTGTAACACGCTGGACACTACAACCAGCATTACTGCTCTGGGAGACAAGATGCGCATCGCGTGGAGTCTAGCATTCCGCGCAATCCGCGCCTCGAAGGCTTAGAATAGATGACATGCTGGATGTGGTCATACGCGCGCTGTCTCATGTGCTGATTCCGATGTTTCTCATCGGAATGGCGGGTTCCGCGGTGGTCGTTGTTATCACGCTGGTGCATGATCTGCACGATTTTCTATCTGACAGCGGCAGCGAGAGTTCGACGCCTGAAAGCCTCACCTGAGGCTCCATTGACTGGCAAAGCACATCGCAGTAGACTCACCGCTGGGCGTTGTCTTCAGTGGAGCAGTATCTGGCCGCGGTAAGCAGACCTCCTCAAACCTAAATGGCGTCGAAACGCACACCCGTACTGCCCAAGTCCAGTCGAGTTCGCCTGGTAGTCGCATCTTCCGTGATGCTGACGTTCATCTCTTTTTGGCGCGCTGCGGCCATCGTTTTAAACGACTTAGGCTCTTCCGCCTTTTATGCAGGTGGCATCGCAGAAGAAGCCGTCGGCAAAGCTGCGCCGTGGCTGATCCTTGGCGTCATGCTGTTTTCGTACGCTGTGCGCGCGGTCTATGTGGAGAGCTGTTCCATGTACACCCGCGGCGGCGTCTACAGGATCGTAAAAGAGGCGCTTGGCGGTACGTTCGCCAAAATCAGCGTCTCGGCCCTGATGTTCGACTATGTACTGACCGGACCTATCTCCGGTGTTTCTGCCGGCCAATATATTGTCGGCCTGCTGAACGGGTTGTTAGTGCAGGCGTCTACGTCGCTGCACTTTCATGCGATCGGCATGAACGCTTCCGGGCATATACGTCAATTTGATGTTAACTACACCTCTGCCTTCATCGCCATCCTGATCACGCTGTACTTCTGGTGGCAGAACATCAAGGGCATCGAGGAGTCGAGCGACAAGGCGCTGACCATCATGAAGGTCACCACGATCATGGTGGTCATCCTGATTGGTTGGGGATTGTTCAGCGTGGGTCACATCGGGGCGCATCTGCCGCCACTACCAACGCCATCGAACCTCAAGTTCTCAGACGCTTCTCTTGGATTTCTCAAAGGTACTACTTTCGCCCGCAACCTGGGGTTGTTCGGCATCCTGATGGCCTTCGGCCACTCTGTGCTGGCGATGAGCGGCGAAGAATCTCTCGCCCAGGTGAATCGCGAGATCGAGCACCCGAAGTTGTTGAATCTGAAGCGCGCTGCTGTCATCATTGCGATCTACAGCACGATCTTTACGGGACTTGGATCGCTGCTGGCAGTCATGCTGATCCCGGACAGCGTGCGTGTCAGCGTCTACCGTGACAACCTGATCGCCGGCATGGCTATGTACATGGTCGGACCGCTGGCGATGCGCCTCGCGTTCCGCGCATTTGTTGTGATCGTCGGCTTTCTGATTCTTGGCGGCGCGGTGAATACGGCGATCGTAGGTTCAACCGGCGTGCTGATGCGCGTTGCCGAAGACGGCGTGCTGACCGACTGGTTCCGCAAACCGCAGAAGAAGTTCGGCACAAGCTACCGTATCGTTAACCTGGTTGCGATTATTCAGCTGTTTGTGATCGTGGTGACGCGCGGCGATGTCATTGTCATCGGCGAGGCGTATGCCTTCGGTGTCATCTGGAGCTTTACTTTCAATGCTCTGGCCATGCTGGTACTTCGCTGGAAGTACAAGGGTGAGCGCGGCGCCAAGGTACCGCTGAATCTTCGGATCGGTAAGACTGAGTATCCGATTGGATTGTTCTGCGTCTTTCTTGTTCTGCTATCTACAGCTGTCGTAAACCTGTTTACTAAGTCGATCGCGACGGTCAGCGGCATTATCTTTGCGCTGGCCTTCTTTATCATCTTCACCCTGTCAGAACGCGACAACAAGCGACGCCACTCGGCGACCGCGCGACAGATGAAGGAACACTTCCAACTGGAGCATTCTGAGCAGGTTGGTCGTGACGATCTGGCGATCCGCTCGGGTGGCGTGCTGGTAACAATGCGCGATGCTGCTACTCCGCACGCACTTAAATGGGCGCTGGCACGTACTGACACGGAAGATCAGGACCTGGTAGTTCTGGCTGCACGAATGATGGGTGCCGGCGGTCCGGAGTATGTCGACGCCTCAGAGCAGTTATTCAGTGAGCATGAGCAGATGTTGTTTACCAAGGCTGTCTCCGTCGCGGAGAGCTTCGGTAAACATATAGGCCTTGTCGTCGTACCTGCAGGCGATGTCTTTGCCGCAATCGTACGGACGGCCAATTCCCTGGACGTTGCTGCCGTAGTTTCAGGCCTTTCGACCAAGCTGACCGCGCAGGAGCAGGCTTACCACGTTGGGCAGGCATGGGAGGCTCTCCCGGAGCCAAAACGGCAGTTCACCTTTTATGTCGTTCCACCTGCCGGCGAAGCGGAGAGCTTCCATATAGGGCCGCATGCACCGACTATTCCCGCCAGCGACGTACAACTGGTACATAGGTTGTGGCTTAACCTGCGTCGCGATCCGGACATGGAAGATCTACATCACTCGGATATCGTCACTTACGCACTGAATCGTCTCGCGACGGAGTATGCCACCGATCGAACCGGTACTGTACAGCAGTTACACGTAAGTATCGAGGAGCAGAGCCAGCGGCGCGGATTAGGCGCACTGTCCCGTTTTCAGGACAACGAAGAAGAGAGTCCAGGTTACTCTCTGGTAGCCGCAGGTAATCAGCCGGAGGATACTCCGCGTACGGGCAAGTAGTTTTTGTTTATGACAAGGAGCAACACAGTTGTCACGACAGGAATCTTCTGAATATTGTTCTACACTGTCGACATAGAGAGAGAGCTCTCAGGAGGTTCCATCTTGGAAGTAGGCCGCATCCTTGAAGAGATCGATGCCCAGATAGCGAAGTTGCAGCAAGCACGTGGGCTGCTCTCAGGCGCCAGTACCACCGGTGCCGCACCGGCGAAAAAAGCAGTCGGGCGTCCGCGCAAGAACGCTGAAGCAGCCGCGAAGCCGGCATCCGGGGATTCGCGCAAGAAGCGCAATCTAAGCCCTGAGGCCCGCAAGCGAATCGCTGACGCACAGAAGCGCCGTTGGGCAGAACGCAAGCAGACAGCCTAGTTCAGACGAAGAATTTATCCAAAGGAGAAGCGCGCCGCGCTTCTCCTTTTGCGTGAGTAGGCTGGTTGCCTATCGAAAGATTCGTAGCATGAAAACGCTTTATCGTGAAACGAGTACTTCCCGCAGGTTATCTTTCGCAAGAAAGAACTTGTATCCGCGGTAGGCTGCGAACAGTTTTTCTATCTGGCGATTGTTCATCGCGACGCCGGATGAGCGGTCACTTATAAATTGTACGTCCACCTGTCCGTCGTCACGCAGATGGTAGCGGTGCAATCCTACTTCCGGCTTGATGTGGAAGAAGGCGAGCAGCTGGCCACCGGGTACAAGTACCTGGTGCAGCCGTCCTACAACGGCGTCCAGCAGCTCTGGCTTGAGGTAATCGCCCGTATCCCAGAAAAGCACAGTGTCAAACTCGCGGCCGCTGAACTGCAGGTTCTCGGCAAGAAATGCTTCCACAGGAAACGGCGCGTCCGGATCCGCGGGAACCCATTTGGGATCGGCTGCTTCGCCTGCGAGGTCGGCCATGTAGATGCTGTGGCCCAGCCCCGTGAGGAAGTTGATATTCGTTGGCGACGTTGGTCCGAAATCGAGAATGCGCTGACCTTCACTCTCCTGGAGACCCTTGAGCACGGCAGACCAGCCGCTGGATACGCGCGGAATCCTGGCAGCAGCCCTGGCCGCTGCTGCGTTGCGAGCATCACTTCCGCCAAACAGACGCACATTCGCTCCGTAGTCCTGATGGACCTGGTGCCGAAGACTGCAGAATTACTCTTTGCTTCCGGTGAGTGAAACGTTACCACGCATGGTGGCGCTGTCTTCGATAGAAAGACGGGCTGCCGTAAGATCCCCCAGCAGGCTGCCGCCTTTGCGCAGCTCCACCCGGCCGGTTGCGGTAGTGTTGCCTTCGCAGGTGCCGAGGATGATGACGTCATGCACCTGCAGGTTTGCCTTCACATCGGCGTTTGGACCAATGGTCAGGCGGCTTTCCGTGAGGGTGATAGTGCCATCCACGATCCCATCGATGGTCAGATCTTCTGATCCAATGATCTCGCCGCGCACCGTGATTGACTTGCCCAATACTGTTGAACCCTCTGTTGCCATGGTGCGCGCTCCTCTGTTGAACCTTCGGTGAGTCTAACCAACGCGTGGCATGGAGGCAATCAGGTGCTTTTGCGGCTCGTTGTGCGCCATCCTGCGACCGCCGCCCGAGCTTTAAGATAACTGTGGGTTTTGACGTGTCAACGAAACGATCTCGCTTGTGCTCTGCTGCGGTTGCTTTCTGCTGCGGCGTTCTTAGTATGTCCGCGCAGAAGCCTTCCGTCTCGCAGGCTGACGTTCCCGCGCTGGTGAACGAAGCAGTGAAGTATCAGCTTGACGATTTTCACCATTCGACCTGGGCCCTGCGCTACAAGGTGCACCGTGTGACTGATCGGGACGACACCGTGCGCGAGCTGGTCGAAAGCAGTGAAGGGAATGTTTCGCGAACGCTTGAACGCCACGGCCAGCGCCTGACGCCGGAACAGGCAGGTGAAGAAGAACAGCGGCTGCGCTCGTTGACTCCGCCTGAGATGGCGCGGCGGCGGCATGGCGGTGACAGCACTGACAAGTTCGCTATAGAACTCATCACGGCCATGCCAAAGGCGATGACGTACACCCTGACGCCGGGCCAGCCCCAGGTGTCCCAGTTCAGCGGGTCACAGGTGGTTTTGGACTATGCTCCGAATCCTGAGTTTCACGCTGAAAGCACAGCTCAGTCGCTGCTGGAAGGACTCGCCGGAAAGCTTTGGATCGACGCGGAGACCCACCACCTGCTGCGCATCGAGATCAACATTGTGAAGAACCTTAACCTTGCCTTTGGCATACTGGCGCATGTCTACGAAGGCGGCACCATGGTATACGAGCAGCACCCTGTTGGCGGCGGTCACTATGCATACAGCCATATTGCGATCGACGTGCGCCTGCGCGAACTGATGGTGAAGACTGTTCCCTACCACTCCACGCTTGATACAACCAACGTCACACTGCTGCCGTCGCCACCTTCGCTCAAGCAGGCTGTGGACATGCTGCTCTCCACGCCGTAGCAGCGCAGGGTCTGGCGTAGGATGGCCCCATGAAGTTGTCAGAGATTGCGAGCCGTCTGGGTGCAGAACTGCGCGGTGACGGTGACCTTGAGATCAGCGGCGTCGCCGGCATCGAGCATGCAAAACCGGACCAGATCACCTTCATCGCCAACCCAAAGTATGCTTCGCTCGCGCGTACCACGCGTGCCGCCGCCATCCTTGTCGAACCCGAGTTTGCAGCGCTCGATAACACGGCGACACTGCGTATTCGCCACTGTTACCGCGCCTTTGCAGAGGCCGTTACATTCTTCTACAACGCACCTCGGTATGCAGCCGGCATTCATTCGACGGCCGTGATCGACCCCTCGGCGAGCATCGGCGAAGGCGCACATATTGGCGCCTACGTCGTGGTGGATGCTGACGTGCACATTGGCTCTGACGCGGTCCTGCTGCCGCATGTGGTTGTTTACCGAGGCGCTCAGGTTGGCGATCGGTTCTTTGCTCATGCGCATGCGGTTGTTCGCGAGTTCTGCGTTCTGGGCAACGATGTTGTGCTGCAGAATGGAGCCGTGATCGGCGGCGACGGTTTTGGGTATGCGCGCGAACAGGGCGGCGCGTGGACAAAGATCGTTCAGTCGGGCCGCACCGTGCTTGAGGATGCGGTTGAAGTGCAGGCCAACGCCTGCATCGACCGCGCCAGCATTGGGGAGACCCGGATCGGCGCAGGCAGCAAGATCGACAACCTGGTCCAGGTGGGCCACGGATCGACCGTGGGATCGCACACGCTGCTGTGCTCGCAGGTTGGGCTTGCAGGATCGACCGAAGTGGGTGATCGCGTAATCCTTGCCGGGCAGGTGGGCGTGGCGGGTCATTGCAAGGTGGGTGATGGAGCGATTGCCACCGCGCAGAGCGGCATTCCCAATGATGTCGCGGCAGGCTCGACCGTCTCAGGCTATCCGGCCATGGACAACCGTCAGTGGTTGCGTTGCGTCGCGGCCTTCAATCGGCTGCCTGAGATGCTGCGCGAACTCCGCGCGCTGCGTAAAGCGTCCGATCAACAATGAGGTTGTCATGCTTGGGTGACTGCGACACAACCCGCCGCATCACACCCTCGCAGAGCCATGGACGACGCAACCCCAGCAACGGAACAAGGCAACATCGGCGACACGGCTCCTGAAGAGTTCAAGCCAGTACGTGTGTTGCTGCTCGACGATGACCCCGCCAACCTGCTGCTGCGATCCGCGATCCTGCGGCAGAACGGCTACGAGTCGTTGACGGCCGGCTCGATAGAAGAAGCAAATGAGTTGCTGGACGGAACGGATGTTGCCGTTCTTGATTACCACTTGGGCCATGGCAAATTCGGTACAGAGGTCGCTGCCAAGCTGCGGCAACGTCGCCCCGAGGTACCGATCATCATCCTGTCGGCTACGCTTGAGCGCCGCTTTGGCGGTGTGGAAGACATGCACCTGCTGAAGGGTCATAGCTCCGTGGAAGACCTGTTGTCGGCGCTGCGGGGGCTTGAAGCGAAGCGGCGTGGTTCGCCCGTGGTGGTGGATGCCCGCGAGTTCTACTACGGTCGCATCGCGATGGCAATCGGTGTCGATGTGCTGGTGCAGATCCTTGATCCTGAGGGCAACTGGCACTATGTGAACGACAGCGCCGCGGAATACCTGCGCAAGCCGCGTGACTGGTTCCCAGATAAGAACTTCTTTGCAGAGATGGGTTCGACCATGCGTGATTGGCGCGATGTCTTGTATGCCGTCTCAACGACGCGTGAGACCTACATCGACCGCACGCGCAGAGGTCTGCTGACCGAGCCTCGCCCCGATGAAGCTGCTGCAACGTGGAGCGTGATCGCCTTCCCGATCATGCTGCATGACGGCAACAGTGGCGTGGTGTTGAGCGCGCGTGTTCTTGAACGAACCAGCTCGTAGAATGCACCTGTTACGCTTTGCTATGCGCCGTTTCTCAGCGATCGTGGCTGTCATCGCGCTCTGCGCCGCCGTACTCGGCTGTCATTCGCACTATATCGAGGCGACCATCACCAATGGCAGCACGGCCCCATTGAATGTGATCCAGGTGGACTATCCAAGCGCCAGTTTTGGCGTGCAGACACTCGCACCCGGTGAGGTCTTTCACTATCGATTCAAGCTGCTTGGCAGCGGCCCCATCAAGCTCACCTTCAGCGATGCGAAGAATGGTGAACACACCGTCACCGGGCCGTTGCTGAACGAAGGCCAGGAAGGCCCGCTGGACATCACCCTGACACAGGAGCGCGCAAACTTCCGCGCGACCCTGCGACCGTGACCTCGCAGGGCACCGGGCTCTTCATCACGTTTGAAGGACCTGACGGTTCCGGCAAGACAACGCAGATCCGCCTGCTGACGGAGTGGCTTCGTTCGCAGGGACATGAACCAGTGCGGCTGCGTCAGCCCGGAGGCACAGCTTTAGGCGAGCGAATCCGGGCCATTCTTCTGGATTCGCGCGCGGAAGAGGGCCTGGGCAAGATCGCTCCGCTTACCGAGCTCGCGCTCATGTTTGCAGATCGCACGCAATCGATCAAGGAGATCATTCTGCCTGCGCTGGCTGGCGGACGAATTGTTCTCTGCGATCGTTACACCGATTCCAGCGAGGCATACCAGGGCGCCGGCCGCGGCCTTGGCACAGAACGCGTGCTGGCTGTGCATCGTGCCCTGTGTGACAACCTGCAGCCCGATCTGACAATCCTCCTGCTGCCTGACGTGGAAGCAGCGTTGCGGCGCGCGAGACGGCGCAATCAGCGGTTCTGCGACACCCACGGTGGAGCGGATGAGAACCGGTTTGAGGCTGAGGGCGAAGACTTCTACCGCCGCGTGCACGGAAGCTACGCGGCGATCGCTGCTCGTGAACCGCAGCGCGTGGCGCTGATCGATGGCGATGATGGCATCGAAATCGTTGCGGAGCGTGTGCGTGCCATCGTGCAGGCGCGCATGCTGCAGCGGTCCGGCGCGCTGGCAGAGGACGTCTAAAGACCATGGCCGAACGGGATCTGGATGCTGCGTACACGTTTCGACCTGCGCACATTATCGAGACAAAAGAAGGCATCTGGCGCATTCCGCCGGGCCTGCGTCGAGCGCTGCCCTTCTATCTTCACAAGCCCTGGGCGCGCATCGGCAAACCTATCCGGCTGTTTGAGTACATGGCCCGCAACTGCGGCCCGATTGCTCATTACCGCCTGTTCAACATCCACGTCATCTTCCTGAACGATCCTGAGTATGTGCGCGAAGTACTGATCAACCAGGCGGGCAGCTTTGTGCGCGAACGCACCATTAAGCGCCTGAAGATTCTGCTGGGTGAAGGCCTGCTGACCAGCGATGATCCTATCCACAAGCGCTCGCGCCGCATCGCAGCACCGGCCTTTCATCGGCAACGCATCAACGCATATGCGGGTGACATGGTGCGGATCACGAAGCAGTTCTGTGATCCGTGGCGCGACGGCGATGTGGTGGATATGAACGCGTCCATGATGAGCCTG
The DNA here is from genome assembly GCA_965199365.1 of Terriglobus sp. Classification (GTDB taxonomy): domain Bacteria; phylum Acidobacteriota; class Terriglobia; order Terriglobales; family Acidobacteriaceae; genus Terriglobus. Next base: position 183,369 of record CBDARC010000002.1, on the reverse strand, counting down.
TCGCTTGAAATCGTGGCAAGCACGTTGTTCGCGACCAAGGTGGACGATGACATCCGTGAGATCAACGCGCAAAGCAACAAGATCATGCGCATGTACAACTTCCTCGTCGCGTTTCCCAATGCGGAGGCGTTTCTGAACTGGCCGATCCCCGGCCTGATGCAGTTTCGCCGCGCCAAGAAGAAGCTGGACAGCGTCGTCAACCGCATCATTGCAGAGCGCAAAGCTGCAGGTGACGATCGTCAGGATCTGCTCAGCATGCTATTGCTGGCACGTGATGAAGATGGATCCGAGCTGAGCGCCGATCAGTTGCGCGACGAAGTGCTGACGATCTTCCTTGCCGGCTACGAAACCACGGCGAACGCGCTGTCATGGACGTGGTATCTGCTCGCGACCAATCCTGAGATACAGGAGCGCATGCACGAGGAGATCGCTGCTGTACTTGGCGACCGCAATCCGACGCTCGATGACTACCCGCAGCTCAAGTACACGCAGATGGTCTTTGCGGAGGGTATGCGGCTGTATCCGCCCGCCTGGGCGATGGGTCGCATGTCGACGGAACCGGTGGAGATGGGGCCCTATCGCTTGCCACCTGGGACGCACTGGTTCTTTTCGCAATACGTCCTGCAGCGCGACGAGCGCTTTTATCCTGATCCGCTGCGCTTTGACCCGCTGCGCCATACCGACGAGGAGAAAGCGAAGCGCGGCAAGTTCGAGTACTTTCCTTTCGGTGGAGGCCAGCGGCAATGTATCGGTGAGGGCTTTGCGTGGCTCGAAGGCGTGCTGCTGCTGACGACCCTGTGCCAGCGCTGGCGGTTCGAGTGGATCGCCGGTCAGCCGGTCGACGTGGAGGAGAAGATCACCCTTCGCCCCAAATACCCAATGCGCATGACGCTGCATGCGCGGTAAGGCTGCGGCAGCTATCCTGAGGCTGTGAGTCCCTCCTTCGGCTTTCGTGACTTTGTCGGTAATGAGACCACGGTCGTGCATCTGCGACGTGCGGTTGCCGCCGGTCGGCTGCCGCATTCGATCCTGATGAGCGGTCCAGCGGGTGCAGGCAAGTACACGCTGTCACTCATGGTTACGATGGCGCTGCTCTGCGAGCGGCAGCCGCGGGAGACGCATGCCACGGGCGACCTTGCTGACTTCTGCGGTGAGTGCCGAAATTGCACGCGCATTGGCGAAGCCATGAACCTTGAGCCGCTGATCGAGTTGGCCGTGGCCGCGCGCGAGGAGCTTCGAGACACCGACAAGAAGGAGACACGCGTCCTGGTCCAGACGCATCCGGACGTGCTGGTGTTACCGCCCGATCCACCACAGCTGCTGGTGAAGCTGGGGCAGGTGCGCACGCTCATCCGCACGATCTACTCGCTGCCTGCCGAGGCAAAACGACGCGTGTACCTGTTCCCTTCGGCTGCGTTCATGAAGGAGGCTGCGAACAGTTTGCTGAAGGTGCTGGAAGAGCCGCCTGACTACGCACACATCATCCTGATGGCGGAGCATCCCGGTGAGCTGCTGCCCACGATCCGGTCTCGCTGCGCGGCAGTGCGGCTGGGCGCACTGAGCTCTGCCGAACTGGAGGGCCTGCTGGCGGAACGCAAGCCCGAGTGGAAGCCGGCACAGCGCTCGCTGGTTGCACGGCTGTCCCAGGGGGCAGCAGGCCGGGCGCTTGGCTACGACCTTGAGGCTTACCTCACGGCCCGTGCCGACGCAATGGTGCTGCTACGCTCCGCCATTACGGACAGCGAACATAGTGACCTGTTTCGCACCACGGAAACCTACCGTGCCGGGGCGGAAGGTCAGCAGAAGACGCAGGCCATGCTCGCAGCCCTCGCGGCGCTGCTGGAGGACCTGCTGCTGATTCGATCAGGTGCCACCGAGCGGCTGCGCAATATCGATCTGGCGCGAGAGTTGGAGGGGCTGGCCGATTCTGTCAGCTTTGCGTGGATTGAAAATGCCGTGAGGGGGCTGGACGCGGTGTACAGCGGCATGCGCCGTAACCTGCTGCGGTCATTGGCGCTGGACGCCTTTGCGGAAGGTATGGCGGAGGTCCGGAGCTAACCGGACCTCGAACGCCAAAACTATTTGGAGACTTCCACGCCACGCCAGAAGGCGATGTGGTGCTTCACCTGACGTGCCGCCGGCTTCGGATCCGGGTAGTACCAGGCGGCGTCAGGGTTTTCCTGGCCGTCGACAAGAAGCGTGAAGTACCGCGCCTGACCCTTCCACGGGCACGATGAGGAGGTCGAGCTGGGACGCAGAAACTCCCTCTTTACAGTCTCTTCCGGGAAATAAACGTTTCCTTCAACGGTCTGAAACTCTTCGCTTTCGGCCACAGTCTGGCCGTTCCACATTGCTTTCGCCATATTCCTGCTCACACTTTCAAAGAAGTTCTTGGTGGACATGAGTCATCCACCCGGCGTCTGCGCCGAGGCTTTCCCGCCCGATCATTAGAGCATACCAAAGCTCCGGTCGATTCAGCGGTGTCTAAGCCACGCTTTCGACCAGCGGGCGGGTGTGCTCCGGGTCGGGCTTGCGCAGCACAGGAACTTCCACAGGCTCTTTCGGCGGAATGGACATGCCGGTCGACTCGTCATAATCACACTGGATGGGATCGACGACCTCGACCGCGGGTGCCGAACCCTTTTTCGGGCGACGCTTCGGCAACGCATCGTGGTTGTGCGGACACACCTCGTGGATCGTGCCGTCAGCCTTGTTCGGGACTTCCAGCAGGTAGGTGCTGTTGCCTCTCGGGCACGGTTTCGCGATCAGCTTCAGGTTGCTGGTGAAGTCGCATTTGGGATAGTTCGTGCAGCCGTAGAAGACGTTCCCCATCTTCGACTTGCGCTCGGCGATCTTGCCGCCGTCTTTCGGGCAAGGGACGTCGAGCAGCGTCTGCTTGACGTACTTGCACTTTGGGTAGCCGGAGCAGGAGACGAACTCGCCATAACTGCCCTGCCGCTTGACCAGTTCCATACCGCACTCAGGGCAGGGTTCGCCGGTTGGCTCGGGCGGTTTGGATTGGACCTTCTGGTTCAGGCGGCGAACGGTCTTGCAGGGTGGGTCGGCGCTGTAGTCCGGGCAACTCATGAATGGACCCCACGGCCCGTTCTTCAGCACCATCTGCTTGCCGCAGTTTTCGCAGAACTCCTCTTCCTCGGTGTCGCCTGCTTCCATGGCGGCCAGGTCGGGCTTGTCAGCGAAGTTTTCCTTGGTGAAGTCGCAGCTTTCAGGCTCGATCCGGATGCTTTTGCCGCGCGTTCCCGCAAGCTTCAGAGCAGCGGTCAGTTCCTTGTCGTTGGTGACCCTCTCGTTGCTTGCCTCAGCATCGTCGACCATGCCTTTTACGAGAAAGGGGTACTCCAGGGCCTCGGTCACGCGCTTATGCGTCGCCTTTGGGTCCTTTTTCCAGGCAGAGACTGCGATGGTCTTCGGCTTGGCCTTCGTGAAGGCAGAGCAGGAGTAGAACGAACCAAACTTGCCCCATTTCAGGATCAGCGGTGAGCCGCATTTTTCGCACAGCTCTTCCGTGCTCTGCTCCATGCGCTTGATGTCTTCCATGGACGTTTCAGCGATCTTGATCTCTTCGGAGAGATGGTCGTAGAAGCCGTCAAGCAAATTGGTCCACTTCTCGTTGCCGGCCTCGACTTCGTCCAGCTCTTCTTCGAGCCGGCGCGTGTAATCCATGTCGAAGATGTATGGGAAGTTCTTCACCAGCAGCGTGGTGACGACCATGCCGATCTCGGTCGGGACGAATTTGCGGGCGAGTTTCTTGACGTAGTCGCGGTCCTGGATGGTGTTGATGATGGACGCGTAGGTCGAGGGGCGACCGATGCCGCGCTCTTCAAGTTCCTTGACCAGCGAGGCTTCGTTGAAGCGTGGCGGCGGCTCGGTGTACTTCTGCTCGGTGAGCACGTCGAGCAGGTCAAGCGCTTCCCCCTGCTTCATAGCGGGCAGCGAGGTGTCGGCACCTTCGTCCTCGCCGTCGGCGGACTCGGTCTTCTGCTTGGCCTCGGCGGCTGCAGCTGCCTTGCCAAGGCGGGGATCGGCAATCTTCAGAAAGCCGTCAAACTTCAGGACTGATCCCGAGACACGGGCCTGGAACTTGCGATCGGCTTTGCCCTCGATCTCGACGGTGGTCTGATCGTAGACAGCAGGGGTCATCTGGCTGGAGACAAAGCGCCTCCAGATCAGGTCGTACAGACGAAACTGCTCGTCGCTCATGTAGCGGCGAATGCTTTCGGGCGTGTAGGCAACGTTCGTCGGGCGGATGGCTTCGTGCGCGTCCTGCGCGTCCTTCTTGCCTTTGAACTCGTTCGGCCTCGCGGGCAGGTACTGCGCACCGAGGCCCTTGATATAGTCACGTGCCATGTCGATAGCTACCGGCGCCACGCGTGTGGAATCGGTACGCATGTAAGTGATCAGGCCGACGGTGCCTTCCTTGCCGATCTCCACGCCCTCGTACAGCCGCTGCGCGACGCCCATGGTGCGCTTTACATTGAAGCCGAGCCGGTTCGAGGCGTCCTGCTGGAGACGCGAAGTGGAGAACGGTGCGGGCGGATTGCGCCGGCGCTCTTTCGCTTCGACCGAGGTGACGCTCCAGGTGGCGCGCTCCATCTGCGACCTGGCCTCTTCGGCGCTCCCCCCGTCGGGGAGTGCGGGCGCGCTGACTGTGTCAACGCTGATGCGCTCGCCGTTGATGGCATAGACCCGGGCGATGAACTCCTGCTTGCCTTTTGGCTGCAGTTTGGCGTCCACTGGCCAGTACTCCACCGGGTTGAAGGCCTTGATCTCGTTTTCGCGGTCTACGATCAGCCGCAGAGCGACGGTCTGCACACGTCCTGCGGAGAGACCGCGGCGAACCTTATCCCAGAGCAGTGGAGAGATTTCGTAACCCACCAGACGGTCGAGCACACGACGGGTCTGTTGCGCGAACATCAAGTTCTGGTCGACTTTGCGCGCGTTCTTAAAGGCGTCCGTCACGGCCTTCTTGGTGATTTCGTTAAAGGTTACGCGCTGGATGGTGCTCTTGGCCCGGAGCGACGGCTCTAACTGGATCTGCAGGTGCGCGGCGATGGCCTCGCCTTCGCGGTCAGGATCGGGCGCGAGGTAGACAGCATCGGCTTTGCTGGCCAGCTTCTTCAGCCGGTCGACGAGCTTTTCCTTGCCGGGCGAAATGATCAGCTTCGGCTCAAAGGTGCGGCGCTTCAACTCGACGCCAATGTCGTTCTTGGGCAGATCCATGATGTGGCCCAATGAGGCCTCTACCACGTAGTCGCTGCCGAGATATTTGTTGATCGTCTTTGCCTTCGCGGGCGATTCAACGATCACTAGATTCTTACTCATAACTGCTTCCTGGTTTCCGCCGAAATCCTCCGGCTACCCCGGTTATCCGGCTCCAACGACCGCTTTCGAACGGTTGCAACGTCCGGGAACGTCCCCGGGCAAGCTCAGTGGCTTTTTTGCGCTGTCTCGGTATGGAACCTAACACGAGTTCTCGCAGCGCGTCACGTTTTCTGTTTTCCGCAGGTTTGACCCACCCGCCATGAAAAGGTCTGCGCTTCGGTCGAATTCAGCCCGGGACCTTCATCACAGCAGATGCAGATCTGCGCAAACCGACTCACCCGCTGTTCGGCGTGCCCGGTACGTCACGACCGCGTGTTCTTTCGATGCGACGACAGCCCCTATGGATACGACTGACAATCGGTGCTGCTATTTACGCACGCCTGGCGTAAAAATGGCATAGCTTTAGACACACTACACTCATGCCTGCTTTGCGATCTCCTGCTGCTCTTCCGACCTGCCTGCTGATCGCACTTCTCAGCGGCCATCTCTGCGCCCAATCGCTTCCCGACGCACCGAGCCAGCAGAAAGTGCTTGCGACCCTGCAGGGCAACATCATCGATACCAATGGTGCGCCCGTTCCCAATGCTTATGTCACACTTGTCAACGCCAAGGGCGACAACGAGCAGGTGATCCGTTCGGGGCAGGATGGCACCTTCTCTTTCTCCAATCTGTCGCCTGCGACGATACGCCTGACAGTCACAGCATCCGGGATGGAGACGTTTGTCTCTCCTGAACTGCATCTAGCGCCAGGCGAAGCGGCTCACATGTCTGAGATCATCCTGCCGATCGCGCCGGCCAACGAGGTGATTTCAGTAGTGGCCACGCAGGAGCAGGTCGCTGACGCTCAACTGAATGCTGCCCTGCATCAGCGGGCACTGGGCGTTCTGCCGAACTTTTATACGAGTTACGTCTGGGACGCTGCGCCGCTGAACTTTCGCCAGAAGGTCAAGCTCGCTTTACGGTCGACCACCGACCCTGCGGAGTTCGTGGTGGTGGGTGCCACCGCGGGCGTGGAGCAGGCTCGCGATTCGTTCAAGGACTACGGACAGGGAGCGCAGGGTTACGGCAAGCGCGTCGGCGCTGCGTATGCCGATGTGGTCGTCTCCCGCTTCTTTGGCGCCGCGGTCTTTCCGAGCATCTTCAGGCAAGACCCTCGCTACTTTTATCGCGGGTCAGGTTCGCCTGCTAAACGGGCCGGCTACGCGATGTCGACCGCGTTCATTCAGAAGGGCAACAGCGGCCACTTCCAGCCCGCCTACTCGCGGATCCTGGGCTCAGTGGTTGCGGGCGCGATCTCGAACCTCTACCGGCCAGCGAACAACCGGGGAGCTGGTTTGATCTTCCGCAATGTGGGCATCGGCGTTGGTGGGCATGCCGCAGTTTCGCTTGTGCGTGAGTTTGTGCTGCGCAAGGTCACCTCGGGAATTCCGACCTACGAACAGGGCAAACCGGTCGCCGAACCCGCTGCGCCCGCAACCAAATAATGGATTATCCGCAGACGAGAGCTTTCAGAACGTGCGGACGTAATTCTTACCAGGCATCTGCCGAACGCGCCCTGCGAGCTCCAACTCGAACAGTGCGGTGAAAATCTCCGGCGATTGCAGTTGACCGTCCAGTCGCTCGATCAGGTCGTCAAGTTGAAGGGATTCATCCTGCCGTAACTGATCGAAGACCAGGCGCTCTGCCGGCGGCAGGTTGTTTTCCGGGAACAGTGATGCGCTGCCTGCGATGCCGGATGCAGAACCCGCCCCGGAACGTTCCTCAAGCTCGAGCCTCACCTGGCTTGGCAGGTCTTCCCAGATGTCCTCCCAGGTTGCCGTCAGCTTCGCGCCCTGCTTGATCAGGGTGTTCGGTGTCCAGGAGCCTTTGTTCGTCACATTGCCTGGAACGGCGTACACGTCGCGATTTTGCTCCATGGCGCAGCGCGCGGTGATGCGCGTTCCGCTGTGTTCTGCCGCCTCGACCACAAGGACGCCGACGCTCATGCCGCTGAGCACACGATTGCGGACGGGAAAGTTCTGGGGTGCGGGAAATGTTCCCAGCGGGAACTCCGACAGGATGCAGCCGCCGCTGGCGACGATCTGCTCTGCCAGGCGCTTGTTCTCCTTCGGGTAGATCACGTCCACACCCGTTCCCCAGACCGCGACGGTCTTTCCGCGTGCATCGAGCGCGCCCTTGTGCGCTTCAGTGTCTACGCCGCGCGCCATGCCGCTGAGGATCGTCAGGCCCCGCGCGGCAAGCTCGCGCGACAGCATCAGCGCCATGCCGCAGCCATAAGGGGACGGATGACGCGTGCCGACCACGGCTATGCCCGGCAGCGCCAGCAATGACGTGTCGCCGCGATACCAGAGCACCGCAGGCGGATCGTAGATCTCGCGCAGACGATCGGGATAGTCGGGGCAATCATGCGTGAGGAAGCCTGCGTTCTGCTCTTCGAGCTTTCCAATTTCGGTATCCGCAGCCGCTCGCGCCTTGCCCTCGAAGACGAAGCGCGCCGAGACCGCGGGCAAGCCAAGACCTTCAAGCTCAGTCAGCGAAGCACCGAAGAGGCGCGACGGCGTGTCGAGCCTCGACATGGCGCGCAACGTGCGCGTGGCACCCATCTGCGGCGTCAGCACGAGCGACAGCCATGCCAGACGGTTCAGTGCGTCGACAGATGGTACGTCGACGGCAGCACTCTGAGGTGCAGTTTCCAATGCTTTCTCCGGTGAAGCGTTTATACAACACGTGGTCTGCGGAAGCTCGCAAATAAGTCCATGCACATGAAGCAGCTACAATCGCCAGCATGGGCTGGCTCGAACTGATTGCACTTATGAAGCGCGTACTGCCGCTGCTGAGCAGCGTTGCGCCCATGCTGGAGAGCTACGTCGGTGCGCGCGGTGGGGTGCGCGGGGACGCAGAGGCCATCGAGCGGCTGTCCGGTGATCTGAAGGCTCAGCTTGCAGGCGCCGTGCAGAACCATGTCGACCTGAAAGACTCGCTGGATACACAAAGCCAACGCCTTCAGCAGCTGGTTGATGAACTGCAGCGCATGCGTGCTGCTGACGTCGAGAAGTCTGCGCGTCTGGAGACGATGGAGCGCAACGTCACGGCCAACACACGTCTGCTGCGGACTGTGTCAGCCGTGACTCTGACGCTGCTACTTGCCTGTGTCGGCCTGCTGATTGTCCTGCTGCTCAGACACTGACTTCGTGCTGGACATTTTGAGTGTCGCTGTCCGGCTGAGCCCGATGCGAGTTGCTGATGGGGAGCGCCAGCAGCGTGGTTACAAGCGCTGACAGCCGCTTCAGCATAGGCGACAGGTCCTGCCCAAGCTCCCGTGCGGTGCGCTCGTCAGACCCTTCGGCAGCAAGATAGATCAGGTTGGTAAGGCCCTGCAGCGGGTTGTTGATGCGATGCGCCAGCTCGTGGGCCATCTCCATGCCGGCTGCAGAACGGGCCTGCTGCATGATGTGATTCTGCTGACGCTGGTGCCGCACCGCCATGGCCGCGAAGTCAGCGAGGGTGGTCATCATGCGGCAGTCCTCCATGTCGAAGGCCTCTTCGCGCGTATGCGACATCACAAAGATCGTTCCGCGTGTGGCACCCACCTGCCACGGCAGTAGAAGGCCGTCCGTGACAAGCGGCGCCTCAACTCCCAGGATGTCGAAGAAGCGCTTTGTGACGCGGAAGTGCTGCGGTCCGCCGCGCTGAAGGCATATACCGCACGCGCTGGGATAACGCGGCAGCACAGCGCCCAGAAAGCCTGAATACGCGCCGGCAGTAGCCACCCAGTTGTAAAACGACTCGTCGGGCAGACCGTCATTTTCCAGGCTGATGCCAGCGCTGTCAGCGCCGCAAAGCTCTACGGCTGCATTCACCAGTTCCTGCAGAATGGTGTCGGGGCTATCGACGAAGGCCCGCGTTAGCCGCCGCAGTGCCTCGACTTCCGTCGCAATGTGCCGCGGCGGCAAGTTTCGGCGAGCGAACGCCTGATCTTCAGCAAGATCGTTTACTTCCAGTCCCGTATCTTCGATCAGAGCGTTATCGATCATGGCGGTGAGCAGCAGCCCTTAAGTTTCTCACCCGGTGAAAGCGATAGCAAGCAGGTAGTGCGGTGCAAATGCGGCGGCGATACACTTAAGTCATGGGAATCACGCGGCAACAGGCGCTCGACTGCTTCGCTTCAGACGACTTGATCGGCATCGGCATGGAAGCCGACGCGGTGCGCCGCCGTCTGCATCCAGAGGGCGTGGTCAGCTACATCATCGACCGAAACATCAATTACACCAATTTCTGTACGGAGTACTGCACCTTCTGCGCCTTCTACCGTCCACTCAAGGGCAAGATGGCCAGCGAAGGCTACATCCTGGACTTCGACACGATCTACGACAAGATTCGCGAGACGGAAGAGCTGGGCGGAACCGGCGTGCTGATGCAGGGCGGCATCCATCCCGACCTGAAGATCGAGTGGTTCGAGTCGCTGTTCCGCGGCATCAAGGAGCGCTTCCCGAACATCTGGCTGCATTGCCTGTCGGCCAGCGAAATCCTCGCAATTGCGGAGTACAGCGAGATCAGCCTGCGCGACACCATCATGCGGCTGCGCGATGCAGGCCTGCAGTCGATCCCCGGCGGCGGCGCGGAGATCCTGGATGACGACGTGCGCAAGCGCATTGCCCGGCTGAAGTGCCGCACCGAGGACTGGGTCAGCGTTCACCGCACCGCGCACGAGCTTGGCATGCGCACCACGGCGACCATGATGTTCGGCGTCGGCGAAACCATGGAGCAACGCGTGAACCACTTCGACGTGGTGCATCGCCTGCAGGAAGAGACCGGCGGCTTCACCGCGTTCATCCCGTGGAGCTTTCAACCCAACAACACAGCGCTTGGCGGCCGCGGCTGGGACGAGGCGACTTCCGTCGAGTACCTGAAGACACTCGCCATCTCGCGCATGTACCTCGACAACATCGAGAACGTGCAGAGCAGCTGGGTGACGCAGGGCCTGAAGGTGTTGCAGATGGGCCTGCGCTTCGGCGGAAACGATGTCGGCTCCGTCATGCTTGAGGAGAACGTCGTCAAAGCCGCGGGCACCGCCAACTGCACCACCGAAGAAGAGCTGCGACGCATCATCCGCGACGCAGGCTTCAAACCGGCACAGCGGGACACGCTCTACACGACGATGTTCCTGAACTAGGTCGGCTACAACAAGGCGGATTGTCCTGCTTGTCAGAAGCGCTGGCTAGTCGTCGTCGCCGTCGCCGCCGTACTTTCATGGCGGCTTTGACCAGCGGGCCGGGTGCGAGCACCTTTGTCTTCGCCCGGATAGGGCAGGCTCCAGCCCGTAGTTGCGTACCAGGTGACGTGGTTCAGGAAGTTCGGATCGACCGAATCTGCCTTGTCGTACTTGTTCTTCATGACCTTGCCCGTTGCCTTCAGCCATGCCTTCTCGGTCGGATTCGAGGACACCGGTGTACCGGCCAGTCCGGGGCCCTGGTCGAGCGGGATCGTGGCTGGAACGGTGTCGTAGGGGGTCAGGTCCGGCTTGTCCTGGAACGCATCGAACATCGGCGAAACCACAAGGTCGAACTGGGTCAGCGGCTTGGCTCCCAGGATGTTCTCGATGGTGCGATTGATGTTCTCGGCAGTGTAGGTGGTGTGGATCGTTTTGCCCTTGCCCGGCGCCTGCGGTGCGGCCGTGTAGGGGCTGATGACGTAGACGGGCTGGCGGTGGCCGTCAACGTGGTCTGATCCGCCCTGCGAGTCGTCCTCTTCGACGAAGATTGCGGTATCAGCCCAGATTTTGCTGTGGCTGATCGTGTCAACCATGCGGCCGAGCGCAAGGTCGTTGTCGGCCTGATAGTTGATGGGTAATGGATGGCCCTTGGACGTGCCCGCGGTATGGTCGTCGGGCAGCCAGAGGATGGTTAAGTTCGGCACCTGGTTGGCCGCGACCAGCCGCTGGAAGTCCTTGACCCAGTAATCGACGCGGTACTGGTCGGGGATGTCGAGGTTGAACGGCGGGAAGTGCGGGTCGATGATCTTCTGCGCGGACGGGATCTCGGAGGTCACGTGAACGGCATTGTCCGGAACGATGCAGTCCGACACGGGAGCCTTGCCCTCTTTGCACATCGAGGTCTTGTAGAAGTCAGTCCAGGTATAAGCCGAACCATCAGGCTTCTTTGCGACCGTGGTGCCGGCGCCGCTCCACTCGCCATACAGCTTTGCCGTGAGGCCCATCTGCTGTATCTCGGTCCACAGAAAACCCTTCGGCGTGTAGGTGAGCGCGTCGTCGGAGTTGCCACCGGGATAGGAGCGGATCCAGTCCGGCGACAGGATGTCGTTCGAGTAGAAGGACCCGGACATGCCGATCCAGACGTGGCCGTCGGCCGACTGGCGGCTGGGCGCATAGACGTTGTCGAGCAGCGGGAAACGCTTGACGAGCGCGTGCTGATTGGGAACGGCGGAAGCGAACATCGCAAGCTCGGGCGAGCCGTTGCCCCAGGCGACGTCGCCCAGCATCTGGTCGTACGTGCGGTTCTCTTTGATGATGAGGAACACGTGCTTGATCAGCGATGGTTCGCCGATGTGTTTCGGGATGGCAACCGGAACAGCGCGTGGGTCGATGAACTCCTTGCCGACCTCGATGTTGGTCGTCAGGTTCCAATGATTGTTCTCGAAGACTCGCTTGCTTGAAGTTGCCAGCGTGCTTGCGTCGGGCTCGGGGATCAGGTTGACGACGCCCGTATCGGCGTGGGTGTTGTAGCCGGCAACGCCATCTTTCATGGTCGTGGTGCCGCGCGATCCTGTGCCCTTGTCGTCGGCTATGATGAGCTGCTTCCCTGCCTTGTCGTAGCTGATGGACGTCGGAAAGTATCCCGTGGGAATGTAGCCGATCACGGGATTCGCATCGCGTCCCTGCAGGTTGACGACGGCAACCGCGTTGGCCTGGCCCAGCGTGACGTAGGCTCTGCCGTCGTCGGTCACTGCGACGCCGTCCGGTCCGGAACCAAAGACACCGCCTGCGATGGGCACATCCAGCTTGATGGTTCGTTCCACCCTGTCCGTGCCCAGGTCGACAATGGACAGGCTGTCGCTGTAGGAGTTCGCCACGTAGAGCTTTGAGCCTGCAATCGTCATGCCTGCCGGGTGCAGACCCACGGTGATCGACTTGACCTGTTTGCCTGCGATCAGGTCGACGACGGACACGGTCCCCGTAAGGGTGAACGCATCAGTGCGGTCCACCACGATGGGTGTGCCGTCGGATTCGTTGGTAAAGTCGCCTTTCGTAGCGGGACGCCCGCCTTCGTTGCTGACGTAGGCGTACTTGCCGCGAATGATGACGCTGTTAGGAACGTTGCCAACGGGGATCTGCTTCACGAGCTTTGCTGGCGACGCTGTCAGGTCGATCACGCCGAGTGTATTCACCGCGTTCAGTGCCACGTATGCCATCTTGCCATCGCTTGAGAGAGCGATGCCGCCTGGATTGATGGCCTTGGCGTTGTAGTATTTGCGCCCATCAACCGGAGGTGGAGGCAGGCTGATTCTTTGTTCATCACTCAGCATGCCGGTCTTCGGATCTACGCTCGCGACACAGACGAAATTATTGTCCTGGCTGAAGAGCAGTTTCGACCCGTCCGCAGAGTAGGTCACACCGGCGAAGGATCCCGCGCTGCGCTCTTTTGGGGGTGCTGTCGCGGAACCTGGAAGGAAGCGCTGCAGTACGCGCCCGCTATGCGTATCGAAGATGATGATCGGCTGTGGTGATCCCATCAGCAGGACAGCTGCGGTGTGGGTCTTGTTCGGATTCAAAGCGACAGCCTTTGCGCGCACAGGAGATCCGAGATCGATCAGCCTGCCGGCCGGGGTGAGGGTCTGATTGTCCGAGGCGACGATCGATCCGTCCTTCTGAGGTCCCACGGTGCGTTCGGGGCTGTCGACCCGTGTCTCCTGTGAGCGCTTTTCTTCCGGAGCTTTCTGGTTTCCGACAGGCGCATCTTTCGCCGGCGCGGTCTGAAAACTGGGATCGGCGGTCTGCGTGCGCGGAGCCTGCGCCAGACTCGCGGCAGAGCCGGCGAGCAGGGAAAAAGCGATGGCTTTCGCAGCAGGACGATAGAAGGCTTTGCTTGGGCGCACGTGGAATCCTCGGATTCGTATGTATACACCAGCGACGATGCAGGGTGATGAATAGTTCCTTACAGAAGCACCGTTCCTTACCGGCCGGTAAACAGTCACGATCGAGCAGAGGATGTGCGCAAAGTGGCCGTTGACCTGCAGCTTTACACACGGTGGGCACGGCATCTCACTGCTCATCCGTAGCGATAACGCTATGTGAAGACACGACTTCTGAGGGAGCACCATGCCAACCGATCTGACCACCATGCAGGACCCGCGCACGCAGTATCCCGGTCCGCCTTCCAGCATTGAATTACAGCCTGCCCCTGCCACCGAGGGCGCGATGGCGGAGAAGCCCGATTGCGGCGAGACTTCGTACAAAGGCTCGGGCAAGCTTGCCGGTCGCAAGGCGCTTGTGACCGGTGGCGATTCCGGCATTGGCCGCGGCGCGGCGATTGCGTTTGCGCGCGAAGGTGCCGATGTTGCGATCTGCTATTTGCCCGAGGAACAGGGTGACGCGGAAGAGGTCGCCAAGTACATCCGCGAGGCCGGACGCAAGGCGGTGCTGCTGCCCGGCGACGTCTCGCACGAGGGATTTTGCCAGCGGCTGGTGTCGGACGCGTTTGATCAGCTCGGCGGGCTGGACATCCTGGTGAATAATGCAGGCCGGATGGGCAAAACCGAAGGCCTGCTGGACACCACGACCCAGCGGTTCGACACGTTGATGAAGACCAACATCTACTCCATGTTCTGGATTACCAAGGCCGCGCTGCCGCACATGAAGCCTGGTGCGTCGATCATCAACACCACCAGCATCCAGGGGTTCGATCCATCGCCCGGTGTGTTTGACTACGCTATGACGAAGGCTGCCATCGCCAACTTCACGAAGGGTTTGAGCGAGCCGCTGATGGAGAAGCACGGCATCCGCATCAACGCAGTCGCGCCCGGCCCCATCTGGACACCTCTGCAGGAAGCCGATGGCGACAAGCAGAAGCTGGAAAAGCTCGGCAGCAAGACGCCGTACAAGCGTCCGGGACAGCCGGTTGAGCTTGCGCCTGTGTATGTCCTGCTTGCCTCGCAGGAGGGCAGCTACATCACCGGCGAGATCTATGGCGTGACGGGCGGCATGGGCGTTGTTTAGCTGGCAGAGTGCCCATTCCTTCTGACACATGAGTGTTCTCATTTGACCCGGAGTCCCACATCTCAGAAGCGAGGTGTGGGGCTCCGTTCCTCGTTCACGCGCATCGGTTTGCATCTGTCCCTGCAAGGCTTGATCATGCGAACTAGGCCATGCAGAAGAAACCTATCCTTGTTGTCACACTCAGTCTGCTTCCTGCCGTCGAGGAGCGTCTCGCGCTCGAGTTCGATGCTCGCCGCAACCCGCACGACCGGCCGTTTACGCAGGACGAACTACTGGCAGCTGCTGAGGGCGCGGATGCCCTGCTCGTCACGCCGCACGACAAGCTCGACGCACGCTTCTTTGAGCGACTGCCTAAGACAGTCAGGATCATCAGCACGTTTTCCGTCGGCTACGATCATCTCGATACAGCAGCGGCTGCAAACGCGGGTGTTCCAGTTGCAAATACACCCGACGTGCTGACGGATGCGACCGCCGACATAGCTCTCCTGTTGCTGCTGGGTGCTTCGCGTCGCGCGTACGAGGGGCAGCAGCTGGTTCGAAGCGGTGAATGGGCCAGGACGAAGCGGAACCTGCTGGGATGGCAGATCACAGGCAAGCGACTGGGCATCTTCGGCATGGGGCGGATTGGTCGTGCCGTAGCAGAACGCGCGAGAAGCTTTGGCATGGAGATTCATTACTCCAACCGGCACCGCCTGACCCCTGCAGACGAGCTTGGTGCAACGTTCCACGCGAACCCCGAAGATCTGCTGCGGGTGAGCCCGTTCCTCTCACTGCACGCGCCCAGCACTCCTGAAACCCAACGGTTCCTTAACGCCGAACGCATCGCGCTGCTGCCGGAGGGCGCTGTTGTGGTGAACACGGCCCGCGGCGGCCTGGTTGATGATGATGCGCTGATCGCGGCGTTGCGGACGGGTCACATTGCGGCTGCGGGGCTCGACGTCTTCGAGGGCGAACCAAACGTGAACCCCGCGTATCTCGATCTGCCGAACACATTTCTGCTGCCACATATCGGCAGCGCAACGTACGAGACACGCACGGCCATGGGCATGCTGGCACTCGATAACATCCAGGCTGTGCTGGATGGACGTCCCGGACCGACGGTCATCCCTGCGACTCTCGGCAAATAAGAAGGGCTGCGACAGGGTGTTTGCCTGACGCAGCCCTCCAAATAGGTCCCAAAAACTACTTCGCTTCAGGCTTTTCGAGATGACCGCCGAACTCGTAACGCATTGCTGACAGCAGCTTGTTTGAGAACTCGGCATTGCCACGTGAGCTGAAGCGGGCGTACAGCGCCGCTGACAGAATCGGAGTTGGAACGCCTTCATCGATACCGGCCTTGATGGTCCAGCGACCCTCGCCTGAATCGGACACACGCCCGCCGAACTTGGACAGTTGCGGATCGGCGATGAGTGCTGACGCGGTCAGGTCCAGCAGCCAGGATGCGATGACGCTGCCACGCCGCCAGACTTCGGTGACATCAGGAATATTCAGGTCGTACTGGTAGTGCTCGGGGTCACGCAGCGGTGTTGTTTCCGCATCGATCTCTTCCAGGTGCTTGCCGATATTTGCGGCTTTGAGGACCGCAAGACCCTCGGCGTACGCCGCCATCATGCCGTACTCGATGCCGTTGTGCACCATCTTCACGAAATGGCCCGCGCCGTTCGGTCCGCAGTGCAGGTAGCCTTCTTCGGCAGTACCATCGCCTTCCTTGCGACCGGGGGTTCGCGCAATGTCGCCGATGCCGGGAGCGATCGTCTTGAAGATGGGATCGAGGTGTTCCACGGTCGCGTCGGACCCGCCGATCATCATGCAGTATCCGCGCTGCTCGCCCCACACGCCGCCGCTGGTGCCCACGTCGACGTACTCAATCTTCTTCTCGGCGAGTGCCTTCGCGCGGCGGATGTCATCGATGTAATACGAATTGCCGCCGTCGATCAGAATGTCTCCGGCATCAAGATGCGGTTCGATTTGCGCGATGGTGTCTTCCACCACGCCCGCGGGAATCATCAGCCAGATAGCGCGGGGCTTCTGCAGCTTGCTTACCATGTCTTCGATCGAAGAGGCACCCTGGACGCCACTTGTCTTCGCCAGATCTTCTACAACCTTCTGCGACCGGTCGAACACGACACATTCATGACCATGAGCGACCAGGCGCTTGACCATGTTGGCTCCCATCCTGCCGAGCCCAACCATTGCGAGTTGCATGCGATCTCCTTGCTGAATCTCTACGCTTTGACGTAGAAGTCCGGCGCTGAGGTGGCTGACGCAGGAGCTAAGGCGGGCAGAGACGCAGCACGGCCGCTGAATCAAACGACGGCATGCGGCCGTTGTCGTTCTGTCTCTGGATTGTTGGTGGCCCGGGCAGGAGTCCAACCTGCGACCTTCGCGTTAGGAGAGCGTTTCTGCCCTTGCAAACCGATGCTACTCCCTGCAGTGCGATGCTGCAAATACCCTTGTAAACATTGGGGATTTGTTGATCCAAACCGCTGCGATGCGTTGCAGAGAATTGCAGGGGTAGACGAACAAAAGTATCCCAAAAGTATCCCAATTCGAGGTATGCTGTTTTGGAGGCGGCGACCGTCGCCTTTTGTTCCAGAGGTTCCCAGATGCCCAGGCCCCCAGCTCCAGTCAAAGGTGTTTATCAGCGAGACGACGATCCCAGCGGAAACTGGTATGCGCGCTTCCGTATCGACGGAAAGCTCGTCAAGAAGTCCTTCGGTTCGGACCGAGCGGCCGCAATCGAATACGTCGAGAAAGCTCGAACGCTGAGACGTTCGGGCGAGGGCCACATTCCAAAGTCCGCCAGAGGCGTCCCTAAAACTGCGAAGGAACTTGAATCAACGGCTCAAAATTCGTCTGTGCTCATCGCCGAGTTGTGCGATGACCTCCTGCGACATATTCAGAGCAAACCGAACGTCTACAAAGACCAGCGTAATCCTCCCTACCGTATCGGCATGATCAAGAAGGTGTTTGGGGATCGTCCAGCCACCTCAATCAGGCCCTACGAGATCGCCGACTGGTTGGACAGTTTGGGACGAGCTCCGGCGACTGTGAACCGGTATAAGGTGACACTCTCTTCGATCTACCGCTATGGGAAGCAGAGGGACAAAGTCCAGGTCAATCCCGCACGAGAGGTCGCTCAGCAGAAGCTGAACAATGGGATCGTCCGTTACCTGAAGCCCGACGAAGAAAAGCGCCTTCGAGCCGTTTTGCAAAAGGCTGTAGATGCTTGCGGCCCGCAGAATGAACAGCGTCGTAAACGCCTGCAGCACCGCATCTACGAGCTGGATGTGGCACTGGGAACCGGAATGAGGAAGGGTGAACAGTACGGTCTTCGATGGTCGGACATCGACTTTGACCGTCGGGTCATCACCTTGCGGGACACAAAGAACGGTTCCAGCCGGACAATTCCCATGATTGACGATGTCGTGTCTGCCTTCAGGCAGCTCAAAAAACTGTCGCTCGAACGTAAAGACCGCGCTATTGACCGGCCAAACGCCGCGCCTGACGATGTAGTGTTCGGGATAGGGGACAACAAGAAGTGGTGGGAGGCTGCGCTCAAAGACGCAAAGATCAAGGCCTTCAGGTGGCATGACTTGCGGCATACCTTCTGCTCAAGGCTAGCTCAAGCGGGCGTAAGCCTGAAAGTCATTCAGGAAGCAGCCGGCCACAAGACAATCCAAATGTCGGCCCGCTACGCCCACATGGATCACACCACGTTGCAGAACGCGATGTCGGTTCTGAACCGAAACGCGGCAGCATAAGAGGGACACAAATTGAGCAATCTGCCGCTATAATGAGAGCAGATTGCGCGGAGGCCCCATGCCCGAAGCTGTTGTCATTCCCAAAGTCGTCGTGCCGCCCCAAAGCCAGCGGCGTGAACCATCAGTGTTTTATCGCCGGATGGAACGAAAGCTCGGAACGGGAACGCTTTCCTCTGACAGCGACCTCGCTCGGCTGGTGGAGGAGCGACTACCGCTCCTTTCCATTGAGTCTTTGACTTCGCATGGCCTCAGCGACGAAGAGATCTATACCTATATTGTTCCGCGGAGAACGCTGGTACATAGGAAGTCCAAGCGCGAGCCGCTTACCCATGACGAATCCGACCGTGCCGTGCGTATCGCCAGGATCACTTCACTGGCGGAAGAGGTCTTCGGCGACGATGCGAAAGCCGGTCGATGGCTTCGCAAGATTAAAGAGCGTTTCGACGGGCGTACTCCGTTGGAAGTCTCGCGAACCGAAGCGGGGGCGCGTCTCGTAGAGGAGATGCTGCTGCAATTGGATTACGGCATCTTTGCGTGAGCGGTGGAGTCACCTTATGGCGCGTGAGCAACTACGCCACTCTGGACGGCGTGGGTGGGACGTATGTGGCCGGGCGTTGGCACACGAAAGGCCATCCCATTGTCTATTGCAGTGAGGACCCTTCCACGGCTCTGCTTGAAACTCTAGTTCACATCGAAATCGATGCCGAGGATCGACCGCAAATCTTTCAAGTATTGAAGATCCAGTCGTCTGGTTCCCTTACGGTCGAGCGGGTGAATGTGAAGAGGTTGAGTTCCGATTGGCGCACCAATTTGGCTTTGACAAAGTCGATAGGTGATGAGTGGCTTCGGTCGCTGAGGAGCCTACTTCTGGAAGTCCCAAGCGTTCTCGTTCCCGAACGCCGAAACTTCCTTATCAATCCGCTCCATGCGGAGATGAAGAAGCTGCGAATTACGGCACGCTACTCCCATCCCTTCGACCAACGGTTCTTCAAGTAAGAAGCTGAGTGATGCGCGGCGCGCATCATGTTGGGCCTCAAACTCATTGGACGCGGGGCTTGAGCGGCCCATAAGGTCTGGCTATCGCAACTGAATTCACCGTTGCTGGAGGTAGCCAATGATCCGCCAAAGCAGTTCTGCAAGCCGTCCAATCAGCCCTGCCAATCGCAAGGCCTCACCCTTCTCAAAGCAGTCCCTTGCCCACGCATTCCGCGTGATTGCGCCCACCCTCGTTGCGCTTACGTTCGCGAGCGCTGCCCATGCCCAAGGAACGATGGACTTCTCGGGCGCTCAGACGCTCATGGGGACTTTCAAGACGTTCGCCATCTATGCGGGTGCTGTGATCTGTTTCGGCGGACTCATCTTCGCCGGCATTCGGATGATGAGCGGTCGCTTTCAGGATGCCATTCCGGGCCTCTTCGGCGCGCTCTTTGGCGCCGGCGTTCTTGGATGGGGCGCAGGCTGGATCGGGTCTCTCACCGGGCAGTCGATGTAGGAGCTGCCATGCACACGACCAAACGGGGAGAACCGTCAGCGATTAATCAGGCATTGAACAGGCCGAGAGCCAAGCTAGGGCTTGACCTCTCGGCATGGATGGCGATCGTGTTTGTCTGCGTGACGGTTTTCCTCGTCGGTTTCCGAATGCTGGCACTCCTTGGCTTTCCAACACTCGCGGGCGGCGCATGGTTGATCGTCCGTAAACACCCAAAGATGTTTCAACTGTGGAACCTCAGCCTCGGCCAGAAGAGCTACTATGACCCGCGCAAATACTGAACAGATCAAACATACCCCGTGGTTTGCGAAAGCGGGAGCGGCGTGCAGCATCGTCCCGATCTCTCGTTTTGTTGGACCGAACATCTTCGCGCTGAAAGGTGGAGGCTACGGATGCCTCTTCTCTCTAACTGGCCTAGATGAAGAGGCTCTGACAGATCTCGAGCTTGAAGCCCGCGTTCGTCAGGTCGAAGGCGCATTGCGTGGACTGCCAGAAGGATCTTGCCTCTATCAGTACACGCGAGTGATGTCCGGATTCGATCTTCCCAGGCAGAAGCAATACAGGAACGAAGTGACGGAGACGTTCGTGAGCGATCGTCTCGCGCACCTCGATAAGACAGCGGCCTTTCGGCGCATCGACCTCCACTGGTGCCTGACGCTGGAGCCCTCCCAGGCAAGGGCTTTCCAGCGCAAGCCAGACGAGAATGTCGCTGACACGTCGAGAATGCTCTCCGATCTTGAGAAGACGGCAACCTTGTTAGAAGGCCACCTCGGCAGCTCTCTCAGTCTCAAGTTGTTGGGCAAGGCCGAAGCCTTCCAGTTCTTCAGCTACTTGTTCAATCTTGAACAATGGTCTGGCCGCGATCAGCTCCGCGCAAACACCGGCGTCGATCGGCAAATCGTCAAGAGTCCGGTTTCGTGGCACAGCGACCATGTTCAGGTCGGCAAGCGGTACGTCCAAATGTTCTCGCTGAAGACCACCCCCGAAGCATCCCGGCCTTGCATGTTCTCCGGACTGCTAAGTATCGACTGCGACAGCGTGCTGTGTTCGACATGGCGGGTGAAGTCAACTTCAGCAGCCCGCAGCGAGATCGACGCCCAGGAGAAGTTCATCTCATTCTTCAAAGTCGGCGTGTTGACTCGCGTAATGAGCGGTCGGGACACTGCCTCGCTCGAAACGGGAGCCGGTGCCAAGGCTGCGAACAACAGCGTAGATGACTTGAGCGACGTGATCCGGTCGCTAGACAAAAAGGCTCAGGGCGAGTTCTCGCTGCGTCTACTTCTGGCGACGCGCAGTCCAGAGCAGCTACGAGACACCGTCAGCACTGTGCATCGTGTGTTTGTGGATGCGCGGGCGCAGGTGATGGAGGAGACGCTTGGCAATCTCTCGGCCTTCTACGCCATGTTCCCGGGCAATCATAAGTTCAACGTTTTTCCGCTGTGGCTGGCCGAAGACCATCACGCTCGTCTCTCCTCTGTGTTCGCTCCGCACATCGGACATCCTCATTCTGAGGACCTCGATTCGGAATATCTGAACATCTTCGAGACGCGGACACGGACGCCGTTCTTTCAGGACGTGTATGTGGATGGCGTTCGGGTCATGCTCATCATCGGCCCTACCGGGACCGGAAAGTCGGTCCACGGTAACCAGATCATCTCGCTTGAACAGAAATATGGCGGATTCACTTACATCTTCGACATCGGTGGCAGCTATGAGAGTGTCGTTGAGCTGTATGGCGGCAAAGTAGACCGCGTCGGCAAGGATGGCCCACGGGTGAACCCGTTTGCTTTGGAGCCGACCGAAAGCAATATCAAGTTCCTGTACTCGTTCGTGAAGCTCCTGCTTACCAACGGCGGCGCTGAGCTGGAGCCGGAAGACGACGATGTGATCCATAAGGCCGTGCAGGATATGTATCTGCTCGACGCGGCGAATCGCCGGCTTTCCAATCTGTTCCTTCCCAAGAAGCTCGACAGGTATCTGGCGAAGTGGGTTGGGAAGGGTATTTATAACGCCGTCTTCGACAACGTGGAAGATAGCCTCTCGCTTTCTCGACTCCAATGCTTCGACTTCCAGGGTGTTAACAACGAGCAGTACGCCGACCTGATCGAGCCACTGATGGTTTGGCTGCTACGCCGAATCAACGATGTTCTCTACAACCCTGCCAATCTTGGAGTTCCGAAGCACATCCTCATCGAGGAGATCTTCTCTTCGATGAAAAACAAACAACTTTTGGACGGAGCGTTGGCTTCGATCAAGACCGTCCGCAAGAACCTTGGAGGCGTGACCATGATCGGCCAGTCAGCCGATGACCTGGGAGCCAATGCGGACAGCATCGTGAACTCCTGCACATCGTTTCTCTTCTTGAAAGACGCAACATTCAACCGGAAGCGTTACGCCGAGCTATTCAAGATGAACGAGCAGCAACTCGCTCTCTTCGAGAGTTTGCAGGACCGCGAAGGACTTTACATGCGGCGCGATGGGTTGACGAAGGTCGTCACCCTGAATCTCGATAGCCGCAGCTACGCAACATTTTCGACAAAGCCTAAGGACCGTGTACGCCGGACGAAGCTGATCGAAAAGTACGGACTCTCTGAGGGCATCTCTCGTTTTGCCCAGGGCGAGGCTGTGTAACCCGCATCACCTTTTCACAACCAAAGGGCCTCTATGAAACCGCCGATGTTCCTAACCGTAACGTCTCTTCTCTCCCTTGTCTGTGGCGTCTCCCAGGCCTCGCCCACGACTCCGCCTCATCACCTTGAGCCGAACGCGCCGCGTTCCGTCACCGTATCCGAGGCGCAGACGCCGCCCGTCATACGGGCCGGGCTGCTGCAGTCCACCCTTATTCTTCTACCCGCCGAGGAGAAGATTGCGACCGTCTTCGGCGGCGACACCGTGGACTGGGTGTTCGATGGCGGCCATGTAGCCAGCCGCTTCATCAGCGTCAAGCCGAAACTCGCGAACACAACCACCGACATTCACATCGTGTCCGACCACGGCAACGAATACACCTTGCAACTTCAGGAGATCTCCGGTGATGCGGACGCGCACTTCGATTCCAAGGTGTTCATTGTGCCCGGTGATAAGGCCGCTAAGGACAGGCTTACCGACATGCCCGTCTTCGTACCCGCGGCTGAGCTGGACAAAGCCAAGCAGGAGGCCGCCGCAGCCAAGGCCGCGCAAGCTGCCGAGTTGAAATCGGAAGAGGCCAAGGCGGAGACCTATCGCAGCCAGTATCCGGGCAGTCTGCACTTCGATTTCACCTGGGACGAGAAGAAAGGCAAAGAGCTTGGTCTGCAGCAGATATGGCATGACGACAAGTTCACCTATTTGCGTGGTCAGTTTCAGGAGACGCCTGCGCTCTACGAATTGAAAGACGGTAAAGGCTCGCTCATTAACTTCGACTACAACGCCGGCCTGTACACCGTACCGAAGCAACTGGAGACGGGTTATTTGGCGATCGGCAAGAAGCGCGTGGACTTCCATCGCAGCGAGGAGAAGAACTAGCCATGACCGAACAGAATCCCAACCCGCCCGCTACCGTTCCCGCGCAGCGTGAAGCTGTGGGGCCAGTGAAGAAGAGCACGCCCGTCATCATTGCGCTTGTGGTTATCGTCGGCCTCATAGGACTCGCGAACATATCGAGCCTTGTGAGCGGCAAGAAGAGAACCGCACCGCAGAGCGCTTTGCCGATGCGTCCTGCTACTGCAAATCCCGAGCAGGTCTCCAGCTTTGAGGCGCAGCAGGCGACTCAAGCCAAAAGAGATTCCGAAGATCAGCAGCGGCGGCAGGAGCTTGCCGCCGAGATGCAACAACTTCAGGCTGCGCAGAATGTGCCAGGGCCGGAGGCGGCAGGAGCGCCGCCCATGACTGCCGCACAGCGTTCGGCAATGTATGGCGACAGCCCGAATGCACCGACGAAGACCTCCAATGTCTCGCAAGTACAAGCCGAGACAAAGCAGAAAGTTTTGGAGAAAGAGAAGTTGCATCAGGATGCGCTCAACAGCGACACGGTCGCCATCGACTTCGCTCATCCGACGCCCGCTACGGCCGCCTCTGGTTCGGCAGCAGCTCAACCGACCGCCGTATTGGGCGAACGTGAAGAGATGACGCCAAAAGCAGCGTCGGAAACTATGGCACAGTCAACTCCCGAGCCGGGAGAAGCCAGGAAAGGCGGAGGCGCTCAGACGGTCTTGGGCCAGCAGCCGAAGTTTGCCGGTAAGAGCAATCCGATGGTGCCTTATGACTTCGACTCCTATCATGGGCAGCTTTACCGGGTATTTGAGGGAACCGTTCTGGAAGGTGTCGTTACGAACCATATCGACGGCGGCTTGAATGGGCCGATCCTTATCATGCTCACGACTGACTACTATTCGCACGACCACCAGCAGCTTCTCATGCCACAAGGTACAAGGCTGATTGGGACAGTCCAAAGCGTAGGCAATGCGCAGCAGCGGAAGATGTTTGTGACCTTCCATCGTGCAATCTGCCCGGATGGGTTCTCGCTTGAGTTGGACAAGTACGTCGGCTTCGATCCGCTCGGTACGACAGGTCTCGCCACCAAGGTTGACCACGGCTACTTGCAGGCATTCGCAGCAGCGGCGGCGGTAGGCGGATTGGGAGGACTCGCCCAAATCGGCAACAGTGGCAGCGTCCTCTCGCCTTCGACCCAGATCCGTGACGGCATATCGGAACAGTCGGCAGCCGAGGGAGAACAGGTGCTCAACCATTTTCTCAACCGGCTCCCAATCATCACGCTCAAGGAAGGTTCCCGCGCCCGCGTGTACATCGGCACGGACATCCTGATCCCGTCCTACGCGGAACACCGCGTCGATTCAACCTTGTAGGGGCTATGGCTTTGGAGGCCACCATGAAGGTCCGTATTCCCAAACTCGCATTTGGTCTAGCTTTGGCCGTCACATTGACCTATGAAAGTGCCCACGTGGATACGGAAAGCCTGAGCCATGTCGAGGAGGCCGTCTCCTTCTATGGCAATTTGCCGGCCCGCATTAGCGACGCCGTGACCAACTTCAAAATGCTTCCGGAGCGGATGAATCCGACCTGCTCTGAGTGCAACTAACCCTCAACCCTTCAGGAGCCTTTATGAAGTTCAACCTAGACAAACGCCGGAAGTACCTGCTCGCAGGCGGTCTACTTCTCGCAACCGCGACACCGAGCTTCGCCCTTTTCGGCGTTGGAGACATCGTCTTCGATCCGACGAGCTACGCGAGTCTGGTGTCTCAACTCACTACTCTTGAATCGCAATACAACACGTTCAAGAACAACATCGTTCACTTCTCTGCGAAGCAGCAATGGCAGACGACGCTCAATGCGCTCAAGAATGCGAACGTGGCGAACATGTTCGGCGAGACCGCTGGCATCAACATCGCGCTCAACAGCAACTCACCGACTGGTTCGATCACCGCTTGGAAGACGGCGACGGTGCCGGTGGGAAGTGGAACGACCACCTATCTGCGAGGGCAAACGGTCGGCAACAGTGCGCAGCTCTCACAGCTTGCCATGATCGAGATGTCCGATTCGGTATCGCCGGACTGCCTCACGGCAGTCGGACAATACCGGGCCGGACGCAGCCAGAACGGAACTGCGAGCAGCTCGCTCACGCAGCAGCAGTTCGACACCACTTCGGCGACGAACAGTGAGGTTCAGCAACTCAACCTTCTGAACGCCGCGCAAGCCCAACAGTTGACCGAGATGCAGTCCCAGGCCGCAATGCACGTCTGCCTTGCCTCTCAGATGACTGTCGCCAACATGCAGCAGCGCAATGCCGCAGCACAGGATTTGAATACGGCGGCGGCGGTTCAACAGCAACGAACGACAAACGACACCAGTGCGGCAAATGAAGGCAGCACTTGGACGACCTACTTGCCTTAACTCGGAGAACAAATGCTGACAGCAATCAATACGAAGATTCTCCTTGCAATCTTTGCGGCACTGACCGTCATAGGCGGTGCCGCCATTTATCAACGCGACCAAGCGGCGAAGACCGCAGCCGCCGCAAAATCCGCCGAAATTCTTCAGTTGCAAAAAGACGACAACGACTACCTGAAGCAGGAAAATGAGGCCCTTCGGAAACAGGTTGAGGCCGACAAGAAGCAGCACAGTTCAGCCGCAGCCCATGAAGGCAAGACCTGGAAGACCTACATCCCCTAGCCCCGGACTGAAGCCGAGTCCCAGAACCCAGAGAGAGCACCCGCCATGTCTTCCATTGTGTTGTTAGCCCAAGCCCTTCCAAGCGCGAGTTCCGGCGTTGATTGGCTGTACCAGTTCACCAACAATCTGACCAACCTGACGACACAGAATGGCGGGGCTCTTACTCAGCTAGGGATGACCGAATTAGCCTGCATTTCATTCTTCATGCTCGTCAGCATGGTTGTGAACTGGCAGACCTCTACGATGACGTTCCGTCTGCATCATCACCCGATTCAAGCGGGCGACCTGACCAAGTTTCTCCTTCAGCTCATCATCTGCTGCCTCTTGGAGACCTACTGGGTCAATCCGTTCCCCGGCGCGAGCTTCGGCATCAACCACTTCTTTTCCTACATCGCACAGGCGATGGTAGCGGCCTTCGATCAGAGTTCGCTGGACTCGCTCTTGAACCTGTTGAAGACTGCTGGCGATCAGACGCAGATGCCGTCGTTCACCGCACCAGTTCAGATCCTCTGCTACTTCCTTGTGCAGATTCTTTTGGGATTGGCTTCTGCGATTCTGTTCCTCATCAATTGCAGCGCCTTCATCCTCTACGGCGTCACGGCGCTCTTCGGACCGATTTTCGTTCCCCTGCTAATGACGAAGAGCTTCCGATCTAAGTTCTTTCACTTTCTTGATCTGCTGATTGGATTCGCCATGATTCGGGCCGTTGCCGCCGCCTTCATCTACGTGTGGTCGGGCTTCATGAACGGCTTCATTCAGCAAACGTTCAACGGTAACTATTCGATGGAGATGTGGCTCGCAAATCTTATCCCTTGTGTGATGGTTTTCATCGCTTTCATCATCAATATGCTCTTTATTCCGAGTATGACGCAGGCCATCTTTGGCGGGGCGGCTGGACTCACCTCTTCCGCAGTGAACACGGTGGGAGCCGTTGTCGGAGGAGCCGCCATCAAAGGAGCAGGAGGCTAGACATGTGGTCTTTATTTGCAGCTTTTCTTGTAGGTCGCGCAACGGGCGGTTGGCGCTATATGCGAGCCGCACTCCTTATCATCTTGATGGCTTGCGTAGTCGTTGGCTTCATCTACGCAATCGCCATGTTCAATGCAGTCCGTTCAACGCCGGAGGGCCACCATGTACAGCACCACTCTTCCCAATGAGAGCCGACTTACGCCTCAGCATTCTTTGTTGACCGATGAGATTGGAAACGAAGTCTATGCCTCCCACTATTCCGAGCGAAAGCTGAGCAGATTCATCATCGGTACAGAGACCATTCTCCTTCTCGGAGCCTTCGGTTTGATCTTCTCTTTGGCACACCGTCCGATTACCAATCGCTACATTCGCATCGACGAAATGGGACGCGCACAAGCGATCGCTTACACCGATCTCAACTACAGCCCGCGCGAGGGCGAGGTGCGCACGTATCTGACCGATTGGGCGAACTATCGGTATACCGTGAGCCGCGACACCATCGCCAAGAAGTATCCGCTCAACTACTACTTCCTCTCGCAGAATTTGGCTTCGCAGTTGATGGGCCAGGACAACCAGAATCACCTCGTCTCGCAGGTTGTCGGTGGACAGATCGAACAGAGTGATGTGGAGGTCAAGAACGTCACCATCACCACCATGTCTGAGGAGACTGTTCAGAATACGACGATCGCCCGAGGGACGGCGCTGGTCACCATCGACAAGCTTTACTCACTCCGCAATTCGCACGATCCCAGAACGGAGCATTGGTTGCTGAGTGTCACCTACTATCTCAACCCCAAGCAGGTGAGCGATCAGGCCCGCATCTTCCCGCAGTTTGAGACGATCAATCCGCTCGGATTGACCATCACGGAGTTCCACGAAAACAGGATGTCCGTCGATCCAATGCCGGTCGGTCTGAACGCCGCCCCTCCGGTGGCAGCGACATCCCCAGCTACGGAGGGAGCGCGATGAGCTACCACCTCATTCTTCCGTTCTTTCCCGAGGAATTGCGGGCGCTGTTGCTCGACCCTTCCATTTCGGACTTGATGATCAATGGGACGACCGGCGTGTATGCGGATCGAGCTGGCGTGGTGCAGCACGTTCCGCTGTCCGAGCCGTACACCAACGACCGGCTGCAGGCGGCGATTGAGCGCGTGGCCCGGATTCTGGGTCAGGACCTCACGACTCAGAATCCGATCCTCAATACCCGCTTGCCGGACGGCTCTCGTGTCGCCGTTGTGGGTGCGCCATCATCCATAAACGGGCCGACGCTGACGATTCGGAAATTCAACCGCTGGTATAGCTCGGATGAGCTGATCGAATCGGGCAGTATGCCCCGCCAAGTTCGCGATACCGTGGTTGACCTCATTGGCAAGAAGAAGAACGGCATCATCAGCGGGGGAACGGGCTCGGGTAAGACGACCTTGATGAAGGCGTTCCTTGACCACATCCCGGAAACCGAGCGGCTACTCATTATCGAGCAACCGGCAGAGCTGAAGGTTGCCCACAAGAACGCCGTCCGTTGGGAAGCTGTGGAGGAGATACCGGGTCAGGTTGCGATCACGCCAAGTGAACTCTTAGCGGCGGCGCTCCGCCATCGTCCAGACCGGATCATTATGGGCGAAATTCGCAACGAATGTGGATACGACTTGCTCCAGGCGATGAACACAGGACACGGCGGAACGCTGTCTACGATCCACGCAAAGTCCGCATGGGATGCGTTGAACCGCCTCTCCAATCTTGCCTTGAGTGCGCGGCCCAATCTCAACCATGCTTTCATGCGGTCTGAGACGGCGGAAGCGATCGACTTCGTGCTCTATTGCGAGCGCGACCATACAGGCCGGCGTCGAGTCCGCGAGTTGATTACAGTCGGCGGCTACAGCCACGCAGACCAGAGCTTCCAGACCGAGGAGGTCTACCGCGCCTCCGCAGCCTAACGCCAAGTCCAAACGCTAGAGAACCCAACCCGTATCCGAGGTCTTACCGATGCACCCTCATGCTCCCATTCCGGCGGCACAGCCCCACCTGTCTCTAAACGCTTTCATAGTCCCGTCCCTGAGCGGCGAAGAGCGCAACGGCAGTAGTGAAAGGCCGTCCTTCTACGGAACTCAAGCCGGCAGCAATGAGCTGCGGCTTGAGCGAACATCCGCCGCCGAGAAGCGAGAGGCTGACTTCGGTCCAGAGGGATTCATCCGGCTCGTATCCCGCCTTTGCACGGTCACTGCTTCGGGGCTTTACCGGCGCCCTGCGGCTCGGCGCTCTTCTGCTTCGACTGCGTCGCCCTCCGGGTTACGGTTTCCAGCTTCGCCGGACCCTCCGCAAATGCAGAGCTTGGCACTTGGGAGCCGGGCCCACTTCGCTTATTAGTGACCCGAGCAAGATCGGGAAATTCAACTCACGGAGATCACCACCATGTACTCGAACAAAGTCACCCTCATCGGCTTCCTCGGCAACGACGCAGAAGTTCGCACCAACGACAACCGCAGCTTCACCACTCTCTCGCTGGCAACCAAGAGTTCCTACAAGAAGGACGGCCAGTACATCTCGCACACCGAATGGCACCGTTGCGTGATCTTCGGCAAGCTAAGTGAGTTCGCGGGCTCGCTGAAGAAGGGCGCTCATCTGCAGGTGGAAGGCGAGCTGCGCAGCCGGGATTACGAGACCAAGAAGGTCGGCAAGAAGCCAGCCCAGAAGAAGACCATCTGGGAGATCCGGGTTAACTCGATTCTCAAGCTGGACCGGGCGGAGAAGGCAAGCCCGGAGGAGCAGGACGCAGACTCTCAACTTCCTCTGGAAGCGGTTGCATAAGCCGCTTTTCCTTCCATCAACTCGGGAGCCCGGTAAACGCCGGGCTTCCCAACCTGTGAGACGCCCGCAATGAATACTCAGATCGCAACAGAATTCCTAACCCGATGCTTCCAACCAGGAGAGACGGTTGCCGTTCTCCTCCGGAAGGAGAACCCAGCGTCTACGACGCAGCGCATTGTTCGGTTGGAGCAGGCGCTCGCGCCCCGCTATCTTGCTTGGCTGAGCTATGAGAATCACAACGGAGCAAATGTCTATATCGCCGCCAATCCGCTGTTAGCCGGCAGTCGGAATAGGACCAAGGATTGCATCGCGGAAGTTCGTCACCTTTACATCGACATCGACGTAGACGGTGAGGAGCGAATCGCCGCCCTTCGAACTTCCGATGCAGTACCCGATCCGAGCATGATCCTCTCGACTTCGCCCGGCAAGTACCAGGCGCTTTGGAGGGTCAAAGGCTTCGACTTCGATCAGCAGGAGAACGCGCTGAAGTTGCTGGTAATCTCCTTCGGTGGCGACTCCGCTTGCACCGACCGCAACCGTGTTCTTAGAGTGCCGGGATTCCTCAACCGCAAGTACGAACCCGCTCATCCGGTTTCAGTCGAATACCCCAGTGACTCCATCTACCATCCCGATGACTTCCGATTGGATGATGCGTTGCCGAATGCCGCGATGCCGTTTTACGAGACCGCACGGACATACGCGACAGGAAAGAACACCCATTCGGAGCGCGATTGGGCGTGGGCTGTCCAACAGCTTTCACTAGGCGGGGATGCCGGGAATCTCACGCTGGCGCTTGCTTCCCGCCGTTCAGATAAGCCCAACCCCCTCTACTACGCCCAGCGCACCATTGACATCGCTTCGGCACGCCTCATGTTGCTCAATGGTGCGGCGATTGAGGACGTAATCGCCATGCTGCAAGACCGTCGTTCCGCCGATGTCCCAGCCTCCTTTCGCTCTTCCAGAGCACGGGAGATTGTGACCACGGCGCAGCGAATGATTGCCCGTAAAAAGTTTGCTTCATTTCAGCACCCAAAGGAGAACCACAATGCCACTGCTTGAAGTCGTCCAAACCCGTCAGATCAGCGCATCCATTCGGCTCACTGACACAACCGCCACCCAGGTCGATCAATACGCCGCCTTCATTTCGGCTTGTGCTGACGATGTTGTCGAGCAAGCTCTCGCCTATGTCTTCAGCAAAGACCGCGACTTCCAGGACTTCCTGAAGACCCCGGAAGCCAGGAAGGTCGCTTCGACATTGCGGATTCGGAAGGTTCCGGCTGCCGAGGCTTGTCCTCCAGCTTCTGCGAAGCCTATGCCTGCGCCTATTACTGCTCCCGTGTCCCAGGCAAAAAGCGCCTGATCCCTCCATTTCATTCCGGGGCAAAGGCACAACGGTGCTGCGCACCGGAAGAATGTTGACACTCCACCCCTTGAAGGGTGTCGTAAAAGCCGAAAGCGGATTTCAATTGAAATCCGCCCTCCAATCAACAACTTAGACCGACCCTGATTTCAGTTGAAATCCAGTGATTTCAATTGAAATCGGGTCTTTCGGAGAGCGAATGTCCCTCAAACCTACACCAGTCGCACTCGATTCTGAGAGCCGCTTGCGGCGTTCACGCGGGCGCAGCGCGAGAGCTTTTTCGGTCACGTCCAGAGTGACTGAAGAGGAATTGCTTTCAGTCGAGCGAGCCGCTTTAAACAGCGGAAAGGCAGTAGGCGAATGGGCGCGCGAGGTGCTGATCGACGCCGCACGTCAGACCGGCCCCGACGTGGTTCTGGTGGAGCTGGTCGCCACGCGGATGTTGCTGGTGAACATGGTCAAGATGTTGGGCCAAAGTCTGCCGATTACAGAGGCCGAGTACGCGAAGCTGAACACCCAGGTGCAGACGGCAAAGCGTCGCGTCGCGAGTGAACTGGCCGATCAAACCAAGCGGTTGAACACTGGGAAGGAGAGCTAGAAGATGGCAGCGACATGGGGCAGAAACGAAACTATTATCACACCGCCAACGGTGCCGATCTACACGTTTTCG
The DNA here is from genome assembly GCA_965199365.1 of Terriglobus sp. Lineage (GTDB taxonomy): Bacteria > Acidobacteriota > Terriglobia > Terriglobales > Acidobacteriaceae > Terriglobus. Next base: position 151,569 of record CBDARC010000002.1, on the reverse strand, counting down.
GCACTCGGATTCGGCGTGTTGTGCCTCTTCCTATTCGTCTGGCAACGGGCCGCTCTGTCCTTGCCTGTCATGCAGCGTACTTACCTCGCGGACTACGTTCGCTCGTCGGTCGGTGCGCTCGCGCACCAGACTGGCGAGTACCGATTGATCTACTTAGACGGGCCACGAAAGGCCCAACCCCGCCGAGCTTTGCCGGTGGACTTTCAGGACGGCACAACCGTAATGCCGAACGGCAAAGTACAGCCCGTCCAACTCACCGCCCTGCCACTTGCTCAGGGATTCAAATGGTTCGGGCGAGGGGTCCCTCAGAAGTTCAATGACGCCTCGTTATCGCGATGGCTCCGGTTCACTTTCTTTGAGGGGCAGACTGTCCCACGACTCTTCGCAGTGAGCGCGATCGAAGCTGGGGTCTGCCTTGCGATCATGCTCTTTTTCTCAATCCCCGCCGACATCAAGCGGTTGAAGACCCTGAAGTACGGCCGAGTGCTTCGCGGACCCGAGATGATGAGTCCGCGCGAGTTCAACAAGGCTGTCAGCCGTGACATTTGGAAGCATCCACTCGCTCGCTTCCAAGCAAGTCGTGCCGCTAAAAGGGCCGGCCAGCATTCGCACTTGGGGCTGGGATTCAAGACAGCCGAGATGAAGGAGCTGATGCGGATTCCACCCGGCAAAGAATCGCAGCACTTCCAGATGATGGGCGACACCGGCGCCGGCAAAACGACCCTGATAATGCAGCTCCTCCGGCAGATTCGGGACCGGGGCGATGCCGCCATCGTGTACGACCCTGCCTCTGAGTTCGTACAGCGTTTCTACGACGCAGAGCGTGGCGATATCATCCTCAATCCGCTGGACGCGCGGTGCCCGTTCTGGTCTCCCGCAATGGAGATTGAAAGCCAGCAGGAGGCAACGACCATTGCTGAATCGCTGTACCAGCCAGCGGGCGGCGGATCGAACAGCAGCAACAAAGAATTCTTCTACAGAACCCCGGCCCAAATCTTCGCGCACCTGCTGCGTGAAGGCCCAACGCCGCACGAACTGGCGAAGTGGATGGCTGACGAATCGTTCCTGCAAACGAAGGTCAAGGGAACGGAGATGGCGTTCTACATTGACCGGAAAGCAGGCCCCCAGGCAGCCGGTGTTCTAGCCAGTCTTGGCCTGGTTGCTCAGAGCCTGCGACTGCTCCCGAAGAAGGAAGAGACGACCAGGACTTGGAATGCGACCGACTGGGCGAAGGACCGCAAAGGATGGATCTTCATCACGTCGAAGAAGTCACAGCGCGAGGTGCTTCGGCCTCTCATCTCCCTCTGGATCGACATTCTTGTGATGCGGCTCATGGAGACGCCTAAGCCCGGACAAAAGCAGGTCTGGTTCGTGATTGACGAGCTGGCCAGCTTGCAGAAACTCCCCCAACTCCACAGCGCCATGACCGAGAGCCGCAAGTCCAAGAACCCGCTTGTGGTCGGCTTCCAGGGACGGGCGCAGTTGGAGGACATCTACGGCAAGATTGCAGAGGTCATGCTGAGCCAGCCAGCCACCAAGATCTTCATGAAGACCACAGAAGGGAAAGCGGCCGAGTGGATCTCTGAAACCTTGGGAAAGGTTGAGATCGAACGCATGAAGGAGACGCATTTCAACGGTTCGCGTGCAGGCAAGAACTTCACCATAGACCGGCAGATTGAGCCACTGGTAATGGCCTCAGAAATCTCCGGCCTGGAGGACCGTCGCGCGTACTTGAAGCTGGGCAATCGCATCGCGAGGTTCGATTTTCACTACAACGACCTGCCTATCGTCACAAAGAGTTTTGTTCCACGCGAGAACCCGGATGATGCTCTGAAATACGAGCGCGCCACGCTCTCTCCGCTGGTACCGTCCGAGCCTTCCTCTTCGGTTGCGTCGACGCCCCACCCGGTGCAGCCCGCCGCCGCTCCCGAACCTTTGCCCGCGAAAAAGACCGAAGCTACAGAGGCCGCCGAACCCAAACAGAAAGGGCGGTGCGCAGTACCGGCGTGCTCTCACTTTGGACTGGAACAAACCTGAGACACCTGTAGCGCCAAAGCTCGCGCAAGAGGCCGCACCTCCACAACCAATCATGGGGCAGGTTGCAGCCGAATTTCTCGAACACCTTGAGCTTTACCGCGAAGGATTGGACGCAGAGGGCCGCGATCTTTCAGACGACGAAGTGAAGGCTGTTAAAGAGGGGTGGGGAGAAATTGTGAAGCGCGCAGAGGGATCGCCAGAACAGGCGACCGCTGACCCGATCATGCTCACCGATCTTGACCCGTACTTGATTCCCAGGCACGATCACCACCAATTCAGCATGTCCTTGGAGTAAGCGATGCTGACCATTTCTAAACCCCTGAATGCATCGCAAGCGGCCACGTATCACACCAAGGATTTCGCGTCTGAGACCCAGAGCTACTACGCCAAAGACGATGCTCAGATTGGCGAGTGGCAGGGGCAGCTTGCGGAGCGCTTCGGTCTCTCAGGCGCTGTCAGCAAGGAAGCGTTTCTAGCCCTTGCGAACGGCCAAGATCCCCAGAGCGGCGAGCAAATGGTGCGCCATCGCATCGCCTCCGAACAGACCAACGCAGATGGTTCGGTCACGCAGACCGTCGAACACCGGGCCGGTTGGGATGCGACCTTTTCCGCGCCGAAGTCCGTCTCCCTCACCGCCCTTGTAGGAGGGGACGAACGGGTGATGGAGGCCCACCGGGAAGCGGTAACCGCCGCGCTCACGGAGCTGGAGCGGTATACCCAAGCCCGTATCGGCGGCAACCACCCGGCAGAGACTACGGGCAGGTTCATCGCGGCGAAGTTCGAACATGACACTGCCCGGCCTGTAGACGGCTATGCGGCCCCCCAGCTCCACACCCATGCCGTAATTTTCAACGTCACTGAGCGAGAGGATGGCTCCACCCGAGCCCTTGACCCCAAAGCCTTCTTTGAGAGCCAAACCTACGCAACAGCGGTCTATCAATCGCACCTGATGTACCGACTGCGCGAGCTTGGGTACGAGCTAGAGCGGGGGCGCTCCGGCGCCCCCGAGATCAAGGGCTACTCGCAGGAATACCTCGACGCTTCCAGCCCCCGTTCTGAAAAAATCCGCGAACACCTGGAGCGAGTTGGGCGCTCCGGCCCCGAGGCGGCTCAGATTGCCGCTCACGCTACCCGCGAGAAGAAGCAGGACCTCACCAAAGAGCAGGTTTTACAGGCGCATAAGGACATGGCGTCCGACTTCGGCAAACAGGCGGACCGAGTGATAGCCGAAGCTCGCCAGCGAGTCAACGAGCATGGCGTTCGACCCCAGACACCCATGCGCGCGCAGGAGGCGATGACGTTCGCGCGAGACCATCTCTTTGAGCGGGAAGCCGTCGCGGACGAGCGCATGATTATGACCACCGCACTCAGACGCGGCATGGGCGAAGCGACATTTGGTGAAGTGCGCAACGAGTTCTCCACGAGGCGGGAGAGCGGAGAGTTCCGCGGTGTTGGCCAGGAGAAATACGGCTCATCTCAGCGGTTCACTACGCCCGAAACCTTGGCCGCCGAGCGCGCAAACATCCAGGCCGTGCAGACCGGAAAGAACACCCTTGCGCCCATGATGACCGAGCGCGAAGCGTTCGCCCAGGCCGACACGCGGGATTTTCTAAATGCGTCTCAGCGGCGCGTCGTTCACGAGGTGCTTACTTCTCAGGATCATGTCCACGGCTTGCAGGGTTTGGCAGGTTCAGGGAAGACAACGACCTTAGAGACCATCCGCGAGGGCGCGGAACAAAAAGGCTACAAGGTTGAGGGATTTGCCCCCACATCCCGCGCGGCAGGCCAGCTCAGGGATGCAGGAATCGAGGCTACCACCTTGCAAAGTTTCCTTGCTCGCAAGCTGGACGAAAACCCCGGCCAACCTCGCCTTTACATGCTCGACGAATCCTCTCTGGCATCTTCCAAACAGATGCGGGCCTTTCTCCAGAAGGTGACTCCGGAGGACCGCGTTCTAGTCATCGGCGACACTCGGCAGCACCAGGGTGTGGAAGCCGGCAAGCCCTTCGAGCAAATGCAACAGGCCGGCATGCGGACCTCGCAACTGGACCAGATCATGCGGCAGAAAGATCCCGAATTGCTCAAGGCGGTACAACACCTTGCCACCGGGGAAACGGCGAAGGGCGTGCAACTGCTGGTGGAGCAAGACCGCGTGACAGAGCTACGGAATGGAACGGAGCGCATTGCGGCTATCGCAAAGGACTATGCTGCGAAACCTGAGAACACCATCGTCGTCTCGCCAGATAACAAGAGCCGCCAGCAGATCAACGAAGCCATTCGCGCGGAACTGCAAACATCGGGTCAGCTCTCTCCGGACGGCCGCCAGTTTCAGACCCTTGCCCATCGTTCTGACCTCACCGGCGCGGGCCGCACCTGGGCCGCGCTTTACAACAACGGCGACGTAATTCGTTATGAGTCGGGGAGCCAGGCCATCGGCCTTGAACGCGGCTCTGAGGCCCGTGTCTTGGCTGTAGACGCGCGCACCAACGTCCTCACGGTCCAGACCAAAGACGGCAACGAGATCTCGTATGACCCGCGCCGCTTATACGGCGTGAACGTCTTCGAGGAACGCGCGCGCGAGTTCAGTGTTGGTGAGCGCATCCAGTTCACCGCAGCGAACCGCGAGCTTGGCGTTGCCAATCGCGATCTTGCGACTATCACCGCTCTTGAGGAACGCTCCATCACGGTACGCATGGACGGTAAGAAGGGTCGCGAAATCACGTTTGATCCGACCGAGTTCCGGCAGATGGATCATGGCTATGCCGTCACGTCGCATAGCTCGCAAGGGCTCACGGCAGACCGGGTAATTGCGAACATCGACACAGACTCCAGCCGTTCACTTATCAATGACCGGCTCGCCTACGTTGCCATCTCTCGCGCAGCGCACGACGCTCGGATTTACACGAACGACGTTGCCACGTTGGGAGAACGGCTATCGACGGATGTTTCGAAAACCGCCGCCATCGACTTGAGCGATGTGCGTCAGGCGGTCGATAGCTTCCGCCGCGACGATCCAGAGGCCGCGACGAACCTGCTACGGGATATCAACCGCATCCAGGTTTCCAGCAATCCAGATCACCGGGTTGCGGCCGTCGCCCACGACTACGTTTCCCAAAACGACCGGGCTGTCATCTTCGCTCCAGACAGAACGGAACGTGAGCAGCTAACGCGCCTCATTCGTTCCGATTTGCACGAGCAAGGCAGGCTTGGGGAGACCTACAGCGCCACCATCTTGACCGACAAAGGACTATCCGACAAAGAGGCCAAGAGCGCGGCCAACTATGAAATAGGCGATGTAATTCGTTACGGCAGCAAAGGCAATGACGAGCTGGGCGTCTCCCCCAACACATACGGGACCGTTACCGACGTAGACACGAAGCACAACCTCATTACAGTCTCCGGCTCTGACGATGCACCACACACCTACGACCCGGCCTCCGAATGGCAAATGCGCCTCAAAGCCACGGTCTACTCACCTGAAAATCGAGAGCTTGCCGAAGGTGAGCGGATACAGTTCACCCGCTCCGAGTGGGACGAGGGCATTCGTCTAGGAAATCTCGCCACCATAGAACGCATCCATGAAGACGGCGGCTTGTCCGTCAAGGTGGACTCCGGTGCGACCCTGCAGCTCACCCCTGAACAGGCCCTACACGTTGAGTACGGCTATGCCATCGAATCCACCAAGCGCCTGGCTGTCGATCGCGTCATCCTCAGCGGTGAAGCCCAGCAGATCGCCGGTCAGCGTGACGCTCTCGCCCATCTTCCGACTAAGCTCCACGAGCTGAGTGTCTATACCTCAGACGGCTACCAGCCGACACCGGCCCCGGAGCTTTCCCACGATCTTGCAATGCCGTCGCCTGCGGAGGTTTCTATGCCGGAGGTAAGTCTGCCATCGCATGAGCATGAAGGCTTCGCCATCGAAATGTGACAATGCGCATTCACGCATTTACGTCTTTTTTTATTTACTCATACCCGCCGTCTGGGGCTGGGGGAATGTGGGAGACGCCGGCAGGATCGGCGTCTTCCAAGGAACGGTGTGAAGGGTGGGACTGTTTCACCGTTCCACGCTTTGCACGGTTCTGGCATTTCCACGGTCCCGCTTTCCGCCATGTGGTCTCAGCTCAGTAATGCTCGGCTAGTAACCAAGGAGCGCGTCGAGAGAGGCCTCGCAGCCAAAAGCTACAGCTTAGGACCTAAAATCAAAGCCTTATCGTGTTCATTACAAGTGGTTTAGGTCCGATATTGACCATTCTGTTCCGTTTGTCTATCGGGCACCAACATTGCCTGTCGGCGCAAAGCGATAAATGTCGTAGCTCTGCAAAGAAGAGTGTCGCCGCTCGTCCCTGCTCGCAGGGTTTTGCAGACGAAGATTGGGTTGGGTGCGACACACAGTGTAGGCATCAGCAACGGGTCACAGTCTCCTGGAACGTAATGATGAACGGCGGCTGATCGCTCCCCCAGCTTGAGCATTCTTTAATTGTGAATCCGGCAGCGGTACGCATCTCGCGCCAGACCTCTTTCCGATGCCCAATCTTCGGATACATCCTTGTCGTTCAAACACGGCTTAAACTGAGTACGTAAGGAATGTTAGCCAGAAGAAGTCCCGGCCGTGTTCCTTCCGCAATGACGCGACCAGTGAGTCCGCCGTCACGCGGGACGAGCTTCAGTGCCAGAGCCCGTACTCCAAATGCATCGGCTCGAGCACACTCCACCAGGCCTCGGGTCGTACCTCCGAAGGCAACACCTTCGGACTGCATGTTCACGACAGGCTGAGGTGCTTCATCCGAAAGCGCTAGCGTTGCACTCCCGCTTTGATCCAGCTTGAAGCGCACTCTCTGGTTGGCTCCGCCGTTGAGGAGCGTGCCTTGCCAAGAGCCGACGAAATGCTCTGTCGGCTCAAATGCGGTGATTTCCGGCCCAGCGTCTTCCTGCGGCATATGAAACGTCGGAGCATAGTTGCGGATAATGCCCTCGCAGCATTCATCTACAAGTGACATCGCACCGGTTTCGTTCGTCAGGACCGCACAGCCGAGATCAAGGGATGGAAAGAACAGAAGTTTGGCGGCAACACCAGGCTGCCCACCGGCCTTGAAGTAGTAGGGCTCTCCCGATGAGAGATTAGCCGTGAACCAACCGAAGGTGGAGCTGACGCCTTTCGGGCCGGTCAAAACAGGCCTTCGCAGGCTGTTCAAGCCTGGAAGATCAAGCGCGGGAGCCAAACCATTTCTGCGGAGCTGGAGGACGAGGTAGTGTGCAAGGTCGTGCACGCTGGCATAAAGCTCTCCGGAGGGCGGTGTCGATGTCCGATACCGTGGGAGCGGCGCCCCGTGCACATCGTATCCAGCTGCCGCTATGGGGAGGCGCTCAACATCATCCGAAAAGAAGGTGTCGTGCATTCCGAGCGGAACGAGCACTTGCTGTTTAAGAATGCGACCAAAGGTTTGGCCCGCAAGCTGTTCAGCGATCGCTCCGAGAGCCTCATAACCGATATTGCTGTACTCGTACACTTCGCCAGGTGGATACGCAAGACGACCATACTGTTGCAAGAAGGTCGCGCTCGGCATAACCGGTGCAGGACCGTGCAGCAGGTGCGCTGTAAAGGTCTCTGGCAACCCACTGCAGTGAGCGCCGAGCATTCGGATGGTCACAGCTTTGGGATCGCCATTTGGTCCCTGGAGCGTAGCTGTTCTCAGGAAAGGCGCAGCAGGGTCATCAAGCGAGAACCGATAGTGCTCTGACAGGGCGGCAATCAAGGTCGCAGTGAACGTCTTTGTGATGGAGGCAAGACAGTACGGACTGTGAACTGTAGCACGGTTGCGGTGTTCACGATCTGCGAAGCCAAACGCTTCTTCCCAAACGATGTTTCCATGATGTACGACGGCAAGCGCCAGGCTTGTCGCTCCATCACTATCTACTGCGCTCCGGATGCTCCGACGCACATCCGAAAAGTTGACCCTTGAGGCGCTAAGAGCACGCATCGGTGTCGAACCAGAGGCGCACGCTGAAGAGATGACCAGAGAAAACCGTAGAAACTTACGTCGAGTGAGCAACACTTCAGTCCTCCTGACCTGACCGATTTCAAATTCTTTGGGTGACCTACATATCCAGGGGGCTAGCCGCGAAAAGAAGGCTTCGTTCTCTGCTGAAGTGACACTCGGTACGATCACAAGACGGCCCTGTTTGAACTCACAACTCGGGAGTTGTCACCTGAGCGGGCCTGACAACATATATTGCCGCCAGCGCGATAGCGGCGACCAGGCCGACCCCGAATTCTGACGTAATGTACTTGGCCCAGCCCATCGGTGCTGTCAGCGGATCGAAAATGCCTTCGACGAAGCTGTTGTGCGTGGCGTGAAGGAGGACGCACGGCCAGATACTCCCCGATCGTACTCTCAGGTATCCCATGATGTACCCCATGGCAATGACCCCGACTGTGAAGCAAGTGACGGCAAAAGCGGGGCTCGTACCGGCGTTGTAGTCGGCCCAGAAAAGCCCCGGGTAATGCCACACAGCCCAGATAACACCAGAGATCAGACAAGCTCCATGGAAGCCGAAGCGTTCCTGAAGGCGGGGGAAAAGGAAGCCACGCCATCCAAGTTCTTCCCCCAAAGTCCAAACCGCTTTACCAATGACAGCCACTGTGAAGAGTAGTGGGAGAGCGACGCCAAAGGTTCCAAGTGCGGGCCAGCGTTCCAGTCCATATCCACGCGCCATGACCGCTTCGTAGTCCCGCAGTGCAAACGCGCCAGGCACGGCCAACCAGACCAGCACGTAGACAGGCGTTGCGTAGATCAGGGGCAGGAAGTATGCAAGACGAAGTGTATGAGGTGAAGGCCATCGCCACCCAAGGGTCCCGATAGGAATTTTGAGCCAGATGCAAGAGCACAACGCTGCAAAGCCCGGACACCACATTAAGAACCTGCTGAGTGCAGCCGTTTCGTGATGGCAGCGAATGATGAGCGCATATGCAGCAGCGCTAAAAAAACAAAGCAACAGAAGGAAAGCGGCTATCGACTGTGTAGAGGAGCGCGTACTCACTTATGAACCTTTCAAAAGTTCTTTAACTATCGAGAGCTTTGATCAACCCACGCAGTCGCGTGTGGTACGTCGACCGTAACGTCGTGTGTGGCAAGGAAGCTCACTCCGAGGTTGCCATCCAGGATCAGCTTCCGTACTCTAGCCTCTCCTTCAAACATGGTGCCATTCCCAAGTGTCAGCTTGATCGGAGCTCTCTTGGCATCCGCAGACAATTGGAAGAGCGCCGCCAGAGAGTCGTTGACGATCACGAAAGGGCTGGTGTTACCCGAATCCATTTCGAACCATGCAGTGCCCGCTGTTGTCTTCACTGGAAGGTCTACCGATAGAGCGAAGCCTTCCGCATTACGCACGATGTGAACTGGCATGCGGAGTTCCGGATTCCGTCGGGCAATGTCTTCAATGTTACGTAGCTGCAGAAAATGCCGTCCGTAGGACAAGGTAAACACCTGATCTGCAAACAGGTCCAAAGCGATGGTGCCGTCGACATGCCCCACCTCGGCAGGAAGGTATTTAGACACGTCGAATACTCCAACTGCTTGCGCCTGCAGCTTCTTGTTGCCAAAGTCGAACGTGAGGTGATCGCAGCGTTGCATGTCCAGCCGATCGCCAGTCATGCGGAACCCCGTGATCTGACCCCACGGGTCGCACCCGATCAGTGCGGCGAATTCAGGCGATATACTGCTTATACCGCTCCCACTATCGAACAGAAACGTGCCCTTGTGACCTGCGATTGTAGCCTGGATCTTCATCAGGCCTCCCGCAGCAGGCTCAAGCGCTAACGTCGTGGTACGTTGCGCAAATGCGGAACAGCTGGTTACGAGAAGAGCGAGGGCGAACAGCAGTTTGTGTTTCTTCATCCTGACGGATACGAGACTTTGACGCATTTTGTTCTTCTTTCCTGCGCTGCCAAGAGACGCGGTCTTTCATGTTCAACCTGACACAGTCGAAAATCCTAAAGGTTTCTACGGGAAGTTTCCCTGTAGACGACCAGCATGGAACGGGCTCAAATCAGAGGTCTGCTAAGGACCGCAACCCGCTCCAAGGAGCGCTGGATAGATCGTGAAAAGCTAAGGTCATGGCGGGCGGTCAGTTGCTGGTCGGCACGATACCGCCGTCTACGCGAAGATTGGCGCCTGTGATGAAATCCGCTAACGGACTACAAATAAATGCGACGGCGTGAGCGATGTCGTCCGGAGAGCCGATCCTGCCTGCTGGTAACCGTGTCTCTTTGACATAGAACTGCTCGAACGCACCGAAGTCGTATTCATGCCCTTGCCCAATCATTACTGCCCGGGCAGTTGCCTCGAAGCCAGGCGTTCGGATCGGTCCGGGGCTCACAGTGTTCGCGGTAACGCCGGTTCCGCCTAGCTCTTTGGCAAGAGACACCGCCTGCGCGATCGTAGCTGCCTTCGTGGTCGCGTAGTTGGCTACGGGAGGACCTGGCATAGGTCCAAGGAAACTCCCGAGCATCACGACGCGGCCCCAATGTCGTTCGACCATCGCAGGAACAAGAGTCGTTACCAAACGGACGGTCGAAGCTACGTTAGCGTCGTAGAGATCAACCCACTCGCTCGCGTCCGACTGGAGCCATGGCTTCATGGGAAAAGCGGCGGCGTTGGTCACCAGAATATCGATGCCGCCGAACGCAGCGATTGCGTCCGCCATCACTTGTTTCGTTGCAGAATCGCTACGCAACTCGCCGATAGATCTGACAGCCGTTCCACCGAGAGCGAGTATTTGACTTACTACCCGACTGGCCTCCGCCTCTTGCCTGCCATGGACGACAACTTGAACACCCTCTGCTGCCAGCGTCTTGGCAATCTGCTCCCCGATACCACTCGTGCTGCCCGTGACCAAGGCCCGTTTTCCATTTAGATGAAGATCCATTCGATACATCCTTTCGTTCTTGCAATAAGCAAAAGATTCAGTACTGATCCACAGCGTGTTATGTCGCCCTTCGTTGGGTACCGCTACGATCAGCCAAGCGCTACTTGCCCGACTGGTGGAGCACTACATGTCCCGTATCTTCCGTTCGAAGCTCAAGCTTCATTGCGGGTACGCTTGCAGAACCAGCCACGGCGCGCTTCAAAGGTCCGAGGGCTTGCACGATGGCCACGCCTCCTATCCCGGCGCTCAGCTTGAGGAGATCTTCGGATTCGCCGTTGCCCACCAGCACTAGGCGGTATTTCTTCCCTGGTTCCAGACCAGTTGCGGCAATCTGGAGGTTGTCGATTAAACCAAGAGGATTGATCGACACACTGGCATGAGCTGTTGAAGTGCTGTCCGCTGGAATCAACTGGATATGGTCAGCTTGGGTCGCCGCCGCCAAGGGCTTCAGGCTCGTTCTATCGTCAGCCATGGCGGGCGTTCCGGGTACATAGACTAGCGCTTGTGGAAGTTGACCTACTGGAATAGTCGCGATCACCTTGTTGGTGAGTGCGTCGATCGCTTGTACCGCATCGCCATTTTCGAGGCCTACGTAGACACGCCGGCCGTCGCCGGATCCCCAAATTCCGTGGGGCAGGTCCCCTGTCTGGATCGTTGCGACAAGCTTTGGATCCGCTCCGTTACGCCGGTACACCAGAACCTGATCGGTTCCACCGACAGACACATAGGCAAAGCGCCCCGCGCTGTTTGTGACGAAGGTGACGTGATTCGAGATGGGGCCGGTGTTGAGCGTCGCAAGCGTCTGGAACGGCGGTTTTGCGCTATAGACCTGCGTCTTACCCGAATCTTTGAGGGTGATCCAGACTTCGTCCTGATCGACTGCGAGGTTAGGCGAGAATGGACTTAGCTGCGGAACCCGGGCGACGACCTGATAGGTTGCTGTATCGACCACATCCATCTCAGGGGTGAAACTGGACGGCACGAACGCGTACTTCCCATCGGGACGAAACATAACCATAGCGGGACCATTCGCCGTACTGATGCGACGAAGCTCCTTCTTCTGAACAGGGTCGACAACACTGACGTAGTCTTCGCCACGTACTGCGACCCACAGTTCCCTGCCGTCAGGCCGGAAGAACGCCTCATGCGGAGAACGCCCGACGTAAACCTTGCCTTTAACAGCGTTGGTACCCGTGTCGATCAGTGTCACAGAATTTGAGCCGATTGAGATGGCCGCGAGCGTCTTGTGGTCAGGCGAGAAGCCCAGACCATGAACCAAGAGTTCGCCATGGTACAAGGGGCTTAGAGCTGCAGGGACATCTTCGCCAAGAGGGATCGTACCCAGCAGCGTGTTGGACGAGGGATCGATGACCGAAACCGTGTTGGACGTTTGATCGGCAGTGTACACACGGTCGGCCGTCTGAGCTGTAGCCATCGCCGGGCTGAATGCGAGCAGAAGAGAAATCAACAGACGCGTCATATTTACTTGTCCTTTCCGGTGGGTGAAGCGTTTTTTGCCAGTTGAAGCTTCATGGCTTCGATTTCTGACTGCTGGTCGACGATGATTTCCTGCGCCAAGCGACGCATCACAGGGTCCTTACCGAAGCTGAGTTCCGCTTTAGCCATGTCGATGGCGCCCACATGGTGAGGGATCATCATGGTTGCGAAGTCATGATCGACGTTGCCATTCATCGGAGCTTGCTCCATTCCCCGGTTCATTCGCGTCATGCTGACCGTCGTCAGTTGCATGAACGCCTTGTCAGCATCGGCGGTTTGGGCGAGAGCACCCGCCACACAGAACAGTACGGCGCACAACCATCTCACTTTCATCTCATTCCCTTCTCCGCTCGTCGCTCGACGAGCTCTACGTCCGAGCATTCAAGACCTTCTCGAACCGCCATGATCAGCTAGCAGGCTGCAAGCTGAAGAAGTCATCGGCCACCCCGAGTGAGAATTGGTGACCCATCGCGCTAGATCCGCTGATCGATGCCTTGGGACACGTCGCGTTGCAGAACACTGCACCGAGCCAATAGAACGGGATTGCGTAAGGAGCCGAAGGGTTCTGCCCCTTGACCAGTTTGATTTGCTGATAGGGCAATGAGTAGGTCGTGACGAGGAAGTTGTTCTTGTTAAAGAAGCCCTGTGCCTGCGCCAGGAAGTTGTTGCTGCCTACGAAGCGGTCCGTGTACCAGGTAGGTGATACCGCGTCACCGAACGAGAGGAAATCTGACCATTCCTGGTACGAGATCGGGTTCTGTTGGTTGCCGCGGAACACCGCATAGTTGTAGAAGCCGAGCACGGTCTGGTTGCCATCGGGATCTTGCGCGACAGATGCTGCTGCGTCGGATGCGTAGGTTGCACTCTGTGACTTGAACTGCGCGCTGAGCGGGTCTTTGAGGAAGGGTAAAAAGTAGCTCACCAACGAAAACTCAGTGCTGATGAAGGGCTTCGTGGGCACTTCCGTGCGGGCGAAGTTGACTGCTCCAACCAGTCCGCTGTCTAGCGAGGGAAAGCGATTGTCTTCGGAACCGTTATCGCCGTTGAAAGATGCCACGTGTAGGTGCAAATCGACACCAGCGACGGCTGGGTTGTTGTTTGCGTAGGTGAGCAGGGCTTTGACCGCGGGGGTTTGGGCGTAGGCGTCCTGGAGATTGTTGAAAGAACCAACGTAGATGGGGATAGCGGTTGTTTGCGTGGCGCGGTAGGCGATGTCGCTATCGGTCATCTGCTGGTAGAACGTAGCGACGGTCATGTCAGCGAATAGGTTGGGCTCGAAGGGCTCGTTGCCGGAGACCAGGACGTCGATGCTTTTGTACATATAGTCGAGAACGGTGTTCGTACAGGAGACGAGGGCGTCGTACTGGGAACCACTGAGCGGCGGCTCTTGGCCGTTAGCGACAGTTGCGTTGTACTTCAGGGAGAAGATGATCTTGTATTTGCCGCCGTAAGTCTGGTGAATCATCTTCAATTCGTTCAGATCCGGATCATCCTTTACGTCACAACTGTTGGTCGCCGCCAGTGATTGAGGCACGTCGTAAAACGCCCGAATCCAGGTCGCGTGAGTGCGAGAGAACTCGGAGTCGTCAGTGCCCCAGCGGCTTGGGGCAGCGTCATAATCAAGACCGAGCTGATTGCCGGCCGGAGCAATCGTTCCAGGGGGTTGCTCGCCCCCTTTGCCGATTGTGCCGCAGCCACTGCAAACAGGTATAAGGATTGTGAGTCCGAGAACGGCCGCCGTGTGTCGCGACATATCAAATGCAACGAACTTTGTCATGTTCTATTTCCTTCTTCTTGAGCATTGAGACAGTTCTATGTTGATTTAGCTAGAGCGACCGTCCGTGAAGAATCCGGCGCACAGCCAGCTCGCTTTCATCTCATCTCGTTCTCTGTTGTCCTCGCTGGCCTAGCTCTAATACTTAGCGCTCTGAACCTTTTCGACCGCCACGATCAGCTAGTAGGCTGCAAGCTGATGAAGTCGTCGGCCACCCCGAGTGAGAATTGGTTGCCCGTCATGCTCGATCCACTGATCGGTATCGTGGGACACGTCGCATTGCAGAACACTGCACCGAGCCAATAGAACGGGAGTTGATAGGGAGCGCCAGGTTTCTGGCCTTCGGCCAGAATGATTTGCTGATAGGGCAACGAGTAGGTCGTGACGAGGAAGTTGTTTTTGTTGAAGAAATCCTGGGCCTGCGCCAGGAAGTTGTTGCTGCCTACGAAGCGGTCCGTGTACCAGGTTGGAGACACCGCGTCGCCGATCGAGAGGAAATCCGACCATTCCTGGTACGAGATCGGGTTCTGATGGTTGCCGCGGAACACCGCATAGTTGTAGAACCCGAGCACGGTCTGGTTGCCGTCGGGATCCTGTGCGACGGACGCTGCCGCGTCAACTGCATAGGTTGCATTCTTCGATGTGAACGATGCGCTGAGGGGGTCTTTGAGGAAGGGTAAAAAGTAGCTTACCAGCGAGAACTCAGTGCTGATGAAGGGCTTAGTGGGCACCAGTGTGCGGGCGAAAGTGACCGCGCCAACTAATCCGCTGTCGAGCGAGGGGAAACGGTTGTCTTCTGACCCGTTGTCGCCGTTGAAAGACGCTACGTGCAGGTGCAGATCGACGCCGGCAACGGCTGGGTTGTTGTTCGCGTAGGTAAGCAGGGCCTTGGCGGCGGGTGACTGGGCGTAGGCTGTCTGGAGATCGTTGAAAGCACCAACGTAGATGGGGACAGAGGTTGTTTGTTTGGCGCGGTAAGCGATGTCGTTATCGGTCATCTGCTGGTAGAACGTAGCCACCGTCATGTCGGCGAACTGGTCGGGCTCGAAGGGCTCGTTGCCGGAGACGAGGATGTCGATGTTGTTGTACATGTAGTCGAGGACGGTGTTAGTGCAGGACACGAGGGCGTCGTACTGCGGACCACTGAGAGGCGGCGCAGGGCCGTTGGCGACGGTGGCGTTGTATTTCAGGGAGAAGATGATCTTGTATTTGCCTCCGTAAGTCTGGTGGATCATCCTCAATTCGTTTAGATCCGGATCGTCTTTCACGTCACAACTGTTAGTGGCGGCCACGGACTGGGGCACGTTGTAAAAGGCGCGTATCCACGTTGCGTGGGTGCGGGAGAACTCAGAGTCGTCGGGGCCCCAGCGGCTGGGGGTACCCGCATAGGAGAGGCCGAGTTGATTGCCAGCCGGGGTGATTGTTCCAGTGGGCTGGCTTCCATTTGTGCCGACCGAGCCGCAGCCACTACAAACAGTTGTAAGAATTGCAAGTCCAAGAACGGCTGTCTTGAGCCGTGAAGTTTTCAGTGTGAGGAACTTCGTCATAGTTATGTCCTTTTCTTGGCGTTGCGCCGATTTCGTGTGGAGATAGCTGGCTGTGTAGCATCCCTGCGGCGCAGGCGATTCCTTGCCACTGAGCCGCAGCGGACGGGCTGCTACTCAGCGGGGGCCAACGTGTTTTCGAGCGGAGATACTACGCAGCAGGCTCAGGGTGTCGTCGCCAACTGGATCCAGTTAGCCAGATCGAGCGGAGAAGCATCGTTGACCGTAGTTCCGATGGGTATGTTTACTTTCAAATCGACGTAATAGGGACGGCGGAGTGTTCCGCTGTACCCATCTGCCGGGACTGGCTGGGGGACGTCGGCTGGACTGTAACCGGCAAAAAACAGGTGGAAGTGTCCACTAGTATCCGCCACAACCGAAGGAACGCCTGGCGCGATGACCTGCGCCGCTATGTAGTTTGGCCACTGAGGGTGCTCTGCCTGCAGGAGGTAATCGACCTCTGCATGATTTGGTACACCCCAGACGCCTGCTGTATCGATCTTCTGCGCTCGCTTGTAATACGTATTCGTTGGTGGCAGAAACGTGTCTGACCATGCCAGACCAGCCTTGTAGCTGGGCTGACTGTAGTAGCCGGTGGAATAAGCGATGACGTATTTACCCTGTATTTTCAAAACATGGCCCGATTCAATCAGCTTCACCTGATTCATCTGGCCCGGGGTCGTCGAGAGTTCTGATTTGTACCCTCCGTTGCTTTCCTCGGGCCCGAGCAATGGCACAGGTGCGTCACCTGTCGGCATCGATGCCGACACCATGGTTTGCGCCACGATGTAGTCTTCGTCCGTTGGCAGATTCACCGCTGGATTTTTCCTGTTATAAAGCAGGTAAAGTACGCCCGAATCTTCAAAGTACCTACCATCGTAGTTGTCATGTGCAAACGTTTTGAAGTCCCCGACCAGCCGGGCATCTGCTACCCACGTGATAGGAATGCCCGTGTATGGCGTTGCCGGAGACGCGTGCACAATGACGGTCCACGGCGTGCTACCGTCCATCGGAGCGATCTTCACCGTGGCGGCCATCTGCCAATTGCCCTGGCTGTCCTGATAGGAATTTAGGTTTTGAAAATAGTGATTCGCATCGGGCGGCACTAAACTCTTCAGGGCACTATTCAGCGAAATCGTGTTTGAGTTGGCGGTGAAGCAGCCTGCCTGCAGTGCTGCCGGACAGGTGAGGATACCCTGCGTTGTTCCGACAAAGCTTGGAACGGGAGAGCCATTGGGTACCACAGTCTGTACGGGGTATGGATCGGAGAAGTACCCCGAACCAATGCCTGTGGCGCCCTGTACAACATTGGTCATCGGCTGAATCGCCGCTTGCCCGTTCACAACCGAAGCGGCACCCTTGCCAGTCAGGTTGTATGTGCTATCGATGACGGTCAGTGTCGCTGTATAAGCGCCGTGTGTGGAGTAGAAATGACTCTGCTGTGCGCCGCTGCCTGTGGTCCCATCTCCAAAGTCCCATGCGTACGTCAGCGCTTGCCCTTGTGGATCGCTCGATGCCGAACCGTCGAAGTTGACCGGACTGCCAACGGAGGTTGCATACGGTCCGCCGGCGTTCGCTGCGGGTGCTTGCGCGGCAATTGTGGCCGTGGTGGTGGCGGTTGCGCTCAGCCCTAAGGTGTCGGTGGCCGTGACAGACACGACATAGCTTCCAACTGCAGCGTAAGAGTGGCTTGGAGCAACTCCCGTGCCCGAAGTGTTGTCCCCGAAGTTCCAGGCATAGGTCAGGGTCGAGGTCTGCGGATCGGAAGATGCTGCTCCGCTGAATGCAACGCTTGCACCGGGAAGTGCCATGTAAGGACCACCCGCATTCGCAGACGGAGCTTTCGGCGTAGGCGCACTGCCGCCTGACGTTCCGCTTGAGCAACCGGTACAAGCCATCAGGCCGCACGTGATCAATGCACCCGCAGCAAGCCAGAGAGTCGGCCGGCCCTTCATCAAACTCTTCTTTACCATTAAGCTCATTGTTTTCTTCTCTTTTTGCACGGAGTGACCTTTGTAGGTCGCGATCCAAAACCCCAGGCGTGCCGCCGTTTAAGGATTGTTGCGCTTCAGCGTTGCCAAGGCCGGTCGTGAGCCTGCCAGTGCCTTTGCGATCAGTTGTCCATCGCTGGAGCGAGGGTGATTGACGAACTCGTCGGCCAATATCGACGACGATGCACTCGAGAAACCAAGATCCATCAGTTTGGCTGTCGTGTCCTGGAGCCGCCGCAGCGTGGCTGCCGCAGCTGAACCGCCCCGCTCCGAGTCAGGCACGAGACGGAAGTCACCGCCACCCAGCGCAGGACCGATCTTGCAGTTCAACAGCGTCAGAGCAGGTCGGGCAGCCGCCAACAGAGGCAGGCAGCTTCCGCCGTGCGCACAGAACGCTCCCCCATTCGGCCCGTCCCGCTCGATATCCACTGGGAGAACGGACCCGGTCTTCCAGGTGGTGCCGAGGTCGTCCGTGATCGAAGCGAGAACGCGAACCTGGCATTCCTGCGGACCAGAGGCGCCTGCCCGGCTTGAAACGACGAGCGTCGATAGGAAGAGAAGTGCAACGGTTTTGTTCATCGGTTTGCTTGCTCTCTGAATGGAGCGCCTGAGTGAATGGCGCGATAGGGTCTTGCAGAAGCGGCGCGATGTGATTTGCTCTTCACATCCTGCAAACGCTGCTGCTCGACTTCTTCTACGGGAATCTGAACGGATGGTCTTGTAGGAAACGGATTCTTACCGTAAGAAGAGGCCCTAAGTTGTTGATTCGCTTAGGGCGCTAAGGGCAACTGCTAAACTTCTAGTTCCATGGAGCCGCCGAATAATTTAGGCCAGACGCCTCCTCTTGTGAACGAAGAGGTCCTGCCAGAAGCCGTCAGGGTCGAGCTACGCAACGTCTTAAGGAGTCGGCATTTCCGTTCCAGCAAACGAAGCCAGCAGTTCCTGGAGTTTGTTGTGGAACAGAAGCTCGTCGGGAACGAGCTCCTCATCAAGGAACGCCTGATTGGAATTGAGGTCTTCGGCAGGAGTGTTGATTACGCGACCGGTGACGATCCGGTCGTGCGTGTTCAAGCCAGTGAGGTTCGCCGCCGACTAGACGCGTATCGCATGGACTGCCAAGAAGCGGGACTCGTCACGATTGAGCTACCCACGGGTACCTACGTTCCAGTTTTTCGCCAAGGATCACCGTGGGCAAACGGAGAGTCTCTCGCTCCGTTGCCTTCGGCAGGTGACTTGGCACCGAGCCTAGAGCTGCAATCCATTCCACCAACACCGCCCGAAAATCTTGGCGTGGCTGGGACCGCAGCCCCTTCGCCTCACTGGGCGGCATTTCCACGATGGTCTTTCAGGCGCGGGCTATGGGGTTGTACTCTGCTGGTGTGTGGAGCTCTGGTAGGGCGTCTATCAGATTTCCCCCAACAGCGGCCTGATGTCATCACCAAATTCTGGGGACCGGTTCTTTCAAGCAAGCAGAGCGTTGTAATTTGCCTCGGAAGTCCGGCCTTCTATGTTCCGGCACCTCGCTTGTACGATCTGCCTCAAATCAAGGCTAACGGCGGTTTTGATCGAATGGACGATCGACGCAACAAGTTCCTGCCGCTGGACAAGAGCACAGCGATTTTGTGGGGTGATTTGGTTCCCGGTCCTAAGTCCGGCCCGGGGGTCGAAGGAGTACGTGCTGGTCTCGCCATCGCTGCATTTCTCGGTCAAGCAGGTAAGGCGTTCAACACGCGCTTCGGTGAGGAGGGTTCATTCACCGATCTTCGTGACTCTCCCGCCGTGATCGTGGGGAATCGCAATAATCGTTGGACAACGGACTTGGAGGATGATCTCCCGTTGAGATTCCATCAAAGTTCCGACGGCGAAGATATTGAAGAGGCTGGGACCAACCGGTCGTGGGGTATCGGAACCTCGGGCGAAGTGTACCCGGATTATGGGTTGATCACGCGCGAACCGGTGGGCATCACCGGAAGTTTTCTGCTCAAGATTTCGGGTATCCGGGGAGCGGGCACGGAAGCCGCGTCCGAGTTAGTGACTCGTCCAGACTTGCTGCAGAACGCCGTCGCAAGCCTCCCTCCGAACTGGGAAAAGAAGAACCTTCAGATTCTTGTAATGACCCAGAGCATCGGCCAAAAGGCAAGTTCGCCAAAAGTGGTCGCGGTACACGTCTGGTAAACCGGCAAGTCCCACCAGCTTGTGAGCATGCTCCACAATTATTCGGAAGACTAGATCCGGAGTTCTTCTTACCGTAATGCACCGTTTCTTTCGTTCCGTTCCGAGATGCAAGATGAGCTAATGGATCAGCCAGCCTGAGTGCTAGGAACACCAGGGCACATAAGGATCGAAGATGTTTACGAGACGCCAGATGATGTTCGGTGGAGCCGTTTTCACGGGTCGCATCATGCTAGATCCCACGTGTGTTCGCGCGCAGCCAGAGGTGGATTTCCAGGCTGATTTTGCCGCTATCGAGGCAAAAACGGGAGGCCGACTCGGTGTCATGCTTCTGGAGCATAGCTCTGGTCGTCAACTCTCGTACCGAATCGATGAACGATTCCCTATGTGCTCGACCTCTAAAGTGCTGGTTTGTGCAGCCGTTCTGGCACGGGTTGATCGTGGTCAGGAAAGCCTTGAACGGCAAATCCGGTTCACTCCAAGTGAGCTCACAAGCTACTCACCGGCCACGAAGAATCATGTCGACAGCGTAGGCATGTCGGTCGCCTCACTCTGCCAAGCCGCCATTACGCTGAGTGATAACACCGCGATGAACCTGTTGATTGCAAGCTTGGGTGGTCCAGCCCAAGTCACGACCTTCGCACGATCGATTGGTGATTTCACGTCTCGCCTCGACCGAACTGAACCGACTTTGAATGAGGCAACGCCCGGCGATCCGCGGGACACCACAACTCCTCGTGCTATGGCCACGAGCTTGACCGAGCTTTTACTGGGCTCCGCACTTTCGCTCGGATCGCGTAGGTCACTTGCAGCATGGATGGTCGCGAGCACTACCGGCAATGCGAAGCTACGCGCTGGCGTACCAGCGACCTGGCAGGTAGGTGACAAGACCGGCACTGGCGACCACGGGACCTCGAATGACATAGCGATGTTCTGGCGGCAGCATCTTTCACCGATTTGCGCCGTCGTTTACCTCACCGGAGCAGCCTCTGTTCCGGAAATTGTGCGTGCGGCGGCTTCTGCGGATGTGGGTCGGATTGCAGGACGGGCTTTTAAAGGTTGATTGCAGTAGCCAACAGGGCGCGAGATCACAAGCCATCTGAAGGGAACAGCTCAACGGCTGCAGCAAGCGCTTGAGTCGGCAAGAAGTTGAGTGCGGTTCTTCATGAGCTTTTGGATGAAGTTCTCGCCAGAGCACCAGTAATAGTGGCGGCATGAACCGACAGCAGCCCGCATGCGGTGAACCTTGGCCTGGCAGGCGGGGCAGAGCGAGATCAATCAAGCCGCTAACTGACTTCCCTGGCATCCGGTGATGGATCGTTTCTCGCGCCCAGAAGCTTCGCACACCCGGCAGCCATACCCGTCCCGTTCGAGCGCTTTCTCGCGAAGCCCTCCGAAATGTTCCTCGTCCTGCCGCTTGAGCGTGTTGCAGACAGCACACATCCCACGCGCGAGAACCTTCACATTTCCACACCTGCAGTGCATCACGTGCTGCTTGGGCTTTGTCATCACATCACCCGCTCAGTCTTCTCCAGTGGAGTGCCCGGCTTGAAATGTGCCAGTGGATGAGAGAGACACTGGACAAGGAGAGCATATGGGACGAGGCAAGAAGTACCAGCCTGAGCAGGTGGTGAATTTGTTGCGGCAGATCGAACTGGCCGTAGGGAACGGGAAGACGACGGCTTTGGCGTGTAAGGACGCCGGGATCGTGGAGCAGACGTACTTCCGCTGGCGCAAGGAGTACGGCGGCCTGCAGGTGGACCAGGCGAAGCGGCTGAAGGAGTTGGAACAGGAGAACTCTAAGCTGAAGCGCCTGGTGGCGAACCTGAGTCTGGATAATCTTGTGTTGAAGGACTTTGCCTCGGGAAACTTCTAAGCCCTGAGCGACGGCGTATCGCAGCAGCTCATGCACAGCAGCAGCATGGGATGACGGAGCGCAGGGCATGCCGGCTGGCCAACCAGCCACGCGGCACGCAGCGCTATCGTGCGATACGGCGCGAAGACGAAGATGCACTCACGCAAGCGATCATCCAGCTTGCCAGCCAGTACGGTCGGTACGGATATCGCCGCATCACGGCGTTGCTCAAGCGAGCTGGCTGGCGGGTGGGTAAGGACCGCGTGGAGCGTATCTGGCGTCGCGAGGGGCTGAAGGTTCCGCAGAAGCAGAAGCCACGAGGACGTCTGTGGCTCAACGACGGCTCGTGTGTACGGCTCAGACCGACACATCGCAACCACGTGTGGAGTTACGACTTCGTCAGCGCGCGGACGCATGACGGTCGCAGCGTACGGCTTCTCAACCTGATCGATGAACATACGCGCGAGAGCCTGCTGGTGCGTGCGGAACGGCGCTGGTCCACCTCCAGGGTCATCTCTGCGCTGGCTGATGTGATGGTGATGAAAGGAGTGCCAGAACACCTTCGCTCGGACAACGGCCCAGAGTTCGTCGCGAAGGACCTACGAAAATGGCTGGCCAAGGCAGGAGCAAAGACGCTGTATATCGAGCCTGGCTCTCCGTGGGAGAACGGCTACTGCGAGAGCTTCAACTCCAAGCTACGGGACGAGTTCCTCAACGGCGAGATCTTCTACTCAATGAAAGAGTTGCGCGTGCTGGCCGAACGCTGGCGGGTTCACTACAACACCATCCGGCCACACTCTTCGCTGGGCTATCGATCGCCAGCACCCGAGGCGTGGCTGACAAACAACACGGGGCATGGAGAAGTGGAAACCGCTGCGCGCTTCCCACTTCTCCACACCCCCGACGACGGCTATCTGAACTCAGAAATAGCTGCGCTACACTAACTCATCCAACGGCACAAAAGATCGGGCACTCCATCGGACTGACCATATTCCCGAGCGGCCACCTGTCCTATTTATGTAGTTGACAAGGCTAGCTATCGGGCTTATTGTCCTATTTACGTAGGAGGACGCAAAGTGATCGGACGGAAAAAAGGTTCCTCGAGCCTGTCGCAATTGGAGTTGCAGTTGATGGAAGCGCTATGGAGGAAAGGGTCTTGCACCGTGCAGGACGTTCAGACCGCGCTGGCAGAGACGAACCCGCTCGCCTATACCACGGTGCAAACGGTGCTGAACACGCTGGAGCGCAAAGGTAAAGCGAAGCGAAAGCTCGACGGCCGCGCATTCCTCTACGAGGCTTCCGTATCGAAGGAATCGATCCTGAAGCAGGCTGTCCGCGACCTTGCTGAACGCATGTTTGGTGGCTCCAGCGAAGAGCTCGTAATGAGCCTGATCAAAATACGCGAGGTGGACCCAGCGCGCATTGCCAAGCTGAGCAAAAGGCTGTCGAAGGAGGCCGCAGATGAATAGCTTTCTCAACTTCGTCGCAAGTGCTATTGTGTGCGCGGTGTGGCAGCTCCCGATATTGGTAGCTGTAACTTGGGTTGTTGCATTCCTGTTGCGCCGCGTGGGAGCTGCGATCGAGCACCGGGTATGGGTCGGCGCGTTGATCCTATGTGTTGCGGTCCCGCTCATTTCTGCATGGCATGTTGGTTTACGAAACGGCACCACCCCGTCGCCGGATGGGCGGGTAACAAGAACCTTCTCCGCGCAGCTGGGGCAAGGACCTTTTACTCAGCCAGGTGTTATTCGCATGCCTATTCACGCGATGGAGCTGCTCTGTGGCCTGTGGCTGCTGACTGCTATCTGCGGAGCCCTGCGTTTGGTGACGAGTCTCGCTCGCACAAAACGACTGCTGTCGATGGCCGAGCCTTGCGTGCTGGACGAGAGGGTGGGGAGCGTTTGGAACGAGTGTCGCACGCTGATGGGCGTAAGTGCCGCTGATCTACTCGTCTCGAAAGACCTCTCCGGTCCCGTCACGCTCACGCTCACGCTTGGGTCCGATGTTTTGGTGCTGCCAGCTAGATTCTCCGACGGAGTCCATCCTGAGGAATTACGCGCTGCGATGCTCCACGAATGTGCGCATATGCGCCGCCATGACTTTCGCAAGAACCTTGGGTACAAGGTGCTTTCCTTACCAGTTCAGTTCCACCCGGCAGTCTGGTTCCTCAGGCGGCAGCTTGCTGCCACAAGGGAGATCGCGTGTGATGCGGCAGTCGCTGCCGCCATCGGCGACGGCGTTGCTTATAGCGATTCACTCTTACGACTTGCGACCTGGATGAGTTCACGCGCCCAAGCTACACCCACTCACGCCGTCGGGATCTTCGACGCCAACGTACTGGAGGAACGGATCATGCGTTTACGGTCACATAAACCTGCTTTGCCTCAAACCATTCGTCTTGTCCTGGTAGGACTAAGTACCTGCGTCTTCGCAGCAGGCGTGGCGAGTGCCCTGGCTTCAAGCGTCGAAGTCGCTCCTCAGGGGACCATCTCCGGGTCCAAGCCGGCTGCTGCGGCGGCTGTGTACGAAGTGGGTAAAGACGTTACCGCACCGAGGCTGGTTTTCCAGGTAGACCCGCAGTACTCGCAGGCAGCACGTGCTGCCAAGGTAAGCGGTGATTGTTTAATCGCATTTGTGGTGGATGCCCAGGGTGTACCGCGAGAGGTGCACGTGACAAGTGGTTTGCGACCCGATCTGGACGCAAACGCTGTGGCAGCGGTAAGCCAGTACCGCTTTGCGCCGGGCCTGCATGAAGGCAAGCCAGTCCCGGTACATTTGAGTGTCACGGTGAATTTCAAAATCTTCTAACGTGCGTGGGTGCGCGTGATTGGATAGCGTCCAGCTATCCTCACGCGTCACCTTGCTTTTCTGAGCGCCTCAAGAACTTGGTTGAACGGCATTAGCACCCTGGCGGCGTTGCTGTCTCACGAATCACCCAGGATCGTCTATGGGCGCAAACAGGCCGCGCCGACCGCGCTGAGGACTATAGCGGCAGTTCGCCGTCCTCTGCAGCCTTGATTGCGGCTCGCATCATCTCGGGGCCGTTGTTGCGGAAGTTTCCGACCTTCAGATTCGCTTCATGCACTTCTAATTGTCGCCAATCACGCATGGCAGAAGGCTCTCTCATCGAAGCGAACCTTGACCCAAACCTGAAAACACTTTTGCAATTGGATTCGGAAGGGGTGCTGCCTTGCTGGATCCTGCTGAATGCCGCTGATCAGCCGATCCGGTTCGACTACCCGGCTTATCGGAACAAGAACCGCAAGGCGTTGGTAGCGTACGTCGACAAGTACCTTATCCGATCCGTTCCATAGGCACGAAGACGCTTTAGTGAAGCGCCAGCAGGATCTAGGTGCCCTGACCCCAGTGATCCGAGGTAATCCTAGGCGCAGCGCGCCAGTCGATTTGGCCGACAGGAATACCCGGCCTAGGTCGGCGAGCAGCCATGAGAATTTGCGAGAGGGTCTGCGAGAGCACAAACAGTCCGAAACCGGAGCCACGGAAGTGGTGACGAGACAACAACGCCCGCAAGAGGAAAAGTAATACGCCGAACGTCAAAGTGAAATAGGCTCCACGGACCAGGGGGTTGTCGAAGGTAGAGCGGAAGCGTTCGATCTCCTCGGGTGGCCAGCGTTCCGATTCGACGCCGTTACGCAAATCGTAGCCAATCCAGACGGAAGCGATCATCGTGCCACTGGAGGTTAGAAAGAACAGCGTCATCCAGAGCGCGAGCGCATGACTCGAACGTGGATGCACAAGAGGCACGATGAACCACAACAAGCTCGAAAGCACTCCGAGTGCCACGCAGAGCATCGCTTGCTTCAGAACCGAGATGGGCCGGGCACACTCCATGCGGGATTATAGGATTTCTCCACGAAGGCGCGGACACAGAACAGTAAGGTCAGAGAATTAGTACCGAACCGTTGCGTAAAAGGCTGCGCGCTTTCGCTTTTAGCACAAGCCTTTCCGAAGACTTCAAGAAGATGCGGCGAGAATGCTGCCTCTTCGGGTACTCTTCCACAAGGTGAGCCAGTTCCCAGCTAGGAAAGGTATTTGATGGACATCAAGCGGTTGTACGCACTTGCTCTGAGCCTATTATCAGTGCCGCTGCTTTCCCTTCCGGTTCAAGCGGTACACGCGCAGCAGCCGGCGATTGTAGATCGTCGGGCGTTCTTCGGCGAAGTACAGATTGCGGGTGCCGCGATCTCGCCGAACGGCAAGCAGATGACCTTTTTAAAGCCGTACAAGGGTGTGCGTAACATCTGGGTGAAACAGATCAACGAGCCGTTCAGTGCGGCGCGACCAATCAGCTCAGACACGAAGCGGCCAATCGGCGGCTACTTGTGGTCACGCGACTCGAAGTATGTTCTGTACGCGCAGGATAATGGCGGCGATGAGAACTTCAACATCTATGCCATTGATCCTCTGGCACCGGCCGATCCCGCGACGGGTGTGCCTCGCTCGCGGAATTTAACCGATCTGAAGAAGGTGCGCGTGATTCCGTTCGCGGTGCCCCGAGCCAAGCCGGATGTGATGTACATCGGCCTGAACGATCGTGACCCGAGGTATCACGACCTGTATGAGTTGCACATTTCAACCGGCGAAAAGATTCTGGTCAAGAAGAACACGGACCAGATCTCCGGATGGGTGTTCGACAACGCGGGTACCTTGCGACTAGCTACGAAAGCACTGGCCAACGGTGATACGCAGATTCTGCGCGTAGATACTAACGGGTTTGTGGCGATCTACACGTGTTCCGTTTTAGAGAGTTGCGGGACAGCAGGCTTCACGGCAGACAACAGGCTTGCCTATTTGGAGACGAACAAGGGCGACCTGAACTTATCCGAACTGGACACCATCGACCTTGCGTCTGGCCGGGCGCTGAAGGTGGAGAGCGACCCAGAGAAACGGGTCGACTTTGGCGGTCTGATGCAGTCAGATGTCGATCATCGCATCCTGTACACGACGTATCAGGATGACCAAGATCGTCGCTACTTTCGCGATAAGTCGTTTGAGAAGGACTTCAAGTTCCTGGAAACGAAATTGCCGGGCATGGAGGTGCACCTCGGCGCGTCGTCATCAGACGAGAACGTCTGGATCGTAAACGCTATAAGCGACGTTGAGCCAGGCCAGACATACCTGTGGAATCGCAGTGCAAAGAAGCTGGATCTGCAATTCAAGGGGCGTGAGGATCTGCCGCGTGAGGCGCTGTCGCCACGACAGCCCTATCACTTCAAATCCTCGGACGGAACGGATATCTCTGCTTATCTAACGATTCCGAGGGGATTGCCGGCTAAGAATCTACCGATGATAGTACTGCCGCATGGAGGTCCGTGGGGGCGTGACGTGTTCGGTTACGACGCCTATGCGCAGTTTCTTGCGAACCGCGGTTATGTCGTGCTGCAACCGAATTTTCGCGCCTCCACGGGATACGGCAAAAAGTTCCTAAACTCCGGTAATGGTCAATGGGGCCGGCTGATGCAGGACGATCTTACGTGGGGCGTAAAGGCGCTGGTGGCACAAGGCACAGCGGATCCCAAACGCGTTGGCATCTTCGGCATATCCTACGGGGGCTATGCGACGCTGGCAGGCGTGGCGTTTACGCCAGACCTTTATGCAGCGGCCGTAGCGTATGCAGCGCCAGCTAACCTGATCACGCTCCTGCAATCTATACCGCCCTACTGGGAGGCGGGCCGCAGGCAGATGTACACCCGCATGGCGGATCCGGGAACGGCAGATGGTAGAGCTCTGCTGATTGCCGAATCGCCGGTGACTGCTGCAAACAAAATCACTACTCCGCTCATGGTAGTGCAGGGCAAGAACGATCCGCGTGTGAAACCAGCGGAGGCGCAGCAGATCGTGATGGCAGTACGCGACAACGGCAAGCCTGTGGAGTACCTCCTGGCGCCCGATGAGGGGCATGGCTTTATCAGGCCAATCAACACGCTCGCGCAAGTAACTGCGATGGAGCAGTTCTTCGGGAAGTATCTCAGCGGGCGAGTGCAGGAGGATGTGCCGGACGACATCAAGGCGCAACTAGGGCTGTTGCGTGTGGACGTACGGACAGTGAGGGTGGAAGCACCAGCGTCAGGGAGCAACTGAAGCTGCTGAGTGAAAAAGTATGTCAAGGCTCTGGTGGCGCGATCGTCGTGCAGCTGCCGTGAAAGGTTGTTTGATGATCGGGCTTGATCGCTATTGGCGAGCGGCATTGTTCTCCTTTGTCGCTCTATCCGGTTGGCCAGCCATACATGCTGCGCAGAAGGCCACCGGCTCACCTGGTAGTCCACAAAGGACAAGGAACGGTGAGTACCTTGGACTTGATCGAAACCTGTACCCAGGCGACTTGACCCTTCCCGCAATTGCGAAGCACTTCGCATTCATGGGCTTCTGGCTCAACAATCCGCCAGGTGAGCAAGCCAATGGCTGGGTTGGAAAGCGTGAACTGATTCGGAAGCAGGGTCTTGGGTTCCTGCTGTTATGGAACGGTCGCCTTGACAAGGAAATCCTTCACAGCGCGAGAGCGGGTACGACCGCCTCTGCTCTGGGCAAAGACGACGCTCGGGATGCCGTTGCGGCAGCAGCACGCGAAGGTTTTCCTAAAAGCGCAACGCTGTACCTCGATCAGGAAGAGGGAGGAAGGCTCCTGCAAGAGCAGGCTGACTATCTATTTGCCTGGACGGAAGGTGTCAGCGCAGGCGGGTACCAGCCCGGTGTTTATGCAAGCGGACAGCCGGTGAGCGATGGACCGGGAAAGACTATTACGACCGCTCAGAACATCAAGGATGTTGTTGCCGCAAAACATCTGCAACCCGTTGTCCTTTTCGTCGCACAGGATAGCTGCCCTCCATCGAACGGCTGCACGGTGACTCCGCCACCTTTGAAGAACAGCGGCACCATGGGCGCGATCGCGTGGCAGTTTTCGCAAAGTCCTCGTCGACCCGCAATCACGCAAGCCTGTGTGAAGACGTACGCTGCCGACGGCAACTGCTACTCCCCTGACCTGCCAGGTCTGCTGCTTGATCTGGACGTCGCGGGAGACCGCGATCCATCCCACGGGCGATAAAGCAGGCCCAGCCAGATACTTTGGGCTCCGTGCGCCCGCCTGCGGCGGCGACAAATACACGTTCGCGCCAGCCTAAGCGTTACTGTGCCCTTTCTTCAGGCTCATAGCTATGTCAGCCTTAACCCAGCTTCTCTTCCAATCGTCGGGGCTGAACGCATCGAACGGGAGTTCGCACGCCCTCGCCTGCTGCCCGGTTCCAAACAGGCTCCACGGAGCAGTTGCTTCTGTGTTTGGTCGGACGCCTTCGACGAGTGAAGCTGTCCCGATCTCGCGGTCCGCTTCCTGCCAGCCTGCGAGCCAGCATCGAGTTGCGGTCATGCACTCAGCCACACCCTGGAAGCGTGCACCATATCCGGCTTCGTATTCTTCGGAGATCCAGACCTTCTCCGCATTGTCATTCGGCTCTTTGTAGGTGTGCTCTGAATGCGCCATGCCTTCACCTTGAAGGCGATGATAAAGCAAAGATTGCCTGACGTGAGCACGTCTCGATCTAACCCTTGGAAGAGTGCACTATCCTCTACAGAGTCAGCATGAAGTCCAGCCCTAACCGATTCATCGTCATCCTCATTCTTCTTTGTGCGGTCTTCCTCCTTTACAAAGCGTTGCGGCCTGCAAGTCACGAGCGCAGTCGAAGCACGCCGACCAGTGCCTTTCCCCGTGGGGAGCGCAACTCACGTTCCGGAGCGGGTCAAAGACGAACACCAAATGAGCGAACCACTGAGACCTCCTGCCAGGCAGTCGGTGCGACCTGCGCTTCGCAGTACTTCGCTACTTGGCAGTGGCCACAGGATGCCAGTTGTGTTCAGGGTGTGCGGAACGGCTACCCTGTTCCGGACCCTAGATGCACGCCGGGAGGTGTCGTCCCAAACCTCACCGCGGACACATTACGCGACGCCAACTGGCGAACGAAATGCATCCGGAACTGCCAAAGTTCGGAGAAACAAAAGCATGTGGGTTACACCTGGTATGGCATGACCGCTCCCGCGGACAACAACGGCCAGAACCAAGTCTGCGAGTTGGATCATCTTGTTCCGCTCGAGCTCGGCGGTGCGGATGGACTCGGAAACATCTGGCCCCAGTGCGGGCCGGACGAAACCGCCCTCAAGAGCCGCTTTTTCAAGCGCAAGGATGTCGTTGAGAACTATCTCGCTGCAAAGGTTAGGTCCGGTGCTATGCCGCTGGAGGACGCTCAGCGCGGCATCGCTGCCGACTGGACCCAGTACCTTGACGCGGCAATGAGCTACCGAGGTGCCCGGTCGAATTGAGTCGGTGGACCGAACGACGCTGATCCTCAATCCACACTGTTTCCCAGTTCTCTTAGTCTGTGTTCGCAACAGGTTTCGAATGAGCGGTCCTGGCTCCATCAGTTCCGAAATTCCGCACTTCAGGAACATCAGAGGTCAGTTGTCGGTCGGCTTTTCGACGTGATCCAGAACCATCACCGTCACGGCGGTCTTCTGCGAATCCAGCTTTAGGCCGATCTGCTCCTGAATCGCCTGGTATAACGGCGGAGGCGCATCTGGCGCGGTGCTGGGTGTGGGTGGCGGCCCGAAAACGGCGAACTGTGTCTCGTCAGGGTTCCAGACCAGCTTGCCCTCGAAGCGTCCCTCGAGCTGCGTGTGGTCGACCACCGGGCGGTCGAGCACGGTTTGCATCCAGCTGGCAAAATCCAGCATCGTTAGGTTGCGAAACGTGAGATGTCCAAGCTGCTGGAATCCGAATCCGGACTGCGCGTTCGCATCTTCAGTGCTCTTCTCGAGCTTCGGACCGCCTTTGGCTACGGTCAGCACAAGCGCCGGCATCTCACGCTTCTCCTCATGGAACTTCAGGCCGAAGCGCGATATGAGCAGTTTCTGCATCATGCGCCTGCTTTGGTTGTCGGACGGCTGGCCCGGTGTATCGAACTTGGCCTGGATATCGAACTTTTCGCTGTCCATCCATGTTGGTCCATTCACCAGCTGCTTCGTATGGATTTTGTAAGCAAACATCATCAGGTCGTCAAGCGTGGTGTTGCGTGTCAGAAACTGCCCCGGAGGTCCACCGAATCCTTTTCCCTTCTGATCCGGTGGGCTCAGCTTGATCGTGGCGATCTCGTAACTCGGGTCAGCATCAGCAGCCATGGGCGGCAGCTTTTTCGGGGGCTCGGGGATCGTCCAGGCTGTTTCGGGCGTGACGCGTAACAGGATGAGTGGAGTCACCTTGTCAGCTTGTTTCCATTCACCGGTGATGGTTGTCCCATCCGCCGAGAGCTTCCCAGTGTAGACACCATCTACGACCGCAATGTTGGCGGTAAATTCACCGGCCTGGAAGCTTGCGGTTTTGATGGGGAGGGACTGGCCACCTTGATCGATACTGTAGAACAAGCCCGTCAGCTTGCCGTCGGGTGCCTTTGCGATCTTCATCACGATGCGCAAGTCCCTCTGCAAGCGCAGCGTCCCCTGCCAGGTGTCGTCGATGTTGATCTTTGTGGCCGCTTGAGCCCAGAGATTTGGAGTTGACCCTGTTAACGCTATTGGCAGAGTTAACAGTCCAAAGCAAACTATCTGCAACATCGATCTGTTTACCGGCAATTTCATCATCGGTCCTGGCTCCTGCTTGAGATAAGCGGCTGCTTTTCGGCACACGCTCTGCGCTGTCCACGAATCATCATCGCGCGAGAGCGCCCTCTTCTTCGCAACTTTCTTCAGGGTTAAATGGCATCTTGGACACCGGTTGATCTGCCGTGGTCGGTCCTAGGGGCCACTTCCAACGGAGCACGCCCGGAAGGGTTGCTATTGGTCTAGGTCGTCTGCAATGCGGATGGACGGGATGTCGACGGAAGTGCGGAATCTGTTGACGGTGCGATAAACGGTGGTGGTGAGCGACTGCACGGAACAGGGGCCCGCTCCGCCACGAGGCCCAATTGGCCAATGCGTAAGCGGATCCATGGACGGGCCGCCCTCGTAGACCGGAACACGTATTGGTGGCGGTGTGGCCACCGCACATCCGGGCTGCATGTGCGCTTGAATCTCCACCGGTTGCGGCACTGCGTAGGCAAAGCGGCAGACGATTGCCGTTGAAGCAGAACGACTTTTATACGTCGGGTCGGAAGCCGTGCAAGAGCCGCCCCCCGGGATTGTGAAGTGGCCCTGGATCTCTGTTGTCCGCGTTTCGCCAGGGGTGATCTCGTCGGCCGCCAGCTGTACGGTCAAGTGGGTGTCTGCGCGACCAGCATGCTCCAACACAGTCTCGGGCACCATGAGCCGCAAGCCACTTAAGCCTAGTGAGGCTGGCCGCCAAGGTGACGCGTATTTATAGCCCACAGCATCAAGATGGAACTGCACCACTGTGCCATGTAGACGGTTGCCGGAAGGCAGCCCTTCAAGCTGGATCGGCAGGCTTACGTAGCGAAGGCCGCTGGAACCCTGCCCCTTCGCGGTGTGCGGAGTGGAAGGGTCGTAGACAAGGCGGTAACGCGACGAGTTGGGGTGATAGCGAAGATTTAGCAGCAGTGTGCCAAGTGAGGCAGGCGAGACCTTCGAAACAAAGACGATGAGCAAAATGAAGATGAGTGCAGCGGAACCGACAAGTATGCGAGTCTGGAGAACGTTTCTTTGTTTGTAGAGCGAAATCAGAAGCGCAAAGTAGATCGCTGCGAAGATGACAGCCAGAAGTGGACGCGTAAATGGAGCATCTGCCAGCGGTCCCTGCGAGCCGATGAGTATGGCAAGCGTCGCAAGCCACACGATGGCCGTTGCCAGGGTGGTGAAGAAGGCGGCGACGAGGGTGGCAGTCACTGCCGCCAGCAAGAACATGGGAATCCAGACGATAAGCAGGTGCATTCCCGCGTCAACGAGGAGGCCTCCATTCAGCGGCGACAGGCCACCGTAGAGGACCAGCGCGCACTGCATGGCGAGGTAAGGCAAGGCGATACACAGCAGCAGGAAGAGCAGCTTGGCGGTGAGCAGGCTAGTCCAGCGATAGGGGCGCGTGGTCCAGAACTGGCGGTCGCCTGAGAGAGCTTCTGCGTGCACAAGGCGCGCGATGATCACGAGCCACGTGACCGGCAGCGCCATCTTCACCAGACCAACCAGCCACGGCATCATCACGTTTGATGACTGGTGGCCGTCCCATTCGATGGGAATGAGAAAGCCCAGCAACGCCACGAAACCGAGGTAGAGGACAAGGTCAATGCGCTGATGGCGGAGATCTTTGCGCAGGATGTGCAATGCCTGTTTCATGCGGCGCTCCGATCGGATGCGTGGCTACGGGTGAGTGCGAGGAAGATGTCGCGCAGGCTCATGGGTTCTGCGTCGATGGTGCCTGCTGCTGGGAGGGCGCTTCGTATTTCCTGCTGCGAGTGATCAAACCGCCACTGTGTGTGGACAAAGCGCATGATGCGGCCGCTGTATTCGGGCCTAAGCCAATCGTCGGGCATTGTTTCTAGGCGCGTCACATCAGCAGGCAGAGTGACGGTCACATCGCGGAAGCGTGACTGTAGTTGCTCGAGCGGTTCCGCAAAGAGCATGCGGCCACTTTGCAGCATCGCGACGTGCGTTGCGAATGGCTCGATCTCTGCAAGGTCGTGCGAGGAGATAAGCACGGTTGGCTGCGTGTCACCGTTGGCTGAGAGGCGGTCGAGTAGAGCGCGTGTGAGTTCGTCGCGAACGAGGGGATCGAGGCCGGAAAAGGGCTCGTCCATGAGGATGAGTTCTGGCTGAAAGGCGAGCACGCTGGCGAGGGCCACCTTCATGCGCATGCCGCGCGAAAGAGCGCTGATGCGGCGGTCGTCGGGCAGTTCAAGATCGCGCAGGAGCGTGCCTTCGTTCCACGTCGGATAGAAAGGCCGCAAGTAATCCATGAATGCGCGGACGGTCATCCAATCGGGCATTTCTTGGCCTTCAGCGACGTAACCCACGCGCGTAAAGAAGCTGCTGGTGAGCTGCGTGGAGGGCACGCCAAGTACGGAGGCAGAGCCGCTGGTGGGACGGATCATGTTGAGAAGTAGCTTCATCAGCGTGGTTTTGCCGGCGCCGTTGTGGCCCACCAACGCGTAGACGGAGCCGCGAGGAATGATGAAGTCCAGAGGAGCAAGCGCGGTGTGGCTGCCGAAGCGGCAAGTGAGTTGACGCGTCTCAATGGGTGCGACAGATGTCATTCAGGGTCTCCCGGTGCGAGTCGATTCCAATGCTTTTCGAGCGCGGCAGTAAGGTCTTCAAACGGCGTAGAGAGGCGCCGAGCTTCGACCACGAGCGCTTCAATCTGCTTGCCCAACAGGGCTGTGCGCTGCGGCCCAGTGGAGCGGGGCAGCTCCGCGACAACCGTTCCGATACCGGGCTGGGCGTAGAGCAGGCCGTCCGAGATGAGCTGCGCGATCACCTTGTGCGCAGTGTTTGGGTTTATGGAGAGGTCACGCGATAAAGCGCGAACGGACGGGAAGAGGTCGCCCGGCAGCATGGCCCCTGAGACAATGGCGCGCGTAGCCGCATACACAACCTGCTCGTGGATGGGTTCGCCGGGCTGCAGCTTGATACGGAACGGTGTCACGTGTGTATTAGTACAACTAGTACACGCTCTCGCGCAAGCTTCCGTTATGTTTACCGCTTGAGACTACAGCGGCAGTTCCCCGTCTTCAGCGGCCTTAGTCGCTGCCCTCATCATCTCCGGGCCGTTGTTGCGGAAGTTCCCAACCTTCGGATTCGCTTCATGCACTTCCATCTCTTCTGATTCGAACGACCGCAGAAGATCGATGGGCAGACGCTCCATCAACCTTTGCGTTTACATAGTAGTAGGTACCTTCCGCCCAGCCCGGCAAACCTACCTTGATCGGGAAGAAGAAGGAAGGCTCCTCTGGACTTTGAATTTATGAGATTGACGTTGAAGTAAGAGAGGACGGCAGGACCTGCCCATGGACTGTCAAGAAGGCCGAAACGGATCCCTTGGATCGAGCTGCGTACCGACCTGCTCCTGTTCGTAGGCGACTTCGCAGCGCCTCTGGCACCATATCTCTCGCTTTGATGAAGGTGCAAACCGGTGCTTGCAGTGTCATCGATCCTGCTATGAAGGAAGACGGGAGCACCCCAACCCACATCTCCAACTCGCCCCAACTGCGACTTGGTTGAGCCCCGCCGCCAGCAGGTTCGCCTCCCCGAACAGTCGCCTTCTTGGTAACTTATGGTTTCCTATGATCTCCCGGTAAAAAGATCGAGCGCAAACAACTTTTGCTCGTCTGTCTAACAAGGGGCATCTTCCATGCAAATGCGAACGTTCGGAACGGTCTTGGCGGCGCTGCTTGTGTGTAAGGCTGTCGCAGGCCCGCAGCCAGTTCATAGTGGCGACGTGGGCGTGACCCTTCCGTTGACTGGAGAGCAGTCGGCCGCATCTGCAAAGCCGAACTTTGAGGTTGCGTCGATCAAGCTCAATGAGCATTGGAAGTTCTCGCCACCGTCATATTCGCTCGATTCGGACGAGAACTTTGTCAGCGGTCAGTCCCTCTTTATAGTGGATGCCCCGCTCACGTCCTTGATCGCTTTCGCCTATAAGCTCAATAGCCAGTACACGATGCTCGCTAACCTGCCGAAATGGGCTACGTCACAGAGTCTCCACGTCTCGGCTCGCATCACGGGGAACCCCACGAAAGACGGGATCCGAGAGATGATGAAGACACTTCTCTCAGAGAGGTACCATCTTCAATTGCATTACGAAAAGCAGGAGAAGTCCGTTTTGGCTCTGTCCCTGATTAGGGCGGGCCAACTAGGGCCTGGCCTGCACCGCTTTGTCTCCTGCAAGGTGGAAGGAACTCCCCCGAAGCGCGATGACGTGATCACCGGCATGGGCTGGCTGCCATGCAACACCTATCTAGCTCTCGATAGGCCAGGAGGCGCCGTTTTCGTAGCGGCCCGAGACACCACGATGAGCCAGCTGTGTGCTTTCCTGTCCAGTGTCGGCGATTTCGGCCGCATGGTTGTAGACAGAAGCGGAGTGACAGAGCCGATCGACTTTGGCATCGAGTACACGAAGGCAAGGCTCACTACGGAAGGAAGCGAGTTGAGCCGCAGTGAACCTTTGGAATCAGCGCTGAAGAATCAACTTGGAGTGAAACTCAGCCCGCTCAGAACGATGGTCGATGTTCCGATCATCGACAAATTGGATCAATTAATAGCTGATTAAAGGCTCTTGCGCTTTTGACTCCCTTCTAGGACACGAGGGTTGCCGCGGTGACAACGCCTCACGCGGCAGATCCTCACGCACCTTGAATCGCAGGTCCAGCTTCTTTGCACTGCGATTCCACCGGTACGTCTGGCCTGGCTCATCGTCAGTTGCAGCGTTCTAGCTACCAAAGGCCCCCAGAAGAACAGCAGTGCCAGTGAGGCTGTCCAGACCCCGCTGTCTGACAGCAGTGAGCATCTTGAGTAGAGTCGCGGGGTCGTGCTCTACGATGCGAGAGAATGACTGTACAACCTGGACCAGGTGTTCAGCGGCGAACTTCTCGCCATGCGAACCGGAGGTTCCGATCAACAGTGTGTCCAGCCAGGCGAACTGGGATGCCATCAGCAGGTACTCGTTGAAGAGGCTTGAGAAGGGCAAGCGCAAGGTGTCTGTGCGCCCAAATGGGAACAGGTTCTTGAAGACGTAATTGAGAAGGTAGTTCTCGAGCACCCGCGGGTTCCGCTCCAGGAAGGGTCGGTAGTAGCTTTGTTCGTTCCGCATAAACCTACTGAGGTCATTCGCTGAACTCGATGCGCTCTCTGCCCCTATCCCCTCTATGAACTGCCAGAACACATTCTGGAAGCGAGGCGATACCGAAGCCTCTTGTACCTGCGAGGCCGTCAGGTCGAAGAACAGTTCCAATCGTATTGCGATCTGACTCGGCGCCTGTTCGACCGCTACGATCGCAAGCTGCTGTTCTGCCTTCTGCGGCCATTCTTTAAAGAAGCTCGCATCGAATTGTCCTGCCGAGCTCCGGTCGAGGCCCTCACATAGAGCTCCGACCATCAGCAGCCGCTTCCAGAGCGGTTGAGATCGATTGACGATCTGTTGAACGATTACCTCACGAATCAACGAGAACGCATGGTATGGCATCGGCGGCGTTCCGGGTAGCCGATCCCTTAAGTCAACCGTCTCTTTACGATCAAACCGCGCCAGCCCGGATGACGTAGTCGAGCCCAGAAGATTCTCGGAGAAAAGCACTTGGCGCGTTGCTTCCGGGCATGACAAGTGTAGCGAACCCTCGACCATGCCTTCTACGCGGTTTAGAACGCGTGGATAGAGGAAGCAAGGCTCGGGCAGGGACGGTTCACCGCACTCACTCTGGATTGCGCACAACCGCTGTTGTGTGTAAAAACCGCAGGTTCCTGAAGGTCTGCGAGTGAGTCTAGCGTAAGAACCAGAGCCCGTCCCGATGCTCTCAATGGACACGAACTGCGACACCAGCGAGCGCAGACCCGCAGACTTCAAAGCGCTGTAGTGCTCGTATTCCTCCCTGCTCAAGGGGACGTCCAGGTTGCAGCAGACATCCTCACATGCGGAGCCTATGCACGAGAAGTGAACCGGATAGTCTGGCGGCTTAAAGCTCAAAGTCTGGGAACCATGCATCGAAGGTCGTCATATTAGTTTAGCCACACGACCTTTGTTGCTGCCTAAACTGCCGGAATCCGACGGTATCGGGAGCGCGAGCATGCGCAGAAGCCAAGGGCAATGTCTCAGGAGGCAAGCATCCGCTAAGTGCGTTTGTACAACATTGGTGTCCTCCCGAAAGGTCATTCTCTACACGGCAGGACGTACTACACGGAAGTGGTTAACTCATGCAGCACAGACCACCATTCTGCTCCAGGCAGGCCCGTCTTCGGAGCGGTATGCTGAACTGGAAATGCTCTACTACTCCGCCTTCGTGCTGCTGTTTTCCGCTGCGATGTTGTTCGCCCAGGAGCGAGTAGAGACGCTCCGCAGTAACAGCACTCTCGTCTTGGTCCCGACACTCGTCACAACGACTTCTGAAGAAAATCTAGCGTACACCTTGAAAGCCGACGACTTCTCCCTGAGCGACGACGGTGTGCCACAGCAGCTTCATTTGGAAGGCGCGACACACGAGCCGGTCGCTATGGTTGTTCTGATGCAGACGGGTGGCGCAGCCCCGAAGCAATTCAGCAACTATGCGGGGATC
This sequence comes from Terriglobus sp., assembly GCA_965199365.1. Classification (GTDB taxonomy): domain Bacteria; phylum Acidobacteriota; class Terriglobia; order Terriglobales; family Acidobacteriaceae; genus Terriglobus. Next base: position 113,569 of record CBDARC010000002.1, on the reverse strand, counting down.
AGCGTAATGCTGGAAAACGCGCTCAGCGCCGTGCCTTACCGCGTTTCCCTTGTCACTTTCGATAGTCACCCCGAGGACCGTTGGCCGTTCACGAACGACGCGAACAATCTTCGTGACGCTTTCGTTACACCGATGCCTGGCAACGGCGGCGAGGCCGTACTTGAGGCCGTAACCTACGGCCTAGACTGGTTCGAGGACCAGCATCCGCCCGGCCGTCGGGTCATCCTGCTGATTAGCGACCAGCACTTTCATGGATCTGACGACATGCTCCGGCAGATCACGCAACGACTGGCCGAAACTAATACGACGATCTACAGCCTCAGCTTCAACGCACAGAAAACGTACCTGAAAGATGAGCTGAAGCATAGCAGCCCGCCGAACCCTCCCCTGTTTTTCGCGCCTGACCACGGAGCCATTCTCGGCACCTTCAATCTGGGGCGGCCGCTCTATCAGGCGTTGAAAGCGATGCAAGGCAACGCGGCTCAAGGAATGGCTGCGCTCTCGGGCGGTACGTACATGCCGTTTAACAATCGCAAGGATCTCGAACAACATCTGCTCGCCTTCGCTAACGACCTAAACAATCGATATATCCTCAGCTTCCAGCCGAGTAACAGCAAGGAGGGATTGCATTCGATCAGGGTCACATTGCCACAGCACCCGGAGCTACAGGTAATCGCGCGTGCCGCCTATTGGCACGCAGCTTCGCCGGAGAAGATCCATATCCCCGTAAAGACGTATTAGCGTCAATCATTACGCTGGCGTGGGTCATCCATGACGACACTGCATCCCCGTGCCTAGCTTGTCGACACGCCTTTGGGGAACTGCATACTTGTCACTTTAATTCGACGGCAGTCATCTCAATCAGCATGGGCACGTCTTGCTTCGGCAGGTCGGAAATCACTCCTGCACCTAGGGGCTTCAGCGAAGTCGCGTGCCTAGAGTTGGAGTCAAAGACGATTTGCGTTTTGCCGAGTGGAAGCTTCACCGTTAGTTGGACGGTGCGCTGTGTGATGAGTGGTTCGTCAACCTCCGTTCCGGCGACTCCCTTTGTTTTGATCATGGCAGCTATCCGGGAAGTTTCAAGAGCGAACTCAAGTGCCAACGCATCTCCATCAATATGAGCGTCGTTGCAGTCGAGCTTGGTCCCGAGCTCGATGTACTTTGTCCCACTCCCCGCTCCTGTCGGAACCTGAGATGTCATACGGGCTTTGCAGGAACCGGCCTTTCCATCCCGCACTGCCAGTTCAGTACTTATCGTTTGCGTGGTTGGTTGTTGATCTGCAATCGGCCCCGACTTCAGCTCCACTGTCAGTTGGAAGTACCGCGTGGTTTCTGCGCTGACAGGCGAAGCGACAATAGAGCGTCTCGATTGAGCCGCTCCCGAGAACGCTGATCCGAACAGGAGGGCGCAAGGCAAAAGAAGATGCTTCATATTCATGGTGTGGACCTTTCTTTGAGGCTGCTGTCCGACGACAAGGACGCAATCTGGAGCGGCTCGATGCTGATCGAATTGACCGTCAACGGTGCAACGTAAATTTGCGATGATTTTGAAAGAGTTGTGACCCGCGCTGCTTGCCGTCCACTCAGCTTTTGGCGACTGGTGCTCTGGAGTGAAATGAATGGCGTCTTGTAAGAACGTTGACCTTCGACCGCCGCAGCGCCGGTTCTTTGATCGCTTTTTGAAAGCTGTACTTTCATTTCTTTCGCTGGACGTGCGGTTCTATTCACCAACGTCAGCCACAATCCAATTCCAATCAGGACAATGGCCGCAACCCCAAGCCAGGTACTCGGAGCGAGTAACGGTTTATCGTCCGAAAGCCCCATCATCATGCGTCTGTTCATACCGGGGGACGGTTCGGGGTTTGAAGCTTCGTGCAATATCTCTTCTAAGAGATCGTCGAATTCACGCATCACCCATCTCCTTTTCTAACTCGAACATTGTTCGAAGCTGGGTGCGGCCGCGCATGAGGCGCGTGCGCACAGTGCCCTCTGGAACCCCTATCAGGATTGCGACCTCTCGCGAATTAAGCTCCTCTATTGCACTGAGCAATAGAACCTGCCGGAGATCCCTAGGCAGGCGATCAATCATCTTCCTCAACTGCCTGGCTTGTGCATTGCGAATCGCATCGTTCTCGGGTGAATTATGCAGATCGGAAATCTGCTCATGCTGCTCTTCTAACGGCAGCTCCTTGGTCTTTGATAGTCGGTCAAGTGCGACCCTCCACACGGTTCGAGCAAGGAAGGCCTTTGCATCGCGCATTTGCTTCCAGGCATCCCCGCGGTACAGCTTCAGCAAAGCAGTCTGTACGGCGTCTTCCGCATCCTGGGTGTTGCGGAGCAGCGAGAACGCAACCTTGTACATCAGCCGCCCATGACAATCCACAAGCTCTGCAAACACTACATCACGGGCTCGGTCAGCTTCGCTCCGTATCTTTTCCGTGTGATCGAGTGGCACCGCGCTTGCGACAACGTCTCTCCGTGACTCGGGCCGATCGAACGCGAAAGTCAATATCATCGGCCAGCAATCCCTCTCACCTATAAGACCGGAGTGCAGGGCTAAGTGTTCGGAGGCACCAGGAAACCGTGATCTCCAAAGCCTTGAAGCTTCGGAAAGAGCGAGGAGGCATTTGCCGATCACCCGTTTTGCGGATAAGCGACGAGTCCGTCCTGTGGCGCTACTTCCGACAATGCGACATCACAGGATCATGCATCAGCCTTGCTACTATGGCTCGCGTGCTAACGACTGCATGCTGGTTTTAGCGACTGAGGCGGCGAACCATGAAGTGTCTTCCTGCTGTACTGTGCTCCTTTCTCGTTTGCGGCGGACTTCTTGCACAGAGGCCGGTTTGGCAGCCATCTACTGGCCGTAGCCAGATTCCAATCTGGCCTGGGGCTGTGCCCGATCCTCAACCCACGTCTGGACCTGAATTCAAGGAAACCACGCGGAAGAAATTCCCACCCAACACGGGGCGGACAGCGACGAGCATCAGCAACGTCACGCGGCCGACAAAGACGGTGTACCCGGCCCAAGGAAACAAACACAGGTGTAGCGGTCTTTGTGTTTCCGGGTGGAACCAGAGCATTTCTTCAGCAAAACGTTCGCGGAATGCGCTGCTTTGGGCTTGGTTCCCCCCGGGCAGGTTCTCATGAAGGGTTGCCGGCTGCGGCTTGTGCCATACAGACATCGGCCTGATGGCGCGCACCAAAGAGCAGTACGCAGGAATCACACTGCCACTCACCCTTGGCCAGGAGGTTGCCGGATGGGTTGAGACGATCGGCGAGGGTGTGGTTGGATTCCGGCAAGGTTCCGAATCGACGGGTGCTCCCGCGCATTCGCTGGTGCTTCGATCATTCGTTGTCCCTTTTAGACTCAAGGAGTGTTGGCGCTGCTGCGAGAATCGGGTGCGATGGGGATGCGGCGCGTAGGCGCTGCCTGCCTGTTCGCTTGCTTGCTTCTTGCTAGTCCTCCCGGGCTTGCGGAGCCGAAGGGATCAGCACGTACCGAAACGCAGGCGGCGCTAACGCAAGCGGCGCTCGCGCTGACGCTGCAGGGAACGCATGCGTCGGGGGCGGTGGTGCGGTGGAGTGATGGCGCTTTGCTTGCTTCGGTTGGACCGGAGCAGGCGGCTACGCCGGGGTCGACGATCAAGCCGCTGCTGCTGTCGTGGGCGCTGCAACATGGCGTGGTCAAGGCCAGCATCACGGTATATTGCCGGCGTTCGCTGCGTGTGGGTGGGCAGCTGCTGGCGTGCACGCATCCGCCGGACCAGACGGTATTTACGGCGCAGACGGCGTTGGCGGAGTCGTGCAACACGTACTTTGCCGAGCTTGGGCTTCGCCTGCGTGGCGATCAGATCGAGGCAGCGCTGCGTGCCTCGCACCTGCCGCATGGCGATGCGACGAACGACACGCCGGAGCAGCGGGAGTTGACCGCGCTGGGCCTGCGTGGTGTGACAGCCACGCCGGTACAGATGGCGCGTGCGTACCGCGATCTGTTGCGGACGGAAGATGCCCGGGGAGCGGTCGTGCGGGGACTGGCGGATGCCGTGCAGTTTGGCATGGCCGATCCGGCGCGTGTGCCCGGTCTTGACCTGCTGGGCAAGACGGGCACGGCGAGCAACGACAACGAACGATGGACGCACGGGTGGTTTGCGGGCGCTCTGCCGGGACGCCTGGTGGTAGTGATCTACCTGCCGCGTGGGAGTGGCGGCGCGGCGGCAGGTCTGGCGGCGGCGTTCTTCCGCGCCGTGACTGCGAGCCCGAAATGATGCGGCTACGATGCGCTATTGCGCTGCTGGCGATGGGTCTGGCACGAGCGCCGGCTCGCGGGGCGGCGGCTCCGCAGGGTGGCCGCGATGTTTCGGTGGCCCTGTTTACAACACATGCCGTGCGAAGCGTGGTGCTGACGCCGGTCGCCGCGGGTGCGTGGACGTCGGCGTGCGCGGTGTGTGTGCACAGGCCGTTGGTGGCTCCGCTGACGGTGTCCGGCGAAGAGGTGCTCGCCGGCGGCAGTCTGCGGGTGGCGGATGCGGCGGACGCTTCCGTGCGCGCGACCGCGGCAGGGCTGTGGCATGTGCGGAGTGGGGCCGGTGTTCTGGACGTGGTTCTGACGCTGCCGAGCGAGCGCTATACGGCGGCGGTGGTGAGTGCCGAGGCGGCGGCGGGGGAGCCCGCGGAGTCGTTGCGTGCGCTTGCCATCATGGCGCGCACGTATGCGCTGAATGGGCCCCACTACACCGCGGGCGTCGGGCACCTGGCCGCGGATTTGTGCGACAGTACGCAATGCCAGGCGCTTCGTCTGGAAGCCGTTTCCGCTGCCGTGGAAGATGCGGTGCGGGCGACCGCGGGCGAGACGCTGTGGTTCGGGCCGGAACGTGCGGAGGTCTTCTTCAGCCAGCATTGCGGCGGCGTGACGGCCGATGCCGTCGAAGCGTGGGGCTCGCGAGGGAGTGCGCGTCCGGCACCGTATCTGCGGAGCCATCCGGATCCGTATTGCCTGCGGCGCGGGCCTGCGGCCTGGAATGCGTCGGTGTCGCTGGAGGACCTGGCGGCTATCGCGCACCGGGAGGGCTGGCGCCTGCCCGAACGGATCGCAGCGGTGCGTGTTGCGAGGCGCACGGCTTCGGGTCGCATGGACCGGCTGGCAGTGGTGGGTGCCTCGGGCGACAGCAGCCCGTTGAGCGCAAGTGCTTTGCGGTTTGCCGTGGGCCGCGCGCTGGGGTGGGATCGCATTCGCAGCGATCTGTATGTGGTTGCGGTGCGAAACGGCTCGCTTGTCTTCGATGGCCGCGGACACGGGCACGGTGTAGGACTGTGCCAGGCCGGTGCGGCGGAAATGGCGGTGGAGCACAGGGACGCCCGTGCGATCCTGGCGTTCTATTTCCCGGGCACGCGGGTGCGCATCGGAGCGAACGATGAGGGATGGGCGGAGACGCGGATTGGAGCCGTTCGGGTGCGGAACGTCACTGCCGTTTCGCCCGCGACGCGCGATGCAATCGCGATTGGGTGGCAGGAGGCGCTGCAGCGTTTCCCGGTGCGCGGGATGCCGGAGCCGGTGGTGCTCTTCGCCCCTTCAACCGAGATGTACCGGCAGATGACGGGGCAGCCCGGGTGGGACCTTGCGAGTACGCGCGGCAACGTGGTGACGCTGCAGCCGGATTCTGTTCTGCGCATGCCGCGCGGCCGGAGCGAAGTGTCGCTCCTGCGGCATGAGTTGCTGCATGTGCTGATTGAAAGCGAGGCCACGGATCGCGCGCCGCTGTGGCTGCGCGAGGGACTTGCAGAGCATCTGTCTGCTGATAACCCGGGTGCTCCTACTTCACGTCAAAGCGGCGCCGCAGTGGATTCGATGTTGCAGCATGCATCCTCATTGCGAGAGGCGGACATGGCCCACCGGCTTGCCGGGGCACGCGTGGGCGCGCTGATCGAGCGCTATGGATTTTCGACCGTGCGCGGATGGCTCAGGACCGGGGTGCCGGCGACGGTGGCCGCGGGTAACTGATGCGCATCGCTCTCTTCACAGAGCACGACAAGCAAGGCCAGGGACAGGCACAGCAGGAACGCGTCCAGCAACACGACCGTGACCAGCCGAAAGACAAGGCTTGTTGCTTCCAGCGTCAGGCCGTGGCCGGGTGTCCAGTGCAAGAGCCAGAGCGTCGCTTCGCTGCCAATGACGGTCGCCAAGCTGAGTACGATCCACGCGGTGAGCGAGCGCAGCATGCGGCGGAAGGCGGGGCGCGGCCTGCGTGCGGCGGTGATGCCAACGGCCGCCATGCTGAAGACGATGAGGCCGGCACAGAACAGCGAGTCCCATGCCCGCTTAAAGAACGTCATGAAGTGCGCGTAGGAGAAGGTGTTGCGCAGGGAGGCGGAAAAGTGTGAGTTGAAGTAGCCCGCACGGAGGGCGTCGCCGGCGCTCGCATGCGTGATGAGCACCGAGAGCGGATACATCAATGCCATTGCAACGAGCAGGGCGATCGCTCCCCGCAGCAGGGCGCGCAGCGTGATCGATGCTCCGCGCTGGCGCAGCAGCAGCCAGGCTTCCCCGGCAAAGGTGATGACAAGGAAGATCAGGGCGAGAAGAGCGGACGCGGCGACGGCAAATACCGTCCCATCCGGTACGCGCAGCCATGCGGCAAATAGGGCGAAGGCCACCACGGCCAGCGCGATCTGCAGCAGGAGGAAGCGCAGCGTCAACCGTTGCCACGCGGGGCGCAGGAGAGCCTTCACTGCGTGCCTCCCAATGCCCTTGCGGAGGGTGTCGGCACGGTCAGCAGGATCGCGTCACTGGTGGCCTGCACGCCGTGTTGATACATGGGTGCCACGCGCGCGGGGCTGACGTGGAAGGTGCCGGGATTCACCACCTTCACGAGGTAGAACACCTCCTGCCGGCCGCTGAAATCAGAGACGAAGAAGACGGCGCGGTCGTCGCGGAACTCGCGCCGCGTGTACCACTCGTACCAGGTGTCGGGATGGCCGTCGACGGGATAGGCCTCGGTGTTGCTGACAAACTCAGTGCCGGCCGCGATGGGATCTTCCAGAATCATGTAGCGCATAGGAGAGCCGTTGATGGCCTCGTGCACCGCAAGCACATCGCCAATGTTCACGGTGCTGTTGCCGATGGGCTGCATGCTGTAGAGCACCTTTCCGTCCTTCTGCACGGGCTGCAGGCGATAGTAGTCGCGGGTCAGGTTCAGGGCCATCTTGCCCGCCTGGTAGTCGGCCTTGTCGGTCGAGTAGAAGCGAGGCGTGCTGGACCAGTACATGCGTCCGCTGCCATCGGTCCGCTTGATCTGCACGGTGTTGCCCGTGGGCTGCAGATGTGCGGCGTCCACATCGGCCGTGAGCGATGCGCCACTGAGGATGTCGGCCCCAGCGAAGTGGCGCTGGCCCACCACGGTCCCGTTGACGAGGATCTGCGCGGTAAAGTCGCCCAGCAGTTCCTTGCTTGCGGCGAGGTACTCGGTCATACCGGAGATGACCATGGCGGTCTGCTCCGTGCTCTCCCAGTAGACGCCGCCGTTGCGTTCCAGCATCAGCCACTGTGCCGCGCCGGACAGCAGCGGACTGGCCGGGTCGGTGCGCGACAGCAGTCGCAGAGCGAAGGCGGTGGCCTCCGTATCATTCTGATAGTTAGCGTCCAGCAGGGGGATGTAGCTGCCGGTCCAGTGCACCAGGTCGCCGGTCCGTTGAGCCTGCGCCTGCAGCAGTTTTGCGGTCTGCGCGACGCGATCGTCGTGCACCTGCAGCATGGCCAGGCCGGTCATGGCGAGCGACTCCGCGTCCAGATCGCTGCGCCGCGACCACTGCGCGTCCAGCGCCTGCTTTAGGTCGGCGTCGCTGGTGGCGCCCTGCGCCAGCGCGTAGACCACGGCGGCGCGCAGTTCCGGCCGCATCTTCGGATGGGCACGCAGCTGGGCGCGCAGGTACTGCCGGCCCTTCTGCAGCATGTAGGCGTAGTTCTCCGAGCCGTGCAAAGGAATGGCATCGCCCGCTTGGCCCAGGCCGCTGACGACGTAGGCGGTCATAAAGACGAGGCTGTTGTCTTCCTTCCACCAGCCCCAGCCGCCGTCTTCATGCTGATAGTCCTTCAGGCGCGCTAGGGCGGCATCGGTCTTGCTGCGGAGCGCGTCTGCGTCCACGCGGGCCGGTAAGCCGAGGCGCTGCATGGCCTGTTGCACGATGATGTTGGGCAGGAAGCTGGACATCGTCTGCTCCGTGCAGCCGTAGGGGAACGACGTCAGGTAGTCGAGCGCGGAGAAGAGCGAGCCCGCAATTGATGGGCTCAGCTCCACGCGCAGAGAATGTGCCGCTGCGTCGGTGTTTGCAGGGAAATTGAAGTCAGCCGCTGCGCTGCCTGCGCTGGCCTGCACGATGCCGCTCTGCGCCAGCGTCTTGGCAACGCCTGCGGGCAGAACAGGGATGGGCAGTTCGAGCGCGTCGGATTCCGCTGACGCGATCGCTGATGCGGTCAGCGTCGCCGTGCCGACCTGCGAGGCACCCAGCCGGTAGGTGGCCGTCGCTTCGCCCTTGCTCGCGACCGTGGTGGCAGAGCTTGCGCCGGAAAGGACGTTCAGGCCCTTCGCGTTGAGCGAGAGTGTCGCCTGCACCGGCGCGTCCAAATAGTTATGCACGATGACCGGGACTACCAGCTCGTCGCCCTTTCGCAGGAAGCGCGGCGTGCCCATGCGTACCAGCACGTTCTTCCGGACGAGCACACGGCTGATCGCAGAGCCGGCCTGCGACGTCGCCGTGATGGCATGCACTGTTGCGCGCCATGTCGTGAGCGAGTCGGGAAAGGTGAGCGCGACGCGCGCGTGGCCGGTGGCGTCGGTGTGGATATTGGCCGCCCAGAATGCCGTATCGGGGAAGGCCTTGCGCACGCGCGGCTTGGATTCGTTGCCGGGCTTCACCTGCGCCAGCGGACGGAAGCGCGTGTTGCGTACGGCGAGCATGGGCGATTTGGTGCCGGCTTCGCCGCTGAAGTAATACAGCAGCGAGTTATCCACCTGCGTGTACGTATGCCGCTTCGGGTAAAGGCGCGCGACCATGTTGCCGCTGCTGTCGGGATACAGCGAATAGATGGCCTCATCGACCACGCCAAAGCTGAGATCGGCCCGCACGGGATTGCCTGCCGCGTCACGCGTGCTGACGTCGTAGACGGCGCTTTCGCCCGGCTGGAAGGTATCTTTCACCGGCGTGATGGCAACCTGCAGCGCCTGCTGCGACGGTGGCACGTTCAGCGTGCGCGAGGACTGGTAGACGACGTTATCGCGGAGGAACAGCGTATCGATCGTGATGTTGGGCTGGGATGCCGCGGTGATCGGCACATCAAAGGAGAGCGTCTTGCCCTCGCTGCTCATGACCTCGCGCTTGATCTCCGTGCTGCCGGTGGTGATGATCAGCGCGTGAAAGCCTTCGACCTCGGAGATCAGGCTGAGGTGTGCCGTGTCACCGGGAACGTAGCTCTTCTTATCAGCGAGCAGGCGGGCCGTGCCGGAGTCGCTGCCGTAGTCGTCCGAAGCCTGGTTGGCGCCCATGATCCACACGGAGCCTTCGTCCGTAACATCCCGCGTGCCTGGAACAACGGCCTTTGCGGTGGCCAGCAGGGCTGCGCTGCTGTAGGCGGATTGCCTGACGGGCAACTGGCCGGTAGCGTGACCTGTGGCGTCGGTCTGCAGGTCGATGGCATCGCCGTTGATGGTCTCCGTCTTGCCGTCAGCATAGTGGCGATAGGCCAGCTGGACGTGAACGGCCGTGCTGACGGGCTTGTTGTCGTAGTCCACTGCGGTGATCTTGAAGCGTGCCGCTTCACCCGTGTGTACGCCGTAATTAATGTTCTCGAGGTTGATGTGAAAGGTGCCGTAGGTTGCGAGGAAGCGTCCGCGGCCCGTGATCTCCCGGTTGGCTGCGTCGGTCACACCGGCTTCGACCGTGTAGTCGAAGTCAGGATGCGTGAAGCCCTTGCTGTCGACCGCGGTCGGCACCTGCACGACGAGCTTGCCGTCCGCAGTCAGGCGTCCGGTCTTTTCAGCGTCCACGTCGCCGGCGTAGTTCGCTCCGATGGACGCGTCGTCATCGTTGGTGGACGCGCTATCCGCGTCGTCGTCCTCGTCACCCTCGCCGCCCCACCAGTAGTGCCGCTCCTTGTAGACGCGGTACTTGACCGCGGCGTTCGCGACCGGCTCGCCGAAGAAATAGCGCGAGTCGACGGTCACCGGCATCGTCGCACCCAGCAGCAGGTTTTTCTTCCCGGCAGCGACGCTGACGCGGTACTCCGGCTTGCGATACTCCTCGACGTGGAAATTGCCGTGGACCGTGATGTCGCCGACGACAACGTTCACACCGTAGAAGCCAAGTGAGCCGTTCTTCGGGATGTTGAAGTCGCCATCGACGGTGCCATCCACGGAGACGCCCATGTCGCGGTCCAGCAGCGTCTTGTCAGTCTCGTCGGTGATGGTGACTTTTGCCGTGTGCGCGGTGGGCAGGGTCAGCAGGTTGTCCCGCTTCTCGCGCAGGATGGACTTCCAATGGACCGTGTCACCGGGTCGGTAGACGGGGCGTTCCGTGAAGAAGTAGGAAGCGAAGCTCGGGGTGCTCTCCGCATTGAGCGAGTAGCTGCTCGGCGTGGTAATGGCGACTTTGTTGCCCTGGCTGGCGACGACCCAGAAGTTCTCCTGCTCGGCGGGGCTGCCCTGCACCTGCAGCGGCGCTGTGCCGTCCTTGCCGGTGGTGCCTTTGGCCAAGCTCTTCTGGCCGAATCCCGCCTCGACGGTTGCGCCTGCGATCGGCGCGCCGGTGCCCCGGTCCACAAGAAAGGCCAGCACGGAGTTTGCGCCGGTGCGCGTGATCAGCGCCCAGGGCGTGACATTGATCAGCGTGTATGCCTTGAAATTGCCTTCGGTCGCTTCCAGCAGGTAAAGTCCTGCTTCCAGCTTTGGCACCGCGAGCTTATTCGCGTCGGAGATGAAGGTGGCGGGCACTTGCTGCCGCCATCGCGCGACCAGCTGGTTCGAGTTCAGCAGTGGTATTTGGGCGAACTCCGCTGCGGACACAATGCGGCTCTTGCGCGAAACCGTAGCCTGGCGGTCCCGCAGACTTTCGCGCGCCTCGTGCGAGAACTGGTGCCGCAGCCAGCTGCGCATGCTGTACCAGAGATTCGATTTCCAGTCGTGGAAACGCTCCAGCCAACTGCGCTCGTCAATCTGTTCGCCGGTCGTCGGCTGTTCGGTGCCGAAGGAGTGGAGCTCGCGCAGGTTCTCGAGGAAGCGGACCGGATCGCTGATGCGGTAGACGCGGTACTCCAGCGCGTCTACATTGTGCGTGTAGATCTGGATGGTGGGAGGCTCGCCCGGAGCGAAGGTCTTGCTTGTACTCAGGTTGAAGGAGACGCTGCGGTCATCCGCCAGCGCATGATGCGGCACACACGCGCAGAGCAACAGCAGCATGCAGCGCAGGAGCGCCGTGCCATGAGAACGCGGGTTCGCGAGGGCAGACAGGGTGTGCTTCAACGACGATCCTGACGGAGAATGTTCCAACGATACACGCCGAGAAAGTTTTCGTTGTCAACAGTCGGCCGCCACTGCCGGTCGGGATGCTGCAGCAGGTCCTCAATGCGCACGCGCCGCATTTCACCCGGCTCGCGGCCGATCGGGCCCGTGTGATACACCGCCCATTGCGCGCCGGGGCCGGTGAGGATCATGGAGTGGAACGGGGAATTCTGTTCCAGCTGGCGGTAGAACAGCAAGTCGCCGGGCATGGCCGCGTGAAGATCGCGGCTGAGGAAGAACGTGTTGCGCTGCATCAGCGTGCGGGCGTCCGCGAACTGCGCAAAGGCGCCGTCCGCCGGGTCGGTCGCCGCGTACGCTCCCGCGCGTGCACGGAACAGATTCGCTCCCAGCGGCGTGTTCGGCCAGGCGTACTGCCCCACCGCCGGCAGCGGCGGCAGCACCGCGAACGGCGCCGTGGCCTGCCACGCTTCGTCGTGCGCATGGAGCGCGTTGCGATAACACCAGCGCAGCAGCGCGGCGCAGTCGTTGAGCTCCTTCGGCAGTTTTTCCGGAGGGAGTGTTGCCGCGGCGTCGGCAAGTGCCGTGAACCAGCCGCGGAAGGCGGTGCGATCCGCGGACGTATGCAGCCGCAGAAATTCCGGTGTGCCGTCGCCGAAGCGATCGGAGCTGTCCGGGGCGAACGTGATAGTCGCGATGAAGGGCCGGAACCCCGCGCCTGAAATCCGGATGTGCCGCTCTCCGGGCAGGCTGGGGCTCTGGACTTCAAGCGCTGCGGTGCCGTCCGGGCCCATCACGATGCGCGACGCCAAGCCGGTGACGGCGAGTTCCCCGCTCAGCGGCTTGCCACGGGCAAGATTCAGGCGGAAGGCGTGGTGATAGCTGCCATTCGCCGGCAGAACGAGTGTTTGCGGTGCCAGGATCAGGCGCCCGAGTGGCCGCGACCGGCCCGTCCAGGCCAGTCCAACGGCAACGGTCAGGGCAAGGGCCGCGCCAGTCTTTATCCACGTCTTGGGAAGGGGCATGGCCGGCTGCGCTCTTTGGCGATCGTAACGCAGCCCGGCGGGCCTCGGGCGAAGAACCCCGCTTGACCGCGGCCGAACCGGGTCCGGCCGCGAACCCGACAATGGCAGGATGCAGTTTCCCATCACAGGCCCGCGCCGTTTGCGCCGCACTGTGCGCTGAGTGTCTGCGATGAACCGATTCTCGTCTCGGAGGGAGCCCGTCGGCCTCTCGCCTCAAGTGTCGTGGTAGAGAACAAACGCCCTATGAGGAATGATGCAAGATCCGGGGAGGAAAAGATCCGGTAGAACAGGCCCTCGGGTACCTGGAGCGCATTCTCAAGGTGGGGCTAAGACAGCAGCTCGAGGGCCATTCGCGATCGGAGCATATTCCAGGCTTCTGCTATGCCATATGCGACATAACCCCTCGGTGGAGAATCGCTGCAAAGTGCTCGGGCTGAAAGCCACCAGTGACAATCTCGGCTACTTCGGGTAGAACCCGGCGGCAAGCGCTTCCTCGATCCTGAGGCGCACAATGCGTTCCGCAATGGCCCTGTATGACAAACAAAAGGCAAAGTGGACTCGGAGCTCATGAGCACCGGTAGAGCCTAGCGATTCACTAGTCCTGCGCACAACGGAGCTTGATTGGGGAGGAGGTGTCCTCCCTCGCTGCAGCCGGCAAAGCCGTCTTTCGCGCCCACCTCTGCGGGCCGTTCCTTCCCGCAACGCCCTCCCCGTGATCAGGCGCACGTTCGTGCGCAAAGTCGAAGCCAAGCCTCGCTAAGGGGCTCTGCCCCGATCGCGCGCCGCAAGGGGTTTCCCGCAGTCTTCCGCACTTCGTTTGTGCAGACCTTCGCTTCGCTCGTCCTTTCCACTCCAGCTTCCGCTTCCGTTCCAAGGATGGGAGATACCCCTCCCCTTGCAGCTTGCTACCCCCGCCTTCGCCAGGAGGCGTTCGGCATATGGATGCCGCGATTCAACGCGGAAAAGCCAGAAGCCAGACCAAGGAGAGCAAAGCCACCATGAACACCAATGAGACCACCCAGAACAACGTCACCACCCTTCCTTCCACACCCAGGCCGCAGACCTCCAAAGAAGTCATTGCCGCCAATATGCAGCTCTTGATCGAACAGCTTGAGGCAGGACATTCCGAAGCCCTTACCGCTTACCTCACCGCCATGGGCAGGTTTCACAACTATTCGCTCGGCAACATCCTTGAGATCGCACGACAGATGCCCGACGCCACCCGCGTGGCTGGCTGGTACGCATGGAACCAGCTTGGACGCAAGGTAGTAAAGGGGCAAAAGGGCATCCGCATCCTCGCTCCGATGATCGGTACCCGCAAGAAGAAGGACACGGAAAAGAGCAACGATCCTGCAGTCACACACAAGCCGGTTCTTGTCGGATTCCGCACCGCGTACGTGTTCGACATCTCGCAGACCGAAGGCGCAGAGCTTCCACAGTTCACCGAGGGAGCCAAAGGCGAAGTAGGCGCGTTCCGGGAGCGCCTGATCGAGTTCACCGCCGCCCAGGGCATCACGCTTGAGTTCAAGGAATCCATCGCGCCAGCGCTTGGATTGAGCTACGGCGGCCGCATCGCCATCCTTCCCGGACAGTCACCCGCCGAGGAGTTCAGCACCCTCGTGCATGAACTTGCGCACGAGCTTCTCCACAAGGCAGAGCGCCGCACCGCAACCACCAAAACCGTACGCGAGACCGAAGCCGAAGCCGTTGCCTTCGTCGTGTCGCAGACCATCGGCCTGGACGCGGGACGCGCCGCCGCCGACTACATCCACCTGTACCACGGCAATGCAGCACTCCTGATCGAAAGCCTTGAAGTCATCCAGAAGACCTCAGCTCTCATACTCTCCGCCATCGAAACCAAGCCTGTCGCAGCAGAACAGGCCGACGACGACACCACCGACGCAGCAGTCGCGGAGGTGGCGTAATGCAGACCATCCTCGACATCCTCAAGAGAGCCGGAGGCTGGCACCCCGGCCTCTCTCTCACCATCGACAACGCACCGTATATGCCGCTGGTTATCGAGGCACTGTTTGAGCAAGGACCGTGCGGTCTGCCCGCTCTTTCCGTTGCTCACTATGGCGAAGGGAACGGCGACCTCATGCGGGACCCGGAGATGTGTTTCGAGTTGAGCTTCGCCGGTGGCGTCGCCGACCTCAACCCCTTCTTCTACCGCAACGATTACATCGGCTGTGAGCAGTGGAGCCGTTTCATCACCGGCACCGACTACGCCTACGCACGCCTGTTACACCGCCAGCATGTGAGCTTCGCCAAAGTGTGGAACCGCAACCTGCAATCGCAAGGCTTCGCCGAGGCATTCGAGCGCCAGCAGAAGCAAGCCGCCTAAACCTTTCTTCGCTAACGGAGCGAGGAGCAAGGTGGGCTTCGCTCCACAACCCTTCCGAACCTCAGAACCAGCTATCAGGAGAAGCACCGTGCAGAACAGCAGCGAATTCCAGTACATCGCCATCGACACCATCCACGAGTCCGCCACCAATCCCCGCCGCACCTTCGATGAAGCCAAGCTGCAGGAGCTTGCCGAGTCCATCCGCACCAACGGACTCATCCAGCCCATCACCGTTCGCCCTAACTCCGAAGGCTTCGAGATCGTTGCCGGTGCAAGACGCTTCCGCGCTTCGCAGCTTGCCGAGATGTTTTCCGTACCTGCTCGCATCGTGGAGATCAGCGATGCCCAGACCCTCGAGTGGCAACTTGTCGAGAACTCGCAACGCGTTGACGTGCACCCGTACGAAGAGGCGCAGGGTTTCCAGCGCCTGCTCGACATGCCCGGCTACGATGTCGCCGCTCTGGTCGAGAAGTCCGGCAAGAGTGCAAGCCACATCTACGCGCGCCTGTCTCTTCTACAACTGATCCCATCCATCGCCGAGGCATTCAGCGCCGAGCGCATCACCGCCAGCCATGCCAACCTGCTGGCACGGCTCCCGCACGAGTCACAGGCGGAAGCCTTCGAGCAGTGCTGGCGCAAGGACTGGCAGGACAAGGAGCCGCACCTGCTACCCGCCAAACACCTCTCGGCATGGATACAGAGCAACCTCTACCTTGAGCTTGCCGTCGCGCCCTTCAGCAAGGAAGACCCCACCCTTAACCCACCCGCAGGAGCATGCGTTACCTGCCCACGCCGCAGCGGCTACAACGCTTCGTTGTTCGCTGACGTGCAGGGCGACCAGTGTCTTGACGGAGCCTGCTACGAGACCAAGGTAAACGCACACATCGACCGTGAGCTTGCCGCACGTCCCGAGCTTGTCCAGATCGAGAACGGTTACCGCAGCCCCAAGGAGAAGCGACCCGATGCCGTCCAGCGCGGACACTTCCGCGAGATCGAACACACTGACAACCCGGATGCAGAACCTACAGCACCGTGTGAGGCAGCCAAACCCGCGATCATCGTCTACGGCAAGCGTGTCGGAACCACCCTCACCGTTTGCACCGACAACAACTGCCCTGTTCATGACCCACGCGCAGCCGCACGTCTGGCCCAACAGGAGCAGGAAAACCCCACGCCCGTTATGGCTCCCGCAGTCGAGGAGGAAACAGCAGAAGAAGCCGCGCAGCGCGAAGCCGAGTACCAGCAGCGCCGAAAGGACTACGAAGAAGAACAGCAGCGCAAGGCAGAAGAACGCCGTCTCGAGCAGGAAAAAGAAGATGCGGAATACGAAGCGCGACAGGCAGAACGGGAGCAGCTTCGCAAGCAGCGCGAGGCGACCTTCGAACGGCTTATCGCCGATGCTCCCGAGACCTTCACCGCCCCGCAGCTTCGCTCGCTTCTACGCGCTCTCGTCAACCTTGACCCGTACACCTTCACCGATGATCTAGCCGAAGAGATCGCAGACGAAAACGAAAAGCGCAGCACGGAAGAAGTTCTCCTATCCGTCATCGACGGGACCGCTGATAGCAAGCTGACCGCGTTCGCTCTCCGTCTCGCACTCTCCGGACATCGCGGTATACCGCGTGATGGCCAACCCGACTTCCTCTCCGAAGCCGAGGCCGTCTTTGCTCTCCCTCAGAAGAAGCCCAAAACGCAGAAGGGGAAGAACGCTCCCGTCGTCATCTCCTCTCCTAAAGCCCAACCGAAGAAGAAGACAGCCAAAAAGCAGATCGCAGCCTAACCCCGCAGCGGGAGTCAGCCCCATAGGCTCCCGCGCACTTTCCTATGAAAGAAGAAGACCGATGTTCCAGTTCAGCTACAAGCTCAAAGTCTCCGAGCGGGTGAAGGCCAAGTGCGAACGCCACCCACGCTACAACCCCGAACGCGACGGACGAGGCAGCATCAAGGGCGGATGCTCTACCTGCTTCGCTCTCTATGACATTCACCAGGCACGGCTTTCCCTCGACTCCGCACACCGTGAGTTCCTGCGACGAGCGAACCCTTGGACGCACGCAGCCAAGCGCCGCAGCAGGGCTGAACAGCAATGACGACTGACCCCGCCCAGCGCTTTAGCCAGAGGGGTTGCAGTCGCAGCCCCTCACTCCCACATGCGCCCACGCGAGGCGGGAGGCAGGGTCCGTTCCCTACCCCTGCACCGCTCCCTTTTTTCTGAAAACATAAACAAGGAACACGATGGACAGAACAGAATCAGTCGTACGCAACATGCTCCAGGCTATCGAGGCACCGCTTTACGATGTGGGTGTTCTCAGTGAGCGTGGCATGCTGCCCGGTCTCGACGGTATCCCTGCAAGCGCCGTCATCGAACGGCTTCCGTTGCTCAAGTACCGCAATGCCCGCGGCTCTCACATCTACATCCGACCATCTGGCGAGCACCGCTACACCGCCCTCGACGATCTCTGCGAGATCTCGCTCGCGAAACTCACGAGCGACGGCTTCACTCCGTGCGCCGTCGTCGAGACCAGTGCCGGCAACTTCCAGGCATGGCTCAAACACCCAGCCATCTTTCCAAAGCTGCTTGGTACTTTCGCTGCGCAGACCTTAGCGGCTCGCTACAACGCCGATCCGAGCGCGGCCGACTGGCGGCGCTTCGGCCGGCTGCCCGGCTTCACCAACTGCAAACCCAAGTACAAACGTCCGGATGGCCTGTACCCGTTCGTTCGACTGAAGAGCCATAGCGGCGAGCAGTACCCCAAGGCCGAGACCTTCGCGGAAGAAATCACGAAGCTCTACGAAGCACGCGAGCAGGAGCGTGAAGCAAGACGCCTGCAGGCTTCTCTTTCTCCCCAAAGGGGCCCGAGGTTGTCCAACCTCTCACTCGAGCGCTTCCGCACCTCAAGCAAGTACAACGACCGCCCCGCAGCAGCTGACATCGCCTTCTGCGTTGCCGCGTACGCCAATGGCATCACCGAAGCGTTGATCGAACGAGCCCTTGAAGACGACTACCTCTCACGCGATCCCAGCCCTTCCAAACGTGCTTCCTACATCCGGAGAACCATGACGAAGGCGAGAGACTGGGCAAGCCGCTGAGCATTGGTTCTATATCGCCCTTGTGTTTTCCAGCGTTGGGTTTCTTTCAAGCGACTCGTCAGTTCTGAGCAAGCTTCTGCAAACTACCGCCCATGAGTTAAGCCGTTGAACAGGGTAGCTCCCTTCCGGTGTGCCTTTCTGTCTGCGTTCAGCGTGCCGCGCCAAAAACATCCACGCCCTTCGGACGCACGCTCTCCTTCCTGCAACCCGCTTCGCGCCTCTGCGAGGTATGGACTCCTTGCCCCAGGCAAGCTGGGGTCCCTTTCCATAGCTTCCATCCAGTCGCCGAGGGAGTGGATGGCGACGGCACACCCGTTGGGCAAGCATGTACCGCAGACAGCGGACACACCAGAAGAAACGGAGCCAAACACCATGTTCAACAAAATCACACTCATCGGCCGCCTCGGACAGAACGCAGAAGCCAAAACCACCCAGAACAGCAAAGACTACGTCGTCCTCAACATCGCTACCCAGGAAAGCTGGAAGAACGACAAGGGCGACTACGAAGCCCGCACCGAATGGCATCGCGTCTATGCCTGGAGCAATCTCTCCAAGTTCGCCAGGACCCTCCAGAAGGGGCAGCTCGTCACTCTCGAAGGGACACTCCGGTATCGCGAGGTCACCGAAGACGCCGAGGGCCAACCCTTCAAGCACCGTCTCGCTGAAATCCATGCCATCAGCATGAAGCGGCTCTCGAGAATCGAGGCCGCTGACGATCCTTCGGACGGGGCCACCGACGAGTAAGTCGCTGGCCAAGTTGGTCTTGCTGCCGAGACTGATACGCGCGTCCGAGGTCCTCGGTGAGTACGTCGGCGATCTGTCACTCCTCCAATATCTGACTCACAGATGAGCGCGCTAGTCAGGACTCATCACAGGCACCATCACGAATACGGTCGCACCGCAGTGGAGCCGTGCGGGCGTTGTGAATTATTAGAGCTTCCTCCGACACATGCAACGTGAAACCATTAGCGAAGAATGTTTCTGCATCGATCTTTGTCAACAGAAAGCTCTCTCCACACGGGCCGCTCCACACCATGCTGCCATCCTGTTCGCTGACCGAATGAGTCACACGGAGAGACTCCGAGCGGTAGGCGCGCACGCCCCGAATAGTCTCTCGAGCTTGCCCGATGGGAAGAATTCTCAGATCTCTACTTTCGCCTTGCGCGGAGGAGGCGATCAGCAATCGATCGGGTCTCACCTCAAGGTGAGACAGAGAGGCGCCAGGCATGTAATCCCCTGCTGGCAGGAGTTGCAGGCGTTGCAGTGCTCCACCTCGTAGCCAGCCGCCATGCGAATCGCCCTGGAAAAGACGAACATCTCCTGAGTCTAGGGAACCGTACGCTGAGGAGACTCTTACACGAGGTGCATTACCCGCGCTGATCGATAGGCTCCTTTTCAGCGTCGATAGACGTTCCAACACGCCCCTGCTGAAGCCGTCCTGCATCCTGTCTTGTTCAAGGAAGGCAGCGGCCATCAACTCGAGATTCATCTGAGTTCCATTGGAGAAAACCGCAGCTCCTGTCTTGCTCGCAGGCATGTAGATTACGTGCGCGGAGAAGTCACGATCCCACCCGCTATGGGAAAGCACCCTTTGTCCTCCCAAAACTCCGTGGTACAACCCAAATCCATAGCTCGGAAAGGTACCGTCGAGCAGTCTTCCCATGCGCTGCATGAGCTTAACGCTCGGTCTATTCGAAGACATCAGATAGTCGGCCCAGAGTGCGACATCTCTTAGGCTCAGACGGAGAGATGTCGCGCCCACCGTTTCAAAGTGTGGCGTCGTTTTGGAATATGTTGCGTTCAGCGCCCGAGAGTAGCATTCTGCTTCATGCGATAGCACTGCACTCCGGCCGGAGTAGAAGCGGGCATGAGACATGCCCAGTGGTTCAAAAAGAACTGATTGAAGATACGCATCAAGCGTCTGCCCGGTGATCTTCTCAATGACCTCTGCCAGGAACGTATAGCCGGTGTTCGTGTAAGAAAAACGCTTACCAGGTGCGTGCTTAAGCTCATTCGCCCTGCTAACCACTTTGTTGATATCAGGAGTGGTAATCGTATTCTCGTCGGTCCAGCCGGCGAGGCGCAGTAAAGCCCATTGATCACTCAACCCGCTGGTATGGTCTAACAGTTGTTCAATCGTTACTTCAGCAAACGTTTTCGGAAGGAAAGGCAGGTATCGAACGACACGATCCGAAAGGTTCACCTGTTGGCTGCAGATAAGTTGCGCGATGGCATATGCGGTGAACTGCTTCGAGACCGACGCCACATGAAGGGCTGTGTCGCTGTTTATCAATTGTCCAGTCTCTAGGTTGGCTACCCCGCGACAGTAAGGATCTAGCAAGACACCTTGGCTGAAGGATGCGATCGCTATGCCGGGACCGGCGGAATCAAACATCACCTCAGCTAATTCGATGGCTTCCGTGGCGCATGAACCCATTACCAGTTCCAATCAAGTCTGTAGAGATCTCGAAGGGTCGGATGCTGAATTGTCCACGTGACGACCGGACGCCCCCCGAAATAGTTCAGTTGAGGCTGAACAGCGGTCAGCTTCTCATACGTTGAGACTCGCTGGATTCCTCGGTAGTTTTTAGGAGGCCTATCAGCACAGAACTTTACCGTAAGTGTGAAGCGCTGTGTCGGGTGATGAATCCTCACATTCCAGTACTCAACATCGATCCCGGCAAAAGAATTCTCCAGTGTGGTGGTCATTTCCCGTTCGATCTCTCCGCCCTTTTGAAGCACATGACCTAGGGTCGAGCAAACATACAGGTCGCCTCCCTCTCGGGTGATTTGCTTGACTGTGCCAGGGTTAACTGTGGGGACGCTTAGGCCGCCATCTACGCTCATATGGTCAGTGATGGTCTCGACCCCATTGCGCAACGCCCTCAGTCGTGTTCTACGTGTTTGTATCACCCTTGAAGCGGCTCGATCTTCGAAGTCCAGTTCGACCCGATGATCGACAAACTCAATGTCGTAGGGCGCGGACCGCAGATACATCAACAAGGCGACCGCAACGCCAAGCACGGCTAAACGAGCGTCCCTCTGGTCCACCATCCGAGACCGAGTACCGCCGGAACAGCCAGAAGCAGGGTGATCACACCTGAGACAATTCCCACCCACTTGGCGATATCGTCAGCTTTCCACATTGTGCATGGCAGTGTAGCGCGCCTAGCGCTGGTTTGCTATTCAACCAGCGATTGCTCCGCGCTGCCACGGCATGACGCTCAGTGCAGGACGACCTTCATTGCTTGCCGGAGGGTTCAGTACCAACTGAACTGCGAGCCTGTCAAACTCGTCGGCTTTGCGTTTGGCTCGTCGTTGTGGGCCGTCTTTGAAAGTACCCAGCTAGGCTTCTTTAGTGGCGCCAACAGGCGAACTTACTCGTCCAGAACTAAAGCAGATGGATGAGTGAGTTGGCGATTATCCACCAATCGAGGATCACTCGAGCCTACACACGTAGCAAGAGACATCGGGCTTCTCATTGCTCTGGGTGAGTCAAGCTTTTTGGAAGTGCCATAGGCGGCGGGCTCGGCGAGACCTTGATCCACCATAACCACGAGCCGCTCACCCAGCGCCAGCACCATTTCTCACACCAGCTAATAGAATGATCCTTTCCAGCACCCACTATGCTAACCCGTGAACGTTAGACCAGGCCCATATTCCGCATCTTCGCGAGCATTCGTGCCAAGCAAGCCGCTCCCCAGCATGCGGTCAAGAGCCGGCGGAAGCTGAAAGTGTTTCAACCCCTAAGACGCCCTGTTCGCCGGGTTTTGCTCGGGTACTGGCGGGTGGACCGGCAAAGCCGAGCGGACCCTCAACGGGAATGAAGCAACTATAGCCCACGAGCCGGGTCTTAGAAGGGATAAGAAATCTTCGGACCTTCAAGGGGAACCACGTGCGTCGAACCAAGTTTCACCTCAGTGGTGGCTTTCCGGCCACACTTGTCTGTCTGGCCGTGTCGCTCGTGTTCTTATTCGGCTGCTCAGGAGGAGGCACAGGTAGCCCAGCCGCTCCAACTCTTAAGGCGCCCACGGCGAACGTTGCCGGTCCGTACACGGGGCTGGCGGGTACGGCGGTCAGCTTTAATGGGAGTGCCTCGAGCGATCCGCAGGGGCAGGCTCTGAGCTTCTCGTGGAGCTTTGGTGATGGCACCACCGGGACAGGCGCTAGCCCGACACACGCCTATGCAACGGCCGGCACGTACACGATATTCCTGGTGGTCACGGACACATCCGGTGTTGCCTCGCCGGCCGCAACAACGACGGCGTCCATTACACCGGCAGCGGACTTCAGCCTGAATGCGAGTCCTCAAAGCCTCTCCTTAGCGGGAGGAACGAGCACCACCTTGAACGTCACGGCGGGAGCGCTGAATGGCTTCAGTGGTCCGGTCACGGTGACGGTCAGCGGGCTGCCCGCCGGGGTAACGCAGACAAGTACCAGCTATATCTTGACCCCGGGCGTTCCGTTGCTGGTCCAACTGCGCGCGACCACCGCGGTGGCCTCGGCCATTATGCCTTTTACGGTCACGGCCACCTCCGGCAGCCTGACCCACACGGCCCAGGTGACCCTAACGACGGGAACGGCGGCTGATTATTCCATCACTACTTCCACGCCAGCGCTGAGCATCGTGCCGGGCTCCACGCAGATGATGACCGTAACGGCGACCGCGGTGAACGGCTTCACCGGAGCCGTGATGGGCTCCTTGAGTGGCTTGCCTCCAGGCGTCTCGGCGTCGCCCGCCAGCTTTGCGCTGCCGCTGGGCACTGCGGTTCCGGTGACGGTCACTGCGGCATCGGCCGGGTTGACTGCGGGGAACAGTGTGCTGACCGTGCTCACCTCATCGAACAGCGCGACGCACAACCTGCCGGTAATGGTGGACGTGGGGTTGCAGCTCCAGAGTATTGCGCTGTCCACGCCGGTCAGCCTAAGTGTGCCGCCCGGCGGCTCGGCGATCTTCGATGCCATCACCTATGGGGTCGGCGGCTACCAGGGGCCGGTGAACATCCAGGTGAGCGGACTACCGGCGGGCATCACCGCCACCCCGTCCAGCTTCACGGTGAGCCTGTCGCCGGTTGGAATCGGCTCAGGAGAGGTGAAGTTGACGGGAGCATCGTCGCTGGGCAATGGCACGGCCCCGTTCACCGTCACCGCGACGGCAGGGACCCAGACTCAGCAGAATGCCGTCGTCCTGACCACGGCGCCGACCAACGTGGTGGCGGCGACCGTCAATCCCGTGGCGCCCGGACCGGTGTTCCCGCCGTACTTCATTGGGTTCTCCTTGCCGCAGGTGACGCTCGAGGAGCTTGCGGGCACGGGCGCGACCACCTACCCCAGTTTCATCAACCTGCTGGCAAACCTGCAGCAGTATGTAGGCTCGCCCAGCATACGGACTGGATTGCCCACTGGAACGGCGGCCGTGCTGGGTCCGCTGACGAACGCGGCGACCTTTACGG
The DNA here is from genome assembly GCA_965199365.1 of Terriglobus sp. GTDB lineage: Bacteria > Acidobacteriota > Terriglobia > Terriglobales > Acidobacteriaceae > Terriglobus. The sequence goes on along the minus strand of CBDARC010000002.1, from coordinate 90,153 downwards.
CAAACGGTGTGACCACCAAGCCGAGCTACATCCTGGGGACCTCCGCGACGTACAACCCCGGCCAGGCTGCTTCGGAGCTCGCCCAGGCAATCGCGGCTGTGGGCAGCTCCCAGATACAAGGGGTGGAGTTGGATAATGAGCCGGACCTGTACGTAAGGAACGGCTATCGGCCAACGAACTGGACATATACGGACTTTCTCACCGAGACGTCCGGCTACCAGGCGACCATGGCGCCGTACCTCACGCAGCCGCAACTCGTGGTGTCCGCGGAATCGGGACGCACCTGGGACCCTGGCATTCCCGCGTTGATGACGCAACTGTCGGGACAGATCTCCACCTTCACGGCGCATCTGTATGCGCTCGAGGCCTGCGACACCACGCCGACCATCCCGCAGCTGATGGAGGATCTGTCTACAGCCCGATACTTTTCACGCTATGGCGCGCTAGTCAAGACCCTCAGTCCGGTGCCGGTTCGTGTGGGTGAGGTGAATACGGTTGCCTGCGGGGGCTTTGCCGGCGTGAGCGACACCATGGCGGCCGCTTTATGGGTGGTGGATATGGCGTTTGAGGCCAAGGCCGGAGGAGCGGCCGGGTTCAATCTTCACTCGAACGGCACAATCACGGGAGGCCCTCTGCCCTACGACATCGCCTACAGCAACAATGGCAGTCTGACCGTGCATGCACCGTTCTACGGTGTGTTGTTTTTGGCGCAGGCGATTCAGAACGGCGCAAGCCCGCTTCCTGTGGCGATCACGCAGACCACAGGCAACGTGAAGGTCTGGGCGACCGTCGACGCCGCGGGAACCTTGCGGGTGGCGGTGCTCGAAAAAGATTTGGACGGGCCGGCTCAGTCGAAAACGGTGGTGCTGGATCTGGGAAGCTACGGGAAGCCTGGAACGCTGACGACCTTGACCGCGCCCAGCCTTAGCGCAACCAGCGGAATCACGATCGGCGGCCAGACGTTTGACGGGACCAGCGATGGACAACTTACAGGACCCACGGTGTCTACCCAGGTCACGCCCGTGAATGGGGTTTACACCATCACCGTGAACGACGGGACGGCAGCGATGCTGACGGTGGCGCGCTAACCGGGCATGGCGAAGCTAGAACGCGCTGACAGGTTGTAGGTGGACAAGTCGCACTTCCGCTGATTGATGAGGGTACCTTGTAATTGAATCGGGTCGCCTTTCGTTGCTCCCCTCGACGAGCTCGACTGTTGATATCAGGCCAATGCTCTCATCTGCGCTTCGATGAGCGCATTGGCGATTTCGTAATAACTGAGAGCACCGAGCAGATCACTGACGAGAAGTGGGGTTTCGGAATCTGTACGCATAAGCGCAAGTTCGATGATGCGCGACGTGGTTCGCTCTCCAGTGACCTGATATCCATCAGGACGCAAAATCTGAAGTCTTAAGTGGCGGCCCCACAACTTTGATTCCATGTTTTGCATTCACTTCTATTAGCTTCTTTCGATCGGGCTCGCCCTCTACGCTGACGATGGGTGCATATTCAGCGAAGAACGCTTCCATTCCCCCGGCTGGGTCGAAAAGAAATAATGTGTGAGCGGGTTCCGTTCCTAGAGCTACAAAGGCATGCGGAACATTGGCGGGAGCCATGTAAGCATCGCCGGCTTTAAGGATTGTCCGAACTGAGCCGCATTGGACTCCAATGCTGCCCTTCAACACAAAGAACAACTCATTCTGCATGGGGTGAATGTGCAGTTCGGGTTCCAGACCTGGTGGAGTATTGGCCTCGATGATCGCATACCTCTTATTGACATCGGCTCCTGACACCTTCGTAAAGAAGGTCTTTTCTCCGTGAACAAACCAGAGGCCACCAGGACGGCCTTCGTCGTCGCGAACGGTGAACGGTCCAGCAACCCGGGTTGGCTCGCTTTGTGCTTCTGCTGGCGGTAGTGCCACAGCCGCCATAGCGGCTGCGCCTGCGGTCAATAGTTTCCTTCTGTTTATCGGTTTCATGTGCGCCTCGATCTAAGATGTTCTGGACCTGAGGCTAACCGGGGCACAAACTTAGAGATAGTAAAATTGCGACATTCGACTGATAGAAGGATGGCTCGACCTGTGACAGTGGCTTGGTCTGTCCAATTCGATTCGAGTAAGTGACCTCAGAAGACAAGTCGTAGATGGCTATCTGCCGGAGGGACGACTTTATCCGATCGCATTGACTTGATCTGCTCGACATAGACCGTCTCCAGCTGATTCAGTGTCTCCGAGGGGGTAGCGCCGGTGAATTCAGCAAAGTCGTGCACCATATGCATCTGGTCGTAGTAAGCGAACCGATGAGCGACCTCTGCCCATGATCTTTCGCTGGAACGAGCTTTGTACTCAAGAGCAGCTTCGAACCTGGTGATTCGTGCAAAGAGTTTGGGACGCATGCCTACCTGCTGCAGGAATTTCCGCTCGAACTGCCGGACCCCGATCCCAACGTTGGCCGCGAGGTCGGGAATGCGAGCACGCCCGCCCGCAAGAATAATCCCCTGCACAGCGGCGGAAATACCGTCTGGGCGGCCGGATTGGAGAGCACGCGGAATCAGTGTGTCTTCGACGATTCGCACACGCTCCTCGAAAGACGCGCAGTTTCCAAGGCGTTCGCCAAGCTCCGTGATCAAACTCCCCAGAACAGAGTGTGCCTCAAAGTCGAAGTCCGTCAGCTCGCTGGTGGGAACGCCAAAGAGGCGGAAGATTCCGTTTGGCTGGAAGCCGATAACGAAGGTATCGAGCGCCCCTCGCAGTTGCATCTCCAGGCGGCGATAGGTTTGTGGTCCTACTACAACGGCTAAAGGTGACCTGCTTACGGAACGCTTTGCGTAGTACAAGACATCCGTTGGATCATTGAAGTCGAAAACGACCATTGGGGCCGGGCGAGCGGGGACAGGATGAATGACCGTCGCCCCGAGGATTCGGACATCACGCTGGACGTAAAAGCGGACAAACGGCTCCAGACAAGCGGCAGGCCTGGCAAACTGACTTACCGGCATGGACCGAATCCTTTCACAAGGAGATCAGATGAAGGCAATAACGTCGCACTCGACCATCGTGTCAGATTCAGAAAATGGCTGGGTGTTTGTCCATGCTGTTCACCGACAAGCGGCTTCGTCCGGAGAAGTCAGCTTGTGTTTAACAATGCCCATCTCAACTGGCGACAACAAGCCTTACCGCGAAACGAGATCCGCGGTGAACCGGCAGCCGAAGCGTTGTTCGCTGGCTCTTCCAAGTCTGCTTGCAACCGAGGTAACGCTCGGTCGTCAGGACGGAGGCGTGCCCGAGGAGGAAATGTATTTGCTCCAGTTCACCTCCATTGACATGGCAGAGCTTCGCGAAGGTGCGCCGAAGATTATGCGTGAGGCGATCAAGCTTCAGGCGCTACGCTCAGGTCAGAGCGCTTCGCAAGAAACTTGCGATCAAATCTGCAACTATATCCGGCTGATCAAGCCATGCCAGATGTCCGGCATCCGGCACAACCTCCGCATGACCGTGGGGTATGGATTGCGCCATTTCCTTCGCAAGCGATGGAGGTCCGAAGCTGTCCTTGTCACCCCAGATCAGCAGCGTCGGCATGGAAAGCTTCGGTAGCTCCGGCCGCAGGCTGTACGTCAACGTGGATCGGCCGCTCGTGATGTGACAGTCCTCAAGCAGAGTGAGCCAGCTTTCTGTGGCACCCGCGATCTCCGAGGCGGCCGTGCAGCAATCAAGATAGGCAGGAGAGAGGCGGTCCGGGTGTGCGACCAGAATCCTGTTGAAGCCTTCATAGGTGGCGGAAGCGCTGGGCTTCATCACGGTGGCATACATCAGGCCGTTCAGGCCACGCATCGCGAGCAGACGATTGCCTAGGGGGATCGTGGCGGAGCTACCCGCTGGTTCGCCTACGGTAACCAGACGCTTCACCCGCTCCGGGTACGCCAGGGCGAACACGAGAGCGAAATAGCCGCCCATCGAATTGCCTATAAGACTTGCAGTTTTGAGTCCAAGTGCATCCATCGTGCTCAGAACAAAGTTGACCGCGTGCTCTCGTAGTGGAACATCACGGTAATTGAACATATCCGTCAGCCCACACCCCGGCCGGTCCGGCGCATAGATGTGGAACCCGGAACTAAGCCGGCTCAAAAGAGATTCCCACTGCGCGGCTACACCGTTGCCTCCGTGAAGCAGCAATACAGGTTCCCCTTGTCCTCCTTCCAGCACCTGCACTCGCAATCTGGGCTCTGCAATCTGCACAAATCTGGAGTGCACGCGGTTGCCGTTTCCAGCCAGCGACCGTTGGCCACAAAGAATCCTGTGGGGAAGCAATGCGACTGGGACTGCACAAGTCACATGCATCATTTGTCGGAGTCGCGAACTCTGATGTGCGACCGAAATCTATTTCGGGCAGGAAGGAGCGTAAGGAAATTGAAAAGATCAATTTCTCTTTAACGCCCGGAACGAACCTCATCGTGGAAGAGCGAACGGGCCCAGATCTTCCATTGCAAAGATGGTGGCGGAAAAATTCCAAGAGACCAAGGGAAAGTCCTACTGGCACCAGATGAGTCCTGCGACCTGCTCGCCTAGTACCCCGAGGCGGAACCACTGATTTGAGGCCCATCTGGGCTCTTCGGAGGGAGGCTCATGAACGCCCATGCTGGGGTGCTACTTAGAGCACACTGGAGAAGTTCTACAACTCTGACGCGCACTGAAGCTTGGGCACAAATACGAGCAATGTGAACGGCCGCCTGCAGAAGGACTTCTCGACCCATTGCCGCACTTTTGAGCCGACCAGCCTCCCGTCGCTCACAAAGCTGCTTTGCAGCACTTGCGAACTCTTCCCTGGAAGCGATACATTAGGTCACTTTATAAACCGGAGTTAGCGTTAAAGTGAATTTCGATAGACGACGTGCCATCGCGCTTTTCGCCGCTGCAAGTGTCAAGCCCTACAGCTTGCTTGCACAAACCGCACCGTCAGCCACGCCGGTTTCACTGCCGTTGACGGCTGGCCCCTTCACGGGAAGTGTGAACTCTCTAGCGAATTATGAGATTCCTGCATGGTACGGTGACGCGAAGTTCGGCATCTGGTCACACTGGGGCCCGCAATCCGGTGTCGAGCAGGGCGACTGGTATGCGCGCAACATGTACATCCCCGGCGAACGGCAGTACAAGTACCACCTCGCCACCTACGGACCGCAATCCAAGGTGGGCTACAAAGACCTTGTGCCGCAGTTCAAAGGCGCGGAGTGGGATCCTGAGCACCTGATGGACCTGTATGCAAAGGCCGGGGCGAAGTACTTCTTCTCCATGGGCGTGCACCACGATAACTTCGACATGTGGAACTCGAAGCATCAGACGCGCTGGAATGCGGTCGCCACCGGGCCGAAGCGCGATATCGTCGGCGAGTATGCAATGGCGGCGCGCAAACGTGGGCTGCGCTTCGGTGTCAGCGAACATCTTTCAAACTCGTATGACTGGCTGGCGGTGTCGCATGGCAGCGACACAGACGGGCCGTATGCGGGCGTCCCCTACGACGGCACCAACCCGGCGTACGCCGACTTGTACCACGACCTGACACCCATGCCCGCGGACTTCTTCAAGACGGCGAAGGCGATGGGACGCACCGCGCCGGATGCCTGGAAGATGGCCTACTACCTGCGCGTGAAGGACCTGGTGGATCAGCACGAACCGGACATGCTGTACACGGACGGCGGCATTCCGTTCAACGAGTATGGCTTGTCCACCGTGGCCGAGGTATACAACGTCAGCGCACGCAAGCACGGCGGCAAGACGCAGGCCGTCTACTTCACCAAGACCGTGCGCGACCTGGCCCGCGGCGGCGTGGGCGCGCTGGACCGCGAGCGCAGCGTGGAGGATGGCATCTCGCCCGTGCCGTGGCAGACCGATACGTGTATTGGCGAGTGGCACTACAGGCGAGGCGCGAAGTACAAGACCGGCAAGAAGGTGATCGATCTGCTGGTGGATATCGTCAGCAAGAACGGCAACCTTCTGCTCAACTTTCCGTTGCCGAACACGGGCCGGCTCGACCCCGAAGAGCTCAAGACACTCGACGGCATCACGCAATGGATGGCCGTCAACAGCGAGGGCATCTACGCGACCAAGCCGTGGAAGATCTACGGTGAAGGGCCTTCGACCAAGGTCGTCATACAGTCGAATGGCCGTGAGTTCGATCCGAACGAAGGTAAGAAGCCGGACCTGGGCGCGGCCGACATTCGCTACACCACAAAGGGCAAGGCGATGTACGCGTTTGTGCAGGGTTGGCCGGGCGCGGAGGTCGTGCTGCCCGCGCTCGGAACAGCGAGCCCGCAGTCGCCCGCGAAGGTGCAGGCAGTCTCGCTGCTGGGTGGACCGGCCGGGCTGAAGTTCGCGCAGGAGCCCGCCGGCCTGCGTGTAACCCTGCCCGAAAGCAGGCCTGGAGCGTCGGACATCGGCATCACTCTGAAGCTAATGACCGCATAAGGTGAGGCACCGAATGCGGTTGTTGTTACATTTCGCCTTGTTCCTGACCTGTGGAGTGGGGGTCGCTCAGAGTGCCGCTCCGGCTGCCCTGCCGCCGGGTTCCGGTGCGCAGTCGCCGGCCACTCCGCCGGTGGAACGCCGGCGCGATCCTCCTCCCGGGGGCATGCCCTTCGTGCACGATCCCTCCACGGTCATTCAGGACCATGGGAACTACTACGTGTACACCACCGGCCGCGGTATCCCGATACTCTCGTCGCCTGACAAGGTGAACTGGACCAGGCTCGGCAGTGTCTTCATTCAGATACCGGAACAGGTCCATGCCGTAGTCCCGAAGAATAATGGTACCGACGTATGGGCGCCCGATATCATCAAGTTAGGCGATACCTTCTATCTCTACTATGCCGTTCCAGTTGGGGCTCGTTCCAATCGGCGGTCGCGCTAGCGACAAACACCACCCTTGATCCTGCGAATCCATCCTATAAGTGGGTTGACCGGGGTTTGGTCGTCCGTTCCGATGGCGTCGAGGACATGAATGATATCGATCCCGGTGTTATTCTCGCGCCCGGCGGAACACTATGGATTTGTTTCGGCTCGTACCAAGGCAGTATCAACCTGCTCCAGCTTGATCCCAAAACCGGTCTCGCGCCGGCAAGTCATGGCGGCACGCAGGGGATCACGATTGCCGCCGAGTCTGAAGCAGCGGATATCATCAGCCACGACGGATATTTTTACCTTTTCGTAAATCATGGCAGCTGCTGCAAAGGCAAAGACAGCGAATATAACATCCGCGTCGGCCGTTCCCGTACCATCACCGGCCCCTATCTTGATAACATGGAGTCGCGCTTACTCGAGGCGGAGGTTCTCTCTTTCTTGCGGCGCACGATCACCGCATTGGCCCTGGACACTTTGGCCGCGTGATCGAAGAGACAGTACCCAGCCGCACGGTATCTACAAACGATCTTGAGACCTTCAGCCTGCACTATGAAGCGGACCTGACCAATACCGGCCGTCCCGCGCTCGGCATACGGCCCTTGCTGTGGTTGGATGACTGGCCCGTGGCGGGCGATACCCTGGCCGCCGGAACCTACCAAATGCTGTCGAAGGTGACGGAAGACACTCTTCTGATGCAGGAGCCTCACGCGGGTGACAATACACCTGCCGCATCACTGCGTCTCGGCCGGTATCGCGCGATCGAAGCGCAGCAATGGTCGATACAACGCACTGGCGATGGTTTCTATACGCTTGTCAACTTCGGCACCAAGACAGCCCTCGGAGTGCTTGACAGTGGAACCCTGACCTCAGCGGTTCCATTCAGCGGCGCTGCCGGACAACTATGGTCGCTCGATCAGTCCACAGACGGCAGTTACCGCATGCGCAACCACGCGGCGGGTACAAACCTGACGCGAACGGTAGAGGGAGCGCTCGGGCTATCGCCCGATGCGAACGGCGACGGTCAGCGCTGGTACATTACGTCGCCATAGCCAGTAAAAGCAGAGTCACTCAACAGGAGTAACTCTGCTGTCGCATGCAGCGCGAGATGTACATGAAGACATGTCAGCCGTGTTCCGGCCCTCAGACGGTGACACCGGCCATGGCCGCAATCGCTTCCAGCCGGGCTGCCTTTAACTCGGCGACGGGGTCCTTGATGGGCATGAATTCCATGCAGATGTAGCGGTCGTACTTCAATTCAGCAAGTTTCTTATAGATATTGTTGTAATTAACTTCGCCGGTGCCGGGATGATGGCGTCCGGGCACGTCCGCGATATGTACCAGGCCTACCTGGTCGATGTTCTTTTGCAGTTTGTCGATCAGGTTACCGGCCTGTTTCTGCTCATGGTAGAAGTCGTACAACACCTTCACTAGGGGGCTGCCGACGGCACGGGTTATCTCGAAAGCTTCGGCGACGCTCGGCACCGCCTCGTTCTTGTACTCCAGCAGGTCGATGGGCTCGAGCACAATCTCGATCTGCTCTTTCTGGAGCAGGTCTGCCGCATACTTCAGCGTGTCCACGATGGCCGCGCGCTGCTGCTCCGGTGTCTGTTCCGGCACGCGGGTATAGGCGGTGTAGATGAACTGCTTGCAGCCCAGCCGCTTTGCGCCTGGGATCGCCTTCAGCAGATCGTCATGCAGCGCAGTGCGCTTTTCAATGTTCGCCAGCGGGTTGCGTCCGGGAACGGCGCTATCGATGGTCACGCCCAGCGAGTGGATCTTTGCGAGATTCTTTGTCCACTCTTCATCGGTCCACTTCTCGTACTCGTTGCCCACCTCGCCGCTGCTGAAGCCTGCGTCGGCGACCATCTGAAGCTTCTCCTCGAAGGTAGTCGTCCGGGGCAGCGTCCACAGCATCACGGAAAACTTCGCCGCCGGGGCCAGCGCAGGCGGAGTCATGCCGAGGGCGTGTACGTTCGGCAGCAGGGGCGCAACGGCGGCACCAAGTGACAGCTTGTGAAAGTCGCGACGGTTCAAGGGCATCTCCAGGGGCGCGGAGAAATCGTTTACTCTCCGGCGCAAGCCAGTATAGAGCAGAGCGAGTCACCTGCCGATGGCCATCGTTGCCCTCCCGCCGAGGCATCTCTGGGATCTGGTGAACGGGGACGCATGGCGTGGCGAACTTCGGGACATGCGCTTGTTGGCTGCACATCACTCAAAGTGGAAACAGGGGCGACCAAGTGGTAAGTAATCGTATAAAGTAGGCATGTTTGAACGCCCAGTACTGCAGGAGTTGTGACTTTGAACAGGCATTTGCGGACAGGTATAGGACTGGCCGTGTGGGTGTGCGCCGTTGCGCCGCTGCATGGGCAATTTCCACGGGCGGTTGTGGATCCTGCATCGGCGGATCGCGGAGCGAAGCTGTACGGCAGCAGCTGCGCGGGATGCCACGGTGACGATGCACGCGGCACGCCGGCGGGGCCTGACATGCTGCGGTCAGAGGCGGTCCTGCGCGATCGCCGCGAGGCGCTGCACGGCAAGGATCTGGGACCGTTGCTGCGGACCCTGCCGCAACACAACTTCAAGTTCGACGACAAGCAGCTCGGCGACCTGTCGCAGTTCTTCACGCAGAGCATCAACAAGATCCTTCGCAGCGGCTATAACGATCAGCCCACGGGCCTGCTGAGCGGCGATGCCAGGGCGGGTGAAGCCTACTTCAACGGGGCGGGCGGTTGCACCCAGTGCCATTCGGCGACCGGCAATCTGGCCGGCGTGGCCAAGCGCTACACCACGGCCGCGCTGCAGCAGAAGTTCCTCTTCCCCGGCGGCGGATTTCGCGTTGCCAGCAAGATGGAGGTGACGGTGAAGCTGCGCGGAGGCAAGACGTACACCGGTGCCATGGTTCGCATGGACGACTTCAACGTCACGCTGCGCGGCACGGACGGCGTCACGCGCACGTTCAGCCGCACGCCCGGAACCACCGTCACAACGGTCGATCCGTTCGCCGCGCACGAGGCTCTGCTGGACAAGTACACCGACGCCGACATCCACAACCTGACCGCATATCTGGACACACTGAAATGACCGGCTCCGCCTTTATGTTTTTGAAGACAGCTCTTTTATTCGCGTCGTGCGTGTCGCTTTCGGCGCAGACGCCGGTGAACATCAACAATCCGCACGACACCACCAAGCACGATCCGGCGGACGTTCGCATGCCTGCGGCGGCGACGGCTCCAGCACTCGACACCAGCGTGCCGAGCCTGGCGAACGGCGCCTGGCCCACCTACAACGGCGACCTGACCGGCCGCCGATACAGTCCGCTGTCGAAGATCAACACCACCACCGTCAAGCAGCTTGAGCTTGCCTGGACCTTCCGCGTGGCAGAAACGACGGGTGGCGGCCGACGCATCTCCGCTACGCCGCTTGAGGTGGATGGCGTGCTGTACTTCACCGTGCCCAGCCATGTGTGGGCGGTGGACGCACGTACGGGCGTGAAGCTGTGGCAGTTCGACTGGCAGAGCAAGGGCGGCGAAGCCATCGGCAATCGCGGCGCGGCCATTCGCGGCAACACCCTGTACTTCGAAACCAACGACTGCTACCTGGTCGCCCTGGACATCGCCGACGGCAAGGAGAAGTGGCACAGCGAGATCGGCGAGCCGGGCGTCAATCGCGCCAACTTCAACTTCGGCAGCGTGCCGCCCACGATCATCAAGAACCACGTGTTGACGGGCATCTCAGGCGACGACTTCGACGTACCCGGCTATGTCGAGGCGCACGACCCCGACACCGGCGCGCTGCAGTGGCGCTGGTACACGCACCCCAACCCCGGGGATCCCGAGGCAAAGAGCTGGCCCAACGACGAAGCCATGCTGCACAGCGGCGGGATGACGTGGGTGCCAGGCACTTATGATCCAGAGCTGAACCTGTACTACTTCGGCACAGGGAACGCGCAGCCTGTCATCAACGGAGCTGCGCGCCCCGGCGACAACCTGTACACCGGAACCATCTGCGCGCTGAACCCCGATACCGGCAAGCTGGTGTGGTACTTCCAGCCCAATCCGCACGACACCCATGACTGGGACGCGGTGCAGACGCCCATCCTCATCGACGGCGTCGTCAACGGCCAGAAGAGCAAGCTGCTGGCGCAGGCAAGCCGCAACGGATGGTATTTTCTCGTCGATCGCACGAATGGAAAGGCACTCGTCAGCACACCCTTCGCGCACCAGAACTGGACGCTCGGCCTGAACGACAAAGGCCAGCCGATTCCTAACCCTGAGAAGATGGCAAAGCCGAACGGCGTGCTGGTTTCGCCCAACCAGGGTGGTGCGGCAAACTGGTTTCCTCCATCGTATGATCCGCAGACCGGCCTGTTCTACGTCTCGGCTTCCGACGCCTACAGCGTGTACTACATCTTCGACAACAGCGACAAGCCCGAGGGCTGGGCAGGCAACGACCGCGGCGGTTACGCCCGCTTTGCCCTCCGCGCGCTCGACTACAAGACCGGCAAGCTGCGATGGGAACACCTGTGGCCATCCGGCAGCGCGCGCTCCGGCAGCCTGACGACCGCCGGCGGCGTGCTGTTCACCGGCGACACCGTCTCAAGCCTCGTCGCCTTCAACGCCGCAACCGGAACGATCCTGTGGCACGCCGGCCTCGGCAGTCCGGTGTCGAACGGCCCAACCACCTTCCTGCTCGATGGACAGCAGTACATCACCGCAGCAGCAGGCGATACGATCTACGCCTTCGTACTGCGGTAGCTGCGTCGAAGCCCGCGGAAGCTCAGGCATCAACTGTGCCGCATTCTGCCGGCTTCGTTCTCGCCAAGCCAACGCATCACAGTACAGCTGAATGCAAATCTGTCTTAGTAACGTTTAGAACCAGTGGCGAAAGTTCCCTCGCACGCCGCAAGGAGAACACGCAATGAGAGCGCTATCCCTTATCGCACCCGGCGACGTTCGCGTGACGAATATCCCTGAGCCGGAGAAGGGCAAGGACGATCTTCTGCTGCGGATTGAGATGGTCGGACTCTGCGGCACGGACCTCAACAGCTTTCGCGGCAATAACCCGCTGATCAGCTACCCGCGTGTCCTCGGCCACGAGATCGCAGCAACTGTCATTGAAGGCTCTGCGCAGCTTTCGGCGGGCACAAACGTCACCGTGGCCCCGTACACACACTGCGGCAAGTGCGCGTCGTGCCTTCGCGGACGCACCAACGCCTGCCAATTTAATCAGACGTTAGGCGTGCAGCGAGACGGCGCGCTGACGGAACTACTGCGTATTCCCGAGGTGAAGATATATCCCTCGCGCCTGTCGCTCAAGGAAACCTGCATCGTGGAACCACTCACGGTAGGCGTGCATGCGGTGGCTAGGGGCCGGATCACATCCTCGGATGTTGTGGCCGTCTTCGGTTGCGGCGGCGTGGGATTGGGTGCTATCGCAGGTGCAGCCTTCCGCGGTGCGCGAACCATTGCTATCGACCTTGATGAAGAGAAGCTTGAGATTGCCAGGGCTGCCGGCGCCACTGACCTGATCCATACGAAGTCTGACAAGCTCCATGACAAGCTAACCGAAATCACCGACGGCCGTGGTCCTGACGCAATCATCGAGGCGATCGGTCTGCCCGAAACATTTCGTGCTGCAGTAGAAGAGGTCGCGTTCACGGGCCGTGTCGTCTACATCGGCTACGCCAAGCAGCCGGTCGCTTACGAGACCAAGCTCTTCGTTCAGAAAGAACTCGACATTCTGGGCTCGCGCAATGCGCTGCCGGACGATTTCCGTGAGGTTCTCTCGATGCTCCAAGCAGGCAAGTTCCCGGTGGACCGCGCCGTAAGTGCCATAGTAGGGCTCGATGAGGCGCCCGGGATTCTCGCAAGCTGGTCAGAGAATCCCGCGTTGTTTACGAAAATCATGGTGCAAGTTCACGCGTAGGTTACACGAACAATTGACGTACTGATTCGCCAGCGTATGAAGTCCAGTTGCGATCTCGTGTACGTGCAGCCATTGTTGGGACACATCGCCGACGGCGCATTCCATGTACATCACACGTCATGCTCGCGAGCAGCAGGCCATGTCCACCTTCGAGAATTGAAGGGCTGCTTGGAAGCTGATTTGACTGCTTTCCCGCCACTTTGGAAGAGGTCTGTGGTGTCGATCTATGCTCAAAATGGATACGAGTCTTCATCAAGCTGAGTGGTCGCGTTTGCTAGGAGAGCCGAACGACGTTTACTGTAGCGTACAAAAGAGATAGTCAAGATGGGCAGGAGTGCCTCGCAGCTCTGGGCCACATACAGATCGCGCAGCAGAGGTTTATAAATGCAGCGGAAGGCGCTGGGCAACACTTCTCTTGAAGTTTCCATTCTCGGCTTTGGCGCTTCACCTCTGGGAGACGTCTTCGCGCGCACCGATCCGCACGAGGGGATGCGTGCTGTTCACTCGGCCATCGATGGCGGTATTAACTTCTTCGATGTTTCTCCCTATTACGGCCTCACGCTGGCTGAAGAACGCCTTGGCGCCGCGCTGCGAGGCAGGCGCAACGATGTCGTGATCGCAACCAAGGCGGGCCGTTACGGCACGGACACCTTCGATTTTTCACGCGAGGGTATTCGCAAGGGACTGGAAGGTTCGCTCAGCCGCCTGCACACAGACCACGTGGATCTTCTACAGGCTCACGACATCGAGTTCGGCTCTGCCGAGCAGATTATTCACGAGACCGTACCCGCTCTACGTGAGTTGCAGAATGAAGGCAAAGCCCGGTACATCGGTCTCACCGGCTACCCGCTTCAGCTGCTTGCCTCCGTGGCAAAGGCGGTTCCGGTAGACACCGTACTTTCGTACTGTCGTTACAATCTGCTGTTCAGCGACATGGACGAGCTGCTGACGCCGTTAGCCGCGGCTCAGGGACTTGGTCTAATCAACGCTTCTCCCATGGCAATGGGGCTGCTCACCCCGAAGGGGCCGCCGGCCTGGCATCCGGCGGGGGCGAAAGTTCGTCACGCTGCTGCGCGGGTCAAGGATATCTGCCGCGCTCACAGTGCTGATGTCGCTACGGTCGCGCTACAGTTTTGCCTGCAGCACACGTATGTGTCCAGCACGGTGGTGGGCATGTCTACAGTGTCTGAGGTGCAGACGAACCTAGCAGCTGCTGAAGCTCCAATGGACGCAACACTGGTTGCCGAAATCCGCAACGCCGTAGAGTCTGAATGGCTGAGGCCTTGGACCTCGGGAGCCCCCGAAAATCAGGATGCTGTTTCCCAAAGTTAGTTGGCTCACAGCTGCCAATGGGCAAGGGATAGCGTTGGCCCACATCAGTCCGACACTTGTGGCGGGTGCACCTTGCCTGCCTGCAGCTTGCCGGCACTGGTTATGGTGAAGCTCATCTGATCGCCCGGCCTCATCCCTACGGGTACCGTGGTGCTGCCGTAACGCAGGCGCGCGACGGTGCCGCCTGTACTCCGCAGGGTTGCATTGCTGAGCTTACCGCCCTTCCAGTCCACGTCTACAGTGAAGCCACCACGAGCGCGCAGACCGTGCATGCTGCCATTCGGCCAAGCAGACGGAAGAGCAGGCAGCAAGTCGATCAGATAACTGTCTTCGGCGTCACCCGGGTGTTCGCGATAGCGCTGGCTGCTCTGCAGCAGCATCTCGTCGATGCCACTGGTAGAGCCGAAATTTCCGTCGATCTGAAATGGTGGATGCGCGTCGAACAGGTTCCCATACGTGCCGCCGCCTTCGCCGTGGTAGTCCGTGCCCGCGCTCCCAGCCAGGCGCAACTGCTCGTTGAGGATTTTGAAGGCGTGGTCGCCGTCACGCAGACGGGCGTACAGGTTGATCTTCCATGCGTTGCTCCAGCCAGTCGCTTCGTCGCCGCGCTCCAGCAGAGTCTCTCGAACCGCGCCGGCCAGGGCGGGCGTGGTATCGGGCGCAATCTGCCAGCCGGGGTAGGCTGCGAACAGGTGCGAGATGTGGCGATGATTCTTTTCCGGCGCGTTCTCGTCCCAGTCGTGACCCCACTCCTCCAGTTGGCCTGCCTTGCCGATCTCAAGCGGGCGGATCTTTGCCTTGGCTGCAAGTAGTTTCGCCCGGAAGTCTTCGTCCGTGCCAAGCACCTGGCTTGCAGCGATCGTGTTGGTAAACAGGTCCCAGACAATCTCGCGCTCCACCGCTGAGCCGTCCGTCACGGATCCCCTCTGCCCATCGTCCGTGATGAACCGGTTCTCCGGCGAAAGCGAAGGCGAGGTGATCAGATAGCCGTTCGAGTCCGTCTGCAGGATGCTCAGATAGAACTCGGCCGAGCCACGAAGAACGGGATAATAGGTGCGCAGAAAGTCACGGTCTCGCGAAAACGCGTAATGCTCCCATATGTCCTGCACCATCCAGCCGCCGCCGCCAAAGAACGCTCCCCATGGCATGCCTGAGCCAGGCGAAGTCCAGCCCCACGCATTGGCCGTGTAGGCCACCACCCAGCCAGGCGCGTTGTAATAGGTTTGAGCGGTCTTTGTACCGGGTGTGACCAGAGCGGCGTCAAAGCGGATGGCAGGCATGTGCAATTCGCTGAGGTTGGCTGTCTCACTTGGCCAGTAATTCATCTGGTAGTTGATGTTCGACTTGTAGTCGGCTTTCCACGGCAGGTCCAGACCGTCACCCCAGATTCCCTGCGAGTTGGAAGGCAGAGGATTGTCCTCGCGGCTGCTGGCAATCAGCAGGTAGCGGCCCATCTGGTAGTACAGCATCGCCAGTGCAGGGTCCTCTTTGCCATCGGTGTACTTCTCCAGGCGAGTGTTTGTTTCTTCATACGCCGCGGGGGTCACCGGCAACCGAAAACTCACGCGATCGAACAGGCGGCGGTAGTCGGCCACATGAGCCGCTTCCATCTCCGCGAAGCTCTTGTTCTGCACGGACTGCATCGCCGCACTGGCCCCGGCATGCGGGTCCGCACCTTTGAAGGCTCTCTTCCAGTCAAGAATGTAGGACGTGTCAACCACCAGAACGAGCATGGCGTCGTCCGCGTCCGTAACGGTGATGCTGTCGCCTTCCGCACGCACGGTGCCGCCGTGCGTGGTCACGCGGAGTTCGGCTTCATAGTCGAGATTGCCTGGCCACGGACCCTCGGCTGGCTTGCCCGGTCGACCCGGAAAGCCTTTCCGGGGACCCTCGGTAACGGGCGGCCGCGGCGGCACCGCAGGTTGCGCGGGAAAGGTGGTGTTGCCGCTCATGACCAGAGTGCTGTCGCCTTGCGGTCTGGTGACGGCGGCGGTGAGTCGGCTTAGCCGCACGGTAAAACTCACCTTGCCTTTCCCGTCGCTCGCAATGCGAGTCACGATGGCGTGGTCCGGATGGCTGGCGAAACTCTCGCGGTGAAAGTGCACTCCCCCCGAGGTGAAGTCGGTCGTTGCGACGGCGCGGCCAATGTCCAGCGTGCGCAAATAATCGGTCACCGGGCCGGGAGGCAGGACGTGTTCAAAATCCAAATTGCCGAGCGTTTCGTAGGATGGGAAGTAGTCGCTATCGCCCGTACCCGTGGTGGTCATGGTTGCGCCGGTGAGTTTTGTGGCCAGGGCATAGTCTCCGCTCTTCAGAGCTTCCCGGATTGCAGGCAGCGCCTTGTAAGCCTCGGGGCGATCAGCATTCGGCAGCGGTCCTCCCGACCAGACAGTGATGTCGTTCAGCTGCATGCGGTCGTGATCCGGCGCGCCGAAGATCATGCCGCCAAGGCGTCCGTTGCCGATCGCGAGGGCATCCGTCCACAGCTTTGCGGGGCTGCGATACCACAGCGTCAGCGGACTCACCGCGGGCGTGGCCCGCCCATTGATCACCCGGCCAGAGGGCGGTGGAACCGGCGCAGGAGCTAATCCAGGCTGTTGTGCAAGCGCGCAGGACGGCGGCATAACGGTGTTGCCGAGGACGAACCCGATCGTCAGCAGACTAATCCGAGACGTTGCGCGAACAAATTTTTGTGAGGAGCGCTTGACAAGCATGGGAAGCATACTAGTACTCTCACACACGGAAAGTAAACGGTAACTACTCAACAAAGAAGTCAGTCTTGCATAGAATCGCGCGCCAAGGGAATACGCCGCACATGAAGAATGCCAGCCTTCGCAACTTTGCTTTCGCCGCCCTCTGCGCCTTCGCAGGCACAATGCTTGCCACGCCTCCCGTTGCCGAGATACCTGGCGCAGCGCTCGCTCCCACGCCTCCCATGGGCTGGAACAGCTGGGATTCTTACGGTCCCGCCATTCGTGAAGATGAGGTGAAGGCGAACGTGGACGCCATGGCGAGTCGCCTGAAAAGCTCTGGATGGCAGTACATTGTTGTCGACATTGAGTGGTATCAACCGGACGCGCACGCACATGGCTACATCGCACGGGGCCGGGTCGACATGGACGCGAACGGACGGTTCGTGCCTTCGCCCACGCGTTTTCCATCCGCCGCGAACGGGGCCGGGTTCAAGGCGCTTGCCGATTACGCGCACAGCAAGGGACTGAAGTTCGGAATCCACATCATGCGCGGCATCCCCCGTGAGGCGGTCGATCAGAATCTGCCCATTGAGGGCACCAGCTTCCACGCGGCCGACGTTGCCGACAAGGTAAACGTGTGCCGTTGGAAGGGTATGGAGGACACGTACGGAGTGGACATGAGCAAGCCGGGAGCACAGGCTTACTACGACTCCATCGCACGGCTATATGCACGCTGGGGCGTGGACTACGTCAAAGCTGATGACATGAGCAGGCCATTCCGCGGGCCGGAGATCGAGGCCCTGCACACAGCCCTGAGCAAGAGCGGCCGGCCGATCGTGCTGAGTCTTTCGCCCGGACCTGCGCCCGTCGACCAGTACGAAGTGTTAAAGGCAAACGCGCAGCTGTGGCGCATCTCCAACGACTTCTGGGATCGCTGGCAGGATGTAAAAGCGCAGTTCCGCCTGATGAAGAACTGGCAGGGCAAGGTGCAGGCAGGCGGTTTCCCAGACGCGGACATGCTGCCGCTGGGCCACATCGGCATCCGTGCGGAACGTGGTGTCGATCGCAACAGCCTGCTGACCCATGACGAACAGATCACGCTGATGTCGCAGTGGTCCATCTTCCGTTCGCCGCTGATGATGGGCGGCGACCTGCCCACCAGCGACGACTTCACGTTCAGCATGCTAACCAACAACGAGATCCTGGCGGTAAATCAGCACAGCAGCAATGGCCACCAGAGCTACGAGAGCGGCACGCTCGTAGCCTGGACGGCAGACATACCTGACGGCAAGGGTAAGTACGTCAGCATGACCAACCTTGGAGATTCAGAGGCAAACGTGAACGTGCCATGGAAGGACCTTGATGTCAGCTACGCCAGGCCAGCCGTGCGTGACCTTTGGGCGCACAAAGATGGAGGTCGCGTAGAGAGCGTTCAGGTAACACTACGTCCGCATGCCACCATGCTGTGGAAGGTCTCGCAGTAGTCTGCGGGGTTGGCCGCCATTAGCTGTAGCTAGTCGCTTCGTTGCGGAGACCGGCGCGGAGACTACGCGGGAGAGCGCTGAGAGGAAGCGCGCACCACAAGCGAAGGTCGCAGGATCACACTTTCCGGTGGCCGCGCGCCTTTCTTGCTGATCATCTCAAGCACGATCCGTCCCGCGTTTGCGCCCATCGCCCGCGTTTGCTGATCTATGGAGGAGAGCGGCACGCTTAAGGAATCGTCGTAGTGCAGGTTGCCACAGCCGATCAGAGCAATATCCTCCGGAATCCGCAGACCTGCTCCCAGAATGGTCCTCATCGCGCCGATAGCGAGTGGGTCGTTGTAGCAAAAGATGCCATCTGGGCGATGCTTGCTCTTCAGCAGCCGGCGAGCCGCTTCCGCACCTTGTTCCGTGCTGTGCGTGTCCACGCTGGCGCCCCGAATCACGGCTTTGGAGTCATAACGCATGCCATGAGCGGCAAGTGCCTGGCGAAAGCCTTCCAACCGCTGCAGGCCGGTGCTGTTGTCGCGGCCGGCGATGTGTGCCAGGCGACGGCAACCCATCTCGATCAGGTGCTCCGTTGCAAGACGGCCCACCTCACGATCATCAATGCCGACGAAGGTGTCGGCGCGATTTCCAAAGTTCCTGTCCACCAGCAGTACAGGCTGTTTGTTCTCGCGCAGGTGCTTGAAACGCTCTCCGCTGGTCGTGCTGGATGCAACGATGATGGCGTCTATCTTGCGCGCGAGCAACTGCCGGATCTCCATCGCCTCCATCTCAGGATCTTCTTCAGAGGAAGAGATGAGCAGCGAGTAACCCTCGCTGCGAACAGCGGACGAGAGTGCTTTAGCGATCTCTGCGAAGAAGGGATGCAGCAGGTCCGGAACCACCAGGCCGATCAGAAAGCTGCGCCCGGTAACCAGGCTGCGCGCAAGGATGTTCGGCTGGTAGTCGCGCGCGGCGACTTTCTTCATGACACGTGCGCGGGTTTCAGGACTGATATCCGGATGATTTCTCAAAACCTTGGAGATGGTGACGATCGAAAGTCCCAGCTCCTCAGCGATATCCTTCATCCGCAACGCCATGTGCGCAACTATACAAGACGGCTTCTTTTGGGGCGAGGCATTTCAGTAGGTTTGCCCGCACCGCCGGCTTTAACGCCATAGGTCCTGGACCCTGACAAACTTCTTGTGTGCTCGTGTGACACTAGGCTGCGCACGAGACGCTGTCAGGAAAGTCGACGAGTGCACGCCGATGCACGCGCCAGACGATCCATCAAGCTGAGGAAAGGAGCCACCCGGGCGTGCGTGTATTCGCAAGCACGGCGGGCGCGTCCAAAGACTTGGTTCAAAAGTTGAGGAGCGCGTGTCTGCTCGCTCCTCTTTGGAGAAAACACTAGAAGTCGAACTTGACTGCACCCTGCATAACTCGTGGCGCGATCGAACCAATGCCGGTGATCTGTCCGAAGTTTGAGCTTGTGGGATTGTTGTTCGGCGTGCCCCAGCTTGTGTGGTTGAAGGCATTGAACAGCTCCCAGCGGAACTGCAGGTTGTAACGCTCGGTGTACTTCCAGTTCTTCGCAGCCGAAACGTCCGCCGTGTTGATATACGGTGCCGTGAAGCCATTCCGCTTCGAGTTGCCGAAGGTTCCCAAGGGGTTTGGTACGAAAGATCCCGGCGTGATGTAGTGGAGCAGCCAGTTGCTTCGGCTGCCCTGCCGCTCCGCCGCTACGACGGAAGGGTTTACATTTGCACGGTCGCCGCCCTGGAACGCATAGGAATTATTGCTGCCATTTGCACCCCCGGCGATACCGAAGGGCGTGCCGGTCTGGATGGAGTAGATAGAGCTCAGCTCCCAACTGCCCAATACTCCGCGTTCGATCGCGTTGTGGCCCTTTAACGACGGGCTGACGTAGACAAAATTGGTAACCGAAATGATTGGAATATTCAGGTCAGAGATTCCGCGGTTGAAACGAATGTTGAAAGGGTTTGGTAGACCGCCGGAAAATGAGATATTCCCGGTGGGCGAGAGATCGATCGTCTTCGACCACGTGAAGCTGGAGTGCAGCTGAAGACCATGCGAAAAGCGCTTCTCAAAGGAGGTCTGCAACGAGTGATATGGAGATGTTCCCAGGCTGGTGTCCTGCAGAATCTGCCCGAACGAACCATTGGGACGAACGCCGGTCGCGGCCGTGGATGCCGTGGCGGGGACAAAGACGCCGGCGTTCAGGTCAAGAATCTGCGCCAGGTGGAAGCTCTCGCTGCCCACGTAGGCGATGTGAAGAGCGATGTCCTTCGCGAACTGCTGATCGATCGACAGGTTCCACGATTGGGTGGTGTTCAGCTTGAAGTTGGGGGAAAAGGTGGCACCGAGGTTGACCTGCCCTAGGAACTGTGAGTTGGCCGGGGGCTGGGTGGCCACCGAAGCAAAGGGCGGAAAGGGGCTCTGGCCACCAGGGAACGACGCGGCGAGATTGCTGAACTGGATGCGGTTGGTTGCGGTTCCGGAAAGAACAAAGGTTGGGCTGAACGGCGCGATGTCAGCCGCATGGTTGTAGGCCGAGTACTGCAGGGGCCCCGTAAACAGACCGAAGCCTGCACGGACCACGGTGTGCGGTGCGCTTTGCGGCTGCCAGCTGAACCCGACGCGCGGCTGGACGTAGCCGTAGGTGGTCGGGATCAGAGCTGCGTTAAGCCCCGGGTCTCCTGGAAAGATCAGGCCCACGGGAGCGTTCGGAAACCGGGTGCTCTTCTGCCCGGGACGGAAGGCCGCGCCGCGCGCACCGGCCGACTGCGGTGGCGTGTTGGGATCCCAGCGCACACCCAAGGTCAGAGTGAAATTCGGCCTGAGGCGATACTGATCCTGCGCAAAGACACCGTACTGCCATCCTTTGACGCTGGAGATCTCGCCTGCGCCCTGGGTGAACGAGTTCACGTAACCGTACAGGAAGTCGGCAAGCGCAAACCCGGTGTACTGGTTGGAGAAGTTAACGATCGGGGTCGCGGGATACTGCGACTTCTCCTGCGCGAACTGCTTCCAGATGTTGCCGCCGAAGGTCAGCGAGTGCCGTCCCAGCACCTTCGTCAGTGCGTCGGAAAAGCCATAGGTAGTGCGTGCTTCGCCCGTGGGCTCGTTGTAGTTGGTGGAGAAGCCGTTGTTGACGGACAGGCCCTCCAAGTAGCAGGCGCCGGGCAGCTCCGTTACGTTGACGTACTTGGACAGGCAGACCGCGTTGCCGTTGGTATCGAACCCGATGCCCGAGTTGGATACCTGCAACTGGTTCCAGAACAGCGTGACGTTGTTCACGGTGGACCCATTGATCGTCCAGTCGTGGCCCAGGGCCTCGTTGAAGTACTTCGCCGGCTTGCCCGTCACAATGGCAGAACCAACGATGTTGCCCTTGACCGCGCCACCGATCTGCGTGAAGTAGTCGGTGAAGCTGCGCAGGAACAGGTGCTGCTTGCCATTGATGGCCCAGTCAAACCGTGCCGTTCCTTCGTCATACTTCTGCTGGTTCGAGGGTCCGACGAAGTTGACGAGGCCCGTTGCCGGATCCAGTCCGAGCGGAAGCGCGGTCGTGGCGATCTTGACCGATGCCGGATCAAACCCTGCGGGATTCACCTTTTTACCGCAGATGGTGCAGGTGGCCGATGTTGGAACCGCACTAAAATCACCCGCCAGCATTGCTGCGGTCGGTGTGTCCGTTGAGTTAGTTCCCGCGGCCGTGCTGGCGCGCGTCGCCTGGTAGTTCAGGAAGAAGAACACCTTGTCTTTAATGACCGGACCGCCCACAAAGCCGCCAAACTGGTTTCGCGCCAGCTGATCGACGTTGTGGGAGAAGTAGTTCTTGGCATTGAGCACGTTGTTTCGCACGAACTCGAAGCCACCGCCGTGAAAAGCGTTGCTGCCCGACCGGGTCTGGATGGAGACGACAGCGTCCGGCGAATAGCCGAAGCGGGTGTCGTAGTTATTGGAGATGACGCGAAACTCCTGCGTCGCGTCAGAGTTCGGAAACGGTGCTGCCAACAGCAGGTATGTATCCATGTTCGGAGCACCGTCCAGCAGGTAGTAGGTGCTGCCCTGGCGTCCGCCGCCGGCAGACGCGCCTGTCTCCGTGGGGAACGTGGTCTCCGTCTGCTGCACGCCGCCACCAAGGTTCAACACGTTAGTGACACCAGTTGTGAGCAGCACAAGGCTCGCGGGATTGCGGCCGTTGAGGGGCAGTTCGCGGATCGCGCCCTGATCGATAACCTGGCTGATCTCGGCACTGGAGGTATTAATCAGTTCCGCGTTAGCCTGGACCTCGATGGTTTGACTGACATCGCCCACCTGCAATACGACGTTCAGCGTAGCCTGCGCGCCGACGGTGAGCGTGATGCCGGTATCGACGCTGCGTTTGAACCCTGCGATGTCGGTCGTGACCGAGTACGCGCCCGGCAGCAACTGGGCAGCCGTGTACACGCCTGAAGAGTTTGTATCGACCTTGGTGACTGCATTCGTGTTCACGTTCAACACGCTGACATGGGCACCCGCGAGGGCGGCCCCATTCTGGTCGGTTACCACGCCGGTCAGCGTCGCATTCGTGATCTGTGCCGAGCTCGTGGGCGAAACCGCAGCCATGCAACTACTAAGCACAATGCCCGCTCCTAGTTTGTTCCTGAACGTCATATACTGCCTCCCAAAAACAAGCATCCCTCGACCAAGCCAATTTCGTTTCAGTAAACGTTAAACAAAGCCAAGTTGTCGATCCTATTCAGGTCGAGTCTTCGGTGTCAAATGTCTCCCAGGGACGGGATCCGGCTCACCACCCGGAGAGCGCCATGGAAACGCGGGCCGCTCGCCGATGCGCCATAGAAATGCGCGGTTTAGGGAAGCGTGAGTGCGTCTGTCGCGGAATACCTGATCGGGGAGGCGAAGAACATCGACTGAACGGTGCATCGCTCGGAGTGTCGCTTGGAAAGAGATGTGGCGTGGAACTCCAATCGATATCGAGCAGGTCTCTGCCCTTATGAAAAGCTGGGTACCCATGCGGATAAGGCTCATCAACATTTGCGCCGATCAACGTAAGGGCAGGTTATCGATGGTCACTAAGACTTTTGCTCCACCTATGCGGCGTGCAGCCTTGTTAGGCTAATCTCATGAATACAGCCCACATCCTTAGCGCACTTGATGAAGAAATCAGCAAACTCCAGCGGGTCCGGCAGATCCTCGTTGGCGACTCTTACGCAGCGCCAACCCCACAGAAGCGCGGCCCCGGTCGACCCAGGAAGATCGCCCCACCCCCAAGCCCCCGTAACCGCGTGATGAGTGAAGAGGCTCGGGCGAAAATCGCTGCTGCCCAGAAGAAGCGTTGGGCTGCCGCAAAAAAGCAGCGAAGTAGCTGAAACCTTGCAGTCGACCAACCGCTGCGAGCAGTGACATCGCTCATCGGCTCAGGTCTACAGTGTGTCGTGGCTCAGATTGCGGCAAGGCAAAGAGCTGGCTTTCTCAGACCTCGCACAACGCGGAACGTGAACCCCTTACACTCATCGGGTGAAACTCTTCACGCTATTGTGCTTTGCCCTGCTGGGTAGTGGGAATCCTGCCCGGTCCACCTTCGAATCTGCTAAGCAGCCAGAACGGATCCTCGCACGCGACATCGACCAGCGACCCCTGCAGGAAGTTGGTCTCGCTGATCTTTCCCCTGTGATGCATGCGTTTGTCAATCGATTGGACGGCGAGCGAAGATGCGAAACGGATGCGAAATCATCACCACAGATTACTATCCACAAGATCCCGGTCGCGCCACCCGGTCATCGCCTTTATCTGATCGACCAGCACGGCGAAAGAGTGTGCGCCGCAAACGGCGTGCCGAACTGCCCGCAGACAGTTGTCGACGAGACGGCACAGGGCTTGGAGACTGTCACAGAGGATGGCTCAGCGGGTATAAGCATTGCCCGCCGTGCTCATCTGCAGATGCCGGACATTGTCGTACTCGTGCAGGAGGGCCATTTCGCCTTGGATGTGACGGTATACCGGTTCAGCGGAAAACGATGGGCTGCTTATCTCTGCAAGCACATTGAACCGATCGGCGATGATCCTGACCCAAAGATTGTCGCGGACAAGCCCTGTGAGCCGTAAGCCTCGGTAAGGGTGGCTCCCTCTAACGACTTCCTATCGGAACAAACTCTCCAACTTCGCCAGAACTCTCCAGAAAGGGCAGCTCATCACCTTGGAAGGACACTCCGCTGCCGCGAGGTCACGGAAGACGTAGAGGGTCAACCCTACAAGCACCGCATCGCGGAGATCCATGCCATCAGCATGAAGCGGCTCTAGACAATCGAGGCCGCGGATGATCCCTAGGATGACGCCGGCGACGAGTAGTCGCCCAGCTTAGGAGGATGAGCTCGTTATCTCCATCCTCCTAGCTCTCTCGCGCTAATCCATGAAACTGTGGCGGCAGTGTCAGAAGCTCGTTGCGAGCTAGACGACCTCGGCAGCTGGTCACGCACGTATTGCTCGATGGGCCTGCTTTCCCTCTATCCGGGTCCATAGATCTTCTTTCAGTTTGCCCCCGTTTCATCTTGCGGAATACTCCTGTTGCGGCTTAAGGCACTGGTGGGTTTAATCAAGCTGAGTTTGACGCGGGTTCCCGCCGAATTCATTCATGCTCAACGCGTGCATTCATTCCATCCAGTGAAATCCAGCTAGGTGTCTCCTGCCTCTATGCATGCAAACACCTACTCGCTTATAGTCGCTGCCGTCACACAAACACAATAGCGATAAACCATAACGTTTAGACAGACGCATCACTTTGGAGGCCCATGCAATCCCGTCCATCCCACAGAACTTTTCTGAACGCAATCGGACTACTGCTTCTGGCTGTATTGACCAGCAGTCTTTTGGCCGGGGCGCAGCAGTTCCTCGCTTCGATAACGGGAAACGTGACCGACCAGAGCGGGGCACTGATACCTAACGCTATTGTGACGTTCACAAATGTCGAAACGAACACGCCCACGATCGCCAAGGCGAACGAGGCTGGCGTCTACAACATCCCTTTCATCACGCCGGGCACCTATACCGCCAAAGTTGACGCAGCAGGATTTGCCACGCTCGAGCAGAAGAACGTAGTTCTCACGGCGTCGGACAAGCGAATCCTGGATGTGAGATTGCAGCCGGGTGCTGCAACGGAGACTGTCACCGTTTCATCCGAGCCCCAGGTCCTGGATACCGGATCGGCCAACCTCGGGCAGACGCTCGAAGCAGCAGCGGTCACCGATCTACCAAATATAGGACGCAACCCCTTTATTCTGGCGACACTTTCTGCAGGGGTTTTCTCTGGAACCTACGCCACAACGAAGGCCAGCCAGTTTACCCAGCCTTACTCGG
Organism: Terriglobus sp.; assembly: GCA_965199365.1. Taxonomy (GTDB): domain Bacteria; phylum Acidobacteriota; class Terriglobia; order Terriglobales; family Acidobacteriaceae; genus Terriglobus. The sequence continues at coordinate 64,464 of CBDARC010000002.1, read as the reverse complement.
GTGTGGCGGTCCAGGTGACCGCAAACGGGATCGGCGGGCACGACAAACTGACCCTCGATGGCATTGCGGATGACGCGCCTGAGCGCCTGTCCGGGGTCAATTACACGGGGTTTGTGCCTTCACCTGAAGCGGTACAGGAAGTGAAAACACAAACGGCACTCTACGACGCGCAATACGGCCACTCTGATGGACTCCTGATTAACACCGTCCTGCGCAACGGCGAGAATCGGTACCACGGGTCGGCATACTACATCTTTCAGAACACCTACCTCGACGCGAATCTGTATGAGCGTTCGAGGGCCGGACTCCCTCGACCGAACAATCAGTTCAACCAACCTGGCGGTGTGATCGATGGCCCCGTGATCATCCCTCACCTCTATGATGGCCGGGATAAAACCTTCTTCATGGTGGCCTACGAGCGCATCCAGAACAACTCCCCCCAGACGCTGACCGCCCTTGTTCCCTCGCTAGCGCAGCGCAACGGTGACTTCACCGGCGGCCGCGCCATCTACGATCCCCTGACCACGACTGCGGCAGGAACCCGCTCCCAGTTCGCGAATAACGTGATTCTACCGGGCCGCATCGACCCGGTTGCGAAGGCGCTGCTTGCGTACATTCCCCTTCCGAACGCCTCTGGCCCGAACTACAACTTTGTCGCCAGTTCGAACACCACTTCGCACGACGCCTATAACTCGCTCGCGATTCGCGGCGATCAGGCCCTTGGACAGAAGAACAAGCTGATTCTTACGTACTTTCGATCGCGGCGGAACCAGACGCCTTCGCAGCAGGGGTTTCCGTCGTTGATCGGTTCGCCTGCATCGAAGGTCAACCGCGATAACAACGGCGGCAGCATCGACGTTGTTTCCTCCATCTCTCCATCGATCTCGCTTGATTCCCGCATTGGCGTGCAGAATCACCCTTTCGGTCTGTTCCCATACGGCTACAACTTCAACCTGGCTTCGCTGGGATTTCCGGCAAGCGTCACGGGTAACATCCCTGTCCAGACGTTTCCCGGCACCACTTTCTCAGACAGCTATCTGGGGCTTACGGCTGCGGTAGCGCAGTTCTCAAACTCCGCCTATCTCAACTACTCTGAGCTGCTTTCGAAAACGTTCTCTCAGCACGCGGTGCGCGTTGGTTTCGAATACCAGGTTCTTCGCTATAACGTAGCGACACCTAACGTTTCCAATCTAGGGTCGTTTGCGTTCTCCCGTCGATTCACAGAGCAGAAGGCCAACAGCTCAGACAACACAGGCGATCCCGTCGCAGCCTTTCTGCTCGGTTACGCAGACTCTGGCACCGAGCAAACCACAACACAGCTAGCCCTCCAGCAGCTTTACTTTGCGGGCTTCGTTCAGGATGACTGGCGCGCCACGCCCAGGCTGACTCTTAATCTTGGCATTCGCTACGATATCGAGCAACCCATCACAGACCGGAGCAACCGCTTCAATGCCGGCTTCTGCAGTACCTGCCTCAATCCCATTCAGGTTCCCGGTTTAGCGCCTCTGCTCGGCGGCCTGCAGTTCACTTCCGCTTCCAATCGCAAGCCCTACAACGCGGACTACAACAACCTCCAGCCACGTTTTGGTCTTGCCTACCAGGTAAACCCCGGCACAGTTCTCCGCGCAGGGTTCGGCATGACATACTTCCAGACGGTTGACCCGGGCTCGACCAATGGCTTCAGCACCACCACCTCTTACATTAGTAGCAACGACGGCAATCTGACCCCCGCCAACGTCCTCTCCAACCCTTACCCCAATGGATTCAACCTCCCTGCGGGATCTGCGCAGGGTCTTGCGACGCTCGCGGGGACGTCGCTCACCGTGTCCACGGTTGATCATCGGATCCCGAAGGTGTACCAGTATTCGGTGAACGTTCAGAGCCAGATTCCTGGAGGGTTTGTATTTGAGATTGGGTTTGTTGGCACCAATGCCCGCCAGTTACCTCTTACGCGCAACTTGAATTACCTCCCCGCGAATCTTCTCTCAACACCCGCAACCTATAACTCCGCAACTTATGCACAGCAGAATGCCTATCTGCAGCAGACAGTTCCCAATCCGCTTTACGGCGTGCTTCCCAAGAGCTCGAACCAGGGTGCCAGCCCCACGATCACACGCGGGGCCCTGCTCACACCCTATCCGCTCTTCAGTAGCGTCAACATCAGCAACCTGCCAATCGGCACGCTTGATTACGCGGCCATGCAGGACCGGTTGACGCGCCGGTTCGCAAATGGACTGACGCTGCTCGCCAACTTCACCTGGGCCAAGATCATGGACCGGAACACGGTCATCAACGCAGCGGATCTGACACTCCCGCGTTACGAAGATACACAGCCAAACCTGTATTTCACGCTTGCAGCTTCGTATCGCTTTCCCACTCCATTTAAAAGCAATCGCCTCGCACGCGAGTTACTGGGCGGATGGGAAGTGAACACCGTGGTTCGTGCTCAGAATGGATCATTGCTGACAGAGCCAGGGGGAGTCACCCAGATTGGCAACGCTCGCATCGGCAATCAGACCCATGCACAGGTATTCAACACCTGCTACGCGGATGTGAACGGCAGTCCGGTAGCCAGCACGGCCACGAACACTGCGTGTTCGGGCGCAGCGCAGCCAGCATTCCGTGTGGTACCCGGTTCTAACTTCCTCAACAACACCAGCACCGCGCTGCCGATTTCTGGTGTGCGCATCGCGCTTGCTCCGCTAACCGACTTATCGCTTTTCAAAAAGTTCCAAGTGTACGAGTCGGCTACTTTCGAGATTCGCGGCGAGTTCTTCAATGTGATGAATTCCGCAAATTTCGGCGGTCCTAACGAATCCGTCGGCAACGCGCTCTTCGGCAGCACGGTCCTTACGCAGGCGAATGACCCACGTATAGGGCAACTCACCGCTCGCTTTAATTTCTAACCTCTGGTCCGAATGTCCAGAGCGGCTCCTGTTATTCGCAGTCGGGATGGTCCACCAGGAAATCGTATGGATTCGTGGAATAGGCACTTCATTGGTGCGTTGGGGGCGAAACGAAAGCTGGCCGCCGTCTTTTGTCTGTCGCTGGCATGCTTTTGTGTGAACGCTCAGGGACAAGGATCGCAAAAGCCGTTGGTGGCATCAGCGCTGGAGGAGGGGTTTCGCAACCCTCCTCCGAGCGCCCGTCCATGGGTGTTCTGGATGTGGCTGAGGGTCCGGACGAACCATGCTGCCATCACAGCAGACCTGGAATCGATGCATGCCAAGGGCATCGAAGGCGCGATCCTCTACGACAGCGGGGTCGGCGGCGGCATGGAGGCTGATTCGCGCATGACTCTCGGCCGGAAGGGCTACGAGCGAGTAAGAACGGATGACTACAAGGGAGCGCACTTCACTCCAATCCCTTTGCCGCCAATGCCAACCTGGCAGCCGGAATCGAGAGAGCTCTTACGATTCGCAGCGAAGGAGGCCGGCCGAATTGGGGTGAAGCTGGTGATCAGCGTCGGTCTTGCCGGCACATCGGGCAGCATTGCCCCGGAGTACGGGCAGCAACGCCTGCTCTTCTCCGAACTGGAGGTGAGCGGGCCTTCCGAATTCAACGGCAACCTGCCCGAACCGCTCACGGTTGTACAGCCAGCGCGGACCGGACTGCAGGTGCTTACGCACGCCGATCCCGGGGCGGTGGCGGGCAAAGCGGTGAAGGACATTACTGTGTTGGCCGTCCCGAGCATGCGAAATTTCTCACCGTCTGAGGTCATCTCGATCGCAGCGAGGCCGGGAACGGATGGAAAGCTGCAGTGGAGCGTCCCTCCGGGAAAATGGATGCTACTGCGATTTGCCTACGCGCCTACCGGCAGGACGAACGCATGGGGCTACTTCACAGATGCGATGAGCGCGAAAGCTCTGGACGAGACATGGAAGATCACTATCGGCCGGGTCTTAAAAGAAATGACCCAGGAAGAGAGGCTTGGCCTGTACGGCGTCGAGGATGATAGCTGGGAGGCTGGGCAATCAACCTGGACTAAATTGTTTGCGCCAGAGTTCGAAAAACTGCGTGGCTATGACCTGCTACCGTGGCTCCCGGTGCTCGCCGGGAAAAACATGGGCACGCCCGCAGAGAGAGATGGCGTCAGACGTGATTACGATCGCACAATCGCTGACCTGATTGCTGATCACCACTATGCACACCTGAGCGAACTGGCGCATCGAAACAAGCTTGTCTCATACTCCGAAGCCGCAGGTCCAAACTCCGGCCAGTTGGATCCTTTAGAGGACAGCGCTGGGATAGATGTGCCTATGGGTGAGTTCTGGATGCCCTCGCAGCACCGTCCCACGTTGGACCGGCGATTTCTTGCGCGTGACTCCGCAACGGCAAGCCACGTGTACGGAAAACCTGTCAATGGTTGCGAAGGCTTCACCTCGGTGGGACCCTTCTGGGAGGAAACCTTCTTTGAGATGAAGAGCACTGCCGACCAGGCTTTCGCTGATGGCTGCAACCAGATCATGGTCCACAACTTCAGCCAGTCACCCTCCATCAGCGCGCAGCCGGGATATGTGTATTTCGCCGGCACGCTCTACGGTCGCACCACCACATGGTGGAATCAGACGCCTGCGTTCAATGCCTATCTAGGCCGCAATGACTTTCTACTGCAACAGGGCCTGTTCGTGGCGGACGCGCTTTACTATCGCGGCGATGCCATCGGTCAGATCGAGCAACGTAAGAGCGTGCCTGCTCTACCTGCACCGGGATACGACCACGACAACGCCAACCTCGACGTTCTTCTTCACCGCGTGACCGTAAAGGGTGGGCGACTGGTACTGAATGACGGCATGAGTTATCGCATGCTTGTGCTGCCAGACGATTCGACGATGGCCATGGATGCTATCCGGAAGATCGATGAGCTGGTTCGCATGGGAGCGACGGTTGTTGGCCCGCGTCCCCGCGGGATGGCTGGGCTGGCCAAAAATGCGGCAGAGATGGGTGAGTTCAATCGCCTTGTCGCGCGACTCTGGGCCGCGGATCCCTCGAACCCGGCGCCAACCGGTAGAGTGTCGGCTGGAACACCTGCAGAGACACTCGCCTCACTCCAGGTCCCACCAGATTTCAGCTACAAAGGATTGAGCGCGGATGGCGAGATCGACTGGATCCATCGTCGTGCCGGACGAACGGACATCTACCTGGTCTCTAGCCGATGGGATGCAAAGGAGAAGATCACTGCTACCTTCCGTGTGAAGGGTGCGCAACCGGAGCTGTGGGACCCTGTCACCGGAGAGATACGCAAGGCCACGGCTTTTCGACAGGTGAATGGGTGCACGGAGCTGCCACTTGAATTCGGGCCTCGCGGCTCAGTCTTCATCGTCTTTCGTAGCCCCATAGCTCAGAACGCGTCTGGTAGCACTCTCTCGAACTACCCTACGATGGCGGCCGTGGGTGAGTTAAGCGGATCTTGGGATGTATCCTTTGACCCAAAATGGGGAGGGCTCGCACATGTGACGTTCGACAATCTGACAGACTGGACGAAGCGTCCGGAGGACGGCATCCGTCATTACTCGGGAACGGCCATTTACCATCGCACGCTGAACCTCAAGGCCGCACCTGCAAAGGGAGAACACCTCTTTCTGAACTTGGGAGAGGTTCATGAAATTGCAACAGTTCGGCTCAATGGCATAGACCTGGGCGTTGTATGGACGCGACCCGCTCGCATAGACATCAGCAAAGTCGCACATGCAGGCGACAATAACCTCGAGATTTCTGTCGTGAATCTATGGCCGAATCGTTTGATCGGCGATGAAGCCTTACCTCAGGCGGCGCGCTATACGCAAACGAACGCTCACAAATTTAACTCTGCCACACCTCTTCTCCGGTCTGGCCTTATCGGCCCAGTTACGGTGGAACGGGAGATTCCTAGTCCGGCAAGATAAGTGTTGAGCGATGCTTTCTGGAGAAACGGGCGCTTGGCGCTTTGCGAGCTCGTTGACCGTAGAAGCAAGCGAAAGGACGTGCTCTCGCTGAACGGCGAACCGACTTATGACGTAGTGCCGATTGGAAAAGGCGCTCGACACGGACAGCGGCTTAGGACAGACCAGGTGGCTGAACCCGCTGCAGTTCTCTAGAGGCCTTCACAGGTGTTTTCCCCTTCAATCTTGTTCGAAGCAGACACAGCTCCACTCAATGGAGGCTGTATAGCAGCGAATCGGCGCCGTTAGTGGCTATGAGTTTGTCATTGGGATAGAGCGCATCCACATTCTCCGGGGTGATCATCTGATGCCGCACAAAGCTCGCTGGAGGGATTTCTTTTCCCTTCAGCTTGTCCAGTGCTAGTGAGATGACCGCCTCACCATAACGCTCCGGGAAAAACCCAACGGAGCCTACCAGCCGCGAACGGTCCCGACGCATCTCCCGGCGCGCCTCAATGCTGGCATTTTGCCCGACGGCGAGGCAATGCGCACCTCGCCCGGCTTCCTCAAATGCTTGCAGCGCGCCCAGGCAGCTTGGATCGTTCAACCCCGCGACCAGCACATGTTTCGACTTATTGTGCTGCAAGAAACGCCTCACGATTTGCAGGCTACTTTCGAAGCGACCGTTTCCATTCAGAAAGCGCACGTTTGCGTCGGAAATCTTCGGCAAGATCTCTCGCACTCCCGCGAGGACTCCCGTTAATCGCGACCGGGGAAGTGGACCAGCCATGGGGAGCTCTAAAAGGATGATGGAGTCTATCTGGCCACGCCATTGCTGCACGGCCGCCTGCGCCAGCGTGTGGCCCCCGAGCAAACCAGCTCGATAGTTGTTCGCGCCATAGTAATTGGCACCGGGGTGTGGAATCTCGATAGCGATTACCGGTATGCCGGCTTCCATCAGTTTCGAGCCGACGATGGACGCACTTTGCTCGTTTGTCTGGAACTCAATGACCAGGTCAACATGCTCTCGGACGAACATCTCTGCATTGCGAATCGCCACGGTTGGGCTGTAGCGATTGCTGAGCTCCAGCAGATCCACTCCAGCTTCGTAGGCGCTACTGCGGATGCTGTCGGAGACGAGACGCGAAAAGGAGAACTCCTCGCTTTGAGAGGCGTACCCTAAACGGAAACGGGCACGCCGCCTGTGCTCCGTAACCGCGCGATACTGATTCCTTACAGGTCTTTCGAGCATGCCCTGTTCCACGAGTGTCGCCAGCATGCGGAAAGCTGTGGTGCGGCTGAGGCCGGTCTGTTCCACAACGTCGCCGAGGCCTAGGCCGGAGGAACCCTGCGAAAAGCACTTCAGGATATCGCATGCCCTTTTGACCGCCTGGATGCTGTAGACAGATGTGACGTTACGGACATCGTCGAGATCCTCTTGGCTAGGGCGGTGCGATACAAGGTCCTTCATCCTTAACTTCATCCAGCGCCCATCCTCGTATACCTGTTCCAAACTGAAGCGCACGCCTGACCGCCAAGGGCTCGGCGAAGCAGGCCTCTCTGGCCCACCCACTTGGCAGGATGCTCCAAGCGCCCGATCTGTCTAGTTGTGTTCCACTAAACGGAATCATTGACCCGTTGGAATATGTGTAGCGTACTCCCAGCGCTAAGACATAGGCTTCTCGCGAGGAATGCGGAAGGAGTCGAAATTGGATCGGATGAAAACAAAGCTTCGCGTTGGCCTTGCCGGCGTGGGTCTGGACACATATTGGCCGCAGTTCAAGGGGCTCGAGGATCGCCTGCGCGGGTACCTGGGCATCGTGCAGGAAAAAGTTGAACGCGGTGGCCGATCCGTCATTGATCTGGGCTTGATCGACAGCCCTCCCAAAGCGCTTACGGCAGGTCATCTCTGCCGGCAGCAGGATATCGACATTCTGCTGGTCTACATCACGACCTACGCTCTCTCTTCAACGATCCTTCCGGTGATCCGCCTAGCGAAGGTTCCCGTGGTGTTGTTGAACCTGCAACCGGAAGCGGCGATTGACTACGTGCGTTTCAACAAAATGACGAATCGCACCGATATGACCGGGGAGTGGCTGGCCTACTGCAGTTCTTGCCCTGTGCCGGAAATCGCCAACGTACTCCGCCGCTTGAGCATCTCGTTCTACCAGGTCACCGGCATGCTGCACGGCGATCCAGCCTGCTGGGACCAGCTTGAAGGCTGGCTGGTTGCCGCCGAGGTGGAGAAGCATCTAGCTCACAGTCGCATGGGTCTGATGGGGCACTACTACAGCGGTATGCTCGATATTGCGACGGACCTGACGCAGGTGAGCGGCCGCTTTGGAACACACCTTGAGATTGTCGAGGTGGATCAACTGAGCGCGCTACGTCGAGATGTCACGGACGCGCAGACAACAGCGAAGGTGAAGGAGTTTCGAGAGTTCTTTGACGTGGACGAAGAATGCTCGCCGGACGAGCTGGAACGCGCCGCAACCACCGCCGTCGCGCTCGACAATCTGATTGCAAACCGTTCGCTGGACATGCTCGCCTACTACTACATGGGTTCTGGCATCGCCGAAAATGAGAACACCATGAGCTCCATCATTCTTGGCATGTCAATGCTCACCGGCAACGGCGTGCCTGTTGCCGGCGAGTATGAGATCAAGAACGTCCTCGCAATGAAAATCATGGACGAGCTGGGCGCGGGTGGCTCGTTCACGGAGTTCTACGCCATGGATTTCAACCACGATCTGGTGCTAATGGGACATGACGGGCCGGGTCACGCAGGAATTGCCCAGAACAGGATCCGTGTGCGCCCTCTTCGTGTGTACCACGGTAAGGTGGGGCGGGGACTTTCGGTTGAGATGACAGTACGGCACGGCCCTGTGACGCTGCTGTCTGTCGTGGAGGACAAGCAGAAAGGTTTCTCCCTGCTTGTTGCAGAAGCCGAAAGTGAACCTGGACCCATTCTTGAGATCGGCAACACGAACAGTCGATACCGATTCTCGCTCGGCGCGAGAGGCTTTGTCGAGGCATGGAACGCGCGCGGGCCCGCTCACCACTGCGCAATCGGCGTAGGCAGCCTTGGCTCACAACTGCAAAAACTGGCTCAGCTCATGAACCTCGGGTTTCACCAGGTCTGCTAAAGATGAAGGAGGTGCCAATCCTCCGGGCGCTGAGAGCCGATTGCAAGCAGCACCCTCGGCAGCAGGCGGGTGCAATACTCGAGAGGCCTTCCTGACGATTCCGCAAGGTGAAACTGCGCACCGCAACGGATGGCTCCAACTGCGTTGATGGAACCGGGGCGCTACGGTGCTGATCTGGCAACCACACAATCCACTGTATGAAATGAGCGCCGCACGCGGAAGTGCGTTGTCAACATTCGACCGGCTCACTTAGTCTTCTTCGCGTCCTGAACTTCTGATTCTGTCCGTTCCGAGGTAGCTACCAATGACATGTTCCTGGTACACGTTTCTGGGCGCCGTCGTTCTTCGACGCTGCCGCCAGCCGTTCTCGTCGCTCAGACGGACTGCGCACCTGACCTGAAGATCGACTGGACGAAGACCATGATGCAATCGAAATCTTCGCGTTCTGGTGCGAGGTAAATGGATGGACCCCAATCCTCTCCTCGGCATCGTCTTTCATTGGCTTGGCGGCTTCGCAGCCGCGACCACCTTCATTCCCTTCCGCCGCATCGAGCGTTGGTCGTGGGAGGTGTACTGGCTGATACAAGGCGTCGCCGCGTGGATCGTCGCGCCACTGCTGCTGGCGGCACTTCTGGTCCCGCACCTAAGCAAGATTCTGCACCAGGCGCCAGCATCTGCGATGGGCTATGCGGTGCTGTGGGGTGCGCTCTGGGGCGTGGGTGGCCTCACGTTCGGTTTAGCGATTCGCTATCTCGGTATCGCCCTCGGATACGCAATTGCACTTGGTCTCAGCACAGTGTTCGGTACGCTGATTCCGCCCATCTACGCTGGCCAGATGGCAACCATTTTTCACGCGCGCTCCGGTCGCATCATCCTCCTGGGTGTCCTGATATGTGTGATGGCTGTCGCGGTGAATGGAGCTGCCGGACTGTCCAAGGAGAAGGAGATCACGCTGTCGGAGAAAGCAGAAACGGGCGAGAAAGACTACGCCTTCCTGAAGGGCCTTCTGGTCGCGATCTTTGCAGGCGTTATGAGCTCCTTCTTTGCCTTCGGGTTGAAGGCCGGTGAACCTATTGCAGCGATTACCCGTCAGCGCCTGCTTGAAGCGGGGAGAGCCGACCTATGGCAAAATCTTCCCGTCCTGGTCGTGGTGCTGTGGGGCGGCTTTGGGACGAATCTGGTCTGGACGGGAACGCTGCTGATCCGCAACGGGACAGTGTCACAATTCATCGGCACGGCTGGATCGAATCCGATGCATGCAGACAGCTCCGATACCAGCGCGCGCAGCGAAGCGGCCGGAGCCGACCTATCTGCGAAGATCTTAATAGGCAACTACCTCTTTGCTGCGCTCGCCGGTGTCATCTGGTACTTTCAATTTTTCTTCTACTCAATGGGACAGACCAGGATGGGCAAGTATGACTTCTCCTCTTGGGCTCTGCACATGGCCTCCATCGTCATCTTCGCCACGCTTTGGGGTCTATTGCTGCGCGAATGGCGAGGAACGAGCCAGCGTACCAAGCTGCTGGTATCAGTCGGGCTCGCTCTGCTCATTCTCTCCACGCTCATCATCGGATTCGGCAACTATGCCAAGGAGATGGGAGGCTGACCGATGCCTCTGCAAGACAGGTCTGAGAAGCGATCCAAACCTAAACTGATGGGCAGTCTAGCGCCTAGCGCTGTTGATCCAAATTGACGGCCGTGGCAAGCGGTACAGGCTGGTTCCATGTCTTTTTGCCATCAAAGACAGCATTGAAGAGGTAGGTTATTTCCCCATTGTCGATCAGGACCCAGGGACGTTCCCGGCGCACCGGGTGGAATACGGTACCGTCAGTCCAGCGAATCGTATCGTCGTAGGCGATCGGCTGCGGAGCGGCTTGCCATTGGGTCACGCCATCGTCGGCAACCAGGTGGCCGCCCCAACGCCTGTCATGGCCGGTCAGGTTGCCGCCGTTATCTTCGCAAATCAAGTGGTATTGGCTGCCTTGTCTGAAGATGAAGAAGTCTTCGATCTTTGCCGCCGGCCAGAGATCGCTGTTCGCGACCGTGTAGGGACCGTCGAACGAAGGTGCGACGGATTCAATCACGCGCAGGTTACTCGTGCGCCAGACCAGCTTCACGCTGCCATCCGGTTCAAACCAGGCGGCGGGGTTGTTCGCGTCAGAGGTAAGACCGAGGTCCAGCGGCTTATCCCGGCGAGTCCATGGGCCGGCTACGGTCGGTGCCGTGGCGATGCCAATCTGCCGGTACTGTGAACCGGCATCGCTGCCGATGTAGTACAGCACGAACGTCCCGCCGACTTTGTAAATGGCGGGGTTATGTGCCATTGCACTGTCCCACTTGCCGGCGGCTCGCCTGCCAATGACGACCTGCTTAAACACGTACGGTCCTTCGGGCCTGGATGCTTCCGCGCGCACGATTTCAGAGTGCTGCCGGTAGCCCTCTGGGAAGCCTGTCTCTGTCGGCCAGCGCGAGGCGAACATCTCATAGACGTTCCCGACCTTGATCACCGAACCACACCATACAAAGTAGCCCTGGATCGTGAGACCGGTTCCCTTCGCAACCGGTGCGAACGCACCCGGTTCGATGGTGCCGCCGCCCGAGGCAGCGGCCGGCGATTGGCCGTACAGCAGTTGACATGCGGCAACGCAGACCAGAGCCGCAACCGTGTGTAGCCGAATCGCGGTGCATTTCATAGCGACGCTCCCACCAAACAGAGGATCGGACGTACTGTACACCGGCGTCCGTTCGAAGAATTCTTCCTGAAGAGGAAACACCACAATGTCCGGCTCATCACTGTCGCCAGAACGCGTCAACGGTTCGCAGCCATTCCCTCGCCATCAATGCATGACCGGCGTAGTTAGGATGAATTCCATCCCAACTCCAATGCTCTGCTGGCGCCAGCTTGCACGCGTCGTCAAAGGCTTGCTGATAGTGGACGAGCGGAAGGTGATATTTCGCGGCAAGCCACGCTACTACCTTTTGTCGCTTCCGGATCTCGGCGCGATCCGACTCCCAGGTCGCCGTGTGTTTACCAACCGGAAGCACGAACGGCTCTCCGAGGACAATCCGCGTGGTGGGAAGAGCCTTGATGGTCTGCGCGAGCAGACGGTCGTAGAGCAGCTCGAACTGCTCCGCAGACTCCGAAGGCTTCCTTGTAGACAACGTATCGTTTACGCCGACGAGGATACTGAGCAGCGCCGGATGAAGGTCGAGCGTATCTGTCTGCCACCGGGCCGCGAGGTCCGACAGCCAATCGCCGCCCACGCCCCGATTAATGAAGTTCAGCTCGCGCTGAGGCGAGTCCAGACCGATCTGAGCCGCCAGGATATAGGCGTAGTCCTGGCCCATGATGTGGTTGTAATCCAAACCGTTCCGCTGCCGCCCTCCATCCGTTATGGAGTCTCCTTGGAACAGGATGACATCCTGCCGATGCAGGAAAGAAAGCGGCTCCTGAGCAGACAGCATGGCAGTCGAAAACATCAGAACGAAAGCAGATATAAACCGACGCATCGTCGCGAACCTTTCACATTTCATCAACTAAAGCCAAGGAGAAGATCTGGCAGCGCTTCAAGGTCAAGGCCGCTCTAGGGTCAAACTCATCAGGCCAATGACGCTATCGTTCGTGAGCGTTCTAACGGTGACGCTTTGCAATTGCTTACCTGTGTCCAGCGAAAGGTCGAGAACGGTGGCAGCGCCACCCTGAATCAGTTGCCCCTTCCCTTTGAAAGCAGGCAGACTGAGCAGTCTGATATTCCCCGTCTTCAAGTCAACGCGAGGCGGCAGCGGTCCGTCCATCGGGAACTGATAATCATCGATGAAGTAGTCCTGCTCAATAGGCCACCAGGTCTCTGGATTTCTGAGCGCCAGACGAGCGGACGTACCGTCTGCATAGGTCATAACGACCTCGCCATTATCCATCCGACTCTGCATGAAGTTGGTGGAACCGGCCATAAGCAGATAGGCATGTGAAGCACTGCCACGTAACGCGACGGAGCGCTCGTGGGGATAATTGTCCCACTGCGAAGTGAAGATGATGTTTTTCTCAATGGTCCCAGATGGAGTGGAAAAGAAAACACCGTTCGGCATCACGATCTTGCCGCCGTGTTCTGCCGCGACGCTCCGCAGTCCGCTATCGTCGATGGCTGGTAAGAAGTTGAAATTGGCCCAGCCGCCGGCACCCTGCCAGGGCTGTTCCAGGCTGACTCCGATCGAGCGAGGCGCCAGATATTTCCCGTTCTCGAAAATGGCGCTGACACGGTCGTTGAACGATGCAGTCAGGTCGACAGCTTCCAGGTGAACATTGGTTCGAGGGACGGCCCAGTCCATGCCCTTCCGTGCGGCGGCGGATGGTTGTGCCGGCTTCGGGAGAACGTGCCACCAGGTGTATGTGCCACCCGACACCCGCTGAGAATCGGCGGCAGTTTCTTGGGACTTAGCCATGCTCATCCAGTGTGTGCTCATCGGCTCGCCAGACCAGACGATTTCAATTGTGTTCCTTGAGCCTGCTCTTGTGACCAACTTCACCACCGGCCTGCCTGCGGCCTCTGGATCGGCGGTCCATCGCACGCTTGCACCATTCACTCGAATGGATCGGACGGCCGTAAACGCCGCGGGGATTTTGAAGGTGAGTGTCTCAAAACGAGTGCCTGGTTGTTCCACCTCCCAGCGATCAACGTGTCCCGCCCGTGCGAAACTCATGCTGAGATCAGGGTGAGTCAAACGCGCGTGTGTCCATTCCGCTGGAAATCCCGGCGAAACCGTGAGTGAGCCCGCAAGAGCGTCTGGATGAATCCCGAAGAGCCCTTCCACAATCGCACGTGACATTGTGCCTGCGCTATCGGCGAAGTCACGCTGACTTTCGCGTCGGAATACGTCGAGCAGGTTCATCGTGCCGACGTTACCAGGAGAAATCCCCATGAACATGCTGGCGAGCACGCTACCCTTGGCGAGAGTATAGGCAGCCTCGGAGTGACCGCCCTGCCATAGGGCCAACGCCGTGTGCATATTTTCGTCCATCACGACGTTGTTGATGGACCAGCTGTAAGGCATCCAGTCCGTCTCCGCTAAGACATGGTACGCACGATCGCTGGGCACGCCCGGCCCCTGCACAGGAATGGGCCGCATGTGAGCCTGAAGAGCCGATCCCATCTGCCAGGCCTCAAGCGACGTTACGGCCTCTTCATCTACCGTGTGATAGAAACTCCAGAGCCCGTAATCGGCGTGGACCAATTGCTGACCAACGATGTCTTTATATTCTGCGAAAGTACCTTTCTCGGGTAACCACAAGAGTGTGTGCATACCCTTTTCAATTTTCTCTGCTTCGATTGCATAGGGTTTCGGATCCTGCCCTGCAAGCACAGCGATGCGCGCTGCCATGCGATTGGCATAGATGTTGTAGGCAGACGCGTATGCCGTGCCGCCGCCGTTGTAGTACAGGTTGTCGCTGGCCCAGATCGTGGCGTACGCCTCGTACAGAGGAAGTTTCTCCGGGCCATACTCGCGGCGGAACAGACGTCGCTCCCATGCAAGATGACGCTGGATCACTGGCCAGACCTGCCGCGCGAAGTTAGCATCGCCGGTCCAGAGCAGATGTCGAAACAGAGCATCCATAAAGACCATATTCATGTCATAGTGCGTGTTCGACAGGTCACCATTCGAATGCAGGCCGGGTTCGTTGCGGGCCAGATTCGCTGCCGGGTCGGGCGGCGGGAGGGCGGCGGGAATGGCGCTCGTATTCTGGTGCGGGATCCACGTCTCGAAGTTTTCCCGTGCCCTCCCATGCCAACCGAGATCGTCCAGAACATAAGGGCCGCGCCACCCCAGCAGCCTAGTTCTCCACGCAATGGAGCCGTGCATGATTGCGTGGGCGTCTGTATCCCAGAGAGCATCCGAGACCACGTTCAGCGATGCGACGGCCGCGTCGAGGTAAGGGTCGGGTGTTTGTACGCGCACCTTGTTTCTCAAGTCTTCAAAGTGCTTTTCTGCCGCTGCGAACTCATTGGGTAATGCCGCTCGCGAGAATGGTTCTAGCAACCCTGCATGTTCGGTAGGCGCAGGTTTACCCGATCCATGGGTGGTAACTTCCCGGTATGTATCCAGCTCTGCGACTGACTGCATACCATCGTTCACTCTCTGGAGCGACAGCAGTAAAGGACGCTCATTTGAAAAGGGTGCTTCGCCGACCACCACCTTGCGTTTCGGGGCAGCCTCCAGAGCTTCTGACATCAGGGTTGGCAGATCGTTCCAATGGTCAGCGTTACCAATATGCTGCATCGCACCATCTGGCGTGACGCCCACGATGACGGCGTGTGTGCTCCTGAGCGTGAAGCCGTCGGCGCCTAATTCGAAGGCATTATCGTCGGTGAATGATGGCTGAAATTGAAAATACTGGCTGATCGGAACACTCTCCGTACCGATATCGCCGTCGCGTGCGCCGCGCTGGCCGTTAACGCCCCCATATACCCAAAGCCATCGTGCGCCGCGTGGCAGACCTTTGGCCTGGGCACGCACGATTAACCCCTCTGTGTCGGCATACGCCAGTACTTCGAGCGTGACTGCCGCCTTAACGCCAAGGGCCTTGTCTCGGATTTCGTAGATCAGCTCTCCTGGCCTGTAGCGCGTCTCAATGTGGCTGGCGTCCTTGAGCCACATTGCACGACCGTCCGCTTCTATACCAAGCCGAAGATTCCCGCCGCGTCCCGGCAGGTACATACTGAATTCCGGCCGATCCCCACCATCGACGCGAAAGGCGGTGTTGCCACCATAGAGCGGACGGTTAAAGAACTCTGCGCCATTTTCAATGACGAAATCGCCTTTGTCGGGGTGATATCGCAGAGGATGGTTTATCTGACCGGCGAGGTTCGGATGCACGCCCGAATCGGAGGAGATTTCAGGGGCAGTCTGACCCGTTGCGGCCTGTATGCCGAGGAGCGCAATCGCCAAAAGAGGAGACAGCAGAAGAACACGTGTCATTCATACCCTTCCTCGCCGGTGCAAACGGGCGGCATGGCAGCAAATATTGCGGTTCCGGCCGGGAGTCCCGGTCACTCGAGGAAGCGGGAAAGACCCGGCGTGCTCTCGCGGGATGGGCACTTCATAGAAGCCCGGCGATGTTACGGCGTTCTCCTACCTCCAACGCAACCGTCACTTTCCTGCCTCCGTACTCCACGACGCTTGTTCGCCCTCCGGTCGACAGCAGTTCTGCCCACACTGGTTTGCTTTTCTTCCATCGCAGCGCTACCTCGAATCCGCCCCGAGCTTTGAACCCTCGGAAGTTGCCCTCACTCCACGCCTCCGGCAATGCCGGCAACAGGTGGATGGAGTCTTCATGGCTTTGCAGCAGCATCTCCACGATGCCCGCGGCACCGCCGAAGTTACCGTCAATCTGCATGGGCGGGCAGCTACAGAACATGTTGGGCATAACGCCGCCGGCCTCGCTTGCTGCCGATTTCGTTGCCGGATCTGAAATCTGAAAGAGATTCGTCAGAAGCTTGTAGGCATGCTCACCGTTTCGGAGACGAGCCCACATGCAGATCTTCCAGGCTCGACTCCAGCCTGTTCCCTCGTCGCCCCGTGTGATCAGCGTCCGCTCTGCCGCCTTCATGAGCGGAGGAGTGGACGAGGTAATCTGGGTTCCGGGAAAGAGGCCGTAAAGGTGAGAGACGTGCCGGTGATGGGGATCCCCTTCGCGGAAATCAACCGACCACTCCTGGATCCGTCGATCCGCGGTCAATTGGTAGGGCAGAAGTCTCGGCAGCATCGTTTCCAACTGTGAAATGAAGTTATCTCGTTGGTTGAGCAGGTTGGCGCTGTCGACGCAAATGCGAAATAACTCCCGCGTGATGGCCATGTCCATTGTGGGCCCTTGGCAGACACCTGCCTTCTTCTGTTCGCCGTGCTCGTCGGTATAGACGAACTTGTTTTCCGGCGAAACGCCTGCCGCGGTCACTAGATGACCCGCTCCATCATCCACCAACCAGGCGGCGTGGAACTCCGCAGCTCCGCGGATGACCGGGAACGATCGCTTCAGGAACTCGCGATCGCTTGAAAACCGGTAGTGATCCCAGAGGTGCTGGCAGAGCCATCCGGCACCCTGATTCCAGAACGCGGGCAGGGCGTCGTTGTCGACGGGCTGCGCGCCACGCCAAAGCGAGGTGTTGTGATGAAGGACCCAGCCGCCTCTCTTATACATCGAGCGCGCGACCTCTCTTCCGTTGACAGCCACTTCCTCAATGAGCCTAGTGAGCGGCTCCATACATTCGCTCAGGTTTAGAACATCGGTAGGCCAGTAGTTCATTTCGACGTTGATGTTCGTCGTGTATCCGGAAGCCCATGGAGGTATGACCTCGTCATTCCATATTCCCTGCAGGTTGAGCGGTTGCGTGCCTGGGCGGGATCCTGAAATCGTAAGATAGCGAGCGAACTGCAGATACAGCGCGGCAAGGTTCGGATCGCTCCGGTTCGAAAAAGCTGCAATGCGTTTGTCGGTGGGCAGGTCTGGCAGTCCGGTCGAGTCCCCAAGGGTGATCGACACGCGGTCAAAGAGGAGCTTGTAGTCTGCCAGGTGCCGTGCCCGCAGCTCCTGATAGCTCAACGTCTTTGCACGCGACCAGGTCTCCGCTGCGATCTTGTCCGGGTCCAGACCGTCGCGGGACGGACTCTTGAGGAAGCCGTTGTAGCTGGTCGCGGCGAAAACCACCAGCGTCACTTCCGACGCTCCCCTGATGCTGAGGATGCCGTCGGCAGACTGAATGCTGCCCCCGACACTACTTCCCTCCACCCTGGTGGTGAAGAACATTCCCCGGCCGTTGATGTCTGCACCGTAGAGCACGGTACTTGCGAAGGGCTTTCGGCTTCCGTCCCCATTCCAGATCTCGGGGTATTTCCATTGCTCATGGCGATTTTCCACCCATTCCAGCGACCGGCGTAACGCCATGCCTGGGGCCTGCCCGTGCATGGCAAGCCCGCTGTTGCCCGCGCTCTTCGTAGACGCGGTAGGGTGGTGCGAACTCAGCTGCGCATCAAAGGAGACGCGCCCCGGCTGAGAGGATGTCACTCTGAGCACCAGGACGTTGTCGGCCGCAGATGCGAAGTACTCGCGGGTGAACGTCACTCCCTCGCGGACATACTCGGTGGTGCTGACCGCGTTTGCCAGATCGAGCTCTCGCCGGTAGTGTGTAACCGCGCTCGTAGCAACGTCGTGATGCGTGAGCAGCAGACTTGCCATGGGCTGATAACAGGGCCAGGACCGGCCGGTCCAGTGTTTGGTGATGATATCCGCGGCTTCGGTATAGTGGCCGCTCTTTAGCAGACGCTCTACCTCCGGGTACTCCTCCGTCACGTCAAGCGGGAGGTCGCCCGTGTGAGGCTCTTCGGAGTAGAGTGTGTCGTCGTTCAGTTGAACTTCGTCCCTCCCCACCCCACCAAAGATCATCCCGCCGAGCCGACCGTTGCCGATGGGCAGCGCCTCATTCCAGTTGGAAGCCGGCGAGGGATACCACAGCTTGAGATCCGCGGCCTCCATGCCGCGGCCTGCGCGAGGCAGCCGCGCCTGTAGCGCCGCACCGCCGGCTACTTGTAGAAACTCCCGACGATCCATGCACGCTCCGATCACCATCGCAATCGCGGCTTCCATGCAGAGGCCGCGACCGGGTTTAAGTTAGAACGACGCCTTGAAGCCAAGGCGGAAGAAGCGCTGATCGATGCCCTCCTGATCCCTGGAGTTAGTGGCACTCAGCGCGCCGAAGCCGTTTAGATTACCGATGGAATGATCCGCATTAAAGGTGACGTTCGAGATGTTTGTGTTTGAAGGGTTGGCGAAGTGCGGTGTGTTGGAAAGGTTGAACGACTCGGCACGGAACTCTAACGCGGCACGCTCACCGATTGAGAACTTCCTGAACACGGAAGCATTCACGTTGTTCACTCCAGGCCCACGTACGCTGTTGAATCCTGCGTTCCCGAACCGCACAGCCGTCACAGCAGCGAAGCACGTTGCATCCACGTAGGACTGTGTTGCGCCTCCGAAGTTGGATCCGGTGTGGCAGGCGCCGGGACGAACCCGGTCAGCCAGCTGACTGCTTCCCGGCGCGTTCAACGAGTTGGCCGCGGCGCTGATGGTGAACGGCGTTCCCGAGTACGACTCGAACACACCATTGATCTGCCAGCCACCAGCCAGCTTCGAACCCAGACCAGAGCTTAGAAAACGCTTTCCTTTTCCAAACGGAAGCTGCCCTGTTCCGCTGATCGTGAGGATGTATGGGCGGTCGAAAGTGGCCAACGCGCGGTTCAGTCCCACATACCCTGGTGCCTGTATTGATACCGTCTCGCCTGCGGTGTTATCGCAGCAGTAGGCAAACGTCTTGGAGAAGGTATAGCCGACGTTCACTGCATATCCGGCGTTGAATTGCTTAGTGGCGTGGGCCTGAAATGCGTTGTATTGATTGCGGCCGACCGGCTGGATTACGTTCGTTGCTGCCGTGCGGCCGAACAGGATGTTGTACGGCTGACTTGCTGTACCGCCTCCTACCGCTCCTGCGTTCGTGTTGAATACACTCGCGATTTGCAGTTGCTGAGAACCTACGTAGCGCCCTTCCGTGATGAAGTTTCCCTTCCACTGCTTCTCAAGGGAGAGATTCCAGGTTTCTACATAGTCTCTTTTCGGATTGCTGGGCAGCGAATTGACCGTATACGTATTCGGGACCGGCACCACTCCTGACCGGATATCGATCGGCGTCACAGAAGGAAGGCCCGTTGCAAGTGAATAGCTCGCGGTGTTCGCGTTCGGCGAAACGATCGACACTTGTACGTCTTCCGGAAAGTTCTGCACAAGATCACGAGAGTAGGCAAGCGGATACGGATCTTTGTTGATGCCGCCGCCGGCGCGCATCACGAGAGAAGGTGTCAACCGGACTGAAATTCCGAGCGACGGGGAAAATCCTAACTTGCTGATCTTGTAGCCACAGTCATGTGGAATGCTCCCGACGCCGCAGACCTGCATGGTATTGTTCGCGGGGTTATACCGGGCGAAACCGCGGCCATCACGCCCGCCGATCGGGAAGTAATCCCATCGCACTCCGTAGCTCAGCGTGACCCGATCCGAGGCGATCCATTGGTCCTGGGCAAAAAGGCTGTAGATGAATGTTTTTCCTACAAGGATGCCGGAGTTCAGCCTCTCTGCTTGTCCCGTGGAGAAGCGACCGAGCAGAAAGTCGGCATAGGCGTTATAGGCGTTGGCTGAAGGGCCTCCAGCGACTGTCGTTCCGCCACCGGTGAAAGAGAAGATTCCCGCGCCCGTTAATTGCGGTTGACCATGCCGGATGATCTGCCGGCTCACGTTGCTGCCAAAGCGAATAGTATGCGAAGCGTGCGTCCAGGTGAAGTTCGGCTGGATCTGATACTCCTGGTCGTCGTAAGCCAGCGGCGTACTCGTGTTTCCGACCACCGAAAAATTGCTGATCGCAAACTGCGGCCAACCGCCATAGAGACGAGTCGGGCCGTTGGTGCCCGGAATGCCAAGATTAAGGCCGACGTTTTGGTCTACATTGATGGGCTGCCCGAAGGTTGGCAGCGCCGTGGCAGCGAAATAAGCATCCAACACAAATCGCGGGCTGATTACGTAGACACCGCTGAATGTGCCGTTATAGACGGTCCCGTTACTGGTGCCCTGCCGGCCGCCGGCGGAGCTCACCGGCACACCGTTGTCACCGTATGCCGCCGCATCGAAGGCGTAGAACTCAAGCAGACCCAGACGTGCTGTGAGGTTTAACTTGGAAGTCGCTTTGTAGGTGACATTCGTGTCGTACTTGCTCGAGTTGAACTTGTAGGCGCCGGTCGCAAAGTAGTTGTTGGAGATACCCGCGAGGGTCGCGTGCGGAACGTGGGACTGGATAGCCAGGGCAATGGAGCTCTGGCTCGCGGGAAGAATCATGTTCCCAGCGAACGCTGCCTTTCCCGCACCGGTTGATGTGCCAGTAGAAGGGTCGTAGATCGGATTGCTGCTCCCACTGAAATCTCCGGATCGCATTGCGTCCGTAGGCACGGTCGTCAGGATATTCGCCGTCTGGTTAACGTAGCTGCCATCAAAGCTGAAGAAGAAGAACAGCCTGTCTCTGAGAGCCGGGCCGCCGATGGTTGCGCCGACATTGTTCTGGATGAATTTAGGTTTGCGAGTGAATGTGTTCGGAAGGAAGAATGGCTTTGCCTGCAAAGCGTTGTCAGTGTGATACCAGAACGTTGATCCATGAAACTTGTTGCCACCAGTTTTGACGTGGACGTTGACACTTGCGCCTCCGGCGAGCCCCTGCTGCGCGTCGAAGCTGTTGGTCACCACGCTCACCGAATCGATTGCCTCCAGGCCCGGGCTGTAGGCCGCGACGTGCGGGAGCCAGACGTTGTTTGCCGTAGCTCCGTCGATACGAACATTGTTCGTGTTACCGAAGGCTCCGTCGCTCTGAAAAATCAGGCCACGTCCAGGATTCGCAGCCACCGAGTTTGAATTCAGTGGAGGTGTGATGCCAGGCACGAGAATGAGCGCGCTCTGGTAGTTACGCCCCGCCGGGATCGGAAGATTCGAAAGCTGCGTTGTGCTCAGTTCGCTTCGGACCTCGGCAGAGTCAGTCTGCAACACGACGGAAGCCGCTGAGACGTTCACCTCTTCGCTCTGCGTTCCGATCTGAAGCGCAACGTCCACACGAGCGGCAGCGCCGGGTTCCACTTGGACACCTGCGACATTTGCGATGCTGAACCCGGTCGACGACACCGAAACTGCATAGACGCCGGGCTGCAGGGACGGCGAGCCGAAGGCTCCGTCGCTGTTGGTCTGCACTTTGCGCGTGTCGCCGGTTTCATTGTTACGAATCGTCACACTAGCGTTGGGAACTTTCGCGCCCCCGGCGTCAGAGACGATGCCGGAAATCGATCCCGTGAGAATTTGGGAGTGCATCGGGGTGAGGCCGCTAAACAGAGCCGACAGCACCAACCCAACAAAACCAGCCCGCTTCAAAAAGTGTTTATACACAACGTCCTCCAAACATCGAATGCCGCCAGAACGAACCACCGCGCTTCGACGGCATTCGATCGCCGCGCTAATGTATGGGTCCAAGCCGCTCAATGTCAAGGTTAACGTTAACGTTGTAGTTTGATCGAAGCTCTGCCGCTCTTGAGGTGATTTGCGACGGTCCGGGAGGCCATCGCGTCATGGCAGACGTTGTTTAGATAGTTTGAGTGGATTGCCGGACGACCAGACCCGATGGGACGGTCACTCCTTTGTAACGTCGCTTCAGGCCGCTCTTTTTCTTCAGAAGCGAGAGAAGGAGCTTCGCAGTCTTCTCTCCCAAGGCGTCGCTCTGTTGGTCGACGCTGCTTAGAGGGACCTGGAGGAACCCATCATAGTGCAGGTTTCCGCAACCGATCACGGCGATATCGGCTGGGATCCTGAGACCGGCAGACAGAATCGTTTGCATCGCGCCGATCGCGATCGGGTCGCTGTAACAAAACACCGCGCTTGGACGAGGTCGGAGCGCAAGAAGCTTCTCCATCGCCTGCTGTCCCTGACGCGTGCTGTCTACATCCACGGTCGATGTGGAAACAATCAACTCCTCACGGACCCGAAGGCCGCGATTTTCAAGAGCAGAACGATATCCTTCCAAACGACCGCGGCCGATGGAGTTCTCCGGACCCCTGATATGGGCCACTCGCTTTCCGTTCAGCCTCAGCAGATGTTCGGTTGCTAGACGTCCTATCTCTACGTTGTCGGAGCCTACGAAATTCGCTTTGAAATCCTTGAAGAAGCGGTCGAGAAGAACCAAGGGAGTCCCCTGATGCTCGATCCTCTGAAGCAGGTCTGAAGCGCGTGCGGCACAGGAAGAAACCACGAGGGCATCCAGACGATGTGCCAACAGATGCTCAATAGTCTCATCCTCCATGGATGGATTCTCCTCTGAGGAAGCGATGATGAGGTAGAGCCCCTTGGCTTTCAACTCGCGCGCCAGTGAATTCGCGATCTCCACGAAGAAGGGGTGCAAAAGGTCGGGAACTACCAAGCCAACCAGAGAACTTCTTCCCGTTACCAACGTCCGCGCAGCCAGGTTTGGCCTGTAGTTCAGCTCTTTTGCTCGTTCAAGCACGCGGCGCCGTGTTTCTGAGCCTATGTCCAGATGGCCACGAAGGACCTTTGAAACGGTGATAATTGAGACCCCGATGTCTTGGGCAATGTCCTTCATCGTGACGGCCATGCGATTTAGCTTACAGGCTAGCCTTCTAGGCAGACAAAGCTTACAACAGCTTGCTAGGTGCAAACCGTAAGGGGATCACCTCAATCGAGTGTGACCATAACCTTTGTGTATTTCTCTGGGGCCGCACTCCACTTCGCCAAGAGTTCAGGGGCATCATTTAGACTTGCGATGACGCTAATGCTCTCTTCTACTGGAAAGTTCTCTGTCTCCAACATGGCAATGACCTCCCTGAAGTCAGCCGGTAGTGCATTGCGGGAGCCGAGAATATCGATTTCCTTCTGCACGAAGAATTTGGTTTCATACTCTACCGGCTCCTTGGCGTAACCTATGTAGACCACGCGGCCGGTGAACGCCACCTCCTGCACCGCCATGCGAAACGTTTGTGAAGAACCGATCGCTTCAATCACAACGTCAGGGCCACGGCCATCGGTCGCCGCAAACAATGCTTCGTGAACACTCTCGAGCTTGCCATTGATGGTGTGCTTCGCCCCCGCCAAGCGCGCGACATCCAGTTTTCCGTGATCGACGTCTACGGCGATAACAGTCGCTCCTCTGAACGCCGCTGCGGAAATGGCACCTAGTCCGACGCCGCCACAACCCAGAACCGCGACAATATCCTGAGCCGTAACCCTGCCGCGAGAGACGGCATGAGTCCCGATAGTCAGGGGCTCCACCAGGCATAACGACCTAAGATCAAGGTTTCCGCTGTATACCGTACCCGCCGGAACGGATATGACTTCAGTGGCGGCTCCATCGCGTTGAACGCCCAGGGTCTGGTTGTTAACGCAGGCATTTGGCCTTTGCCTTCTGCAGGCAGCGCAGACGCCACAGCTCGTATAGGGTGAGACCGTTACGTTAGTGCCAACTTTATACGCGCTTTCGCCGGGGTCCAGTACCGTGGCCGCAACCTCGTGACCGAGAACGCGGGGATATTGAACCATCGGGTTTGTACCTCTGAAGCTATTAAGGTCGCTCCCGCACATGCCCACCATTCTCACCTGCAGCAGCACCTCGTGTTCACGGCGTGCCTGAACCGCGATCTCCTCTACTGCAGCGACCCCCGGTTCTTTCAACAAAAGTGCTTTCATCGATGCCTCCACTTCTTTGCTTACATCGCGACCGCGTGCTGGGTCCAGCACGGCGTTTGCCGGGGCGCGCAAACTGGCTGCCGCGGCAATCAGTCTTGACTTACGTCATCATAGGTTGGGTGGTTCCGAACAACTGCTGACCTCAGAGGGGGAGACGGCCAGTTCACGTTGAACGCGTCGCCGGCGAGAACCCTGATTCTGGCCTCTAAGTGCGGATCGATGGAGAACTCGAGCGCAGAGACGTTTGTCAGCACTTGCGAGGCACTAGACATGCCAACGAGAGTGGAACTGACATACGGATGATTGAGGCAGAATTGCAGTGCGACGACTGCCGGGTCTAGGCCTTCCGCTCTGCAGAACTGAACGATTTCAGAAGCAGCGGCTTTGACGTTGTCGGGAGCGGGGTGCCAGTCGGGAATGGAAGTTGAGCCGCTTAGCAGGCCCATGTGCATTGGCGAGGCATTGATCAGGCCGACCTCCTTCATAACGGCGGCCGGTGTTAACTCGCGGTCCATGTCGTTCATCAGCACGTTGTAGTGGCAGTAGCTAAGAACAACGTCTACGTCACCTTCTCTCACGATCTGTGCGAGTAGTTCAGGGGGGTAGCCAGTAACGCCGATAAAGCGGACCTTTCCTGCCTGCTGCAGCTTCTGCATCGCAGGTAGGGTCTGCTGCAGAATCATCTCGAAGTCACCGAACTCGACGTCATGTGCCTGAAGTAGATCCACGTAATCCGTGCCAAGGCGTCGGAGAGACTGCTCCAGCTCTCTGCAGATCGTTTCCTCCGAAAAGTCAAAGACGCGTTCCCCATACCTCCCGCATTTGGTGGCGAGAAGGATGTCCTGACGATTGCCTTCAAGTGCGAGCCCCAGACGTTCCTCGGCGAGTCTTCGACCGTAGTACGGGGAGACATCGAAGAAATTGATGCCCTGATCAATTGCAGTCTGAGTGGCTTGCCTTGCCTCATTGAGTTCTACGGGGCCAAACACATCCCCCAGCGGCGATGCACCAAACCCGATTTCAGAGGTGAACAAACCAGTTCTGCCCAGACGTTTAAATCGCACGCTCTTCCCTTTAACAGCAACTTTTGAGACCTCGGGCCTCGTTCAGCTGTAACGTTATAGTAGTCGCAGACGCTAGTCCAGAAAACCAAGTGACATGGTCTCGAGTCGGACTCGAGCGGCAAACGAAGAAAGGTCTAAATGCTTTCGTGAGCCTTAACCTAGGGCGGCTTGAAGCCGCAGACAGAACGGATCGCGATCTGCCGCCTCTAAGTGTCGGCTGCTCACAGGGCTTCTAGCCCAAATCGAAAGCGTCCTGAGCGTCAACGACGCACAGGCCATCTCGGTCTAGATCGTCGAAGCGGCCCGAGACAGTCATGCGATCGGGCAAGCTTGATTCTCGCCCACTACGACAGATATCGCCTCAAGACCTACGACAAATATTTCCTCACGCTACAGCACACGGCCTTCATCGTCATCTTCGCCACGCTTTTGGTCTATTGCTGCGCGAATGGCGAGGAGCGAGCCAGCGTACCAGGCTGCTGGCCTCAACCGGGCTCGCTTTGCTCGTTCTCTCCACGCTCATCATCGGATACGGCAACTATGTCAAATCGATGGGTCGCTGACCGGTGTTTTGCGGCTGGACAAGCTGTCTTGGGGCGGACGAAGGGACCCGCAGAAACGAACGCATGGCTGCCCGGCTTGACAAGCCGCCATCAACGCCTTTCAAGACGAGATGACGTCCCACCGCCGGATGTGAACAGGAGAGCACTCCCGACCCAGGACAGACCTAACCTAAGCTGAGGATAAACTCCCCTATTGTGAGGGTGGAGTTTGAACTGGCGCCCCTAGGCCGGATGAAATTGCACCGTTGCGGTTGTCGGCCGGGGCTATCTGAGTCGGCGTGTTCCTGCCGTGCTCCGGATCATAGTCGTGCTTTCCCATCCACTCCTTGAACACTGCCGCCGGCTCCGTGGTCAAGTTGCCGTTGCGAGCTACATACACGAAGTCTTTGAATCATGATCAATCCGCTGGGTCGTTCAGAAACGTTACGAACGGCTTAGCGCTAGCGGTTGCCAACGAGCACTCGTCAGGATCGAAGCAATTCGGCCGCCTGTTCACCAATCAGCACACAAGGAGCCATGGTGTTGCCGGTAGTGACTTTGGGCAGGATGGAAGCGTCGGCGATCCGCAGTTTGTCGATACCAAAGACGCGGAGAGAGGCGTCTACAACAGCACGATCATCGTGTCCCATCTTTGCGGTGCCGGACTGGTGCCAGAAGGTGACGAGTCCATCACGGATGAACCCTTGCATATCCTTCGCCCTGGCTGTTCCCGGCAGGAGCTCTCGCTTCGTGAACGGAGCAAAGGCCGGCGAATTGCCAATGCGACGAGCCTTCTCGATTGCCTCGCTCATATCCTCGAGATCTTGAGGATCGCGGAGATAGCCGTTGTCGATCTTCACCTGGTCATTGGCTGACGGCCCCGTCAACGTCACTGCTCCACGGCTCGAAGGGTTCAGGCCCAACGCCATTGACCATGCATGCATTGGCATTTTGATATGTGCAGCGTTCTCCGGCGTGAGGAATGGCCCAGGAAATGTGTACGTGAAGGCGTTCGGAGATGCGAGCTCCGACCTTGTCTTCCAAAAGCAAACAGCCTGCCCTCTTGGCGCTGCTGGCATATCGACTTCAAGACCTTCCCAGACCAGCCCGATCGAAATATGGTCGTGCAGGTTCTGGCCGACGCCGGGCAGATGTTGAATAAGAGGGATGTTGAACCGTTCAAGCTGTGCGCGGTCTCCAATGCCGGATTGCATTAAGACTTTGGGTGTTTGGATTGCGCCTAGACACAAAACGACTTCTTTTGTAGCGTTGACGCGTTTCAGCTCGCCTTTGTAGCTCACTTCAACACCAACGGCAGTGCGCCCCTGGAACAGCAGGTGCGTAACAAGCGCACCTGTCAACACAGTGAGGTTCGGCTGGTGCATACGTGGATATACATAGGAGCGGAAGACCGATTGGCGTCGCCCGTCGTGGACAATCTCATCGACGAAGGCACAGCCTTCCGAGGATTCCATCAACCGAGTGTTGGGATTAGTAAAGCGCGGAATCCCATGAGACTCCGCCCCTGCCAACAGAGCCTCGAAGAACGGGTGCGGCTCTCGTGCTGATTGCAGGAACATGGGCCCGTCTGTTCCCCGGCCCTCATCTGTGGCGCTACCGTGCCAGCTTTCTATTTGTCGGTAGATACGCTGAGCATTTGCATAGTTCCATCGCGAATCTCCAGCCTCATGTGCATAGTGATCCCAATCTGCCTGATGCCCTCGTGACCAGGTGCAAACGTTGACACTTGATCCGCCTCCCAGAACCCTTCCCATGGAGTATGGAATCGCGCGGCCATTGAGTGCTGAACTTGGGTCGGTGAGAAATCCCCAATCTCTCTGGGTGCCGAATACGCCCATCCACTGGTTCGGATCCATCACGAGATCGGTGTCGTCGCCTTCGCCTGCTTCAAGTAGCAAAACTCTGAGGTCCGGGTTCGCTGCAAGCCTGCCCGCGACCACCGAGCCTGAGCTGCCGCTCCCGCAGACAATGTAATCGAATTCTCTGCTCAAGTTCGTCGTAAGATGGCTCTGGTTGACACGAACAGCTTCATCGAAGGTCTTGTCGTTTGTCATTGAAAGGTTCCTCATTTGGGTCGGGGCTATTAGAAAGGGCTTCGTTAGTGCTGCGGGTGAATGAAGTTCACTGGCTGCAAGTCTGCATGGCCGGGCTGGCCAAGCCAGCCAAGCGAAGAAACTGCGCGAGCTGAGCATTGACTTGCTCTGGTGCTACCCACGGCGCAAAGTGGCCAGCACCGAGAACCTGCCCGGTGAATAGATCTGGAATGAGCCGCTTGAGAGCACTCATGTTTGCGAGCGGACGGGACGCTCCAATGTAGGCGACCGGAATCGCACATTGGGTTGCCGCGCTCGCCATGTCGTGGACCTCCATATGCTGCTGGAGGGAAGAGAGCAACACATGTTGTGGTGCTCTTGGCAGCGAGCAAAGCAAGCCATCGACTTCGGCCAGGTCGGAAGTCACGCTGAGAGCACGCATGATCCGCCGATAGGCCTCTTGAAACAACACTCCGCTGATAGCTGGCAGCATGGGCGCCAGGAGTTGATGCACCTCAGCCGGCGCATCAAATACCATGTCGATCATAGCGACGGCATTGACCGCTTTAGGATTCTGGTGCGCCGCTTCCAGAGCGACCGCGCCCCCCATGCTGTGGCCAATGAAGGATGCGCGATCAATTCCAAGTTGTGCGAGAAGCCAAACAAGATCGTCGCTATATTGTTCAACTGAGTAGACTTGGTCCGGCGCGCTGCTCTCTCCGTGACCACGCAACTCGACGTTGATAACCCTATGCGTTTTCGCGAAGAACGTTTGCTGTTTCCACAGAGTCGTGTGGTCGCAGCCCCATCCGTGAACCAGCATGATCACGTCACCGGAACCTTCGTTGTCGTGGAACGCTAAAGAAACGCGATCGCGAACTAACTTCTGCATGTGTCTGCTCCTTGGGCACAAGGGAGCCTTTCACCCCCTAGGTTTCACGGGTGTTCAGACTTCCTCTGTTTCTGATTGGTGCTTCCACCTTGGGCGTAAGCGGCGGCTTCCGGCCACTCGGCGAGCAGAGTAATTCCAAATCGCGGAGCGGCGGCTTTCATCCGAATTATGTCTGCTTCGGAAACGGGTTGAAGTGTGTCACCGGGCTTCAGCCTGTGGCCACCTTCCTCAAGGAAGCCCTCAAAACCTCCAGGCGTACAAAGCAAGAGATAGTGCGCGGGTTCCGTTCCTTCTTTGAACAGCTGATGCGCAACGCCGCGTCGGAGAAATACACTTTCTCCGGCCTTCAGCACACGTTCTTGTCCTGCGATCACAGAGTGCATTTCGCCTTCAAGGACATACAAGGTTTCGTCATCCTTGGCATGGACATGAATAGGCGTCCGGGAGGGACCCGCACTCCTGTTCTCAAACAGACAAAATGCACCATGCGTGTCTTCACTCGAAAGATGCTGTTTCATCCTCACACCCGCAAGTGTGTATTCAGGGTTTTGTGGCATAGTGCTCCTCGGCCGCTAATGCGGCTGTTTCAAAGGACGTGAGAGTTACTGGTTCAGGGATGGGCGCAGTTCTTCACTGCAGGAAATGCTGAATGGCGAGAACGACCTCTTGCAAGTGAGTTTCGAGGGCAAAATGCCCGGTGGGTAGGAACTGAACCTGGGCAGCTGGAATGTCCCTCTTGAATGCCTCTGCACCTGCCGGAATGAAGTAAGGGTCGTACTCTCCCCAAATAGCCAGTAGCGGTGGCTTTGCAGCTCGGAGATACTCCTGGAACTTCGGATACATCTTTACGTTGTTCGCATAGTCGAGAAACAGATCGAGTTGGATATCGACGTTCCCCGGAAGCGCCAGCAGAGCAGCATCAAGTGTGTATCCCTCGGGCTTGATCAACCCAGGATCGGCCATGCCCACGGAATACTCGTGCCGAATGCCATCCGCGTTGAGTCCAGCTCGTATGGCGTTTCGATGTTCCAGCGTCGGTTCACGCCAGTAGCGCTGGATCGGCTGCCACGCTTCGCCCAGGCCTTCTTCGTAAGCATTGCCGTTCTGCGAAACGATAGCGGTCACACGCTCGGGGGCCATCAACGCCAAACGGAAGCCAGTCGGTGCGCCGTAATCGAAGACGTACATGGCGTAACTCGTCAGCTTCAACGCGTTGGTGAACGCAAAGACCGTTTCGGCCAGCGCAGCGAACGTGTAGGTGTACGCACGTTCCGCAGGAACTTCTGAGAAACCGAAGCCGGGCAGATCCGGTGCGATGACGCGATAGCGATCCGCAAGTCGAGGAATCAGCTCTCGGTACTGGAAAGACGACGTGGGAAAGCCGTGAAGCAGAAGAATGACAGGCGCGTCTACTGGACCGGCTTCGCGGTAGAAGACGCGGACACCATCTGCTTGAACATAATGATGGGACGTCAAGGGGATGTGCAAAGTATCTGGCATGGTTCTCCTTTTGCTGCCCTGTTGGCCTACTTCAGAACCCCTGGGACTGCTCTCAAAGAAGTTCAGCAACGCGAGGGAAGATGCGAGAAAGCTGCGACGATCAAAGTTCAAGGACCACCTTCCCTCTCCCGCCTTCCGCAACGGCATCGTAGGCAGCGGCGATGTCACCCGGCCCGAACTTTTCTTCAGCAAGCAATGGCTTCAGTAGACCTTGATTCGCAAGCTCCGCCGCTTGTTGCAGGATCATTCCATGCTGTTCACGGCCCAGGCTCGTCAAGAGTGGCAGAAGCGTAAAGACGCCAGAGTAAGTCGCTGCGCGAAAGGATAGCGGTGCAAGGGAATGCGATCCCCATCCAAGGCAGCTGACGACATGCCCGGTGTACCGCTTGACAGCTAGGAACGATGCGTCCAGCACTACACCACCGAGCGTGTCATAAACGACATCAAACCCTTCTCCATTCGTATGTTCTGCCACATAATCTTCGACAGAAGCATATCGATCGATGGCGACTGCACCTAGGTTCTCGACAACTGACCTTTTGTCAGCCGACACCGTGGCGAACACACGGGCTCCACGTGCAATCGCAATCTGTACGGCAGCACTTCCGACACCGCCGGCCCCGGCATGCACCAGTACCCTCTGACCTCGTCCCACATCAGCACGGTCCACCAAGCCTTCCCAAGCCGTGATTGTGGTCAGCGGCAGCGCAGCGGCCTGTCTCATACTCAGCGCTTTGGGCTTCAAAGCGAGAAGCGCGGCATCGGCAACAACGACCTCAGCCAATGTCCCCTGCAAGCCGCCAATGCCGCCCACCATCCCGTAGACTTCGTCGCCAGGTCGGAATGTGGTCACATTGTCACCAACGGACACCACCACGCCCGCCATGTCCAATCCCAGCACGGCAGGAAGTGGCTGTTTCGCGTGTTCAGCTTGTCCAGCGCGGATCTTCGTGTCGAGGGGATTCACCCCACTCGCTTGAATCTTCACGAGGACTTCGCCAACCCCGGGTGTAGAGTCCGACACTTCAACTGCGCGGAATGCGCCGCCAGGCTCGTCGACAATGTAGATCGTCATGATTGCTCCCTCGGCAGCCGAAGCTACTTTGCGCTGCACCAGCGATACGTGAGTCTTGCCTTGGTCTGACTCCCTACAGCGAAGCTGACGTCCGAGAGTTGAGTGAGCTGGATCGTTTCCGTATCAACATGCCCAGATGGATTCGGCGTGCCGTCGCCCAGCGCGGAACATGCTGTTCTCACCTTGTACTGATTACCATGGCGCGTCACAATCTGAGAGGTGCATTGGCTTGAGTGCGGGCCGGCGAACCCATGCCCATCCCAGGACTTCATCGCGGCAAACGGCGCGTCTTTGCAGGCGGTCCCCGCCTCGACGTAGACGCCATGCTTCAGGGATACCAATTGATCTTGCGCCATGATGGTGAACGGCATGGAGAACCATGTCGCAATGATGATCATCTTGATCAATACGCTTTGCAGTTTCATCGCTTTCCTCACTATTCGAATTGGAGTATTTCGCTTGAATCCACGGCTGATCGTCCATTGTTAAGCCTGGAAGTTTACGCAGTTCGGCACTAGGCCGATCGACGTCGAAGATAGACCCTGGCTGAGTCCGCCATGGTGATAACGGCCGCACCGAGCATGATGGAGTCCTTGATGATCAGTCGTCCAACGCCAGACAGGTATGGGAACCCATGCGTGGAGCCGCCAAGTGGGGGCACCCACGCTTCAGGTGTAGTGACCAGGAAAGACAGTGTGGTGCAGGCCATGAGCACAAGCAAACAGCTTCCGAGCGCCGCGACTTGAGGAAAGGGCCTGTCTAGGGCGATTAGAATTCCGATCAGCACGATGACGCAGCCAAGTACATGTGAAAACGTGTACGTCCGGTTGGTTTCATGCCATGCGTGGTGCGCGGGAATGCTCTCGCCTTCTTTGTTTGTGTACTCGCGGTACTCCGGCGCCGGGTGCGAATAGGCGAAGTTCATCAGCGGGCTATTTGCCACCAGAGGAACAATGCTGTCGGCCTCGTAATCTGCAAACTTCAGCCCTCCGATCCACACCAGAACAAGTACCAAGGCGAAGCGGATCATCGCCAGGCCGACGCGATCGAGTGAAGCAGCCTTCTGGTATAACTTGAGACCAAAGCTCGGCATGTTCGTTACCCCTTCCATGTAGTGCCGCTCGGTGCTTTCTGCACTGCACTCAACATAAGGAAAACGACCGCCTTTCTCGCCATTGAACTCCACAGAATATGAACTGCATTTTTCTGCAGGTTCTCACCGGAGGAAGCGTGGTATTCCTTGTGGGAAAGAGAACATGCACTGCATCACGGGTTCTGGCCGCTTCTCTAACGGTTTAGGTATCAAGGAGTCCAGCCTTTGGATGTTTCGAAACCAATTCGCATCCTCAGTGTCGAGGATCATCCGGTCTTTCGAGAGGGACTGGCAACGATCATTTCTTCGCAATCGGATCTTGTGCTTGTAGCGCAGGCGAGCGACGGCGAGGAAGCTCTTTCCATGTTTCGCGAGCATCGGCCCGACCTCACCCTGATGGATCTGCGTTTGCCGGGCATGGATGGAGTTGCAGCCTTAGGCTCGATCCGCAGAGAGTTCGTCGAAGCTCGGGTCATTATGCTCACGACATCAGACATGGATGGCGACATTCAGCGCGCGATGCGTGCCGGAGCCGCCGCTTACATCCTGAAGAGCATGCCCAAGGAAGAAATTCTGTCGATCATTCGGTCCGTTCATCAGCGTGGCCGCTTCATGCCAACCCAGGTAGCAGCGCGCATTGCCGAACACCTTGGAGAGGAACAGTTGACTGTACGGGAACTGGAAGTACTTCGACTGATACGGGACGGCCATCGTAACAAGCAGATTGCAGATCAGCTTTGCATAGCGGAAACAACCGTGAACTTTCACATCAAGAATCTGGTGGACAAGCTGCAGGCAAATGACCGTACTCACGCGGTAACCATTGCGGTTCGACGTGGCCTGCTCGAACTCTGAAAACGCCGCATCCTGTAGAAATCTACAGTGAAAGAACTGATCGTTTGCAGGATGCTCGTCGCTGCCGCCGAGGATATCCTTGATTACATTGTGTCTCGTAGCATGACACAGACGTGAACGTAGAAGACGCGAAAGGCGCTATGCGAGGTTTCGTTTCAGGCCTTTTGTTCCTTGGTGAAACTCTTCTCTTTGGCGGGAACACCGCTCATGCTGTGCTTCCAACGACGCACGTCTCTCAATATGGGCATACCGCCTGGCGGGTGCGAGACGGCGTTCTGACCGCTCCGCCGAATGCCATCGCGCAGTCTTCCGATGGCTACATCTGGATCGGCAACGACGGAGGGCTGTTTCGTTTCGATGGGACAAACTTCACGCTGTGGTCACCCCCGCATTGGGACGACAACTACCCTGGTGTCCAGAATCTTCTCGCCGCCACCGATGGAACGCTATGGATGGGCACGACCTTCGGTGTCTTCTCGTGGAAAGACGGCAAGATGAGTGTCTTGCCTTCTTCACGTAACCTTGGCCCTGTGAATCAGATTCGAGAAGACCCGCAGCACAGAATCTGGCTGGGTCTCGTCCGTGATTCAGACAAAAGCGTATGTCAGGTCGAGGGAGACCACCTTCGGTGTTTCGGGAACAAGAGCGGGTTGGCAGTGCGTTTTGGCGAAATCCTGGACATCGCCCCCGATGGTACTTTCATCATTGCGTCTCATGACACTGTGGCCCGTTGGAGTCCGGAACGAGGCATGCTTTCAGCACATGTTTTCCCGGCTTTATCTCGGCTGCAGAACCTCAACAACTTTTCCTCATTGGACTTGCTGGCCGATGGTTCCGTCCTGGCCGGGATTCAACAGAGTGGCAAAGGGCTTGGCCTGCAGCGGCTTAAGGATGGAAGTGCGTCCCCCTTCGTCGTCGGAGCGTTCAATGGGAGTTCGATTTCGGTGTCGGCCCTCTTTACTGATCGTGCCGGTTCAATATGGATTGGGACAAACGGGGACGGCTTATACAAGATCGCAGGCGGGACAGTCGATCACTTCAGCCTGAAGGA
Organism: Terriglobus sp.; assembly: GCA_965199365.1. Classification (GTDB taxonomy): domain Bacteria; phylum Acidobacteriota; class Terriglobia; order Terriglobales; family Acidobacteriaceae; genus Terriglobus. The sequence continues at coordinate 30,012 of CBDARC010000002.1, read as the reverse complement.
CGGTCTTTCGGGAAACACAGTCAGCAGCTTCCTGGAGGATCGCGAGGGCAATTTTTGGGTCGCGACCGATGGCGGCATCGATTGCTTTCACGATCTGAAGGCGATCTCATGGTCAGCACAGGAAGGTTTAACAGCAGGAGTCGTCTCATCTGTTCTGGCCACCCACGATGGCAGTGTGCTCGTTGGAGGCCAAAGCGCCCTCAACGTCATACGCCATGGAAGTGCGACTTCTATTCCAGAACCTGCTTGGCTGGCGTCGAAGATCGTGTTGGCAATGGCGGAGGACCGTCGTGGCCGTTACTGGATCAGCTTCGGCCCTCAGTTGCTTATTTACGATGGTCACGGGTTCAATGAAGTGAAGAATGCGAGGGGCGAGTCCTTTGGAGCTGTGTCATCCTTCGCTGAGGCTCCAGACGGGAGAATGTGGGCGAGAGTGAACGGACATCCCGCCAGCCTCGTCCAAGTGGCGGACGAAAAGGTAGCAGAGAGCTACCAGGACGCTCAGATTTCTTACGCTCTCGCGTCCAACGGTGATGCCGGCATTTGGGTGACCTCCGCAGACAAGCAAGGTCGCTACTTCAACAACTACGTCGAAGGTCGGATGCAGCGGTTCGCCTTTCCCCAGAATCCTGTGCGGGAAAGATCCATCGTGGAGAACAGTTTGATCGCGGGTGAGGATGCTGCACTCTACACGACGACCAGCCTCGGCGTGGTTGGGATCAAAGCCGGCAAAACCCAGGACTTAGGAACAGCCAATGGTCTGCCATGCAAGGGGGCAACCGGCCTGGTGTTTTCACGGACGCAATCTCTGTTCATCCTCGCTTCGTGTGGTCTCATTGAAGTTTCCGCAGCAGATTTGAAGGCGTGGTGGTCGAACCCGAAAGTGGACGTGCATGCCACACTGCTCGACGCTTTGGATGGAATCGATATGTCCACTGCAACCTACTTCCCGCTGATGTCCTTGGCGCAAGACGGACGTATTTGGATTGGCAACGGTGCAAAGGTGGAAGTGATCGATCCCGATCACAGGCCCGTGAACTCGGTTCCTCCTGCGGTGCATATTGAACAGCTCGTCGTTGACCGCGTGCGTCGCGACCCGGAAGCCGCCCTCAAGCTACCACCACTCGCCAGGGATATAGAGATTGACTACGTAGCCCTGAGTTTCAGCGTGCCGCAGAAGCTTCGATTTCGATACATGCTGGAAGGCCGCGATTTGGACTGGCAGGAAGTGGGGTCACGCCGAACGGCTCTCTATCAAGACCTTAAGCCAGGTAGCTACCGATTCCGAGTCATCGCTGCCAACAACGATGGAGTGTGGAATACCGTAGGCGACACACTGTCCTTCACATTACAACCAGCGTGGTTTCAGACCACCTGGTTCCGCGCGCTCTGGATTACCACGCTATGTATCTTAGTTTGGTCCGTCTACCAACTTCGCGTCCGATCCATTGCTAAGGCTATCAGTGCGCGGTTTGACGAACGCCTCGATGAGCGCACCCGCATGGCGCTGGAACTGCACGATACTTTCCTGCAGACCGTTCAAGGCAGCAAGATGGTCGCAGACGACGCGCTTGACCCCGCTTCCGACGAAACGCGTATGCGGCATGCTCTGGAGCGTTTGTCGGTTTGGCTGGGGCAAGCCGTGAGTGAAGGGCGCGCAGCCCTGCACGCTCTCCGGGTGTCCACCACTGAGAAGAACCATTTGGCTGAATACCTTGATCGCACAGCCAGAGAGTATTGCCATCGGAATGCCATTTCCGTCGCTGTCACGGTGATCGGCGACGCCAAAGATCTGCATCCAATCGTCCGCGACGAGATTGCCCGTATCGCTCTGGAAGCAATCAGAAATGCCAGCCAGCATTCTAGAGCCAGCAAGTTGGAGATTGAATTACGCTACGCGAACGAACTCTCCCTTTGCTTTAGAGACAACGGCGTCGGAATGGACCCCGACTTGATCACCGGCGGCAAGACCGGGCATTTCGGGATGCAGGGTATGAGGGACCGCAGTGCGCGCATCCGCGCGGCGATCACCATAAAAAGCACTCTCAATGCAGGTACGCAGGTCATGCTCCGCGTACCCGGCGAGGTGATCTATAGGCGAGAAAAGAAGCGATTCTTCAACAAGCTGCGTAAATCCAAACGAGCGCCGGAATAATGATTGCATTGGTCGCGGAAACCACTCGCGGTGCGTCTTGTAAGGATCTCGACTCCTCTCCCCTGTTCAAGATTACTGCTGCATTCTCGACATTGAGTACTGAGCACGGCGTGTCCGATTTGCGAAAGAGTTGAGTTTATGGTGGGTACAGCAGGCTTAACCTACGATTTCCACTGTGTGAAAGATCACGATTTACGTGCTTTCAACAACTTAGCGCAACCGCAGTGAACTCAAAACAACGGAAAACAACGCATCGCAACAGGAAGTGGACCCTTATTGGACCCACGAATGGACCCACGCTGACGGACGCAGACCAACGCGGCACGAACGGCAACAGCGCGGTGATCCGAACGATTTAGTCTCGACTGGGGAAACAGCGTTACTGAGCTGATGTCGGTGAGCGCATTGGCGATTTGGCATCAACCCACATGGATCAGTGACGGGAACGGCGTTTCCGATACGAGCCCAAGCGCAATTCAGGATGTGCCTGATCTGCTACCAGAGGCTGAACGCACCCTTTTACAATCGCAAAGGCGCAGGAAGACACCGTAGATTGCGTTTTGGACCGGGTCTCTATCGTAAGCTCAGTCACGTTCGATCGGTGACGGCGGCCATATGCCTAAGAATGCGACAGCATGACAGTCTTGGTCAGCCACCACCACCATCATCGGATTCTTCGGGATCATCCCGTTCCAACTGGCCTATATCGATACCGTTTGCGAAGTCCCCTCTGAGATAACGCAGCAACTTGCGATCAGCTTTTCTCTCAGCATCGTTCATGTCGGGTATGACTGGAAGCTCGTCGTAAAGCCGCCTTATCGTCGCGATATCGAGCTTTGTCTCGACCCACGGATCGACTGGACCTTGATAAATGCTGTCTTGCAGGAAGAAACGATCAAACGCGAACAGCAGTCGTTTACGGTCGTACCCGATGTATCTTTGCCAGAAATTGTGCGCCATAGCGCGATCGACGGGATCGGGAGTAACGCCAAACTTGGCTAGGTCGTTCGACCCCCAGAGATTGAATGAGCCCGCGTCGCTGGTCGTGAGATCCACTACATCCGGATCAACATCCAATCCATAGAGCCGACGCATCCGCGCGACGAACGCCGGATACAGCTCTGCAAAGGACGTGTCGAGGTTGAAGTCCTGCTTCTCGCCTCTAGTCAACTGTGTCAGTATGCGAAACGCCAAAGTGTCGTCTGTTGTTGTGTCGATGAGGTCGCGTAAGAACTGAAGCCTCTCCGGCTTTTGTAGACGCGTTGCAGTGCGGATGACCATCCTGATGACGTGGCCCGCCTCCCCGAATGCGGTCATCAGATCGTAGGAGAGTTCCTTCGCCGCAATGACAGCGGCCTTGGTCCATGCATCGGCGACGTTGATTGGCACGGTTTTAGTCGCCGCAGCGATCTTGCTGAGAAAATCGTCGCGCTTCAATGATCCTCTCTCCATTGACCGCAACTCATCCAAGAAGAGCTTTTCCTTTTCAGCATTTGAGATTGCGTTCTGGGTTGACTTTCTCAACGCCTGCAACTCGACAGAGCTATACATCTCCGTGGGCAGGTCGTAGCGGAAATAAGCCGAAAACATGCCGGCATCGGCGATTTTCTTGTGAGGATCGCCTTCATCTGACCGCTGCCGCAGGCCCCATGAGAGCTTTTCCTCTTTGGCAAACTTCGGAAATAATTCCCCCAGCAATTCCTTGACTTGGAATAGTTGTTCCGGTGAGCCCGCAGCGGAGGCAAGATCGTCATTGAGCGTCTTTTTGACACGCTTGATCTCGTCGTCCGAGTGGTATGCACCCCCACGCACCCAACTTTCTCCACCTGTAAGCGCCAACGCATTGCGGGAAACAATCTCGTGGACTGCTGGTTTGAAACGTCTCAAAAGCTCAATCAGGACGAGGTCAATGGGATCGACCTCCTGCCTGAGCGCCGCCGCTGCAATGGCGATGTCATTCGACAGTAACCCTATGCTGCGGAGATTACGGCAGAACGGCGCAATACGTGCCGGCCACAGCGTTGTCAGACGTTTACGGAAGTCCTCCACATCGGTGTCGTTTTCAAACCACGACCTTCGTTGAAAGGCTGCTGTCACTCGCTCTATACCCGTCGCTTGCAGAGAAGCACTGTCAGACTTCGGAACGGGTTGCGACCACGGAAAGAACTTCTCAAAATAGAGATTGCTTTCATCGCTGTTGTCGCTGCAGACGGTTCTGGTCAGCGTCGTCCGTTCTGCGGCGCAGACGAAGCTCAGGTTAGGCAGTGACGATATCCCGCGAACAACCTTCAATAGAGGCAGTAGTTCATCTTTCTCCATACGGTCGAGCTCGTCTAGTAGAACGATCACTCTCTTCGGAAGTCGCGCCAGAGAACGGCGGAGGTTTTCAATGTCATCTTTTTGCGTGGTCGATGGGAGCAACTGAGGATAGCCCTTTAGGAAGGGCACGCTTTCAGAGAGAGCGTTTGCGATTCTGCGTGTACCCTTACGCAAACCAGGCACCAGATAGTATTTCTGGCATTCATTCGCGATATCTGCAAGCAGATAGGACGTGAGAGTTTCCTGCGAACCCGGCAGCCAGGTACTAAATGACACGACAATCGCACGGTGAGAAATATGCTCCCGTAGCAAATTCAGGATCGAACTTTGCCTGAACCAAAATCGCCAAATAGGGCGATCACGGGTACTTTCGATATGAGTAGCTTGACTGAGAGAGTTTCCACGATTGATGCTCGGTCAAGCGTGTCTTCGGACCAGTTTTGGATGGGTTCGTCTGATTCGGATATCAGAGAACCAGCCATCTTTTTCGTCTCAAGCGAAACTTTTAGGTCTTGTTCGCTTAGAAGTCGTGCACCTTCGATTTCGGCACGACAATACAGCGCGAGCCCTGCTGCGAAGCTAATGACGATACAGGTGAGATATGCCAGAAGCCGAAACGTAAAGCTATAGGCGGTCATGCTCAGGCATGTCACCGTAGTGAGGAAGGTCAGGAAACTAAGGCCGCTCGTTACGCCGAACCACCATGAGCGCAGACCTCGGCGCATCAGTGTGACTACCAGTGCAAGCGCAATACCCGCCACGCTCAGGGCAACGCTCAGGCCATATGGGAAGTAACGTTTGGGATCGTCAAAGGCTAACTTTTCAGGCGTGTACCGCTTAAGAAGAAAGGCGTCAAACGCGTGATCATTCAAGATCAGACGCAGCGCTCCAGCACATAGGGCACCTATGGCGGTCCAGAGTAGAACCGTTCTGTACTCACGCAGCGAAAACTTCTTCAGCCACTTCGCCCAAGGCCGTAGTTTATATTGCGCGTTCATTCTGTCTCATTATGCCGAGTTCAACGGCACGTTTGACTGCTGGAACTCAACTGACGATAACAGGCCAATGCACTCATCTAGATCCGTCACTGCTAGGTGCAGGAGCTGCACCCGTCGGCCTCTGCATTCAGAACTCGCGTACTGGCCTCTTCCCCGGCAGCCTCCAACCTTCTAGGGACGAAAGATGCCTAGTCTGCTTGCCTGTGTGAAATCGGGAGATCCGGCGTCTCTTCATTGCAATATCGAGCGTCAATCACCTGTTTCACCCCGACTGCAATCGAGAGTTGTGTGCCATCTGTGAACCGCACCAAGACTTCCTTGCCGTACTCATCGTCCTCATATACTGACAACTCTGCGACCAGTTTGCCTGCGACTTCAGGAAATTCGAGTTTCGCTTCCGCCATTGTCCTCACGCCTGTATCAGATCGATCCATGATGTCCCTTATTAGGGGATCGGGTCAACCGTTCACCACACTTCAGATGTGGCAGGAAAAGCGAAGCCGGAGGCTCGGAAATCTCGGAAGGGGCGCAGTCCCGCCATGAGAGATTACTACGCCGGAGTCTTGGCGAAATTAATTTCTGCTCGACTGGAAGCCGGCCTGACGCAGCGCGAAGTTTCGCTGCGGCTGGGCATGGCTCATTCGTTTATGAACAAGTGCGAGTCTGGCGAACGAGCCATCGATGTTGCCGAACTCTGGGCGCTGTCTGGGATCTACGGCAAACCACTGAGCTTCTTCGCCCCGGAGCGCTGACAGCAACCGGTACTCCTATGCTGCCAGGCCCCTTTATCGCAACTGTCACACCCCAATTGAAATCGCTGAGTCATTGCGCGCCTGACGGTTAGGCCGTCTCTGATGTTCAGCCGCTACGAAGTCCGTGGATTTTGGGATCCATCTCCAGCGGGCCGACACGCTCTGTGGCGGCTTCTTAACCTGTGATATCCGCCGCATGAATGCTCGGGCGAACTCACTCACAAGCTTTGAACGGTTCTCAGCCCGCGAAGCCAAGCACACCTGTAGCTGCAGCTCTTTATCAGCCAAGGGCCGCACCGTAGCACCGAGCTGTTGCACCTTAAGGGCACCCGCCATGGATACGAACGCCACACCCAGATTTTCCGAAACGAGTTGAGCAGCGTCTTCTGCCGTCAACACCTTCTGCCCATCCCGGATAACAATCTCTTCCTCTTCGGCGCGGCGCAGGATGGAGTCAAAAACGCCCGGATGAGCTTTCCGTTCGAACAATATCCAGGTCTCTTCCGCCAAATCTGCCAGCGTCACAACGTCCTTCGCCGCTATCGGGCTATTGTCCGGCAGGATGACGTAAAGCGGTGCCTCGCTTACCTTGCTCGTGGTGAGCTTGCGATTGGGGCCTGGGTTAGCGACGAGAGCCATATCGAGCTTGCCGACGAGAAGAGAATGCACAAGTTCCGGCGCGAAATCGCTGTGCAGGCTAACCTTAAGGTTCGGGTACAGCGGGAGATGAATCGAGAGCAGCGCCGATGTTAGAAATGGATCGGCGTATGGAGATCGACCGATAGTAAGGATCGACTCTTGCCCCTCCGTTGCTGCCCTTGCAGCTTGCATTGCACGCTCATTGTGCAGAAGGGAGAGGCGGGCTTCCTCGACAAAAACTCTTCCAGCCTCGGTTAGCGTTACGTTGGCGTTATTGCGCTCGAAGAGCTTGATGCGGTGCTTCTTTTCGAGTTCCTGAACCCTTCGGCTTAGGCCTGATTGCGTGATGCCGAGGCGTTTGGCGGCACGGGTAAAGTTCAGCTCTTCGGACAGCATCACGATCGCTGCTAGTAAACGAACATCAATCCATCTCTGCATGGGCCCGCCCTCCACCCGTAGGGAAGGTACATCTACGCGTGTCCATCGAGTCCCCGATTGGGCCGCGCTGTAACTAAGTAGACGCTCCCGGGGCGATTTTAGTTACCGCGGTGGCATCTGCCTCCCAGTCTTTCCCATCTAAGGTCGGCCCAAGGGTCGCGTGTTATGCGTACGGGTCATCATGCAGGTCGCGAAAGTCATTGGACATGAGCCGTACGGATGAGGAACCCTATGGTTGCGGGGGAACTGAAATGCCGTCGAATGGTCAAATTGCCGATACATCTGAAATAAACGAAGCGCAGCAAGACGACGGTAGAGAGTCGGCGGCAACAATGCCAGATCCCACCCGGAAAAAGCCTGTCCAGAGGGCTGTGATCCCCCCAGATCAACGCCTCCTGATCGACCGGCGCAATGCAGCCCAGTACCTGTCAATCAGTCAACGAAGCCTTGATTACCTCCTGGCACATGGGGAGTTGAGCGTCCGCCGTATTGGCTCGCGGGTTCTGATTCCACTCTCAGAACTGCAAAGGTACGCCCGGACCGATCACAGGCGACTCGTGGGCTGACAAGGTTTCGTCTCCTATAGGCTTCCCGTAATCCCCGAGCCGCAGCGTGAGCTGCAGCTTTCGTGCGACTCACGGGGGGGTGTCGCCACCGCCGAACCCCAAAGTCACGACCGGGTTTCGGGACCAATGCAGGCCATTGCACCCGCTTGCACTGGAAGAGAGCTCAAAGTATCCCAAAAGTATCCCAATTTGCAAACAAGCAATTGGTCTTGTACGAGCCTCTTGCTGTAAACCATTGTTATGATTGAATTTATTGGTGGCCCGGGCAGGAGTCCAACCTGCGACCTTCGCGTTAGGAGTGCGCCGCTCTATGCATCTGAGCTACCGGGCCACGTGGCCTTAGTGTAATGCCTCTTTGGTAAACTTATCGATGAGGTTCTCATGCCCGAGATCGTTCGCCGCAAAGCCGTTTCCGTAAAGATTGGGAGCGTTCGTGTCGGCTCCGATGCACCGGTGGTCGTGCAGTCGATGACCAACACCGATACCGCCGATATTGAAAGCTCCATACAGCAGGTTGCAGCGCTTGCCCGGGCCGGGTCTGAGATGGTGCGCGTTACCGTGAACAACGATGACGCCGCAAAGGCGCTGCCGTACATCGTCGAAGGCATTCAGAAAAAGGGCTGGAACACGCCGATCATCGGCGATTTCCATTACAACGGTCACCAGTTATTGGCGAAGTACCCGGACTGTGCCGAGGCGCTGGCGAAGTATCGCATCAATCCCGGCAACTGCTCCATCGGCCGCAAGGATGATGACAACTTCCGCACGATGATTGAGGTTGCAGTCAAGCACCAGAAGCCGGTGCGCATCGGCGTCAACTGGGGTTCGCTTGACCAGGCTCTGCTGACCAAGATGATGGACGAGAACAGCCGTTCGGTCAATCCCCTGCCCGCGCGCGACGTCATGCTTGAGACGATGGTCCGGTCCGCACTGGACAATGCCGCAGCGGCCGAGCGCTACGGATTGCGGCGCGATCAGATCATCCTGTCGGCAAAGGTCTCCGGCGTGCGCGACCTGGTGGATGTGTACACCGAACTCGCCTCGCGCTGCGATTACGCGCTGCACCTTGGCCTGACCGAGGCTGGCATGGGCATGAAAGGCACGGTTGCCTCGACGGCCGGCCTTGCTCCCCTGCTGCTGAAGGGGATCGGCGATACGATCCGCGTCTCGCTTACCCCTACGCCCGGCGGCGATCGCGCGGAAGAGGTACGTTGCGCACAGCAGATTCTGCAGGCGCTTTCTATCCGCAGCTTTGCCCCGCAGGTAACCAGTTGCCCCGGTTGCGGCCGCACCACTTCGACGTACTTCCAGATGCTGGCGGAGCAGGTACAGAACTACATCACCACCTCCATGCCGGAGTGGAAGCAGCACTATCCCGGCGTTGAAGAGATGAAGCTGGCCGTGATGGGCTGCATCGTGAACGGCCCCGGCGAGAGCAAGCACGCGAACATCGGTATCTCGCTGCCGGGTACGTTCGAAGAGCCGAAAGCGCCCGTGTACATCGACGGCAAGCTCGCCATGACGCTGAAGGGCGACCACATCGTCGACGAGTTCAAGGTGATCCTTGATGACTACGTGAAGAGCCATTACGGCAAGGCGCAGGTCGAGGAACTGGTCACCGCGTAACGTCAAACGACGGGTTGAACGCATGCCCGATAATGGGTGTGTGGCCGAACTGCAGAGCAAACTCGACGAAATCACTCAAAACACCCGCAAGCTAGTGCAGGCGGAACGGCTTGCCATCAGCGAGAACTCGATAGCTGAGCTGTTCGCCACGGGCATCGAGAGTACGGTTCTGCCTGTTGGGGCCAGGGCTCCCGAGTTTGCGTTACCGGATGCGATATCGGGCAAGCTGATTCGCTCCTCCGACCTGCTGGCCCTGGCACCGCTGGTCATCAGCTTCTTTCGTGGGCGCTGGGATCCGTATTGCGTCACCGAGCTGGAGATGTGGCGCGATCTATACCCCCGGGTGCGCGCGAGGGGTGCTCTGCTGGTCGCCATCTCGCCGCAGACCCTGCGTCAGAGCGACTTTGCCGTGCAGCAGTACGACATTCCATTCCCGGTTCTGCAGGATGCGAATTCCGCGCTCGCGGAACAATTTGGCATCGCGTTTCCGGTGTCGCAGACCATGCAGCGGTACTACCGGTCGATCCTGGTAAACATCCCGTTCATTAACAGCGGGAAGAACGTGATGGCTGCGCCGGATGATGCCGTGTGGAAGCTGCCGCTGCCGGCAACCTTCGTCGTGAACCGCGAGGGCGTACTTGCGTTTTCTGAAGCGCATGCCGATTTTCGCGTGCGTCCTGAACCTGACGAAGTACTAGCCAGCCTGTTGTAGCTGAGGGTTGCCTGAGTTTTCCCAAAGTGGCAATGTTTTGAGCTGTTTACAAACTTTCTTTAGCTGATGAACTTTTTCTGCTCTATATCGCGCCAAAGTATGCTAGTGGACAGACTCGTTGCCAGGAGCGTTCCAGAATGCGCTAGATTGAGGGCATTCAAATGAATATCGATTCAGTCGTTGCGCAGGGCGGCAATCACAGCTTCGTTGTCACGCTCACCAGTGGACGTTCGTTCGAGCTGTCTTTTGAACAGCTGCTCGCGCACACCATGCGCCTGCAGGAGAAGCGTGGCACGGCCCCGGAAGCATGGGGTCACATGGATGGTCAACCCTCTACTCCGGAAGGAAGAGGCATGCCCGAAGGCACGCCTCTCCGCGACAGCAAGCACTAGAGCGCCAGGGCGCTCGTCATGGCGACTCCAAGTGCGTTGAGGCCCTTGGACACGTCCGCTCCAAGGTGCACGCGCAGCGCGCGGCGTCCCCGCTGCTGCAGCACTGCGAGATCGCCGGCAGCCTGTGCATCAATCACTACACCGAAGGTATATTTCGCGTTGGGGATTGCCAGATCTTCCGCGTGATCTGCGGTGATCTGCAGGAAGACACCCGTGTTGGGGCCGCCTTTGTAATCCTGTCCTGTGGAATGCAGAAAGCGCGGGCCAAAGCCCAGGCATGTTGCCACCTTTTCATGGTCGCGCACCATCATGCGGAAGCGTTGGATCAGATCCTCATGCTCCTCCGTCATCTGGATATAGGCGAGCGTCGCGAAGTAGTCGTGCGGCTTGATCTGCGCGAGATGCGCCTGCAGGTAGTCAACCAGGGTCTGCTCGGTCGCCGTCGTCTTCAGCGTCAGGCCGTAGCTTTCGTCGGCGTAGAGCTTGATGCCGTCGACATCCAGAATCGGCTCGTGCTGAGCGAGCTTGCCCGTTTGCGTGTACTCGTCAGTAAGCTTGCGCGTCTCGATTTTCGCGGCTTCCACGTCGGGTTGATTGAATGTGTTAATGCCCATCACTGATCCCGCACAGGCAACAGCAATCTCCCAGAGGTACATGATCGCGGGCAGCTCGTAGATGTCGTCGATCGTGAAGCTGACGACGGGATGGCCTGCTGCCGCGAGTGCGTCCACTGCAGCGTCCTGAGCGGGGTCGATCGCGGTCGACAGGCGTATGTACGCGAAGACGCGGTCCTTGCCGTAGACGCTGGGCGGTCCGACCGGCTCACGATCAACGGGCGTAATCCCTTTGCCCAGCTTGCCTGTGGATTCTGCAATCAACTGCTCAAGCCACGCGCCCAGGTCAAAGATCGGGGCCGAGGTGAAGAAGGTGAGCTTATCCATGCCGGCGTTGTGCGCTTCACCAAGGATGAGGCCAAGCAGTGCCCCGGGATTGCTCGCAACAGTCGTGGTGTGCGCCGCATCCACGCCCCGCTTTGCCTCTGCAAGGAAGCGCGGCACGTCGAGTCCAGCCACAGCCGCGGGCACAATGCCAAAGTTTGACAGAGCTGAGAAGCGTCCACCGATGGTCTTGTCACCATAGAAAACATGGCGGAAACCGTCAGCCCGAGCGACCTGTTCCATCTTTGAGCCTGGGTCGGTGATGGCAATGAAGTGCTTGCCTGCCTCACCCGCGCCGACAGCCTTGCTCATCTCGCTGTAGAAATAATCCTTCAGAATGTTGGGCTCAAGTGTCGATCCTGATTTTGACGAGACGATGCAGATCGTCTTGTGCAGATCGACCGCGGCACGTGCGGCGGCGACCTGCGCCGGGTCAGTCGAGTCGACGATATGCAGTTTGGGGAAGCCCGGCTGCTGGCCGTAGGTCAGCGACAGCACTTCAGGACAGAGTGACGATCCACCCATGCCCAGCAACAGCGCGTGTGTGAAGCCGGCGCTGTGAATGTCATTGCGCAGCGCGGCGAACGCGGCCAGGTCCTGCTGCTGACGCTCGACTATGTCGAGCCAGCCCAGCCATTTCGACTCATCATCGCTGCCCTCGCCGGAGGTCCAGAGTGACGCATCGTGCGCCCACAGGCGGCCGAGCTTGTTGCCGCTCTGCCACTCGGCGGCGGTGGAGGCGACAGTGCTTTGCAACGCGGACGGAAGAGAAACCTGCAGGTTGAACGTACTCATATGCGCTCCATTCTACGAGGAGGTAGATGCGGCTGTTGGTGACGTAGATGCGCCAGTTATGTCAATGCACGGCGAAACCGGCGGGGAGAGATTGCAGCGGCTGGTGTTTGGGCTTTACACTGAGAGTGCGGTTATCGCTTTTATGGGCGATAAACGAACGCACACGGAGGATCAACAGGCCATGTCTACAGCCGCGGTAATGCCCATGGATGCGACGATGAAGTTGTCGCCCGCAAAAGCGCTGGAGGTCTACACCGGTGACGCCAACTTTATGACGTCGCTTGCACGTGGCCTGACCGTGCTTGAGACCTTCACGCAGCAGACACCGCACATGACGATATCGCAGTTAAGCAAGAAGACAGGCCTGAGCCGCGCCGCCGTGCGCCGGTGCCTGTATACGCTGGCGAAGCTTGGCTATGTAGGTTCTGAGGACAGCCAGCGTTACTCCCTTCGCCCGAAGATGCTGACGCTGAGTCACACGTACACGGTCAGCAACACGCTGTCGAGTGCGGCGCAGCCCATTCTTGAGCGCATGAGCGAGAAGCTGAACGAAAGCTTTTCAGTCGCAACGCTCGATGGCGACGAGATCGTATACATCGCACGCACACAGGTACAGCGCCTGATGAGCGTGGACCTGCACATTGGCAGCCGGCTGCCCGCATACTGCACCAGCATGGGTCGCGTGTTGATTGCGTCGCAGCCGCCAGACGAGGTGGAGCGCTACCTGGCACGTGTGGAGTTGAAGCCGTTCACGGCGCGCACGGTGAACACTGTTGAGAAGCTTCGTATGTTGCTCCGCAATGTGCGACGCAACGGTTACGCGGTGTGCGATCAGGAATATGAAGTAGGCCTGCGGTCGATGGCAGTGCCGGTGTATGCGCCCAGTGGTAAGGCGATTGCAACCATCAACTTGAGCGGCCACGCGCCGCGCATGCCAATGATGGAGATGCAGGCCAAGTTCCTGCCGTACCTGCGGGCTGCAGCGAATGAACTGAGCGTCTTCTTACGTTAAGGTTGCGCCGTCTGACCCGCCGACTGGCAAAAGGTTGCGGTAGGACCATCGAATGCCGTCGTTGTAACCCGATTCCCGCCACGGGACGTCGAACCCTTGCAGCGCCACCAACTGTGGTTCGTCTGACGCCAGAAACGTGTAAGGAATCAGACAAACAGCAGGTATGATGTGCGCTGTACTCCACATCATTGAGGTGGCTGCGCCAGACACGATGACGCCAGAGATTTCCATTGTGATTCCGACGTACAGCGAACGTGAAAACGTTCCGCTCGTGATCGCCCAGTTGAAGGCGGCCCTTGACGGTGAGTGTTGGGAAGTCATTTTCGTTGACGATGATTCGCCGGACGGTACACCCGAAGTAGTCGCTGCATGTGCGCGGGAATGTTCTTCGGTTCGCCTGCTGCACCGCATCGGACGTCGGGGTCTTTCATCGGCCTGCATTGAAGGCATGATGGCTTCACAGGCCCCCATCGTTGCGGTGATGGACGGTGACCTGCAGCACGACGCAACCATTCTGCCGGAGATGCTTCGCCGCCTGCGCGAGGAGTCGTTGGACATCGTCGTCGGCTCACGCAACACGGCCGGTGGCAGCATGGGCGAGTTCGGCAAAGGCCGCGTGCTGCTAAGCCGGGTGGGGCAGAAGATCAGCCACACCGTCTGCAGATGCGAGCTGACGGACCCGATGAGCGGTTTCTTTATGCTGCGCCGCAGCTTTCTGATGGACGTAGTGCGGGACCTGCGCGGAGTCGGCTTCAAGATCCTGGTAGATATGCTGGCGTCGGCGCATAGTCCTGTGCGCTTAGGCGAAGTGGGCTACACCTTTGCCGCACGGCGTAATGGCGAGAGCAAGCTGAATGTCGTCACCGGGATCGAGTACCTGTTTCTCGTGGCGAATAAGCTGCTCGGTGATGTCATACCAGTGCAGTTGACGCTTTATCTGCTGGTGGGTGCGCTTGGTGTGCTGACACACCTTACGCTGCTGATTACCCTCGTCGATACGCTCAAGGTCCACTTCGTGACGGCTCAGATTGTCGCCACATCACTGGCGATGCTGGAGAATTTCTTCCTGAACAACCTGATTACCTTTCGCGACCGCGGCCTGCATGGGCGGCGGATGCTGCCGGGCATGCTGCGGTTTGTGCTTGCCTGCTCGTTCGGTGCATGGGCCAACGTGGTCTTCGCGCGCGCGCTCTGGCAGTCCAATGTTGAATGGATGCTGGCAGGGTTTGCCGGCATCGTGATGGGTTCGGTCTGGAACCTTTCTGTTAGCAGTTTCGTGACCTGGCCTGTACGGCGGCGTGAGGAAAGTTTTGCATCCGCCGATGCGCTCGTCGATGCAGTTGAGGTTATTCGTTGATGCTTTCGCACTCTCCGGCGACCGGCGTCAGCCGCAGATTTTCCACCTTTCCGATTTCAGTGCTTATCCTCTGGCTGCTGGTGGCAATCGCTGTACCGGTGTGGGTGATGCATGACTCGTCCGCTTGGGACGTACAGATCTATGGCAAGGCGTTGCAAAGTCTGCAGGCCGGACACGATCCCTATAGCGATGCGACCGCATTGCAAAAGCTGCACCACGCAAAGGTGCTGGCTAATGGCGGAGTAGAGACAGACAGCGCTCCTCCGTACAGCTATGTCTACTCGCCAATCACGTTGCCGCTGTTGGGGGTGTTGGGGCGGATGCCAGTGTCGCTGCTGTTGGCGCTCTACTGGACGATGTACACGGCCGGCGTCTTGGCGGCGATCTTCGTCGGCGTTCGCCTGGGCAGGCGTGATGAAAGAGACGTGCTGCTGTATTGCGCCGGCGTTGCTGCATTCTTTCCGGGGCTGCTCGCGAATGGTGTTCTGCTAAGCGGAAATATCGCTTACATTCTGTACGGCGCAGTGCTTCTGACCGCCCTGTTGGGATGGAAGCGTGGAAGATGGCTGCCGTTCTATGCTGCGGTGATCATCGCTTCTTGCGTGAAGGCACCGTTCCTGAGTTTTGCGTTGTTGCCTGCGCTTTCGGCTCGCAAGCAATGGTGGCCTGCGGCGGCTACTGTGGCGGGCGGTCTTGCGCTGTTTGGGATGCAGCCGCTGGTCTGGCCTTCGCTGTTCCAGCACTACCTGCAGGCAGTGGAGCTGCAGTTCAGCTACAACCATGACTTCGGCTGCGCGCCTTCAGGCCTGTTCAGCCAGCTGCTTGGTGCGCACCATGTGCCGTATGCGCCGTGGGCCTACTTCTTCTATGCGGCGTACGCGATCCCGCTGTTTGCCGCGCTGGTCTATCTCTCCCGCCGCTTCCTGCATGGTGACTTCCCGTTGACGCAGTGGGCTCCTGTGCTGCTGGTTGGTGTGCTGCTGCTGAATCCGCGCATCATGGAGTACGACGTTGCGCCCATGACCATTCCGCTGGCGCTGATTGCATGGCGGTACGCACGCACACGGCAGCAGCCCGGTCGGTGGATTGCCGGCATGCTGGTGCTGTTCGTCGTGCTGAACGCGGGCGCGATCTATAACTGGGAGCTGCGCAAGGCACTGGACGGACCGCTGATCGTTGCGATTCTGCTGGCCGGTATGTGGCAGCTGCTGGTAATGGTGCGCGGCGCTCGCAAGCGTTCCGACTCTGCAGGGAAGGCGATCCATAGCGGCTATGCAGGTCGTGCGCAGACTACCGCCGAGCACGTGGTTACGTTCGCTGCGGCGTCTCCGTTAGGCCGTTCTGCTTAGAATCGAGAGATGGACCTCTCGACCGCACTCAAAGCCGATCGTTCCGCCCTGCTCGCGCTGATCGCAAAGCTCTCCTTCCGCGTTGGAGACTTCACGCTTGCATCCGGTGCGAAGAGTGACTACTACATCGACTGCCGCACTACGACGCTGGACGCGGAAGGTGGCCGCTTGAGCGGGCTTGTCTTCGCCGAGATGATCCGGCAGCATGCGCCGCAGGCCGAGGCTGTGGGTGGTCTGACAATGGGGGCCGATCCGCTTGTCTCAAACACCGCATCGGCCACCGCCTGGTGGCAGCTTGAGCATCCCGAGACGAAGGCCGTGCATGGCTTCCTTGTGCGCAAGGCGTTGAAGGCACATGGTACCGGCCGGCAGATCGAGGGCCACGTGCGCGAAGGTGCCGAGGTCGTCGTCGTGGATGATGTTTGTACAACGGGCGGGTCGACGATTACGGCGATCGAGGCGGTGAAGGCTGCGGGCATGAAGGTTGTTGCGGTGCTCTGCCTGGTGGATCGCGAACAGGGCGGCCGGGAGAACATTGAGGCCGCGAGTGATGGCGCTCCGTTTGTGTCTGTGTTTACTGCTTCGGATATACGGGTCGAGAAGCTGCGTCGGGCTTCTTAGTCACGTTTTGGCTCCTGGCTGGCAGTATCGATCGCATGTGCTGCTCTCCAGGCATGGGAACCCTGGACCAGCGGCATGGATGCGTCTTCGCCTTATGATCGCCTATACTGCTGCAGATGGAGCGTTCTGTAGAACCCGACCTTGAGGTACGCAGCGCTTCGCAGTTGCGCCGTGAGATCAGCGCGCGGAACCTTGCGCTTGCCGCAGACGTGGCCCATGAGACGACGTTCGGCAGCGAACTTTCAGTCCTTTACCGGCAGCACGATGACGGCAGTCACGGCAACTTCTTCCCTGCCGCATACCGCCGGATCGTTGCAAGGCCCGAATGGTCGCAGCGGCTTGCCAAGGTGTATACGGCGTCGGGTCGGATCGTGCGCGGGCATGAGCGGCAGCGCAGCGAGCTGGACTGCGCGAACAGCTCGGACGCGCTGCTGATGAACATCTTCTGCGCTCCCGGCGTGACTCGTTCGAAAGGTGTGTGCCGGTTGCTGAGCCTCGAACCAAGAACATCGCCTGACTTCGGTGTACGTGTGCGAACACCGCTTCGTGGCGGGTATGAAGACCGTACCGAGGTGGACATGCAGATCGGAGACCTGCTGGTCGAGGCCAAGCTGGGTGAGAGCGGCTTCCAGTCAGCTCGGCCTGACCTTTTGAGTCGATACGAGCAGTTCGAATCGGTCTTCCATGTGAACGCTCTGGTACTTGTACGCGGGCAGTTTCGCTCGTACCAGTTGCTGCGGGGCGTGCTTGCCGCCCATCACCACCGGGCACGGTTCGCCGTGTTCTGCGATGCGCGAAGACCAGACCTGCGCGAGGAGTGGTTCGGTGTGCTTGCTGCCGTGACATCGGCAGAGCTTCGCAGTCGCATGCTCCTGATCACATGGCAGGAGATTGCAGCATGCCTTTCCAAACCTTTGCAGAATTTTCTTGCGATGAAGTATGGCATTTCAAAGCCGGCCCTCTGACTTGCGCCCAACCCGACCGGCAGTCCCCAGGCGGTAGACTGAAAGACGATGATTCCTACACTCGAATGGACCGAGGAAGGCGTTCGCTTTCTCGACCAGACCAAGCTGCCGCTCGAAGAAGTTTACGTACTCGCCACCGGCTATCAGGATGTTGCCACCGTCATTCGCGACATGATCGTCCGGGGCGCGCCGGCCATCGGTGTATCCGCGGGCATGGGTATGGCACTCGGCATTTTGAAGTCTTCTGCCACAACGGTTGCCGAGCTCGCGAACGACGTGAATGCGATGGCAGACGTACTGGCAAGCACACGGCCAACCGCGGTGAACCTGTTCTGGGGCATCGAGCGCATTCGGACACTGTTTCGCAAGCTGGTTGCCGCGCAGCCTGCAGATCGCAGCGAATCGGACAAAATCGCATACATTCGCGAAGAAGTGATCGCCGAGGCGCGGCGGATGTACGACGAAGACATTGCGACCTGTCGCACGATGGGCCGCGTCGGGGAGCACCTGATGCCACGTGAGGGCACGGTGCTGACCCATTGCAACGCGGGCGCACTCTGCGCGGCGGGTTATGGCACGGCACTCGGCGTAATCCGCGCGGCGGTCGAGGCAGGCGCGAAGATCGACGTGCTCGCCGACGAGACGCGGCCGTATCTGCAGGGCGCCCGGCTGACCGCATGGGAGCTGCTGCAGGACAACATTCCGACCACGGTCCTGTGCGACAACATGAGCGGCTACCTGATGAGCAAGGGACGCGTACAGGCGGTCATCGTAGGCGCGGACCGCATCGCGGCTAACGGCGATGTTGCGAATAAGATCGGCACCTACTCCGTTGCGATCCTTGCAAAGGAGCATGGGATTCCCTTCTATGTTGCCGCGCCCTGGGCGACGATTGACATGAAGACCACGAGCGGCGCGGATATTCCGATTGAGCAGCGCAGTGCCTACGAGGTCACGCACTCCAACGG
The DNA here is from genome assembly GCA_965199365.1 of Terriglobus sp. GTDB lineage: Bacteria > Acidobacteriota > Terriglobia > Terriglobales > Acidobacteriaceae > Terriglobus. The sequence continues at coordinate 11,410 of CBDARC010000002.1, read as the reverse complement.
CAAGCAGATGACGCCGGATGGCGTCGGCATTGAGAACCCCGCCTTTGACGTAACACCTGCGAAGTATGTGACCGCCATCATTACGGAACGCGGTCTGCTGCACGCACCGTACACCGAGAGCATGCTGGCCATGCAGGCCGAGGCGGATGCCATCGCCGTCTAACTTCTCGTTGCGCGCCATGGGAGACTGGCGGCAGCGGTCCCTTGTGCGCGCGAACGGACTGGTGTTCATCAGTCTGCTGATCGCGTTTCGGCTCTCTGACTTTCCCCATAATCACGCGTCGGTATGGCTCGCGATTCCGCTTTTGCTGGCGCTGGTGGGAACGCTGGATACCGTGCGCTGCATGCGCACGCGCTGGAGCTGGTACCACGGTGGCGTGGTGCTTTGCGCATACATGGATTTAATGGTGATCTGCCTGATCGCTTTCTTTCTGATCTACCCGCTGTGGTTGTAAGCTGAGTCACTGGAGGCGGCATGTTAAAGGGATTTCGCGATTTTGTTCTGCGGGGTAACGTAGTCGATCTGGCCGTGGCGGTCATCATTGGCGCTGCATTCGGCGCGATCACCGCATCGCTTACCGGCGACGTCATCACACCGCTGATTTCGGCACTGGTCGGTGCACCTGACTTCTCAAGCCTGGTGATCCATGTGCCCGTATTGCACAAGGTCGCGCCGCCCTCTCCGCTGCCGGCGAATTACGTCGCACCGGGCGAACTGCACATCGGCAAGTTCCTGAACGCGGTCATCAACTTTGTGCTGAATGCGGCCGCGATCTACTTCCTGATTGTTGTTCCGATGAAGTACCTGATGGCTCGATTCGAAGCACCGGCTCCGCCCGCCACGAAGGTGTGCCCGCAGTGCCTGTCCGACGTGCCAATCGGGGCGACCCGTTGCAAGTTCTGTACGGAGCCTCTGCCAGCCGTTTGATCTGCTTTTCGCGGTTGTAGACGTAAGGTGAGCGCAGCGACGGCTCCCGACATGTTCCGAGGCGCTAAACTGCTCCAGTGCTTTCTCGCGGAAGCCTCAAGGTCGTTCGGCGCCGTGGAGTGCGTTGGGATCCTTCGCTTCACTCAGGATCACAGCAGAACTTTGTTGTCTAATCAGCCGATGACACGTCGAATGAAGCCGCGTGTGCCGATCCATGTGAGCAGTACCAGGAAGAACGTCAGCATGACCAGGATCAGCAGCGGGTACATGTGCGGCAGCGTTGGAGTCAAGGCTGCACGCAGGCCTTCGCTCATGTAAACGATTGGGTTGACGAGCACGCCCATCTGCAGCCACTTGATCGCGCTGAGAGCGCGCCAGGGATAGTACACACAGCCAAGGAACGTGATGGGCATCACGACCACGCCGAAGATCAGGCCGATCTGCTGCGGCTTAACGCCGGTGCCGATCGTCAGGCCGAGTGCGCCGGCGACCAGCGACGCCAGCACGACCACCGCAATCAGAAACGGCCAGCTGGTGACGTGCGCGTACACCGGTGTGCTGGGTATGTAGTACGCCAGCGGAAAGACGACCGCCGCGGCGATGATCGATTGCAAGGCGGAGAAGATGATCTTCTCAATCGCCACGAAGCTGGTGGGCAGCGGGCACATGACGCGGTCGTCGATCTCGCGCGTGCTGCCGAAGTCAACCGCGAGCGGCAGGGCGACAGCGGCGATGCCGCTGAACATGATGGCAACTGCCATCAACCCGGGCAGCAGCACGGTGGAGAAGTTCGTGCCGGTGGATGCAGCCATGTTTGCAGTCGGGTTCAGCGCGGCGCCGTTGGTCATGTGCGGCATGATGTACGTGAACACGAACAGGAACAGCAGCGGGTTCATCACGATTCGGATGATGAACGGCCCTATTTCGCGGCGCAGCACGTGAAGATCGCGGATAAACAAGCCAAGGAAGGCTCGTGCGTACTGTGCGGCCGGCGGCGCGGAGGCGGTTGCGGCTACGGTGCGCTGAGGTGTGGCAACGGCAGTTGACATGGTGTTCTCCAGACTACTCGCGAAGATCGCGGCCTGTCAGGCGGATGAAGACAGTTTCGAGCGTTGGCTCGGTGATGCTGAGGTCGCGCAGACCATACGCATTGGATGCAGACACCACCTGCGGCAGCAGGCCGTCAGCGTTCTCTGCCATCACGCGCAGACCGCGAGGCGTCTGCTCGACGCTGCTGACGTGCGGCAAACGTTCCAGTACTGGAACGAGGCTTTGCGCTGGATCGCGGAGATCGAGCTCGTAAATGGTCTTTGCGCCTACCGAGCTTTTCAGCGCTTCTGGCGTGTCTTCCACCAGCACGCGGCCGCCGTCCACGATGGCGACGCGGTCGCACAACTCGTCCGCCTCTTCCATGTAGTGCGTCGTCATGACGACTGTGATGCCCTCGGTGTGCAGATGCTGCACCGCCTCCCACATGGCAATGCGGCTTTGCGGATCGAGTCCTGCGGACGGCTCATCGAGGAACAGCACCTTGGGCCGATGCGCGATGGCGCGGGCGATCTGCACACGCTGGGCCAGGCCGCCGGAGAGTTGCGAGGGATACGATTTAGCGCGCTCGGACAGGTGGAACTGGTCCAGCAGTTCCGCCGTTCGGGTCTTCGCCTCTGCCTTGCTGAAGCCAAAGTAGAGGCAATGGAACTGGATGTTTTCTGCCACGGTGCAGGATCGTTCCAGCGTGTTGTATTGCGGTACTACACCCATGTAGCGGCGCGCCTGCGCTGGATTGCGAACGACATCGACGCCGGCAATGTGCGCGGTGCCGGCCGTCGGCAGAACGCGTGTGGTGCAGATTGAAATCGTCGTGGTTTTGCCCGCGCCATTGGGGCCGAGCAGACCGTAGATTTCGCCTTCACGAACGTCGAGGTCGATCCCGGCGACCGCCTCTACCGGAGGCTTGCCGTCATAACGTTTGCGCAGGCCGCGCAGGCTGACTATGCCCGAAATTTGGTTGTTGCTGCTCACGCGACTCCTGTGTTCCCAGCGGGTACGCTGAGCCTCTACTTCAGCTGCTGAGGATCGACCTTGATGTTGTCGACGACGGCATCCGAAGGGGACAGGACAACGGTATCACCCGGCTTGAGGCCGCTGATGACCTCGGTGAAGCTGCCGAAATCGCGGCCAAGCGTAAGGCTACGCAAATGGGTGACATTGTTTGAGTCCACTACAAACGTCTGCGGACCCGCCGTGCGCACGAGCAGGGCGTTGGCCGGAATGAGTACGGGCGGCTTCGCATCGCGCGTGTTGAACGAGACCGTTGCGAACATTCCAGGCAGGATGGCATTCGTGGGATTTGGCAGATCGATCTCTGTCAGCATCGTGCGCGATGCTATGTCGATGGAGCTCGAGGACCGAGTCACCTTGCCGCTGAAGGTCTGGCCGGGCAGCTCACGGAAGCTGACCTTTGCGGTCTGGGTGCCCAGCACATCAGGTGCATTGGCCTGCGGTACGTTGATGAAGACGCGTACAGTGCCCGACTGACCGATGGTGAAAAGCTGCGTCACGGAGTTTGCAGAGCCAGAGGTGATCAGCGAGCCTGTGTCGATGCCACGGGACAGGATGACACCGGAGAACGGTGCGGTAACGCGCGAGAAGCTGGCCTGTTCTTCCAGCGACTTCACATTCGCCTCGCCCGCTGCAATGTTGGCGATGGCTGCGTTGACGGTGGCGTCGTTTGCACCGGCCTGCGCTGTAAACGTGTCGGCCGACGCCTGGGAGATGACACCTTCCTGCTGCAGCTGCTGGTTGCGCACGTTGTTCAGGGTCGAGAGCTTTGCATTAGCCTGGGCCTGCGCCAACTGCGCCTTCAGCTGCAGCACGGTGGCTCGCGCCTGGCGCAACGCTTGCTCGGTCTGGGGATCTTCGATGATCGCGAGCAGCTGGCCCGCCTTGACGTGGTCGCCGATATCGACGAAGCGCTTGGTGATGTAGCCGTTGGTACGCGCGAAGATTGGCGTCTGCGAAAAGGCCTGAACGGTGCCAGGCAGTTCCAGCACGTTGGTCGCCTGGCCCAGGCTGACCCTGGTCACGGCGACGGGCGGCGGACCTGCGTTGGCTCGAACGTCTTCCTGCAGAGTCTCCTTGTGGTGCAGCTTGGGCAGCAGGAACGCGATGCCTATGAGGATCAGCAGAAGGAAGGCCGACACAGCCGTAATCAGGGGGCCCCGGCCGACCGGCTCCTGCTTGGAAGGTGTCGTGAGAGGACTGTGTTCGCCGGGAATTGCCGGTGCGTCCGTGAAGTTCTGGGCCATCGTTATGCGGCTCCTTGCAGGCTTGAGGATGCGGTCTGCATCCACATGAGTGACGAAGGCAGGTTGAGTGCACGGAAAGGGCTAGGCATGCTCAAAGTACTCCTCCTGCTCGGTGCTGGCCTCGACCTGCATGCCGATCGGCGGTGCGGTGCGCAGCAGTGAGTAGAAGATCGGGACAATGATCAGGGTGGTCGCCGTGGCAACCAGCAGACCGCCAATAACGGCGCGGCCAAGCGGTGCGTTCTGCTCGCCGCCTTCGCCCATGCCCAGCGACATGGGCAGCATGCCCAGAATCATTGCGAGCGCCGTCATCATGACCGGTCGCAGACGGGTGAACCCGGCAGCGGCAGCGGCCTGCACGCTGTTCAGGCCAAGGCTTCGCTGGTCGTTTGCGAAAGTGACCATCAGGATCGAGTTTGCCGTGGCCACGCCTACCGTCATGATGGCTCCCATGAGGGACGGCACAGAGAAGGTGGTGCCGGTGAGAAACAGCATCCACAGAATGCCGCATGCGGCACCTGGCAGAGCCATCAGGATGATGAAGGGATCGAGCCAGCTTTGGAAGTTGACGACCATCAGCAGGTACACCAGCAGGACGGCAAAGATCATGCCGAGACCGAGGCCGGTAAAGCTGTCGTCCATGCTCTTGACCTGGCCGCGCACTGTCAGGGTGGCGCCCTTGGACAGCTTGCCTTCGAAACCTTTAAGTACCTTGTTCACGTCTGACGCCACGCCGCCCAGGTCACGTCCCTGCGTGTTGACGAAGACGTCGTAGACTGGCTGCACGTTGTAGTGGTTGGTGATGCCGGGGCTGGCGGCGTGCTGAATCTGCGCAAGGTTGGAGAGCAGCTGCGTATTGCCTGGTGTCGGCGTACCGCCGTTTGCCTGCGGCGCAGTCACGGTAGTGCCGGTCCCGGAGTTGATCGGCAGGCCGTTCAGGCTGGCCACGGAGTTAATCTGCGAGACCGGAACCTGCACTACCACCTGGTAGTTCACGCCGTTTGTCGGGTTCAGCCAGTAGTTCGGTGTTGCCGTGCCCGATCCGGAAAGCGCAAATAGCACACTATTGGCAACGCTGGATTCAGTCAGGTTGACCTGCTCTGCCCGTGTGCGGTCTACGTTCACGCGCAGTTCCGGCGCATACATGATCTGGTGGACGTGCACGTCAACGGCGCCCGGGATCTGTGCGACTGCCTTTGCGATGGCCTGTGCGGATGCGTAGTTGGCCTGCGCCAGGCGGCCGCTGATCTGGATGTCGATCGGTGCCGGCAAGCCGAAATTCAGGATCTGGTTTACGATGTCCGACGCCTGGAAGTAGAAGACTTCTTCAGGAAACTTTGCGCGCAGGGTGTCACGCAGCTTTGCACGGTACCCGGCCGTGGGCTTGTGGTGCTCGGCATTCAGGCTGACGAGGATTTCGCCATCCTGCACGTCCGTCAGCGAGCCATCACCGAACGCTAGGTTGAAACCCTGCGGAACACCGATGTTATCCAGCACGCCGTCCAGTTCATTGGCGGGTATCAGGTCGCGGATGGCCTGGTCCACCTGGCCGAAGATCTGTTCGGTTGCCTCAAGGCGGGTGCCGGGTGGGCAGCGAACGTGCAGGCGGAAGCTGCCGGCGTCCACGTCCGGAAAGAAGTCGCGACCGATGAACGGGATCGTGCAGAACGAGATCAGGATGAACAACGCAAAACAGCCGAGAACAAACGCGTTATGAACCAGCGCCCAATCAAGAAACCGCTGGTAGCGAATCCGGATCGCCTCAAAGACGCGGTTGAACGCGAAGTGCGTCCGCCAGATGGCACCAAGGCTGCGGCGCTTGGCCTCCAGTTCCGCCAGTTCTGCCGAGGAAAGGATGTGATCTCCATGCTCGGCCTCGGCCAGCGCATAGACCTCGACTTCCTTTGCCAGCAGAAACTTGACCATTGTCGGCACGAGGGTACGCGAGAGGAAGTACGATGCCATCATCGCGAAGACGACAGCCATGCCGAGCGGCGTAAACAGGCTTTTAGCCGCACCGGACAGGAACACTACCGGCACGAACACGATGCAGATGGCCAGGGTGGAGACGAACGCCGGAACCGCGATCTGCGCGGCACCATCCAGGATCGCCGGTTCAATCTCCTTACCCAGACCAAGGTTTCGATGAATGTTCTCAATCTCCACTGTCGCGTCGTCGACAAGAATGCCGACCGCTAGACCAAGACCGCCGAGCGTCATGGTATTCAGCGTTTCGCCAAGGAACTTCAGGATGATCACAGAGACAAGAATCGAAAGCGGAATCGAGACAGCAATGATGACCGTCGAACGCCATGATCCAAGAAACAGCAGGATCATGACGGCGGTGAGACCGGCAGCGATAACAGCTTCCTTCACCACGCCCTGCAGCGCCGCCTGCACGAAGATGGACTGATCGAAGAGGATCTTGACGATCGGAACCGGTGGCGGCAGATTCGCCAGGATCTTCGGCAGCACGGCCTTGACGCGCTTGACGATGTCGAGCGTGGAAGCAGAGGAGGCCTTCAAGATGGTGAGCAGCACGGCACGCCGGCCGTCTGCACGCACGATGGAAAGCTGAACCGCGCTTCCCTCATGCACCTGCGCCACGTCGCGCATGTATACCGTGGCGCCGTTCACCACCTTGATCGGAATGTCATTGAGCTGGGCCGCTATCAGGGGCGATGCGTTGGTTCTGACCAGGTAATCGCGATCGCCGATTCGAGCGTCGCCGGCGGGCAGAATCAAGTTTTGCGCCGTAAGCGCGTTCACCACATCGGTGGGCGAAACGCCTTTTGCGAACATCGCGTTCGGATCGATGTCGACCGAAACCTGGCGTGCCCTGCCGCCATAGGGGTTCGGCACCTGCGCACCTTGCACCGTCGCCAGCTGGGTGCGAACAAACTGCGCTCCAAGGTCATAGAGGTCCGTCTCGGACAAGCGATCCGACGACATGACGGCCTGGAGAATCGGTACGTTCGAGGCGGAGAACTGCAGGATGAACGGCGGCGTGGTGCCGGTTGGCAGAACTCGCAGGATCGTCTGGTTGACCGCGGTGACCTGGGCCACGGCGGCATCGATCTTCACGCCGGGCTGGAAGAAGATCTTGATGACCGAGATACCGGAAACCGACTGCGACTCGATGTGCTCGATGTCGTTGACCGTGGTGGTCATAGCACGCTCACTGATGGTCGTGAAGCGCTTCTCCATCTCGTCAGGGCTGGTGCCGTTGTACTGCCAGATCACCGTTACAACAGGGATATCAATGGTCGGAAAAATATCCGTCGACATCGTCTCGATGGAAACGATTCCGAGTACAAGGATGAGTACGGCCATCACCACGAACGTGTAGGGGCGTCGAAGTGCAAGGCGAACGATCCACATGGCGGCTCAATCTCCCGATACTGACGGTTCGGCCAGGCGAATGGGACGTCTCATTCTCCTGCTGACCCGCATTAAATACATCCACCTGGAGAACAGGCGGCGACCCTGCACGAACACTTCAGCAGGTCAGTTTAGTTTGTAGACTCAACGCTTAGATTGTACGGTAGTGAACTTGGTGCAGGTACGAACGCGTAGAATCGCGACATGGCTCGTGGATGGGAAAAAGAAGACGTGGACGTTCCGGAGCGAGGTGCTGAACCGACTCCAGCATCCGCAGAAGTGAAACGCGTTGAAGAGCGTGATCGCCAACGCAAGCTACAGGGACTGAAGCTGCAGAGGGAACGTATTTTGTCTGAGCGCACCAGCAGTCCTCATCGCCGGTCTGCACTGGAAGCGGCCCTGCTCGAGATTGAAGAGCAGCTGGCACAGCTTGGCTGGTCGGTACACATTTAGGCAGACGGTATGCTCTCACGCCAGACGTTGATGATCGACGCCGACGACACCCTCTGGGAAAACAACATCTACTTTGAGCGTGCGATCGATGCGTTCGTCGATCTGATCGATCACCCCGAACTCGCGCGTGAAGAAGTTCGAGCAGCGTTCGATCGGCTGGAGTCAGCGCGGGTGAAGGTGCACGGCTACGGCGCAGATGCCTTCCACAAATCGTTGCTGGCCGGCTACGAACACCTGACGGGGAACACCTGCACGGGAGAACACGCGGAACAGATTGCAGCATGCGTTGCGCTCGTGCATGACGGCGAGCTGGCTTTGCTTGAGGGCGTCCTGGAGGCGCTGCCACACCTTTCAGCACGACATACCCTCATCCTGGTCACCAAGGGCGACCACGCCGAGCAGACTGCGAAGCTGGCTCGATCCGGTCTTGGTCACCACTTCCACCATGTGGAGGTGCTGCGAGAGAAGCACAGCGTGGCCTACCTCGAGCTGCTGGAGAGGCACGGCTGCGATCCGGCGACAACATGGATGATCGGCAACAGCCCTCGCAGCGACATCAATCCCGCACTTGCAGCGGGCATGCACGCGGTCTACCTGCCGCACCGCAGCACATGGGTGCTTGAGCAGCAGGACGTCAAAGCGCCCGACAACGGCCAGCGGTTGCTGCAACTCGCCACTTTCCGCGAACTGCTGAAGCACTTTGGCTGAGCGTGCTCCTGACTTCAGCTTTGTTATACTCACCCTCGGTACGGTTCGCGCCGGGCTGCGCAGTGGAAGCATGTTGCACAGCTATGCGGAGGTGGCGAAATTGGCAGACGCACTAGCTTGAGGTGCTAGCGGGTAACACCATAGGGGTTCAAGTCCCCTCCTCCGCACCAAACGATACGAATGAGCAGGCCATCCACACCGGATGGCCTGTTTTCGTTGGTCCTCGCGAGCCGCCACCTGGTCCTACCGAGGTGGTATAACTCTCGGGAATGAGCATGACGGAACGCATCACGCGCAGGGGTTTTGTGAAGGCGGGTGTTGCGACCGCGCTGGCGGCAACCGTCGAGAGCAGCCGTGCAGAAGCAAACACCGGGGCGGATCGCGCGGCGAAATCCTCTGCGTCATCGCAGTCACTCGCCGGACTCGCAAACCCATTGCAAGGTACCGACTCTTCGCCTGCTTTTTCGCGGGGGAATACCCTCCCGATCGTTGCGATGCCATTTGGCATGGCGCACTGGTCGATGCAGTCGAACCATGAGAATCCATGGTTCTTCCGGCCGCGCGAGCAGCGCTTGCAAGGTGTTCGATGCACGCACCAGCTGAGTCCGTGGCTGAATGATTACGGACATGCGACGTTCCTGCCGTTTCGAGGCGAAGTCAACTTCGAGCCCGGACCACGCGCGTCGTCATACCACCCGGCCGAGCTAAAGGTCACGCCGTACTACTCGTCCGTCCGCCTGCTGCGGTATCGCTGCACGATGGAACTGGCCCCAACCGAGCGCGGCTGCATGCTGCGCGTCACGTTTGAAGACTCCGGCCCGGCAGGACTGCTGGTCGACCTGACCACGATGGATTCTGAGATCGCGCAGGGTACAGACACGCACCATTTCTCGGCGCTCACGCGGGCAAACTCGGGCGGCGTACCAAACGGCTTTGCTTCGCACTACCGCGTCGAGTCGGATGCCGTGAGCTTTCGTTCCGAGGAGAAGTTGTTACGGGGTCGCAGGGCGGCGGCGCTGCATTTTGACGCGGTCGCAGGTAAGCCGATCGAGTTCCGCATCGGCACGTCGTTCATCTCGGACGAGCAGGCCGTCCGCAATATTGATCTGGAGCTGAAGGGCAAGAGCTTTGACCAGTTAGTGTCGGCCTCACGTGGCACGTGGGACAAGGCACTGGGACGCGTCAAGATCGACGGAGCAAGCCCGGACCAGCAGCAGATTTTTTACTCCGCGATGTACCGGGCGCTGCTATTCCCACGCATCTGGCACGAGCCTGATGCGGCAGGCCAGATGGTGCACTTCAGTCCCTACACCGGCCAGTTGCGCAAAGGTGTCATGTACGCCGACCACGGTTACTGGGACAACTATCGCGCCTGGTATCCGATGATGGCGCTGCTCTTTCCTGACCGGCTCGGCGAGATCCTGCAGGCGTGGGTCAACGCGTACCAGGAGGGTGGCTGGCTGCCTCAGTTCCCTTGCCCGGGTTATCGCGCGTGCATGACTGGCAGCCTGATCGATTCGGTCTTCGGAAATGCGGTTGCAATGGGCGTCACTGGCTTCGATGTGAAGGCGGCGTACGCGGGCCTCAAGAAGCACGCAACGCAACCCGGTGATGCCGCGAAAGGCTACGGGCGACGCGGAATCGAGCAGTACATGAAGCTTGGTTACGTGCCCTGCGATACCGTCGAGGGCGGCGCGGTGGAGACGCTCGACTCTGCCTACGGCGACTTCTGCATCGCGCAGGTGGCGCGCGCCGCGGGCGAGCCGCAGGACGCGGCCATGTTCGACAAAAGATCGCAGAACTGGCGCACGCAGTTCGACCCGGCGACGAAGTTCATTCGCGGCAGGGTGACGAGCGGCGCGTTTGTTGAGCCGTTCGACCCGTATCGGTGGGGCAATCCATACGTCGAAGGATCGGCTTGGCAGTACCGCTTCTCAGCACCGCATGACACGGACTTTTTAATGCAGTCCTTCGGTGGCAGAGAAGCCTTTGTGCAGGCACTTGAGGAGATGCTGACGCAGTCGCCGAAGTTCGAGGTCGGTTCGTACCACCAGGAGATCCACGAGATGTCAGAGATGGCAGCCGTGAACTTCGGACAGTACGCCCACTCGAACCAGCCGGTGCATCACGTGCTCTACCTGTTCACGGTGGCGGGCCGCCGCGACCGGACCCAGTACTGGGTTCATCGCGTGCTCAACGAGTTGTACACGCCGGACACGTTCGCCGGCGACGAAGACACGGGTTCCATGTCGGCCTGGTATGTGCTGGGCGCGCTTGGCTTGTTTTCGCATTGTCCGGGCAAGCCGGACTGGACGCTCGGCGCTCCCCTGTTTACCGAGGCGACGCTGGCACTGCCGAACGGCAAAACAGTCCGTATCGAGGCGAAGCGGCATACGCAGAGTGCTTACCTTGCGAATGTTGCCGTTAACGGAACGAAGTGGGACAGCAACTACCTGCCGCACAGCAAGCTGGTAGATGGCGCTCACGTTGTATTTTCCGACTAGGACGCCGCCGTGCCGCTTGTCATCAATGGTCAGATCGTTCCGGAGCAGGTGCTGAACGACGAATTGCTGCACCTTTCTGCAGGCCTCGAGATGGATGCGCCCAAGGCCGGGGCCATCGAGCCGGAACG
>CBDARC010000001.1:0-1046835 GCA_965199365.1 Terriglobus sp. | reverse complement strand
CGTCTGCGAACGCAGGCAGGATGGCGTAAGCGCAGCAGCGAAAGCGGTCGCAATCAGAAGGCGTCGCAGAGAGGTCATGCGAGCTTGGACGCGCAACGTCCGCATTGCGGTGTGTAAGCGAAGCTTCGATCTCTACAATCAAGGCAGGATGTCCCTTCGATTTCAACTCCACGGTAAACAGGACGCGTTGCGTCGCGGCACGCTCCATTTACCTCACGGAGAGGTGCAGACACCAGTGTTCATGCCTGTCGGCACAGCCGCCAGTGTCAAGGCCGTGCCCCAGGACACCCTCGAACTGTTAGGCGAAGACGGCCGCGGCGCAGAGATCATCCTTGCCAACACGTATCACCTGTACCTGCGGCCGGGGCACGATCTGATCCGGCGCGCAGGCGGCGTGCACCGCTTCATGAGCTGGACACGGCCCATGCTGACTGACTCCGGTGGGTTCCAGGTGTTTTCGCTGGCCGCATTACGGAAGGTGAAGCCCGATGGTGTCGAGTTCCGCTCGCATCTCGACGGCTCGAAGCACTTCTTTTCGCCCGAGCACTCCATCGACGTGCAGATCGCACTCGGCGCTGACATCATCATGGCGTTCGACGAGTGCACGGAACATCCCGCAACCTACGAGCGCACGCGCGACAGCATGGGACTGACACACGCGTGGGCCGAGCGATCGTTACGGCATTTCCATGTCAATGCGCATCTCGTCCCATGGTTCGATGAGCTCGGCCGGCGGCGACAGAGCCTGTACGGCATCGTGCAGGGCGGCATGTACAAGGACCTGCGAACCGAGAGTGCCGAGCGCCTGCTCGAGATGCAGGTGGACCTGCCGGACGGTAGCAAGGCGGGCTTTGATGGCTTTGCGATCGGTGGCCTGGCGGTAGGCGAGCCGCGTGAAGTAACGCGCGAGATCATCGAGCACACGCTGGCGCTGCTGCCCACCGACAAGCCGCGCTACGTCATGGGCGTCGGCTATCCCGACGAGATTGCCGAGTATGCAAAGCTCGGCGTCGACCAGATGGATTGCGTGCTGCCCACCCGCGCGGCCCGGCACGCGCTGCTGTTCACCAGCGAAGGCCGGCTGAACATTGGCGGGAAGAAGTTTTCTGAGGACACCGGACCTGCCGATCCGGCGTGCAGTTGCTCCACCTGTCGCCGCTATTCAAGGGCCTACCTGCGGCACCTGTTTCACACGGGCGAGCCCCTGGCCGCAACGCTCGCCAGCGTGCACAATCTGCAGTTCTATCTAGATACCATGCGCAGAGTCCGAGACAGCGCAGGGTTCGATTCCGCAGAAGTCCAACAACACGTGACTTCGATCCCGTAGCGCCAAAGTCGGCCTCAGGTTCGTCGACGGAAGTGGTTTTCCCTTCAGCCGGTTCTTTGTGGTATCCCTTGTAACAATCTTCTTTTGTATGACGAGGCCGGGTCGCGTTCGCGCGGAACCTCCGGTTCTCCTGTTACGCAAGCCGCTGCGTCCGCGCGGCGACTGCATTGTTTGTTGGAGCAGAAACATGGCACCTAACTCCTTTCTTCCTCTGGCCGTACTGCTGGTTTGCAGCAGCATGCCAGTGTTTTGCCAGCAGAACGGGGTGCCTGCGCCGGTGCAGCCGGGCGCTCCGGGGCAGCCCAGCACCACGCTCAACGCGATCACGGCAGCGCCGCCGGCCAAGGCGCCATCGGAAGCGGACATCCGCTTTATGCAGGACATGATCATGCACCACGGCCAGGCAGTGGAGATGACAGAACTGGCGAAAACCCGGGCGCAGAACCCTGCGGTAAAAGAAATGGCGGCCAAGATCGACCTTTCGCAGGGAGACGAAATCCGCTGGATGAAGCAGTGGCTCGAAGATCACGGCGTAGCCGTCGAGACCATGTCCGGCAACGGCAGCATGGCCGGTATGGATCATGACGACATGGCCGGGATGGATCACAGCGCCATGGGCGGCATGGACCACGCAGGAATGGCGGGCATGGATCATGGCGCAGGGGCAAAGCCGGCGACCGATCCGATGGACACGGCCATGATGCCCGGCATGCTGACACCGCGCCAGATGCAGGCACTGCGCAACTCCACAGGCAAGCAGTTCGACAATCTTTTCCTCACCGGCATGATGCAGCACCACAACGGCGCGCTGCTGATGGTGAAGCAGCTGTTCCAGCAACCGGGAGCAGGCCAGGACCCGCAGCTTTTTGACTTTGCGAACGACGTGGACAACACGCAGCTTGCAGAGATCGACATCATGAAGGGCATACTTCGAAAGGTGAACCAATGAAACGTTTCTGTTCGATCCTCGCTGCAGCTGCAGTTGCTACCATGTTCGCCGCGGTTCCTTCGCGTGCGCAGATGGACGACCACGAAAAGGCCGTCGCATCGCCTCCACCGCCGACCGTGTACGTGAACCCGCGCGCTCCTGAGAGCGACCCGCGCATCGGTTTGAAGGCTGGCCTGTACAACGCGGGCGTAGCCGCAAAGGGCCTGCAGATGGTCATGACCACGCCCAAGCCTGCCGGCTTTGCGCCGGACGAGTCGAAGATCCCGGCATGGGAAGACGCACCTCCGCCACCGCCACGCCAGCCCGGCGCGCCCCGCGTGGCACCTCCGCCATCGCCCTACGGCCAGACAAACTCTGATCTGGCATTCAAGGGCAAGTACATCTTCGTGGGCAACTACTACGGCGTGAACACCTACGACATCAGCGATCCCGGCAAGACGAAGCTGGTCACCAGCATGGTGTGTCCGGGCGGACAGGGCGACGTTTCCGTCTACGGCAACCTGCTGTTCATGTCGGTTGAAGCGGCCAACGGCCGCATCGATTGCGGCGTACAGGGCTTCCAGTCGATGGAAGCAGCAGCGGCAGCGCAGCGGGACCTGATGGCAAAGTTTGCCACCATGAGTCCTGAGGAGCGCACGAAGGCGATGGCGAACCGCCCGGCGGAACCGGCTGAGAAGGATCGAGTTCGCGGCATCCGCATCTTCGACATCAGCGACGTAACCAAGCCGCGCCAGATCACCGACGTACAAACCTGCCGTGGTTCGCACACCCACACCGTCGTCGTCGATCCAAAGGACAAGGACGATGTGTACGTGTATATCTCCGGTTCGGCTGGCGTGCGCGATGCAAAGGAAATGGCCGGCTGCTCCGGCGCTGCGCCTGAACAGGATCCGAACACGGCGCTTTTCACCATCGTCGTCATCAAGGTGCCGCTCGCGCATCCTGAACAGGCGAAGATCGTCAGCACTCCGCGCATCTTCACCGATCCGGAAACAGGCAACATGAACGGCCTGTGGAAGGGCGGAACGCATGGCGAGGGCACGCAGACCACGTCGGCAACGCGCGGCTGCCACGACATCACGGTCTACTCGGCGGTGGGCCTGGCCGCGGGCGCCTGCTCGGGCAACGGCATCCTGCTGGACATCTCGGATGTCGCCAATCCAAAGCGCCTCGACGCGGTAAGCGATCCGAACTATGCCTTCTGGCATTCGGCGAACTTCACCAACGACGGCAAGGCAGTCCTGTTCAGCGACGAATGGGGTGGCGGCGGACAGCCGCGCTGCCGCGCAACCGATCCGATGCAGTGGGGCGCGGACGCGATCTTCACCATCGGACCCGACAAGAAGATGACGCTGAAGTCCTACTACAAGATGCCGGCCGCACAGACCGACAAGGAAAACTGCGTCGCGCATAACGGTTCGGAGATCCCCGTTCCCGGACGCGCGATCCACGTGCAGAGCTGGTACCAGGGCGGCGTGTCCATCGTCGACTGGACCGATCCGTCGCACCCGATGGAGATCGCCTACTACGACCGCGGACCGATCAGTGCCAAGAAGTTCGTCCTCGGCGGCCAGTGGTCCACCTACTGGTACAACGGCTACATCTATGGTTCAGAGATCACCCGCGGCCTGGATGTGATGAAGCTGGTGCCGACCGAGTTCCTCACGCAGAACGAGATCGACGCAGCCAACCAGATCCACTTCGACATCCTGAACGTTCAGGACCAGCCGCAGGTGGTATGGCCGGCGACGTTCATCACTGCCAAGGCGTACCTGGATCAGCTGGAACGTGACAAGGGCATGCCCGCCGCAAAGCTGGCAGAGATCCGCGCCTCCATTGATAAGGCCGGCACCTCAAAGAAGGAAGCCGCCAAGCTGAAGGCAATGGCTCCGGAGCTCGAGACCATGGCAGCCTCTGCCAGCACGCCCGCAGATGCAAAGCGCTTCAAGGGTCTGGCCGAGATCATGATGAAGAGCGGCGACGCTGCTCCTCTGTCGATCGCAAGCACAGCCTACTAACGAAGCCAGAAGTAAACAGTAGCGGCCACGCCTTCGGGGGTGGCCGCTGTTTCTTGCGCGTTAGCAATTTACAGTCCGTTGGTACACGTCACGCGCCTGGCTCAGTAATATGGGTACGCTATGCATCCCATTGTTCGTGCCGCGCTCGCCGCTTCCATTGCTGTGACCCTCTCCATGCCCTCGTTGCATCCCCAGGATGCGGCGTCGCAGGACAAGCTGGTGCACCTGAACCAGATCCAGGTGATCGGCACGCATAACAGCTATAACGGTGGCTTTGCTCCCAGCGAAGCAGCCTGGCTGAAGGCCAAGAACCCTGACGCTTTCAGCAAGCTGGACTATTCGCACCCGCCGCTGGCCGCGCAGTTCGATGACGGTGCGCGGCAGATTGAGATCGACATCGCCTCTGACCCGCAGGGAGGCCGTTACTCTCACCCGCGGATCGTAGATCTCGTGAAGGACGAGAAGCTGCCCCCAGACCCCGATTTCGATCCGCAGCACCTGATGGACAAGCCCGGTCTCAAGGTGCTGCACGTCGTGGACATCAACCAGCGCAGCAACTGCCAGCCCTTTGTCGAGTGCCTGCGACAGGTGCGTAACTGGTCGCTGGCGCATCCGCGGCACGTGCCCATCTTCGTCCTGGTCGAGAACAAATCCGGGATGACGAAGGGCATACCCAATGCCGTCCTTGCGCCGCCGTTCACCGCAGCCGATTTCGACGAGGTCGACGCCGAGATCCGCTCGGTCTTTCAGCCGGCAGAGATGGTGGTGCCCGACCAGGTTCGGGGCAGCTATCCCACGCTTGAGGCGGCGGTGCTTGCCGGTAACTGGCCCACGCTCGCCGCTTCGCGCGGCAAAGTTGTCTTTCTGATGGATCAGAAGAAGTCCGGCCCCATCTACACGGCAGGGCACCCATCGCTGCAGGGCCGCGTCCTGTTCACCAATGCTACGCCGGGCGACCCCGATGCCGCGTTCATAGAAGAGAACACCGGCACACCCGCCGAGATCGATTCCCTGGTAAAGCGCGGCTACCTTGTGCGCGCGCGTTCTGACGCAGACACCGACAACGGCCGAACCGGCGACACCCACCGCCGCGACGAACTGCTGCACAGCGGCGCGCAGTTCATCAGCACCGACTACCCGGCCGCCGAGCCTGCGCGCTGGACGGGATACACCGTGTCCCTGCCGGGAGGCCTGATCGCGCGCTGCAATCCGGTGAACGCACCCAAGGGCTGCAAGGACAGCGCAATCGAACCAAAGTGATTTGTCAGCTACTTCTTCGTCTTCGGTAAGGCGATCTCGATCTCCGCGGCGATCAGCTTGCCGTTCGCCGGCTTGGCGTGGATGACCACGCGATCGCCGACTTTTGCCACGGTGGGATCGACTGCATCCAGACCCTTGATCCACTTGGTCGTGTCGTCGACTACGACCGTGGTGGTCTTACCGTTCTTCTCTGTCACATCCACGCTGCTGGCAGTGACAGCCGCCACTGTACCCATCACGTGCACCATGCCGTTGTGTGCGTAAGCCGCGCCGAACGCAACCAGCAACAGCAGAACTACAAGCAGACGCTTCATTCATCCTCCAAAACTACAACGGGCGTTGATACTCAGGGGAACACATCCTGTGCCACGCAGCAGAACGGCTGTCGCGTTATGGCTGCGACGATCCGCCGTTCAGAAAGTCCTGTTCCTGCTTTTCCTCTTCCATCTCGTCCGGGCTCTTCGGGTTCAGGTGTTCCATCTGCCGCTCTTCTACAGGGGTAAGTGTTGGCAGATGTCGAAGGAACAGGACAAGGTTCCAGCTTTCTGCCTCGGCGCTGCCCTGGCCGCCAAAGCCCGGCATGCCTGACATGCGTATGCCGTTCTCGATGATGCTGAACAGTTCGCCATCTGTCTTGCGCTGCGTTGCCGGCAGGCGCATGTCGGGCGGCCTGGGATACATGCCGCCGCCCAGCATCGTTTCGCCGGAGCCGTTGTTTGCATGGCACACCGCACAGTGATCGGCAAAATGCGCCATGCCCTCATGCAGAGCTTCCGCAGACGGGGCTACCGGGTTACCGCGTCCACGACTCACCGGCGGCATCGCAGCGTCACGAGCTTCGTTCGCCAGCACCGCCTCGATACGCGTCGGCTGCGCACGCGCACCGAAGCCACCCGCTGCGTGGCGAAGGTAGACCGCAGTTGCAACCACCAGAACAACAATGGCGAGTATGCCACCAGACAGGAATGCGGCAGGCTTGCTCATGCTCCTTCTACGGTACCGCAGCGGTTAAGCTTGCGGTCCTGGGTTGCAACCTTGCACATGCCGGAACGCAGGTGTTCTCCTGCAGTTCAGGCGCAGTGACGAATGAATCAGCAGTATCTGACATAGACTCGCTCCATGGGTCCGTCCGTTTCGGAGGTGTTCGCTCTGTAGTCTGGACTCAGGATCTTTCACCGCCTCATGTACACGCTGCGTATGCCGACGCCTGGATGGTTGTGGAACTGCTCCCCAAAACGCACGCAGGCGATTGGACATCTCTTGCAGGCTGGCAGTTCCAAATGCCTGATTCAGGAGCGGTATTTTGCCTGGGAGCGCCAGGATTGAACCGGATCTGGATGACCTCGCCCTCGCGATTGGGGCTCCTGGGTACAGGAGTCCTAGCATGCTCTTCCCGCAACTAAATAGACGTAAGTAGCTGCGAATACTTCATTCGTTCCTTGCGAACTCCAGCCCGGGCGTAGGAGCGATGGTTTGACGCTAACGATGTTTACTGAAACGAGCTGCCGGTCGTCGTATCCCATAGGGAGCCCATGACAGCTGATTGCTATCTCGGCCGGAGAGGGACTGATGCCTGAGGGAGATACCATCTATCGCTCTGCCCGCGCGCTTGCGAAGGTGCTGACGGGCAAGCATGTGACGAAGTTCGACACAGGCTATGCGCATCTCGCCACGGTCAACGATGACCGGCCCGTCGTCGGACGCGTCGTAGAGAAGGTTGAGGCCAACGGCAAGTGGTTGCTGATGCACTTCTCCGGCGACCTGATCCTGGTCACGCACATGCTGATGAGCGGGTCGTGGCACATGTATCGAACCGGCGAAAAGTGGTGGTCGCCGCGCAAGGCCATGCGCGTGCTGATCGAGGTGGAGGGCTGGCAGGCCGTCGCATTCAACGTGCCGGTAGCCGAGTTCCATACGGCAGCCTCGCTCCTTCGCAAGTCAAGCGTGCCAAAGCTCGGCCCTGACATCCTCTCGGACGAATATACGGCCGAGTCCGGTGTGGCAGCACTGCAGTCGCGTGCGCAGACGCATCCTGAGGACGAGATTGCAAACGTGTTGCTGAACCAGCGCGTGCTTGCCGGGCTTGGCAACGTGTACAAAAGCGAGGTCTGCTTTGCCGCGCGCGTGCATCCGTTCCGGCAGATGAGCACCATCACCACTGACGAGATGCTGCAGATGGCCGACGTCTCTCAGCGCTACATGAAGGCGAACGTGCTCGACGGCTCAGGCGATGGCATCATCACGTACAGCGGCAATCGCCGTACAACGAACAGCGCCAACCGCGAAGAGCGGCTGTGGGTCTACGGGCGGCGCGGCAAGGAATGCCGCCGTTGCGGAGGCACGATCGAATACCGCAAGCAGGGAAGCGGTGCGCGCTCAACCTACTGGTGCCCGGACTGCCAGCCGTGGATCGGCAATGGAGTCGCAGTGAAGGGAAGTGCTGCGCCCATTCGGCGTTCGAGGGTGGGTTGCTAGGGCTGTCGTCACATCGACGACCTTCCCTCTGAGCGCAGCGAAGGATCTCCACTGTGGCTCATTCAAGGCTCATCTTAAGGCTCATCTTAACGAAAGCCCCATAGGCCTTCTCGCGACAGGCGTACTTGAATGCATGATGCGGACGATTCTCCGCTGCGCTCAGGACGACGATCGCGAACAGCCCCACTACATCTCAAGCGCGAACTGCGGCGTCTCGCCGTACACATTCGCCTTCGCCTCTGAAGCAAGCGCGATGACCAGCCTCTCCAGCACGAGCGTCTTGTCGACAGGCCCGCTGCGAAGCTCGAGATCGGCACGCGCGATCAATCGCAGCGCCCGCGAAAGATCGCGGCGGCTCTTATAACGGCGAGCCTGCTGAATCAGCACATCCGCTGCAAACGGGGGCATGCGGAACCCCTGCCAAAGCACCTGCCAGATAGCACGCGAATCACGCACATTCTTCTCGTGGATGATCAGCATCTGGCGGTAGGTTCGCGCCAGCATGTACAGGTGGCCGATGGCAGAATCTTCGCCGCCATCGGACGCATGCAGCAGGCCGTGCAGCAGCGACAGGGCCCGCGCGCGATCGCGCATGCTGAGGGCATCGGTCAGTTCGTAGAGCGAGCGCTGTTTGGCGGCCAGCACCATCGTCTCAACATCCCCGAGCGTGATACGCCCCGACTGTGCGGCATCCAGATTGTTCTCGCGGATGGGCGCGGAGACGTACAGCAGCAGCTTCTCAAGCTCGCTGCTCAAGATCATCATGTCGCCGGCCAGCGCGTCGACTAACTCGCGCGCGGCATCCGGATCACATCTCACGCCGCGATCGTCGGCCGTGGCAATCACCCATCGTGCCGCATCGCCCTCTTCAACCTTCTGCAGTTCGACCGTGCCGCACCACTCGCCAAGCGTCTCGCGGATGCGGTCATAGCGATCCTTGTCATCACGCTCCATGCGGCGCAGGTCAGTGGGCAGGGTCAGGTGGTCGGCGACAAACAGCAGCAGTGCCTGCGGGTTTGGCGAGCGAAAGTAGCGCTCCAGCGCGGCGAACTCGTCCTTCTTCGCGCCGCGGCCGTAAAGAGTCTTCAACCCGCGCACAAAGATCACCTGGAACGGCGCCATCAGCGAGGGTGTCTGCGCAAGGTCCAGCGCTTCGAAGACGCTGGTTTCGCTACCAAGTTCAAGATCATGCAGGCAAAAGTCGCGCAGGTCCGGCGGCACCATCTTTGCCAGCACACCCTTGCGGACACGCTCATACAGGAACGTTTCATCACCCAGCAGAACGTAGCCCGCGCGCATCGACGGTGTGTCGAGTTCGGCAAGGAAGCGATCGGTTGAGGCGAATGAGCGAAGCGGCGGCACCTCTCCAGCTTAGAGGAGTTTCCTGTGAGTCCTGCATCAGTCCAGAAGCATGTTCCCGTCGATACACTCCCCCTCACGCTCCTGCTCGCTGCTGCCACATCCGGCCAGCGCATTCGGCGGATCATCTGCCGGTGCTAGATTCATCGCAATGCCGTGGAGGAAGAGCATGCGCGCTGCGTTCAAGTCGCTTGTCTGCATACCGTTGGCGCTCGCGCATCGGGCGGCGCTCGCCTGCGTCACCTGCGACTCTCAAACTGCGTGCCAGGTGCGGCACGGCATCTTCGCCAGCCATTTCCTGCATACGCTGGCGCTCACGGCGGCGCCGTTCCCGGTGTTTGCCGCGGTCGTTCTAATCGTCTATCGCGGCTTCCCGCTTCCGCCGGTGGAGCGGGCCTGATGTCAGCGCACCCTGTCCGGCGCGCCGTTGCAGCGGGCATGCTGCTGGGCATTGGGATGGGTGGCTTTGTCGACGGTATCCTCTTCCACCAGATCCTGCAGCTGCACAACATGCTGTCCAACCGGGTGTTGCGCGATTCGCTGGTGCACGAGCAGATCAACATGTTCTGGGATGGGCTGTTTCACGCTTTCACGTGGTGTATGACGACCGTGGGCATCTGGCTGCTGTGGCACACGGCGCGCCATCGGAACACCGTCCCATCGGGGCTCGCCTTCGCCGGCTCGCTGCTGATGGGCTGGGGCTGGTTCAACCTGGTCGAGGGCCTGATCGATCACGAAATCCTGCAGGTGCACCACGTCGTGCAGAACGGCAACCATGCGCTCTGGGATGGCGTCTTCCTGGCAGCAGGTGTGCTCTTCATCGCGATCGGTTACATCGTGATCCGGTCCGACCTGCGGAAGGAACACTCTTCAGGATGGCCGCGGCAGAGCTAATGCCACCCTCTGAAACATCGTGATACGGCGCAACTCACGTTCCACGCGCTTTCTAGAAGCTGTTCAGCAGATCGCCGACGATCTGGCTGGCCATATCGCGCGACAGCCGCTGCACGGCTGCGCCGTCTTCCTGGATGAAGGCGCTTAAATCCTGCGTGGACTGGTACTGCTCGCGAAACGACAGCTTGTCGTTGCGGTAGAGCACGCGCCCGTCCCTCGCGGTCAGCACAATCTTCGCCGTAATCTGCACGAGGTACGACGAAGTGGAGCCCGTCGACGGATCATACGTCAGCGGGGCGATCAGTTCGGTCAACACCGTGCCCTGCAGCGTGGCATCGCTCGCCTCCGGATCGTCTGTGTGGACGATGCGATAACGCGTGCGTGTGTTCAGTTCGCGCGTAGTCGCGTCCGTCAGGGCGATCTCTGTGCGGTACTGCAGCACGTTTGTCTTGAAGGTCGGTACCGATAGCGTGCGCACGTTTGCCGGAACGTGTGCCGCAGACCCGGCAACATGATAGCCACAGCCGCTGAGCAACGCGGTACCGGCCAGCAACAGGCACGCAAGCACCTGCCGACGCAGCACTACTTACGCCCCGCCAGCGCTGCTAGCTTTTTCTGCGTATCCAGGAAGCGGCGCACACGATCGAGAGAACGAGCCTTGCCGAACACGACCAGCGATTCCAGCAGCGGAGGCGATGCCGTTCTGCCGGTCAGGATCGCGCGCAGCAGCATGTAGCTTTCCTTGACGCTCCACTCCTTTGCGGTCAGCAGTGTGCGTAGCTGGGCGTCAATGCTCTCGGCGACCCAGTCGCTGGCTTCCAGCGCCGTCAGCATCTCCGCGGCGAAGGCTAGCGTGTCCTCGAGCGTGCGCTTCTTCGGCACGAAGAGTTCTGGCGTCGGCTGCACGTCATCGCGGAAGAAGAAGTCCGCCATGTCGCCGAACTGTGCCAGCGTCTCGATACGCGTCTGCACCAGTGGTGCGATCTCGCGCAGGTAGCTGTCGCTGAAGAGTGTGGCGCGCAGCGACTGGAAGAACTCCTCAGGCGACTGCCGGCGCAGGTACTCGCCGTTCAGCCACTTCAGCTTCACCAGGTCGAACACCGGACCGCCCAGCGAGATGCGCTTGAAGTCGAACCGCTCCAGCATCTCGTCGAGTGTGAAGACATCGGCCAGCTTGGTGTCGATACCCTTGCTGACGATCTCCTGCTCGGTCGGATGCGCCATGCCGCCGCCCATCAGGCCGAGGAAGTTGAGCATGGCCTCCGGCAGAAAACCAGCTTGCCGGTAGTAAATCAACGAGACGGGATTCTTGCGCTTGCTGATCTTGCTCTTGTCCGTGTTGCGCAGCAGCGGCATGTGCCAGAAACGCGGCAGGTCCCAGCCGAATGCGCGATACAGCAGCACGTGCTTGGGCGTGGAGCTGATCCATTCTTCCGCGCGGATCACGTCGGTGATGCCCATCAGGTGGTCATCCACGACGTTCGCCAGGTGATACGTGGGGAAGCCGTCAGACTTCATCAGCACCTGGTCGTCCACGTTGTTGTGGTCGAAGGTGATGTCGCCGCGCAGTTCATCGCGGAAGGTGGTCGAGGCGATGCCCGGTCCCTTGTCGCCGTCGGGCACGCGCAGCCGGATGGTGTACGGCTTGCCCTCGGCCATCGCAGTCGCGGCTTGTTCGGGCGTGTAGTTGCGGCTTGGTCCGTTGTACTTCGGCGGCTGCCTGGCAGCCATCTGCGCCTTGCGTTCTGCGTCGAGTTCTTCGGCGGTCTCGAACGCGCGGTACGCCGTGCCGTTGGCGATCAGCCTGTCGCAGTATTCGCGATAGATCTCGGTACGCTCGCTTTGACGATACGGTCCGTGCGGACCACCCACGTCCGGACCCTCATCCCATTCCAGGCCGACCCAGCGGAGTGCATCGAAGATCATCTGCTCGCTGCTGGCGACGAAGCGGGTGCGGTCGGTGTCTTCTATGCGCAGGACGAACTTGCCGCCGCGCTGCTTCGCAAAGACGTAGTTCAGCAGGCCGATGTAGGCCGTTCCGACGTGCGGATCGCCCGTGGGCGACGGCGCAATACGAACGCGCACCGGCGCGTCAGCCTTGCTGTTCTGTGTGCCTGGTTCTGTACTCATCCATCGTCGATGCTAGCAGGTTGATCAGGTATGACCATCGTTGGTCATCACCGTAGAACTCCTCGTAGCGGCCTACAACAATCGAACATTTACCACGAGTACAGACCTTGCGAGTTTACCGGCGCGGCGGCCATGATTTCGCAGGGTGGGACACTATTTCGGAGACACTCGATGATCTGCTGCCGGATGAGATGCAGCAGGCATTTGGGGACGAAGGATTGAGTCTGATCCTCGATTCCCACGTGTTTCTATGGTTCGACCGCGGTGATGCGCGACGCGTTCAGATCGTCGCAGGTGGATCCGTCGGGGGCATGTAAGTCGGCGGCGCTGCCTGCATGGGCGGGTACATCGCCGCGGGCGGCACATAGCCCGGCGGCGGATACGCCGGCGGGTAGCCTGCCGCGAACTCCGGCGCGGGCACCACCTTCCAGCGCGAAAATGCCAGCACGTACAGCATGACGATGTTCACAAACGGCAGGATCATCAGCAGGGACAGTGGACCGCCCATGCCTGATTTCTTGAAAATCTGCCAGAACGGGATGATCACCACGGCCCACGCGACAACGATGAACAAGCCGATGACCGGCATCATGGCGACCATCAAGTGCTGTATCTGTGCCTGGTCGGGTGCTGTGGTTTGCATGGCGGAAACGCCTCCGTGTGCTGCAAGCAAATGTATCGCAAGCGACACAACCTGCAAACAGGATTCTTCCTTCGGCAGAAGGTCAGGTTACGTCAGGTCGTCGGTATCGTAAGCCGGTTTGCGGCCGAGCCTGCGTGTGCTGTACGGCTCCTCACCGCCCACCAATGTGCGCACGACCACGTCCACTTCTTCGGGATCCTCTACTTCCGCAACCAGCGTGGTCGGCTCTTCCGGCTCCGGCAGTGACTCCAGAAGGACCGTTACATGGGCGACTGCGGTGCCGTCCTGGTTTAGTCCCTCGGGAGTCTTGGCCTTGATGCTGACGTCGCGTTCGGGAATATGCAGCAGATCGGCGACGCGTGCGCGCATGTCTCCGGCGATCGGCACGATCTTGGGCCGCATCAGGATCAGCACGCAATCCATGTTCACGATCCGGTAGCCGGCAGTGGCGATTTCCTCAAGCGCCGTCTCCAGGAAGATGGTGGAGTCCGCGTCTTTCCAGCGCATGTCACTCGGCGGAAAGAACGTGCCGATATCGCCCGCGCTGACCGCGCCCAGCAGCGCATCGGTGATTGCGTGCAGCAGCAGGTCGCCGTCACTGTGGCCGGCCAGGCCTTCGCTGTGCTCGATCTTCATGCCGCCGATCACCAGCGGGACGCCCGGTTTGAACGCGTGCGAGTCGAAACCGTAGCCAATCCTCATGCCCACATCTGCCTGCTTCCGCCGCGGTGCGCTCACACGGTTGCTGTCCATTGTCAGCATAAACGGCCCGGCGTGCCCGGAAACAACCCCGTCCGAAACCGATATACTTCACCGTCTATGGCTGTTCACGCAATTCTCCCCGCAGCAGGACTGGGCACACGCATGGCGATGCCTGGTGTCAGCGCCAAGCAGTTTCTGTCACTCGGCGGTATTCCCATCCTGATCCACAGCGTCCGTGCGTTCACGGACAAGACCGGCATCTCGACGGTGACGCTTGCGGTCCGCTCGTCAGAACGCGAGCACGTCACCGCGCAGCTTGCGCAGTACGGGCTGGCGGAGAAGGTTCGCGTCGTCACGGGCGGTGAGACGCGGCAGGAAACCGTCGCAGCCGCGTTGCGCTCGCTCGATGCGCAGCCCGACGACATCGTCCTGGTGCACGACGCCGTTCGTCCCCTGATCGACGCGGCCATCATCGCGCGGACGGTTGAAGCCATCGTGAAACACGGCGCGGCGATCGTCGGTCTCCCCGCCATCGACACCATCAAGCAGGTCGACCGCACGGCAGACGGCGCCATCATCACGGCGACCGTCCCCCGCGAACGCATCGTCCTGGCGCAAACCCCTCAGGGAGCAACATTCGGCAGCCTGTTACGCGCGTTTGACGAAGCCGAGGCGGACAGCTTCGCAGGCACCGACGAGGCCAGCCTGCTGGAGCGCGCGGGCATCTCCGTCGCGGTCGTGATGGGGTCCGCAGCCAACCTGAAGATCACGCAACCCGGCGATCTGGAACTGGCGGAGTTCTACCTCAAAGGCCGAGGGTAGGGCGCGTCCGCGACAATGAGCGCGGCTTTGAACGCGTCCGCACAATAAGTGCGGCTTTAAACGCGTTGGAATAGCAAGTGAAGCCCAGAGCAAAGCGGCTTCAGCCGCCGGGATAGCGACAGGTGAAATACGCGGCTTTAGCCGCCGGGATTGCATTTATCGCTGGAGAATAAAGCTTCTCTCGCAAACTGTGCGTTCTATCCCGTCGCCTAAAGCCGGCTCATCGCGCCATGAAGCAAGCCTACTGCTTGATGACCGTCCCATCCAGCTTGCGCACTTCACCCCATCCGCCGTTGAGCCCGTTCGCTGGCTGTGTGAAGGGGAACTTCGCCGCGAGCGCTTCGTTCACCTCGACGCCCCATCCCGGCTTCTCGTTGATGTAGATATAGCCGTCCTTCAACGTCGGACAGCCCGGGAAGACTTCCTGCAGGTTCTGGTTGAACGGCGTGTATTCCTGGATCCCGAAGTTGTAGGAGACAAGGTCGAGCGTCGCCTGCGCCGCGTGACCCACAGGCGACACATCGCCCGGTCCGTGCCACGCCGTGCGCACGCCAAACTGCTCCGCCAGGATGGCGATCTTGCGCGCCGGCGTGAAGCCGCCCACCTGTGAAAGATGGCAGCGGATGTAGTCGATCAGGCGCTCAGAGATCAGCGGCTGCCACTCGTGCGGGTTGTTGAACAGCTCGCCCATTGCCAGCGGCGTTGCACACTGCTGGCGCATCAGGCGGAAATAGTCTATGTCCTCGGGTGACAGCGCATCTTCCAGGAAGAACAGGTTCACCTTTTCCACCTGCTTGGCAAACTCGATCGCCTGGTTGGGCAGGTAGCGCTCGTGCATATCGTGGATCAGGCCGACCTCGTCGCCGAGCTGCGACCGTGCCTCTTCCAGCAGCTTTATGCCTCGCCGCATGGCGTAGGCAGGCTCAAACAGCGGCTGATTGTGGAGCGGCTTGAAGCTGTTGGGCGCGGCCCCGTGCTGTGAGCCGTAACCGGCCATGCCCGGCAGACCCACCTGCACGCGCACGTTGCGGAAGCCCTGGCTCATGAACTCTCTTGCCCGTGCAATCACGTCCGGGATCTCCGGCCCGTCGGCATGTGTGTAGGTTTCCACCGCTTCCCGGCACTTGCCTCCCACGAGATCGCAGACCGTCATGCCGGCGCGTCGGGCCTTGATGTCCCACAGCGCCTGGTCGATGCCGCTGATTGCGTTGTTCAGAACGGGGCCGTTCTTCCAGTACGAGCTGTCATAGCAGGTCTGCCAGATGTCCTCGATGCGATCGGTCGTCTTACCCATCAGCAGCGGCTTCAGGTACTTCTCGACAGCAGGCTTCACCAGGTCAGCGCGCTGGGTAAACGTGGCGCAACCATAGCCGTACAGCCCGTCCTGATCGGTAACGATCTTGACCACCGTCAGGCGTGAGCCGGCGGGCGCGCACTCGATCACGCGGATGTCCTTGATGCGCGGAATGCTCGTACCGCGCACGGCCTGCGCTTCCAGTTGCCGTGCAGGTTCAGTCAGCGCCAGCAGGCCGGCAGAAGCAATTGCTTTCAACAGGTCACGTCGAATCATGGGGTCAGTCCTCTGATGTGTGGCGACTTCGCGGGCACTCTGCACGAAGTGCGAGATGGCCGTCCCATAAGAACACGGTGCCGGGAACATTGGAAAGAGGGAGTAATGCAGCGGCCTTGACGGTAAGTTGCTGGCCTGCACTGAGCCGTCAAACGCCGCGATATAGACTGGCACAGCATTGCTCACGTTGAGATGGGGAACGGGTCCATGATGCGTCTAGATATGCGGCGTCTGGCCGCTTGCATTGCGTTTGGGTGTGGCGTTTGCTGCGCGCAGACGGCCGCTGACTGGCCGATGTACGGCCGCGATGGAGCGAGCAGCCGCTACTCGCCGCTGACGGACATCAACACGGCAAACGTGGCAGGCCTGAAACGTGCCTGGACGTACCACATGGCACCTGCCGCTGCGCCGGGTTCGGCACCGCAGAGCGACCTGGCATCGAGGCTTCACGCACAGCGCCGGTCTGAGGCGACGCCGCTGACGATCGATGGCGTTCTCTACCTGCCGACGCCCTACAGCAGCGTGGTCGCGCTGGATGCGGCGACCGGTACGCCGATCTGGGAGCAGAAATTGCCAGGCGATTCCAACGCGGCCCTGCGCGGAGTCTCGTACTGGCCCGGCAGCGATTCGGCCGCGGCTCGCATTGTCTTCGGCACGAGCGACGGTTTTCTGGTGAGCCTGGACGCGAAGACCGGTAAGCCCTCGCAGGGCTTCGGTCAGAACGGCCGTGTCGACCTGAAGCCGGGTGTGAGCAACGGCTTCGCAGACCGCCGTATTGCGATCACCTCCCCGGTCGGCATTTACAGAAACGTGATCATCACCGGTGCCGTTTTGCAGGAGTCGCCAGGCACCGGCCCATCAGGAGACACGCGCGGCTGGGATGCCATTACCGGCAAGCTGCTGTGGCAGTTCCACTCCGTGCCGCGCCCCGGAGAGCCGGGCAGCGAAACGTGGGAGACGCCCGATTCGTGGAAGAACCGGTCCGGCACAAACGTGTGGGGCTTCATGTCAGTCGATGCGCAGACGGGCATTGTCTTCCTGCCACACGGCTCGCCGACGGCCGATTTTTACGGAGCCGACCGCAAAGGTGCCAATCTCTTCGGCAACTCGCTGGTTGCGCTGGACGCACTGACCGGCAAGCTGAAGTGGTACTTCCAGTTCGTGCATCACGACACATGGGACTACGACCTGGAGTCCGCGCCCATCCTGGCCACGGTGCATCGCGGTTCCGGCGACACTCCGGTGGTTGTCGCCACGTCGAAGACCGGGCTGGTGTTCATCCTTGACCGGCGAACAGGCAAGCCCGTGTACGGCGCCACCGAGCGTCCCGTTCCCGCGAGCGACGTGCCCGGTGAGGTTGGCGTCAACACGCAGCCGTTCCCGGATAAGCCTGCACCGCTGGCGCGCATGAGTTTCAAGGACGCAGACATTTCCACTGTCACGCCGGAACATCAGCAGTTCTGCGAAAAGCTGCTGCATACCGACGGAGGCCTGATCAACAACGGCCCATTCACTCGCTACGGGCTGAAATCGAGTGTTGTTTTCCCCAGCTCACTGGGTGCGACCAACTGGCACGGTGGCTCGTACGATCCTAAGCTGAACTACGTCTTCTACAACATCATCTATCTCGGCGACGTGGGCAAGGTCGTAGCTTCGCCGCCGGGCTCTCCCGTGCCCTACCACCGCACAGGCCCGGACGGCACCTACAGCCGCTTCTGGCAGGGCGATACGTTCTGGCCCTGTCAGCGGCCGCCCTGGGGACAGATGGTCGCGCTCGACATCGACACCGGCGAATACGCCTGGCGCGTACCGCTGGGCACAATCCCAGAACTGGACGCCAGGGGCGTGCACGATACCGGCTCAATGAACATGGGAGGTAGCATCGCCACAGCCGGTGGGCTCGTCTTCATCTCCGCCACCACGGACCATCACTTCCGGGCCTTCGAGTCGAAGACCGGCAAGATCCTCTGGGATACCGAGTTGGAGGTTGGCGCGTACGTCACGCCCATGACCTACAAAGCAAAGGACGGCAAGCAGTACGTCGCGATCATAGCTACCGGCGGCGGCTACTACGACACGGCGGGCGGAGATCTGGTTGTGGCGTACGCCCTTCCTTGAAGAGAGTCTTCCACATGCCGGAAAACACGAATTCTGTCGTCCCGTAACGAAGTGAAGGGATCTGCTTCTCGACTTCGCAGTCGAGCTAAAAGCAGATCCCCTCGCTTTGCTACGGGAATACAAGTGAAGGCGGCAACGCCCCTATGGGTTTATCGCCCTCCGCCTCCCGGAGGCTGCACCAGCTTGTACTCCCTCGGAGGCGTTCCGCCCATCAGGTTCGTCACAAAGTAATCCCAGCGCCGACGAGCGATGTAGAGGGCCGCGTCCGCGTAGCCATGGTGTGCGTTCGGGATCATCAGCAGGTCAAAATCCTTACCCGCCTTCATCAGCGCGTCGACCACCAGCAGCGTGTTCGTTGGCGGCACATTGTCGTCCATGGTGCCGTGGACGAGCATCAGCTTGCCCTTCAGGTTCTTCGCGATGTTCTCGTTGGCCTGGTCGTCATAGGCCTTCTTGTTGACGGCATCATCGAGGCCGATCCACTTCTCGGCCCAGTCGTCCTCGTAGTTGCGATTGTCGTGGTTGCCGCTCTCAGACCAGCCCACCTTGAAGAAGTCGGGATATCGGAACATCGCGTCCGCCGTGGCATAGCCGCCGCCGCTGTGTCCCCAGACGCCAACGCGCGTGAGGTCGATCCAGGGATTCTGCGCCGCAAGCTGCTTCATGCCGCCCACCTGGTCAGGCAGCGTGTTGTCCCCCATGTCGCCAAAGTAGGCTTCGTGGAACTTCTTCGACCGCCACGGCGTGCCCATGCCGTCAATCGAGACCACGATGAAGCCAAGCTCAGCCAATGCGGGCGAATCGCCGCGCGATGCCGAGAAGTTACGCGAACCGACCGAGCCCGTCTGCGGCCCTGGATAGATGTAATTCACGATCGGATACTTCTTTGTCGCGTCGAAGTTGGATGGCTTGAACATCAGGCCGTACAGATCGGTCTTGCCGTCGCGCGCCTTCACCGTGAAGCCCACGGGAGCCTGCCATCCCGTGGCCTTCAGGCGCGAGATGTCGGCGGTCGCGATCTCCGTAATGCGCTTGCCCTCCGCATCGCGCAGCACGGCGACCGGCGGCGTCTGCGGAGTGCTGTACACGTCGACCAGATACTTACCGTCGTCGCTCATCGTTGCCGCGTGATTGCTGGGTTCGGGCGTCAACAGGCGCAGGCCGGTGTTCGCCGTCTTGCCGTCCATGTTCACACGGTAGATGCCGGAGTAGTACGGATCCCAGCCCTTCTCGCGCCCAACGCCGTCGAAGAAGATGTCCCCGGTCTTCTCATCGACGCGCAGCACCTGCGTCACGTTCCAGTCGCCCTCCGTGACGGCGCGCTTCAGCTTGCCGGTGCCCGCGTCGTACAGGTACAGGTGGCCCCAGTTGCTGCGCTCGCTGAACCACAGGATCTCGTTGCGCTTTGACAGGTAGCGCCAGTTGACGCGGCCGTTGCCGCTTTCAAAAAAGGTGGAGACAGTTTCGTTGAACACCGGCCGCACATCGCCGGTAGCAACATCGGCCATCTTCAGATCTTCGCTGCGATGGTCGCGGCTGGTGGAGAGGAAGGCGATCGTCCTGGCGTCCGCTGCCCACTGCACATCGTCCCAACCGCCGCCACGGCAGCTGATGTCATCGCACAGTGAGGAGCGGTGCTGGTCCGGAGGCGTCTTGAGCCGCGTGACCTTGCCGCTGTCGGTATCGATCACCACGCGCTCGATCATGTTGACGTCTTTGTCGCCCGGCAGCGGGTAAGGCCAAGCATCCAAAGTCGGGTGGCCGACATTGGTGCTGACCAGGTACATCATGCCGGTCTTTCGCTGGTCCTGCTGGAACGTGGCGACCATCTTTGAGTCGGGCGACCACACGGCGATGGCGCGGTTGCTGTGCGTCCATCCTGCGTTGTCGGTGGCATAGCCATAGTTGGTCACGCCGTCGGTGGTCAGCTGCTTCTCTTCGCCGGTCGTCACATCGCGCACCCACAGGTTCCAGTTGCGAATGAAGACGGCGCGCTTGCCATCAGGCGACACCACTGCCTCATCACGGCCTGGCCGTGCCGGGGCGGCAGCGACCGGGTTCGTGCTCATGCCAGCATTGCCGCCGGTCGCTGTCGCGCTCACTCCCGAAGGAGGCTGGCCGTTTGCCTGTGTCTGCTGACGCGCGGGCGGGATCTGCTGCCTGGTGCAGGTGTACGCAGTTGCCAGTTCGCAGCTATAGCGATCGCCGCGTACGGACACGATCAGCGTGCCCGTCCCGGCAAATTCAAGGTCGGTGATCGGCAGGTTCGTCGCGTTTGCGTTGCGAATACCTGCTGTGTTCAGTGCGGCTGCCATCTGCGCGTGATCGAATGCGGGAGCCTTGGTGGCGCGCACCGCATCGATCAGCATGAACGTTGTGTTGCCATTGGCTGTGTCGCGATACCAGAAGCGGTCGCCGCCCGCCGGCGCGCCCGTGTTCTTCAGCCAAACCACGCGGTCCACCGCGTGATCGATCAGCGGAGCCGTCTTGTACGCCATGCGACTCTCAGCGCGCGCGTAGTCCGCAGCGGTGAGGACAACGGGCTGCTGCGCTGCTGCTGCGACGGAAAAGCCAAGCAAAGACGCACCTGCGTGCGCCATCACGAACGGCAGAACACTGAACTTATGCATGGGCGCAGTGTATCAGCGAAGCCCGCGCGTTTCGCCGGGTTTAACTCTGCTTCATCTTCCAGAGCACCTGCCGCAGCATGCCCAGCCAGATCTCGACATCCTCGCCGGGCATCGAGAGATGCCGCACGAGCCTTCGTAGCGCATCTTCGTTCATGTTTCCCGGAAAGCGCTGGTCATAGTTGCCGGCGAGCAGCACCTCGCGGAGCAGCGCCTCAAAGCGACCTGCTTCATCTGCTGTAGCTGGACGAGCGGCTCCGGGCAGCGTTCGTTGTGCCACAGCGGTCTCGCGTGCGAACTCGTACAGGCACACCGCAACCGCCTGCCCAAGGTTCATCGACACGCCGCCCTGGATCATCGGAATCGTCAGCAGGCGATGGCAGTGGCTCATCTCCTCTGCGGAAAGGCCGGTCTTCTCCGATCCAAAGAGCAGACCAATCCGACCGTCAGCAGCTGCCGTGACGTCCACGTGAGCCGGAGCATCGCGCAGTAAATCGACCGGATGCAGCAGTCGCCGGTCGCCAAGCGCTGTCGTGCCGTAGACCAGAGCGCAGTCCGCAACCGCTTCGGCAACGCTGCTGAAGCGCCGCGCGCTCGCAAGCACCGGGGCAGCATCGACGGCCGAACGCGCCTCGTTAAACGGCACCTCGTAGTCGTTCACCACGCGAAGATCCCGAAAGCCGAAGTTGGCCATCGCGCGCGCGGCGGCTCCGATGTTCAGCGGATTTCGCGCCCGCACCAGCACCACGGCTATCGCATGTCTTGCGTCAGTCTGCACGTTTGCATTCTACGAAGTTGCATTCAGTCAGGAGATCAACCTGCGGCAAATGAAACTAGGTGCCTGAACCGCTCATCGAATGTCCGGGCGTAAAAACTCCGGGTTAAGTGACTGATGAAGACAACACAGTTCAGCAAAGACGTCTGCCAAATCACATTTCTAGGCTTCTCCAACTGCTACCTGGTCCGCGAACAGGATGGCTTCACGCTGATCGACACCTCTCTCGGCGGACATGCCAAGGAGATCATGGCGGTTGCCCGCAGCTTTGGCGGCCAGATCGGCCGCATCCTGCTGACGCACGCGCATGGCGATCACATCGGCTCGCTCGACGCCCTGCACGATGCCTGCGGCAAGGTGGATGTGGCCATCTCAGAGCGCGAAGCGCCCTTGCTGCACAAGGACCTGTCGTTGCGTCCGGGCGAACCGCAGCAGAAACCGAAGGGCTCTTGGCCCGGCGCAAAGACGCGTCCCACGCACACGCTTACTGAAGGCGAGCTGTACGGCTCCCTCCGCTGCTTCTACACGACCGGCCACACGCCAGGGCACATGAGCTTTCTGGATGAGCGCGACGGCACGCTGTACGCTGGCGACGCGCTGGTCTCCATCGGCGGCTTGCGGGTCGTCAGCGATCCGGCGTGGTACTTCCCGCTCCCGAAGATCGCCACGTGGGACAAGGCTCTCGCGCTGGAATCGGCGCGCAAACTGGCGAAGCTGCGACCGGAGCATATCGCCACCGGTCACGGACGCTTCATCCCCGATGGCGCCAGGGCGCTGGATGCAGCCCTCGCGCACGCCGAAGCCGCGGCATAGCGCGTGCCAGGTGAGCGGGGTGCCCCATGTCTCGCTTCTGAGGCCCGGATCTTTGGGCGGGCCTGGAAACCGCAAAAACAGGGTTTGTGATACGAGATAGAGCATGCGCTTCTTCGTTAAAAGCGGCATCGCGCTTGTGTTGCTCACCTCACCGCTGACGGGCTCTCGGAGCCTCAATGGGCAGGCGCATGCAGCGCACACGGCACACACAACGGTCGCACGGACGCCGGAACCAACCGGCCCAGTAGCCGTCTTCGACACCACGGTGGGCCGCATCACCTGCCGCCTCTACAGCAGGCAGGCACCGAACACCGTGGCCAACTTCATTGCGCTCGCGCAGGGCACCAAGGACTGGCACGATGCGATGAACATGACCACTGTTCACAACAAACCGTTCTATGACGGCACTGCAATCGCCGGTATCGCCAACGGCATTCGCGGCGGCGACCGCTTCGGTGGAGGCGAGGGTCCTGCAGGCCCGCCGATCCCGCGCGAGGCGATCCCGGGAGTCACCTTCGACCGGCCCGGGCGCCTGGCCATGGCGACCCACGCGGGCGAGGTCAGCAGCTCGTTCTTCCTCATCACGCTGCATGGCGATGAGGACTTCGACAAAAGTCAACGCGGCGCGATCTTCGGTCAGTGCGACGACGCGTCTGTCGAGGTCGCCTCTAAGATCTCGCATGCCATGATGAGCGTGGGCAACCGCACGACCCATGCGATCGCCATCAACAAGCTGCGCATCGTGCAGGCGGGCGAGCCGCTGCCGCCGGTTGCCGAAGACGTGCCACCCTACAGCATCGTGCCGCAACCGGTGCCGCCGACGATCCCCGCGCTGCCGCCGCCCGATCCCACCGGCCCGACCGCACTTATCGACACCACGGCGGGCACGCTCACGTGCAGGCTGTTCAGCCGCGAAGCGCCTATCGCAACGGCTACATTCACTGAGCTCGCCGAGGGCACGCGTCCATGGACCAACCCGGCAACGCACGTGACGGAACGCAAGCCCTTCTACAACGGCCTGCACTTCAACCGTGTCATCCCGGACTTCATGATCCAGAACCAGGACTATCCGCAGAACGCTCCCGATGCGGGATTTCACTACAGCATAGAAACGGTGCCTGGCCTGACCTTTGACCGCGCCGGCCGCATGGCGATGGCGAACGACGGGCCCGACAAGAACGACAGCTCGTTCTTCATCACCGACGCGCCCGCGCACAACCTCGATGAGAAGTTCACGGTCTTCGGCCAATGTGACGACGCCTCAACCAAACTGGTCGCCGACATAGCGCGTGTCCCGCGCAACAACAAGAACCGCCCACTGACGCCAATCACCATTCGGAGCATCACCATCCAGCGATGACCGGCTCCAGGCCGCCGAACAGAAAATCGACAAAGAAGTTGGCCGGCTTCGGAGATAGGAAGGCGACAAAGAAGCGAAGCTTCAGCGGCCAGGATAGAAAGGGAGACAGGTCTCAGGTGGACCGGCTTTAGCGGCCGAGATAGAGATCCGAGCTCTCCCGCCAGAGGTGCATGCGCGATCTCGAAGGCTGAAGCCGAAAGAAAGCGACCGAACCATCTGCCACATCAAAGGTCGCCGTCGAGCTCCTTGTCCGTCAAGTCGCGGAGCGCATCGGAACCAATGAGGCTGTCAAAAGAGACGATGAGCAAACCGCGAACCCCCAAACCCGCACAGGAGAGCGTGGCAACGCCGCCGGGCGAGACCGGCGCCGATGAAGCAGCAAAAGGTCTGAGCGAGGGCGATCCCGCCGCGCTGTCGCACCATCCGGCACGCGAAAAGGCGATCCGCGCCGCATCGGACGCTGTGCACGAGCAGGCGGGTCGAGTGCGGAAGGCGCGCAAAGTACCCGCGGAAAAGAGCAACGAGGCAGCATTGAGACGCTCAGCGGCGGCGGATAAGTTGTCGCCTGACCTGCCGGAAGAGCTAAGAACTCTCGCAATGGACGACCGAGTCACGGTCCGCCGCGACGGCGCACCAGACCCAAACGGGAGGACCGTCGTGTACTGGATGCAACGCGCCGAGCGCGCCTTCGACAATCCCGCCCTCGATTGTGCGGTGAACGTCGCAAACGCGCTCGGCCTGCCTGTGGTGGTTTACTTCGCCGGCGTCTCCAACTTCCCGCATGCCAACCTGAGGCATTACGTGTTTCTGAACGAGGGCCTTCGCGACGTACAGGAAGACCTGAAGCAGCGCAACGTCAGCTTTGTCCTGCGCAACGCGCCGCGCGAAGATCACCTGGCGATGTTCGCCGATGCAAAGGCCGCCATCGTCATCGGCGACGAGAACCCGATGCGCGTTCCCGAGGGCTGGCGCCAGAACGTCGCGAAGAAGATTAACGTGCCTTTCTGGACGGTCGACGGAGACGTGATCGTGCCGAGCAACCGGTTCGACAAGGCGCAGTATGCGGCGTACACCATCCGCACAAAACTCTGGAAGATGGTGCCGGACTATCTCACGCCCAGCGACAATCCTGTCGCGAAACATGGGTGGCAGCAGCCGCGCGGCTTCTACGCCGACGACGTGGCAAAGGACATGACGACGGGCTGGAAAGACCTCGACCGCAGCGTTCCACCGGTGCACGATCTCCACGGGGGAGCGCATGCGGCTCATGCGCGTTTGCAGCACTTCGTAAAAGCCATGCTGCCGGGCTACGCGCACAACCGCAACCATCCGGATCAGGACGCCACGTCAATGCTGTCGCCCTACCTGCATTATGGCCACATCAGCCCGCTGACGATCTACCTGGCCATTGAAGCAGCGGTAGAAAAAGACCGCAGCTTGCGCGAAAGCGCCGACAGCTTCCTGGACGAGCTGGTCACGTGGCGCGAACTCTGCGTCAACTGGGTGAAGTACGATCCCAACTACGACAACTCCGAGTGTGCTGAAGAATGGGCGCGTAAAACCGTTGCGGCGCATGCCGGCGACAATCGCGAGCCCCTCTACACGCCAGCGCAGATGGAGCACGCCGAAACCTACGACGAGATGTGGAACGCCGCGCAGCGGCAGATGGTGCGTCGCGGATGGATGCACAACTTCATGCGCATGTACTGGGCCAAAAAAATCCTGGAGTGGTCACCCGATAACGCCACCGCCATGAAGACCGCCATCTACCTTAATGACAAGTACTTCATCGACGGTCGCGATCCGGGCGGATACGCAGGCATCGCGTGGGCGATCTATGGCAAGTTCGACCGCCCGTGGGGCGAGCGCAGGATCTTCGGCAAGATCCGCTATATGAGCGCGGCCAGCAGCGGGAAGAAGTTCAACAGCAAGGCCTACATCGCTCAGAATCCGCCGTTTGAGCAGGCGGCGCCTGTGCCGGCCGGCAACGCTGAGCGGCCACGTTCGCATCGCGCGAAGGGCCAGTATGGCGGGTAGCTGACGGCGTGTGCGGGTTGTACACTCCCGGCATGCGATTCTCCGCTCTCGTCCTTGTTGCCTGCCTTGCCCTGCCCGCCGTCGCGCAGAGACCGGCGCCTACCGTCGCAGAGGCGCGGGCCTTCGTAGACCGCGCCAACACTCAGCTGCTGAAGGCCGCGGTCGACAGCTCGCATGCAGAGTGGCTCGCGGAGACAGACATCAACGAAGACAGCGAAGCCACCACCGCTCTGATCGGCGAGCAGGTCGCGACACTGACGCTCAAGCTGATCGAAGAGAGCCATCGCTTCGATAAGCTGACGCTGCCCGCCGATCTTCGGCGTCAGATCATGCTGCTGCAGGTCAATGCGCCCGCCGCGCCGCACGATCCGAAGCTGCTCGCAGAGGAGACACAGATCGCAGCACAGTTGACCGGCATGTACGGCAAGGGCAAGTACTGCCCGGCTACAACGTCAGCGACGGAGTCCAAGTGCATGAGTGTCGATGATGTAGACACGTTCATGGCCAAGTCGCGCGACCCCAAGGCGCTGACCGACGTCTGGGTCGGCTGGCATGCGGTCGGCGCGCCCATGCGCGACAAGTACACGCGCTTCATCGAGCTGCAGAACATAGGCGCCCGTGAGCAGAACTACAAGGACACAGGCGAGCTGTGGCGCGCTGGATACGACATGACGCCCGCACAGTTCTCAACCGAACTGAACCGCGCATGGACGCAGCTTGAGCCGCTCTACCGCGAACTGCACACCTATGTTCGGCGTCGCCTGATCGCAAAGTACGGCGCGGCTGCCGATCGCAAAGACGGCATGATCCCCGCGCAGTTGCTCGGCAACACATGGGCGCAGGAATGGGGCAACATTTACGACATCGTCGCACCCACCGACCCAAAGCTGGCGCAGTTCCGCCAGTTCGATCTCGAAGGCGCGCTGCTGAAGCAGATCATGGACAAGGACCCCGGCTCGAAGGCCTACGTTCAGTGCGAGCAGCAGAAGGAAATCAACGCCGACATGGGCAAGCCCGATCCCGCGTGCGCCACCGCCCATGGCGACCCCATGCAGGCGGCACATACGCTCGCGGCGAAGGACATGGTGCACTACGGTGAGAACTTCTTCACCTCGCTCGGCTTTGCACCCTTGCCAAAGACGTTCTGGGAGCGATCGCAATTCGTGCATCCGCGTGATCGCGAGGTGGTTTGCCATGCGTCTGCCTGGGACATCGACCAGGTCGATGATCTTCGTGTGAAAATGTGCATCGAGGTCAGCGCGGACTACTTCACCACGGTGCATCACGAGCTTGGCCACAACTTCTACCAGCGCGCCTATGACAAGCAGCCGATGCTCTTTCGCAACGGTGCAAACGACGGCTTCCACGAGGCAATCGGCGACTCGGTCGCGCTCAGCATCACACCCGCGTACCTGAAGACACTCGGACTCGCAACGAGCGAACCGCCCGCCGAAGCAGACATTCCGCTACAGCTGCGCACTGCGTTGGACAAGGTCGCGTTCCTGCCTTTCGCTCTTGCGCTCGACACGTGGCGCTGGCAGGTCTTCAGCGGCGAGATCAAGCCTGCCGACTACAACAAGGCATGGTGGTCGTTGCGAGAGAAGTACCAGGGCGTCGCGCCGCCGGTCGATCGCACCGAGGCCGACTTCGATCCGGGTGCAAAGAACCACATCCCCACGAACGTGCCCTACGCACGCTACTTTCTTGCGCGGGTCTACCAGTTCCAGTTCTACAAGGCCATGTGCGACGCCAGCGGCTACAAGGGACCGCTGAACCGGTGCAGCTTCTACGGTTCAAAGGCTGCGGGCGACAAGTTGAATGCAATGCTCGAGAAGGGCCAGTCGCAGCCCTGGCAGCAGACGCTCAAGGAGATGACCGGCACTGACCACCTGGACGCACAGCCCATGCTCGACTACTTCGCTCCGCTGTACACATGGCTGAAGCAGCAGAACGCCGGTGCGCGCTAGTGAATGGAAACGATCCACCGCCCCGCTGCGTCCGGTAAATGGACTCAAAGGATGACAGTAGCGGCTCCTTTCCTTTCAAGGGAATATGCGGTAGGCTTTACCCGATGGCATTTAGCTCGTATTGGCGATTTCCTTACCGCAACGGGACTCTCCCGCGGCGCTAACGGAACACGCTCTCGATAGACTGCACACCCTGTGCAGATACAGTTGGAGCAAAGTTTCTCAGCAGCCGCGGCCTACAAGCCGCGGTTTTCTCGTGTAAGCAGCCTACTTGGGGTCGTGAAGGCGAAGGGGTGCAGCAATGCCGGTTTTGGAACAGGTCACAGAGGTTTCCCGCTCGCTCGGAACAGGGCGCTTCGGCGCGTACGGCGGCCGTTATGTGCCGGAGACGTTGATGGCGGCGCTGCTCGAACTGGAGCGCGCGTACGACGATGCGCAGCGCGACCCAGCCTTCCATGAGGAGCTGAACGGCCTGCTGCACCATTACGTCGGCCGTCCCACGCCGTTGTACTACGCAAAGCGCTTGAGCGCGGGACTCGGTGGAGCACAGATCTGGCTGAAGCGTGAAGATCTGCTGCATACCGGCGCTCACAAGATCAACAACGCGCTTGGCCAGGGTCTGCTGGCGCGGCGCATGGGCAAACAGCGCATCATCGCGGAAACGGGTGCGGGCCAGCACGGCGTTGCGACAGCAACCGTTTGCGCGCTGTTCGGGCTGGAATGCGTCATCTACATGGGCGAAGAAGACATGCGCCGGCAGGAGTTGAACGTCTACCGCATGCGCCTGCTGGGTGCGGATGTGCGCGGCGTCGGTTCCGGTTCGGCCACGCTGAAAGATGCGATCAATGAGGCGATGCGCGATTGGGTTACAAACGTCCGCACCACGTTCTACATTCTCGGCTCGGCGCTTGGAGCGCATCCTTACCCAACCATGGTTCGCAACTTTCACCGCGTTATCTCGATCGAGGCGAAGCGCCAGTTCGCCGAGCAGGTCGGACACAACCCGGATGTTGTCGTCGCCTGCGTCGGCGGCGGATCCAATGCTATTGGCGCGTTCTACGAATTCATCCCGGACGAGAACGTGCGGCTGATTGGCGTCGAAGCGGGCGGTCGCGGCAAGGCTCTTGGTGAGCACGCGGCACGCTTCAGCGGCGGCCTGCCCGGCGTTCTGCAGGGCACCTACAGCTACGTGCTGCAGAACGATGCCGGCCAGGTGGCTTCAACTCATTCTGTGAGCGCGGGGCTCGACTACGCCAGCGTCGGACCGGAGCACGCGATGCTCCACGACCTGAAGCGCGCCGAGTATGTTTCAGCCAACGATGACGAGGCCTTGAACGCGACCAAGGTGCTGTCGCGTACGGAAGGTATCGTTCCCGCGCTTGAGTCCGCACACGCCATCGCGCATGCCATGAAGCTCGCTCCAACGATGGGTAAAGACAAGACGATCATGGTCAACCTGAGCGGCCGCGGCGACAAAGATATGGGCATCATCAGCCGCGAACTGGACCTCGGTGGCGCACCCGCCGAGAACCTGGGGACAAGCTAACGATGCCGATTTCTTTCACGAACACGCCCGGTCTCGTCGTCTATCTCACCGCGGGCGATCCATCCCTCGAAGCAACGTACAACATAGCGATTGCAGCCATCGACAACGGAGCGCAGGTGATCGAGCTGGGCGTGCCGTTCAGCGATCCGCTTGCCGACGGCCCGGTGATCCAGCGTGCCAGCGAACGTGCCGTTGGCCGTGGCGTTCGGCTGAGTGATGTGCTCGCGCTGTCGAAGCGCATCCGCGAGGCGCGCCCGGACTGCGGCATCATCCTGTTCAGCTATTTAAACCCCGTGGTGCGCATGGGCATTGCCGAGTTCTGCGCGGCAGCGAAAGCAAGCGGAGCTGACGGCGTTCTGCTGACCGACATGATTGTCGAAGAGGCCGACTTATACCTCGCAGCAATGAAGGCAAACGATCTGGCACCGGTGTTCCTCGCCGCGCCCACCAGCCCGGAGGAACGCCTGAAGGCAATCGCCGAACACAGCCGCGGCTTCGTGTACGCGATCTCGCGCGTGGGCATCACCGGCACGCAGGACCAGGTTGCCAGCGACGCGGAGCAGCTTGTGAAGCGGTTGAAGCAGTACACAGACCTGCCGATTGCAGTAGGCTTCGGCATCTCTAGCGCGGAACATGTGCGGTCTGTGATGGAGTTCGCCGACGCTGCGATCGTAGGCAGCGCGATTGTTGCGCTCATCGAGAAGAGCGAACCCGGCGAGGAAGCTCTGGCGGTTGGCGAATTTGTAAGAAGCATGCGCGCTGTTTAGGCAACGGCGCTCAGTAGAATGAAGAGACACCAAAAAGCAGCCGAGGGTTGAACCATGGAAATAGCACACTGGCGGGCAAAGATTGATGGATTGGACGAGCAGATCGTCAGGTTGCTGTGCGAGCGCGCGCAGGCAGCGTCGGCCATCGGAGAGATCAAAGCGCAGACCGGCGGCCATATCTATGAGCCCGACCGCGAACAGGCCGTGCTGCAGCACGTGAAGGAATGCAACACGGGCGAACTGCCGGAAGGGCAGTTGCTCGTCATCTACGAACGCATTATGGACGTCATGCGCGCGTTGCAGCGGCGATAGCACCACCGGCGCAGTGCGCCAGAGATCAGGAAAACGAAGGACAGCAAGATGATTGTGGTCATGCAGGGCAGCGCCACCGACGAGAACATTCAAGCGGTAATCGAGCAGATGGTGGAGCTCGGATTTAACGTACACCGCACCAGCGGCGCGGGGCAGATGATCCTGGCGGGTGTCGGCACGCCGGGTGCGTTCGATATTGCAGAGTTCAAGGTGATGAACGGTGTGCAGGATGCGCATCGCATCTCGTCGCCGTACAAACTCGCCGGACGCGACTTCCGGCCCGAGGGAACCGTCATCAAGTTCCCGAACGGTGTTACGGTAGGCGGACAGGAAGTCACGATCATGGCAGGCCCGTGCTCGGTGGAATCGCGCGAGCAGATCCTGCTTTCGGCACAGCAGGTGAAAGCCTCGGGAGCGCAGTTTCTGCGTGGTGGCGCGTACAAGCCGCGTTCGTCGCCGTACAGCTTCCAGGGCATGGGCGTTGAAGGTCTCAAGCTGCTGCGCGAGGTCAGCGACATGACTGGCCTGCTGGTGATCACCGAAGTCATGGAGATCTCGCAGATCGAGCCTATGCTGCCGTACATCGACTGCTTCCAGGTGGGCGCGCGCAACATGCAGAACTTCAACCTGCTGCGCGAGCTTGGCCATGTGCGCAAGCCGGTGCTGATGAAACGCGGCATCGCGGCCACTATCGAAGAAGTGCTGCTGAGCGCGGAGTACATCCTGAGCGGCGGCAACTACGACTTGATGCTGTGTGAGCGCGGCATCCGCACCTTCGAGACGTACACGCGCAATACCATGGACATCAGCGCGATCCCGGTGCTGAAGAAGCTGACGCACCTGCCGGTCTTTGGCGATCCGTCGCATGGCGTCGGCAAGCGGGAGTTTGTGCCGGCGCTCGCGCTTGCGTCCGTTGCTGCTGGCGCGGACGGCCTGCTGATGGAAATGCATCCCAACCCTGACAAGGCGATGAGCGATGGCGCACAATCACTCTTTCCGGATCAGCTGACGAAGCTGGTGGAGCAGTTGCGGCATCTCGCGCCGGTGGTCGGACGCACCGTCGCATAGATGCTTTGATGAACATGCACGTAAACGAATTTAGGTTTGGGGTAGATGTACATGTCGGAATGGGTAACGTTGCAGGCGGCGGACGGGTTTGAGTTGGACGCCTATGTGGCGCGGCCGGCAGGCGAGATCAAGGCCATGCTGATCGTCGTGCAGGAAATCTTCGGCGTCAACAAACACATCC
Source organism: Terriglobus sp. (assembly GCA_965199365.1). Classification (GTDB taxonomy): domain Bacteria; phylum Acidobacteriota; class Terriglobia; order Terriglobales; family Acidobacteriaceae; genus Terriglobus. Next base: position 1,015,115 of record CBDARC010000001.1, on the reverse strand, counting down.
AGTCGGTTGCGGATGACTGGTCGCATGACGGTTTTCTCTGCATTGCGCCGCAGATGTTCGACCGTATCGAGAAGGGCGTCAACCTCGGCTATGACGAGGCGGGCTATGCAAAGGCGATGAGCTTTCTGCCCAGGCTCGACATGGACAAATCCATGGCAGACGTGGATGCGGCCATCGACTGGCTGCGCAACGAAGCAGATCTGAGCGTCGGCATTGTTGGTTTCTGCTATGGCGGCACGGTGGCCTGGCTGGCAGCGACGCGATTGAAGATAGAAGCGGCTGTCGGTTATTACGGCGGAAACATCGCGAACTTCGTGTCGGAAGCACCACAGTGCCCGGTCATGCTGCACTTTGGCGCGGACGACGCGCACATCCCCGAGGCCAAGATCGACTCCATCCGCAACGCCCACCCTGAGGTGCCGATCTTCGTGTACGAGGACGCGGGACACGCGTTCAATCGCAGCGTCGATCCGAAGTCCTTCAACTCGGTCGCGTCCCGCCTGGCCAAGCAGCGTTCGCTCAGGTTCTTTGAACAGCATCTTGTCTTCTAGATGAACTCCGTCGCCATCGTCGGTACCGGACTGATTGGCGCATCCATCGGCCTCGCATTGCGCGAGGCCGGTTTTGCTGGTGCGATCACGGGCATCGATGCGAGCGGAGACGAACTCGCCGCTGCACAGATGAGCGGTGCGATCGACCGCACCGCCCGCTCTCCCGACGACCATCGCGCGGCGATCCGAGGGGCAGACGTCATCGTCCTGGCCGCACCCGTCATGGGCATCATGGACTGGATGCAGCAGATCGCTCCCCTGCTGCGGGGCGGTCAACTGGTGACCGACGTCGGCTCAACCAAGGTGAAGATCGCCGCACTGGCGCAGTCCGTGATTCCGGGCTGCTTTTTGCCGGGGCATCCCATGGCCGGCAAAGAGAGCGGTGGAGCGGCACTGGCGGAAGCATCGCTGTTTCGCGGTGCAACCTGGCTGTTTACGCCGCTCCACAAAGCCACGCCGCAGGAAACCGAGTGGCGCAACTGGGTGGAGCGGTTTGGTGCCCACATCCTCGATCTGCAACCGGACCAGCACGACCGCATCTGTGCGTGGGTCAGCCACATGCCGCAGATGGTCTCGACGGCGATGTCAGCCATGCTTGAAGATGAGTTTGGCGATTCGCCCGAACTGCGTGCCATCGGCGGCCGTGCGCTTCGAGAGATGACCCGCCTGGGCGCGAGCCCGTACAGCATGTGGCGCGACGTCGCCCACACCAACGAGCAGTCCATTGCTGCCACGCTGCACGCGCTGGAGCAGCGTCTGCAGCACATGCGCGAGACTCTGCGCACGCCGGAGCTACGAACGGAATTTGCCCGCGCGAACCGCTTTCGCAAGCGGCTCTAAGCGACCGCGAGGCGCGTCTTACACCACAGGAGAACGGCTGGTCGCCAGCCGTTGTTCTGCATCGTTAGAATGCGTTGGAACATCTGCTTGGTTGAGGAGCTTGCCTGAAAATGCGAAATGCCCTGGTGGGTGCAGTCATCGTTGTTGTCGTAGCGCTGCTGGCGTGGAGCGGTGTTCACAACCTGCGGACACGTCGCGCAGCAGAAGCACAGGCGCGCACGCAGCCGATGAGCATCGCGGTCGATAAGGACGGCGCCACCGCAACCGAGAGCGGCAGCAATGTTGCCGATCTGCGGGGCAAGCCCGCCGCTATCTTCACGCTGACCAGCAATACTGGCAAACGCATCTCGCTGGCTGACCTGAAGGGAAAGCCAGTCCTGCTCAACTTCTGGGCAACGTGGTGCACGCCATGCAAGGTCGAGATGCCGTGGTTTGAAGACTTTCAGAAGAAGTACGCCGCGCAAGGTCTGCAGGTGGTCGGCATCAATGAAGACGACGACGCGCAGAGCCCGGAGATCAAGGACCAGATCAAGAAGACGCTTGAGAACACGGGCGTGGACTACACCATCCTGATGAGCGACAAGAAGGTGGGCGATGCGTATGGCGGACTGGATGTGCTGCCTGCGACCTTCTTCATCGACCGCAATGGCAAGATCGTTGCCCAGGCAATCGGTCTTGCAAGCAAGGACGAAGCAGAAAGCAACGTGCAGAAGATCGTGGCAGGTAGCTGAGATGCGCCGACTCACAAAGTTTCTGACAACGATCGTAGTGGCGTTCGCCGTAATTTCCGCGCTGACACTTGGCATGTCCGTCCTGCGCGGCAAGGCCGACGCTCAGAGCATGAGTGGAGCGTCGTCCAAGGGCGGTCACGTGACCTTCATCGCCGATGGCGAGACGATCGCGGCAGGCAAGCCCGCGACACTGGCGCTGCACTTCCGCGTCGACCCAGGGTTTCACATCAACTCGCACACGCCCAAGAGCGATATGCTTATTCCGACGAAGATCCTGGTGGAAGACATGAACGGCGCAGAGGTGAGCGACGTCAGCTTTCCAACGGGCACGCCCTACAGCTTCGCGTTCGAGCCTAATACCAAGCTGGACGTTTACACCGGTGAAGTGACGCTGACGGCCCACGTGAAGGCGCAGCCCGGCCCGCACACACTGAAGGCCGCACTGCACTACCAGGCGTGCGACCAGGCAGCGTGCTATCCACCCAAGACACTCGCAATTGAACAGCCGTTCATCGCGAAGTAGTTCAGGTCAGTCTTTCGGCGCTCGTACTTCTCCCAGCAGCGCCTTGTAGGCATTGCCAAGGATGAGCGAGTCGAGACCGATGCCGATCAGGTCAAAGCCCTGCGCACTGTACCGTTGTCCGGCCTCTGCAGTCGCGGCGAAGATGCCGCACGGCTTGCCGGCGCGCTGACAGCTTTGCAGCACGGCCGTGATACCGTCCTGTACCTGCGTGCACTCGATCTCGCCGGGAACACCACACGAGCCGCTCAGGTCATACGGACCGATCAGGATGGCGTCGATGTATGGCTCCTGCACGATGCTATCTACCGCGCTGACACCGGCAAGTGTCTCGATCTGCGCGATCAGGCTGCCGCCCGGCCCGCCCATGTAGCCGCCGAAGTTCATGCCATAGCCATGTGCGCGGCCGATGCCGACACTGCGCTGCCCGCGTGGCGGATACAGAGCAGCACGCGCGATCGAACGCGCAGCCTCCAGCGACGACACCTGCGGCAGGATGAGACCGTCGGCACCGATGTCCAGGTACCGCTTGAGCGTTGTTTCCGACAGGTCTGGCACGCGGACGAACATCGGCGGTCCGCCCGCGTTGATCGCGCACGCGGTTGCCGCGCTCAACTCGTTAAAGCGGCCATGCTCCGCGTCGATCCAGAGCCAGTCGAAGCCGGCCAGCTTCGCGATCTCAATCGTCGCAGGATGGTCGATCGCCAGGATCGTTCCAAGCCTCGGAGTGCTGCCGCGGACCCAGCGTTTCATGTCCATAGAGTTCTACAAACCTTCATTTTGCGGGCAGTTCGCCGAGCCACTTGACCACCGCTGCAGACAGTTCCTGCCGCTGGTCCGAGTAGCTGTGGTCGGTTGCGAAGTGCTGCGTGGTGACGTGAGAGTCGCCGTCTTTGCGAATGGCTTCAGCCAGTTCGTCGTTGGACTTTGCGTTGCCATCGTCTGACGTGATGGCGAGGAACGGGCGCGATGCAAGCCCCTTCGCGTGTTCTTCGAATCGCCATGCGGCAGCATGGTCAAGGATGTCCTGCGCCAGCGTCTCAGCGTTGCATCCATGCAACGGCGACAGCCCCTGCGTCGCAAGCGCATCCGCAATCTTTTTGCGCGCCGTACCCTCGGCAAACATCGGCAAATGCTGCGGCACACGCCCGCCCAGGTCGGCCGCGGAGATGATGCCGACGGCCGCTATCGAAGGATCAGCCGAACCGGCCATGATTGCGTTGAACCCGCCGACGCTATGCCCCAGCAGGACGATCCGCGAGGAGTCGGCGCGCAGCTTCTTTGCCACCGCCGGATCGCGCAGGAAAGCCACGGCTGCGGCTGTGTCCTCAATGGCGTTCGAGAACGAGTAATCCCCGGGCGATCCCCACGCTCCGCGATAGTGGAAGAAGAGCACGTCCCACCCGGCGCGGCGAATGTCCTGCGCCACGTCAAGATTCTGTTCGTTGCCCGGGAACCCATGCAGCAGCACAACGACCGGGTGCGGTCCGGCGCCCTGCGCAACATAGACAATGCCATTCATCTGCACACCGTGACTCGGCACCTGTACCGCTTCCATGGCCGCGCGATCAGTGACTGATGTTTTCTGCGCCGGCACAGCTCCGGAGAGAATCACACTTGTAGCAGAAAGAAGCAGCAGGTTTCGTGCGCGCTTGATTCGATTGAGCGTCAATGTTCCTCCGTCGCGAGTGCTTAGCATTACCTTAGCGTGTCGCACCGTACGAGCGTTGCCGGCCTGCGGGATGAGCATGTGTGAACCTCCATGCAGTACATTGCTTCCGTGCCCATAACTGCTGATTCGGTCGCGCTGCAACCCATCTTTCGCCGCGTGTCGCTGCGCGTCGCGCCCGTGGTTATGGTGTTGTACTTCGTCGCGTTCCTCGATCGCGTGAATGTCAGCTTCGCGTCGCTCACAATGAACCGTGACCTTGGCATCAGCGACACGGTGTACGGTCTGGCCGCAGGCATCTTCTTTTTTGGCTACATGTTGTTTGCCGTGCCCAGCAACCACGTGCTGGTGCGTGTCGGCGCGCCTCGATGGATGGGCGTCCTGATGGTCGCATGGGGACTGGTCGGCTGCGGCATGGCTCTCGTGCATGGGCCGGTCGGCTATGTCGTTCTGCGATTCTTTCTGGGCGCGGCAGAGTCCGGTTTTCTGCCAGGTGTCGTGTACTACCTGTCCTGCTGGCTGCCGGGATCTGCGCGTGCCGGGATACTCGCGTTGCTGTACCTTGCGGTGCCCATGTCGAGCGTAATCGGCTCACCGATCTCCGCCGCGTTGCTGCGCCTGAACGGATACCACGGCCTAGCGGGATGGCAGTGGCTGTTTCTGCTGGAAGCAACTCCGGCTGTTCTGCTTGGATTGGCGGTGCCGTGGATGCTGGATGCCGGCCCAGCAGAAGCGCGCTGGCTCAGGCCCGAGGAGAAGTCTGCGCTGGTCGCCAGCATGGCTTCCGACGCCGTTCCGGCGCGCCTGGAGAGCACCGCAAAGTACCCGCCTGCGTCTGCGCTGATTCCGCTGGCTCTTACGTACTTCATGCTGATGATCGGTTTGTATGAACTTGGCTTCTGGACGCCGCGCCTGCTGGCTAGCCATGGTGTTGGCCTGCGCTCGTTGGGATGGCTGAATGCGCTGCCCTACGCCGTCAGCGCGGCGGGTCTGCTGCCCTGGTGCCGGCTTTCCGACCGTCGCGGCGAGCGGCGCTGGACGCTGTTTACGTCCTTCAGCTGCGCGGCCGTGGGATTGATCATTGCAGCGATTGCGCCATCGGTATGGCTGTGCCTGGTGGGCTTGTCGATCGCGGCCTTCGGCGTGTTTGTGTCAATGCCGGTGTTCTGGGCGGCGGTCACGCAGCGCGTCAGCGTGCTGGCGGCGGCGCTTGGCATTGCCGTGATTAACTCGTTCGGCAACGTGGGCGGCTTCATCGGCCCGTACGCCACGGGATGGCTGCTGGCGCACACGCACAGCTACGTGGATGGCCTGCTCGGGTCGGCGATGGCGCTGATGGTGGGCGCGGGCCTGGTGCTGTTCGCCTTCGCGCAGCCTAAGGCAGAAGTGCTCGCATGAGCGAAGCTCTGCGGCAAGCCGCGCGTGCCATCTTCACCGAGGCGCTGCGTGCCGTCGATGTACGCGAAGCGGTCCGTGCCCACATCGCAGTGCAGGACGGCAAATTGACCTTGGCGCTTCGCTCGGTGCTTCTCGACGAAGTCGACCGCGTGGTGCTGGTCGCCATTGGCAAGGCGGCTGTACCCATGTACCAGGCTGCCGCGGAGCAGATACGTGGCCTTCCGCAGCGTGCGGTGGTAGTCGCGCCTGAAAGCACGCTGCCCGCCGCTGCGGCCCGAAACAGTACCGTAACGTTCCTGCCGGGAGCTCACCCCACGCCGACTCAGGACTCGCTTCGCGCGGCCGATGCGATCCTTGATCTCCTCGCGGAGACGACGGACCGAACGGTCGTGCTGTTCCTCATCAGCGGTGGCGCGTCGGCGATGGTCGAGCGGCCACTGAGCACTGCCATCACCCTCGACGATCTGGCCGCGTTCTCGCGCGCACTGGTCGGCAGCGGCATGGGCATCACCGACATGAACACCTTGCGCAAGCACCTGTCAGCGGTGAAGGGCGGCAGGCTGGCCGTGGCCGCCCGTGCCGCGCGCATGCAGTGCACGCTGCTGGTTTCGGATGTGCCTGTTGCCTCGCCGGATGCCATCGCGTCCGGTCCGTCGCTGCCTGACAGCACGACCATTGCGAATGCACTGCGGCTCCTCCGCAAACTGCACGAAGGTGGGCGCGTGCCCGGGAGTGTTGCTGCCTGGTTCAACGATCCCGCACTGCCCGAGACGCCCAAGCCGAACGATGCGGCATTCGCTCGAGCACATTGGGAGGTGATGCTCTCCAGCGATCATCTGGCGGAGGCAGCCGCGCGCGTGGCCAAAGCGGCCGGATTCCACACCGAAATTGACAACACGCCCGACGACTGGGAGTACCGCGAAGCCGCAGAATACCTGCTACGCCGAAGCGCCCAACTCGCCGAGCAGCATGGGCGCACCTGCCTGGTCTCGGTAGGCGAACTGAACGTCGCTATCCCCCCGCATCATGGCGAAGGCGGTCGTAACCAGCATTTCGCCCTGTGGTGTGCAGCGGAATCGCATCGGCGCGGCGCGCAGAGAACGATACTCAGTGCAGGTTCGGATGGAGTGGATGGTCACAGCTCCGCCGCAGGCGCGGTGTGTGATGAGACGACGCCTGCCCGGGCAGAATCGCAGCAACTCTCCGTTCCCGAAGCGTTGGACAGCTTCAACACGGCCCCTCTGCTCCGTTCCACGGGCGATGCGATTGAGACGGGCCCCACTGGGCAAAACCTGCGCGATCTGCGGCTCTTCCTTATTGCTTAGCCTCTACTAAGCCTGCGCGAGCCTGTTTTCGAAATGAATACAAACACTCGTCCGAATTGTGTGTCATATAGAACATAGCGACTACAATCGTGGCGTTAGCGAAAGGTCCCCCTATGAACTCGCACGAGTTTCATAACGTCCTCCTGCGGAACCTCCCTCCAAACGTCGTCGAACGCCTTGAGCTTGTAAGAGTCATGCTGCCGACGGAAAAAGAGATCGAATATCCCGGCAACGAAATTCGGCACCTCTTCTTTGTTGAGGACGGCATGGCCTCCATGACGACGACGTTCCTGGACGGCTCGCAGGTCGAGATCGGCGTCGCCGGCTACGAGTCTGTGCTGGGAGCGTCGGCGCTGCTGGGTACGCATCGCAGCCTGAACCGCGTGTACATGCAGATTGCCGGCTGGGGATACAAGTCAAAGATGGCGTTTGGCATCGATGAATTTGCGCGGCACGGCGACTTTCACAATCTCGTGCTCCGGTATACCCAGGCGCAGTTTATCCAGTCGTCCCAGACCGCCGGCTGCAATGCCCGCCACAACATCCAGCAACGCCTGGCGCGATGGCTGTTGCTCTGCGACGAGCGCATGTGCGGCAAGCCGCTGCTGCTGTCGCAGGAGTTTATCGCCGAGATGCTCGGCAATCGACGTACCAGCGTCAGCGTGGAAGCCGCTAAGCTCCAGAAACTTGGCCTGATTCAATACAAACGCGGCAAAGTGGACATAGTCGACCGCGAGGGATTGCTGCGGAAGTCCTGTGAGTGCTTTCGCGTGGTGCGTGACTACCTGGTCAGCTTTGCCGAAACCAGCAGCAACGGAGTTGGATTGTAGGACATCGTTCGCAAAACAGAAAAGGCAGCCGGATGGCTGCCTCCCTGTTTCTTGTGGCTGAAATGGCTTACGCGGGCGAAGGACGACCCTCACCAAAGCCCGGGGTGCGTCCGCCCTCGGGCTTCAACACCTTCTGGGTGTCGGAAGGACCAGAGTCGGCGTGCGCCAGGTGAGAGCGGACCGGCGGCAGATCTTCACCGGCGATGATCAGCCGGATCTCTTCTGCATCCAGCGTCTCGCGTTCCAGCAGTTGGACGCTCATGCGGTGCATGATGTCGTGGTGAGAATCGAGGATCGAGTAGGCGGACTGGTAGCCGTCATGCACGAACTTCTTCACCTCGGCATCGATCGCTTCTGCCGTTGAGTCCGAGAAGTCGCGATGCTGCTGGATCTCGCGGCCCAGGAAGATCTCTCCGCCTTCTTTCTTGCCGTAGGTCATGGGACCCATCTTGCTCATCCCGTACTCACAAACCATGCGGCGTGCCAGTTCGGTTGCGCGCTCGATGTCGTTGCCCGCGCCGGTCGTCATCTGGTGAAGGAAGATCTCCTCTGCGCAGCGTCCGCCCATGAAAATCGCAAGCTGCGATTCCAGGTAGTCGCGGGTGACCGTGTGCTTGTCTTCCTGCGGCAAGTGCATGGTGACGCCCAGCGCCATGCCACGCGGAATGATCGTGACCTTGTGCAGGGGATCGGTGTGGTTGCGCATGGCCGCGACCAGAACGTGGCCGGCTTCGTGGTACGCCGTCACCTTCTTTTCCTCGTCCGTGAGCAGCATGCTCTTGCGCTCGGCGCCCATCAACACCTTGTCCTTGGCAATCTCAAAGTCGTACATGTGTACGGCCTTGCGATTGAAGCGGGCAGCGGTCAATGCAGCTTCATTGACCATGTTCGCGAGATCCGCGCCGGAGAACCCTGGTGTGCCGCGGGCGAGAACATTCAGGTTCACGTCGTCGGCCATGGGAACCTTCTTCGCGTGGACCTTCAGCACCTCTTCACGACCACGGATGTCCGGGCGATCGACGATAACGCGGCGATCAAAACGGCCGGGACGCAGCAGCGCCGGATCCAGCACGTCAGGCCGGTTGGTCGCGGCGATCAGGATGACTCCCTCGTTCGCCTCGAAGCCGTCCATTTCAACCAGGAGCTGGTTCAGGGTCTGCTCGCGCTCATCGTGTCCACCGCCGAGGCCCGCGCCACGGTGACGTCCCACCGCATCGATCTCATCGATGAAGATGATGCAGGGAGCGTTCTTCTTGCCCTGTTCGAACAGGTCGCGAACGCGGGAAGCGCCCACGCCGACAAACATCTCGACAAAGTCAGAACCTGAGATCGAGAAGAACGGTACGTTCGCTTCGCCGGCAACAGCGCGCGCCAGCAGGGTCTTGCCGGTTCCCGGAGGTCCGACGAGCAGTACGCCCTTGGGAATGCGTCCACCGAGCTTCTGGAACTTTTGCGCTTCACGCAGGAACTCGATGATCTCCTTGAGCTCTTCCTTGGCTTCGTCAACGCCGGCGACGTCCTTAAACGTGACCTTCTTCTGCTGCAGGCTCAGCAGGCGCGCACGGCTCTTGCCGAAGCTCAGCGCCTTGTTGCCGCCCGACTGCATCTGGCGAAGGAAGAAAAGGAACACACCAAGGATCAGCAGCATCGGCAGAAAGTTCACCAGCGCGCCGAGCCAGAACGATCCGCTCTGGTCCTTGATCGTGACGTTGACGCCCTTCTCGTGCAGCGTCTTGTACAGGTCAGGGTAGTTCGAGGGAATGGTGGTATGAAATGTTTCTTTGCTGTCGCGAAAGTGGCCGGTCACGTCGGTTCCATTCACGGTCACATCGGAGATCTTGCCCTTGTCGGCATAGTCCTGCATCTGCGACAGGCTGACAGCCGAATCATGCCCGCCAGTCGCGCTGCGCATGACAAACTGCCAGACCGAGATCAGGCAGGCGATCATCAGCACCCAGATCAGGATTGTTTTTACAGTGGAATTCAACGTCAGGTACCCCTTCTCTCTTCGGCCAATGCGCTAAATTGCCTGGGCCAGACCGCATCGCGGTCCCATCGGTTATATAGACGTTTCCGGTGGGCAGTATGGTGCAACGGTTGTCTGCGCACAGCGTGGCAGCCGTTTGAATCATCGGTTAGATGATACTCCGCGATCAATCAGCAGTTCGGCTTTTTGACTATTTTGTAGTGTTGTAGCGCACCTATTGTTTAGTTGATGGTGATCGAACCAGGCGTAATTCGCGAACGGCCCGCTCGGCGCGCAGTCCAGACCCAAGATCGATCCTGCTGTTGGGCCTGGAGGGAACCGTCGGATCGGGCGGTGTCTCGGCAGGTGCGAGATTCGCCAGCAGCAGGATACGCAGCGTTTCCGACGCATTCAGGCGCGACCCCAGCCGCTCCGCCGCGGCCCGCAGCAGCCGGCGGCGGGTGGGCAGATCCAGCGTACGAAGCCGCTCCAGTTCGAATGCGATCGCCTGCTCGCCAGGCGTTGTCGCCACCGATCGGCCACCGCCTCGGACGGGTTTTCCAGGCAGTGCGAGCTGCGTCAGCAGACGTGCGATTTCCGGTTGCCAACGTGCTTCTTCTTCGCGGGCAAGCTGGGCCGTCGTGGCGAGCGTTGCTGCGATCGATGGATTGAACTCCCGCAGCAGGGGCATCAGGGTTGCGCGAACGCGGTTGCGGGTGTACGCAACGTACTCGTTAGTGCTGTCTTCGCGCCAGCTCTGCCCGATAGCGTGTAGACACGCAATCACCTGTTTGCGTGACGCTCCGAGCAGCGGCCGGACGATGCGTCCGCGCTCCCGCTCGAGTACAGGCGAAATCCCGCCCAGACCTTCGGTCCACGCGCCGCGGATGAGTTTCATCATGACGGTTTCTGCCTGGTCGTCTTCCGTGTGCGCCGTAGCTACCGCGGTCGCGTGACCTGCGGCAAGCAGGCGATCGAAGAAGGCGAGCCGCGCGTGTCGAGCGGCTTCTTCCAGGGTTTCGCGATCGTTTGCTGCTGACGCGGGCACGTCAGAATGTTCCACGTGAAACATCAGGTCGAGCCGCGCGCATAGATCGCGAAGAAAGGCGAGGTCACCATCGGCTTCTTCGCCGCGAATACCGTGGTGCAAATGGGCTGCGGAAACCCCAATTCCCAGCTCCCCGGCCCGTCCGTGGAGCGTCACCAGCAGGGCTGTGGAATCTGCACCGCCCGACACGGCCACGCAGACGCGATCTCCCGGGCGAAGAAGCGTGCGATTCAGCGGCAGCGCAGAGGTTGGCGGCATCCCGTTCCATCCTAAGCGGATGGCTGATACGTTGGGACATGCCCACCCTTCGCCGCGCCACCGAGGCGGATGCCGCGCTGATCACGGCGCATCGCCACAGCATGTTTACTGACAATGCGTTTGCCGATGAAGCTCGGCTGGGCGCCATGGATGCGAATTTCCTGCCATGGGTGCGGGATCGGTTGGCCGACGGACGCTACCTTGGGCTGATCATTGAGGAAGAGGGTGTTGCGCTGGCAAGTGCGGGTGTTTTCTTTGCGGACTTCCCGCCGCATTTTCTTGATGTGAATCCCGGCCGGCCGTACCTGACCAACTTCTATACAGCCTCAGCGGCCCGTGGGCGGGGCTTTGCAAAGCAGCTGCTTACGGCATGCGTCGAGGAATGTCGGCTACGCGGAATAGCGGCTGTGGTGCTCCATGCATCCAGGTTTGGACGGCCGATCTACGAGAAGTTCGGCTTTACGCAGACGAACGAGCTGCTGCTGAAGCTGGAGTAGATGCGGTTGAAACGGGCTTGCGGCCGCCTTCGCTCAACCAGAAGCAAAGCCCGGTAAACAACATAGCGCTGACCGCAAACTTGACCGTGCGGGGAGCGGACGTCGGTGAAAGGAACGCCTCAAGTATGCCGGCAACGAACAGCATGGGAATGGTGCCGGCCAGCAGGCGCACGGCTTCTCCGCCGGCCTGCGCCAGGGCCTTCTTTCGCGAGAGCATGCCGGGAAACAGCAGGCCGCTGGCGATGCGCAGGCCCGCTCCGCCAGCAATAAAGATGCTTGGCAGTTCGAGCGCGCCGTGTGCCGCGACGAAGCTCCACAGGTCCAGCGCCATGCCGTGTTGCGCGCACGCAGTCGAAATAATTCCGACGCTCATGCCATTCCAGAACAGCATCAGGATGGTCGGCAGTCCGGCCAGAATGCCACCGGCAAACACCATGAACGTGACCGTAATGTTGTTGGTCATGATGTGGCTGGATTCCTGCGGCTTGGCGCTCACGACGCTTTTCGTCCACATTTCGTGGCGCTCGATGGTTGCGACCATCTCCGGTCCGAGCGTGGCTCGCATGAACTGCGGCCGGGCAAGCGATTCCAGCGTTCCGAGCAGCGCACCCAGCAGGCACAGCGCGATCGAGGCGGCAACGTACGGCCACAGCTTCCGGAACAGTCGCGGGAAGTCCACCGAAAGAAACTGCCAGACGCTCAGGATGCTGGTGCGCTGGCCGCTGTAGACGTGGTTGTGGGCGCGGCTGACAAGGCGATTAAGATACTCGGCAAGCGGCTGCGCGGTGCGATCGCTCCGAACAGCCGAAAGGTCCGCGGCGGCCCTGCGGTACAGCAGGCCAAAGTCGCGGAGGTCATCGGTGGGCAGCGTCTTCAGGCCTTTCGACTCCACATCGCGCGTCAGCGTGTCGAGCCGGTCCCAGTCCGCACGACGCGCCGCGATCCAGCCGTTTGAGACCATACACTGATGCTACCGGAGGCAACCCCGAAGCTGATGCAGGAACTTTCGCCGTGGAACTCGACTCCGCACAACGAGCACGGCATCGACACGCCCGAGCAGGTCGAGTTGCATTTCCCGCTGGCCGGGCTTGGCAGCCGCTTCCTGGCGCTGCTGCTTGACACGGTCATTCAGTTCGCGGCGAACTTTGTCCTGGTGATCGTCGTCGTTCTGGTGTTCAGCGCAACGATGAAATCGGGCGCGATGAATCGCATGTCAGACACGGCAGGCAAGTGGTTTATAGCGGGCATCATCCTTGTCTACTTCCTGCTGTTCTGGGGATACTTCGCCCTGTTCGAGGCGTTTCGCAATGGGCAGACACCCGGCAAGAGCGTGCTGAAGATCCGCGTGATCAAGGGCAGCGGACGGCAGATCACGTTTTTTGAAGCACTCGCGCGCAACCTGCTTCGCGTGATCGACGCACTGCCGGGCATGTACCTGGTCGGGGTCATCTCGATCCTGCTGACAAAGGAAAACAAGCGGCTTGGCGACCTGGTGGCTGACACGATCGTTGTCCACGAGCGAACGGATGAATATGGCGGCTACGCAGCCGTCCCGGCAAGCCGCAGCTTCACCTCCGGCCTCTATCCAACGCCCGCGGCACCGGAGCCGCAACTCAGCGGCATTCCCGCGGATCGCATTGCGCTGCTGCGAGCCGACGATCTGCACCTGATCGACAGCTATCTTGCGCGGGCCATCTCCCTGCCTTTGGAGACGCGCGGTGTGCTGGCGTCTCGCCTGCTGGACGCGCTTTGCGGCAGGATGCAGGTGCCCGTGCCGACCGCCATCTCGCCCGAACGCACGCTGGAGGCACTTGCCTACACACTGCGCAGCCAGGGCCGGCGTTAGACCGCCTGTTACTGCAGGCGGAAGCGCTCGATCATCACGCGCTGAAACCGCGGCTTCCAGATAAGGTCGTACGCAAGCTCCTTACCGGGGAACATCGCGAGTGCTGCTTCGCGGCTGTCCGCGATCATCTGCGAGGCTTCGTCGAGACTCAGGGACGCGTCCTGCGCGATGACCTGCAGGCACATCGTCATCATCATCTGCAGACGGCGCAACTGCTTACGTTCTTCCTCTGCTCGCTTCGCTTCATCGACGTTTGAAGTGGGGGATTGCGTGTTTGGTTCGCCGGCATGTGGATCGGGCACTGAGACCTCCTGCGATGGTGTCGAGTTTACTCGCTGAACTCAGGGATTAGACGCGATCACGTGTGTCTCGATGCTGCCATCGGGACGCATCAGGTACTGCACCGCACCCATCTCATCGGTGCGTGAGGTGCGAACGCCCGCCGCCTGCAACCGCTGCAGGACTTGCAGCCGTGGATGACCAAAGCGGTTGCCAAGACCGCACGAGATGACGGCCGAGCAGGGGTGCAGCAGTTCCAGCAGGCGCGGCGCTGTGGACGTGTTGCTGCCATGATGACCAATCTTCAACAGCGTCACCGGCTCCGGGTGTGAATCGGCAACCGCTTGCTCTGAAGCGTGTTCCGCGTCACCTTCCGCAAGCACTGAGGCGCGGCCATAGCTGATGCGCAGGACCAGCGAATCGTCGTTGGTAGGCAGACTGTGCGGTTCGTACTGTAGCGCCGGGCTAAGCACCTGCACCGACGTGCCGTCCCACGGCAGGCGGTCGCCAGTGTGCAAGTGACGAACCGCGGTTCCACTCTGCCGGGCGATGCGAAGCAGGGCGAGGTAGGGTGACGTGTCCGCATCGACACTGACCCACAACTCGCGCGGCCGGAAGTTGCGCAGGACTGACGCCATGCCGCCGATGTGATCGCTGTGCGCGTGGGTCAAGACGACGATATCGAGCCGACGGATGCCGCGCGACCAGAGATAGGGCGAGACCACCTCCTCGCCCGTATCGAAGCTGGACTGATCGGTCAGCGCCGCAGATCCGGTGGGACCGCCCGCATCGATCAACATGGCTCGCCCGCGAGGGGAGCCGACCAGCAGCGAGTCGCCCTGCCCAACATCGATCGCGGTGAACTCAAGCCGGTCAGGATGGAGCTGTGGATGACCCGGCCACAGGACCACGAGCAGCACCAGCAGGATCAACGCACAGCCTGCCAGGCCTACCCGTCTCGCAGGCCAGCGCAGAAGGAACAGCACCGAAGTCCACAGCAGCAAAGCTGCCGCGATCAATCCGGGCAGCGGAGCAGGAGTTCGCACATCCCCGCCGTGCAGCGAGCCGAGTGTGCCGATAATGCGGGTCACGCCGTGCAGGAGGAGCGCTGTGAACATCGCAGGTACGGCAGCTAAGACCGGGTGCACCAGGGACAGCAGAAACGTTGACACCGCACACGCCATCAGCACGGCGAGCATAGGCAATGCAAGCAGGTTTGCGGGTCCCGCAAACGGCGTCACGCGATGAAAGTACACGGCCATCGGCAGGGCCATCGCCACTTCCGCGACGAAGGTGATCAGAACAAGTTCACATGCAAGCAGTGCAACACGCATGAGAGATGCCGGCAAGCTTCGCTGAACGGCCTGCCATCGGGTTGATGAAACGTTTCTCCGCTTCCTGCCCAATGGGTCGCCGAGCCAGCGCATGCTCACGCGAAACTGTGCCAGATGCGGAGAAAACTTGGGATCGTTGCGGACTGCCTCAATGTCGCGGAGCGCTCCTGCATACGGCATCAGCGTGCGCTCACCCAGTGGGACTGCGACTCCTGCAATGGCGAGCGCGGCAAGCAGTGTCATCTGAAAGCTGCTCTCAAGCAGCGCATGTGGATGGACCAGCAGCATCGTCAGGGCGGCAGCGCCGATGGCATTCAGCGCATTGCGCTCGCGGCTGAGACATTCAGTCAGCAGGTACACCGCGGCCATCAGCAGGGCGCGCTGCACCGGCGCACCAAAGCCGGTCATGATCGCGTACGCAGCGGCCGCCGAAAGCGCAGCCATTGCAGCGATCCAACGCGGCACGCGCAGGCGCAGCAGGCCACCGTACAGCACAGCCAGCACGATGGCAATGTGCGCTCCTGCAACGACGAAGAGGTGAAACGATCCTGTCCGCTCGAACGATTGCCGAAGCCCGTGATCGAGCTGTGTGCGGTCGCCGAACAACATTGCGCTCAGGATGGCTGCATCGTCAGACGTGAAGCGAACCGCAGGAGGTAGACGAGCCAGCAGCGGCGAACGTGCGAGCAGGGCAAGCCGCTGCGTCGACCAGTGCTGTGCCGCAGAGAACCTGCATAGCCACGGCGCTCCGGCAGTGTCGAGCACGCGCAGCGAGGCGGCATCGACGCTGCTTTCGACACTGATGCCGCGCTGGGCAAGCGTTTCGGCGTACTGCCACACGCCGGGGTCGTTGTAACGATGCGGTGGATGCAGCCGGACCGTCATCAGCACGTGTGCTCCACAGGGCGGCGGCGCAAAGCTGACCCCCGACCGCGAATAGAGCGTCACCTGTGCTCCGCCGGTCATCGGAACCATGCGCGAGAGATCCGGTGTCAGATACTCGATGGCGTTTGCCTGCAGGTCCATCGAATAGGTCGGACCGCTTGCATGATCCAGGGCCGCGAACGCATTCTCCTCGTCGCCGTGTACATCGCGCCAGGCAGCGGCTTCTTCCATCGGCGGTGCGTGCGGAGGCAGTTGTTTCACTGCGACGATGCGTGCGTCCAAGGTGCGTTGCAGCTCGTCCGCATAGGGCAGAAGGGATCCATCGCCGGCTGTGCGCTCAAAGCTCGATGCGGTCCAGCCCAGCGCGATCCAGCAGAATGCGATGGTGCTCCACGCAAGCCGCGGAGCCCACAGCCACGCCGCCCATGCAGTCAGCAGCAGCAGGGTGCAGACCGCCACCATGTCGTGTGCCGGCTGCCACCATGGCCTGCACAGCACGCCGGCCGCAAAGCACACGGCAAGTAACAGTAGTGGTGCGGAGCGCAGCCGCAGTGGCATCACACGCGAGAACGGCGCAGGATGCTCGGGTGTTTCGTCACGCAACAAACTGCGCGCACCACGCTCTCCATCGGGTGTGACCTTGGACATGCGAGCGCCCCAGCGCGCTTAACGTTCTTTGCGGAAGACAGCGATCGTTTCGGTATGAAACGTCTGGGGAAAGAGATCGAAGAGGTGCAGATGAGCCAGTGTGTAGCCGGAGTCTACCATCGGCCGCGCATCGCGTGCGAACGTTCCGGCGTCGCAGGAGACATACACGATCTCGCGCGCATTGGCCTGCAGCAGTGCACGCACAGTCGGCAGGCCAAGACCGGCACGCGGCGGGTCGAGCACGATCAGGTCCGGTGCAGTTGCATGCGGTCGCCGCTGCAGAAAGTCGAGCGCGGTGCTGCGGATGCTCGTGTGCTGCGTGCCACATGCGCGAAGATGCACGGCAAGGTCACTGGCCGCGGGCTCGCCGATCTCAACCGCGATCACCTGGGTGAAGCGTTCTGCAAGTGCAACAGAAAACAGGCCCGCGCCTGCGTACAGGTCATAGGCAAGTCCACCGGCGCGCGCGCCCACCACGGTGCGCACCATGTCTTCGGTGAGGAAGCGGTTCACCTGGAAGAAGGCATTGCGCGTGATGCGATACGATCTGGCGCCTACGCGGTAGTCGATGGCAGTCTCGCCCCATCGTGCGATCTCGACGCGCTGGCTCTGCTGCACGCGGCGTGACTGCGAAGCGTCAGGCGCGGCGGCCACGGACAGGCCTGCTCCGGCAAGCTGCGGTACCAGGGCTCGAAGCGCATCGCACAGCGCACGAAGCTCTCGCGGCGCATCGCGGTCGACATCGTTGACGGTTGCGCCTACCTGCACGGCGAGTTGCAGCGCCTGTTCTTCAGCGTCCGTGAACAGCTCAAAGCTCACGGTTGAGGCAGGCCAACGTGCGCGCCCGCTCCGAACCAGGTCGCGCAGTTGCGCCGCCGCATGCCACAGCAGAGGTGTAAGGATGGGGCACTCTTCAATCGGCAGAAACTCATGGCTTGCGCGGCGGCTGTAGCCAACGTCCGTCCCGCTGACGCGCATGCGAACCCGATTGCGATACTGCCACGGCTCAGCGGAATGTGTTTGGATCTGCGGCACGTTGCGCACGCCGGTACGCTGTAAGACGTCCACCAGCATGGTTCTCTTTGCTGCAAGCTGCGCGTCGATGGGGACGTCCTGCAACTGACATCCGCCACATGCGCCGAAGTGACGGCAACGCGCTGCAACTCGCGCAGGCTCTGCCGCGATGATCGCCTGCAGAATGGATTCGGGCAGGCTGATGCTGTCCCTGCGAGATGCTCCAGCATGTGCGGCCGGCTTCATGCAACGTCCATGTAGAACAGGCTCAGTCGCGGCAGGCCGCGTGCCTCCAGCAGGCGCTTGTGGACGAACTGCTCCGTGACCTGCTTCAGTTGCACCGCAGACATTTTGCCGCGATAGGGAGCCAGTTCGCGAGCGGCCTGTTCGCGCAACGCGAGCACCTCGTCTTCCGTTGCAGAGAGTGTCAGCGATGCGAACAAGCGTGCCTCAAGCGCGGTCAATGTGGCTTCCAACTGCTCAGGCGTTTGTGCCGCGCCTGACCGCAGGTCGGCAGCCAACATGCGAAGGCGTTCGGCGATGCCGGTGATTGCCTCGGCTGCTGGCCCGCTGCCTGCCGCGGCACTCAGGCGGTCCGCGTTTGCGGCCAGGTATGCCGCCAGACGCTCTTCTTCAAAGCCGCTGTCCACAGGCTCTCTCGTTGCCGCGATGTCACCGCCGATGGCTGCTTCGCGCATCGCCTCGGTTGCCTGCATCACGCTCTGCGCGCACCATGCCAGCCCGTTTACCTTGCGCAGCCGCCCGCCGGCGCGATGCAGGCGCGCATCGTACTTATCGAACGCATCGTCAATGCCGCGCAGCACGGCCTCAAGCGGCACACCGGCTTCGCGCCACGCTTCGATCAGCGCCCAGTCCAGCGTCGACAGCAGCAGGATGCTGCCGCGCCGCGCCTGGAATCGCGTCTCTATTTCCGTGAAGTAGTTAAAGTAGTTCTGCACGGCGTTCGACACCGGGCGGCTCGGGCCGGGGAGTCTTTCTGCGCTGACGCTCGTAATTGCGTTCCCAGATCAGTCGCACACCGTCGAGCGTGAGGGTCTCATCCACGCTCTGGATCGTGCTCGAGCTGTCCGCGATCATTCGCGCGAAACCGCCGGTCGCGATCACCTTCGTTTCGACTCCCAGCTCTGCGATCATGCGTCCGCAGATGCCATCGATCAGACCCGCATAGCCATACACCAGGCCGATCTGGATGTTATCGACGGTGCCCGTGCCGATCACCTTGGCCGGCTTGCGGATGTTCACGCGAGAAAGCCTGGCGGCACTGTTAAAGAGCGCTTCGGCTGAGATACCAAGGCCAGGTGATATCGCTCCACCGAGAAACTCGCCTTTGGCCGAGACCACATCGAAGGTAGTCGCCGTGCCGAGGTCGACCACGATGGTTGGGCCGCCGTAGCGCTCAAACGCCGCGACACAGTTCACGATGCGGTCGGCACCGACCTCGGCGGGATTGTCCGTCAGGACGGGCAGGCCGGTCTTCACGCCCGGCTCAACAAACAGCGGCTTGATATGAAACGACTTCTCCAGCACCTCACGCAGCAGCGAATCGATTGGCGGCACCACGGACGCAACTGCGATGCCCGTCACGTCAGCCGGATCGACTGCATCCAGCATGAACAGTGCGCGGATAGCAAGCCGCAGTTCGTCGGAGGTCTGGTGCAGGGGCGTGGTCATGCGCCAGCAGTGCTGCAGTTGGGCGGGCGTTTCGGGCGTCGAAAGGGTGTAAAGGCCCATGACGGTATTCGTGTTTCCAACGTCGATGGCCAGCAACATCCGCGCTTTCTCCCGGTCTACAACTCACGCACGCCGCCGTGACGAACGACGCGCTCGCGGCCATCGTCACACAGCACGCGCAACAGGCCGGCATCCGTCAGCCCTGTAGTGAGGCCAGTATATCCGCCGTCCTCTGCGACCTGGACGCGTTTGCCATGCACCCACGTGCTGATCCGTGAAAAACGGGTGAACACGCTTTCCTGCCCGCCACCGATGTCGGGGGTCAGGCTGCCAAGTTGCCTATCAAGATGCGTCAGCAGCGCAATGGCGATCGCTTCGCGCGAGATCGGCGTACCTGCAGCAAGCCGGAGCGATGTGGCAGTCGCCCGCAGATCTTCTGAGAACTCGACCTGGTTCAGGTTGATGCCGATGCCGATGGCCGCATAGCGGACGTGCCCGTCTGGTGCAGAAGCGCTCTCTGTCAGGATGCCGCCCAGCTTGAGGCTGCGACCTGCAGTCTGCGGCACCACAAGATCGTTGGGCCATCGCAGGTCGATGCTGAATCCTGTGATCTCGTGAATGGCCCCGTATGCCGCAATGCCCGTTGCGAGTGACAGCTTCAGAACTTCGTTGCTGTGCAGCGCGGGCCGCACCAGCGCCGTCAGGTACAGGCCGCGATCGGGCTCTGAATGCCATGCATGTCCGCCGCGGCCGCGCCCTGCGGTCTGCTGGTCTGCGATGTAGACCTGGCCTGCCTCTGCACCGGCATGCGCATCCGCCAGCGCGCGTGTGTTGGTGCTGTCGATGGTGGTGAAGTGATGCAGCTTGCCGTGGAAGATGGTGTTGCGCAGGGCTGCATCCACCCGCACGGTGTCGAAGGTGCTCATCAGGCTAGTACACGTCGGCGGTGATGCGCATGCTCAGATCGACCGCTACGGACGATCGCGTGAGCGCGCCGACGCTCAGGTAGTCCACACCTGTTTCGGCGTATTCGCGCACGTTGTCGAGCGACAGGTGCTCGGCTACTTCCAGCAGCACCTTGGGAGCCTGCGCTCGCACCGCCTCAACGGCATCGGCAACATCTCCAGGGGACATGCCGACCAGCAAGAGGACGTCCGCACCCGCCTTCACCGCGGCGTCCACTTCTGCGGGATTGATGACTTCCACTTCGATCTTCTGGCCCGGCTTTCGTCCTGCAGCGGCTCGCTCGACAGCAGCGGTGACACCGCCCGCGAGCGCAAGGTGGCTCTGCTTCAGCATGATGCCGTCCTGCAGATCAAGCCGGTGGTTCGCGCCGCCGCCGCAGGTGACCGCGTATTTATCCAGCAGGCGCAGGCCGGGAACGGTCTTGCGAGTGTCCAGTATCTTCGCGCGCGTGCCTCTCACCTGCTGCACAAAATCGGCGGTCAAGGTCGCGATGCCGCTCATGTGCTGCATCAGGTTCAGGATGACGCGTTCGCACGAGAGCATTGCGGCCGCACTGTGCCGTATGACTGCAACGGTCTGGCCTTTGCGCACGCGAACGCCGTCGAAGATCTCCGGGTGGCTGATGACTTCATACCGCCCGGGCCCCTTGCCGCCGGCGCGTGTCTGCATGGCGCTGAACGCGTCGAACACCGCGCAGATAGCGCCAAGTCCGCAGATCACGCAATCTTCGCGCACCAGGATAGTGGCCGACGCGCGTTGAGCGGGATCGATGGTCAGAGCCGTCGTGATGTCACTCGTGGCCTTGTCTTCGGCCAGCGCGGCTTCCATCACCGCGGCAATCTTTCTGCTCTTCCAGTCCATCTTCAAATCCTATTCGCGCCATGCGCATCCTAAAGGTGAAGGACGCGGTCACACCGACGCGTCCGCGCTCCGAGGAAAATATTTGCCCGCGTACCTTACATTGACGCAACAAGCCGGAGTGCTGCTGCTTCTAGCCATACCAATTGCTTGCATGAGCTGGACGGTCACTCACGAAGAGGTCTTTCGTGAGCCGCGCGAGTTCTGCAAGGACAGGAGCACGAAGGGTTCCCTGCCAAAGCGGAAGTTCTTCTACCTGTTCACCTGCGAATACTGCTTCAGTCACTATGTCACGGCGCTGGTGCTGATCTTCACGCGCTTCCAGCTGCTGTACCCGGGCTGGCGCGGGTATGTGCTAAGCGAGTTCGCCCTGGTTTTCATCGCGAACGTGTATATGAGCCTGTTCAATCGGCTGCGGCTCGAGATCAAGCACGAAAACGTGGTGATTGCGGTGGAGCAGCAACAGGTGCCGAAATAAAGTTAGACGTTCACCTTGTGGATTTCGGGATTCGTGGCATAGAATTGGAGTCGGTCGTAGAATTCGATCTGGTTTGTATTGCTTGGTCCGCCCGTACATGCAAACTCTACCAATTGCTTTCGGCGGTACACTCAGCCCAACTAGGGCGACAAGGAATACAAAATGGAACAGGGAACAGTTAAGTGGTTCAACGACGCAAAGGGTTTTGGTTTTCTTAGCCGCGCGAATGGTGAGGACGTTTTCGTCCACCACACCGCGATCCAGAGCAACGGCTTCCGTTCGCTGCAGGAGGGTCAGTCTGTGACCTTCAACGTAGTGAAGGGACCCAAGGGCTGGCAGGCAGAGAACGTTCAGGCCGCGTAAGCAACCTGAGCTTCTCGTAAGACTTACAAAAGGGCAGCCCTCGGGCTGCCCTTTTGACTTCCCACCTATGGAATGAGTTTCTTAAGCATTGATTGCCGGTATACACTGGCACTGTCCGCTTCCCCGGCGCCCATAACTTATAAGAACGACTTACGGATTCCTCCGGGTGCTCTCCCATGCGTACGACACAATGCCTTACGGCTCTCGCAGGCCTTCTTCTGCTTGCTTCTGCAGCCCATGCCACTTCCATCAGCGGCGACAGCTTCAGCTACCAGTTCAACGCCTCCGGTTCGGGCGTCTGTAACTGCGTTTATGACACCGGCGGCACCTTGACGGCACCTGGCACATCCGTCAGCGCGGGCGGTGTAGGCACAATCAGTCTGACAGCCACGCAGTTGATCATTGAGTACGGCTCCCGGTACACCTATTTCGCACCAACACCCGGCTTCAACGGCCTGGTCCTTACCGATCTGTCAAAAAGCTTTACGGGCTACGCCGTTGCCCTTGATCCATCGACTACGATCGCAGGTTACAGCACTTCGGACGCGATTTTGAGCGGAAATGAGATCTCCTTCAACTTCCAAGGACTGAATATCGTCAATGGCGGCGAGGTGGTCTATGACCTGAATGCGCCTGCAGTTACGCCAGAGCCATCGAGCCTACTGCTACTTGGCACCGGAATGCTGGGAGTAGTCGGCCTCGTGCGCCGCCGTTTCGCTGCCTAAGTCACACCCTCGGCATGCGAAGGGCAGCCCTCGGGCTGCCCTTCGTTTGCTGTCATTTCTTGCTCTTCGTCGTTTGCTGTCATTGCTTGCCCGTTGTAGTTTGCTGTCATTGCATTTGACTCTCAAGCTCGTCATCCTGAGCGCAGCG
Source organism: Terriglobus sp. (assembly GCA_965199365.1). GTDB lineage: Bacteria > Acidobacteriota > Terriglobia > Terriglobales > Acidobacteriaceae > Terriglobus. The sequence continues at coordinate 992,246 of CBDARC010000001.1, read as the reverse complement.
AAGGATCCCGAGTCCTCCTGCCCTGCCCATACCTTTTGCATTTTCTAGCGAGCACGTTCGAGGCAGAAAGCCCGGAAAAGCGTGCTGCAGCCGGTGTTTGCAGGGATCCTTCGCTCTGCTCAGGATGACAGTGGTTACACCCAGCCGCCATCGATGACATAGCTCTGATTCGTGATGGCAGAGCTGTCATCGGAAGCCAGGAACAGCACCAGCCGCGCCACTTCATCCGGGAGGATGTGCCGCTTGATCGCCTGGCTCGCCATCACCTCGGCGGTGTACTCGGGCGTCATCCACAGGCGCTGCTGGCGCTCCGTCAGGATGGCGCCGGGCAGCACGCAGTTCACGCGGACGTTGTCAGCGCCCAGCTCGTGCGCCAGCGTCCGCGTCATGCCCACGATTGCGGCCTTGGCGGTGACGTAAACGGGCAGGCCGGTGCTCGGGATCATCCAGCTGATCGAGCTCATGTTGATGATCGATCCCTGTTTCGCCGATCGCATGGCTGGCGCGACGGCCTGTGCCATGAAGAACTGCTGCTTCAGGTTGACGGCCATGCTCGCATCCCACGACTCGGGCGTAACCTCTTCGATCGTGTGACGGGCATCGTTGCCCGCGTTGTTCACCAGCACGTCGACCGAGCCGCACGTCGCAACGATGCCGCTCACGGCGCGGCGCAGAGCCTCGACGTCCGCCAGGTCGCAATGCAGGTACACGGGAACGGGTAAGCCCCTGGCCGCCAGGCTGCGTTGCAGCACCTGCGCCGCTTCGTCCTGAACATCGAGGAAGAAGACGCGCGACTCCTGCTGCATGAAGCCGCGGACGATGGCCTCGCCAATGCCGGACGCGCCGCCCGTGACGATGACTGCTTTGTCCTTCAGGCTTGGGTAGGTGGCAAAGTTCGACGCCATGTCCGTCTCCTGAACTGCTTATGCGGGCAGGCTTTCGAGCGCTGCCTGCGCCTTGTCGTAGAGCGACTGCGTCTCGGCCTGCTGCTTCTTCAGGCCGTCGACCACGGCCGCGGGAGCCTTGGCCAAAAAGCCCTCGTTGCCAAGCTGACGACCGGCAGCCTGCAGGCCTTTCTCCAGCTTTGCGATTTCCTTCGTCAGGCGCTCGCGTTCGGCGGCGACGTCGATCTGTCGCTCGTAGATGACCGACACATCAAAGCCGGAACCGCCACGTGCGGCCGTTCCGGTGAGCGGCTCGGCCGCAAAGTCCACGTCGCTGACGCGGGCCAAGCGTGCCAGCATGTCGCGATTCGCATCGGCCAGCGCGAGGATGCGGTTGTCGCCATGCAGCACGATCGGCGCAGGCTCTTTCTCTGGCACGCCGAGTTCCTTGCGCAGCGCGCGCACGGTCACGATCAGCTCCTGCAACGTGGTGATCGCGGCGGTGGCTGTGTCGTCGGCGGGGAAGTCGCCAGCCTGCGGAAAGCGTGTGAGCGCGATGCTTTTCGCGGGCGGCTCGCCTTCGTACAGCGCGTGCCACAGCTCTTCCGTCAGGAAGGGCATGAACGGCGACAGCAGCCGCAGCGAAGCCTCAAAGACGCCGACCAGCCCGGCGAGCGAGATCCCTGTCTCCGGATTCTGAATGGGTGTCTGGCCTTCGACTGGCTCCGGGAAGTCGAGGCGCAGCTTTACCAGCTCCAGGTACCAGTCACAGAACTCGCCCCAGAAGAACTGGTAGACGGCATTGGCTGCCTCGTCAAAGCGGTAGTCCGTCAGCGCACGATCCACCTCCGCGCAGACCGCGCGCAGCCTTGCGAAGATCCAGCGCGTCTCGATGGGCGTGATCTCGGGCAGTGCGGACACCTGCGTACCGGAGCCCATGCGCATCTTGTAGCCGGAGGACTGTGCGCGCTCCACCTGCATAAAGAGGAAGCGCGCCGCGTTCCAGATCTTGTTGGCGAAGGCGCGATAGCCCTCGGTGCGCGCCTCGCTGAAGGCAATGTCTGTGCCGGGCGAGGCCTGCGAGGCAAGCGTGAAGCGGACGGCATCGGTGCCGAAGCGCTCAATGATCTCGATGGGGTCGACCACGTTGCCCTTGGTCTTAGACATCTTCTGGCGGTCGGCGTCGCGCACCAGTGCGTGGATGTAGACCTCGCGAAACGGTACGGCGTCGGCCAGCGTGCGTGCGCTGCCGTCGGGCATTGGTGCGTCCAGCATGAAGTGCGTGCCCAGCATGATCATGCGGGCGACCCAGAAGAACAGGATGTCAAAACCAGTGACGAGCAGGTCGGTCGGGTAGAACTTTGCGGCATCGACTGCAGGCTCAGGCCAGCCGAAGACGGTGAAGGGCAGCAAGCCGCTCGAGAACCAGGTGTCGAGCACGTCGGTCTCCTGCTGCATCTCCGCGTGATCGCACGAGCCGCAGCGCTCCGGCCGGGTCCTGCTGACACATGTCGTCCCGCACTCGGGGCAGTGATATGCCGGGATGCGGTGGCCCCACCATAGCTGCCGCGAGATGCACCAGTCATGAATGTTCCGCATCCACTCGAAATACGTCTTCGCGTACATCGCGGGAGTGAACTTGATGTGGCCTTCTTCGACCGCGGCGATCGCTTTATCGGCCAGCGGCTGAATCTTAAGGAACCACTGCAGCGAAAGCCGCGGCTCGATGACCGCGCCGCTACGCTGCGAGGTGGCGATGGCCAGCATGTGGTCCTTCACTTCGACCAGGAGGCCGAGCGCGTCCAGGTCGGCAAGGATCTGCTCTCGCGCAACGTAGCGATCCATGCCGTGGTACGGCGAACCCGGCAGGTCGATGTGCGCGGTCTCGTCCATGATGGTCAGTTCGGCCAACGCATGCCGCTTGCCGATTTCGTAGTCGTTCGGATCATGCGCGGGCGTGACCTTTACCGCCCCGGTGCCAAACTCGGGCTTCGCCCAGTCGTCGGCCAGCAGCGGGATTTCGCGACCTACGAGAGGCAGAAGGATCGTCTTGCCAACCATTGCGGTGTAGCGCTCGTCGGACGGATTCACCACGACGGCCGTGTCGCCCAGCATCGTCTCCGGCCGCGTGGTGGCGATGACAATGGAGCCGCTGCCGTCCGCGAAGGGATAGCGCAGGTGGTAGATCTTGCCCAGCGTCTCCTTGTGCTCGACCTCGAGATCGCTCACGGCGGTCTGCTGCACGGGATCCCAGTTGACGATGTAGCTGCCGCGGTAGATCAGGCCCCGCTCGTAAAGGCGAACGAACGCCTCGGTCACTGCAGTGGACAGGTTGTCGTCCATGGTGAAGTACTCGCGGCTCCAGTCGACGCTGGCGCCGAGGCGGCGCATCTGGCCGGTGATCGCGCCACCGTACTGCGCCTTCCACTGCCACACGCGTTCGAGGAAAGCCTCGCGGCCGAGCTCCTTCCGGTTGGTGCCTTCACTGGCAAGCTGCTTTTCGACCATCATCTGCGTGGCAATGCCGGCGTGATCGGTGCCAGGAATCCACACCGCCTCGTCCCCGCGCATGCGGTGCCAGCGCGTCAGGATGTCCATCTCCGTCTGGTTGAGCATGTGGCCCATGTGCAGGCGGCCGGTGACGTTGGGCGGCGGCAGCAGCATCACGAACGGCTTCGTGCGGTTCTCGACTTCAGAGTTTATGGCTGTGTCGAACAGGTGTTCTGAGACCCAGAAGTCCGCCCATTTCTGTTCGATGGCGGCGGGGTCGTAGGCTTTCGGCAGTTCGTTGGGCATAAGAAAAGAGCGCCGGTTGTGGCGCTCCTTTCAGGATACTTACTTCAATCCGCCTTGGCTTCGCACGTTCCCTGAAAGATCCTGGACCCACCAAGCAAAGGGAAAATATTTGTGTGTTGGTGGAGGAGCAGCAATCAGCCGCCAAACCGTGAGCGCGATTCCTACAAACGGCAAAATACTAAGTAAGCTGATCGCTCGCAGTCCTTTGGCGATTTCTACGCACGCGAAAGTCGACAAGATGGACAAGCCTGTCACGCCTACGAGGTAATAGACCACTCCAGTCAGTGTCGTGGGAATCCTGATTCCGATCTACTTTCGGACGAGGTGGGATTTGTCTTAACTATTTTCGGATCAGCGAACGGATCGTTCTCTCCTAAACTCCGTTTTCGTTAGGCGCATCACTTCGCTTGCGGGGGCTGATCAGCCGATGACGAGGATTAGCTAGGCGAAAAGCTTCCTTCGCCTCGCGTTGTTCCCTTTGCCATCGGTGTAACGGTGTCTCTTCCACGCAAGCTCTCGAACACTTCCACAGCGGAGTGAACGCGATCAGGTCGTCGCGCCAGACCATCCAGGTGTGCATGCCCGGGGTTTCGCGGATCTGCACGTTGCCCTTGATGTTGGTCCTGGCCCAGGTGCCGAAGGCGCGGTTTGCTGTAATCAGCGAGTCCTCCGTGCCGCAGCTCTGCCAGTAGAGCTTCAGTGGCTGCTGCGTTGCGGCGTTCGGGACGATAGCGCGGAAGCCCTTGTCCATCTCGGCGGGGCTGGCGGTGGTCTGCCAGCCGTTGTGCGTCAGCTCGGGGCTGACGATTGCGGAGGAGAACGCTCCCACGTAGGCGAAGGTCTCCGGGTGGTTGAGGCCGGTGTAGATGCTGTGTCCGCCGCCCATCGAAAGGCCGGCAATTGCACGATGGTCTCGGTCGCGGGCGATGTTGAACTGCGCCTCGGCCAAGGGAATCACTTCGCCCAGCAGCTGCTTTGAATAGAGCTGCTGGTTCTCGTAGATCAGTCCGCCGACGCGGTTCCAGCCAGCGGTGACAATCTTCATTTCGCCGTAGCCAAGCGGCATGACAACGACCATCGGCCGAATGGTGCCGTCGTGCAGCAGCGCGTCGAGAATGAGGTTCGCCTGGCCCGCTTCGACCCATCCGTTGGCTCCGTCGGAGTAGCCATGGTTCAGGTACAGCACGGGATACTTCTCTTTGCGCGCGGGATCGTAACCCGGCGGCGTGTAGACCCACATGTCGCGGTCGCCTGTGTCGGTCGCGTCGGCCGTGACGAGCTTTGAGCGGTAGAGGATATGCGCGACCTGCCCGTGCGGGATGTCCTGCGCCTCCCACGGCTGCGGTGTGGACGCGGGAACGTGCACGACAGTGGTGGGGCTGATCAGGTTGGGCCGGACCTGTGCGTTGCGCGGGTCGAGCGTGCGCTGGCCGTCGACCGCGAACGTGTAGCCGTAGATCTGCGGCTTCATTGGCGGGCTGGTCCACTGCCAGACGCCGTCGCTGTTGCCCTGCAGCTCGAACGGTTTCGGCTGACCCTCGACGGTGACTGTCACGCGCTTCGCGTTTGGCGCGACCAGGCGAAAGGTGACCGAGCCGTCTGCCGCTACTTCAGGTGAAAGAACCTGTGGCGGCGCGACCATGCCCTGAGCCGAAGCTGCGGCCGCAGCGGAAGGTGCCGGTGCGGCCGGCGTTTGTGCGCCCGCGAGGGCACAGGAGAGCAGCGTTGCGGACAGAACGAGGATCCTTTTCATGGCTGCCCAGTGTAGCAATACCTGGTTACACCCGGCTTGCGCCCGTTAGCGGAACAGCAGCGGTGTGAATGCGATCAGGTCGTCGCGCCACACCATCCAGGTGTGCATGCCGGGCGTGTCGCGTACCTGCACGTTGCCCTTGATGTTGGTCTTGGCCCAGTTTTCAAAGCCGTGGTTGACGGTGATCAGCGAGTCTTCCGTGCCGCAGGAGATCCACAGCAGCTTCACCGGCACCTGTGTTGACGCATGCGGCAGAACGGCCTTGAAGGCTGTGTCATAGGTGGCAGCGTCGACGTTCTTGCCGCGGATGTCGACCCCTCCAGAGGTGATGCCGGCGGAGAACATGCCAACGTAGCCGAAGACCTCCGGATGATTCAGGCCGGTGTACATGCTGTGCCCGCCACCCATGGACAGGCCTGCCATGGCGCGGTGCGCCGGGTCTTTGGCAATGTTGTAGCGCGCCTCAGCCATGGGAATGATCTCGTGCAGCATCTGGTCAGAGAAGGTGGTCTGGTTCTTCATGCCGAGCGCCGGCGGACGAACGGCCGCCCTGCTCTCGATCATCTCCATGGTGCCGTAGCCGCGCGGCATCACGACGACCATCGGCCTGATCTTGCCGTCATGCAGCAGCGAGTCGAAGATCAGGTTGGCCTGGCCGGCCTCAATCCATCCATTCGCTGCGTCGGAGAAGCCGTGGATCAGGTAGAGCACGGGATAGGCTTCTTTGCGCTTCGCGTCATAACCGGGCGGGGTGTAGACCCACATGTCGCGATCGGCAGAGGAGCCGTCGCCCGCGGCAAGTTTTGAGAAGTAGAGGTGGTGATAGATTTCACCGTGCGGGATGTCTGTAAGGTCCCACGGCTGCGGCGCCGGTGCGGGCACGTAGAGCACTGTCGTCGGGCTGAGCAGGTTAGGACGGATGGTTGCGTTGCGCGGGTCGAGCTCGCGCTTGCCGTCTACGGCAAAGCTGTAGCCGTAGTACTCGGGAGCCTTGGGTCCGGTCGTGCCTTCCCATACGCCGGTCGCGTTCTTCTGCATCATGATCGGCTTCGGGTCGCCTTCGATGCTCGCGGTTACTTTCTGCGCGTTGGGTGCGTCGAGGCGCAGCGTCACAGTGCCGTCAGGGTGCACCTCGGGCGAGATGACCGGTGCAGCCGCCGGCGTGGTGGGCGCAATGCCCGTCGCGGCGGGAGCAGTGGCACCCGGCGTTGGTGTCGCGGACGGAGCTTGCGCCATAGCGCATGGAACTGCAAACGAAGCGACGAGCAAAGCAACAAGGGATCGCATGGCTGCCAAGTGTAGCAAAGCCGCAAAGCAAAAGGGCAGCCGAAGCTGCCCCCTTTGCTGAACGGAGATGAAGCGTTAGAAGGGGTTGAGCTTCTTGAGGCCCTTCTTCTTCTTGTGCGTGCTGGAGGATTCGTCGTCCTTGTCGTACTCGGCTTTGGTCTTCTTCGGATTACCCTTCTTGTCCAGAACAGGAGCCTGCGCCGTCGGAGTTTTCTGGTTCGCGACGTCGTTGACTGCATCCGGTGCCTCGGCGGCTTTTTCAATCGGCGGCAGGGCCGTGGTGTTTGCCGGTCCGACGGCGTTCAGACCACTGCCGTTCGGTGTGCTGGCGGATGCGCCCGGCGTCAGGATGGTGACGCCAACGCTGGCACCGCCTCCGCCACCAAGCGGAGCCACTCCGGCCGGTGTCTCGGTGAAGGTGCTGCCGGTCGCCGCGGGCGTCGCGCCTGCGTCAGCCGCGGGAATGTCCTGCAGCGAGACCGCGCCGGTTGCCGCAGGCGTGCCGGCGGCTGGAGTGTTTGCGCCCGTGTCTGCGCCTACTGTCGCTTCCGTGCGTGGCTGCAGGCCGGCGGGCGCGGAACCGGGATTGAGAGCGGCCTTGTAGGCCTCTTCGCTGCGCTTGGCTACTTCAGGTGCAAGCGTCGCCTTCGGATCGGCCATGGATGGCTCGCCCAGGCGCGCGGCCTGGACGGTGTCGGGGCCGCGGAAGATCAGGCCCTTGGCGCGGTTGGTGAGGGTGTAGCTCTGGCGGCTGTTCTCAAGCGCTTCGCTGGCAGCGAGTTGTTCCGCGGTCGGCTCCGGAATCGGCGCGTTCATCGCTTCCAGGCGATCGCGCGCGTCTTCCATGTGGGGAGACGCGGCATACTGCGTGACCACGCGGGTGTAGGCGGCGATGGCCTGGCCGTCGTACGTACGCAGCAGGCGTGCCTTCACCTCTTCCGGCAGCTTCAACGTGCGGATGTAACGCGACTGCGCGGCGTACGCGTCACCCAGCCCGATCAACGTCTGGTCGATGTGGCTGTACAAGGGGTAGGTGTCGACGACGGTCTGGTAGCGCGCGATGGCAGCGACCCAGTTTTCGTGCGTGACATAGAAGTCGCCAATCTGGCTTTCGCGCTGTGCCATTACTTCCTGCACTTCGCGCAGCTTCTGCTTCGCCTCCGGAATGAGTGATGAATCCGGGTACTGCGTCAGCATGTTGCGGTACTCGTCCTGCGCGTGAATCACCTTGGTGTAGTCGCGGTCCGGGCGGTCCATCTGCTTGAAGTAGATGTCACCAATGCGCATCTGCGCTTCGGCTGCTTCCGGTGCGTTGGGGAAGAAGATGATGAAGTCGTGGTATTCCGTTTCGGCCTGTGCCAGCGCGGCCGTGCCTCCCTCGCGGTACCAGCTGTCGGCGAAGGAGAGCTTCGCGCGCATCTGGTATTCGGAGTCGGGATAGGTCGACAGCAGCGTCTGCAGATCGAGCCGGGCGACTTCGTAGCGACCCTTGTTGATAGCGATCTGGGCCTTGTCGTAGAGCTGCTTGTCCGGCTGGTCAGACTTCACGTTCGCCAGCGGGTTCTGCTTCAGGCGCTGCTTCATCGCCTTCTGGTCTTTGATCGTGTCCTTGGACTGAACGGTCTTGCCGTCGCTCTTGTCCTCGTCCGCCTTACGCGTGCGGCCGCGCTTGGGTGTCGTGTTGCTTAGGACGGCGGTGGGAGCCTGGTCTGTCGTCGCGGGCGTGGTGCCGGCCGGCTGGTCTGTCGGCGTGGTCGCGGCGGGTGACTGCTGCGGCGTTCCGGTGGCCTGTGCGAACAGCGTGGGAGCGGCGAAGCTGCCGGCGAGCAGTGCAACGGCAATGCCGCGGCGCGGGAAGAAGGAGCGCTGCGCGACAGCGATCCGGGAAAACAGTGAAGCCATACCTGAAGATCCTCGGTTCCCGAGCACGTTCCTTGTCAGGAACGGGGAGAACACTCACGTGTTTATTCTAAGCTGCGAGCTTCCGCTGTCGTTCGGGGCGGGTATTCTTTTTTGACGTGGGGCAGCCGGGAAGGTCAGCTACACAGTGATCTCAGTCGCGGAACGCGCCCGCTGCAGGAACGTTCGGGCATTGCTTTCTGTCGTTTGCGGTCTGTCGCCTCCTGCAAAGATAGCTGAGCCGGCGACCAGCAGGTCAGCGCCCGCACGGACCACCTGCGCCACGGTTTCGTCGCCGATACCGCCGTCTACTTCTATGCGAAAGTCCAGATCCATCTCTGTTCGCAGGCTGGCCAGGTGCTCGACCTTTGCCACGCAGCGCGGGATAAAGCTCTGGCCGCCAAAGCCGGGGTTCACCGTCATGACCAGGACGTGGTGGACCAGCGGCAGTACCTCGATGATCATCTCGACCGGCGTTGCGGGATTGATGACGACGGCCGGCTGCATGCCATGCTCGCGGATGGATGTGAGCGTGCGATTCAAGTGGCGGCAGACCTCCTGGTGCACGATCAGCCAGTCTGCCCCGGCTTTCGCGAACGCCTCGATGTAGCGGTCCGGGTCTTCGATCATCAGGTGAACGTCAAGCGGCAGCTTCGTCACCCGGCGCACCGCCGCAACGACCGGCGGGCCGAAGGTGATGTTGGGTACAAAGTGGCCGTCCATCACGTCGACGTGGCAGACGGTACCGCCGCCGCGCTCGGCCGTAGCGATCTCGTCGGCGAGGTGCGTGAAGTCGGCGGCCAGGATGGAAAATGCAAGGTCGATCATCACGGGCAGTCTATCAAGCGCGGACGATACGATGGATGCAGGAGAACCTTCTTGTCCGCTGATGCCCTCGAATTGCCTGCCGGTGACTTTCGCGCCTACCTGTTTGACCTGGATGGCACCGTTGCGGACACCATGCCGCAACACTTCATAGCGTGGACGGATTCGCTGAAGGCGCATGGTGCGAGCATGTCGGAGACGCTGTTCTACCAGCTTGGCGGCGTGCCTCCGCTGAAGGTGGTGTCGCTGCTGAACGAGCGCTTCGGTTACACGCTCGATCCCGAGACGATCGTGGCCGACAAGGAAGCGCGCTTCCTGAGCAACATCGGCGATGTGCAGCCAATCGCGTCAGTGCTGGCCCACATTGTCGCCGCGCAGGGCCGCATTCCCATGGCGATTGTGTCCGGATCACCGCGTGACAATGTTGAGCAGACCTTGACCGTGCTGGGTCTCAAGGACCGCTTTGACGTGCTGGTCTGTGCGGAAGACTATGCCCACGGCAAGCCCGATCCTGAGCCATTCCTCACCGCGGCAAAGCTGCTGCAGGTCGCACCCGAGCACTGCCTTGTCTTTGAGGATGCGGATGCGGGGATCGCGTCGGCTAAGGCTGCGGGCATGGCGTGGGTGAGGGTGCCGCAGGTGTTTGTTGCGCCGGATAGTGCGGCTGTTTAGGCTGCTCGTCACCCCACCGCTGTCATCCTGAGCGGAGCGAAGGATCCCTGCGCATTTTGCGCTGCCACAGCCGTTTCAGGTTTCGGGCGAAAAGGTTCGAGCGGTGGGGTCAACAGGCTCCTGCGGGATCCTTCGCTCCGCTCAGGATGACGGCTGGGGAGAGTCCTCGGCTGTAGCGGCGTCATCCCGGGCTGGAACCGCCACAGCCTCTGTAACTGGCGCAGCATCCACCACAGGCGCCGCCAGCTTTGCCGCAGCACGCACCATGCGCCGGATCGGCCACGCATCCCGCTCTTGAAAAAACGCGACGCCAGCGCGCTGTTTCTCAGGCCGGTAGTACCAGCGCCGCAGCAGTGCCAGATGATCGCCGAGTTCGGTTGTATCAGCCGCGGCACCGCCGTCTTCGAGACGTGCAATCGCTGCAAGCATGCGTTCCTCCGCACTCTCGGCGACCGCAGGCGCAGCGGCTTCAGCGCCACTGTCGAGCGGCACGGCTGCCAGCATCATTGGCTGCGCGAAAAGGGATGAGCCAACCTCGTTCTGCTCCTTCGCCAGCCGTACGCCCAGCAGGGAGACGATCTCCGGCCCGCGCAGGCAGCCACCTGCAAACAGGAACACCTGCACGCGCGGCTCGTCGTCTCTTGTGGCGGCGTGCGGCACGAGCAGCACGGTTCGCAGTTCATCGAGGGGACGGACAAGATCGTCGACAAGCGCGGCAGTGGCCTTCGCCTTGAGCATGCGCGCGTGTGCCGCTGCCGCTTCTTCAAACTGCATGTCCGCGGAGGCGGCATCGCGCTCTGCCTCAAGCTCCGCGATGCGTGATGCGCCGTTCGTCTTCAGGAAGAGCAGCGTCCGTTCTGCTTCGGTGCGGTACTCCTCATCGGTGCAGCGGGCCTGGCAGGGAGCCATGCACTTGCGCATCTCGCCGTAGATGCAGCCAGGATCGTCAGGCGAGGGAACCAGCTCCATGAAGCAGCGGCGGATGACGAAGAGCTCTTCGACCGCCTCGCGATAGCGCTCCGCCGAAAGGCGCGATGCGAACGGCCCGAAGGTCGTGTGCAGCGAACGCCGGCGCAGGTGGTTCGTCACGTAGATGCGCGGAAAGCGGTTCTCCACGGCGTAACGAACGGTGAAGGGAGGCGACAATCGCATACGTTTGCGCGCGCCTTCCGCTCCAAAGACAAGCGTGTTGGCGCGGTGCAGCAACAGCAGCGATTGCAGCTCAGAATGCGTGGTGCGCCATGCGATGCGGGCGACGCGGTTGCGAAGGTTCAGCCGCTTGGTCTGGCCCTCCATCGGCTCAAGCAGCCGCTGCAGACGCCGCCGCAGGTTGGCCGAATTCATGAGGAACGGACGGTCGTTGGTCGAATGCCCGAACAGCGCAACCACTCCCGCCGCAGCAGGCACGCTGCGCAGGATCTCGGGCGCGCGCTCCGTGTCGAAGTCGACCTCATGCTCGAAGATGGGTGGCGCTGGCACGGGACGATTCTACCGACAGGCGAGGTCTAGTTACGCGCCGGCGATGGTCATGCCTTCGACGCGAATGCACGGCGATGCCGACGAGCCGCGGAAGATGAGGTCGTTCCCGACTGCGACGATGTTTTTGTACATGTCCTTTCAGGTTGCCGGCGATGGTGATCTCTTCGACCGCGCCGGTGAAGACGCCGTTCTCGATCCAGATGCCGCTTGCGCCCTGCGAGTAGTCGCCCGTGACCAGGTTAACGCCGCTGCCCAGTACCTCGGTGACATACAGGCCGTTTGTCACGTCGGCGATGATCTCGCGGGGTGTCTGCGTGCCGGCCTGCAGGTAGAAGTTGCCGCTGCCGATGCCGGGTGCGCCTGCGAGTCCGCGGGATGCATTGCTTGTGCTCTTTGTGCCGAGCTTGCGTGCGGTGTAGGTGTTGGTCACGTACGTCTGCAGGATGCCTTTGTCGACGATTACCTTGCGCTGCATGGGCAGTCCATCGCCGTCAAAGGGCAGCGTGCCGTAGCCGCCCAGACCGGGTTCGAGCATCATGGTGCCGTCATCGATCACGGTCACCAGCGGGCTGGCGACCTGCTCGCCCAGCATGCCTTCGAACATGGTTGCGTGGCGGTAAACCGCATCGCCGTTCACCGCGCCGAAGATGTCGCCGATGATGCCGCGAGCAATCTCGCGCGAGAAGACCATGCTTGCCTGCTGTGTCTTGACGCGGCGGGCGCCGAGGCGTCGAACCGCGCGCTTGGTGGCTTCGCGACCGACCTCTTCCGGCGTCTCAAGCTTGCGCAGTGTGCGTGCGCTTGAGCCCCAGCCATCGCGCTGCATGCCGCTCTCGTCCTGCGCGATGGGCGTGCAGCCGATGCCGCAGTAGCTCTTGCGATACTCACCTGCGAAACCGCGCGAGTTGGCAATTGCCTTGTGCGATGTGGCGGCGGTGAAGGTGCCGCCGTCGCTGTTCTGGATGCGAACGTCCGCAGCCATCGCGGCGGCTTCGGTAGCACGGGCCATCTCGATGCGGTCAGACGCAGGCATGTCATACACATCGCGAAAGTAGATGCCGAGATTGTCGCCGTTGCGAACGGTTGAGTACTCACTTGCATCCGGCAGACCTGCGAACGGATCTTCTTCGGTAATCTTCGACAGCTCGATCGCGCCGTTAACGAGGCGCTTGATCGAGTCTTCACTCAGGTCATTGGTCGAGGTGCTGGCGGTGCGCTGCCCATTAAAGACACGAAGCCCAATCGCGCGCGAAGTTGATTCGGTGAGTGTCTCCACCTGGCCGAGGCGCACCTTGGTGTAGAACTCATCGCCTTCGACAACAACTGCTTCGGCGTCAGTGGCGCCGGATCGCATGGCTCGGTCGACAAGGTCGATCGCGAGTGCCTGCAGATCCAGAGCAGCGTGTACCTTCTGTGCCATCGTTACCGCACCGGTGCTTCAGAGAAGCGGGTCTCGCGTCCGTCGGTCGCGGCGAGAAAGTGCATGCTGCCGGGGCAGTATGCCGAATCATGCTTGGAGGTGTGCGCTACGTAGGCTGCGGCACCGGTCTGGACGCGCACCTTGTGCAGCTTCAAGCTGCCGTGGCAGTCTTTGCAGCGGAACTCGGTGTCGCCGTCAATAACCGCTTCGCCGACGTTCTTGACTTTCCAGAAGGGCTCGTAGCCGCCGCGTGCTGCGACGCGTCTACGCTTCACTTCGCACTCATAGATCTTTTCGCCTTCGAGCTTTGCTGCTGCTGTCTTTGTTGCCATGGTTATCGCCCCGTTCCGCCTACCGTCATCTTGTCCAGTTTCATCGTGGGAGTTCCCACGCATACCGGCACGCCCTGCCCGCGTTTGCCGCAGGTGCCAATGCCTTCATCCAGCGCAAGATCGTGGCCGACCATGCTTACGTACTGCAGCGCTTCAGGACCGTTGCCGATCAGCATGGCGCCCTTGACCGGGGCGGTGACCCTGCCGTCTTCAATCAGGTACGCTTCGCTTGCTGCAAAGACGAACTTGCCATTCGTGATGTCGACCGAGCCGCCGGAGAAGTTGACCGCGTACAGACCACGCTTCACACTGCGCAGGATGTCTGCTGGCTCGTCTTCGCCCGCCAGCATGTAGGTGTTCGTCATGCGGGGCATCGGCATGCTGGCGTAGCTTTCGCGGCGGCCGCTGCCGGTGCTGGGCAGACCCATCACGCGCGCGGAGAGCTTGTCGCTCATGTAGCGGCGCAGGATGCCTTTCTCGATCAGCACGGTGTTCTGGGTTGCCACGCCCTCATCGTCGACGTTCAGGCTGCCGCGACGTCCGGGCATGGTGCCGTTATCCACCACGGTAACCTTATCGGTCGCGACACGCTGACCCATCAGGCCGGCAAAGGCAGACTGCTTCTTGCGGTTGAAATCAGCTTCGAGGCCATGGCCGACCGCCTCGTGGATCAGCACTCCCGGCCAGCCCGGCCCGAGCACCACTTCCATCTCGCCTGCGGGCGCGTCGATCGCAGTCAACTGCAGAATGGCCTGGCGCGCTGCCTCTGCAGCATAGGCTTCGGGAGACTTTGCGCCGCTGTAGTAGTGGAGCGTGACGCGTCCACCACCGCCGCCCGAGCCGCGAGCTGTCACGCCTTTGCCGCCGTCGGCACTTGCATCCTTCGCGATGACCGAGACGCTGAATCGGCTGAGCGGCTGCGTATCCGTCGCCCACGTGCCGTCGCTTGCGACCACGAAGACATGACGGACCTCGTCATTGAATCCTGCGCGTACCTGCGTGATGCGGCTGTCGTACGCCCGCGCTGCGCGATCTGCCCGCTGCACCAGCAGAAGCCGGGCGCTGACCTCGGTATCAAGTCCAACGACCGGGTACAGGTCATGTACTGCCGTTTCGACAAAGCCCTGCACGTTGACGTTTGCGGGCCCGCTTGCGATCAAGGCAGCGGTCTTGGCCGCGTGCAGCAGCCGATCTTCTTCGAGGGAGTCGGTGTAGCTGTAACCGGTTCGTTCGCCGCTCAGCACGCGCACGCCACAGCCTGTACTATGTCCCTGACTCGCCGACTTGACGATGCCCTCATCAATGCCGATGGAACTGGATGTGACCGACTCAAAGTAAAGCTCGGCGAAGTCTCCGCCTGCGGCCAGTGCGGCGGCGAGCAGACGCTCGACCAGCGCCGCGTCCACTGCGAAGCTGTTCTGGAATACGGGTTGCAAACTGGGGTAGGGCAGCGTTACAGAGCTACTCATTCCCTTTAGTTTACGCTGTCGAGGGCTTGCGGCTGTGCTAGGTTGGGGAATATGAGCTCGACAGCCACTTCCGCGGCCGTTTCCATCGACCCCCGTTACCCGATCGGCCCGATGCCGCAACCAGACACTGTCAGTGCAACTACGCTCGCTGAAGCGCTGAATACGCTTGGCGAACTGCCGCAGGACCTTCGCGCCGCGGTCAAGCACCTGGATGACGAACAGCTTGCCACGCCTTATCGCGAGGGAGGCTGGACCGTGACTCAGGTGGTGCATCATCTGGCCGACTCGCACATGAATTGCTACATACGATTCCGGCTGGCACTGACGGAGGATGAGCCGACAATCCGGCCCTATGATCAGAGCGCATGGGCCACGCTGCACGACGCAGAAACCGCGCCGATCGAGTGGTCGCTGGAGATGCTTGAGGCGCTGCACGCGCGGCTGTTGATGTTGCTGCACTCGTTGTCACCTGCGCAATGGCAGCGCAAATATCTGCATCCCGAGAGAGGCGTAACGCGCCTGGACCAGGCTGCGGTGCAGTACGCGTGGCACAGCCGGCATCACGTGGCGCACATCACCGCCCTGCGAGCCGCGAAGGACTGGTAGGTGTCCGCAGCCGCCGAGCAGACCACCGGAGAGATCGCCGCCGCAATCGAAGACTTCCTGGCTGACCATGCTGGCGCTGTCCTGCTGGAAGATGGTCGCGTGCTCTTTGACATGCGGTCGTCGCGCTATTCGTTGTCGCACGAACACGGCCGTTGCACGCTGCACCTGTGGAGCGACGAGCGTAACCTTATCCGCCGCGTCGTCAGCACGGTCGCACGCAAGGGTTCGCTGCGGCTGGCGACCACACGCTTCGGTCAAAGCAAACCGCAGATGCTGGAGCTTGTGTCTCAGCCGGATCGCCGCACACCAACGGCTCGCGACACCACGCGGCGACGCTACGCGGCCACACTCGAACGCGTGTTGCAGCGAACATTTCCTGGGTGGGTGGCAGACAGCTTCCATAGTGCGATGGATCTGGAGCGGTCGTTCGGGCCGGCGTACACGCGCGGTGTGCTGCATCGCGGACAGGACGCGTGGGCTGTCGTCGGCGTGAATGCAGACGAGTCGTCCACGACGATCGACGGCATCCTGACAGTTGGCATCCTGTGGCTGCAGCTATGCCGCGAGCGCGGCGGCGGCAGGCGGCTCTTTTGCGGCCTGCGGTTAGTGCTGCCGCGGGGAACGGCCGCGACCACACTGGCCCGGCTTGCGTGGATGCGCACTGATGCGGCGCAATGGGAACTCTACGAGCTGGATGAGAAGACCGAAGAGTTGACGGAGCGTGATGCGGCGGACACCGGCAACCTTGTCACGAAGCTGCTGCACGCGCCTGACCCGGTGGTCGCGAAGGAGCGCTTTCACGAGGCGGTCGAGCAGGCGCTTGCGATTGTGCCAGAGGCAATGCGAGCGCACGTCGAGCAGCGACTTAGGTCGTCCACGGAGCTTGCACTCTTGCTGCATGGGCTGGAGTTCGCACGCATTCGGCAGAGTGCGGCAGCGAACTCGTTCGCGCGCGTTATAGAGATAACCTTCGGCGCGGGCGCGCAGGAAACCGTGCTGGACGCGCAGAGCGCACCGATGCTGCATGAGTTTGTGCAGCGATTGTTCGCACGCCGACATGCAGGCGGATCGCAGAAAGACCCGCTCTTCCGTATGCAGCCGGAGGCCTGGCTCGAATCTTCGCTGCGGCAGAACATCGGCCCGCTCACCGACGGGCAGGGCAGCCTGTCGCAGTTCGATACAGAGCATGTGTACGCGCAGGTGCCCGCGTTCCAGGCGAGCGATCGCGGCATGCTCGACCTGCTGACCGTAACGTGCGATGGGCGGCTCGCCGTGATTGAACTGAAGGCCGGCGAAGACATGCATTTCGCGCTGCAAGGGCTTGATTACTGGCTGCGGGTGCGCTGGCACCACACGCAGACCGTCGACTCTTCTACCGGTCTGGGCGCCTTTCAGCGGCATGGGTATTTCCCCGGGGTGCGGCTTTCGCCGGAGCCGCCACGGCTCTATCTGGTCGCGCCGTCGTTGCGCATCCATCCGGCAACGCAGACAGTTCTGCGGTATCTGAAGCCAGAGGTGGAATGGACGCTGCTTGGGCTGGGTGAGAAGTGGCGGCAGGAGATGAAGGTAGTTACGCGGGTGCGGTCTGCGTCGTTTGCGCGGTGAAGCTTGCGACCGCGAAAGCGAGAGTGCTGGCGCTGCCTGTTCGTCATCCTGAGCGAAGCGAAGGATCCCTGCGATCTGCGATCACCACAGAAGCGGAGGGCTTTCCGCCACAAAGCAGATGTGCCAGAAAGCCTTCCTTCGCTCCGGCAAAGGTGCTGGGATCCTTCGCGTTGCTCAGGATGACAGCATTGAGTGGATCGCCACGACTTACTTGTCGCGGCTGTTCACCGGCCGCCACAGGTCAATCTCCGGTGTATCCACGGCGTACGTATCGATCTCTGCAAGCTCTTCCGGCGCGAAGGCGAGGTTCTTTAACGAGTCCAGCGAGTCATCCAGCTGCGCGACGTTGCGCGCGCCGATCAGTGCTGTCGTCACGCGCGGATCACGCAGCGCCCACGCGATCGCCATCTGGGCCAGCGTCTGTCCGCGCTTCTCCGCGATGCTGTTCAGCGCGCGAACGCGATCGAGGTTCTCGTCACTCAACAGCTTTTTGCTGAAGCTGCTGCCGTCGGCATTCACGCGGGTCTGGGCCGCGTCCCCCTTGATGTACTTGTTCGTCAGCAGGCCCTGCGCCAGCGGCGAGAAGGCGATGCAGCCGACGCCGAGCTCGCCGAGCGTTTCCAACAGACCCTGTTCCAGGAAACGGTTCAGCATACTGTACGAAGGCTGGTGGATCAGAAGGCGAACGCCTTCATCCGCAAGCAGCTTGTGCATGGTGCGTGTGCGCGCCGGCGAGTACGACGAAATGCCGACGTACAGCGCCTTGCCCTGCCGCACGATCTGGGCGAGCGCGCTTGCGGTCTCTTCCATCGGCGTGTCGAAGTCGGGTCGATGCGTGTAGAAGATGTCGACGTACTCCAGCCCCATGCGCTTCAGGCTCTGGTCGAGCGAGGCGACGAGGTACTTTTTCGACGCTCCAATGCCGTAAGGCCCGGGCCACATGTCCCAGCCGGCTTTTGAGGAGATGATCAGTTCATCGCGATGCGTGGCGAAGTCGGTCGCCAGCACTTTGCCGAAGTTCTCCTCGGCGCTGCCGTAGGGAGGACCATAGTTGTTCGCCAGGTCGAAATGCGTCACCCCTCGATCAAAGGCGCGGCGCAGCACGGCGCGGCCGGTCTCGAACACGTCGGTGCCGCCGAAGTTCTGCCACAGGCCAAGCGATATAGGCGGTAGTTGAACACCACTGTTGCCGCAGCGGCGATAGGTGGCGTCGGCGTAGCGCTTTGTGCTTGCGAGGTACGGTTCGGGAAAGGCCATGGCTCCTGTGATGCTTCGCGGGTCACTTCTGTTCGTTGCAGCAGTGGGTCTTCGTCTCGTAGGTCAGGCTGGGATACCAGTGCGGATCGCGACCTTCCGGCGTGCTGTCGAGGATGGCCCACATGGGGCCTGCATCTGGTGCGCCGCGCGGATCCTGTCCCGGGTCAGCCGTGGGCTGCGTCATCTCGCCGGACCAGAAATGCCGGATTATTCCACCGCGGCGAGAAAACACGTTGAGAGCGGGGATGTCATCGCCGTCAGGCGAGACGCCAAAGTAGTCCCGTGAATAGTTGTCGTTCGCGTCGCTGTACAGGCGAATGTTCCTCCATCCGCGCCGGCGTTTCCACTCCAGCAGCCTCTCGATGGGTGATCGGGCCACGACAACGAATGAGAGTCGCTGATCGAGATCGAGCGCATTGGCGTCCCACGGGCCGATCACATTGGTACACATGGGGCAGGCCTGCTCCATCTTCGGACCGAACATGTAGCTGTAGACGGCCAGGGTCTGCTTGTCGCCGAACAGGCCGGCAAGGTCGACCGGGCCATCTTCGCCAACGAAGCGATAGTCTCCTGTGACCTCGCCGCCGGGTGGCAGAGCTCTGCGCATGGCGGCGACCCGTTCGATGTGGCGGCGCAGCTCGATCTCTTCAGCCAGCAGGGCGGTGCGCGCGGCGCGGTACTCTGCCGATTCGTTGGGGAAACGCAGCGGATTGTTCCGTGCCAGTTCCTCTGCCGGTCTCAGCGTGTGATCTTCCATCGCAAGAGTCTCCTGCTGCGTTCGAGGAGAATTCTACCCGCGATTACGTACCGCAGAACGTCTGGGTCACGACTTCCTCTGGAGCCGCGGGCAGCGCGAAGCGATCCAGCCCCGGTCGCTCGGTGAACGGGTCCGCGAGGACGGTCAGCAGTTTTTCGAACGGCTGAAAGTCCCGCTGCAGGATGGCAGCGTCGATCACCTGCTGCACCAGGTGATTGCGCGGGATGTAGACCGGGCTCGCCAGCCGCATGGCCGCGGCGCGCTGCTGCGGTGTGATGGGTTCGTATGCGAGCCGTTCGCGCCAGCGCTCTGACCAAGCGTCGAAGGAAGTGGGATCGGTAAAGAAGCGGCGTACTGGCGCGTTGCTCTCCTGCTCGACGGCATCGGCCAGCCTGCGGAACGTCAGTGTGAAGTCGGCATGGTTTGCTGCCATTCTCTGGAGCAGGTCGTGCAGCAGATCGGCATCGCCCTCCTGCGCAGTGGTCAGGCCCAGTTTGCGGCGCATGCCGTCGAGGTGGGCCGCTTCGAACGTCGGCGAGAAGCCGTTCAGCACCTCATACGCAGCGGCGATGGCGGCCTCCTGGCTGCCCTCTTCATCCGCCATCAGGGGCAGCAGTGTCTCGGTCAGGCGAGAGAGATTCCACACCATGATGCCGGGCTGGTTGCCATAGGCATAGCGACCATTGCGGTCGATGGCCGAAAAGACGGTGGCGGGGTGGTACGCCTCCATGAAGGCACACGGGCCGTAGTCGATGGTCTCGCCGCTGATGCTGGTGTTGTCGGTGTTCATCACGCCGTGAATGAAACCGAGGCCCATCCACTGCGCGATCAGCTCGGCCTGACGCGTGGTGATGCCCTGCAGCAGAGCGCGGTAGGGTTTGGCTGACTGTGCGGCTTCGGGATAGTGGCGTTGGATTGCGTAGTTGGCGAGTGTGCGCAGCGAATCCTTGTCCTCGCGCGCGGCGAAGTATTCAAAGGTGCCCACGCGCAGGTGGCTGCTGGCGACGCGTGTGAAGACCGCGCCGGGCATCATCTCTTCGCGGACGACGGCTTCGCCGGTCAGCACCGCGGCAAGCGCGCGTGTGGTCGGCACGCCCAGCGCGTGCATTGCCTCACTGACGAGATACTCACGCAGCACGGGACCAAGCGCGGCGCGACCATCTCCGCGACGCGAGAAGGGAGTCGGGCCACCACCCTTCAGCTGGATGTCGTAGCGCCTGCCGTCCTGCGCGACGACTTCGCCGAGCAGGTTGGCGCGGCCGTCGCCGAGCTGCGGCACAAAGTTCGCAAACTGGTGCCCGGCATACGCCATCGCCAGCGGCTCAGACCCTTCGGTGATGCGGCTGCCCGAGAAGATCTCCGCAGCATCCTGCGCGCTGAGGGCGTCAGGGTCGATGCCGAGAAACTTTGCCAGTTCGATGTTGAACTTGATCAGCCGCGGGGCACGTACAACCGCCGGGTTCACGCGTGCGAAGAAGTTCTGCGGCAGCCGGGCGTAGGTATTGTCGAACGGGATGCGAATGGCTGCCGAAGTGGTCATGCGCATTGGATGTAATCGCGCCGGACCGGGACGCGCCAGAGTTGGGTGCCCCATGTCTCGTTTCTGAGACATGGGATCAGGGTTTCGGGGAGACGATCATGCTGGAGCGTACCCCGGAGCATCCCCACGTCTCAGAAGCGAGACGTGGCGCACCCGCCTTGCAGGATCGATGAGTTGTGCCTGGCGCGACGCCGAGTAGCTACAGCGGTGGTTGTCCGTTCGAGGCCGTGAGGCCGCCGTCGACGGGCAGGTTAACACCGGTCACGAAGTGGGCTTCGTCGCTTGCAAGGAAGAGGATTGGTCCAGCAATGTCTTCCGGGTTGGCTCCGCGACCCATCGGGATGCGTTCTTCGAACTTCTTGATGAGTTCCGGTTGCGACTTCATCTGCTCGGTCATTGAGGTGTAGACCAGCGAGGGGTTGACAGCGTTAACGCGGACGCCGTGCTTCGCTTCGTCCAGCGCGAGCGCGCGGGTGAAGTTGGTGATGGCGCCCTTGGCTGCGTTGTAGAACGAATGGTTCCAGTCGCCGCCCAGGCCGGAGACGGACGATACATTGACGATGGCGCCCTTCTGCTTGCGCAGGTGCGGGATGGCGAACCGGATCATGTAGAAGTAGCCATTCAGGTCGGTACCCATCACGCGGTCCCACTGGTCGAGCCCGCCTTCGTCAACCGCACCCATGTGATCGACACCGGCGTCATTGACCAGCACGTCAAGCCTGCCGAACTTGTCGATTGCGGCTTTCACCAATGCTTCGCAGGCCGACGGATCAGACGTATCGAGGGTCTGGGTCAAGATGTCCTCCGACCCGAGATCCCGCTGCAAAGCTTCCAAACCTGCGGATTTCTTGTCAGCCGCTACCAGCGTTGCTCCTGCGCGCCCAAATGCGCGTGCTGCCGCCGCTCCAATGCCGGAACCAGCGCCTGTAATCAGTACGACTTTGCCTTTGAACTCGAACATGTTGCCCTCTGTTGGGTTTGGATGCCAGGACGTTTCGCGGGTCGGCTGGTCGCCGTGTCATGGCGTTCTGAGGCGAGTTTCTAGCTGTCGCCGTAGTCGGCGAAGGCGGGCTGCTGCAGGTCACTGGTGCTGACGATGCGGTGGGCTGCATCGGTCGAGAAGAAGCGGTCGACGGCGTCCATCACCTGCTCACCCTGTTTGGCTTCGAAGATGCTGCGGCGCAGGGTGCTGCCGCCGGGCACGCCGTGGGTAAACCAGCTGGCGAACTGCTTCATCTTGCCGATGACGTCGCGGCGGGCTGACTCGCGATCGCGGGCGAGGTTGCGCAAGCGATTGTGTGCGGCCAGTTCGGCGGGCGTGAGGGTTTCCATGTCGACGTGCGCGGGCAGTTCGACCTCGGGGTGCTCCTGCTCCATTTCGGCGAAGAGCATGGTGAAGTAGGTGCGGATCATGCGGTAACGATCCTGTTCGGTGGCGACGTCGTACGTTCCCGTGCCGGTGGCTGCCCGCGATGCGGTGTATTGAGCGATCTGCCGGAAAATCCACGGATTGGCGGGCGCGGCGCGGCCGATCATGACGGCGTCGCAGCCGGTCTGTGCGACCAGGTTGGCAGCGTCCTGCGGCGTGCGCACGTCGCCATTGCCGATGACGGGAATCCGAACGGCGTCTTTAACAGCAGCGATGAACTCCCAGCGGGCATTCCCGGTGTAGCCCTGCTCGCGGGTGCGGGCGTGCAGCGCGACGGCGTTCAGGCCGCAGTTCTCGGCCATTTTGGCGAGCGGCACGCAGACGAGCGAATGTTCGTTCCAGCCGAGGCGGAACTTGACGGTGAAGGGAATGGTGACGGCCGCGCGGACGCGTTCGAAGATGGTCTGGATGTGCGGCAGATCACGCAACAGGCCCGATCCGCCGTTGCAGGCAACGACGCGCTTGGCCGGGCAGCCGAGGTTCAGATCGACGATGTCGAAGCCGGCGTCCTGGCAGATGCGGGCGGAGTCCGCGAGCGTCTCGGGGTTTGAGCCGAAGATCTGCGCGGAGATGGGGTGCTCGTCGTCGTAGTAGGTCAGGTAGCGCTTGCGCTTGGTCTCGCGCATCCGGGAGAGGCCGTCGGCGGAGGTGAACTCCGTCATGATCAGGCCGCAGCCGGACTGCTGGTTGGTCGTCTGCTGATCGATGTCCGCGCTGCTCGTGGTGTCGCTTGTCGAGAACAGCGAGGCGTTCTTGATGAAGCGGCGGAAGACCGTGTCCGTAACCCCGGCCATGGGCGCGAGCACCGTCGCCGGTGCGATACGCACATTGCCGATGGCGAACTCGGCGGGCACAGCCGCGGGCGTCGCCACGGGCGGGCGATCGATGACGGCAGCGGCGTAGTCGTCCCATTCCTTCTTCATGTTTTCTCAAGGGTGGCACAAGAAGAGCCTCCGGCGAGAACCGGAGGCTCTCCTTGTTGTGCTGCGATGTGGTTACTTGGTTGCGGCGACCGACGCGTCGCTCTTGGCGAACTTGCGCTTGAAGCGCTCGATGCGGCCGGCGGTGTCAATCACCTTGCTCTTTCCCGTGTAAAAGGGGTGGCAAACGCTGCAGATTTCCAGCAGGATGTCGCCCTTGTGGGTGGAGCGGGTTTCGAAGGTGTTGCCGCAGGCGCACTTGACGTTCGTCGCGTTGTAGCTGGGGTGAATCCCTTGCTTTGGCATGTCAATCTCGATTCTGTTTAAGATCAGCCTTCCGGCTCACGGTTCGCTTGCAGCGGTCAGACTCACGCCACATCGATGGTCCCGTCGCTCTGCTGGGTGGGCTGCGGCCGTTCTGTTGAGCCATCTATTGGATGCAGCAACAACGGCACTTTCCTCATTTTACCTGCGTTTGCCACAGCGGACAATCCGTCATGCTGGAGAGCAGCCAAGGGCAGCCAGTCCCGACTCAACCGTCGTGGGTTTCTATTGCATCACAACGGATTGTCGGAGCCCTGGATGGAGCAGCCCGACGGGCGCAGCGTTGGCTTGTACAAACGGCGTAGGATGTCCGCACGACATCCGCAGCAGGGAGGAAGTCATGCAGGTTGATTCAAGAGTAAGCAGGATTCTAGGCGGGATTGCGTTAGCCGCCGTGATGGGCATCGCCGTCCCCGGCGCTGCGCACGCGCAGACTTCGCCGACAGGACAGGTGCTTACGCCGGGCGCACCAGGAGCGCGGACGGGTACGGGTTGTTCGACGACTGATCCCAACACCGCGGTCGCGACCAACGGCACACCGACACCTAACTGCGCGGATGCCGGCCCGGGCTTTGCCATTCCCTCGACCAACATGCCTATCGGCGACAAGGCAAAGGCTGTCACAAGCCTGGTGCGCGTGGCTACGGTAGTTCACCGGCCGCCTGTAGCGCTGCCCGAGGGAGACAGCTTCAGCATCGTCGGTGGTGTCACTCTGGTGAAACTGCGCCGGCCGGAGGTGGCTGCCTGCCTCGCGAGCGGCCGACGGATCAGCGCGCGTGCCTCAGCGGCGACGTCCACCACCTGCCTGAGCGCCAAAGGCGAGGTCTTGGCGTACCAGGAGTGCGCGGCGGGATCGACCGAATCGTCAGGCTGTTCGGTGCTGACGCCCGAGGACATCGCGAAACAGCAGGTCGCAGCGACCGCAAAGTGAGTACCCTGGCCCCGCTCGATCTAAGCACGGAGTTCGACGGCGTATGCCCGCACTGCGAGGGGCAGGGCATGCGCATTGTTGAGGACGCCGCTGGCCGGCGCTCTGCAGTGGCATGTGTCTGTCGCGCGCAGCGGCGAGCCCGTCGCGTACTTGAGCAGGCACGCATTCCGCGCCGGTACGAACACTGCACCCTGGACTCGTTCGAGCCGTCTTACGGGGGCTCCGGGAGTAATCGTTCGCTCGTCCGGGGCGTCATGGCGGCGCGTAAATTCGTCGCGTCGTACCCAATCGAAACGGACGGGACCGGCCTGCTGCTGACTGGTTCGATAGGTGTTGGCAAGACGCATCTTGCCGTTGGCATTCTGCAGGCTCTGATTACAGAGCGCGGCGCAAGCGGCCTGTTCTACGACTACCGCGAACTGCTGAAGCAGGTGCAGAACAGCTATAACCCGCGGGTCGCCGCAACGGAGTTGGAGATCCTCGCCCCGGTGTTCGATGCAGAGGTGCTGGTGCTCGACGAGATCGGCGCATCCAAACCGACCGATTGGGTGTGGGATACAGTCGCACACATTCTGAACACCCGCTATAACGATCGACGAACGACGATCATCACGACGAACTACGCGAACCTGCCTCCCCTTGGCATGGCCGCTGGGGAAGGCGCCGCGGTGCAGGCACGCGCCGCCATGCGGGAAGAGACGCTGGGCGATCGCATCGGCGAACGCATGCGGTCTCGCCTGCAGGAGATGTGCGTCGTGGTCGAGATGCAGGGCGAAGACTTTCGCCAGAAGGTCAAGCGCGCTTCGTTCGCCTGAACGGGCAATGACTCTCTACAGGCACCCGCTTTGGTGACTGTCTGCCTGCTCTAGCCGGAATTTAGAAGCTGAACATGCTCCATAGCAGAAGCAAGGCGAAGCTGCAGGCGGTCAGGCGATAGGTCAGGTCGTGGCGGGCGGGGTCTGATCTCATGCGAGTCTCCTCGACAGGCTGCGTTGACTGCACTATTCCACGCCGCGAGAGGCGCGCGTGTGAAATATACGTGAGGAAGCCCGGTAGTAAACTTGCGCCATGGCCGATAGCGGAAATCCTGTGTCGTTTCTGCCTCCTGAGCCGGAGCGCACGCTTTCTCTACGGACCTGGGGCATTGCCGCGCTTGCGGTGGTGCTGGCGCTCGCCATTGCTGCGGTGGCTACGCTTCGGCGAGCTCCTGTTGATACTGGAGCGGCGCGCGCGGCAGACCCATATGCCAGCAACCTGCCCATCTCCGGCATTGAGATGAATGAAGCCACAAACGGCGCGGGCGGCAAGCTGACCTACGTCGATGGCACCATCGGCAACACCGGCGCAAAGACGGTCACGGCAGCCACGGTGCAGGTGACGTTCGGCACCGAGGATGGTTCGCCACCGCACCGCGAGACGCTGCCGCTGTCGCTCATCCGCACACGCATCCCTTATGTCGATCTGCAGCCGATCTCGTCCGCACCCATTGCTCCCGGCACGAAGCAAGAGTTCCGCCTGATCTTTGAGACGGTGCCTGCAAACTGGGACGTCAAGCCGCCGCTGATCCAGGTTGTGCACGCCGACCTGCGTTAGGCCGGGAGCCCCACAGGCCCGTCTTGGGCTGCGATGATTTGTCGCGAAAATCCGGAACAAACTACCCAGCCAAGACGAACCGCGCCTCATACCGGCTCTCGAGGAAACAAGCTAAGTTATTCAATAATAGCGAGTTGACTGCTCCTGCCGGGTCTGGCACGCGGCATGCTCTTGAGGAAGGCGTACCGGCGTGCCTAACGAGCACGTCGCTCTCCCAAGGAGTGCTGCTTATGAAGAAATTGACCGAACTTAAGAAGTCCTTGACTGTAGGTGTTTCCGCCCTTCTGGTTACTGGAGCAATGGCCGTTACTGCACACGCACAGGCTGCTCCTGATGCTTCTACGCCCTCGCAGAGTTCTTCAACCGCCGCCGCGAAGCAGGATGCGACGGACAAGGGCACGTACGCCACCGGAACTCCTCTGCAGCCCGATTCCAAGGAAGGTTTCTGGGGTCACATGAACCCGTTTGCGCGCAAGAAGTGGGTAAAGCGCGAGATGGATCCGGTGAAGGATCGCGTTAACGAACTTGATCAGTTGCAGGCAAAGAATGCCAATGATATCCGCGACGTAGATGCCCGTGCAACGGCAGGGATCAAGGGCGCAAATGATGCCGCGGCGCTCGCTGACCAGCATGCGCAGGACGCCGCTACCCGGGCGAACGCAGCGAACACGACGGCGACCAACGCGTCGACCCGCACCGATGCCCTGCACGGAACGGTCAGCAATCTCGACCAGTACCAGACCGTCGAGTCCACCCCGGTTGCTTTCGTTCCGGGCCGCACCATCCTCAGCAAGAAAGCAAAGGCTGATCTCGACGAGCTCGCCACGAAGCTTGGATCCGAGAAGGGCTACATCGTAGAGGTGCAGGGTTACAGCCGTTCGGGCGTTGCGACATCGCAGGCGATGGCCGACTCGGTCGTCCGGTATCTCGTAACCGAGCACCAGGTGCCGATCTATCGCATTTACCGCTCTGGCCTGGGCAAAGCAAGCGCGGCATCTGCCGATGGCGAGAAGACACTTTCGAATGGTGTGCGCGTGACCCTGCTGCATAACAGCCTGGCGACGATGGGCGGTACCAGCGCCCCAACAGCATCCGCAGGCCCGGCAGGCGGCACATCCATGTAACTTTCCCTCCTCCAGGGAAACCGGGATGCCGTACGCACGCAGTGCGGCATCTCGCCTCCTTCCCAGAGGAACGGCCACAGCTAGTGGCTAACAAGATTGGCGAGAACACCCGCCACATAAGCTCTCCTAAGCAGAGAGAACCAAGGCAGATTGGCCCTCCCAAAAGGAGGGCCGTTTTTTGCCTGGTGCCGACCTGCACCTCTGCCCTTGTGCATGACCTGCATTCCGTTGCGGTCAAACTGCCTGGCGGTTAGCGCACTGTCACTTGTGTGAAGCCGAGACCACGCAGCAGGCTTTCCATGTTGTTCCGCGCGTTGTTGCGAGCGGTGTCAAGGATGCCGTCGGATGTGGCGGACTGCAGGATCTGTGTTTCGGCGGTGGTCCGTGTGTCACTTTCGAGGTTTGGGTCAGCCTGGGTCAGCACGCCGGTGGTGCGCGCGAAGACGCGCGTTTTGGCGCTGTCGATGCGGGTGGTGAAGATCTGCGATGGTGGCAGATCGAGCGTGACGGTGTGGCCGCTCACGTGCACCGAGTCCGCTTTGAGTTGCGACAGATCGACGCCAGCGATCACCTGGCCATGAACCACCAGCAGCAGCCGGTCGCCGAAGAGCAGGTCAGGCAGCACGGAGTTGGTGTGCTTGCCCTCGACCACGGTATCTACGGAATAGCTGACGGTCTCAAGCTTGTTCAGGCGTTGAATCTGGCTGACCACGTCCGGTGCGCTGGTGAAGCTCTCATGTCCGCTCAGCAGGAGGCTGGCAAGCTGCCCGGCTGCACCGCCGGTGCCGGCATGGCGCAGCAGGGCGACGGCTCCCACGATACCGAGGATGAAGAAGAGGATGAGTCCGAAGAGGATTGCGCCGACGCGACTGGGCGGCTTCTGCTTATAGGCGAGCCGCTGCTGACGGGCCACTGCTTCCTGGCGCTCGCGCTCGGCTCTGGAGGGTACGGGATCACTTGCCATTTCCGGTGAGATGCGCCAAACCACGTCGCGCTGCCTGCGAGCCTAAAGGCCATTGTTGCTATAGGGGTGCCCCATGTCTCGATTGTGAGACATGGGATCGGAGAATGCTTCTCGGACCCACATCTCAAATCGAGATGCGGGGCATCCGCCTAGACTGTGGCGATCGCTTCGAAGCTTACCTGGCTGAGTGCGCGGCCGTGGCTCATGCGGTTGCGGTAGCTTGCGGCGACGAACTCGCGGAAGAGCGGGTGCGGCTCCAGCGGCTTTGACTTGAACTCCGGGTGGAACTGGCAGGCTACGAAGTACGGGTGCGATGGGATCTCGACGATCTCGACGTAGGTCGCGTCCGGTGTGGTGCCGGTCAGGCGCAGTCCGCCGCCGGTCAGCAGTGGTTCGTACTCGCGATTGAACTCGTAACGATGACGGTGGCGTTCGCTGATCTCGGTGGTGCCGTAGGCTGCTGCGGCCTTGCTGTCGGGCTCCATGACGCAGGGCCATGCGCCCAGCCGCATGGTGCCGCCCATCTCTTCCACGCCGGTCAGCTCGCGCAGCTTGTAGATGATGCGGTGCGGCGTTGCAGGGTCGAACTCGCTGGAGTTGGCTTCGCGCAGGCCGCAGACGTTGCGCGCGAATTCGATGCAGGCCGTCTGCATGCCAAGGCAGATGCCGAAGTAGGGCACGTTCCCTTCGCGTGCGTAGCGTATGGCGTTGAGCATGCCTTCGATGCCGCGCTTACCAAAGCCGCCCGGGACAAGGATGCCGTCAAAGCCTTCCAGCTG
Source organism: Terriglobus sp. (assembly GCA_965199365.1). GTDB lineage: Bacteria > Acidobacteriota > Terriglobia > Terriglobales > Acidobacteriaceae > Terriglobus. The sequence goes on along the minus strand of CBDARC010000001.1, from coordinate 963,601 downwards.
CTGCTCGTAGCTTCGGTCTTCGGTCTCGAGACCTTCGGCTTCGATCCAGGTGACGCGCAGCTTCAGGTTGGCGTGCAGTGCGCCGTGAACGAGCGCTTCTTTCAAGGATTTGTAGCTGTCTTCGTACTCAACGTACTTGCCCACGATGCCGATGTGCACTTCGTCTTTGGGGTGATAGGCGTGGTCGACGAGCTCGCGCCACTTGTCCAGGTTGGCTTCTTTGGCATCGATGTGCAGGTAGTTCAGGACGAGCTGATCGACGTGCTCGGCTTCAAAGGCGAGAGGCAGTTCGTAGATGTTGGCAACATCGCGGGCGGCGATGACGGCGCGCTCTTCCACGTTGCAGAAGGCGGCAATCTTGTTGCGCATCTCGCGGGGCAGGTTGCGCTCGCAGCGACACAGCAGGATGTCGGGCTGGATGCCGATGGAGAGCATCTCCTTGACGGAGTGCTGCGTCGGCTTGGTCTTGAGCTCCTGCGCGGCCGCGATCCATGGCACGAGCGTCACGTGGACGAACAGCGTGTTCTCGCGGTGCAGGTCCTGCCGCATCTGGCGGATGGCTTCGAGGAAGGGCAGGGATTCGATGTCGCCGACGGTGCCGCCAATCTCGACGATGCAGACGTCGCACTCGGCCGCGACCTTACGCATGGCGTTCTTGATCTCGTTGGTCACGTGCGGGATCACCTGCACGGTCTTGCCCAGGTAGTCGCCGCGGCGCTCCTTGGTGATGACCTGCTCGTAGATGCGGCCGCTGGTCAGGTTGTTATCGCGCGACAGCTTGGCGTGAGTAAAGCGCTCGTAGTGACCCATGTCCAGGTCGGTCTCGGCGCCGTCGTCGGTGACAAAGACCTCGCCGTGCTGGAAGGGCGACATGGTGCCCGGATCGACGTTGAGGTACGGGTCAAACTTCATCAGGTTGACGCGAATGCCACGCGCCTCAAGCAGGCAGCCGATGGATGCGGCCGCAAGACCCTTACCGAGCGAAGACACAACGCCGCCCGTTACAAAGATGTATTTCGCTGACATCTCCGCCTCGTTCTTTTAAGTTGTCGTGATTGGTCGTGCGTGGGTTGCACAATCAAGTATAGCAAGGCAGCTTTTGTAGGCTGTGCGGTCTCCACGATAATGCGTGCATGGTGGAACTGGACAACGCATGTGTCATCCGGCCGCTTGTGGCAGGCGATGCCCGGGCCGCCGCAGCGTTAAGTGAACAGCTTGGCTACCCGGCTGAGGTCGCTGCATTCGCAAGGCGCATTGAGGAACTGGCGAGCGATGCGGACCGCATCGCGCTGGCCGCCGTGCGTGGCGATGAACTGGTTGCATGGGGTGAGGCCGCTGTTGAGCGGCATCTGCACGGTGACGCCGTGGCGGTGCTGCTGGGCCTGGTGGTACGCGACGACATGCGTGGGCTTGGCATCGGTCGCCGGCTGTGTGAGGCCATCGAGCAGTGGACGCGCGCAAAGGGGATGGGGGTGTTGCGCGTTCGGTCGCAGATCAAGCGTGTCGATGCGCATCGCTTTTACCTGCGCGATGGCTATCGGCAGGTAAAGACCTCTCTCGTGTTTGAGAAAGACGTCTAGCGGGTTCGCAGCACCGCTGCTTTACATCTCATGCGGAGGAGTTTGTGCATGAGGGCGTTGGTTGTTGGTGCATCGGGGATTGTGGGGCAGAACCTTGCCACCGAGTTGGTGCGGCGTGGTGAGTGGGAGGTGTATGGGCTTGCCCGCAGGCCGATCTCTCTGGGTGGCGTGACTTCCATAGCAGCGGACCTGCAGGATCCAGCTTCGTTGCAGGAGGCACTGAAGGGGACGGCGCCGACGCATGTTTTCTTCGCTTCGTGGCTGCGGCAGGCGACCGAGGCTGAGAACATCCGCGTGAATGCGGGTATGGTGCGGAACCTGCTGGCTGCCGTTGCGCCGGAAAAGACGGTGCAGCATGTCGCGCTGGTCACGGGATTGAAGCACTACCTTGGGCCGTTTGAAAACTACGGCAAGGGTGCGCTGCCGCAAACGCCGTTCCGGGAAGAGCAGGGCCGTCTCGATGTTGAAAACTTCTACTACGCGCAGGAAGACGAGGTGTTTGTGGCGGCAGAGCGCGATGGCTTTGGATGGAGCGTGCATCGGCCGCACACCATCATTGGCTACGCGCTCGGCAATGCCATGAACATGGGCGTGACGCTCGCAGTGTACGCGTCGCTGTGCAGAGCATCTGGAACAGCGATGATCTTCCCCGGATCTTCCGCACAGTGGCACGGGCTGAGCGATATGACCGACGCCCGCATCCTGGCGAAGCACCTTGTATGGGCTTCAACGACATCCGCGGCGCGCAACCAGGACTTCAACATTGTGAACGGCGACGTCTTCCGCTGGAGCTGGATGTGGTCGCGCTTAGCTGACTTCTTTGGTGTTCCCGTGGCTCCGTTTGACGGCAAGGGAGTGCTGCTTGAGCAGCAACTGCAAGGGCGCGAGGCAGACTGGGCCAGCATTGCCACGAAGCACAAGTTGCTCGAGCCGGACATGCACAAGCTCGTCTCCGCCTGGCATACGGATGCGGACCTGGGCCGGCCCATCGAAGTCGTGACGGACATGAGCAAGAGCCGCAAGCTGGGTTTTCTGGCTTACCAGGCCACGGACGACAGCTTCTTCGATCTATTCGAGCGGCTGCGGTCGGAACACATCATCCCGTAGACCTTGCTCTAGGCAATCCCATGTCTCAGAAGCGAGACATGGGGCATCCACGTCCTTTTTCAGAGTCCGAGGTCGCTCAAGCCGGGGTGATCATCGGGACGCCGGCCCTGCGGCCAATGGAAGAGCCGGTCCGATTCTGCGATGGCGAGATCATTGATGCTGGCGTGGCGCTCGCGCATGAGGCCGCTCGCGTCGAACAGCCAGTTTTCATTGCCATAGGACCGGAACCACTCGCCGGCGGCGTTGTGCCACTCATAGGCAAATCGCACGGCTATGTGGTCGTCTGTGAAGGCCCAGAGCTCTTTGATCAGGCGGTATTCGAGTTCGTTCGCCCACTTGCGCGTGAGGAACGCCACGATCTCGTGGCGTCCGTTAACAAACTCGGAACGATTGCGCCAGCGGCTGTCCTGCGAATAGGCGAGTGCTACCTTCTCCGGGTCGCGACTGTTCCAACCATCTTCGGCCTTGCGCACCTTCTCCATTGCGCTGTTACGGGTGAAGGGCGGCAATGGCGGCCGTTGTTCGTCAGGCATGTGTGCTCCCTGTTGAATGTCACGTCTTTCGTCCGTCAGATGCATCGTAAGCATGTGACGAGGTGACATTGGTGTCAGAGGGCAGTACTCAAGACCCTTCATCGGGACTGCTCGACAGCTCTTCGCTGTCGTACCCCAGGCCCGATATGAGGCGCGCAAAGTGGATCGACCTGAACGGCGCGTGGGATTTTGCATTTGACCCGAAGGCGGAGATCTGCCGTCCGAAGGATGTGATCTGGAACCGGACGATCACGGTTCCGTTCTCGCCGGAAACGCCCGCGAGCGGCATCAACGACCAGGGACTCTACTGCGTGGTGTGGTATCGACGATCGTTTCAGCGCCCCGAACTGAAGCCCGGGGAGCGCCTGATGCTCCACTTCGGTGCGGTTGATTACGGTGCCACGGTCTGGGTCAATGGCGTGAAGGCGATCGAGCACGAGGGAGGCTACACACCCTTCCAGATCGAGATTCAAGAGCTGCTGGTGAACGGTCCGGAGCAGCAGATTGTGGTGCGCGCAGAGGACGATCCGGGCGACCTGGAGAAGCCGCGCGGCAAGCAGGACTGGAAGCTGGAGGCGCACTCCATCTGGTACCCGCGGACTACGGGCATCTGGCAAACCGTATGGATGGAGGTGCTGCCCGCCGCATATATCAGCACCGTCCGGTGGACAGGCAACCTGATGCGCTGGGAGATCGGCCTGGCGGTCCACACCCGCGGTGCGTTACCCGTTGGGTCAGAGTTGGCCGTCACCATGAAGGTAGCCGGGCAGTTGCTGGCGCAGGACCGGTACGGATTCGTGACCAAGGCCTCCGGCGCGGGTTCGTTTTCCGCGGGCGAACTGCACCGCAGCATTGCGCTCTCCGACCCGGGGATCGATGACTTTCGCAACGAACTGCTTTGGAGTCCCTGGAATCCCACGATCATCGATATCGAGCTGCAGTTGCTGGATGGAGACGGGGCAGTTCTCGACCAGATCACGAGCTACACGGCGCTCCGTTCCATCGCGATCCAGGGCGACCGATTTGTTCTGAACGGGCGTCCGCTGCCGCTGCAGTTCGTTCTGGACCAGGGCTATTGGCCCGAGTCAGGGTTGACGGCACCGGATGATGAGGCGCTGCAGCGGGACATCAAGCTGGTCAAGCAGCTGGGATTCAACGGCGTCAGGAAGCACCAGAAGATCGAAGACCCGCGCTTTCTGTATTGGGCCGACCAGCTCGGCCTGCTGGTGTGGGAGGAGATGCCGAGCGCGTATCGCTACACGAAGCGGTCCATCGAGCGTGTTACACGCGAATGGATCGCCGCCGTCGACCGTGACGTCAACCATCCCTGCATTGTTTCTTGGGTGCCGCTGAACGAGAGCTGGGGAGTTCCCGACCTGCCTGACAGCCCCGCACAGAGGCACTATGTGCAGGCGCTGTACCATCTGACCAAGACCGTCGACCCCGACCGCCCGGTAATCGGCAACGATGGCTGGGAGAGCGTGGCGACCGACATCATCGGCATCCACGATTACGATCCGAACCCAAAAGCTATCGCGAAACGTTATGGATTGAGCGAGGTTGAGACGCACCTGTTCCAGCGGGAGCGCCCTGGCGGCAGGATTCTTCAGTTGGCTGCCGATCCCGCCTCCGCCCAGCCGCCCATCATGCTGACAGAGTTTGGCGGCATCTCGCTGCAGGCTGCGGACGCGGACACCTGGGGATACAGCACCAGCAGCACCTCCACTGAACTGGCGCAGCAGTATTGTGCGCTCATGTCGGCGGTCCGATCGCTGCCCAGCCTTGCCGGCTTCTGCTACACGCAGTTCACCGACACGTACCAGGAGACGAATGGTCTGCTGCACGCCGATCGCACGTCGAAGATACCGTTCAACATCGTGGAGCAGGCGACCAGGGGCAGCGGCTGCAACATCGTTCCGGAGCAGGAAGAGCAGCGCTGGCGCGAGCGCATGATGCAGTTGCAGGCAGAGGCTCGTTGACCGCCGGTCAGTCGGATCCACGGTTCCATTGACTCCGCCGGGCGGGGTTGCTACAGTAGAAGGGTTCCGAGGTTTCCGGCCGTGGTGCGTGTGATCTTGCGCCGAGGCGGCTGGAGGGTTCGCTGGTGCGTAGGTGCGCCGCGGCCCGTCGTCCAAAGCCTGAGATCGCCACCGTTCGTGTGTTCAGCGACGTGCGAGTCAAGCAGACACCCCAAGTTCAGCAGTATCAGACAGAGATTCAGGGAGTTACCGTGCCTACGTTTCATCAGCTTGTGAAGAAGGGCCGCACTGCGCCGAACTACAAAACGGCCAGCCCGGCATTGCAGGGATCGCCGCAGCGCCGCGGCGTGTGCACCCGTGTGTACACCCAGACGCCAAAGAAGCCGAACTCGGCGCTCCGCAAGGTTGCGCGCGTGAAGCTGACCAACGGCATTGAAGTCACGTCGTATATTCCGGGCGAGGGCCACAACCTGCAGGAGCACTCCATCGTGCTGATTCGCGGTGGCCGTGTGAAGGATCTGCCGGGCGTGCGCTACCACATCGTCCGCGGCACGCTTGACTCTGTCGGCGTGGCCAAGCGCAAGCAGAGCCGCTCGAAGTACGGCGCAAAGCGTCCGAAGGCTGCCAAGTAATCAAGATCAAGGTATTCGGCTGCAGGTCGAACCATCCCGGCCTGCAGCTTTGAACCACAGGTCCAGCCGCTTGAGAGGTCTACGGCGCTGGAGGAAGAAGAAAGAAGAGAAACATGCCACGTAAAGGTCATATTGCAAAGCGCGAGGTCGCGCCGGATCCGGTGTACGGCTCGCAGCTCGTCACAAAGTTTGTCAACAGCATGATGTGGGGCGGCAAGAAGTCGACCGCGCAGAAGATCTTCTACGAGAGCATGACGAATCTCGAGAAGAAGGGTGGCGATGAAGCCCTCACCCTGTTCAAGAAGGCTGTTGAGAACGTCAAGCCCCTGCTGGAAGTGAAGAGCCGCCGCGTCGGCGGTGCCAACTACCAGGTGCCGATCGAAGTGAACCCGGAGCGCCGCACCTCGCTGGCAATCCGCTGGCTGGTCAGCTTTGGCCGTTCGCGCGGCGAAAAAGGCATGGTGGACAAGCTCACCGCAGAGCTGCTGGATGCGGCCAACGGCCGTGGCGCAGCGATGAAGAAGAAGGAAGATGTGCACCGCATGGCAGAGGCCAACAAGGCCTTCGCTCACTACCGCTGGTAGCACTCTGTAGTTCGCACAAACTTAACGTGTATTAGGTACATCAGGAGTAAGTCAGGCAGTCTGGCTTACTCCTGAACCTACGAAGAGACGCCGGAAGTTAGTTCCGGGGAAGAGACAAACATCGTGGCCCGCACTATCCCACTTAGTAAGTGTCGCAACATCGGCATCATGGCACACATCGATGCCGGTAAGACGACGACCACCGAACGCATCCTGTTCTACACCGGCGTGAACCACCGCATTGGCGAAGTGCACGAAGGCACCGCCACCATGGACTGGATGGAGCAGGAACAGGAGCGCGGCATCACCATTACGTCCGCCGCGACCACATGCACGTGGAACGGCATCCGCATCAACATCATCGACACCCCCGGCCACGTGGACTTCACGGCCGAGGTGGAGCGTTCGCTGCGCGTGCTCGACGGCGCCGTGGCCTGCTTCGATGCTGTTGCCGGCGTGCAGCCGCAGTCTGAGACGGTGTGGCGCCAGGCGACCAAGTACAAGGTCCCGCGTATCTGCTTCATCAACAAGATGGACAAGAACGGCGGCGACGCCGAGTACGCGACCAGCACCATCCGCGAGCGCCTTGGTGCGAACGCGATTCTGCTGCAGCTCGCCATCGGTGCCGAGGCGAAATTCGCCGGTGTCGTCGACCTGGTCGAGATGAAAGCCATCCTGTGGCACGACGAGACCATGGGCGCAAAGTATTCCGTCGAAGAGATTCCGGCGAACCTGCTCGACAAGGCGAAGGAATTCCGTCAGCACCTGATCGAAGCAGTTGCTGACTCTGACGATGCTGTGATGGAGAAGTATCTTGAGGGCGAAGATCCGACTCTCGATGAGTTGAAGTCTGCGATCCGCAAGGCCACCATTGGCATGAAGATCTTCCCGGTCCTGATGGGGTCGTCATTCAAGAACAAGGGTGTGCAGACGCTGCTGGACGCGGTGGTCGACTACCTGCCCAGCCCGCTGGACATTCCGCCGATGATCGGCCATGACCCGGAAGATCCGGAGATCGAGATCATCCGCAAGCCCGATGACAACGAGCCGTTCTCCGCTCTTGGTTTCAAGATCATGACGGACCCGTTCGTCGGACAACTGATCTTTATCCGTAACTACTCCGGCACGCTCAAGACGGGTGATTCGGTTTTGAATCCGCGTACCCGCAAGACGGAGCGCATCGGTCGCCTGCTGAAGATGCACGCCAACAAGCGGGAAGAGATCACGGAGATCCTGGCCGGCGATATCTGCGCCGCCGTCGGTCTGAAGAACCTTGTAACGGGCGACACGATCTGCAGCGACAAGGCACCGGTGGTGCTCGAATCCATCGACTTCCCGGAGCCGGTGATCGAAGTTGCCGTGGAGCCGAAGACGAAGGCTGACCAGGAAAAGATGGGCATGGCGCTGGCCAAGCTCGCGCAGGAAGATCCTACCTTCCGCGTACGCACTGACCAGACCAACGGCCAGACCATCATCTCCGGCATGGGCGAGCTGCACCTTGAGATCATCGTCGATCGCATGATGCGCGAGCACAAGGTTGAGGCGAACGTTGGTAAGCCGCAGGTGAACTATCGCGAAACGATTCGCAACGGCGCCGAAGCTGAAGGCAAGTACATTCGTCAGTCGGGTGGTTCGGGTAACTACGGCCACGCGAAGATCCGTATCTCGCCGAATGAAACCGGCAAGGGCTACGAGTTCACAAACGACACCAAGGGCGGTTCTATTCCCAAGGAGTACATCAAGCCGATCGACCAGGGTATCCAGGAAGCGATGGCTGGCGGTGTGCTCGCGGGCTACGAGATGGTCGACATCAAGGTGTCGCTGTACGACGGCAGCTATCACGATGTCGACTCGAATGAAATGGCATTCAAGATCGCCGGTTCCATGGCGTTCAAGGAAGCCGCCCGCAAAGCGAAGCCGGTTCTGCTCGAGCCGATGATGGCGGTCGAAGTCACCGTTCCCGAGGACTACATGGGAACCGTGATCGGCGATCTGAACTCGCGCCGCGGACGCATTGAGGGCATGGAGATGGTCGGCGGCGTGCAGGCCATCAAGGCCACCGTACCGCTCAGCACCATGTTCGGCTACGCCACCAACCTGCGCGGATCGACCCAGGGCCGCGGTAACTTCTCCATGCAGTTCAAGCAGTATGAAGAAGTGCCTCGCATGGTTTCGGAAGAGATCATCGCCAAGGTACAGGGTCGCGAGAAGTAATTAGTGGGAGTGATAGCTCGGAGCTATCACTCCCATGTTCTATGTACTTAGATGCAGGAGGGCACAGCCTTTAGCTGTGCCGTTTCCGCGTCATACGGAGGGGCTTTAGCCCTTGAGATCTAGCCGTAAGATTTGCCCGAAGGCAAGGAGAAACACAGATGGCGAAGGAAAAGTTTGACCGCAGTAAGCCTCACGTGAACGTTGGGACGATTGGACACATCGATCACGGCAAGACGACGTTGACGGCGGCGATCACGAAGGTGTTGTCGAAGCACAACCCGAAGAACAGCTTCCGTTCGTTCGACACGATTGACAACGCGCCGGAAGAGCGTGAGCGCGGCATTACGATCGCGACGTCGCACGTGGAATATGAGACGGCGAACCGTCACTACGCCCACGTCGACTGCCCCGGCCACGCCGATTACATCAAGAACATGATCACGGGCGCGGCGCAGATGGACGGCGCGATCCTCGTGGTTGCGGCCACGGACGGCCCGATGCCCCAGACGAAGGAGCACGTTCTGCTCGCTCGCCAGGTGGGCGTGCCGTACATCGTCGTGTTCCTGAACAAGTGCGACGCCGTGGAAGACGAAGAGCTGATCGAGCTGGTCGAGATGGAAGTGCGCGAGCTGCTGTCGAAGTACGACTTTCCCGGCGACGACGTGCCCGTGATCCGCGGCTCGGCCCTTGGCGCGCTCAACGGCGAGGCCAAGTGGGAGGCCTCGGTGGACGAGCTGATGGCGGCGGTGGACAAGTATGTGCCGCAGCCGGACCGCCTGGTCGATCTGCCGTTCCTGATGCCGATCGAGGACATCTTCTCGATCTCGGGTCGTGGCACGGTGGTCACGGGCCGCATCGAGCGCGGCAAGATCAACGTGGGTGGACCGGCAGAGATCGTCGGCTTCCGCGAGACGCGCCAGACGGTTGTGACCGGCGTGGAGATGTTCAAGAAGCAGCTGGACGAGGGTCTGGCGGGCGACAACGCCGGCCTGCTGCTGCGCGGCATCGCGAAGGAAGACGTGGAGCGCGGCATGGTGCTGGCGAAGCCGGGATCGATCACGCCGCACACCACCTTCAAGGGCGAGATCTACGTTCTGAGCAAGGAAGAAGGCGGCCGTCACACACCGTTCTTCGACGGCTACCGTCCTCAGTTCTACTTCCGCACCACCGACGTGACGGGTTCGGCAAAGCTGCCGGCCGGCACCGAAATGGTGATGCCGGGCGACAACATCTCGCTGGAGATCACGCTGCACACACCCGTCGCCATGGAAAAAGGCCTGCGCTTCGCCATCCGCGAAGGCGGACGCACCGTCGGCGCCGGTACGATCTCCGAAATCATCAAGTAAGGCAAGCATGCAGCGGATGCGAGCTCCCCTCGCGCCCTGCAGGCAAGCTCAACTAAAAAGGGCCGCATCGAGAGATGCGGCCCTTCTTGCTGTTGATCAAGTGAGTCATTCTGTTCTGGGAACAGCCGACTTCGAAGCGTCATTTCCGGTAGAGGTTGCATGCACGAAGCCTCTTCTCCAGTAGGATGGACGAAGCTTTGGTGTGGCGGAAGACCTCCACGCGCATTCTGCAGGGCAGTCGGCCTGTGCTCATGCGACGTGAGGTTCGCTACCATCGACGCTGCGAATCGAACCCCAGGAGTCCTGCCGCTTTGTCCTTGCGCCTCTCTTCCTCACTTCGCCAACTTGCTTCGTTTCGGAGCCTGATTGTTGCCGGCACCCTGGTCTCACTTGGCGCAATCGCACCTGCCGCCAACGCCCGTAAGTTCGAATCCCGCAGACACCCCCACCTTCGCGCCATGGCGCACGCCTTTGTAAACGCGGCATTGCCCGGCATGGGCCTGTTGCCCGATGACGAGATCGCGCCTCCAGCCGATGGCAAGCAGTACGAGTTGAAGCTTGCGCGCGAAGGTGGCGAGATGATTGACGTCGTGTACCGCGTGGGTGATTTCTACATCCCGGACGCCCTCGACAAGCTCAGCAATTTTCTGCGAGACAGCCACAACCAGCAGGTCAGCGCGTACGATCCTCGCGAGTTTGACGTGCTGCACACCATGCTGGCGAAGGTGGGCAAGTCCGCGGGCGTGATCAACATTCTGTCTGCGTATCGGACGCAGGAGACGAACGATGCCCTGCGTGCCAGTGGAACGACCAATGCCGCCGAGCACTCACAGCACATCGAAGCGAAGGCGATAGACATGCGTGTTCCCGGCGTTGACGCAGCGACGTTGCGTGACGCTGCGCTTTCGCTGAATGCGGGCGGCGTGGGTTACTACCCGAAGAGCCAATTCATTCACGTGGACGTAGGCCCGGTGCGGCAATGGACGTACGCTCCGCACGCAGTTCGCGCCTCGCGCAGTGGCAAGCGTTCGCGCCGTCATCGTCGCGCTTGAAGCGGCCCACAACCCGAGGAGACAAAGGGGAGGCGAAAGCCTCTCCTTGCTGTTTAGGTTCCTATCGGGAACTGCTCGACGGCTTTGTCGCCGGTGCTGCCCGGAAACCACTTTGCGACGAGCGTATTTAGCGCGTCAAGATCCTGCGTGACGCCTTTGGCGGTGTTCACGATGTTGCGATCTTTGGTCCATCGCTCGTACCAGCTGCAGCTTTCGAAGGTATCGTTCTGCGAGGCGCGCCAAGTCTCTGACAGGGAGCGATAGTGCTGCAGCGTCGCCTGAGCACCGCGCTCTTGTGCGAGGTTCACCAGCTGGTATGGGTCTCTTCGGTTGTTGAAGAGCAGTTCGCTGCGGTCCTTGCGGTAGATCGCATACGTGTACTCGTGATCACGAAGGGCGCGCCACTCTGACCCGTCGGCCCATGCTGCGGTCGCTCCCATGCCCTGCATGTGCGCAATGTCTTTCGCGTTGGACCGCTTACCGAGAACGGCATCGCTCAGGTCTTGCCCCTCAACCTCGGAGGGGATCGGCAGGCCCATCATCGACAACAGCGTGGGCATGATGTCGGGCGTGCAGAGTGCAGTGTCCGTGACCGTCTTCTTGGGGATCTTCTTCGGCCAGCGCACCAGGAATGGGACTCGCGCGGCCTCTTCGTAGAAGATCAGCTTCGCCTGGCGGCCGTGTGCGCCGAACATCTCGCCATGGTCTGACGTGAAGACGAGGATGGTGTCGTCCGCCACACCGGCTGCCTCAAGCGCCTGCATCAGGCGACCAAGGTTCATGTCGAGGTTGGCGGTCTGCGCGTAGTAGGTTCGCATCCAGTCGTGGACTTTGGCGTCGTAGTTTGCGGGCAGCTTCTGCCAGTCATCCGCATACGGGTCGCTCTTGTTGGAGTAGCTCGGCGACAGTGGAATGTCCACGGTGCGGTACAGCTCCGCCCACTGTGGATCAACGTTGTTGGCGCTCCACGGGTAATGCGGCGGACCCCAGGAGAGAAACAGCGCAAATGGCTCGTCCTTCTTCGCGGCCTGCTTCACAAAGTTGATAGCCATGTCGGTCTGGCCGTCTGGCTCATAACCCTGGCGGATGTGCGGCTCGGCGTTGTTCAGGAAGTAGGGAGAGTGAAAGTAGTAGTGGTTGAAGTTGTAAGCGGCCCAGTAGCCGTCAAAGCCAAGGCGGTACGCTCCCGGCGGGGTAAAGCCGTTCCTGACCAGTTCGTGATGGCCAAGCTGGTTGGCCCACATGTGCCACTTGCCGATGTAGCCGGTGTTGTAACCGCCCTCGGTCAGCACGTGGCCGAAGCATTTGTGCTCGGGGCTCAAGCGTATTTCGTTGATGACCATGCCTGTGCTGGACTGGTATTTGCCGGTCATCAATGACGCGCGATATGGCGCGCAGACTGGCGTGGACGAGACTGCCTGGTGCAGGTTGCAGCCTTCCGAGGCGAGCCGGTCCATGTTCGGCGTGCGCGCATACTCGTCGCCCGCGTAGCCACAGGAGCCGTAGCGAAGCTGGTCGGCAAAGACGTAGACCAGGTTCGGCTTCTTCAGCGACTTGGGCGCGGCCTCCGCGTGCGCACCAACGCTTGCCGCTCCTACTGCGGCTCCCAATCCGGATACGAACTCACGACGGTTCATGGTTCTCCTGCTTGCACATTGAGCAGAGCCAATTCTAGCTGTGAACTCCTTTACACCGAGGGGGTGTCCACATCAGCTGAGCTGTGGTGAACATTGACACTTCAACATTGAGACCCAGATCTCGCGGCTTCAGCCGCTGATAGCCTGAGAGGTTCATCGACCGTGGCTTCAGCCGCCGAGATGTTATCCCGGAGGCGTAAAGCCGCTTCTGACTCGGTCCTTTCACTACTTCCTCTCTCTCTCTCTGGCTGAATCCGCTAGTTTCAGCGGGAACCATCTGGCGGCGCTCTGGTCAGAACCCGCGCGTCTTCGCTATGCTTCATCTGCGATCAAACAACACTTCCGAGGTCATGAGAGATGTTCTGTGCTTCACGTGCTAAACGGTTTGCCGCGTGTGTTGCCGTGGCTGTTGGTCTGACGCAGGCCGCGTCAGCCGCTGAAATCCTGATTGGCGACGCGAGGTCCCAGCCCGAGAGTATGACGGTCGCGCCCGGTGGCGTGCTGATCGTCGGCAGCGCTAGTTCGCCCTTCGTATACAGGGTAAAATCCGGTGCGACGACCGCAGAGAAGTTCATCGACGCCAGCGCGGAAGGGGCGGGGACATTCTTCTTCGGCATGCTCGCCGACCCGGCGACCAGCACGCTGTGGACGTGCCAGTTAACACCGGTGCCGGACACTAAGCCTGCACAGCGGCACACGGCATTGCGCGGCTTTGACCTGACGACTGGCGCGCCCAAGCTGCGCTGGAACCTGCCGGGCGACAACACCACCTGCAACGACATGGCGATCGGGCCGGACAAGGCTCTGTACATCTCCGACACCGGCCCGGGCCGCATCTACCGGCTGGCGCCCGGCGCTACTGCAGCCGAACTGTTTTCAGACAATCGCCTGCTTAGCGGCATCGACGGCATCACCTTTCTGGATGGCGTGCTCTACATCAACAGCGTTGTCTTTAACAAGCTGTACCGCATTCCGATGGACGCATCCGGCAAGCCGGGCGCCTTTGTTGACGTCTGGATGGACGCACCGGTCAAAGGTCCGGACGGCATGCGTGCTGCCGGCGGCAAGCTCTACGTTGCAGAGAACGGCGCCGGGAAGATCTCTGCGCTGACGATCGACGGCGACCGCGCTCACGTGACCGTGATCAAGGATGGGCTGAAGACACCGACGGGCGTGGAACCCGCGGGCGACACTCTGTGGTTCACCGAGAGGGCGACGGGCAAGGTCATGTCGGTGCCGATGCCGAAGTGACCTCGGCTACCTGCCGTGTTCCGTCGCGGGGCAAATGACGACCGTACCCTGCGGCAACTTACTGCCGCCCGCGTGCAGAACGCGGAGGGCTTTGTCCGTCCGCTGCATCGCTACGTGAGCGCAGAAGTATCCCCTGCTGGTGATCTCGTCCCGGTCAGCTGTCTGCTGGCCTACAGGACGGTGTGCCAGCATGAAGTTGTAATCGGCTTGGGTGATTCCCATATCCGACCAGATCGGCATTGTCTGGATGTTCCAGCTCTGGCCCTTCCCGTGTGTCCAATAGGCGCGGGAGATTAAGAGATATCCGTCGAAGGTCTTTGTCTGTGCAGGTGGAAAGTCGATTCGATTCTCAACCAAATTTGCTGCCTCGCTACTGACCATGAACAAGGTCAAAAAGCCCAGAAGAGCGAACGCCGGCGGCCACACAATGCGCTGCGCGCGATTGCCAGCTTCTTCCACTGCGCCAAAGCTATAGCGGCAGCGACTGCGGCTCCTAACCCGCCTAGAATGAGACATGCGTCCGAGATACTTTCGTGATCTGGAATCAGCTCGGTCGTTGTGTCAAACGAACTCAGAATCAAGTACGCGAGCATCGCCGCGCCCGCGGCAATAGACAGACACTTGAGAAGCAAGACTTGCCGTTTCTCTGCGGCGTTCTTTAAGCCGTCCTCAGGCACTTGTCCCTCATGCGATTCTTCAAGATGTTTGTTGCGTTGACGCGTCATTCCCGGTATATTCGTAAGGTTGGCCTAAAGGCCTAACGCACCGATCAGATCTTTGCGTAGATAGAGAGTAGAACAATGGCTGCACAGCAGAGAATTCGCATCCGCCTGAAGGCGTATGACTACCGTGTCCTCGACCAGTCCACCGGCGAGATCGTTGAGACGGCAAAGCGCACGGGCGCCCAGGTAGCGGGGCCCATTCCCCTTCCCACGATGAAGAACAAGTACTGCGTGCTGCGTTCCCCCCACGTCGACAAGAAGTCGCGTGAGGCGTTCGAAATCCGTACGCACAAGCGTTTGATCGACATTCTCGAACCCACCCAGCAGACCGTAGACGCGCTCATGAAGCTCGATCTGCCGGCCGGTGTGGACGTCGAGATCAAGACCGTCACCAAGTAGTTCCAGGCGGTCTGCCTAGCAGCCGGCGCGAGAGCGCCAAGCAAACAAGATTCGGGTAAACCCGGCAGTGCCCTCCGCGGAAAGATGCGCGCGGCATGATGAGGAGAAGCACCATGGCAGTAACAGGTATGTTGGGCAAAAAGATCGGCATGACCCAGGTGTTTGACGACACCGGCGCGGTCCACCCGGTCACAGTTATCAAGGTCGGCCCCTGCGTTATCACCCAGCTCAAGACCATGCAGAAGGACGGCTACGACGCCGCCCAGATCGGCCTGGTTGAGTTTGTGAAGGCGTCCAAGCTGACCAAGCCGCAGGCAGGTCACCTCGCTAAGAGCGATGCTCCTCCGGTTCGCGAGATCCGCGAAGTGGGCATCGAGTCGGCCAGCGGCAGCAACACCGAGGGCGGAGACCAGGTGAAGGCGGGCGACCGCGTTCTGGTTGACATCTTCGACGGCGAAAAGTTCGTCGACATCATCGGCAAGAGCAAGGGCCGCGGTTTCGCGGGCGTTGTTCGTCGGCATGGTTTTGCGGGCGGCCCCAAGTCGCACGGTCACATGTTCCAGATTCAGGGTTCGATCGGTGCCTCTTCGTTCCCGTCGCGCGTGTTCCCGGGCCAGCGTATGCCGGGCCACTTTGGCGACGCGCAGATCACCGTGCGCAACCTGCGCATTCGCGGTATCGACCTGGAAGACGGGCTGCTGCTCGTCGAGGGTGCTGTTCCCGGACCGCGCCAGGGCACGATCCTGATCTCCAAAGCAAAGAATCCGCCGCGTGAGCGTCGTGGCTTTGCCGGTGCGGGCACGCTTGATCCGTTGAAGGCTTCGAAGAAGGCTGCACCCAGCAAGAAGAAGTAAGTAAGTCAGCAGTAATCTGCATTGTCTGCGGACTTAGTCAGTTTGAGTAAGTCGACTGCGGGATGACATATCAGAATCAGGGCCGCCGCAATAGAACGGCAGCCAAAGGATGCAAGATGGCAAAGATTAACGTTGTCGATCTCGGCGGGAACAAGGTCAGCGAGCTTGAGCTTGCAGACGAGGTGTTCGGCGTCGAAGTGAATGAGGCCCTGTTGTGGGAGGCGGTAAAGCACTACCGCTCTGCCCTGCGCCAGGGAACCGCCGCCACCAAGAACAAAAAGCTTGTGTCCGGTTCGGGCAAGAAGCTGTGGAAGCAGAAGGGTACCGGCCGCGCCCGCGTGGGCTCGGTTCGTTCGCCAATCTGGCGCCACGGCGGAACGGTCCACGGACCCCAGCCCCGCTCGTACGAGTACCAGTTCCCCAAGAAGAAGCTGCTTGGCGCGCTGAGTTCTGCGCTTGCAAGTAAGCTGCAGGACGGCAAGCTGACCGTCGTCTCGACGCTGGAAGTCGCCGAGCCGAAGACCAAGCTGTATCGGCAAATGCTCAACACCCTGGATGCTAAGAAGACTGCGCTGCTGGTCGAGACGGGCCAGAAGCTGACGGACAACCTGTTCCTGGGTTCGCGCAATCTGGACGGTGTTGAGTTGGTGCTCAGCTCTGAGGTTCACGCCTACGACCTGCTGCGTTACGAGCATGCGATCTTCTCCGTGGATGCCATTTCGGCCCTGCAGGAAGTTCTGAAGAAGAACGTGTCGCGCCGCAAGCTTGCGGCAAAGCTCGACACCAATAAGGAGGTTGCGTAATGGCTACCCTTTACACCACCATCCGCCGCCCGCTGATCACCGAAAAGGGCATGGTTGCCAAGGAATCAGAAGGCACGCTCGTGTTCGAAGTGGCATGCGATGCGACGAAGACCGAAGTCAAGCAGGCCGTGGAGAACCTGTTCAAGGTAAAGGTTGCCGGTGTTCGCACCGCTAACTTCCTTGGCAAGGAACGCCGCCGTGGTAAGTTCACAGGCTACAAGCCGGACTGGAAGAAGGCGTATGTTCGTCTCCAGCCGGGCGAGAAGATGCCTGAGTACGTCAACAGCCTGTAAGTAGCAATTTAGTAGTGAGCGAGACAGCAAGTCAGCGAACCTCGCGCAGCAAGTGAACTACTGATGTGCATGTACGTTAGATCCGCGCGCCTGACTAGCTATGCGGAAAGGCAAGGGAAATAGAAATGCCGATCAAGACATTCCGACCCATTACACCGACGCTGCGCTTCCAATCGAAGCTGGTGAACTCGGACATTACGACCAGCGAGCCCCACAAGCCGCTGCTCACCACAAAGCCTCGTACCGGCGGACGTAACTCGACCGGTAAGATGACCATGCGCCACCATGGCGGCGGCCATAAGCAGAAGCTGCGTCTTATCGACTTCAAGCGCGACAAATACGGCATTCCCGGCACTGTCGCCACGATTGAATACGACCCAAACCGCTCATCGCGCATCGCTCTGGTCAGCTACAAGGACGGCGAGAAGCGTTACATCATCCAGCCTGTCGGCCTGAAGGTCGGCATGCAGGTGATGAGCGGTCCCGAGGCCGACATCCTTGTGGGCAACGCGCTGCCGCTCAAGAACATTCCTGCGGGTACCACGGTCCACGCTGTTGAACTGCGGCCCGGCAAGGGTGCGCAGATGGTGCGCTCCGCCGGCTCGTCCGCGCAGTTGGTTGCCAAGGAAGGCGAGTACGCCCTGCTGAAGCTGCCCTCCGGCGAGACCCGCCGCGTGCTGGTGGATTGCATGGCGACCATCGGCCAAGTCGGCAACACGGACCACGAGAACATTTCGCTCGGCAAGGCCGGCGCAAGCCGCTGGCGTGGTATTCGCCCGGCGAACCGCGGTGTCTCCATGAACCCCGTCGATCACCCGCACGGTGGTGGCGAGGGTAAGACCTCTGGCGGCCGTCACCCGGTGACGCCGTGGGGCCAGCCGACACGCGGATTCAAGACCCGTAACAACAAGCGGACCGATGTCTTC
Source organism: Terriglobus sp. (assembly GCA_965199365.1). GTDB lineage: Bacteria > Acidobacteriota > Terriglobia > Terriglobales > Acidobacteriaceae > Terriglobus. The sequence continues at coordinate 945,689 of CBDARC010000001.1, read as the reverse complement.
ATCGTGAACCGCCGTACGAAGTAATTTCAGGGAGCGAGAGGGAAACATGGCACGTTCTACGAAGAAGGGCCCGTTTATCGACGCGCACCTGATGACCAAGGTCTCGGTGCTGAACGAGGCGAACAAGAAGGAAGTCGTAAAGACCTGGTCACGGCGGTCGACGATCTTCCCGGAGTTTGTCGGGCACACGATCGCCGTACATAACGGCCGGAAATTTATCCCGGTCTATGTTACGGAAAACATGGTCGGGCATAAGCTGGGTGAGTTCTCTGCAACGCGTACCTTCAAGGGTCACGCGGCGAAGGCTGAAACCGCAAAAGGTAAGTAACTTGACTTGGCCCGTACGGGCGGTTGAGTGAGCACGTAAGCGACGAGTTAGGAAGAAACAATTATGGCGAAGACAGCCGAGAAGAGTGCAATACGGGAGTTTCGCGCGGAAGCGCGCTTCCAGCGAACCAGCCCGCAGAAGGCGAAGCTGGTGCTGGATACCATCAAGGGCCTCACTGTTGAGAACGCGCTGAACACGCTGATGTTCACCCGCAAGCGCATTGCGCCGGTGGTTGAGAAGGCGCTGCGTTCGGCAGTGCAGAACGCCAGCTACCTCAGCCAGGAGCAGGGTTTTGATTTGGACGTCGATCGTCTCGTAGTCAAGCAGGCGATTGCGAACGAAGGCCCACGCATGAAGCGGATTCGCCCTGCCCCCATGGGTCGCGCGTTCCGTTACCAGCGTCGCCTTGCGCACATCATCGTCACCGTGTACGAGAAGCCCTATGCTTCCGCCGACTCATCGGCAGCCGACAGCACCAGCGCGGCGGCAGGCGGCAAGAAGAAGGCTGCGAAGGCTCCCGCGAAGAAGGCGGCGAGCAAGAAGGCAGCAAAGGTTTCCGCGTAAGTTCATGGCCGGGCGGTCCGCCGGCCCGGCATCGCTGAGCTGAGTTTCACTTAGTCTGAGCGAGTAAGTACTGAGTAAGTTCGCAGCGAGTCTGCGGACGCGAAGTGAAGGGATAAGTTATGGGTCAGAAGGTCCATCCGTATGGGTTCCGCCTCGGCATTAACAAGCCGTGGAAGTCGCGCTGGTTCGTAGAGCGCGGCTATGACAAGCTCCTCGTCGAAGACGTGAAGCTCAAGATCGAACTGCGCGAAAAGCTGAAGGCAGCCGGCGTCTCGTCCGTTGAAATCGAGCGCCCGGGCAACAAGCTGCGCCTGATCATCCGCACCGCTCGTCCGGGCATCATCATCGGCCGCAAGGGCGCAGAGATCGACAAGCTGAAGGCCGACATTCAGAAGCGCACCAGCCGCGAGGTGTTCATCGACATTCTCGAGGTGAACAAGCCGGAACTGGATGCGCAACTGGTCGCAGAGAACATCGCTCTGCAGCTTGAGAAGCGTGTTTCGTTCCGCCGTGCGATGCGTAAGAGCGTCGATTCGGCGCTGCGTTTCGGCTGCAAGGGCATCAAGGTTCGCGTTTCGGGCCGCCTGAACGGCAACGAAATCGCCCGTTCCGAGTGGTACCTGCAAGGTCGTCTGCCGCTGCACACGCTGCGCGCCGACATCGACTACGGCTTCGCCGAGGCACACACGACGTACGGCATCATCGGCGTCAAGACCTGGGTCTACCGTGGTGACATCTACGAGCAGAAGAAGCGTCGTGATGTGGTTACCAGCACGGGTGCATTCTAAGCCGTTCTCAAGTTCAATCCCTGGTCCGGCGAAGCCGGGCCGGCAACGTTAAGAAGAGAAAGCGCGCGGAGACTGGCTGACTAACATCAGCCAAGGCCGCAGCCGGAGATAGCAGTTATGTTGATGCCCAAGAAGGTGAAGTATCGCAAGCAGCAAAAGGGCAAGATGCGCGGCAAGGCATGGCGCGGCTCAGAGCTTGCATTTGGAGACTACGGCCTGAAGGTTGTGGAGTGCGGTTACATCACCGACCGCCAGATCGAAGCCAGCCGTATCGCCATGACGCGTTACATCAAGCGCGGCGGCAAGGTATGGCTGCGGATCTTCCCGGACAAGCCTATCACCAAGAAGCCAGCCGAAGTCCGAATGGGATCTGGTAAGGGTGCGCTCGATCACTGGGTTGCCGTGGTTCGTCCGGGCAAGCTGCTGTTCGAGATGGAGGGCGTCACCGTGGAAATTGCGAAGGAAGCCATGCGCCTGGCCAGCAACAAGCTGCCGCTGCGCACGGTGTTCGTCCAGCGTCCCGGCGCAAAGATTGTTGATCCGAAGGCTGCCGCGGCAGCGTAACGTTTGCGCGGCTGCTGTAGGGCGCCGCCACCTGAGAGAAGAACAATGGAACTGAGCAAGATCCACGAGATGAACGGGAGCGAGCTGAAGACGCAGGAAGCCCAGACGGGCGAGCAGCTCTTCCGCATTCGCTTTCAGAAGAGCCTCGGCAACACCGAAGGCTTGAAGAAACTGCGCGAGCTGAAGAAAGACATCGCTCGCATTAAGACGGTCGCGCGTCAGCGCGAGCTTGGCCACGCAACGGCGCCCACGGCGACGGACGAGCCGGCAAAGAAGACGCGGAAAGCGAAGAAGGCATAACCATGGCTGACATCACTGCAACGGCAACACCCACCGCACCGGCGGAAAAGACAGGACACCGCACCGAGAAGATCGGCCTGGTGACCTCGACCAAGATGGACAAGACGATCGTCGTTTCGGTGGAGATGCGCAAGGCGCACCCGAAGTACAAGCGCGTCGTCAAGTCGAACAAGAAGTTTTACGCACACGACGAGCAGAACTCCGCACGCGTGGGCGACCAGGTCCGCATCCGCGAGAGCCGTCCGCTCAGCAAGCTGAAGCGCTGGACCCTGGAAGAGATCGTCCGCCGCTCGTCGTTGTCGATGAGCGAAGCGGCACCCGCAGCCAAGTAGTTCAGGCTGCGTTTCGACGCGACTCAGCTCGACGAACGGCATGGACGTAGCATGCCGGTCCGCTCAGCGGTTGCGACCAACGACTTTGACTGGGGCAGATAGCCCCCGGCCCTCAAGTGGGGTCAGGAGAGAACACAATGTCCGTACAAATGCGCTCCATCCTGGACGTGGCCGATAACTCGGGCGCGCGCCGCTTGCAGGTGATCCTGCCGCTTGGTGGCGGCCTCGGCAAGAAGGCCGGCCTGGGTGACGTCGTCACCGCCGCCGTCAAGGAAGCATCGCCCGATGGCACCGTCAAGAAGGGCAAGGTCGTCAAGGCCGTGATAGTGCGCCTGCGCAAGGAAGCACGCCGCCGTGACGGAACCTACATCCGCTTCGACCAGAATGCAGCTGTCGTGATCAACGATGCTGGCGAGCCGGTGGGCACGCGCGTCTTCGGACCCGTGGCCCGCGAACTGCGCGATAAGAAATTTCTGAAGATCGTTTCGCTGGCTCCGGAAGTTATCTAGGTCAGCCACAAGCATTACCAAGCGGGGGACGCGAATGCGTCCTCCGCTTTGCTTTGTGCGATGGGGGCGTGCAAACAGACTGCTCCCAATAGCTGTCATTTCGACGAAGCAGGACGGCTGTATTGTCCTGCGCAATTGGAATCCTGCTGCGCTGCGAGCAACGTAAACAGGTATCTGTGCTCCGATCGAGACCACAACAGTTGTAATCACCCAATGCGAGCGGCAGGGCTAGCTCGGCAGGTTGCTAATCGGGCGTCGGCGGGCTGACGCGGTCGACAATCAAGTCTTCCACCTGGCCCATACCCTTCTTCAACCGGAGCCCGAGTTGCTTCTCCAGGGCCGCACTAAAGCTTGGACCACCAATGTCGCTGGCGGAGGGATCACCGGGAGGACCGTCTCGTTGCGGCAGGAAGTCCAGCATGATGTCCCACCGTCCGGGCAGGCCGGTGCCATCGACCGTGCGCTGCAAGCTGCGGCCACCCAAAACGCCGCCGAGTCCGCCGAGCAGGGTGCATGCGTCCGGCAGAGTGACATCGATCATGCTGACGTGGAACATGCCGTCTGCAGTTTGGTGGAGATCCAAGCCGCAATAAACGGGAGCCGGACTACCGGCTTCAGCAGTTGCAGGCTTTCCGGTGGATTCGCGGGCGAGGCATACCTTGGCAGCATCGTGCGGCTTCAGGCCTGGTCCGGTCACGCCGGTCTTGGCCACTACCAGCGTGTTGGCTGGGCCGATGTGGGTCTCGCGATGCGCCTGCAGGGCGAAGCGGTCCTCCAGCAGGCTGCGCAGCATCAGCCGCAGCTGCTCCTCCGTTGGAGTGTCCTGCGGCGGCCGTGCAACGATCGTGAATTTCTGCCGCTGCGCCCACTCCGGCAGACGCGCCCGCATGGCACGCGCCTCCACTTCGTCGTCGACACCGTACGCGAACATGATGAACGGTGCGAGCGGGCCAGTCATCGTGAGCAGGCCGCGCGGCGGCGAGTGCCTGCCGAGCGAGATCATGAAGCCGAGACCGGTCGTCGGAGCGTCTGGCGACGCAGGTCGAATCGAAGCAGATTCAAAGGTTGGCGGGGGAGTGGTGGTCTGCGCTCCTGCGGAAGACATGCCCAGCAAGCAGGCGGCAAAGGCGAGTTTCTGAACACTGGGGCTTAAGTTCACATCGCTCCTCAAGACCTAAGGTGCCAAGACCTTCTCTGGGATCCTATGCCAGTTTGACAACGGCAGCCGCGCTTGGCAGCAAGGGCCAGACTGTCTTCGTTGCGTTTGTAGTTTCCACTCTTCCCCTCAAGCATGACGCTTACGGTGTAAGCCACCTCACGATCAGAAGTTGCTTGCGCTGGAGCAAAGATTCGAGTAAAGTAGACAAGTTTGGTCCAATGTTTCAACCTCGACCTGCGGAGGTATGCGCAGAGGCCTTTTCACCGGGACCACGGTGAGGGGACAGGGAGCACGGCATGAGCATTCTTCGGAACGACACGGTTTTCGTGATCGCGGGTAAGCACAAGGGCAAGACAGGTCGCGTACTGCGGGTGATTGCAGACAAGAACCGGATCCTGGTGCAGGGCGTCGGCATCATCAAGAAGCACGTGAAGCCGAACCCGCAGCGCAACATCAAGGGCGGCATCGCCGAGCAGGAATCGCCGGTTCACATCTCGAATGTGGCGCTGGTTGATGGCAACGGCAAGCCGACACGCGTGGGCGTTCGCATCGTCGATGGCAAGAAAGAGCGCTTTGCCAAGACGACAGGCGAGACGCTGGCTTACCCGAAGGTCAAGTAGTCGAGCGATTCGCGCTCGCTCGTTGTCCGTTTTCACGTTGTCCGATGGAAGACCTTCCCGGCTATCCGGGATGTGTTTCAGCGAAGACGAGCAACGAACAACGGCAGTTCAAATGGAACACCTTACGAAACGGTAAACGGACTTCGAGTCCACCCCGGAACCGTGAGAGAAAGAGAAGTAACGTGGCACGTTTACGCGAGAAGTACACGAACGAGTTGAAGGCAGCGATTCAGAAGGAGCTTGGCCTCAAGAACACGATGGCCGTTCCCCGGATCGAGAAAGTCGTCATCAACATGGGCCTCGGCGAGGCGACGCAGAATAACAAGATCCTGGATCCGCTGGTGAGCGACCTGGCGCAGATCACCGGGCAGAAGCCCGTGCTGACCAAGGCCAAGAAGTCCATCGCGCAGTTCAAGGTGCGCGAAGGCCAGTCGATCGGTGCCATGGTGACCCTGCGCGGCGAGTCGATGTTCGAGTTCCTCGATCGCCTGATCAGCGTGGCCCTGCCGCGCGTGCGCGACTTCAAGGGCGTGTCCAGCAAGAGCTTCGACGGGCGCGGCAACTACACGCTGGGCCTGCGCGATCAGCTCATCTTCCCTGAGATCGACTACTCCAAGGTGGAGAAGCTCAAGGGCATGAACGTGACCATCGTGACGACGGCGAAGGACGACAACTCCGCGCGCGTTCTCCTCAAGCATTTCGGCATGCCGTTCCGCGCATAGCCCTAAAAGATCGAGTAAAGGAAGAGCATGTCCACTACAGCAAAAGCAGTCAAGGACGCGAAGAAGCCGAAGTTCAAGAGCCGCCAGCACAACCGTTGCCAGCTCTGCGGTCGTCCCCGCGCATTCCTCCGCAAGTTCGGCATCTGCCGCCTATGCTTCCGCAGCCTGGCGCTCAAGGGCGAGATCCCAGGCGTCGTCAAGTCCTCCTGGTAGGCACTTCGTGCCGTTCTCGACGTCGCTCTTCGCGACGTGAGACTACCGGGTTGCAATGTTTAGGCCGGTTCGCTTTGGGCGATCCGGTTAGAGCTTAACTAAGTGCCGGGGATTGCGAAGCGCATCCGCTGCATGCATGCCAAATCCTTCGTCAGTTCTGCCGGCTCTCCAGCCCGCAGGGAACGGAAGGTAGAGAGAAGTAATCATGAACCTGACCGATCCCGTAGCAGACTTCCTGACCCGCGTTCGTAACGCGATCCGTGCCCGTCACCAGAAGATGGACGTGCCCGCCTCAAACCTGAAGATCGAGATCGCTCGCATCCTGAAGGAAGAGGGCTACATCTCGAACTACAAAGCGACCGAGGAAGAAGGCCGCCGCATTCTTCGTGTGTATTTGAAGTACGGCGCGGAGGGCGAGTGCGCCATTCTCGACCTGAAGCGCATCTCCAAGCCAGGTTCGCGTGTGTACATCGGCCGTGACGAGATTCGTCGCGTGCAGGGTGGTCTCGGCATCTCGATTCTGACCACCCCGAAGGGCGTGATGACGGGTCGTACCGCTCGCCGTGAGAACGTCGGCGGGGAAGTCCTGGCCCACGTCTGGTAAGCGCTTCGTGCGGTTCTCGACGTTGCTCTTCGCGACGTGAGGCTACCAGCGCGGAGCGTATCGGCCAGATATCGCTGCGGGCGATCTGGGTTATGACTCATGAAGTTCTCTGAATTGAGTTTGTTGTAGGTGTGATGTAAGTCGCACTGGCTGCAGTGGAACGGTCTCAGCCGACAGTTGAGTATCGGGACTCGCAAGCCGCAAGGATAAGTACCTCATGTCACGTATTGGTTTAAAGCCGATTCCGATGGCCTCCACCGTGAAATACACGGTGAACGGCAACATCGTGGAAGTTACCGGGCCCAAGGGCACCACGACCGCACTTCTGCCGACGGGCATCCGCCTGGAGCAGAAGGATGGTTTCCTGCATGCGGTTCGCGACAACGATTCGCAGAAGGCTGTACACGGCCTGGCGCGCGCGCTGGTCTTCAACGCGGTTGAGGGTGTAACCAACGGCTGGAAGAAGGATCTCGACATCGTCGGCATCGGTTACCGTGCCGAGCTGAAGGGCAAGGACATGGTCGTGTTTACCCTCGGCTACTCCCACCCGATTGAGTTCCCGCTGCCGACCGGCATCGCTGTCACGATCGATCCGAAGCAGACGCACCTGACGATCGACGGTATTGATCGCCAGAAGGTAGGCCAGGTGGCCGCTGACATGCGTTCGCTGCGTAAGCCTGATCCGTACAAGAACAAGGGCGTTCGCTACTCGGACGAGAAGCTGAAGAAGAAGGTCGGAAAGACCGGCTCGAAGTAGTACTTCGTGCGGTTCTCGACGCACTCTGTGCGTGAGACTACCGCATGGCAAGGTATGGGCCGGCTCGCTTCGTGCGAGCCGGCCAAACTCCAAAGTTGCTGACTCGGTGAGGTCAGTAACAAAACTACTGAGGCGGCGGACAAGATGCCGTCGCCCACCGAACCGAACGCAGCCACAGGGTGGTTGCGCCGATAGGGAAGGATAAGGAAATGATCACAGCAACCAAGCGCAATGTAATCCGCAAGCGGGTGCATGCGCGTGTCCGCGCCAAGGTGGCCGGCACCGCAGAGCGTCCGCGCCTCAACGTGTTCCGCTCACTCAACCACATCTACGCGCAGGTCATCGACGACGCTTCCGCGACGACGCTCGCTTCCGCCTCCACCATCGTCAAGAAGGGCGATGAGAAGAAGTCTGGCGGCAACATTTCGGCTGCGGCTGAAGTCGGTAAGTTGATCGCCGAGCGCGCCAAGGACAAGGGCGTCACGCGCGTTGTGTTCGATCGCGGTGGCTACCTGTATCACGGCCGCATCAAGGCGCTTGCCGATGCCGCACGTGAAGGTGGACTCGAGTTCTAATTTAGGTTGAGGTACGGGCCAAGGCCCAGAGGGATTACATGGCGATTCGCAAGAAAATTGATGCAAACAAGTTAAACCTTAAGGACCAGGTCGTCGCGATCAATCGCGTGACCAAGGTCGTCAAGGGTGGCAAGAACATGTCGTTCGCGGCGCTCGTTGTTATTGGCGATGCTGACCAGGGCATTGTCGGCTACGGCAGCGGCAAGGCGAAGGAAGTGCCCCAGGCAATCCGCAAGGGCATCGAGTCTGCAAAGAAGAACCTGCACCGCGTCAACCTGACCGAGACCACGATCCCTCACCAGGTGTTGGGCCGTTATGGGTCGGGACAGGTACTGCTGAAGCCGGCTCCTGAAGGTACGGGCGTGATCGCCGGCGGCGCAGTGCGCGCGGTGATGACCTCGGCCGGCGTGCAGAATGTGCTGACGAAGTCGCTCGGCACGGCGAACCCACACAACGTGATCAAGGCGACGTTCGATGCGCTGGCACAGCTTCGCGACAAGGCACAGGTTGCGGCATTGCGTGGCAAGGACATTTCGGAACTCTAAGAGCGGTTTGTGCCGGAAGGCGTGAGCTGCATCGGCGGGTGTTTGAGTCCCTCGGGATCCTTCGCTTCGCTCAGGATGACAGATTCATATGTGGGCAGCAGCTCACTGAGGATAAGACAATGGCAGAAGCAACGGGCAAGATCAAGATCCAGTACTACCGTTCGAAGATTGCAACGCCGGTGAAACACAAACTGGTTGTAAAGGGCCTTGGATTCACGCGGCTCAACCAGATTGTCGAGCGCGAAGACACACCGTCTATTCGTGGCATGGTTGCGGTCATCCCGCACCTTGTCCGCGTAATTGAGTAGTCGGCGACGCCATGGATACATGGCACTAACGATGCTGACTGAAACATAAGTTAGTAGCCGCGGATAACTCCCCGGCAAATGCGAGTCGGGCTACAGCCCGGCGTTAGCGAGGAAAGTACTATGGCACTCAATCTTTCAAACCTTGGCGCGCCCAAGGGAGCGAACAGCAACAAGAAGCGTGTGGGCCGCGGCATGGGCTCGGGCATGGGTAAGACCTCAACGCGCGGCCATGACGGTCAGCGTTCGCGGTCTGGTTCGCGCATGATGCGTGGCTTCGAAGGTGGCCAGATGCCGCTGCACCGTCGCCTGCCCAAGCGTGGCTTCACCAACATCTTCCGCCAGGAATATCAGGTTTTGAGCCTGGATACGATCGAGCTCTTCGCCGCGACGAAGAACGAGACGGAACTGACCCTGGACAAGTTGAAGCAGTACGGCTTGCTGAAGAAGAAGAACGGCTTGATCAAGGTGCTGGCAAACGGCGAAATCAACACCGCCGTTACGGTGTACGCGCACAAGTTTTCCAAGACGGCGCAGGAAAAGATCGAAAAGGTTGGCGGCAAGGCCATCCTGCTCGGTGGCGCGCTGGCGGAAGCTCCCGCAGCGTAGAATCAAGTCACACGAGTTCAATTGGAGGGGTCGGGCCGCTGGGCTCGGCCTTCTCCTCTATGCCACCCGCAGCAGTTCGTAGCAAGGGCCGCATGGCCTGACTGGATACCACCTCCCGATGTTCGACAAGATTGCCAACATCTTCCGCATTCCCGAGCTGCGCACGCGTGTGCTGTTCACGCTGGGCCTGCTTGCCGTGTATCGATTGGGCGGCCACATTCCCACGCCAGGTATCAACGCCGAGCTGCTGGCGCAGTACTTCGCCCAGAACGCCGGATCGTCCCTGGGACTCGTTGATCTGTTCACGGGCGGATCGCTGCGCCGCCTGACGATCTTCGCACTGGGCATCATGCCGTACATTACGGCGTCGATCATCTTCCAGCTGCTGACGGTTATCTATGAACCTCTCGCGAAGCTGCAGAAGGAAGGCGAAGTGGGCCGCCGCAAGATCACACAGTGGACCCGTTATGTAACGGTGCTGCTCGCCATCGTGCAGTCGTTCGCGATCGCGCTGACGCTGACCAAGTCTGCCACCGGCGCGCCAATGGTCACCATGGGATCGGGCAAGTTCATCGCGCTCTGCGTGCTGACGCTGACCACTGGTACGGCCTTCATTATGTGGCTGGGTGAGCAGATTACGGAGCGCGGCATCGGCAACGGCATGTCGCTGCTGATCTTCACCGGTATCGTGGCCGGTCTGCCGAACGGCATCAACGATCTCTACGAGAAGGCACGCGATGGAGCCTGGGGTGGTTTCACTCCCCTGGCTATTGCGATTCTCATTGCAGCCATGGTCGCCGTGGTCTACTTCATCGTCTTCGTCGAACGCTCTGAGCGACGGATCCCGGTGCAGTATGCGAAGCGCATTGTTGGCCGCAAGATGATGGGTGGGCAATCGACCCACCTGCCGCTCAAGGTGAACTCCGGCGGCGTCATGCCGGTCATCTTTGCGAGCTCGATCCTTTCGGCTCCGCTGCTGTTTGCTAACACGCAGTTTGTGCAAGGTCACACATTTTTCCGCACCATTGCGGACGGGCTAAAGCCGGGCGAGCCCTGGTACCAGCTGCTGAGCATGGCCGCGATCATCTTCTTCGCGTACTTCTATATCTCCATCGTGTTCCGTCCGGACGACATTGCAGACAACCTGCGAAAGTATGGCGGCTTCATCCCAGGCATCCGCCCGGGTCGTCGCACCAGCGACTTCATCAACGACATTCTGACGCGCATCACGCTCGTCGGAGCGATCTACCTGATCGTCATCCAGCTGATCCCGCAGATGCTGATCTCCGGTATCCACCTGAATCACCTGTGGCTGATTGGGTCGGTGTTCGATCGCCTACCAAGCTGGATCACGAATGGTCTTGGCGTGAACTTCTACTTCGGCGGCACGTCGCTGCTGATTGTAGTTGGCGTTGCGATGGATACGGTGCAGCAGGTCGAGTCGCAGCTGATCATGCGCCACTACGACGGCTTCACTCCTAAGAGCGGACGCACGCGCGGCCGGCGGAGCTGGTAGCGGAACGTGGCAGATGAAAGTCATAACTCTGACCCTGTGTTCGTACCCGGGCCGATCCTCCTGTTGGGCGCGCCTGGCGTCGGGAAGGGAACACAGGCGCAAATCCTCATGGAGCGCTGGGGTATACCGCAGGTGTCAACCGGCGACCTGATCCGCGAGAACATCCGTCAGGGGACGACCGTTGGCCGTGAGTTTCAGGAGACGGTCGCTAACGGGATCCTGGTTCCAGATGACCTGGTCAACCGTATGGTGGCAGGGCGGCTGGCGCAGCCGGATGCGGCGCATGGCTTCATCCTGGACGGCTACCCTCGGACGCTCGGCCAGGCAAAATGGCTGGACGAGCAGCTAGCAGATGAGGGATTTCCGCAAGCGGATGGTGGGTCATCGAAGGGCGCCAAGCTGCCTGTAATTGCAGTGTCGATAGAAGTTCGGTATGATGAGTTGTTGCGTCGCATCACGGGGCGGCGCACCGGTCCGGTATCAAAACGGATCTACAACATCTACACCAATCCGCCAGCAAGCCCCGGCGTGTGTGATGTGGATGGCGAGCCGCTGGTGCAGCGGCCAGACGACACGGAAGAGGTGTTCTCCGAGCGTATGAAAGCGTTCGCGGAACTTACCGCGCCGGTGATCGAGCACTACCGTGGCCTCGGCAGGTTTGAGGTTGTAGATGGTGAGCAGACCGTCGAAACAGTGACGGAGAGCATCGTCGCGGCGCTGAAGCGTTTGCGGCGCGAGGGCATGTAAGCGGGACCGATGGCGATCGCGATCAAAACAGCGCAGGAGATTGAAAAGATGCGCGCCAGTGGCGTGATCCTGCGGCAGGTACACAAGGCAGTGGGCGAGGCCGTGAAGCCGGGCGCCACCACCATGGATCTGGAGCGAGTCGCGGAGGCAAAAATAAAGGAACTTGGCGCGAAGGCTGCGTTCAAGGGGTACAACGACTACCCGGCGTGCCTGTGCACATCGGTGAACAACGAGGTGATTCACGGCATTCCCTCGGCGAAGAAGGTTCTGCAGGAAGGGGACATTGTGTCGGTCGACTGCGGCGTGATTCTGGACGGGTACTACTCGGACGCGGCGGAAACATACCCCGTGGGTCGTCTCAGCCCGGAGACACGCAAATTGCTGGACGTAACGAAAGCCTCGCTGGAGCGGGCGATCGGTGAAGTAAAGGTCGGCGGTACCGTGGGAGATATCGGCGCTACCGTGCAGGAGATGTGCGAGGCTGAGGGTTACGGCGTGGTCCGCGATTTCGTAGGGCACGGCATCGGCAAGAGCATGCACGAAGACCCGCAGGTGCCGAACTTCGGCCGACGCGGCAAGGGGACCAAGCTGAAGGCCGGTATGGTGCTGGCCATCGAGCCAATGATCAACGCCGGCTCGGCAGATGTGAAGGTTCTGAAGGACGGCTGGACCGCGGTGACGGTGGATGGCAGCATGAGCGCCCACTTCGAGCATACGGTTGCAGTGACCAAAGATGGCCCGCTGGTTCTGACGCGGTAACAGGATTTGTACGTGCGGTAAGTAGTGGCAGTAGAAGTTACAAGGAGACGGTTTGCCGAAGGAAGACGCGATTGAAGTTATGGCAGTGGTTGTAGAAACCCTGCCGAATGCCATGTTCAAGGTGGAGTTAGAGAACAAGCACCAGGTGCTGGCTCACGTCTCCGGCCGCATGCGCAAGAACTTCATCCGAATTCTGCCGGGAGATCGGGTCGCAATTGAACTAAGTCCGTACGACCTGAACCGCGGTCGTATTGTGTATCGCTATAAGTAAGCTGTTGGCCAGGGTAAGAGGTAGCAAATGAAGGTAAGGGCAAGCGTCAAGCGGATTTGCGACAAGTGCCAGATCGTGCACCGTAAGGGTGTAGTTCGTGTGATCTGCGAAGTCGCGAAGCACAAGCAGCGCCAGGGTTAATCCCGGCTGCTTGTTTGAGTTGTAACCACATGCGGAACCCAATGGTCTTCTAGGGCGAGTTAGCCGAAGTCAGGCTTGCGATGAACCCCGGGATCTCCGCCTAACCGCTCATTGGCGACAGCGCCGTGAGCAAGAAGTAAAGGAAGACACACTATGGCACGTATTGCTGGTGTCGATGTGCCCAATAACAAGCAGGCACGTATCGGCCTCACCTATATCTTTGGCATCGGCGAGACCCGCGCGCTGCGCATTCTTACGAAGGCGGGCATTGATCCGCTCCGTAAGATCAGCACGCTGGACGAAGACGAGCTGAACCAGATTCGTAGCGTCATCGAGCAGGAAGGCGGCATTGAGGGCGATCTCCGCAAGGAAGTCGGTCTGAACATCAAGCGCCTGATCGAAATCCAGAGCTACCGCGGCCTGCGCCATCGCCGCAGCCTGCCGGTGCGCGGCCAGCGCACGCACACGAACGCCCGCACACGGAAGGGCCCACGTAAGGGCACAGTTGCCGGCAAGAAGAAGGCGACCAAGTAATGGCTAAGGCAACCAAGCAGGCAGGCGCCGGCAAGACCGGCAAAGGCAAGAAGTTCAAGAAGCGGGAACGGAAAAATGTCCCGTACGGCCTGGTCTTCATCCAGGCATCGTTTAACAACACCATCGTGACGATCACGGACCAGCAGGGCAATACGCTCAGCTGGAAGAGCTCGGGCTCGCTCGGCTTCCGCGGATCACGTAAGGGCACGCCGTTTGCGGCGCAGCAGGCAGCGATGAACGCGGCCCAGGCTGCTCGCGATCACGGTCTGCGTTCGGTCGACGTTCGCGTCTCCGGCCCCGGTTCGGGGCGTGAGTCGGCGGTGCGTGCACTGGCCGCAGCGGGTATCGATGTTCGCAGCATTCGCGACGTTACGCCGATTCCGCACAACGGCTGCCGTCCTCCGAAGCGCCGCCGCGTCTGATTTAAGTTTCTGGTTGCTGGTTTCTGGTTTCGCACACGCGAGCCCAGACCAGCAACCCGGAAACTAGAAACTAGTCTGGATCGGGATGAAACGCAGCCGGCGTGTAAACCGATCGTCACCTGAAGTTACGGAGTGTAAGTAATGGCACGTTATACAGGAGCTGTCTGCCGTCTTTGCCGACGCGATGGCGTCAAGTTGTTTCTCAAGGGTTCGCGTTGCTTCAGCGATAAGTGCGCCATCGACAAGCGCAACTTTCCTCCTGGCCAGCATGGCCAGGCACGCGCCAAGAAGATCGTGGGCTATGGCCTGCAGTTGCGTGAAAAGCAGAAGGCCAAGCGCATCTACTTCACGCTCGAGGGTCAGTTCCGCTCGTACTACGAGAAGGCCTCCAACCGGACCGGTGTCACGGGCGAATTGCTGCTCCAGCAGCTTGAGCGCCGTCTTGACAACGTTGCCTACCGGCTTGGTTACGCGATCTCGCGTCGCCAGGCTCGCCAAATCGTTCGTCATGGGCACGTTGCCGTCAACGGCCGCAAGGTGAACATCCCTTCGTTCCAGGTGAAGATCGGTGATGTCATTGAGATTCGCGAGAAGTCGAAGAAGATGGCGATCCTCGAGAGCTCTGAGCAGTTCGCGGCGGGCATGGCGCAGCCTTCATGGTTGCAGATTGATCGCACCGCGCTCACCGGCAAGGTAATCGCCCTGCCCAAGCGTGAAGAGATTCAACTGCCTGTCAACGAGCAGCTGATCGTCGAACTTTACTCGAAGTAAGCAGCAGGCATAAGAGCGGCCATTCATTAAGTAAATGTGACTTACTGAATGGTCAAGTCTCAAGTTACTTCGAAGCGAGACGCGGCCACTCGTTGGTATGGTCGCTAGTTATGCCTGCAATGCGGGCATTACTCAACCGAAGGAACCGACCTCTACTAACCGCAAAATGCTTCGCGGTTTGAGTTAGAGCCAGGGAATGAGGAGAGTACGTATGTTGTGGAGAGGTTTTCAAAAGCCCAAGCGTCTTGCGGTCGACACCGATACCCTGACCGATAAGTATGGCAAGTTCAGCGCGCAGCCATTTGAGCGCGGCTTCGGCACGACCGTAGGCAACAGCCTGCGTCGTACGCTGCTCAGTTCCATCGAAGGCGCCGCAGTCACCGCAGTCAAGATCGAAGGCGTGCTGCACGAGTTCCAGTCCATTACCGGCGTTGTCGAGGATGCGACCGACATCATCCTGAACCTGAAGCAGATCCCGTTCAAGCTGAACGGCGACGGCCCCAAAGCGCTGTACCTGCGTGCGGATGAGCCGGGCGTCATCACCAGCGGCATGATTGAAGCTGACGGCGATGTCGAGATTCTCGACAAGGACGTGTACATCGCGACCCTCTCAGAGGGTGGCAAGCTCGACATGGAAATGCGCTTGAAGCGTGGCCGTGGCTACGTTTCGGCAGACAAGAACTTTGATCCGGATCTTGGCATCGGCTTCATCCCGGTTGACTCGGTTCACTCGCCTGTTCGCAAGGTAAATTATGCCGTCGAGGCAGCTCGTCTTGGTCAGATCACCGACTACGACAAGCTGACCATCGAGATCTGGACGAATGGCACGGTTCTGCCGGCTGACGCGCTGGGTCTCTCGGCCAAGTTGATGAAAGATCATATGACGATCTTCATCAACTTCGAAGAAGAGATGGAAGTCGGCGGCGACGGTGGTCATGACGGCCTCGCGTTGCGCAACGATAACCTAAACCGCTCCGTCGAGGAACTTGAGCTCTCGGTTCGCAGCTACAACTGCCTAAAAAATGCCAACATCGCCACGATCGGCGAGTTGATTCAGAAGACCGAAGCCGAGATGCTGAAGACGAAGAACTTCGGACGCAAGAGCCTGAACGAGATCAAGGAAATCCTTGCTCAGATGGGTCTCTCGCTTGGCATGAAGATCGACGATCAGGGCAATCCTCAGCCTGGTCCCACCTCGGTTCTGCCGGCCGCAACGCTGGCTGCCTCCTTCGGTAACTTCGATGATGAAGAAGACGAAGAAGAGGACGAGGACGACCTGGTTCTGCCGGAGACGGAGAACTTCTAGTCACCAGCCGGAGTAGTTAGATTGCTAATTACTCCGGCTAAGTTTGAGTAAGTACCGCATGGCTGATACCCAGCAGCGGCAAGTAGCACAGGAACGATGCGGCTCGAAGCCCAGTTTCCTGAACTTAGATAAGAGGCAAGAGCCATGCGGCATCGTAAAGCAGGAAATAAACTCGGACGCAACCCCAGCCACCGTCGCGCATTGCTGCGGAACCTGGTTACCTCGGTAGTCATTGAGGACCGCGTCGAAACCACTCTCGCAAAGGCGAAGGCAGTTCGCCCGCTGATTGAGAAGATGATCACGCTCGGAAAGCGTGGCGACGTTCACAGCCGTCGTCAGGCCGCTGCGTTTCTCATGACGCCCGAGTCCGTTACGCGTCTGTTTGTGACGGTTGCGCCTCGTTACGGCGATCGTCAGGGCGGATACCTTCGCATCATTCACACCGGCTTCCGCAAGGGCGATGGTGGCGAGAAGGCTGTTCTCGAACTGCTGGGCGCAGAGCAGGAGCTCGGCGAGAAGCAGCAGAAGCGCGCCGAAGCGAAGGCCAAGAAGCAGGAAGAGATGCAGAAGCAGTTGGCAGAGCAGGGCGGCGGCGAAGAAGAGAATCCCGCAGCGTAAATTGTTACTTCCGAGGACTAAAGAAGAGGCGCCTAATTGGCGCCTCTTCTTTGTTGCGAAGGTATCAGTTCGCAAGCTTCGAACGGTGTCCCGTAGCTCGCTTTCTGAGACGTGGGCCTGACCGGATGGGTTCCCACATCTCAGAAGCGTGATGTGGAGCAGCCAGTTCGATCGGCAGGCTGCCACTCCATGCGAAGCGGCCGTGCTTACTCGTGCACTCCGGATGCCTTCCTTGCTTCGTATAACTTGGCGTCTACAAGAAAGCGAAACCAGAGTGTCTGCAGCACGCAGAACACCAGGCCTTCCTTGCCGTCGAGAAAGCCTCCGCGCAGCATGTAGCGGTAGAAGAACAGCAGTATCGGTCTGACGAACAGTGGAAACGAGTCATACACGCCGCGAAGGTAGCGCTTCTTCTCAAGAGCATTACCGAAGGCGCGGGCGTTCAGCCGACCGGCGGTCTCGCGGCTCAGGATCTCCTTCACCTCGGCGTCAGACCAGTTGTTGTGACGGCGTGTCCACTCCGATAGCGACATGCGGATGTCGTCGATCATCTCGTTCTGCAGTGGCTTGATAGATCC
Source organism: Terriglobus sp. (assembly GCA_965199365.1). Lineage (GTDB taxonomy): Bacteria > Acidobacteriota > Terriglobia > Terriglobales > Acidobacteriaceae > Terriglobus. The sequence continues at coordinate 928,532 of CBDARC010000001.1, read as the reverse complement.
GGTGCAGATAAAGTGCTGGTCGTAGTGCCGAGTTTCGCATTCGGTTGTGCCGTCGCGGAATAGGCGCATGTGGTAAGTCGGCGCCAGGTTATGTCGCAGCAGGCGGCCCATAAAGGTGAGATAGCGCGGAATGGTGTAGCCAGCCACATCGCTGCCCTCGGGCAACGCCTTAATCTCCTCGATCAGCGCTTCAGTGAGCCGCTCATCGGCGTCAAGGTGCAACTGCCATTTGTAACTGTGGGGTACTTCGCGAATGGCCCAGTTCCGCTGTAATCCGTAGTTCTCGAACGGGTGATAGAGGACTTTCGCCCCTGCTGCCGTTGCCAGTTCGACCGTGCCATCGGTGCTGCCGGAGTCGATCACGATCACTTCCGGGCTGACCTGGAGTGCGCTTGCGATGGTGCGTTCGATCGTGTCCCGCGAGTTAAACGAAAGCACGCAGACCGTAGGAACCATGGAACGCTCATCTCCTGTTGAGCGGCACTGGCGTGCCACGCTGAGATGACCCTAACAGCTTGCCTGTCTGCGAAACATGTCCTGGTGCTGGTCAGCTGTTCGCAATAACCACGGCTTCACTCACGTGAGTGTTGCTGGTGAGTTGGTCGACCAGGAACTGCGCGAGGTCGCCACGCGTGATCTTGTGCGCCACCTCGTGCTCTGAGATCACCTTGATAGAACCCGTAGCTGCATCATCCGTCAGAATCGGCGGACGCACCAGCACCCACTCCACACCGCTTGCCTTGACCTCGGCCTCCATGGCGTTCTTGTCTGGCAGTGCGCCATGCAGGAAGGTTGGCAGAAACAGGTGTTCATACCAGAATGGTGATTGCTTACCGCTGTCACCGGCGCCGAGCACCGAGATCGCGACCAGACGTTTCGCACCGGCATCTTTCATTGCAGCCAGCACGATGCGAGCGGCACTCGACTCCAGGTCAGTCTTGAGGAATGGCTTCTTGCCGCCGAGAGTATCTATGACAGCATCGCAGGCGGTCACGGCAGTGCGCACCGTTGCCGGATCATGAACGTCTCCCTGCACGATCTGCACGCCTTCTGCGAACGGATGCTGGACCAACGCATCAGTATCATGGACGAGTGCCTTCACTGAATGCCCCGCGGCAAGCGCTCGATCGACGACAAGGCGGCCCGTTTTACCAGCCGCTCCAATCACAAGTACCTTCATCGTTATGTCCTCACGCTGGTTTGGATGACGGCTCGCGTGATATCTGTCGCCCAGAAATCGCCGACACTCGGACTGTCGGGGGAGCGGCATGACGCGACCTGTGCTCTTTGGGGGGCGAACTGGTGTCCGCGCTGGCGGCACCGCCGGTTGGCTCATCCGCGTGTGGTTGCCCGTTCTGATCTGTCTCCTGGTCATATTGCGGGAGTCGACGAACAGCTTTTCCTCGGAGCAAACGTCCGGGCCCCTTCGCCACCTGTTCGAGTGGATCTTCGGCCCGGTCGCTCCCGAGCGCTGGAAAGTTGTGCACCACATCATGCGCAAGTCAGGGCACTTTATCTGGTATGGCCTGATGGGCCTGACCTGGCTGCGCGCCTGGCTGCTGACCTGGCTGGCTCCATTGCGGATGCGCGGCATCTGGGTCTGGCGGCGATTCGGCCTGCTGATGGCCCTGTTCTGCACCATGCTGGTGGCTGTCCTGGATGAGCTTCACCAGACCTATATTCCCAGCCGCACCGGGCTGGTCAGCGACGCGTGGCTGGATACCGCGGGCGCTGTAGCGCTGATGCTGTTTATGGTCTCGTTCTGGATTCGCAGGCCCTGGCAGGACGAGCCGAAGGTGCAGCTGGAGGCATAGACCGGGGTTGCGGAGCCAAAAACGACGCCATAAGCGATTGAGCGTGATGCGGATGGATCCGCTCGACCGCATCTTTAGCTGGCATGGCTGCACTTGCATCCCGGCCGGTTTTGTTGCATACTCGTAAGAGTGCCTGAGCCTCCGTGCGTGTCCTGTACCGCCGGTCCTCAAGTACATCGCAGATCGGCAGTTGATTGGAGGCGCGTAAGCGCCGAAAGCAAAAGCCGGATGCGTCAATCACCACGGCCGAACGGCTCATTCCCCGCAGCAGTTGAGTAAAAGCAATTCGGGATGGGTTCAGCGTAGAAGTAACGCTGCGGACAGAGGGCGGGGCCCTCGTTGGGGAGCTGAAGCGGAAACGCAGAGGCTGTAGTCAACGCGAGGCATACCCGCTGGGCTAGAAGAATCCATCAGCCCGCTTTGTCCAATGGTTCGTGCGGTGGGAGACAAGGAAACTGGTATGGCACGTAAGATTTCGAAGAATCTGGCAAAGGCGCGCGCGGCTGTTGAGCCCCGCCCCTACGCCCTGACCGACGCGGTACCCCTCCTGCAGAAGATCAAGTATGCGAAGTTCGACGAGAACGTCGATATCACGCTGCGTCTTGGTGTGGACACGCGCCATGCGGACCAGATGGTTCGTGCGACCGTGACCCTGCCGCATGGCCTGGGTAAGACCAAGAAGGTAGCCGTGATCTCGACTGCCGAGAACCAGCGCCTGGCGACTGAAGCGGGTGCGGACATCGTCGGCGGCGAAGAGCTGGTGGAGAAGATCCAGAAGGAATCCTGGACCGACTTCGACGCCCTGATCGCGACGCCGGACATGATGCGCTCCATCGGTCGTCTCGGCAAGGTGCTCGGACCACGCGGCCTGATGCCGAACCCGAAGACCGGCACCGTGACCACGGACGTCGCAAGCGCGGTGAAGGAAATCAAGGCCGGTAAGGTCGAGTTCCGTGCTGACAAGACTGCCCTCGTTCACGTTCCCGTAGGCAAGAGCTCGTTCGATGCGCAGAAGCTGGTTGAGAACGCGATGACCGTCATCGGTGCTGTGGTCAAGGCGAAGCCTTCCGCGGCAAAGGGCAAATACATCAAGGCGATGTACCTGTCGTCGACGATGGGCCCTGGCATCGAGATCGACCAGGCTGTTGCGGAACTCGCGGGCAAGGCGTAGGAGCAGCTTCAGCTGGCAGCTTCTGGCTGGCAGCTGTAAGTCGCCGAACTTAGGATTTTGCGTGATTTGCGAGCAGTTCGCGCCGCAGCAAGAGATGAAGCTAGTCGCTAAGCGCTAGCAGCTAAGGGCTAACACATGGCATTGACCAGACAGAAGAAGCACCAGAAGGTAGCGGTACTCGCGAGCGAGATGCAGACCGCGACCGCTGCGATCATCGGCACCTTTACCGCCATGACAGCGGACAAGGACATGGACCTCCGCAAGATTGTGCGTGGCGCGGGTGGCAAGTACCACGTTCTGAAGAACAAGCTCGCTCCCAAGGCAGGCGCGGGCACGCAGATCGAGGGCGCGCTGGGCGGTCTGAAGGGCGTCAGCTCCATCGCATACACCTCCGGTGACCCGGTCGCGCTGGCAAAGGCGCTTTCCACCTGGGTCAAGGACAACGCGCAGTTCACCTTCAAGCTCGGCATCGTCGACGGCAAGGTTCTGAACGTCGCCGAGATCAACAACCTGGCGACCCTGCCCGGCAAGGAAGAGCTCTTCTCAAAGCTGCTGTTCCTCATCAACTCCCCGGCAACGCGTCTGGCCACTGTGATGAACGCCACCGGTCGCAACCTCGCCGTGGTGATCGACCAGGCGGTGCAGCAGGACAAGTTTTCGGCTGGCGCAGTCGCGGCGGCACCGGCAGCGGAAGCAGCGCCGGCAGCAGTTGCGGCCAACACCGATGCCGATCCGGCGCAGCCGGAAGACGGTGCTGACTCGCAGGCTGGTGCGGCTGCGGAAGAGGCTCCTGTCGAGGGCGCATAAAGTTTTGCTTCATCGCTTCCCGGGGTGCGCAGTCTGGGCGCATCGGAAACCCCGGTGGCGAGGGAGCAACCTGAGAGCAGCAGGACCGCTCCTGGGAACGTAATCCGTAACAAAGATTTGCAGCACAAGATCATTCAAAGGAAAACACCATGGCAGACATTCAGCAGTTGGAAGACCAGATCGTTAGCCTGAGCCTGCTTGAGGCGTCAGAGCTTGTGAAGAAGCTCGAAGAGCGTCTCGGCGTTTCGGCCGCAGCAGCCACCGTTGCGGCAGCACCTGCAGCAGGCGGCGGCGCAGCTGCTCCCGCGGCAGAAGAGAAGACCGAGTTCACCGTGATCCTGAAGGAAATCGGCGCGAACAAGATCAACACCATCAAGGCTGTGCGTGAAGTCACGGGTCTGGGTCTGAAGGAAGCCAAGGACCTGGTCGAGGCTGCTCCCAAGCCCCTGAAGGAAAACATCAGCAAGGACGACGCGGCAGCTCTCGCCAAGAAGTTCGACGGCATCGCGGCAGTCGAGATCAAGTAACTTCGACTTCTGTCTTCAAGAAAGCGGCCTCCGTCAAGGGGGCCGCTTTTCTTTGCTGCCAGCAGCGCTGGAGGGTGCTACTCTCGCGTTAACCCTAGATGCCACAACTATTTGAGCGAGTGTTGTATCGGCTACCCGTGGCGGCTGCGTTTCTGCTGATCGCGATCACCTTGAGTTACGGCTATGCGAAGCATCGAACCGTTGCGTCAGCGTGGAGGCAGCTCAATGTCGCTGTAGAAGTCGGCGGTCCAGTTTGAAGATCTCCAGACGATCACATATTCAGTCGACTGTATGCGTGCCGGACAAGACCCTTACCGAACGAACTGCGATCCAGCCCGCCGCCCACTCAACTATCCCCCCGTCTGGCTCCTGCTCAGGTATTTGGGAGTGAATGGTCGAAACAGCAACGCTCTGGGCTGGCTGTTCGTTTCCATGGTGGCTCTTGCCTATCTGATTTCGCTGTCTGCGCGAACCCTTTTCAGTGGGATAGCGGCTTTCGCTGCGGTGTTTTTGTCCAGGCCGCTAGCGCTGGCCATGGAACGAGGAAACACCGACGAGGTGATCTTCCTTTTACTTGTACTGTCCTGTCTCCTTGCGTCGAAATTCCCCTCGCGTGCGCAGGGTTGGTTCATAGCAGGCGCGGCAGTGCTGTTGGCGTGCTTGAAGGTGTACCCCGCGGTCACAGCGGTTGCGGCGCTGAAGAGTCGCTGGGGTAGGTGGCTCGTGCCGACCGCTGCTGTAGCCTCTGCCGGCGCGCTCGTTATAACCGCAGGCAGCCGACTGAAGAACGTTTTAGAGGGTACTCCGGCGATGGTGGTTGGGTCTTTCGGCGTGATTCCGCTTGTGAATGCTGTCGGTCGTGCGACTCACTGGAACGCCGCGGGCTGGATCCAGGGCCACCGTGTCGCCAATAGCGTGCTTGCAGTCGTTCTGTTCCTCTTCTTTGCCGGTATAGGACTGCGGTTTCGCAGGCACCTTGAGGGCCGTTTGCCTGCGCTCGGGGCGCCGACTTTCCGGGGAACGCTTGCAGCGTCTTGCGCAGCCATCTATTGCTTTGCCTTTATTGGCGGCGCCAGTTTCAACTACCGCTTAATTTTTCTGACAGGCGTGCTGGCGCTCTTACTCCGGGCGAACGATGACGGTTTATACAGTGTTCGGCCCTACGCCGTCACCATCGTCCTATACCTCGCCATTCCCGGCAGGTTCATCGTTCTCCATGAAGCATGCGATGCAGCCGTCTTCGGATTTCTCTCCGCGTGGCTGGCTGTGATGTGTCAGCAGGCCATCGGGTCTAAGTCGGCGATGGAAGAACAGGGATTGCACCCGAATTTCGCCGCGCTCGTGGAAGCACCCCAAAGGTGAGCGCTTACCCTGCAAACAGCATCTCTGACTCGTTGCCGCCAGGAAGCGTAACGGCCCTTGCGGACGGCTTGCCGCGCCAACAGTTCGGAGACCGGACTCTTGGTGCGTCCGGTCCCATCACACCCCTGAGTGAAGCGCTCATCCCGCGTGCCTGAGGTCGGCTTAGGCGGGCCGCTTGCCTTCTTCACCAACACGCGGTATCATTTCGTTTGGAGTACGACCGCAGAGCGTGGGACTGCGTAACGGCGCAACGGTCCGAACCAAAACGACAATCGAACTTCTTCCGGCTCACATGAAAGCCGGCCACGGCATACCTCGGGCGGCGGGGGTTTGCGGTGCAGGCAGCGTACCAAGAGCGGCAGCAACCCTGAGGCGGGGCAAACCTCAAAGGGCGGCAGGTATTTCAAACATCGCAGTTTCAGTGCAAAAGTCGGATCTTGCGCTCACGGGACTTCCTGTCCCCGTGAGCGACTTTGCGTCCAGGTCACACGGCCTGGCGCTATCGTACGGCTTCGGCTCAAGTCTGTAATCCACAGGGACGCAGTACAAGACAAGCTTCGTATCACCAACGGGCATCTCGCCCACTTCCAATGCGCGCAGGGACTCTCACCGAGGTAGAGCCACTGCAGTTTTCAAGCGCACAACACCCACGGATCAGCCGCCCACACGGCATGTTCCGGCTCTGCAAGCAGACATCGCGTTCGATGCGATGTCGCGCCGCGCAGAGGCCTCGGCACGAATAAGGGGAGTCTCAACGTATGGCAAGCAACACCGAAACGCGCGCACTCCGCAGCCGTCTCGATTTTTCGAAGATCCCAACCGCAATCCAGATCCCCAACCTGATCGAAGTGCAGCGTCGCTCGTACGAGCGCTTTCTGCAGATGGACAAGCTGCCGCAGGAGCGCGAAGACAACGGCCTGCAGTCCGTCTTCACGTCCGTCTTTCCCATCACCGACTTTCGCAACGTGTCGGAGTTGGAGTTTGTCGATTATTCCATCGGCAACTGGGAGTGCAAGTGCGGCTACCTGAAGGGTTTGAACCACCTGCGCACGGCCTGCGTGAACTGCGGCCACATGGTCATCACCGACCCCTTCCATCCGGGCGACGTGCTCTGCCATTTCTGCGGCACCTACAACAAGAACACGCCGGATTTCTGCACCAAGTGCGGTGACCCGGTGGGTCTGCAACTGAAGTATGACCAGGCGGAATGCGAAGAGCGCGGCATGACCTATGCGGCTCCGCTGAAGGTCACGATCCGCCTGAAGATCTACGACAAGGACCCCGAGACCGGCGTCAAGACCCTGCGCGACATGAAGGAGCAGGAAGTCTTCTTTGGCGACATTCCGCTGATGTCGGCGAACGGTACGTTCATCGTCAACGGCACAGAGCGCGTCATCGTCTCGCAGCTGCATCGTTCGCCCGGCGTCTTCTTTGAGACGGCGAACAACCGCACCTACTTCCTGGGCAAGATCATCCCGTACCGCGGCTCGTGGGTTGAGTTCGAGTACGACCAGAAGAACATCCTGTACGTCCGCATCGATCGCAAGCGCAAGTTCCTCGGAACGATCTTCCTGCGCGCGCTCGGCCTGCGCACGGACGAGGAGATCCTCAAGACGTTCTACAACGCCGACACCATCAGCATTCGTGACGGCAAGATGTACTGGAACGTGAAGTCGGAAGGCGCGACGAACCTCGTCGGCGTCAAGCCGGCGAACGCGATCAGCGGTGCTGATGGCGCGGAAATCGTTGCGGCGAATCGCAAGATTTCGTCCTCGCTGCTGGCCAAGCTGCGTGCCGGCAACGTGACCGAGATCGAAGTGGCCCAGAGCGACTTTGACGGCGCGATCTTTGCCGCGGACGTAGTCGATCTGACCACGGGCGAGCTGCTGTACGAGGCCAACCAGGAAGCCACTGCGGACAAGCTGCACAAGATTCTGCAGACCGGCTCGACGGGCTTTGAAGTCTTTTTCCCTGAGAAGGACGACGTTGGCAACATCATCACCAACACGCTGAAGCGCGACTCTGTCCGCAAGCCTGAGGAAGCTCTCATCGAGATCTACCGCAAGCTGCGTCCGGGCGATCCGCCGACGCTGGACACCGCGACCGCGCTGTTCGAAGGCATGTTCTTCGATCCGCGCAAGTACGATTTCTCGCGCGTGGGCCGTCTCAAGTTCAACATCAAGCTGTACGAGAACCAGGACGCAACCAACCTGGACAAGCGCACGCTGACGCCGGAAGACTTCTACGGCACCATCCGTTACCTGCTCAAGCTGCGTAAGAACATTGGCCTTGTGGACGATATCGATCACCTTGGCAACCGTCGCGTCCGTGCGGTTGGCGAGTTGATGGAGAACCAGTTCCGCATCGGTCTTGTGCGTATGGAGCGCGCCATCAAGGAAAAGATGAGCGTGTACCAGGAGATGTCGACGGCGATGCCGCACGACCTCATCAACGCAAAGCCGGTCATGGCAGCGATCCGCGAATTCTTCGGCTCGTCGCAGCTCTCGCAGTTCATGGATCAGACCAATCCGCTGTCGGAGATCACGCACAAGCGTCGTCTCTCAGCGCTTGGACCTGGCGGTCTGTCGCGTGAACGCGCCGGCTTCGAAGTCCGCGACGTGCACCCGACCCACTACGGCCGCATCTGCCCGATCGAGACGCCGGAAGGTCCGAACATCGGCCTGATCTCGTCGCTGTCGTGCTTTGCGCGCATTAACGAGTACGGCTTTATCGAGTCGCCTTACCGCAGGGTCAAGGATGGCTACGTGATTGACTACGTCGCTGTCACCAACTCCGGTGAGAGCGGCATGCGCCAGGGTGACCCGATCGAGGTCAACGAAGCGCATGCGCTGAAGCAGCAGCTCGCGAAGGATGGCAAGCGCGTGCTCGAAACCGAGCCGTTCAGCTTCTACCTGTCGGCATGGGAAGAGGATCGCCACACCATCGCGCAGGCGAACATCGACCTGGACGAGAACGGCAAGCTGACCGAGGACCTGGTCAACGCGCGTCGTCAGGGTAACTTCGTGCTGGTGCCGCAGGCGGAGGTCGATTACATCGACGTCTCTCCGAAGCAACTCGTCTCTGTGGCTGCATCGCTTGTGCCGTTCCTTGAGCATGATGACGCGAACCGCGCACTGATGGGTGCGAACATGCAGCGCCAGTCGGTGCCGCTGCTCGTGGCCGAGGCACCGTTCGTCGGTACGGGTATGGAAGGCGTCACCGCGCGCGACTCCGGCGCCGTGATCCTTGCACGCCGTAACGGCATCATCGATTCCGTTGACTCCGAGCGCATCATCGTGCGCGTCGAAGGCGAGCACCATCCCACGCAGCTGTCGCGTGAGGTTGGTTCGGACATCTACCAGCTCACGAAGTTCAAGCGCTCCAACCAGAACACCTGCATCAACCAGAAGCCGATCGTTCGCAAGGGCGACCGCGTGATCAAGGGGCAGGTGATTGCGGACGGTCCGTGCACGGAACAGGGCGAGCTTGGCCTTGGCCGTAACGTGCTGGTCGCCTTCATGCCGTGGCGCGGTTACAACTTCGAGGACGCGATCCTCATCTCGGAAAAGCTGGTCCGCGAGGACTACTACACCTCGATCCACATCGAGGAGTTCGAGATTGAAGCGCGCGACACGAAGCTGGGACCGGAAGAGATCACGCGTGACATCCCCAACGTGTCAGAGCACGCACTGCGTGACCTGGACGAGTCGGGCATCATCCGCATCGGTGCAAAGGTTGGTCACAACGACATCCTCGTCGGCAAGGTGACGCCCAAGGGCGAAACCCAGCTGACGCCGGAAGAGAAGCTGCTGCGTGCCATCTTCGGTGAAAAGGCCGGCGATGTACGCGACGCTTCGCTCACGTGCCCTCCAGGTATCGAAGGCACCGTCGTGGACATCCGCATCTTCTCGCGCAAGGGCCAGGAAAAGGATGAGCGCGCAAAGAGCATCGAGCAGGAGCAGATCGAGAAGCTGGAGAAGAACCTGGCCGACGAAATCCGCATTCTGACCGACGAGCGTCTCAAGCGTCTTGAAGCGATCCTGGGCGGCAAGGAAGTCCAGGCTGACCTGCACGACGAGCGCACCAACAAGAAGCTGCTGACAAAGGGCGACCTGCTGGACCGCGACACGATCGAGCTGATCAGCACGCGCAACCTGAAGCGTATTCGCTACGCCGACAAGGACCCGCGCGTGAACGAGCAGATCGACGAGATCGAGGAGATGACCTCGCGCCAGATCGATGTGCTGCGCAAGATCACCAACGACAAGATCGGCAAGCTGCAGAAGGGCGATGAACTTTCGCCCGGCGTCATCAAGATGGTCAAGGTGTACATCGCGATGAAGCGCAAGCTCTCCGTCGGCGACAAGATGGCGGGACGGCACGGCAACAAGGGTGTCATCGCGCGCATTCTGCCCGAAGAGGATATGCCGTACCTTCCCGATGGAACTCCCGTCGAGATCGTGCTGAATCCGCTTGGTGTGCCTTCGCGTATGAACGTCGGACAGATCCTCGAGACGCACCTGGGCTGGGCAGCACACGAGCTTGGCAAGAAGGTTGCCGAAATGGCTGCGCAGGCCGAGAACGCCAACGAGATTCGCGAGATCTTCAAGGCGCGATTCAAGGACACGGCGGCCCTCAACCAGCTGCTGGAGATGGACGACGAGATGACGGTGCGTGTTGCGGCCGGCATGAAGCGTGGCATCTGGTTTGGCACGGCCGTGTTTGACGGCGCGCGCGAAACCGAGATCAAGGCGCTGCTTGCAGCGGCTGGTCTGCCCTCATCGGGCAAGACGGAACTCTTCGACGGCATGACCGGCGACGCGTTCGAACAGCCTGCGACGGTCGGCTACATCTACATGCTTAAGCTGTCTCACCTTGTCGACGACAAGATCCACGCGCGTTCCATCGGACCGTACTCCCTCATCACGCAGCAGCCGCTGGGTGGCAAGGCACAGTTCGGCGGACAGCGCTTCGGCGAAATGGAAGTGTGGGCGCTCGAAGCGTATGGCGCTGCATACATCCTGCAGGAGCTGCTCACTGCCAAGTCTGACGATGTCTTCGGCCGTACCAAGATCTACGAAGCCATCGTGAAGGGCGAGGCGGCGATCGAGCCCGGCGTGCCGGAGTCGTTCAACGTGCTCATCCGCGAACTGCAATCGCTCTGCCTCGACGTGGAACTGGTCAAGCAGGAAGACCTGAAGAAGATCCCGACGATGCCGATCGCGGCTGCCGCCGACTAACACTCACTTGCTTGTCATCCCGCAGCGAAGCGGTTGCTTCCTGCGGGTGACCGGCGAGTAGAGGAAAGTCGCGAACGAGTTTGTAAGACAAGGGCATGCGATCCGCCACAAGTGATCGCGAACAGCAGTACCAACCGCAGGACCGGGCCTCCCGTAAGTGAGGCGCCGCAACTGCACGGAGACGAACCACATGTTCCGTTCGAGCCCTTTTGAACTGTCCGGCCCCATCACCGATTTCGACGCGATTCGCATCTCGCTGGCTTCGCCAGAGAAGATCCGTTCGTGGTCACACGGTGAAGTGACCAAGCCCGAGACCATCAACTACCGTACCTTCAAGCCGGAGCGCGACGGTCTGTTCTGCGCCCGCATCTTTGGACCGATCACCGACTGGGAATGCCTCTGCGGCAAGTACAAGCGCATGAAGCACCGCGGCGTCATCTGCGACAAGTGCGGGGTTGAAGTCACACTGTCAAAGGTCCGTCGTGAGCGCCTCGGCCACATCGAGCTGGCCTCGCCCTGCTCGCACGTCTGGTTCTTCAAGGGCCTGCCGTCGCGTATCGGTCACCTGCTCGACATCTCGCTGCGCGAGCTCGAAGCCGTTCTTTACTTCGAGTCGTACGTCGTCATCGACGCCGGTGACGCGCCCGTGAAGGAGCGCGAAATCATCAAGGACGAGACGCGTTTCCGCGAGCTCGACCAGCAGTACCGTCCCTCGGGCTTCAAGGCCATGATGGGTGCGGAAGCAATCAAGGAGCTGCTCAAGCGCGTTGAGATCGAAGAGCTCGCCATCGAGATGCGCGAGAAGATGAAGGTCGAGCAGAGCCTGCAGAAGAAGCTGAAGTACGCCAAGCGCCTGAAGGTCGTTGAGGCCTTCCGCCGCTCGGACAACAAGCCGCAGTGGATGATTCTCGACGTGATCCCCGTGATCCCGCCTGAGCTTCGCCCGCTGGTGCCACTCGATGGCGGCCGCTTCGCCACGTCTGATCTGAACGACCTGTATCGCCGCGTCATCAACCGCAACAACCGCCTCAAGAAGCTCATGGACCTCCATGCGCCTGAAGTGATTGTGCGTAACGAAAAGCGCATGCTGCAGGAAGCGGTTGACGCGCTGTTCGACAACGGCCGCCGTGGCCGCGTGCTGCGCGGTGCGAATAACCGTCCGCTGAAGTCGCTCTCTGACACCCTCAAGGGCAAGCAGGGCCGGTTCCGTCAGAACCTGCTCGGCAAGCGCGTGGACTATTCGGGCCGTTCCGTCATCGTCGTTGGTCCGGAACTGAAGCTGCACCAGTGCGGCCTGCCGAAGAAGATGGCGCTTGAGCTCTTCAAGCCGTTCATTTATCACCGCCTCGAGCAGACCGGTCACTGCACCACCATCAAGCAGGCCAAAGAGATGGTGGAGATGCAGGAGCCGATCGTCTGGGACATCCTGGAAGAGGTCATCAAGGACCACCCGGTCCTGCTGAATCGCGCACCAACCCTCCATCGCCTCGGTATCCAGGCGTTTGAGCCGGTGCTGGTCGAAGGCAAGGCCATCAAGATTCACCCGCTCGTCTGCACAGCGTTCAACGCCGACTTCGACGGTGACCAGATGGCCGTTCACATCCCGCTGTCGCCTGAGGCGCAGGTCGAAGCATCGGTCCTGATGCTTGCGGCGCACAACATCCTGTCGCCCGCGTCGGGTCAACCGATCACGGTGCCCACGCAGGACATGGTGCTTGGTCTGTACTACGTGACCAAGGCCAAGGTCGGCGCCAAGGGTGAGGGCCGTGTCTTCGCCAACATCGAAGAGGTGCTGATGGCGCTCGAGGCCAAGCAGGTGGAGACGCTGTCGCCGATCCGTCTGCGCTACACCGGTCCCGTGCTCGATCTGACCACCGCGTACGACGATCAGGACCTGACGCACACCGAAGTAGTCGAGTACAACAAGCAGTTCATCTCGACCACTGTCGGTCGCGCCATCCTGAACGATGCGCTTCCCGAAGGCATGCCGTACATCAATGGCCTGCTCAAGAAGAAGGGTATCGGCCAGCTGATCAACTATTGCTACCTGAACCTCGGCCTCGAAGTCACGGTGAAGGCGCTCGACCGCATCAAGGAGCTGGGCTTCCACTTCGCGACGCGCTCGGGTCTGTCCGTCGGTCTGGATGACATGGTCATTCCAGAGTCGAAGTACACCGTCGTGCACGAGGCGGAAAAGCAGGTTATCGCGGTGCAGCAGCAGTATCTCGACGGCGCCATCACCAACGGCGAGCGCAGCAACAAGGTCATCCAGATGTGGTCTGGTGTAACCGAGCGCGTGGCCGACGAGATGTTCAACAACATGAAGCAGGCCGACAAGGAAGGAGCCATGAACCCGATCTACATCATGGCCGATTCCGGTGCGCGTGGCTCCAAGCAGCAGATTCGTCAGCTGTCGGGTATGCGCGGTCTCATGGCCAAGCCGAGCGGCGAAATCATCGAAGTGCCCATCACGGCCAACTTCCGTGAAGGCCTTACGGTGCAGCAGTACTTCATCTCGACGCACGGCGCTCGTAAGGGCCTTGCCGACACCGCGCTCAAGACGGCCGACTCGGGTTACCTGACCCGCCGCCTGGTCGACGTGGCGCAGGACGTGATCATCACCGAGTCCGATTGCGGTACCACGCAGGGTATCTACGTGCACCCGATCATCGAGGCCGGCGAGATTATTGAGCCGCTGCGCGACCGTATCATCGGCCGCGTCACGCTGGAGCAGTTCAAGGACATCGACGGCAACATCATCGTCAATTCGAACGAAGAGATCGACGAGACGAAGGCGACCGACATCCAGGCCGCCGGCATCGAGAAGGTCAAGATCCGTTCGGTCCTCACCTGCGAATCGAAGCGTGGCGTTTGCAAACTCTGCTACGGCCGTAACCTTGGCTCGGGCAAGATGGTTGAGATGGGCGAAGCCGTTGGCGTCATCGCGGCGCAGTCCATCGGCGAGCCGGGCACCCAGCTCACCATGCGTACCTTCCACGTGGGCGGCACGGCATCGCGCGTCAGCGATCAGTCTCGCCTCGATGCGAAGAACGCCGGCGCCATCAAGTACATCAACCTGAACACGGTGCGCGCAAAGGACGGCAATCTTGTCGCCATGAACCGCTCCGGCCAGGTCGCCATCATCGACGACAAGGGCCGCGAGCGCGAGCGCTACCCCATCGTTTACGGCGCAAAGCTCCGCGTTGAAGACGGTGCGCAGGTCGAAATCGGCACCACCATCGGTGAGTGGGATCCTTACACCTACTCGATCGTGACCGAGATCGGCGGCACCATCCAGTTCAAGGATCTGCAGGAAGGTGTCACGCTCAACGACGAAGTGGACGAAGTCACCGGCCTGTCGCGCCTGGTGGTTGCGGATGCTCCCGATGAAAAGCGTCAGCCCGCACTGATGATCAACGGCAACGATGGATCGAAGAAGCGCTACCTCATGCCTTCGCGCGCATACCTGATGATCGCGGATGGTGAGGAAGTGGCTCCTGGCGACATCCTCGCGAAGATCCCGCGTGAGTCGACCCGTACCAAGGACATCACGGGCGGTCTGCCGCGTGTCGTGGAACTGTTCGAAGCACGCAAGCCGCGTGAGACGGCCACCATCGCCGAAATTGACGGTGTGGTCCGCTTCGGCGACGTGGTCAAGGGTCAGCGCAAGATCTACGTGACCGGCGACAACGGCGAAGAGCGCGAGTACAGCGTGCCCCGCTCCATCTACGTGAACGTGCAGGAAGGCGAGCGTCTGCAGGCTGGTGACAAGCTGTTCGACGGTCCGCTGAACCCGCACGACGTGCTGGCGGTGCTCGGTGAGCAGGAACTGCAGCGGTACCTGGTGAACGAAATCCAGGAAGTCTACCGTCTGCAGGGCGTGGCCATCTCGGACAAGCACATCGAAACCATCGTGCGGCAGATGCTGCGCTGGGTGAAGGTGGACGAGGTCGGCGATACCAACTTCCTGCTGGAACAGCAGATCGACCGCTTCCGTTTCAACGCGGAAAACGATCGTGTCACCAAGGAAGGTGGCCGCATTGCCACCGGCCGTCCGCTGCTGCTCGGCATCACCAAGGCGTCGCTGTCCACCGACAGCTTCATCTCGGCTGCCAGCTTCCAGGAGACGACCCGCGTCCTCACCGAGGCGTCCATCAACGGCGCCGTGGACACGCTCCGCGGCCTGAAGGAGAACGTCATCGTCGGCCGCCTCATCCCCGCCGGCACCGGCATGGAGTACTACCGCAACGTCCAGCTCTCACCGGAACTGGAAGAAGCGGCAGCGAAAATCCAGCAGGAAGTCCAGGAAGCGCACGACGCCGAAGAGCGCGAGCTCGAAGCCATGCGCATGGAAGGCGAACAGGAAGAACTCGCCGCCGAATAGCATTGCATGCAGCAGGCGCGCCTCACGGCGCCAACAAACCGGGTGCCCCACGTCTCGATTCTGAGACGTGGGTCCCATCAAAGCAAAGGGCGGACTCGAAAGAGTCCGCCCTTTTTACTTCCCCAGAGACTAGTCATTTCGACCGAAGTGCAGCGATTGAAGCGAGCCAAAGAACCTGCGTCCTCCCGGGCTAACCTTCTGTGCTGTCATCCTGAGCGAAGCGAAGGATCCCCACGACTCCCGCAGCGCAGATGCCGTTAGAACTTTTCCGCCACGGAACGGCTAGCTTTTCAGCGCACCTTCGATGGCAGCGATCACCTCGGGTGAATCCGGCCTGGTGGCGGGCTCAAAGCGATTCACCGGCTTGCCGTCGCGCCCGATCAGGAACTTGGTGAAGTTCCACTTGATGTCTCCGGCGAACTTCGGGTCGGTGGTCTGGCTGGTCAGGTAGCCATACAGCGGCACCTTGTCCGCGCCCAGCACCGACACCTTCGACATCATGGGGAACGTCACGTGGTACTTGTTGTTGCAGAAGGTCTTGATCTCCGCCTCGGAGCCGCTCTCCTGGTTGGCAAAGTTGTTCGCCGGGATGCCGACCACCACCAGGCCCTTGTCCTTGTACTTCTCATAGACAGCCTCAAGCGCCGAGTACTGTGGCGTAAACCCGCACGCGCTCGCCACATTTACCAGCATCAACACCTTGCCTTTGTAAGGCGCAAGCGTTGTCGGATTGCCGTCGATCGTTTTCATGCTGAAGCCGTAAACGCCACCCGCCAGTGGCGCGGCATTCGCTGCTAGTCCAGCACCCAACAACACCATCGTCACTATCTGCTTCCGCATAGCCGCTCCTCACCATCTCCGCGCCAGTATATCTGCTCGACTACATGCTCATCCCCACAGAGCCGCAAGGCAATGCGCCGGCACTGTCCATCCGGACGAAAGGCAGCCTGCTCGCCCGCTATAGTGTCGAACGGTTTGTAGTCATTGAGGCCGAGTTGTAGGGCTCGGAAGAGATCGAACTTTGCTTTCCGCCCCTAGAAAGTGTAATAAGTCTTCATGAATCCCAACGTCATTCTGGAATCAGTTCGACAAACCAAGCCGAAGTCCGATAACGAGAAGACAGAAGCAGCTGATCCCTTTTACCAAAGTATCGAGATACTCGTACTTGCGGCGAATAGCCTGTATGACGGAATCCCGCTCAGTATGGCGACGCTGACGAAAGCGCACATACGGTCTAGGAAGGCAGTTCAAGAATTCATCAAGCCATACATCCCTCAAGTTGAGGACGGACAGCAGAAGCCAAGCAGCTTCGATCTAAACTTGCCCAACGTGAAGGTCGTGAAGTTTAGGCGATTGCGGCAACAGATGAAAAGATCTAGCCACGCAATTCGCGCAATCAGCGAAAGCTTTCTCGTTGCCCTAGTCACACAATACGACACATTCATAGGTGCCTTGGCAAGGTCAGTGTTAGAAGCTAGGCCCGAGACACTAAATGCAAGTGACAAGGTGCTGACGTTCAGGGATCTGAAGACGTTTTCATCTGTCGAAGATGCGCGGTCATTCTTGATCGAAAAGGAAGTTGATGAACTTCTGAGAGGCAGTCATGTAACGCAGCTTGACTGGTTTGAAAAACGTCTGCCGAAAGGAAAAGAGAAGCTGTCGGCCCGCTTAGGACCATGGCCCGAATTTATTGAGGTAAGCGAGCGTCGGAATGTAATCATCCATTCCGACAGCGTTGTTTCGAAGCAGTATGTTCAGGAATGTGAGAAAGCCGGTCTAAAGCAAGAACAAGTGCCTACCTTGGGTACCAGCTTGGGAGTGACACCGTCGTATTATGCTCACGCCTACGAAGTAGTCATCGAAGTGGCTTTGCGTCTAGGTTTCATTATGTGGATTAATACAGATAAGCAGGAAGGCGATCTGTGTGTTAAGCGGCTGATTGACCTCAGTCTAGATTTTCTCAGCGAGGAACATAGCAATCTAGCGTCACGCCTCTTTGAGTTCGGATCAGATCTGGCGGAGCAATTTGGCGATGAATCTACCAAGAAAACCATGGCTATCAATCTTTGTCAGGCGTACAAATGGCAAGGTGACGAACAAAAGATGAGAGCCACCCTCGCGAAGCATGACTTCTCTGGCAGTGATAACACGTTCCACTTGGGAGTTGCGGTTCTGGAAGGAGATTGGGTTCAAACCGAACACTATATGAGGCGGATAGCGAAACTTGATGACCTACATCCCAATGCCTATCGCGAATGGCCGCTGTTCCGAGGCCTGAGAAAAGAGGAACGGTTTCTGAAGTTGTTCGAAGAGCTGTATAAAGATCCATTAATAGAGCTTGAGAATTAGTCTGCAATCTTGAGCCAAGGTGTAACAATCGATGCAAATATCTTGGCATTGACAGCCGAAGATACTGAGAGTAATACCAAGTCGGCTTAACTTCGTGCTTTTCCTACCCAAATTCAAAATGGGTCTCGCGTCGGCTTAGTGCGAGGCTGCTCAGAAGTTTCGCTTGGTACAGACTCGGAGAACGGCAGCTTTGATGGCATGTCGCACTCGGGGACACTGCTGGTGTTGCGCAGTTCTATCCGACGGCGTGCCGTCTGGCGGCGCGGCCTGAGATGGGTCGGGGATCTAAGGGTCGGTAGTTGACAAGGCAGACCGTGTTCTAGTGCGAAACTGCTGGCAATTCGTGAATTTTGATGTTCCGGAATGAGACTGGGAAGCCGTGATCCTGCAGCAGAAGGTAGCCGCTTGCGGCGTGGCCGTACTCCGGGAAGACCTTGTATTTGCTTTCCGCGAGGATGGCCTTGAACTCGGGTGAGTCGCGGTCGTACTCCAGCACCTTGACGCCGTTGAGCCAGTGTTCGCCATGCTGCCCGCGCACCACGATGCGTGCCGTGTTCCACTCTCCCACCGGCTTGATGGGTTTGTCCGTCGCGGCGGGGATCATGTCGTAGAGCGAGGCGACGGTCCGGTCGCCGTTCTTGCCTCGCTTCGCGTCAGGGTGCAGGGCGTCGTCCAGGATCTGGTATTCGAAGCCCACGGGCGAACCGTGGCCGTTGTGCCATGGGATCAGGTTCAGGTCCACGAAGTACATGATGCCGGAGTTCGCGCCGGGCGACGTCTTGAAGTCCACCGAGAGCTCGAAGTTGGAGTACGTGCGTGTCGTGACGATGTCGCCACCGTTGCCGGCCTCTTCTCCACCGGTTTCCGTGACGGAGATCATGCCGTCCTTCACTTCCCATCCGGTCGCGGGAAAGCCGCCGCCGCGCGCACTGCGCCAGCCGTCCGGCGTCTTGCCGTCAAAGAGCAGGCGCCAACCTGCGGCCTTCTCCTGTGGGGTGAGCGTATTCATCTGCTGAGCCGGCAGCGCAGGTATGACAAGGGAAACGGCGAGAGCAACGGCGGCAACCAGTCTCTTCATGCCCACAAGCATAAGGCTTTGTTCACTGGCTTGTATTTAATGATCCCGCGCCATTCTGCCATCCAGGGTTTGCGCCGGGTTCGGTGGTGACTTCGACGCTGCGCTGGGTGTCGGGCGAGGTGTATGACAACACTCTCTGCTTCGACCCGATCACGATGATCGTGACGGTTCAAGGCGAGGTGCAGTAAGCGAGCGAGTCTGGCTGGCCATATCTGCGGGAACAAGGCTAAGGGTGTCACATTCGAGGCGACACCCCTGGTGCCTGACCCGCAGTTCAGGCGTGCCGCATGGTTGTGCAGCTCTCGCGCAAGCTGAATCCAGCGCGACAATATGTCCTCAGCATCGGAGTTGCGGGTCGCTCTGAGCATCTCACTTGGAATGGCTGACGAAAAAACATCGGGTATTTATGGCAAGCCGAACTTCCGCTTGATTGTGGGTTTGTTCGCCGTTGCGATCGTATTGTTGTTAATCGGCGGATTAGTCTTCCTGCGATTTGACCCGCTGCACCTGCGCAAGCCGCATCCGGCGACAGGCATGACCCTGCTGTACGAAGTTCGCTGAAGCCCGCGCACTTACCAGAGACCCGGGACCGAAGTCTCCTACCTTCGCAGTGCTGACTGCAACAGGTGATTTCGTCAGGACTTAAGGCTCGTCTCTACGCGATATGCTCGCATGGTGAGTGGTCTGAGCACAGGAATCGGTAAAGGCCACACTCGGCGGCGGGCGCTGGTAGAGGCTGCGGCCGGCTACCTTCTGATCCTGGTGGTGCTTTGGGCGCCGCGTCCATGGCAGCGGTTTCTGTACTGGCTGCCTGTCATCTGGATCGCTGTGGCGAGCTGGCTTTCATTTCGCAGCGCCGCAGCCTGGGGCCTTCGCTCAGTCAACCTATTCCGGTCGCTTTGGATTGCGGGTGTTGCGGCATTCCTTTCGGCGGTGACGCTGGCTGTGGCGTGGCGTCTGCATACGCTGCACGCTCCGCCGAGTGTCATAGCCTTTGCCAGATCCTACATCGGCTACGCCATCTGGGCGTTTGTCCAGCAGTTCCTCATGATGGATTTCTTTCTGCAGCGGGCATTGCGCCTGCTGCCGCGGCCGGGACACGCGGTGCTGGCGACTGCGGCCATATTTACGTTGGCGCACCTGCCGAATCCGGTGTTGACGCCGTTGACGCTGCTTTGGGGGCTGATCGGCTGCTGGCATTTCCTGCGGTATCGCAACCTGTATCCGCTCGCCCTGGCGCATGCGATGCTTGGCATCACCATCGCTGTGGCTGTGCCGGGCTACATCACGCACAACATGCGAGTGGGCCTGGGCTACCGGGCCTACCGCCCAAGGGAACATCACCGCAGCCACACCGACCATATGGCGTCGACGGACGCGTGGGTGATGGCCGATGCCGCAATCCGACGTTCCTGACGCCAGGCACGTCCGTAGAAGAAGCCCGCGACCGTTGCAAGCAGGACGTAGCGCCAGTTGAAATGCACGGCGCGCTTGTTGAAATGCGTCAGCCCGAAGAGCACGGACGTCACCAGCAGGGCAGGATACCGGCCCAGCCGGCGTTCGAGCAGGTTCTGTGTCCAGCCGCGGAAAAACAGCTCCTCGGGGATCGCGATGAAGAAGAAGGTATACAGCCATGCGGGTGGCAGCTGTTTCAACCAGGGTGCATGCACATGCAGATGGAGGAAGCCAAGCGAAAGGCCAAGCGCCAGCGCGATCGGCGTGTAAAGCGCGACCTCACGCAGCCCGACCTTCAGATCGCTCAGCCTGATTCTCAGGTCGTAACCCACGCCGCCGAGGCGACGGACAGCGGTGAAGCCGTAGATGCCCGCGTCGAGCAGCAGGATCTTGTTGAAGACGCTAAGGTGGGCCGGCCACGCCCGCTCAAACCAGCGCAGATCGACCGCGAGGCCCAGCAGCAGCAGGATCAGCAAATCGATCCAGCAGCCACGTTCCCGACGATCCAGGTTTCGTGCCCATAGCAGCAGGCAGCTGATTGCAATCGGCAGTCCTGCGTAGAGCGCGCACCAATGCCACGCGAATGCACCGTGGGAAAGACTCACCAGCAGATAAGAGACGACAAGGCTGCCGGGCAGCAGGACCCTCGTAACTGCGGGGAGTTGACGGGTTGAGCTCGCGAACCAGCTGGGGAAAAAGCCTGCCGCAAGGAGCGGAAGCAGCGTCAGGATCGCCGCGCAGATCGTAGGGAGGTTCGCCATGCCGTAGGGTGCAGCGCAGTCGGTGCGCGCCTTCAGAGTCATCTCCGTAAACCATCAGAGTGTAAATCCGCAGCTGAAGTTCTGAAGAGACTCACTCCAGCGCATGAGGGTTCAGTGCGAATCGTGCCTGTTGCGCATCCTATCGCGTGACAGCCGCACAACAGGGGCGGTTCAGGAGCGGTACATGGCGAAGCTTTCAGTTGCAGTCAATGAGAACGATCACGTGCAGGGCGCGGACGACGCGCCGGTAACGCTGGTGGAGTACGGCGATTACGAATGCCCGTCCTGCGGCGACGCGTACGAGGTCGTTAAGCGGGTGCAGAAGCACTTCGGTGCAAAGCTGCGATTTGTCTTTCGAAACTTCCCGCTGGAGCAGCATCAGTTTGCCATGCCGGCGGCGGAGACGGCTGAGTTCGCTGATAGCGAAGGCAAGTTCTGGGAGATGCACGACGCGCTGTTCGAAAACCAGGTGTCGATGGACGACGACCTTTTTCCCAAGCTGGGCAAGAAACTGGGCCTTGATGCGGAGGGTCTGATGGACGCGCTTGAAGAAGAGGAGTTCGCCGACCGGATCGAAGAAGACATGAAGAGCGGGGAAGCGAGCGGCGTCCGCGGCACACCGACGTTCTACATCAACGGTCAGCGGCAGGATGGTTCGTTTGACTACGAAACTCTGACCGAGGCCATCGACGCTGAACTGAAGAAGTAGGTAAAGTGGATGCAGTTCTCAAATGGAGTGATGGCATGAAAGCATTTGCTGCTGTCGGCTGCTTGCTTTTCTGTGTGGGCGCGAGGGCGGCTGCCCCGGTTGATGTTTCGGGCAAGTGGGTCACGCAGACCGAGGTGCAGGGGATTGCGATCAATGAAAATTGCGTCCTGTTGCAGTCGCCTGACAACAAGCTGAGCGGGACCTGCGATACGTCGAACGGCAAATTCAAGCTCACCGGCAAGGTGGATGGCACGAGCGTGAACTTCTCGCACCCTGCTGCGTATCAGGGAGAGGATTGCACCGTATCATTCTTCGGTAAGCTGGATGATCCGGAGACGATCAGTGGTTCGCTCGACCTGCAGCCCTTCAATGCAGGCGGCGCGTTTGCCATGAAGCGGGATACGTCCAAGTAAGTTCAGGTAAGAAGAGGTGTTTGATGAAGTGGATGGCATGCGCACTACTGATGGCTCTGCCGGCAATTGCGGCTGTGCCCGATGATGTTACCGGAACGTGGGCGTTTGCAGGCGAGGTGCAGGGCATCACGGTGCTGGAGACCTGCAACTTCACGGTCGCGGACACGGCCCTGAGCGGGACGTGCACGACGGCCAGCGGCAATTATCCGACCGTCGGTAAGGTTGATGGCAAAACAGTCACGTTCCACCACTCGGGCAAGTACAACGGGGACGACTACGTGATCACGTACACCGGCAAGATCGGCACGGATGGCGCCATCACCGGAACGATGGACGTCGATCCGTTTGCGGTAACCGGTAGTTTCAGCGCGAAGAAGACGCCGCCCGTCACAGCACAATAACGCAACTCACATGCAATAAGAAGGGCGCCTGAGATCAGGCGCCCTTCTTATTTTGCTGGTTCTTTGCTGGATCGTTTTTAGAACTCGTACTTGAGCGCGAACTGAACGAGCCGTGGGTTGTACGTGGCAATGGTGGACGTCAACTGGCCGACGGTTGTGGTGCTGCCTAGGCCTGTCGTTGGGTTAGAGAAGTTGGTCTGGTTGGCTACGTTAAATGCCTCGGCCCGGAACTGCAGCTTGGTCTCGCGGTAGACGTTGAAGTCCTTGAAGAGCGATACGTCCGTGTGGCGGAAGTGCGGTCCGTGGTACTGGTTGCGCGCTTCGTTGCCCAGCGTGCCCGCAGGTTGCGTACTGAAGACAAGCGGATTGAAGAATTGCGGATTGCTGGTGTTGAATCCTTGCGGCCGCACGACGTTCGAGAAAGGATTGCCGGTGACGTTAGGACGGTCTGCGGAACCGTTGGGGCTGGTGCCATCGATGTTGCTGGCGTTCAGGATGGTGAAGGGATAACCCGTCGACCAGAGCTCCAGCAGATTAAGGTGCCATCCACCGGTAGCTGCCTGGCGGAATGCGGAACCGCTCTTGCCGAAGGGCAACGCGTAGTTACCGGTGACGACGACGCGGCTGCGAAGGTCAAGATCTCCGTTGCCGTAGTCGCGATACGCCTGTCCCAACACCTGGCCAACACCGTTGCCGCTCTGGCCGTTTACGTTGGGAGCGTCATCCAGCAGGCGGGCGTACGTGGTGTTTGCGCTGAAGCCGAGACCGTTCTTGAAGCGACGATCGAAGGTCGCCTGCAGCGAGTGATACGACGAAGCACCCGAGCTGAACGTCTCCTGAATGGTGGTAACGCCCGGCAGCTGGCTGTAGAAACGGCGCAGCGTCTGGGTGCCGCTTGCATTGCCAAGCGGCGCGCGGTTGATGTCGAAGCCTGTGGACAGATGACGTCCCAGAGCTCCGACGTAGGCAAGTGTTACGGCGTTGCCGCTGAAGTCCTTCTGCACCACAAGGTTGAACTGCTCCAGGTAGCCGGAACCGAAGTTCTTGTCGACAGCCGAAGGAATTCCGCCAACGAGCGACGCGTTTGCGATTGAGGGAGTCAGGTTGGGCAGAGGCATACCCTGTTTAAACAGCGTGAATGCTGGATTGCAGCCGCTGGTACCCGCAGCCGCCTGCACCGTCGAGCAGTTGCCGTATTGCGAAACGTTCGGCTGGTTCTTCAGGTTGGTTGGCGATTCATAGTTGCTGGCGAAGAACGCCAGGCCAAAACCGCCACGGATCACCAGGCTGGGTGTAGCGCTGTAGGCAAAGCCGAACCGCGGAGCAGCGTTGCTGAAATCTGTGTGCACGCCCGCCGACCGGCTGACGCCATTAACGCCTGCCTGGATGATGCAGACGCAAACCGGATCAAAGTTGGAGATCGCGTTGTGAATCTCGGTAAAGGGCGTAAAGACGTCATAGCGGACACCAAGATTGAGTGTCAGCTTGGGAAACGCGTGCCAGTCATCCTGAAAGAAGAAGCTGGGTTCGGAGGTGCGGTAGTTCGGAGTGCGAACGTTGTTGCTACGAACGGCAGCGGAGAAGATACCTTCCAACAGGCCCGGGCCGCCTGTGCGGAACGTCCATGCGCCTTCACCATTGTTGTCCTGTTGGTCCAGCGCCTGGCGGCGGATGTCAGCGGCACCGATGTGGAACGAGTGATTACCGTGGCTGTAGATAACGCCGCCGTTCAGGATGTAGTTATTGTCCTTGTATTGCAGCGGAACGTAGTTGCCGCCGCCACCCAGACCTGTGAGGCCGGTGGGGAGAGCGAGTGCGAGGCTCGAAGTGATCTGGCTGATGTTCACGTTCGCCTGGCCGAACTTGGTGTTCGGGTTCAAGCCGTAGTTCAGCGGCACGGATCCGTTCTGGATAAAGCTCCAGCCAGCGCCGACCGTTACGAGCAGGTTGGGTGTAAAGGTGTGCGTATAGACGAGCGTTGCGTTGCGAGCAAGCTGCGGTGCTGAGCCAAATCCATTGCCCGTCTGCGGATCGATCGCGAATCCATCTGCGTTCGAGATGGGCAGAGCTCCCGGAGAAACGGTGTACACATCGTTCACGATGTATTTTGCGAACAGCAGGTTCTTATCGTTGAAGTGGTAGTCGACGCGTGTGTCATACACGGTGGAATACTGCTCCTGGTTACGCACACCGACATAGCCGTTCGTACCGGCGTTCGGTGCCGGATACAACTTGAAGTAGGCAAGAGCAGCCGGATCAACGAATCCCGCCGGGATGATGTTGCTCGCGATCGGATTCCGGAGGTATCCGGCATCAGCAGGGTTGGGATCGTAGACGCAACCCGTGGTCTGGCTCTGAGTTGGATCTACCACGGTCGCAGCAATAATTGCGCAACCGTTCGTTGCGGAAACGTAGTTTACGCCCGGCGTACCGCTGGCAATCTGACTTGCTGTGGGTAGGGGGATGGCGTCGGAGAAGTTGCCGGGGTTCTGCTCTTCAGGCAGCGTAGGTACGGTCAGCGACGACGGGAGACCACCCTTGATGAGCCGGAAGAACTCTGCGTCACCATGAAAGAATGCCTTGTCCTTGAAGATGGGTCCGCCGAGCGAGCCGCCGAACTGATTCTGGCGCAACTCCGGCTTGCGTGCGTGCTGGCCGAACTGGTAGGAGTAGGCGTTCAGCGCGTCATTACGGAAAAACTCGTACAGCGTGCCGTGGAAGTTATTTGTACCGCTCTTGGTGATCACGTTGACGACGGCGCCGGCCGCGCGGCCAGTGTCTGCCGAAAACGTATTGGTGACGATGCGTACTTCCTGGATAGCATCAATGGACGGGCGAACGCCGATGGAGGCGATCATGCGCTCGTTGTTGTCGATACCATCGATGAGTTGATCGTTCAGCGTTTCAGACTGGCCGTTCATGGAGATCGACGAGCTCGGCCGACGATCGTCAGGACGTGTGCCGCTGTTGATGCTGTTGGGGGCTGCTTCCGCGGCGCCTGGAGTGATCTGCACCAGGCTGATGAAGTTACGACCGTTCAGCGGTAGATCCTGCACTGCTTGCTGGGTAACGTTGCTGCCGATGGATGACGCGTCGGTTTGCAGCACCGGGGCGTTGGTCGAGATCTCGATGGTCTGGCTTGTAGCACCGACGACCAGGGTCACGTCGGCACGACGGCGATCACCGGCAGAGAGATCAAGCTTCGCAATGCTGGCTGTTTCGAAGCCCTGCACCTTGACCGTAACCGAATACGGTCCGGGGATCAGCTGTGGGACGGTATACGCGCCGGTTTCGGTGGTGCGCACTACGGTCGAGATGTTCGTGGCAGTGTTGGTGATCGTTACATCTGCCTTGGGGATGGCTGCACCCGAGGGATCTTTGACGTCGCCAAGAATGGTTCCGGTGGTGTCCTGCGCCAGGACGGTGCGGGTGGAGACAGCGCTCAACGCCATCATCAAGAGTGTGCAGAGCAGGAAGAGTTTCCCGGAGATTCGGGTACCGCTTGTAAGGACTTCAACTACCTTCCGCAGGCCGCGCGTGCGGGCTGCGCCTGTGTTAAGGACGGTGCCGGCTGCTTCAGAGCAGACCTGATCTTCCCGTCCATTTGGAACGACTTCGTTCCACTGGCCCAAATGCTTCATATTTCCCCCAAGAACCTCGCGAAGGGTGTTCGCGAGGACGGCCAATACTAAGCGTTGTAAGTGGCACAACGCAATGGTGGTCGGCGTGTCTTGTCGTGGGGAACCAATTAGTTACCGCGCAATATTCGCTAGAATACTATTTTCCATATTTAGTCATTTCGGCAGGTTGTGCAATATATGATTTCCAGCATTTAGTTCGTTAAACTATCGATTACTGCGACTCAGCAGCTGCGGAGTGATATGGGACAGGCGGCACCGTGAATGCGGCATTCAAAACCTGCGCCAGACGCAGGCCCGCAAGCTCAAGCCGGCGATCGATGAACGGAATCTCGCGGTTGAAATACGCTTCATCGATGTCCGAGTTCTTGGGTACAAGGGCCTGGTCGGCGAGTACTTTGGATTCGTTGGTCCAGACCGCAGGGTCGTTACT
This sequence comes from Terriglobus sp., assembly GCA_965199365.1. GTDB lineage: Bacteria > Acidobacteriota > Terriglobia > Terriglobales > Acidobacteriaceae > Terriglobus. Next base: position 901,990 of record CBDARC010000001.1, on the reverse strand, counting down.
GCCGGCGACGAGTTTCTGGGAGCGAATGTCAGCTTCCAACCGCTCGAGATACTGTGCATCCGTAAGGTTTTGGTGATCGATCAGATATCCATCCCAGATGTTATGCAGGTTGCACTTACCCGAGGTACTGCAGCCTGGTGATCCAAAGGCCGTAACGACGATGCCGTTGCCGCCCATCTCTACCCCGGTGGCATGGAGCGGCTGGTGAATGTCTCCTACGAAGTGCACCAGGTACTTGAGAGCGGTGGCGCGGTCAATGGGATCGAGCTTCGGGTCGGCGATGCGCTGCTGAAAGAAGAGGATGCGATCTGTGGCACAGTCGCGCCAGACGTCGTTGCGTGCGCCGGGCTTCACTGTGGGCTGCACGGGACAGTCGCGATCGCGGCTGTAGACATCGGAATCGGCGGGTACGTCGGTGTAGTGCCATCCGCTGGTCTGCAACTCTAACGGCCGGTACACATCGGCCCAGCCTGCGACGTCGGCGAGCGATTCTGTGCCAAGCAAAGCCTCAACGTTGCGGCGCGCCAACGGCGTCAGGTGATCCATTGCAACGCGGGCGACCAGCTTGTGGCCTTTTTCCCACCATGCATGGGCAGGCAGCGGCGTCATAAGCAAAGTAAGGGTAAGCGCGGCGAGCATCTTGCGGGCGATTGGCAGCGGTTGCATGCTTTCAGGATAGAGGATGCAAGACTTGCGCTGGATCTTGCGCGAGCCGGCGGTGCGAATTGTCAATGAATGCACGCGGTCTTGGCGCTTCGTCGAAGCGGCTCTTTATACTTGCCGCGGAGGATTTTGGAATGGACAGGCGTCAGTGGGTAAAGAACAGCGTGGCCATGGCGGCTGCGGTGGCCTCGGCAAACAGCGGATTGCTGCAGGCGCAGGGTGCGGCCGCCGGCAGCGCGCGCGAGTACTACCTGATCCGCAGGTACAAGTTGAACAGCGGACCGCAGGCTGCTGCTGCTGGGAAGTACTTCCAGGACGCGCTGACGCCGGCCCTGGGACGCCTTGGGCTTGGACCTGTCGGCGTGATGGCCTTGACCTACGGAGCCGAGACACCGACGACGGTCGTGATCATCCCCAGCAACGACCTGACCAAGCTCGTCCAGCTCGATCTGCTGCTGGCGCAGGACGATGCCTTCCTCAAGGCGGCGGGTGCGTTCTGGTCTGTGACGGCGCCGCTGCCGCCGTTCGACCGTGTGAACAGTTCGTTGTCGGTGGCGTTCGAAGGCTTTCCGAAGCTGATGGTGCCGGCAAAAGAGCCGCGTATCCTGCAGCTTCGCACCTATGAAAGCCCGACCTACGCTGCGCATGTGCGCAAGGTGGAGATGTTCCACAAGGGTGAGTTCGACTTCTTCGCCCAGGCCGGCGCGAAGAACGTCTTCTTCAGCGACAACCTGATTGGCGCGCGCGGTCCCAGCCTGACGTACATGCTGGCACACAAGGACCTGGCCGACATGGATGCGCATTGGAAGGCGTTTGCAGCGGTACCTGGCTGGGTCAAGCTGTCGCACGATCCCCGGTATGCGACCGATCCGCCAACCGTGTCCAGTGTCGATAACCTCGTGTTGACGCCGGCTGCTTACTCGCAGATCTAGCACCGTGCGCAGAATGAAGAAGGGCGAGCCGCCAAGGCTCGCCCTTTGCTTTCGGCGTTTACAGATCTACAGAGCTTTGCGAACCAGGCCGCGTACCGTTTCGCAGACGACGCCGTAAACGACGTGCGTCGCCATCTCGCTGCGCCGTTCTCGTCCCTCCTGCTTTTCAGGTGTCGCAGCGAGTCCGAGGGCAGGCAGCGCACCGTCGTGAGTCACCGTCATCAGTGCCAGGCCAAACGTCGCTCCGCCCTTTGCTGTGACTTGCGGATACAACTCGGCCATCACACCGTAGGCTGCGCCAGCGAGCGCGCCGAAGGTCCAGTGGATGCTTTCTTCCACAGCCTTCTTCTCGGTGGTCTCGTGTTGCGGTTCACCGAACTTCTCGGCCAGCACAGCGGGTGGCTCGGGCTCGCCGTGTGTGCGCGGCGGATACATGCGTTCCGCGGCGGTTTTGGCGGCGGTTGCGATCAATCCGCCGATCAGCCCCGCGAGCGCGCCCTTCATGAGGTTCTGCGTGGGGCGAGGAAGTGGTTTTACAGTCTTAGCCATAGCAAGCAGTGGGACGCAGCCGTGACGGCGGGGGATGGCTACGCCCGTGCTCCGGATGAATCGTTTCGCTGGTTGGCGCATTTAGAATGAGGGCTGTTGCGCGGCCAGCTAGAGCGGAGCGCCAGAAACCCAAGATCGGAACTCATGTCAGACATCTCCAATACAGGCATTCGCGACACCGTCATTCTCGGCTCAGGCTGCAGCGGGCTCACCGCTGCCATTTACACCGCGCGCGCCAACCTGAAGCCGCTGGTCATTGAGGGGCACGAGCCCGGTGGCCAGCTCTCCATTACGACGATGGTCGAGAACTTCCCTGGCTGGCCTGACGGCGTGCAGGGGCCCGAGTTGGTCGAGAACATGCGCAAGCAGGCCGAAAAGTTTGGTGCCGAAATGGAGATGGGCCATCTCGTCAGTGCAGATCTGTCCAAGTCGCCTATCGAGCTGAATTTCGGCAGCAAGACGATCCAAACGCGGACGCTGATTGTTGCGTCCGGTGCGAGTGCGCGCTGGCTCGGGCTGCCGAGCGAGCAGGCGCTAATTGGCCACGGCGTTTCGAGCTGCGCCACCTGCGACGGGTTCTTCTTTTCCGGCAAGGTGATCTGCGTTATTGGCGGCGGCGACTCCGCAATGGAAGAGGCGATGTTTCTGACTCGCTTTGCGACGAAGGTATATCTGATCCACCGCTCCGCCAGCTTTCGCGCCAGCAAGATCATGCTTGAGCGCGCCATGGCGCACCCAAATATCGAGTTCCTGACAAGCACGATTGTCGAGGAGGTGCTTGGCGTGGAGGAGAAGGAAGTTCGCGGTATCCGCATTCGCAACACGGTCACTGGTGATGTGCGCGAGATCGCGCTGTCCGGCTTCTTCCTTGGCATTGGTCACACACCCAATGCGAAGTTCTTCGAGGGCCAGATGGACCTGGATGAAGACGGCTACATCAAGAGCACCGACAACGTGTTCACCACGATGGACGGCAAGATCATCCCGGGTGTTTTTTGCGCAGGCGATGTGCAGGATCGCCGGTATCGGCAGGCCATCACGGCGTCCGGAACAGGCTGCATGGCCGCGCTCGAGGTGGAGAAGTACCTTGAAGAACATGGGCGATAAGTTCCGTGTGCTCTAAAGAGCTCTTACTCCGCTCGCAAACATCACTCGCAATAGGTGACGTTGAATAGTTCCGCTACACACCGTCTCTGGCTCATGATTATTCCTGAGGGAAGACTTTATGCCAAAGATCGAGTCGGGACGGTTTGCCGGCAGGCTCGATGGAGACTTTGTCGTCTTCATTATCGGTATGCGGATCAACCAACTCTGGGCCGTGCACAGGTGGTTTCCGGTGTCACGGGCTATGCCTCGCATGCTGCAGGAGCTGTTTAAGAAACCGGAATTTGGTCTCCTGCACGCAGAGTACTTCGTTGGCTGGCGCAACGTCATGGTGCTGCAGTACTGGCGCTCGTACGAGCAGTTGCATGAGTACGCCCACGCACGCGACAAGGCCCATCTGCCTGCGTGGGTGGCTTTTAATCGGATGACACGCGGCAACATTGCTGTCGGCGTGTACCACGAGACCTATCTAAGCGGCGACGGACGCTACGAGAGCGTGTACGTCAACATGCCGGCATTCGGTCTGGCGAGGGCAGGTGAAGCCCTTCCTGCGGTCGGATCGATGCATTCCGCAAGTTCCCGGCTTCGTCGCGAAGAGTAGTTGTGCACAGCGCCCGCACAGAGTGGCGAACAGTTTTGTGAAGTCGAACGCGTGTTGTTTACGTCGAAAGCCCTTGTCTTCGTGCTCGATTCGGACATCCGTTTGCCAACGGCGTTCGTTAAAGAATCAGGACGTCACGACCGATGTATCCGTTAGCTCCTGAACGAGAGCGCGGTGGCGAGTCCAATGCGCGACACTGTTGTGGTACTTTGCACGGCTTTTGCAGCGTGTTTGCTCCTGGTTCTCCCTGCTTCTGTATCTTCTATCCCGGCCGGGTCAACTCGCCCTGCGATGTCCTGGTCGGCGTTCCTTCCATCAGCGGTACGGTAAGCCTGAACTCAGCCGATTTCGTCACATGGTCAACTCCGACCTTCGCTGACGATATCCGACGGCACGTCGACATTCGGCAACATAGCTGGAGTTACCGTTCGCGGTCGATCTCTTCTAAGCTGAAGGCATGTCGATTGCAGAAAATCTTGAGCGCGTGCGGTCCGAGATGGCCGCAGCGTGCGCAAAAGCCGGGCGTGCGCCCGAAGACGTAAAGCTGATGGCCGTCTCGAAAACGTGGGGACCTCCTGCGCTGGTGGAAGCGTTTCGAGCCGGACAGCGCCTGTTCGGCGAGAACCGCGTGCAGGAATGGGAACACAAGCAAAAGGATCTGCACTCACTGCTGGGCGAAGATGTCGGCCTGATCGATATGCACCTGATCGGCAACCTGCAATCAAACAAGACAAGCAAGGCTGCGTGGCTCTTCAGCGCGGTGGACGCGGTAGACAGCATGAAGGTGGCGCAGCGCCTGCATGACGTGTGCGCGCAGGTGGGCAAGGTGTTGCCGATCCTTGTCGAGGTCAAGCTTTCAGAAGAAGAGAGCAAGCAGGGCATCAGCGACTACGCTTTGCCGGGCCTGCTGCGCAACTTGCAGGAACTGGATGGGATTGAAGTACGCGGCCTTATGACGGTTCCTCCTTACACGGATGATGCGGAAGGTGCGCGGCCGTACTTTCGCCGACTGCGAGAACTGCGCGATGCGGCAGTTGCGGAGATCGAAGGCCTTGCCATGCCGGAGCTTTCGATGGGCATGTCACATGACTTTGCCGTGGCGATCGAAGAGGGTTCGACGTGCGTGCGCGTAGGCTCATCGATCTTCGGAGCGCGAACCTACACGAAGGAAGAAGTCGAATAATGCCGTTGGATGTGCGCACGGCTGAAGGCAGCGTTACGTTCTCCGTCCGCGTGCAGCCGGACGCCAAGCGCGAGGGAATTGTAGGGCTTTATGGGGATGCGGTGAAGATTGCGCTGACCGCGCCTGCCGTCGATGGCAGGGCGAATGAGGCGCTGGCGCGCTACCTTGCTGATCTGCTTGGCGTGCCCCGATTGAGCGTTGAGGTTGCCGCCGGGCACGCCTCACGCTCAAAGGTGCTTCGAGTCGTCGGCTTGACGGCGACGCAGGTCGAATCGAGGCTTATGCCGATCGAAGCCGTGTAGCTTTCGGCGGTTCTCCGACAGCAGTTGGCGTCTGGATGTATGTTTCGCCTTCACTTAGAACGTTTACGCGATCAGCGATGCCGGCTCGCTCGGCGGCCGCAACCAGCCGCACAGGCGGCTCGCTCATCGGCTCTTTCCCAAGTGGAAAGGTGCCGAAGTGCATGGGAATCATAGTCGTCGCGGTTCGCAGGTCGATGAAGCCCTGCAGCGCGTCTTCCGGGCTGGTGTGCACGGCGCGATAGCTGTCGGGATAGTAGGCACCGATGGGCAGCAGGGCGACCTCGGGCTGTAGCCGCTCGCCAATCTCGCGGAAGCCGTTGAAGTAGGCCGTGTCGCCGGAGTGGTAGACGCTGTGGCCGCTTCCGCGCAGCACGTAGCCGCCGTAGTGCCGATGCGTGTCGCTGAACATGCGCGCGCCCCAGTGCTGGCACGGAGTCATGGTTACGTGGATTTGTTGCTCCGGCGTGTCAGCCTCAAGCGTTGTGGACTGCCACCACTCCAGTTCGGTGACATTGCGAAAGCCGAGCTTCTCGATCAGGTCGCGCACACCTCGCGGCACGATGGCCTGCGGGGCCACGCCAGTCAGGCGACGGGCATGCCGCACGATCGTGCGGAGTGAAGGCACGTTCAGGTGGTCCATGTGCGCATGGGTCAGCAGCACGGCGTCAATCGGCGGCAGATCTGCGATCCGCACACCGGGGCGGCGCGCCCGCCGAAGAAGAATCAGCCGGGTGGCGAAGACAGGATCAATCAGCAGGTTGCGACCGGCCATCTGGACCAGGAACGAAGAATGTCCGATGAAGGTAATGCCAAGCTGCTCCGGCTGCACCAGCTCCGGCTCGACCGGCTTGCCTGTCATTGGCTGACGATGGCTCTCGCGAACCACGCCCCAAAGCTGTTTTAACTTGCGCCACACGGAGGGATGCACGCGACTCATACAGAATTGGATGACCGCACCGGGACGCAAGATGCGGCCACGCGCCCTCGCATACAGCGTCGCGCGAGGCGCTTCGCATCCCACTGTGAAACGCGCCGTTTGCCCTTTTGGTGGTGCGGTGTTTACTTCTGGGAGGCAAGCATGTTTCAGCAGGTCGACTCGCCACGCGAGCCTGAACAGCAGACGCCGGCAGAAGCTGCTGCCGCTGCGCAAGCCCATCACCTGAGCCATCATGCGCTGGAGCAACACGTCTGGGCGCATGTGCAGCACACACCGCTGGCCAGCATGTGGGACCTGCAGGGCGTGCCAGTGAAGGAAGTCGCCAAGCGTACGTTCAAGGGCATCGACGAGGACAATATCTTTGGTCGGGCGTCTCAACTGGCGTATTCATTTTTCGCCGCAATCTTTCCGGCGCTGATTGCGATGTCGTCGCTGATGGGGCTGTTCGCGCAGTCTTCGACGGAGCTCTATCTCAAGCTGCTTGACCGCATTGGGCAGCTGATCCCGCCAACCGCGTTTGCCCTGGTGACACAGACGTTTCAGCAGACGACCAGTGCCAGCACCACTGGTAAGGTGACGTTTGGGCTGCTGTTCGCGCTGTTCTCCGCAAGCGTGGGTGTTTCTGCCATTCAGGACACGCTGAATTCGGTGTACAAGGTGAAGGAAACGCGTGCGTTCTGGAAGGCGCGGCTTGAGGCGATCGGACTGACGCTGCTGGTTGCGGCAATCGTGATCTTTGCCCTGCTGACGCTGGTCTCGGGCGACTGGGCTGCGAATCACCTGGAGCATATTTTCCGCGGCTCGTTCGCGATATCGATCATAGTTCGTGTCATCGCCTGGTCGCTGGCGTGCCTGCTGATGGTGCTGTCATTCGAAGTGATGTACTACTTCTGCCCGGACGTTCAGAACAGCAAGTGGCGGTGGTTTACGCCGGGTGGCCTTATCGCGCTGCTGGGCTGGATTGCGGGCTCGCTCGGCCTGCGCGTTTACCTGCACTACTTCAACAGCTACTCGGTGACGTACGGGTCGCTCGGCGCAGTCATCATTCTGCTGCTTTGGTTTTACCTGACCGGCGCGATGATTCTGCTGGGTGGTGAAGTTAATTCAGAGATCGAGCATGCAGTTGCGGAGAAGAAGATCAAGAGTGGTGAGTGTCCGCTGCCATCGGCCTCGGCGCTGTCCAAGGTGGATTTAGCAGCGAAGTAGATAGCTGATCGCCATCACACCAAGCCAAGCACCTGCTCTGCGGTGATAGGCAGGTTGCGCATGCGTCTGCCGGTCGCGTTGGCGATGGCATTTGCAATCCCTGCCGCTGCGCCGGTGATGCCGATTTCTCCAAGACCCTTTGCTCCGAGTTCGCTGCCGCGGCTGTCGTCTTCCGCAACCATAATGACGTCGATCTCCGGCGCGTCTGCGTTTGTCGGCACGTGCGCTTCTGCAAGGTTCGCGTTCACCCATGCGCCCAGATGCGGGTCGCGCAGGCTCTCCTCCATCAGGGCATGACCCACGCCCCAGACCATGCCGCCGAGCAGTTGCGAGCGCGCTGTGCGGGCGTTCAGGATGCGGCCTCCAGCGAAAGCACCGGTCATGTGTGTGACCCGGACGTTGCCTGTGAATTCGTTTACCGCAACGCGAGCGAACTGAGCTCCGAAGGCCATGCGTGCGTACTTGCTCTTGCCGAAGAGCCGTCCGCTGATGCCTTTGACTGCCAGGCTGTCGAGTCCCGCGCGTGCCAGCACGACCGTTCCCGGCTCGGTGCGTGCATGTTCGATGCGATGCTGCACATTGCCCCCGCGAAACACGATGTCGCGGAGCGAGCACTGATACAGAGGGCTGCTGCGGTCGACACGCGCAAGCCGGGCGAGTCGCCTGGAGAGTTCGTGTGCGGCCTCCATCAGCGCTGAGCCGACGGAAAGCGATGTCGATGAACCGGCAGAGAACGCACCAAAGGGCAGCGTCGTGTCGCCGATCGCAATTTCCACGCTACACAGCGGCAGGGCAAGCGCATCGGCTACAACCTGGGACAGGGATGTGATCGCGCCCTGGCCGATCTCATGCGTAGCGGTCTGGGCCAGCACGGAGCCATCAGCACGCAGGGTGAGCCGCGCCGTGGCCGGGAAATGGTTTGTAGGATAGGCGGCTGTGGCCATGCCGTAACCGATCCGATCGGCGCCTTCACGCTCGTTGCTGCGCGGTGAGCGACGATGCCAGCCGAAGCTCTCCGCTCCCTGCGCATAGCACTCCCGAAGAGACTTGCTGGACCACTCCTTGCCACTTTCCGGATCGCTCTCGGCATAGTTGCGGAGGCGCAGATCGATGGGATCGAGGCCCAGTCTGCAGGCCAGTTCGTCCATTGCGGTCTCAAGCACGAACTGCCCGGGCGCGACGCCGGGCGCTCGCATCCATCCCGGAGAATTGGTGTTGAGACAGAGTGCCCTGTGCTCAATGACAAGGTTCTCAACCGAGTACAGGTGCGGCGTCACCTCGCCTGTTGGCTCCAGGAAGCTGGCGGTGACAGAGGACTGGATCACCGTCTCCTGCAGCAGGCTGGTCAGCTTGCCGCTCCGATCTGCGCCCAGCCTGATGTTCACGTCCAGCCCACCGCGATAGGGCATCTGGCTGAACGTGTTCTGCCTTGTCATAACCAGCTTGACCGGCTGCCGCAGCAGCTTTGCAGCCATGGCTGACAGCATGGTGTGATTCGTGCCGCCCTTGCTTCCAAACCCGCCGCCTACGAGCGGCGCCACCACGCGCACGCTGCTGTCCCACTGCTTGCCGATGGCGACCTGCGCGACGATGCGCAGGATCTTGTCCTTGTGCGCAAGTTCGAACGCCTCCGCCATTGCCACAGCGTCCCCATAGACAAACTGGGTGGAGGAGATGATGGTCAGGCGATTCGGCAGGCCGTCTTCCGCATGCCAGTGCGCGATGCTCACGCCTGGCTCCATCGCATTGTGATGAGCGGGCTGGAGGACATAGTGAGCCTGGATCTTTACCTGTGCGTCGGCATATGCCGCTTGAGGATTGCCTCGCTCGACTTTGCCCTTGCCACCTGCTCCCACTTTCTTCACAGGCACAGCGTTGTCGAGGTTCGCTCCGAAGTCGAGCAGCGCAGGTTGTGGTGAGTACGCGGCTTTCACGCGAGTTGCGGCTTCCTGCGCAATCTCGAATGTGTCGGCGACGACCAGGGCGATGGGTTGTCCGTGGTACCGCACGTCGCTGTCCTGCAGAGGCAGATACTTGGTCTGCTCGCTCATCAGCAGCGAATCAAACTTCTTGAGCCGCGGCGCGTTTGCCGCTGTCATTACCAGCCGGACGCCTGGAATGCGCTCGGCTTCGCTGGTATGGAGGTGCAGTACGCGACCGAAGGCGATGGCGGCAGGTACAACGGCTGCGTGAAGTATGGGTGTCGGTGCTTCGCCGGGATGGAGATACTCGTCAAAGGCCAGCAGGTCGGCGGTGTAATAGCCGCTGCCGGTGACCTTTGCCCTGCCGTCGATACGGATGGGGGCCTTGGTCGGATCTGGTGTCTGTATCGGCATGAAGTACAATCGTACCTCCCTCAGATGCTCTTGGTTGGAGCTTCGACTGCGCCTGCCGTATAGACTGCTCATCACATGAATCTGTATGGAATTGTGATCGGCCTGATTGTAGTGACACTGCTGGCGGTGTCGCTGTCGCGGCTGCGGTCGGTGCGCACCAAGGCGGACTACCTGGTGGCCGGGCGCTCATTGCCGGCGGCTGTGCTGGTGTTTACCTTGCTGTCCAGTTGGATCGGGTCAGGCTCGCTGCTGGGTGGCGCGGAGAACGCGTATCGTCACGGCTTCGCTGCGTTGTGGCAGGGCGGTGGCGGATGGTTAGGTTTATTACTCATCTTCTTCATCGCACCACGCGCACGCAAGTTTGCTCAGTTCACCATTCCTGACCTGCTGGAAGCACGCTACAACCAGGCTGCGCGCGTGCTTGGCGTGGTCGCGGTGCTGTTCACCTACACCGCGATCACCAGTTATCAGCTGATTGGCGGCGGCGATATCCTCCATCTGATCTTCCCTGATGCAATCGGTGCGATTGCGGGACGTTACATCATTGCCGGCTTTGTCATTGTGTTTACGGCGATTGCGGGCATGGCTTCGGTCGCGTACATGGACGTGGTGATCGGATCGCTGACGACCGTGACGATGCTTGTTGCGCTGCCGATCCTGATTCACCATGCCGGCGGATGGAGCGCGGTGCACGCGGCTCTGCCTGCCACCCACTTCCAAACGCTCGGTGATCTTTCCGGCATCCAGGCATTGGAGCTACTGCTGCCGACCTGCCTGCTGATGCTGGGCAATCAGTCGATGTACCAGAAGTTTTTCTCGGCCAGGAGCGAGCGCGACGCGCGCAACGCGGTGATCGGATGGATCGTCGGCACGGTCATTCTTGAGACGATTATCGTTGCTATTGCAGTGACCGGATCGGCGCTGTTTCCGACCGGCGAGGTGCACGATCATCCGCGCGAGATACTTGCTTACTCTGCCATGCATGGCCTGCAGGGCAGTGGCCCTCTGCTGTTGCTTGGAGCAGTGATGATGGGTGCGATCTTTGCAAAGATCATCTCCACCGCAAACAATTATCTGTTCTCGCCTGCAACGAACCTGGTCAACGATGTCTTTGTTCGTTATTTGCGACCGAAGGCAGCGGACCGCGAAGTGCTGCTGGTATCCCGGCTGATGATTGTGCTGCTTGGTATGTGGGCACTGTGGCAATCACTCGGCACCGAAAGTGTGCTGAAGAAGAGTCTGTATGCCTACACAATCTACTCCGCGGCGCTGACGCCGGTGATCCTTGCGGCGTTCTTCTGGCGGCGTGCGACTGCCAAAGGCGCGGTGGTCTCGATCGCGCTGGGCACGGTGGTCACAGTGGGTTGGGACAGTCGTCCGGTTGCGCGCGCGCTGCCAGCGATCATTGCTCAGCGCGATGCGATTGTGCCGGCGCTGCTGGTTTCCGTGCTCGCGCTGGTGGTGATCAGCCTGTTGACCGCGCCTCCCAGTGAAGAGCAGTTGCGGCCGTTTGCGGATTGAGCTTCTAACGCTAAGACCTCTCTCAAGCGCTTGCCTGCTGTGTCGATAAGGGACACACGGGGAGGCGTCGCAAAGTGGTGCATTCGCGAAGGCTTGCAGTCGGTGTTGTTGTCTATGGGTTGTCTGCAGGCGCGTGTCTGTTGGCGCAGATGAGCATCGCCTCCGCGCTGCTTACGCAGCAGCGCAACAGTTCTGTGGCCGCCGGCGCTATCAGCGCAGACAGTGACGGTGTGCAGCCTGCGGCCTCGCTGGAAGCTGCGCTTCAGCAGGCATTTCAATCCGCCGGTGTGGTCTTCACGGGAGTAGTCATTTCCGTCGATCGCACGCCTGGAGCGGTGGTTGTGCGCTGGCTGGTGGAGGATGCGGTCGCCGGCGTCGCCTCAGGTGCTGTGTACGAGCAGAGGGAGTGGCCGGGGCTCTGGGCCGATGGAAGAGCCCGCTACCAGGTGGGCGAGCGAGCGCTGGTGCTGTTGCATGCTCCGTCAGTCGGTGGGTATGCGTCGCCTGTCAGCGATGGTGTCATACCGCTGCGGGGAGACGCGGTTACCGGCTCGCTCGATCTTCGGTGGATGGCACAGCACGTCGCCATAACCGACGTTGCGCGGTTGCGGCCCATGCTGGCGCTGCGTGCGGCAGGGGGTGACCTGGCCCTGAGCGATGTTCTGCTGGCGCAAACGGCAGCGGCAGCGAGTGTGCCGCATACGCAATCAAGCTTGGCTGTGGCCAGCGGCAGCGGTACAGTTATCGTTCCTGCCGCAATTGCCGTACCGGTTGAGGACGCGAACGCTCAGATCGATGGCGCGATGATTCTTGGCATGCTGCACGCCTGGAAGCGCGGGCAGACGGCAGGCCGATGAGGTTGTTGCGATGGGCTGTTCCTTGCCTGCTACTCGCAGCGTCTTTGAGCGCTGCGGCCGCAGGGCCGCGCTGGGTTGCGGGTGGGCAGTGGGCGAACGACTCTAATCCTGTCGGTTGGTACCGCGGCGACGTGCAGTACTTCGTCGATGCTGGACCGCTAAGCGAATACGTGGACAATCCAACGGCAACCGCGCTAGTCGATGCAGCGGCGGCGGTGTGGAACGTACAGGGCATTCCGTTCACCCTGACGAACGGCGGTTCGCTGGCTGAAGACGTAAGCGGCAGCAATGTGTACCTGGGAACGAACGGCCCGGTGTGGCCGACGGATGTGAGCAGCACAAACTACACGGCGAAGCAGATCGCCGTCATTTTGGATGCGGACGGTACCATCACCGACACGCTGCTTGGCTCTGGCGCGAGTGCGCCCGCAAACTGCAGACAGAACGCGGTTACCGAGAGTGTTGACCTGTTCATACAGCCTGGCAAAATCGCGCACGCGCTGCTGATAGTGAATGGCCGCTGTACGGGGCCCGCGCCGGAGCAGCAACTGCAGTTGCGCTATCAACTGATGCGGATGTTCGGCCGGGTGATCGGGCTAGGCTGGTCACAGACGAATGACAACGTGTTTACCGGGACGCCGGTTCCCGTCTATACGCAGCAGCAGCACTGGCCCATCATGCACCCGATCGACATCGTTTGCGGAGCGTACACCTACCAGTGCCTGCCGGATCCATTCACGTTACGCGACGATGACACTGCATCGCTGCAGCTCGTGTACGCCGCCGCTATCTTCAGCGAGATTCCCAACCAACTCGTTATTAACGGGTGGGTCCAGTTTCCGAACGGGATGGGAATGAACGGCGTTAACGTCGTTCTGCATCGCTACTACCCATGGAACGACTACGGCGTGGAACCTTACGAAGACGTGACGGGTGTCAGTGGGTTCCTCGCGCAGACAGACTTTGGCAATCCCGTGAGTGGCGCCGCAGCGAGCACGATCAACGGCGGCACCGCCGGCTTTGCGCCGGGCTACTTTGTGCTGAGGGGTGTGCCCGGGCTGCTGCAGTTCAGCTATACCGCCGCAGTGATCAGCACGCAGACGATCAATCCACTTTATGCAGGCGCCTACGCCGTGGGCCCTTACCGGGTTAGCAGCGTCGCGCCCTCAGGCAGTCCTGCGGCGACTCAGCAGGCCATGTACCCCGGCGGCCTGTTCGACGTCGGCTACCTCAGACCGGACGGCGCGGCGTTCACCTGTAACGGTGCGGCGGATGGCACAGAATCCGCACCTGCACCGTTACCGGCGACAGGCGCGTGGAACGGACGGCTTTGCGGCGCGCAGCATACGCCCTGGAACACCTTTGCTGTACGCGCAGGACGGTCTGCGACCATCGAAGCCACAGCAACGGATGAGACTGGCGTCGCTACCACTGGCAAGGCCATGCCGGTGCTCGGTCTGTGGCATGCAGCGGACGCGTCCGGAACGCTGCCGACGCTCGCGCGGGCTGCGTCTGCGTTCAACGCGGTTGATGCGGGCATGACGCAGTTGCGGGCTTCGTTTGCGGTCGATGAACATGTTCGGCTTGCCATCGCAGACCAGCGGGGCGACGGCCGTCCCGACTACACGTTCACTGCCCGAGTGCTGTATGCCGACGCGGTTTCACCGGTACGAATGGGGCCTGCGGGCGGCGCGATACGCATCCTGGGAATGGGTTTTGCTGCAGACAGCGTGGTGACGGTTGGCGGTGTCCTGGCCGGCGTGACGAACGTATCAGCAAACGAGATCGATGCCGTTGCACCGATTTCTGCTGCGCTTGGGAACGCCGCCACGGCAGATGTCACCGTCACCGATCCGCATACCGGCGCTTCGACGACGATCACCGCAGGGTTGAACTACGGGGGATCACCCACGGACGTGCTGACCATTGTGCTACGTCCGTCCGGGGATGTCGCCGTGGGCGCACCCGCACCGTTGATGATCAGGCTGACCGACGCGAACGGAATTGCCATCTCCCATGCTGCTATTGACCTCAGCGTTGTGACCGGTGCAGCGATCTACGGCGCGTGCGGTCTCTCACACTGTACGTTGATTACCGATGCGAGCGGCATCGCGCAGACCTCGGCGACGGCGCAGGCTGCGGGAGCAATCACACTGCGCGCTGCCACGGCAGATGGAACGACCGTCCAGATCGGCTATAACGGCACACTGCCCACCCAATCGATCACCCTGTTGCGGCCGATGGAGTATGTCGCCGCAGGTGCGGGCGCGCTGTTCCATCCGGCAGCGGTATTGGTGGGCAGCGGTGCCGACGTTGCAGCAGGAAGCGTCGTGTGGAGTTCCGGATCGCCACGCATTGCACTCGGTACTCAGCAGGTGAGCGGCAGTTCTGCGGTAGAGACCGTGACGGGCTCCCTGCTTGACACGGAAACGACGATGATCCAGGCATGTGCATGGGGGAACATCTGCGCGAGTGGAGATTTGATCGCGGTGCCCGCTGCCAGTCTTCGCGCGGTCACGGTCAGCGGCGACGCCCAGAGCGTGCCCGCGGCGACCATGCTTGGTTCTGTAGTCATGCGCATCACCGACACTGCGGCGCATCCCGTTGCAGGCGCATTTGTAACGGTTCATCAGCAGGTGACCGGATGGCAACCGCCGTGTGCGTCCGGCGGGAGATGCCCTGTGGCTCCTGTGTACGGTGCATCGACCGCAACCGCGATGAGCGATGACGACGGTCTGGTTACCGTCACGCCTTTGCAATACGCAAATACGGCAGCCTTGACCTCGATCACGCTAACTGCCGGCACGTCTGGTGTAGTTACGGCAACGTTGCAGAAGACCCCCTAACCGCAGGACAAGCACCCACACGCCGTGGCGCGCATCTGAAAGAGCGAACAGTTCTTCAGGAGCAGCAATGGCGGATGGTGTGGCAGGTGGTGTGCGCAAGCGCGTGCTGATTGTGGGCTGCGGCTTTGCCGGTCTGAATGCAGCCGAGGCACTGGCCCACGCCGACGTTAATGTAACTCTTATCGATCGAAAGAATCACCACACGTTCCAGCCGCTGCTGTACCAGGTTGCGCTCGCAGTGCTCGCCCCAAATGAGATAGCCCAGCCCATCCGCGGCGTGGTCAAGGCGGCGAACACCGAGGTCCTGATGGACGAGGTTGTCGGTTTCGACACAGCGCAGAACCGGGCGATGCTGCAGAGCGGCACGGTCCTGGAATACGACTACCTGATCCTAGCTACTGGATCGACGCACTCGTACTTCGGCCATGACGAGTGGGCCGCACTGGCACCGGGATTAAAGACGATTGAGGATGCCGTGGAGATCCGCCGTCGCGTGCTGCTGGCGTTTGAATTGGCCGAGCGGCAGATGCAGGAGACGGGCCGGCACCCTGCGATGAACTTCGTCATCATCGGTGGTGGCGCAACGGGCGTGGAACTGGCTGGCGCTATTTCCGACATTGCAAAGCTGTACATCCGGAAGGATTTCCGCCATATTGACCCTGCCATGGCACAGGTAGTGATCCTGGAGGGTTCGCCGGTGATCCTCGGAGCCTACCCGCCTGATCTGCAGGCCAGCGCTCTTAAGCAGTTAGAAGGCCTTGGCGTAAAGGTTCGGACAGATACACGCGTGACCGATGTGCAGCCCGGTTACGTGATGGTCGGGGATGAGCGCATCGACTCGGTTGTGACGCTGTGGGGGGCAGGCGTGCAGGCATCCCCACTCGGCGCCAAGCTTGGCGTAGAGGTAGACAAGAAGGGCGCGGTAGTCGTCGATGATCGACTGCACCCGAAGGGTCATCCTGAGATCTTTGTCTGCGGTGATCTTGCGCATGCAACGAGTGATGGCAAGCCCGTTCCGGGAGTAGCTCAACCCGCCATGCAAATGGGCGAGTACGCGGGCAAGACCATCGCGCTCGAAGTACAAGGCAAGCGCATGGAGAAGCCCTTTCACTACTTCGACAAAGGTGACATGGCCACGATCGGGCGCTCAGCCGCAGTGGCGAATGTGAAGTGGCCGTTCAAGGCCCACCTCAGCGGTTTCCCTGCCTGGTTCACGTGGCTTACGGTTCACATATTCTTCTTAATCGGATTCCGGAACCGCTTCTCGGTCTTTCGCAGCTGGGCCTACACGTATGCGTTCTTTAAGGAAGGGTCGCGGCTGATTGTCGGCAGCCAGGTGTTGCCGGGCTGGGACGTGACCGACCACGGAGTGGGCCGCCTGACTACGCAACCGATCGCCGGCACGCCAGAGCCATAGAGCTGTCGCTCGCACGCAGGTTCGCGCCGCCGGGGCATCTTGCCCTGTGACTGATCCTTCTTAAGGCTCAGAAGGAACTTGAATACATGTCGACGGCGAAGAAGGTAACAGGCGATAAGGTTCGTTACGCAGTTGTAGGTGCAGGATGGATCTCCCAGACGGCACTGCTGCCCGGAGTGGAGCACACCGGCAACTCGGCCGTGACTACGATCATCACCGGTCACGAATACAAAACCGAGAAGCTCCAGGAAAAGTATCCGACCATTGAGCATGGCTTCGGTTACGAGGAGTTTGACGAGTTTCTCAAGGCCGATGTGGCCGACGCGGTCTACCTCGCGACCCCGAACTTCGATCACGTTGAGCTTGCCGTGAAGACCCTCGAGGCCGGCCTCCACCTGCTGCTGGAGAAGCCAATGGCGGTGAGCGTAGATGAGTGCCAGCGCATCATTTCCGCGTCGAAGAGCAGCGGGGCGAAGTTGATGATTGCGTACCGGCTGCACTTTGAGCCGGGCATGTTGAAAGCCCTGGAACGTGTCCGCAGTGGTGAACTCGGCAAGCTTCGTTACTTCAATTCCAGCTTCTCGCAGCCGGTCAACCGGGAGAACCACCGCGCAAAAAGCGGCTACTGGGCTGGACCGGTGCCAGACATGGGTCCGTACCCCATCAACACCGTTCGCACGCTGTTCGGGTCCGAGCCGATCGAAGTTTTTGCTGCCGGCCTGCAGAGCAGCGAGAAATTCAACTTTGAGAACATCGTCTCGGTCACGCTGAAATTCGAAGCAGAGCGGATGGCTGCCTTCACTCTGGCGTACGACGGCCAAGATCTGGACGACTTTCGCGTGGTGGGCGAACTTGGCAGCCTGTTCAGCGAGCCAGCCTACGCAATGCCGGGCGGCATGAAGCACATCCTCAAGATTGGCGAAGAGGAAAGCACCGAAAGCTTCAGCAAGACTGACCAGTTCGGGGGCGAGCTCAAGTACTTCTCCAACTGCATCATCAACGACACCGATCCCGAACCGGACGGCGAAGAAGGTATGCTCGACGTGCGCGTTCTGGTTGCAGCGGAACAGTCACTGAAGACAGGCATGCCCGTAAAGTTGCAGCCCTACAAGCGCAGACGTCGAGCAGCGCTGGACCAGGTGCAGAAACTCAGTCCGGTAAAGACGCCCGAGTTGATCGGCGCACACAAGCCCAGTGAAGGGCAATGAAATGAAGGGCAGTGAATCTGCAGGGATAGGGAAGCACATGAAGCAAGCCGAAGAGGACCTGACCCGTCGGAAGTTTGTAAGCAAAGCAGCAGCGCTGGCGGCTGCGATTGCAGCCGCACCGGCCATGCAGGCGCAACAACAGAGCGTTCCGCGCTCGCCGGACCACCATCTACCAAATGAACAGCAGCCGCTTAAGCGCAATATGCCGCTTGAGAACGAAAGCCCCAGTTCGATCTGGCCGCCTGAGACTGATAACGGCACAGTGCAGCCGTTCTGGTACTCGTTTGAGCTGGCCCACAAGCGCATCACCGAAGCGGGCTGGACGCGGCAGGTGACCTCGCGCGAACTTGCCGTCTCAAAACGCATGGCCGGCGTAGAGATGCGCCTGGTCAAAGGCGGTGTGCGCGAACTGCATTGGCACGTCAGCTCTGAGTGGGCGTACATGATCAGCGGCACGGCCCGCATTACCGCTGTCGATGCAGAAGGCCGGAGCCATGTTAGCGACATCAACGCAGGCGACCTGTGGCTCTTTCCCGGCGGCGTGCCTCACTCGATCCAGGGCATTGGTGATGACGGCTGCACCTTTCTGCTGGTCTTCGATCAAGGTGACTTCGATGAGTTCAGCACCTTCCTGCTGACAGACTTCATGGAGCACATCCCCAGGGAGGTGCTGGCGAAGAACTTCGGCGTACCAGAAAGCACCTTCGACAACGTGCCGAAGAAAGAGCTGTTTATATTTCCAGCGGAGTTGCCGCGACCGCTGACCGAAGAGGTTCGTGCCGCATCCGCAGGCACCGGCATCGTGCCACAATCCATGAGTTTCTTCGCCAGCAAAATGCCGCCAACGAAAGTCACGGCGGGTGGCGAAGTCCGCATCATCGACAACAAGAACTTTCCCATCACCACCATGGCCGCGGCCATCGTCAAGCTAAAACCGGGCGGCCTGCGTGAGTTGCACTGGCATCCGCTCAGCGACGAGTGGCAGTACTATGTCAGCGGCAAAGGACGCATGACGATCTTTGAAGCCGGATCAAAGGCGCGCACCTTCGACTTTCAGCAGGGCGACGTCGGCTACATCGGTGTGTCGCGGCCGCATTACATCGAGAACACGGGCACGGAAGACCTCGTGTTTCTCGAGGTTTTCCCGATCTCCACCTACCAGGACATTTCACTGGCAGAGTGGTTGGCGCACACGCCGTCGCGGCTGGTAGACAGCCACATCCACGTGGGTGAAGCGGTGCTAAGCGGCATCCCGAAGAAGGAAGTAATCGTCGATCCGACCTAGTCTGAGTCAGTAGTAAGCGTGAGTGGTTTGCGTGCAATTACAACCGTGAGCGGTGGAAACGTAGTGAGGAGACTGCCGCGTTTCCTGCTCACGATCAGGTTCGCGCGAGAGAAGTACGCTGCATACTCTCGCGTGTGTTTGTAGTCGGAAATGAGAGCGACGCCGCCCGGTTTCAACACACGCACGATGTGATTCAACGCGTAGCTCCGCTGGCTGCTGCTGTAGATGTTGTGCAGGCAGAGGTTCGACACGATCACATCAAAGCTCGCATCGGGGAACGTCATGTCCTGCGCCGGCACGCTCACCAGCGTGCATCGGTCTTCAATGCCGTCAATTGCGAGGTTGCGCTCAGTCGCTGCGGGCGAGTTACCGCCCATGTCGACGTTCGACCACAAATCGATGCCTGTCGCATGACCAGTGGTGAGGCGCTTTGCGGCGCCTGCCAGCAGTAAGCCGCGACCACATCCCACATCCAAAACCTGCTCGTCTCCGCGCCACGTGTGCAGTGACAGCATCATGTCTCGGTGACGGAATTTGCCGACTTTTACATAGAGCAGGAACAGCAGGCCCTCGCCGATGAGAAAGCCCGCCGGCCAGAACAGGCTCTGCATACTGAACGCGACGTGCGAAGTGAAGTGCACGACGTGCGGCGCGAACAGCGCACCCCCCAGGCAGGCGAATCCAATCAGGAACAGGTTGCGCATCACAGCAGGCGCGTCAACGCCGTAATCTGTCCGCACGGACTTAGGTAGAGCCTCAGCCATACACCCTCTCGCGTGATGCAAGCGAGTTTAGCAGTGCGGGTTCCGCGAGTACCGCCTGGCGCTCCGAACGCCTCAGGCCGTAGTCATCGAGGCAATGTGTGCGACGGCGCGGTGCGCGGACAGTGCCGCGCCTTCCTGCCAGCCTACGAGCCGGCTGATGTAATCACCGGCTAGCGTGAACGTTCCTTCGGGCTTGATCAGCTGATTGTAGGCAGGCTGCGACGAGTCGAGGTGGTTGTTCGCATAGCAACCCAGGCTGTATGGAACCCTGGTCCACTCGATGTAAATTGGCTTCGACAGGTCTTTGCCGTGGCCCGGGTGCAGCAGTTCCACGGAACGCCGCGATGACGCAAGCCGGGCTTCCATCGTCGGTATTTTGCCCAGCGGTGTCAGCCCGTCCTGTGTACCGATCGCATTAAACCCTGACAGCAGGATGCCTTTCGGCGAGAACATGCGATCGCTCGGATACCAGACAAGATCGACCGGCTGATTCAGGAACGAAATGCCGCCATAGATATTGTTTTCGCGTTCCCAGAAACGCGGAGCCTCCCACGCCATCTTGTAGAGCGCAGCCATAGGCATGCCGTGAAAAGCCGCCTGCATGGCAGGGCTGAAGTCATTCGGCAGGCTCTGTAGAACGCTGATTGGGATGGTGCAGATGCAGAAGTCCGCTACGCACACCTTCGCTTCATCGTGGTTCTTATAGGCGACCCGCACACCTGTGCTGGTCTTCCGAATCTCGGTGATAGGGCAGTCGTACTGCACCTCTTTTTCGAGCGATTTCGCAAATGCATACGGAATGCGATCCATGCCGCCCACCGGCTGGAACATCGTCGCCTGCCAGTCGATCTGGTCCTCGTAAAACTCTGCCTTGCCGAGGTTGGCCAGCAGCAGTTCGTGCAGTGGCAATGTTCCATGTAGCTTGCTCGGGTCATCGCCAGCGCCGCGAGGCGTTATGAAGCCCGCCCGCGTGGTACCACCGTATTTCGCTGTCTTGTCCAGGTCACCGTAGCCGCTCAGATATTCCAGCAGCATGGCCGCATCGTCCCTGCTTAACTCATGGTCCAGTGCATGCTGGCTGATCGCTTTTGAGAGCAGCTCGGCGATGTAGCCACGGGTGTCGTACACCGCCTGGCGTTGCTCTACCGGCTTGCCGCCGTTCAGCACATCCGCCTGCAACAGTGCCGACCGCGAGACGTTCACCTCGACCTCGAGCGGCACACCCAGTTCACTGCAGTAGCCGAGGATCGTCTTATGGATCGATGGCAGACGCGCCGGGCCTGCATTCAGGTAATGGCCCTCATCCCACGTGCAGCTTTGCTTCGTGCCGTCGGTGAAAACAACATCGGTGCCGTTGCGCACGCTCCAGTTGCGTCCACCCGGGCGACTGCGCGCCTCCAGCACGGTGACACTGTAGCCCGCCTTGCGCAACTCATACGCAGACACCAGGCCGGCAATGCCAGCACCAAGAATCACGACAGATTTGCCCTTGCCATGTGTTCCGGCGAGCTTCGGCAGCACGGATGCTTCTGCCGAGCCCAGCAGGCCTAGCAGGTTCATCGTGCTGAATGCGGCAGAGTAGCCGCCCACCTGTGCAACACGTGCTAGAAAGCTGCGTCGAGTCAGACTCATTGGCGTCCTCATGTACGGCATGCATGCACACGCAACGAATGCACGCAATGCTGCCTGCCGATCAATTGTTAGGGAAACTAACCAGAGCCTAAAGCAGGTCGCGCGCAGAGGCAAGCGTGCTATGGGTTGTGCAGGGCAGAACGTAGGATGGGCAGCCCGGAGGCTGCCCATGCATCAACCAGGAAGACGCGCTTACGCGTTGACAGTCTCAGGCATTTCGCTCTTCACCTTCACGGGCGTCAGCCAGCCAAAGCGATCCGGCTTTGTGCCGTTCACCAACGCAAAGAACTCATCGTGCAGCAGCTTAGTGATAGGGCCCATCGTGCCATCGCCGATCACGATGCGATCGACCGAGCGCAGGTGGGAAACCTCTGCCGCGGTGCCGGTGAAGAAGGCCTCGTCGCAGAGATACAGCATCTCGCGAGGTAGCGCCTGTTCAACCACTTCGAGGCCATGTTCCTTCGCGATCTGGATAATTGACGAGCGCGTGATGCCGTTCAGCACGGAATTTGCAAGGGGTGAGGTAAGCAGCTTGCCTTCACGCACCAGGAACAGGTTTTCGCCGGAGCCCTCAGACAGGTAGCCATTGCGATCCAGCGCGATGCCCTCCGCATAGCCGTTGATCTCGGCTTCCATGCGGATCAACTGCGAGTTCATGTAGTTGGCACCTGCCTTTGCAAGCGACGGCATCGTGTTGGGAGCAAGCCTGTTCCAGCTCGAGACGCACACATCGGCGCCGCCGTGGTGCGGCATGTACTTGCCCCATGGGAAGTTGGCGATGTAGATCTCAACCGGCGACTTCAGCGGGTTCACGCCGATCTCGCCATAGCCGCGAAAGGCCACCGGGCGGATATAGCAGGGCGCGACGCCGTTGCTCTCGACCACGCTGACCACAGCTTCGCAAAGTTCGTTCAGCGAGAACGGCAGGGGCATCCGGTAGATCCGCGCAGAGTCGATGAAGCGCTGCATGTGCTCGCGCAGACGGAACACGCCCGCACCGGCGGTACCCGAGCCCTCCTCGCCCTGGGTATAACAGCGGATGCCCTCGAAAACGGACGAGCCATAGTGCACAACGTGCGACATCACGTGGATGTTCGCATCCGCCCAGGGAATGAGCGCACCGTTGTGCCAGATTTTGTCGGTGGTCTGAATTGGCATGAGGAACCTTCTGCTGCGGAATTCGCGCAATCGCGTTGGACTTCAGTATAGGTGCCCTCATTGAAGCAGAGGGGGCTACCGAACTGGAGGAGCGCTTCGAACTGACCGGAGCCACTGAACGGGAAACGGCGTCGTCGATGGCTCGCGAGACGAACAGCAGAATTTCCTCAGGGATTTCCACGTAGGGGCTTGCACAGCACAAGCCGCTCGAGTACAGTCAATCAAGTCGAGCGCAGTTGTGAGGCGTTCAACACAGGCGGGTAAGCTTACCGCTTGACACAAGTTGAAACAGTTTGTATAACTGAAAAGTCAGGTGAGAGCGTCTGTAAGGACGCGGCCTGAAGTGCGAAGAGGAAGCGGTACGCTCCCGGATTCCACAAGCAGTCCAAGCGTTTGTTGCGCGAGGTCGACGTCTGAGAGCCTTTTGGTTCCGGTCCACCCTTAAACAAACCCAAGACACTGCAGTAAACACCGAAAAGGGGCAAATGCCCCGGGCCACAACGTTCGCGTTTGCGCCTTCAGTTGGTTTTGAGAGATTGGGAGCTGTAGTGCATTGCGCCGGTGTGGCGTGACCAGAAAGCGGTCAATCCATACAAGGGTGTGATTTCGCAAAGATGAACCAGCCTTTAGCTGTTGAACTCCGTGCCCGAGGGGCTACGTCGACCAAGAGGATCGAGAAGCGGACCGGATAGGATAAAGGCAAGCAGGTTGACAAGCAAGCGAAATCGCGATACTCTAGAAAAGTTGGTGCAAGGCAGTCGAGAGCGAAAGCGACGCGGTAACGGGCCGAAAGGCAGTTAAGCAGCGAGCGAATAGCTTACACAAACGACATCGCAGCCCATAAAGTTCGAGGACACAACCGTTGAGTCGATGACTGACGGCGTCCTTGATCCAAAGCAGACGGCTTAGGCCTGATCTGACGAGGATCTTTGACAACATAGTTGAACGTGCCAGTCGTGAGATGACGATGACCTTGGTTTAGTCATTCTCACTAGTTTTAAACCGGTCAGCATTTCGAGGTTGATCGGCGCACCAATGCCCTGGACCTCCGTCCTATGGGTAAGTGCAACCAGCATTCAAACGAGAGTTTGATCCTGGCTCAGAATCAACGCTGGCGGCGTGCCTAACACATGCAAGTCGCACGAGAAAGGGACTTCGGTTCTGAGTAAAGTGGCGCACGGGTGAGTAACACGTGACTAATCTACCCTCGAGTGGGGAATAACCTAGGGAAACCTGGGCTAATACCGCATAACACTTACGAGTCAAAGCAGCAATGCGCTTGGGGAGGAGGTCGCGGCAGATTAGCTAGTTGGTGGGGTAATGGCCCACCAAGGCGATGATCTGTATCCGGCCTGAGAGGGCGCACGGACACACTGGAACTGAAACACGGTCCAGACTCCTACGGGAGGCAGCAGTGGGGAATTTTGCGCAATGGGGGAAACCCTGACGCAGCAACGCCGCGTGGAGGATGAAGTCTCTTGGGACGTAAACTCCTTTCGACAGGGACGATAATGACGGTACCTGTAGAAGAAGCCCCGGCTAACTTCGTGCCAGCAGCCGCGGTAATACGAGGGGGGCAAGCGTTGTTCGGAATTATTGGGCGTAAAGGGCGCGTAGGCGGTTTGGCAAGTTTCGTGTGAAATCTTCGGGCTCAACTCGAAGTCTGCACGGAAAACTGCCGGGCTTGAGTATGGGAGAGGTGAGTGGAATTTCCGGTGTAGCGGTGAAATGCGTAGATATCGGAAGGAACACCTGTGGCGAAAGCGGCTCACTGGACCATAACTGACGCTGAGGCGCGAAAGCTAGGGGAGCAAACAGGATTAGATACCCTGGTAGTCCTAGCCCTAAACGATGATTGTTTGATGTGGCAGGTACCCAATCCTGCCGTGTCGAAGCTAACGCGATAAACAATCCGCCTGGGGAGTACGGTCGCAAGGCTGAAACTCAAAGGAATTGACGGGGGCCCGCACAAGCGGTGGAGCATGTGGTTTAATTCGACGCAACGCGAAGAACCTTACCTGGGCTCGAAATGTACAGGAATACCTTAGAAATAGGGTCGTCCAGCAATGGACCTGTATATAGGTGCTGCATGGCTGTCGTCAGCTCGTGTCGTGAGATGTTGGGTTAAGTCCCGCAACGAGCGCAACCCTTATCTCCAGTTGCTACCATTTAGTTGAGCACTCTGGCGAGACCGCCTCGGATAACGGGGAGGAAGGCGGGGATGACGTCAAGTCCTCATGGCCTTTATGTCCAGGGCTACACACGTGCTACAATGGCCGGTACAAACCGCTGCGAACCCGCGAGGGGGAGCCAATCGGAAAAAGCCGGCCTCAGTTCGGATTGGAGTCTGCAACTCGACTCCATGAAGCTGGAATCGCTAGTAATCGCAGATCAGCACGCTGCGGTGAATACGTTCCCGGGCCTTGTACACACCGCCCGTCACATCACGAAAGTGGGTTGCACTAGAAGTCGGTGCGCTAACCGCAAGGGAGCAGCCGCCCAAGGTGTAATTCATGATTGGGGTGAAGTCGTAACAAGGTAGCCGTAGGAGAACCTGCGGCTGGATCACCTCCTTTCTAAAGAGAAACGTTCCAACGGAAAGAACACGTCCTGCGTATCGCGGGCAGCCTCGGCTGAGTGCCTTTCGCGTTGGACACCTCTTAACGCTGCTTAGGCAGGGTTGAGAGAGCCTGAACTAGACCTCTCTTTGGTTTTCTGCCATCTGCACGATGGTCAATACGGGCTTAGCCGGTATGCACGTTCAACTGTGTCCTCGAAATCTTTCGAGAGCTAACTGCAAATGCAGTGAGGCGCTCAGACAGAAGCAGCGGGGGCGTCGATCGATCCGAGAGGAAAGATCGACGCCAACGATCTGGGCCTGTAGCTCAGTTGGCTAGAGCGCACCCCTGATAAGGGTGAGGTCGGTAGTTCGAGTCTACCCAGGCCCACCACATCTTGACCGGGCAGCGCGATTGCGATAACCTTGTGAAGTTGCTTATGGGGCTGTAGCTCAGTTGGGAGAGCGCCTGCTTTGCAAGCAGGATGTCATCGGTTCGATCCCGGTCAGCTCCACCACTTCTCGAAAGATAATGTCTGTATGAGGTTGAGGCGGCAAGCAGGAGCTTGCGGCTTGAGCCTTGGACAGATTCGAAAGAATGATGTCCCGCACCCCAGGGTGTAGAGGTAAGCAGAGCTTGCCTGTGATGTTTGACAACTGAATAGATTGGGTAAATGTAACTACAAGGCTGAGCCATCAGCTTGCGGGTCGTATCCGCAAGACTGGTGATTTAGTGTTGAGTGTCTTTAGGATAAATAAACGGCGAAGTAAAGGACGATCGCCGCAGAGTAACCTTCTGCGTGCGAGTAAATTCTATGAACAAGCTACTAAGGGCGCACGGTGGATGCCTTGGCAGAATCAGGCGATGAAGGACGTGGCAAGCTGCGATAAGCTTCGGGGAGCCGCACACAGGCGTTGATCCGGAGATTTCCGAATGGGGAAACCCACATGAGCAAAACTCATGTATGACCCGCTGAATACATAGGCGGGATCAAGCGAACGGAGGGAAGTGAACCATCTCAGTACCTCCAGGAGAAGAAAGAAACCTCGATTCCGAGAGTAGTGGCGAGCGAAATCGGATGAGCCCAAACCCGTTCCATTTCGGTGGCACGGGGGTTGTAGGGCCTGCAACAAGTAGAGTTACCAATCCAGTCGATAGTCAAAGCCCCTGGGAAGGGGCCCCATAGAGCGTGACAGGCGCGTAGACGAAATCGATCTGGACTCGAAGCAGGTACCTGAGTAAGGCGGGGCACGAGAAACCCTGCTTGAATCCACGGGGACCATCCCGTAAGGCTAAATACTCGATTCTGACCGATAGTGAACCAGTACCGTGAGGGAAAGGCGAAAAGCACCCCATTGAGGGGAGTGAAAAGTACCTGAAACCGTGTGCCTACAAGCAGTGGGAGGACTATGCCCGCAAGGGAATGTCTGACCGCGTGCCTATTGCATAATGAGCCGGCTAGTTATTCTTGTCAGCAAGGTTAAGCGTGAGCGAGCCGCAGCGAAAGCGAGTCTGAATAGGGCGATAAGTTGGCAGGAATAGACGCGAAGCGGGATGATCTACCCTTGGCCAGGTTGAAGATGGGGTAACACCCATTGGAGGACCGAACCGGTGTTTGTTGAAAAAAGCTCGGATGAGCTGAGGGTAGGGGTGAAAGGCTAATCAAATTCCGTGATAGCTCGTTCTCTCCGAAATAGCTTTAGGGCTAGCCTCGGGTGATTTGGATTGGTGGTAGAGACATGATTGGACTAGGGGGCTTTCCGGCTTACTGAATCCAGCCAAACTTCGAATGCCAATCACAACCAGCCCGGGAGTCAGACTGTGGGGGCTAAGCTTCACAGTCGAGAGGAAAACAGTCCAGACCGCCTGCTAAGGTCCCCAAATTATAGTTAAGTGGGAAAGGAAGTCGGAACGCTCAGACAGCCAGGAGGTTGGCTTAGAAGCAGCCATCCTTTAAAGAAAGCGTAATAGCTCACTGGTCAAGCGGTCCGGTGCCGACAATACAACGGGGCTAAAACTATATACCGAAGCAGCGGATGCACACATTAGTGTGCGTGGTAGGAGAGCATTCTCGCGACAGCGAAGGTAGACTGAGAAGACTACTGGAGTTTCGAGAAGAGACCCTGCCGGCATAAGTAGCGATAATCAGTGTGAGAACCACTGACGCCGAAAGTCTAAGGTTTCCTGAGGAAGGTTAATCCGCTCAGGGTTAGGCGGTCCCTAAGCCGAGGCCGAGAGGCGTAGGCGATGGATATCCGGTTAATATTCCGGACCTCCCAATACCTCGTTATTACGATGGGGTGACACAGAAGGATAAGCAGGCCCTCCTATGGCTATGAGGGTTGATACACGTAAGCTGGATTCGACAGGCAAATCCGTTGAGTCTTAACAGTGAGGTGTAAAACAGTAAGTCGTATGACTGAAAGCTGCTGAGTTCACGCTGTCAAGAAAAACCTCTAAGGAGAGGGATTGGGAACCGTACCACAAACCGACACAGGTAGACGAGGAGAATATCCAAAGGCGCTCGAGTGAAGGCTTGTTAAGGAACTCGGCAAATTAGACCCGTAACTTCGGGAGAAGGGTCGCCACGTTAGGGTTAATAGCCCGAGGTGGCCGCAGTGAAACGCGTACGGCGACTGTTTAACAAAAACACAGGTCTCTGCAAAGTCTAAAACGACGTATAGGGGCTGACTCCTGCCCGGTGCTGGAAGGTTAAAAGGAGCGGTTAGGCGCAAGCCGAAGCTGTGAATTGAAGCCCCAGTGAACGGCGGCCGTAACTATAACGGTCCTAAGGTAGCGAAATTCCTTGTCGGGTAAGTTCCGACCTGCACGAATGGAGTAACGATCGTACGACTGTCTTAACGAGTTGCTCGGCGAACTTGTAGTACCGGTGAAGATGCCGGTTACCCGCAGCTAGACGAAAAGACCCCGTGCACCTTTACTATACTTTTACTATGGGTTACGGCAATTGCTGCGCAGGATAGGTGGGAGGCTTTGATACCGGGATCTCGGTTTCGGTGGAGCCAACGGTGAGATACCACCCTGCGATTGTTGTGACTCTAACCTCCTTCCCTTATCGGGAAGAGGGACATAGTAAGACGGGTAGTTTGACTGGGGCGGTCGCCTCCTAAATTGTAACGGAGGCGCGCGAAGCTACACTCAGGCTGTTTGGAAATCAGCCGTCGAGTGCAAAGGCATAAGTGTGGTTAACTGCGAGACCTACAAGTCGAGCAGATGCGAAAGCAGGCCTTAGTGATCCGGTGGTTCTGTATGGAAGGGCCATCGCTCAACGGATAAAAGGTACGCCGGGGATAACAGGCTGATCATTGCCAAGAGTTCATATCGACGCAATGGTTTGGCACCTCGATGTCGGCTCATCGCATCCTGGAGCTGTAGAAGGTTCCAAGGGTTAGGCTGTTCGCCTATTAAAGCGGTACGTGAGCTGGGTTCAGAACGTCGCGAGACAGTTCGGTCTCTATCTGCTGTGGGCGTAGGAGATTTGAAGGGGGCTGTCCTTAGTACGAGAGGACCGGGATGGACGAACCTCTTGTGTTCCAGTTGTCCTGCCAAGGGCACGGCTGGGTAGCGAAGTTCGGTTATGATAACCGCTGAATGCATATAAGCGGGAAGCATGCCCTAAGATGAGATCTCCCAACCCAAAAGGGAAATGAAGGGCCCTGGAAGACCACCAGGTTGATAGGCTGGATGTGGAAGCGCAGTAATGCGTGTAGCTTACCAGTACTAATCGCCCGTTCGGCTTGATCATAGAATTTACTCTGCGCAGAGCGACCGCTCTGTTCCGAGAGAGAGATTCAACACAAGCCAAGTAGTTACTGCTCGACACCCTCGAGCGAAAGACGAAACAAGGAATAACGTCTACCCAATCTATTCAGTCGTGAAACTTCGCAGGCGCGAGGTTCGACAATTTGCTGGTGAGAATACTGCGAGGGCCACACCCGTTCCCATCCCGAACACGGAAGTTAAGTCTCGCTGGGCCGATGGTACTGCACGGGTGACTGTGTGGGAGATTAGGTGATCGCCAGCATAAACACAGAGCCCACTCTTCAGAGTGGGCTTTTCTGTTTCCGAATCAGTCCGAGCAGCAGGCTCCGCTTTCCCGAAACTTGCTTCGCAGCGGACGCGAACTGCCGATTTTGCTTATCATTAGACGGTGCGCTCCGAACTCGCGGGGGCGGCCCGAGGCGACGATGAGAAATCCCCGAGTTCTGGCAGGAGTACTTAGCCTTGGCTGTGTTGTGGCTGCGTTTGCAGCAAAGCCCTCGGCTTTTGGCAATCAGTCCAAGCCGATGAAGGCGACCGTTCGCATTCTGGCGATCAGCAGCTCTTCGCGACAAAGCTTCGCCGGCAATCAGGACATCTACCTGGCCGACGTCCGTGTGAAGGGCGGCGAACAGAGGTTTGCGAGGGTCATCGATCAATACCCGGGATTCGGTTTGCCCATCCGGCAGTCGTTGCTGCGCGATCGCACCTCGTTCACGATGCAAGTGACCCGTGAACCCGAGTGTGATGTTCCAGGTTCCAAGGTGTTTCTCCATGCCGGCGATGACGGGATCTTCGACGCCAGCGTACGTGACTCGCTAGCGACGCATGCGGCAGATGCGATCCCATGCTTTCGCTCAGTACACCAGAGTATTCAGATCGCGAAGAAGTAGCGCACGTTAGCAGGCAGCCTGCAGCCACGCCTCCGGGAAACGCAAGAGATGGGTTGGATGACGGAGTGCGATGCCGAAGCGCATCATCATGCGTTCGAGGCCTACGAATACTGTTTATTTCGCTTCATGTGCTGGAACAGGCCCAACATGGACGCGGCCTTTCAGAATGGTCCTTACCTAGCCTGCGCCCCAGTTGGGGACGGGTGATGGAGGCATCCATGCGGGTGCACCGCTTATCTTCAGCACGCGTGTGTAGACGTGCCGTCCGTCGGAGACATACAGGGTCTGGAAGTCTGCGCCACCGAAGCAAAGACTTACCGTTGGTATGCCGCTCGGTAGGGGCAGAATGGCGGCGACGCGTCCGTTGTGATCGAACACCTGCACTCCAGCGGCGGTCGCGACGTACGCCCGTCCATCCTTGTCCATTGCTACGGAACGAGCTTGGCTGCCGAGCGAAGCGGCCGGTACGAAGAAGTCGAAGAATGGTTCGGCGCTGTCGAGAGTGCCATCTGCCTTCACCCTGAAGCTGTAACCATAACGCCCATCCTGCTGTGCGACCAGAAGCCATGCTTTATCCGGTGTGAGTGCGAGACCAGATGGCTGCTGCAACGAGTCCGCCACGCGGATGGTCGTCCCATTCGAACGGACAAGCCAGACGGCGCCCTCTAACGTCGTGGCATATAGATCGCCGTTCGCTCCCACAATCACTTCGCGGACGTCGCGAAGCTTTGCGGCGGTAGCCTTTTGTCCGGTCGAGCTTTCGCGTATGATCTCGCCGCCGTTACGTGGGCTGACGATGTACGCCGCCCCATCTGCTGCAAATGCAAGAGCAGGCACCGGGGTAGACGCATCGCAAGCTGTGGACGGCGTCAGCTCGGCGGACCTGCCATCTGCACCGAAGTAGAAGACGCGTCCCGTGGCCCCGGCTGCCATGTGCGCTGGCGAGCAACGCTCCGTCGTGACCTGCCAAGTCTGTTCCGGGTTCAGAATCGCCCGCAACGCGGGATTGCCTGACCCGCCGGGCATGATGGCTTCGGGCCAGTCGCGCCAAAGCCACTGAATGGCGTCAGGAAAAACGGCGGTGGCCTGTGCTCCATTGTGCGTACCATTGCCCCAGACGTGTCGCACGTCGTACCCGGCGAAGCTGAGCGCGCGTTCCATGGTCTGGTTCGACATCCACCAGTCGCCCATTTCGGGTCCGCCGGGCCACTGGTCAAACGCTCCGTCCTGCAGGAAGACGCGGATGGGCTTCGGCTCGGACTTGCGAACCTCTACATAGAAGCTCTCTCCGCCACGCATGCCGACGAAGGTGCCGATCGATGTGAAGACGCGATGGAACGCATCTGGCCGTTGCCATGCGACGTTGAATGCGGCGATCCCGCCGGTGCTGCTGCCCGCGATCATGCGGCAGTCCGGATTGGTGGAGAGCCGGACGCGACCTCCGCCGGGTGCCGGCCGTTGCTCTACGGCTGGTAGAACCTCGTCCAGAACGAAGGTGGCGAGACGATCTGTTCTGCTGTCGAATTCGAAGCTGCGATCAAACCGCGGGCTACCGGATGGAACGGCTGCTGGAATCGTTCCTGGCGCAATCCCGATTGCGATGGTCACCGGCATGGCGTGGCGCGCGATCAGGTTGTCGAAGACTACAGGAGCGTTGAAGCCGATGCCGTCGAGGCCTACGTAGACGCAGGCCGGCTCGGTGTCGCGGTACTGTGCGGGAACGTAGACCGTGATGGTGCGCGTGGTGTTTGGGAACGTTTTTGAGTTCTCCATGCGGAACTCGAAGGTTTGTCCGTGCGGGATACCGGGGTGCGGCAGCGAGTCCGGCCCGAGCGGGTAGTCGTTCGAGGGCGTCGACGCGGATTGTTCCGGTACGACCCCTTGTGTCCATACTTGCCGAGGGGCCAACGTCGTCAGCACGCACAGCATAGCGTTCAAGCCGAGCGTCCGGAGCGAGGGGAAGTGCTGACCGCTGCTGATTGGCAGTGCCGGAGCTCTCATGCACATGACCTACTTCTTGCTGAAGAGCTTCAGGTTGATGGCTGCTCCCATGGCTGCGTAGCCTGCGTCGGAGGGGTGCAGGTGATCGCCGTGATCGTACTTCTCCTGCATCTGGCCCGGGTGTGCCGGGTCACGGATGACCTTGTCAAAGTCGATATAGCCATCGAACAGTGCGCTGGTGCGGATGAAGTTGTTTACCTGCTGCCGGATTGCCTCACCGTCATCGCTGTAATATCTCGCGCCGCCATACGGCAGGATGGTTGCCGGTATGAACTTCATCCCCCTGGCGTGCGCCTGGCTGGCCAGGCTGGTGAAAGCATTGATAAGTTGCTGCTCCGTGATGGCGTCGGCGGGTGCGCGGTGCATGTTGCCGATGTCGTTGATGCCTTCGAGCATCAGGACGAAGCGTGCGTTTGGCTGGCTGAGGACTTCACGGCTGTAGCGATCAAGCGCGCTTGGGCCCGTGCCTTCATGCAGAATGCGATTGCCGCCGATGCCTTCGTTCACGACGGACAATGCCGCTGTTTTCTTGTTGGCGGCGAGCAGCGGCGCGAGCACGTCAGGCCAGCGGCGGTTCGTCTCGTCTGTGGATCCGGTGCCGTCGGTGATGGAGTCGCCTAGCGCCACGACGGCGGCTGACTTCTTTGTGCGGTCCACCTCGACGTCTTTCAGGAAATACCATGAGGTGGTCTGTGCCAGCAGGTCACCTCCACCGGCGGTGGTTTGCGGATGCTTGTCGCTCTCGACAAGTGGCTTGTCACCTAAAGGGGCTGTCGCTACTGCCGAAACATCTGGCGGTTTGATGCCGGG
This sequence comes from Terriglobus sp., assembly GCA_965199365.1. Classification (GTDB taxonomy): domain Bacteria; phylum Acidobacteriota; class Terriglobia; order Terriglobales; family Acidobacteriaceae; genus Terriglobus. The sequence goes on along the minus strand of CBDARC010000001.1, from coordinate 869,447 downwards.
CGGTACAGCTGCGGGCGAGTTGAGCTGCTCTGCGGTCGTCATGTCTCCCGTAGCGATGAATGTGGTCGCATGCGCCGCTGCGTGGTAGGTGATTGCGGGTAGATCCTGCGCAGGGATGGCTGTGGAGATGACGAGGTCAGAGAAGATCGGCACGGTTGCCGTGATCGCGTCACTGCTCGCGAACTTGCCCGCAGCGATGGTGATGCTCGAATGGCCGCCGAAGCTGAGCGCGTGGTCGGTGCTCACCAGGATTTTGCTGCCAGCCGAGAGAAACGCAACGTGCGCCGCGTTGATCAGCAGCGGCGTTGTGCCGAACTCGTTGGTGAAGGTAATGCGCATGCGCCTGCCGCCCTGGCTGATGTGTACGACCTGCCGCAGCGTCACATCTTGTTTGCCGATAGGCAGCTTTTTTGCAGCATCAGACGTGGGCACCAGCAGCATGTCCGCTGTGCCCCACGTGGGCAGCCAGTCGCTCGACTGTGCAGAGGCTGCTGCGGAAGACAGCAACAAGGTGAGCGCAAGAGCGGTGTTTCGCATGTGCGAAATTGTAGACCTTCGGGCAACTGTGGCACAGCCGTGCAATGCGACGATGACAAATCGATGGAGACGTTCGCCGTACAATGGAACAACAATCTATCTATCTCAGGAGCATCATGTCGCAGCGCACTTTCTCCATCATCAAGCCCGACGCAGTCCGCAAGGGCAATACGGGAGCCATCCTGGCTGAAATCGAAAAAGCTGGATTCAAGATTGTTGCCATCAAGAAGATGTCGTTATCCAACGAGCAGGCGCAGGGCTTCTATCATGTGCACGCTGCGCGGCCGTTTTTCGCCGACCTTACGCGCTTCATGGCCTCCGGCCCGATCTTTCCCATGGTGCTTGAAAAGGACAATGCGATCGCAGACCTGCGTAAGCTGATGGGCGCGACCAATCCCGCCAACGCCGAGGCAGGCACCATTCGCAAGATGTTCGCGGCGTCGATCGAAGAGAACGCAATCCACGGCTCGGACGCGGAAGACACCGCAGCGTTTGAGATCGGCTATTTCTTCGCTGGATATGAACTGAAGTAAACGGCGTTCGAGCAGAAGACAGGGCCGCTTCGTGGCGGCCCTTGTCTGTTGGCGCTCTCTGCTTACTGTTGTTTCGGCTTCGCTCGCGCCTCGGCTTCGCGAGCCATCTTCATTGCTTCGTCGCGCTTTCGCTGTGCTTCTTTGATCTCAGCGTCGGCTTCGCGCAGGGCTTCTTGTGCCTGCTTCCGGGCGTCGGCGGCGGCTTCAGCAGCTGTTTCGGTCGTGAAGTCTCCCGAGACTGCTGGCGGTGCCGGAATGCTCAGGCGAGGTGTCGGAGGCGCAGGCGGCAGCGGCGTGATCGAGTTTCGGTTGACGTTGATATCGCCATGCGAAGTGTTCAGCTTGATTGCCGCGCCTCCGCCATTGAAGGTGCCGCTCAGCATGCCATGCCCACCATGAGAATCGCTGCCTTGGAAATCACTGTGCGTGTCACCGTCGCTGGTCTCGGCGTTAAGCGTGAAGCGTGCCTTTTCAGGTAGCGTGACTGTGACGTTGCCATTCTGGTTATCGACCGTGACTGACCCGGTTGGCGGTGCCACCTGTACGTTCACGTCGCCGTGATTGTTGGTGATGCTGATGTCGCCGGTCACCCGGTCGAGGCTGATGTTTCGACTGCGTGTGCTGATCCGCATTGGTCCGATGGCTTCGCTGGCCGTCAGGTCGCTGCCGTCGATTTGCAGGTCTCCGTTCAGCCGCGCAAGGCTCACGTCGCTCCGGCTGCTGTGATAGTTGAACGCGCCGCCGATGTGCTGCGCATGGCCGCCGCTGTAGAAGTCACCATGGACCGAGGCGGAGCCCGAGATGTCGGACAGTGTGACTTCGTCGCCGCCACCATCAACGGTGACGTCACCTGTCACGCTGCGCACGTTAACGTCGCGATGCCGGTTGTTGGCGTGCACCTGAACGCCGCCGGTGATCGCCGCTACCTCAACGTCGCCGTTGTTCGCGGTGAGGGCTACAGATGCCTTCATGTTGGTGACATGCACGTCGCCGTGGTTGCTGTTCAACAGCAGGCGTGTGGTGGGCGGCACAAGCAGGGTGATGTTCGCGACGGCAGACTCGACGGCAGGAACCCGCAGGGTAAGGCTGTCGTTCGCTCCTTCCAGCCCAAACTCGAGCTGGCTCAGGCGTTCGCTGGCCGTGCTGTCAGAGTTGCTGTAGACCTCCTTGTGCGCGGATAGGTGGATTTTGCCATCATCGCTTGTGCCGGAGACGATCACATCCCCATGCGGGTTGTCGATGGTGAGGGCGCCGTTCGCCACGATGTCATGCACGATCGGCGGCAGTTCTTGCTCGTGCTTCTGCCCAAACAGGTGATCGACGTTTCCGTTGTCCCATGGACCGAAGAAGCCGAAACCGTTGCGGTCAGCACGCCAGTGCGCACCGCCATGCAGAACCAGGCCGATCAGCGCCAGGATCACAACGGTTGACACCACGCCGCCTCCCACGGTGTAGCGCATGGGCGGCGCATCGGCAGGGAGCCTTGCCCGATCGATCGCCCATTCCGCAAGGCGCAGAACACCAATGCCGACGAGCAGCAGCGGCCAGAAGCGGCTGTACCAATTAAAGAACTCGAACGAGGAAACGCGTCCCGAGTGGATGAGAAAGAACACCACGCCGACCGCGATGAGCAGCAGCGGCCCGATGATGGAAGGGCGGCGCTGCCCGCGCGTATACATCTTCCATTGGTCCCGTTGGGCCCTGGCTTGTGCCTTCCATGCAGCTGCAGCGGCTCGTTGTGCAGCCCGGTCCTGACCGGCGGCTGCACGCTGCTGATCGCGATAGAAACGCTGCTGGGCCTTTTGCCAGCGGGGGTCGTAGCGCGGGTCGCGGCTGGGGTCGTAGCGTGGATCGTTCACGTTCGTCGGATCGTACGGCGCGTTGGGATCGGCGCCTGATGCGTTCGGGTTCCAGTTGGGCGGGTTCGTTGCCATGGCTACTTTCCCCCTTGATCGTTCAGGTCGTTCTCAGGCCGTGTGTACTTTGGCATGATGGAGGTCGGCGAGGAAGTTTCCACGGGAGGCTCCGGCTGGACAGGTGCGACCGGCACGCCGGGGTACATGGGCGCGGCGTTCATGTTGTTCAGCGCAACCCGCTCCATGAGTGCGATCACGCCCAGGAAGATGAGCAGGATCGGCCACGAGGACTCCCAATAAATGACATGCACGCCCTGAAGGAAGGTAAGCAGGCCGACGATGAAGACCACGCCCGCTCCACGGCTTGCGCGCAGCATTTCCCACCGGGCCGCAGGTGAGCCGTTCGAAAAGAACGCCCCGGTGATGGACTGTCGCCGCAGGAACATGAAGACTGCCAGGCCGATCAGGAGCAGGCCGCCGGTCGCTTCGCCTTCAAGGAAGCGGAAGGGCCGCAGCGATCCAAGCAGCGCCAGCAATCCTAAGCCAATCAGCCAGAGCGCTCCCGTGGGCAGGTTGCTGCGGCGTACTGGCGGCGGAACAAACGGCGGGACAGGAGGCATCCCGAACGGCGGCATAGGAGGTATGCCGAAACCTGGTCCGCCAAAACCCGGCGTAAACGGCGTGGCCGGCGGCGGACCGTAGGGTGGATACCCTGCAGGCGGCACGGGAGGCACATAGCCTGTGCCCGGCGCGGACCCGGTCGCGGCCGTCGATGAATACACATTGCCGGAGGGATCGACATGATAGGTGCTCTGCGTCCCGGCGGCATCCACACGCGAGTACGAGGCCGCACCCGTGGCGGAGTTGGCATATGAAGTTTCGGATACGGGCGGACCTCCGGCGGGCGGTGGTGTCGCGGGATGCCCCCAGAACGAGCTCCAGTCAGGGTTACCGCGGAAGCCGAAACGTTCGCCGATGTTGTTCAGGCCGAAAGGATCGGGCAGCGGCAGGCCGTCGCGGCGTGCACGCGCGGTCTGGTACGCCTCGAAGACCATGTAGAAGACCCACCCCGCGACAAACAAGCCGAAGATGTCTGCCACGTGCTTCGAAAGGGAAGAGAACACCGCAAAGATTGCGATATGTGCAATGCCTTTCGCGAACTGGCCGTTGTACATGGCTCCGACGCCAGGTATGAAGCCGAGCAGTGCTGCCAAGGCCGGGTTTGGCATGTGCGGCATGCCGGGGCCGGGCACGAATCCTGGAGGCGGCGGCGGGTACTCCGCACCAGGGTAGGGAGGCACAGATCCACCGCCGGCCGTATACGGCGCGCCAGTGAGTGGGTCATACGTGGCGGAAGCACCGGGAGGGGTGTACTGCGGTTCGTTCGGATCCTGGATGCTCATGCCTGTGCTCCTTCTTGGCCCATCTTCGGTGCGGTCGCATTTTCGAGATTCTGATCAACCTGCAGCACCCGGGGGACATAGTCCCTGCTCTGCGAAGGTGTTGACGGGGCCTTGCGATCTGGTTGCGGCGCGCTGCTGTGCGGCGAACCGGACGGCGTTTGCCGGGCAGGCTGTGAATTGTTTGGTGGAGTGCTCATGACGCCGCGCTGCGGTGCGGGCTCGGTGTCGTTCTCGCGCTGCATTTCGTGCACGCGCGACTCAAGCTCATACACCACGCGCAGGTTGTCGTAGTAGCGAACGACGCGCCCGTTTGCTGCCCAGAAGCTCTTCTTGACATTGCTCGGCTTCAGGTCGCTCGCGTGCAGCGCACTCAGTCGTACGCCGGCAATGTTCATGGTCAAAGCGATGGAGAAGAATGCCATTGCGGCCGTCATCGCAAAGCGCGGCTGCATAACCGTGTGCATCATGCGCTGCACGCGCGTGCGTGGCTGCTGCAAATGCGCGGGTACGTGGAAGGGCAAGACCTTCGCCTGGCTGTGCCCGAACAGTGACGCTGCATGGGCGGCCTGCGCCAGAACGTTTGCAGAGGTCTCGGGGTCGCCCGACGTCATGGCCAGGATGCGATCGACCAGGCCCTGGGGAGGCACCGGCGGTGCCTCCTTCAACATTTCCATCCATGCACCGCCGCGGCGAATATCAGCGAACAGCCTGGTGCAGCCCGTGCATTCCTCGATGTGCAGGTCGAAATGTGTCTGTTCATCGGGCAGCAGGAGGCCATCGGCGGCGTCCAGCAGCATGCCCTCGCACTGCGTGCAGGTCAACCTGCTCATGCGTTTCCCCTTTGCCTGTGTGTCAGGCATGTCGTTCGAAATGGATCTCTCATCGGCCATCTAAACCACCTGCCCTTCTGTGCGCCCCAGCATGCGTGCCAGTTCAGCGCGTCCGCGGCTGATGCGGCTTTTGACGGTGCCTTCCGGCACACGCAGGACCGTTGCGATTTCTTTGTAGTCCATGTCCTGTAGATCGCGCAGAATCACTGCTTCGCGCAGCTCCGGCGAAAGCTGTTTCAGAGCATGCTGAATGCGTACGCGTAATTCCATCTGGGCGACGCGCTGGACCTGACCCGGGCGCGTGTCTGCGAGCCGGTCGGCCATGGTCGGACCGTCGCTGTCATCTCCCCTCGCCGGCTCGTCCAGCGAGTCAGTCGTGCGGTCCTGTCGCGTGCGGCGGAAATGATCGACAAGCAGGTTGCGGGTCAGCGTGGTGAGCCACGTGGTGAACGCGCCCTTTTCCGGGTCGAAGCCCTGCAGGTTGCGATAGACCTTCAGGAAAACATCCTGCGTCAGGTCCTCCGCGTCGGTGGGGGAACCGGTAAACCGATAGCAGATGCCGTACACCCGCCTGTGCTGCGTGACGACTAGTTGCTGCCATGCGGCGGAGTCGCCGCGCATGCACGCGAAGACCACCTGGTGCAGCGCCTGGGTCTCTGCCAGCTTGGCGGCGTCAATCGCTGGAGCCGTCGGGGCGGCGCTGCGCCACGGTTCTTCCCCGGATGGTTCATCCGCCGGCTGCAGCAACGATCCCTCCAGGTACTGTGGCAAAAGTGTACCGCGCCCATCCCGTTGAACCGGCAGGTCGAGCGGCCTAAACCGCTGTTCGACGACGGGCTGCGTCGGTAAAGGCTCGGACGAAGCTACGGCCTTGCGGCATTTGGTCGGGCGAGGTTGGCGTGCCAAGCCGGCCGGGGCCAGGTCAAACGGTGCGACGGTCATGGTCATCATGCCCATGAGGGTCAATACGCGTTCGCCGGTTCATTGGTTCCACGCAGAACAATCTGGGTGAAAGATCATCAAAAGGCATAAAGAAACACGCAGAACAAAGGGCCACGCTCCGTGGCGTGGCCCTCAGCTTTGCTGAATTGTAATCTAGGTCAGAGAATGGAGGTACTTATAGTCGACCGCGGCTGCCTGCATGGCGGGCATGCGGCTGTAAGGACCTTCCTGCTCCACAAAGACATGCTCGATGCCGTGGCCTTTTACCCCGGCAAAGATCTCCTTGTAATTAACGACGCCCTGGCCGATCTCCGCGCCTTCCGGGCGAACCGGACCGCCGGTGCTTGCGCCCGCGGGGTAGGGCAGAAAGTCCTTGATGTGCAGCATCTTGATACGTCCGGGATACTTGGCGACGTAGTCCGCGGGCTTGTAGCCGGCGACCGTCATCCATCCGCAATCAATTTCGAAGTTCACCAGGCCGGGCTCGGTATGCGTGATCAGGTAGTCGTAGCCCGGCTTGTCACCGTCCATGGCGAACTCCATGGTGTGGTTATGCGCGCAGAACTTCAGACCGGCCTTCTTTGCCGCCTCGCCAACCTTGTTCATATCCTCGGCGAGCGCCTTGAACTTCTCCGGCGTGAGCGGAGCCAGCATGCCTCCACGAGCCTTCATCATGGCTGCGCGGCGCTCGTCGGCTGACATGTTCGGGTCCATTGCAGGCATGGGTGCGGCAAGCCAGCCTTGCGGGACGGACGATGTCGCATAGGTGCAGCCCAGCGTGTTCGCATCATCAAACGAAGCCTGCAGATCGTCGAGCTTCAACGGCAGGTGCGCGCTGGGGCATTTCAGACCGTTGTCGTCGAATGCCTTACGCAGTTCCTTCGCGGTCTTCAGGGAACCGAAGCCTGCGGTTTCGACTTCCTTGTAGCCAATTTGCGCGATCTGCTTCACTGTGGCGGCTGCGTCCTTCTGCATGTCAGCGCCTACCACGTACAGCTGGATGCCGATCGGAAGACCCAGCGGATCCGCCCACGCCCATGTTGGCAGAGCTGCGATCGCGGTAGCTCCCGCAGCAAGTGTGGCGGAACGGGAAAGAAATTGCCTGCGTGAGAGCGCGTCCATGAACATTACTCCAGTTAAATGACTTCACTTGCCAGCCCTGCAACTCTAGCCCTTTGCAGGACCAGGTGGCAAGTGTGCGTGAAGCATCTGCCGAAGCATCGGAGCAGCCAACGAGCTAACGCGGCTAGAATTGGATCTCTGATCGGGGCTGAGCAAAGCCCAGGGCAGCAAGCTTTCTATCGTCTACAGTCGACGGGATCAGGGCCACGCAATGTTGATGCTGGCGATTGATGTATTGCGCGGCCGCGGCAGCGAACAGTTTGTCTACCAGACCGGTCTTTCGCGCTTCGTTAATCGCATCCTCCAAGGTGGGGTAACTCTTTACCCAGACCTGGCCGTCGCGTTCAACGCTTGCGAATGCTGAGGAATTTGTTAGTTGCCCAATGACACAGGTGCCATGCGCTGAGTGGTGTCCCATACACAGTTTCTCGATTCTTGAGTGACGTCTCGTCGCAACCAGTCTTAAAGACGCGCACGTGTGTGCGTCGCGTGACTGGCGTCAACGGATGCTCGATCAGAAGGAGAAGAAAACTTCAGCAGCAAAAAGTACAACAGTGGAGCCAACAACCGCTCTAGCGAAGGTACGTGCCCCCGCTACATGCTGGATGTGAATATGAGTTGTTCTGTATTGGTACGACTATAAGCTGTTTTAGCCGTTTACCTATAGTTCAATCTTGTTCGACCGCAGAAATAATCACGATCTGTGCAACCATGGCTCGCGACTGCCCGAGCGCAGGATCTTACTGTGCGTGGAACTGCAGCTTAGCCTCAACTTTGCCGCTGGATGGTACGGTGACGGTCGCCTGCTGCGTACCGAGCAGCTCGTGCCATGCGGTCACCGTGTAGGTTCCGGGCGGCAAGTTTGGCAGATCAAAGCTGCCATCATCCTTTGTTGTTGCGAAGTAGGGGTTGTCGACAACACCGATGTAGGCATGCATCCAGTCGTGGATGTTGCACTTCACCGGAATCATGATTTCCTGCCTGGAGAAGGTGCGATGCATTGGAGGGTCGCCGGGACCCTGGCTGTGGTTCCACTCGCGATTGATCTTGGCCATGGGATGGATGTTGTGGGTGACGGGGTCAGAGTTGACGATGTCAAGACTCTGCCCTGTCTGAATGCCGAGGACGCGCGGACGGAACCAGCAGCCCTTCTGGTCGATGGTGACCGGAGCTGACGGCACCGCGAAGTGTTTGCCCTCAAGCCCGCCGGAGATATACACGAACGCGTTGCCCAGGCCGTCTTTGGGGCCCAGCACCAGCGACTCATCATAAGCCTTGCCCTTGTGCGCGGCGACGCATGCAGGGTCGCTGCTCATGTCGATCAGTTTCGGCCTGGGTTTCGCGCCGGAGTAAGTGATGCTGCCGTAGATGGAACCGGCAGTCGCGGCATCCACCTGGAACGCAGGAGCGGCAGCCAGCGCGGACTGACCAGGAGCGGCCGTCTCGGCCTGCTTGCTCTTGCAGCCTGCGAGCATGCCGCACAGCAGCAACAGGGAAGTGGTGGTGGCTTTCAGATCGAACTTCATATCGCTTACTTTCCTTGGGGCGGCCCTAAATCGGGCGGCATGTCGCCTGTCAATGATTGCAGAAATTCGACCAGGTCGGCACGGTCTTCCGCGGTAAGGTGGATCTTCTTCATCTCGGGATCAAGATAAGGATTGCTGTTGCCGCCACCCGCGTAGAAGTCCACCACCTCTTTCAGCGTCTTCAGGCTGCCATCGTGCATGTACGGAGCGGTCTTCGCAATGCTTCGCAGTGTTGCTGTCTTGAAAGCTCCGGTGTCCGTGGCGATCTTCGTCTCGTGAAAGCGGCCGACATCGCTGAAACCACCCTGATCGTTGACGCCTGCGCCGATGTTGTGGAACTTGCCATCCGTGAACAAAGCTGAGTTCGCACCGACACTGTGGCAGGCAGCGCAGTTCCCGCGGGTCGGATCCATGTAGACAAGAAAACCGCGAAGCTGTGCGGGCGTCAGCGCAGTGGTGTCAGCGCCGTAGCGATAGCGGTCAAAGGGGGAGTTGCCGCTGAGTGCGGTGCGCTCAAAGCTGGCCAGCGCCGCTTCCACGCGGCCTATGGTCACATCTTCTGTGCCGAAGGTCTTCTTGAACATGGCGCGATACATCGGATCGTCGCCGAGCTTTGACACGTCCGCTGCATGCGGTTGGCTCATCTCGACCGGGTTCGCGATAGGAAAAGCGGCCTGTTCTTCCAGTGTGCTTGCACGGCCGTCCCAGAACTGAAAGGGCAGGTACGCCGCATTCAGGATGGTCGGTGCGTTACGAGTGCCCAGTGCTCCGCGAACGCCGCTGGATACATTCTTGCCATCGGTGAAGTAGTCGTGAGGATCATGGCACGACGCACAGGACAGCGTGGCATCCACGGAAATGCGCTTGTCGTAAAAGAGCTTCCTGCCGAGCGCGATCGCATCGGCGGTGGGCGGATTACTCTTGGGCACCGTCAGCGGCGGCAGGCCGAGCGGCACCGTAATCTGCACCTCAGGCCCGATTGGGCGATCGCTCACCGTGCGCTTGCATCCGCTTGCAACCAGGCAGAGCAGCAGCGACACCGACGCCGCAACTCTACCGAGGTCGCAGCCGTGTGCCTTACAGACCATGTTGATTGGATGCACCACATCCCCGGCGGTAAGCACGCGCATGTGCTCCCACGCAGCGTTGCCGCCTGCATTTGCGCGTGGCAAAGCTGGTCCGCGGCCTACTTGCCGAGCCACTTGGAAAAGTAAAACGTCATGGGCACGTCGCCCGTATTTGTAATGCCATGCAGCACGTTTGCAGCGCAATACATGACAGAACCCGGAACCACCGGCGTGGTCTCCCCGTTTACCATGATTTCTCCTGAGCCGGTAGCGACGATCATGAACTCCTCTTCAGGGTGCTGATGCGGCGGATGCGGGCTCGCACCCGGCTCCAGCGTCACCATGCCGGTACACATCGTGGCCAACTGATCGGTCGGGCCGTTGTAGTGGACATATGCCGTGCACCCGGGCGCCTCGCCTACGCCACTCAGGTTCGCTAACAAAACGACACCGTCCGCCAGCTTAGGGGCGGTGGTCGAAGTGTCAATGTGGGTAATGCCCTCAGCCATGCTTCCTCCGGGAAAGCCAGTATAGAGGGGCCGAACCAAGTCCACTGCGGGGGCTGTCCGATAAACTGAATAGATGGCCCAGATAGTCAAAGCGATCCGCGGAACTCGCGATCTCCTTCCGCCCGAGACTGCGCTTTGGAACCACGTGGAACGCACCGCCCGCGAGGTCTTCGCACGCTACAACTTCGGAGAGATCCGCACGCCCGTGCTGGAGGCAACGGAACTGTTCGCGCGCGGCGTTGGAGAAGAAACAGACATCGTCAGCAAGGAGATGTACACGTGGGAGGATCGCGCCCGCGGTGCAAGCGAAAAGCCGCAGTCGCTTACGTTGCGGCCTGAGAACACGGCTGGCGTGGTCCGTGCGTATATCGAGCACAAGCTCAGCGACACCGGCCAGTTGCAGAAGCTGTACTACATCGGGCCGCAATTCCGCCGCGAGCGCCCGCAGAAGGGCCGCTACCGCCAGTTTTTCCAGATCGGGGCGGAGGTAATCGGACCAGCGACCAGCGGCAGCGAGTCGCCTCTTCGCGATGCTGAGGTGCTTGAGATGCTGGCGGCGCTGCTGGATCAACTCGGTATCCCACGCGCGTCCGCGGAGAATGAGTACAAGGGCTGGCGGCTGCTGTTGAACTCCGTCGGCAGCAGCACCGACCGGCCGCGCTATGTGGCCGCTTTGCGTGAGGCGCTCGCTCCCGTGAAAGACCAGATGTGCCCCGATAACCAGCGCCGCGCGGAAACCAACCCACTGCGCGTGCTGGACAGCAAAGACGAGCAGGATCAGGACTTGATCAACGCACTGCCGAAGATCGCCGACTACCTGGATGACGATTCGAAGCAGCACTTCGCGCAAGTACTCGCAGCGCTGGATGCGTGTGGCGTGCCGTACACGGTCAACCCCCGACTGGTGAGAGGCCTGGATTACTACACACGCACGACATTCGAGTTCACCGTAGACCTCGGACTTGGCACGCAGAACGCACTCCTCGGCGGTGGTCGTTACGACGGCTTGAGCGAGATGCTTGGCGGCCCAAAGGCCCCGGGTATCGGCTTTGCAATCGGCGAGGACCGGCTTATCCTGACGCTTCAGGCCCTCGCCGAGTATGCGGCGATCGCTAACGGCGAGACTGCTGCACTCGAGAAGATCGACGCCTACATCGCGCCGCTCAGTCCCGGCCAGAACGCCGCGGCGCTGGCACTTGCGCGTCAACTTCGCGCAGACGGCCTGAAGGTTGAAGTAGGCGACGGCAGTTTTCGTCTGAAGAAGAGCTTCGACGCGGCGGATCGCATCGCGAGACATGTGATCATCCTGGGCGAAGACGAGATCGCGCAGCAGTGCGCGACGGTCAAAACCTTCGCCACGGGTGAGCAACGAAAAGTTGGCCTCGCCGACCTCGCAGCAGCGCTAAAAGGCTGACGCCTCTAAGCGACCTCACGTACGGAATCATGCAACCTGCTTCACTTTGAATGTCTCCGACGAGTAGAGCCGCAAGCAGGTGCGGTCATATCGAGGAGCAGGATGCCCGAACTGAAGCATGCAGCAAAGAAGTCGGCGAAGAAGGCCGCGAAGAAATCCGCAGTCAAGAAGTCCGCCGCAAAGTCAGCCAATCCCGACAAGGACACGCGCCGCGCGTACGAGCACCTGGGTCGCGTACAGGCGCTGGCGTCCATTGCCGGAGCCGATTCCGCGGGCGCCAAGACGCTGGCGGGCTATGCGGAGCAAGCACTCCGAGCCGGTGCGGCAAAAGACGCCGCCGAACTCCTGCGCGCTGCGGAGCATCACCTGTTCGGCTCGCTGGCGCTTACGCAGTCCGCGGACGACAGCCTCTCCGCAGGCCTGCTGCAAAGCGTGCGCGATGAGTACGAACACCAGGTCGACAAGGCCGAAGAGCATGGCTCGGCAGCAGACGCACCGCCTGCCGTACGCGCTATTTACCAGCGCATGTTGAAGGATGCCGTCGCGGCGATGAAGAGCAGCCGCTTTCGTGCCGCGCTGGAACTCGCTCGCGGAGCAGAGGCCCTGACCCATGCCTCATTCGCGAAACGGTTGCAGGCACCGCCAGTGAAAGCCGCGAGGAATCTCAAGGCGCAACTCTAGCCAGCCGCAGTCAACGCGAACGCACCGCCCTGCGGATCGGTTCCTTGCAGAATCCAGGCACCCCCCGGCACAGGTGCGGGACCATGCGTCACGGCACCGCCATTCTCGGTGACCCGCTGTGCCGCAGCTTTGATGTCGTTCACGGTGAAGTAGAACAGCCACGCAGGCTTGGCGCCTTTCTCTGCTAAGAACGGGGGCATCGTCATCATGCCGCCTGCTGAGGCGCCCATGATGAACGTCTGGTAGACCCCCATGGAGCCCATGTCGTGCGCGGCGTCCAAGCTCCAGCCGTAATGCTTGTGGTAGAACCGCCAGGCACTGTCCAGATCGCTGCAGAGAAGTTCGTGCCAGCCTACCGCGCCGAGTTCCTGCGGTGCCAGGCGGGGCGGCGCTCCAGCCTGGTTCGGCTGGAAGAGCAGATACTCCGCGCCCTGCGGGTCGCCAACTACGGAGAAGCGCCCAACGCCGGGGATGTCGGTCGGCGGCCGGAACTCAACGCCACCGTCGGCGACGACCGCCTCTGTCTCCGCATCGACTTCATCCGTGTGGATGTGGCCCTTCCACCCGGCCGGCTTGTGCTGGCCCATGGACGACCACGCCACCATGCCACCCACGTCTCTGCCGTCTTTGCCGAACATCATGTAGCGCATGCCCGGCATGCCGCTGTCACGGATCTCCCAACCCACCACTGGACCATAGAACGCGACTGCCGCGTCCAGATCGGTCGTCATCAGTTCGTACCAGACGAAGCCGCTTGCCTGCCTGCCACTCATCGGGATCCCTCGCAAAGCCGCCTCCACTGTATGCGAAGAGGCCCTGCGGCGAAAAGAGAAATCAACGTGAAATTCCCACAGCAGCCTTGACTTTGCTCCACACCCAAGTGGGTACGGTAGAACGCATCATGTGGTTGCGAAGCTCTTCGTACGTCGATGCTCCCATGCTGTAGCGGATCACCAGGCGCAGCAGTTCGGGGTCGTCCTTGGTCTTGCGGACGAGCGTGTCCATGCGGCCCGAGGCGTTGAACAGCCGTTGCTGAATTTCCAGCGAGTGCTGCAGGTCGTCGCCGATCTCGCGCTTCCACGCACGCTCGTAGCTGCTGAGTTCTTTTGCGTCGTAACGCCGCTTTGCAATGGCGGCGAAGGCAGCGTCGGCGGCAAGCGCTCCGCTGGTCATCGCATAGAAGATGCCCTCCGCTGTGAACGCATTCACAAACCCGCCGGCATCGCCCGCCAGCAGGACGCGGTCGGTATAGGTCTTCTGCAGCGGCCCACTCACGGGGATCGGGAACGCCTTATATGCGGCCCGGTTTGTCTCACCTGTTACATCGCCCTTGCGTTTTAGCGTGTCGACCCACTCCTGGTGGTGTTCCGGACCCTTGCCGCGCATCTTCTCCAGGTAGTAGCCCAGCTTGCAGCCGAAGCCGACATTCAGGTGCGCGGTCTTGGGGAAGATGTAGCCGTAGCCAAAGGTGTCGGTCAGCGTGAGGAACAGATAGATGCTCTCGCGATCCTTCACGTCGAGTCTGCTGTAGTCCGTCTCTTCCATCATGTCGACGGCATATTCCTTGTGCGCCGCTTCGCTGCGCAGGCCGGTGTGCCGTGCGATGACGGAGTTTGCCGAGTCCGCGCCGATGATCATGGGTGCGGTGAAGATCTCGCCCGTGGTGCTTTCCAGTTCCACCTGATCCGGCTTGACCTCGCACTTCCGGATCATCACGCCGGTGCGCACCGTGCAGACTGACCCCGCGCGACGGAATAGCGCAGCATCGAACTCCCACCGGCGAACCAGGTGCAGGATCGGATCAGCCTGCTGGTACGTCACACGGGTGCCATCAGGCGATTCCAGGTGCACGCGGCTTACATGGTTCACCGGCACTTCACCCGCTTCGAGGAACTTCTCCACGTAAGGAAAGCGGTGCAGCAACCGCGCCGACAGGCCCCCGCCGCAAGGCTTCTCGCGCGGGAACTCGGTAGCCTTGTCCAGCAGCAGAACGCGAACGCCGGCTTGTCCCAGGCTGTAAGCCGCCGTCGCACCCGCAGGTCCGCCGCCGACGATGATGATGTCGAAGTTCTGATCCATTGCTGACCAGTGTAGTTTGGTTTCGGGACGAGGTGTTTGAAATGCTCAGGTTGATGGCGATGTTCGGGGTGGTTATCCTGTCGACAGGTGTCTGCGCGCAGGAACTTTCGCCAACCGACCGCGCGAGAGTCGATGCAGCCGTGGAGAAGTCCATCGCGACCACGAAGGTACCGAGTGTCTCCGTGGGCATCGCACGCGGCGGCAGCGTGGTGTATGCGAAGGCGTTTGGCAGTGCGCGACTCCGCTCAGGACCAGAGATAAAGCCTTACGACATCACCATGGGAGCGATCCCAGCGCAGGCGAAGCCGGCGGATGCCTCCATGGCCTACCCAATCGGCTCCATCTCCAAGCAGTTCACCGCGGCCTGCATCCTCATCCTGCAGGAACGCGGCAAGCTGAAGCTGGATGATCCTGTCGCAAAATGGTTTCCAGACTTCACCCGCGCAAACGAGGTCACGATCCGCAACCTGCTGACGCATACCAGCGGCTACAGCGACTACGCACCGCAGGACTACACCATCCCCGCCTGGACGAGGCCGGTTGACAGCGCAAAGCTCATCCGCGAGTGGGCCACGAAGCCACTTGACTTCGATCCCGGCACCAAGTGGCAGTACAGCAACACCAACTTCCAGATGGCAGCGCTAATCATCCAGAAAGCCAGCGGTCAGACGTACCATGACTTTCTCTGGTCGAATGTGATTACACCGTTGAAGCTGCAGGGTGTGCTGGACCTGGACAACGACCGAGCAAGGCTGCAGGTGAACGGCTATGAGCGGCATGCACTGGGCCCGATGCGGCCGGCGATCCTTGAGGCTCCCGGTTGGTACAGCGGAGACGCAAGCCTCGCGATGCCGGTGACCACGCTGATGGAGTGGGACGAGAGCCTGATGCACCGCACGCTGCTGAAGCCGGAGAGCTACGACGCGATGTTCACGCCGTTCGTGCTGAAGGACGGCACCGACACGCATTACGGGCTCGGCGTCTACTCGCAGCAGCGCGGAGACAAGCAGATCCTGTCGCACTCAGGCGAGGTGGGTGGATTCGTCTCGAACAACGTAGTCGATGTGACGGACGATGTGGCCTACGCAGCGCTGACCAACTTTGAGGGTCCGGGCGCGAGCGCGGTCACATTGGCGATCCAGCCGATCGTCCTGCCTGCGCTTGCTTCCGCCCGTTCAAAAACACACGCGAAACCCGAGGAGACCAGCCTGCCGAGGCAGCCCGCTTACAGCAGCGGTCCCGCAGCGCAGGCGAAGGCCATATTAAACGGCATCCAGAGCGGCAAGCTCGACCGCGCGCTGTTTACGGCGGATGCGAACTACTACTTCAGCGCGGGGACGCTTGCGGACTTTACCCAAAGTCTGCAGCCGCTTGGACCGATCGAATCGGTAGTTCAAACCGCCGAGGAACTGCGCGGCGGCATGGTCTACCGTCTCTATTCCGTGAAGTTCGCAGGCAAGACAGTTTCGCTGAACACGTATACGCAGCCTGACGGCAAGATCGAGCAGTTTCTCGTCGATGAAAGCGCTTGATCGACCCTTTGACTTGGCCCAAGGACGGATGAGTACGCTTGCACCTGCTGCCGCGTCTCACCAGAAGTGAGGATGCGTATGTTCACCCGTTCCGTTCGGTTTGCAGTTCTTTTCGGTGCTCTTGCCATGCCGGTCGCAGGCTATGCCATTGACCGCGGTACTTTTCCCGCACCGCAGCAGGATATGGCGCTCGCGCACGGCGGCCTGCAGACAGCCGTGTTCGCCGGTGGCTGTTTCTGGGGCACGCAATCAGTATTCGAGCGCGTAAAGGGTGTCCGTAAAACCGTCGCAGGCTACGCTGGCGGTAAGGAATCCACCGCTCACTACGACATGGTCGTGACGGAGCTGACCGGACACGCCGAGTCCGTAGAAGTTACCTATGACCCGTCCGTCATCACGTATGGTGGCCTGCTGCGGATCTTCTTCTCGGTCGCGCACGACCCGACGGAGCTGAACCGGCAGGGTCCTGATGTCGGCACATCGTATCGCTCAGCCATCTTCTACACATCAGCCGAGCAGCAGAAGATCGCACAGGCCTACATCGCGCAATTGGACGCCGCGCACGTATTTAAATCAAAGATTGTGACGGAAGTGACACCATTAAAAGGCTTCTACAAGGGCGAGGATTACCACCAGGATTATGCTTTACACAATCCCGATAATCCCTATATCCAGGTCTGCGATCGGCCTAAGATCGAGGCGCTGAAGCGCGAGTATCCTGACCTGTTCGTGGACTACAAGGGCAAGTAAACCGCGTCAGGGAGTAGCCGCCCCGGTTGCCAGCGGGTCAACCGGAACGTCGAGCATCGCGTGTGCCGTCGCTCCTGATGCAGAGCAAGACCCATATACGCTGGCGACGCGGTCTACCGCCAGCGTCTTCGTCTTGTCTGCATTCTTTTTTTTGTGCCCGAGCACCTTCACGCGCTGGCCGGTCTGCAGCGTGGGCGGTGCGTTCTGCAGCATGTACAGCGGATCGCTCGCGTTGTTGCCGCCCTGGATTGCAAGGCTGCCATCCGGCCCGGCTGTGACGCAGCCGGTGATCCGCGGCTCGCGAAGGACAAAATAGAGGCTTACGCTAATAACTGTGATCGCAGCGATCGCGCCGACAGCGGCACCAACGACCTGGCCCTTGCTTGGTCCGATGTCAAAGCTGGTTTGAGCCTGCGACGGTCTGGTCGAGAACAGCAGACTGACAGCAATCAGAACGAGCGAAATGATGCGAAGACGGGCTGGCGCCACGGGTTCACCTCGAACGAAGTAGAGATCACGAGATCGCCAGCAGCTTAACTGCGAATCGTTCGTCGGGCATGCCCAATATTGGGTAAAGCCAAGTGCGTCTTGAGGTGGTGTTAGACAGCCTTGCGCTGGAAGCTCGTCTTCTTGAACCCAGTGCTGCCCTTGCCAGACGCGTTGTTCAGTTCGTGAGTCTTTGGCGCTGCTTTGCCCGCAGCCTTGTCGCGCATGGCCTGCAGCTTCTGCGCCTTGGGGCCGAGCCCGCCGATTCGCACTTTGCCGGGTATGCTCGCCGGCTTCGGAGTTTCGTCGCTCATGGAATTATCTTCTCATGTCGGCGCGCTTAAGCTGGCTCGGGCAGACCTGCTGGAACCCGTTACTGCTATCAGAATTCATACGGAGAGCACCAGGCAGGCAACAACTTCCTGGCACGCTGCCTCAAAGAACTGTTTGAAGATTCGAGCACGTGTTCGTCTATGCCTCGTGTTGTGTTGCCTCGCCTTCGTCGCGGCAGAGCGGCCTGCGTGCGCCTATTCCGTACTGACCCATGAGCAGCTCATCGACCTGACGTGGGACACATCCATCGTTCCGCTTCTCAAGAGCCGCTATCCGGCGATCACGCCCGCGCAGATCGAACACGCGCGCGCCTACGCGTACGGCGGCTGCGTCATCCAGGACATCGGCTACTATCCATTTGGCGACGCGTTCTTCAGCGACCTGACGCACTATGTGCGTTCCGGCGACTTTGTCGTCAACCTGTTCCGCAATGCAGGTAATGCAGATGAACTGGCATTCGCTGTTGGTGCGCTTTCGCACTACATTGGCGACACGGTGGGCCACGCGACCGCGACCAACCTCGCTGTGCCGGTCGAGTTTCCCAAGCTGGAGAGGCGTTACGGCAGCAGCGTAAGCTACGCAGAAGGCGAGCACCAGCACGTGCAAACCGAGTTCGCGTTCGACATCAACGAGATCGCGCATCACCGTTTTGCGCCTGTGCACTACCTGCGGCACGTCGGGCTTGCCGTGCCAACGAAGCAGCTGGCGCTGGCGTTCTACCAGACATACGGTCTGCGCGACGACTTCTCACTGCATCGCGGCAGCCGCATCAACGTCAGCGGATACCGTTTCGCCGTGCGCGCCTTCATACCGCGCATCGCGTATGCCGTGACGATCCTGCATCGCAAGCACGAGCCTGACGAACTGGTCGACGAAGACCTGAAGAAGCTCGACGCGCAGATCGCCGCCGTCGCCGCAAAGAACGACTGGGACGCATACCGCAAGAAGCCCGGCATCGGCACCTACAGCCTGGCCGGCTTGCTGGTTATCCTGCCTAAGATCGGGCCGTTGAAGCTGGTAGCGGTGAAGGGGCCAACGCAGACGACCGAAGCCGATTACCTGCACTCCGTCGAGCGTTCCGCGAACGGTCTCAACGGAGCGCTGCGCAGGTTCACTCCGCCGCCAACGCCCGTGGCGACTGCACGGACAGCGGCTGCGGCCGACAGCGCCGCGCAGCCTGCCCCGAGTGACTCGCTGACGCCATCCGTTGCTGCTCCGCACGCTGCAAGCGATCCGCAGCATCCCCTCGTCAATCGCGATCTGGACACCGGATCGCCGGTCAGGCCCAGCGGCTATCGCCTGACCGACGATACCTACGCGACGCTGCTGCACCGGCTGGCTGCGGCGCCGAACGCGCCCATTCCGCCGGGCATCAAGCAAGACATCCTGGCGTACTACTCAAACCTTGATCTGCCGTTTGCCACGAAGAAGAAGCCGGAACGCTGGGCCGAGGTGCAGCATGACCTGGCGACCCTGCAGACCATGCCGACCAGCACCGCTCCTGAGCCGTACGAGACCTATGGCGACGACGCGACTGCGTCCAACTAGCGCACGTTAAGCTATTCGTGATCTTCGGGGGAGACGCTAGGGATGTGCCCCAAGCCAGCGGCGGGCGCTAAAGTCCGTACCGACGCTGGCGGCCAGCAGGGCCACGCTGATGGCCAGCGCACCCGCCACCCAGCCCAGCTCGATGCGGCCGCGCTGGAGGAAGAAATCCAGGATGCCGAAGACCAGCACCAGCACTGCCGCCTCGGCAAAGAAGGACGAGCAGCGCCGCGACGCAATAGCCACCAGCTCCGGCACCGCCGAGACCTTCGCCCGCACGTCCCGCTCGCCAGCCGAAACCAGCCGCGGACCCCGGCTGCCGTCCCGATCATAGCCCTGTGTTGTGTTGAGATCGTCCGCCGCAGGGGAAGTGCTGCGAGCGGGATTTCCTGCGAAAGACTCCAGAAGTGAGTTTGCTGCATTCTTGTGAAACATAAAAAAGCCCTTGTGGTACCTACTCCTAGTCTGCCCTCCTGAGTAGAAGAAGTCGAGTGAATTTCCCGTAAATGCAACAAATTGAGCCGCTTATGCATAACTATGCACGCATCTGCATAGTTATGCGCTTATGTACTGGTAAGCCCATTCTTCACGTGCAAGGCAGCGCTGGACGGGACACCCATTCCGCGCTTTGTGACGCCCACAAGTGACGCCCACAAGCAATGACCCGTACACGGCGGATGCCATGCACGGGTCTGCGGCGTCAGGTTGGTCAATCTCTTTGTTGCAGCTTGTTATGCGAACAGGCGGCGACGGGCAACAGCCAGCGCGCCGACCAGCCCGGTGCCAAGCAGCACAAAGCTTGAGGGTTCGGGCGTTACCGCCGGGGCTACGAGCGACAGTTGAATGCTGCGTGATCCACCGGACGCAATCGTTGCACTGGAAATGTGCAGCGTCGTGCCCGAGAGCGAGAACTTGAACACATTGTCCCCGGTGATCAGCGAAGCGTAGGTGAAAGCAGGATCCGTAAAGTAGTAGTCGATGGGCAAGGAATTTGCCCCAGCAGCCGTCACATCTGTAAACGTCAGTGAGGTACCGGTGAAATTCGCCGTTTCGGTGTTGGAACCGTCCATGTAGCCGAATTCAATGCCGGGGCCGATCGTCACCGTGGTCGAGCCGCCAGAATTACCGAACCCGGGCGGCACGTAGCCGTTGGCGCTGTTGAAATAGTTGACCGTGCCACCGTTGATATTCATAGAACCGGTAACACTGGTTCCTGTAAGGTCGGCGCGGGCATGTTGAGCAGCTGCCACAAGGCAGCACATCACGATGTATTTGGGCAGTTTCATGGGGGAGAAGACCTCAGTGGTACGGGGGATATCACCGACAATATCGCCAGAAACGGATTCCCGTCCACAGATTTCGTCTTGAAACCACAGAATTAATGATTCTGTCTGTACAGGATCGCCCGTGTGTCCAGTGTGGAAGCACCCGGTTGCGCAAGTAGAGGTTCGTGCTGGTCGCAGCTGACGGTGACAAAGTGCGCGTCGCGGTTCTGCTGGTAGCGCTTCAGACCGGTCGGCATACGCGCGGTGTGAAGGTTCGCGCTCCGCGCGAAGGCCCACTCATAACGGCAAAGCTGTTATGAATGGGGTACCCATTCCCGTTGTGGTCTGGAAACGGACCGGGCGATCCCGAAAGCGGGTGCCCTGTACACGACGAAGTCATGTGCGGGATCAAAACTCATGTTTGAGTCACCCGCTAAAGATTTTGCGTGAGCCGCCCTGATCAAGATTAACGAACCTGTGGGTATTGAAGCCTTCTTTCGGCTACGAACCAATCTTCCTCGTGACTACCATCGATCCTCCCTCGTTCAGCCCAGATGAAATAGGCCCTCTCAGCGATCTCTTGAATGGTTGGCTTCGCGGGTGGACTCCCATCCGCTTGCGCTGAGATATACGGCGCAAACATCCCTATCATTCGATAAACGAGCACTCTGAAGGTCCTAACGTCTCGCCTTGTTACTCGACGATTGTAGGTCCCATGCGCTACGTCGTTCCGAGTGGCGATGATAGTTTCGAGTAAACCTTCAATCCCTCGATACCGTTGATGTGACTTTTCAAGCCAGTCGTAAAAAGGGATCACGCACTCGCTATAACGCGAGACAATCCGTTCGAGCACCTTTGTACCGTTGTCGGAGAGAAAGCCGTCGAGTGTCTGCCGTCGCGCCGAACGAGCTAGCAATGAGGGGTTTTCTGCCACGCTGCGCAGTCGAAAAGCGCGTTTCTGAAAGCCTCAAGTCTTTTCGGATCGGCTAAACCAGCGTCGGTCGCTTCCACAAAGAATTTTTCCAGCCTCATCCAACTCTGGACTCCAACATACCGCCTTTCGTTCTCCATAAGTTCTTCCCAACTGGAGGCGAGTTGATCTGCACGTTCTTCAAGGAGTTGCCGTAAGGAGGCTTGCAATAATGCAACGATAGAAACCACAACCAGCCGAAGTTGGACCTCCTGCTCGCTGATAGGCATGCCCTCATCAGAAGAGTCTGACAGCGCCTTGGCAAGGCGGAGTGAACCGCAGATTTCGCGCCGCATCCGCATGAAAAGCTGTGCTCGTGTCGACAATCCTCAGTCCTTGATGGCTGAAAGTATTCCGGTCAATTCGGATGTGAAGCCAAGCCTAACAAGCTCGTTGTTCCATCTGGTCAAGCGTTGGTAGAAACGGCTCCTGTGATCCGTTGCTCGCGAGAGTGAGTCGGCGAACTCCGTATCATCTACGCTCAACGTCTCGAACGCCTCTTTTATTGCGGCCGATCGTTCGACGATTGCTACGAGGTCAAGGAAAGAGAAAGAGAGCATCTGTACTTCAAAGACGGCCTTGCTCACGGACGATTCATACGCAAAAACGTCATCTCTTAAGCGGAAGCGGCGAAACAGGTTAGCTCCAAAAACCGCAAAAACTTTCGTCAACGAGGTGTCGAACAGCGAGACGAACGCTTCAATCTGCGTTGAGTTGTCATATCTGTGCACTCGCATGTATTCGCTCAAGATCATCTTGAGGGGAGGCTTGTAATTAGCGCTGTCAGCTAAAACAGCAAAAAAGCGCAGTATGAGTTCGTGGTGGCGCAATCGCTCGTCTGGCTTCTTGGCGCCCAAAGCGGCAAGGAACATCGCAGAAGTGGCAAGCCTCTCGAGCATGTTGTTGAAGCTGCCGCGTAGTGTCGCATTGCGAATCTCTTGCTCAGTTAGTGGGACGCCACCGGAATTGAGCCGTTCAAAAATCTCGAAACGAAGGCCTGGGTTCGAATAATGCGAGATCACCAGCGTCCGGATTACCCGCTGCAGAATTTTACGATCTAGCTTCCCAGGAAGTTCTTCCCACTTCTTGCCATTTAGATCCTTGAGAACCTGCAGGCCGGTAAGCGCGAAGCGGCCGTGATAGTAGTCATCCACTGATCGAAGGCGCTGTTGTCCGTCCACAACGACTCTGGTTCCGTCTTCGTCTTCAGCGAGAAAGCAGGGAGGGATCGGCAGGTTGAGCAGAAGAGATTCGATAAGACGACTCTTCTGCGTATCGCTCCACACGCTTGCGCGCTGAAAAGCGGGGCGCAGGATCAGATTCTTACTCTCAATCCGTTTAAGCAGAGTCTCGATGTCGGGATCGGCTGGACTTGTGTTGACTTCTCTCTCGTCGACCTTGTAGTCGGAAGAGTATGGCTCATCGTCGCAAGACTGTTCTTCAGTGCTGAACGGTACTGACTCTTCAAGTTCCTCAGCCAATGTTCCTCCCAGTGCGCTTCGAAAGCGCCGACTAAGCAATCTGTCCCGCAACGCCAAGTCGTTGGCACTTCGGACTACTCAACTGTAACGCTCTTGGCGAGATTCCTCGGTTGGTCGACGTCGCAGCCTCGGCGGACTGCTATGTGGTAGGCGAGGAGTTGGAGGGGGACTACTTCGAGGATGGGGAGTAGTAGCTCGGGGGCGGCTGGGATGTGGATGGTGTGTTCCACGAGGCCGGTGATGTCGGTGTCGCCTTCGGTGGCGATGGCGATGACGCGGCCGCTGCGGGCGGTTACTTCCTGGATGTTGCTGAGGGTCTTTTCGTACTTGAGGACGCTGGTGGGGTCTGCCGGGTCTTTGGTGGCGATGCAGACGACGGGGAGCGTTTCGTCGATGAGGGCGTTGGGGCCGTGCTTCATCTCGCCGGCGGGGTAGCCTTCGGCGTGAATGTAGCTGATTTCCTTGAGCTTGAGCGCGCCTTCGAGGGCGATGGGGTAGTGGATGCCGCGGCCGAGGAAGAGGAAGTCGCGCGCGGTGGAGAACTCCTTCGCGAGGTGCGCGCACTGGTCGTCAACGGAGCGCAGGATTTCTTCGAGTTTCTGCGGGATTTTGGCGAGTTCGTCGGCGTAGTGCTTTGACTGGTCGACGGTGACGGTGCCGCGCTGCTGGCCGAGGTAGAGCGCGAGGGTGAACAGCGCGGTGAGCTGGGCGGTGAAGGCCTTGGTGCTGGCCACGCCGATCTCCGGCCCGGCGTTGGTGGTGATGACGCCTTGCGCCTTGCGGGTGATAGCCGATCCGACGACGTTGCAGATGGCCAGGGTCGGGGTGCCCTTGCTGATCATCTCGGCCTGTGCGGCGATGGTGTCGGCGGTTTCGCCGGACTGGGTGATGAGCAGGCCAAGCGAGCCCGGTATTGGGTCCCGGTAGCGGTATTCGCTGGCGTAGTCGACATCGACGGGCAGGCGGGCGAGCCGCTCGATCATGAACTTGCCGGCGAGGCCGCTGTGCCACGACGTGCCGCAGGCGGCGATGGTCATGCTGGAGGCGTTGACCAGGTCTTCTTTCGAGAGCTTGAGGTCGGGGAGGAAGACTTCGCCGCTGTCGAGCGAGATGCGGCCGAGGGTGGTGTCGCGGACGGCGCGTGGCTGCTCGTTGATCTCCTTGAGCATGAAGTGCTTGTAGCCGGCCTTTTCGGCCTGGATGGGATCCCAGGTGATTCTGGTCGGTGTTCTTGGGTGCTCGATGCCCTCGAAATCGGTGTAGGTGACGCCAGTCTTGGTGAGGATGGCGACTTCGCCGTCGTTGAGGAAGACGATGTCGCGGGTGTGGTGGAGGATGCCGGGGACGTCGGAGGCGAGGAAGTATTCGCCGTCGCCGATGCCGATGACGGCGGGCGGACCGGAGCGGGCAGCGACCAGCTTGTCGGGCTCGCGCGCGGAGAGCACGCCGATGGCGAAGGCTCCGGTGAGGCGCTTGACGGCGCGGCGGACGGCTTCTTCGAGCGGGATTGAAGAGGCGGGAGCGGTGAGGATGGCCTCTGCGTTGTTCGCTTCGGGGAGTGCGTTTTCCCACGTCTCAGAAGCGGGACGGAGGGCACCCGCTTTGGTGGCGCGCTCGAACTCGTCTTCGATGAGGTGGGCGATGATTTCCGTGTCGGTTTCGCTGACGAAGCGGTGGCCTCGGCTGATGAGTTCGTTCTTCAGCGCGATGTAGTTTTCCACGATGCCGTTGTGCACCACGACGAGGGTGCCGCTGCCGTCGCGGTGAGGATGCGCGTTCTCTTCGGTGGGGCGGCCGTGGGTGGCCCAGCGTGTGTGGCCGATGCCGTAGGTGCCATGCAGCGGGTGCTCCTGCAACACCTTCTCGAGGTTGCCCAGCTTGCCGGGTGCGCGGCGCACGTCGAGCTTCGCGGGGTTGGCCTGGTCGCCCGCGACGGCAATGCCGGCGGAGTCGTAGCCGCGGTACTCGAGGCGGCGAAGGCCTTCAACGATAAGGGGGACGACTGACTTGGGGCCGATGTAACCGACGATTCCGCACATACGTGGAGTGTAGAACGGAGCAGGGCAGCAGGAGTTGTGCTGTGTCTACTCGGCCAGGTGGACGACTCTTGACCGTCCCGAAAAGGCGACGCGCAGTGCACGGGAGCGGCCGGGGTATGCCGTGTGATGGTCATCACATCCTGATGGTCGACGCTGTACGAGGATGCGTGCAGAGGTCAAAAACGCCATGCGGCCATTTACAGCGAACCTATGCTCCAACTCGAACCAGTCCTGCGCGGGCAAGTGCGCGGGGTACGGCACGCGATCCACCTGCCCTCCGCTGATTGTGCTGGCCGTGATTGCTACCTCGGCCGTTCGCTGTGAAGCAGGAGCGTGCCGATGAGCACCATGCTGCAGAGTCCCACGGCGGCAAAGATTACGCCGGGCTATAACCAGCACAACTATCTAAATGCAGAACACGGCATCATGAGCTGGCTGCTGACGAAGGACCACAAGCGCATCGCCATGCTGTACCTGGCGAGCGTGAGCTTCTTCTTTGCGGTAGGCGGGTTCCTGGCGATGGCGATTCGCATGGAGCTGCTGACGCCGGGCGTGGACCTGATGTCGTATGACACCTATAACAAGGTGTTCAGCATGCATGGCATCACGATGGTTTTCTTTGTGTTGATTCCTGCGGTGCCTGCGGTCATCGGCAACTTTGTGCTGCCGATGATGATTGGTGCGAAGGACCTTGCATTTCCGCGCATCAACCTGTTGTCGTGGTACTGCTACATGGCCGGCGGCCTGCTGCTGATTGTCTGCATTCTGCAGGGCGGCGTGGATACCGGGTGGACCTTCACGACTCCGCTGAGCACGCGATTTGTGAATACAAACGTGATCACGGCGGGGCTGGCGGCGTTTGTTGCGGGCTTCTCTTCGATCTTTACGGGATTGAACTTCATCGTGACGGTCCATCGCATGCGTGCGCCGGGATTGACGTGGTTTCGCCTGCCGCTGTTTGTCTGGTCGAACTACGCGGCGAGCATCATCATGGTGCTGGGTACGCCGGTGGTTGCGATCACCATCGTGATGGTGGCGCTTGAGCGGCTGTTCGGATTCGGATTTTTCGATCCAACGAAGGGCGGCGATCCGCTGCTGTTCCAGCATCTGTTCTGGTTCTACTCGCATCCCGCGGTGTACGTGATGTTGCTGCCGTCGATGGGCATCATCAGCGAATTGATGGCATGCTTCTGCCGCAAGCGCGTATTCGGCTACACGGCGGTGGCGTTCTCGTCGGTGGCCATTGCGGTATTTGGATTTTTTGTGTGGGAACACCACATGTTCATCATGGGTGTTTCTCAGTACTCTGCATTGATCTTTTCGCTGCTCACGATGCTGGTTGCGGTGCCGTCAGCGATCAAGGTGTTCAACTGGGCGTTCACCATGTCGCAGGGTTCTATCACCTTCAGCGCGCCCATGATTTACGCGATGTGCTTCCTGGGGCTGTTTGTTGTGGGCGGTTGCACTGGCGTGTTCCTTGGCACGCTTGGCATGGACGTGCACCTGACAGAGACGTACTTCATTGTGGCGCACTTTCACTTTGTGATGGTAGGTGCGGTCATCATGGGATACCTCGGCGGACTGCACTTCTGGTGGCCCAAGATGACGGGGAGAATGTATCCGGAGGGTCCGGCGAAGGTTGCTGCCGTCATGATCTTTGTGGGCTTCTTCTTCACGTTTGGGCCACAGTTCATGCTCGGCTTCCTAGGCATGCCAAGGCGGTACGCGGCCTATCCGCCGGAGTGGCAGGTGCTGAACGTGCTGTCGACTGCGGGAGCAACGGTGATGGGCTTCGGTTACCTGGTGAGCGCAATGTACCTGTTGTGGTCGATGAAGTACGGTGCCGTTGCCGGACCAAATCCATGGAACGCCTACGGGCTGGAGTGGCAGACCGCATCGCCGCCCATCACCGAAAACTTCGTTACAGTGCCGATTGTTACGCACGAAGCCTATGACTATGAGTGGCAGGATCAACAAGCTGGCCAGGCTGCGATTGGAGCCTGAGGCGTTTGCGGTTACTAGCACGTGTTGGGTGCCGCAGAGTTGTTGTTCCAGAGTGTTCGAGCATCGTCTTCTCTAGGTATGGATGTCATCCCTGTTTTAGAACTTGTCGCTTGCAGGGCGGGGCTGTGATGCCCCGGTCGCCAGGCTTAACAGTTGACGTCAATTGTGAGGCCACGTCGGTGACTGATGAGTTCCAAGGCTTGCTGCACGAGCTAAGTCGCTGCAATGGAAACAGTGCAGCGGAAGGCTGTGGGTGGTCGCCTGGCTTCCGGCGGGGCAAAAGGAACTCAACAGGGAAGTATCCTCATAGGCATGCGGATCTGCACGACCGATCAGCAGAAGCATGGAAGGATTTCCTATGACACTGACGGTCAAACTACTCTTGTACAGTCTGGCTGCTGCAGTTACAAGCTCGTGCGCGGCAGGGCAATCGGCCACGACAGCGAAGAGCACAGCCGCGCCGAGCGCGACGCTGACGGTCAGCGGTCACCCCGGGCAGATTCCGATGGTGCAGATCAACGGTCGCTCGTACATCGACGTGGAGGCGCTCGCGCGCCTGGCGGAGGGCTCCATTACATACCGCACGGGTGGAGTAGTGTTGACGCTGACGCAGCCGAAACCTGCGGATGTGCCGGCACCGGTGGTCAAGCCTAAGCCCGGCTTTTCGCAGGGTTTTTTGACTGCTGAGATTGAAGAGATGACCGTCGTGCGCGAGTGGCGCATCGCGCTGGTGAACGCAGTGCAGAACAACTATCCCATCAATGAGGACTGGGTGTCGCAATATCGCCGGAACGCCGACAGCCGCCTTGCGCTGGCCTCGGCGGCGGCCAGGACCGATGCGGACCGGCAGGTCTATCCGCTGCTGGCGAACGAGTTCAACAATATGGCGAAACAGAGCGACCGGTTCCTCGAGATGCGGAAGAACCTGCAGTTTATTTCCACTTACTCGCTTGATCAGGATGCGCTTGACCAGCAGGTCCTCGCCTGTTCGCGCGGGCTGTCGGCCCTGATTTCGAGCGGGCAGTTCGAGGATGTTACGAGTTGCCACTGAAGTATCCAGCTGCTGGCCGGTTTCTCTCAGGGGAGAGCGCGAGCCGGATTTGGCAAGGGGCAGCTTCTCTTCCCGATCTGCAGTAAACTCCACCACGTCTGGAGTTCTTCATGTTTCGTTGCTGCAGAGCGCTTTTTCTCTCGATGGTCGCCAGTTGTGGCTCCGCCTGTCTCATCGCCCAGGCGCCGGGCGCGCAGGCAGGCCCGCTGCCAAATCCTGCAGCGCAGATCACGACCAATCACGCGGTGACGGAATCCGATGGCACGGTGCGCATGCAGCGGGTGATCCCGCTGCCGCAGAGCCTGAGTCCCGAAGCGAAGGCATGGCTCTCGCGACCCGCAGGCGACGCGGAGGTGCCGCAGACGCTGGATCAGCGCCGCTCGATGCTGGTGACTTCACAGGAGCATCATCGCGACGACCTGCTGAAGATGTTCACAGTGAGCATCCACGACATCACCATCGCGGGAGTTCCCGCTCATGACGTGGTACCTAAAGATGCGAAGCCGGTGCATCCTGACCGCGTATTGATCTGCCTGCATGGCGGTGGTTTCGATGCTGATTCCGGGTCGTACTCTGAGTCAATTCCCGTGGCGGCGCTGGCGCACACGCGCGTGGTCAGCCTGCTGTACCGGCTGGCGCCTGAACATCCGTTTCCGGCGGCCGTGGACGATGCCGTTGCGGTTTACCGCGAGTTGCTGAAGACCTACAAGCCGGTTCGCATCGGCGTGTTTGGCAGTTCGGCCGGCGCTGGCCTCACGGTAGAGATGGCGGTGAGGCTGAAGCAACTGAAGCTGCCGATGCCCGGCGCACTGGGCGCGTTCTCGGTCCCGTCGGACTTCACGAGCGAGGGTGATTCGCGGTCGCTGTACAACACGGACGGACTCCGCGGCTACGTGCCGATTCCGGGACCGCCATCAAGTACGGCCTATGTGACGACGACGGATCGGCGCGATCCGGTGCTGTCGCCTGTCTATGCGGACCTGCACGGCATGCCGCCCACCTTGTTTCTCACCAGTGAGCGCGACCTGCTGTTGAGCAGCACAAGCACGTTGCACCGTGCATTTCTGCGTGCCGGAGCGCCGGCTGATCTCATCGTGTTCGAGGGACTGCCGCACTGTTTCTGGAACAACGGCGCCTTGCCCGAATCGCACGAGGCATGGGGCTACATGGCGAGCTTTTTCGAGAAGCAACTGGGTCGATGACGTCCTGCGGGAATATTCGCGTGGGCACCGCGGGATGGACGCTGCCACGCGCACATGTTGCGAAATTTCCGGCCGAAAGCTCGCACCTTCAGCGGTATTGCGGTGCGCTGGCTTGCGCCGAGGTGAACTCCAGCTTCCACAAGCCGCATCGGAGAGCAACGTGGGAACGATGGGCGCAGAGCACGCCTGACGAGTTTCGCTTTGCAGTAAAGATGCCAAAGCGCATCACGCATGAAGCGAAACTGATTGACACGGGTGCGCTGCTGCTGCCGTTCTTCGACGAGATTGCCGGGTTGAACACAGGAGCACACCCGAAGCTTGGTCCGGTGCTGGTGCAATTGCCTCCAAAGCTTGCGTTCGATGAAGGTGTTATGCGGGAGTTTCTGGGTACGCTTCGTGAGTTGCACAGCGGCCTTGTCGCAGTTGAGCCGCGCCACGCAAGCTGGTTCACCGGTGCAGCCGACCGCTTGCTGCGCGAGTTTGACGCTGCGCGTGTTGCGGCTGATCCGCCGAAGGGTTCGGCGCTGGCGGCAGAGCCCGGCGGCTGCGTCTCGCTGCGCTATCGTCGCCTGCACGGGTCGCCGCGCACGTACTACTCGGAGTATGACGATACGTTTCTGATTGATCTGGCAGGGAAGTTGCAAGCCGAAGCGCTGCGGGACCCGAAAGAAGAATCGTGGGTGATCTTTGACAATACGGCACTTGGGCACGCCGCGGCCAATGCGCTCCGCCTGCAGGAACTGATGCAGCCGGATGCTTAGGGTTTACCAGGGAATCTCTGCGCCTGTTTCCAGGAACTTTCCTGTGACAGGTGTATCGAGGAGGGCCACGCGGACGATCTCAGCGGCACCTTCTTCAATGGTCTGCGGGCCGCTGTTGCCATTCAGATCAGTGGCAGTGTAGCCGGGATTGACCGAGTTGACGGCAATACTGCCGTCACGAAACTCATATGCAAGCTGGACCGTAAACATGTTCAGAGCGGCCTTAGACGCGCAGTAGCCAAGCACCTTGACAGGAGCGTACTTCCAGCCCGGATCAGTCTGCTGGCTTATGGATCCGAGTTCGCTCGACACGTTGATGATCTGCGCTATGCCTGCAGCCTGCAGCAGTGGGAGCATGGCCTGCGTAACCGCGACCGTGCCGACGAAGTTGGTCTGCATCGACCGCTGAACGGCTTCGAGATCGACCTTGCCTGGCGGCCCATCGCCGTTACTTGCGATCGCGGCATTGTTGACCAGCAGGTCGAGTTTGCCGAACTGGGCAAGGATTGTTTCCGCCGCAGCGATTGCTGTTGCACGTGCATCCAGGTCAAGGTGGATATAGTGCACATCCAGACCTTCAGATTGCAGCTTGGCCGCTGCCTGCTTGCCCAGTTCCTCGTTCCGGGCGGCAGCGAAGACGGTCCAGCCGGCCCTGGCAATCTGACGGGCGACCTCAAGACCGATGCCTTTGTTGGCTCCTGTGATCAGGGCTACTTTCTTCGTTTCGGACACGGCTTCTCCTTGTGTACTCTCGCGCGGGCCAATCAAATCTGGATGAACTCGCATGTTGGCAGACTGCGTCTGATCGCGGCTCTGGCAAGTCTGCACTGGTTCTTAGTTTGAGCCCTTCACGTGAAGGTGCAGATGCTGCGACAGGTCGGGTGAAAACTCTCTGAGCACGGTAAAGCCGGCCTGCCGCAGGCAAGCGTAGGTAAACTTCTCCGCCAATTCGCCGAAGCCTTCCGAGCCCGCTGGATAGTAGGTGGTCGAAAGCGCCTGGGTGCCCGCTTTGCCTGCGAGCCCCGCAATGTTCAAGACGGGTCCGCCACTATAGCTGCGCGCAATTACCACAGCACCGACGGCGTGCAGGGTGCGCTTCACCTTCGATCCGGTACCCATCGCGTAGTAGCGCGTGTCCTGGTGCAGCAACGCCGGGAAGAGCAAGGTGCCCTGAAGGACCTGATCTGTTTTGTCGGCAAGGCCGCGCCAGGCGTAGGCCCAGTAGGGAGCGTTCCCGCCGTTCACCGTATCCAGCGTGGGATGCGAGTCCTGTCCGAAGGCGATGGCCGATGTGACGAAGCTGAACCCGAACGAGGTGTAATCCGTGGTCTGCTTCAAAGCGATTCTCGAGTCCGTTCTCCAGCCAGCCGGATCGGGTTTGGTACCACCCGAGACGGAAGTGTAGTTCGTAAGAACACCAAAGATCCGCTTCTGCTGCGGCAGAATGTTGGTCTGCTGCGCCGGCTCGCCGTGCTGCGGGTCCGCGCTTGTGTTGCTGCCTGCCTGTTGCTGATCGGATTGCCCGGCATAGTCTGCAGAGGAACTGTACAGTGCAAGCGGCGATGCTGAAGCCGCGAGCAGCGCCGAGGGAGCATCCGGGAGCAGGTTCGACTGGGCATGCGCGAAAGCGCAGCATGCGGTCGCGAGAGCCGCGATGGATGCCAGCCGGGAAATCGTGCAAAGGTTCAGCAGGGTGTCGCTCCTATGGAATAAAGGCGATATAGACGTGTCCTTAATTTACGCTTAACGCGCGGTCCACTCCTCAGCCGTCCTCGGCCTCGACCTGGTGCACAGTCGGTCGATAGGTAGCAGAAGCCTCGCTCATCGCGCTCCGGGCCGGTACGCTTCTATCTGCCTTTCGAACCAGATATGCTGTCGATCATGGCACTTGATCTGTACACCATTCCAGTTACTCGCATCGATGGCAGTGTTGGCACGTTGGCCGACTATAGCGGCAAGGTTTTGCTGGTTGTGAACGTGGCTTCGAAGTGTGGTCTGACCCCGCAGTATGAGGGCCTCGAAAAGACCTATGCGCGGTATCGCGAGGCCGGCTTTGAGGTGCTGGCGTTCCCTGCGAACGATTTTGCCGGGCAGGAGCCGGGATCGAACGAGGAGATAGCGCAGTTCTGCCGCGGCACCTTCGGAGCGAGCTTCCCCATGTTCTCGAAGATCACGGTTGTTGGTCCTTCGAAGCATCCGCTCTATGCTGCGCTTACGGAGGCTCTGCCCGAGTCGAAGGGAGACGGCAAGAAGGGCATGATCGACGGCCTCATCAAGTACGGGGTCAAGCCGAACGAAGAGCCGGAACTGCTTTGGAACTTTGAAAAGTTTCTGATCAGCCGCGATGGCAAGCCGGTCGCGCGCTTCTCGCCGGACACGCCCCCCGATGCGCCGGCCATCGTGAGTGCGATTGAGGCGGAGCTGGCGCGAAGGTAAGAAGGTCGGATGATCTGAAACAAGTCTGTCCGATTTTGAGACAAAGACCTGGAGAGATGCGGACTTTGCAGTTCAAGGATGGTACGTTTGCGCCATTCCCAATATGCGCTTTGCTACCGGCGCTAACTCTGAACTTCAAGGACGTCTCATGTATTTCTTTTCCCGTTTTTCGATCTGCTCTGTGTTGTTGCTTGTTTCGATTGGCACTTTCGCGACTGCGGGTGCTGCAACCACCACCGATGTGACCATCCCTTACAGCACCACCGGGCTTTACAGCGGTCAGTGGAGCAACGCTATCAACGGTTCTTCGATCGCTGCGGCGTCGACCAGCGGCAATACCGGTACAGGCATCACATTTGCGAATTGGAGTGGCCAGTTTTACGAGGTTACTCCCGGAGCAACCGCGGTGTTTAGCCTTGGATCGATCGCTTTGGGCGCCGACACGACGGTTAACACCCTGTTGAACAACTTCTACGGAGATTCAAACCTCGACGCCGTGGTGACGTTTACCAACAACCTTAACCAGACGGAAAGCTTCTCCCTTGTGGGTGGCCAGACCATTCGTGATTACAACCAGAACTATTACCAGAATGTGCTTACCAATGGCACACCGAACATTTTCGCGCAGAACTGGTGGAACAACGGTGGCTCAGGCCAGCGATTGGATGCGCAGACCTTCACGCTGACAAGCAGCTGGGCGGGAACTGATCTGACTTCCCTGACGATCTACAATCCCTCAGCCCCGCCCGATAATCCTAGCCCGGACGATGATCTGTCTGCTGTGCAGGTCATATCCGATCCAGTGCCCGCAATGGTAGCTGTTACGCCTGAACCCTCTTCGCTGATTCTGCTAGGCACCGGCATGCTCGGCGCGGTCGGCGCAGTTCGCAGGCGTTTCGAGCAGACGACTGCGTAACGGTCTTGCTTGCCTTCGCCGTTCTGGAGCCGCGGAGGCAAGCAGCACTGCGTTGTGAGGATAGCCATTGAAAATAGCTGCTGGCGGGTGCTCTTGCCGCTTTATACTGCCGCCAGTATGGCTACGTTGATTGAGACTGCGAAATCAAAGAACGCCGCTAGAGGTTCCGCGGCGATCTGCAATCCGGGCGTGGATACCTACATCGTTGGGGCGGCTGAGTTCGCCCAACCGGTCCTGACTTACCTGCGCGGACTGGTTCACGAGGCCGTGCCGGACGTCGTGGAAGAGATCAAGTGGAACAGGCCATTCTTCCTTGTGAACGGCACGATCATCTGCCAGATGGCCGCGTTCAAGGCGCACTGCGGCTTCGGGTTCTGGTCGCCTGAGATGACGGCGATGCTGCGGGCGGATGGTGTCGACGGTTCGGACGGGTCAGGTGCGGTCGGCAAGATTCGAAGGATAGAGGCGCTGCCGGCGAAGGCTGACATGTTGCGATACCTGAGGCATGCCGCGGAGCGGGCCCGTGCGGGCGACGCGGCGACTCCCATGAAGAGCAGGCCGCGAGCGTCTGCGAAGGCACCAATCGCAATGCCGCCTGAATTCGAAGCTGCGCTGGCGAGATCAAAGGGCGCGAACGCCGCGTATCAGGCACTGCCGCCCAGTTGCCGCCGCGAATACCTTGAGTGGATCACCACGGCCAAACGACAGGAGACGCGCGAGCGACGCATTGGAGAAGCCATCTGCATGATCGCCTCCGGTAAGCGCTTCAACGACCAATACCGGCCAAAGTAGACGATCCGCAAAAAAGAACTTGCAAGACTGCTGCTGACGTCCATCGCCTTGCCGTCCAAACAGCTA
Source organism: Terriglobus sp. (assembly GCA_965199365.1). Taxonomy (GTDB): domain Bacteria; phylum Acidobacteriota; class Terriglobia; order Terriglobales; family Acidobacteriaceae; genus Terriglobus. The sequence goes on along the minus strand of CBDARC010000001.1, from coordinate 835,319 downwards.
TGCAGTTTTTTGCCATCGTGTTTGCATTGGTCGCTGGCTCGGCGAACCCCTTCCAGGCAGGTACCAATGCCGAACTGAAGACCCAGCTCGCGCAGCCGCTCTGGGCGACGCTGTGGGTCTACGCAACCGGACTGCTTGGCGTTCTGCTGGTGCAGGCGTTTGTGCGGCAGCCACTGCCGTCTTCGTCACAGGTGCATTCTGTACCGTGGTGGGGCTGGATGGGCGGTCTGATCTCGATCATCGCGACGTTCGCCGGATTGATGCTGGCACAGAAGCTTGGCTCGGGGATCTTCACCTGCATCAGCATTACGGCGTCCATCGTGGTGAGTATTGCGGTGGACCACTTCGGCCTGCTTGGTGTGAAGCAGCACAGCGCTTCGCCGATGCGGGTGGCGGGCGGTGCACTGATGATTGCTGGAGTATGGATGGTGTCCAGGTTCTAGGTTCTTCACCTGAGCTGTCATTCTCAACGCAAAGAAGGGATCTGATTTTCTGCTGCCGCCATGTTGGCGGTTAAACAGAAAAGCAGATCCCTTCGCTTTGCTACGTGATGACAAGGTCAAGAGGTTACGAGATGACAAAGTCGAGAAGTGCTAGAACGCTCGCCTAATAAGGCCGAGGTCCAGGTCCTGCGTGCTGCCAGAAGGCGTTGTAGCCGCGGCTGAAGGCATCGCGATACACACGGCGCTCCGGTCCACGATAGTTGCGGAACTCGTCGCGGTTCATGACATTTGGCGGCCGATGATTTTCCGCGTCATGCTTCGCGCCATTGATCCCGTCGCTAAAGCCTCTCCGCTGAATGTCACGCGTGAACTCCGGAGGCGGTGCGTCCCATCCGCCCGGACCCTGCTGGTAGTATCCCGGCGGCGGACCCTGTGCGAGCAACGAGGTTGCCGGAACAAAAAGGCCGGCAGTAAGAACAGCAGCAGCAAAACGGTGAGTCAACTTCATGGTGGTTCTCCCTTCTTCCACACGGGAAGGAACACCACGTTGGAGCGAAGGTTGTGCGCGGCTGTTGCCCCGCGCGCAATCTATTCAAGTTATTCGTAGTAGGTGGCCTGCGAAGTGTCCGTCTCAAAGACCGTACTGGACTTAACGCGCACGCGTCCGCCGGTCACGCCGGCCAGCTGACGATTGGTCTCGTCGAAGAAGTATCTCGCGAGATTTTCAGCTGATGGGTTCACGATAGTGAAGGGCTCAAGGTCGTTGATCATCTGGTGATCGAGATAGTTCACGACTGGCTTCAGAATGTCTTTGAGCACTTTGAAATCGAGCAGCAGGCCATTGCTTTCAAGCTCAACGCCGGAGAGCGTGACCAGCACACGGTAATTATGGCCGTGCGGGTTTTCGCACTTGCCGTGGTAATCGCGGAGATAATGGCCGGAAGAGAAGTGGGCCTGAACGGTGACTTCGTACATAGGTATTTGCCGCGCGTGCCGCGATGCTTTCAGTTTACGGGAGGCTTGTCTTTGCCGGTGTTCCTTGCCTGCTCCGCCGCGGCTTTGCGCTCGAGGTATGAGCGTCGTACGCCGGCCTGCCCGCCCGGCGTTCGTCGGTCAGCCTGCTCAAACATGGTCTGTAGCACGGCCATGAGCGCAATCACCAGCGCGATTAGTAGCAGGATGATGGCGATGGTTCGCCAGAGGCTATCGTCCGCGGGGGAACCCGGCTCATGCGCCAGCCCGGTAAATGCGAGAATGTACGACAGCAGGGCGAAGAAGCAGAGCGTACCGGCGAGGATGTAAAGGTTCCGGCTAAGCATGGCGTGAGTGACTCTACAGAGTGGTTGTGCTGTGCTCGCCCAATGATCGCCCTGCATCGCGCAGGACCTTCGCCGCAAGAGGCAAACTGAAGAAGACTGCGGAAAACACCAACGTCGAGGCGACATCGTTCCGATAGAACGGCAGGCCCGCAACGTAGCAACTGCCCAGGCCAGCGGTATTGCGCGGATACATATTGCCGCGCAGCCAGACCACGCCGTTGCTCAGCAGGAAGAAGCTGGTCGACGAGAGCAGGGCAGCCGTAGCCACGCGCAGAACGCTATGCCGCCGATTCAAAGCGGCCGACGCGGCCAGCGGAACAGCGGCGTACCAGAGCCATGTAGGCGTATAGCTCGCGATGTGAAACGGAAAGCCATAGGCGTACACCGTCAGCCAGTAGTCCGATGCGGCGAGCAGCGCAGCGGCCAGCAGCACGAGGTAGCGGCGATCAGCTCGCAACCTGCTGCCGAAGAACAAGAGGCCGGCACCGACCATCGTGACGTTCGCGCCGGCGGTATGCACCAGGGCCGGCAACACGCGGCTTAGAACGGCGAGAAGCAGCACCAGGAAGGCCATAGGTTCATTTTCCCACAAGACGGATTGTGCTTCGCATGGGTCGCTCCATAGGCTGCTTCTGAGACTTCGGTTACCGCCCGTGATGCGATTTCAAACCCACATCTAAAGAGCGAGATGTGGGCACCCGAAGTTCTGGAGGGTTACTTCGGCCGCTTTGCCTCGTACACCTTCAGCCGCGTGTAGGCGCCGAGAATGAGCGGCGTCCTGACACCTTTGGCACGCGCGAGCAGGTCGCCGAGGATGTGGTCGGCTTCGACTGGCAAGCCTCGCGAGAAGTCGCGGAACATGGACGATGTCAGGCTCGAAGTGGGATCGGTCATCCGCTTCGTCTGGCTTGCGAGCATCTTGTCGTCTGCCGGGTAGCCGTTGGCGGCGGCAACGGACGTAGTTTCTGCGAGAATGGCTCGGGCCAGATCGCCTCCGTGCGGAGTGGCCATCATGTCAGCCACCGTTCCGCCCGAGACAACGCCGACGCAGCCCATGGTGGCGAGAATCCACCACTTCTGCCAGAGCGAACCGACCATGTCTTCAGAGACCGTGGTTGCATAACCGAAGACGGAGAGTTCCTTGCAGAGCTCCTCTGTGCGTGGTGTGCGTTTGCCGTCCAGCTCGCCAAACGTGAGTTCGTCGAGGTTGGTGAGCATGTGGACGCGGCCTTGTTCATCGACGTCTGCGACGATGCGAACGGAGCCGCCAACGACGTGCTCGCGGCCGAACCGCTCCGACAGCAAATCGAGGTGGCGCATGCCATTCAGCATCGGAACGATGATGGTGTCCGGGCCGACAGCGGGAGCGAAGTCGTCCATGGCGGATCCGAGCGAGTAAGCCTTTGTGCTGATCAGGATCAGGTCGAACGGGCCCGCCTGCTGCAACTCGAGAGCTGTGGTGAGCTTTGGCTGAAGCGTCGCGTTGCCAAGCGGGCTAACGATCTGCAGCCCGTCGTTTCGTAGCTGCTCGAGTCGTTTGCCGCGGACGAGGAAGGTGATGTCTCGACCGGCCTGGGCCAGTCGGCCGCCATAGTATCCGCCGGTCGCGCCGGCGCCCACCATCAGAATGCGCATGGCTGTTTCTCCGGCTTGGCTCTAGCTTGGTTTGTGCGTGAACAGCGGCAGCTTGGTCAGGTCGTTGAAGATCACCAGCACGGCGAAGATCAGGATGCAGACGAAAGCGGCCTGGTAGATCCGCTCCTTAACGGCTGCGTTCACATCGCGCCGCATGACGCTTTCAATCACGAGGAACAGGATCATGCCGCCATCGAGCACGGGCATGGGCAGCAGGTTGAAGATGCCGAGGTTCAGGCTGATGCCGGCCATCAGCTGCAGCACCGTCCATGAGCCCATGGACTGGGCCAGGCCAACCTGTTGCGCGATGCCCACGGGACCGCTCAGGTTGCGGACGGAGACCTGCCGTTTGAACATGCCTCCAAGCACATCGAAGACCAGCGTGGAGTTCTTCGCAAAGTCACGCCACCCGGTCTTCAGTGCGGCATCGATCGGCTGCTTGGTCGTGACGACAGGCGGAGGTACCGCGGCAAAGCCCAGGCGATACGCGGGCTTGCCGTCCTGCGCAGGAACGAGGCGCGGCGTGACAGTAAGCGTCCGGATAACGCCATTGCGCGCGACCTTCAGGGTCACCGGCTTGCCGTTACCGTCTTTTAGATAGACGCTCGTGGCTTCTGTGCCGTGGAAGGCGTGGCCGTCAACGCTGAGGATCGCGTCGCCACTCTGCAAACCGGCAACTGCTGCAGGGGCGGTCGCGTCAGGAATCTCCGCGACCATCACCGGTCCGGCCTGCACACGAGGTACAAGGCCAAGCACGGTCGCAAGCTCTTCTGGCCCGAAATCTTCTGGTGTGCCGCTATAGTTCACCGGGATGGTAGTGTCGACCCGCTGTCCGTTGTGCACGTACGAGAACGGCAGGGTGTGATTCGCTTTAAGCCCGCCGAGCACCATGAAGTCCTGCCAGGTGGGATTCGCGACGGAGTCGAAGCGGACGATGGTGTCGCCCAGCGTGATGCCCGTCTTGACAGCGGGAGAGTCGGCTGCGATGTAGTCGAGCTCGCCACGATCCTGCAGGTACTCCACTGTCTCATGGTGGAAGTGAGCCACCAGCGTGAAGATCACAATGGCCAGGATGAAGTTTGCGATTGGCCCGGCGATGGCGATCAGCATGCGCTGCCAGCGCGGCTTGGTGTTGAAGTTGCCGCGATCTCCGTGGGCCTGCGCGAGCGTTTCTGTCTCGGTTGGCGAGGTCTGGATCATCTCCATCTCGGTCTCGCCGGTCATCTTGACGTATCCGCCGAGGGGCAGCACGCAGACTTTGTAGTCGGTGCCGTTATGCACCCAACCGAACAGGCGTTTGCCCATACCGATAGAGAATGCTTCGACACGCACGCCGCACAGTTTCGCAACGGCGAAATGGCCGAACTCGTGTACCAGCACCATGATGCCGAGGATGACGAGGAAGTAGACGGTGACGATCAGGAAATGCGGTATGTGCAAAAGGAACCCTCAGGTAAACGGCCAGACGGTAGCGCCGTCAGACAAAGATCACACTCAATCTTAGACGTTTGCCGCCACTGCCGGGTGGTTGCATGCGATGCTTTAACGCACTACTGATGTGCGAGCATTTCCGCCGTGACTCCGTAGGCAGTCTGCCGGGCGGCTTCATCGGCCTGCAGCACCTCGGCAATGCTGCTTGGATTGGCTGCCGAGGTCAGCTCCAGAACACGCTCGATCGTCTTTGGAATGCCCAGAAACGGCAGATCGCCCGCAAGGAATGCGGCGACGGCAATCTCGTCTGCGGCGTTCAGTGCAATGCAGTGTGCGGCACCCGCCTTTGCCGCTTCGTACGACAGCCTCAGGCAGGGGAAGCGCTCGAAGTCGGGCTGCTGAAAATCCAGATGCGAGAGCGCCGCGAGGTCAAAGGTCAGGTCGGACCGCACGCGCTCAGGGTACGCGAGTGCATAGAGGATCGGCAGCCGCATGTCCGTGACGGAAAGCTGCGCGAGGATGCTGCCGTCGACGTATTCCACCAGCGAGTGGATGGTCGATTGCGGATGCACGGTGACCCGCACCTTTTCAGGCGGCAGATCGAACAAACGGCAGGCTTCGATGATCTCCAGCCCCTTGTTCAGCATGGTGGCTGAGTCAATCGTGATGCGCTGGCCCATGACCCACGTGGGGTGCTTAAGGGCCTGCGCCGGAGTGATGCTGTCGAACTCGGCAAGGGGCGTGTTACGGAAAGGACCGCCACTGGCCGTCAGCCAGATCTGTTTCACCTCGTCGGCTGTGCCGCCGCGCATGCACTGGTGGATCGCGTTGTGCTCCGAGTCGATCGGCAGCAGGGCCGCGTTATTCGCGCGAGCAGCCGCCGTAATCAGCGCGCCCGCGGCGACCATCGCCTCCTTGTTCGCCAGGCCAACATCTTTGCCGGCGCAGACTGCGGCGTAGGTGGCTTCGAGGCCCGCCACGCCGACGATCGCACTCACGACAAAGTCCACTTCCGCCAGCGTGGCCGCACTCACCGTCCCTGCGGCGCCATGGACGACCTCGACTTGGTGGATGGCTTCGTTACGTAGGCGTTCGGCAAGCTGCTCCGCGAGGAACTCGCTGGACATGGAAACAACTTCGGGTCGGAACTCCACGCACTGGCGGAACGCGAGGTCGACGTTGCGGCCTGCGGCAAGCGCGGAGACGCGATAACGGTCGGGGTAAGTGCGGCAGATGTCGAGAGTGCTGGTTCCAATGGAGCCGGTGGAACCGAGTACTGCGATGTTCTTCATCGCGATCTATTTTCGCAGATTGGGTTTAGTGCTTTGACAGGCGAGCTTCCAGGGAGGCCAGTCGCTCACGAAGGTCGTTGGTGAGATCGAACTTCTGCGAGGGCCCCCTCAAATCCGTTGTAATCAGCTGCAGCCTTCTGCCTTGGTCCCATCCCGTAGGCGCACTTCATCGCGCAGCATGCAAACCTCTTCCTGCAGGCGCTCGGAGCGCCACCCACAAAGACAACTTCAGAACGAACCCAGGCCAGCCGCCTCCTTTAGCAGCAGCAGGTACCAGAGCACCGGTGCCGCAACCAGCAGCGCGTCGATGCGATCGAGGATGCCGCCGTGCCCTGGCAGCATGGCTCCCGAGTCTTTCACGCCGACACCGCGCTTGAGCGCGCTCTCCAGCAGATCGCCGACCTGCGCGGCAACATTCACCAGAGCCGCCAGCAGCAGCGTCTGCCAGAGTGGCTCCGTGATGTGCAGCACCGTGCTTCCACGACGACCGACCAGCTCACACACCCCAGCGAGCGCGGCAGCAATCAGGACGGAGCCTGCGAGGGAGGCTAGCGCACCCTCCTGCGTTTTATTGGGGCTCAGTTCCGGCGCGAGCTTGCGCTTGCCGAACGCCTTGCCGATGTACAGCGCGGCGATGTCGCCGGTCCAGACCACGAGCATCAGGAAGATCAGCAGAGTCGGGCCGTTTTCGCGCGCGATGATCTGGGGAATCAGGGTGAGCGGATAAGCGATGTAGATCAGTCCGAAGAAGCCGGCAGCAGCAATCGGCAGCACACGATCCAGATGCCCTGTCTTTGCCTCTCGAAAGGAGACAATCGTCAGCAGGCTAAGGCCAAGTGCGCTGAGGACGGGCAACGGTGAGTCGAGCGGCCGCCAGTAGGTCACGGCGAAAAGCACGACGACTGCCGTCAGCAGCCACCATGCCGGGACAACTTCGTCGCCAGATCGTGTGAGCGCAACGTACTCATAGGCAGCCAGCAGGGCCACCAGCGCGGAGACGATGATAAGCGCAACCTGGTTGCCCCAGAAGACCAGGCCGAAGACAACAGCGATCAGGACAGCGGCGGTAAGAACTCTCTTCATAAGCCAAAGAGAAGCATACCGCCCACCCCGCTGTCGCAGTCACGTTAAGCTGGCTGCAGCTCCTTTGCCGCGTCGCGCAACGCCTTCACGGTGTCGTGCCCTTTTTGTATCTCCTGCTGCTGGCGGGCCAGCAGATCACGGATGTCACTCGGCAGATGCTGAGCGAGCGCAATCTGGTAGGCGCGTTTGATGGTGTCCTCACCCTGCTCCGCGCTGGCCAGGATCTCGTAATCGCCCGGGCTCACGCTCGACTTGAGCTTCCCCCATGCGCGATGGAGCTTGCCTGAAAGCATGCCGTTCTGATGAACGTCCTTTACGCCCAGCCGATGCAGCTCATTTTCCAACTCTCCAGCGAAGTTGGCCCGGGTGGTCGTTTCCTGGTTGAAGACACGCTTTGCTTCGGGATTTTGCAACTTCGGCTCGAACTCGAGAAAGCCTTGATGGCTGTCACGCAAGGTGTCGACCAGCTTGCTGAGGATCAGCCTTGTGCCGTCGAGAGGCAGAGTTTCAGTGCTGCCAGCCCGCGCCGAGCGGGCCTTGTCGCTGTCCCAATCAGTCAGCGCCACAACGGCGGATTCCACGATGCTGTTGACGCGGAAGATGTTCGCAGCCTTCGTTCCGCGGAAGCCAAAGATCTCTGGCAGGAACGCCGAAGATGGCACGAAAGCGGCATCCATCTTGCCGTGCGTGTTGAATGACAACGCCGGTTTCGCTCCCAGCGGGTAATCCGTAAGCAGCGACTGCACAAGCACAAAGCCGCCGGTGACAAGCGCGGCCACGGCAGCGCGAGGGTTCTTTTTTCGGCAGACCAGGGCCATGCCGAAAAAGAATGCGGCATGTCCGTAGTCGATGAACCCATGCGCCTTTGCGCTGATGGGTTTGGGAATCTGGTACTTCTCAGGAAGAAGAACATTCGAGGACATGGGGATCTCACCAGAAGGGATTTGCAGCGGGCAGCGTTCGATCTGACCGTGCGGATTTCTCGATGGGATGCAGTCATAGCCCGCATGTGAACGGCGGGTCAGCCCGCAAGTCAAGGTGTAGCGCGGTTCGGCGCGATTCGGCCAGTGTTACTGACGGACCAGTTCAGGCATGAGCGGGTCGGGCAAGGTCTCGTCAGTGAACTCGGTATCCAGCCCACCGAAGCGGCGGCTCCGTCGCTGGAATGCGGCAATGCCCTCGAGCAAATGAAGGCCTGTGAAGTCAGGCCATAACCGCTCCGTCACGAACAGTTCGGAGTATGCGATCTGCCACAGAAGATAGTTCGATACACGCATCTCGCCGCTGGTGCGGATCAGCAGATCGGGGTCGGGCATGTTGCGGGTGTACATGTGGCGCGACAACACGTCTTCGTCGATGCTGTCCATCCCGCCTGCGCCGAGCAGGTCTTCGACGGAGCAGCCGCGCCGGTGAGCCTCGTGGACCATCTCAGCGATCATGCTCCGCGCCGCATCGACAATCTCGGCGCGCGACCCGTAGTTGAGCGCGAGTGTGAGCGTTGTGCCGGTGTTGCGACCGGTTTCCTCTTCGGCCCAGCGCATCGTCTCCTGCACTTCAGAGGGTAGTTCGGCCGTTCGGCCGATGTAGTTCATGCGCACGTTGTTGTCGTTCATACGCTGCACGTTGCCGACGAGGAAGTTCTTCAGCAGTTTCATAAGAAAGCTGACCTCGGCCTTTGGGCGGCGCAGGTTGTTCTCAAGTGAAAACGCGTAAAGCGTGAGGTAGGGCAGGTTGATTCGGCTAGCAGTTTCTACTACGTCGCGCACGCTTTCGGCACCGCGCTGGTGACCGAGGAAGCGCTTCATGGCGCGTTTGCCTGCCCACCGGCCGTTGCCGTCCATGATGATGGCAACGTGCTCGGGCATGCGCCCCGTATCCAGCGTCAGGTACAGCGCAAGCTCCTCGGGCGATAGCTCGTGGACGCGCAAGGGCTGGCTCAGCGGCAAGGGACGACGCCTCCGTGGCGGGATACTTCCGCTCGACCGTAGCACGTCCGCTCGGGCAGGTGCAATGAATTACACCAGCCCGGGCGAATGCGCGGAGAGGAGGTCGGGCGAACCGCTGATCTGCTAGGCCATGCGGCGACGGCCACTGGCCAGTTCGCGTACATGGTTCAGGAAGATCGACTTCTGCACCGCGTCCAGCTGCGAGCAGAACGAGGCCACCTCCGCCAGGAACGGGTCCGCCATGATTGCGGCAGAGTCGTCCTTGTGGCGGGCTTTGGCGTCGCGAAGAAGGGCACTGATGTCGACCTGAAGCGCCTTTGCGAGGCGCTCGAGGGAGGACAGTGTCGGCATCGCCTTGCCGTTTTCAATTTTTGAGATGTAGGTGCGTGGAACACCCATGCGTCCAGCAAGCTGCCGTTGGCTGAGATTCCGGCCAAGCCGCAGATTGCGGACCGCAGAGGCGACCTGCAGGCCGCTGCTCTCACTCGCTGCTGCGATGGGTGGTACCAGCGTCAGAGCTGGAGCCGCAACCGGCTCAGGCTCTTCGACATCGAGTGGCTTGTGACACTTCCGGCAAAGCGAAGTGGCTGTGCGGAATTGCACCAGGCTGCAATGGTCACAGCGCAACACCTCACGCTGTTCGACGGGGGCCATCATGGTTGCCATAGTTTTTAGTGAAGCGGATGGGTGCCAGAGCAAGGCCCCATATCACGCACGCCCGGTGAAGAACGACCGTGATGTCACTACTCTGATACGGGGTAACTCAAGAGTCAAGAGGTAACCGGGACGATAACCGAAAAAAACCTGTAAAAACCGCAGAGGAACCAGAAGAGTAACTGGTCTGATCGGCTGCGGCTTGATAGGGATATCGCTGGTGAGGTGGCTGCTTTAACAGCGTCACAGTAGGTGTGAGCTGTTCACGCGCCGCACGCCTGCTGCATTCCAGCGGGACGACATGGCGGCGACGCCTTCCGGCGCGATGCCCCTGACAGCGTCTTCAATCACCGTTACTTCGAAGCCGAGCGCCGTGCCGTCGATGGCTGAGAAGCCGACACAGTAATCCCATGCCAGGCCGCAGAGATAGAGCCGAGTGAGCCCGCGATCGCGGAGGTAGCCCGCGAGTCCCGTCGAGGTCTGATGATCGTTCTCAAGAAAGGCTGAGTAGGAGTCGACGTCTGTACGGAAGCCTTTGCGCACGATTAAGCCTGCGTGCGGCAGGTAAAGGTCCGGGTGCAACGAGGCGCCTTGGCTCTCCTGGATGGTGTGGTCGGGCCAGAGCGACTGGGTGCCGTAGCTTGCCTTGACCGTTTCGACGAAGGGCTGTTTGCCGTGCGTGCTTGCGAACGAGATGTGGCCGGTCGGGTGCCAATCCTGGGTCAGGATGATCGCGCTGAAACGTTCGCCGAGACGGTTGATGACCGGGATAACGGCTTCGCCATCGGGGACTGGGAGGCTGCCTCCAGCCAGAAAATCACGTTGCACGTCAATCACAAGCAGTGCTTCGTTGTTCGTTGCGCTCATTGCTCGTTCTCCCGGGCTTGCGATTGGATGCAGATCGATGGCGCTCGTGTCCGGCTACGCTCGGTCGCGTGCATTAAAGGTGGAACCCAGCCGCTACACTTTCCCCATGCCCAAGCTTTTTCATGCCGAGGCGCGCCTGCGTGTGCGTTATGCCGAAACCGACCAGATGGGCGTGGTCTACCACGCGAACTACCTGATCTGGTTTGAGGTCGGCCGCGTCGAGTTGCTGCGTTCGCTCGGCATCCCCTACCAGCGGCTTGAGCAGGACTTCGACTGCCTCATCGCGGTGGTGGCTGCGGAGCTTCGCTATCGTTCGCCCGCGCGCTACGACGATGAGATCGGCGTGCGGACCCGGCTTGTCCTTCTGCGCGGCCCGCTGATGAAGATCCAGTACCAGGTGATTCGATTGCAAGACGACAGGCTGTTGTGCGAGGGCGAGACGACGCACGTCGTGGTCAATCGCGCGATGGAGAAGCGCAGGCTGCCCGAGACATACGAGACAGTCTTCCGGCAGCTGCTGTGTGCTGAGCCGGACGGTGCTGAAGATTTGTAGGGCGCTATTCCGGCAGTTTGGAGTCGTCGATTGCGGTGGACTGATTCACCATGTCGCGCAGCTCTTTCGACGGCTTGAAATAAGGGACTCGCTTGGCTGGAACCTCGACCTTGTCGCCGGTCTTTGGGTTGCGGCCTGTGCGGGCGTTTCGCTGGCGCGTGCGGAAGGAGCCAAAGCCGCGAATCTCGACCTTGTTGTCGGCCCCCACAGCTTCGATGATGCCCTCGAAAAACGTTTCAACAATCACTTCGCCGTCGCGGCGGGTCATCGAGCCGAGCGCTGTTACCTGATCTACGAGATCTGCTTTGGTCATGAACCGAGCCCCTGAAGTCCGTTAAGTGGGAGTCTACAACGTTAACTTGTAAGAAGTTAGCGCGCCTGGCTTTCCACTCTGGTACGGCGTCCTTTTGCGCCAGCGGGTCTATGTTCCCGACAGCATACTGAAACGCGTATTATTATCCGCGTTTCGGTAGCGTCACTATTCCGGGAGTAAGGCTCAGGTAAACGTTTTTGGTACCAGCAATCAGCATTGTGATCCCGGCTTACAACGAGAGTCAGCGCATTCGGCAGACGCTTGATCGTGTACTTGCCTGCATTCGCGCCCGGCAGTGGGACGCCGAGGTGCTGGTCGTGGATGACGGATCGAACGATGACACGCGCGAGATCGTGGAGCGGTATACCGAGTCGTTCCCGTCGCTTTACCTGGTGAAAAATCCCGGTAATCGCGGCAAGGGGTATTCCGTGCGCAACGGCCTGCTGCAGGCGACGGGCGAGATTGTCATGTTCACCGATGCTGACCTCTCCGCACCGATCGAAGAGGCAGAGCGCCTGTTCGCCGCCATTGAAGATGGTGCGGATGTAGCGATTGGATCACGCTGGCTGGACCGGACGCGGCAGACCATCCATCAGCCGCTTTATCGCCGCATTTTCGGCCGCTGCTTCAACGGCGTGACCCGGTTTGTGATGGGTCTGCCGTACGCAGACACGCAGTGCGGCTTCAAGGCGTTTCGGCGACCAGCGGCGCAGACCATCTTCCGTTTGCAGCGAGTGGAGCGATGGGGTTTCGACCCGGAAATCCTCTTCATTGCGCGTCGTCTGCATTACGGCGTGCGTGAGGTGCCAGTCACGTGGGGTCATGACGAGCGGTCCAAGGTCAGCTACCTGCGGGATGGCGCCAAGATGCTTGAGGACACAGTCCGCATCCGCATGAACAGCCTGCTCGGTCGGTACGAGAGTGCGATCGCTGCGCTCAAGGACACGAAGCTGCTCATCACGACGCGACAGCCGGCCTCGGCTGCTGCCCGCCGCGGTGTGAGCGCTTTGCGCGGCTGACGCATCCCGGTTTGACAGCGGCATCACAGGCAGCGAAGACTTCACCTTGATGCTTCGTTCCTTTCTGATTGCACTCTCGCAAAATGCCCCCATGCGCCGCATCATGGAGCGCTCAGGCCCCGGACGCAAGCTATCCAGCCGTTTCGTTGCGGGCCTTATGGTAGAGGACGCTCTGCGTGTCACGCGCGCCCTGAATCGGCAGGGCTTTGCCGTGTCGCTCGATTCACTAGGCGAGAGCGTTCGTTCTGAAGCGGCGGCAATCGCTGCAGCCAGCCTTTACCACCAGCTGCTCGATGCGATTGCGGCAGAAACGCTGGATGCAAACGTCAGCGTCAAGCTGACGGGCGTCGGCATGGACGTATCGCCCTCGCTGGCGGAGAAGACCGTCGGCGACATCGTCGCGCATGCGGCGCGCCTCGGAAACTTCGTTCGCATCGACATGGAAGGCTCGGCGTATACCGAGGCGACCGTTACGCTGACAGAGCACCTGCACGCGCAGCATCCGGGAGCTGTTGGAACCGTTTTACAGGCATACCTTCTTCGCACAGGGGACGACGCAGCGCGCCTGTTACGCCAGAGTATTCGGATACGGCTCTGCAAAGGTGCGTATAAGGAACCGCCGGCGATAGCTTTCGCCGACAAGGCCGATGTGGATCGTAACTACGTGAAGCTGATGGAGACGATGCTGCCCTCTGGCGTTTTCTGCGGCATGGCGACTCACGATGAAGCGATGGTCGAAGCGACGGAAAGCTTCGCAACGGCAAGGGGCATTGCGAAGAGTGCGTTTGAGTTCCAGATGCTATTTGGTGTGCGTCGTGATCTACAGCGCGACCTGGTGGCTCGCGGCTACGGAGTGCGTGTTTATCTGCCGTTTGGCACTGATTGGTATCCGTACTTCATGCGCCGGCTGGCCGAGCGGCCGGCGAATGTCTTGTTTCTGATCCGCAATCTGTTCAAGCGTTGATCGTTCTAAGTGTCTCAAGGCGAGGCACTTACCGCAAAATTTGCGATTTGCATGTTTCACTTTAGTTGCTCTCGCAGAGCAATCGCTCCAACGTTTTACGGGGCGTTCTGCTTTACGTGAGACTCCCTTGTCTGCGGTTTACATTATGAAGAAATTTACACTTGCTGTGATTGCCGCTCTATTTGCTGCGGCGTCCTCCCTTGCCTATGCTGACTCAATTCCTTATGCCAACGCTGGAACCATCGCGCCCACCGTTCAGACGCTTGCGACCGGCACCGGCGTCATTGTCTACTTTGCCGGCAGCAGTGCCAGTTTCAACGACACTATCCAGGTCGAAGATTTGACCAGCGGATATAAGAGCGCCGCGTTCTTCCCGAACCATTCGACAGCAGTTGGTGCGGAGGACGTTCTTGGTGCAGGCGCAGGTCAGATTTCGGCAGGCGACCAGCTTGTTTTCCTGCTCAACTCTCCTGAAGGCGTGTTCGGTTCTGCTGGTGTATACAGTGCGGATGGCGTAAACCATGCGTATATCACGAGCTACAGCGGCGGCATTCTAGGCGGTACCACCGTTCCGTCTGGTCTGTTTGTCGGCATGGAAGATCTTCCGAACGGAAGCAGCGACTTCGATTACAACGACGACACGTTTGTTGTGACGGGCGTCCAGCCTCCGTCCGTTACTCCAGAGCCGAGTTCGCTGGTTCTGCTGGGAACTGGCATTCTGGGTGTTGCTGGCGTCGCTCGGCGCCGGTTTCTGGCAGCGAAGCGCTAGTCGTAAAGTTGGGGTGAAGGCAGGCTCTTTGAGCCTGCCTTCTGCGTGTCAGTGGTAGAGCTGCCGGTACATCTCACGGTTGCGCAGGATGGATTGCACGTACTCCCGGGTCTCGGTGTAGGGGATTGACTCGACAAACTCCGGCAGGTCCTTGTAGTTGTTTTCGGCCATCCAGTTGCGAACGGGTACGTCGCCCGCGTTGTAGGCGGCGAGCGCGTACTCGGGTGTGCCGTTGTAGCGATCCAGCACCTGCTTCAGGTTCATGGTGCCGAGGCGCAGGTTGGTCTGCGGGTTCAGCAGGCTGACCGGCGTGAATTTCTTTAGACCGCCACGCTTCGCCTCGGCCTTGCCGACGGCAGGCAGCAGTTGCATCAGGCCCATTGCATTGGCGCGCGAGATGGCACCTGGGTTGAACTCGCTCTCCTGCCGGATGAGCGATGCAACCAGGTATGGGTCAAGCCCCTGGGCCTCGGCGCTGGCCGAGAGGTCGCTCCAGAACGGCTTGGGGAACAGCAGTTGCCAATACTCATTCGGCACTTCGCTGATGGGCAGCGTGTAGAAACCAACGCCGCTGCGTTTGATTGCCTGCAGTGCGCGAACGTTTTCGCCGTAGCTGGTGTAAATCTCCGCTTCGGCGAGCGCGCCCCATTGCGAACTGGTGCCGCTGGCTTGGATCTCCGGCGCAATGTATTCGTTCAGCGCGGCGTTGGCAAGCAGGCGTGCCTTGATCAGGTGCGGATCATTTTCAGGTAGTGCCGCGACAAGCGTTGGCGGTGCGGGCGCCCGCACCGAAGCAAGTGCGGGTGCCGGATCAACCGCGGGCTGCGTGCCCATGGCTGCCAGCCGTTGGCGCGCCAGGTTCGCATAGTAGTAGTTGCGATACGTCGTCGAGAGTGATGTGTAGAAGTTTGCTGCCTGGGGCAGGTTCTTCTCCACGTCTTCATACAGCCGGCCCCGCCAATAAAGCGACGTGGGCGCCTCAGCGGAGGCGGGATACTTAATGACCTGCTCTTCCATCAGCCGGGCTGCTTCGGAATTGTTGCGCAGCCGATAGTTCAGCCACGCAGCGCGCCAGTGGGCCGAGGGCGCATAGGTGCTATTGGGGAAGAACTCGACCAGCTTTTCGTAGTGCGCGATGGCCTGCGGCGCATCGCGCTTGATCAGGTACATGTTGCCGCCGGAGTAGAGGGCCTCTTCAAGCCAGCGGCTGTGCGGGAATCGCTGCTCCATCTGACCCAGGATGGCGGCGTGACCGGCGGGATCGTTCTCTGTGCGGGAGATCTCCGCGAGGATGTAGAGCTTCAGCGCCGCGCTGTCATCGCCGGTATCGGGCAGCCGCTCGGCTTCGGCGCGCGACAGGTGTTTCAGCCGCAAGTCACAGACTGCGGCGTAAATTTCAAGCGCGTCTCGATCGGCTTGCGAGAGTGTGCTGTCGCCGCGTTCGATGGAGTGGTATTCGTCGCCAGCCTCGGCATAGCGTTTGGCGTTGAAGAGGGCATCGGCATGCAGCTTGCGCTCGCCGGCTGTCGGACCGGCGTTCATGGCCTGCAGCGCGGTGCGTGATTGTGCAGCTTCGGGAGAAAATGGCAGGCGCACGTAGATCTGCCGGTAGAGCGCCGCGGCTGCATTTGCGTCCCCCGCGGCCTGGTGCGCCTTGGCTTCGGTCAGCAGGTAGTCAGCAGACTGCGACCTCTTCTGGCCCGCAAGCGTGTCCAAAGCCTGCAGCGCGTGCTGCGGATCGTTGTTCAGCAGGTACGCGTTTGCGAGGGTCACCGGTGCGCTGGGCACGAAGATGCTGCCGGGATACCTGTCGGCAAAGCCGGTCAGCAGGGCTATGGCACTGGCTGCGTCGTGGCTCTGCAGCGCGGCCTGGGCGCCGAGATAGTCGGCGTAGTCGCGCAGGGATGTGCCTGCAGCCGAGGCCTGCCGGTACGATGTGAGCGCATCGCCGTAGCGGCGATCAGCAGCATAGGCGTGGCCCATGGCCAGAAAGGCGGCTGCGGCCGGTTCGCCGGGGTGCGCCGCTGCATAATTCTGTACGCCGGCAAACGATGCCGCAGAGCGGGAAAGTGCAAGCTGTTGGGCCATCGGGCGCAGCGTCGACGTCTCGACGAAGGCGGTGGTCAGCTTACGGCTTTGCGGCGTGGGTGTGGACACGATGCGGGTCGTGCGGGCGTGCACGGCGTTGCGGCCGGCAGCCTTCGCACTTACGGCCTTGCCTCTTGCCGTCTTTCCGGTAGCTTTGGTGGACGCAGCAGCCGTATGGCCGCCCTTTTTCGCAGCGGTCGCGGGATGCTTCGCAGGGGCAGCCAGGCTCGCGGTTGTGAGCGCGCCGGCCAGCAGCAGGGATGGGAGAATCTGCTTCACGTCTCTCACTGTATGACGCGAAAGCGGCTAGGACGTCCGCATCGACACCGTTTCGCGAACCATCGCTGGTTACGATGATCCTGTCATATGCTCGCACGATCCGACTTTGCCCCGAGCCGTGGGCGGACGTACACTGCCTAAAGCAGATGCCTACGCTTGTAGAACAGCCCGGAACGGAAGAAATCCACCCCGACGTAGCGCTCGTCGCTGCCGCCAAGGCTGGTGACACCGCTGCCTTCGAGAAGCTGGTGCGGCAGTATGACCGGCAGATCTTCCGGGTGGCGCAGCACATCACGCAAAATCGCGAAGACGCTGAAGACATTACGCAGGACGTCTTTATGAAGGCGTACGGCAAGCTGGAGCAGTTCCAGGGCAACAGCAAGTTCTCCACCTGGTTGACGCGCATCGCGGTGAACGAGAGCCTGATGCGCTTGCGCAAGCGCAAGACCAGCCGCACGGTCTCGATGGATCAGGATGTCCAGACGGAAGAAGGATCGATCCCACGAGATTTCGCCGACTGGACGCCCGACCCGGAGCAGCAGTACAGTACGTCCGAGCTCGGGGACATCCTGCAGCGTACGATTGCGGGCTTGTCACCGGGTTTTCGCACCGTTTTTACCTTGCGCGACATCGAACATCTGTCAACGGAAGAAACCGCTTCGGCACTTGGATTGAGCGTGCCGGCGGTGAAATCCAGACTTCTTCGAGCGCGGCTGCAGTTGCGGGAACGTTTAAGCCGCTACCTGAAGCGCAAGGACGGGAGCATCAAGCCGTGACCTGCACAGAGTTTCTCGCACAGATGACCGACTACTTTGACGGCGAGGTTCAACCGGAGCTGCTCGCTGAAATTCAGTCGCACCTGGGCGAGTGTCATCACTGCGAGATCCTGGTTGACACGACCCGGCAGACCATCAAGGTCTATCGTGACCACAAGGTGTATGAGCTGACGGATGAGGTGCGGGAACGCACCGTGGCCCGGATTATGGCTGCTTGTACCGAGCGCCGCTCGTAAGCTTCTCAAGTTCTCAGGCTTACACCTTTACAGGTGAGAGGGCATGGCTGATTCTGAAAATGTCATCCAGAGAAAGTGCATCCCTGCGCTGCTGAGGAGTTGTCCATTCTTCAGCTTTCTCGCGAGAGACTATCAAACGCTCCCGGCGATGAAGTTATGTGGGGATCCTTCGCTTTGCTCAGGATGACAGTACTTTGCCCTCGGGGTGGACAGCCGTCATTTAACGGACGACCTGCTGGAACAGCGGGGAGTTCAGCAGGTCAGAGAATTGGTTTTCCGAGGACGCGTACGAGACCTGCAGCGTGCCCGAGTTGGAGTCGACCGAGGTGTCGTTCAGCGCGGTCTTTTCCTGCGTTGTGCCCTGTGTCTTCTTGAGCATGACCATGCCTCGCATCAGCGTTGCGGCCGTTGCCGCAGTCACCGTGTCGGACATGACAACGGCCATATCGAAGTGAATGCCGTTGGCGAAATCGACCGTGTAGCGCGAGCTCTTCATGCGGTTCTTGACGGTGTCGTAGTCGGTCAGCGAGGCCGCTTCACCAAGGACCGAACGCATCATGGTTTGCGTACCCTTCTGGTCCAGTAGGCTCCAGATTGCGCGCGAATCGACAATGTTCATCTCGTTCATCATGTCGCCATTGGTCAGCATGTTTGCTGAGAGTCCGTCGCGTGCGTCCAGGCCGGCTTTCACGGCAGTCGAATCGCCAAACATCATGGTGGTCTGGTTCAGGAAGACCACGCTCATACCGGCGGCGCCCAGCGGATAGATCGTGTAATTCCGTACGGTCTGCGCTTTCACCTTCTGCTTGGTGAAATTTGCCAGGATGCTGGCGGTCTGGAACTGACCCTGCGCAATGCCCACGGTATGGGTGTCAGTGGTGCCGCTGCCTGTGCGGAAGGCTGCGAAAGCGAGCGTGTCGGTGTCTCGATCAAGTTTCATGCCACTGCTTTTCAAAGCGGTTTCAAGCCGGCGCAACTCGGGCGGCATGATCTTTTCCTTCAGGTTCATGGCGGCGGGCGAGCCCTGCATCGCGCGGTAGTCCACGACAATCAGCTGCTGCACGTCGTTGGGGATGGCAGCCTTGGCGTCGCCGCTCAGTTGCGATGCGCGTGCGATACCGGCGGTCATTGTGCCCGCTGCTGCCACCATCAACATTGCGCGATAGATCGATGTTTTCATCATTCCGCCTCCACAGGCTTTGAGCTTCATAGCGATCATTGCAGTTCCTCAGGCCAGCTCATCGGCTGTTCCAGCCTACGCTCCAGTACTTTTTCTTCTGCACGGAACCCAGGTATTTGACGCATCCAGGCAGGCTCGGTTTGGCCCGAGCCGCAGGCTTCCTCGGGCACCAGGCCGATAAGCTCGCCACCAGCGATATCCACACCCGCGTTTCGTGCGAGTTTTTGGACTGCCGCATGCACCTGTTCGACGGGTGTCAAACGAAAGTCGGTGACGTTGATACTGACCTGCGCGCGTCCATCGACCAGCACACCCATGGCCTTCACGCCCGGCATGCCTCCTCCGGACTCGCGTAGCGCACGGGCCACCACTCTCGCCGCGTGCAGATCGCCGCCGTGCAGAAAGATGTTATAGGCAATCAGGAACTGCCGCGCACCCACGGCGGTTCCGCCCGCGGTGCGGTGCAGATCGCACGTGCCCACATCGGGGCAGCGCGTTGGATCGGTACGAACACTTTGCAGGAGGCCTTCGAACTGGCCGCGCCGAACGTCTTCGAGTCTGATCCGGTCAGGCCGCCGCGCCGCGGCCTCGTAGAAGTACACCGGTACACCGAAGCGTCGCCAGATCTCCAGCCCCGCATGGTGCGCCAGCGCGGCGCATTGGCCCAGCGAGTAGCTGCGCACGGGCACAAACGGCACTACATCGGCCGCACCAATGCGGGGATGCACGCCGTTCTGCTGGGTAAGGTCAATCAGTTCGGACGCCCGTCCGACGGCGCGGATCGCCGCTTCGGCGACAGCGTCCGGCGCTCCTGCAATGGTGACCACGCTGCGGTTGTGCGCCGCATCCATCGACCAGTCCAGCAGGCTGACGCCGTAGACGTTCATCGATCGGACGATCTCTCGAACCACACGCTCATCGCGTCCCTCAGAAAAGTTGGGAACGCACTCCACAATCGGTTCAGCCATTGCTACATCACCACGATCATCATGTCTTCCATCCCATTCATCCGCTGCGCGTATGGAATGGGGCACTCAGTTACGTGGTCATTTCCACCAGCTGTATCCGATGGAAAACTGCACACTTGCATTGACGCCGGGATTGCGGTCGCCCAGGCTTGCCGAAGAGATGTGCACGGCATTCGCCCCCACGTCGAGCGACTGCCGCGGCTTGACGAAGTAGTGCAGACCGATGCCGCCCTGCGGTGTGAAGTTCCACACGCTGGCGTCTGAGTTGGGGCCGTCATTGGTCAGGTTTACCGGACCCTGACCATACGCCGGGTACTTGTGGTTCGTCCACAGCAGACCTCCCGCAGCCTGTGCGTATGGCATGAACTTGTGGCCGGCAGTGAAGTTCCAGCGCAGGATAATGGGGGTGACGGAGACGCCGTGATAGGTGCCGCCCACCGTATAAGGCGACGAGCATGAGAGTACTGCCGTCGGGCTCGCCTGTACGCAGCTTTGCCGCTGGAACCTAGGTGTATTCGACTGCCAGTAGGGGAAGATTTCGCCCGCGTATTCGAAATTGCCGCGCAGCGTGCCGTGGCCGATCTGCGAGGTGAGCACCTTGCCGACGTGCGCGCCCGCCATGAAGAACTGGAAGCCGCCCCGGTTATCCGTAACGCCGTTGCCGCCCTGGAAGATCGCGCCGTACTCCCACGCCTGGGAGTGGGCCTGTGCCTGCACCGGCGGTTCCTGCGGAACAGCCTGCGCGACCGCGACTGCCGCGGAAAGCATGCTGATGCTGACGACGATCGTTCGAAAAACTCTGTGCATCATCCCTCACAAAGCAAAGCCGCCGATGCCGGCGGCCCGCTGTTGTCCATTGTCGCTTGCCTATGCGGCGACGTGTTCCTCGTCCATGTCGAAGTTGGAGTAGACATTCTGCGTGTCGTCCAGGTCTTCCAGCACTTCCAGCAGCCGCATCATCGCGTTGGCTTGCGAGCCTTCCAGCTTCTGGTAGGTGCTGGGGATCATGGTGATCTCAGCGTGTTCCGGCTTAAACCCGGCCTTGGTGACGGCGTCTCGGACCGGCTCAAACTCCTTGGGTGCGGTGAGGATCTCCCAGCTCTCACCCTCTTCGCTCAGATCATCGGCGCCCGCTTCCAGGACGGTTTCGGTCAGCTTATCTTCGCTGACACCATCCTTGGGCACCACGATTACACCCTTTTTCGTGAAGATGTAGCCGACAGAACCGGATTCGCCGAGGTTGCCGCCGTTCTTGGTGAACGCATGACGTATTTCGCTGACGGCGCGGTTGCGGTTGTCCGTCAGCACTTCGATGATGACGGCGACGCCGCCGGGGCCATACCCCTCGTAGGTGATCTCTTCGTAACTCAAGCCTTCGAGCTCGCCGGTGCCGCGCTGGATGGCGCGCTTGATATTGTCAGCGGGCATGTTCTCGGCCTTGGCCGCGAGAATGGCCGTGCGCAGGCGCGGGTTACCGTCAGGATCGCCGCCACCCTGCTTTGCTGCGACGGTGATTTCCTTGATCAGACGCGTGAACACTTTGCCGCGCTTGGCGTCGGCAGCGCCTTTTTTGTGCTTGATGGTTGCCCATTTTGAATGGCCTGACATCGTCTCAACCCTGCGCTTTCTTCTGTGACTCAGCAGGCCAGCGACGCGCCCGCAACAAACGGAAGTATAGCAAGCGCGGACCTTAGGCCGCTGAGGTCAGCAGGTCGCGCAAATTCAGGGGCGCCGTCATCATCTTCAGGTTGCCGCCCGCGTCAACGGGCCAGTCCACCTGGGGCCGGTCCCAGTAGAGCTCTATGCCATTGCCGTCAGGATCTGCGAGATAGAGTGCCTCGCTGACGCCGTGGTCCGACGCGCCTTGCAGTGGAATGCCTGCTGCGATCAGGCGCTTCAACGCGTCAGCCAGTTCCGCTCGCGTCGGATAGAGGATAGCTAGATGATAGAGCCCGGTCGTTCCCGCTGCGGGTGGCTTGCCGCCGAGGCTCTCCCACGTATTCAGACCGATGTGATGGTGATAGCCGCCTGCCGACAGAAATGCTGCCGAGGTGCCATAGCGCATGGTGACTTCAAAGCCGAGTACGCCGCGGTAGAAACCGATTGCGCGCTCCAGATCCGAGACACGCAGATGTACATGGCCGATGCTGACGCCGCTGCCGATAGGCTGACTCATGCCGATTCTGATGTGCTGAAATGGCGCAAGTTGCAGAGTCATCCGCTACTCTGTCGGTACACCGAACATCTGATTGTTGTTTCGCCGAACGCCCTGCCAGGAGTTGCCGTTGAAAAAGCTCGCCGTCGTGTTGCCCATGCTGGTGGTGATTGCCGCGTTCGTATTCTTTGCCGTGCATCGGCGCACGACCGTGCGGCATGCAAACGACGAAATCAAAGAGGCGGCGGCGACACGCTTTAGCTTTGCCGAGCAGCTTGCTCTGGCGCGTGCGGCCTGCGGCAGCGGCCAGGTGAACGTGGATGCGAAGAACATCATCTCCTGTTCCGTCTGCCCGTCTGGTTCGGACTTTGCCGGCACGGCGGGCGTGCCCGGCAGCAGCACGGGGTGGGCCTTGGACGCAGCGATCCCCGGCAACTTTTCGGCAAAGGGGGCAGACGAAGCGTTGCTGCATGCCGCCGGATGCGAGTCGCACGCGAAGAACTATGGCGGTAACTTTCTTATGCGGCGCAGCGGCGATGACTGGTCGACCGTGCGCTACGCCAGCGGTGGCACGGCGAACAATAAGTGTCAGAAAGTGCCGTTGGATAGCGGTCGCGAGGCGCTGGTCTGCGAGACAGCGGACATACACGCTGGTGTCGGGTCAGACGCGGTGCAATTGCTGCAGTTCGACGCGGAGCAACCACCCGCGGACGCGTTTGCTTATGCGGCGTTTCTCGCGGTCTCGGATGACAGTTCCAACTGCGGCTTCCAGAACAATGTTCATCAGAAGCAGATCCAGCTTGCGAAGATCGAAAAGTTCGAGGTGCTACCCGCAGGCGCGGATGGCAGGCAGGATGTCGCCATCGACCTCGTCATCAGTCGTGTGCCAGCGCCTGTGAAAGCCGGATCGCCGTGCCCGGCCGGAAACGCGCAGCGGTATCACCTTGTCTTTAACAATGCCGGCGACCACTTCGACGCGGGCGAAGGTTACGTCGCGCTGCATGCGATGAAGCATGAGGATTGCTGCGAGCTGAACGTAGCGCCACGGGTTGTAGCCGGCCGGTACTAAGTTAGCTGACGATGTGGGTGCCCCCATGTCTCTCTTCTGAGACATGGGCGCCCGGTATGTTGGCGCTACGGAATTTCCGGGACGAAGAGTTCTTCGTACGTTTCACGGCGGCGGATAAGCCTCGCCTGTGCGCCTTCGATCAGCACTTCGGCAGGGCGCAGGCGAGTGTTGTAGTTCGAGCTGAGCGAGAGCCCATAGGCGCCAGCATCCAGGATGGCGAGCAGATCACCTTCTTCGCTGGCGGGCAGCGTGCGGGCGCGCGCGAAGAAGTCACCGCTCTCACACACTGGCCCGACGATATCTGCGGTTTCGTCTTGTGCGTCCTTGCGTTGCACGACCGGCACAATCTCGTGATGCGCCTGGTAGAGCGCCGGGCGGATCAGGTCGTTCATCGCGGCATCCACGACCACAAACTGCTTGTCGCCGTTCTGTTTGCGATAGAGCACGCGGGTCAGCAGCGCTCCAGCCTGGCCTACGATGAAGCGGCCCGGTTCGAGCAGCAGGTGAAGGCAGTCAATGCCGCCCTTGCGCAACGCGCCGCGCAGGGATTCGGAGTAGTGCTCGGCCTGCGCGGCCGCATCGAACTCTTCGTCGCTGTAGGAGATGCCAAGGCCGCCGCCTGCATCGACGTAGCGAATGTCGTGGCCGTCTGCCCGTAAATCGCGGATCAACGCGAGTGTCTTGCCGAGCGCTTCGGCAAAAGGTTCCACCTGCCGGATCTGCGATCCGATGTGAACACTGACGCCGGCCGTCTCGATGGACGGCATGGTGGCCGCGCGGGCATATACCGCACGCGCAAGCACAATGCCGATGCCAAACTTGTGCGCGCTGAGACCTGTGGAGATGTAGGGGTGGGTCTCGGCGGAAACGTCGGGGTTCACGCGAAGAGCGACGCGGGCGCGCTTGCCGGCAGCGGCAGCGCGTTGAGCGAGCAGGTCGAGTTCCGGCTCGCTCTCGACGTTAAACAGCAGGATGTCAGCAGCCAGCGCGGCATCCATCTCGGGAGCGGTCTTGCCGACACCGGAAAATACCACGCGCCTTGCGGCATCCGGGCCCGCGGCGGCAATGACACGAGCCAGTTCGCCCCCGGAAACGGTGTCGAATCCGCAACCGAGGCCGGCAAGCAACTTGAGGATCGCGAGCGATGAGTTCGCCTTGACCGCGTAACAGACGGTGTGAGGCGTCCCTGCGAACGCATCTTGAAACAGTCGTGCACGCTCCGCGATCTGGTCGCCGGAGTAGACGTATAACGGCGTGCCGAACTGTTCTGCCAGACCGCTTAGCGGGACTTGGCCGCAGCTCAGAACGCCTTGGCTATAGGTAAATGGACGACCACCAGTCATGCGGTGGGTGGCTGATCCGACGGCGGATAGTGCTGCACCGGTGGTGCGCTTGTGTATGGCGGGTACTGCGTCGGAACGCCGGCGTAGGGAGCGGCGTAGGCGGTCCCGGCAGGATCTTCAGGAATGACGACCCAGCAGATCACATAGCCAATAAGGCCGACACCCGTAAACACGGCGAGCAACAGAACCGCGATGCGCACCAGCGTCGGATCCCAGCCGTACGCACGCGCAAGCCCGCCGCACACACCTGCAATCTTGCGATCGACTCTCGAACGAAGAAGTGGTCCATTCATGGCAAATCCTCCTTGCCGCAACAGAGCCATTCTTGCATAGCTCGCGGCCTCGGAAAGGGTTACGCGCAGTGCAGTGATTAAGTTCCGGTGTAGGGCGACTTGATGTACTTGCGGGCGTTGTCGGCCTGTGTCTGGTCGCCGCCCGGGGCCGCTGCCTGCCGGTATTCCACCAGGGCCTCGTCCCGCTTGTGTTGCAGGTCGAGCATCATGCCCGCGGCCAGCTGCGCGCGTTTGCGCATCCAGTCACTGCAGTTTGGCTGCTGGCTAGCTTTCAGATAGCTTTCGCCGGCGTCGATGATAGCGCCCTGCCCGCGCTGCGTCTCGCCCAGGCCAAACCAGGCAAGTTGAAGGCGCGGCTCAACGAAGTAGCCTGGCTTGGCCGCATCAGCTAATACTCCTTTGTAGATGGCAATGGCCTCCGGACCGTGTCCGGCGTCCTTCATCAGGTTCGCTTCTTCCAGCCGGAACAGAAAGTCATGCGGATACTGCTTGGCAAGTCCCTGCGCGACGGCGTAGGCCTCGTTGTAGCGGTGGTCATGGCGCAGAAACAGTGACATCGCGGTTTGTGACTCAACGCGTGTAACGGTGCCGTGGGCAGCGGCGTCGCGCAGCAGGGCGAGCCCCTGTTCCTTGTTGCCGCCAACACCCGCGATGCCCACCAGCATGCGCACGAAACGAGGCAGGCTGGCGACGGCAAACTGCTGGATGCCAACCGCCATCTTCGCATCGGCGTAGTTGGGGTCGAGCTTGAGTACCTGCTCGCTGTCATTACGCGCGGCCAGACCCTGCCGCGCCGCGCCTGCGAAGCTGTGGTCAACCAGTGTCATCCACGCGGCATGCATGCCCTTCGCGTAGCCCCGGGCGAAGTACGCATCCTTGTCGTTGGGATTGGCCTTGATGCGGGCATCGGCAAGGCCGACAGCCCTGTCTGTAAGTTGATCGACCTGCTGTCGGATCGCGGGCGGCACGTCAGACTTGTGCCCTGAGCTGAGAAAGTGTTCGTGCGCGTAGTAGGTGGTGTCCAGCAGATCCTGCCGGTAGAGTTCGCGAAAGATGGTGTCCATGAGGACATAGCTGACCGCCATTGGGTCGTCGGGATGTGCCTGCAGCACGGCGTTGAAGCGCTGCATCGCGCCTTCATAGTCGAGGATGTAAAAGCGCTCAAAGCCCTGGCGGACCTCAGGATCAAGATTGAGCGGGTAAGTATCCTGCGCGTGTAAAGGGCAGAGCGCCAGCGCAAATCCCAGCCCTGCTACCGTTAAGACCCTTGCCGTCCAGCTAGTCGCCACACTGGTGTAGACGCCGGACACACCGGATGGGATGCGCAATCCAAATGATCACGGCCAGCGTACGCTGACAAAGAACATTTTTGGGCGAGGGTCTCGCGATGACACGCGTGCAGCTTCTTCAGCTTCTTGTGCAGCAGGCACGAGAGCTTGGTTTTAACTTTCGCAAGTGGTTCACGGCAAGCACTGCCGTGGTCTGGACGAGCGCTCAAGATGCCGTCAAGTGGTTGAGCCTGGGTGAACGCGCCTCGCTGTTGCTGTTCTCGCATGGCTTTGCGCGGTACTTCTTTCGAAGTGGCGAGCGCGTTACCTTTCGCGTGCCGCACCAGACGTTTGAACGTGTCACGCCTGAGGGCAGCACTCGCACGATCGAGCGCAAGTCGCACATGCGGCGCTCAAGCCGCGATGACGTCTGGCGCTTTCACCTGCGCGAGATGGCTGCTGCAGCCGAGCCGCTGCGTTACATCCGGCGCTATCTTATCGTGCAGGAAATCATCGAGGATCCGGCTTCGGCGGCCGGCAAGGAAGAAGGGCAGGAAGTTGTCGAGAACTATGACGACGAGTTCCTGGTGCGTGACGGCGACATGCCGAAACCGAAGAAGTCTGCGAGGAAGAAAGCTCCGAAGCTGGTGTAGCGAATCGCAATTACTGCGCAGTTGCTCCGAGCCGTTGCAGGGCTTTACGTGCTGCCTTGTCGTGATCGCCCGCGGGGTCGAGCTTCAGGCATTCGCGGTAGTTGAGAATCGCTTCCTCGCGCTTGTTCAGCTTGCTCGCGGCCTCTGCCAGGTTGTACCGAACATCCGGATCTTCCGGAGCGCGGTCGAGGGCATCTTTAAAGCGCAGGTACGCTCCCTGCGCATTGCCGTCTTTCATGTAAAACGAGCCGACCTTCAGGTCGTCTTCAATGCGGGTCTGCTCGAGCTTTGCGCGGGCGGCCGATGTGTCTCCATGGCTGCCAAAATCCTTCAACGCGGATGCCTTGACGGGCGCATCGGGTGCAGCGGTGGTCGGAGCGACGTCGTCATCGTCCGATCGCCTGCTTGAACTGGAGCTTGCACCGGGTTCATCGTCGCCGCCGGATGTGCTGTAGCCGCCCGGGGGCAGCTTCATGGGTTTTTCGGACGAGGCTGGCGGGTCGGGTACACCGTTAGTCGGCATGTCAGGGAAGTTGTTATTGCCAGGCGCGCTGCTGCCGTGCTTCGAATCTTCAACGGGAAACGGATTGTCGCTAGCCGCCGAGGATGGGACTGCAGTCGACTTGCTGCCGGGGTCAGGTGCGGCGTTTACTCCGCGCTGAGAATCCTCTACCGGAAAAGGATTGTCATTGGCGATAGACGGCGCGCTTGAGTTCGAGTCAGAGGTGTGTTTGGTGCACGCCGGATCTTTCGAATCAGCCTTGCACTTCTGAGCTTGCGGAGTGGAGTTCTGCCCGGCCATGGACGCCGCACCACAGCCGACGGCAAGCGCCAGCGCCACAGGGAGGTGCATTCTGGAACCGCATCGAAGTGTGCTCACGGAAAGTCTCACCGCTTTTTAGACGCAAAACTTGTAGCAGAGGAGGCAGAAGATCGCGAGTTCGGGCCGATTGCCTTATACTCGCCCAACGATGCTTCCACGGCTCCTGCTTCGCTCATCGCCCGTTCACGGCTGCGGCTGCTATACGCTCGACCCCATCCGCCGTGGCGCCCGCGTCGCCGAATACGATGGACCGCGCATGAGCAAGGCCGAGGCAGACGAGCGCTACCAGAATCGCGACCTGACCTATCTTTTCGGCGTTCTGGACAACGACACGGTCATTGATGGTTTTGGCGCTGCGATGTTCATCAATCATTGTTGCGAGCCGAACTGCCAGACGGAAGAGAACGACGGCCACATCTACGTGCTGGCGCTGCGCGACATTGCCGCCGGTGAGGAACTCACGTACGAGTACCACCTCTACGACTCCGACGAAGACGACCAGCCTTGCTACTGCGGCGCGGAGAGTTGCCGAGGCACCATGTTCAGCACGAAAGAGATTAAACGCAGGAAGAAGCTGGGTTTGCCCCTGACGCTGCGAAAAAGACAGCGAAGGGCGCTTTCAAGAACGAGCTAAGCGGCGCTATTCAGTAGCTTACGAGCGTTGACGTAGCTGGTGCGAAGCCGTGGCAGCGGATCGTCGCCAATGCGGTCGTGCTCCACAAAGTAGTGCTCGACGCCTATTTTCCTCGTAGTAGCGATGATCGAGGGCCAGTCAATGCTGCCGGTACCTACCTCGGTGAAGTGCGCAGATGCATCGCCCATGTCGAACGACGGCCCGAATCCCGGCAGCCGGTCTTTCAGGTGGATCATCCGGACGCGGCGACCCAAGCGATTGAGCATCTGCACCGGGTCATGGCCAGACTGTGCGATCCAGTAGCAATCCATCTCGAGGGACACCAGCTTCGGATCGGTTTCGCCAATCAGGATGTCGAATCCCGTGGTGTCGCCGAACGGACGAAACTCGTAGTCGTGATTGTGGAAGCCGAACTGGAGGCCCATATCGCTCGCCCGCTTGCCCCACACGTTCAACTGCTTTGCCGCGGTGTGGAAGCCATCAGCCGACATCCATTGTGACTTGGGCAGCATGGGGCATATCGCGTACCTGACGCCAAGCGCCTTTGCATACTCTAGCTGGCCGGGCAGGTCGGCGTACTCAAAATGCGCGCTCGCGGGCGGTAGCAGCCCGGCGTCAATCACCATCTTGCGAAGCTCTGCGGGCGGCATCGTGTAGCCGACGGAGTAAAGCTCCACCTCGTCATAGCCGATGCCGCGAATCTGCTTCAAGGTGCCAGGAAGATCGGCCTTCGCCATCTTCGAGACGGTTGAGAGCTGCAGGCCAACAGGCGTGCGCTGCTGCGCAAACGCTTCGGTGGAGAGCAGCGGCAGCGCGGCAGCGGAGAACTGGAGGAAACGGCGACGGGAGGGCACGACGCCATGCTATGCATCCCAGACACCCGTGGCAAGCGGTCCTCGCGATGGGCAACTGGATCGCGCAGGCCGATTACAGAAGCTTGTGCCGGATACTGTGCTTCGCTAGTCCGTACGCCGGATTATTCAAGAAGTCTTCTCCAAATGAAGAAAGCGACGCAAAGCTTCCGTTCGCGCAGAGCAGGCGGTCGGCGCAGTCGTCTGGTCCCCACGACCACGCCAGCCAGCCTATCTCGTGGTGAAGCGCCTGCGTAAGCAGCGCCTGGTACGTAAAGCCATTCGCAGGCACAATCGGCGCACCGCTGCCGTCAAGCGAGTAGTAGGTCGTTGGTGGGTTGTCGTCCTGCCGGTTCGATATCTCACCAAAGACGATCGGCAACGAAGCGCTGGCGCACTGCTGCAGGTATTGCATGCCGTCATACCCCGCCCAGTATGCGTGCGCGCTCAACAGCAAGTTGTGCTCAGGGTCGGCGGCGATCAGCTTCTCGCCAACCAGCAGGAAAACGTCCAGCGCTTCACCACAGTCGGGAGCGTCGACCATAAGTGGAATGTTCAACCCGGCGGCGCGGATCTTTGCGATTGCCGACGTGTAGTCGCTCACATACTGATCCAGAACTGCCTCCGAGTTGCCTGACCAGTGGTACTGCCCGACCTCGTTTGCGATGTTGAAGATCAAGTACTCGGAGTGCTTCTTCAGCACCGCGGCCACATCGGTCTGGGCGAGGAATCGCTCGATCAGATCATTGAGCTGCGACGTGTCTCCCGCGCAGGTCAGGTCCGCCAGCATGATGATCGGAACCATGCCCGACTGAGCACAGTTCAGCAACAGCGGGTCCAAATCGTTGATGGAGTACGCCTGGCGAGCAGGCTGGCCGTAATCCACATACCACTGGAAACGGACCGCATTCGCGTTTGTCCTCGCAATGTCCGAGAGGTAGTTGGCTGGCGGGAACTGCCAGTCGTCCAGCAGTGGAAGGTTGATGCCGCGCAGGATCAGCTTTACGCCAGAGCGCGTGTAGAGGTAACGGCCAGCAGTGTATAAGTTTGCATGAGTCGGCACGGCTGCTCCTTGCATTGAGACAGGTGTTGTCGGAGAGGGCGATGGGGAGCGTCCTTCCAAACATGCCCCGAGCATAGCCCCTCCCCGACGTGACAGCAGCCTGCAATATGGGATTTCGCGACAACTTGCAGACCAACCTGTTCGGAGGGTGCACGATCCGCACACGCCAGTCGCACGCCTGCAGACCGCCAGCTAATCCTCAGGCGCACCCGCTAAACTGAATGCGATGGCTTACCAGGTTCTTGCCCGCAAGTATCGTCCGCAACGCTTTGCCGATGTGGCCGGGCAGGACCATGTCACACGCACACTGCAGAATGCGCTGGAGCAGAACCGCATCGCGCACGGCTATATCTTCAGCGGGCATCGGGGCATTGGCAAGACGACAATCGCGCGCATCCTGGCGTCGGCGCTCAACTGCCGCAATACGATCGGCTCGCCCGAACGGCCAACGCCTGAGCCCTGCGGCGTCTGCGATTCGTGCCTTGAGATTCGTGCGGGTAATGCGGTCGATGTAATCGAGATCGATGCGGCGACCAATCGCGGCATCGATGAGATTCGCGAGTTGCGCGACGCCGCCCGCTATCGCCCTGCGCGTGACCGGTTCAAGATTTACATTCTGGACGAAGCGCACCAGATTACCGATGCCGCCTTCAACGCGCTGCTGAAGACGCTGGAAGAGCCGCCCGACCACATCGTCTTCATGATGGCGACAACCGAACCGGAGAACATTCCGCAGACCATCCGGTCGCGCTGCCAGCATTTCAGCTTCCACGCGGTCAAGCTCGACGACATCCTGACCGAACTGCGCGGCATTGCCGCACATGAAGGCGTGCTGGCTGACGAAGCTGCCCTGGCGCTGCTGGCCGAGGCGGGTGACGGCTCCATGCGCGACGCGCTGTCGATCATGGACCAGGCGATTGCGTCCGCGCCCACCGTCGATGGCAGGGCCGAGCTCTCCGCATCGGAGATTCGCGAATTGATGGGCACGGTGCCCAACACCGTATTCGAAGAGATTCTGGAATCGGTCGCGCGCAACGATTCGGCCGCGGTGCTCACAACGGCAGGGCGGCTGCTGGATGCGGGCAATTCGTCTTCGCAGATTGCACGGCAGTTCGTGCGATACCTGCGCAACTGCATCGTCGCGAAGATCGCGTCGCTTACCGAGGAGCACAACAGCAGCGACCTGCTGCAGATTTCGCCGGACGAGCGCCGCCGCGCGGTGCGCACGGCCATGCTGTTCACCGAGGAAGAGCTCACGCGCTTTCTGCAGGTTATGCTGCGGACGTTTGATGATCTCGGCTTTCGGCAGGAACAGCGATTGCACCTGGAGCTGGGATTGATCAAGCTTGTGCATCTGCAGCGCTTGCTGCCGGTGGAGGAGTTCCTCAGCCAATTGCCGAAGCCGGCTGCGAGCACGCCGCGAGCCGTCCCGGCACCTCGCACACACATCGCATCCGGGCCTTCAACTCCGCGCAGCGCTTCGCCCGGCACATCGCGCTTCTCGCAGACACCAGCGCAATCCGCCTCGCAGCGCCCCGTAAGCAGCGCTGCCGCGCCGGCCTTGCCGCGTACGGAGGGGTCTCTGGCGCTTGCGACCGAGCCGCTGCCGGCGAACGTGTCTCCTCTTGCGCGACCGAACGCCGAGGTCGCTCCGGAGCCTACGACGGGATTCGTCGCCCACGTCGAGCCTTCAAGGATCTCGCTGTCGGAAACACTGATTCCGCAGACGATCTTCACGCCGATGCCGCAGCCGTCCATCGTGACCTCCGACGTCGAGTCGACAGAGCCGAGCGAAGATGCGGCTCCAACCGATGCTGCGCAACTGCAGGCGGCGGCGGTCGAAGCGCTGTTTGAAACGAAGAAGCACAACTCGGCGGCAGAGCAACTCGAGGAGTCCACCTGGACGCTCGGCAACGGTGAGGTCCAGATCGCAACTACACTGTCGAAACAGCTGATGGGCACCATCTTCCGGCCTGAAGTAGAGGCAATCATCAAGTCGGCATTGCGCCAGCGAGGACTCTCGAGTGTGCGCCTGGTGTTCGTGCCCGCGGCACTCGACGATAAGCCGAAGGTACCGAAAAAGCCGCGCACCGGCTCCGCGCAGGCCAAGGCGCTGGACCACCCTACGGTGCAAGCTGCGCAGAAGCTGTTCAACGCCGAGATCACCAGCGTCTTCGATTTGCGCAAGGACTAGCCCCAAAGCTCCCAACGACTTAGGAGGTACAACCATGGACATGAGCAAGCTGCAGGAGATGATGGGTCAGGCCCAGCACATGCAGGAGCAGATGGAGCAGAAGCTGGCGACGACCACGGCCGAGGCGAGCTCTGGCGGCGGGCTGGTCACGGCGCGTGTCAACGGGCGAAAAGAGCTTCTGCGCCTGAAGATCGACCCGACGGCGATGTCTGCCAGCGGCGATGATGTAGAGATGCTGGAAGACCTGATCACTGCCGCCATCAACGAAGCTGGCCGCAAGGTCGATGAGCAGATGCAGGCGGCTACCAGCGGCATGCTCGGCGGCATGGATATCGGAAAGTTGCTCGGCTGATGCGGGCGCGACTCGCTATTCTGCTGATTGGCGCGGCCACCATGCTGCACGCGCAGACTGTTGCCAAGCCGCAGCCAGACCCTGTGCTGCAGGGAAAGGTGGACGGGGTGATCGCGGCGCATCACGGCAAGATTGCACTGTATGCCGAGCAGCTGAATACAGGCAAGGCACTCTCCGTCGATGCCGATAAACCGGTGCAGACCGCCAGCACCATCAAGCTGGCCATGTTGTGGACGGCAATGCGCGAAGTCGCGCTGGGTCACGCTGCATGGGACGAGAAGATCACACTGCAGCCGGGCGAAGGAGTTGGCGGATCGGGCATGCTGCACTTCCTCGATACGCCTGTCACGCTGACGCTGAAGGACGTGGCGACCATGATGGTGATCGTCAGCGACAACACGGCGACCAACCTGATGATCGATCGCTTCACCACGAAGCGGGTCGATGACAACATGACCGCGCTCGGCTACGACCAGACGTGGCTCTACAAGAAGGTCTTCAAGCCTGCGGTCGGACCGATGCCGGAGGATCAACCGAACTTCGGCTTGGGCAAGACCACGCCGCGCCAGATCACCATGGTGATGGAGAAGATCGGACGCTGCGACCTGAACCTGCCCAGGCAGCCTGCTGTCGATCAGGTCAAGGCTGACGCAGCATGCAAAGTCGCCATCGAGATGCTGCGCAACCAGTTCTATCGCAACACGATTCCGCGCTACCTCGAGACGCTCGACAACACCGAACAGGGCAGCGGTATTGCGAGCAAAACCGGGTCTCTGGATGCGACGCGTTCAGACGTTGCGATCATCGCCGGCAAGAGCGGCCCGATCGTGCTCGCGATCTATACCTACGACAACGTCGACAAAGGCTGGACCACCGAGAACGAAGGCGAACGCGCCATCGCGTCGATCGCGAAAGCGATTGTGGAGAGCTGGTCGCCGGCAGGCATCAACGGCAAATTGCTGGTGCCGGGCCTCGGCCTTCGGACTGCATCCGCTGACGCGGCATCGAAATAGCGATGGAACGTTTCGCTCAACCGATGGCGCGGCTGATTGAAGAACTGCGCAAGCTGCCAGGCGTCGGTACCAAGTCCGCGCAGCGGCTGGCGTTCCACATCCTGCGTTCGCCCGATGCGGATGCCGAGGCGCTCTCGACCGCGATCCGCGCGCTGAAGGCGCAGCTTCGGCTGTGCTCCATCTGCAATAACGTGACGGATGTCGATCCCTGCATCTATTGCAGCAGTCCGACTCGGACACACGCCACCGTCTGCGTGGTGGAGGAGCCGACGAGTATCGCATCCATTGAGAAGACACGAGGCTACAACGGCATCTATCACGTGCTCCACGGCACGCTGTCGCCGCTCAACGGCATCGGTCCCGAGCAGCTTCGCACGGCCAATCTCTTCAGCCGCCTTGGCGAAATCGACGAGATCATCCTCGCGATGAGCCCGACGGTTGAGGGTGAAGCCACCGCGCACTGGCTCGCCGGCGAACTGCACCGAGCGAGCGCCGACCATTCGCTGCGCATCACGCGCATTGCAACCGGTGTGCCTGCCGGCAGCGATATCGAGTACGCGGATGAGGTTACGATGAGCCGCGCGATGGAAGGCCGACGGGAGATGTAGCTGCTGCGATGAAGCGGACGACTGGCGATCGCCTTCCAGGCGCGTTGATAGGGTGATCTCCTTAGATTTATCTTCTAGCCATGAAAACTCCAGAACACGAGACTCCCCCGCGTCATGACGAAGCTGAAGAGGTAGGCAGAACGCTCGCAGAGGCTTTTGCTGTGCGAATGGAGCGTTTTCCTCCTTCTGCCCGCCATGCGCTGCTGCTTGCTTGCCGGGAGCATCTGCTCCAACAGCATGGCCAGATCGCGAAGGTTCTCTTCGAAGGCAAATAAGCTCTCAAGAATGAGGAAAATTCCGCAAGTCGCCGCCGGTCATCTCCGTTGGCAGATCAAGTCCAAGCATGGCGAGCATAGTGGGCGATAGGTCGCGCAGGGAGCCGCCTTCGCGCAGGCTGAACTGTTTGCCTGCTTCGGTGACGGCTATCAGCGGGACAGGGTTGGTGGTGTGCGCGGTGTGCGGGCCGCCGGTGACTGGATCGATCAGCATCTCGGCGTTGCCGTGGTCCGCAGTGATGAGCCACGAGCCGCCGTTGCGCTTGAGTGATGCGTAGATCTCGCCAAGGCAAGCATCGACCGTTTCGACACCCTTGATCGTCGGTTCCATTTTGCCGCTGTGGCCGACCATGTCCGCGTTGGCGAAGTTCACGACGACAACGTCGAACGCGGTGTCTTCGATGGATTTCAGCACCACGTCGCAGATGCCGCGCGCGCTCATTTCGGGAGCGAGATCGTAGGTGGCGACCCGCTGCGACTGCACCACTTCGCGCTCTTCGCCGCTGAACGGCTTCTCGATGCCGCCGTTGAAGAAGTAGGTGACGTGCGCGTACTTCTCCGTTTCGGCAACGCGCAAATTGCGGAGTTCGTTGTTGGCCATGACGTTGGCCAGCAGGTTGTCCATGCTCTCAGGCAGGATGACCATGGGGAGCGTGAACTTAGGGTCGTACTGCGTCATGGTGATGTAGCGCAGGTTCTTGGGCACGGCGTTGCGGGGGATCTCCAGGTCGAGTTCGTCGGCTTTCGGCAGGTCGCGGGCGTCAGCTTTCGTGAGGCCGTCCGCGACGTTGCGGGCGAGCACGCGCGTGATCTGCCGCACGCGATCGCTGCGGTAGTTGAAGCAGATGCACAGGTCGTCATTCTGAACGGTCGTGATCGGCTTGCCACTGTCGTCGGTGCAGACAAAAGGGATCGTGAACTCGTCGGTAACGCCGTTGTTGTAGCCTTCGCGGACCTTGGCCGCCGCGTCAGTGGTTGTGCCGCCTTCTGCGTTGCCTTTGACAAGAGCGTCAAAGGTCTTCAACTCGCGATCCCACTTCAGGTCGCGATCCATCGCGTAATAGCGTCCGCTGCAGGTTGCGAGCTTGCCCACGCCGATTACGCGGAACTGCTGTTCAAGCGCTTCGATGTAGCCCGCGCCGGAGGTCGGCATGGTGTCGCGGCCGTCGAGGAAGGCGTGAACGAAGACGTCTTTCGCGCCAAGTTGGGCGCATAGCTTGAGCAGCGCGTACAGGTGGCGCTGGTGCGAGTGCACTCCGCCATCGCTCAGCAGGCCGAGGAGGTGGACAGCGCGCCCGCGAGCCTGCGCGCTTGTGACCGCATCGACCAGCAGGGGATCGCGAAAAAACTCGCCCGACTCAATCATGGTGTCGATTCGCGTGATGTCCATGCGCACGACACGTCCCGCGCCCAGGTTCAGATGGCCTACTTCGCTGTTGCCCATCTGCCCGTCAGGCAGGCCGACAAAGTGCTCGCTGGCGCGGATGATCGTGTTCGGATACTCGCGCAGCAGCATGTCATACGTGGGCTTGCGCGCCATGGCGATAGCGTTACCACGTGTCTCGGCGCGAATGCCCCA
Source organism: Terriglobus sp. (assembly GCA_965199365.1). Taxonomy (GTDB): domain Bacteria; phylum Acidobacteriota; class Terriglobia; order Terriglobales; family Acidobacteriaceae; genus Terriglobus. The sequence goes on along the minus strand of CBDARC010000001.1, from coordinate 799,331 downwards.
GCCGTCGAGGATGGTGAGGATGAGGGGTTTGCGCTGGCTCATTAAACGTTCCTTGTTGCTGGTTGAAGACGAAGCAAAAGATAACCGAGCAGAGCCGGTATAGCACACATCAGTAGCAACCAGACTGTGTCTCCTGCAACCTGGAGTAGGGGTTTACTATTGGTGCCCTTTGCCACGACTTGATATGTAAATGCGAACATGCAAATCGCACTAAGAAGCAACAGCCAAGAACCCGCTATTCGTTGCTGCCAAATTGCAAAGATGCAGCTCGGAAACACGGTCAGAGCGTATAGAGCCAGCGCAACCTCCTCCGGCAACGTGTCATTGTCACCGAATGTTATGGCACTCATCAGGATCAATCCGCCAGCGAGGACACCCCATATCGCTCCCAGGCCGATCACGACTTTAAGTGGGTCGCGCATAAGGTCTTCTTACTCATGAGAGGCTGACTTCCAAGCACAGCTTACTCGCAGTTTATCGATTCGATGCCGAGGTACTCCGCGCCCTGGCCGAGCTCTTCTTCGATGCGCAGGAGTTGGTTGTACTTGGCGATGCGGTCGGTGCGCGATGCGGAGCCGGTCTTGATCTGGCCAGCGCCTGTGCCGACGGCAAGGTCTGCGATGAAGGTGTCTTCGGTCTCGCCCGAACGGTGCGAGATGATCGAGGTGTAGCCGTAGCGGCGCGCTAGTTCGATGGCTTCAAGCGTTTCGGTGACGGTGCCGATCTGGTTGACCTTGATCAGGATGGAGTTGGCGACGCCCTTTTCGATGCCTTCGCGCAGGCGCTTGGTGTTGGTGACGAAGAGGTCGTCGCCGACTAGCTGGCAGCGGTCGCCCACCTCGTCGGTGAGGATCTTCCAACCTTCCCAGTCATTCTCAGCCAGGCCGTCTTCAATCGAGACGATGGGATACTGACGCACCCAGTCGGCCCAGTAGGCGGCCATCTCGGCTGACGTTTTCTCGCTCTTATCGGACTTCTTGAAGACGTACTTGCCGGTCTCCGCGACGTAGAACTCGCTGGACGCGGGATCGAGTGCGAGCGAGATGTCTTCGCCCACCGTGTAGCCTGCGGCTTCGATTGCTTCCAGAATCAGTTCGACCGCTTCAACGTTGGACTTGAGCGATGGAGCGAAGCCGCCTTCGTCGCCGACGGCGGTGTTGTAGCCCTTCTTCTTGAGCACGCCCTTCAACGTATGGAAGGTCTCGGCGCCCCAGCGCAGAGCTTCTGCGAAACTCTCTGCGCCGACCGGCATGATCATGAATTCCTGAAAATCAACGTTGCTGTCAGCGTGCGCGCCGCCGTTCAGGATGTTCATCATCGGCGTGGGCAGCAGGCAGGCGTTGACGCCGCCAAGGTAGCGATACAGCGGGAGTTTCAATGCGTTCGCTGAGGCGCGGGTGCAGGCCATGGAGACTGCCAGAATAGCGTTGGCTCCGAGGTTTGCCTTGTTCGGCGTGCCGTCCAGCTGCAGCATCGTCATGTCGATCAGGCGCTGGTTGGTGGCGTCCATGCCCGCGAGTTCGGGAGCGATGGCAGACTCTATGTTCTCAACCGCCTGCAGCACGCCTTTGCCCAGGTACACTTCCTTGTCGCCGTCGCGCAGCTCCACTGCTTCGTGCTCGCCGGTGCTGGCGCCGCTTGGCACCGCAGCCCGGCCGATGGCCCCGCCTGCAAGAATTACGTCGGCTTCAACGGTCGGATTGCCGCGGCTGTCAAGGATTTCGCGTGCTTTGATCGAGATAATTTCAGTCATGTTGCCTTTCTGTGTGGCTGCTTCAGGAGCCGCGCCGAGCGCGACAATGCGATGGGTCAGACGTTCGTTCAGCTTTGGCCGCCGGTCGACGGAGATGCTTCTTCCGCCAAGCCCAACGATCGTTTCCAGCAGCTCAGCCATGGTGTGTCCGGGTAATCTTCTGGCGCAAGGGGTTCGCCCACGCAAGTTTAACAAAGCGCGTACACCCAGACGGTTAAGGGAGTTACCGTTGACCGTCTTGATTCAACCCGGCAGATCGCCGCCCGGGTGGTACGCCCCACCATTACACTGAGGAACACCTGCCAGAGCTGCGGCAGAGGGAGTTTTCTGTGAAATCAGCGATCGCAATCGCATTCGTCTGCACGGCTGTGTCTTCCCCGGTTCCAGCCATGGCACAGCAAACCGGCGTGTCTCACCCGCCCGATGCCATCGTTGAGAACAATCCGGCGGTTGAGGCGGCGCAGGCACCCGCGGCGAAGCCGTCGGCTGCGATCCCATACGAAGCTCCACAGGCTCCTCAACCCGTAGCAGAGCCGGAGCGTTCAGCCGTGGTGTTGCACTCGCGCCGTGAGACGGCCGCGAATGCGGACGCGGGGATCGTGACGGACGTGCCGCGCCGTCCGAACGAGCTGCCCACGGGCACACCGCTGCGCATGCGCCTGCGTGAGGAGATCGCGACCGACACAACGCCCGAGAACACGCCTTTCGCCGCGGACCTCTCTGAGAACGTGATGAGCGCAGGCCGCGTCGTGTTACCGGCCGGCTCGACCGTGGAGGGAACGATCACACACGTGCGTGGAGGCAAGCGCTTCCGCGGTGCGGCTCTCATTCATCTGCAGCCGCAGGTCATCGTGCTGCCGGATGGCACGCGTATGCCTCTGCGGGCCGCCGTCATCGATACGGACCAGTACGCGCATACAAGGGTGGACGAAGAAGGCAACATTCTGCGCAAGGACCATGTAGGCGCAACGCTTGCAGCCATGTCACTGACGACGGGCGGTGCTGCGGCCGCTGGCGCAGTGCTTGGTGGTGGTGTCGGCGCGGTGGTGGGCGCGGGTGTCGGCGCAGGCGTCAGTACCGCGTGGTGGTTGAAGCAGGATCGCCAAACGCATTTGCCTAAGGAATCACTCATCGTTCTGGAGCTGTCGGAACCGCTGGTGATTCGGTCGCTGGTGCGCGAGCCGGAGTTCTCGGCCATGCCGCCGCGTGAGTCGATGCAGGCGCCGGTTGCGTCGGTGCCGACGTATGTCGCTCCGCAGAGCTTTGTACCTACGAACTAGTTCATTACAGTCCAGGTTCGCGGCCGAGCATGGATTCCGTATCGACTTCCATGCCGAAGCGCGCAAGTTCGCGCTCCTGCATGTTGTAGTCGACCAGAAAGCCGCCGCCGATTGCCAGATTGATGACGCCGGCAGCGGCGACGATCAACACTGGCCGGATACCTATAATCGCGTAAAGCAGAAGCCCGAACAGGCCTAAACCAACGCCGCACGACAGCAGAACCATTGCCGACCGGCGTGCGTTGGCAAGGCTACGCAGTGGGTCGCGGACTTTCTTCTCTGCCTCGTTTGCCGTGGCTGAAAGGCGCTCGATCTCGGCCAGCGGCACGCCGCGATTGAGCATGGCGATACGCTCCTGAGAACGCAGTTCCTTGCCGCGCATTTCAGAGTAAATTCCTCCCGCGCCAAGTCCGAGGATCATGATGCAGCCGGCGACGGGGACGATGAAGGGACTGTCGAAGATGGTGCTCATTGGTGTTTCTCCTTTTCGCCGGCGTTAGACTTCACGGCATGCGACAAGTTTCAACTCGATTGATGAAACTTTGGCGATGTGCCTCAGTCTTACCCACTCTCAACGATGCAGACAGCCAGCTTTGAAGAGATTGTTCGCGAACACGGGGGCATGGTGTTCCGCATGCTGGTGCGGTTGACCGGCTCGCGCGAGCACGTGGACGATCTTGCGCAAGATGTGTTCCTGCGGCTGCATCGGGCGCTGCCGACGTTTCGCGGTGACGCACTGTTGACGACCTACCTGCATCGGATTGTTGTGAACGTCGCGCAGGACGAGTGGAAGCGACAGAAGCGCGAGAGGCGGTCGACTTCCATGTCGGATGATGTGTCCATGTGGGAGGAGCGACTGGCGCATCCCGCACCGAACGCCGAGCAGCAACTGGCAACGCGTGAACTGCAAGCGCGAGTCGAAGAAGAGTTAACGAGATTAAGCGCCGTGGAACGCAGTGTGCTGGTCCTCTATCATCAGGAGGAGCGGAGTTATCAGCAGATTGCGGAGTCGCTCCAGCTGCCGATCGGCACGGTTCGAACGCATTTGCACCGCGGACGCAACAAGCTGCGGAACGCACTGCAGCACACGAAGGGAGGCATGGCATGAGCGATCTACACAGGACAACCGACGGCGAGATCGACCGCATCGTGCAGGCACTCGAGACTGCTCCCCACGTGCCCATGCCGGACGACTTCACGGCGCGGGTGATGGCGCGGGTCCCGCGACAGCGGCAGCGGCATTACGTGCTGCTGCAATCCCTTAGGGAGACGCACGTGGGCCGATCGCTGGCGTTCGCTGCGTTGCTGACTCTTGTCGCCGGCATGTGCCTGCTGGCACCGTATACGACGGGTTCGGAGGTCTGGTTGCTGGTGCAGGGCGTGCTGTTTGCGCAACTGACAGGGCTGCTGCTTTGGATGGGTATTTCGTACAAGCGACTGCTGTAAGGCCGTGGCGCATGCAGGTTCAACTCGCTCGACCGAGGGTGCCATGCCGCAGCGAAGCCGAGGGATCTGCTTTGCCCGGCAGGATCGACCCAGAATCAGCAGATCTCGTCACTTCGTTAAGGGATGACGGCTTTGCCACGAGTCAAATTTCGTCGACTGCGCCTGATGAATGAGCCGGCTTCACCGCTGCACCTGGCCAAGCAGACGCTTCCAGTTGCGCGTGTTGCGCTGGTAGCTCTTCTTCAGGTCGTTGAGGATAAGCTCGAAGTCGCTCGAGCCCTGCAGGCGCGACCATGCAGGGTTCTTTACGAACCAGGGATAATTTTCATTGCCAAGATAGATGGCGCGGCGCAGCCAGTGCAGAGCCTCGCTGCTTTCGCCATCCACGGCGAAGTAGGTTGCGAGACGATAGGCCATCTCGCTGTCGGCCTCGGCGGCGGCCAATGTCTGTTCCACGATGAAAGTGGATGCCTTCTCCCGGTCGCCCAGCATCGCGTAGCACATGGCGATGGTGGGATGCACGATGCGCAGCGAATCGTCTTCTGCGATCACCTCTTCCATGGCTGCGATGGCTTCTTTCAGGCGTCCGAGACGCATGTGCTGGTAGGCGTGCGTAATGCGCAGCATGGGCTGGCGCGGCTCGAGTGTCAGGCCCTTCTGGATCTCCTCGCCCGCCAGTTCGAACTGGTTCTGATACTGGTACACGCGGGCGCGATGGTTGTAGATGATGGGCGCATCGGACGGGCTCAAGCGAAGTGCAATGCCGAACTCTTTGAGTGCCTGCTCGTACTGCCCATCGCTGCGCAGCGTCATGCCCGCGATGCGATGAACGTTCCAGTCGTTCGCCGTTGTCTGCAGCAGGTGTGCGATGCCGTGGCGGGCGCTTTCCTTCTCGCCGCGTGACAGCAGCATGTAGACGCGGTAGAGGTTTGCTTCCGTAGAACCTGGGTCGAGCGCCAGCGCCTTGTCGAGCGCCCGCCGCATCTCCAGCAGGTGCATTTGGCCGCCCAGGCCGTGCCGGAGGTATTGAAGATGCGTGATGCCGAGACCGCTCCACCCGGGCGCGTAGCTTGGGTCTCGCTCGACGACGTGAGTGAACAGTTCCTGCGCACGTTGCAGATCTTCGGGGCTCGCCGTGCGGAACATGAACGAACTCAGCAGGGCACGTGCTTGCAGGTAATCCTCTGAGATTTCTCCGTCGAGCGGCCCGGCGTTGTCGCGCTCAGTACCCTGGCCTTTCTTGGAGGCGCGTACCGCGGCGCCGACGCTCAGGGCGCTGAAAATCTCTGTACCAATCTCGTTTTGTACAGCGACGAGGTCGAATGATTCCACGTTGATGGAACCCCCTGCGCGCACGGCCTGCTCGGGCACGTGGAGCATTTGCCAGTTCAGATCGAAACCCTTGTCGCTGCGTAGGAAGCTGCCCGCAACAACGTACTCCACCGAGAGCTTGCGGCCGATGCTCAGTGGGTCGAGTTGTCCGGGCGGCACGTTCATCAGCGTGCTTGACGGACGCACAACCAGCGTCTGCATACGGGCGAGGCGTGCACTGATCGCGTCGGCGAGGGCATGTCCGTAGAGCGATGCAGCTTCCGCGGGCCCCATGTTCACGAAGGGGAGCACAACGATGCTGTTGTGGCTCTGATTGCCGCCGCTCTCGCGGAACCGCTCGGCCAGCATGGACAGCAGGCCGGTGGAACGCTTTTCCTCTTCGGGCGTGCGGAATTCAAGATTTGTCTGTACCGAAAGGCTTGCCGATGGCACAACGAGGGAGTCAAGCTGGGATGTCTTCAGGATTGTGCGGAGGCTTTCGCGCAGCTCTGCGGCGGAGTTGAAGCGTTCAGCGGGCTGCTTTTGGAGGCAGTGCAGGATCGTGCTTTCGAGCTCCCCCGGTGTATCGGGAGCGAGTTCGCGGATCGAGGGCGGCTCGGCAAACTGGATGGCGCGTACGGTCTGAAAGTCCGGCGTATCGGGCCGGTGAAAGGGATGCCGTCCCGTGAGCAACTCGTACAGCACCACGCCCAGCGCGAAAATATCGCTCTGTACAGAGCTTTGCCCCGTGACGAACTGTTCCGGAGCCATATACGCGACGGTGCCGCCACGTGCGGTGTAGGTGCCGCTCAAAGCTGGCTGGCGTTGCGCGTGGATTGCGGGGTCAAAGTCCGCTTCTTCCACGCGGATGCGGCGCGCCAGGCCGAAGTCGAGAATCTTGAGCAGGCCGCCGTCGGTCAGGATCAGGTTTGCAGGCTTCAGGTCGCGATGAAAGATGCCCAGAGAGTGGGCGGCGGCAAGTCCGTCTGCGATCTGGATGCCTACTGAGAGTACAAGCTCGACGGTCGCCGGGCCGCTGGCGACCAGGCGGTCGAGCGGCTTGCCCGGCACGTACTGCATTACGATGTATGCTTCGTCGTCGATCTCGCCCACGTCATAGATGGCGCAGACGTTCGGGTGGTCGATGGCAGATGCCAGTCGCGCCTCGCGCAGGTAGGTTGTGCGCATCTGCTCGGGAGTAAGGGTGCCGCGCTGCAGCAGCTTCAGAACTACGGGTCGCTGTAACTGCGTGTCATTGGCCAGGAACACCACACCACTGCCGCCTGTGCCAAGTTTGCGGTCCAGTTCGTAGTGTTCGATGACGCGGTGCTTCATGAACCCATTATCTCAGCCTGGGAGAATGGATCGTGACGCCCGCACCCGCGGAGGTTAGTGCCTGCGCCGGTTTGCCGCGTCGCCCGTGCCTGCAGCCGCAGCATGAACATCGCGCCTGCGCGAGCGCCAGCCCAGCAGAAACATCGTTCCGCCGAATGCAAGCATCACCGCGCCCCATCCCAGGTTAACGTTCAAGCCGAGCGAGAGCGCGTACTGGCCGCTGCCCGATGTGAGCAGGCCATAGACAACGAGAATCAGGCCGATGATGAAAAACATCAGACCCAAAGGCAGGCGCAGATCGAGACCCATGGTGCCCTCCAGAGATAGTTCGCTTACCTAAAGATCACGTTGAGAGCAACAAGGATGACGACGACAAGGATGCCAAGCGAGGCCGGCTTGCGATACCAGGGCAGATGCGCGTCCGATGGCTTGGGTGTGAGCGAGTAGACCAGGCCAACAAGGTCAGACTCCAGGCGCGGACGCGTGACCAGGCTGACCGTTGCGGTAACTGCGAGGTTGATCGAGAACGCGAAGATGGCCGTCCAGAAGTTCTGCGCCATCTCGCTGGGATAGGTGTGGACGTGTGCTATCCACCCTCCGTGAATGCCGGGTGCCGCGCCTGCGGGCAATGTCAGCCCGTGGTGGATCAGCGCCGCCCCGGTGCCGCTGATCAGACCCGCGAAGGCTGCGTGGCCGGTCGTCCGCTTCCAGAACATGCCGAGCAGAAAGGTTGCAAACAATGGAGCATTCACGATGGAAAAGACAAGCTGCAGCGTGTCCATGATGTTGTTGAATCCGGTCACGAGGTACGCCGCGCCTACTGATAGGATCACGCCGCCGACTGTGGCCCATCGGCCCATCTTCAGGTAGTGCTGATCGCTCGCGTTCTTATTGATGTAGCTCTGGTAGATGTCGTAGGTCCACACCGCATTGAAAGCAGTAACGTTGCCGGCCATGCCCGACATAAAGCTGGCCAGCAGCGCGGTCAGTCCCAGCCCGAGGATGCCCGTGGGGTAGTAGTGCAGCAGCAGCGTCGGGATGGCGAGATCGTAGTTGTAGACGGGCTGCCCGTGCGAATCCACCTGCATGGTGCCGGTCGCGGGATTCATCTTGACGGGGATCAGGCCCTTGTTACCGTAGGTCGCGCTGGCAACGCCGTGGGCGTTTGCCGTCTGGTTCTCGATGGCAGGCGCTGCGACTGCGATAAGGCCTGGCAGAATCACGAGGAACGGAAACACCATCTTCGGCAACGCTGCAATCAGCGGGACACGCCGAGCGCTTTCTTCGCTATCGGCCGCCATGGCGCGCTGCACCACCAGGAAGTCGGTACACCAGTAGCCGAAGCTCAGCACGAAGCCAAGGCCCATCGTCAGGCCAAACCACTCCACGCCCAGCGGGTTGGTGCTGGCATGCTCCATGCCGCGCCATGAATGCGTATACGCGGCGGGCAGCTTGGCCTGCAGGCCGTGCCATCCGCCCACGTTTCGCAGGCCAAGGTAAACCAGCGGCAGAAAGCCCGCAACGATCAAAAAGAACTGCAGCACTTCGTTGTAGATGGCGCTGGTCAGGCCGCCGAGGAAGATGTAGGCCAGCACGATCACAGCTGAGATCAGTACAGAGATGTGGAAGACGTAAGCATCCGGCACGATGCCTTTGAAGATGCCGAGCGCGTCGATCAGCAGCGCCATGGCGTACATCGAGATGCCGGATGAGAAGAGGGTCATGATGCTGAATGAGATCGCGTTCAGCGCGCGGGTCTTTTCGTCGAAGCGCATCCTCAGGTATTCCGGCACGCTGCGGGCCTTGGAGCCGTAGTAGAACGGCATCATGAAGATGCCGACAAAGACCATTGCCGGCACGGCTCCGATCCAGTAGAAGTGGCTGGTGGCAAGTCCGTATTTCGCACCGGACGCGCCCATGCCGATAACTTCCTGCGCGCCGAGGTTTGCAGACAGGAACGCGAGGCCGCAGACCCAGGCGGGAATGGCGCGGCCCGCCAAGAAGAAGTCGTTGCTGGTGCGCATGTAGCGCTTAAGCGCGACGCCAATCCCAAGAACAAAGGCGAGGTAGACCGCCATGATCAGCCAGTCAACCGCCCCGAGATGCACACCCATTTGTCTGGCTCCGTACTGCTGATGAGGATTGCGGATCGCCGAACCAGCCTAGCCGCAAGCCAATGTTTCGTCCATCTGTCTCAAAATACTTGCCGGCCGCCACAGGTGCCGGGCCCAAAAGCAGGTATTGTGTATCTGCAGCAGCAGAGCAGGCTGCTCGATCTTGCAAGTCTGCATCCTAATCTTTTCAAGACAAGATGCACTGAGTGCGCCAGGGTTTGGAGGCTGCATCGAAGTGCACGGAGAAGACGAAGTCCCTATGGCTGCAACTATCCTGCTGATTGATGACAATGCTGTGCAGGCCGCCACTCGGCAGGCCATCCTTAAGCGGTCAGGTTATTTCGTCATCCCAGTCATGAACCCGCGGCGTGCTCTGCAGCAGTTTCGCGAGCAAGACTTTCCATCTGAGATCGACCTGGTTATTACCGACCACATCATGCCTGAGATGAACGGGTCCGAGTTCGTGCGGGAACTTCGCGAAATCCACCCCGAGCTGCCTGTTCTGGTCATCAGCGGGATGGAAGAAGCAGAAGAAAAGTACGACGGCATGAATGTGCTATTCCGACTGAAGCCGTTGCTGCCCGACAACCTGCTCGCGTCGGTAGACCGGCTGCTTGAACCCCAGGCGCCGGTTGCGCTAAAGGCGTAACGAATATCGCTCCATCGCTGGTTGCGCGTTTGCTGAACGCCCTTGCCCCTGAGACAATGGAAGGTGCGCCAACGTGGGCGCACGAGTCTCGCCTATGCCGCACCCAATGCCCCAGTTCGGGACCTTCGCGCTGATCCTGGCGCTCTGTTTGTCCGCCTACACGTTGTTTGCAGGTTCGCTGGCACTGTTTGCCGACTCGCGCGGCATGCAGTTACGCATCTCGCCTGCGCGCCTCGGTGAGACCGCCCGACGTGCCGGTATCGGCAGCTTTATCGCGGTCGCTGCGGCTGCTTTCGCGCTGGTGTGGGCTGCATTTACCAACGATTTTTCCGTTGAGTACATTCGAGAACACACGAACATCGCGCTCAATCCAGCATATAAGTTCTCGGCGCTGTGGAGCGGTCAGGAAGGTTCGCTGCTTCTTTGGGCGTTCCTCACAACTGCCTATGGCTTTGTTCTGAGGCTCCGGCACCGAACGGATGTTCGACTCTTTGCGTATGCATCAACGATTCTCGCAGCCGTGCAAGTATTTTTCCTTGCCTTGCTGAACTTTGCGGCCGAGCCGTTTTCGCTGACCAAGGGGCCCATACCCCTGGACGGTAATGGTCTGAACCCGCTGCTGCAGTATCCGGAGATGGTCATCCATCCGCCGATGCTCTACCTGGGCTATGTCGGCTTCTCCGTGCCGTTTGCATTTGCGCTGGGCGCGCTGATGATGCGTTATCCGGGCGAAAAGTGGATCCGCATCACGCGTCGCTGGACGCTGGTTACCTGGCTGTTCCTGACCGTCGGCATCTCCCTTGGGATGCACTGGGCGTATGCGGTCTTGGGCTGGGGCGGCTACTGGGGTTGGGACCCTGTAGAGAACGCGTCGTTCCTGCCATGGCTGACCGCCACCGCGTTTCTGCACTCGGTCATGATGCAGGAGAAGCGCGGCATGATGAAGAAGTGGAACGTCTGGCTAATTTTCCTGACGTTCATGCTGACGATTCTGGGAACGCTGCTGACGCGCTCCGGTATTGTGAGCAGCGTGCATGCGTTTGCACAGAGTTCCATCGGTAATTGGTTCACGACATTTCTCTGCATCATCTTCGCGGTTTGCCTGTTCACCTTTTTCCGGCAGAGCGGCCACCTGCAAAGCGAGCATAAGCTTGAGGCGATCGTCTCCCGCGAGAGCTCGTTTTTGTTCAACAATCTGGTGCTCTTGGTGGCCTGCTTCACCGTGCTGTTCGGCACATTGTTCCCGGTGCTGAGCGAGTATGTGCAGGGTTCCAAGGTCACGATGGGAGCGCCGTTCTTCAATCGCGTCGCCGTGCCTATCGGTCTGTTCCTGCTGGCGCTTACCGGTGTCGGACCGCTGCTGGCCTGGCGTGCGACTTCACTGCGTTCTATCCGGCGCAACTTCATCCTGCCGTGCACGGCTGTAGTGGGCAGCGCCGTGATCCTGATGGTCAGCGGCTTGCGCCCGTGGAGCGCGCCTTCGGAAGATCTCGAGGCGCAACTTTATGCCCTCGTGTGTTTTTCCATCGGTGCCGGTGTACTGGTGGCTGTCGGAGCGGAGTTCCTGCGCGGCGTTCACGTTGTCCAGACGCAGACCGGCAAGAACCTTCTCAGCGCGGCCTTCACGCTGACGATGCGCAACAACCGTCGCTATGGCGGCTACCTGGTTCACTTCGGCATCGTGGCCCTGTTTGCGGGACTTGCGGGATCTGCCTTCAACCAGTCCAAAGAGCTTGAGATGGGCTATGGCGACTCGATCGCGATCGGCAACTACAAGCTTGTGTGCCAGAGCTATACGCAGGACTCAAACGCGAACTACGACACGGATTTTGCGCTGCTCGATGTCTATCGCGGTGATAAAAAGCTGACGCAGATGGCGCCGGAGCGCCGCTTCTACAATGCCAGCCAGACCACCTCGACCATGGTCGCGATCCACTCAACGCTGCTGCGCGATCTGTACGTGGTCTTCGAGGGACGCAATCCTGAGACGAATCGGCCGATCATCAAGGTCTTCCTCAATCCGCTGGTTTCGTGGATTTGGATTGGTGTTGCCATCGTGATTGCTGGCACGTTCCTTGCGCTGGCGCCGGGCATCCGGCCCGCATTGTCTTTGCGACCGGGCGGAAGTGGGATTGCTCTGGAGACAAGTCCGGTCCCTCCTCAGCCTGAGTTGCAGGCAGTGGGTGGCGACTGAGATGGTTAGCGTAGTGAACCGGCTTCGGTCGATGTCGGGCAGCCGCGTGCTCCAGATGGTGCTTGTTTTCACCGTCGCGCTCGTCACGATTGGTGCGGGTGATACGACTGCGAAGTTTTCCAGCATCGGCCACAAGATGGTGTGCGTCTGCAGTTGCGGGCAGATCCTGCTGGAATGCAACCACGTCGGCTGCCCCGACTCTGACCGCATGATCGGCGAACTGCGCACGCAGGTCGCGAGCGGTGGTGGAGACACCAGCATCTTCAACTGGTTCGTTGCGAAGTATGGTCCGACGGTGCTCGCCGCGCCGATTCGAGGCGGGTTTGATAACGCGGCCTGGATTGTCCCGGTGGTGGTTTTCATCCTTGCCATCGCGGTGACCGCCTGGCTGATCAATCGCTGGAAGGGCCGCCATATGCTGCTCGCAGCGAACGGTGCGCCCATCGCCTACACACCGCCGGACGATATGCGCGATCGCATTCGCCGCGATACGGAGTACTGAGCATGGGTCTTATCGCTGCCGGCGTTCTCTTCGTCGCGCTCTTTGCATACACCTTCTGGCCTGAGCGCAATCCGTTCATCCAACGTGCGAACAACCGACTCGACTTCCTGCGCGAGCGGCGCGACATGGTCTATGCCAACCTGCGCGATTTGAATTTCGAGTACAAGGCCGGGAAGTATCCCGAGGAAGACTTCGCCGCACAGCGCGACATGCTTGAGGGCGAAGCCGCAACGATCGTTTCAGAAATCGACGTCCTCGAGCGCGTATAGCGACTTCGCGCGGCGGCGCGTCAGTGGTACTCTGCGCAAAGCACCCCTGAAATCAAGTTTTGCAAAGAGGAGCCGCATGCTCTTGCGCCGCACCGTTCTTCCTGCCATCGTAGCCGCCGCGCTGATGCTTGGACTTTCATTTGCCGCAACTGCGCAACCTGCCTACAAGCCGCAGCACGGCTCTGAAATCCTGTGGGACAAGTGGGGTGTGCCGCATATTTTCGCGAAGAACACGCGCGACATGTTCTACCTGTACGGTTATGCGCAGGCCGAGGCGCATGGCGACCTGCTGATGCGTTCGATGGCTGGCAGTCGCGGCAAATCCAGCGAGATCTACGGGCCGGGCGACGGAGACCGTAATTTAAAAAACGACCGCTGGGTGCTGCTGAACGAGGTGCCGCAGCGCGCGCAATTGTGGCTCAGCAAGCAGACACCGGAGTTTCGCGGGTACCTGGAAGCCTTCGCCGCCGGCATCAATGCTTACGGTAAGGCGCATCCTGACAAACTGACCGCCGAGTCGAAGCAGGTGCTGCCGCTGAGCGCGCTCGACATCCTGCAGCACGAAGAGCACGTGGTGAACTTCGAATTCGTCGCAGGCCGTACGTTGATGGAGCCGCGCACCACGACGGCTGCCGCTGTCGAGGAGCCGGAGTCTCCATTCGCACCGACCAACATGGACATGCAGGAAGGCTCAAACGGATGGGCGATCGCACCGTCGCACACCACTGGCGGCAACGCCATGCTGCTGATGAATCCGCACCTAGCCATGGGTGGCGAGCAGACCTACTTCGAGGTTCACCTGACGGCGCCCGGCATCAACCTGTACGGCGCCACCTGGGTCGGCTTCCCGGTGCTTCGCTTCTGCTTTTCGGACTACGTTGCGATCACCAATACGGTCAACACCAACAACGGCGCGCTGCTGTACAAGATCACCGAGAAAGACGGCGGTTACCTCTACGACGGCAAGGTGATGAAGTACGAAACAGCGCAGTATCCCTTCCGCATCAAGCAGCGGGACGGCACGTTCACGACAGAGATCGTGCAGGTGCAAAAGACGGTGCAGGGACCGGTGGTGCGCCGCGACAACGGTCAGCCGGTCGCGTTGTTTGCCGCAGGTCTCGACAAGCCGTTCTTCCTGGAGCAGTACTGGAAGATGGACCTTTCGCATACGCTGGCGGAGTACCAGGCGCAGCTCAAACGGCTGGAAGTGCCGATGTACAACATCATCTACGCGGATCGCGACGGTCACATTGAGTACCTGTTCAACGCCAACGTGCCGCGTCGCACCGGCGACTGGGCGATGTGGGGCAAGCCGGTCGACGGTTCCACAAGCAGCACCATGCCACAGGGCAGTTTGAGCTACGACGAACTGCCCAAGCAGGTCGATCCTGCAAGCGGGTATGTGCAGAACTCGAATGAGCCGCCATGGGACGCGGCATGGCCGACGATGATCGACCGCGGCGCTTATCCCGCGTATATCTCGTCATACTTCCCACTGTTCCGTTCAGACCGCGCGTTGCGCATGCTGAGCGAGGATAAAAAGATCAGTTTCGACATGCTGCTGCAGAAGAAGTTCTCCACGCGTATGGAGATGGCCGATCGTGTGCTCGACGACCTGCTCGCGGCAGTCGATCAGTATGGCTCGCCCCGCGCGAAGCAGGCCGGGGCCGTGCTGAAGACATGGGACCGGCAATGCGAGGCGGACTCGCGCGGCGCGCTGCTGTTCTACACGTGGGCGCAGAGGTTCATCGGCCCCAGCGTCGGTATGACGACAGTCGCGGCGCAGAAGAACTTCGCCGTGCCCTACGAAGTGGACAAGCCGCTGACCACGCCGCGCGGCATCAAGGACCCGAAGGCCGCCGCACAGATGCTGGCGGACGCTGCTGATGAAACCATCAGCCTGTACGGTGCGCTCGACACGCCGTGGGGCAAGGTGATGCGGCTGCAGATCAACGGCCAGTCGGATGGCAACACCGCGGCCGTGCGCGGCCCCGCGCTGAACGGTGTGGATCTGCCTGGCAATGGCGGGTACGGCAATCTTGGCGTCTTCCGGGTGTACACGTGGGGCCCGCTGCTCGACGGCATCAAGACGCCGGTCCACGGCGACGGCTTTACCATCGCGCTGGAGTTCTCAAAGACAGGCGTAAAGCAGGCCAAGACGTTTGTCTACTATGGTGAATCGTCGCAGCCGGGTTCGCCCTTCCACACGGACGAACTGCCGCTGATGGAGAAGAAGCAGTGGCGCGACGTGTGGCGCACGCGTGCCGAAGTCGAGGCAAACCTTAGCTCGAAGGACACGTTTTAACCAGGATAGTGGGTGCCCCACATCTCGCTTTTTGAGATGTGGGATTCACGGCGTGCACAGAAGTGCCGTATCCCATGTCTCAGACGCGAGACACGGGACACCCGCGATATAGCCCCATTTAGACTTGAGAAGATGCGTTTCTCTATCAATCTTCTTCGCGCTGCCGCCATCTGTTTCGTCCTCCCGCTCTCTACGCTTGCTGCCTCTACGCTCACGGGCACGGTGACGAACGGCACCACCAACAAGCCCTCCAGCGGCGACACAGTCACGCTGATCCGGCTGGCGCAGGGCATGCAGGAGGCGACGCACACCACCACCGACGGCAAGGGCCACTACTCGCTCGATGTGCCGGACGAGGGCATTCACCTGGTACGCGTGACGCATGAGGGCGCGAATTATTTCAAGCCCGCACCTCCGGGCACTACAAATGTGGACATCGATGTCTATGCCGTCTCGGCGAAGGTGCCCGGCGTGACGCTTGAGGCAGACGTGATGCGCGTGCAGTCGGAGCCGGATGGCAAAAGCTTGCGCATCGTGCAACATTTCTTCCTGAAGAACGAATCGACGCCGCCGAAGACACAATTTTCCGATGCGACGTTTGACTTCACCCTGCCGGATGGCGCGACCGTTGAAGGCGCGGCGGCGCAAGGGCCCGGGGGCATGACGGTGCAGTCACAGCCAGTTCCGCTGAAGGCGAAAGACCACTATAGCTTCAACTTTGCCGTGCGGCCGGGCGGGCAGACGCAGTTCCAGGTCAGCTACAAGGTACCTTACAGCGGCACCCTCAAGCTGGCCCCTACGACGGCCATGAAAGCCGACAACGTCGTCGTGATGATGCCCAAGGCGATGAAGTTCGATGGCGGCAATACGCCGTGGGTCAGCGTGACGGAAGAGACGGACGCGCAGACCTACGTGGCGCGCAACATCGCCGCGAATGATCCGGCGGGGTTCGCCGTCAGCGGGCAGGGACAGTTGCCCCGGCAGACTGCCACAAGCAATGACGCCAGTCAGCAGGACCAGGGTAACGGCCCACCGGTAGGCACACCCGCAACGGGAGCCGACCCGAACGCCGATCCCGGCTCGAACACGGCAGCGACGGAACGTCGACCCGGCGGCGGTCTTGGAGTTCCCATCGACACACCCGATCCGCTCAGCAAGTACAAGTGGTGGATCATCGCCGGCATCGGGCTGGCGCTCGCTGGTGGAGCGGGATTCCTGCTTTCGCGTCCTCAGACCGCGCCGGTCGCTCTGCCGCCGGCGCCCGGCGTTCCGGCTGTACTGGCCACGGCAGTCACGCACGCGCAGCCCACATCGGTGCTGAACGCATTGCGAGACGAGTTGTTCACACTTGAGAGCGATCGCCTGACCGGCCGCATAACGCAGGAGCAGTACGCCCGCGTGAAGCCCGCGCTCGAGATCGTGCTGCAGAACGCGCTTCAACGGAGCGCGGCGGAGAAGGTCTAGCCATGGTGATCGCTGCCCGCATCCTGCGCCTGCTGGCCTTTGCCGTGTGGATGGGCGGTCTTGCCTTTTTCGGTGCGGTGGTCGCGCCCACGGCATTTCGCACCTTTGGAGCGACGGAGCAGTTTGCGGAGTTCATCGCGCGGACGCTGCTCATGCTGCACAGCATCGGGCTCTGGTGCGGTGTGGCGATCTTCATCGCGTTGCGCATGCTGGGCGCGCGTGCCTACAAGCTGGCCTGGCAGGCGGGACTGGTACTGCTGATGATCGTGCTGACGTTCGCATCGAACAAGCTCATCATCCTGCCCATGGAGCACGACCGCCAGGCCGCAGGCGGTGACGTCAGCATCCTGCTGAAGGGCTCACCTCTGCGTGATGATTTCGAAGCCCGGCACGCGTGGTCGACACGGGTGGAAGGCATGGTGATACTTGCGGGTCTTGGGCTGGCCGTGCTGATCGGGATGGAAGCCGGTCTGCGCGAGCGGATCACGACCGCGCCACCGCGCAAGGTGTTCGACCTGTCAGACGATTAGGACTCCGCTTGCTCATCCTGTTACGCAGTGAAGGGATCTGCTGTTCGCCGTCATCAGCACTCAAGCTGACCTGGCTGACAGCAGATCCCTTAGCTTTGCTACGGGATGCTGACCGTAGACCAGCTACTGTGCCTTCGGTGTGACGCGGAAAACGCCGCCTGCCTTGTCGTCTTCCAGCATCCAGAGCGCCCCGTCCGGAGCGACCTCAACGTCGCGGATGCGGTGACCAACATCCCAGCGTTCTGCCGGTGTAGCTCCGCCTTTGCCGTCGAAGACAACGCGCGTGATGGACTTGCTCGCAAGGCCGCTGATCAGGGCCGAGCCGTTCCACTGGGGAAACATCGCGCCCTTGTAGAACATGATGTTGCCTGGCGCGATCACTGGGACCCAGTAGATGACGGGCTTAACCAGGTCAGGCCGTGTGTCGGGGCTGGCGATGGGCTTGCCGTTGTAGTTCATGCCGTACGACACCAGCGGCCAGCCATAATTCTTGCCGCGTTCAATGAGGTTCAGCTCGTCACCACCCTTAGGACCGTGTTCAACTTCCCAGAGGCGACCATCGGGACCGAAGGCCAGGCCATACGGTGTGCGGTGTCCGGTGCTCCATGTCTCAGCGGGTGTGAGGTTCTTTCCGGGGAACGTGTAGGTCCGAACCACTGGCGCGTCTGCTGCCGCGATGGTGTCAGAGGGCGGCGCGATGACGGGAACCGTGGGTGTGCCGGTCTTGCCTGCCATCGGATTGTCGGGTGCTGGCTTGCCATCAAGGGTAAGGTGCAGGACCTTACCGAGTGGCTGGTTTGGGTCCTGCGCCGGAGTGAAGCGCTGCCGGTCGCCCGAGGTAATGAACAGCGATTTACCATCCGCCGGAAAAGCCACGGCTGCGCCGAACTGGCCACCGTCGCCGCGTTCGCCGTCACGCCAGATGACCTTGAGATCTTCCAGACTGGCCGAGGCGCCAGTGAGTGCCAGCTTTGCCTTTGCCAGCGCCAGGCTTGAACCGCCGTCGCCGGGCTCAGAATAGGTCAGGTAGACGCTGTGATCCTTCGCATACTGGGGCGAAAGATACACGCCCAGTTGGCCGCCCTGTCCCTTGTAGAGAACAGGAGGCACGTTGGCGACCGCTGTCTTGGCTCCAGCCTGCGTGACCAGTTCTACTCCGCCGGTTTTCTCGGTGATCAGCATTCGCCCGTCAGGCAGGAAGGCAACACGCCAAGGAAAGGAGAGCGTCGTTACCTGCGTCATGGTGAACGGCAGGCTTGCCTCGGGCTTGTGTTCGCCGTCATTGATCTGGGCGCCTGCTTGAGTCGCCGCAAGTGCGGTAAATAGTCCCGCGATAACTACTTGTTTCATTCCGAATCCTTCTCTTACGTCGATTGGGTCAGGCGTTTTTGACAACGCAATAAGCATACGACGTCGATGCGTTTGCCACTGTCGCATGTGCTTCTTCCAGGCCACTCTTCCCATAACGACGGGTGCGTCGTTCACGCCAGCAAGGGTCGGAGCACTGCGCCCGGCTTACTCCACCGGCATGCGGGCGCGGTAACCGTCGCGGGCAATGACGGAGTATTTGATCTGCTTGTTCTTTTCGTCCACCATCTTCAGCGGCTGACCCTCGCGGTCGATCAGCTCCACGTGGATCTTTCGGTAGGTGCCATCCTGCGCGGTGTTGGTGGGGTGATAGGTCAGCACATACTGATTGCGGATGGCTGCATTAATCGACTGGAAGACCTCTGGCAGCGCTCCCTGGAAAATGGGGAAGTATGACTGCCCGCCAGTCATTGCAGAGAAGGTGCGCATCTGGTTGTCGGCCTGCAGGTAGTCCATGCGGGCCATGCCGCCCATGCGGCCTCGTGCGTCGGACATCTCGCGGGCGAGACCGCCGGTGCTGACGGTGTAAATGGTGATGTCCTGAGCGGATTTGACCTTCTTATAGATCTGGTCAAGGTTGATCTTGGAGAAGGTGTCGCGGCCGCTCGAGACCAGGATGATGTACTTGCGACCTTCCACGCGGCTAAGCCGGTCGATAGTCTCATACAACGCGTCGAATTCGTTGGTGTCGCTGAAGCCGGGGATGGTGAGTGAGCGGAGCGCGTCAGCGGTGATGGCCTTGTCACGGGTGAAGTCCGTGAGGATACGGGTGCGCAGATCGTAGGTGATGATGGCGATGTAGTCTTCCGGTTTCAGCTGCTTGAAGAAGACGTACGAGGCCTGCTGCATGTCCTGGATGAAGGCCCAGCTGTTCGCCGCGAACTCCAGAAGCAGAACCGCCGTGATCGGCTTCTCCTGCATGCGGACGTCGGTGATCTTCTGCTCGACACCATCTTCCGTCACACGGAAGTTACCGCCCTTGAGGCCGGGAACAAATTGGCCGCTTTTCTGCAACTGCACGCTGACGTCAACGGTGACGACCGGCACGTCGACGCGAATGGAGTAGTTCTCTAGACCCTTGGGATTTTTAACCTTCTCCTCGTCAGGGGCGGGTGGCGGTGCCTCGTCCGACTCGGGCTTTTTCTTCTTCAAAATGACGGGGCTGCCGTCCTGCTGCGGACCGGCTTCGTCGGTCGAGGCGGGCGGCGGCGGGGTTTGCTGCTGCGCATCGATGTTTCCGGCGAGCAACAGACCGGCGAGCAAGGCTGCTCCGAAAGTTTTGAGTCCTGCTTCAACGCGTGTCGTCATTGTTCCTAGCCTAAACCTGCTGTTTTGCACTTTGGGCCGCTGGCCATACTCTGGTAGACGTGCACGCCCTGCGAAAGACTACGATGTTGGCTCTCACGCTCGCCGCGGCAGGTTGCGCCGCCGGGCAGAGTGCCGGTCCGCCGCAACATGCGGAGCCATTTCCGCTGGCGCAGGTCCACCGTGGCCTGCATGGTACGGCGTGGACAGTCTTCGAGGGCACGACACCCGAACCGATGGAAGTGGAAATCCTTGGCTTGCTGAAGGATGCGATCGGGCCGGGCGAAGACATGATCCTGGCCCGGTTGCACGGCACCAAGCCGGAGTTCACCGGCGTTGTCGCCGGCATGAGCGGATCGCCCGTGTACATCGACGGCAAGCTGCTGGGCGCGCTGGCATATCGCATCGGTCAGTTCAGCAAAGAGCCGATATGTGGAATCACGCCCATTGGTTCGATGTTGCAGGTGCGCGATCTGCCGGTGCTCGACCCTGCCGTGGCGACGCCGATCGTGAGGCAGAGTGCTGTTGGTCTGCCCTCGGCAGCAACAGAGATCCACGCAATCGACACACCGCTTGTCTTCAACGGCTTTTCGAGCGACGCGATCACGCGCTATGGCGATAGCTTCCGCACCATGGGTATGGAACCCGTCAGCGGCATCGGATCCGCATCGCCTGAAACCCTGCAGCCGGAAGCGATTGAACCCGGCTCTGCCGTCTCAGCGGTGCTGGCTCGCGGCGACCTGAATGTTGCGGCGACCTGCACCGTGACCTACGTCGATGCAAAGCAACTGCTCGCCTGTGGTCATCCCATCACGCAGTTCGGCAACATTTCGATTCCGATGACCAAGGCCGAGGTGCTGGCAACGCTGCCATCGCCGATGAACGCGTTTAAGATCGTGAACACCACGGAGACAGTGGGTTCGTTCACTCAGGACCGCGCCAACGCCGTTGCGGGCACGTTCGGCCTCTCCGCTCGCATGATCCCGGTCTTCGTCGAGGTCTCGCCGGGTTCCGGATCAGGACTGCCCGCGCAGTCAGTGCACTTTGAGGTGCTGGATAACCGGCAACTGACGCCGCAGGTGATGCTGGCGAGCATCTTCCAATCGCTGAGCGGGACGAACACCGCGGCCAATGAAATGACGCTGCACCTCTCAGGCGAGATTGCGCTGGGTGATGCCGGGACCATTCGTCTGATGGACACGTTTTCGTCGGCGGATGGCGCGCCTGCAGCGGCCGCGGCAACACAGTATGTGGCACAGCGCTTTCTTGCGGTCTATGAGAATGACTTGCAGCAACCGCATATCGACTCGGTCCACATCAAGGCAATTGCGATACCGCGGCGTGAGTCAGCAGAGCTCGAGGCAGCACGTCTGAGCTCGGATGAGGCACATCCCGGCGATACGGTCACGATTGAGGCGACGGTTCGTCCTTTCCAGGGGAACGCTCGAACGCTGCGTATTCCGGTGGTGCTGCCTGCCACGATGCAGGATGGTCCGCTGCGCATCCTGGTCAGCGACGGCCGTTCGATTGATCGCCTGCTCAGTCCTCCCGCGCAGGCCGGCGCGCACCCGCTCGGGTTGTCCGACACGGTGGCGCAACTGAATCGCGCACATACAAACGATCGCGTCTACGTGACCCTGCTGGACCACCAGACGCAGGCGGTTACGGCGGCCACGTCGTTGCCATCGCTGCCGCCTTCCATCGCCAACGTGTTGCAGCCTCTACGCGGTACTCGCGAGATCTCTTTCACCTCTGAGACCGCTGCGGAAGCGGGCTCCGCGCCTGCCGATGCTGAAGTGAGCGGATCGCAGGTACTCACCATCCGTATTCGCTGAGGTCTCTTGAGACGATTCGTTCCTCGCTGCCTGATGTTGTTTGGTTTGTTCCTAGCGCCCATGCTGCCCGCGCAGGGCACGCGGCAATGGACGACCAGTCGCTACGAGGAGTTTGAGCGCGGCACGCCGACAAACATCGCGTTGCGCAACGACGGGCGGCTGGAGCCTGCTCCCGCACTGCGAACGATCGCGTCGACGCCTGCCGTGTTCCTTTGGTCGATTGCCCAGGCTGGCGGCAACCTGTATGCAGGGTCCGGTGCTGCCTCCGGTGGATCGCAAGTGCTGCGCATCGACAGCAAGGGAGCGGTGACCACGGCCGCATCGTTCAAGGAACTGAATGTACAGGCACTGCTGCCGATGTCCGACGGCAGCGTGCTGGCGGCGACCTCGCCGGATGGCAAGGTGTATCGCATTGCAGCAGGTGCAGCGCCGCAGGTGGTTTTTGATGCATCACTTACGGCGGAAAAGCCGAAATACTTATGGGCGCTCGCTCTGGGTGGTGACGGCAAATTACTGGTAGCGACCGGCGCGCCGGCGGCGATCTACCGCGTGGCGCTGGAAACGCCTGCGGCAAAGCCTGACGTGTTCTTCCGCTCCGGCGATCAGCACATCCGCTCGATACAGGTTGCCCCTGATGGCACGGTGTATGCCGGCAGCGATGGTGCGGGTATCATCTATCGCATTGCGCGTGACGGCAAGCCCTTTGCACTGTACGCCGCTCCACGGCACGAAATCACGTCGCTGGCGCTCGACCCCGCGGGGAACCTGTATGCCGTCGGCGTTGGTGATCGCCGCCCGCCGCCGCTGCCACCTTTGCCGGCATCGGGTCAAGTTGGTGTGTCCATCACCGTGCTGCAACCGGGTTCGGCTATTTCAGCGACCAACAACAGCCTTGTGCCCGACGGATCGGAGATCTATCGCATTACGCCGGATGGCACGCCGCAGCGGCTGGTCGCCCTGCGCGAGGATGTTGTCTATGCACTCGCCTTTCGCAATGGTGCGCTGTATGCCGGGTCAGGCAATCGCGGTCGTGTCTACCGCATCGACACAGCGGACGCAGGTACCTACACCGACGTTGCGCACACCGAGGCAAGCCAGGTGACGGCCATGGCGCAAACTCCCGGAGGACTGGCACTGGCGACGGCTAACAGCGGAAAGGTGCTTCAGCTTTCCGACGTCGTCGCGGCGAACTCAGTGTTTGTGTCCGACGTCTTCGATGGCGAAGTCACGACGCGATGGGGTCGTGCGGAAGTGCTCGGAAGTACGTCCGGGTTGGACCTGTTCGTTCGATCCGGAAACGTGGAGAACCCGCGCGATACGTTAGCGAACCTTTGGTCTGACTGGTCGCCCGTTCGACCCGATCAGACGCCACTGCCTGCACCGGCAGCACGTTACGTGCAGTGGAAGGTGGTGCTGCACCCCGGTGCGCAACTGCGCTCGGTCACGCTGAATTATCTGCCGCGAAACCTGCCGCCGCAGGTGGACGACATCGTCGTGCAGACCGGTGCTCGCATTCCGCCGCCGAACCCACTGTCAGGTCAAGGGAGCGTCGCCATCAGCTTCCGTGCGGCACCTTCGTCTGCACCGACTTTTGCCCTGGGCGAGAGCGGCGCGCCTCCGCCGCTGATTGCGCAGCGCGATCGCAACAGTGTCACCGCTCGCTGGCTGGCGCACGATCCCAACAACGATGACTTGATGTTCGCACTCGACTTTCGCGATGTGCATGAGCAGACGTGGCACCGGCTTAAAGACAAGGTCAGCGAGCACGCGTACAGCTTCGACTCTGCGCTGCTGCCTGACGGCGAATACGTACTGCGAGTGACCGCCAGCGACGCTCCTGTTCACACCGACGCGGACACGCTAACCGCGGAGCGTGTCTCCGCGCCGTTCGTCGTGGACACCACGCCGCCCGTTCCGGGCACGCTGGCTGCCACGGTGCGAAACGGCCAGATACACGCAACATTCGACGCAACTGACGCGACCAGCCCCATCGCTCATGCGGAGTTTTCGCTTGACGCTGGTCCGTGGCAGTACCTGGAACCGACTGGCGCGCTCAGCGATTCGAAGAGTGAGCACTACGACTTCATCGTTCCGGTCACCGGCGCTGGCGAGCACACGCTGGCCATTCGCGTGTTCGACCGCAATGAAAATGCTGTCAGCGTTAAGGCGCTCGCACGCTGATGCGATTCGAGCTTTTCATCGCGTCACGCTACCTGCGGGCACGGCGGCGGCAGGCGGTGATCGGCGTGATTACAGGGATCTCTGTTGCAGGGGTGGCGGCGGGTGTCGCTTCGCTGATCATTGCTCTGGCAATCACCAATGGCATGCGGCGTGATCTGCAATCCCGGCTGCTCGGCTCGACCGCACACGTTGAGTTGATGAGAACTGCGGGCGACGGCATGCGCGACTGGCGACCGCTGCTGGATCGGCTGATCGCCCTGCCACATGTCACCGCCGCCGCTCCCGGGCTGTACGGACAAGTGCTGATCTCGCGCGGGCCACGCTCAGGCGGTGGTCTGTTGAAGGGCATCGTGCCGGCGCAGGAGCGCACCGTGAGCGACCTGCTGCAAGCGGTGCAAAAGGGCTCTGCTGCTTCACTTTCGACTGCAGGGCCGATGGTGCTGCCCCCGATTGTTCTCGGTTCTGATTTGGCGGAAACCATTGGTGCGGACGTCGGCGATACCGTGCTTGTGACCAGCCCGCAAGGTGAACTGACGCCGCTCGGCCTTGTCCCGAAGTATCAGCGGTTCCGGCTTGGCGGGATCTTTCACTCGGGGTTCTACCAGTACGATTCGAGCTACGGCTTCGTTCGGCTGGCGGACGCACAGCGGCTCTTCTCCGAGCCGGATTTGATCTCCGTGATCAGCTTCAAGGGCGACGATCTGTACCGCGCCGCTGAACTCGGCCGCGCGATCGCGCAGGCCGCGGGTCCGGGGTTTCAGACCACCAACTGGATGGAGCAGAATCGCGAACTTTTCCGCGCACTGCGGCTCGAGCAGATCGTTACGTTCATCGTGGTGGCGCTGATTGTCTGCGTGGCAGCGCTGAACATCCTGATCGCGCTAACCATGCTGGTGATGGAGAAGACACGCGACATCGCCGTTCTGATGAGCTTCGGCGTGCGCGCAGACCAGGTGCGCCGCATCTTCCTGATGCAGGGTTTGTTAATCTCGCTGGCGGGCACCATCATCGGGCTGGTGCTGGGCTACACACTGTCGTGGGCTGGAGGTCACTATCGCTTCATCCAGCTCTCGGCTGAGGTGTATTCGATCGACTACCTGCCGTTTGCACCGCGCGTAATCGACGGTGTTCTGGTCGGCACGGTTTCGCTGGCGGTCTCATTGCTGGCGACGCTGTACCCCAGCGGCTCGGCGGCACGCATTCTGCCGGCCGAGGCGCTGCGATATGAGTAGCTACTGCGCCCAGCCGTTCTCATGCAGCCAGTGGTACAGCAGGTCGGGCCAGCCACTCAGCTCAGGGTTCGCTTGCGCGAGGCCGACTCCATGCGGTCCATGGCGGAAGATGTGAAGCTCTGCCGGCACCTTATTCGCGCGCAATGCCTCGAAGAAGCGGATGGAATTTGCAACCGGTACGACTGGGTCATCCGCAGTGTGAAATAGGAAGGTAGGCGGGGTCTGCGCATTGACCTGCGTCTCATCGGAAAGGGAGCTGACGAGTGCCGGATCGGGCGTGTCGCCCAGGAGGTACTTGCGCGACCCCGCGTGCTGGATCGCCGGATCGAAGGAAATGACAGGGTAGGCGAGAATCAGGAAGTCTGGTTTGCTGGAAAGCCGATCCATCGCTCCCGTCGCTGAAGGATTGCCGCTGTCGTAGTGTGTACCCGCAGTCGCGGTCAGGTGGCCACCAGCAGAGAAGCCCCACATCCCAACATGATCCGGTTGCACGTCCCACGCTGCCGCATGCGACCGGGCGTAGCGAATGGCGCGCTGCGCATCGCCGAGCTCGATAGGATGGTGGTACGTCGGTCCCAGTCGGTAGCGGAGGATCACTGCAGCGATACCATGCGCATTCAGCCACTGCGCAACCTGCAGACCCTCGTGGTCGAGTGCAAGATGTTGATAACCACCGCCGGGCGCGACCACGACGATGGTGTGCGTCGGGTTGGCGGCGGGCAGGTACACGCTGACCGCTGGTATGTCTGCCGCAGTCTTCCCCACTGCTCCGGGTGCGCCGTTCGGCCAGAGTGGAATCCACGCATGCACGTCCTGCGGATCGTCCATAGGCAGCGGAGCGGCGGGCGCGGTCGGCATTGCAGCAGGTGTGCCGGTGGTTGCGGGTGTCTGAGTCGGTATTTGGCCAGGCATGATCGTGGAAGCGCTGAAGGCAAGCAGAAGTGCAAAATAACGCGTTGAAATCACAGCTGAAGTCTCCGCATAAAAGCGTACACCGTGTCGTATGAGCGAGGCTCTCGGGGAGTGGCTGGGTTCCTGTTATTCTCACCGTGATGACGACAGTCGATGTGACGTACCAGTATGCCGCGCCGCCCAGGGAGAGCTCCGTCCTGGCGCTCGCAAATGTTCGCGAAGTTTACGGCATTCGGCGCGTCGATCTTGACGAGCGTGCGGGCAGTATCCACATCGAGTACGACGCCACCCGGCTTTCAGAGCCGATCATCCGTCAATTGCTGCGCCGCGCCGGCCTGATGCTGGTCGATGCCGCGGCTGCGCCGACCTCCGTTGTGGAAGCACCTGAGCAGGCAGCCAGCACCAAATAGATGCTACCTGTAGAGCACGACGGCAATGCTGTAGCTGGAGAACCTGTTCAGGGACTTCGGCGGGCAAGCGCCCACGGCGGCTTCACCGACATCGCCCCTCGCCAGCCGTTCGTTCAGCTGTGATGGTAGTTCGGTCAAGTCAGCGGACGTGAAGCGCAGAACGTAAACCGGGCGATTTCCGGCGAAACCTGAAGCCATGCGGCACGTATCACGCGCGGGCTGGGTCGGCTCAACCTTCTTAATCCCCGTGGCCTTCAGCAGGGCTGCCACCTGGCGTTCCTGCTCTTCGTAGGAAAGTTCCACGGTGGTCCTGGCGAAGTCCTCCACTACCCACAGTTCTCCCCTGTCTTCTCGAACTGAGATTCCTACGGCGTTCACCTTTGGATCGAGAACATTATCCCGGTGGTCCGGTGAACCCATAAACGACGCGTGCATCTCAACCGGGCTGTCGCTAAGACCAACGTTTTCAGCAATGACGCTGAAGTGGATGCCATTCGAGGTCGCTCGCTCCGGCAGATCCGGCTCCTGCTCAAATTGGTGCGAGAGCGAGTCCTCCTTGCGCATTCGTTCCGCATGCCCGGCTGCAGCGCGTCCGAGAGAGTCGCTCCAGGTGAGTGCCGGCAGACCTGCCGCTGCCCGAGAGGCGTTCACCTGCTCAAAGAGATACTGCTCTGCCACGGTTCTCGATTGAGCGCGGATCATGGCTGCCGTGCTTGCTACCGACGCGATAACGGCGATGCTCGCGAACAGTCCGGACCTTGCACGCACGGGGAGGTGCCTCCACTGCAAAGTAACAACCAGAGCGGTCGACAGTAACGTCGTAACACGCCAAAGTCACACTTCACGAGAGTACGACGCGGCGCAGCAAGTGACAAGCAAGCTGCTGCTCAAGGTCTGAAAGTTGGAGCGATCTGTTCACACAACCAGGGGCGGAAGCCGGTCGCGATACTTCAACATCATCACGAGCAAGCCTTTGGCTGACCAGTAACGCGGCCCGTATCTTGTTGGATCACCGAGGACTCGGAGCAACCAACCAAGATAGAGGTGGTCGGCCCAGACCGGAATCGCGGTCTGATCGCCGGAGAGAAAGGCGATTGCTGCGCCGATGCAGTGAATGCCCGGTGTGTAGCTCAGGCTGGTGCGCAGGTACAGGCCGAGCCTCTCCTGCGTTCCTCCGCCGACCGTCGTGACCACGTGGGCCGGGCGCAGTCGGGCCACCATGTCCAGTAAGGTTGGATCGGAGATCTCAGAACCGTCGGGAGAACCGTAATTCGGCGCGATGTACACGTGTGTATCGGGAACTTCCACGCCCTGATCACGGAGCCACGCAAGGTTCAGGGCCGCGGACTTTTCACCTGCCATGATCCACAGGGTCGATCCTGGTGCTCGGACTTCAGATCGAAGCAGCAGTTCGCGCAGGTATTCCAGTCCTGAAAGTCGCCGCAATCGCCGGCCCTGCAGGCAGTTCCAGATCAGAACCATGTAAGCACTGTCCGGGATAACCAGGTCAGCGGACAGCAGAGCGGCGCGATAGGCAGGCTGCGTGGGTATGTCCTTCAGGGTGGGCGCGGATGGCACCACAAGCAGGCCGCCCGTGAGCATGCGATCCACTGCATCTTTTGCGCTGCCGGTAAAAAAGGGCACACCGAGAATGTAGGTGTGCGGCAGTTCTGTCGGGCCCATCACCGGAACCGGCCCCTGCCAACCTGGAAGAATTGAAGGGGAGAGGGCTGGTTCTGCCCAACCGGCGCTACTGGTTCGAGTCGCGCCCGAAGGGATGCGTTCGCCTATCCAACCCATCTGGCTTGTTCCTCTGGCGCTCGGCGCCGCAACTGCATGCTGCTCTGTAAGCTTTGTACCTTTAAGTCTTTGAGACATCGGTGATTGTGTCAAGCTCTCGACGTCGGTATCAAGGAGTAAACGGTGAGCGTTACCATGATTCCGTGCGTCGACCTCTCTTCGCGTTTGCAGTCCTGGTTCTGTCGATCTTTGCCGTCGCCGCCCTGCTGGCGCAGTGGATAGCGCCCTTCGACCCGGCAGCGCTGCACCTCGAACAGAGATTGCTGCCCCCGAGCCACGTATTCCTTTTCGGCACGGACGAGCTTGGACGTGACATATTCTCCCGCATTCTGTTCGGTGCACGACTTTCTTTATACGTAGCGATCACCGTCGTTGGATTTTCGTTATTAGTCGGTGGAGTCTTAGGTGCCATCGCAGGTTACTATCGTGACTGGCGCGACACGTTCCTGAATGTGTACGTAATCAACGCCTTCATGGCAATGCCGGGGATCCTGCTGGCGATCGCTTTCGTGGCTTTTCTCGGGCCGGGTCTCCGGAACGTTATTCTGGCTTTAACCCTCTCCGGATGGGTAAGTTACGCTCGGCTGGTAAGAGCGCAGGTAATGGCCGCGCGCAACCTGGAATATGTTGAGGCGGCACGCGCACTCGGTGCCGGCGATCTCCGTCTTGTACTTCGGCACATCCTGCCAAACATTGCGCAGCCGATCATCATCCAGGCGGCGCTTGGTATGGCGGCGGCTGTGCTTTCAGAGGCTACGCTGAGTTTTCTTGGCTTGGGTGTGCCCCCACCAGCGGCAAGCTGGGGATCAATGCTGAACGATGGTCGGGCGCATCTTTTCGACGCGCCCCACACGGTCCTTGCACCTGCGATCGCGGTGATGCTTTGCGTCCTGGCATTTTCATTTTTAGGTGACACGCTGCGGGACTGGGCTGATCCGCGTACGAGCGGCGGCCAGGAACTCTAGTCGGAAGGGCAAAGGAAAACGCCCGGATCTCGTTAGAGATCAACGGGCGTCCGCAGACTAACCCTCCCCCAGGGTTGCCCACGAAGTCAAAAGTATCACTACACGCAGCTGCCGTATAGCCTCAAAAAAGATCGATTGAATAAATTAGTTTCCGAGGCAACCCGGCTGTCCCATTTCTGCTCGGTGAACCGCTGCAGCCATCGTTGGTCCTGCTGCAAGAGCGGCAGCAACGGCGCTCTGCGCCATTTGTATGGTATGCGCGGCCTCCAGGATGAGCAGGACGGACGGTCCTGCGCCCGAGAGCGCGACGCCCAAAATGCCGCTGCGCCCGGCAAGCGGCAGCAGCCTGGGTAGCAGCGGGCAGGCAGCTGAGCGGTAGGGTTGGTGCATTCTGTCGCGCATGGCTCGCCCCAGCAGGTCGCCCCGACCCTGCGCAAAGGCGGCGGTCAGCATCGCCACTGCCTGAACGTTGGCTATCGTATCTGCTTTCGGGTAGACATCCGGCAGAAGCGCCCGTGCTTTGCTGGTCGAGAGCGACGCCTCCGGGATGACCACCAGCAGCGGCCAGCGGACCGGCGGATCGATTGACAGCGCGTCGATGGTTGCAGGGCCGTCGGCTGGCGTGTGCATGGATGAAACTGTCAAGCCGCCGAGAACGCAGGCAGCAACATTATCAGGATGCCCTTCGCGGAAAGAGGCCTCGGTAAGCACCTGTTCCCGAGTCCACTCCAGGCGTCCAAAGTGCGAGGCAAGCGCAACGCCTGCCACGAGCGCCGCCGCAGACGATCCGCAGCCCATGCCCAGTGGGATCTCATTGCGCAGATCAAGGTGCAACGGGATGGGATCGATCCCTTGCCCGGAAAGAACGCTTTTGTAAGTCTGCAGTACCAGACTGTCATCAACATCGCCACATTGCCGGGTATTGAGTCCGGTGGCGTCGATGGTGAAGTGATCGGATTGGCGCGCGTCGATATGCAAGCCAAAGTCCATCGCCAGAGCCAGCGCATCGAACCCCGGTCCCAGGTTGGCCGAAGTTGCAGGCAGATCGAGGTGCAGGGGAGCGGCCATGTCAGGCGGTGACGGCCATTTCGGCCTCAAGCGCACGAATAACGGTGCTCTCGTTCGCTTCAAGCACGAGAGGCGGCTTGCGGTAGGGCTCGGCCTCCGCGACGCCGGTGGCAAGCAGGTCCTTATGGAAGTCGATGGTGTACTCAGGATCCTTCAGCGTGTGGCCAGTCAGCAGCAGCACGACGCGTTCGCCACTTTGGACGCGGCCCTGCGCTGCCAGCTTCTTCAGTCCGGCGAGCGTTACTGCACTTGCCGGTTCGCAGCCGATGCCTTCCGCGCCGATCTGGGCTTTTGCCAGGGCGATTTCCGATTCGCTGACCTGCTCGCACCAGCCGCCAGTCGCTTCGATGATGCGGGCCGCCTTACGCCAGCTTGCTGGGTTGCCGATGCGGATCGCCGTGGCACGCGTGTCAGCGTTGACCGGCAGCAGCAGCTTTTCGGCATTGGTGAACCACTGAAAGAGTGGGTTCGCGCCTTCGGCCTGGACTACGGAGATCTTGGGCACGCGGTCGATGAAGCCGAGGTGCTTAAGCTCAGAGAAACCCTTGCCAAGCGCGGAGCCGTTTGCCAGGTTTCCGCCAGGCACCACGACATGATCAGGCACCTGCCAGTCAAGCTGCTCGCAGATTTCGATTGCCGGGGTCTTCTGACCTTCGAGACGGTAAGGATTGACTGAATTCAACAGGTAAATCGGATGGCGACGGACCATCTCAGCCAGCATTTTCACGCAGCCATCGAAATCCGTCTTTAGCTGAACGGTTAACGCGCCGTAATCCATAGACTGTGACAGCTTGCCCCAGGCAATCTTGCCCTCGGGGATGAAGACGATGGCGCGTAGACCGGCACGCGCCGCATAGGCCGCCATCGCTGCCGAGGTATTGCCGGTGCTGGCGCAGGCGACCCACTGGAATCCCCTTTCTGCCGCAACGGACAGAGCTGCGGTCATGCCCGTGTCCTTGAATGAGCCGGTCGGGTTCATGCCTTGGTGCTTGGCCAGCAGGAAGTCAAGGCCGAGCAGCTTGGCCGAGCGCGGCAGATCGTATAGCGGGGTGTTGCCCTCGCGCAAGGTAACGGCATTCTCGTCGTTCTGCAAAATGGGCAGCAGATCGCGGAAGCGCCATACGCCGGACTGGTCGATCGGCAGGGTTGAATCGCGCCGCTCGGCCCACAGATGGCGCAGCGCCTGAGGGTTGGGGCGATTGGCCGCGGCAGTGGTGCCACGCGTCTCGCTCCACGGGTATTCAACCTCGTAGAGTTCGCCGGTCGAGGGGTCGCGAAAGTCGCTGGCGACGGCATCCGGAGCTATCCGCTCGCCGCTCCCAATGCATCGAAGCTGGTGTGAACTCAAAGTCATGGACGTCTATAGGGTATCGCACAGGGCTTCGAATGCTCCCCTTAGCGTTGTTGTTTGTTGTGCTTCTAAGCAGGGGTTCTGCCGCGCAGGCTAACGTGGTGAATGTTGCCGCGGCAGCCGATATGCAGCCCGTGTTCGAGGTTGCAGGACCTATTTTTGAGCAAAAAACTGGCCTCAAGCTGAAGATTGCTTACGGTTCGTCGGCAGCCCTGTCGCAGCAATTACAAAACGGGTCGCCAGCCGACATCTTCTTCTCCGCCGATTTCTACTTTGCGGAGCAGGTGGTCACCGCCGGCATGACGGAGACGAAAGAGCCGGAGCCCTACGCGAAGGGCGTTTTGGTATTGTGGGCAGCCAAGAACTCCCGGTTCAAACCTTTGAGTCTCGATGCCCTCTCGCGAAAAGATTTGAAGGCAGTTGCAATCGCCGATCCAGACAAAGCGCCGTATGGGCGGGCCGCCCTCGCGGCACTCAAGCACCTGAACGTTTACGGCAACTTGCAGCCGCACATCGTGCAGGCGGAAAGCGTCGGGCAAGCCGCGCAACTCGCGCTCAGTGGCAATGCAGAGCTCGCGATCATTTCGCAGACGCTTGCGGTTTCGCCTAAGTACAGGGCCGAGGGGAACTTTGTCCTGTTTCCTTTCTCGCAGTACCCGGAGATACGCCAATGCGCCGTCTTCATCAAGTCGGGCAAGAACCTGGATGGAGCGCACCGGCTGCTGAAGTTCATGCTGAGTGACGAGGTGCAGCAGAACCTCACGAAGCTGGGCCTGGAACCGATCCAGTAGCTTGCAGGCTGCGCCTCCAATTCGAATCGCATAAGATCGAATGCCGGAGGCCAGATGGATACAGAAGCCCTGCTGTTGACGCTGCGTCTGGCTGCGGTCACTACGATCATTCTTCTGCTTGTGGCACTGCCCCTCGCCGGATGGATTGCATTCGGTGGCACACGGCTGCGTTATCTTGCTGAGGCGGTTGTCGCGTTACCGCTGGTATTGCCACCGACGCTGCTCGGTTTTTATCTGCTGGTCGGGCTGGGTCCGCGTACAGCGCTGGGACGCACCATTACACATCTGCTCGGACACACGCTTGCGTTTTCATTTTCCGGCCTTGTGGTCGGTTCCATTCTTCACAGCCTGCCGTTCGCCGTTCAACCAGTCGTTGCGGGACTTCGCAGCGTTGACGCCGGGTACCTCGAAGCAGCGAGCACATTAGGGGCATCTTCATTACGCCGGCTCGTTTCAGTTGCTCTGCCGCTTTCCAAGGCTTCTGTGGTGACTGCAGCAGTATTGACGTTCACGCATACGGTGGGTGAGTTTGGCGTGGTGCTGATGCTGGGCGGCAACATTCCGGGGCGAACACGTACTGTGTCCATCGCGCTCTATGATCTCACTGAGAGCGGCGACTTCGCCGCAGCGAACCATCTTGCAGTGTTGCTGCTGGCCGGATCCGCTTCTATCCTGTTGCTGCTGTATGCGCAGCCATGGCTCGTGCGACGCAGCGAGCAGAACGCATGAGTGAGTTGCGGCCGGTGCCTCCGCGGCAGGTCTTGATCGAAGCTCGTCTGCGCGGGCACGCCGGATCACTCCCCGTTAAGTTCACGTTCGAGCTTTGCTCGTCCTGGACAGTTCTCTTTGGGCCTTCTGGGGCAGGGAAGTCGACTGTGCTGCGTGCGCTTTGCGGTCTGTCCGATCTGCAGGAACAGCATGTTGTTCTTCAGGAGGCGAACCTGACAGGCGTGCCGGCGCACCGTCGGCGGATCGCCATGGTTTCCCAGAACACCGCGCTGTTTCCGCACATGACTGCGCTGGAGAACATTCTGTTTAGCATCCGCGTACGCGGAGGATTTTCCCGCACTGATGGCGCAGCGGAAGCACGGCGTGTGCTCGAACGCTTTCACGTGAGCGATGCGGCGGAGAAATCGCCTGCGAGACTGTCAGGGGGTGAACGGCAGCGGGTAGCGTTGGCCCGAGCCGTAGCCTCCCGTCCTCGGCTTTTGCTGCTCGATGAGGCTTTTACGGGGCTCCAGACTGACCTGCGAACGGAGTTGGTTGAGGAGGTCAAGGGATGGCAGCGCGACACCGGCGTGCCGGTTATTTCGGTGACGCACGATGTGGCAGAGGCGCTGGGGTCTGCGGATGAAGTCGTGAAGATCGATCAGGGCCGCACCATCGCACAGGGCAGGCCTGAGGACGTGCTGGCAAACGAACGCGAGACACTTCTGCAGCAACTGCGCTGATCGCGCGAGTTCTACACTAGGGGTATGGCTACGACACTCGCTGGTACGCTGCGCAGCACCCGCCTGACACTCGAGATGATCAAGTGGGAGCACTCCATCTTTGCGCTGCCGTTTGCGCTTACCGGAGCAGTGCTTGCAGCAGGTGGCTGGCCTCATCTCACTACGCTTTTGTGGATCGTGGTCTGCATGGTGTCGCTGCGAACTGCGGCAATGGCGTTTAATCGGCTTGTCGATACTGAAATCGATCGCATTAACCCACGAACTGCAACACGCGCCCTACCTGCGGGACTGTTGTCCAAGGGGTTTGTTGCAGCATTCACCGTTTTGTCGCTTGCAGTATTCGTCGGTGCAGCTGCGATGCTGAATCACCTGACGCTGCTACTGAGCCCGGTCGCGATTGCAGTTGTGCTGGCATACAGCTACATGAAGCGCATTACACGCTGGTCCCACCTGGTGCTTGGGCTGGCTCTCGGCATTGCACCATCGGCTGCGTGGATCGCTGTGCGGGGTGGGCTTGATCCGCGCATTATCGTGCTGACGGGGGCCGTGCTGCTTTGGGTTGCAGGTTTCGATGTGCTGTATGCCTGCCAGGATTTTGAACACGATCGCACCAATGGTCTGCACAGTGTGCCGCAATCCTTTGGCTTGCAAGGAGCGTTTCTGCTTGCGCGTACGATGCACCTGCTGATGCTGGCCCTGCTGGGATGGCTGATTGTTCTGTTCCATCTAGGGCCGATCGCGGTCGGCGGAGTTGTTGTGGTGGCGCTGCTTCTGTTGTACGAACACAGCCTGATTTCGCCACGAGATCTTCGCAGAATGAACGCTGCGTTCTTCACGCTGAATGGCGTGATCTCGGTGGTGTTCTTCTGTGCTGTCGCGACAGATGTCCTGCTGCGCAAACCTGATTTCTAGACGCGGAGTTCTAAATCCGGCTTCACTCGACGACCGCAGCGCCTGGACGCATACAGACAAAAAGGCCCGCCAGTGGCGGGCCTTCGATGCGGAAACTAAGCTCTAGTACTTATCCCGAAGGTCGTCGCGGCGAGCAGCTTCGTGGTCCTTGACGTTGTCCATCTTGGCGTTGATTGAATCCTTCAGGTGCTCCGTGCCTGCGACGAAGCGATCGCGAAGTGATTCGCCGTGCACCGCAGCGCGGTCTTCGTGAACGGCTGCTTCGGTGTGGGCCGTTGAGCCTACATTACGGACGGTGTCCTTGGCGTTGCCCCATGTCTCTGTAGCGGCACCTTTGAGGCGGTCTTCAGCACCTGCATTGGTAAGGCTCTGACTGCCGATGGCTTCGCCAACGGCTTCTTCTGCCTTGCCGAATACGTTCTGCAACTTGCCTTTGATCTGATCGGTATCCATGTTGCCCTCCGCAGCCGTCAACACGGCTGTGCGCTTAATGTGATGGCTTCACAAAAGAAGAGGCCGCATGGCTGCGGCCTCTTCTTTTGTAAATTTGCGATGTCGTTATAGCGCTCGACGCCCACTGATCAGGTTAAAGATCAGCGAAATGATCGCCAGCACAATGAGGATATGAACCCAACCACCAAGGGTGTACCCGCTCACCAAACCGACAAGCCACAGCACCAGCAGTATGACCGTTATTGTCCAAAGCATCGAACTATCTCCAGATGCCCGGGCCAGCGGCCGGGGCGGGGGTAAATTGCGTGACCGTACAGTCACATCAACATCAGTTGCCACGTAAACTGATGTGGTTGTCCTCTGGGAATAAATCGTTAGTAAGTCGCACAGCAATGTGCAGAGCCAGTCGGGTCCTTTGCTGAAAGTCGCCATCCAAGGGGAATTGGGATCGAATAGTCATCGCGCGACCGAGCAACTGCTTGGTGCGGTGGACCTGCTACCCTGCGCGATTTCATCCGAGGTGTTCGAGCGGCTGGCGAGCGGTGAAGCCGATGCCGCGGTACTGCCCATTGAGAACAGTCTGCACGGCGCCGTGGCGGGCCACTCCGATCTGCTGCTGGAGCATGGAGTCACCATCATCGCGGAACTCTCGCTGCGTATACGGCACGCCTTGATGGTCGCTCCGGGAGTCTCGTTTTCCCGGATCCAGCGTGTGCTGTCACATCCGGTAGCGTTGTCCCAATGTCGCCAATTCTTTGCGGCGCATCGCACTCTGGAAGCTGTACCGTTCTACGACACGGCCGGCGCGGTAAAGCACCTGATCCAGACGCAGGACGTAACCGCTGCCGCGATCGCCGCTCCACACGCGGCCGGAGTGTACGGGGCGGAGATCCTGCAGCGCGATCTTGAAGACGACCCGCTGAACTTCACACGTTTTTTTCTGCTGACGCGGCCGGAAGACGCCGAGCGCCTCCGGCCCGGCGAAGCCGCCATCGACAAAATGAGCGTCGCTTTCGATCTGCCTCACCAGCCTGGTTCGCTACGCCAGGCGCTCGGACTGCTGGCAGAGCAGGGAGCCGACCTGACCCGGATCGAGTCACGCCCTGTGCCCGGTCGGCCATGGGAATACATTTTCTTTGTCGATCTAAGGCTGCCTTCGCCTGAAGCTGCTGATGACGTGCTGGCGACACTTTCCCACGTCTGCGGCGAGGTGTCAGAGATCGGGCGCTATGCAGCCTCCAGTTTACCGCTCTAACAATCCCAAGCCGGCGCGAAACATTGTTTCTCTTCAAACTACGGACGGCTACCTAAAACCACACCGCATCCATTCGTGAGGAACGGCTCGCTGCCGATAGTCGTACAAGAATGAACAGCTTAGGGCGGAGTGTTGGGATGTTGAATCCACGCGCTAGCTGATGCATCAGATGTGAGAAGATCTGATGGAAGGACACTCATATGCCTAGCGACTTTGTCAGTGTGATTCAGCCGACCGCACCTGATCCAGACCGCAAGCGCGGCCACCGCGCTCTGCCCGTACTCCCGGTGCGTGACACCGTTCTTTTCCCGCACGCCGTGCTTCCCCTGACGGTTGGACGCGATAGCTCAATACAGTTGATTCAATCACTTGGAGAAGAGAAGACGATCCTGGTCGTTGCTCAGCGGGACGCACGCCAGGACAGCCCTGAGGGCAGTGAACTGCACCAGGTGGGAACCCTTGCGACGATTCACAAGGTCGTCAAGATGCCTAACCAGTCTCTCTTCGTCTTTACGGAGGGAACGGAGCGCGTCCGTCTGGGCGAGTTTGATCAGCAGACGCCCTTCCTTACGGCGCAGTACGAGTTGCTTGCCGGTCCTGAGCCGGACAAAAATCCCGAGCTCGAAGCATTGCAGCGCAACGTGGTTTCACAGTTTCAGCAGATCGTGACCGCGTCCCCGACGTTGTCCGATGACCTGCAGACTATTGCGCTCAACATCGACGAGCCCGGCCGGCTTGCCGACTTCATCAGCTCGTCTCTTCCGTTCCTGACGACTGCGGACAAGCAGGAACTGCTCGAGACCACGGACGTGGCCGCTCGTCTTGATCGGCTGAATCAGCACCTGGTGAAAGAACTGGAAGTCCAGCAGCTTCGCAGCAAGATCCAGAACGAGGTGCAGGACGCAGTGCAGCAGTCTCAGCGTGAGTACTACCTGCGCGAGCAGCAGAAAGCCATCAGCAAGGAACTGGGCGAGAGCGACGACAGTAACAAACACATCGTGGAACTGCGCGAGAAGATCGAAGCCGCCGGTATGCCCGAGGAAACCAAGAAGGAAGCTCTGAAGGAGCTGAACCGCCTGCAGCGCATGAATCCCGCGCAGCCAGACTACGGCATGGCGCGCACCTACATCGAGTGGCTTGCCGTTCTTCCGTGGGCGAAGAGCTCGGGCAAGAGCGTGAACATCAAGGAGGCTGCGGACTTCCTCGATGAAGATCACTACGGTCTGCAGAAGGTGAAGGACCGCATTCTTGATTACCTCTCTGTTCGGCGCTTGAAGCCTGACATGAAGGGTCCGATCCTCTGCTTTGTCGGACCTCCGGGCGTGGGTAAGACGTCACTAGGAAAGAGCATCGCGCGTGCACTTGGCCGCAAGTTCGCCCGTATCTCGCTGGGCGGCATGCACGACGAGGCCGAGATTCGTGGGCATCGCCGCACGTATATCGGTGCGATGCCAGGACAGATCATCCAGAACCTGAAGCGTGTCGAAACGAACGATCCCGTCTTTATGCTGGATGAAATCGATAAGTTGGGACGCGACTTCCGCGGCGATCCCGCCAGCGCATTACTTGAAACGCTCGATCCGGCGCAGAACGCCACCTTTCGTGACAATTACCTGGACCAGCCGTTCGATCTTTCGAAGGTGCTGTTCATCTGCACGGCGAATCAGCTTGACCCGATTCCTGCACCGCTCCTTGACCGGATGGAGATCATCGAACTGACGGGTTACACCGAAGAGGAGAAGATCAACATCGCGGAGAAGTACCTTGTGCCTCGGCAGATCAAGGAGAACGGCATTGAGCCGATCTCCGCGAAGACAGAACAGGGAACAAGCCACAGCGAGGCAGAGGCCGAAGGCGCTGTGCCCGAAAGCCAGTTACCTGAGCCGATCCCTGGCGAACCGCGCATTGTGTTCCCGCGGGAGTCGCTCGGCATCATCGCCCGGCACTACACGCGTGAAGCCGGCGTGCGCAAGCTGGAGCAGTTGATCGGAACGGTATGCCGCAAGAAGGCGCGCCGCATCGCCGAAGGCAACGACGAGCAGCTCATTGTGACCGACGAGGTGATCCACCAGTTCCTCGGCGGGTACAAGGTACGGGTCGATACGGAGATCGCGGAACGTACCAAGCGCAGCGGTGTTGCAGTGGGACTGGCCTGGACTCCTGTAGGCGGCGACGTGCTCTTCATCGAGGCGAACAAGATGAAGGGCAAGGGTAACTTCCAGATTACGGGCCAGATCGGCGATGTGATGAAGGAGAGCATGCAGGCCGCGCTGACCTGGGTGCGTTCCAACGCAACGTCACTCGGGCTGGATGAAGACGTGCTGAAAGATATCGACCTGCATCTGCACGTTCCTGCGGGAGCGATCCCGAAGGATGGCCCGAGCGCAGGCGTCACGATGGCAACAGCAATCGTCAGCCTGCTGACCAACAAGCCAGTGCGTCCGCTGTTGGCCATGACGGGTGAGATCACGCTGAGCGGTAATGTGCTGCCAGTGGGCGGCATCAAGGAAAAGTTCCTTGCAGCCAAGCGGGCGGGTGTTCGTGACGTGATCCTGCCGCTCGATGTGAAGCCGAACGTGGAAGAAGATCTCACGGCCGACCAGATCGAGGGTGTCACGATCCACTACGCGACTCGCATTGAGGATGTGCTAGCAGTAGCCCTGCCGCACACGATGAGAGAAGCAGTGCGCGACGAAGCCGTGCGCGACGAACTGACTCAGCAGGCGGCGTAATCATAGTTAAAAAGGGGCGGCCAGATGGCCGCCCCTTCTGCGTGTCAGGCGCTTAGGACTTCTTCTTTGCTGCAGACTTCTTTGTGGCCGGAGTATCGGTGGTCTTACGGCCTTCCTGGGCCGATGCTCCGGGGCTGTCCGGCACGCTGCCCTGGAAGCGCGAGTGCAGGCCGTCGTTCGGCTGCAGGGGTGAGATGCCACCCTTCTGCATGAGCTGTGCCGCGATTTCGTACATCTCTTCCGTAGCGTAATCCGGCGAAAACAGGGTTGGGCACTCGCCGATGACGGGACCCTCGGCCGCGTAATCGGGAACGCCCTGGATGACTTCAAGCGGTTCGCCATCAGCCCAGTCTGCGGGGCCTGACCACACACCGGCCATGTCGCCGTAGTCTTCCTCTGAGAAGGTGTAGAGCTTGCGGTGGCTGCCAATCGCCTGCCACTTGCGAGCCTCTGGAATCTTGGCGTCATCGATGTTCGGTGTCGGCAACATCTTCGTAATCTCAACGCCGGTGATCTTTCGCAGCGCCATTGCATACGCAGCCTGATGCACTCCGCCGCGAACCATGAGGTAACCGATTACGT
Organism: Terriglobus sp.; assembly: GCA_965199365.1. Classification (GTDB taxonomy): domain Bacteria; phylum Acidobacteriota; class Terriglobia; order Terriglobales; family Acidobacteriaceae; genus Terriglobus. Next base: position 759,576 of record CBDARC010000001.1, on the reverse strand, counting down.
TGCGTGCCGCAGCGTTCGTTGTCATCTGATAGCAGCGATGCTTGTGCAGACGCGCGCCCGTCTCGAGAAAGAAGTTATGCAGCAGATCGGTAACCAGGTTTCCGCTGGAGAAGACATTCTGACCTGTCCAGAAGTGGCCCATGGAATCCATAACCTGGTGACCACCGCCGCCGACAATCGTGTGGTGCGTGTTGCGAAGATTTGCTGCTTCCTGCAGCGGAGCAGAGGTCGGGTCGCCCTCGGGCACAGAGCCTTCCAGCATCAGGTTGATGGCCGTGCTGATCAACTCGACGTGACCAAGCTCTTCCGCTGTGATGGAGGCGATCAGGTCGTAAAAGGGCTTAAGCTTCTTCTTCTCTTTGAAACCGAACGATTGGTGCAGGTAGTTGTTGAGGGTCGACATCTCGCCGAACTTGCCCCCCAGCAGCTCCTGGATTGCAGCAGCTCCGTTTGGGTCGGGGCTCGACGGCTTTTCGAGAGGAATAAGGAGCTTCTCAGAACGCATGAACATAAGGAGTTTTTGGCCTTTCGGGTTGAAGACAGCAGAGGAGAGGGCCGTGCAGAACGGAAACAGCTACGCGGGTACCCATGCCGTCGGATGCGGAACCAGACAGCGGTTGGAATACTGGCGTTAGAAGTCGCCGGTTAGTTCGCGCCACTCGCGCGTTCTGCTTGACGGTCATGGGCTACCTACCGCTCTTATGGCTGAGAGGTTACAGATGGCAGCAAAGAAGTCCGCACAGAAGAAGGCGACAGCACCGAAGAGCATGCCAAAAGCAGGCAAGAACCCACAGGGTGGACTGACTGCCAAAGGTCGCGAGTTCTTCGCAGCGAGGGATGGCTCGCATCTGAAAGCAGGTGTCACCGGAGCAGCAGACACGCCGGAGAAGATGAAGCGCAAAGGTTCGTTTCTTGTACGAACCTTCACCCATCCCCGGGGGCCAATGAAGGACGAAAAAGGTGAACCGACCCGGCTGGCCCTGAGCGCGCATGCGTGGGGTGAGAAGGTGCCTGCGAACGAAGCGGCTGCGCACAAGCTGGCGCAGAAGGGGCACAAGCTGCTCGAGCAGTATCACCGCAATATGGGTGACGCGCCGCGCGTGAAGAAAGCGGCAAAAAAGACTTTGAACTCTTGAAGCGATCGACGCAAGACCGGCAGAGCAGATTGCACTCTGCCGGTCCAGACGAAACAGACGTCAAGAAAGTCAGGCCTTAGAAGCGTTGCTGAAGATCTCCGTCAGCCGATCGGCGATCATCTTGTCTTCGCCTTCTTTCAACTGCCACACGGCAAATCCGAAGGTCTGCGGATCGCGCTCTGGACGGCGGGAGCGGGGCGGAGTGTCATTCGCCGGCTTCTGTACTGTCGCGTTGGGGGTAGGGGCGATGGGTGCTGCCTGGTCGTTGCTGGCGGCCTCACGTGGCTGATCAACACGTCGACCGCGCATGCCGGAGGCTCCCGCGCCGAAGCTGCCAATGCCGACCGGGCGCGTGTCCGCGAGACCCTGCATAACGTCGTGGGCCGTCAGTTTTGATTTGGCCGGATCGATGTGCCATGAGTACGTAGGCGTCACGTTCCCGAGGGCCGCTGGATTGTACTGGCGGGGCAGGGCCGTAACGCCGAACCTGGCAACAGCGCGCGAGATGGTCGAAGCGCGCTCGTCGTACATACGAAGCGTGGCGTCCTCGTCCTGATGTACGAAGATCTCCAGCGCTTTCAGCAGGCCAAAGATCGTCTCCTTACCAACCTTGCAGCAGCGGCCGATGCGATCTTCCTGCGGGCTCATGTTCAGCAGCGACCAGCGGATCAGTTCTTCTTTGCCGATGAGGATGCCTGAAGCCTGCGGACCGCAGATGTCCTTGCCACCGGAGAAGGTGGTGAGATCGAAGCCGACCGCCGGGTACTCCCACAGGCGCGACACGGGCGGTACATCGGCCGATGCGTCATTAAAGGTGTACAGGTTGTGCGCACGGGCGATCTCGACTGTCTCCGGCCCGCTGACCTTGCCGTGGTCGGAAAGGATGTTGGTGAAGTGGATGGCGACAGTTTTGGGATTGATCGCTGCGATCATCTCCTCGCGCGTGACCACTTCCACCAGCTTTGCGCCGGTCTGGCGAATTTGGTGATCGAAGGCATAGCGATGCGACTTCTGGATGATGACTTCGTTGCGCGGGAACTTGGAGGTGTCAGGTACTGATACCAGGCGATCTTCAAGGTCTTCCGTCATGAACGCAGCGTAGCCAACCACCATTGCGGCAGCCGCGCCGCCGGTGACCAGGCCGGTGTAGCCGGCGGGAGACTTACAGAGCTTCGCAATGAACCTGCCGGCAGCCATTTCGAGTTCGTCGATCAGCACAAAGTGTTCGTTGCCACGGCGGATCAGTTCCATCACTTCGGGCTTCATCACAGAGCCGCCGATGACAGTGACTGTCCCATTGATGTTGCACAGCGGAGTCACGCCAAGCTCGGCATAAATATCGCCTGTGGAGCCAAGGCCGGTGGTGATGGGCACGATCGGGTGTCCGTCGATCATGGATGGGGTCTTGGAACTTTTGCCGCCGGCAAAACCCTCGCCCCGCATCTTCGGCGTAAACGTGTTGCCGGTGACTGCGGCAAGTGCAGAGAGGAAGGTGCGACGGCTCCAGCCAGCGTTCCAGTTCATGACAGACTCCCTTGTTTGAAGACTCTTAGTTTGACGAAATACGTCAGGTTTGTCCTGAGGCGAAAGACCTACTTCTCGCGATTTCGACGGGTTCTACTGTAGAGGAACAGCGTCCCCGTAGATCGTAAGCAGCGGATGAACCAGCACCGCTCGGACCTCGTACTGCTCTCCTCGCGCGGGTTCAAAGCGAGCCGAGTAAGTGCCGGGCTTTGCGGAAGGCTGCGTTGGCAGGTGCTGCCAGCCATGTAGCCGAGACTGCGTGTCCTCGCCCGTGATGATGCGGTAATCAAAGCCGAACGTTGCGCCGGGTGTCTCCTGAGCTGCCTGCCAATCGCCGTGCAGGGTAACGATGTTACCGGATCGCGTTGCAGGCAGGGTATGAACGACGGGCGGCGTAAATGCCTCTTCCACATCGGTCAGGCGAATCACGGACGGGTATGGCCAGTTGTCGCTGTCGCGCAGCCGTTGGGCGCGCACAACCCGCACGTGCAGACCGTCCGCCTCCTGATGAAACGCGCTTTTAGGATCGAGATTGGGCCTGTATTCCACCAGCCTGTCGCTTTGACCCAGCACGCCCACGGTGGTCTTTGGCGTGGCTCGGACAGTCTTCAGGACGAACTCTCGCGCATCACCACGCTTCCACTTCACTGTGTTTTGTTCACCTTCGACGATCGCGAACAGCGTGTGGCGATCTTTCGACTGCGTGTACCAGATCTCGCCTTCGTTCGTGACCACCCATGGACGGGTTGCATAGATCGCGTCAGAGTTGATGAACATCCACGAACCCAGTGTGCGTATGCGCTCCTCCTGCTCTTTCGGCAGCGAGCCATCAGGTTCAAGACCGATGTTGAGCAGCAGGTTGCCGCCACGTGCGCGGGTCGTAATCAGGATGTGGAGCAGGTCCTGTACCGACTTGAACTTCTCATCGGATGGCTGATAGCCCCAGGCGCTGCCGATCGTCATGTTGGCTTCCCATGCGCCAGGCAGGGGAGCGCCGGGCACGTTCTGCTCCGGCGTCTCGATGGCGCCACGGGTCACGACCGTGTCTGGCTGCAGCTTCCACGCGATCTCCCGGAGATCCTTTGCCTCGCCATCGAAGAACACGACAGACACAGGGCCATAGCCTTTCATCAGCTCCGTCAGTTGCGCCTGGTCAAGGGCAAGCAGGCCGGGATTGGCGCTGGGCTGCACACCTGGCACCAGCCTCTGAATGTCCTTGCCGTGTGTGTGCAGCCACAAGAAATCATCGGGTGAGAAATACACGCCTGCGGCCAGGCCCTGGGCGCGAAATGCCTGGAACAGCTGTTGCGTGATGTCTTTCTCATACGGCGTATGAGCGATGCTGAAGGGCACGGTCTTCGTGTCCCACATGGCGAAGCCGCTGTGATGCTTGGTGGTGAAGACCATGTAGCGAAAACCCGAGAGCGATGCCAGCCGCGCTAGTGCGTCCGGATCAAGATGGGTTGGATCGAAGGTCTTCGGCAGATCGCGGTAGTAGCGATCGATGTATTCGCCGCTGGCCCCGGCAAGCGAATGGCTGATGATTGTGCCGAGCTGGGAGTCCGCGCTCCAGTGGATAAAAAGTCCGAGACCCTGATCGCGAAACCACTCCAGCCGCTCCGGCTTGTTGCCCACTGGCTGAGCGCTTTGCGCAGAACCGGACGCGCAGCAGCAAATCAGCGCGATGACGACAGAAACAGCTCGCTGGGAAAGACGTGGCATAACGCTGATGCTACCGCGACAGAGGTTGTGATCCATCGACTTGGCAGGGAAACTCGGCATCGGAACCGCTGACTAGAAGGCACGAATACGACAGGCGCCCTACTTCACTCTTGTTTGGAAACGACAAACAGGTTACAGTTGCGACAAATCACATCTACAAGACCCGATCGTAGTCGCTCTGTGTGCTCGAGCAAACGGTCGTTTTGAAACCTTTAGGAGAAGCCAATGAAGCATAGTCACATTCTTCTGGCAGGATCGCTGGCCGTTTGCTGTACCGGTTCATTCACTTACGCGCAGACCATCAGCGCCGGTGTGAACGGTACCGTGACTGACGCTGCAGGCGCTGTCATCCCGAACGCGAAAGTCACCGCGACCAACACCTCGACAAACGTTGCGACATCAACCATTACGACGAAAGACGGCGTGTACGTCATTCGTAACCTGCAGATCGGCCAGTACAAGGTCACCATCGAGTCCTCCGGTTTTACCACGCAGACGCTTGGACCGTTCACGCTCGAGACCGGACAGGAAGCGAAGGTCGATTCGAAGCTCGGCGTTGAAGGTGGGACCACGAATGTTCAGGTAACCGGTGAAGTCGCCCCGCTGTTGAACACTGAGAATCCGACGTTGGGCGCCACCCTCGACACCAACGCGATCCAGAACTTCCCCCTTGTCGGTAACAACTACACAACGTTGACGCTTTTCGTGCCCGGCGCCGTGACTGCCACACCCGGCTCTTACACCGGCAGTTCGGCTGTCATTGAGCGCAACGGTAACGGCACGCTGGCTTCGCAGAATGGTAACCGGCAGGAAGCGAACAATTTCCAGCTGGAAGGCGTCGAGATCAACGAGACGATCAACAACCAGCTCGGTTATAACGTCAGCCGCGAGGCGATCGGCCAGGTGCGTGTGATCTCGGCCAACGCGAACGCCGAGTTCGGCAATGTGGGCGGTGGCGATGTACAGACCATTTTGAAGAGCGGCACGAACAGCTTTCACGGCAGCGCGTACATGTACCTGTCCAACTACAACATGGACGCAAACACCTACGCGAACAAGCACTTTGCGACAGCAGCGTCTTTTGTCGCGAAGACGCCGTACACACAGACCTTCTTCGGCGGCACCTTCGGCGGCCCCATCATCAAGGACAAGCTGTTTTTCTTCGTAGACTACGAGGGCAGACGATACCACTCGGCCGGCACCGCGCTCGCGTCTGTCGCAACGCCCTTGATGCGCACGGGCGATTTCAGCGAATTGCTGAACCCCGCGATCATGGGCACGAAGACGATCCAGCTATACAACACACAGGCTCCTGGGCAACCAGCCTACATGAACAACTATGTTGGCGCGCCAACAAACCCGGTGGCACAGTACCTCTTCTCCCATCCCCAGTACTATCCGCTGCCGAACCACACACCGACTGCTAACACGGCGACGCAGAACAACTACCAGGCGCCCACCAAGCAGAACCGGTTCGACAACCAGTTCGATGTTAAGGTTAACTACAACCTGTCACAGCGTGACACCTTCTCTGCCAGCTACTCGCACGCGCTTGCCGGTGATTTCTCCACGCCCGTGTTGGCCCTGAGCTTCCCAGGTACGAACTCCCTGCCCTTTCAGACCGCTTCGTTTGATTACGTTCATACATTCACGCCGCGCCTGATCAACGACCTCAACATCGGCTTCTCGCGTGTGGTAGCACTTGGCGCGAATACGTTGGATACGACTGGTGCGTTTGGTCTGAATGGAGATTCTGTAATCGGTCTAACCGGCATCACGCAGCAGCAGGCCGGCTTTGTCGCACAGACGTTCACCGGCAATAACACCGGCGGCCTTTCGACACTTGGCAACTCATCGACCGGCACCAACTATTTCGATAACACGTTCAGCTATATCGACACACTCACCTACCAGTTGGATCGGCACACGGTCAAAGCTGGCGTCCAGATTCTGCGCTACCAGCAGAACACCTTCTACCCTGGTAACGATGGCGCTCTTGGTCATTTCGATTACAGCGGTCAGTTCACCGCTCAGTCAGGCACTTTGGGCGGGTTCTCCCTTGCAGATTTCGACCTCAACCGGATCACCACCCGCGCTGTTGGTGGCGTGACGGGCCTGGCCGGACAGCGTCAGTTCCGCAACTCGGCCTTCGTGCAGGATGACTGGAAAGTTTCGCCCGCTCTGACGGTGAACCTGGGCATGCGTTGGGAATACGATGAGCCGATCTACGAAGTGAACAACAAACAGGCAAACATCAACGTGGCGACCAAGACAGTCGTGTTGGCGGGTCAGAACGGCAACAGCCGCGCGCTCTTCAACGGCGTCTGGACCAACTTCATGCCGCGGCTGGGTTTCGCCTGGAATCCGACGCCGAAGGCAGTTCTGCGGGGTGGCTACGGCATCACGACTTACTTCGAAGGTACAGGCGCTAACCTCCGTCTGAACTTCAACTACCCCTTCCAGAATGGCTTCACCGCCACCGCAGCGACTCCGTCGGCCACCAGCGCCGGTGCTCCGTTTACGACGTCGCAGGGTTTCGGAACGCCGAACACATCGTGCAACATCGTCACCAGCACGACGCCTTGCACCACTACCATTCGTGCATGGGACATGCACATCAAGCCGATGTTCCTGCAGGAGTTTAATCTAACGGCCGAGTACCAGGTGAGCCACACGGCTTCGCTGACGGTCGGCTACCTGGGTGAAACCGGACAGCACCTCGTGACTGCAGGTGCGGGTAACGCACTTGCCACGCCCTGCCTGATTAATGGTGTGCCAACGGCCCCTAACCTCAATGCGGCCACTGCTGCAGCCTGCCCGGCGCCCTATGCAAACTTGGTAGGACAAAGCGGCTCGGTGGTCTTCACGAACTCAAACGCGATGGAGAACTACAACAGCCTTCAGGCCACCTTCCGCCAGCGCCTGAGCAAGGGCCTGGAACTCACGGCGAACTACACCTGGGCCAAGGCAATGACCAACAGCACCGGCTTCTTCGGTGCGCAGGGCATCAACGGCCAGTCCGCCTACGCGCAGAACTATTACAACAACCATGCAGAGTACGGTCCCACAGCGCAGGACGTTCGTCATGCTCTGAACGGGCACTTGAACTACGGTCTGCCCGTAGGCCGCGGCCAGATGTTCGGTGGCAATATGAACCGTGCGCTGGATGAAGCGGTCGGCGGTTGGCACGTGGCCATGTCGGCCATCGTATACACCGGCTTTCCCGTCAACATGAGTGCAACGAACGTCAGCGACACGAACAACAACTCCGAGCGCGCTAACTATCTCCGGCCCATGCACCACGTGAACCGGACAGCCCTCGATTGGTTCGGATCGGATCCGTCAGCGGCTCCGTGCACTTCGCCCACCGATGTGCATATTGGAACGTGCGCGTACGCTCAGCCAGCCGCCGGCACGTTCGGTAACGCCAGCGTTGATTCGGAACGTGCTCCCGGTTACCAGGCTGCAGATGCTTCTGTGTACAAGGACTTCGCCATCGTGGAAGGCCAGCACATCAGCTTCCGTGCAGACGCGGCGAACGTCTTCAACATCACCTCCCTGGGTAACCCAACGAACAACACGCAGTCAGCAACGTTCGGTCAGATCACCTCTTCGCGCTCGCAGAACCGTCAGCTGCAGCTTTCGGCGAAGTACGTGTTCTAACCAACGCCCGACTCACAACAAAGGCCCGGCAAACTGCCGGGCCTTTCGTTGCTGGCGATCTCAGACGGAAACTGAGGTCTTCGCCGGGCTTGCTACTTAGTAAAGAATCGGTAATGGAGGGCCCAGGACTGGCTCTGGCCCGGTGCGACGTGGATGCCGATGTAACCCTCCGGGCAGAGCGTCTTCGGCGTGCCCCACAGGTACATCTTCACCATTGGTGAGTCGGCGGTTTCTTCCACTCCCACGCCGCGGGTTGTGTCCTGAAATGTGAAATCAAAGTCAGCTGGTGACGATGAGAAGCCAGTTACATATGCACCGATGCCGTGCCGCGGCTCCATCGGTGCAGTGATCTTCACCGTCTTATCTTCGAGACTCGCGGTCGCGGGCAGCGGGTGATCCATGGCTGGCACAAATGGCAGCCGCACTTCGGTGCCGGGGCCGATGGGCTGGTGGTCGACCATGAAGAAGTCATGGTTGTATACAGCGGTGTCCAGCGGTTTCGCCCCAGTGTTGCGCAACGTGTGGGTCAACGTGAGCACGTTGGTCTGCTTGTCCAACGAGAGCGTTTTCTCGTACACGTAGCTGTAGCCGATCCGGCTTTGCAGCACCTGACGAAAGGTGATGGAGCGCTTGCTCTTCTTAACCGTCCAGGTGCCGTGATCGACAATTGGGTACGCCCCGCCGAAGCTGTACGGCTTTGTATCGATGCGCTGCAGCACGCCGACCCCAATCTTCACGAAGGAGTCGCCCGGGGCGGCATCGTCATAGCCAAGTTCGCTCGTCGGATGGCGGAATTCTTCAGCCGGTCCAGTGATTGCATCGTTGCTGACTGGATCGTACCGATTGAACCACTCGCCAAAGAAGGTGTGCCCGTTGAGCGAGGCGCAGCCGACCACGCCGGACCAGTCGAACCGTGGGCCGCGATAGTAGCCGTTCTGCGCATCCGGCAGAAAGACCACCGCCTTCATCGATCCATTCGCGATGAGGGCCTTCGGATGGTCAGCATGCGGCAGATCATCGCAATTAGCTGGTGTCGGCGTGCGAACATCCTGTGCGTGTGTGACCCGTCCGGCAGCGAGCAGCGCCGGCATCAGGCAGAGTCGTTGTACTGCTTGCTGCAGGGTCAAGCGCGCCTCCGAGGCGAGGGTAGAGCTTTAGATCAGGCCTGGTGAAACAGCAGACTACTGGATGGATGCGCCTGCGCAACCACGCGAGGCGAACTCAGCTTGCCCGAGCCGGGGTCGATCGCATACGCAATGACTTTGCCCGATGCAACCTCAATGCCCACCAGTTGGGTGCCAGACGCGTTGAAACGAAGGTGCTGAAGCGGTGCTTGCCGCACGTCTTCTTGCACGTGGAGATACCCGCTGCGCGAAAGCACCCGCAGGATCTTCAGGGAGTCGTCGGAGGAGACAGCCAATAATTGGCCGTCCGGATGCATCTGCATCGATCGGGTGTTCCCGGCTTCGGAGCAGATCTGCGGTGAATGCGACATGCCTTGTTCCGTCACGTTTTGAACATGGACAAGCCCACCACCAGCGCGCATGGAATAGAGCTGGCCGAACTTCGAGAGAGCAATCTGGGCTGCTCCGGCTCCTGCATGAACGCGGGTACGATGCTGCAGCGTGATCTCGCTACGGCTCACGATGAAACGAGAGACAGTCTCCTGTCCAGGATCAGCGGCGTAGATGCCGCCGTCGGCATGCAGCTCTACCTGCCGGGGCGCGGCTGTTTTGGCAACGCCGCCGTCCTGAAGCCCGAACTCCTTGCGAATGGCCGATACCGGCTGTAAGGTTCCGTCGGCCGCGATCGGCAGCGCGTTGTAGATACCACCCGATTCCGCAGCAACAAAGAGAGTATGCCCATCCGCGGTCACAACAGCAGACCGCGGATTCGTCGCAGAGAGAGACAGCGGCTGCGATCCTACGTGCCTAAGCTGGCCTTTCGCGCTGTCGAATCGGTACGCGCTGACGGCTCCGCGGGGGCGAAGGTCCCATTCAGCAACGTTGTGTATCGCGTACATCACCGAGGTGGTCGGGTGCATGATCATGTGGGCCGGCGAAATCGAGCTGACCGCATGAACTTCTTGCCAGTCATCGCCAGTCACCCGGTAAACGCGAATCATGCCGTCCGCAGGGTCTGTTCCAGAAGAGTGGATAAATGCAAAGCCGTCGCGTCGAGCAGGCAGCGACGCAGACGCTTTGCGCATTAGCAGCGTCGAAGCCGAAGCCGCGGCGAATACTTGAGAGAACTGCCGGCGTGTCCACTTTTCCGAGTGCTCCGTCATCATTGCCTCCTAACATAGGACTAACTACGAAGGACTAACTACGAATAGTCATGCTGTTATGGAAGATGTTATTCGGGTCATATTTCTTCTTGACCTTCTGCAGAAACGGGTACAGGCCGCCCGTGCCGTAATACAGCTCAGGCCAGAAATCGTAGCGGGTCATGTTCTCGTCAGGGTAGTTGATATAACAACCTTCGTAATATTCACCATGAAATGGCGTGCCAGCGTACTTGCCGTGAACGTTGGCGGAGTAGATATCCGTGTACATCTCGTCGAAATATTTCAGTCGGGCTTCGTCTTCATCGGGATTCTGCCAGTACATCTGGTATTGCAGCTTCATCACGGAGCTGCGCTGCGGCACGGCAGTTTCATGTGCCAGATGCGGTTTGTTCGCGGCGCCTCCGTACGAATCTACTGCAATCACACAAGCGGTATTTACGTTAGGAATATCCCGTGTAAGCCATGCGTACATGCGCTTGAGTTCTTCCGTAGTGAAGTTTTGCTTCATATAGCAGGACTTGTATTTACCCCGAGTGTTGCCGTAGCCGCCCGCGCCGCCACTCCCCCCTCGGCCTACCGTAGCTTCCAGCCAAGGTTGCGTGTTGAAACGGTGCTTGCCTTCGACACACGGCGCAGCCTGAAAACGTCCGCCCGGGGCTCCATGCGCGCTGACCTGCGGGTCCTTCAACTCAGCGACCTGACTGTCGCATTTCATGAAGCGGTCAAGGAATTCCGTCGGCACCGTCAGGTCGTTCTTGCCATCCATGTCATGCCACGTGGCGCCCACGTTGATGCGGCCATTGGGCACGCGATGGCTCAGACCCATGGCGTTAAACATAGGCCATGTATCCGGCTCGCGTCCGCGCGTGGAAAAATAGTCACCGTAGGTCTGCGCAATCTGGATGAACTTCTCTTCAGTCATGGTGTCCCACGGAAATGAGACGCCCGCACTGCTGATCTGCTTGGGTGCCGCAGGCAGATGATCGACGTAGAAGTTGGTTATGACACCGAAGTTGGCGCCGCCACCGCCCCGCAACGCACGGAACAGATCGGCATTGTGATTGCGATCGGCGTGCAGGAGCGCGACCTTGCCGTTGTGCTGCACGGTGAGGATGTCGACGCCCACCAGCATGTCGATACTTAGACCCTGCTGCCGCGTCAGCAAGCCGTATCCACCCCCTGACAGGTGTCCACCCGCGCCGACGGTATAGCAACTGCCCAGGGGCAGATTTACCTGTGCCTGTTCGAAGAGCGCCGTATAAATCTCGCCGAGGACCGCACCGGGACCAATTTGATGCCCGCCGCCAGGTGCCGCAGATACTGTCTTCAGCTTGCCAACGTCAATCAGAACGCCGCCGGGATTGTTGACGACGAAGTCTTCATAGCAATGGCCGCCCGAGCGCACCGTGGGTCGAACACCGGCGCTAATGGCGCGCTGCAACGAATTTGCAGCGTCATCGGCGGTTTCGCAGATCTCGATGCGGGCGACGGCATCTGTGTCCGCGTGTGGGAAGCGCGCATTCCTGCCTCGGCGCAGGGCCGTGTAGTTGGAATCGTCTCGATTGACCGTCGTGATCATGTGGGTCCCAAAACTTGAAAAGAACGTGGCTGCTGTAAAGGCCCATTGTTGAGCCCGGGCTGAACAATGCCATCGGACAAATGACCTGTACACCGGCCGGTGTTGACTAGACGAAGACGACGCACATTGGTTTGGTGACGGGATAACTGCGCTTCGCTTCGGAGAGTCTCCCTGTGCGGGTATCGCGCGCAAGCACGGATAGGTCGTTGCTGTCCTGGTGAGAAACTACCATCCATTTGCCAGCAGGATCGAGCGCAATGTGCCGGCTGTTTTTACCTCCACTGGGAGCGAGCTGCGCCTGGGTCAGCATGCCGCTTTGACGATCGATGTCGAAGACGGCGATCGTGTCGTCCGCAACGCGATTGCCTGCGTACACATTGCGTCCGTCCGCGGATGCGACGATCTCACCGACAAACGCGGTGTTCGGAACAAAGCCATCAGACAGGCTGGAAATATGCTGCAGCGACTTCAACCCCGCCGGGCTTTCGCTCCAGGCCAGCGTATCGACGGTTGAATCGAGTTCGTTGGAGCAGTAAACGAATCGTCCGTTCGGGTTCCAAGCCATGTGTCGCGGGCCGCTGCCCGGCTTGGCTGACCAGTATGGCGGATCATTCGGCATCATCTCCGCTGTAGCGGAGTTCAGGTGAAAGATCATAATTCGATCCAGTCCAAGGTCGTTTACAAGGGCAAAATGCCCGTCTGGCGAGGTGACAGCCGAGTGGGTGTGCGGGCCCTCCTGGCGGCCCTTGTATGGCCCGGAGCCTGAGAACTGGAAGTGCGACACCAGCTCTGACAGGGAGCCGTCGGGCTTCACAAGGAACGAACTCGCGCTGCCGCTGCCGTAGTTGGCTACGAGCACCGTGCGCCCGTCGGGCGAGAGAGACAGGTGTGTCGGTCCGCTGCCGCCGGACGGTACACGGTTCAGCAGCTTCAACTCGCCTGTGCCTGCCTGTGTCGTGTACGCGCTTACCTTTGCGTCATTTCCTGACACCTCGCTGACGCAATAAAGAAGCCTTTCGCCGCCGGGTCTGCGAAAGGTCGCAAGGAATGAGGGGCTCACAACCTCGGCCGCAAGCGTCACCCTGCCGATTTCGCCGGTCTGAGGATTCCATCCTGCGGTCATGATGCCCTGGCCTGAGCCGCGATTGCCGGTACCGATATAGATACGGGCGGGCGCTGGAGCCGTTGCTGCAGACAGGATTTCACTGGACGCGAAGGGCAACGCAGCTGTCAGGGAAAGAAAGTTACGGCGAGAGATCATAGCGCTCCTCAAGAGGCGGTTTGGCGAGCTGCACTGCGGCGGCAGACACCGTTCATTAGAACCACAACATATGCTTTCACAGGTGGCCTATTGCAAATGGCCTAGCCAGTAAGTGCATCGGAACAGAAGCTCAGATACAGTTCTCAGTGCCACATCAATCTACCGGCTTCGGCCGCGTCCAGGAGACGGCGATGCCTGTCGAGCGTAGTAGCCGGGTCCGTTTCTTCTTAGCTTTCTGGTTATTCGTCATCAGCGGCGTTGCATTCCTGGATCGGACGAACATCTCCATCGCCGGGCTGCAGATCGCCGGCGAATACGGGCTGAGCAACCAGCGGCTTGGTTGGATCTTTTCTGCTTTCCTGATTGGCTATGCAGGGTTCCAATTGCCCGCCGGGGTGCTTGCTGCTCGTTTCGGGCCCCGTCGCGTGCTGTCGCTGGGTGTCATCTGGTGGGGAGCGGCCACCGCGATGACGGCTATCCTGCCATCCACCATGGCACATGCGGTGGTGTTGCTGATCGGCATACGCTTTCTGCTGGGGGCCGGCGAAGCGGTTATCTATCCAGCGGCAAACCAATTCGTGGCAAGATGGATCCCGCAGGGTGAGCGCGGCTTTGTCAACGGCCTCATCTTTGCCGGGGTAGGAGCGGGCAGCGGTCTGACGCCGCCGCTGTTGACGTGGTTAATCGTCGCGCATGGATGGCGGTCCGCCTTCTGGTTCAGCACGGTCGTTGGTCTGATTGCCGGAGCAGTCTGGTGGGTCTTTGCGCGTGATGTGCCAGAGGATCATCCCGGTGTGTCGAGGGCGGAGCTCAACGAGATCCACGACGGCGTCGGGTACGCACTCCGCACGAACATCGCCGGGCGCAACTCCAAGACCGACCCGATTTCGTGGCGCGCGATTTTCTCACGCAGGGATCTGGCCGCGTTGATGGCCGGATACTTCAGCTTCGGCTACATTGCGTGGGTTTTCTTCAGCTGGTTCTTCCTTTACATGGCGCAGGTGCGGGGCTTCAATATGAAGGCCAGCGCACGCTTTGCCATGCTGCCGTTCCTCTGTATGACGGTGTTCAGCCTGGTGGGTGGATGGCTGTCTGACCGGCTGACAAAGCAGTACGGACTGCGCGTGGGCCGTTGCTATCTGGCGTCGGTCTCGCTTGCGGCGACTGCGGCTTTTCTTGTACTTGGTTCGCAGGTCAAGAGCCCAACGCTCGCAGGGTTGATCCTGGCCGGCGGCGCGGGTGCGCTGTATGTTTCGCAGAGTACCTTCTGGTCGGTTTCGGTTGATATTGCTGGACGCAGTTCGGGCGTTTTCTCGTCGCTGGTCAATATGGGCGGCCAGATTGGCGGAGCCCTCACCGCTTCATTGACGCCGTGGATTGCGCAACGTTATGGCTGGACTGCGTCGTTTGCAGTGGCAGCCGCCATGGCCATCATCGGCTCTCTTTGCTGGCTGGTGGTGCACCCCGAACACGCCCTGGAGGACGACGGACTCCAAGCAAGTCCGCTGCCGGGACTTGCCCCGGAACAGGAAAGTGTGATGCCTTAGAGGAAATGTCATTCTTGTCCAGGAGCTGTCGGCTGCTGCTTGTGCTGCTTGGCACAATCTTCACGTCTGCGGCCTGGGGACAGGTGGCCCCCGTCAACGACTCCTCGGCAGCGATCAACGCACCAGACCGGCCTCAGGCAGCACCTGCTCCCTTCACTGGCACCATGCCAAAAGCTTACCTGCTCGGCTGGTCGTTCAAGAATGAGCTTAACCAGTCGAAGCTTTCGCACGGTGAGCGAGTCTCGCTGGACCCGGGACATCCGGAGATTATCCTCTTCTTCGACGCGAAACCAGGCACCGATGAGAGCCACACGGAGTTTCGGTACCGATTGGACACCTACGACAACGACTGGACGGTCACGCGCGAGCGCCTCGCTCACTACCGGCATCTGCCGCCTGGCGACTATCGCTTCCGCGTGCAGGCACGTACTGCAGGTCAGCCGTGGTCAGGGGCGCAGGCCGAACTGCTGATCAAGCAGCAGCCCTTCTTCTACCAGACCTGGTACGCGTACGTGCTCGTCGGCATCGTCCTGCTGGCGCTATCGGTGCAGGTCCTGAAACAGCGCGACCAACTGTTGAAGGGCCAGATGGGGATGGTGCTGCAGGAGAGGAATCGTATTGCGAGTGAATGCCATGACACGCTGATGGCCGGATTTGCGGCTATTTCGTGGCAGCTTGAGGCGACGGCAAAGCTCTTTCGGGACGGTGCCGCCAACCAGCAGCCGGCGGCACAATCCTGCGAACTGGCTCGCAGCATGGTTGCTCACTGCCAGGCTGAGGCGCGCCGGATCATCTGGGACCTGCGCGACTCAGACGAGATCACAAACAGTCTTTCACTCGCGCTGTCCAACGCGACCAGCACGTATCGCGAACGCGACAGCCCCGTCACGACGCTGGACGTGCAAGGCAAGGAGATCCCCATCTCACCCGGCGCAGTGCATCACCTTGTCTGCATCGGCCAGGAGGCGGTGACCAACGCCATTCGTCACGCGGAGCCGTCAAGCATCCTCATCAGGCTTTCGTACGAGGATGAATTGCTGAGACTGACCGTTCGCGATGACGGCTGCGGTTTCATTCTGACCGATCGCTCCGTTCGTGCCGGGCACTTCGGCATCCCCGTCATGGAAGAGCGCGCCCGTAAGCTGGGTGGTGTGCTGAACCTCTCCACCTCGGCCGGCAGCGGCACGGAGGTGACCGTAACCGTGAGTTTTCACCGAATCCATCAGCCCACCACGCAGCAACACCACATCGTTCGATGGATTGGGGTGTGAGATGGATGACATAAGTCAGATCCAACGGCCTGGAGCGACGAGGATGAAACAGATACGCGTTCTCTTGATCGAGGACCACTTCCTCGCGCGCATGGCGTTGCACTCCGTGCTCGGCGGGCATCCGCAGATCAGCGTTGTTGGAGAAGCGGCCGATGGCGAGCAGGGCATTATCGCGTATCGTCAACTGCTGCCAGATGTTGTGGTCCTCGATCTGCGACTGCCGCGCGTCAGCGGCTTCGAGGTGATCGCGACCCTGCGCAAGGAACGGCAGCCAGGCCGAATCGTGGTGCTGTCGAACTACCAGGGCTCAGAGGATATCTACCGTGCGCTGCAGGCCGGAGCCATGGCCTACCTGACAAAGGATGCAAGCGGCGAAGAGGTCATCAACGCGATCCAGAGCGTCTATCGATATTTGCGGTACTTGCCGCGTGTGGCGCTCGATCGGCTGGCAGAGCGCATGCCGGCGGTAGAGTTGACGCCGCGCGAGCGCGAAGTGCTGCTGTGCATTACCCAGGGTCGTTCTAACCGTGAGATAGCCGAGGAACTCGGCATTGCTGAGAAGACTGTGCGCATCCATGTGTCGTCGATGCTGGAGAAGATGGGTGTTCGTGACCGCACCCAGGCGACCATCTATGCATTGCAGCGCGGCCTGGTGCATTTCGACTGAGACTGAATAGGCCACATGGCCTAGTAAATCCCTTGAGATATGTCACAATTGTGTTTCAATTATTTTCATAACAGGTAAAACTTGGGTTGCGCTCCCCGCAAGGTGAGCCAGCTTCTATTTGCTGCACCAGCCGCAAGGGCGGCGCTGTACTCACGGAGGCTCCAATGTTCAGAAGAGTTCTGGTTTTAAGCGTCGTCACGATCGGCGCGATCGCAGCGCACGGACAGGTCGCCAACAATACATCACTGGTTGGAACAGTCACCGACGCCTCAGGCGGTGTCGTCGTTGGAGCCAAGGTCACGGGTACAAACGTCGACACCAAGGTCGAGTACACCGGCACAACCAATCCCGAAGGGTATTACCAGATTCCGTATATCCTCCCCGGCACCTATGACATCAAGGTCCAGGCACCCGGCTTCGACACGACACTTACTAAGGGTGTCATCGTCACGATCAACCTTGCCGTCCGTACAGATGCGGTGCTGAAGGTAGGTTCTGAAGCCACCCAGTTGACCGTCACTGCGGATAACCCGCCATTGTCGACTGACGATGCCGTTCTGGGCGAGACGATCAACGCCGAACGCGTGCACGATCTGCCGCTCAACGGCCGTCACGCCATCGACCTCGCGGCTACCAGTTCGAACATCCAGGTGAACGGAACCGCGCTGACCGGCAACCCTCCGGGCAATCGCGCCAGCGGTTCTGGTACGCGAAATATCAACAACAGCATCTCGCTCGACGGCATCTCGATCATGAACAACCTGATCACGACCGCTTTCATTGCGCCCAACCCCGATGCTCTTGATTCGGTGCAGACGCAAAACGGCAACTACACAGCACAGTACGGTGACTATCTCGGCGTTCACATCAATCTTGTTTCGCGCACCGGAACGAACAGTTTCCACGGCACCGCCTACGATTACATCCAGAACGATGGATTCAATGCCCGCAGCTGGCTACAGTCGAAGACCTCGGCCAAGTCGGAACTCCGCTACAACCTGTTCGGCGGCGTTCTTGGCGGTCCCATCTGGAGAGACAAAGCGTTCTTCATCGCGTCGTATGAGGGTCTGCGCCAGCACGGTGCCACTTACACGACCGGTACTGTGCTCACGAACCTTATGCGGCAAGGCAATTTCAGCGAGCTGACCACCAAGACCTTCTACAACCCCAACACCCGATTTACGGTCTGCTCTGCTCCGAACTATGCCTGCCCCGCCGCACAGTACGTTGGAAACATTATTCCTATCGATCCAATCGCGGCGAAGATACTGACTTTCCTGGCGACCCCAACCACTTCGGGTATCACCAACAATTGGCAGGGCAATTTGCCCACTGCGATCAACGAAGATTCTTCATTGGATCGCGTGGATTACAACTTCAGCGACAAGCTGCGTGTCTTCGCTCGCTACGATTTTCAGAATGTAAATAACTACAGTCAGTCGATCAACCTTGCGAACACCGCATACACCACGTCGCGTGGACGCAACGGTGCCGTGGGTGTTACCTCCATCCTTACGCCCAAGCTTGTGAACGATCTGCGGCTCGGGTTCAACACTCTGTCCACGCAAATTGTTAACCAGCAGTACCAGACCGGGCAAACCACTGCGGGGTCGATGCTCGGTATTCCCGGGTTCACGGCTGACGTTGACAGCGGCAACCCGGGCCTGGTCGACATGTCCATCAGCGGCTACCAGGGTATTTCGCAGAGCGGCACAAACTGGTTCCAGGATGACCGGACTCTTACTCTTTATGACCAGATCAGCTACACGCTCAACCGGCACACTTTTGCCGCCGGCGTAAGTTTCCGCAAATTCACCCTTGGTCGAGCGGCCGCGAATACCGCTCGTGGTTCCTTCACGTTTGACGGCACACTGAATGGCGCCACTTCCGGCGCGGGTGACGGCGCCGCAGCCTTCATCGGTGGTTCGCCGTCTGGTTACAACTCGCCATATTTCCAGGTGAAGGGATCTGTCGGTCAGTGGCGCGACGGCTTCTTTGTGCAAGACAACTGGAACGTTAGCCAGAAGCTGACCGTGCAGTACGGTTTGCGTTATGAGTTGCCTCAGGTTGCCTACAGTCTTAATGGCGTTGGCCGCATCATGGATCCCACGCTCACCACGCTGTTGCCCGCGATTGGCGGCACAACGCCTCTGAACGCGATGAAGTACCCAGGGTTCAAGTTCACCGGTCCTACGCATGACAACATCAGCCCGCGGCTCGGCTTCTCGTACCGCGTTACGGATAAGACAGTGATCCGCGGCGGCGGTGGCATCTACTACAACGCCAACCAGTTGAACTCGTACACGTTGATGACGACCAACTATCCGTATTCGGCAGTTGTGACTCCGTCGGCGGGTTTTGGCACCACACCCAGCTTTACGCTCGCGAGTCCAAACATTCCGTCTGCAACGGCATGGCCCGGACCCGCCGCCAATCCTTACGCAAACGTGACGCCGAACTACTACCTCCCGTCAGGCCGGATGTACCAGTGGAACGCCGACCTGGGCCAGGAGCTTTGGAGAAACGCGGGTCTCGAGTTCCAGTACCTCGGCTCCCACACCGTCAATCTCGACGAAAGCTACTATCCCAATCAGCCGGCGCCTTCCGCAACGGCCTTCACGCAGACTGTCGCAAGCCAGATGCGTCGCCCGCTGTACCCGCAATATGGCATCGGTCAGATTCGTGAGATCGAGAACAACGGCATCGCAACCTACCACGGCCTGACTGTGGTTCTGCGGCAGCGAACCACTCACGGTCTGAGCGCAAACCTGAGCTACACCTGGGCGCACGCCCTGGACACCTCTGACAGCTCCAACGATGGCGGTTCGGCCATGTGGCAGGGTCACCTCAAACTCGACTACGGCAACTCCAGCTACGACCTTCGCAACCGCTTTGTTGGAACCGTCACCTACCAGTTGCCGATGCTTGCTCATCAGAACTTTGCCCTCCGCGAAGCCCTCGGTGGATGGCAGACCAACGCCATCGTCGACATCCGCTCCGGTACGCCGCTCAACGTCAGCCTGAACTCCAACTTTGCCAATGTCGGTGGCGTTGGTGGAGCTCAGCGTCCAAACTTCGTCCATCCGGGTCGTTCCACATGCAGTCGAGCCACGGTTGATGGTGCCGGCGGCGGAACGTCTAACAGCTGCGTCGACGCGACTGCCTACGCTAACCCCGTCGCAGGAACATTCGGCAACTCTCACCGCGACGACTTCATTGGGCCCGGCTCGGCCAACACCAACTTCTCACTGTTCAAGAACTTCGCAGTGTGGGAGAGTGTCGCATTGCAGCTCCGCGGTGAAGCCTTCAACGTCTTCAACCACCCGAACCCGGGTAACCCCAACCTGACGTTCGGTGGCAGCTCGTTCGGCTACATCACCGGCGCGAACACCACCTACACCTCCACCGGAGCTCGCGTTCTCCAGGTGGCAGGCAAGATCAACTTCTAACGAGGTCGCCACAGCCACCTAGTACATATGGCTGTGGCGAACCTGCTCGTAGTCGCGTTAGGATGCTCGCTACAAAGGTCTGAGGTATCGTCTGGTGTTCTCCCGTTTCCGTTCTGGTAGTCGTTTGAGCGCGGTTTGCGTTGGGTTGGCGGTGCTGGCTGGTGCCGGGTTTGCGGCGTTGCAGATGCATGCGGACACCCCGATGACGCAGGCCGACTACGAGAAGAATCCAGCGGCGATGCTGGAGGCGTATCGCCACGTTGAGGCCGCTTCTGTGTCCGATGCTGAAGAGCAGGTTCTGCACCAGAAGCACTACATGTCCCACACCATGCAGCCAGTCTTTCCTACCAAATTTGCCGGTACCGCGCTGACGGTGCTGCTCAAAAAAGAAGAGAATACCGATCCCAATGCGCTGAGCGGCATGTTGTCTGCCATCGACAGCGGCGGTCCCGGCTCGGTGTACGTGATGAAGGTTGAAGACGGGGCTGACATCGCGGGCATGGGCGGCTTGATGGGTACCGCGATGTTTGCACGAGGCTTTGTCGGTGCAGTTGTCGATGGCGGTGTGCGTGATCTGCCGCAGTTAAAGCGCATCGGCTTTCCTGTGTATTCGACCGGATCGGTGCCATCCACTTCAGTCGGACACTACCGTTTCGGTGGCATGAACTCGACCCTTGAGGTCGGCGGAACGTCAGTGGCTGCGAACGACATCATTGTGGCTGACCAGGATGGCGTTGTCGTCGTTCCGCGCACGCGCGCAGCAGAGATCCTCGTCAAGGCACAGGCGCTCGATAACAGCGAGCACAGCATGTACCCGTACATCGAAAAGTTCCACTCCATCGTGGAGGCGGTCAAGCAGTTCGGCCGCATTTAGCAGGGCACGCATGACTGGCGCCGTCGGGTGCCGCGGAGAGCAGATCACGTGGACGCCTCGAACGCATCGCTGAAAACGCTGTTCTCTCGCCGCAGCTTCGTGCGCTTAGCCGGGCTGGTCGCCCCTGCGCTCGGTTCACGGTCGCTGCACGCAGGGGCCGACGCTGCCAAACCAGCGGCGACCACCCCTGACGGCGAAGATTACTATGCAAAGCTCGGTGTCCCAAAGATCATCAACGCGGCAGGTACCTACACAACACTGACCGCAGCCTGCATGCCGCCGGAAGTGCTTGCGGCTGTGCAGAAGGCGGCATTGCACCCGGTGCGCCTGCATGACCTGCAGACGAAGGCCGGCGAGTACCTTGCACAACGGCTGCGCTGCGAAGGTGCGGTGGTCACGTCCGGCGCTTCAGGCGCGATCAGCCTGGCGACCGCAGCTTGCATGCTGCATGCGAACCCCGGCCTGGGACCGCTGGATCTGCCGCAAAAGGTGGACGGCCTCAAGAACCAGGTCATCGTTCAACGTGCCCACCGCTATGGCTATGACCATGCCATGTTCCTGACGGGCGCGCGAACCACTGAAGTGGTCACAATGGACGACTACAAGCGTGCGTGCGATGTGGGCAATGGCGTGATGACAAACTTCTTCAACGCTGCCGAAGATGAAGTCGGGCCTGCGGGCAGTGCGCAGATTGGCCGCGAAGAATGGCTCCGTGTCGCCCACGATCACGGCATCCCCTGCCACATCGACGCGGCAGCAGACATGCCGCCCATCAGCAATCTTTGGAAGTACACCGGCATGGGCTTTGACCTGGTGTCGTTCTCCGGCGGCAAGGGCATCCGCGGGCCGCAGAACGCAGGCCTCCTTCTCGGCCGCAAGGAACTGACTGATCTGGCCGCAAGGAACAATAATCCCGTTGACGGTGTCGGCCGCGGCATGAAGGTCGCGAAGGAACAGATCGTCGGCATGGTCGCCGCTGTGGACTGGGTGCTTTCGCATACGGAAGAGTCCATGCAGGGCGACTACCAGAAGCGCGTAGACCTGATCGCCAGCATGATGAAGGGCATTCCTTCTGTACGCGTGGAGACGGTCGTCCCGAAGATCGCGAACCATGTGCCGCACCTGCTCATCCGCTTTGACCCGGCGGTCACGGGTCTAACAACCGCGCAAATCGTGGACACACTTCGCAGTGTTGAGCCCGCGATTGAACTGAATCCGAACACAGGCCATAAGCCAAACCAGGGCATCCCATCTGACGCCAACACGCTGGTGGTCGGCGTGTGGATGCTGCAACCCGGCGAAGACGCGATCGTAGGCCGCCGTATTCGCGCTGCGCTGACGAAACAAGCTTAGGAAGCTCAAGGAGAACGACCATGAAGAACCCGACTCGCAGAGGACTCTTGAAGAACGCAGCCGCGGCAGCCGCCGGTGTCACGGGCGTCGCCGCACTCTCCTCCACCGAAGCACAGGCACAGACCGGCATCGTGTGGGAGAAGAAGATCATTCGCCGTGCTCCCAACAAGGCGCCTGCCGCGGAAAACCAAACCGGTTCGCCGGCGACGCCCGCCGCTCCCGCTAAGCCGCCGCTGTTCAACGGCATTGTCACGTTCGGCAATCTCGTGTTTATCGCCGGGATCGGCGCGCATTTCAAAGGCACCATCGAAGAGCACACGAAGCACGTGCTCGACGAGATTGAAGCCAACCTGAAGCTTGCCGGTTCGTCCATGGACAAGGTGCTCAAGGTGAACGTTTACCTGGCTGACCTGAAGGATTACGCAGGCATGAACTCCATGTACCAGGGCCGCTTTGGATCGGAGCCGGGTGTGCGCACCACCGTTGCGGTCGCCGGTGTCCCCGGCGATTCGCTGGTTGAGATCGACTGCATTGCCTCACTCTAACGTGTGACAGGCGCTGGTCCAGCCCAGCGCCCTGAGGATTCTGTGGAGAAGACCATGCCAACCGCTACCGCGCCCCGGCTGACACGCCGCAACCTGCTGAAGAACTCGGGGCTGTTCTCTGCCGCGGCGATGACTGCGCCGCTCGCGGCGGTCGCCGCCGCGCTACCCGGACCCGCTTCGGTCACACAACTGACCACGCGCCAGCTCGTAAGCAGGGGCACGGCCACCGACAACCTGTTCACGCAGATCGGGGTGCGTCCCGTGGTGAACGCCCGCGGCACCTTCACCATCATCTCCGGCTCGCAGTCGCTGCCGGAAGTGAAGCAGGCGATGTTTGAGGCCTCGCAGTACTACGTGCAACTGGACGAGATGATGTCGGCAGTAGGTGCGGAGATCGCGAAGCTTATGGGCGCTCCGTCGGCCATTGTCACCTGCGGTTGCGAGGCCGCCATCGCGCTGGCGACGATTGCCTGCCGAGTGGGTATGGACCCCGAACTCTCACAGTCCATCCCTTACAAAAGCGTGCGTGACCAAGTCATCATCCCCAGGTACTCGCGCAATCAGTATGACTTCGCCGTGCGCATGTCCGGCCCGGAAATCATTGAGGTCGAGACGGAGGACGAGTTTCGAAGCAAGCTTAACGAGCGCACCGCAATGATCTACATCATCTCCGGCCCGCGTGCTTTCAAAGACCCGCTGTCGATCAAGACCGTATGCGCCATCGCCAAGGAAAAAGGCGTTCCGGTCTTCGTCGACGCCGCGGCGGAAGAACCCCTGGTGCCCAACATCCATCTTGCCGCGGGTGCCACGTTCGTGGGCTACTCCGGCGGTAAATGCATGCGCGGGCCGCAGACGGCGGGCGTGCTGCTTGGGCCGAAAGATCTTTGCGCGGCGGCATTCTGGAATGCGGCTCCGCACCACAACTACGGCCGCGCGCTGAAGGTGGGCAAAGAAGAGGCTATGGGCATGCTGGCCGCGGTGCGGATGTGGTACAAGCGCGACCACGACGCAGAGCAGAAGCAGTGGCTTGCCTGGAACCAGTCCATCGCAGACGCGCTGAAGGGTATCCCGTCGCTCACAACGGAGATAGAGATGCCCTCGGACGATCTTTCGAATCGGGCCCCTGTACTGCATGTGAAATGGGACGCAGCGACCGTCGGCATCACCGGCACCGAGCTGGTTGCCGCTCTGGATGCGGGCACGCCGCGCATCTTTGTAGTGGGTGGAGCGGGTGCGCGGCCGGACATGATGGCCTCATCGTTCAGCATCATGCCGTACATGATGCAGCCGGGCGACGCAAAGATCGTTGCAGACGCCGTGTCCATGCACCTGCGGCACCCGGGCACGCACGCTGATCCACCGACGCCAGCTCCCGGCCCGACCGCTCAGATCGCTGGAACATGGAACGTTGCTATTCAGTATGGCCGTGGCGTGGGCCATCAGCAGCTGGTGCTGCAACAGGATGGTGGCACCGTCACCGGCGATCAGAATGGCGAGATGTTCAATGCGAGGATCTCTGGAAAGGTGCAATCCAGTGCCATCACGCTGAGGAGTTCCATGCGGGCAAATGGGTCGACCATTCCGTTCACTTTTACGGGCACTGTCAACGGCGGCAGCATGTCAGGCGACTTGAAAATGGGCGAATACGGCGCTGGCACCTTCACCGCTATCAAGGCCTAACGACACACCTATTTTCAGACTCAATGCAAGGGAGCAATCCATGTTGATTCGTTCGTTAAGTTCATTCGTCCTCGGAGTGGCTGTGCTTGGCTCGGTTGCTATTGCGCAGGAGGGCGGCGTAAGCCGCGTGCCTCTGCCGCCGAACCCGCTGCCGTACGACCTGTTGCTGGTCAACGGGCACGTGCTCGATGACAAGAACCACATCGATGCAGTCGAAGACGTAGGCATGAAGGACGGCAAGGTCGCCGCTGTCGCCGCCCACCTTAACCCGAAGGACGCGCTGAAAACCATCGATGTGAAGGGCTTTTACGTCACACCGGGCCTCATCGATCTGCATACGCACGTCTACACCGGCACAGGCGAAAAGGGCTCGTACGCTGGTGATCTCTCTGTCTATCCCGATGGGTTTACGCTGCGCAATGGCGTCACCACCATCGTTGATGCGGGCAGCAGCGGCTGGCGCAACTTTGACGATTTCAAAGACAAGATCATCGATCGCAGCAGGACGCGGGTGCTGGCTGAACTGAACATCGTGGGCTCCGGGATGCGCGGCGGCAAGTATGAGAACAACCTCGACGATATGGACGGCAAATTGACCGGCGACAAGGCAAAGCTGTTCCCCGGCGTCATCGTTGGTGTCAAGAGTGCGCACTTCACCGGGCCGGAATGGAAGCCGTACGACCAAGCGGTCATCGCGGGGAACATCGCAAAGATCCCGGTGATGATCGACTACGGGTCGCGCCGCATCGAGCGGCCGCTGATCGAACTGGTCTCGACCCACCTGCGTCCCGGCGACATCTACACCCATTGCTTCAGCGGTCTGCGTGGCGAGCAGGACCCCAACACGGGCGGCCCTTCTGAGGCGCTGAAGATCATGAAGCAGCGCGGCATCTACTGCGACGTGGGTCATGGCGGCGGCAGCTTCGCCTGGACCGTCGCTTACCCCATCGTGAAGTCCGGCTACCTGCCTGACTCCATCTCGACCGACCTTCATGTCGGCTCGATGAACAACGGCATGAAGGACCTTTTGAACGTCGCGGACAAGCTGCTGATCGTGGGTGAAACGGTGCCACAGGTGATCGCCCAGATGACCTCGCATCCTGCACACGAAATCAAGCAGGAGCAGTACGGCAACCTGTCCGTTGGCGCCATTGCCGATGTTGCCGTGTTCTCGATCGAAACCGGCAATTTCGGCTTCGTCGACATGTACAACACCAAGGCCATGGGTAAGCAGAAGCTGGTCTGCGAGTTGACGCTGAAGGATGGCAAGGTCGTCTACGACCTGAACGGTATCTCGGCCGACATGTGGGATGCGACACAGCACTCCGCCGACGAAAAGCTGTCGCGCCGCTGGACCACGTTCAACGAGCGTCCGTTCGGCGCGTCGCACGGCCAGAAGTTCCCCAACTCGGTTCCGGTCGGCTCGTTGAACCAGAACCAGGCCAAGCCGGAGACGGTGGATCACGCCTCACCCACCAAGTAAGCGCACGTGCCGGCTTGCATCCCATTGCGAGCCGGCCGCGTCTTTCTAAAAGGAGGTCGTCTGCGATGAAGCGACTGGTTTATCCCCTTGCCGTTGCACTTTGCGCTGCGCCGGTCTTTGCGGCTGCGCCTTCGCCCCTGCCTGTGGCCTGGAACACGCTCAAGACGCTTACCTCCAGCAAGGCACCTTCACCCGCGCGCGACCTGGACAAGAAGACCGTTACGGTGCCGGGTTTCATGGTGCCCCTGGAAGACGACGCAGACGAGGTGACGGAGTTCCTCCTTGTGCCGTTCTCCGGCGCCTGCATCCACGTGCCACCGCCGCCGCCGAATCAGATGGTTTACGTGAAGATCAAGGGTGGTAAGAAGGCGAAGATGAGTTTCTCGGAGCCGATCTCAGTAACCGGGACGATCCATGTCGCCACTGTACAAAGCCCTTACGGCGACGTGTCGTTCAACCTGGATGCGGACACAGTAAAGCCGTACGCTCAATAGCTGATGACCAGTCCGGCTGATAGCAGCGACGCGGTTCTCCTGCGGTCCGTCGCCTTTGCATACGCGAAGGGGCCTGTCATTCTAGACATCGAGGAACTTCGCATTGCTCAAGGCGAGAGCGTGTTCCTGCACGGTCCATCGGGCAGCGGTAAGACGACACTGCTGTCCCTGATCTCAGGCATTCTGCAGCCGAACAGCGGCCTTGTGCAGGTGCTCGGCCACAATTTCACCAGGCTGTCGCCTGCGGCCCGGGATACATTGCGCGGATCCCGCATGGGCTACATCTTCCAGGGATTCAACCTGATTCCGTACCTCTCGGTCGCGCAGAACATTGCGCTGCCATGCGAACTTCATTCACAGCGCCGTGCCAACCTCGGTGCTGCCTCACTGCCTGAGGAAGTCGCGCGCCTGGCGAGACGTCTCGACATTCACGCCCATCTCGACGCACCGGTCACGCGCCTGTCCGTTGGTCAGCAGCAGCGTGTCGCGATTGCGCGTGCCATCATCGGCTCGCCGGCGCTGCTGATCGCGGACGAGCCGACCAGTTCGCTCGATGCAGACCGCCGCGATGCCTTCCTGAATCTGCTAACGGAAGTTACAAACGAGGCGAGGGCTCGTGGCGCGCACACCACTCTGCTGTTCGTCTCACACGACCGTAGCTTGGCAACGCATTTCGACCGCACACTCTCGTTGCAGTCGATCAACCGCGCAGCGCAACCGCAGGGAGCGGGCGAATGACGCTGCTTCGGCTTGCCTTCCAGTCGCTGCGATCGCGCGCTTTGACGACCGGGCTCACAGTCTTTTCGATCGCACTTTCCATCATGCTGCTGGCCGGCGTGGACACGCTGCGCAACGGCGCGCGAGCGGGCTTTGCCGGCACGGTGTCGCACACCGATCTCGTGGTCGGCGCCCGCGGAGGCGACCTGCCGCTGCTGCTCTCCACCATTTTTCACGTCGGCAACGCGTCGAACAACATCTCGTGGGAAACCTACCAGCACTTCGCGCACCACCCTGCGGTCGGATGGACGATCCCCATCTCCATGGGCGACTCGTTCCACGGCTACCGCGTGATTGCGACGGACGAAAACCTCTACGCCCACTACCACTACCGTGGAGGTCACGCGCTCGCCTTTGCGAGTGGCGAGGCGCCCCACGCGTATCTCGACGCCGCGCTCGGAGCGGAAGTCGCAAAGCACCTGCACCTCGGCACCGGGAGTAAGCTGACACTATCGCATGGCATCCAAGAGCACTCGATCCTGAACCACGACAACGTCGCCTTCACCGTCACGGGCGTGCTGCAGCGCACGGCAACGCCGATCGACGACGCCGTCTACGTCACCCTGCTGGGCGAAGAGGCGATGCACTTCGGATGGACTGATGGCACGCCTCCGGCCATCGGCGAGGCTGTACCGAAGCTCGATCCATCGCAGTTGAAAGTGGATCAGATTACCTCGTTCCTGCTCGGGTCCAAATCCCGCATCAGCACGCTGTACCTGCAGCGCGAGATCAACACCTACAAACCCGAACCGCTGACGGCGATCATCCCCGCGTACACGCTGCAGGAGCTTTGGACGCTGCTGGACTATGCAGACACGGCACTCTCACTGGTTTCGGCCGCAGTGCTGATCGTGGGGCTGCTGGCGATGGTGGCTTCGCTGTACACGGCGCTGAATGAGCGGCGGCGCGAGATCGCGATCCTGCGCGCGGTCGGCCTGCACACGCGACAGATCTTCGTGCTGTTCATCTCAGAGGCAGCGTTAATTGCACTTGCGGGCACACTGCTCGGGCTTGGTGCGCTGTACACCGTTCTATTCGTGCTGCGGACGAAGATTGAGACGCTCACGGGACTGCCGCTGATGATTGGCGGCCTCTCGCAGCGGGTCGAACTGTACGCAGTTGGCACGGTGATCTGCGCTGCCATGCTCGGAGCGATCCCGGCATGGCGTGCTTACCGTAATTCGCTGATCGATGGCCTGCACGCACCGTAAACTGCACAGTACTATCGCAGCATGCCACTGAAGCCAGAACAGGTCATCGAGCACCTGAAGGAGTTACGCTCGCTGACCGCCGACGATCATGGTGCGCAGCGGGTCGCGTGGACGCGCACGTGGCAGGCTGCGCGTGAGTGGTTCGCAGGCAAACTTGAAAACCTGCCCGTGACGCGTGAGCGGGACGAGGCCGGCAACGTATGGGTCACGCTGCGCGGCCGCAGTGAACGCGCGCTTCTGCTGGGCGGACATTTGGATTCTGTTCCAAACGGAGGCTGGCTCGACGGCTGCCTTGGCGTGCTTGCCGCTCTGGAAGTCATGCGCGCGATCAGCGTGCAGTTCAACGGCGTGCCACCGGTAACGATCCGGGTGGTCGACTGGGCTGACGAAGAGGGCGCGCGCTTTGGCCGCAGCCTCTTCGGCTCGTCCGCATTCGCCGGCACGCACAGCCTTGCTGCGGATCGCATGCGCAAAGACAAGGACGGCATCACGCTCGAAGAGGCTCTGCTCGGTGCCGGCATTGCGATGGACGATGTTCCAAAATGTGGTTCGCAGCAGAAGAACGCCGCAGCGTACCTCGAACTCCATATTGAACAGGGGCCGGTGCTAGAGCGCATGGGGCTGCCGCTTGGCGTGGTACTCGGCACCAAGGGCGTCGAGCGGCACGCGATCACGTTCTTCGGGCAGGAGGCGCACTCCGGGTCGACGCCCATGGCAATGCGGCAAGACGCGCTCGCAGCCGCGGCGAAACTTGCGCTCGAGATTCGCCCGACCGCCATGCGTCACGCGGACGCGGTCGCGACCATGGGTTCGGTCAAGACGTTCCCGGGCATCGTCACCGCTGTTGTGGGCCGCTGCGAAACCACGCTCGACATGCGCGATCTGGACGCCGAGGTGCTCGCGGGCATGCTGGCCGAGGCGCAGATCGCGAGCCACCGCTTTGCAGAGGAGGAACGCTGCATCGCGACGTGGACACGCATCTGGAGCATCGAGCCGGTGCCTTTTCACGAGCACCTGGTCGAACTTGCCGAGCAGGCGGTCAGAGAGGTCGCCGAGGTTTCGTATCGCCTGCCGTCCGGCCCCTTGCACGACGCAGCGGAAGTCTCGCGCGCTGGCATCCCGACAGTGATGCTGTTCACGCAATCGCTCAACGGACTGAGCCACAACAAGCTCGAAGACACCAGGGAAGAACACCTGCGAATGGCAGTGGAAGCGCTGCATCGCCTGGCACTGAAGACGATCGACTGGATCGTGTCGCAACCGGCCGATCCTGCCTAGGCATCGCGCGTTCGGGAGAACAATGCAATAATCACCTTTCCCGCAAGTCCATTTCCTCGTCTTTCCAGGAGGGATGTTGAGCAAGCGCAGCAGTGTTTCCGGTGAGGTTCGATGAGCTACGCCGACGCGGCCCCCACGCGTGACGAACGTTTCGCGGACTACCGACCCTCGCTCACGCGGCAGGCGGCGATGGTGGAGGCGGACCGCTGCCTGTACTGCTTTGACGCGCCCTGCATGCAGGCGTGTCCCACGCACATCGATGTGCCGACCTTCATCCGCAAGATCGCGCAGGACAACCGCATCGGTTCGGCGCGCACGATTCTGGGCGCCAATATCCTTGGTGCCAGTTGCGCGCGCGCCTGTCCCGTGGACGTGCTGTGCGAAGGCGCATGCGTTCTGCATAGGTACAACAAGCAGCCCATCCAGATCGGCCTGCTGCAGCGCCACGCGATGAAAGGCCTGCACGGAGCGAAGCTGCCACTGCCGTTCACGCCCGCGCCGGAAACGGGCAAGCGCGTCGCATTGATCGGTGCCGGTCCCGCATCGCTTGCATGTGCGGCAGAGCTTCGACGCTATGGCATTGCCGCCACGCTGTTCGACGCGCGTCCGCTGCCCGGCGGACTCAACACCTACGGCATTGCAGAGTACAAGCTGCCCTTTGGCGTCGCGCTACATGAGGTGCAGTTGATCGCCGATCTCGGCGTCGAGATTCAGGGCAACACGATCATTGACGCTGAACGCGTTCGCCAGCTTGAGCAGGATTTCGATGCGATCTTTCTCGGCATCGGCCTTGGTGAGATCCATCGGCTCGGCATTCCCGGTGAAGACAAGACCGGCGTCACCGATGCGCTGGAACTGATCGCCGGTTATAAAGCCGGCAGCATCACGCGTGCACCGCGGCGCGTCGTTGTTGTGGGAGCAGGGAACACTGCGATCGATGCGGCCATCGCAGCGGTTCGCCTGGGCGCGGAGAGCGTAACGATGGTCTACCGCCGGGGACTTGAAAGCATCTCGGCCTTCGCGTTCGAGTACGAACATGCTCTCGCCGAAGGTGTTCGCTTCGAGTGGTTTGCGCAGCCGATGGAGATTGTCGGGAATGAACTCGTGGGAGCGGTGCGGCTCGGACGTATGCAGCACACCGAAGATGGATCGCTGATCCCGATTCCGGGTTCCGACTACACCGTGGAGGCGGATGCGGTTGTGCTCGCGATCGGCCAGGCCACGCATGCCGCGTTTCTGCGCGGCCTGGTGCACATCGAGCGCGGACGCATCGTGATCGACCGCGCAACCGGTCAGACCTCCAACCCGAAGTTTTTTGCGGGCGGAGACTGCACAAACGGCGGTCGCGAAGTGGTCGATGCCGTCGCTGACGGCAAGCGCGCCGGTGTTGCCCTGGCAGCAGCCTTGCTTGGCAACCTGCGGGAGGTGACGTATGCCGACGCTTAAGAACACCTTCTGCGGCATCGAGTGCCTGAATCCCTTCTGGCTCGCCTCCGCGCCGCCGACCAACTGCGGTGAACAGATTATGCGGGCGTTTGACGCAGGCTGGGGCGGCGCGGTGTGGAAGACCATCGGCGAGCCGGTGACGAACGTCTCGTCGCGCTACAGCAGCATCGACTGGCAGGGCCGCCGCATGATGGGTCTCAACAACATTGAGCTCATCAGCGATCGACCCACGGTCCTCAACCTGCGGGAGATTGCCGAGGTGAAGCGGCGCTACCCAAAGCATGTTGTGATCGCCTCGTTGATGGTCGAGTCCAGGCCGGAAGCCTGGCACGACATTGTAGCCAAGGTCGAAGACGCAGGCGCGGATGGGCTCGAGCTGAACTTCGGCTGTCCGCATGGCATGAGCGAGCGCGGCATGGGGTCTGCAGTCGGCCAGGTGCCCGAGTACGCGGAACGCATTACCAGCTGGGTCAAAGAGCAGGCGCGCACGCCGGTCATCGTCAAGCTGACGCCGAACATCAGCGACATTCGTATGCCGGCGCGTGCCGCGAAACGAGGCGGAGCAGATGCGCTCTCGGCGATCAACACCATCAACTCCATTACCGGCATCGATCTTGACACGCTCCTGCCACGGCCTGTAGTCGATGGCAAAAGCACACATGGAGGCTACTGCGGCCCGGCCGTGAAGCCTATCGCGCTGAACATGGTGCAGCAGGTGATGAGTGATCCCGAAGCCGTACTGCCACTCAGCGGCATCGGCGGCATCGGCAGCTGGCGCGACGCTGCCGAGTTCATCCTGCTGGGCGCGGCCAACGTGCAGGTGTGCACCGCGGCCATGCACTACGGCTATCGCATCGTCGAAGACATGGCCGATGGCCTGCTGCAGTGGATGAGCGAAAAAGGATATGAGACCATCGAAGACTTCCGCGGCCTGAGCCTGCCCAACATGCGCGAATGGAAGCAGCTCAACATGAACTACAAGGTGGTCGCGCACATCCACGCGGAAAAGTGCATCGGCTGCCAGCTTTGCTACACCGCGTGCTGGGATGGCGCACACCAGTGCATTCATACGGACCGTGCGGCCTCTGCGCCCGACACCACGCGCACGCCTGCAATGCACATTGCGGAGACGATGCGCAGCATCACTGCCACGCCCATCCCGAAACTCGACATGAACGGCGCCGGCGTGAACACTGCCATCACGCCGCTTGAACGCATTCCACGCGTCGATGAACATCATTGCGTTGGCTGTAATCTCTGCGCGCTGGTTTGTCCCGTGGAAGACTGCATCACGATGGAGCGCGTCGACAACGGCCTGCCGCACTACACGTGGGAGCAGCGCACCGCGGATGGTCTGACGCCTGCGTCCGTGCAGAGCGAAGTTCCAGTGAACGGGTAGAAGACATCATGGGCACACTCATCCAGAACGGAATCGTCGTCACCGCAGAAGGCCAGTCACGCGAGGACGTGTTGATCGACGGCGAACACATCGCGCAGGTCGCACCAGCCATTGACGCCGCTGGACACACCGTGGTCGATGCGACTGGACTACTTGTCATGCCAGGTGGCATCGATGTGCATACGCATCTCGACATGCCGTTTGGGGGCACAGTATCAGCGGATGACTACCGCACCGGCACTATCGCTGCGGCTGTCGGAGGCACCACCTCCGTGATCGACTTTGCACTGCAGTCGCGCGGCCACACGCTGCACGAGGCGCTCGAGACGTGGCTCGCGAAATCAAAGGACAAGGCGTGCATCGACTACTCGCTGCACATGGCCATTACGGATCTTGGGCCGAAGCACGAAGCGCTTGAAGCGATGGCCGACATGATCAAAGCGGGGATCTCCAGCTTCAAGCTCTTCATGGCGTACCCGAATGTGCTGATGATCGACGACGGCCTGATGTTCCAGGTAATGCAGCGGGCCGCTTCGTTGAACGCGCTGTGCTGCATTCATGCTGAGAATGGCTCAGCCATCGACGTCGTTGTCGCGCAGTACCTCGCCGAAGGGAAGACCGCGCCGCACTTTCATGCGCACTCGCGTTCTGCAAAGGCCGAGGCCGAAGCCACGCATCGCGCCATCGCACTGGCAGAGATGACGGGCTGCGCTGTGTACATCGTGCACTTATCGAACGAAGAGGCGCTGCGCGAACTAAAGCACGCACAGCAACACTACTCGCGCGCGTTGGCCGAGACGTGTACGCAGTACCTCGTGCTCTCCATTGAGGAACAGATGCCCGGCAATAGCTGGAACGAATCGAAGTTTGTCTTCACGCCGCCGTTGCGCGAGAAGAAGAACCACGAGCCGCTGTGGGAAGCGCTGCGCGACGGTTCACTCTCGGTCGTCAGCACCGACCATTGCCCGTTCACGACAGAACAGAAGGCGATGGGCCGCAATGACTTTTCGAAAATCCCGAACGGTGGTCCCGGCATCGAGAATCGTCTGCAGATCCTGTGGCACTTTGGCGTAAACAGCGGCCGCATCACGCCGGAGCGCTTTGTCGAACTTGCCGCCACCGCGCCGGCACGCATCTTCGGCATGACGCAGAAGGGCGAGCTCAAATCCGGCAAAGACGCGGACGTTCTGCTTTGGGATCCGGGCGCGGAGTACACCATCGAGGCTGCAACGCAGTGCATGGCCACGGACTACAACATGTTCGAGGGCTGGTCGGTGCGCGGCAATGCGAAGCATGTGTTCAGCCGCGGCGAGCAGGTTGTAAACGACGGCAAGTGGGTCGGCAGCACGGGCCGCGGCCGCTTTATCAAGCGCGCGGCAAACGCCGGCGGCTTCGCATGATGACACCCGATGCCGGGCTGATCAATGATGACCTTGCACCGACGCAGCCACCGCAGCGCACGTGGACGACGTACAACTTCATCGCGCTCTGGTTCAGTATGTCGATGGAGGTCACCACGTACATGCTTGCCTCGTCGCTGATCGCGGGCGGCATGGACTGGAAGCAGGCGATCCTCACCATCCTGCTGGGCAACGTGATCGTGTGCGTGCCGATGATCCTGAATGCGCATGCCGGTGCAAAGTATGGCATACCGTTCCCCGTGTTCGTGCGTGCGAGCTTCGGTCTGCGCGGAGCAAACCTGCCGGCCATGCTGCGCGCCATTGTGGCTTGCGGCTGGTTCGGTATCCAAAGCTGGATTGGAGGTCAGTCGATCCACGCCATGCTTGGCGTAATGGCACCTGCCATCGCAGCGCAGCCGGTGTCGTTGTGGGTCTGCTTTCTCGGCTTCTGGCTGCTGAACATGGCGGTCGTGTGGCGCGGTGTTGAGAGCATCCGCTTTCTGCAGAGCTTTTCGGCACCATTCATGCTCGTGATGTCTTTGATCCTGCTGTTCTGGATGCTGCATAAAGCCGGCGGCTTTGGCCCCATGCTTGCGGCGCCTTCGCACTTCTCCACGCGAAAGAGTTTTCTGCACTTCTTCTTCCCATCGCTTACGGCCATGGTGGGCTACTGGGCGACGCTGTCACTCAACATTCCGGACTTCACGCGCTACTCGAAGAACCAGGAATCGCAGATCATCGGGCAGGCGTTCGGGCTGCCAGTCGCGATGGTGCTGTACTCTTTCATCGGCATCGCGGTGACGTCCGCTTCGACGGTCATCTTCGGCCAGCCGGTGTGGAGCCCCATCGATCTGCTCGGCCGCTTCCATCAGCCGGTGGTGGCCGGCATTGCGCTGGTGTGCATCCTCGTGGCGACGCTGAATGTAAACATTGGTGCGAACGTGGTGTCGCCGTCGAATGACTTCTCAAATCTTGCTCCGCGACTCATCAGCTTTCGCACCGGCGGCATGATCACCGGCCTGCTTGGCCTCGCCATGATGCCGTGGAAGCTGATGTCCAGTTTCGGCAGTTACATATTCGGCTGGCTGATCGGCTACTCGGGGCTGCTTGGGCCGGTTGCGGGCATCATGGTTGCCGACTATTTTCTGCTGCGCCATACCCAGCTGGATGCCGACTCGCTCTACCATCGTGGCGGAGTGTATGAATATAGCCGCGGCGTAAACCCGCGAGCCATCGTCGCGCTGGTTGCAGGTGTCGCGGCTGCACTGATCGGGCTTTTTGTGCCGGCCCTGCGGTTTCTATATGACTACGCGTGGTTCGTCGGCTTTTTTCTTAGCGGTGCGCTGTATCTCGCACTCATGCGCATGATGCCCAGCACCAGGCTCATTGAACTTCAGAACCAAGGATAGGAAGAACCATGGAAAGCACCAGCACAGACAAGCTCACGTCGCAGCAGATCGTTGATCTTACCCGCACGCTCAACTTCGGCACATGGCGCTTTCAGAAGGGCTGGATGCCGATGCACATCGCCGACGCCGAGGGCTGCTACATCACCGACGGCAACGGCAAGAAGTATCTCGATTTCTCATCGCAGTTGATGTGCTCGAACCTCGGTCATAAGAATCAGGCGGTGATTGCTGCCATCACGCAGCAAGCCCAGGAATTGAGCTATGCCATGCCTGGCTACGCCACCGAGGCGCGAGCCGAGCTGTCGCAGTTGCTGCTTGAAGTGTTGCCAGCCGGTCTGAAGAAATTCTTCTTCACCACCAGCGGCACCGAGGCGAATGAGGCCGCCTTCAAAATTGCTCGCATGGTCACCGGCAAGAACAAGATCATTGCGCGCTATCGCAGCTATCACGGCTCGACCTCTGGTTCGATCGCGGCCACGGGCGATCCTCGCCGCTGGGCGATGGAGCCTTCGGGCAAGCTGCCGGGCGTCATCTTCGCACCGGAGGCGTTCTGCTATCGCTGCCCGCTGGGGCAGACCTATCCAACCTGCGGCATTGCCTGTGCCAACTACATTGAACACATGATCGTGAATGAGAGCGACGTGGCCGCAGTCATCGTGGAGCCGATTGTCGGCACCAACGGTGTCATCGTTCCGCCGGACGAGTACATGCCGCGCCTTCGCGAGCTTTGCACGAAGCACAGCGTGCTGCTAATCGCTGATGAAGTCATGTCGGGCTGGGGACGTACCGGGAAGTGGTTTGCCATGGAGCACTGGGGCGTGACACCCGACATCCTCGTCACAGCCAAGGGCATCACCAGCGCCTACGTCCCGCTGGGCCTGTGCGCCACCACGGAGAAGATCGCCGCCTACTTTGACGATCATTACTTTGCGCACGGCCACACCTATGAGGCGCATCCCATGACGCTCAAGCCGGCGGTCGCGACCATCCGCGAGATGCAGCGGCTCGGACTGGTGGAGCGTGCCACGGAACTAGGACCCTACCTTGGTGAAAAGCTGCGCGAACTCAAGCGCAAGCACGTATCCATAGGCGAAGTGCGCGGCAAGGGTCTGTTCTGGGCCATCGACATAGTGAAGGATCGAACGACTAAGGAACCATTTGCGACCTATGCCGACAAAGTCAGCGGCAAGCCTCTGCTAGTCGATCAGATTGCAGGCAAGTGTGTTGCCGATGGCATGACGATTCAGGCCTGGGTCTCGCACTTCATCATCGCGCCGCCCCTCATCGTTACAAAGGAGCAGATTGATTTCGGTGTCGCAACGCTCGATAAGCATTTGCACCTAGCGGACGAACACTGCACTTCGTTCGAAGTGCCCGAGACGGTAAGCATCACCTCTGACAGTTAGCGGAAACGTGACGCCAAATACATAAATCTGCAACGAACGCTCCTGCAAACAGAGCTCTTGCACTATTCTGATCTCACACACAATTTGAGGCAGGGCCGAGACGTGAAAAGGCCATGCCTAAACAAAGTTGCCGGTGTTCTCCGGCAGCTGCAGAACTGTTGCTGAGTTCGGTGCCATGATTTTCGTGCCGGTAAGCGCCCGTTGCAAATGTCATCTGGAGGCTCCATGAAACACCGTTCCAAGACCTGGAAGCGCGACGGCGCTTTCCTGCGTAATGCTCAGCGAGTCGGTCTGCTGGCTGCATTTACTGCCGCTCCCATGCTGGCCCAGAACACGACCGCCGATGTGGTGGGAACAGTCACCGACGCCACCGGTGCCGTGATTCCGAATGCCACGGTCGAACTGACGGACGTAAACACCCACGACAAGCGGACGGTCACATCGGGTTCTGCCGGCGAGTTCACCTTTACGCTGTTGAAACCCAGCACGTATTCGCTCACGGCGAACGCCCCCGGTTTCAAGGCATTCCAGATCGGGTCCTTCAGCCTGGCTGCCGGCGATCGTGCCCGCGAAGACGCACACCTCTCTGCCGGTTCTGCAGGCGAGACGGTCAACGTGGAAGCGACCACGCCCCAGCTCCGCACAGATTCCTCTGCATTGATCACGACCGTCACGGAACGGGCCACGCAGGAACTGCCGCTGAACGGCCGCAACTACATCAACCTGGTGCAGGTCACACCGGGCGCAACCGAGGGTCTGAACAACAGCCTTGGCAGCGGCAACCGCCCAGACGATCGCCGACAGACTTCCTCCGTCTCAGTTAACGGACAGTCAGACGTCATCAACAACCAGTTGATGGACGGCATGGACAACAACGAGCGCGTCATCGGCACCATCGGTGTACATCCATCGGTCGATGCGATCCAGGAAGTCAGCATCCAGACGAACGTCTACACCGCGGAAGTGGGCCGTACCGCGGGCGCTGCGATCAACGTCATTACCAAGTCCGGCACCAACACACTGCATGGAACGGCATACGAGTTCTTTCGCAACGACGTGCTTAACGCGAATCCCTTCCAGTTTGGCGCGCACCTGCCCAAGCCGAAGTACCGTCAGAACCAGTTCGGAGGCAGCCTTGGCGGACCAGTCTGGAAGGATCACACCTTCTTCTTTGCGGACTATGAGGGCCTGAACATCGTCCGCAATCTGAACCCGACGACGACAACCGTGCCGACACTATTCGAACGCCAGAACCCCGGAAACTTCAGCGACGTAACCGGTCAGACGTATCCTACTGTGGCTGCGATCGACCCCGTTGGCCTGCAATACTTCAACCTGTTCCCGCTGCCCACCAACACAGCTACATCCAGCAACTATGTGGCGACACCACGCAATACCCAGTTCAACAAGACCGGCGACGCACGTATCGATCACCGCTTGTCCAATGGCGACCTTGCCTACCTGCGCTATACCTACAACGCGACCGACACCAACATCGGCGGTTTGTTCCCTGCCGTCAACACGGCTGCGGCAGGCATTGTGAACCCTGGTGGTAACCTGGGCAGCTACACCGGTCCTGCAACAGCGCGCGCACACCAGGCGCAGTTGAACTATATCCACACTTTCACGCCCAATGTTCTGTTGGAATTGAAGGCGGGCTACACCTACCTGTATAACGCGCAGAACCCGCTCGACTTTGGCAAAAAGATCAACTCGGCCTTTGGCCAGCCGAATATTAACGTCGATGCCCGCACGTCAGAGCTTTCGCCGGTCACGATCAGCCAGGGAACCGGCCCCACGCTTGGATCGCATCCGCCGATCGTATATCACGAGAACACTTATCAGTACGAGGGCGTGCTGAGCTGGGTCAAGGGTCGCCAGTCGATGAAGTTCGGCGCAGGCGTTATCCGTCGGCAGGACGGTGTGACGCAGACTGATTCTGCTGCCGGCACATGGACCTTTACGGACTTCTCCAGCCTGTTGACGGGTCAGTGGAATGCCGCAGGTCGCAACGAGATACTTTACACGCCGCACAACTTCACCTGGGAGCCTCACTTCTTCGTACAGGACGACATTCACCTGTCGCCGAAGCTGACGTTGAACGCGGGCGTTCGTTACGACCTGTTCACGCCGTTTACTGAGAAGAACAACATCCTTTCCAACTTCGATTCGACGCTTGGCGTTGTTCTTGTAGCGGGCGTGAACACCGGTGAGCACGGAGGCATCCAGACTGACTACAGCAACTTCGCTCCCCGGTTTGGCTTCGCTTACACACCGATCGAAAAGACCGTGATCCGAGGCGGCTTCGGTATGACCTTCGCCCCTGAAAACCTGACGTCAGGGTCGGCCCTGATTAACCAGCCCTTCACTGCGACGGAAGGCACTTACACCCAGACCGCAACCAGCACCGGAACGGCTCCTGCTGGCTATACCCGTTTTGCACAAGGCCTGCCGATTCCCGGGCCAAACAGCTACAC
The DNA here is from genome assembly GCA_965199365.1 of Terriglobus sp. GTDB lineage: Bacteria > Acidobacteriota > Terriglobia > Terriglobales > Acidobacteriaceae > Terriglobus. The sequence continues at coordinate 720,238 of CBDARC010000001.1, read as the reverse complement.
CAACCCCACCGGCTCCATCACGGCAGCCATGGACCCGCACTTCCGCTCCACCTACATCGAGCAATTCAACCTGACGGCAGAGCGTGAGATCGGTGGCTTTGTTGCCAGCATTGGTTATGTAGGACAGCTTGGACGCCGCATCGCCTACTACCTGAGCGACTACAATCAGCTGGCGCCGACGTCCAGCATCTACACCAATCCGAACGACACCACGACTAATAATCCGTCGCTGAATTACAACGCGGCGGCCGGCACCGGCGTGAACTACAACGCTCTGCGTCGCTTCCACGCCACTGCACCGAACGTTACCAGCATCCCGTTCTGGACCAGCAACGGCATCAGCAACTATCACGCTTTCCAGGCGCAGTTGCGGCGCCGGTTCAGCAAGGGACTTGATGTGCAGGTTGCCTACACGCTTGCCCACCTGCTGGATGACGCAGAAACGATCAGTAACGACGGCGGTAGCGGCTTCGGTACTCGCCAGGAGCTGATTCCCCAGATCGATTATGGCAACGGCAATCTTGACGTTCGTAATCGTGTGACTGGTACGTTCAACTACGCTCTGCCTTTCGGGCAGAACCTGCGTGGCATCTCGGGTGTCTTTGGCAAGGGATGGCAGGCAAACGGCCTGGTTGTCTGGAGCACGGGTATGCCGTTCTCGGTAATCAACCAGTACGACCGCTCCGGTACCCGCCCCGGCGCCGCCAACGCTGACCGCCCCAACATGATCGCCAGCCCGCGAGTGGGTCATGCCACCATCGGTCATTGGTTTAACACCAGCGCTTTCGCTTTCCAGCCCGTTGGCACCATCGGCAGCGAGCGTCGCGGCCAGCTTTACGGCCCCGGTCTGCAGCGGGTCGATCTGTCGCTGTTTAAGAATTTTGACGTAACCGAGCGTGTCAAGCTTGAGTTCCGCACCGAAGCCTTTAACGTGATGAACACCGCCCAGTTCACTAATCCGAACGCAACGTTGTCCTACTCCACCTACCCCACGCCAATTGCGGCTTTCGGCACTGTGACTGCAACGAACAACGCCTACAACCCGCGTTTGATCCAGTTTGCACTTCGCGCAAAGTTCTAACTCGCGTGAAGTTTATGTAAGTCGGGCGGCTCACTTCGGTGAGCCGCCTTGTTTTGTCCCTAATAGAAGTCATGTGACACCATCGGTGCCGCGGTGATATTCAACTGCTCAATGTGCTTCGCGCGGATGTGGATGACCTTGTCGATATTCTGTAGAGCGCCTTCAATCAGTAGAAACTTGGCGTAGCTCACGAGCGAGCGATTAGCCTCGAACAGATCAGGATCAACGATGGCGTTGGCAATGCCTGTTTCGTCCTCAATCGATAGAAAGATGAAGCCATGCGCAGTGCCTGGGCGCTGCCGCGCGATGACCTGTCCTGCGATACGGGTCTTTACGCCATGGCGAACCATCTTCAGGTCGCCTGCGCGTAAGACGTTCATGCCGCGCAACTGTGCCCGGCAGTGCGCCATGGGATGCCGGCCTACGGTAAGGCCCGTCCCTGCGTAATCGGCGATCATGCGCTCTTCGGGATTCATGGCCTGTAGCGGTGACGATTCTTCTTCATCTCCATCGAGTTCTGAGAGCAGTGGGCCTACCTGCCGTCCTGCTCGTTCCACCTGCCACAGGGCATCGCGGCGATGCACCTTATCGCCCAGGAAGTTCAACGCGCCGGTCTCTGCAAGTGTGGCGAGATCCGCCTGCGAGAGTGACGGAACGCGACGCGCAAGCTCCTCAATGGAGCCGAACGGCCGCAGCGCACGCACGCGCTCGATCTCAGCTCCAACGGCTGCGCGCAGACCACGTACATAGCGCATGCCCAGCCGCAAAGAATACGAACCATCCTCTTCGCGCTCTAGGATGCAGTTCCAATCCGAGCGCAAGACATCCACCGGCTTGATGCGCAGGCCGTGTCGCTGCGCATCTTTTACCAGCACCGCAGCCGAGTAAAAACCCATAGGCTGGTTGTTAAGAATGGCCGCGGTGAACACGGCCAGGTAGTGGAACTTCAACCACGCCGACGCGTACGCAATCAGCGCAAAACTTGCCGCATGGGACTCAGGGAATCCGTACAGCGCGAACGAACTGATGGAGAGGATGATCTCTTCCTGTGCCTTGGCGCCGACACCGTTCGCGTCCATGCCGGCACGCAGCTTGATCTCAAGCGTACGCATCTTGTCGGCGGAACGGCGACTGCCGAGCGCGCGTCGCAGCTCCTCCGCTTCACCGCCGGTGAAGTTGGCGATCGCCATCGCAATGCGCAGCAGCTGCTCCTGGAATAGCGGCACGCCCAATGTGCGCTTCAGCACCGGTTCCAGCAGCGGATGCGGGTACTCGACCTTCTGCCTGCCCTGGCGGCGCTCCATGTACGGGTTCATCATCTGGCCGACAATCGGGCCGGGCCGGATAATAGCCACCTGCACGACAAGGTCATAGAACCGGTCGGGCTTGTTGCGCGGCAGCGAGGCCATTTGCGCGCGGCTCTCCACCTGGAACAGCCCGACAGTATCTGCACGTTGCAGCGACTCGTACACGTCAGGGTCCTGCGGCAACTGCGCAAGATCCACCGTCTTTCCGTAGTAGTGCGGGATCAGCTCGACGCAATCTTTGAGCACCGCCATCATGCCCAGTCCAAGCAGGTCCACCTTGATCAGGCCCATGTCGGCGCAGTCTTCCTTGTCCCACTGCACCACGTTGCGGCCGGGCATGCTGGCCGGCTCAATCGGCACCACGGACGCAAGCTGGCCCTGCGCGATGATCATGCCGCCCGAGTGCTGTCCAAGATGCCGTGGCAGATCGAGCAGGCGGATGGACAGCTCAAGGTACTTCGCGATGCGCGGATGATGCAGATCAAACCCGGCCTGCTGGAAGTGGTGCTCCATCGTGTCCGTCGGTCCCTTCCACTCGAAGGTGCCGACCAGCCGTGTCAGCCGCGTCTGCATGTCCGCGTCAAAGCCGAGCGACTTGCCCACCTCGCGCGCGGCAGAGCGGCCGCGATAGGTAATCACGTTGGCGCACATGGCCGCGCCAAGCTGGCCGTACCGTTGGTACACGTACTGGATCGCGCGTTCGCGATCCTCGCCCGAGGGCAGATCAAGATCGATGTCGGGCCACTCGCCACGCACTTCAGACAGAAAGCGCTCGAAGAGCAGCTCCATGCCAACTGGATCGACCGCCGTAATGCCCAGCGCATAACAGACAGCGGAGTTGGCGGCGGAACCACGGCCCTGCACCAGGATGCCGCGCTCCCGGCAGAACTCGACAATGTCCCACACAATCAGGAAATAACCATCCAGCCCCAGCTTCTCAATCAGCGCCAGTTCTTTGTTTACCTGCAGGTCGGCCCGCGAGCGCAGATTCGCACTCGCCTTGCATCCATAACGCCGGGCCACGCCTTCAAAGGTGCGCTTGCGCAAAAAGCTGGCCATGCTTTCGCCAACGGGCGTGGGATAGCGAGGGAACTCGTATCCCATGTTGTTCATCTGGAAGGTCAGCCGGTCTGACAACTCGCCTGTCATGGCAATCGCCTGGGGAACATCGCGAAACAGCGCACACATCTGCTGTGCGGAACGCAGATGCCGCTTGCTGTTGTGTTGCAGCAGCAGACCCGCTTCGTCTAGCGAGCAGCCGTGCCGGATGCTGGTGAGTACGTCAAGAATCTCGTGCTCAAACTCCGTCGCCATGCAGACGCCGTTCGTCGCGAGCAACGGCAGGTGGAACTCGCGGGCAAGCGAAATCGCTGCCTGGTTACGCGCTTCCTGTTCGGGGATGCCGTGCCGCTGCAGCTCGACATAGACGTTCTTCGGCCCGAAGGTCTTCACCAGACGTGTGAGTACCGTACGGCCCTCGTCCATGCCGCCACGCTCCAGCGCCGCAGCGAGCGGGCCTTCATCACCACCGGTCATGCAGATAATGCCTTCCGCATGCTGCTCGACCATCCGGTATGTGGCGATGCCGTCACCTTTGGTTCTCTGCGCCAGCTTGTAACCAGAGATGAGCATGGACAGATTGCGATAGCCTACCTGCGACTCGCACAGCAGCGACAGCCGCACCGGTCGCTCCGGAATCGTATGCGGCTGCCATGTGGGTGGCCGCACCTGTCGGCCGAAGGCATCCACCGACACTTCCGCTCCAATGTGCGAACGCATGCCCAGCTTTCTGGCCGTCGTGTAGAGCCGTGGCGAGCCGTACAGCCCATCACGGTCCAGGATGGCAAGCCCGGGCAGTTCGAGGTTTGCGGCCTGCTGTGTCATGGCTTCGGGCAGGGAAGCGCCTTCCAAAAAGCTGAAGGCAGAACGCGCGTGCAGCTCAACATAGCGCTCAGTCATACAAACCCACCACGAACCAGCTTCTTGAGCCGTGATCCTGCCGCAGACGCAGCGCCTGAAGCGGCTGAACCGTCACTACATCCCACAGGTCGTGATCCCACGCCTTACCGCCCCACCACGATCCGCTCGCATGCCACGGCCCGGCGCTCGACGCGATGGCAAGGCGCGAACCCTGCCAGAACATGGAGCGCGGCTGTTGATCCAAACAGGTCACACGCACCGCATGCGGCGGACGGAACATGCGGATGGCAAGTCGCGAAGGAATGGCGTCTCGCTCGGCTGTGACGCGCAGACTGGGCTGGAACGGCGCTATCGTGAATGCGTCTTCGCCGTGGCTGTTCGCCAACTGCGGCGAGCCGACATTGCCTTGCCCGGCGATGGAGCGAAGCCGCGCCAGCAGCAACTCCAGCCTGTCCGGCTCAGGAAACTGCGCCTGGAACAAACCGCGCTGTGCGGTCTGCGGCTGCGTCGGTTCGGCATCGAGCGTGACCTTCACAATGCCGTCCTGCGGAGGATGCGCCTGCAGCTCCAGGTTCAGCAGTTTCAGCAGCACTTCGCGGTTCTGCGTGGGCGTTGCCGGACGCACTTCAATGCTGTGCGGCTGGCCGCGCTCAAGCTGCAGGGTCAGCCGCACGAAGCGCAGTGCATACGCACGATCCATCGCCTTGCGAAGGACCGCCTCAAGCATCGGCGAGATCACGAACAGCAGCGAATCGAGCAACTCCACCGGCGAGTCAAGCGACGTCGTCTCTGTGAGCGTGAACTCCGGTTCTTCTGGCACAAGCAGGTGATCGGCCTGGCCGCGTGCGAGCAGTTGCAGGCGGCGCCCACCCTGTCCCATGCGGCTGACCAGCGCCGTCTCGGGGAGTGCAGCCAGTTCACCCAGTGTACGGATGCCCCAGCGGTTCAACACCGCGAGCGTCTTTGCGTCGCACGGCAGCAGCGACGTGGAAAGCCGGGCGAGTTTGCCGCGCACGCTCTCACGGTCTGCACAGACAATCCTCTGGCCGCTGCGAGCCAGCATCACCGCAGCTTCTGCGTTCGGCGCTGCACCGACATGTACCGGGAATCCTGCGCTTCGAAGTTCGCGATACAGCCGCTGCGCATAACTCTCGATCGAACCGAAAAGCGTGCCGGTTCCCGTGCTGTCGATTAGCAGCACCGCCTCCAGCCGCTTGGCTTCGGCATAGTCATTCAAAGGCGACGCGATCGCCTGGATGATTGGAGAAAAGCGTTCGGTAATCTCCATCGCAAGCGCAAACGCGGCTTTTTCCTGCTCGATGTTTCGGGAGAGAAAGCATGCGGTAGAGCCCGCCTCGGCCTGTGCCTTACGCATGCCGTGCTCGATGCCGGCAGACCTTGCCTTCTCGCACAACGAGACGATCTTCTCCTGTGGCGGGACGCCCTCAACCACCACACACGGCCGTGCGCGCACTGCCGGATCCGAGCGCTGCCACGCGGCTACAGGGAACTCCGGAATGTGGATCGCGGTAAAGGACACATTACCTCCCTGCCGCGCGCATCCACGCCGGCGATGCATTCCATTCCGTGGCGCGTCCCGGAGCCTTTTTGCCAAACGCAGGCCCCGTCCGCTGCCGTGCGACCTCCGCACTGCGAGCCGCCATCGTCAACACGCCCTGAATCTTTGGCGGCTCTCCCTGGGCGCATTCCAGCACACAGGCCGCGCTGGAGCGGGCACACGGCTCTTTCGTAAGCAGCAGCAGGATGGCATCGCTCTCCTGCGCCGCTCGCCTATATCGGAACCACGTCGCGGATGGAATGCGAAACGCCTCCTGAGGAGCGACTGAGGCAAGATCCATTACCACGATCCGAAAGCCGCCCGACTGCAGCACCTGATCGGTGGCGCGAAGAGCGCTATCCAGCCGGTCCCACGGCTTCTGCTCGCGGACGCGTGCAGCCACGGGCGAAGCGCCTGAAGCGGCACGCAGCCGCGCTGCCTCTGCGGCCCTTTGATCCATCTGTCGAAGTGGATCGGTTTCGTCCACACGGCGCAGGTTGAACCGCTCCCACTCGACCTGGTCCTGCGAGGCAGTGTGCAGGCCGAGCGGCTGGTTCGGGTAGCCGGGCGTGCCCTCCATCTTTCGTTTGCGGCGCTCGTCCTTATAGAACAGCATCTGCTCCAGAACGGGCGCCATACCTTTAGTCTCGCCGCGCGGATGCGAACTGCCGCAACCGCCGTACAGCGGGCGCTGATACTCGAACTCAAGAGGGTGCGCATTTGCCAGCGGCGGCAATGCGGGTAGAACAGAACGCATACCGACAGCGAAGCGAACCCACAGCAGGTTTGTAAGCTCTACCCCCGCAGCCGCAGCGCTCCGCGGAGAAAGTGTGTCGCTGACGTCGATATAGGCGCAGGCACCTTCGACCGAAGCGGTCGCCAGCATCGAAAGTGCTATCGAACTGCGGCCGGAACCGTTCGGTCCAGTCAGCTCGCACAACGAACCGAGCGGCAGCCCACCTCCCAGAAGATCGTCGAGCCGGGCATTGCCGATGGGGTGCAGACGTGGCGCCTGCTGAACCATCGGAGACAGCGCAGCCGGGATACGGTTCGCCAGCTTCGCCTCAATCTCGCGCTTCAGAAGTGCTGCCCGCCCGCTCATCGTCTTCGCCTTCCATTCGCCTTTGGATGCTTAGCCTAGCGCATCAGGCACACAAATGCGAATGTGCACAGCTCCTTGTGCAGAACGGCTGAGGTTGATGCCAATAGTGACCCATCTGCGACATAACCCACACAGCAGACAAGGCAGCAGGTGAAGTGTCGTACATCGGCGCTGATCGGTGCTATGTGCATGCCCTCACCAGACCAACCGCGCCAGAAAACAAGTAGTCCTAGCCTTCAAGAGAACAGTAGAAACAGCTATGCGTCTGGTATCAGACGTGTACTCAGCAGATCGCAGCAACGCAGATTGCAGTGGATGGGAGACATCGAAGTGCACAAATTTGGTATCTGGGCTCCGAAGGCGAAGAAGATTTCACTGAAATGGCGCAACCAGATTTTGCCGATGGAAGGTCCAAATCAGCGCGGCTGGTGGCTGCTCCAGGTTGAAGATGCCGGATGTGGCGACAGGTATTCTTACCTGTTTGACGACGATCCAACGCCGTATCCGGATCCCCGCAGCCTGCGCCTGCCGAATGGCGTGCATGGCGAATCTGAACTCTACGACCATTCCAACTTCGAATGGCATGACCAGCTCTGGCGCGGTGCTCCGAAGACAGGTTCGATCATTTACGAGCTGCACATCGGCACCTTCAGCAAAGAAGGTACATTCGACGGCGCAATCAAGCACCTGCCGTACCTATTTGATCTGGGAGTGACCCACGTTGAGGTCATGCCCGTAGCTGCCTGGGCCGGACACCAGGGCTGGGGCTATGACAGCGTTGCGCTGTTCGCAACACACGAGGCCTATGGCGGTCCGGACGGGTTCAAGCGATTTGTCGACGCATGCCATGCGACTGGCCTCAGTGTCATCCTGGATGTGGTCTATAACCACTTCGGACCGGTTGGTAATTATGCAACCAAGTTCGGTCCATATCTAACCGAAGATCGCAAGACGCCGTGGGGTGACGCAGTCAATCTGGATAGTGAAGGCAGTGACGATGTCCGGCGCTTCTTTATTGATAACGCGCTCATGTGGCTGAAGGACTATCACTGTGACGGCCTTCGATTCGACGCGGTGCATGCGTTTATTGACCTGTCTGCAGTGCACTTTCTTGAGCAGCTTTCGATTGAAGTGGAGCGACTGAGTGCCACCCTGGCAAAAGAGTTCTATCTCATTGCTGAAAGCGATTTGAACGATCCGCGCGTTGTCCGCTCGCGTGAGGCGAATGGCTATGGCATGGACTCGCAGTGGAGCGATGATTTTCATCACTCGCTGTTCACCATCCTGTACAAGCCGCAAAAGGGCGAGTCCGGCTACTACAGCGACTTTGGCGAACTTGGAGATTTGAAGAAGGCGCTTGAACGTTCGTACGTGTACGACGGCCGCTACTCTGGCCATCGCAAGCGCCGGCATGGCCGGCCCGCAGACGGCCTAACGGCGCACCACTTTATCCATTTCGATCAGAATCACGATCAGGTCGGTAACCGCGCCAAGGGCGAGCGCCTAGAGCATCTCGTCGGGCTGGATGCTGCCAAGGTTTCCATCGGCATGGTGCTGATGGCTCCTTACGTTCCCATGTTGTTCATGGGCGAGGAATGGGCGACTTCAACACCATTTCTGTATTTTGCGGATCACGATGACGAGGAGATGCGGAAGCAGGTTGCCGAGGGACGCCGCAAGGAGTTTGCTGCCTTCGGCTTTGGTGGCGATGTTCCCGATCCGGAAGACCCCACCAGCTACGAGAACTCCAAGGTGAACTGGGAGGAACTCGAAGAGGGCAAGCACGCCGAGATGTTGGCTTGGGTAAAATCACTCATCAGTCTGCGCCGTAGAAGTGTTTGCCTGAATGATGGCGACCTTCACCACCTTTCGGTCTTCACAGACGATGAAAAGCGGACGCTTGTGATGCAGCGCGAAGAAGCGCGGGTCGTCATCAACTTCGGAACGGAGCCGTACAAATTCACGTTGCTTGAGAGCGAGGAAGTAAAACTCATCTCGAGAGACAAGGTGTGTACCTGCAACGACACCATCGATCTGCCGCCTATGACGTTGGCCGTGCTGATGTCTACGTCGGAGGCGTTTGAGGATCGGGAAGTGGCTCTGCATGGCAGAGACGGCAAGGACGAGGATTGATTCAGTTCCGCCGTCTGCATCTATGGGCGTTCTGTCGCGTCCAATGGCTCGGAGTAGCATGAATCATGGCCGTCGCCGGGGAAAGCCAGAGCACGTTTGAGAGCACTCTGCGGTCTGCGCAGACCAGCATGGTGTTCTCTGAAACGCTTTCGCTGGCGATGGACAGTTTCCGCGCCAGCAAGGTGCGGTTCCTGCTGACGATGCTCGGCATGATTATCGGCTCTGCATCGATTGTGCTCGTGGTAACCGTAGGTTTGACCGGCCGGCAATATGCGCTAAAGACGCTGAGCAGCATCGGCCCCAACATGGTGGAGATGCAGTACAGCGGCGGCGCAACCGTTGGTCCTGACAACACCTCGACTCCTGATTACATGACCAAGGAAGACGAGGGAGTGGTCGACAGCCAGGTACCGGGCATTGCGTACAGTTCGCCTATGCTTGAAACGCATACGCCGGTAAGTGTTGGGAACGGCAACACCAAGGACGTCATGATCTTGGGAGTGTCACCGCGCTACAAGGATGTGCGGAACCTGGTCGTGCTAAGTGGGCGCTTCTTTGATGATCAGGACGCTATGGCACACGAGAAGGTCTGCGTCATGGTCGAGCCGCTTGCCAAGAAAATGTTCGGTTCAGACCAGGCTGCGATCGGGCATGTTTTAAACCTTACAAGTATCCCGGTACAAATCATTGGCGTTTTCAAAGAGCGAATTCCCACCTATGGCCAGTCCGAAATCAGCGATCAGACCATTCTGATGCCGTACCCGGTGACGCGGTACTTCACTGGCACTGACACGGTGAAGGAGATCTTCTTCACCATGAAAAACCCTGGGGATGTGCCGCGTGCTGCTGAGCGCATTCTCGATATCATACGGTCTCGCCACCGTAAGACGAGCAATTACAACGCGTTCACGATGGTCGCGATTCTTGACACGATGGACAAAGTTGCCGGCATCCTGACCTATGTGCTGACTGCGGCTGCCTTCATCACGCTTGTGGTGTCCGGCGTGGGCATCATGAATAGCATGCTGGCTAATGTGACAGCGCGTATCCGAGAAATCGGCATTCGAAAGGCGCTTGGGGCAACGAAGCGGGAGATACGGTTGCAATTTCTGACTGAGGCTGTCTTTCTGTCGCTCAGCGGCGGTGTTGTTGGGACTATCCTTGGTCTGGCGTTGCCGACCGCCGTGAACCTGCTGACACCGATTCACATTCCAATGTCCGGCACGTCTGCCGTTGTGGCTTTGCTGACGAGTGTTCTTGTGGGCGTCATCTTTGGAACGCTGCCGGCTAACCGTGCGGCTGCGCTCGATCCGGTCGAGACGCTGAAATACGAGTAGTTACATTACAAGGGCAAGCTGCTCAAGCTCTGCGTGCATGCATTCCAGGCTGCAGTGCAGCGTATCGATGCGCGTGACTGCGCTTCGCGCGCCTTCGCTTGAGATACCGTAGCCGCGAGCGGCCAGAAAGCTGCTTACAAGCTCTGCTGCCTGCCAGCTGTCAAGCCCGGCCTGCATCAGTTCGCCGCGTAGGTTCGCGACGTCCTCAGCGGTAAACTTTCCATCGATCGGCGTGTCTTCCATCAGGAACCCCCATCACAGCAAGTACCGGTTTAGACGTGAGGGTAGTTGATGGGTTGCTGTAGTTAACAAGATTCACTTGCGCAGGACTGCCATTATTCGCCGTTGTGATATCGCGGGTAATTTGCGCGACCGGTATTCTAAGGAAGATATGAGTTCACGTGTACTTGATGGAATCGTTCTAGCGGCTGAGATCAAGGCCGAGGTGGCACAGGAGTTGCAGCGGCTGCGCGCAGCAGGCGTTGAAGCCGGGCTGGCGGTGGTTTTGATTGGCGAAGATCCGGCTTCCGCGATCTACGTTCGCAACAAGGTGAAGGCTTGCGAAGAGCTTGGGATCCGCAGCACCATGTTGCGCCCTGATGCTGACCTCACCACGGAAGACCTGCTCCGTATCATCAATGAGTTAAATGCTCGCGACGATGTGGACGGCATCCTGGTGCAGCTTCCTCTGCCAAAGCAGATCGATACGAAACGGGTGCTTGAAGCTGTTTCGCCCGCGAAGGATGTGGATGGATTTCACCCCGTCAATGTTGGCCGACTACATACCGGCCAGGAGTGCCTGACGCCGTGTACGCCGACCGGCGTGATCGAGATTTTGAAGCGCAGCGGCATTGCGATTGCGGGCAAAGAAGCTGTTGTCATCGGTCGAAGTGACATCGTTGGCAAGCCTGTCGCAGCCATGCTGCTGCAGGCGAATGCGACTGTCACCATCTGCCATGGCAGGACGGTTGATCTCGCCTCCCATACGCTGCGCGCGGACATTCTTGTGGCTGCGGTGGGCAAGGCTGGGTTTATTGGGCCTGAGATGGTCAAGCCGGGTGCGGTCCTGATCGATGTGGGCATCAACCGTGTCGAAGACGCAGCGGACGTAGAGCGGTTCTTTTCGGGTGACGCTAAACGCGCTGAAAGCTTTGCGAAGCGGGGATCGATCGTGATGGGCGACATCGCTCCTGCGGCGTTTGCCGTTAGCAGCGCTTACACGCCTGTCCCGGGGGGCGTGGGGGCGCTGACCATCGCAATGCTGATGCACAACACCATGAAGGCTGCGAAGCTTCGTCGCGGCCTGGTCTGACATGCTGCGGGTTGGTCTGACAGGCGGCGTAGGCAGCGGCAAATCCAAAGTCGCAGATATGCTGAGCGATCTGGGTGCATGCGTCTCGCGATCCGATGAGGTCGGCCGAGCACTGATGCAGCCCGGACAGCCGGTCATGCAGGCCATTGTGGATCATTTCGGCTCGTCGGTGCTGTCGGATGCAGGTACTCTCGATCGCGCAAAGCTGGCACAGATTGCCTTTGTGGAGGGTCGGGTGGAAGAGTTGAATGCGCTGGTGCATCCTGCTGTTATTGCGGAACAGGCGCGATGGATGGCTGCGATCGAGGCTGAAGATGTGGGGGCGATTGCGGTCGTCGAATCAGCTCTGATCTTTGAGACGAAGCACGGAGCGGATGTGCACGATGGGGCGCCCTGGCGAACGCGGTTCGACCGCATTGTTGTCGTCACTGCACCGTATACCGTGCGCCGAGCGCGCTACATCAGACGGGTTTCCGGGTCGGATCCAAGTGTCGGTGAAGCGGCAGCGGCGGCCGACTTTGACCGTCGCGCAGAAGCGCAATGGCGCGATGAACGCAAGGCGGCGCTCGCAGATTTCGTTCTCCATAACGCCGGGGCCGTAGAGGAACTGCGATCCAAGGTGGAGAAGCTGTACATCATGCTGCAGCACGAATCCAGTGACCGTTGCAGTGAAGCAATGTAGGCCAAATCAGCGTCTAATCCGATTGGTGTTGTAGAAATGAATTGCGTCGAAGCTGTTTGGAGGGCGCGAGTCGATGAAGTTGCGCAGGGTGCTGCTGGTTATTTTGATCGTGGGCGGATTCTATTACCTGACACAGCACCTCTGGCCCGCCGGCACAGTGGCGGCACTGGTGCAGCGTTATGTGCCCTCAACAGCAGACGCCGCGTCGCTGGTGCACACCAGCGGTCCGCTCGGCAGCTTTGACCTGAACGTCGCCAATGCCCAGCCAGCCTACGATGCAGAAGAGCAGAACAACATCGCTGTCTACAAGCGCGTGACGCCCAGCGTGGTAAATATCACCAGCACAACGATGGCGTTCAACTTCTTTTACGGCTCTGTTCCGCAGGAGGGGCAGGGTTCTGGCTTCGTTCTGGACAAGCAGGGACACATCCTGACGAACAACCACGTGATCGGGGAGAACTATGAGCGTGTAGAGGTTCAGCTGTTCGACAAGCGCAAGTTCAAGGCGCAGGTAGTTGGTGTAGACAAGGTGCATGACCTGGCCCTGTTGCAAATCAATGCGTCGAACCTGCAGCCGGTAGAGCTTGCAGATTCGCGTACGTTGATGGTCGGCCAGAAGGTGTTTGCCATCGGCAATCCTTTCGGGCTGTCTGGCACAATGACGCGCGGCATCATCTCTGCGATTCGTAGCGTGCGCGGACCAACCGGCAACCCTATCGACAATGCCATTCAGACTGACGCTGCAATCAATCCGGGCAATAGTGGCGGTCCGCTGATGAACTCGCGTGGACAGGTGATCGGCATCAACACCATGATCGCGTCGAACTCGGACCAGAGTGCCGGCATCGGCTTTGCCATTCCTATCAGCACGGCGCGTGCGGTGCTCGACGACTTCGCGAAGTATGGTCACGTACGCCGTCCTTCCCTAGCGATCTGGCCGCTTGCGATCGGACCCGATCTTGCCGGCGACATCGGTCTGCCGAGCGATTACGGCGTATTGATCCAACGCGTCCTGCCGGGCGGAGCAGCGGAACGCGCAGGCCTGAAAGGCGGCACGGAGCCCGCGACCCTGGGCAACACACGCATCATGCTGGGCGGCGATTTCATCGTAGCGATCGACGGCGAGGAAATTACCAGTGCGCAGGACATCAGCGCGGTCATGAACTCGCACAAGGCCGGAGATGTTGTGACCGTCACAATTTTCCGAGGGCGGCGCCGCGAAGATGTTCGTGTCACGTTGACAGAGGCGAACAGCGACCAGCAAATCTAACTAGGGTTACCGCACAACCGCGTCATACGGCAGAAACAGGGCGAACACTGTGCCGCTCCTGCCATCTGCAGTGCAGGTTCTGACGCTCAGGGAACCGCGGTGCCGGTCGACAATCTCCTTGCTGATCCATAGCCCAAGGCCGGTGCCAGTCGCTCCTTTTGTCGTGAAGAAGGGGCGGAATGCCTTCCCCAGCACATCGGGGCTCATCCCAGGGCCCGAGTCGGCCACGGTAATGACGGCACCGGCCTCTCCGGTAGCCCAGTTGTGACCGTCACGGGTTCGCAGCATCAGTTTGCCGCCAGTGCACATGGCGTCCAGAGCATTCCCAACCAGGTTGCTGATGACCTGCCGTATCTCACCTTCGAAGCATCGCACCGGCAGTTCGTCGTGCGTGCGGATCATCACTTTGACACCGGAGTTCACCACACGACCCTGGTAGATGGAGAGCACGCTGTGGACCAGGCGCTCAGCGCGGACTGCCCGCGGACTGGTCGATTGTTTGTGGAAGCGGAGGGTCTGCGTGGTGATCGCGGCCACGCGGGCAAGCTCACGCTCGGCGATTTCGAGATGCGCGCGCGCTTCCTCGAGAGTTGGGCTGATTTTTGCGAGGTACTGCAGGTTCGTTACTGCTTCCAGCGGGTTGTTGATTTCGTGTGCAATCGAGCTCGCAAGACGTCCCACTGCAGCCAACTTGTCGGTCTCGATAAGGGCCTGCTCGGCTTTCTTCTGTTGCGTGATCTCGAGCGAAGAAGCGGTAATGGCCTGCACAGTGCCGTCCGAGGCATACACGGGAAAGTAGTTGACCACCCAGTAGCGGTAGTTGTCAGGGTCCGTGGTCAGCGTGCCTTCAAGAGGGTAGTTCGTGACGGGCTCGCCGCGAGCCACTTGCTCAAACAGCTCGCGTAGCCCGGGGATGGGTGCCATTTCCATCACGGTGCGTCCCACAACCTGCTCCGGCTTAAGACCGAAGAAGGCGGCCTGCCTGTCGTTCAATCGCAGGTAGTGAAAGTCGTCCAGATCGAACAGCGCCAGGCCGATGGGGGCGGTGCGGTAAACGGCTTCGATTTCGGCATGCTGGCGCTCGGCCTCCTGGCGCTTGCGCTGCAACTCCCTATGTGCACGCTTTTCGTCTGAGATGTCGCGGAAGAAGATCGTGATGCCGTGATCTGAAGGGTAAGCACGTACACGCAACTCGATGTTTAAAGGTGCGGGGTAGTAGGTTTCGAATTCAGAGATGACGCCTTCGTCCATGGTGCGGTGGTACGCATCCCAGTAGGGCAGATCCGGGCGGGTCGCTTCGGGAAAGGATTGCCACACCTGCGTTCCCAGCACCTGCCCGCTGGGAAAGAGGATTTCCGCAGCCCGCTTGTTCAAAAAGGTGAAGACGTAGTCGCGATTCAGAAAAAAGATCGCGTCGCTTGAAGCCTCAAAAAACTGGGCCATCTGACGTCGGAGAGCGTCTTCAGAGGCGACGGTGTGCAATTCGGGGTGCGGCAAATCCTGGTACCGTTCGGCGTGTGCACACGGCGGTGCGCAGACGCGTGATCCCTTCATCAAGCTCGTACATTATCCGATGCCTGATCCGATTCAAGTGTGTCATTTAGAACGTAACGCCTGCCCAGTGTTCGGTAGCGGCCGCTCAGGACTCGCGCGATCGCCTCGGAATATACGGAATGCTCCTCTGCAAGGATGCGGGCAGAGAGCGTGCTTTCGTCGTCTTGGTCCAGAACGGGCACTGTGCGCTGCAGGACGATCGTTCCGTGATCGATAGCCTCGTCAACGAAGTGCACCGTGCATCCGGCAACTTTCGTGCCATACTCCAGCGCCTGTCGCTGTGCGTGTAGACCCGGAAACGCAGGCAGCAGGGACGGATGGATGTTGAGGATGTGGTCCGGAAAGGCGCGGATGAACTCAGGCGACAGCACCCGCATGTAGCCCGCAAGGACGACGTAATCCACCTGTGCTTCGCGTAACGCTCCGATCATTTGCTGATCGTGTTCTTCGCGGGGCACGCCCTTGGAAGGGACGGCTCGTGCCGGGATGCCACGTTCCTTTGCGGCCACCAAGCCTGCTGCGCCTGGCAGGTTGGAAAGTACGGCGACGACTTGGCAGCCGGTCAGCTTGCCGGTATCGATTGCATCAGCAATGGCAATGAAGTTCGATCCGCGGCCCGACAGCAACACACCCAGGCGCTGTGAGCGTCGGCTCATACGTAGTGGACGCGGCGGTCACCGCGACCGATGCGGCCGATGACGCAGTGCCGTTCGTTCGCCCGGTTCAAGACAGCTTTTGCTTTCTTAGCCATCTCAGCGGGCACAACGACAATCATGCCGATGCCCATATTGAAGGTGCGGAACATCTCGTCCTGATCCACGTGGCCGAGCTCCTGCAGGTGCTGGAAGAGCGGCGGCACCGTCCATGCACTCAGTTCGACCTGAGCGCACAGGCCCTTGGCCAGAATGCGTGGCAGGTTCTCCGTGATGCCGCCGCCGGTAATGTGCGCCATGCCACTGACCACCCCCGCACTGCACAGCTTCTTCAGGATGGACAGGTAGCTCCGATGCTGTCGCATCAAGGCTGCTCCCGTCTTGTCCTTCAGCTCGTTTACATAATGGTCGGGGCTGTACTTCGCAACCTCGAAGAGCAGTTTACGTGCCAGCGAATAGCCATTGGTATGCAGGCCGTTTGATGGCAGACCGATCAGCACATCGCCCGGTTGGATCTTCTCGCCAGTGATGATGGCATCGCGGTTCACGACGCCGACGATGAAACCTGCCAGATCATACTCGCCGTCAGCATAGAAGCCGGGCATCTGTGCAGTCTCGCCGCCAATCAGCGCGCAGCCGTTCGACTTGCAGGCTTCAGAGATGCCTTCGACCACCTTCTCCAGAACACTGCCTTCGAGCTTGCCAGTCGCCAGGTAGTCGAGGAAGAAAAGCGGGGTCGCGCCCTGTACGGCAATGTCGTTCACGCAATGATTTACCAGATCGCAGCCGACCGTGTGATGGATACCGAGCTCGAACGCCACCTTCAGCTTGGTGCCGACACCATCCGCAGACGAAACAAGCACGGGATCGGGGTACTTCTGCAGGTCAAGGCTGAACAGCCCGCCAAAGCCGCCGATCTCGCTGAGTACGCCCTTGTTGAACGTCTTTCGCGCGAGCATCTTGATGCGCTGCTTGGTGCGATCTCCCTCAGATATGTCTACGCCCGCGTCCGCGTAGGTCGCCGGCTTGATGGTCGTTTTGAGGTTTTTCGGCGCGGCTTTTTCGTTCAAGTCGGTCCTCGGTCCGCACTCAGTCGGGAAGATTTGAGGATAGCAGGCGTGCTTTATGACGGCATACCTCAGTTGAGAGAAAACCTATACTGAGAAGCGATGACACTCGTAATGGAACGTTCGCGCAGTCTGCAGCAACGCGCAGAACAATTGATCCCCGGCGGCGTTGACTCGCCCGTGCGCGCCTTCCGCTCGGTGGGCGGCGATCCCCCTTTCGTCGATCGTGCTGAAGGTGCGTACCTCTACGACGCTGACGGTAACCGGTACGTCGACTATTTCGGATCGTGGGGGCCGATGATCCTCGGCCACGCGGCTCCGGTGGTAGTCGAAGCGGTACGCGAAGCAGCAGGGAAGGGCACCAGTTTTGGAGCATCCACGGCGGCCGAGGCCGATCTCGCATCTCTGATCCAGCAAGCGGTTCCATCCATGCAGAAGATGCGCTTTGTCTCCTCTGGAACCGAGGCGGTGATGAGCGCAATCCGTGTAGCGCGCGCCTTCACAGAACGCAAGCGAATCCTGAAATTTGAGGGCTGTTACCACGGCCACTCGGACGCGCTGCTGGTGAAAGCAGGTAGCGGCGTCGCGACGCTCGGCATCCCGGGTTCCGCGGGCATTCCGCCTGAGACAACGCAGTTCACCACCGCGATCCGCTACAACGACATTGCGGAGGTCGAGCAGGTGTTTGCGCGTCATCCGGGCGAGATCGCCTGCATCATTCTGGAGGCGGTTGTTGGCAATGCGGGCACTATCGTGCCGCAACCCGGCTATCTGCAGGCCTTGCGCGACATCTGCACGCGCGAAGGCACGCTGCTGATCTTCGACGAGGTGATGACGGGCTTTCGCGTCGCACTCGGCGGAGCGCAGTCACTGTATGGCATCACGCCCGATCTGACGACGCTCGGCAAAATAATCGGCGGCGGCCTGCCCGTCGGCGCGTTCGGCGGACGTGCGGAGATTATGAACCTGCTGGCGCCGCTGGGTCCTGTCTACCAGGCAGGCACGCTCAGCGGCAACCCGCTGGCGATGGCTGCCGGCATTGCTGCGCTGCAGCAACTGCTTGCCGGCGGAGACGCTTTCTACGAAGCGTTAGGCGAGACTACCCGGCGTATTGCCGATGGTGTCGCTGACGCAGCGAAAGAAGCACGCGTTCCCCTCTACACCGCGCGTGTTGGATCGATGTTCACGTGGTTCTTTCAGGACGCCCCGGTCCACAACTTCGAAGACGCCGCGAAGAGCGACACAGAACGATTCGGTCAATTCCACAGGGGCATGTTGGAGCGAGGCATCTGGCTGCCGCCCTCGCAGTTCGAGGCCGCATTTGTGTCCAGCGTGCATGGGGATTCGGAGGTCGATTCTACGATTGCGGCTGCTGCTCAAGTGTTCGCTGGCCTGGCCTGAGCAACCTGACTGGGATAGAAAAGGCCGCGATCGCTCGCGGCCTTCCTCATTTAGGCGACGCCTAGTAGCTCTTTGCCGTCTCGAAGCGCTTGTTCACTTCTTCCCAGTTCACAGTGTTCCACCAGTTCGCCAGGTACTCAGGCCGCTTGTTCTGGTACTTCAGGTAATAGGCGTGTTCCCATACGTCGTTTCCCAGGATCGGGAAGCTGCCGGTTGAGATCGGGTTGTCCTGGTTGGGCGTGGTCGTAATTGCAAGCTTGCCGCCCTTGAAGATGAGCCAGCCCCAGCCGCTGCCGAACTGCTTGGCAGTCGTCTCGTTGAAGGTCTTCTTGAACGTCTCGAAGTCGCCAAAGTCGGCCTTGATCTGCTCGCCGATAGCACCTGCGGGTTCGCCACCTCCGCCCGGCTTCATGATCTCCCAGAACATGGTGTGGTTGACGTGGCCACCGCCATTGTTACGGACGACGGTACGGACGTCCTCGGGCACGGCGTCCAGATTCTTGATGAGTTCCTCGGGGGTTTTTGCTCCAAGCTCAGCGTGCTTCTCAACCGCGCCGTTCAGGTTGGTGACGTAGGTGGCGTGGTGCTTGTCGTGGTGCAGCTTCATCGTGGCTTCATCGATGTGCGGCTCAAGCGCGTTGTAGTCGTAGGGAAGTGCTGGAAGTTCGAAAGGCACGGTCAGTCTCCTGGGTCTCGGTGCGTAGATCCTGCAGTCGCGGCAATGTGCCGCTAACGCTGCTTTGGATGCCGGGATGTACGTGGTGGATGCGCAGGTCTTTTTGTCACTCAATCGTGCGGCTGCTAAGCCGATAGGTTTAGAAGGCTTTCCGGGGAAATCCCCTTTTCCGTCTGAGATCGCGGCGCGGACGGTGTGCGTACTTCTGCATCGTAGGGTGTAATGGAGTAAGCATGAACGCATTGACCGCTGCCTATCGGTGGCTGAACGACCAGGGACCGGCCTTCGGCGCGCCGGGGCTTGAGGCGCGCTGGACATCGAGCAAGAAGGACGCGGTCTGCACAGCATATGCGGCAAGCAGCCGTGTCTGGTTCACCGTCTCGCACGGCACGCTCAACGAGATTTATTACCCCACGATCGACCGGCCGCAGACGCGCGACATGGAACTGATCTTCACGGACGGAGAGACGTTCGTCCACGAAGAGAAGCGCGATTTCGAGTTCGATTTCCATTACATTGACGCGGACGCGCTCGCGGTGCGCGTCGTCGCCAGCGACCTTGGCGGCCGCTACACCGTTACCAAAGAGTTCATCGCCGACCCCCACCATCCTGTCGTGATGATGCACGTGAAGGTCGAAGGCGAGGAAAGTGTGCTGTCGCGGCTGAAGTGTTATGCATTGCTGGCCCCGCACCTGAATGGCGGCGGTGCGGGTAATTCCGCCCGGTCGATTGAGGTCGCCGGCCGTCGGGCGATCCTCGCCTGGAAGGACAATACCTCTCTCGCCATGGGTGTCGATTGTGGGTTCACACGCACCTCCTGCGGCTATGTTGGTTCGTCCGACGGCTTCCAGGACCTGACCGGCAACATGCGCATGGACTGGGAGTTTGGCCAGGCGCTGGACGGCAATATTGCCGTTATGGGCGAAATCGACGTGTCGCGCAAGCGTGAGTTCACCATCGCCATCGCGCTCGGCGACGGCTACCACGCTGCGCTCGCGGGCATGATGCAGTCGCTCTCGGTGCCGTACTCCCTGCACGTAAAGCGTTACGTGGAGCAGTGGCATCGCGCCGCTTCGCCTGAGCGTCTGGCAGCGGCTTCGCACGATAGCGGACGCCTCATGCGCATCAGCCACAACACCATCCTGGCGCATGAAGATAAGACCTACGCGGGCGCCTTCATCGCGTCCGCGTCGATCCCCTGGGGTAATGCGAAAGGAGACGACGACCTTGGCGGATACCACCTGGTGTGGACGCGCGATATGATCCAGTCGGCCACGGCACTGCTGGCATGTGGCCGAATCGATACGGCTCGCCGCGCCCTGGTCTATCTTGCCTGTACGCAGCGGCCGGACGGCTCGTTCGCGCAGAACTTCTGGATTGACGGCACACCGTACTGGACAGGCATTCAGCTCGACGAAGTCGCGTTTCCCATCATGCTGGCATGGCGGCTCTGGAAGCAGGACGGATTGGGCGAGTTCGATGTTTTTCCGTTCGTGGAACACGCCGCGGCGTTCCTAGTACACTACGCCCCGATCACGCAGCAGGAGCGCTGGGAAGAAGCCGCCGGGTATTCGCCATCGACGCTCGCAACGGTGATCAGCGCGCTTGTGTGTGCCGCGGACATAGCCCGCGCGCATCACTCGCCCGAACTCAGCGCCTTCCTGGAGAGCTACGCAGATTGGATTGAAGAGCATTTGGACGAGTGGACGACGACAAATGACGGCGTCCTGCTGCCCGAGGTGAAGCGGCACTATGTCCGCATTCAGCCGCCCGGCCCGGGCGAATCGTTTTACAACGCAGCACTTGGTGATGGCCACTACAACATTGCCAATCGCGCCCCGGGCGAGCGCTTCAACTTTGCAGCAAACGAAATTGTGGATGGCGGCTTCCTCGAACTGGTGCGGTACGGTATTCGCCGCGCAGATGACCCGCTCATCATCGACTCGCTCAAGGTGATCGACCATGTTCTCAAGATCGACACACCCTACGGTGCGTGCTGGCGGCGCTATAACCACGACGGCTATGGTCAGCAGAAGGATGGCGAGCCCTTCATTCACTACGGCCAGGGCCGCGCGTGGCCCATCCTGACGGGCGAGCGGGCGCACTACGAACTGGCAGCAGGCGGCGACTACTCGCAGTACGTCAAGGCTATCGAGCGCTTCTCCTCGTTTGGTGGCATGCTGCCCGAGCAGGTCTGGGACTACGCAGACATGCCCGACCAGGGCCTCTACTTCGGCCGATCTGCAGGTTCAGCCCAGCCCCTGGTCTGGGCGCATGCGGAGTACATCAAGCTGCTGCGCTCGGCCGTGGACGGCAGGGTGTTTGACCGTATTGCCGTTGTGGAAGAGCGCTATGGCGTTCGTCGCGAAGAGCGAACGTTTAAAAGCGAAGTGGAATATTTCCAGGTGACTCGCCCTCTGTCCTCGCTGCCCGCGGGCAAGCGCATCCAGGTGCTGGACGGCTCGCGCTTCCGGGTGGCCTGGACCATTGACGGCTGGGCGACCAGCCACCAAACGGATGCGCGGCTGATCGGCTATCCCGGGTTCGCAGCCGAACTGCCAATTCCCGCCGGAGCTGCTGGCATCCTCGAACTAACTTTATTCTGGCCCGGCGAGGACCGCTGGCTGGGGCGTAACTATCAGATAAAGCTGCTGGAACAATAACGCCACCGTAACGTGAATCCATCCGCGGCTTGTACACTGGGCGGAACGCCTCCGCCATGAAGCTGCGGGCCGCGACACAACGCAAGCCGCTGAATGCGCTCCACGCGCCGACGCGGAACCTGACACCCGGGCGCAACGCCCACACTTCAGAGGAACGAATGAGCGATCTCGACAAGCTTTCAATAGATACTCTCCGGCTGCTTGCAGTCGATGCCATCGAAAAAGCCGCCAACGGGCACCCTGGCGCGCCTATCGCACTGTCTCCGCTGGCCTACCTGCTGTTTACGCAGAACATGAAGCATGATCCCACCGACCCGACCTGGACCGATCGCGACCGGTTCGTCCTCTCGAATGGGCACGCCTCCATGCTGCAGTACGGTGCGCTGCACCTCTCTGGCTATGACCTGTCGCTGGATGATCTGAAGAACTTCCGCCAGTGGCACTCCAAGGCGCCCGGTCACCCGGAATATGGCTTCACACCCGGCGTTGAAGTCACCACCGGCCCGCTCGGCCAGGGCCTTGCGATGTCCGTCGGCATGGCGATTGCTGAGAAGCATCTCGCAGCCATTTACAACCAGCCCGACATGACCATCGTCGATCACCACACCTACTGCATCGTCGGTGATGGCTGCCTGATGGAGGGCATTTCGCACGAATCCTGCTCGCTGGCCGGCACGCTGGGTCTGGGCAAGCTGATCGTGTTTTATGACGACAACCTGATCTCGCTCGACGGTCCGACCGAGCTGAGCTTCACAGAAAACGTCGATTTGCGCTTCGCCGCCTACAACTGGCACGTGCAGTTTGTCGACGACGGCAACGACCTGAAGAAGATTCAGCAAGCTATCAATATCGCGAAGGAAGAGAAGGGCAAGCCCTCGCTCATCCGAATCCGCACCATCATCGGCTACGGCTCGCCCAAGGCAGGCACAAAGCACGTGCACGGCGAAGCGCTCGGCAAAGACGCCACGCGCAAGACAAAGGAATTCTTCGGATTCGATCCCGATGTCGACTTCGCCGAGCCGCAGGAAGCGCTCGACAACTGGCGTAAGGCGATCCCAAAGGGCAAGGAAGCGCACGAGGCGTGGACCGAGCTCTTCAAGAAGTACGAAGCCGCGCACCCCGAGCTGGCCAAGACCTTCGACCGCATCATCAAGCAGGAACTGCCCGAAAACTACGGCAGCGAGATCAAGCCGTTCCCGACCGAGAAGGCTATTGCCACGCGTACCGCGGGCGAAGTGGTTCTGCAGGCGCTCGGCAAGACGCTGCCGGAAATAATGGGCGGCGCGGCCGATCTTACCTCCTCGACTAAGACCATCTTCAAGGACTCCACCTCGTTCCACGATGATCCGAAGGGCAAGAACATCTTCTTTGGCGTACGCGAGTTTGGCATGTGCGCAGCGGTCAACGGCATGGCAGCGCACGGTGGCTTCATTCCGTTCGGCTCGACGTTCTTCGTGTTCTCGGATTACGCGCGCAACGCGCTTCGGATGGCCGCGTTGATGAGCGTACACTCGCTCTTCGTCTTCACGCACGACTCTATCGGCCTGGGCGCGGACGGCCCGACCCACCAGCCGGTCGAGCACCTGATGAGCTTGCGCGCTATTCCGCAGCTCGCCGACTTCCGCCCTGCAGATGCCAACGAAACCGCGGCCTGCTACCAGATCATGATCGAGCGCAAGGCGGCTTCGTTCATGGCACTTTCGCGGCAGGATCTGCCGGTTCTGGACGCAGAGAAGTACCCCGTCCTCACCGGCCCGCGCAAGGGAGCTTACGTGCTCATCGAGCAGGAGAAGCCGGACGTCATCATTGTCGCAACCGGCTCCGAAGTCTCGCTCGTCATCAAGACCCTGCCGGAACTCGAGAAAGCTGGCATCAAGGCCCGTGTCATCTCCATGCCTTCGTTCCACGTCTTCGAGGAGCAGGAAGAAGAGTACAAGCAGAGCATCTTCCCGCACAGCGTACCGAAGGTCGCCGTTGAAGCCGGCGCAACCCAGGGCTGGTGGAAGTATGTCGGTCGCGATGGAGCAGTCGTAGGCATCGACCACTTCGGTGGCTCGGCACCCGGGCCTGAAGTGCTGGCGAAGTTCGGCTTTACCCCCGAGAACATCGTCAAGCAGGCACAGGCAGCCATCGCACGGTAGTCGCAGAACGCCTCTCCCGTGCAGGTGCGGGAGAGGCAGTCGCATCGGAACATCACGGAAGCGCAGGAGAGGAACGGCACATGGAAATCGGCCTGATCGGGCTTGGCAAAATGGGTGGCAACATGGCGGAGCGTCTGCGCCAGGGCGGCCACAAGGTAGTGGGCTTCGACTTCAGCAAGGAAGCTACAGCCAAGCTGACGGCACAGGGTTCCACCGGGGTCGATTCGCTGGAAGACCTGGTGAAGAATCTGCAGACACCACGCGCGATCTGGATCATGGTGCCCGCGGGCGATCCCGTGGATCAGACTATCGAAAAGCTCAAGCCCATGATGGAGAAGGGCGACATCTTCATTGACGGCGGCAACTCGAACTACAAGGATTCCATTCGCCGCCATGCCGAGCTGAAACCGCAGGGCTTCGAGTTCGTCGATGTCGGAACCTCCGGCGGTGTCTGGGGCCTGAAAGAGGGCTACAGCATGATGATCGGCGGTGATGAAGACATCGTCGCGAAGCTGCGGCCGATCTTCGAAACGCTGGCGCCCGCACCCGACAAGGGCTGGGGCCGCACAGGCCCGAGCGGCGCCGGTCATTTCGTCAAGATGGTGCACAACGGCATCGAGTACGGCATGATGCAGGCTTTCGCCGAAGGCTTTGCCATCTTCGAAGCAAAGAAGGAGCTGAACCTCGATAACGCGCAGATCGCGGAGATCTGGCAGCACGGCTCCGTCGTCCGCTCGTGGCTGCTCGACCTGACCGCTGCCGCACTCAAGGCCAACCCCGAACTGAACGGCATTGCCCCCTTCGTGCCGGACTCCGGCGAAGGCCGCTGGACCGTCTTCGAGGCCATCGATCTGAACGTGTCCGCGCCCATCATCACGGAATCGCTCATCCGCCGCATCCGCTCCCGCGAGGAGAACAACCTGACAGACCGCATGCTGTCCGTGATGCGGAACGCCTTTGGCGGCCACGCCATCAAGAAGGAATAGCAAACGAGAATCCGCAGTTTGCCGGTTGGCGTCTAAGTGTGAGCGCGTAGAACGAAAGAAGGAACGAGTACATGGCATCAACCGGCATCGACGTCTCGCAGCAGCAGGTAGAGGCGAACCAAGGCAAGGAAAGTATTCCGGAGCCATGCATCGTCGTCATCTTCGGCGCGTCGGGCGATCTGACCAAGCGCAAGCTGCTGCCGGCTCTCTATCACCTGGAGCAGTCCGACCTGCTGCCGAAGGATTTCGCCGTCGTTGGCGTTGCACGCCGCGACCTCTCCGCCACATTTGCCGCGGACATGAAGGACGGCATTGTTAAAGGCGGCGGCGTCGACGAAAAAGAAGAGAAGCTGGACAAGTTTATTGATCGGGTCGGCTACTTCGCAACCGAGTTCAACGACGACGAAGGCTTCGAGAAGCTAAAGGCCCATCTCGCCGAGATGGACACGAAGTACAACACGAAGGGCAATCGGCTGTTCTACCTTGCCGTCGCTCCCGATTTCTTCGCAGACATTACGCAGCGGCTCGGCAAACATGGCATGACCGGCGGCGACGGTTCGCACTGGGTGCGCGTCATTATCGAGAAGCCGTTCGGCACCGACCTCGAAAGCGCGAAGAAGCTTAACAACGAAATCAACTCCGTTCTGCACGAAGACCAGATATTCCGCATCGATCACTATCTCGGAAAAGAGACCGTCCAGAACATCCTCGTCTTCCGTTTTGGCAACGGCATCTTCGAGCCGACGTGGAACCGCAACTACATCGACAACGTGCAGATCACCGCTGCCGAGAGCATTGGCATCGAGGGTCGTGGACCGTTCTACGAAGCCGCCGGCGCGCTGCGTGATGTGCTGCAGAATCACGTGATGGAAGTGCTCTCGTTCGTCGCGATGGAGCCGCCAGACAGCTTCGAATCGAGCGCAGTGCGCTTCGAAAAGCTGAAGGTATGGAAGGCCATCGAACCCATTCCCGTGGAGGACACGGCGCGCGGCCAGTACGGGCCGGGCACGATCGACGGTAAGAAAGTCATCGGGTATCGGGAAGAAGATCGCGTCAGCAAGGATTCGCAGACGGAGACCTATGCCGCGATGAAGTTGAATATCGAGAACTGGCGCTGGGCGGGCGTGCCGTTCTACATACGCGCCGCAAAGCGCCTCGAAAAGCGCGTGACCGAGGTGGTCATCACCTTCCGCCAACCGCCCCTGCACCTGTTCAAGAACGCGTCGGGCGACGGAGCCGAGAAGCTGGAGCCAAACGTCCTCACCCTGCGCATCCAGCCCGACGATGGCATTTCGCTCAAATTTGGCGCCAAGATCCCAGGCCCCACGACGAATCTTGCGCAGGTGCAGATGAACTTCTCCTACGCGGACGCGTTCGGTAAGTCTTCAGCCAACGGCTATGAGCGCCTGCTGCTCGACGCCATGCTTGGAGATGGCACGCTATTCGCAGAGCGCCAGGGAGTTGAAGCAACCTGGGCTCTGATGACGCCAATTCTGGAGGCATGGAAGCAGCAGAAGATGGACTTCCCGAACTACGATGCAGGCACATGGGGACCCAAGGCCGGCGACGATTTGCTCGCGCGTGACGGTCGTTCCTGGCGCGTGTAGAACACGATCTCTCCAGTGAAAGAGCGCCTAGCGGGCGCTCTTTCCATTCCAACCGCTATCATGCAATCGCGCGGTGCCCGGCGGCATCACACGCGTCAGGACGAATCTCATGGCACGTACATCCATCGCTGATTATCTGGTTTACGACACACCCGAGCGCGTCGCGCAGGCTGCCGCGGAGGTGTTCACAAAGTACGCGGTGGATGCCGCGGCAGCGCGCGGCGTGGCACGCATCGCCATCTCCGGCGGCACCACGCCCAAGCGCATGTTTGCGCTGCTGGCTGCCGAGCCGTTTCTCTCGCAGGTGCCGTGGGACAAGCTTGAACTCTATTGGGTGGACGAGCGCTGCGTCGGGCCTGACGATGCCGATTCAAACTACCGCATGACCCGCGAACAACTGCTCAGCAAGGTGCCGCTGCCTTCCGATAGGGTCTTTCGCATGGAAGGCGAGATGGACCCAGAAGAAGCCGCGTCAAGGTACGAAGCCACGCTGCGCAACAACTTCAAACTTGAGGGGGCGCAAGCTCCGTCCTTCGATCTCGTGCTGCTCGGTATGGGCGACGACGGCCACACCGCATCGCTGTTTCCGCACACCGCGGCCATCCACGAGATGGGTCGCCTGGTCGTCGCAAACTACGTGGAAGAAAAGAAAACGTGGCGCATCACGTTGACGTGGCTCGTCATTAATCACGGTCGCATGGTGGTCTTCCTGATCGAAGGCGCCGCCAAAGCAGACCGCCTGCATGAAGTGCTGCTTGGCGATTACGACCCCGAGCGTCTGCCTTCGCAGTTGATCCGTCCGGACAGCGGCAAGGTGCATCTGCTGCTGGATGCTGAAGCGGCGCGCCGCCTGCCCAAGGTCGGCATGCACGGCGACGCAGAGACCGGAACGCTGGAGCTGACCCGATGATTCTTGCAGGAGACGTGGGCGGCACCAAGGTCGATCTCGCGCTATACAACTTCGAAGGCGGCAAGCTCAAGATCGAGCGCCAGCAAAAGTTTCCCGCATCAGACTTTGCGACGCTGCAGGATGTTGTTCACGCTTTCCTCGGCACGGGCGACACGGGCGCAAAGGTGGAGCACGAGGTCGTCGCGGCCTGTTTCGGCTGCCCCGGCCCGGTCAAGGACGGTCACCTGAAGCTGACCAACCTGCCCTGGGAACTGGACGCACGTGACCTGTCGAAGATTCTCGACATTGAACACATCTTCCTGATCAACGACCTGGAAGCGAACGGCTATGGCATCGCCGAACTCGGCCCCGATCAGATCTTCGAGCTTGAGGTGGGCGACAAGTCGGCCATAGGCCATCGCGCCCTGGTGTCGGCCGGAACTGGTCTCGGCGAGGCGATCCTCGTCTGGAACAGCATTGCGCGCCGGCACACGCCACTGCCTTCCGAGGGTGGTCACGCGGATTTTGCGGCACGCAATCCGCTGGAGATCGAGATGCTTGAATGGCTGATGAAGAAGCTCAATGGCCGTGTCTCGTGGGAGCGGGTGGTCAGCGGCCTTGGTCTGAAAAACATCTATGAATTCCTCCGCGACGGCAAGAAGATAGAAGAACCCTCGTGGCTACGCGAACGCATGGAAACGGAAGACCCGAACTTCGTGATCGGCACCACGGGCGAAGACGGATCATGCGAGTTGACCGCGAAGGTCCTTGAGGTGTTCACTGGCTGTTATGGCGCAGAGTGCGGCAATATGGGGCTGAAGCTGCTGGCGCACGGCGGCGTCTACCTTGGCGGGGGCATTCCTCCTAAGATCCTCAAGACGCTGCAGAACGGGCCATTCCGGCAGGCATTCCTGGATAAAGGCCGTTTGTCTCCGCTGCTGCACACGGTTCCGGTCCGTGTGATCCTTGAAGAAAAGTGCGCGTTGATCGGCGCCGCAGCCTACGCCGAAGCACGCGCGGCAGAGCTCTCCGGCCACAGCGAGCGGGCAGCCAGCCAGCCGTAGCGGCAGGACGTGGCGGGAACCTGCGGGACACCGCAGCCGTACACTTGAGACATGCGTCTTCGTTCTTTCGTGACTCTTGTCTTTGCCCTTGCAACACCCGTTCTTGCTCAGCGTCTGCCGACGGATGTCCACCCGCTGCACTACACGCTGCACCTGACTCCCGATCTCAAAGCCGCGACCTTTACCGGCTCTGAAACGATCGATGTCACGTTGGATCATCCCTCTACAACGATCACGTTGAACGCAATCGAGTTGAAGATCGCCAGCGTCAAGGCTGCCGGCCAGACCGCAGCGGTCGGCTATGACGAAGGCAAGGAACAGGCGACCTTCACCTTTGCGACGGCGCTGCCTGCGGGCAGGACGACGCTGGCAATCGAGTTCACCGGCATCCTGAATGACAAGCTGCGCGGCTTCTATCTCTCAAAGACGGCCAAGCGCAACTACGCCGTAACGCAGTTTGAATCGACCGACGCGCGCCGAGCGTTCCCAAGCTTCGACGAGCCCGCGCTGAAGGCGACCTTCGACCTTTCGCTCACGGTCGACAAGGGCGACATCGTCATTGCGAATACCAACATGCTCAGTGATCAGCCCGCGCCGAACGGCATGCACACCCAGACCTTCGCGACCACGCAGAAGATGTCGACCTACCTGCTCGCCTTTCAGGTGGGCGACTGGGTCTGCAGCAAGGGCGAGGCGGACGGCATCCCGATCCGCTCTTGCTCGACGCCGGACAAGATCGCTCTGACGCCCTTCGCGCTGCACGCGGCGGAACACTTCCTGCATTACTACGACCAGTACTTCGGCGTGAAGTACGCCATGCCCAAGCTTGACATGATCGGTATTCCCGACTTCGAAGCGGGCGCAATGGAGAACTGGGGCTGCATCACCTATCGCGAAACCGCGCTGCTGGTCGATGAGAAAACCGCGCCGCTGTCAGCGAAGAAGCTTGTCGCCGTGGACGTGGCGCATGAAATGGCGCACCAGTGGTTCGGCGACCTCGTCACCATGCAGTGGTGGGACAACCTGTGGCTGAACGAGGGCTTCGCCACATGGATGGAGTACAAGGCGGTCGACGAGTGGCAGCCCACGTGGGGCCTGCGTGAAGACGAAGCGCGTTCGCTCAACGACACGCTGAACCTGGACGCAGCGCCGGAGACACGCGCCATCCGCTCCAAGGCAGACACACCAGCAGAGATCAACGAGCAGTTCGACGGCATCGCGTACGGCAAGGCAGGCGCGGTGATCGGCATGGTAGAGCATTATGTCGGTCCGGACGTCTTCCAGAGGGGTGTGCACAACTACATGGAGGCGCACAAGTTTGGCAACGCGACAGCCGAAGACTTCTGGGGTGCGCAGACCAAGGCAAGCAGCAAGCCGGTCGACAAGATCATGGGCAGCTTCGTCGCACAGCCCGGTGAACCTCTGCTGCACTTTACTGCAGCAAACGGTGGCTACATGGTGCAACAGAGCCGTTTCTTCCTTACGCCTCCCGCGTCAGTACCAGCAGCGCAGCAGTGGACGGTTCCGGTCTGCGTGCGTGGCGGATCTTGCCAGGTGATCTTTGGAGCTGGCAGCGTCAAAGTTCCATCTGGTGGTGCGTTCACGAATGCCGACGCGAAAGGCTATTACCGCAGCAGCTACGACGATGGTTCGTTCCATGCGCTGCTTGGCAGTGCGACTGCGTTGAAGGCACCGGAGCGCATCAGCCTGATCGGTGATCGTTACGCACTGCTGCGGTCGGGTGATGGAACGGTCGGGTCGTACCTGGACCTGGTAGCCGAGCTTCGCAATGACCCTAATTCGCAGGTCTTGAACCAGAGCCTTGCTGGCCTTAACTCCATTGGAGCGCGTGTCGCCACGGATGCGCAGGAGAAGCAGATCAAAGCATGGGTACGCACCGAGTTCGGCCCGGTGTATGCCGCGTTGGGACCAGCGGCTGCCGGCGAACCGCTTGAGAAGGCGCAGCGCCGCAACATACTCTTCAGTCTGCTGGGTGGAGCGAACGACCCCGCCGTGGAAGCCGAGGCAAAGACCATCGCGACAAGCTACCTGGCAGGGAACAGCACTGTAGACCCGCAGCTGGCGGAAACTGCCGTCGGTGTTGCCGCCGAGCATGGCGACGCCTCCTTGTATGACACGTTGCAGCATATCGGCGAGACCAGCACCAACCCAACGATTCAGACCCAGGCGCTCTACTCCCTGGCATCGTTCGAGGATCCGACGCTGGTGCAGCGCACGCTCGACTACGTAAGCAGCGGCAAGGTGCGCAACCAGGACAGCTGGATTCTGCTGGCAATCCTGCTGCAGCAGCCTGAAACACGACAGCAGACCTGGACCTACATCAAGGCGAACTGGGACAAGGTGCATGCGCAGTTCACCACGTCGAGCGGCAATCGCGTGGTCTCGGCAACAGGTGCCTTCTGCAGCGTGCAGGATCGCACCGATGTGCAGCAATTTTTCACGACTCATCCGGTGGACGCGGCAGATCGCGCCTTGCGTGATGCTTTGAACAACATCGACAGCTGTGTGAAATTTCGAGCGCAACAGCAGCCGAACCTGCAACAATGGCTGGCGACCGCAACTCACCAAAACTGAGGTTGTCAGCCGATGAATGAGCAGGGCAGTTACGACGGCTTTTCTCCCGCAGCGTACGGCGCTGCGTCCCCTGTGTTCAACGATTCGCCGGCCATTTCGCCGGAAGCGGTTGGACCTGCTCCTTCATTGCGTCCGCTCTCAACTGGCGAAGTGCTCGACCGGACGTTCGTGCTGTATCGGCATCGCTTCTGGCTGTTTGCCGGCATCGGCATGCTGCCCGCTGCGTTCCTCACGCTGACCTCGTTGCTTCGCCTGATTTTCTTCAAGGTGCAGCAAGGGCCTGTAGCAGCGCAGAGTGGTGTGCCGACGGAAGTGCTTGCCAAAAGCATGAGCACAATCGTTCTGATGCAGGCCTACTTCCTGCCTGCGACGCTGCTCTTTGTAATTGCCTACGGAATATCAAACGCCGCCACAGTCCACGCCGTCATGCAGTTTTCCAACGGTCTTACCGCTTCAGCTGGTTCGGCTTATCGCGCTGTGCGCGGACAGTGGCTGCGTTGGGTCGGAATTGCCATTCGTCAGTTCTGGTGCGCCATCTGGCCAACGCTGCCGGGTTTCGTCGTGTTCATCGGCGCTGTGTTCTCGATCCCACGAGCGACAGCAGCAAGCGGCTTTGCACTCGTTGGTCTGCTGATGTTGTTGGCCGGATTGTTGATGAGTGCAGGCATTGTGCTCGGCGTCCTTAACTTTCTGCGTGTAACGCTTGCGATGCCCGCCGGTGTGCAGGAGCAGATCGGTATCAATGCAGCCATTCGCCGCTCAAGGGTACTGGTCTCCGGACGCAAGGGACGCATCTTTCTTCTGCTGCTGATGGCGTACGTGCTGCAGATCGTTGCCGGCATGATCCAACTGCCGTTCGTGCTCATCGCGCTTCGAACCCATGGCGCACAACAGGTCGTGCTTGAGTCGATCCAGCTGATGGTCCAGTTCGTGGCCACCACGCTGGTCGGTCCGGTTGTCTCGATCGCGCTTTGCCTCTTCTACATTGACGAGCGTGTACGCCGGGAAGGCTATGACATTGAGCTGCTGATGCAGCGAGGCTTCCCCACCACTGAGATCGCAACAACGATCGCCGAGGCGTCACCTCTGGCATGAGTGTCCGCTCCAACGCTGCGCGCTGCACCCTGCTTCTGCTGTCGATGATGCCAGTACGCATGGGCGCTGCGCAGACGTCCCAGCCCCTGCTGCCTCATGCAGGCTTGCCTTCGCTCAAGACCGTGTCGACCACTGAGTACCGCGCTCATTTGGAGGCGCTTCGGGGCATCGTGCTTGCATGCGCGCGCAACGCGTCTGAGTGCGACCCGGTCAGCGTGGGCGATGATAACTACGTCAATCCCGAAAAAGCGCCCGCCTACGTCGAGCGATTCGGTTGGCTCCGCGACCTGCTTGAAGATCATGCCGATCCCACGCATGAGAAGCGTACCGCGTTGTTACCGCATGCAGACCAACGCCTCGTGGAACAGATTGCGGAGATCGATGCGCCGCTGGCCGCAGCACCCGTGGTCAGCAGGCAGGTGCAGTCTGCGCGTGCGGCGGTGCTTTCGCGCAAGGAGTTCCGCACGGCGAGTGGCTACTCACTGGGCGACCGGCTTGCGGCCTGGTTCTCTGAGCTGCTCAACCGCATGTTTGGTGGCGTGTCGTCGCTCGGACGGATGGCTCCGTGGCTGGGTACCGCAGTGCAATGGGGCACGCTGCTGATTGCCGCCACGCTGCTTCTACTCTGGGCGTATCGTGCGCTGGATCGGCAGCGTGTCACCATTGGCCGTCTTCGCAGCGATTCAGAGAACGCAGAGCAGCAGGCGGAGTCGCGCCTGTGGGCCGCGCGTGCCCGCGAACGCGCAGAACGAAGCGAGTGGCGCGAAGCAGTTCACGCGTTGTACTGGGCGTCCATTGTTGCCCTTGAAGATCGCCGCACGCTGCGTCGCAGCGGTACACGGACACCACGCGAGGCGCTGGGTCTGATAGATCCGGCATCGCATCTACGCGAGCCGCTGCGTGCGCAGACCGGTGACTTTGAGCGCATCTGGTACGGCCTGCAGCCAGCGGGTTCAATGGACTACGAATCGGCTTTGAGCTACTACCACGCGCTGCAGGCAGGCAGTTCCAGGACGGGAGGCTCGTGAGCAAAGGCAATGCCGATCATCGCATCGCGCTGTGGCTTGCTGGTGGCGTGCTGCTGCTGGTCGTGCTCACGTCGCTGTTCGCCCCGGTCACGCGCGATGATGACGTGACTCCCAGCAGCTACAACTCCGGTACGCATGGGGGCAGGGCCGCATACCTAGTTTTGGAGAGCCTCGGTTATAGCCTCTCCCGCAATGATGAGTCGTTAACAATTGCGCTTGCCCAAGCCGACGCACCGCACACAACGCTTGTCCTTGCCGCACCGAACGCTCCCAGCGAAGAGTCACAGAAGCGTGAGTACGCCGCGGTTGAGCGCTTTCTGCAGAGGGGCGGTCGCGTGCTCGCCACCGGTTTTCGCGGCGCGTATTTTTTGCCGGACGGCCGGACCGGCGAGGCCACGCAGTTCATCAGCGGCCTGTGCCACACCACCGCAGAGGGACGCAGCGCCTACGCAGCCGCAGGTTCTATCGACATCTACGACGCTTCGCCATGGAGCGCGATAGAGCCTGCAGTGCGTGTGGACCAGCGCTGCGGCAACGACGCAGCCGTTGTGCATCGCACCTACCCGAACGGCGGAGAGATGGTCTGGTGGAGTTCTTCGGAGCCGCTGAGCACACGGGGCATTGCGCAGGACAGCAGCCTGCGCCTGCTGCTCGCGGCGGTCGGTCCGGCAAGCGGCCCGGGCGCGCGGCGGATAGTCTTTGATGAGTTCTACCACGGGGTGCAGGCTTCGCCTTCCGATTACCTGAGCGGTCTGCCCTTACGCTCGCTCATGGTGCAGGCCGGCCTGCTGATTGCCTTGCTGGTCTTTTCGTTCAGCCGCCGCAGCGGGCCCGTTCGTGAGCCGCTTGTTGTATCTCGCACCTCGCCGATCGAGTTCGCCGAGAACATGGGTGCGCTGTACGAGCGCGCCGGCGCATCGGAGCCGGCAACGGAAGCCGCGCGCCGCCGCCTGCTCCATTTCCTTGCAACTGCTTGTGGTCTCCCGGCAGATGTTTTGCGGAGCGATGCAGCCACCATTGCCTCGCTCGTTCAAAGCCGCTTTGGTGTTGAGGGGAAGGCTCTTCAGGAGGCGCTTGAGAGAGCCGAGTCCGCACGCTACACACGGCTACGCCCGCGCGAGGCATTGCTGGTCGTCCGAGCAATAGACCGTGAGATCGCGCGGTTGCGCGCCTTGATCGATCGCTCACAAGTAGACTTGAACAACAACTTACGTAAAGCATCGGAGACGACGATTTGACCGAGCAGGCAAGCCCTTCGCTGGAGCTGTTTCGCACTGGACGCGCAGAACTCGGACGCGTTCTTGCCGGACAGGAAGAGTTGATCGAACAGGCGCTGCTGACGCTGCTCTGCGGTGGTCACGCCCTCATCGAAGGTGTCCCCGGTGTGGCGAAGACACTTGCTGTCAAGACGCTCGGCCGGTTTCTGGGCCTGGAGTATCGCCGCGTGCAGGGCACACCTGACACCATGCCTGCCGACATTCTTGGAACGAACGTCTTCTCGCCAAAGACAGGAGAGTTCTCGCTGCACCGCGGCCCTGTCTTCACCCAGTTTCTGCTCGCAGACGAGATCAACCGCATGCCTCCGCGCACACAAGCCGCGCTGCTTGAAAGCATGGAAGAGCGACAGGTCACGCTGGACGGCGAGACACACGCGCTGGACACATACTTCACTGTCTTCGCCACTCAGAACCCGCTTGAGTTCGAAGGAACCTATCCTCTCCCTGAAGCACAGCTCGACCGATTTCTGATTAAAATCCGGGTGAGTTATCCTGCGGCGGCGGACGAGCGCAGCGTGTTGCAGCGGCATCATGTGCTACTCAGCGGACATCGACTGGAGGATGTCGCGATCAACGCAGTCGAGCCGACTCTGTTGAACGCAGCGCGTGCGGAGGTTCGCGCGGTGCAGGTCGAGCCTGCGCTATTCGACTACCTTTTGGCATTGATCCGCCGAACGCGCGAGTGGCCCGCGCTCTCGCTCGGAGCCTCACCTCGAGCCGGTGCAAGCCTGCTGCTGGTGGCGAAGGGCTATGCAGCGCGCGACGGCCGCACGTTTCTGCTGCCCGATGACGTCAAGGCCGCGGCCATACCGTCGCTTCGGCATCGCCTTTTGTTAAAGCCAGAGGCGGAGCTGGAAGGCTTCAGCACCGACCGCGTCATTGCCGATGTGCTCGCGGCAACACCGCTGCCCAAGTGAACCGACCCACGGCATAAATGCAGACGCTCATCCCAGAGCCGGTGACAGCAATCGCGCACCCGAAAGGGAAGCGCCTGGGCCGGGCGCTGGGCTTCGGCCTGACCTCGCGGACGCTCCTGCTGTTGGCTGCTGCCTCGTTGCTGAGTATTCCGGCCTTTCGGCACGGCCACACACCGTGGCTCATGTTCGGTGTTGATGCGCTGGTCTTGGGCGCAGCGATCATCGACGCCGTGTCGCTGCCGGCACCGGAGAGCTACACGCTCACACGACGCTTTCTGCATGCACCGGAGCTCGGACGACCGGTGGAGGTTGAACTCACCGCGACGAAGAGGTCAGGTGGCGTCCACCAGCTGCTAATGACGGACGATCTTCACACCTCGATGCACGCCCAATCAGGATCGTCTTCGACAGTCGCTTATCCCAATGAAGCATGCGCGTTAATCTACCTTGCAACGCCTTCGCGTCGAGGCGACCTCTCCCTGGGAGAACTCTACCTTCGCTATCGGAGCGTGCTCGGACTGGCAGAACGCTGGGCCGTTGCAGACCTTCATCAGAAGATCCGGGTCTATGCGGCAGGTGAGGTCGCAAACGAATCCGCATCTCTGTACCTCATGCGCGCGCGGCAAATCGAGATGGAGAAGCGGCGTCTGCGGCTGCTGGGCTTGGGGCGCGAGTTCGAAACAATGCGCGACTACCAACCCGGAGACGAGATGCGGAACATCTCCTGGACTGCCACGGCGCGGCATAATCGTCTGATCACGCAGCAGTACACCACCGAGCGCTCACAGCAGGTTTGGATTGTTCTGGACGCGGGTCGTCTCTCGCGTACAGCATTCGAGCTCGACGAGCCAAACGCTGCAGGCGAAGGCCATGCGCGCATTGTCACCCAATTGGATCAGGCAGCATCTGCCGCGGGCCTGCTCGCGCGCGTTGTGGAGCAGTCGGGGGACAAGTGCGCCCTGCTCACCTATGGACGCGGCATTCAGCAGCAACTTCTGCCTGCGTCCGGTGCGCTGCACCTCCGGCGAATCGTTGACGCGCTGTCACAGGTGCACTCAGAGTCTGCCGAAGCGGACCACATGCTCGCATCCATCCGGTTGCGACAACTGCAACGAAGGCGCGGCCTGGTCCTCTGGATTACCGAGATAACGGAAGCTGCGGGACGGCCTGAAATCGTTCATGCCGTCACGGATCTCGTACGACGGCACCTTGTCGTCCTTGTACTCTTGCAGCATCCGGAACTCGAAGCGTTAGCGGCGGAGGTGCCAACGAAGTCTCGTGCGATGTACGCTAGCGCGGCGGCGCAGGAGATGCTTGAGCGGCGACGGTTAACGCTGGCTGAACTTCGAGCACAAGGCGTGCTGGTGGTCGAGACGAGCGCGTTATCCGTGGCTGCCGATGCGATCTCCCGCTACCTGGAAGTCAAGGCCCAGGGACAGCTCTGAGCCCTGGCTATGCATCAAGGACGCGTGCTGACCGGTACCTTCCATCCATCGTTCGTCAAAACCAGCGTAGTTTGCGCAGTGTTCGTAGCGCTCAAGGAGGTGGCAAGTGTAGGAAACGCGGTCTGCGTCTCCTGCGCGGATGCCCAGTCCTTAACATCACCGAGGGTGTAGGTGTAGTTGACCGTGGTAGTCGCGCCGGGCTGTGTGCCTGCGGGCGTGTTGCTGATGATGTCCTTCACCTTGCGGTGCGCATAGCAGAAGTTGCCGTAGCCGGGCTGTGTGGGATCGGGCGTCCAGTTGCTGCGGCCTTTGTCGGTCAGATCGTAGCTGTTGGCTTCCTTCTTGAAGACCAGCAGCTTAGTTTTCTCGACGGGCGTGCGGCTCAGCAGACCCTGGTCGACCAGTGCGTCATAGGGCTGCACCTTGTCGGCATCATCCTTGTCATGCTGCTGCGGCAGTTGAATGGGCTGCTTCCAAAGGCACTCGGGATACTGCTCGTAGTAACTGTTAATGGCCGACTTCAGGTTGCTGGTGTCGTCCTTCTTCTTGTTGCATCCAGTGGCGACCAGGGCAGCAGCCGCTACAGCGACACTTCCCATACGCAGCAGATTCCGATCCATCTTCGTGCCTCAACTTTCTGTGCTCCCATCGACTTGATGGCGCGACATGCTGTGAGATGCAGGCGAGCTACATGTAATCCACGCCGTACTGCACGGGTATTTGTGTAAAGGCAATGCGTGTAGGTGCGCTGTCGCGCGCGGGCAGCATACCGGCGAAGTGCAGGGTAGTGTGCCCGTATTTCAGGTTGAGCTTGTCGAGTGTGCGGCTCAGTTCGCCCCGTCGGTCCGTATCGCCGAACAAAGTAGGCTGTTGCTCGCTCTCGTTGATCAGATTGCCGAGTGTCACGCCCACGAAGAACGGCCGCTGCTGCTCTGGGCCATTCGGCTGCTTAGCCCATAATTTGCTGAGCGTCTCCAGAAACGAAAGCGTGTCCTGGCCAGCGGGGAAACGCGCTTCCATGCCCCAGCTGTCGTGCCGAATGCCGCTTGTGTGCTGACGCAGCTTGCGCGGCTTCTCAGATTGCCCTTTGCCGGCCTCGACAGAAGCTGCATCAGCCTGTTCGCGCGTGAGTTGATACCGAATGGTTACGGCCATGCTGGCGGCGCAGAGCTTCTCCATGCGAAGGCGCATGGCAGCCTTGTGCAGCAGCTTGTGAGCGACAGCCCATGCGCCCTCCGGAGACCGATGTGCCGGGCCAAGGACATGGGAATGGCCCAGCGACTTCTGCATCTCGCCTGACACCGGCGCGCCGTCATCTCCGGTGCTATGCCCGTGCAGCCAATGGTAGAGCCGGTCGCCCCAGACGCTGTTCCACAGCTTGTGCATGCCTCCGCGATCAAGTTCGAGCAGTTGGGGCATGGTTGTGATGCCCTTCCGGATTAACATCTGCTCGGTGCGCGCGCCAACGCCCGGCAAGTCGCGCAGTTCCAGATGCATAAGGGCGCGAGGCAACTGCGAAGGCAGCAGGCCGATGAGACCGTCCGGCTTCTGCATATCACTGGCGATCTTAGCGAGATAGCGATTCGGTGCCATGCCGATGGAGCAGCGCAGCGTTTCACCGACGTTGTCACGAATGCTCGCCTTGATGTCGAGCGCGATCTGCCGGGCGCGCGGCGGATCCTGTTCGCGGCCAATCAACTGGCAGACCATTTCGTCAATCGAAGGCGTGTGCGCCACCGGGCAAGCAAGCTCGACGGCGGCTGCGATCCGGTGCGAGTACTCCGCATAGGTGGTGTGACTGCCCTCGACGAGAATGATCTCTGGGCAGATGCGCTTCATGTCGCCGACTCGCGTGCCGGTTTTTATGCCGAGCGCCTTTGCCTCATAGCTGGCCGCTATGGCCACGGTCGTGTCGGCAAATGTAGGCACGACAGCGAGCGGGCGGTTACGGTATTCGGGATGGAGCTGTTGCTCAACCGATGCGAAAAAGCTGTTCAGATCCACGTGAAGGAAGCCGAAGCGATCGTCCAGTGCGCTGGCCGGGTTGGACTTGAACGGGTCCATGACACTGTGAGTATTGTAGGCGAGAGGTTCGCCTGTTGTTCGCTGCGCGCAGTGCTCGTCTACGATAGAGCTATGGTCGTGTGCGTGGTGGTGAATTGGAATGGCTGGCCGGATACTCTCGCCTGCCTCCGCACACTCTTCACGCAGAGTTGGCAGCCGCTGCAGATCATCGTGGTCGACAACGGCTCGACCGACGGCTCCGTCACGCACATTCGTTCGTTCATCGCGGAGAGTTCCGGCGGCACCACTCAGGTGTCCCTGCTCGAGAGCAGCACAAATGTCGGTTACTCAAGCGGCGCGAACCTGGGAATCCGCGAAGCTCTTCGACGGAATGCTGAGTTCGTCTGGCTGCTGAACAACGATACGGAATGCCCCCCGGACACACTTGACAAGTTGGTTCGCACCGCCCGGCAACAGCCAGATGCCGGCATCGTTGGGACGGTGCTTTATTACCATTCCGACCCGGCCAAGGTCCAGGCGTGGGGAGGCGGTCGCATTCACCGGTGGTCAGGAACCGCGTTGCACTTCTACGCGCCGGTGGCACAGGTGCGAGGGAGCTACACGACTTTTGCCAGTGTTCTGATCCGCACGGATGTCTTCCGCCAGATCGGTCTGTTGCATGAGGGCTTCTTCATGTACTACGACGACTCCGATTTCTGCCTGCGCATGGAGCGCACGCCATGGAAGATCGCCATTGCGGCTGACACCGCCGTGCTGCATAAAGAGAGCGCAAGCACCGAAGGTCCACGGCACCCGTTTATGGAGAAGACCATTGCCATCTCAGGCATGCGGTTTCTCAAGCGGCATTCGCCTATGCCCTGGGTCTCAATCCCGCTGTTTGTCCTGCTGAAGCTTGGTAACCGTGTTCGCCTGCGAGAGTGGGCGGCATGTCGCGCGGTCCTGCAGGCGGTGCGAGAGTACGTTCACCAGACCTAGCGAACGTCAGGATTTGGTGTCGTAAAGCTATTGTTCGGTAGCCTCTTGACCCTCACGTCAAGATGCGGCAAACTTTTTAAAGTATCCACGAAATTTTAATCTCTCGACATGCAGTTGCATGTGAGGGAGATTGCATGCAAATGCGTGTCGGCCTTCCTGTGCCCGGCACGCCCCACTTCAGGAGGGCAGTCGATGAATAAGTTTTTGCTTGCCGCACCGCTGGCTATGGTCAGCTTCACGGCCGCGTACAGCCAGGCAGTGTCGGTAAATGGAGGCGCCATCCAGGGCACCATTACCGACCCTTCGGGCGCCAACGTCCCTGGTGCAACGATCGTTGTCACCAGTATTGACGAGGGAAGCTCGAAGACGGTTACGGCGGACAAGGCCGGCTTTTACAGCATCGGTCCCCTCAATCCGGGCGAGTACAAGGTTGCCATCACGGCGCCGGGCTTCGAGCGGACGGAAGTAACCACGCGCATCCTGACTGGAACCGCCACTCCCGGCAGCTTCAAGCTGACCGTCGGACGTTCTTCTGAGACCGTCGAAGTCACCGCGGGCGACATCCAGGTCAACACTGACCAGGCCGGCGTTAGCGACGTCATCACGCGTGAGCAGATTGCCTCGCTCCCGGTCAATGGCCGTAACTTCCTCGACCTGGCTCAGATTGAGCCGGGCGTTCAGCTGACCAATGGCAACACCTTCGATCCGACGAAGTCGGGTTACACCGGCGTCTCGGTCAACGGCACCTCTGGCCGTACCACGCGTATTTTGCTCGACGGCCAGGACATCACTGACGAGTTCGTCGGCACGACCATCTTCAACGTATCCGAGGGTGCGATCAACGAGTTCCAGTTCAATCGTTCGACCCAGGACGTGGCTGGTGAAGTCACCTCGCAAGGCGCGGTAAACGTTTCGACCCGGTCCGGCACCAACTCTATCCACGGCGAAGCCTTCTACATCTTTCAGGATCAGCGCGCGCTGGATGCGAACCCGAACCCTACGGCGAATGCCGCCGGTGTTCACGTTGCACCTTACTTTCAGCGGAACCAGTACGGCGGCAGCGTAGGCTTCCCCATCATCAAGGATAGGCTGTTCGGCTTCGGCAATGCTGAGCGCATTCTGCAGAACAGCGCATCGCCCTCCAATCTGGGTACCGTCTTCAACACCAACGGCAACAATCCTGTGGGGCAGTCGCAGACGCTAGCGCAGCTCTTTCCGACGGTCGGAACGCCCTATCGCGAGACCTACTCCACGGCTCGTTTGGACTATACGGGTCCGTTCGGCGGTCACTACTTTGCGCGTGGCAACTATAACGTCGATTCGACGCTGACCGCGGGCGGCACCACACGTTTTGCCGCCTATCCGAACCGCGACAATACCTTCGGCGGCGCTTTTGGAGCGGACTTTTCCAAAGGCCGATTTACTCACTCCTTCCGTGGCTCATACGAGAAATTCCACAACCTTATTGTGGACGGTAGCGCCTCCTCTGGTTACGACCCCCTCATCACTGCGAACGGGCCGGTTGCGGTAAGTTACTCCAACCAGATATATTTCGGGCCCAACGCTAACGCTCCGCAGGCGACTTATCAGTCAGACAAGCAATTGCGCTATGACGGCAGCTACACGGTTGGTGCACACAACATTCGTTTCGGTGGATCGTTGAACCGCATCCAGTCTGGCGCTTACGCTGCGTTCTACGGCATCGGGCCTCGCCTGAATCCCACCGCCAA
Source organism: Terriglobus sp. (assembly GCA_965199365.1). GTDB lineage: Bacteria > Acidobacteriota > Terriglobia > Terriglobales > Acidobacteriaceae > Terriglobus. Next base: position 678,748 of record CBDARC010000001.1, on the reverse strand, counting down.
TAACCTGCTGGCCGGAACCGTCAATTCAAACAATCCGCTTGGCCTTGGTTGCAATGGCGTGGTCGGCGCTGCTGCCTGCCCCGGTGATCCTATCAACGGGTACAACACCACCTCGGCCACACTCGGGAACGGTCAGGGCTACAGCAATAACGAGGCGGCTTTCGGCCTGCCTGGTGGCGGTGTCAACTCCTGGCGCTACGCGTTCTACCTTGCGGATGCCTGGAAAGTGACACCGAGCTTCACCATGACGGCCGGCTTACGCTACAGCGTGGATACGAACCGCGAGAACAACAGCATCAAGCTGCCCACCTGCGCCGACCTTAGTGCAACGGTTGCATACGTCTGTGGCACCAACCCGGGAACAACGTCGGTGTTCAGCTTATATAACTCGGCTTTCACTTCCAACTATGTCAATCAGCCCTATGGCAACCTCGGCCCACAGGTTGGGTTGAACTATGCGCCGGGTAACCACAAAACGGTCTTCAAGGCCGGTTTTGGTCTGTTCTATGAAAGCGTCGTGTTCAATAATCAGTCGAACGCAGAGGGTGCCTTGCTGAAAGTTGCTCCGTCCTACGCTTCGATCAATCCCTGCACCTCGCTGACCGGTCTCGTTTTCCCGGACGGCTCGCCGGTTTCCACGACGCCGGATGGCACTTCGTTCACGACGAACTGCTTGGGCCGTACACTCGCTCAGTCGGCACCCCAATTCGCTGCCCTGGAAAAGAGCTACCAGGCAAATGCCAAGGCAAACGCCAACGTGGTGAATGGCACTTACTACGGCAACACGTTGAACGGCAGCGGTTTGTACGCTCCTACCTACCGTCAGCCGCTTTCTGAACAGTGGAACTTTGGCGTGCAGCGTGAAGTCTTCAAGGGCGCGGTGATCAGCGCCGACTACATCCACAACATGACATGGCGCATCGGTCAGACTATCGACTTGAACCATCAGGGTGCGGCCAGGAACTTCAATCCAACGTACGCGCTGGCAGCCATAAAGCGCTATTCGACGGCTGCAACCACGAAGGGCGCATGTGGCGCACCGACGGCAGCTACATCGCAGGCAGTGGTGCAGTGCCTCATTGCCGCGAATCCAGGGGTCACCATCTCCAGCTTCGCCTCTCAGGGCTTGGACTCGTCTGCTGTTTATGACGCCAACCGTAACTGGCGTTACCAGAAGGGCGACCCTACCGCAGTCAATCCTCCTCCCACTCCAGCGGCGCTGGCAAATACTCCTGCAGCTTTCCCGGGTAACAATGTTGACCTTGGCAGCGGTGCCTTTATCCGTCCGACAGGGCGCTCTGGCTACGACGCTCTGCAGATTGTCTATCGGCAGTCCTCTTCGCACCCGTTGCCCGGTATCACGCACAGCAACCTGCAGGTTTCCTATAACCTATCCCGCGTCGTCTCCAATCTGACCTCGTCAGACGAGTTTTTTGGAACCGGCGCATACGATTATGACAACCCGAACCAGTTCATTGGGCGCAACGGTCTTGACCGCAAGCACCAGCTCTCTTTCGGTGGCAGCATCAATCCGAAATACGGCCCGGAGATCGGCCTGATTGGTCACTTCTTCTCCGCCCTGCCGACCACACTGGCGCTTGATAGCAGCCTTTCTGCGGGGAATATCTTCCAAAGCGACATAACAGGGGATGGAACAACCGGGGATGTCGCGCCGGGTACGCTGCCAGGCGACTACATGCACAGGGTGAAGGCGAACAGCCTTGGCGGGTACATCACTAACTTCAACGGCAGCTACGCAGGAAAGGCAACGCCTGCGGGTCAGGCAGTCATCAACTCCGGTCTGATGACCCTGTCTCAGCTTACCGCGCTGAAGGGTGTGATCCAGCCGATCGCACAGCTGCCGTACAGCCAGGCTAATAACAATCCTATGTTCCGTTCTCTGGACGTCAACTTCTCCTATCCCATCCGAATGAACAAGGTGCACGAGGGACTCGCCTTGACTCCGAAGATCGCCTTCTACAACGTCGCCAACCTCAGCAACTTCTCCAGCTACACGGGGACGCTACAGAACACGACGACTGCAGGCGGGGCCGTTAACAGCGGCACAACTGGTGCAGGTTATGTCACAGGTCCGAATACCTTCGCTACGCAGTCATCGTATCGAACCTACCGCGGTGTGGGAACGTTCTCGCAGGGTGCTCCCCGGCAGACCGAATTCCAGCTGACCGCAACGTTCTAACCTCACCGAGCAATGCACGAGAGAAAAGGACCGCTACGGCGGTCCTTTTCTACGTTTTCGCTTTCGCGGCGCAACGTTAGTGCAACAACCTAGAACGCCACGCTGCTCGCGCTGCTATCGCATGGCTGCCGGTGATAGTCTCACCTCGTATGGTTCGATTTGCGAGATATTGTGCGCTTGCGTCTCTTCTGACCCTGCCGTTGCTGACTGCGGCGGGACAGCCCGCGCAGCCTTCTACTACCGTCAGCGTGCCGCCCGCGCCGTTGCTCCCCGACCACTTCGGCGAGTGGCAGGCCAGTGGCGCCGCTGACAACTCCATTGCAATTGCCGATGACGTTGCGAAAGAACTTATCGTCAGTCGACGCGACGCGAAGAAGTACACCGCTGAAGGAAACGCCTCTGTGGTTTCCGCGGTTGAGTTCGCCGATGCAACTGGCGCGTACAGCGCTTTCACACTGCTGCGAACGCTTGAGATGCGGGCCTGCGCAGCAGGTAACAGCCTTGGCGTAGATTGCTCCGTGTCAGCGGGCAAGCTGCTTTTCTGGCAGGGAGATACGCTCGTGCAGATCGCGCCCGCCGGCACCAAGCCAATCTCCGCAAGTTCATTCAATGAACTCGTCGGCATGTTGCCTAAGCCATTTGGAGCGAAAGCTGCGCACCCGCTGCTGCCCACACGTCTGCCGCCTGACGGCCTGGTGAAAGACAGCCTGCGCTATGCTGTCGGACCGCTCACTTACGCTGCCGGAGGCGGGCAAATCCCCGCATCGATCATCGACTTCAACAAGTCACCGGAAATCCTCACGTCGCGGTACAGCGGACGTAGCGGGCATGGTGTGTTGACCACCATCTTCTATCCCACACCTGCGATCGCGGGTGACCGCATGCGTGCCATGCAGGCGGCAATAAAAGATCGCTCATTGCCGGCGACCTTTCTCGCGGGCGATCCGCAGGCTGCACGATCCGGTCCGATCGTCGCCTTGGCCAGCAGCGGCTTCTCTGGAAAGGAAGCAGCGAAAATCGCGGGCAGCATCAAGTATCAGGCGGCCATCACCTGGAACAAGCCCGAAGGCTACATGGAGCAGTTCAAGGTGAGCAACGCCGCAAGTGTGATGGTGCAGATCATCATCTTCGTCATGGTCATGTGCGGAGCGGCCCTGGTGCTGGGCATCGTTCTTGGTGGAGGCCGGGCTGCATACCGTCGCGCGCGTGGCAAACCAATCTCTTCCATTGACGATATGGAGATCATCAGCCTCGGCCTGCGAGGCAAGCCGAAGCACCGCATCCAGTAGCAGTTCAGCAGTCTGCAAGCGAAGGGAAGGCGAAGAGCATAGATTGTCGTTTGTACAACTGCTGCAATGAAGTGTTGCAATCAAAGGACTTACGATTATTGTTGACACTGCCCGGACGGAACCATAGACTTGCGCCAGAAAGTTCTGATGGCTTTGCCTCCGTCCGAACTCTCCCTGAAGAGAAGGCCATCCGTTCGCGGGTGGCCTTCTCGTTTGTTGCACGTCGATGCCTTCTGCTTTGCACTTCCATCCTCAGGCACACGATGCTGCCGCTACCAGAGCCTCACTTTGCGTGTCGTGGCATCGACAGTTAGAATCGAAGAGAGGCCGACGTAGCTCAGTTGGTAGAGCAGCTGATTCGTAATCAGCAGGTCAACGGTTCAAGTCCGTTCGTCGGCTCCATTCTGGTCCTCTTCGACGCAAAATGCACAGGAGAATCTAGGCGGGTACGCGTTATCCACGAGATTCTTGTTCTGTTAGCTGCCGCAGCCTTGCGCGTGAAGCATCGCGGCATCATACTCGGCACATGGACGTCTCTGCTGGCATTGTGCCGGTAGTGAACGGGCCCGGAGCACAGACGATGCCTGCCACGACAGCGCCTGTTTCTCACTACACGCGGCGAGATGCCGAACGCATCCTCGCGATCTCTCGCCAGCAGATTATTGGCTGGCAGCGCGCAGGTCTGGTGCATAGCGACCACGGCTTCAGCATGGGAGACCTCTCCCACATGCGTAAGCTTCGTGATGTCCGAAAGAGCGTGTCTGCTGAGGCGGTTCGCACCTCGATCAAAGCCATGCAACGAGCCGGTTTCGCCGACCCGCTGCGTGAGAACGCGTTGGTGCTCGATGGCTCGCGTCTTGCCTTCCGTTACGGAGGCGCGCTGCTTGAACCGGAAACTCAGCAGTTCGCCTTCGACTTCGATGCCCCCAAGCGAAGCGCATCCACGCTGGTGAAGCTCGCACCGCCGCGCGAACAGCAGATGCGCGATCAGGCACGTGCGCATGAAGTCTTTCAGCGCGCGGTGCTGCTTGAGGAGCGGCCGGAGACACTCGCGGAAGCCGCCAACCTCTATCGGCAGGTGCTGGAGATCTGGCCGCGCCACGCACCAGCTTCGATCAATCTCGGCACGATCCTCTACAACACGCGACGCTTTGCGGAGGCGGAAGAGCGGTACCGCGCCGCCGCCGAGATCGATCCAGATTATGCGCTGGCCTTTTTCGACTTGGGCAACGTGCTGGATGAGCTGCGCCGCCTGCCGGAGGCGATTGCTGCGTACCGTCGCGCGATCCAGCTGGTTCCTCAGTACGCTGACGCGCACTATAACCTGGCCCTTGCCTACGAGCGTGTCGGCGAGCGCCGCCGGGCACTGCGCCACTGGTTGACCTACACACGGCTTGATCCGGTGGGGCCATGGGCCACGCACGCGCGCATGCAGGCCAAACGCACCATGGCCAACGAGCGCCTGAGCATCGTGACACGCGGCGGCAAGCTAGCTTAGCGGGTATGCCGTACTTGTCGCGGGCACTCGAGCGTCGCGCTACCATAGCTTTCATGCCTTTTGAAAAACAAGCAGTCAGCACATCCTCGGCGCCTGCCGCTATCGGTCCTTACTCGCAGGCGGTTCGTTCCGGCGACCTGCTGTTCCTCTCAGGCCAGGTCGGATTCGATCCCATCACCGGTAACCTTGTAGAAGGCGGTGTGGAGGCCCAGACCGAGCGTGTGCTGGCCAACATCGGTGCGGTGCTTTCATCTGCCAGCCTCGGCTTTGCTGACGTCGTGAAAACGACTGTCTTCCTCAAGAGCATGAGCGACTTCGCCGCGATGAATGCGATCTACGGCGCCAGCTTTGCACCGCAAGGCGTGGTGCCGCCGGCGCGTTCCACGGTTGAGGTAGCACGTCTTCCGAAGGATGCGCTCGTGGAGATCGAAGTGATCGCACGATTCAGCATCGCTTCATAGCAGCCGCGTTCCGCAGCACCGCGTTGCCGGCCCACGAAGCAGCGCGTTGTTGCTTCCGCTGGGTATAATTGGCTGCTTTCCCAACCTCAAGGAGCGTCGATGCTGCCTGGCTACATCTCGAAAGCGGTACCAACCCCTGCCTCAGGCCGTGCGCCCTGGTACAAGAACATCGCGCCGACTTATGCAGGCATTTTCCTGTGGGTCGTCTTCTATCGCGAGATCGCGGGCGGAACCCTCGACAGGGCTGGACTAGGCCTCTCGCTTCTGGCACTGCTCGTAGCGGGTGTAATCAGTTACGCGCTCTTCTACTATGTGCCGGCTATGCTTGGGCAGAAGACGGGCTATCCGCTGTATGTGGTCGGCAGCTCGACATTTGGCACGCAAGGCGGGTATCTCATGCCGGGCCTGCTGATGGGCCTGTTGCAGGTTGGCTGGATGTCGGTGAACGCCTACGTCTCCACAACCTTCATCCTGACGGCGTTCCATTCGAAGGCAGGTCCGGGAACTTTACCGTTCGCGGTGATCGCAGCGGTCTGGTCGCTCGCGCTGGGCTTTGTCGGAGCCAAGGGCATCCAGTACGTTGGAAAGTTCGCTCTATACCTGAACCTCGTGCCCTTGTTCATGATCGTGATTGTGGCGGCTAAGACCGGCGCTTCAGCATTCCACTACGTTCCTGAACACCCAGCGGCTTTTCTCGGTTTCACAACCATGCTGCAGGTTGTCATTGGCTTCTCAGCCACTGCGGGCGCCGCGGGCGTCGATTTCGGCATGGGCGCTCGCGATGCCAATGATGTGAAATGGGGCGGCATTGTTGGCATTCTGCTTGCCGCTGTTGTTGCAGGCGGCTTGCCGCTGATCTCCGTCGCTGGGGCGCATGTAGCCTTTGGCGTGAGGGATTACCACTACGACTCTGCGATCGCGCAGACCGGCGAGTTTGCGTCCATCGCCTTCTTCCTCTTCGCCATCGCTTCCATCGTGTCCATGTGCTTCTCTTCGTTCATCGCCGGAAACAGCCTGGCGACGATGATCCCCGGTGTGCCGCGAATCACCTCCACCATGGTCGGAGCTGTCATTGCGGCCGTTCTCGCCATCACTGGAGTAGCGGCAAACCTGGTGGGTCTCTTCACCATCATTGGAGCATCGTTCGGGCCGATCATTGGTGCCATGGTGGCCGATTACCTGCTGAACGGTAAAAAGTGGGCAGGTCCGCGCGCTGGTATCAACTTTGCGGGGTATGGTGCGTGGGCCGTTGGCTTCATTATCGGCATTCTGCCCTTCCTGCCGATTCGCGAGGACGTGAAGGGGTACCTGCAGCCCGCGGCGCTGTACAGCTTTGTTGCCGGTTTCGTGGTTTATTTCATTCTGGCCAAGGCCGGGTTGCAGCCGAAGGGCGAGCCGTTGGTCGAGGCACAGGGAGCGGTGCACGTCTAGCCCCGCGGACGGCATTGCAGGTTCAGGGTGCTCTTCAATGCTTTTCTTCCAAGGACTCGACGGATTCACTCTTCACGTCGAACAGGCGGCAACTCTGCGTCAACTGATGGAAGCGATAAGACGGGTGCATGAACAGGCCGACACGTGCATCGCCAGAACCCCAGGCCTCCTGCACCAGCCACACGCCGTCGGCCCGCGGCGCAGAGATGATGTGCAGCACGAATCCTTTGTGAACGTCGGCGACTAATCCGCCGCCCATCTTCACATCGCGGATGCCGTGCACGTTGGTGTCCTGCACGTGACCGGTCTCCTCATCGACTGAAATGGTGCCCTGCATGGCTTCAACGGCCTTCTCGATCATGCCATTTGCCTTCTGACTGGGATCACCGATGCCGTCAAAGACGATCGTCGGCCGCCCGGCTACCATCACCCGGCGTTCGTTCGTCAGCTTTACGAGCCGCAGGATCTCTGACTGGCTGATGCCCATAGGGTTCGCCTTTCCTGCTTCTGCGTCGGCGATCATCTTCTTGACATGGTCGATTTCTTTCTTCGCATCGTTCCCGGTCAGCGGTTTCCCATCCTTTGCGATGATCTGGGTGATCTGCCGGTTCTTCACAAAGAAGATTTCGCGCTCATCATCTTCCACCTTCTTGGTTCCGCCCTTGCCGTCCAACTGGGTCGTCTCTGTGCTGACGCGGCAAAGATAGCGCTCTCGTTGAGCCTCGGTCGCCTGATTCTGCTGCAGGGCGCGTGCGCGTAGTGCCTCGATGTTAGGCAGCGGCTTCTCCTGCGCTGCGGCTAAGCCGACCGGGCAAAGCGCCAGTGCTAGAAGAGAACGGACTGCGGAACTGGTGAACATCGCCATACGTATACGATGCTGACGCCTGCAAAGGCTGTGCGGTATCCGGCAAATGACCCGCCAGGACAAACCTTCGCTTCCGGCGGGCGTCCATTGCAGGGAGCGGTTCGGCGTAGCGGCTGGCCGCACGAAAGGCAAAAAAGCATGACGCAGCAGGAACAGCAGCTTCTGAGTGGTTTGATTGATCGCGTAAACGGAACGCAACTTGCCAGCAAAGATCCCGAGGCAGAGAGCGTTCTGAACAGCGGATTGCAGCGGAATCCCGACGCGCTTTACATCCTTTGCCAGACCGTGCTGGTGCAGCAGTTTGCCATGGACAACGCACAACGGCAGCTAAATGCGGCGCGAGCGGAAATTGATACCCTCAAGCAGCAGAGCAAGCCGCAGGAGCACGGCAGTTTTCTCGGCAACCTGTTTGGCCTGGGGAAGGGCGATGACGCGCCTCAGCAGCAGGCGAATCCTTCGCAGACGAACTATGCCAACCAGCCGACGGGCTACGCGCCGGTTCACAACCCGGCTGCGTCGCCGTATGGCTATGCTCAACAGCCGCCACCCACTGGATACGGCTACCCCCAGCCCGGGTACGGCGCTCCGGTTGGTGGTGGAGGCATGTTCGGCGGTGGCGGTGGTTTCCTGCAGGGCGCAATGCAGACCGCAGCTGGAGTAGTAGCGGGGGAATTCGCCTTCCGCGCGATTGAAGACGTCTTCCATGGTGGCGGCGAGCGCGGATTCGGTGGTGGGTCCGAGGTGGTAAACAACTACTACGACAACGACTCTTCCTCGCACGATGGCGGCTTCGGCGACCGTTTGCAGAGCGCCGACAATCTCGGCAGCGGCCTCAGCCCTGACATTGAAGATCGTCGCGGCGACTCACAAGGCTTCCTCGGGGGCGCCAGCGACAATGATGACGCTGCCTTCAGTAACAACGATGACACGTCCAACTTTGCGGATGACGGCGGCAGCGCTGACGACAGTGGCAATTTCAGCGACGACTCAGGCGGCGGAGATGGCGGTTTCTAAGCCGCTTGACCATCTGCAGTGCCGTCAGGCGGTCACGCGCTCCCAGAAGCTCGACGTCAGCAGCGGATCTTTGTAGCGGGCGAACTGCTGCCACTGAGGATACGCTGTTTGGAATTGAGCGGCTGTCATGCGCGCGTCCTTCGCCGGGTAGAGCTTGCCGCCATAGTCGAGCGTCATACTGGCCAGACGGTCAAACAGCGGAAAACTCTTGTCAGGCTTGATCGGGAAGTCGAGCGCGAGCGTGATGCCGGGCTGAGGAAAGCTCATGAGGCCCGGTGACGGAACATCGCCGAACGCCTTCAGCACGGCTAAGAAGCTTGCTAGACCGCTCTCGGCAACTGCATTGAGAATCGCGATGGTGCCTTCGCGCGCGCTCTCCCACGGGATTGCGTACTGAAACTGCAGCAGACCGCTCTTGCCATACAGGCGGTTCCAATGCAGTACCTTGTCAAGCGGATAGAAGAACGGCTCGTAATCCTGCAGCGCTCGCACACGCGGCTTCAACTGCTTGTGAAAGAATACCGTGTTGAACGCGGCGACCGACGCACTGTTCAGAGCGAATGACGGTGCGTCGAAAGGAAACACCAGCTTCGGCTCGGGCGAAACCGTCAGGTTGTCCGGAATCTTTGAATGGTCGCCCAGCATAAAGATGCCGCGTGCAAAGTTCTTGCCGGTGCTCGTGCAATCAACCCAGCTCACTGTGTACTCAACACCCTTGTATTGCTCAGTGAGTGCAAGGAACTCGTCCACGCCGTGAAACTGGATGCCCTCAAAATCGATCAGCCGCGAGACGATCGGCTTTAGCCGGAGCTGGATCCACGTGATGACGCCGGTCAAGCCGAGCCCGCCAATAGTCGCGCCATACCAGTCCGGGTTGTCCGTGGGTGAGCAGTGCAGGCGCGTGCCGTCGCTGCGTACCAGTTCAAACTGCGCTACGTGCGACCCGAAGGTGCCGGCCACGTGATGATTCTTTCCATGAATGTCGTTCGCAACGGCGCCGCCGAGCGTTACGTACTTCGTACCCGGAGACACTGGCAGAAACCAGCCACGCGGTACCGCGAAGTCGAGTAGCTGCGCCAGGGTGAGACCCGCCTCGGCAGTCAGCAGCCCGGTCTCCTGATCAAAGGCCAGCAGGCGATTCATGCCTGTCGCCAGCAACAGGTTGCCATCTTTCAGCAAGCAGCTGTCGCCATAGCTGCGGCCCATGCCCACGGCCAGCGCCCCACCTGGCATGCCGTTGTGCTTCGCTACCACTGTAGGAAAGTCGCCCTGCCACGTGATCGGCACCACGGTGGCGTCGTAGTTGGGGTAACGACCCCAAGAGGCGAACGGCGTCTTGCCGTCGAACTGATCCGAAGGCTGGCCGTCCCCCGCGCCATCAAGGAGCGGAACGCTGCGATGCTGCAGTTCAGGCGACTCTAGAGACGTGTCCACACTTACAGGATACCGGAGAGCGCGTGGTGAAGGCATCTGCCGCACAGTTAAATCAAACAACTGCAGCGGGTTGTGAAAGACAGCGCTTACGCGTAGCCACTGTGTGCGCTATTCGGCCATTTGTTGCGCATCGGTCATCGAAAGGATGCGCGCCTCCCAGGGTCTGAGCGCCGCTTGGGGCTCTGTGTCGACGATGTTGCTGAGCGTCACCCTCGCCTGATCAAACTCTCGTGGCCAAGTCACGGGCAGGGACTCTCTCGAGAAATTCAGCGCCATGAGGAAGTGCTCATTGCCGAGGGTGCGCGTGTACAGGAACAAGTGCGGGTGAGTCGGCGCAAGGTCTTCATACGCTCCATAGATAAATGCGAGAGAACTTTTTCGCAAAGTGAGCATCTGCTGGGTGTAATGGTAGATGGAGCTGGGGTCGACAAGCGCCGCGCTGCATTGATGTGCGTGTAGTTGGGATTCACAGCCAGCCAGGGCTTCGCTGCCGGCAAGGTAAAGCCAGCGTTAGGTGAGTCGTCCCACTGCATCGGCGTGCGCGCATGATCACGACTGACATGAAGTAAGTTGTTCAGGTAGTGATCGGCGCTCTCGTGTCCGCTCAGTACGTCGTGCTCCCATCCATTCTTCGCTTCGATGTCGTTATATTGATCGATACTACTGAAGGGATAGTTCGTCATGCCGAGTTCATCGCCCTGGTATAGGTACGACGTCCCTTGCAGGGTGAGTAACATGGTCGCTAGTAACTTGGCACTTGGAACTCGATGCTCTGGAGAATCATCTCCGAATGCGGAGACGAGACGGGGATTGTCGTGGTTTGCGAGAAAGATGGTGTTCCAGCTGTGCACCCCAAGGGCCCTGTCCTGCCGTGTATAGATCGCCTTGAGTTCTGACAGAGACCATTGTCTCCAGTTGCGGCCGTCGCGGTTGATTCGCACTGTATCGAAGTTAAAGATCATGTCCAGCTCGTGGCGGCGCTCGTCTACGAGCTGCGGCATTTCTTCGATGCTGATGCCGTGCGCTTCGCCGACGGTCATGCAGTCGTAGTGCGACAACACACGATCGTTCATCTCGCGGAGGTATACATGTAAATGCGGTCCGTTGGCATTGATCCGTACCTGGCTCTCACCAGGCTGCACATCAGGAAAAGCTGGATCCTTGCTGATGAACGGAATCACGTCCATGCGAAAGCCATCCACGCCCTTATTCAACCAGAACCGCATCAGGTCGTACACTTCGCCGCGAACATTCGGGTTGTCCCAATTCAAGTCCGGCTGCTTCTCAGCAAACAAGTGCAGATAGTACTCATTGGTAAGTGGGTCAAGTGTCCATGCCGATCCTGAAAAAGCAGAATTAAAATTGTTGGGTGGTAACAATTCTCCGTTCGGGCCTATCTTGCCGGGACGCCAAAGGTAATAGTCGCGGTAAGCGTTTCCTTTGCTCTTGCGGCTTTCTACAAACCACGCATGCTCGTCGCTGGTATGGTTCACGACAAGATCCACGATCAGGCGCATGCCTCTCGCTCTTACTCCTGTGAGCAGGTCATCGAAATCCTGCATCGTGCCGAACTCGGCCATGACTTTTCGATAGTTTCGGATGTCATAACCATTATCAGCGTTCGGTGAATCGTAATGTGGCGAAAGCCAGAGAACGTCTACCCCAAGATCGCGAAGATAGTCCAGTCTTGAAGTGATACCCGGCAAGTCGCCGATGCCGTCGCCGTTTGAGTCCTGAAACGATCGCGGATAGATCTGGTAGACAACCGCTTCCTTCCACCAGCGACGGGTGTAGCCGTTGATGAGCGCATCCTGTTGCATGCCTGTTCTGATGCGCCTGGCAAGGGTGCGGCGTTTAGAACGCGATGCTGTCGACTGCCAATACTGGTCCGGTGCCGCGGGCCTGTGCGAAGACAACGAGATGACGCTTCTGCCCCACGCTCGACTGTAATTCTGCAGCAGGAAGGTGGATCGTCATAGTTGAGTTGCCGTCAGCAACGCCAACGCGAGACAAGCTGCGGGCGATGCTGACGTGGGTCAGGATACGGCCCGAGTTCTCGCCCGACCTGACAGGCGTACTTGCCATGTCCTGTGCCACCACGACGTAGAGATCAGCGCTGTTTCTGGGCAGGCTATTCAAAGCGAGCATGAGGTTCAACCCATCTGCCACAATGCGTACCTGGTGGATGTGCAGGCGCGCGCTGTGGGCCGCCGATCCTGCTCGTTCGATTGCGGCACGGACGTTCACGGCGTCGCTACCCACGATCTGCGAACGTCCATCCACAATCATTTGTGGCGTGTATACCGAGTCCAGATGGAAACTGTTGCTGTAAGCATTCTGGCGCTGCGTGACTTGGCTGTCTGAAAACGGGTCTTTCCAGCCGAGACGGTCCCAATACGTGACGTGCTCGCTGATGCCGACGATGAGTGCACCAGTGCGTGTGTGCATACCGTGGAGTTGCTGCAGCACATGGTCTGCCGGCGGACAACTGCTGCAGCCCTCCGAGGTGAACAATTCAACCAGGATTGGTGCAGCCCCGACGAATGCGTACTCCTGGGCACCCGCTCCCGGTACAGCGGACGCGAAACCGACGAGTGTGAGAAGTGTCGTTCCATATATGCAGCTAAGCTTCATGGCAGTGACCCTGCAGCTTAGACGTCGTGGTTACTTCGAAGTAGCCGGCATTGAAAAGATTGGCTCTTTGATTCCGTCCCGGATCACCTCGACATAGTAGAGATCGGTCGCTACCTGGAAAGCGTCACGGGTACCCTCTGTGGACTGCCATTCGGACGTTGGATTCAGCAAGGTCCAGTGCTGTGGGTCACCGGCCCGGACCGGCATGTTGAAACCCGGCTCGTCAGCCCGCCAGCGATAGCTCACAGTGTTGGCGGCATCGTCGAACTTCAATTCCAGCGCCGGTAAATCGGCATGGCGAAGATACTCGTTGAAAATGGGAGTCTCATCCTGACTTAGAGCCCCGTTGTAGTAGGCAATAACATCGTCGGTCAGAATAGTCTGATATTTAAAGCGGTCGTAGTAGCCGTGGAGCGTCGCCCACCACTTCGCGTCATCATCAACTACAGAACGGAGGGTATTCAAAAAGAGCGCTCCCTTGAAATACTGATCTTCATCCAGGGGTTCACGATCAATGCCTCGTTCGCCAACGATCGGACGCTCGTTCTTCACCTTCGACTTGAAGCCGTTGACGTAGCGGATGCCATCAGCTTTGCCCCAACGACCCTCCACGTAAATACCTTCGGCGTAGGTAGTGAAACCCTCGTGGATCCACATATCTGCGGGATCTGCTGCAGTAATTGCATTGCCAAACCACTCATGCCCGCTTTCGTGAATGATGATAAAGTCGAACTTCGGGCTAATACCGACGCCAGTCCAATCGCGGTTATTGTAGCCATTCTGAAAATGGTTGCCATAGGCGACTGCGCTCTGATGCTCCATGCCGGCGTATGGCACCTGGACTAACTTGTAACCATCACGCACAAAGGCATATTCGCCGATGTATTTGTTATAGATGGCAAGCATGGGCCGCGCTTGCGCAAACTGAGCCTTCGCTTTTGCAAGGTCTTCGGGCTTTGCATAGAAGTCGATGGTAAGTGGACCGAGCGGTGTGTCCTTGAAATGGGAGTATTTCCCGATATTCAACGCGACGTCATAGTTATTAATTGGGTATGTCACTCGCCAGTGCCACTCAGTAAAGCCGTTATGCAGATCCTTATGCCCAAGCAAGCGGCCGTTCGAGACATCCATCAGTCCGTTGGGCACGGCTATGTGGAGATCGATGCCTTCCTGCGGCTCATCTTTCCACTGGTCCTTGTTGGGCCACCAGACGCGCGCACCGTTTCCCTCGCACGCTGTGAAAACCCAGGGCCTGCCTGCCGAATCCGTCTCGAACGACATGCCGCCAAAGCGCCCCGCGGTCTTGGGTGTGCCACCGTAGAAGACATCGACTGTGTATGCCTGGCCCCGAAGAAGCGTCTGTGGAAATTCGATGAAGAAGGACTCGTCTTCGCGGGTGAAATGGACGGGTTTGCCGCGGTAAACAACCTTAGAAATGTTCAGTGCGGTCGCAAGGTCAAGCTGAATGCGATCGCCGTCCTGCAGCATGCGAAAACGCACCTGGTTGTCGCCCTGAATGGTTTTTGTAGCTGGATCGACGCGCAGCGTCAGCGTGTAGTGCAGCAAGTCGTTGTTGGCGCGATAGGGCCCGTACTGCCCTAGCAACAGCTGCTCCGGTGTGGGCGGCTGGTCCGCCGGGTGAGAAATCATCTGCCTTGCCACCGGATCCGGCTGGGACGTCTGCGCGTCCGCACACAAGGCGATCAAGAGAGCAAGACAACACGCGGGGAGAGAACGCATTGCAGCAAGAGTACCGCGCAAACGTAGATATTTCCACGGCGAAGCAAAAAGGCACAGCGTTCAGCTGTGCCTTCTCTCTTGCGGTATCAGAATGCCCTATGCTGGGACGGCTGTGCGCTCGCTCCTGGCCTTTTCGTTGGCTGCCTTCGCACTGACTGCGAGAGCGGTAAAGCCTGCGGCGTCGGTGGTTGCAATATCGCTAAGCACCTTGCGGTCCAGTTCAACGCCGGCCTTCTTCAGGCCGCTGATGAAGGTGGAGTAGCTCATACCGTTCAGGCGCGCTGCTGCGCCGATACGCACAATCCAAAGGCTGCGGAACTGACGCTTCTTCTGCTTGCGGCCAATGTAGGCGAATTTGAGTCCGCGCTCGACTGCTTCCTGGGCTGCCTGGTAGAGCTTCGACTTTGTTAGAAAGTAGCCCGACGCGCGTTTGAGAATCTTCTTGCGACGGTCGTTGCGTTTTGTGCCACGTTTTACGCGGGGCATAGATGTTGCTCCTTTTGCGAACTTCGTTGGTCAGCGGCTGGAGGTAAGGTGGCCGGCTCTCGCCGGCTCGAGCCTCTTCACACGCTTGCTGCTTTCTCGCCTCGTAATCGACTGCTCTCGCAATCGAGGGCCCGGGAACGCTTTGCTTCGGACCGTTGTGAACAACCACGTTCACGACTGGGCGGAAAATCTGTTTTCCTGGGCCAGATGGCCGCAGGCCGACCTGGGGTGCAAGACCTCAGGCGTAGGGAATCATCCGGCTGACCTTGGCGTGATCGCCATCGGAGACGTAAGCCTGACGAGTCAGCTTCCGCTTTACCTTGGTCGACTTCGAGGTCAGGATGTGACGCTTCTTAGTCTGGCCGCGCTTAATCTTGCCGGTGCCAGTCTTGCTGAAGCGCTTTGCAGCCCCTGAGTGTGTCTTAAGCTTGGGCATTGGGTGTTCCTGTCTAGAACTACTGAATGCGTTGCCGGTGTTTTGAACAACCCTCTGAGTATAGCGTGACTTCCGCTTCCAGTCACTCGTTAACTCTTGTTCTGCAGCGAGATTGGTGGCAGTTGAAAGCTTCTCTGCTGGCGCCTGTGCGCGGCGTGGAGAGGCGTAAAAGGGCATTGCAGATGGTAGAATAGAAGGTGAAAAGAGCCTCCGGAAAACCTGCAAATTCCTGCATTTTTCGCGCCTGAGCTCGCATGACCACCAGGAGAACGATGGCCACCGAAACGCCCCTGCTTGACCTGCAACAGATTGACTCCACAAACGCTCCGGCGCCCATCACATCCGAGACCGGCAAGCCCAGCTACACCAGCGCCAATATCAAAATCCTCGAAGGTCTTGAGGCGGTTCGGCTGCGTCCTGCCATGTATATCGGTTCGACCGGCGAGCAGGGCCTGCACCACCTGGTTTACGAGGTCGTGGACAACTCCGTCGACGAAGCACTGGCCGGCCACGCTACGCGCATCGACTGCGTCATTCATATCGACAACTCCATCACCGTCATCGATGACGGTCGTGGCATTCCCGTCGACATGAAAGATCTCGGCAACGGCGAGCAGATGCCAGCGGTGCAGGTGGTGCTCACCAAGCTGCACGCTGGCGGCAAGTTTGACGCCAGCAGCTACAAGGTGTCCGGCGGCCTGCATGGCGTCGGCGTCAGCTGTGTCAACGCGCTCAGCGAAGAGTTTGATGTGGAGATCTGGCGCGATGGCGCCACGTGGCAGCAGGACTACAGCAAGGGTGATCCGATCAGTGAGCTGCGCCGCGTAGGCACCAGCAGCCGCCGTGGCACCAAGGTCCACTTTCTCCCAGACAAGTCGATCTTCAGCGTGCACGAGTACAACTTCGACATTCTTGCCGGGCGCCTGCGTCAGCTCGCCTTCCTGAACAAGGGCATCGAGATCACCCTCACCGACGAACGCACCACTGACGCGAAGACGGGCGAAGCCAAGTCGCTGGCGTTCAAGTACAAGGGCGGCATCGAGGAGTTCATCCGCCACCTGAACAAGGGCAAGGCGGTTCTGCATGAGAAACCCATCTACATGGAGGCCGAAAAGGGCCAGCTTGTGATGGAAATCGCGCTCCAATACAACGATGCATACTCCGAAACGGTGTTCAGCTTCGCCAACAACATCAACACGGTCGATGGCGGCACGCACCTCTCCGGCTTTCGCACGTCGCTGACGCGCACGATCAATGCCGCCGGGCAGTCCATGGGTCTGTTCAAGGATATGAAGGAGTCGCTCAGCGGCGACGACGTGCGCGAAGGCCTGGTTGCCGTGGTCAGCGTCAAGCTTCCGCAGCCGCAGTTCGAGGGCCAGACCAAGGGCAAGCTCAACTCTGACATCAGCGGCCAGGTACAGCAGTTCGTCAACGAGCGCCTCGGCGTCTTCTTCGAACAGAACCCGCAGGTTGCCAAGAAGATCATCAACAAGGCCATCGACGCTGCGCGAGCGCGCGAGGCTGCACGTAAGGCCCGTGATCTGACACGCCGTAAGGGCGCGCTGGACGGCGGCGGTCTGCCCGGCAAGCTGGCGGACTGCTCCGAGCGTATGCCCGAACGTTGCGAACTGTACCTGGTCGAGGGTGAGTCCGCAGGCGGCACCGCCAAGCAGGGCCGCGACCGCCGCTTTCAAGCCATTCTTCCGCTGAAGGGCAAGATCCTGAACGTGGAAAAGGCCCGTTACGACAAGATGCTGGGGCACGAGGAAATACGTGCCATGATCACGGCGCTTGGAACCGGCATTGGTAAAGACGACTTCTCGCTCGAGAAGCTACGTTACGGCAAGCTGATCCTGATGACCGATGCCGACGTTGACGGATCGCACATCCGCACGCTACTGCTGACCTTCTTCTTCAGGCATATGACGCAGCTGATCATGCGCGGCCACGTCTACATCGCTCAGCCGCCGCTGTACAAGATCAAGAAGGGCAAGTTTGAGCAGTACATCAAGGACGACCGTGATTTCGTCAAGGTGATGGTCAAGCGCGCCGCGGACGGCATGGTCGTGCACTACGGGGAGGGCATCCGCGAGAGTGGCCAGACTCTAGAGGGTGCGGAACTGACTACGTTCATGGGCCACCTGAACGAGTACCTTGGCTACTTCGACAAGGCCGACAAGCGCTTCCGCAATGAGCGGGTGACGTTCGCTGTCGCTGAACTCTTCGCCAACGAAGGCAAAGAACCTGCAAAGCGCAGCGACTTTGAAACACCTGACAAGCTAAAGGAACTTGGAGACCGTCTGAATGCCATGGCGAAGGAGTTCCAGTTCAAGCAGGTGGGCGAACCGGTCCGTGATGAAGAGCACGGGACCTGGTCTCTGGAGTATCTGGACGCGCAGGGCGCACACCGCAAGGTGGATTACACGACGGTCAGCTCGCCCGAGATGCGCCTGATGCTGGGTAAATACGCGCAGATCCGCGAGCACCTGAAGCCGCCGTTTCTGATCGAATATGCGGCCAAGCCAAAGGACAGCAAGGCCGAGATTGCTGCCGTGGACGAGGCTGAGGAGGCGGCGGAGACAGAAGTGAACGAAGTCATCGCATCGGCTCCTGGTACCGCGACGGAGGTGAAGGGCAGCAAGCGACAGGGCAAGGCAGGGCAGGACCCGGTCGAGAAGAAGACGCCCCGCGAGCTGTTCGAATACGTCATCGAGCAAGGCAAAAAGGAGTATCAGGTGCAGCGATACAAGGGCCTTGGTGAAATGACGGCAGAGCAATTGTGGGAGACCACCATGGACCCGGAGCGCCGGACGTTGCTGCAGGTCCGTCTGGAGGACATCGTCGAGACTGACAAGATCTTCACAACCCTCATGGGCGAAGACGTGGAACAACGACGTAGGTTCATCGAAGAAAACGCCCTGGACGTAAAGAATCTGGATATCTGACGCGTTCTGGCGCTCTTTTTCAGCAGTGCGAACATTCGATCCTGTCTCTGATCAACTAGGAAAATTTTTCCCTGTTGTGAAGCGCAACAAAGCGGATTCCAAGAGACTCTATAAGGGATATCACTAGTGATATCGCCCACAGTTACTAAAGATGTCGGCACATCCCCCTGTTGTCTTGTCCTGGAGTCTCCCCCCTATGCGTCTGTCTCTGTTCATTAGTGCTTCTGCGTTGTTTGCAGCCAGCCTGGTCCCTTCCTCTTACGCTTCGTCGATCTCCATCGGTCTTCAGGAGACTGGTGTCAACGGTGGTAACATCACAACGGTCGCTACCGACAACGGGCAGGCCGGCTATGCTACGTTTGCTGGAGCTTACGGTACTTATAACTTCAACACGATCACAGCTACGGGTTCGCCAATCCGCGCCCAGGGCAATCTCAGCACGACATCTGTTCAGGTCGCAAACACGAACCCGACGGCCAGTACGATCGACGTCTACATCACAGAACAGGGTCTAACCTCCCCGGCCGGTCTGACGTCGTTCCTTAGCGGCTTTACTTCCAACCTATTCACCGGCAGCGCCGTTTCCGTTGTGGAGTCCACCTTTTTCAGCAACTCTAATGCGCTGTACGGAGGAACTCAGCTCGCAACAGCTACCTTCACGGGTCAAAGCACTTCTAACTCGACCAATCTTGCCACCTTGGCGGGACCCTACTCTGAAACAGTGGAGTACGCGTTTACGATGGGCTCGACTGCTGCCACCGCTAACGATACAGTCGATCTCACCGCGACCGCAGTCACTCCGGAACCTAGCTCGCTTGTTTTGCTCGGAACTGGCCTTATCGGTGCCGCCACCACGGCGCTTCGTCGTCGCAAGCTGAGCGCCTAGCGCTTCACTGAACAGAAGGATGGTAGGGGCCACACGGGACTGTGGCCCTTTTCTATTTGCCAGAGCGTTTGCTTGAACTCAGGGCCGTCGCGTCACGCAGTTTGGCGTTAGCCGCCGAACGAAATGCCTTGGTAGGCCTTCGGTTTGTCTTCCAGTGGCTTGGCGTCGACCACCACCTGCTCTGAAGGTCATCAACTGCAAGCAGAACTCGAGCGAGTGGTACCTAGCCAGCCCAAGTTGCCCCCATCCCAGGTCGAGTTACCAGCTGAGGCGAATGTGCGGAACCTGACAGACCTTTCATATCAGTAAACAATTGTTAGTTGACTCAATTTGCGACATCGATCTAGTCAGGATTCAGTTC
Source organism: Terriglobus sp. (assembly GCA_965199365.1). Taxonomy (GTDB): domain Bacteria; phylum Acidobacteriota; class Terriglobia; order Terriglobales; family Acidobacteriaceae; genus Terriglobus. The sequence continues at coordinate 659,068 of CBDARC010000001.1, read as the reverse complement.
ACAACATGAGAGGACTCTGAGAGACTTTGTGCGGGATATCAATAGTGATATCTCCGGTAGTTTTTACCGGGTCGCACCACCCTGCAGTACTTTCTTCCGGAGTCTCAAATGCGTATACGCTTTCAAGCAATTCTGCCTGCCGCCGCGCTGTTTACGGTTGGCCTGATGAGTATCCCTTCTGCTTACGCATCAACCATCTCCATCGGTCTTCAAGCGTCCGGGGTCAATGGTGGTGCAATCACGACTGTTGCCACGGACCTGGGCACTGGCTTCGTTTCCTATGGACCAGCGTTCTCCTCGTATGGACAGTTCTCCGTAAACCAAATTTCTGCCACAGGATCCGGTTCTCTTTCGCCTGAGGCCCAGGGCAACCTGGACACAAGCTCCATTGACGTAAGCGGCTCAGGCTCAACGGCTGCTTCGATCAACGTGTTCATCACTGAAACGGGACTCACTTCGCCAACGGGCCTGGCTTCCATTATTAGCGGCTTCACCTCCAATATCTTTAGCGGCAGCGCAGTTTCCGTCCTGGAATCAACCTTTATCAGCAACACGAACACGGCGTACGGCGAAACCACACCGCTTTCCACGTACACCTTTAACGCCGGCGACACGACCGGGGGAGTGGGCTCCGCTTCGGCTACGAAAGGTGTCACTCTGTCGTCGCCTTATTCTGAGACGGTCGAGTACACGATCACGAAGGGTGCTGGAACATCGGTTGTATCGGACACGATTGCTCTGACTCCCGCTGCCGTCACTCCCGAACCGAGTTCCCTCCTTCTGCTTGGTACGGGCATGATCGGAGCTGCAACGACGCTCCTCCGCCGCCGCAAGCTGATCGCATAAGCCAGTAACCAGTGCGTTCGAGGCCCCACGCGAGTGGGGCCTTCCGTTTGCGCTAGCAGGTTCAAAGTGCACAGCGAAACTATTCTGTGTCACTGTCTGTCCGCAGCGACTCCCAGGGCGCGCAGCAATTGCGCATCGTGCGTATCGCCGCTCAGTTCCCAGATCATCATGCCGCCCAGTCTGTGTTCCTGGGCGAACGCCGCCTTCGCCTTGAGCGATGCTGTGTCTTCAAAGGTCAGGAAGTTGTCGCCGTCGAAGATCCATGGAGCCTGCGAGACGGGATCGCGATAGAGCTTCGCATCCGGGCTGTCGGCCAGCAGGGCAGCTGCCGTCGACGGATTCAAGTTGCCGCGAACGGGTTCGCCCTTGCTCAACAAGCCGTTGTTCGGCCCGGGCTTCACGTTGTGCCACTGGTAGGCGTAGAAGGGCAGACCGAGAAGCAACCTGTCCGCTGGCACGCCTGCTGCAAGATAGGCCTCGATCGAACTTGTGACCGTCTCGGCATGCGGATCTGCCGAGCGAAGCGGCGCAACAAAGCCGGTATCGTGACTCCACGGGCCGTAAAAGTCATAGGTCATGACGCCGATCTGATCGACGCTTGCCGCCACGCGCCTCCAGTCAATCGCGTCGATGCGCTTACGCGAAGCGCCAGAGGCGATAGAGAGAGTAAACCGCCTGCGGGCCAGCTTGCGGCGTCCCGGTTCGAGCGCATCCATCTGGCGGCGAAACTCGGCCATTAGCGCATAGAAGTCTTCGGCGTGCTTTGCGTCTGGGTATTCCCAGTCCACATCAATGCCATCGAAAAGGTGCGGTGCTTCCACGCCCGGAGCGATGTGGCCCTGGAGGAAGCGAGCCACGCAGGAGTGAACAAAAGCCACGCGGTTCTCCGGCTTTGCTGCCTCTTCGAACAGCCCTCGTTTGCCCTCCAGCGAGATCAGGATGCGCAGCTTCGGGTACTGCTTGCGCAGCAGTAGCAGTTGGTGAAAGTTTCCTCGCAGCGCAGCGTCTGAAGCATCTGCAGTGCCGTCGATCGAATCTTCTGCTTTGAACGCGATGTTCAGATCTGCCTGAGGATCGGCCACGATGCATGCATTGTGGTGAATGTTCCCCTGCGCGTAATCAAGCTGCGTCAAGGTCCGCATAGCTCCGCTGTGAATCAAGTCGAGCGGCACATAGCGGCGGTCGTAGATGCCCCATTGGGGGAAATACCCCACGATTGCCGTTTGCGAGGCCGATACACGAGCAGGCGTTTCGGCAGCGGATCGGAGAACGCTGCCGAGGAACAGCGAGGCGAACACAAGGAATCTTCTGAATCGCATCAACTACCACTCTAGCCGCTCGTTAGCCCTGCTTTGCGCAGACTGCGGCAGAGCTGCACGGCCCTCCGCAGCATTCGCGATAAAGTGAAGCCATGATGGACAGGCGGATGTTTCTGGAACGTTGTGCTGCGGCGGGTGTAGGCAACACCCTGTTACCCGGCGCTCTCGCTGCAATTGCAATGCAATCGGCGGCCGGTCAGGCAAGCCCTGCAGCCCATGGCAGCGATCAGCCAAAGATCGATACGTTTCCGGCAATCACGCCGGCGATGCTGGATGCGGCGGCGGCAGTCGCTGGCATCACTCTGACAGATGAGCAGAAGACCATGATGCTCGACGGTGTTCGCAATCAGCGCGCGGGTCTGCAGGCAGTCAGGGATTTGCACCTGCCGAACTCCGTTGCGCCAGCCGTGGTCTTCAACCCCATGCCGATTGGTGGGCACCTGCACTCGAGCGTGCACGAAGCGTGGCGCGGCCATCCGGGAACGTTTCCGGCAAAGGTCACGACCGCTGACGTTGCCGGAATTATCGGCAATGAGGACAAGCTCGCCTTTGCCACCGTACGTCAGCTCGGAGATCTGTTGCGGACACGCAAGATCACCTCGGTTGAGCTCACAAAATTCTACCTGCAGCGCACCCGGCGGCTCGATCCTGTGCTGCATCTGCTGATCACGCCGCTCGATGAGCGCGCTCTCGCGCAGGCTGCTGCGGCTGATAAGGAGATCGCGGCAGGCAAGTACCGCGGCGCGCTGCACGGCATTCCGTGGGGAGCAAAGGACCTGCTGAGCGTCAAGGGCTATCCGACGACCTGGGGCGCGGGCGGCATGGAGCACCAGCAGTTCGATGAAGACGCGACCGTCGTTCAGCGGCTCGACGCAGCGGGCGCGGTGCTCATCAGCAAACTGACGCTCGGCGCCCTGGCACAGGGCGATGTCTGGTTCGGGGGTAAGACGCGTAATCCTTGGAATCCTAAGCAGGGCTCCAGTGGTTCGTCAGCCGGTCCTGCCTCTGCTGTCTCTGCAGGATGCTGTGGTTTTGCCATCGGGTCTGAGACGCTTGGTTCCATCTCGTCCCCCAGCACGCGCTGTGGCGTCACGGGCCTGCGGCCCACCTTTGGCTTTGTGCCGCGTACCGGGGCGATGGCGCTCAGCTGGTCCATGGATAAGCTCGGTCCCATCTGCCGCACAGTGGACGATGCTGGCATCGTCATGCAGGCGATCCACGGCCCCGATGGCAAAGATAAATCGGTCCGCGATGCGGAGTTCTTCTGGGACGGCGGCGTACCTGCGCTCAAAACTCTGCGGGTCGGTTATCTAAAGACCGCGTTCGACGAGCCCGTGTTGCGGGTGCCCGATGCGAGTGCTGAACGACCAGAGACAGAGGCGGAGCGCCGCGTTACGCCGGAGCAACGCCAGCGAAACTTCGAGCGGCAGCGCTATGACAATCGCTACGATCGCGCCACGCTCGATGTCCTGCGGAGCATGGGTGTCAACCTCATCGAGGTCCAGCTGCCGGACTTTCCGTTTGGTTCCGTCTCGCCGGTGCTCAGCATCGAGGCGGCGGCAGCCTTTGACGAGTTGACCCGCAGCGGCCGAGACAAGCTGTTGACGGCGCAGGCTCCCGGAGACTGGCCGAATACCTTCCGCATTGCGCGCATGTACAGCGGGGTCGACTACGTACAGGCAATGCGCGCCCGCAGCGTGCTGATCGAGGAGATGGCAAAGCTGTTCGCAACGGTCGACGTCATCGTGACGCCCAGCGGCGGCCCGCAGCTGACGGCAACGAATCTCAGCGGACACCCTGCCGTTATCGTGCCGAACGGAATCCGCGGAACCGACGCTCCTCAGCCGCAGGATACTGCAGACGGCGGTCGCGGCAACGCAGGCGGGCCCGGCACACCGGTCAGCATCACGTTCCTGGGACAGCTTTATGACGACGCCCGTCTACTGGCATTCGCTCAGGCGTACCAGGAGAAGACCGGCTTCCACAGGCTGCACCCAGCGATCTAAGGAGCCTCAAGCACCGCGGCCATGTCCTGGTCCTTCGTCTCACGAATCGCGAGCAGGCCTACGATCGTCAGCAGCGCAGACCCGGTGAGATAGTAACCGACATACTGCAGACCGTATTTCGTTGCCAGCTTCAGCGCGATGGCCGGCGCGAGCGACGCACCGAAGATGCCTGCCAGGCTGAAAGCAAGAGAGCTGCCGGTGTAACGCACAGGCGTCGGAAACAACTCGGAGAGCACCGTCCCAAGGGGTCCGTAGGTCAAACCCATCAGCGAAAGCCCAATAATCAGCATCGCGAGCGCCCCGGTGTGACCGGCCTGAAACATGGGTGCAAGAAAGAGGCCGAAGACCGCGATGCCAGCAGTGATTGCGAGCATTACGGGTTTGCGTCCGCGCTCCGCCAGCACCGCAGAGATGGGGATGGTCAGGGCGAAGAAGACCACGCCGATCAATTGCATCTGCAGGAAGCTGTTTTTGCTGTAGCCGAGCGCCGACGTTCCCCATTGAATGGTGAAGACGATCATCAAGTAGAACAGCACAAACGTCGCCAGGCAGGTAAGCACACCGGCTACCAAGGCGCCAAAGTGATTCTTCACAGTGGACAAGATAGGCATCTTGACCGGCTCGTTACGTGCCAGCGACGCGGCGAAGACGGGTGTTTCCGTGATGGTCAGCCGCACGTACAGGCCCAGCAGCACAAGGACGCCGCTTGCGAGGAAGGGCAGCCGCCATCCGAAGCTCAGAAATTGCGCGGGCGTAAGCCAGTTTGAGAGGGCAAGAAAGATGGCGCTCGAAAAAAAGAAGCCGATCGGCGCTCCAAGCTGTGGAAACATGCCGTACCAGGCGCGCTTGCCCGGCGGCGCATTTTCTGTCGCAAGCAGCACGGCTCCGCCCCACTCCCCACCCAGACCGATGCCCTGGCCGAATCGGCACAACGCGAGCAGCACCGACGCCACAACGCCGACGCTTCTGTAGGTCGGCAGCAAGCCAACCGCGACGGTCGACAGGCCCATGGTCGAAAGCGCAAGCACCAGTGTTGTCTTGCGTCCGATGCGGTCGCCAAAGTGCCCGAACAGCGCCGATCCAATCGGGCGCGCGATGAACGCGATGGCGAATGTGACCAGCGACGCAAGCTGCGCGGCCGTCGGATCGGACTTTGGAAAGAAGAGTGACGGAAATACGATGACCGCTGCGGTCGCGTAAATATAGAAGTCGAAGAACTCGACCGTGGTCCCGACCAGACTGGCGAACAGCACCTGCCGAGGTGTGTTGCGTGGTTTCTCGCTTGCGTGCATGGGTGCTTTGATGATGCGTCGGATAGGCCTTTCTGCACAAGGGCCGACAGGCCGCGACTTAGAAGTGGTTCAGGATTCTCGCCAGGTACGGCGCCAGCAAAGCCGTGATCAGGCCGTTCATGCCGATCGCTACTCCGGCGAATGCAGCGGCAAGAGGTCCGATGTGGATCGCGCGGGCAGTGGCGATGCCGCTGCCGGCTGTACCTGCGGCAAGTCCGGTCGCCGCCTCATCGTTGATGCGCAGCAGGCGGCGCATCAACGGCAGCGCAACTGCGGTAAGAATGCCGGCCATAATCGCGAACACCGCAGTCAGCGACGGCAGGCCTCCGATGCCCTGCGAGACCTCAAGGGCGATCGGTGTGGTGAGCGACTTCGGCATCATCGTTAACGCTAATTGCCGGCTGCCACCCATCACAAGAACCAGCACGTAAGCGCTGACCGCGCCCGTAATCGATCCCACAACCAGAGCTATGAGGGTTGGCACGAGGCTCTTGCGCAGATGAGTAAGTGACCGAGCCAACGGTATGGCCAGTGCAACCGTCGCAGGCCCGAGCAGAAAGCTCAGCAGGTAAAGTCCGCGGGCATATTCAAGGTAGCCGATGCCTGAAACGTGCATCAGCAAGCCCGCGGCTACAATCGCGATCAGCGTCGGATTGGCGAGCGACGAGCCGGTGCGGCGTTCAAGCTCAACTCCGCAGAGATATGCGCCAACGGTAAACGTCAGCAGGAATAGCGGACTGCTAAGCATCATGCTGCCTGCTTCTTCCGGCGGTCGAGCGCTTGCATCGTCCACGCGGTCACGGCAAAGGTCAGCAGCGTCGAGACCACCAGCGACACCACAATCGGCAGCAGGCCTGAGTGGATCATGCCGAGATAGACAAATACACCCGCACCTGCTGGAACAAACAGCAGCCCCAGCCAGTGCAGCAAACCGTCCGCGGTCTGCTGCAGCGAGGGACTGGGTTTGCCATCGTGAAAGAACAGCAGCCATCCAGCCAGCAGCGCCATGCCCAGCACCGGCCCCGGGAGTCGCAGGTGCAACAAGCGCTGCAGCCCCTCGCCCACAAGCTGTGCAAACAATAGAACAAGAAACGAGCGAAGAATCGCCATAGGAGAAGGCTACAGCGAAGCCTTCAACCTGAGAAGGTTTGCGGTGATAGCATCCGGCGTATGCCGCAGGTTCCATCGCCGTTGCTGATCGCAGAAGGTCTGTCAAAAAGCTATGGCGCATCGCCCGTTGTAAGGGATGTCAGCCTGCAGATCGCGCGCGGCAGCATCCTTGGTCTCGTAGGAGAAAGCGGCAGCGGAAAAAGCACTGTTGCACGTATGGTCCTGCGACTGGTTGAGCCCACAGCAGGCACGGTCCGGTTCGACGGCATCGATGTCCTTCGCGCGGGAAGGCGAGAGTTGAAGCTGCTGCGCCGCCGCATGGGCGTTGTCTTTCAAGATCCGTTCGCAGCACTCGATGGACGGATGCGGGTGCGAGACATTCTTGCGGAGCCATTTCTTATCCACGGCGAAGGCGCGCGTGGCAAAGGGCTGGAGCCGAAGCTCGTAGCCATGCTCGCAGAAGTGGGTCTGGATGCCTCGTCACTCGACCGCTACCCTTACGCTTTCAGCGGGGGACAGCGACAGCGCATCAACATTGCGCGTGCTCTCGCTCTGCAGCCGGAGTTCCTCGTGCTCGATGAACCGGTCAGCGCTCTTGATGTCTCTGTCGGAGCGCAGGTGATCAACCTGCTGCGCAATTTGCAGCGGGAGCGACAGCTTACCTGCCTTTTCATCTCCCACTCGATGCCGCTCGTGCGCTACCTTTGCGACCGCGTTGCGGTTATGCAGCATGGCCGTATTGTCGAGGAAGGCGATGCGCTGCAGGTGTGCGAGCGTCCTCGCGAAGCATATACGCAGGCACTCATTGCGGCTACGCCGGACTTCGTTGCCACAACCGTCTAGGGGATGGCCACGACCATCGCACGCTGTGTGCGAGCCGTCCACCACTTCAGGATCATCCGGCGTGCGGGACGCTCCACCCACAGGTGCAGAGCAATGCAAAGCGGCACCAGGATGGCCAGCCTGGGCACAAGATTCGCGACGCTCTCTGACCAGCCCCAATCGGTCAGGGTGATTTCCTTGAAGTTGAAATGGATCAGGTAGAACGAGTAGCTTGCCTCACCCAGTAATAGCATCGGCGCGACGCTGAATGCCTTTGAAACGATGTTTGGCCGGGTAAGGCCGATCACCAGCAGCGCAAACAGCGGCAGGAGCAGCCCGTTATGCAGCATCAGAAATGACATGTGCCACGAATACGCGAGTGCAACACCGAGTCCTGCGAGGCTGCTCCAAACGGCAATGTGTGCGAAGCGTTCGCTGACCTCTGTCTGCAGATAGATCCAGCCCAGGATGATGCCACAGAAAAACTCCGGCAGGTGCAGCGGCGGATAACGGCGAAGCGCAAACACCAGGTTGTGCGGGCCGGGAACCCAGTCCACGTCAGACCAGGCAGCGTGCGGGTCAAAATACAAACCAACAATGCCGATCACGATGATTACTGCGTAAGAAGCCGCGAACATCATCAGGCCATGCTTCAACGATCGTGGTCTAAGCCGCAGAACCACGAAGGGAAACACGAGGTAGAAGAATGCCTCGACCGACAGGCTCCACGCAGGCACATTGAAGAACGAAACACTGCGAATCGACCAGGATTGGACCATGAACAGGTCCGCCACAAACGCAAGGATATGTATATGCTGCCTGAAGATGCTCCGGCCTATCCATCCCGACCACAGCATCACAAGCAGATAGATCGGGTAAACGCGAGCGAAACGTGCCACCCAGAATTTGCGCGTGTCCGCCTTGCCTGAGGCATACTCCAGGCCGTTGGAATAGGTGAGGATGAACCCCGACAGCAAGAAGAAGAAGCCCACGGCGGTAAAGCCGGCACTCATAAACGGCGTCCACGTTCCCCACAGTTGGAACGGCTGCACCATGTGGTAAAGCGCCACGTACAGCGCCGCCAAAGCACGCACAGAGGTCAACGCCTTGAGAAGAGGCATGCGCCGTGACGTACTCTGGAGAAGCGGGTTCCGCGGATCGGTGATCGAGGGACCATCACCGGGAACGAGCAGTGCCATAGGCCAGATTATATGGGTCGGCTGTCTGGCATAAGGGGCAAAACGCTTGAGTCACGAAGGTATACGCCTGGTCAGCCGCGAAGAAAGCCAACGCGCCGCAGCAGCGGAACGCACACTGTCGCCCGAGGCCACCACGCCGGCGAAGGTGCGCGTCGCGCTGACTGAAGGCACAGGTGTCGAGATCGTCTGGAAAGATGGCCATCGCTCCCAATGGAGCTTCCCGTATCTTCGCGACGCATGTCCCTGCGCGACCTGTCACGAGGAACGTGAAAAGACAGGCCGTGCTCTCGGCGAGCCGAAGCCGGCACCCGCGCAAATGTTCCCCATGTACACACCGCCTGCTCGCCCACTGGAAGCCACACCCGTAGGCCGCTATGCGATCAAATTCAAATGGGCCGACGGCCACGAGAGCGGCATCTATTCATGGGACTTCCTGCGGCGGCTGGACGAAGGCGCGCAGCAAAAAGGCGCGTGAAATGCAGTTAGAAGAAGTACAAACACCGTTGGCAAGGCTTGAGACAAGCCTGCAACCTCTGTATGCGCGCCTCGCCTCACATCCGCTTTATTGCTCCTTCACTCATATCGAAGATCTGCAGACGTTCATGGAAACCCATGTGTTCGCAGTGTGGGACTTTATGAGTCTGCTGAAGACGTTGCAGCGCTGCCTTACCTGTGTCGAGGTGCCATGGCTCCCAAGCCTCACGCCTGAGAGCCGCCGTCTCGTGAACGAGATCGTGCTCGGAGAAGAAAGCGACATCTACAACGGCCGGCATCTCAGCCACTTTGAGCTGTATCGCCTCGCGATGAAGAATTGTGGTGCTTCCACTGCGGCAATCGATTCGCTCGTCGGAGCACTGCGGAGTGGAAATGATCTCGTCAGCGCACTCAACACGTGCGGAGCACCGTCAGAAGCAATCTCCTTCGTAAGCGATACCTTCTCGCTCATCGGTCAGAACCGGTTGCACGTGACCGCTGCAGCCTTCACGTTCGGCCGCGAAGACCTGATTCCCGAGATGTTCAAAGGCTTCGTTCGCGATCTGAACCGCGAACTCCCCGGAAGCCTCGAAACGTTCCTGTGGTATCTCGATCGTCACATCGAGGTAGACGGTGGTGAGCACGGCCCCATGGCCTTGCGCATGATCGCCGAGCTATGCGGTGACGACGAGCAGAAGTGGGCAGAAGCACAAGATGCCGCGGTGTTCGCTCTGCATTCCCGACTGCGGCTATGGGATGGGATTTCGGCCCGCATCGCCGGAAGCCACTCGACCGCTAACTGATTGAAACAGCCTTGTCCTTCACGAACGTCATAGTCACAGGCTTGCCGTTGTTGTCGTACACCACGGTGCGGTCGCCTACCTCACCGGCTCCCGGCTTGCTTACCTGCCCCAGCGCCAGTTGTGCCTGCTTCTCGCTCATACCCTTCACCACGCGATGATCGTCGATGGCCTTCCATGTGTCGGCTCCCCAGTGCTTGTACAACACGTGTGGGTCGTCATAGAAGAAGCACTCATCCAGGTAGAACGTGTAGAACTTGCCGTCCCTGTAGCCGACGGGCGTACCCCATAACTTGGTCGGGTCAGACGCAAAGTGGAATAGCATGAAGACCTGTCCATCGCCCTTCGGCACGCGGCTGTATGCACTCGCAGGCGCTTTGCCCTCAATGAAGTTCACAACGTCAAGCGGCTGCGCACCCAGCAGCAACGGTCCCGGATGAGCGTAGTCCATGTGCGTAGCGGTCGCGGGATACGCGTTCAGTTGGCCCGCCGCAGCGACCCAGATGCGCTTGCCGTCCAGATCGCGCGCATCCTTCACATCGGTCTGGTGGAGTCGGCGCGGCAGCACCATCTGATCTTCGGTATAGTTGGGCGTTTCGGCGACAACGGGCTTATTCGCCTCCTGCCGCTCACGCCAGATCAGGCCGATCCGAATGGCCACTGCAAGCAGCAGGATGACAGTGAAAATCGCGGCAAACTTCCGCATGTTGAAGCCGTCTGCCTGTTGCGGCTCTTCAGGTTTGGAGTCGTTGAACATCAGGTTCCTCCGCAGCAGGATACCGCAGAGCTAATCGACCGGCTCTGACTCAGCGTAGGCGGAGTTTGCCGCCAGCAGCTCCTCCGGCTTGAGCGAGTCCACCTGGCGCAGGCGAGGGAAGTAGATGCTCCAAAGGCCTGTGACCATGAGCGATCCGATGCCTCCAAAGATCACCGCGCGCACAGTACCGAACCAGTGCGCCGTCAGGCCGCTTTCAAACTCACCAAATTCGTTTGAAGCGCCGAGAAACAGCCAGTTAATTGCGGACACACGACCACGCATCGCAGGCGGCGTGCCAAGCTGCAGGATGGTCTGTCGGATAATGACGGAAATATTGTCACTCGCCCCGATGATCGCCAATGCGACGAGCGAGAGCGGCAACGACTTTGACGCACCAAACACAACGGTTGCGACGCCGAAGATAGCCACGGCAATCAGCATCAGCCGGCCCGCGTGGTGGCGGATAGGGCGTCGTGCCAGGTAGATAGAGGTACAAAGAGCGCCTATCGCAGGTGCACCGCGCAGCATGCCGAGCCCGCGAGGTCCGGCGTGCAGAATATCCTTCGCGAACACTGGCATCAGAGAAACAGCGCCACCCAGCAGCACGGCAAACATGTCCAGCGAGATGGAGCCGAGCAGCAGTTTGGCATGCCGTACATAGCGGCCGCCCGCAAGAATCGTCGACAGGCTGAAGCCCTTTTGCTCTGATACTTCTTTGCGTGGGCGCAGCGTGCTCACCAGGGCCACAAACGTCAGCATCGATACCAGCGTCGCCACGTATACCAGCGGCGCTCCTGTCCATCGCGCAGCCGCTTTGGGCAGGGTGAGCGTGAACAGCAGGCCGCCCACTGCCGGTCCAAGGATGTTCGCCGTCTGAAAGATCGCTGATCCCCACGTCATGGCATTGACGAACGCGCCTTTGGGAACCAGCTGCGGCTGGATAGCTGAACTGGCAGGGCCGGAGAACGCACGCCCACCGCCGATCGCAAACAGGATTGCAAAGAACCAAAGTACGTGTGAGATCCCGTGAAGTGACAAATAGAGCAAAAGCGCGGTACACACCGCCTGCAGCGCGTAGCAGGAGATGATGATCGTCTTACGGTCGTATCGATCAGCCGCATGCCCTGCAGGCAGCACAAAGAAAATGCCCGGCAGGAACAGCGCTAGACCTGTGTAGCCAAGGAAAAGTGCTGAATTCGTGATCTGGTAGATCTGCCATCCGACTGCAAGAGATTGTGCCTCCGCGCCCAGGATCACGACGAGACGCGCCATCTGGTAGCGGCGGAAGTTGCGTGATGAGAACGCAGCGCCTTCCGTGCCTTCGGAGTCAAGCGGACGTTTTCGCCCGCGTTCTCCCGACTCCTGTGCCGCTGTTGCCATGCTTGACTCTATGGTGACACATGGAGGACGGGCCGTTGCGGCGGCTCACCGGCACTATTCACCGAGGTACGTGTCGTACTGCGACTCCACCACGCCGGTGTTGCGCGCGAGTTGCAGTTTCGCGGTGTTGAACTGGTACAGAGCCGACACAAGCTGTGCCTGCGCATTTGCAAGCGTGGCCTGCGCACGGACGACAGGAAGCGTGTCGTCAATACCCGCGCGATAGCGCTGCTGCGAATCGCTCAGCGCATCAGCCGCAAGATTCACATTGCTGGTAGCGTCGCGGACCAGTTCATTCGAGGTGTTCACGTCAAGCATCGACGAGCGGATCTGCTGCTCGATGTCGGCCCGCAAACTGTTTCGCTGCGACTGCAGCGAGGTGAGCTGAGCGTCAGCGACCTCAGCGTCGCCCCGGATACGAGCTTCCATAAAGATTGGAAAATCGAGCCCGCCCTGTGCAACAAAAACACCGTGGTAGCCACCGAACGTCACGCCCAGGACCCCGTAGTAGCCATTCACCTTGGCAACCGGCAGGCGCTCGTAGCGGACAGCTTTCCGCTGCAGCTGGGCGGCGCGTAACTGCGCTTCCAGCGAGAGCAGATCCTTGCGCCGCTTGTACGCGACCTGCTTGGCCGTGTCGAGAGGCAGAGCTTCAAGCTCGTGGAATGGCACAGCATCGGTCAGCTGCAACTGTTGGTCGGCTGCAAGACCCATTGAGCGGTTCAGCTGAATTTTGTCTTTTTCAAACTGACTGGTGTCCGCGATCAGCTCCTGCTCGCGATTTTGGCGCTCCACACGCGCACGGATCAGGTCGAGGTTGGTTCCAACACCGGCATCCTTCTTTGCCTGCGCCTGCCGCTCCAGTTCGCGGTCACTCACTAATTGCGACCGTGCGTTGTTGATCGTTGCTGTGTCGGCAAGCACCCGGAGGTACTGCGACGCCACATCGGTCACAATTGTGCCGCGATCCAGCAGCGTGTTCCACTTTGCGACTTCAGCCGTGGCTTGCGCCGCCCGGTACACCTCGAATGCGGGCAGGTTGAACACCTGCTGATTAAGGTTCATCTGGGCGCCGGTCGTATCTACCTTAACGATGGTGCTGAACTTGAATCCGGGAGGCAGCAGGGGAGCGACCACAGCGGCCTTGAAACCCATGGCCGCAAGATTGATCTCTTGAGTAGTCGTCTGCCCCTGCGCCGTCAGGGAAGGGATCAACGCATTGAACGCGGTCAACTGCAATCCCTGTACCTGCCGCTGCTGCTGAAGGTCGACAGATATGGTCAGGTTGTGTTCCAGGCCAAGCCGGACAGCATCATCCAGCGAAAGCTGCAAAGGAGCGCCAGTTGAAACAGGAGTGGAAACGCCATGTCCCAGGTCGAGCGGCTTGACTGCGCTCAGAGCGCTGACTGTGGCCAGCGACGGGCTTTGCGGGGCAGGGGCCTCTGGCAGCTTGAGGGAGTCGGCAATCGGCGGCTGCTTTGAAGGCGCTGGGGCCGTCGTGATGGCCGGAGTTGGAGGAGGCGCAACCGGCATCGGGGGCGGTGTGACCTGCGCATGCATGCCAGCAAAGCCGAGCATAAGACAAGCCACTGCCGCCACCGTCTGTTTCTTCTGTTTGAATGGGTGCCGCAAGCCTTCGTTCTGCCTCATCATCCGGGATTCCATTATTCGATTCCAACTCACCCGCCACGGTTGCGGAAATGTTCAGGGCGGCAGGGGCAGTCAGCAACTTGTGTCACATTTCAGCTGCGCAGAGCGGCCTTGTACCAGACCTTCGCTTCTCCAAAACGTCTAGAATATGCAGAGGCGCTGCAGCTATTCTCGCGCCGGGAGATTTGGATCATGGCGTTTCGCAGCACCCTATCCGTGGCCTTCAGCGCCGCTCTCATCCTGGCAAGCGCCGGCGCAGCACGCGCACAGTTTGCCGGTACACCCGATCCGTCCACATTTCGCGATACGTCCATGTTAAAGCCGCCTGCTGGTCAGAAGGTCGCAGTGGTTGAGTTCGTAGACCTTGAGTGCCCCGCATGCCGCGCCGCAAATCCTATCGTTCAGCAGGCCGCTGCGCAGCTCCACGTGCCCGTCATTCGGTACGATTTTCCGCTGCAGATGCACGTGTGGAGCAAGGATGCGGCGATCTTTGCACGCTACCTACAGGACAAGGTCAGCCCCAAACTCGCGGACGACTACCGCAATGATGTGTTCAAGCAGCAACCAGCCATCAACAGCAAGGATGACCTGCAGGGCTATACCCGCCGCTGGATGGCACAGCATGGGCAGATGATGCCCTTCGTTGTCGATCCGGGCGGCAAGTTTGCTGCAGAGGTGCACGCCGATTACATGCTGGGAGAGCGTCTGAACGTAACGCGCACGCCGACCATCGTCGTTGTGACTGCGAACAAGTGGCAGATCGTCTCCGGCAGCGAAGGCCAGGGCGGCTCAGTGAATGATGTGAACCGTATCTACTCCATCATTCAAGGCGCCCAGCGTCAGGCAGGCGGGCAGACCGTGGCTTCCGTGCGCGCGTCCGGCGGCAGATAGCAGATACTCGACCCTGATGAAAAAGGCCGAACCTGCCCCGGTTCGGCCTTTTCCCTGAGACAGCTATCGACTTACTTGCTGGCGGCGTTCGCAGCGGCAGCGTCTGCCTTGTCCTGGCTCTTCGCAGCATTCTTGACCTTGCTGCTCTTCAGTGCCTTGCGCTCGTCTTTGTCGGCCTTTGCTTGAGCCTTGTCAGCCTTTCTGTCGGCTTTCGCTTCAGATGCGGCCTGCTTGCGATCCTGGTCGTTCGTTTGTGCGTGTGCTGCGACGGCGGTCAAGCCGAGGGAAAGAGCAAGCGCGGCGGAGGCGAGTTGGAATTTCATGGATGTTCTCCTTGCGTCAGCCACATGGTTACTGCTGGGGAGCAGTCGTGGTCGACGTGTGATGTTTCTTGGACTTCTTCTTCGTGGTGCTCGTAACGTCGTCCGGAGAGTCTTCGGTCGTCTTTCCGCCGTGAGCACTTTGACCTGTCTGCTGAGCCTTTGCTACTTCTCCACTAGGAACCGAAAGCTGTGCTGCCGATGAACCACTGGGAGTCTTCGGCGTGGGTGACTGCGCATTGGGTGCCGGGGCGGCCTGCTCCGGCAACGTGCCAGGCGCCACGGGAGCCTCTGGCGCACCCGGCGATGGCGGCGTAGTCGCGGCGGGTGGGGCAACTGGAGCCACCGGGGCTGATGGCGAGGCTGGAGCCTGAGCTGCAGCCAAACCGCCAGTCAGGATCGCCGCAACGAGCAGTTTGTACTTCAGAGTGGAGTACATGGGGGAGTACCTCCGTTTTTAAGCAAGTGCGAACAGCTAATTGGTATTTGCCTTGTTTGCAGCCTTCTGCGCCTTCTGCTCCTGTCGGAGTGCCTTGCGCTGGGCCTTGTCAGACTTCGCCTGCTGTTTGCTGGCGTTCTCCTGCTTCTTCAGGGCGTCCTGCTGATCTTTGTTAGAAGGGGTTGTAGGCGCGTCCTGCGTGGTCGTCGTCTGCGTCGTTGTGGTCTGCGGAACGGTTGATTGCGCGAGAGCGCCGCCCGCGAGTAGAGTCGCCGCGAGGCCAAGAGTCGAAAGCTTCATCAAAGTCATGACATCTCCTACCCGCAATGAGATGCGGGACAGTCCCGGTGGGGTTTTCGTGGACGAAGCAGGGTGCGACTTAGCGGATCTGCACCAGGTCGCCATGCCCGTTGTGGGCCGTTGGTGGCGTGACTTGTGCAGACTGCGGCGCGCGCCAATGATCGATATAGCTGACCTGGTGCACGCACGAGATTGTGCAGTTCGGTGCACATCCCTTTTCCGTAAGGAACTCGCGCTTCACGTCTGCCGTGGTGTACTGCGCCAGCGGCGTGCCAGGATAGCCTCGCTGCTGCGAGCAGTAATGCACAAGGCCGTCTTCGCAGACGTAGAGGTAGCGGCCGCCGGCGCGGCATCTCCACTCGTTTGGCATCCCATTTGCGATGGCTTCCTGAAAGTGGTTGAAACGCGAGTAAGAACGCCGTGTCAGCTTCCGAACGCGCTCCCACACGGTGCGCTCTTCACCGCCGAGCGGCTTCAACTGGCCGCTGCCATCATGAATGATGCCGATGGTGGATGAGAACCCAAGAGCCAATGCCCTCGTCGATACGGTGTAGGCATCCTGCGGATTGGCGATGCCGCCGCCAACGACCGAGTTGATGTTTACGTGGAAGTCCGCGTACTCCGCCAGCCACAGCAGCCGCTGGTCAAGAACTTTCAGGCTCTTTTTAGAGACCGCGTCCGGCATCACGTTATCGATAGAGATCTGCATATGGTCGAGACCGGCGCGGTTCAGCCGTTCGATACGCTCTTTATTCAGCAGATACCCGTTCGTGATCATGCCGGCCAGAGCACCTGTCTTGCGGATGCGCGCGATCACCTGGTCCAGCTCAGGGTGCAGCAGCGGTTCTCCGCCGGAGATGGTGATCACCGAGGTTCCGAGCCGTCCCAGGTGGTCGATACGGCGCAGCATCTCGTCGATGGGCGTGGCGTCGGAGTGGTCGTCGTACTCGTTGCAATAGGTACAGGCCAGGTTGCAGCGGCGCATCGGCACGATCTGCGCCATATATGGGTGGCCGGTCGACAGCAACGCCGAGGCGATGCCGCGCAGTTCGCGGAGGCGGCGGGTCGCGGCCAGCCAGCGGCGGCGAATCGGCATAGGCCGATGGCCCGGCTTCAGTTCGATAGCTGGCGTTGTGACTGCTGCAGTGGACATGCTCTTCATAGTGTAACGAAATACATGCGAAGCTCTATCGGAAGGCAGGGGACGGCCACTGCAAAGGAAGATCCTTGGGGCTGAAGGCGCGCAGTTTTCATAGGACACCAGCGAGTATCGCAACCGCGATCAGCGGATAAGACACGCCCTCAAGCTTCACGCGAACGAGCTCTCGTCTACGGCGATCCTAGCCGTTGCCGGTCTTGCGCTTGCCGGATGAAAGCGTACCAGCGTGCTAGCTGGCTGCCCTCACTCAGCCGCCCGACGCTCTAGCGTCATCCGGCTGCCGGTGTGACTCCGCCATGTCTTACCAGTGCGGCTTCCCTGGGTGCAGCTAGTACACCCAAGATTTCGTATCCGCACCGGCTGGCGCGGTCTTGATCATGTGGTCCGTCATCTGCGGCAGCAGGCGCTGTGCCCAGTTCGCGTTGTTCTGCTGCATGGTGTACTCCGAGGGGCCGCCCGTGTAGCAATGCGGCATGCCCGGACCGTACTGGAAGGTCGCGTCCGAATGCGGGTTTTGGGTCGATTCAAGCTGCTTCTGCAGCAGGTGCACGGCGTTGTTCAAGAAATACGTATCGCCATCGCCGACTGCGATGTGCAGCTTGCCTTCGAGCTTTGGGCCCAGCGAGGACCAGTCCCGCTTCAGGATCGCGGTGATGTCGTAGTGGTCATGCCAGTACTGCACTATCTGCTTGTCGATTGCGCCGGTCAGCGGATCGATCACGGGCGCCGGGTATCCGTCAGCACCAGCGGGCGAGAAAACCGCCTGCCAGATATTCCATTGCTCCGTTGACCGGCCGCGCGTGCCCAGTACGTACTCAAACGCAAACTCGTCGCCGGTGTTGGCCAGGATGGACCCATCCGGCTCGCGATCGGCAGGTATCTGCACTGCTCCAAAGTCTCCTTTGCGCACGAAGGCGTTCGCGTCGTCGTAGAGGTTGATGTTCTGGTAGGCATGAAAGTCCACGGGATCAGGGCAGGCGCCATAGGCTCCGTTGTAGCTATCCGGATAGAAAACCTGGGTGGCGATCGCCTCCCATCCTCCGGTGGACCCGCCCGCTGTTGCGCGTGCCCAGCCCGCACCAATGCCGCGATACTTCGCCTCGATCGCTGGGATCAGCTCATCGTTGATGGCCGATCCGTAAGGGCCGACATTTGCCGAATCGACCACGTAGCTGTCGTCGTAATAAGGATTGGCGTTCTGCACGAACAGCATGATTACGCGGGGCAGCTTACCTGTCGTCCAGTCCTGGAAGAAGCGGTAGCCGGCGGCATTGCGTGCGCCGCCACGTCCCCCTCCACCGCCCGGCATCGCAGTGAATGCTGGCCGCATGCCGGCCGAGAAGTGATCTTGCCACACGATCAGTGGGTACTTCGCATTGGGGTGCTCGTCAAAGCCGTCGGGCAGCAGCACCCACGCGCCCAGGTAGGTGTCGCGTCCCCAGAACCTGCTAAGCCTCTCACTGCGAAATCTCATGTACTTCAGCCACTTCGCTTCCGGCTGATGCGCAGCGATGACCTCGGGGTCGGCTGGTGTGCCTTTGATTTCTGGCATGGTCTGATCGAGCGCCAGCTTGGTCGGAGCAGCCGACTTCGGATCGAAGTGGATCTTGAGCGGCTTGTTGAACAGGTTGCCGGGCTTACGATTCCACTTCTGTCCCTCGCCCCTGTCGGGTGGCAGCCACACGCTCTTGCCGGTAGCGAGACGAAACTGCTCGTACTTGTCGAAGACACCCTGCACAAAGTAGTCGCCCGCGTCCAGATCGGCAAGGGAATGTCTCGGATAACCGATAGTCCTGGCGTCGACAACGACCGTGCTCTGCGACGCTGCTTCGTCCAGCCCGACATCCACGCCAAAGCCCTGTGCCGAACGGTATTGCTCGTCCATCTGCATGCGGGGCTCGCTCTTGTCGTTCTTACTGATCACAAGAATCAGGTGCCCATGACTCTGTGGAGGGATGGCCACTTCAAACCGCTGCGCAACAGTCGGTATGGAAGTCAGGCAGAAGAGGATCGGAAGCAGTCTGTTCATCGCTGCAGCCAATGTACATCCGCAGCGTCTGTCATTCTGAGCGAAGCGAAGAATCTCAATAGCACCGCTCGCCCGCTCCTTCCAGAACAATCCTGCTTCGCCAGCATGAGAGGTTCACCGGCAAGCCTCAGCAGCGTCGGCAGCCCATGTCCATCCTTCCAGCATGTAGTTCGGGTCGTTCGGTCTGGGCAGTTTGTAGAACCCGTTGCGGTGTTCGGTCATGACCATGCAGGACACAAGCGCATCGAACGCATCTTCACCCGCGCGCGCCTTCTCCATGGCCCTCCGTCCTAGGGCGGCATAGGCTGGATTCTCCTGCCGTTTGCGGAGCAGGTAAGCAGCCCGTGCCGCCGGGTTGGACTTGTGTACCGGACCGGTATTTAGTCGGGAGTACATCTCCACCGCCAGCGGCCTGTCCTGTTCTGGGACATCGAAGGGCCACACGCCGAACCCTGCTTGCCGGAGGCGCAGCAGCAGAGGCATGCCCCGCAACGAAGCCGTACCAACGGATCCGGAGCCGCCAATTTGGAAGACCGACTTCGGGGTGATGCCCTTCACCCGCAGGGCACGTTCTTCCTCCGGTATGTGCGCAGCTAGTTTGCAGTCGATATCTGTAGCGCGCAGCATGCGGTGCAACTGCTCGCCGCTAAACTCCGGTGGTCGCTTGTGTGGCTTGCCCCAGAATCGCCGGTCATCGCTTGCGCGATCCAGCCACTTCTCTCCGCGCTCGGCGACGATCGTCCAGAACTCGGGAGCAGTAGCTGCACCAACCTCGCTCAGGAACCAGGCCGGAAAACTGAAGCAGAAGTCGAAGCCCACCACCATTGCCCGATCTTTTTTTGCAAGCGCAATCAGCCAGTCGCCAACTTCGTCGCGCGTGCGACCGTTCTCCACGCGTACCTTGCCATCACGCCACACGGCCGCACAGATGTGCCTGCGTTGGCCCGCAGCATCCAGCCGGCCGGACCAGTCAATTGCGATCACGGTACTTGGATCTGACATGTGACATGGGATGCGGAAGGGCTGGAAACCCGCGATTCATCTGTCCGCAACGTAATGAGCGGCCGTTGGCCGCAACTGGCGTGCGCCACCACACTCTTCCATTCGTTGACGCACTCCTTGTGCAGTCCTATACTGATATCAAGCTCTGGCGCACCTTGACCGCGCGGGCTACCTCTGACAATTCGCAAAGCGTTCCAGAGCGGCATCATCACGCCGCATGCCTTCACGTCGGAACACGATTGCCTGCCGGAAGTGGTCCCCAAACGATAGGAAGACAGAAAACTGAAGCGGCAAACGCAAATTCTTACTTGAGAGCACACCCCTGAGCACCGAACTGGAAACCATGCCTACCGAAGCCACGGTCGATACGACCGCTACCACTCACTCCGAAACTCTTGCTGACGGCCCCGTCACCGACGCGGTGAGCGACCCCACTGTGGGCGCAAACCACCTGGTCACGCCGGCGCCTGAGACGGAGACCGCCTCCATCAACGCCTCCGGCCCCGACGATATCGATTACGACGCCGCCGACTTTGCCGCAGCGCTTGCCAGCTTCGACCGTGAACAAGCCGAAGATAAAGCTGCTGCCTCTGCCGCTATGGAAGAGGACAAAGTCGTTACCGGAACCGTCGTCAAGATCACGGACAAGTACGTGGTTGTCGATATCAATCTGAAGAGCGAAGGCCTGATCCCGAAGGAGCAGGTGCTCGACCACACCGGCGAGCCAAAGCTTGCGGTGGGCGATGCGGTTGAAGTGGTCATCGAGCGCGAGGACTATGAAGGCGGATATCTCGTCAGTTACGAGAAGGCACAGCGTCATCGCCTATGGGATCAGTTGGAAAAGGCAGCGGCCGACAAGACGCCGGTCACCGGAACAGTTCTGTCGCGCGTCAAGGGCGGCCTTACAGTCGACATCGGTGTCAAGGCCTTCCTGCCGGGTTCGCAGGTCGAGATTCGCCCGGTTCGCAATCTGGACACCTACCTCGGGACCCAGCTCGACGTCCGCGTCATCAAGCTGAACAAGAAGCGCGGCAACGTCGTCGTCTCGCGCAAGGAAATCCTCGAAGAGGAGCAGAACGAGCGCAAGACCGTTACGCTTGAGACCCTTGAAGAGGGTGCTGTGCTGACCGGTGTCGTCAAGAACCTGACCGACTACGGCGCGTTCGTCGAGCTCGGCGGCCTGGACGGCCTGCTGCACATCACCGACATGAGCTGGGGCCGCCTCACCCACCCGCGCGATCTCGTGCAGGTCGGCGACGAGATCCAGGTGAAGGTGTTGAAGTTTGACAAGGAGAAGCACCGCGTCTCCCTCGGCTTCAAGCAGCTCACGCCTGATCCATGGCTCGATGCAATCGAGCGCTATCCTATTGGAGCGCAGGTCAAGGGCCGCGTTCTCTCCGTCACCGACTATGGCGCATTTGTGGAACTGGAGCAGGGCATCGAAGGCCTGGTCCACGTCTCCGAGATGACCTGGTCCAAGCGGATGAAGCATCCGTCGAAGATGGTCAAGCCCGGCGATGAGGTTGACACCATCATCCTCGCGGTGAACCCGAACGACCGCCGCATCTCGCTGGGCATGAAGCAGCTCCAGGACAACCCCTGGGAGCAGCTTGAGAACAAGTACCCCATCGGCGCAACGGTCGAAGGCCGCGTGCGCAACCTGACCGACTTCGGTGCCTTCATCGAGATCGAAGACGGCATTGATGGCTTGGTACACGTCTCGAACCTGAGCTGGACCAAGCGCGTCAAGCATCCTTCGGAGGTCCTTAAGAAGGGCGAGAAGGTCAAGGCCATCGTTCTCGGTGTTGAGCCGGAGAACCGCCGCCTGTCGCTCGGCGTCAAGCAGCTTGAGCCGGATGTCTGGGATACGTTCTTCGCACAGCACCGTGTCGGTGATGTCGTCAAGGGCAAGGTGCTCCGCACGGCACAGTTCGGTGCCTTTGTTGAGATTGCCGAAGGCGTTGAGGGTCTCTGCCACATCTCCGAAGCCGTTAACGAGCAGGGCAAGCAGACCACGCTTGAGGTTGGTTCAGAGCACGAGTTCAAGATCGTGAAGATGAGCCCCGAAGAGAAGAAGGTCGGCCTGAGCCTGCGCGGCATCGGCGAAGAGGCCAGCCGCGAGGAAGTGGAGCACTACAAGGCACCAACGCCTGGCTCTTCCTCGTCGTCCTCCAGTTCCTCGTCCAGCACCACGCTCGGCGACCTGCTCAACTGGAAGCGCTCCGAGCGATAAGCGGTACCAGCGCAACGCGGAAGGGCCACCTCAAGGGTGGCCCTTCTCGTTTCTTTGTTGCGGTGTGGCTTGGAAGAATTGGTCAGCTATGGCCCACAGTTAGCGCCGCATCTTTCTCTCGATCCTCGAGCGCCTTCATGTTGGCCGAGGCTCGTTTGAAGATGTCGATCTCAGCCATCGCGAACGACTCGGGAGGTACGCCTCCTATGGCAACAAAGCCAGGTTCGTGACCAAGCAGCTCAGAGACCCGATTCCAGTGATGGAAGGGAGATGTTGTCGGCAGCAGGACAAATCGCCGCTTCGGCTCGGGAACCGCGAAATAGTAGATCCAGATCAGTTGGCAGATACAGTTCATTGCAGTAGATATGCCAGCATACGTGCCGTACATAGTACGAGGCTGGTAGAAGAAGTTGGCCTGCAATGTGTTTGTAAGCGCGAGTATGATCAGCCCGAAACCACTCCCAAAAACGCGGCTTCGCAAAGACAGGCCCATTGGCCGGATAGCGGCGCAAACAAAAATAACTAAACTCACGGTGATGATGGCACTGGCCCGTTGAAACTGTTGTACGATCGACTGCATTAAGAGCGATCGTCCTAGGCTGGGCGAGATTACCACGTTTCCCGCGATCACAATAGAAATCGCAGCGGCCCAAAAGTAAACGATTTTTCCTAGTCTATGCAGACCCTTCAGCGGTCTCATGGCGCCGTCGAAGATGGTATAGGTCAAGAAGATCTGACATACAGCCTGCACGGCGTACGCAATCCAGAATGTCTGGAAGTAATAGAAGTACGCTTTCTGCGGTGCGATTCTCGATCGACCAAGGTGCTGAAGATAGATGAGCAGGAAGAACGGGACTGTCTGCCACATGCTGACAACAAGCATGGGCCAGTAAGTACGAAACTCTTTGGAGCGAGTAAGGAGGGCCAGAGTAATCCCGCCGAGCGCTATTTCAACAGAGCTGAGGATGATGAGCAGAGTGTGCGGCGACACAGGCGAGTTCTCCTTCAAGCAGGATACTCAAGCCTGTGTCCGCCAGCAATGAGCTTCGTATTTTCAACTATTAGTCGAAGATTCCGCAGCCGTTCGGATCGTTCGGGGGGCAGGTCGGCGGCGGGATGCTGTCGGTCGTGGGGCCGGAGGTCGGCGTCTTGGGCTTGGTCGTGCCGGCGAGCTGTGTGCCTGTCACATGAGCAACCTGAAACGTGGAACCGGCGAGGATCAGCAGGGCGGCGGCGGTCAACATGAGCTTCTTCATAACTTGGGATGTCCTCTCAATAACTTGCTCTGGTGTCTCCAGGCAGGTCTCACACTAAGGGGTGAGGAGAGGTATGTCCACAGTTCAAAGCTTAGTAGCAAACCCTATAACGCAATGAATTACCGAGGTCATACGCGGTAACGTTGTTTAAAACTTCTAATCCGAACACCTACTCACGACTACTTGCGGCGATTCTTCACGGAAGGGAGTTCGTGGACAGAGTTGTGGTCTGCCAACTGGCGGCACCAATGATTGTATCGACAGAAAGAATAGCGCTACAAGTCTTTGTTGCGCCGTCTGCGGGACTGGCGATGTACCGCAACAGGGCGGCGCCTCCTGCAGGCTGTAGCATCGGCGAAGTGAATTCCGTAATCTAAGCCTCAAAATAAAGGTATTTTCTCCAGTTTGCATCTCCGGAGCCGAGCATTCGCATGATATGCCGTGAGGTGTGCAGTGAAAATGGTCTGGGTTCACGGCTCAGTTTCATATCCTGCAGCTCATGCAGCAGTTGATTACCCTTTCGTCGATTGCAGTCATGACAGCAGGCAACGAGATTTTCCCAGGTTGACAACCCTCCCCGCGAACGCGGCAGGACGTGATCAAGGGTGAGATCACCTGCGGTCAGCACACAGCCACAGTACTGGCAGGTGTTGCGATCACGTAGGAGGATGTTCTTCCTCGAGAGTGCCCGCGTCTGGTGCGGAATGCGGCGGTACTCCAGCAAACGGATGACCGACGGCATGGGCATGCGCGCGCGCGCGGCGTGCAGCGTAAAGCCCTGCTCCTCTTCGGTGCGGGCAATGCCCTTGAGCACGAGCACCAGGGCGCGTCGTGCACCGCAGATGTTGATAGGTTCATACGATGCATTCAACACCAGCACCGGCGTCTGTAGTGGCGTCGCGGTGCGGGCGCGTGTTCTGACGTCTCCGGACGCGGGTGTTAGGGCGTGGCATTTTGCGAGTGACTTTTGCTTGCGAACTTTGGCCGGATGCATCGGTTGCTGCTCCCTCTATGACGTATCTCGTTAGCTCGTTCTTGTGGCTCTGACTCTTGTGGTTAGAACCCGGCACTATCGACGTTAACGCGGGATTGCAGAGGCCCATCGCGCACCGGGGCGTGCATCGGCTGCCAATGTACTGCGGTGTGCTTCGCAGCGCGTGCGAGAGTGGCGATTCGCACGCTTGCTGCCCCTGCGCGCAGCAAGACTCGGGTACATTCGGTCGCTGTCGCGCCTGTGGTGTAGACGTCATCAATCAGCAACACATGGAGTCCGCTGACGTCGCTTGTCGTTGCAAAAGCCCCGCGAAGATTGGTGCGCCGCTGTGCCGGCGACAGGAGGAACTGGCTTTCGGTACGGCGCGTGCGGCGCAGCAGTGCGGGACACAGGGTCAGCATCCATCCCGGCTCTGTCTGCCGAACGACACTTAAGGCTGCTTCCGCCAGCAATGTGCTCTGGTTGAAGGTCCGCTTCCCGCGGTACAGGGGCACTGGCACGACGACCATCTTCTCTGGGGCGTGAGGCCGATGCGCGAGTACAGCGGTGGCCAGCAGTTTGCCAAGTGGCACCGCAAGCGAGGGCACGCCCTCAAACTTCATCAGGTGGATTGCCGGACGCAGTTCATCGTACGATCCGTACGCGGTCGCACGAACGTAACGCGGCCGCTCTGCCGTACATCCGGCGCACAGACTCTCAGGGTTGGCTGAGAACATCGAGGAGTACATTCCGTCGGGCGCCAGCGTCTCGCCGCATACGTCGCAGGTAGCTCCCTTCAAAGGAACTTGCAAGGTCTGCAAACAATCGTCGCACACGGCGTACACGCGGACTTCCAGTAAGGGCGAGGCGCACAAGCGGCAACTCGCCGGCATCAGTAGAGAAAAAGAGCCTTGCGCAATAAGACGAAGGAAGCGGGCCGCGCGAGAGTTCGACACGGTGGCCGTGTGTCCGTCTGGACCGCAGGAGTCTGCTCCTGCTGCCGCGGGTAAGCCGGATTCGGCACCTGCTGCGTACCACGCCGTAGGGAAGACGCACCTCGCTCGGCCCCATCAACATTAGCGGCAATCGGGCGTTGCCGCGGATGGCTGGTTGCATGCAGTATAAGCCGGAACCGCCGTTTCTGGTACTGAACACGATCTAAATGCCTTCATGATTTACAAAGACTCTGGCATCTCGCAAAGTCCGCGTAAGATGCGTTGGAACAAAGCTTGTGGCGGCTGCATCCAATGGCCCTGCGAGCGCAAGCAAGCAATCTCTTCCAGGAAGGTTGGCAGCATGGCATCGAGCACGCTCACACCCGCAGCGGCAGAGCTGGCCACGGAAAGGTCGTCTCCGCTGCAACTACTGCGGCGGCTGCAGGCTGCAAGGCAAGCCACGTCCCATGCCTGCGCCGACCTGTCGGCGGAAGACCAGATGGTGCAGTCCTGCGCCGAGGCCAGCCCAACCAAATGGCACCAGGCACACACCAGCTGGTTTTTCGAAACGTTTGTGCTTACACCGTTTCTGCCGAACTATCGTGCCTTCCATCCGGACTTTCACTGGCTGTTCAATAGCTACTACAAATCGCTAGGGAACGAGATACCGGAGAAGAAACTGCGCGCATCGTTCTCGCGGCCGTCCCTTGAGCAGATCCTCGCGTTCCGTGCTCACGTCGATGTGCATCTAGCACAATTGCTGCAGAGCCCGAATGTCGATGAGGAGGCGATTCGGCGCATTGTGCTTGGAATCCAACACGAGCAGCAGCATCTCGAATTGCTACTTACAGACATCAAGCACGCCTTCTTCACCAACCCGCTGCACCCGGTTTATCGTGAGTCGGCTCACCTGCAGTCGCGGCTGCATCAGCCTGCGCAGTGGGTCGAGTTCAATGGGGGCCTGCAGCAGATTGGGTACCCTCTCGACCCATCTGATCCGTATGACTTCTGCTTCGATAACGAGACGCCGCGACATACCGTCTACCTGCAGCCGTACGCCTTGGAGAGCCGCACTGTCACCTGCGCTGAATACCTGTCATTCATGGACGATAACGGCTATGACCGCGCGGAGCTCTGGTTGTCAGAGGGATGGGACACGGTCGAGCAGGAACGCTGGCAGGCACCGCTCTACTGGCAGCGCTCGACGTCCGATCCGAGCGGATGGCAGGTTTTCACGATGGGTGGGTACCGCGGCTTGACCGACTTGATGGAAACGCCGGTGTGCCACGTGAGCCTGTTCGAGGCAGATGCTTTCGCACGCTGGCGCGGTTGTCGACTGCCAACTGAGGCCGAATGGGAGAATGCGGCAGCTTCGCTGCGGGTGACCGGCAATCTTCTGGAAAGTGGTGCATTGCATCCCACCCCCGCAGCGTCTCACGAACTGCTTCAGATGTACGGCGACACCTGGGAGTGGACGGCGTCAGCTTACTCCGGGTACCCCGGCTACGCGCCGCTTCCCGGTGCATTGGGCGAGTACAACGGTAAGTTCATGTCGAGTTCCATCATTCTTCGCGGCGGGTCTGCACTGACCCCTGCAAGTCACATTCGCGGGACCTATCGAAACTTCTTCTCGCCAGCGACGCGCTGGCAGATGTCGGGCATTCGCCTTGCACGCACATTCAGCAACAGCAAGTGAGTCCTTCATGAGTTCGCATTCCGCTACATGGGTAACGCAGCCAGAGGCTGGGCTTCAAGATCAACCCGCGCAAAACGCCGTTGCGGCTGCCGTGCGCCTTGGCTTGAGCGCCTTGCCCAAGTGGCTGCCGGCGTGGCTGTTCTACGACGCCGAGGGGTCGCGCCTGTTCGAGCGTATTACCGTATTGCCGGAATACTACTTGACCCGCACGGAGCGGGCTATCTTTACCGGCTACGCCGACGGCATGATCGATGCAGCCTTTGGCGTCTACGCCGCGGCGACCGGCGACGGAGCGGGAAAGAAGCTTCGGCTGCTTGAACTTGGTGCAGGATCAGCGAGTAAGACCGGAATCCTGCTGTCTGCCGCGGTACGTAGCCAGGGCACAACACAGTATCTGCCAGTAGATGTTTCTGAGACAGCTATGGAGTTTGCCTGCAGCGGCATAGCGCGCGCGCTCAGCGGAGTGCAGGTGCTGCCGCAGGTCGCGAACTACGTGACCGATGAGCTTACTATTTCGCCCCATGATGGGCCGACAATTGCGTTGTACATCGGCAGCAGCATCGGCAACTTCGCTCCTGAGGAAGCAAAGGAGATCCTGCGCAAGCTGCGGGGCCAGCTGAGGCCGGGCGATTCGCTGCTGCTTGGCACCGACCTGGTGAAGGAAGACAGACTGTTGCTGGCGGCGTATGACGACAGCAATGGCGTAACCGAAGCGTTCAATCTGAACATCCTGCGACGTCTCAACCGCGAGTTACGGGCGGGGTTCGACCTTGCGACCTTCCGTCATGAGGCGATCTGGAACCAGGAGCAGTCGCGAATGGAGATGCACCTGTGCAGCACCCGTGCGCAGAGTGTCCGGGTGGCGGCCCTCGGCCAAAGCTTCACGTTTACAGCTGGAGAAACCATTCACACCGAGAACAGCTACAAGTTCACACCAGCGTCGATTGCGGAACTGCTGCAATCAGCAGGCTTCCAGACGGTGGAGACTTGGACGGATGAACAGAACTGGTTCGCCGTGACGCTCGCCGCCGTGGCTTGATAGCAGGTCGCTGGGGCTCGGCGGTTCGTCTACTCGGCTGTCACGCGCGCACGCGCATGGTCCTGCGTTCCTTGTTTGCTGCGACATGCCAGACCCGCCGCCACAGAACGCGGTACTCTGACCGAGCCATGATCTTCCGCTTCCAAAGCCTGCGCCCCACTCTCGTACTGCTCGCCGCCCTTGTTCTTCCGATAACGTGCGCAGCGCAGAACTCGCCCGTCGATGCGGTTAGTCCGTTCATTGGGACTGGGCCCGAAGGCCACACGTTCCCAGGTGTGGCTGTGCCGTTCGGCATGGTGCAGCTGTCACCTGACACTCAGATCCGTCCCTTCAAGCAGAGCTACAAGTGGGCCGCGGGATACCGCTACGAAGACAAGACTATCCTTGGCTTCTCGCACACGCACTTCTCTGGCGCAGGCCACTCTGACCTAGGCGATGTACTGCTGCAGCCGATAAGCGGGGACGTGAGGCTTGAGCCTGGCGAGATCGACAGGCCCAGCAGCGGCTATCGCTCTCGCTTCGACCACAAGAGCGAAGATGCGCATCCCGGATATTACGCTGTGACGCTTGCAGATTACGGTGTACGCGCCGAACTGACGGCGACCGCGCGCGTCGGAGTGCATCGTTACGCCTTCCCCGAGGGAAAACCCGCGCATGTGCTGATGGACCTGCGCTCGTCCATCTACAACTACCCGGGAAAAGTGTTGTGGTCGCGTATTCGCGTGCGTGACGATGGAACCATCACGGGCATGCGCGAGACGCGAGGATGGGCGCCGGGACGGCAGTTGTATTTCGCCATCCGGTTTTCGCAGGCGATGTCGTCGCACGAGTTATACGACCGCGAGCCACTGCCAGTCGAGTACAAAGGATTCAAGACACCCGGTAACACCCCACTGGACACGCAGAGTATCGAGGGGCGCGGTCTCATCGGAGTCTTCGATTTCTCAACTTCTCCCAAGGCCCTGGTTGTTAAAGTGGCCATTTCGTCCGTCAGCGAAGAGGGCGCGATCGCCAACATGCAATCGGAAGTGGTCGGCTTTGATTTCGACGCGGTGCGTTCGGCCGCAACGCAAGAGTGGGCCAAAGCGCTGGGAGCTATCGACCTGACCGCCGCGCCCGATATGCGCAGGAGCCTGTACACCGCGCTGTATCACTCACTGCTGTCGCCGAGCCTGAGCATGGATGTGGACGGCAGCTACCGCGGCCCCGACAACCAGGTGCATGTCAGCACCCACTTCAGCTATGTCAGTAGCCTTTCTCTGTGGGACACCTACCGCGCCGAGCAGCCGCTGATGATCCTTGTCCAACCGCCTGGGCGCACCAGCGACCTTATCAACTCGCTCCTCGCTTCAAGAAGAGAAAGCCCGTTCGGCATCCTGCCAGTGTGGCAGTTTCAGGGCATCGAGACGTGGTGCATGATCGGCTATCATTCGGTGCCGATCATTGCCGACGCCTACCTCAAGGGCATTCGCGGTTTCAACGAAAATGAAGCCCTGGATGCGATGGTTGCAAGCGCAACCTATGCTGCGTACGGCAACCTGGGTGACTACATGCGGCTGGGTTACGTGCCTGTAGACCACGATGGAGAGGCCGCATCAAAGACCGTCGAGTACGCCTTCGACGATTGGACGATTGCTCGTACCGCCGCCGCAATGGGACGAAACGACGTTGCAGAAACCTTCACCAAGCGCGCAGGTTACTGGCGCAACAACTTCGACGTGAACGACGGCTTCGTGGAGCCGAGACTGGCAGATGGAAGGTATCGCAAACCCTTCGATCCCGCACGTGCCGGTGCGGAAAGCGGCTTTACTGAGGGCAATGCCTGGCAATACTCGTGGTATCAGCCGCAGGACGAGCAGGGCTTGATCAACCTACTCGGCGGGGCTGACAAGTTAGTCGCGAAGCTAGACGAGATGTTCGATCAGAAGGTGGATCCAGCGAAATACGCGGACGTGGAAGATATCTCCGGCATGATCGGCCAATATATTCATGGTAACGAACCAAGTCACCACTTAGCATACTTGTATAACTATGCAGGTCAACCGTGGCGCACACAGGCGCGCCTGAAGCAGATTGTCGAATCGCAATACAAACCGACAACCGATGGGCTTGTTGGCAATGACGATCTCGGTCAGATGTCGGCCTGGCTTATCTTCACGTCGATCGGCTTCTACCCTGTTGCACCGGGTAGCAATGAATACGTCATTGGACGCCCGTTCGTTGATCGCGCTGTACTGCATCTGCCCAACGGAAAAATACTTACGGTCGTAGCCGAACACCTTAGCGACTCGAACGCATTTGTGCAGTCTGTAACCCTGAATGGCGAGCCGCTGGAGCGCGTTTTCCTGCGACACGAGGAGCTGATGGCCGGCGGAGAACTGCGGTTCGTGATGAGTAGCAAAGCCGACGCAACGTGGTCGTTACACGCGCACGCTACGCCGTACTCCATGACCGTAGCGACGAAGTGATCCTTTCATCCCGTAGCGAAGTAAAGGGATCTGCTGTTTCGATGGCCGAATCATTTCTCGGCCAAAGCCGAACAGCACATTCCTTCGGCCGCTAGGACAG
Source organism: Terriglobus sp. (assembly GCA_965199365.1). Lineage (GTDB taxonomy): Bacteria > Acidobacteriota > Terriglobia > Terriglobales > Acidobacteriaceae > Terriglobus. Next base: position 628,573 of record CBDARC010000001.1, on the reverse strand, counting down.
GCTTCGCTGCTGCGAATCACATCTCTACTTAGATGACCGCAAATCCGACGGAACAAACGCGCTGTATAGAAGCTTGTGGTCATCTGTAAGATAGAAGGTCTGTATCTTCGGGTACTGCTCTTCAATAAGCTGTAATGTGCGGAAATCGAAACTCTGCACGTCTGCTCGGTCTTCCATATGCTCTGTCATGATAGTCCCGGCAAGCGTATCTACAAACATCTGTGGCGACACGGTATGGTTGTCGAAGATCTCTTTCGGCAGGTTGGTGTCGGCACCGGTGGATGGCCGCTCGGGCAGGATCTTCGTCTCGATATTAAAGTGCACGGTGCGCGCGTTTGCGGCGCGTTCTGCTGCTCCGGGCGTACTCTTGCCGGCGCCCGTAGAGTAGTACTCCGCATAGAATCGCGCAAAGCGAAATAGCTGTGCTACATAGGTCGGTGCATAAGGGCTGGACATGCCCTCTTTGCTGGCAAAGGCGACTGCGACCGGCGAAAGCGCCAGATCATTCTTCTGGTCAGGACCGAAGTGCAGCTTGTCGCAGATGAACGTCTTCTGCGCGTCAGTGGACGAGATATCACGCAGATAGACTCGATTGTCCGTCGTGTACGCGGAACCGTCAGCCTTGCGGCAACTCTGCGGGTTATAGAACTGGTCGTGCCAGATCAGCGAGACGTGGTCAATAGAGACTCCTGTGTCCGTCTCCAGCTCGGTGGCAAGCTGGTCAAGTCCGCTCTCGAACGATGGCAACGTGTTTTCCGGCCTCAGGCCGCGACCGCCACGATGCGCGCTCACAACGAAGTTCCTCAACTTGATGTCGTCAGGTCGCGCGGCACGCTCTTCGCGCAACACCTGCTGCAGCAGGTCGGGCCGGTCACTGATCAGGCCGTCCACGCCCGTGCGGATGACCGCGCGCATCTGCTCTGGGTCGTTCGTGGTCCACGGCACGACGCGGATGCCCATCGCCTGCAACTCGGCCACTGGCACCAGCGGAGCATCGCCGGAAGAACCAGCCACGTGAACCACACTGCGGTCAACCGGCGACAGCAGCGGCACAGGAGCACCATGCTGACGGGCATGCGCGGAGGCCTTTGTCATCAACTGCAGCCAGGGGTTCGGCATAGGAGTAGTAGATGCGGCAGACTGCGCCAGCAGAGGTGTTGAGAGCAGAAGAGAAAGCGCGGTCAAGCGGAGCGTCATCCCTCTAGCATCCTTCACGCGCATGACGATAGGGTTAACACCTCAACCTATAAGGTGAGAAGTAAGAACGCCGGACTGCGAGTGTCCGGCGGACTTACATTCTTCTTCGTAGCTCTACTGCAAGGTGAAGGCATACAGCGTATCTCCAGCCCCTTCGATGACGTATTGGTGGCCACCGAGCATGTAGGTTTCCGGTGCATTGCTGGAGCCGATGTGTGCGTGCCACAGTTGCTTGCCGTTGGCTGCGTCGTAGGCAACCAGGTTGCCTCTCGGATCGGGCGAGAAGACAAGGTGGCCCGCCGTCGTCAGCACACCAATGTTGTTCGCAGCACCGACGCCCGGGTACCGATGCTTCCAGGCCGCCTTGCCAGTCTTGTAGTCGATGGCGACGAGGTAGCCGCCAAGCGTGCCGAGGCCAAGCTCATCCTTGCCACCCAGCCCCATCGCTCCGCGCGGGTCCGTGGTGGAGAGATAGTACATGGCATAGCTCTCGTTCGCATTCACATAGAACAGGCCGGTCTGCGGACTGTAAGCAGGCGGCGGCCAGTTAACGACGCCGCCGTTCGCCGGCGACACCAGTGCGCCGCCGTAGTCATAGTCCTTGGCAGGAACACGCAACGGCGCGCCCGCAGAGTCGAACTTGTTTTGATCGGCCCAGTTCGGCGAATCGACGATCTTGCTGGTCAACAGGTGCTCGCCGGTGGTGCGATCCAGCACGAAGAAGTAACCGTTGCGCGCGCCGGTCAGCACCAACTTCCGCGGCTTGCCGTTCCACGTTCCGTCGACCAGCACCTGTGTCTGCGCCGAATCGAAGTCGTGCGTGTCATGCGGCGAGGTCTGGTAGTACCAGGCCATCTTGCCGGTATCAACATTCACCGCAACTGTGGAGCAGGTGTAGAGGTTCGCTCCAGGTCCACGCGATTGCGACGTGTACGCTGCGGTCGGATTGCCCGTGCCGAAGATGTATAAGTGCGTCTCCGGATCGTACGAGCCGTTGACCCAGATGTTGCCGCCACCATGCGATGCAGCGTCGAGGTTTTTCCATGTGTCCAGGCCGGGATCGCCTGCCTTCATGGGCACGGCATACCACTTCCACTGCACCTCCCCTGTCTGCGGATCAAACGACTGCAGCATGCCCGGTTCATCCAGATCGTCGCCGGTGCCCACCAGCACGTGGTCGCCGATTACATGCGGCGCCATGGTCGAGAAGTACTGCAAATCGAACGGCGCGATTTCCTTGTGCCAGATTTCTGCGCCTGTCTTCGCATTCAGCGCGACCAGGTAGTCATCGGGCGTTTCGAAGTAGACGCGATCGTGCCACATGGCAACACCGCGATTGCCGATGTGCGTGCCGCCGCGGGTCTTCCAGAAGAAGTGCCACAACTCGTGTCCGTCATACGCATCCAGCGCCCAGACGTTGTCGGGCGTGGTGACGTATAGTGTGCCGTCCACCATAATCTCAGCACCTTTAATCTGGCCCATGGGCGCCTGGATGTCACCGACGCCTCCCATGATGACCTTCGTCGATGCGGCGGCCTGCGCAAATGGCCCTGCTGCCACTGGCGGAGCCGTTGCCGACGAGAGCTTCTGCGACCAAGCCAGCGTCAGGCCATGCACGTTCGACGTGTTGATCTCGGTCAGCGGGCTGTAGCGGCGCCCGCTGTAGTCACCGGAGTAGGTCGGCCAACTGTCGGGCTTTGGCTGCAGAATGGCTGCTGGGTCAAGCGACTGCGCCTGCAGCGCGACGCCTATCAGCCCTGCAAGCAGGCACGATCCGAGTGTTGCGGCGGTACGTTTGGAGGTTCTCATTGCGGTGCTCCCGGAAGTGGTTACTTCATCGACACGAGGTACGCCGTGATGTCGTGAATGTCTTTGTCGGTGTAGGTGCGGAACATCGCACGATGCGGTGCCAGAGGGTCGTGGATATCGACCCTTGGCACGTCGTTGCTGCGCGTAAACTGGTGCACTACGCCGTCATCGGTCGTCACCTCGACAAAGAAGTCGTCGATGGTGCCCAGGCGTCCCGTCACCTTTGTGCCGTTCGCTTCGGTTACTGTCGCTGTAACGGGTGGCACGTGCAATTGCACAGCCGGCGTAGCCGCTGCGGGACCACGACCACCACCGCCCCCAGGCAGAATCCACGCCTGTTGCATGGCTCGTGCGTCCGTGAACTTGTCAGCAAACGCCTTCATATCTGCGTCCGAATGGCATGAACTGCACATACGGGTGTAGGTCGCTTTGCCGGCACTTGCATCGCCAACGACGATGTTGATCTTTTCCGTGGACCGCATGTTGCCGCCGGTCTTCAGGCTGTGCAGCCAGGCGGCAATATCAGGTACGGTGCTGTCCGCGATTTCGATCTTTGGCATGCCCTGTGCCGCGCGTGCACCATGAACGATGGGCAGAATCAACTCGCCGTTCTTATCCTGCAGCACGACCTCTGACCGCAGCAGGTTAGGCCCGACAGAACCACCGCCTGCGTCTGAACCATGGCAGAAGGCGCAGTTAACGCTGAACGCTCCTTTGCCGCGATCAAGCACGGCCTGCGGAGCCTTGGGGCGATCTGGATACGCAACGAAGCCGCCGCGAGGACTCGCGGGGGCTGCTGCCTGGCGGCCGTGGTTGGGATCAGCGGACACAGCCTGTGCCCCCTCGCCCGGACCGGTGGCTTGACCGCCGGTGGGCTTCGCCGAACCGCCCTGGCCGGTGGGCGCACCCACTGGTGCCTGCTGCTGTGCTGCAACCTTCGCGGACGGCGCGATCAAACCGTAACCGACGAATGCGGCGGAAACAAGAAACGCAGCGACCGATGCTGTTTTGCGTCCAACTGCGGGAAGTTCGAAATTCATGGAACAACCTTCAAATCCGGCTTTGACATGCGTTCACGTTTGTAGCATCTTTCCGAAACATTGCGAAAGAGGCTCCAGTCATAGCGATAAGCCTGTCAACAAATTGGCCTTGTGAGTACTAGGACGTGCAGCCGCTGCTTTAAGACGCGGCTGCAGAAAGCCTTCTTTTCAACGGCTTACCCTGTTACGGCATCAGCTTGCGCTGAAGATACGTGTAGGTCATCGCATAGGTGCCGGCCTGCTGTTTCAAATCGGCACCTGCACCGTGCCCGCCCTCAGTGATCTCGCTATAAAAGTACGGCAGCTTGTACTCACTCATCTTGGCCGCGAACTTACGCGCGTGCTGCGGGCCTACCCGATCGTCCTTCGTCGTTGTGAAGATCAGCGGCTCGGGATATTTCACATCCGGCTTGAGCTGTTCATACGGCGAGATGGAGCCGAGAAACGCACGCTCCTCCGGCACACTCACCGAGCCGTACTCGCCCACCCAGCTTGCGCCTGCCGCGATGTGCTCAAAGCCAAGCATGTCCAGCAGCGGTATCTGGATAACGACCGCATTCCAAAGCTCGGGATGTTGCTCCATCTCGACGCCCATCAGCAGGCCGCCGTTCGATCCGCCCTGGATGCCAAGGTGCTTCGGCGATGTGATCTTGCGTGTTAACAGGTCCTGCCCGACCGCAGCAAAATCGTCGTAGATTCGCTGGCGATTTGTTTTGAGCCCGGCTTCGTGCCACGCCGGCCCAAACTCTCCGCCACCACGAATATTCGCCAGCACGAAGGTGCCGCCCTTCTCAAGCCACAGCTTGCCCAGATAGGCAGAGTAAGAAGGTGTCATCGACACCTCAAATCCGCCATAGGCAGTCATCAACGTCGGGCTTGTTCCGTCGTACTTCAGGTCCTTGCGATGAACGACGAAGTAGGGAACCGGTGTGCCGTCCTTTGACTTTGCCGTCAGCTGCTCGACCACATCCTGCGAGGCATCGAACAGCGGCGGCTGGCTCTTGCTCGGCGTTACCTTACCCGTGGCAGCATCGCCCAGCCAAAGAGAAGGCGGCGTCAAGAAGCCAGTCACACTCAAGAAGAACTCATCGTTCGCGTCGTTTGTGGAGACGATGTCGACAGCCACATTCTCCGGCAGCGAGATGCGGCTCCTCGTCCATCCGTGCGCACCAATCGTGTAGATGTAGGCGCGGCCCTGCACATTCTCCAGTGTCGTAACTACCAGGCGCCCCCTCGTTGTGGAGGCATCCTGCAGAAATTCCTTTGCTGTCGGTTGAAAGACGATCGCAGGCCTGGGATGGGCCGGATCCCGCAGCACGTCCGCAAGCTTCAACTCGAGCAGCGAGCCCTGCACGAAGTGTGTCGCCTGCCCCGCCGGCGTCCAACCTTCCCTGATGCGAACCAGCACGCGTCCATCCACCAGCCCCGTCACGTCGGCTTTGCTGGGAATCGCAAGGCGCTCCATGCCGCGCGCCGTACGGACATACGTTTCATACGAGAAGAACGTGACACCGCGAGTCACCAGCGTCAGCGTATGCCCTTGCGCATCATGCAGAACACCGGGAAAGCTGCCGACCTCATCCGTTGCTGCCCCACGGTAGACTTCTGTGGCACTCTCCAGCGGCGTTCCGCGCTTCCACTCCTTAACAATGTAGGCGTAGCCGGATTTCGTCATGGAGCCGTCGCCCCAGTTGCGCGCGACCAGCAGCGTGTTTTCGTCGATCCACGCTAAGTTCTGTTTGCTCGTCGGCAGGATGAACCCGCCCGACACAAACTTGCCGGACTTCAGATCGAACTCGCGCTGGGTCGTTGCATCTTCTCCACCGGCAGACAGCCCGACCATGCAATGCTGATCGTACGGATACAGGCAGGTTGTCCCGCGACCGACCCAGCCCACATTTTCATCACGGCCAAGCTGGTCGTAATCGATCACAGACTGCCAGGTGGGCGACGGCTTCAGGTAGTCGGCAAGAGTGGTCTTGCGCCACAGTCCGCGCGGGTTCTTCGCATCGCGCCAATTGTTGTAAACCTCGTCACCACGAAGCTCGGGATACGGCAGACGGTTGGGGTCTTCCGCAACCTTCAATGCAGCATCGAAGTTCTCCTTGTACCGCGGATCACTCTCCAGCACCTTGCCCGTGCGCTCGTTCTCCGCATGAACCCATGCCATGGACCGCTCGCTCGAAACATCCTCGAGCCACGCGTACTTGTCTACTCCTGAACTTCCACTCATCTGCGCTCCCGCGACCCTTGTGCCCACCCAACCTGCTGCGACCGCTCCAAGAAGCGCTACAGCAATGCCTGCTCGTTTCAACATGCTGCTCCCCCAGACTCTCAATCCACTGCGGGCCAGACGCAGCTCCGGATGGTGCAACAACCTTACGGAAGCAGCGAAGCAATGTACAAGTCGCGCCAGAATCCCGGCACCAGCGACACCGCCATGCGGCACAATGGGTGCATGCTCCGAAAACTTGTCCTGCTTTCCGCCGCCTTCAGCAGCATTGCCGTCGCGCAAAACGGCCAGCTACGCCCGCACAGCATGTACGAGCCGCCCGCCGCAGCCGCCGCCGCGTCCCTTGCCGCCAGCGCTCAGGACGTCGCGCCCGACCTGCTGACCTACGGCGAAAAGACCAACTGGGAGAAGACCGGCCTCTACGCCGACGCCGTCGCGCAGGCGCGGCTCTATGAGAAGCGCTCCAAATACATCAAGGTCATTGAGTTCGGCACCACGCCCGAAGGCCGCACCATGTACGCCGTCGTCGTCAGCAAAGACCGGGCGTTTACGCCCGAGACCGCGCACCGCACCGACAAGGCCGTCATCCTCATCCAGAGCGGCATCCACTCCGGCGAAATCGAAGGCAAAGACACCGCGCTCATGCTCATCCGCGACATGGCCGTCACCAACAAGCCACGGCAGGCAGCGTGGCTCGACAAGGCCATCTTCGTCGTCATTCCTGTCTTTGAGATCGACGGCCACGAAGATCGCAGCCCCTACAATCGCGCCAACCAGAACGGTCCTGACATCACCGGCACCCGCCCGCAGGAGCAGCAGCTCAACCTCAACCGCGACTACCTCAAGGCCGACGCACCGGAGATGCGCGCCTTCCTGAAGCTCTACAACGACTGGCTGCCCGACTTCATGTTCGACAACCACGTCACCGACGGCGCCGACTACCAGTACGACGTGACCTGGGACATGACCCAGCACAACGACATCGGAGCCGCCAGCCGCGCCTGGGTCAACACCCGCTACGTGCCCGAACTGAACAAGCGGATGGAAGCCGACGGCCACCTCGTAAGCCCCTACGGAGCCCTGCGCGGCGACGGCCCCGGCATCCCGCCCGCCGGCCAGGCAGCACGCGCCAACACCCCCGCACCCGCCGCACCGGCCCAGCGCGTCGGTGGCGGCGACAATGACTCCGCCCGCCGCACCGCCCGGCCCTCCGGCAACGGCCAGCGAGACTTCATGGTTGAAGTCTTCTCGCCGCGTTACTCGCACTATTGGTCCGGAGCGCGCAATCGCCCCTGCCTGCTGGTCGAAACGCACTCGCTCAAATCGCCCAGGACGCGCGCGTGGTCCAACTACGACATCATGCTGCACTCCATCGACATCGTGACCGAAGACCCGCAGGCGCTGCGCAAGGCCGTCCGCGACTCCGACGCCGCCGACGCCGCCATGGCCGGCCATCGCGACCAGGAGATGTTTTTAGGAGGCAAGACCGCCGACAGCTTCCATCCGATCCTGTACCACTCGCTCAAGCGCGCGTCAGAGCCCAGCCCCATCACCGGCGCTCCCGTGATGCACTTCACCGCGGAGAAGGACGACTTCACCGTCAACATGCACGACGGCGTCGACACCACCGCCAGCGCGCCCGTGCCCGTCGGCTTCCTCATCCCGCTCGCATGGAAAAGCATCGCCGACGAACTCGCCCTGCAGGGCGTCGTGATGGAGCGCACCCCTAAAGCCATCGACACACCGCTCGAAAGCTGGCGCTTTACCGACGTGAAGAAAGACACCTTCCCCTTTGAAGGCCGCGACTTCACCGACTACAAGCTGACACCCGTCACCGAACCCATGCACATGCCCGCCGGCAGCTACTACGTGCCCATGAACCAGCCGCGCGCCCGCATCATCATGGCCATGCTGCACCCCGCCGCGCCCGACGCCCTCGTCCGCTGGGGCTTCATGGACGCCATCTTCGAACGCACCGGACGCATCGGCGCCGCCGAATACCTCTCCGTCCCCATCGCCACCAAGATGGCCGCCGACCACCCCGAGCTATGGCAGCAATTCCAAACCCAGCTAACCACCGACCCAGCCTTCGCAGCAGACCCAGACGCCCGCCTAAAATGGTGGCTAAGCCGCAGCAACTACCAACCCAGCGCCGTCAACAAGTACCCGATTGCTGAGGTGTGGACCAGGACCTGGTAACGCATGAGAGTGTGAGCGCTTTCGGGAAACGACGTATCCGCACGAATCTAGACGCAAGCCGCTGTACCGTTCCGGCAGATGGTGGTGTTTACCTTCTCACCAGGTAAACACCACCTTTCATAACCGGACCTTTGACCTGAGTTGCATAAGCATCCGGGCCTTGTGCGTGTGCTATCCCTAATTTGTGACGTTGATCTGGACGACACTGGAGAGCGTTGTATTGTTCCCGATATCGTGCGCCCAGAGCTGCAGCGTGTGCGGACCGTTGCTCAATGCAGTGGTGTCCAACAAGTACGCGTAGGGCGCACTGGTGACCGAATGCTGATTCTGCGCGGCGCCGTCGACGATGAGGAAGCTCCCCGCGGAATCGAGACTCAAAGTAATCGACCCCTGTACCGTAACTATCCCGGAGAGAGTTGCTCCCATACGCGGGGATACGATCGCCACGCTACTGTTTGTGCTCGGCAACGTAAGTGGACTATTGGAATTTGCGTCACGCACGACACCATGAATGGCCTGCGTTCCAAAATGCGTCGCCGCATTACCCGTGAACACCATCGTCATATTTGAGTACGGCACCTCGGCTGCACCCGTAATGCAGACCTGGAGCTGCGAGGTAGGGGGTGCCGGTGGCGCTGGCTCAAAGGGAGCGCTGTTTCCATTCCCGGTGATCAGGCTGACGATGCCATTCAGTTGAAACCCCTCAATCGTCACGGGTTTGAGGTAGGCAGGGCAACCGGACATGTTCGGCGTGACAGCGACTTGCGTCAGCCTGATGTGATGTGTGTGCGGATTCTGACCCCCTTTTGTGGCATCCAGCAGCCCGTTGGTGGTCGCATAGTCCGACATGGTCATATCGGCGTAGAAGTCACCGTTGCCCTGTCCATCGAGGTCGATCGACCATTGACCGTGCATTTCGTACGGGCTGCCGTTGATGTTGGGATCGAAGGGTGAGTAGTCGTTGAGCACTCCCGCGTAGTGGGTGGCGGTCGGCACCTGGCCCCTCGCGCAGATGGATGCAATCAGCAGAATGGCTCCCGTGAAGATCGCTAGTTTGTGTTTCATGACTGACTCCTTTTCTTTTTCTTGGGGACGGAAGGGATTGCTCCGCACGAACGGACCGGAGCGCATGATCTGATCTGCATCGAGAAGTACGAATCGTCGAAGCAGGACTAAGGGTCGGTGAAGATGCTTTCTGGCACCGGAATTGTGCAGACACTAGCACCGCCTCAGTCACAGTTCTCGTGAGTTATTGCTGAGGACGTCCTCATCTTGTGTGAGGATCTAAGTGACTCGTAGAGAACACAGGGTTCAGACCTGGTGAACGCGCTATCGCCGGCAATTAAAGCGGTCGTTTAGCCGTGACGAGTGCATGTTGGGCTCCTATAATCGGGGTCCCATGCCCGACGTGACAGAACAAGAGTTACCGCCTGTTGTCCGGTTCGCTGACTATGCGCTGGACCGCGAGCGTGGCGTACTCTTTCATAAAGGCGCGGCATTGAAGCTTCAGCCACAGCCTCTGCGGGCGTTGACCTTTCTGATCCTTTGCGCCCCCGGGATCGTATCGCGCGAAACGCTTGCCGCCCACATCTGGGGTGATGGCGTTCACGTGGATGTTGAGGCCAGCCTGAATTACTGCATTCGACAGATCCGTCAGGTGCTCGACGACCGGCCGGCCAATCCGAAGTTTCTAGAGACACTTCCCCGACAGGGCTACCGTTTCATCGGCGTCATCGAGAAAAAGACCGTCGCACCAGCGGGTGAGATCGAACCTTTGCAGACTAGTGACGGTGTACGGGCGATGGTGGAGCTTCCGAGAACCAACCCGCAGGCCCAATCTACAGGTGACCGCGTCAAGCCCGCCGTGAAAGCGGCACTGGTGTTCTGGCTTGCGAGTTGCCTCGGAGTTGCCGGGTGGCTCTCACTTCGTCATCACTCAAATGTCATCGTTGAGCCAAAAATCCGGTCCCTTGCGGTCCTCCCGCTGCGGAATCTCTCGGGCGACCCGGCACAGGATTATCTGGCGGACGGGATGACCGAGGCCCTCATCAGCCGGCTGGCGAACATACATACGCTGCATGTCACGTCCCACACCTCTGCCATGCGCTTCAAGGACTCGCATCTCTCAATGCCCGAGATTGCCAGGACCTTGGCCGTGGACGCGGTCGTCGAAGGCTCCGTTATCAAGCAGGGCGATCGCATTCGCGTGACGGCCCAGCTGATCCGAGGGTCGAATGACGAGCACTTCTGGTCGGAAACTTACGACCGCGAAATGCGCGACGCCCTCACACTGGAAAGCGAACTGGCGTTAGCCATCTCCGATAAGGTGGCCATCACCATTACCGGGGAAGAACACCAGCGGCTTAGCGCAGCACGGTCAGTTGCACCTGAGGTTTATGAAAGCTACCTGCGCGGCAGGTTTGTGCTGGAGCAGAGAAACAGGACAGGGGCAGAGCAGAGCATCCCCTACTTCGAAGGCGCACTCGAGCACGATCCGGATTTTGCACCTGCCTACGTGGGGCTGGCGGGAGCCTACAACCAACTTGGAACGATCTATGCAGGCGGTCTGCCCGCAACTAACCGCACGAAGTTGCTTACGTCCGTCCGCAAAGCGCTGGAACTGGATCCGGACGTCGTTCAGGCCCATGTGCTGTTGGCAGATGTTCTAAGAGAAGAATGGCACTGGAACGAGGCCGAGACGGAGAACAGGCGCGCTCTGCAATTGAACCCGAACGATCCTGAGGCCAACGCCGGGATGGCCTTGTGGCTGATGTGTCAGGGACGCACCGACGAGGCCGTCAGCTTGATCCGGCATGCGCGGGCGCTCGATCCGGTCGCGATCTCTGGGGCTGACGTTGCATTCATTCTATTCCACTCACGCAAATTCGACGACGCGATACGGGAGGCACGAAGCACCCTCGCCGTGCGTCCGCAGGATGGGCAAACGTTGCTGCACCTGGGCTTTTCCTTAACCGCAGCCAACAGGCCCGCCGAGGCGATCCCGGTGCTTGAGAAATTGATTTCGCTTTCCTCGGGGAGTCCTGCTGCAACCGGCGTTCTGGTCCGTGCCTACGCCCATGCCGGAAGACGACACGATGCGCTCAAGCTCTTGGAAGAGCTGAAACGGCGCAGGAAGGCAGGCTACATCCCGGCGGGAGCATTTGTTAACGCGTACCTCGGCCTCGATGACAAAGAACAGGCTTTCTACTGGCTGGAGGAGGCCTACAAAGAGCAGTCCAACATTCTGCAGTTCCTGAAGACGCACCCGTATTTCGACCCTATCCGAGGTGACCCGCGGTTCGCTGATTTGGTTCGCCGGGTAGGGCTTGACTGATGCTCAGAATGGAACGATGCAGCCGAAGCCACTCGTTGACCATGCGCGCGAAGAGTAGGCCGGTCTTACCGACCTTACTTACTGCCCGCCGGGATGACGCCGTTCATGCGGAGGTACTCCACCATTTGGCCGTAATGGTCGTAGCCGTGTGCGACGCCGAAGGCGGCGACGGTTGCGGGTGTGTGGAAGCCGTCGGCTCCCTCGATGCCGAGGAAGGCGTTTGCCGGCGTGATGGTGGCGATCTGCGCGTGGGCGTAGGCGAAGCTGCCCTTGAGCGCCGCGACGATCTCTTCCTTGGTCTTCAGACCGTCGGCCTCGCTAGCGGCTGCGGGTGGCTTCGATGCGTTGATCGTGCTGTAGAAGAAGTAGTTGGCCGAGGCGAGGTGGGTCAGCTCCTGGGCAAAGGTGCGCACTGTGTCAAACTTCGCGGTGCTGTCGGCGGCGAAGGTGGCCGTCGTCGGCGCAAAGCTGTACTTGTCCGCCGGCATGGCGTCGGCCGCGCTCATCACCTGCGACTCCAGGAGGCTCAGCATCGTGTCCAGCGCTTTGGCCGGAGCAACCGGCTTGCCGGTATCGGCAGCAGCATAAGAATCTTTCGGCGGCGTCATCTGTGCCGCTCCGCTCGCAACCGCCGCACCCAGCAGACACGCTGCCATCCAGTTCGCAACCCGCATGTACTTCCTCCAGGCCGCGGTACGATCACGCGGCTAGTCCAGTCTACGCAGCAGCGGCACGCGCTCCGCCGGATTCCGCAGGGTGGCTCGGTCACCCTCCGGTTTCGAGAGATCCGAAAACCCTGTCAAGTGCCCGACCAGCCTAAGTCTCACATTCAACAAGGAATAAAGTTGGCATGGTACTTCCACGCAACCACTAGAATAGAAGCAGGCCTCCAGCGGCACAGTGATGCCATCCTGAGCCCGTGCCGGCTAACTCCATTGTTAAGAATGATTTACATCTAAGTCTTTCATTAAGAGCATTTGCAAGCACAGATCGGCTAAGTTCCTTGTTTAGAGGAATTTGCGAAGGACAGGGGTGGGGTAACACCCCTGCCTGTCGCGAGCCTGCTGGTGTCGAACCTAGCTCTTCAGGAATGCCAGAAGATCGGCGTTGATGGTCTCGGCGTGCGTGGTTGGCATGCCGTGCGGGAAGTCCTTGTAGGTGATCAGCGTTCCATTCTGCAGCAGCTTCGCCGCGAGCGGTCCGGCGGCGACGTACGGAACGATCTGGTCGTCCTCGCTGTGCATCACCAGCACTGGAACTGTGATCTTCTTCAGGTCTTCGGTGAAGTCGGTCTGGGAGAACGCGACTATGCCGTCGTAGTGCGCCTTGGCTCCGCCGATCATGCCCTGGCGCCACCAGTTGCCGATCACGCCGTCGGACGACTTCGCGCCCGGCCGGTTGTAGCCGTAAAACGGTCCGACTGGCAGATCGCGGTAGAACTGCGCACGGTCCGTGGCGACCTGCACCTGGAAACCGTCGAAGACCTCCTTCGGCAGACCAAGCGGATTCGCCTCGGTCTTCAGCATCAGCGGAGTGACAGCGCTGACCAGCGCTGCCTTGGACACGCGCGCCTCGCCGTGCCGCGCGATGTAGTGCGCGACCTCGCCGCCGCCGGTCGAGTGGCCGACGTGGATCGCATCGTGCAGGTCAAGATGCTCCACGACGGCGAGCAGGTCGTCGGCGTAGTGATCCATGTCGTGGCCGTCGCTGACCTGCGTGGATCGACCATGTCCGCGACGGTCATGCGCGATCACGCGATAGCCATGCTGCAGAAAGAACATCATCTGCGCGTCCCAGTCGTCGGACGACAGCGGCCATCCATGGCTGAACACGATGGGCTGGCCCGTTCCCCAATCCTTGTAGAAGATATCGACGCCGTCTGTGGTCTTGACGAATGGCATGTGCGCTCCTGGAGAGGGAAGATCGATTGGCCTGATTAGAGCATATGTTGAAGGTCAGATAGATAAAGCGAACTTCGAGACAAGCAGGCTTCAGCGATTACCATTGGGCATGCCTACTCCGACCGAAGCGACCGTTGCTGAATACTTTACCGCCATCCGCGCCATGGACACCGAGCGCTGTGTTGCTTTGTTTGCTCCCGATGCCGAGCAGCATGACCCTGTTGGAGCACCGGCGAACGTGGGCCACGATGCGATTCGCGCATTCTTCACGAGCATCTTCACTGGCTTCCAGACGGTTGGCCTGACGGAGAAACACGTGTTTGTGAACGGCGCGTCCGCCGCCGTGAAGTGGACGGGCAACGGCGTCGGCCGGAACGGAAAGCCCGTCAGCTTCGAAGGGATAGACGTAATCGACTGCGATCACGAAGGTAAGATCGTGCTAGTGCGCGCGTTCTGGGATCCCTCACCTGTCATGTCCGTTCTACAATCCTGAGCAGTCTTCAACTATGAACCTGTGAGTGCTAGACGTTAGAGGAATTTGATTGCGGATTGTTTGCGATCTGACTCGTGTTCACCCTAGGCGTGAAGCGGCGCGGGTCCTTATGATTTCCTAGCAACTAACGCGCGGTGGTCGCGCTCTATCTCACAAGTTGGCGTGCTGCAGGTATTGATCCGAAGGCCGGACAACTACGAGTGAAAACGCAGACCGCAGCTGCGGCCTCTGCCTTCCCAAACCATTCAGCTGGCTGTATGAGACTAGTCACTTCACCGCGTCGGCCGACGTGCCTGCGGCTCCGTGCCTTGTTATTGCGCCCAGCCTGGAGGAATTATGGCAGTAAACGCCGAACTTACAAAATATATTTGCCTGTTTTATCACAGGGATCATGCCGCTGCGGCGCTCAAAGATCTGGAAGCTGCCGGCGTACCCCGGGAAGACACAACAGTTATTGCTAATGGGACCAGCACCTATGGTGCTGGCTATGAATACAACGCTGCCGAAGATCTTACAAATTTTGGTGTACCCGCGCGCGACTTAAAGCACCTGCAGGATGAGGTGCATAACGGTGGAGTAGTTCTCATAGTGGAGGGTGTTATGGATCTCGCAAAGACCGTGGAGAATATTTTCGGAAAGCATTCAGCAGACAAGATCGACGAAACCGATGGACCCGCAACCGATGGTTATGCCGGTGAATACGAGGACGCAGCAGCAGCTTCCGCGCCACTCGCCGCAGGAACTACACTCGCCACCGGAAGAACCGGAACGACGGATTCCTCTGTGATTCCGGTAGTAGAAGAAGAACTGCGCGTCGGGAAGCGTGAGATAGAGACGGGTGCGGTACGCGTCTACAGCCGGATGGTAGAGACTCCCGTCAACGAATCTGTGACTCTGCACGAGGAACGCGTGGTGATTGAACGCACACCCGTTGACCGCCCGCTGACTGAGGCCGATCTGCAATCCGGGCACATCATCGAAGCGGTAGGAACAACTGAGGAAGCTGTTGTTGGCAAGGTAGCGCGTGTAGTCGAAGAAGTTCGTGTCGGTACGGTAGGTTCTGATCGCACGGAGACGATCCACGATTCCGTGCGCCACACCGAGGTGGAAGTGGAACCCTTTGAGGCGGTCGAAACGACTCCTCGCCAGACCTTCTAAGAGCGACCTTCACAGCGAAGGAATGCCGAACCTATTCCTTTGGAGAGAACGATGGCAACGGAACACATAAAGGTCTATGAAGAGAAGAGAGCAGTGCCGATATGGGCGTGGCTGTTGCCATTGCTCCTGTTGCTTGCGCTGCTGGCATGGTTTCTTGCAAGTCGTCATAGTTCGCAGCCTGCAGCAACGACCTCGGCGTCTGCTGCTGCTGCGAATACGATGCCCAGCCTGGGTGATGTAAAGTTTGCAACGGACAGTGCGGACCTGACGCCGGAAGATCAGGCTACTCTGAACAGCGCAGCGGCTTACATGAAGCAGAATCCAGGCGCTCACCTGCGCGTCGAGGGTTATACAGACTCGACAGGAGGCGATCAGCACAACCAGTCGCTTTCAGTTCGTCGCGCTTACAACGTGGCGAACTACCTTAAATCGCACGGGATTGATGGTTCCAGACTTACTGGTGAAGGCTTCGGTCCTGCCAAGCCCGTTGACACTAACAGCACCGACGCTGGCAAGGCAGACAATCGCCGGGTCGAACTCTTTCAACAGTAGCTACTCACAATTTGCGTTGCGAACCTGCTGACCCCACCTTCCTTAAACAGAGGGTGGGGCTTTGTCCACACGATTGCCGTTAGTTACACGTCATGCTCGGCGAACTGGTTAGGCAGTGCGTCCATTGGGTCGAGCGCGTCCGGGTCGAGATTGCTGAAGACCGTTTGATGCGCCTTGCTGCCGAGCGCTTTCATTACCTTGCTGCTATGGGCACCGCGACGCATGGCCATGCGGCCCGTGCGTGATACTTCAAGGATGTCGTAGGCAGATTCGCGCAGCACCTGAATGAGCCCTTCAATCTTTGAAGCAGAGCCAGTCATCTCAAGCATGATGCTCTCGGGTGCAAGGTCAACGACGCGGGCGCGGAACACCTGCGCAAGCTCGAAGATCTGTGTACGCGAATGCACTCCATGCGGAGCGTTCGGCCCAGCCGCTACTTTGATCAAACAGAGTTCGCGCACAACGGCTTCGCTGCGGTTGACGTCGTCGACATCGCGGGTGATCTCCAGCTTGTAGAGCGACGCACGAATACGGTGCGCAGCGTTCTCCGGCGCATCACAAACTATCGTCATTCGCGAGACATCTTCTCGCTCAGTCTCACCCACTGTGAGCGAAGCGATGTTGATGTTGAGACGGCGGAACAAGGAGGCCACACGCGTTAGAACTCCGGGCTTGTTATCTACGAGTGCGATGAAGGTGTGGAGCATGTCTCTACTCTCTTTCAAACCGCGGCTCACCCGCGATCTTGCAGTCCAGAGTCTTGCGGGAATTCCGGTACAGCGATCCAGGCTGGCAGTCGTGTAGCTCAAACCAGATGTTGTTTGGTGAGAAGTTACCATCGGGCATCGGATACCTCATTAGCCTCTGATCAGGCTTCAAAATGAAGCCGATCTGCGCCGCAGAATCTACACCCGCTTCTCGATACTGAACAATGAATGGTTTGGCATGCTTTGCCGCATCGAGGGCACACTCGCTCATGGAAGCAAACTCGGCCTCATCGCCGGACCAGCCGCAGTTGATCGCGTGAGCTCCTACCTCGGTCAGCAGATGGCGATGCAAGAGCGGGCCGATGAGAGGTTCAGCCGTTTCGGCAGCAGGATGCCTAGGTGCTGCGTGGTGGCATCCGACAAACGCCAGTGAAGTGACCGATAAGGTCGCTGCGACGACTCGGCTCATACTATTCCTCACTTGTTTCGACGATGGGGTTTGGCCGGCGCACCATCTCGTGCAGCGCGCTGCCTGGGGCGATCATCGGGTACACGCCATCTTCCTTCTCCACAGCGAAATCGATCAGATAAGCTTCCGTTCCGGAACGCGCCCGCGTGACGGTGGGCAGCACGTCGGCCCGCGTCGTGACGTGGGCTCCAGGGATGCCGTGAGCGTCCGCGAGCTTGACGAAATCCGGTGACAGGATTGGCGAAGACGCATAGTTCTTGTCGTAGAACGCCTCCTGCCACTGCCGAACCATGCCGAGGAAGCCGTTGTTAATAACCGCGATGTTGATGTGCAGCTTCTCCTGCTGGATGGTGGAGAGTTCCGCTGCCGTCATCTGAAATCCGCCATCGCCGACAATCACCCACACATCTTTATCGGGGCACGCCATCTTCGCCCCGATCGCCGCCGGCAGCGCAAAGCCCATGGTTCCTAGGCCGCCGCTGGTGATGAGCGTGCGCGTATCTTCATGCTTAAAATACTGCGCCTCCCACATCTGGTGCTGGCCCACGTCCGTTGCTATTACGGTGTTCGCCAGCCGGCCGGCTGCCTTCGCTTCCTGCCAGATGTCGTGGATCACGTGTGCGGCATAGAGGTGACCATTATCGGGCAGGTTGATGATGTCACGTACGCTGGCATCGCCCTTCAACGCGCGGATCTCATCCCGCCACGGTGCCGTCACCGTGCGATCGAGCTTTGCTGTTTCAGTGGCCGCCTCGATGGTCGTCAAAACGGTCTTCAGATCCCCAACCAGAGCGACATCGACCTTCACGTTTTTGTTGATCTCGCTTGGGTCAATCTCGACGTGTATTTTCTTGGCGTTGGGTGCGTAGTGTGCTAGGTTGCCGGTCACGCGATCATCGAAGCGCATGCCAAGCGCCAGCAGCAGGTCCGCGTTCTGAATTGCGTGGTTGACCCATGACTCGCCGTGCATACCCATCATGCCGAGAGCCAGCGGATGCGAGGCAGGGAAGGCGCCGAGGCCAAGCAGCGTCGTTGCAACAGGAATGCCGTGGCGCTCAGCGAACGCGATCACCTCGCGCTCGGCACCAGAATGGATGATGCCGTGCCCGGCAAAAATGATGGGCTTGCGCGATTGCTGAATCAACTCAAGCGCGCGATGCATGTCGCCTGATTCAGCGTGCAGCATGGGGTGCGGGCGATACGCAGTTGGCTTCGACATTTCAAAATCGAAGACACAGCTCGCCTGCTGCGCGTCTTTAGTAATGTCGACCAGCACTGGCCCCGGACGCCCACTGCGAGCAATCTGGAATGCCTCCCGCACGATCGGCGCGATGTCTTCAACCTGAGTTACGAGGAAGTTGTGTTTCGTGATCGGCAGCGTGATGCCGGTGATGTCGACTTCCTGGAATGCATCTGTGCCAAGAACCTTCGAGGCCACCTGCCCTGTGATTGCGACCACGGGGATCGAGTCGAGCATTGCTGTCGCAAGCCCGGTGACGAGGTTGGTTGCGCCAGGGCCGCTGGTCGCCATGCACACCCCTACCTGTCCACTCGCACGCGCGTAGCCATCGGCCATGTGTGCGGCACTCTGCTCGTGCCGCACCAGCACATGGTGGATGGGAAACTTGCGCAGTGCGTCGTAGATCGGCAGGATGGCGCCACCGGGGTAACCGAAGACAGTGGTGACACCTTCGCCTGCGAGCGTCGCCCAGAGTATCTCGGCGCCGGTGAGTGTGGGTGCGTGGTGATTGCGTTCTGTATTGGTCATGTCGACCTCGGGAGCTGTTGCTCTCATATTAGTTGGCTGTTCCTGTAAGTTCCAAGCTACTTTTCTATTCGGAATGACTAAGGTCGTGACTTAGCCGCGCAAGGTGCCTTATGCACTCGTCGACGCCTGCTGCAACATGTTCTACGGTGTACAACTTCTCTGCCTCTCGCCACGCAGCATGTGCTTCGCGCTCGCTGTTCAGCGCGGCGACGCGCAAGGCGTTTGCAAGGTCAAGCGGCGACTGTGGTTCTGCTGCACGGTAAAGCCGTATCGCTTCATCGATATGTGCGTTTGCTGCGGCGTACTCGCGTAGTTCGCTGCGAACGTCGGCAGCGTGACGGAGAGCAAAGGCAAGCAGAGAGTTGTCGCTGCTTGTGCGCAAAAGCGTGATCGCTTCCGCATAGTTGATCGATGCGCCGACCAGGTCTCCCTGGTCTCGACGTGACTGCGCCACACCTAGTAGAGCTTCGGCACGCGCCACATCATCCTTTGCTTTGGCATCAGCGGCAGCCTGCTTATACAGGCGCTCCGCTTCTGCTGATTCACCGCTACCCCGCGCGTGCGCTGCCTGCTTCAAAAGCGACTTGATCGTGCCTATCAGGCTCTGGCTGGTTTCCGGGTTAGGATGCATAGCGCAGTCTTTGGTTATACGTCGCAGTTAGAGATCGCCGAAGCGGCAGGTCAAACCACTTAGCCGCCACCCAGGAAAGCATCAGCAAAAACGCGATCGACAGCAGGGCGATCAATGGCTTTGCCTGCTCATGATGCAGTGCAATCTGGTGCATCCTGCGGCCGCGAAAGAACACAAAGAACGGTATATGGAGCAAGTAGATTGGATAAGACGTATCCCCGAGAAACGAGGCCACTCTGCTCAATCGTCCTGTAATGGAGGTAAGGGCGCCAAGATAGATCATGGCAGGGAACACGAGCATTACGGTGACCAACTGGGCGACGGGCGATGCTGTTAGACGTGTCCCCAAAGCCGCAACAATAATGGCGCAAACAACAAACACCAACAGCAGAGACGAGACGCCCGTAAGTCGCGCCCGGCCCTTCGCGTGGTAATACCGGAAGATAAGTACGCCAGCTGCGAAGGAATAACCGACACGCGCGAGCCCCATGGGAAATGTGTGCACTATGGACCCGCTATCCACAGTTCCCCAACTACGTACCCAATTAAACATGAATGCAAAGCAGGCGATCATCGCCATGGTGAGCGCCCATCCGCCAGCTTTACGCCATAGAACGAGCGCCGCATATCCTCCGCTGGAAACTAATTCGCATAGCAGCGACCAGGCTGGAAAATCCAAGGGGTATACCGCAGCCTGACCGCCATGGAAGACATCCGGCAGTAGGAGCAATCCAAGCAGCAGTTCCATCAAGAAGCTGGGTAGAGAAAACCTGTGAGCCGTAACGATCACGGACGTGATTGCAAACAACGTTCCGAGTAAGTAGATCGGGTAAAGTCGGATAACTCGAGCAACGATAAAGTTTCGGTAGGGCAGACCTTCAAGCAGCCGCCGCTCATACGAAAAAGCAATTACGAATCCGCTCAGCGCAAAGAAGAGGTCCACTGCCAGGAATCCACTGCGAAACGGCATGAGCCGGCCAAAATCTGGCGGAGCATGGTAAGCAACCACCATCAGCGCCGCAATGCCGCGGATCGCATCCAGCAGGTGGAAGCGATGCTGCTTTGTGGTGGTGTACACCAGCTTGTCAGATGTGAAATCCAATGGTTCCATCTTTCTGGACTACTAAGTGGTGACTGCGCCTATGCTTGCACTGCTTACGGTGTTGGCATACTTTGCGAACACACCGCGCTTGTAACGTGGTTCCGGTGCCTTGAAGGTCTTCATCCGCTCGGCGAACTCCTGCTCGGAGATCTCGAGCCGCAGTTCGCGCTTGGGGATGTCAAAGGTAATCTGATCGCCCTCCCTGACGAATGCAATCGGTCCGCCAAGCTGTGCTTCAGGAGCGACGTGGCCGGCCATGAGGCCTCGCGTGGCGCCCGAGAAACGGCCATCGGTGAGCAAAGCTACCGTTTCGCTCAACTCTGGAATGCCCTTGATCGCCGCAGTAACTGCAAGCATCTCCCGCATGCCCGGTCCTCCACGCGGACCTTCATAGCGAATGACACAGACATCGTTCGGCTTGATCTCGCCTGCCTCAACCGCGTGGAAGCAAAGGTCTTCCGAATCGAACACGCGCGCCGGACCGGTGTGCAGGATGCGCTCGTGCCCGGCCACTTTGACCACGCAACCTTCGGGCGCGAGATTACCCTTCAGGATGACGAGGCCGCCGGTCGGCTTGAGTGGCTTGTCCCAGGTGTGGATCACGGGCTGACCCGGGGTTTCGTGTGCTGAGGCAGCCTCTTCGTGTAGCGTCTTACCGCTCACGGTGATGCTCTCGTGCAGTTGTCCGCGCTCGATCAGACGCTGCGCCAGCACGCGCGACCCGCCCGCATCCTGGTAGTCCTTCGCGACGTACTTGCCACCTGGAGACAGGTCGCAGATGAAGGGCGTGCGCTCGCTGATCTGGTCGAAGTCATCCATTGCGAGCGGGATATTCAACTCATGCGCGATCGCGATCAAGTGCAACACGGCATTTGTCGACCCACCCGAGGCGCACACGGCTGTAATGGCGTTCTCTATCGACTTGCGCGTGAGAATGTGCGATGGCTTGATGTCCTTGCGGACAAGCTCCATGACCATGCGGCCCGCTTCGCGCGAGGCGTTCGACTTCTCCGGCGACATGGCGAGCACTCCGGTGATGTCCATGGGGCTAATGCCGAGAAACTCTCCCGCCATCGCCATCGTATTGGCCGTGAACTGGCCGCCGCAGGCACCCGGACCGGGGCACGCCGCGGCCTCGATGGCTTCAAGTTGTTCGTCGTTGATGCGACCCGCGGAGTGCGATCCGATCGCTTCGAAGACATTCAGGATGGTGATGTCTTTGTGCGTGCCGTCAGCCTGTGCAAGCTGCCCGGGCGCTATGCTGCCGCCGTAGAGCATCATGCCCGGGATGTCGAGCCGCGCCAGCGCCATGACCGCCGCGGGCATGTTCTTGTCGCAGCCCGCGATGCAGACCAGTCCGTCGAAGCTGTTGCCGCGCGTGACCAGCTCGATGGAGTCCGCGATCACCTCGCGCGAGATCAGCGATGCCTTCATGCCCTCGGTGCCCATGGTGATGCCGTCGGAGATGGTGACGGTGTTGAACTCCATCGGCGTACCGCCGGCCTCGCGAATACCTTGCTTCACGGCCTCGGCGACCTGCCGCAGATGGAAGTTACATGGGCCAATTTCGGTCCATGTGTTGGCGACGCCGATGATGGGCTTATGCAGGTCTTCCTTTGAGAAGCCGACACCGCGCAGATAACTGCGCGCAGCCGCGCGGGAGGGGCCTTCGGTAAGTACTGCGGACTGGCGCTTGCCTGGTAGTAGTTCGTTGCTCACTTGATCTTTCCTTGATTGTCGTCCCGCAGCGTAGGGAGCGATTGCCTTGTTGTTCTTCGTGCTTCGAAATACTGGCTGGAATGAGAGAAGTAGATCCCTCCCGCTACGCTGCGGGATGACAGGTCATGTGGTGGTGAAAACCTTCGGTGCAGACCAGAACTCGTTGTCATGCTTCGATTCGAAGCTGTCGAGATCAGCGACGTGGCGCAATGTCAGCCCAATGTCGTCATAGCCGTTCAGCAGGCAGAACTTGCGGAACGGATCGATCTCGAAGCGCGCGTGAAAGCCTTCATCGTCGGTGATGGTCTGGTGTTCGAGGTTGATGGTGATGGTGTGGTCCGGGTTCGCGGTCGAGCGGTCCATCAGCGTCTTCACCTGCTCGTCGTCGAGACGCACAAGGATAATGCCATTCTTGCCCGCGTTTGAGTAGAAGATGTCGGCGAAGCTGGGCGCGATGACAGCGAGAAAGCCGAACTGGTTGATGGCCCATGCCGCGTGCTCGCGCGACGAGCCGCAGCCGAAGTTCTTCTCGGCGATGAGAATCTTCGCGCCCGCGTACTCCGGCTTGTTCAGCACAAAGTCCTTGTTGGGCGAAACGTCGTCGGCCACATCAAGGTTGTAGCGCCAATCGTAGAACAGGAAGTCACCATAGCCCGTGCGCTCAATCCGTTTAAGGAACTGCTTCGGAATGATTTGGTCCGTGTCGATGTTCGGCAGCGGCAGCGGCATGGCTTTGGATTTGAGGATGTTGATGGGAATCATACAGTGTTGGCTCACCTTGGCTGTCTTGCTGAGGCAGATGTAAGCAGGTCTTTCGACTCCGCTGTGCTTCGCTCACGATGACGGCTTCGGCTAGCGCGAACCTCCTTCGACGAGAACTTGATCGGTACTAAACGTGGTGTCGAGCGGTGTGCTCTTCCACTTGCGAATGTCGGTGAAGTGGCCGGTGATGGCTGCGGCTGCGGCCATCTCGGGCGAGACAAGGTGCGTGCGTCCGCCGCGGCCCTGGCGGCCTTCGAAGTTGCGGTTGCTTGTGGAGGCGCAACGTTCACCGGGCTGCAGGATGTCGGGGTTCATGCCCAGGCACATGGAGCAGCCGGGCTCGCGCCACTCGAAGCCTGCGGTCTTGAAGATGGTGTCGAGGCCCTCTTCTTCGGCCTGCCGCTTCACAGCCTGCGAGCCGGGAACCACCATCGCGCGAATCTTCGTGGCGATGTGGTGGCCCTTCACGACAGCAGCGGCCGCGCGTAAATCTTCAATGCGGCCGTTGGTGCAGGAGCCGAGGAAGACCGTATCGATCCTGATCTGGTCCATTGGCATGCCGGGCTTCAGGTCCATGTACTCGTAGGCCTTGGCGAAACTCTTTTTGTCCGCTTCTGAAGGCGCTTCATCGAGTGTCGGCACCCTGCCGTCGATAGTCGCGTGCATGCCCGGCGACGTGCCCCATGTAACTGCAGGTGCGAGTGTCGCTGCGTCAATGTTGAGTTCGCGGTCAAAGACTGCGCCTTCGTCGGTGGGGAGGGTGCGCCAGTGCGCTAACGCTGCCTCCCACTGGTCGCCCTGCGGGCTGAAGCGGCGGCCTTTGAGGTAGGCGAACGTGGTTTCATCGGGAGCGATCATGCCGGCTCGTGCGCCTGCTTCGATGCTCATGTTGCAGACGGTCATGCGGCCTTCCATGCTGAGTGCGCGGATGGCCGAGCCGGCGTACTCGACGGCATAGCCCGTTGCGCCGTCCGTGCCGATGCGGCCGATGATGTCGAGAATGATGTCTTTCGCGGTGACGCCGAAGGGCAGCTCGCCCTCGACGTTGATGCGGAACGTCTTCGGCTTGGCCTGAGGCAGCGTCTGCGTGGCCATCACGTGCTCGACTTCGCTGGTGCCGATGCCAAAGGCCAGAGCTCCGAAGGCCCCGTGAGTCGAGGTGTGCGAGTCGCCGCACACGATGGTCATGCCCGGCTTGGTCGCACCGAGTTCCGGCCCGATCATGTGGACGATGCCTTGCGACGCGTCCTGCACGTCGAAGAACTCGATGCCGAACTCGGCGCAGTTCTGACGCAGCGCCTGCACCTGCTTCGACGCGATCTGGTCGACGATGTTCAGACGGTCCTGCACGCTGGTGGTCGGCACATTGTGATCGACGGTGGCGATGTGGCGGTCTGGGCGGCGCAGCTTGCGGCCTGCGAGTCGCAGACCTTCAAACGCCTGCGGCGACGTGACTTCGTGCACCAGCTGCAGGTCGATGTAGAGCAGCGGCGGCTCGCCCGCCGGTTCTGCGACCAGGTGCTGCTGCCAGACTTTTTCGAAGAGCGTTTTCGGTGCGTTCTTGTTTTCGAACATCGTGTACCTCTGGTCCCGTGGCGGGAACTACCCGGCGGTTGCGGTGCTTTGTAGTTCGTCGGCACCTTCGCTTCGCTCAGGATGACGATCTCAGTACTCAGGATGACAAGTTAGAAGGACGCGCCTCCCAGCGCAGCCTCTACGTGATCGAGGATGAGTTCACCCATCTTCGTGGTCGAAATGGTTTGCTGGCCTGCAATGTTGCCGCGAGCGATGTCTGTGGTGCGATATCCGCCTTCCAGAACGTCGACGACGGCGGCTTCGATGATCTTCGCTTCACGATCCAGCCCAGCGGAATGACGCAGCACGAGCGCTCCCGTCAGGATCGCCCCGATCGGGTTCGCTTTGCCCTGGCCTGCGATGTCCGGCGCGGAGCCGTGCACCGGCTCATACAGGTTGACGCTGCCGCCGAGCGTGGCCGACGGCAGCATGCCGAGCGAGCCGGTAATGACGCCGCTTTCGTCGGACAGAATGTCGCCGAAGAGGTTCTCCGTGAGCACCACGTCAAAGTCGCGCGGGCGGTTCATCAGGTGGATCGCCATGGAGTCTACGAGCTGGTGTTCGACCGTCACACCGGGGTAGTCCTTTGCGACTTCGTTCACCACGAAGCGCCACATCTGCGATGTCTCCAGCACATTCGCCTTGTCGACGCTGGTCAGCTTCTGCTTCGTGCGCTTGCTGGCGAGGTCAAAGGCGATGCGAGCGACGCGCTCCACCTCTTCCTGCGTGTAGACCATGGTGTTGTGGGCGCGGCCGGTCTGCCTGTCCCACGCGCGCGGCTGGCCGAAGTACAGGCCGCCCAGCAACTCGCGAACGAAGAGGATATCCGCGCCTTCCGTGATCTCAGGCCGCAGGGGAGAGTTGTCGGCGAGGGCCTTGTACGCGATCGCGGGGCGCAGATTCGCAAACCCGCCGAGTGCCTCGCGAATCTTCAGCAGGCCCATCTCAGGCCGTTCGCTCGGCGGCAGGTAGTTGAACTTGTTGTCGCCCACTGCTCCCAGCAGCGCGGCATCGCATTGCAGGGTCTGCTGAAGCGTCTCATCGGGCAGCGGCGTGCCGTACGCGTCGATGGCGTTGCCGCCGATGGCCAACGGGACGTACTCAAATGTATGTCCGCCGAAGTTGGCCACGCAGTCGAGCACGTTGACGGCTTCCTGTGTGACTTCCGGTCCAATGCCGTCTCCGGCGAGTAGTGCGATCTTCAGGTGCATGGTGCGTCTTGCCTTTCAAACTGCCCGTACAGTTCTGGCTGAAACTCTTAAGAGCTGTGTCGCTCAACCCGCCTTGAGGATCCTTCGCTTTGCTCAGGATCACAGTCTTGCTAGACGGTGGCGGACTGCGGTACGAGAGCGATGATGTCCTGGTCGTAGATGGACTTCTTGCGGTCGGCGAGCGTGGTGAAACGCGTGTAGGTCTGCTCGATCTCCTCTTTGCTCAGATCGAAGCCGAGTTCCTTCAGGCGATGTTCCAGCGCGCGGCGGCCGCTGTGTTTGCCCAGCACAATGGTGTTCGCGGTGACGCCGAAGTGCGCGGGTGTCATGATCTCGTACGTCAGCGGATTGGCAAGCACACCGTGCTGATGAATGCCGCTGGCATGCGCGAAAGCGTTCTTGCCGACGACTGCCTTGTTCGGCGCGCAGGTAAACGAAATGATCTCGTCAAGCATCTTGCTGGTGGCGCCGATCTGCGTGAGGTCGAGGCTGCTTGTGAACGGATACTCATCGTGGCGAACCCGCAGAATGGCCGCGACCTCTTCCAGCGCGGCGTTACCTGCGCGTTCGCCAATCCCATGAACGGAAACTTCAACCTGCCTGGCTCCGCCTGACAGGCCTGCGACGGTGTTGATCGTAGCGAGGCCGAGGTCATCATGGCAATGTGTGGAGAAGATCACGCGGTCCGCGCCGGGGACGCGCGCACGAACTGTCTCGAACATCCGCCGGTACTCCGCTGGGGTGGAGTAGCCGACTGTATCCGGCAGATTGATCGTGGTCGCGCCTGCTTCGATGGCGACGCCGACAAGCTGCAGAAGGAACTCGAGGTCAGAGCGGGTCGCGTCTTCTGCCGAGAACTCGACATCGTCGGCGAAGGTGCGGGCGAAGCGGACGCACTCGCCAGCCTGGTCAAGCGCCTGAGCGCGCGTGATGCGCAGCTTGGCCTCGAGGTGCAGGTCAGATGAAGCGATGAAGACATGGATGCGATTTCGTTCCGCGGGCTCCACGGCACGCGCTGCACGCTCGATATCGCCGTGTTTGCAACGCGCAAGCGCCGCGATGCGAGGTCCCCGGACCTCCGCGGCAATGGCCTGCACGGAAGAAAAGTCACCGTCTGAGGCGATGGGAAAGCCTGCTTCGATGATGTCCACGCCGAGCATTGCGAGCTGGTGGGCGAATCGCAGCTTCTCAGCATGGTGCATGGTGCAGCCAGGCGACTGCTCACCATCGCGCAGCGTTGTGTCGAAGAAGACGACCTGATCGGAAGCTGGACTCATGTTGCCCTCACTTCAAAGTATATCCATAAGCCTTCGTTATATTTACTGATGTGAGCATTAGTTCTGCTTATGTATGTGAGGTAGCCGACGATGGACCTGTTTACTTTGGAGACGTTTCTCGCTGTTGCGGACGAGCGTAGCTTCTCGCGTGCAGCTGCTCGACTGCGGCGAACCCAGCCTGCGGTCAGTCAAGCCGTAGCGAAGCTTGAGAGTGAGCTCGGAGAAGCGCTGTTCGATCGCGCATCGCGTGACAGCTCACTGACCGACGCTGGCGAGGTGCTGCGAGAGTACGCGCAAAAGCTTTTAAACCTGCGCACCGAGGCGACGCACGCGCTGGGCGAACTGCGGTCTTTGCACCGGGGCAGCCTGAACCTTGCCGCCAATGAATACACATGCCTGTATCTGCTGCCGGTGCTAGACGGATTTCGACGCGCGCATCCGCAGGTCAAGGTGAGCGTGCAGCGTTCGCTTGCCAGCCGGATTGCGGATGAAGTGCTGCTGCACTCGGTCGAGATCGGCGTACTGAGCTTCAAGCCTGACGACCGCGCCTTGCGTTCCATTGTGGTCTTTCGCGATGAGCTTGCCTTCGTGGTCAACCCGCGTCATGCACTGGCGCGCGTTCCATCGGTGTCCATACGCGATCTCGGCAACGAGACCTTTGTCGCACATAACGTTCCGTCGCCCCAGCGGAACAAGGTGTTCGAAGCGTTTCGCCGACATAGGACGGAATTGCGTATTGGTGTCGAGCTGCCATCGCTTGAGGCGGTGCGACGCTTTGTTGAGCTGGGCAACGGCGTGGCACTGGTGCCTGCGCTGACGGTCGAGCGCGAGCTCAAGAGCGGCGTGCTGGTGCGGGTCGACGTGAAGGAACTGCAGTTGGAACGCAAGCTGCGGCTGGTGCATCGCAAAGAAGCGAACCTGTCGCACGCAGCCATTGCATTCCTCCGGGGCGTTCGCGAATACTCCGAGCGCACCAGGGGAGCTTACTGCTATCTGCCGGAGCGTGGGGACTAGCTGCGCATGTTGCTCACTTCCCGCTGCCCCGGTCAGTCCTAAGCAGGTACAATGAAAAGCTGTACGTCTAGTGCGTGGACCGGATCACGGTGACCGCGCGTCCCAGGGCGTTGAGGTTGGTCAAACGAATGAAGAAGACGATGTGGATGTGCGCCCTGTTGGCGACGGCATTGACTGTGCATGCGCAGGAAAGCCGACAGGACGTTAGCCTTAGCGCAATTGCGAACATTCCTCCCCAGGTAAACGGCGATGGAGCGCAATTGAATGCAAATGTTGCCTTGGGAGCGCTCGCAGCCTACCGGTTCATGCTGACCCCGCGCAGCGCGCTGGAAGCCAACTACAGCTTTACGCAATATCAGAGCTACGTGACGGATACGGGCGCAAATCACTACGGCATCCATACCCGTCAGCAGGAAGTTTCCGTCGGCTACGTGTACACGCGTAACTATCACAACTACAACCCGTTCGCTGAGGTGGGCGTGGGTGTCATGCAATTTGCGCCTATTCGGGATTTCGCGACCCAGTCGCTTGACGCCAAGAGCCAGATCGAACTCGGCGGCTACTTCGGAGCCGGCGTTGCGTATGAGCTGAGTCCCAGCTACGACCTCCGGGTCGGCTATCGCGGATTCCTCGTCAAGGCACCGTCCTTTAAGCTTGAGAACGACAACTTCAAAACGGGCCGATATGAAGTGATCTCCATGCCGACCGTGGGTGTCGCGTACCACTTCTAATTCGTCCTGACGCTATGAGCAAAAAACAGCCCCGGAGATCTCCGGGGCTGTTTTTTGTCTGGGCTGACTAGAAGTGGTACGCGGCGCCCAGGGTGAATACATCTGGCTGCAGAGTCTTGTTCTGGAACTTCAGCCAGTACTGACCTTCGAACTCTGCACGCGCGTAGATATGGGTCTTGACCCGGACGTCAACGCCGCCCGCAAATGCAACGATGTTGTAGGCCAGATTCGCGATGTTGTTCTGAAAGTTGAAGACACCTCGCCCATAGCTCGCACGCGCGTAGGGATTGAAGCGACCGTAGTGACGAACGTAGCGAGGCCCAAGCTCATAGGTGCGCTCGTAAATGTGATCGTCGCCGTGGGTATTTACCTGGTGGAAGTCGAACTCGGCACCGAAATGCGGTGTGACATCCAGCGCAGCGTATCCGGTTACGCCGGTGAACCTTTGATTGGAGTAGTCAGGCTTTGCAAATACAAAACCACCACCCGCCTCAAGATCTGCATTCTTGGTGGCGGTAGGGAAGTATCGCTGTGCCCTCAGCGCGCAGCCGCAGACAGCAATGGCTATCCAGGCGAAGGCTGCAAGAACCATCCGGCGGATTTGAGCGGGTCTCAGACGACGCGGGCCCAGAAGGCTGGGGCAAAATGAATCAGCCACGAAACTCCTTCACTGACGGCAAAGTTGCGACACAACCCGCAACGTACCGGGCGACTTAGTCAGATAAACCCGATTCTTGGCCGGCAGTTTCGTTTTGTTTAAACAGAAGCAAGTTGTGGCCGGAGAACTCTTTCTCCGGCCATGTTCCTACTGTGCTGGCGGTGCTGCCGTGCCGGTTGCGGGTGCAGGTGCAGTGTTACCAGGCGCCGCCGCTGCTCCAGCTGAGGGCGTAGCCACGGGAGCATTCGGGTCAGGCGCTGCAACAACGCCGCCGGCAGCGGGAGCCACGTTGGCGCCTGCTGCTGCCGCAGCTGCCGCTGCCTGGTCGATGGCCGTTGTCGGCGCCTTATAGTAGCTCAACTTCAGGTACACAGGCGTCACTTCAAACGGCATCTTGTCGCGCGCCGAAAGCAGTGGCTCAAAGGCGACGTGCATCTGCACAACCTGGTCGGTCCATGGATCAAAGCGAAGGAAAGCAGACAGTGGCATCGCCGCCGACTGCTTCAGATCCGCCTGGTCCAGCTTCGATCCCTTGCCTACGAGCGCCTGCAACCAGAGCGTGTTCGTCTTTGTATCCTTCACCATCGAATCGCCGATCATCGGCTCGTTCAGCGCTGTGAGCGCCTTGGAACGCTCCTGCAACTGGGCGAGGTACAGACCAAACTGCGCTGCCGCTGAACTGAGTTCCGCCGGCTGCAGCAGCTCGACAGTCTTCTTGGCAGCCTCTTCGTTGTCGCGATCCGTGTGATGCATCGGGATGCGGGTGAACGCCGAGGTGTCAGGGAACATCAACCGGTCGTTGAAGGCGTACTTCGTGTCCAACCGATGGCCCTGGATGATGTGTGCGACCTGGAACGCGAGCACGGCATACAGGTTGTTCACCTGCTCATTGTTGTTCCCGGGGACGGCCGTGGTGTCGATCAGGCTCTTCGAAACGACGATCGTGTTGCCAATGGCGAGCGACTCGAGCGGCTCGGTCAACAATGTGCGAACGCGAATGGGACGAGCGGTGACAATCTTGTTGTAGGCCAGGATGTTGTTCGCAATGGCTTCGAGCGTCTTGTCGAACTCAGACGGTGCATCAAGCAGGCCGGCCTGGTACAGCCTGTTCACCACGTTGTCCTCGGCCTGCTGCACCCACTCACGCTGTGCACCGAGAGGCGAGACGTCCTGTGCGTCATTGGAGACATCGGTCGCACCCTGCACCTGCACGTCAACGTTCTCGGCGTCGCTCGGCGGTGCCTTAAGTGCGTAGCCCCAGATGTGATTCACCGCCTTGAACTTGACGGTGTGCTCATCGCTCTTCGGGTCGCTTTCTTCTACGTAGAACGAAGTCGGCAGCCACAGATTTTCCTGCACGTTCGTGCGCCACGAATCGAAGTGGTAGTACTCCTTGTAATCCCTCTGCGTGCCGGCGAATGATCCGTTAAATCGAACGATGTTGCCGTTGCGGCGCTCAATCCAGATGCGACCGAAGAAGCGCCCACGCGTGTGGTTCGTCGCTGGCTCAACGTCGAAGACCATCGTCGGCACATTGCCCAGAAAGTCATTCCGCACAAAGCCGAACTTATACTCATTCCGGTTAAAGTCGTGAGCATCTACCAGGATCATCTGGATGAAGCCCGTCTCGTTGAACTGGAGGTGGAGTTCCTTGTTCAGGCTGGTGATGTACGACAGCGAATTCTTGAAGAAACCCATCTTGCCGGTGTTCTTCTTGCGGTCCTCTGTTTCGTAGGTTTCGCCGTTCAGGACCTTTTTGAAGTCCACGCGACCCAGGAAATGCTCGTCGGAGGCGGGAACCTGCAGCATGACGCGGTCGGGCTTCATGTTCTGGATGTAAGTCTCGACCAGTGGCGAGCGTTCCTGGATCACCTTGATGACTTCGCCCTCGCGAGCGATAGCCTTATCAATCAGTTCGTTCTGGGCAGGCGTCAGCTTGCGGGCGGGCAGGTCGTCTTTTTTCTTTTTGCCGAAGATCGGAAGCGCCAGGGCTGGAGCCGCGGATGTGGCCAGAATGGCGGCGGCAATGGCCGAGATGCACGCTTTACGAAGGTTGGTCATACGGTAGGCGACTCCTGGGTGAATGTTGCTTTGTAGCGGATGGCTCGAACTGTGGTGACCGGATTCCATCGAACGAGAACGTCGAAATAGGCGGCTTCAACCCGCAAGCTGAAAGTTAATGTTGACCACGCCGTCCCAATCGGTCGGCTGGCCGTTTTGCATTGCTGGCTGAAAGCGCATGCCCTGAACTGCACGAATCGCTGACTGATCCAGCCCGTGGCCGAGACCACTTTGCACGCCGACGACGGAGACTGCACCGGAGGCCGATACATGTATTTTGACGTACACGGTGCCTTCCAGGTGCAGCTGGCGGGCTTCTTCGGTGTACTCAGGCCGCGGCTTATAGATGAGTTTGGGTGCGACCTTTGCGGGCGTGGTCGCGGTAGGCGCTGCGTTGTTGATCGGCACAGGAGCAACGCTCTTGGCGATCTGCACCGCGCCGACTGGTCTTGCGGTGTTTGGGCCAGTAGCGCCGGTCACACCCGTGCTGATGCCCTTGATCGGCTGGGGTGCGTTGTCCCGGCCGCCCAGCGAACCGTTTGGAGATCCTGAACCGGAGATCGCAATCTTCGACGGCGGCCCGAGACCAGTGTTGCCGGCCGGCATACCCGGTGCTCCGCTGCGGCCA
The DNA here is from genome assembly GCA_965199365.1 of Terriglobus sp. Taxonomy (GTDB): domain Bacteria; phylum Acidobacteriota; class Terriglobia; order Terriglobales; family Acidobacteriaceae; genus Terriglobus. Next base: position 596,344 of record CBDARC010000001.1, on the reverse strand, counting down.
AGATTAACCGGCGAAACCGCGGGACCGGAGGTGTTGTTAATCGGGTTGCTCATGCTGCCCAGTCGTATCGCCGAGGGATGTGGGTCATTGTTGGGTACAGACGCGGCCTGAGCAATCGCTATCGGAACTGGTCGTGGAGCAGGCGGCGGAGTCACTGCTTTCGGCGCGGGATTGACCGGTGCGGGCGTGGGCGCTGCCTTCGTAATGACTGGCTGAACCTTGGGCGGTTCGGGCACTTCGATCTTCGGCACGTCCTTCGGCGGAGGCGGAGGCGTGACTTTCACAACCGGCGGCTTTGGCAGCTTGGGTGGCGGCGGAGGCGGCGGTGGCTCTTCCTTGGGGATCGGGACCGGCGCCGTCAACGTCGTAACCGCTACTGTCTTGATGACCTTTTTAGCCGTCAGGCTTACCAGGGCGATGAGAAGCAGCGCAGTGCCGTTGATCACCAGTGATGTTGCAACGGAACTCTTTGTCTGCTGCCCCGTGTCCATGACACCGAACGTCTTGAACGCGAGCTCGCGTTGAGACGGATAATTCGCAGGCAGTGCACCCGAGGGGCTAGCAGGCGTGCCGGTTGGCTGTCTGTCTTCCAATGTTCTCTCGTCTTCCAGCTGCATCGACATAAGAGTAGCGTCCTCAAATATCAGTTCAACATAGGTGCATGAACGCCCTATGACGCTCAAAGTTGCCAGTTGCGAAACAGATTTTCGACCGGTTGCAAGTATTACAAGGACGTCAGGGGAGCCCTCGGTTTGCTTGTGTCTCGCTCAAACTCCAGGGCAGCTACGAAGAATGCAATGGAACACAACGTCATCATACGACAATGACGGGGGTAAGGTGCAGAGGTGTCCACCTGGTTACGTTCGTAAGCTGTTCATGCATAGCTTTCTTCATCAGACGCGAAACTGGGCTTTACGGCTACCCCCAAGCAGCCCATTTGGATATCACTTCAGCGGTGCGGCACACAAAAACCGGTCAATGACTGCAGACGGCGCTCCAGTGCAAAGCCCTTGGGTGCCGCATTCGCCGGTTCTCATTTGCTCGCTGCGATACTCTTGCGGCATGTTGCAGGCCATGTTCCACATCCCGGTACCCATACTTGAGAAGATTCTCAGGCCCTTCATTGTGTACACCTGCCTGATTCTGTTCCTGCGGCTGTTTGGCAAACGCGAACTGGCGCAGCTCAATCCGTTTGATCTGGTCGTACTGCTGTCCCTTTCAAATACGGTGCAAAATGCCATGATCGGCGACGATAACTCCGTCTCGGGAGGCGTCATCGGGGCCTTTTCGCTACTGGCCGCAAACTGGCTGCTTAATCGCCTGCTGTTCCGCATGCCTCGCCTCAACAATGCTCTGCAGGGTGAAGAAACGGTGCTCATCAAGAACGGCGTCGTCGACCAGAAGGCCATGGATCAGGAGATTCTGACGCGTGAAGAGTTGATTGGCGTGCTCCATAAGCAGAACATCCGCGGACTCGCTGACGTAAAGGAGTGCACTCTCGAGCCCGGCGGCACGTTCTACGTCGAGAGCATGGAAGACAGCTTTCCGCGCACGCGCCACGAAGAAATCCTAGACAGGCTAGAAACGTTGATGCAGGAAGTGCAGGCACTCAAGCAGGCCGCCGCCTCGCGCTAAGCCGGTACTATAAGGCCGCCGGCTTGATCTGCGCCTTTTCAACCTTTGCCATCTCTTCCGCCCAGCGCTTCGGCTTATCGGCGAGCAGCAGGTCTTTCAGCGCTGCGCGATAGCCACCCATGTAGATGGAGTACATGACGGCCAATGCGCAGCCCACCCCCAGCATGAAGCCAAGGCAAAACCCCATCAGGCTGTACGCGGAAAAACCGAACATAACCTGAGGCTAACAGTTGACCCATGCGAGTTCCGGAACGGGCGGGTAGAATCTCAGGGTTGCTCACGAGGCTTCCTCGCGTGACCTAGCTGCCGCATCCAGAAGGACAATCGAAACGCATGGCCGATCCACAGACCACCGCCTTTAGCTCCACGCTTCGCGAAGACCGTGTCTTCCCTCCGCCGGCGGAGTTCGCCGCACGCGCACACATCCGTTCGCGCGCTGATTACGACGAGATGTATCGCCGCTCCATTGACGACAACGAAGGCTTCTGGGCAGAGCAGGCGCGCGAACTCGACTGGTTCACCGAGCCTGAAAAAATCCTGGAATGGAATGTGCCCGAGGCGAAGTGGTTTGTCGGCGGCAAGCTGAACCTCTGTCACAACGCCGTGGATCGCCACGCGCTGAGCGTCCGCGGAGGTAAGGTCGCGCTGCTGTGGGAGGGCGAGCCGGGCGAAGTACGTTCGCTCACCTACGGCGAGCTGCACACAGCAGTGCAGCGCGTAGCCAACGTGCTGAAGAAGTTTGGAGTGGCTAAAGGTGACCGAGTCGCGATCTATATGGGAGTCTGTCCTGAGATCGTAATCGCGGTGCTGGCATGCGCTCGCATCGGCGCCGTCCATAACGTGGTCTTCGGCGGCTTTGCGGCGCACGCGCTTGCTGACCGCATGAACGATGCACAGTGCAAGTTGCTCATCACGCAGGACTCCAGCTATCGGCGCGGTCAGGACATCGTGCTGAAAAGCATCGCCGATGAAGCATTGGAACGTTGCGAATCTGTACGGCATGTGCTCGTCCACCAGCGCAGCGGACGCGATGTGACCATGAAAGAGGGTCGCGACCACTGGCTGCACCAGGAAGTCGCAACGGCCAACGCAACCTGCGCTGCCGAGCCGATGGATTCCGAGGACCCCCTCTACATCCTGTACACCAGCGGCACCACCGGCAAGCCTAAAGGCCTGGTGCACACGACGGGCGGCTACGGTGTGGGCACGCTGCTGACGACCAAGTACATCTTTGATCTGCAGGACAGCGATGTGTACTGGTGCACGGCAGACGTAGGCTGGGTGACGGGGCACAGCTACGTCATCTATGGACCGCTGCTGAACGGCGCAACGGTGATGTTGTATGAAGGCGCGCCAAACTGGCCTGAGGGCGACCGTTTCTGGGAGATCGTCGACCGGCACAAGGTGTCGATCTTCTACACCGCTCCGACGGCGATCCGGGCCTTCATGAAGTGGGGAACCGACTGCGTTCGCAAGCATTCACTCGCGTCGCTGCGGCTGCTCGGCACAGTGGGCGAGCCGATCAATCCCGAGGCCTGGATGTGGTACCACCGCGAGATTGGCCACGAGCGCTGCCCCATCGCTGATACGTGGTGGCAAACGGAGACCGGCTCGATCATGATCGCGCCGATCCCGGGTGCGATCCCGACCAAACCCGGATCGGCAACGCTGCCGTTCTTCGGCATCGAGCCTGAAATCGTCACGAAAGACGGCTTGCCGGTGCCTCCCGGCCATGGTGGCCTGCTGGTCGTTCGCAGACCCTGGCCTGCTATGGCGCGCACCATCTTCGGCGACGCGGAGCGCTATAAGCAGACCTACTGGAGCGAGATCCCCGGCAGTTACTTTACCGGTGACGGTGCGCGGCGCGATGACGACGGCTACTTCTGGTTGATGGGCCGCGTCGATGACGTGCTCAACGTCAGCGGCCACCGCCTGGGCACCATGGAGATTGAGTCAGCGCTGGTCGCGCACGCCAAGGTGACGGAAGCAGCGGTCGTGGGACGCCCGGACGAGATGAAGGGCGAAGGCATCATCGCCTTCGTCTCGCTGGAAGATGGCGTCGAACCGAACTCCCAATTGAAAGACGAACTGAAGAAGTTTGTCGTGCGGGAGATCGGTGCGCTTGCACGGCCCGACGACATCCGCTTCACACCGTCACTGCCCAAAACGCGATCCGGCAAGATCATGCGCCGCCTGCTGCGCGAACTCGCCGCAACCGGCGACGTCAAGGGCGACACCACCACGCTCGAAGACTTCACCGTCGTGGCGAAGCTCAAGGAAAAGGACGAGGACTAGTTGCTGGCTCGGGAGGTACAGTAAGCGGGAACCCGTACATCGGTCTTTGCGATGTGCAAAGTTGGTGTCCACAGATGTCAAGGTTTCGCCACCGCGCAGCAGTCGGTTGGCGGCTCGGTGGCGCTGGCGTCGAGCGCTACCTTCCACTTGCCGTCAGGGGTGCGCTTCCATACGGTGATGTAGCGGCCGCCGGTGGCGATGTCATTGCCGTTGTGATCCTTTGCATGGCCATCGTAGTGGCCCCACGTGAAGCCCATGTCGCCGGACGGTCCGATCTGCCCGCCGGTAGGTTGCCACTGCAGCTGATACTCCTTTGGATCCCAGTTGGCATCGGCGGCGATGGCGGTCTTGCCGAAGACGGGATTCTTGCCGTTGTTCAGCGCGAGCGCGTCGTCCGCAAACCAGCTTGCGAAGGCCTTGCCGCCGCCGGCGAGTGTCGCCCTGCTGAACTCCGCATCCAGTTGCATCAGCTGCAGCACGCCGGGCGACAGAGAAGGCTGTGTGAGCGGGCTGTTCGTCGGCGCCTGGTGCGACAGGGGATCAAGCTGCGCGTGCATCGCCGCAGGCGCGGTCAGCAGCAGGAGAACAGACAGGATGAGATGCGCACGAATCATGTCAGCCTCACTTTACGCTGCCTTCGACTCAGGGGAAACAGGTACAGTGTGAGAAATGCCCAGCCAGGAGAGTTCGACTCCGACATCGCGAAGCCGCGTGGAAGTACTTGTCTGGTGCGCGGCCGCGCTGCTGATCGTAGCGGGCGCTTTTGCCAGTATCAGGGGTGCTGAAGGCGCGGCGGTCCTGCGACCTATCGGGCTTGTCTGCCGTGTTGTAGCTGTTCTGCTGCTAATCGGCTGGGCTGCGTTCCTGCGTCGCAAGCTGACGCCTTGGATCATCGTGGCCATGTTCGCCGGTGTGGAGATCGGCATCGATGCGCCCGCGTTAGCCGTCAATATGCACTTCCTCAGCGACATCTTCCTGCGGCTTGTCAAGACAGTTGTGGCGCCGCTGATCCTGGCAACGCTGGTCAGCGGCATCGCAGGCCATGGCGACCTGAAGAGCGTTGGTCGCATAGGTTGGAAGAGCCTGCTGTACTTTGAGGTGCTGACGACGATCGCGCTGGTCATCGGGCTGGTTGCAGCAAACCTGTCCAAGGCGGGAGTAGGCATGGTCATGCCTCCTGACCTTGCCGGCACCGTGCAGAGCGCTGCGCCGATGCATTGGCAGGATTTCCTCACGCACGTTTTTCCCGAGAACATTGCGAAGTCCATCGCAGAAGGCCAGGTGCTGCAGGTTGCCGTTTTTGCCGCCATCTTCGGCATGGCACTGGCACTCACGCCGCGAGCCAAGGCAGAGCCGGTTCTGCGCCTGACTGAGAGCCTGAGTGAAGTGATGTTCCGCTTTACCAACATCATCATGTACCTGGCGCCGCTCGGTGTAGCGTCGGCGATGGCTTACACCGTGGCCCGCATGGGACCGGGCGTGCTGGTGCATCTGGGCAAACTCCTGCTGGTGTTCTACCTGGCTGCAGCCGTCTTTATTCTGGGAGTCCTCCTACCGGTGGCGCTGCTTACAAAGCTTCAGATCAGGCGACTCCTGCAGCGCATGTCGGGACCGGTCGCCATCGCGTTTGCGACCGCATCCAGCGAAGCCGCGCTACCCCGCGCAATGGAGGAGATGGAGGCGTTCGGCGTTCCTCGTCGCATTCTTGCGTTCGTCATTCCGGCCGGCTATTCGTTCAATCTGGACGGCTCAACACTCTACCTTTCAATGGCGATGATGTTCGTCGCGCAGGTCGCCAACGTGCCGCTCAGCATCGGGCAGCAGGTCTTCATGGTGGGTACGCTTATGCTGGCGTCCAAAGGCGTGGCGGGCGTGCCGCGCGCGGTGCTGGTCGTGATGCTTGCAACGGCCGGTACGCTGCGCCTGCCCAGCGAGCCGATACTCGTTCTGCTTGGCATTGACGCGCTGATGGACATGGGTCGGACGGCGATAAATGTCGCAGGAAACTGCCTGGCGAGCGCCGTTGTGGCCCGGTGGGAGGGAGCACTTGACATGACGCATCCTTCGCTCGCCGTTGTTGAAGCTATGCAGGAATAAGCCGACGAAAGGAATACACTTTCAGAGCATCAATCGTTTCGGCTGCTTTCTGTTCCTGATGCAGCCGGAGCGGCGTCTTACCCAGAAGAAGCATGAGTGATTTTCTCTCGACGATCGTTTCGCCTGCCGACATCAAGAACTTGTCGGTGCCTCAGCTGACTGAACTGGCTGAGGAGATTCGCGAGCGGCTGATCCGCAGCGTGGCCAAGACCGGCGGGCACATCGGGCCAAACCTTGGCGTGGTCGAACTGACCATCGCCATGCACTACGTGTTTGATACGCCGCGCGACTCGTTCGTGTTTGACGTCAGCCATCAGGCGTATGTTCATAAGCTGCTGACAGGTCGGGAGTCGCGGTTTGACACCATTCGGCAGGCAGGCGGCCTGAACGGCTTTATGCTGCGTACCGAAAGTGAGCACGACAGCTTCGGCGCGGGCCACGCCGGAACCGCTCTGTCAGCTGCACTTGGAATGGCGGTTGCCCGCGATATGAGCGGCGGCGACGAACACATCGTCGCGCTCGCCGGCGATGCCGCATTCACCTGCGGCATTTCGTACGAGGCACTGAACAACATCGCAGCGCAGACCAAGCGCCTGATCATTGTGCTCAACGACAACGAGTGGTCCATCGACAAGAATGTCGGCGCCATCGCGTCGTACTTCCACAAGATCGTCACGCACCCGCGCTTCACCTACCTGCACGATCGCGCGTCCGAACTGATCGAGCGCTTCGGCGGCAAGGCAGCCAAGCACGTGCAGCGCAAGGCAGAGGAGAGCGTCAAGGGGCTGCTTGGCCCGTCCATGCTGTTTGAGGAGTTCGGCCTGGATTACTACGGTCCGATCGACGGTCATGATCTGCCCCTGCTGGTGAAGACCTTCCAGTTCCTGAAGGCCCAGAACCGGCCCGTCGTGCTGCACGCCATCACGCAGAAAGGGCGCGGTTTCCAGCCGGCGCTCGACAAGCAGAAGAAGTTCCACGGCCTGGGTCCCTACGATCCTGAAACCGGTGACACCGCCGCCGCGGGCCAGAAGACCTACTCGGAGGTCTTTGCCGAGACGCTGGTCAAACTCGCGCACAACGATCCCAAGATTGTTGCAATCACCGCGGCCATGCCTAACGGCACCGCCCTCGATCTCTTCCGTCCGGTGCACCCCACGCGCTTCTTCGATGTAGGCATTGCGGAGGAGCATGCGGTGATCTTTGCCGCCGGCATGGCAACGAAGGGTTACCGGCCGTTCTGCGCAATCTACTCAACGTTCCTTCAGCGCGCATTCGACCCGATCGTGCATGACGTCGCGCTGCAGGAGCTGCCGGTCGTCTTTTGCATGGATCGCGGCGGCCTGAGCGGCGACGACGGCCCCACGCATCACGGGCTTTTCGATATCAGCTACCTGCGCTGCGTGCCGAACCTCGTCCACATGGTGCCAAAGGACGAAGACGAACTCGCCGACATGATGCAGACCGCGCTGGAGCACAACGGTCCAAGCGCGATCCGCTACCCGCGCGGCACCGGCCCGGGCAGCACCATCAAGCCACAGCCGGCGGCGCTCCAGATCGGCCGCGCCGAAATCATTGAAGATGGTTCCGATGTCGCGATCTTCGGCCTCGGAGCGCTGTTGCCCATGGCACGCGAGACCGCCGCGCGCCTACGCAAGCAGGGCCTGTCCGTCGCTGTCATCAACCCGCGCTTCGTCAAGCCGATCGACCGGCAGGCGGTGGAAGCGTACGGCCGGCACTGCGGCCTGGTGATTACGTTTGAGGACCATGTGCTGGCGGGCGGCTTTGGCTCGCTTGTGCTTGAAACGCTGAGCGCAGCCGAGATCGAAACACCCGTCGTCCGCATCGGCTGGCCGGACCAGTTCATCGAGCACGGCAAGGTCGACGCACTCCGCGAGAAATACGGCATCAGCGTGGATGGCGCGCTGCACCACGCCGAGCCATACCTCCAAGCCCTGCTGCAGGAACGCCTGACCGCCCAGTAAGAGCCCACCGGAACCGGGTGCCCCATGCCTCGCTTCTGAAACATGGGACAGCCCTTACGCCGGCACGAACGTTACAGTCGTTCGTTCAGCTTGGCTGCAAACTCTGGCATCAGCTTTGCGGCCTGCTTGTGCCGGACGCCGAAGATATACCGCATCTGCAGGCGACCGCCGATCAGGTTGGCGAGGTCGCCGAGCGGCCCACCCGGTAATTCATACTCGACCCGGTCGTGAACAACGGTGCCGCCAACGCCGCCGCGAATCTCTGCATGCACCGTGTGGCAGTGCCGCCAGAACTTGAACGGCCCGGCCGTCTGCGTGTCGCAGAAATGGTCGTTCCACTCAAATTCCGGGATCAGCGCCAGCCAGTGCAGGCGAAACGGCACCAACGGTAGCGCGCGGAAGCTCAGGATCATCGTTGTGCCCACACCCGTGCCTAGCCGTGATGGCGATCCCGCCGGAGGCGCCGGCGGTGCGATCAGCCGCAGTTCGTCGATCTTTGCGCGCTGCCAAGCGGGCATCAGCGGCGGCAGGTTCTGCGGATTTGCAAAGAACGCAAAAACAACCGGCAGGGGAAACGGCAGCCACTGGTCGGCTTCGAAGGTGTGGCGCATGCCGCGTTGGACACTCTCGACGTGCGGAAGTTTGCTCGAGCGAACCGTTAATCGGTCCTGAAGATCTTTTCTGCAGATCAAGGACCAAACGGTCGCAGATTCATGTACTCTGGATCATATCGGACCAGCGTGGTCGTAGATGTGCTCGCGAGTCGAGTTCACACGAACAACGCGGTTCTGGCAGGCGTGGTTGAGGGACCAAGCCGAGTGAAGTGCAAGAGCGGGACGGAGTTGAGGGACAAGGTCACCGCCGCAACCTCGGAGAAAGCATTTTGAAGAAGCATAGGAAGTTGGGAAAGTTCAGCACGCGTCCTGCGTGCCTGATTGCGATGGGAACCCTGGCGATGTGCGCCGCAACCGGCATGGAGAATGCCGCGGCCGGGGAGCCTAGGTCGGCCCACGGCGGCAAACAGGAGCAGACACCGGCAATTGCCTTCGACATTCCCGCCGGTCCACTGGCGGCCGTGCTCACGGAATTTCGCAAGGTCAGCGGCATCGGGACGGTGTTGCACTTGCCACCGGAATCGATCGCGGGCTTCCACTCGAATGGCGTAAAAGGCAACCTGACCTATACGGCGGCGCTGAACGCGATCCTAGAAGGCACGGGTCTCGGATACCAGATGGATCGTGGCGGCACGCGCGCCGAGATCCAGGTGCAAAACGCAGAGCAGGTCAGCGTCACCACGGGCATGAACTCCATCGGCCTGGGCCAGTTTACCGAGTCGCTCACGGACACGGCGCAGACGGTCAGCGTGGTGCCGCAATACATCCTGCAGGAGCAGGCGACGACCACGCTGCGCGATGGTCTGCGCAACGTGCCGGGCATCTCGCTCGCTGCGGGTGAAGGCGGATCGCAGGGCGACAACCTGACCATTCGCGGCTTCTCCGCGCGCAATGACATTTACCTCGATGGCATTCGCGACTTCGGTTCGTACTACCGGGACGCGTTCGATTACGAGTCGATTGACGTTCTCGAAGGCCCGGCAAGTGTGGAGTTTGGTCGCGGCTCCACCGGCGGCGTCGTCAACCAGGAGACGAAGCAAGCCGTCTCTAATCGCTTCGTGCGCACGAACATCCAGTTCGGCAGCGATGCCATGCGTCGCGGCACGGCGGACGTCAACCTGCCGCTGACGGACCTTGTACCCAACGCCGCATTCCGGCTCAACGTCGTGGGCGAAGAGCAGGGCGTTGCCGAGCGCGATGTCACGAAGGTTCGGCGCGTGGGTGTTGCGCCGACGCTTGCCTTCGGACTGGGCAAGCCGACCCGCTTCACAATCAGCTACCTGCACGAGTATGAAAACGACATTCCCGATTATGGCCTGCCGTACTACGGAGCGGGCGTCGCCGCGGTGCCGCGCAGCAACTACTACGGCTTCGCGAACGGTGGCAACTTCCTCATCACGCAGCCTGACCTTCTTACGGGCAAGGTCGAGCACGATATCGGCAGTCACCTGACCGTTCGCAACACGCTGCGCTGGGGCTATTACCCGCGCAACGTCAACATTACCGAGCCGCAGATCAACACCACGGCAACGTTAACCGGCGTGGGTTTGCCGATCAACGGCACCAGCGGAACCACAGCCGTGTACGCGAGCTACGTGGCAACGTGCAATCCCACGGCAGCAGCGGTCGCGAGCCAGTGTTATCCCGTCGGCACGCCGCTGGGTGCGATCTCGGTGCTGCGCAACCAGATTGCGGCGAACTCGGTCGAGGACATCCTCTGGGATCGCGCGGAAGCTATCGGCCACGTGCGCGTCCGCGGCATCGACAACGACTACACCGTCGCGGTGGAGGGCGGTCGCGAGCGGTCGAATCCGCTGCGCTACAAGTATGCGTTCGCGGCAACCACGCAGTACACCAGCGCGCTCAGTCCTACGCCAGACGATGCGTTCACACCGACAGCGACGACCTTCAACGGCTTCACGCACGTCAATACGCAGAGCTACGCAGTCAACTTCCTCGACACGCTCAAGCTGCGGCCCTGGCTGCTGTTGTCCGGCGGCATCCGCTTCGACTACTTCAATGCGCAGTCGAATGCGGCCGCCATCCCCGCGACCAGCACCGCGGCCATCACACTTAGCCGGTTGGATAAGCAACCGACCTATCGCGCCGCCATCGTGGTGAAACCGACGCCGAACGGCACGGTCTATTTCGACTACGGCACCAGCTTCAACCCCGCAGCCGAGTCCTTGTCGCTCGCTGCGAACACGGCAACGTCGCCGCCGGAAGAGAACACCACGTACGAAGTCGGAGCCAAGTGGGACCTGCTGCGCAGCCGGTTGAACCTGAACGGCAGCCTCTTCCGCACGACCAAGCTGAACGCGCGTGAAACCGATCCGAACAATTCTCTAAACTCGCTGCTGGTCGGCACACAGCTTGTGCGCGGCGTGCAGATCGGAGCGGTCGGCCACCTGCCGCAGCACCTTGACCTCATCCTCGGCTATGCGTACCTGGACGGCCGTATCGAAGGCTCCGTGCTGAATGCCTCTCCGTTCGCGGCGATCAACGCGAACTTCTACGCGGCTTGGCAGCTTGCGCTCAAGACGAACCCGAACGCGACAGTCGACCCGCGCTACAACACTGCGCCGTACTTCATCTCGCCAAACAACTTCCCCTTCGCGAACGTGCCGAAAAACAGCGGCAACTTCTTCCTGACGCACAACCTGCCGTGGCGCTTTGTCGGCGGCTTTGGCGGCAACTACATCGCGGCACGGCGAGCCTCCTCCACCACGGAGATCGGTCTGTACCAGTCGGCCTCTCCCATCGCGTTAAGCAATGTGCCGCTCGCGTTCAAGGCGATCCCCGGCTACACCGTGCTGAACGCGATGCTGCGCAGACCCATCAACGAACGCATGGAGCTGCAGGCCAACCTCAACAACCTGACGAACAAGTTCTACATCGATACGCCGCACCCCAACCACCTGATTCCGGGCGAAGGTTTCAACGCGCAGTTCGGCTTCAACTACCACTTCTAACCAGGCCGTTGCGGGCAGCAGCAGGCTGCCCGCAACGTACTACGAGTCCGCATGCTTCTCTCCATCGCAGACGTTTTAACGACCGAACAGGTCGGGCAGTGCCGCGTACAGCTTGACGCCGCGGACTGGGTCGACGGTCGCGTCACTGCCGGCCATCAATCTGCCATGACCAAGCAGAACGCGCAGATCCCCGAAGGTCATCCCGTCGCGCAGCAGGTGGGAGAACTCATCCTGCAGACGCTGGGTCGCAACCCGCTCTTCCGCTCCGCGGCGCTGCCGCTGCGTGTTTTTCCGCCGCTGTTCAATCGCTACGCAGGCGGGCAAAGTTTCGGCACGCACGTCGACAACGCGATCCGCACGCACGGCCCAAGCGGCCAGCGCATCCGCACCGATCTGTCGTGCACGCTCTTCTTCAGCGAGCCCGACGAATACGATGGCGGCGAACTCAGCGTGGAAGACGTCTACGGCGTACACCGCGTCAAGCTGCCCGCCGGCAGCATGGTCGTGTACCCATCCACCAGCCTGCACCATGTCACGCCGGTCACGCGCGGCGCTCGCGTCTCAAGTTTTTTCTGGTTGCAGAGCATGGTGCGCAGCGACGCCAGGCGCACCATGCTGTTCGATCTCGATCAATCCATCCAGATGCTGGATTCGGGCAGCGCGCCTGCCGTGAAGCTGACCGGCGTTTATCACAATCTGCTTCGCGAATGGGTCGAGATGTAACGAGGTTGGTCGGCGCATGCGCGTCGGCCGGCAAGCTGTTCACGCCGTTACAACCCGTGAACAGGAAGCGGGGAGCCGAGTCGCCCTCACGATCGAGGCTCCCCGCCGCTAAGAAGGACCGCCCCACCTTGCCGATTGCTGAGCTTCGGAAGGGCGCAGCTGGCTGTGCCATAAACACTATCAACAAAATTCGGCTTTAGCCCTTGAGGCGGCTTTGAAGACCGACCTCGGCGGCTGAAGCCGCTTGTCTCAGGACTGCGTGCGGCATGGCTGAATCCGTCCGAAGCAACGGGACGAGACCTTCAGCTCAAACTCCAAGCTGCTCAAACAATCTCCAGGGTCTGACCCCTCTGCTTTGCGGTCCAAGCTGCCTGAAGCGTCGCTAGCTGGCAGGAACCGCCGCACCAGCACCCGCACGCTGCAGCACCCAATGATTCACAATCGTGCCCAGCGGTCCCTTTGACCGCTCTTCCTGAATGAGCGTGTTTCCGTCGTTCTCCAGCGAATACGTCACGGTGTTGTAAACGTGCTGATGGTTAGGGTCTGTACCGTTCTCCGTCATCACCAGCGTATCGCCGACACGCCGGATGCGAGAGTGGAAGACCACCGCCTCAGCCCGTTCCGTATGAAGCTGCGGCGAGTCTACGACAAGGCTGATCTGCCACGAATCAGGCAGCGTGTCGCCGCCCTCAAGGTGCGTATGGACGTAGTGCCAGGTCCTACCGTCATACGTGATCACCGCGCGGCTCTCACCCTCGGGAATACGTTCGCGCTGCAGGTGAGTCTGCGTATGGTCTAGTACCCATGTGCCGGAGAATGGCGGCAATGCAGTGGCTTTTCCGGTTGACGCGGCACCGCCGCCAGGTCGCACCTGTGCAGGCAGAGTGCAGGCAAGCAACACGGTCAGCGCGAAGGCGGTAGCCAACTTCATGGTCAGATGAGTGTACTGCGGTGGCGTGCCATCCTGTCGCCTCTGCGATATACGATGGCTCTCACGGTCAACTCCATGGCGACTTCCACGGCAATCGCGATCCGCATCGCAAAGCGTCTCAGCACGCTATGGCCGGAGACGATTACCGGCCGCACTGTGTTGTCTGCCGTGCTGCATGGATTTGCCCTGCTCCTGCTGACAAACTGGTGGTGGTTGACCGCGCACAAACTGCACCCGGCGGGTTTCGCGACCGGCACGCGCATCGTTCTGCACTACAAGCCCGGTAAGCTCGCCGAACAATCCGACGATGATCGTCGCGTCGTACAACGGCAGCATGTCGCGCCTCGAAGAACGATGAGGACTGCCTCTACCGCGCTGGCTCGACCGAGCGTGCCGAGTTTAGTCGCCGACTCCATGGCACTCCAACATGAGGCGGGTGACGACGCGCGCGGCGACGGCTCGGCGAGTCTTCGCTACGTGCAGGCATTCCCGGATCAGCGCCCTGACTTCTCCGGACTGGGAACCACCGCCGATGTCGTCATCGATGTGCAGATTGATGAGACAGGCCGCGTGCAGAGGGTATTCGCGCGAAAGAGCATGGGACCGGCGATCGATGGCATGGTGATCGCCACGGTCCAGCGGTGGATGTTTGATCCCGCGCGAAAGGATGGCCGTGCCGTCTCTAGCGTGCAGGAACTGCACTTCCATTACGACCGCAGCTGGTCAAAGGGCAATTGTGGATGGGATTGCATCGGTCTGATGTCGCAGTAATGGTTCTAGAGGCAAAAGAAAGGCGCCCTACACGGGCGCCTTTTGCCTTTGGGAGAGGGCAACTTAGCTGGGCATCAGAACGGTGTCCACAACGTGGATAACACCATTCGACTGGAAAACATCGGCCGTCGTGATGGTGGATACGCCACCCTTCTCATCCGTCAGCGTGATGATCGAACCATTCTGCTTTGCAATCAGTTTGCCGCCTTCGACCGTCGTCAACGTCGCCATGCCGCCACCCTTCTTGATCATCTTCGACAATTCCTTCGAGCTGATCTTGCCGGGTACGACGTGATAGGTAAGGATCTTAACGAGTGTTGCCTTGTTCTCAGGCTGTACCAGCGTATCGACAGTACCTGCGGGCAGCTTGGCAAACGCATCATCGGTCGGCGCGAAGACCGTGAACGGCCCAGGGCTGTTCAACGTATCGACCAGGCCTGCAGCCTTCACCGCGGCAACCAGCGTCTTGTGAATCGGCGAGTTCACCGCGTTCGCGACGATGGTCTTGCTCGGATACATCGGCGCTCCGCCAACGTCAGGATCCTTCTGTGCCACTGCGGTCATGCTGCCTGCAAGCAGCGACATTGCCAAGACTGTCTTTGCAAATTTGTTCATCTAGATCCTCCATGATTGCTGTCGTTCTGTTTAAGTGCTTCCGGCATTTGGCCGGTGGTTCATCTCTCTACACTGAAGGAACGGGAGCGTGCAGTCGATGGATTGTGGAGCCTTCAACTTTCTTTTTCTGCGCAGTTGTGCGCTGTGAACGTATTCATCATCCTTGTGACCCGCATGGAATTGACAAGGGCAAACCGCAGTTCAACACTTGAGACGTGCCGGTGAGTCCATCCACATCGCAGTACGAAACGAGTGAGCGCATATCTGAAGCGCAGGATCACGCAGCACATCTTGGGCGCGATTCCGGTCTCTACTTCATCGGTCTCTTCAAGTTAGTCAAAGCTGTCTTCTTTCTTTGCGTCAGCCTGGGCGCGCTGCACTTCATTCATCACAGCCTGCCGAGTACCGTCGACCGCATCGTTCACGAACTCCACTTTGATCCGGAGAACCGTCTGGTCGACCTGGTCATGGACAAGGTCGGGCAGGTCACCCATCATCGCTTGCGGCTCATCAGCCTTGGTACGTCGCTCTACTCAATGCTTTGCACCGTCGAAGCGTACGGCCTGCTGCGTCGGAGGGTGTGGGCGGAGTTCTTCACTCTCTGGCTCAGCCTCTCCTTCGTGCCATGGGAGCTGTACGAGGCCGCTCGCCGTCCCACACCATCGCATTTCGGCATACTGCTTATGAATGTGGTCATCGTTGTGTACCTGTTGTGGCTACTGCGTCGTAAAAGGGAGCGGCTGCTGCACGATGGCGAACCACGCAAGTAAACACAAGATGTAGGGGCAGCAGACCCTCTTGACACATTGCTGTGGTATTTCCACAGGGGTCCGAGCGGCACCCAGATCCTTAGAAAAATTTAATTTGCGCGCTCCTGAATCCTGGAGCATGATGACTGAGTGGGAAATTGTGGAACTTCTAGGAAGATCGAGGATCAATCAGCCGATTCTTTGCTCTGCAGCTTGAGTTTAGGACACAAGCTCACAAGTTGAGACCCAACGAACCACAACGAACAACGGATCACCATGTTTCGGGGAAGTCAGACAGCGCGTGTGGACGACAAGGGACGGCTCAAGCTGCCCGTGGACTTCAAGCGCTTCCTTGACGAGGAGTTTCGGAGCAACACCTTCTACGTCACCAGCCGTGACGGTAAGCGCGGTCAGCTGTACCCCATGCGGGAATGGGAAGCAATTGAGCAGAAGATGGCCCAGATTCCCGATTCTGAGCCTGCAAAACGCAAGCTGATCGACATCACCAACTACTACGGCCAGGTGGTGGAACTCGACGGCCAGGGCAGGCTGACCCTGCCGCAGGTGTTACGGGTGAAGGCAAAGCTTAGCGGCGACGTGATGGTGCTGGGTTCGCAGCGGTACATGGAAGTGGTCCACCGCGAGTCGTTCGAGGGTGGAATGGACGCAGATCCGATCAACGCGGGCGATCTCAACACGTTGGCGCGGTATCAGCTGTAACGGTTTCAAGTCGCCCCAAGTGGGCGCGCATGGAGGCGGAGGATGAGCGGTCCGCAGCATGTGCCGGTTCTTTTGGAAGAAGTGATGAACCTCCTTCAGGTACGCCCCGGCGGCACCTACGTGGATGCGACGCTCGGCCTGGCAGGCCACGCGTCAGTCATCGCCCGGCAGCTTGGACCGCAGGGCACGCTGATCGGTTTCGATCGCGATCCGGAGGCGCTGGCGCTCGCGGCAGAGCGGCTCGACAGCTTGCGCACTGAACTGGGCAACAATATGCCGCAGGTCAGGCTGGTGGCGCGGGCCTTTTCTCAGGTTGCAGAAGAGATTGATCCGGGCTCACTGGATGGACTGCTCGCCGACGTTGGCGTCAGCAGCCTGCAGTTAGACCAGGCGCACCGGGGTTTTAGTTTTCGGCACGATGCACCGCTTGATATGCGTATGGACACGCGAAGCGGTGAAACGGCCGGCCAAGTGGTAAACCAGGCGGACGAAGAAGAACTCGCCAACCTGATTTACGAATTCGGAGAGGAAAGGAGGTCGCGGAGAATCGCCAGAGCCATTGTGAGGGCGCGGCCGATATCTACAACGGCGGAATTAGCCAGGGTAGTTTCGGCCGCGGCCCCCTCAATGAAATCCGACAAGATTCATCCCGCGACAAGGACTTTCCAGGCACTTCGAATTCGAGTAAACGATGAACTAGGAGAGATACGGTCGCTGCTCGAAAGCGCGCCCTTTCTCCTCAAGCCGGGTGGCAGGCTGGCTGTGATCTGCTTCCACTCGCTGGAGGACAGGTTAGTCAAAGATGCCATGCGCGCAGGAGCGCAGGAAGGTATCTGGGAGTTAGTCACGCGCAAGCCGGCCATCGCAGGGGAAGCAGAAGTCGACAGTAATCCAAGATCGCGTAGTGCAAAGTTGCGGGTAGCAGAACGGTTGGCGGGGTCGCAAAAGAATAAGAACTATGTAGGTCGAGGAAAGAAATACTAAGTCACTGGAAGCAGGCTGTGGATAAGTCTGTGGGAACTTAGGAAAACTCTCCTGTAAGCAGATGGGCAGTGTAGTAAGTGCAGTAATCAGAACTTTGGAGCTAGGGTTATGAGCGGACAGTCAGCGGCTATCGGAATGGTCCAGGGTCAGGTGCAGCGGTCTCGCGCGGAATCATTTCGCGATCACAACCGTACCTTTTTCGATAAGCAACGTCGCTCGCGCCGCGGGCCCACGCCTGAGATCCTGATGTCAAAGCACATCGACAATAGTCGCCTGCGCAAGACGGAAGACCCGAATCGACAGCGCGAAATGCGGTCGTTCACAATCGCCATGAGCATCCTGTTTATGCTGGTGATGACGTACGTGTGGCAGCACTTTACTTCCATCGAAATGGGTTACTCCATTGAAGCGAAGAAGCTGCAGGTAGAGCACATGCGCGAAGACAACCATCAACTCCGCCTAACCGAAGCGCAGTTGTCCGATCCCGGCCGCATCGATCACATTGCACGGCAGCTCGGTCTTGATACGCCACAGCCGGGCCAGGTTGTGCATCAGGATGGCGCGTTTGCCACGGGTTCCCCGGTACTCGCCGAAGCAAAGATTCCTGCGTCCGTACTCCCTTAATGCAAATACTGTGGCCTGCACGGCGGGCCGCAGTATCTATCAGCAGACGTAACCGAATACAGGGCGACTGACATGAACACCTCCCCGAATCAGCCACTCACCGCTCCTATCCGCCGCATACGCTTCGTGTATGTGGCGCTGTTTTTCATGGCCTGGACTACGTTAATTGGTACTCGTCTTATTTGGCTGCAGGTCATACGGCACCACGAGTGGGTTGATCGCGCTTCAAAGCAGCAGCAGCGTACCTTCGAAGTCGCACCCAGGCGCGGAGTACTGTATGACCGCAATTTGCGGGAGTTAGCAGTTACCGTGCTCGCCGAGTCTGTCTACGCTGTGCCGAGCGAAGTAGGAGAAAGCCAGGAGAACCGCGCAGGCCTGGCCGAGATGATAGCCAGCATCGTTCACACGGACCCTGCAGACACGTTTACATCGTCTTCCAGTATCCTCGCTCGGCTGAATGCGTCGCGTAATTTCGCATGGGTCGCGCGTAAGTTGACTCCAGAACAAGCCCAGCGGGTACGCGAATTAAATCTTAAGGGTGTTTATCTTCAGAAGGAGTTTAAGCGCTTCTATCCCAACACCGATCTCGCCGCACAGACCCTTGGGTATGTTGGTCTGGACGACACCGGTCTCGGCGGGATGGAGCGCTACTTCGATGACGATCTGCACGGCGCACCGGGCCGCGTACTGACAGCGGTCGATGCGAAGCGGCACGTGCTTGGCAGCGAACAGCGTGAGCCGATGCCGGGCGAAAACCTTGTGCTCTCAATCGACACAAACATCCAGTACATCGCAGAGCGAGCACTCGATGCGCAGATGGAGAAGATGAAGGCAGAGCATGGAACCGTGGTCGTGCAGGACCCGCACACAGGGCAGATCCTGGCACTTGCCATCGCGCCACGTTTCAATCCGAACGACCTTAGGCACCAGGATCCGTCCATCCTCAAGAACCTTGCAGTGAGTGACGTGTACGAGCCGGGCAGCACGTTCAAGCTGCTGACCTACGCATCGGCTATCGACGGCGCCGGCGTTGAGCCGACGGACATTGTCGACTGTCAGGGCGGGGCGATGACGCTGTTCGGCCGCACGCTGCATGACGACAAGTCCGATCACTTCGGACGCGTCACGGTGAAGTACGCATTGGAACACTCGAGCGACGTGGGTGCCGCGAAGATGGCCATGAAACTGGGCAATCAGCGCTTCTACGACTACATTCGCGCCTTCGGCTTCGGTGACCGCAGCGGCATTGAACTGCCAAGCGAAACGCGCGGCCTTCTGCGCAATCCGAAGAAGTGGGACGCGCCCAGCATCCTGTCGATTGCCATTGGACAGGAGGTCGGTGTCACTCCTATTCAACTCGTCACCATGGTGTCCACCCTCGCGAACGGCGGCATCTATATGCCGCCGCGCATGGTGCTGTCAGAGACCGAGGCTGTCAAAGGAGATGCCCGGCTGAAGCCGATGGCGTTCAAGCCAAGCAATCACGTTCCGGAGACGCTGCCGGATGGCGCGCACCGCGTTGTCTCAGACGTGACCGCCGCGAAGATGCGCAACATCATGCAAGGTGTCGTTGAAGAGGGAACAGGAAAGAAGGCAGCCCTCAACGGCTACAGCGCGGGAGGTAAGACAGGCACCGCGAATAAGGTGGATCCGGTGACGCACACCTACTCCCACACTAAGCTTGTTGCAAGTTTCGCAGGGATTGCGCCCGTCAATGATCCGGCGATATCCATCGCAGTGGTCATCGATACGCCAACCGTCGGTTCGCGGTACGGTGCGGAAACCAGCGCGCCGGTGTTCGCTGAAGTGGCACAGCAGGTACTGGAATACCTCGGCGTGCCGCACGACCAGCCGCTGCGGCCCAAGGCAAAGGACGCTCCCGAGCCCAGGCAGCAAGTCGCCGATGCCGACGGCCCAAGCGAAGAGACAGGCGATCTGAATGCCTTGTTCGCTGAGATCAATTCGCTGCCGGCGGACGATCCATTGCACCAGAAGAGCGATGCGGCTGTCGTGCAGGCAACAGCAGCTTCACAGCCGGCTCAGCCCGCCTCGTTAGCGGCGAAACGCGGTCTCTTCGCCGCGCTGCCGGAACGCATGCTGCAGGCCTTTCGCGAACATGGCGGGTCGTCCTTCATGAGCGAGGAGACGGCATCCGTTAAGCCGCTGCCCGCGCCCGCAAGCGCGACGATCCATCGGCCAGATGGCGCTGTCGTGGTGGACGCAAGCAAGACCGTTGCGGTGCCCGTGCTCGACGGTGGTCTTCGTTCGGTCATTCAGCGTGCATCGGCTGCAGGTCTTCGCGTAGAGCCGATGGGCAGCGGTCTCGCCCGTGAGCAGGTGCCGGCAGCAGGAACGTTGGTGCCTGTGGGAACCAGCGTCGTCGTGCGCTTTGCACGCTGAACCAGGCGCAAACATTCGCACATGCAGCAACGGTAGAATCGCGCGAGATGCTGTGGAACGATATCCTTGCCGGTCTTCCGGTGCTTGCGCTCGGCGATAGCAGCCACGCTGAGATCACCTCGGTCGAGTACGACTCACGTGCGGTGCGAGCGGGTTCGCTGTTCGTCGCCATGCGTGGTGAGACGACAGATGGCAACCGCTATGTGCGCACCGCGCTGGACACCGGCGCATCGGCCATCGTGACCGATTCGCGCGAAAGCTTCGCCTTCGCCGATGCACGTGACGTGCCTGCGGCTCTGATTGAGGACGGTCGGCGCGCCCTCGCGCGTGTGAGCGCAAACTTCTACCGGCATCCAGAACAAGCTCTCGCATTGAGCGCGATTACCGGCACCAATGGGAAGACGACAACGGCGTTTCTTCTCGAAGGCTTGCTGCGAGCAGCCGGCCGGAGTACGGTGCTGCTCGGCACTATAGAGACGCATGTTGCAGGCGAAGTGCGCCCGAGCCCCCGTACCACGCCTGAGAGCCGCGACGTGCTGCAGGTGTTTGCCGACGGCGTTGCTGCCGGAGCGACCGAAGCCATCATGGAGATGAGTTCGCACGCCCTGCAGCAGGAGCGTGTCTGGGGACTGCCAGTCGATGTGGCGGTGTTTACGAACCTGACGCAGGACCACCTCGATTTTCACGGCACCATGGACGCGTATGCAACTGCAAAGGCGCGGCTGTTTCAAGGCGTCGGAGCGCCGCCGCCCCGCGTTGCGATCATCAACGCCGATGATCCGTACGCGTCCACCATGCTTGCAGCGGCCGCGGATTGTGCGGCGACCTGGCGCTACAGCCTGCAAGACCGCAGCGCAGATATATTCGCTTCGGATGTGCGGTACGCGGCGGGCGTAACAGAGTTCAGGCTGATGACACCGGCGGGCACCGCAAGGCTGAATACGCAGCTGACAGGACGGGTGAACGTGTACAACCTGACGGCAGCGTTCGCTGCGGCCATGGCCCGCGGTGTTTCCTTCGACCAGTTGGTGGAAGCAAGTGCGGCGCTGCGGCCGGTGCCAGGCCGCTTTGAGACCGTCCCCAACACACTCGGCGTAACGGTGGTCGTGGACTACGCGCACACGGACGACGCACTGCGAAACCTCATTGCACTTGCCCGCGAACTTGGGGGCAATGCGCGCGTGATCACGATGTTTGGTTGCGGCGGCGATCGCGACCGGACGAAGCGCCCGAAGATGGGTCTTGCGGCGGGCGAGGGCAGCGACATCGTCATCATTACAAGCGACAACCCGCGCGGCGAAGATCCGGCTCTCATTGCCGACGAAGCACTCGCCGGTGTGCACGCCAGCGGCAACCGCGACGTGCGAGTCCAACTCGACCGGGCCGCAGCAATCGCACTTGCCATTGCCGAGGCACTGCCCGGAGACATCGTTCTGCTGGCAGGCAAGGGACACGAAAAGACGCAGACAAGCCATGGTGTCGCGTTGCCGTTCGACGATGTTGCCGTGGCGGCCGCGGCGTTACGCGCGAGAGAAGAGGCACGATGAATCTGAAACTCGGACAAATCGCTGACTGGATCCACGCGGAGGGCGATCCTGACCTCTGCATCGAGGTCACCGGCTACTCCATTGATTCGCGTACTGTAGCCGCCGGAGAACTGTTTTTCGCCGTGCAGGGAGAGCGCTTCGATGGCCATCAATTTGTCGAGACAGCCCTGAAAGCTGGTGCCGTTGCGGCGGTCGTCAGCACGCATTGGGTCATACCTGCTGAGGTCGAATCAGCCCGCCTGCTGCGCGTACCTGACAGCGAGGATTGCGTCTTAAAGGCCTTGCAGTCCCTCGCGCGCGCCGTGCGCAGACACTGGGGCAAGCGCGTCATCGGCATCACAGGCTCGGCGGGTAAGACCACGACGAAAGAGTGTGTCGCCGCTGTACTCTCCTGTCGCTACAACGTGCTCAAGTCTGCGGGCAATCTGAACAATGGCTTCGGCGTCCCACTGCAGTTGCTTAAGCTGCAGCCGGAACATGATGTCGCCGTGATTGAGATGGGCATGAACCATGCGGGTGAGATCGCCGCGCTGGCCCGCATCGCCGAGCCGGATTGGGCCGTGGTCAGCAACGTCGCGCCAGTCCACCTGGAGCACTTCGCCGATGGCATCGCAGGCATCGCCGCGGCAAAGTACGAACTGGTTCAGTCTCTGCCTCCGACGGGCATTGCGTTTCTCAACGCCGACGACCCATACGTCTCGGAGTTCGGTCGCGAACGCGAGCAACATGCACGCTACTTCGGCATCGCAGGCGCAGCTTCATCCGTGCGTGCAAGCGAAGTCACGAGCAATGGTGCTGACGGCATGAGCTTCACCGTGGACGCGGGTGGCGGCCAGGCCACTGCGCACATCGCGCTGATGGGCGAGCACAACGTGTTCAATGCACTCGCCGCAATCGCCGTGGGTATTGAGAGCGGAATACCCTTACAGCAATGCATCGACGGGCTGGCTTCACTGCACCCCAGTGATAGGCGCGGCGAGCAGATCGAGTGGCATGGCGCGCGCATCATCAACGACTGCTACAACAGCAATCCGCGCGCGCTGGACGCAATGGTAGACGCACTGATGGCGATCGAAGCGCAACGGCATATGGTGGTCGCGGGCGAAATGCTCGAACTGGGACCCGACACTGATCGGCTTCATTCGTGCTGCGGAGAACACATGCGCGCTCGCAATGTGGACGTCGTCATCGGCGTGCGTGGACATGCGGCGGCACTGGTCGAAGGCGCGGGTTCCATCGGCATCTTCGTCACAAGCCCGGAGGACGCGGGTGCATGGATGCGCGAGCACCTCCGGCCCGGCGACGCGGTGCTGCTGAAGGCGTCACGCGGCGTGCGCCTGGAGCGCGCGCTGACCGTGTTGGCGCACGATGACGGCACTCCCGGATAGAGTACGGTTCTGGCCGTTCTCACCGCATCAGCGCTTCAGCGCATCGAGGACCATAGGTGCAGCCTGCGAAACAGTGCCTGCTCCGAGCGTAAGGATCGCTTCGCCCTTGGCGGCGAACTCTGCAAGACAACTTGCGGCGCTTTCGAAGCTGGCTGCATAGTGAGCGTCCGTGCCGGCGTTGCGGAGCGCGCGGACGAGTGCCTGCGCGTTGACACCTTCGATGGGCTGTTCGCTGGCTGCGTAAACGTCGACCACTTCCACGCGGGAGGCCTGTGCGAAGGCAGTGGCAAACTCGTCCATCAGTTCGCGTGTACGGGTGTAACGGTGTGGCTGGAAGAGCACATGCACCCGGCGAAACCCGCAGTCTTTCGCGGCGGAAAGCGTGGCGCGGATCTCCGTCGGATGATGACCGTAATCATCAATCACGGTGACACCGCGCGCTTCACCCCTGGTCTGAAAGCGTCGATCAACGCCGCGGAATCGCGCTAACCCAGCGGCAATCTGCGCGGGTGGCACACCGAGTTCCACGCCAACCGCGACCGCCGCGGTGGCGTTCAGCGCGTTATGTTTCCCGGGCACATGCAGACGGAACGGACCGAGCACGATGCCTCGCGCGTTCACCTCGAACACGGTGTGGCTGCCAGCTTCCTTGGGCAGTATCATCAGGCGAAAGTCGGCGTCTTCGCTTTGGCCGTAGGTCATCACGCGGCGCTGGACTCGCGGCAGCACGGCGCGCAGCAGCGGGTCGTCAATGCAGGCGGTAGTCGCGCCATAGAACGGTACCTTGTTCATGAAATCGACGAAGCACTGCTCCACGTCGGACATGCCGTTGTAGTTTTCCATGTGCTCGCGGTCGAGGTTCGTCACCACGGCCAGGATGGGCGACAACTTCAAAAAGCTGCGGTCACTCTCGTCTGCTTCGGCGACGAGGTACTGCGACTTGCCGGCACGCGCATTCGACCCAAACAGATCCACCCGGCCGCCGACGACTACAGTAGGGTCGAGACCACCGGCATCCAGCACCGCCGCAACCATGCTTGTCGTAGTCGTTTTGCCGTGCATGCCGGCGATGGCGACTCCGTACTTCAGCCGCATCAACTCGGCCAGCATTTCCGCACGCTGGATGACGGGAATCTTACGGGCGTAGGCCTCGACGACCTCAGGATTGTCCTTGCCTACGGCGGAGGTCGTCACCACCACATCGGCCGGCCGCACCTGCTCGGCAGCGTGCCCGATGAAGATTGTTGCGCCCAGCTTCCGCAGCCGCTCTGTCGTTGGCGAGGCGCGCACGTCGGAACCGCTGACGGGAAACCCAAGAGAAAGAAGGATTTCCGCGATGCCGCTCATCCCGATGCCGCCGATTCCGATAAAGTGAACGCGCTGCGCCGCTGCGAACAAACGTGCTGTCTCCCTGCGATTGGATTGGCTCAGGCCAAAGATCAATGTAGCAGTGCATGGTGCGAACTGCTGCTTTGAGACGCTAATTCAGCAACATGTGCTGCAAATCCGCGTTAGACCAAACGTAACCGCGCCGCGCATTCAACTGCAGGGCCGTAAAGGAGCAGGACCAATGAACTTCAAACGAAATCTCGCTGCACTCACCCTTGTTCTCGGTGCCGCCGCAGCGCCGCTGCACTCCAGCGCCGCCGTCTTTGTCAGTGTCCGCATTGGTCCTCCGGCCCTGCCGGTGTATGACCAGCCGATTTGCCCCGGCGACGGCTACATCTGGACGCCTGGTTACTGGCAGTGGGATCCGGAGGTCTCTGACTACTATTGGGTGCCCGGCACCTGGGTACTGGCACCGCAGACCGGCTACCTGTGGACGCCTGGCTACTGGGGTTATGAAAACGCGCTGTATGTCTGGCACGGTGGGTATTGGGGTCCGCACATCGGCTTCTATGGCGGTGTGAACTACGGCTTCGGCTACTTTGGAACCGGCTTCTCGGGCGGTTACTGGAACGGCCCGCGCTTCTTTTACAACACGGCGATCATGCACGTGAACGTCAATGTGATCCATAACACCTATGTCCACAATGTGACCGTGGTGAACAACACGCACGTGGCCTTCAACGGCGGCCCGGGCGGTATCAACGCACGTCCAACGCCGGGCGAGCAGGCCGCGTTCCGTGAGAACCACGTTGCGCCGACGGGCGTGCAGATGCAGCATGCCAGCTTCGCGCAGCACGACCGCAGCCAGTTTGCCAGCGCAAACCACGGCGTGCCTCCCGCGGCAGCGATGGCTCGGCCGGCCCAATCGCAGAGTGCGTTCCGGGCAAGTGCGGCTCCCGCCCGCGCGGCCGGTGGCCCAATGAATAATGCGCAGCCCGGCAACCTCCGTGGCAACACCAACCAGCCCCAGGCGCAGCGCGGATTTGCCGGTGGCGGGCAGGTGAACAGCCAGAGCGGCTACCGTCCTGGGCCGCAGGGGAGTGCAGCCCCGCAACCGGCGGCACGTCAGGCGCAGCCTGCGTACCAGGCAAGCCGTCCGACCCCGCAGCCTGCACCACGTCCGGCTCCCCAGGCCAAGCCGGCACCCGCGCCGCGCGGGGAAGAACACGAGCGGCGCTAACGCAAGCAGCAAGTGCGGTTCAAGCGAAGGCCCATGTCTCGACGGGAGATGTGGGCCTTCTGCTTATGTCGGAAAGACGACGTTGGCGGTACTCTCTTCATGTCTGGTGCATCAGATGTGCATGATGTCTGGCGAATCCCATCAGGCTCTCGCGACCGCTGCATGGCGCAACCTCCTGAAGAATCCCGGGTTTCTACAGCTGTGCCGACCCGATCCCCAAGGGACGCAGGACAGGCAAACCGCTCCCGATCGAACCCCGCCGCAAGCCGACGGACAGGCGACAGGACGGGTGAGGTGAACAAGATGACGTACATGACGAGAACGAAACAGTTCGGCAGATTCTTTGTAGTGGCAGCATTGATTGCGTTACCTGTTGCTGCGGTCACCGCGCGTAATGCTTCGGCCCAGGCGGTTGAAGTTGGAGCGAATTACGGCGCGCCACCGCCGATCCCTGAGTACGATCAGCCGCCAGCTCCGGGCGACGGTTACATTTGGACTCCAGGGTATTGGGCATGGGACAACCAGGCGAACGACTATTACTGGGTTGACGGCGCATGGGTTGCTCCACCCTACGTAGGCGCCCTTTGGACACCCGGCTGGTGGGGTCCAGGCTACGGCGGTGGCTTCTTCTGGAACACCGGCTATTGGGGTCCGTTTGTTGGCTACTACGGCGGTATCAATTACGGCTTCGGCTACTTTGGCGTTGGCTACTACGGAGGATTCTGGCGTGGTGGCAGCTTCTGGTATAACCGCGGCGTAAACCACTTTGGACCCGGCTTTGGCGGCCACGTCTACGCGGGTGGCTTCGGCGGATTCAACGGCAACATTCACGGCGGCGGCAACGCATTCAACCGCACGCCTCCGGCAGGCTTTGCGCGTGCCAGCTTTAGCGGTGGTGGAAACCGCGGCTTTAGCGGCGGAGCAAACGGGTTCGCCAACCGCGGTGGCGGCTTCAACGGCGGAGCAAATGGCTTCAATCGTGGTGCAGCAGTCAGCAACGGCCAGGCTCGCGGCTTTGCCGGCGGCCAGGCTGTCGGCGGTGCACGGTATGCCGCTCCGGCTGGTGGCGGAGCACGCGGGTACTCGGCGCCAAGCGGCGGTGGCGCGCGCAGTTTCTCCGCACCCAGTGGGGGCGGCGGCTTCCACGGCGGTGGGGGCGGCGGCTCTCATGGGGGCGGTGGACACCGTTGAAATGAGATCCCTCCCCCAGAGGGTCAGAGGCCCGGCTTACCGCCGGGCCTCGTCTTGCTTGAAGAACCTGTGGCTCCAAGGTCCGCAAGGACATAGGTGCCCCATGTCTCGCTTCTGAGACATGGCATCAACGGCTCTGCAGACCAGCCACCATCTGAGCGATCTGAACCACTGCATTGGGACGCGCGGCTGAGCGCGCTCGCAAACCCATCCCGGCAAGTTGGTCCGGGTGTTGAAGCAGTTTAGAGAGCCGCTCAAACAGGACTTCGGGATTCATCTCCCTCTCGTTCAACAGATCGGCTGCGCCCTCGGCGACCATCGCCTCCGCGTTACGGCGCTGGTGGTCGTCAGCCGCCTGCGGAAACGGAACGTACAGTGCAGGTCTGCCAGCAGCACACAACTCTGCCACGGTACTGGCACCAGAACGGCAGAGCAGCAAGTCTGCCTCGGCGATCGCTTCTGCCGCATTGTTCAGGAACCCGGAGATGACATAGCGAGCAGGGTCTGCTCCGGATGCCGTGTACGCCTCTTCTGTCGCGGCCACGTGGCGCGCGCCGCACTGGTGCTCAATGGTTAGGCTCGGAACTGCATCCAGAAGCGCTTTGGCGATCTGCGGCATGGCCTGGTTCAACGCGCGCGCGCCTTGCGATCCTCCCATGATCAGCAGCCGCTGCGCTCCGCCCGGCGCATGTGGCGGGATGGCGAAGAACTCCGGCCTGACAGGGATGCCGGTTACCCGCGCATTGCGGAACTGGCCGGCGGTCTCAGGAAAGTTGACGGCTGCAGCGCTCACAAAGCGGCCGACCAGCCGGTTCGCCAGCCCGGGAGCGGCGTTCGGCTCAAAGGCGAGTGTGGGCACGCGCCGCAGCACCGCCGCCAGCATCGCCGGGCCGCTCGCATAACCACCGACTCCCACAACGACATCCGGCTGAAACGTGCTGAGGAGTGAAAGGCAGCGAACGATGCCGCGCGGCAGGTCGCCAAGCGTCTTCAGGCGTGTCACCAGGCTGACATTCTTCAGTTGACCGACGTCGATCAGTTCCAGCGGGAAACCGGCCTCAGGTACCAGTCGTGTCTCAAGCCCGCGCGCCGTGCCCACGAAGCGCACCTCGGCGCCATGCGCATCGCGCAACTGGCGAGCGATTGCAAGCGCAGGAATGACATGCCCACCCGTGCCACCACCAGCGATCAGAACTCTTAAGCCCACTTGCGCAGGCACTTCAATCGATCTCGCGGGTCACGTTCAGCAGCACACCCATACTGGCCAGTGTAATGAACACGCTCGTTCCGCCCGACGAGATAAATGGCAGCGGAATGCCCTTGGTCGGCAGCAGCGCCAGCACCACGCTCATGTTGAAGAACGCCTGGATCAGGATGGCGCTCGTCATGCCGAATGCCAGGAATCGCGCAAACGGGTCGGTCGAGAGATATGCCGTGCGCAGCCCGCGGTAGCCCAGCAGCACAAACCCGCCCAGCAGCAGCAGTGCACCAATCAAGCCAAGCTCTTCACAAACGGTCGCGTAAATAAAGTCGGTGTGCGGCTCCGGCAGGTAGAAGAGTTTCTGCATGCCCTCGGTCAGACCCTTGCCGAAGACGCCGCCGGTGCCGACCGCGATGAGCGACTGCAGAATGTGGAAGCCTGCGCCGCGCGGATCCAGCTCAGGATTGACGAAGGCCAGCATGCGGTCGCGGCGGAACTTCACGTGGAACAGCATGTAATAGAGCACCGGCGCAGCGAAGGCGAAGGCGACCGCCAAATACTTCCACTGGATGCCCGCGAGCCAAAGCATCAGCACGGTGACGCCCGCACAGACCAGTGCGGTGCCCAGGTCCGGCTCCTTCAGGATCAGCAGGATGAACAGCAGCGGTACAGCAACCGCGCGCAGCAGCGTGCCGCGCCAGTCGTCGATCAGATGGATGCGGTTCTGCAGAAAATAAGCCAGGAACAGCACAATGAGCGGCTTCGCCATCTCCGACGGCTGCAGCGTCAGGCTGCTGATGCGCACCCAGCGATGCGCTCCGTTCATGCCTCCCATGAAGAACACGCTAATCAGCAGCAGTGCCGTGATCGCGATCGCGGGAAATACAAACTTCGGGTTGTTGTAGCGGCGGTAATCCACCTTCATCAGCACGAAAAGCGCCGCGATGCCGAGCACGACGAAGACAGCCTGGTTGATCACAAAGCGGTACGGCGAGCCGAACTGCTCCTTCGCCATTACGGCCGAGGTGGAGAAGATCATGACCAGCCCGAAGAGCACAAGGGCCAGCACCGTTCCAAACAGCCACTTATCCGCACCGACGCGCTTTGCCATACCAGACGCAGAGTATCGCCTGAGTACCGTCGCCACGCACAGGGAAAAGGGCAACGTACCTTCGGTGGTTCGCTGGTCTGGTGGCTGTGCCCAAGCGGGTGACCCCACATCTCGCTTTTGAGATGTTGGAGGTTTGCGAAGCCTCGCGACCTATGTCTCAAAAGCGAGACATGGGGCACCCCCCCTGTCAGATCTACGTTAGGGCGTCAGAGCGTTCACCAGCTCCGCGAAAACGCGGCCGCGATGCTCGTAGTTCTCGAACTGGTCAAAGCTGCTGCATGCCGGAGCCAGCAGAACCGTCTCGCCGGGCTGCGCAGCCGCAGCAGCCAGACTCACCGCGCGATCCAGCGTGCCGGCACGCTGCAGCATGATTTCGTCCGCAAGCTGCCGCTCGATGATCTCTGCCGCCGCTCCAATGGTGTACACCGCAACCGTTCGCTCGCGCAGTAGCGGCAGCAGCTCGGTGTAGTCCGACCCCTTATCTTTGCCGCCAAGGATCAGGTGCACGCCGCCCGCAAACGAGGCCAGCGCCTTCGCCGTGGCATCGACGTTGGTGGCCTTGGAGTCGTTGTAGTAGTCCACGCCGCGCACCTGCCGCACAAACTGCAGGCGATGCTCGACCGCGTGGAAACTGGCGACGCCTGCTCGCACCTGCTGCGCGGACACACCCGCAAGCCGCGCCATCGCGACTGCCGCCAGCACGTTTTCGACGTTGTGCGAGCCGCGCAGCGGGATCTCGGCTACCGGCATGATCGGCTCGGGCGTGCCGCCCTCGGTCGCCAGGAAGTACACGCCGTCACCATGCACGAACGCGCCCTGCTTGATGCGGCGGACCGCGCTGAACCAGAAGATCTGCGCCTTCGTTTTGGCAGCGACCATCTGCGTCGGTTTGTCCTCGGCGTTCAGCACGAGGAAGTCTTCGGCGAGCTGGTTCTCCGTGATGCGCGCTTTGACGGCGGCGTAATTCTCGAAGGTTCCGTGTCGGTCGAGATGGTCCGGCGTGATGTTCAGCACAGCTGCGATAGCCGGTCGGAAGGTGTCGATCGTCTCAAGCTGAAAGCTCGACACTTCGAGCACATTCCACGTGTCGTCGGTACTCTCACCAATAAGCTCGACCACGGGCAGGCCGATGTTGCCACCGACCTTCGTCTCGATCCCGGCCTGCTGCAGGATGTGGCCGACCAGCATGGTGGTCGTGGTCTTGCCATTCGACCCGGTGATCGCGATGATGTGGCCCTTCAAACCCTGCGATGCAAGCTCCAGCTCGCCGATCAGCGGCACCCCGAACGCCAGCACCTTCTGGATCTCCGGTGTGGACAGCGGCACACCCGGCGACACCACAATCAGGTCCTGCCTGCGAAAGGTGAGCACACCGTGGCCGCCCGTCTCAACCATAACGCCCGCATCAAGCAGCGCCGGGATCTCCTTCGCCAGCGCCTCGCCCGAACGCGAGTCGCTGACCGTCACACGAGCTCCGAGCCAACGCAAATACAGCGCGGCAGAAATGCCGCTCTTGCCAAGGCCCACGACGAGAACGCGCTTGTTCTTCAGATCCATCCCGGCCAGTCTACTGGTTCACGCGGGACGCTTGTGACGCGGCGATGATCATGGGCGAAAGCGTGTAGGTGTTCAGGCCAGATTTCACGGTAGGGTCATCTTCCGCCAGTTGCTGCGCCTGTTCAAGGCTTTCTGCTTCGAGCAGTGCGATGCCGAACGAGCCATCGGCGTCGAACACCGGACCGTAGGCAAGCACCGCTCCGTCGTCGAACAAACGCTTGGCATATGCGGCATGCTGCCCCATCATTCCACGCTCCTCGTCCGACATGTCCTGGACAAAGGTCGGACGTGGTGGAATCAACTTGAAGAAGAAATGTGCCAACGGACTCTCCTTCGGGAGAAGTGATGGCAGACAGCTTATCGCAGCTTCAGCGTCGTTAGTGCAAACAATGCAAATGTAAGCGCCATGATCCAGAATCGCGTGATGACCTTGCTTTCGCTCCATCCGCTCAGCTCAAAGTGGTGGTGCAGTGGAGCCATCTTGAAGATGCGTTTGCCGCCGCGCAGCTTGTAGCTGCCCACCTGCAGCATGACGCTGAGCGCCTCCATAATGAAGACGCCGCCGATGAACGGCAGCAGCAGCTCCTGCTTGATGAGCACGGCGACGGTTGAGATGGCGCCGCCGAGTGCAAGCGCGCCGACGTCTCCCATGAAGACCTCGGCCGGGTGCGCGTTGTACCAGAGGAAGCCGATGGAGGCGCCCACCATGGCTCCGCAGAAGATGGTCAGTTCGCCCGCCAGCGGCATACGCTGCAGCTCGAGATAGTCGCTGAAGACCACGTGTCCGCTGACGTACGTCAGCACGGTGAGTGCGCCGGCCGCGATGATGGTGCAGCCGATCGCCAGGCCGTCCAGGCCGTCGGTCAGGTTGACCGCGTTCGAGCTGAACGTGATGACGATCATGACGAACAGCACAAACGGCAGGTACGAGATCCAGAACAGGCCATGCGTGTGGTGAATCACACCGATGATCAGGTCGGGCCGGAACTTCTTGAGAAACGGCACCACAAGCCGGGTGGAGTACATGCCGCGCGTCTGCATCCACACAAGCACCGCCGCGATGCCAAGGCTGGCCAGGAACTGCAGCACCAGCTTCTGCACGCCGGTCAAGCCCTGGTTGTGTTTGTGGACGACCTTGATGTAATCATCCGCAAAGCCGATCGCGCCGAATGCCGTCGTGGAACACACCACGATCCACACAAACGGGTTCGACAGGTCGCTCCACAGCAGTGTGGGGATCAGTATAGAGATGCAGATGAGGACGCCGCCCATGGTGGGCGTGCCGGTCTTCTTCTGGTGACTCTGCGGGCCCTCTTCGCGAATGTACTGGCCGATCTGGAACTCGCGCAGCCGACGGATCACAAACGGCCCGATCAGCAGGCCGATCAGCAGCGCCGTCAGGCTGGCAAAAACGCAGCGGAACGTCAGGTAGCGAAAGATGCGGAAGACCCGGAACACCGGGTACAGCTTTTGATAGAGCAGCCAGTAGAGCAACGGTCCTCCGTCCGCGCAGAGGCGGCGTGCAAGCGTGGTCGCTTTCCAGCTTACTTGTCGGCGGGTGTTGTCACGTGCTGCCGGTTCCGCGCGAGGTACTCCCGTCGAACGCGCAGAGTGTCTGGAAAGGTACGCGCACCCCACGGCCGACCGGGCGGACTGTAGGATGGCGCAAGGCGATTCTTCGCGGCCCGGCTCAGGCATGCGGAAGCAAAACAACGGCGGAACAGGATCAGCAGTGCTCGCGCCCGACGAGACGGCGGCTCCGCGTTCGGGAGCGCGTCCCGGCTCTTCGGTCTACCGTCCGGCAAATGACCCGCTGCGTCCCCGCCGCGAGCTGGTCGATCACTACGCCGACGACGAAGACACCGAAGGCATCCTGCGCGGTAACGGACGCGGTCGCCGCATCCGCCGGGGCCTCATTCCGCAATCGCGCAACGGACGCATCCTCGCCGGTGTCACCGCACTGGTTTGCCTTGGTGCTGTTGGGATTGCGGCCCTGCGAGTGTCAGACTACGTGACCCGCAGTTCAAAGTTCCGCATCCCGGCATCCAAAAACATCGAGATCGACGGCAACAGCCACCTGTCCCGCGCGCAGATGCTCACCGTGTTCGGTGAAGACATCGATCACAATATCTTCCGGGTGCCGATGGAACAGCGCCGCGCGCAGCTTGAAGCCATGCCCTGGATTGAGCACGCGACGGTCATGCGCCTGCTGCCGAATCGCATCCGCGTCCATGTGGAGGAGCGTGTGCCCATCGCCTTTGCACGGCAGGGCGGCAACATCGGCCTGGTGGATGCAAACGGTGTCCTGCTCGACGTGCCGCCGGACGCTCCCGGATCGTACGCATTTCCGGTTGTCGCGGGCGTCAGGGCAGAGGATTCCGCTGCCTCGCGCGCCGAACGCATGAAGCTCTACGCCGCTTTCGTTAAGGACATGGACTCTGACGGCAAGAACTCCTCCGCTCAGTTCAGCGAGATCGATCTCTCGGACCCTGAAGACGTTAAAGCTCTGATCCCGGACGGCAACTCGGAGGTCCTGGTTCACTTCGGCACAGAGAACTTCCTTTCGCGCTTCCACAAGTATCAGGACCACATCACCGAGTGGCGCACGCAGTACCCGCGGCTCAGCAGCGTGGACATGCGTTACGAACGGCAGGTCGTTCTGCAGATGCCGCAAAAAGATTCGACCGTCAGCAGCGGAACGGCGGCTGCACCGGCAGACACGGCACACGCGAAAGTAAGTGCTTCGCCGCTGGTCGCTGCCGCCAGAACTCCCCCCGTGCATGCAACGGCTGCTTCTGCGAAGCCCGTCACGACCCTCAAGGCAAGTACCGTAGCCAAACCCACAAGGCCCGCTGCGAAGGTCGACGCGAAAGAAGCCGCCACGCGCAAACGCGTTGACGCCATCAAGGCGTGGATGGCTAACCGCGAGAAGACGCGGGCAGCCGCCGCGTCGCACGCTGCAGCCGCATCGGGGCAGGGGAACTAACGTCGAGCCTGGACGGCAGCCTTCCGCACACCACCATCGGACGGGAGCACCTCCGTTCAACATCCCGACTGGGAACATCGGAATGCGCCATCTCAACCGGACCGAAGCGTAGCGGAAGGACCTGCTTTCCTCGACCAGCTTTGGAACTGCGGGAAGAAGGCGGATCCTCCAGTTCCACTGCCTTGCGCTCAGATGACGAATCCACCTGGATTCGCGCACACAATCAGCCGCGTTGCGGCTCAGAGATCAAAGTATGATGCAACGCAGATGACAGCTTTGTGAGGGCACCTTTTTGAAAGAAGGCAGCGAAAACCTGATTACCGTGCTGGACGCCGGCAGCCAGAAAAGCTGCGTTCTGGTCGCCGAAGTACACGAAGGTGCCCTGCGCTATCGTGGGCACGGCATCGAGCGGTCCAAAGGCATGCGCAAGGGCCTGATCGCTGATCTTGGCCCCGCAGCCGACTCCATCAACCTGGCCGCGATCACCGCGGAGAATCTCACGAAGAACAGCATCGAAACCGTGGTTGTCGGTGTCGGCGGAACGCATGTGCGCGGCATCAACTCGCGCGGCGGCATTGCGATGGGCAGCCGCATGCGCGAGATCACCCGTGAGGAGGTACGAGCTGCGGTCGATCGCGCCCGTTCCGTCGCCCTGCCCGCTGACCGAGAGATCCTGCACCTGCTGCCGCAGCAGTTCATCCTTGACGACCAGGAAGGCATTCACGACCCCGTCGGCATGGTGGGCGCCAAGCTCGAGGTGAACCTGCACCTGTCCACGTGCAGCGGCGGCGTCGCGCAAAGCATCATCACCTGCGCCAACCGCGCTGGCCTCGAAGTCATCGACACCGTCTACGAGGGCCTCGCGTCCGCCGAAGCCGTCCTGAGTGCCGATGAGCGCGAACTCGGAGTCTGCATCGCCGACATGGGCGCCAGCACGACCGAGCTTGTCGTCTTCTTCGAAGGCGCGGTCGCGCACACCGCCGTGTTGCCCATCGGCGGAGACCACTTCACCAACGATCTTGCGGTCGGCCTGCAGGTCAGCAGCGAAGAGGCGGAATACCTGAAGCTGACCTACGGCAATTGCGTCGTCACCAGCGTGCCGTCGTTGAACGAGGTCGAAGTCGGCGGCAATCTGACCAATGGCGGCACAGCTCCGAGGCTTGTTCGGCAACGCTTTCTCGCCGAAATACTAGAGCCACGCGCCCGCGAATTCTTCACCCTGCTCCGCGATAACCTTCGGCAGGGCGGCGTGCTTGAGGCACTGGGTACAGGCTGCGTTTTGACAGGCGGAGGTGCAAAGCTGCCTGGCCTGCTCGACGTTGCGGAAAGCTTTCTCCGCACCCCCGCCCGCATCGGTTCGCCGGTGCCGCTGCCGCGCATGCCGGCCGAGCTCGCCGGACCGGAGTTCGCCGCGGCCATCGGCATGGTGCTCTACACGCACCGCACACAGGTGCGCCGCGCCAGCGAAGAGATGGGCCTGAAGCAAAAGTTGAAGTCAATCTTCGCAGGCAGCTTCTGAGCGTCATCGCCCACGGCGGCTCAAGTAGCCGCTTCAATCAGGTGATCACTGAAGAAGTGCTCAATGATCGCTAGAACGCTACGCAGACCCCATTGAACCGCTAGAGGTTGCGTGCTTTCGGAAGGGTACAGCTTCAACCGCGTCAAAGTTTAGTCGCACGGCGGCTTCAGCCGCCAAGGTCAGCTTTTCCGCCGCTTGGCGCTTCCGCCCCACCCAGATCAGACCGCCTCAGTCAGGTGTGGGCTCGGCCACATGATCGATCACATAGACCGGCGCCTCAGCCTTTGCTGCGGCAAGTTTCATTCCAAGCTGTTCCCGGACGGCAGCGAACAGGTTCGGATACTCAGGTGTTGTACTGTCGGTTCGTGCGGGAGCGTCGGCAGGGGTGAAGTGAAGCTCCATATCGAACCGGCCATTGATCCCCGTGCGGTCGAGCACGGGACGATCGGTGACGAAGCGCTGAAGATAGGCTGCAAGGTCATGGGGAGAGCCGCTGTGGACCACGAGGAAGCCGGGTGAATATCCCCCCGTGGTCATCTCGAGGGGACGTTCAGTAGGTTTCAGGTGACCCGGATCACCAGCCGTAAGAATGTAGACGGGCAAGTCGCGTGACTCCGTATGGAAGGCGAGACCGAACCGATCGGCGAGCAGGTTGCGTAGCATCTGCTTTAGCAGGTCCGCGTTTGGTTTCGAAGGAGTGTCGGCACTCACGACGGCGTTGATTGAGTAGCCCTGGTGCATGAGCTTGTCCAAGCCGCCAACAATCTGATCGCCGTGCAGGCCATAGGCGTACTTCATCAGATCGATCACGGAGGTGTTTACCGTGTCGACGCGGGTGAAGCTGGCGAGAAAGCGTATGCCGGGCGATTCGCCGGGTGTGCCCGGCTTGATAGTAGCGACTTCGAAGCGGGCACCATCAGAAGTGGCTCCTGCAGGTCCGGCCTGGGCCACGACGGGCTTCGTAAACGCACTTAACGCAAAGGCGACAAGCACGATGTACGTGGTTCGACGCATGCGGCATTCTACTTCACGTCGAACGTGATTTCGCGCACCAATCCATCGCCCGTCGTCATCCACAGCACAGATGTATCCACGGGAGCACCTGAGCCGAGTCGCGTCACGACCACATCGGCCTGGCGCGCAGGGCAGGTTGTGCCTTCCAGGTCGCCCGAGGCCGCGATGCGCAGCGTTCCGGGCCGATCGACACTCAGGCCGCCGCACACGATGTGGACGCGACCATGAAAGTCGGCGGGAACCTCAATTTGAACTTTGCGTGCGCAGCCGAGCAGCGCAATGCTGGCCAGCGCCAGCGCGATGCCACCATTCCGGGCACCGCCCCCTGTAAGCGAAACCTTCATCAGCCCTAACCTACCATGGCCGTGCAGTACACTGATCCCCATCCTTCAGGAGACACGCGCATGCCGCTTCATCCGAGTCTCGTCACATCTGCGCTTGAACTGCCGGGCCATCGTATCGCCCGCAACATCGGTATCGTGCGCGGCATCGTGGTGCGGTCGCGCTCTGTTTTCGGAACGATTGGTGCCAGCCTGCAGACGCTGGTTGGCGGCGATATCACGCTATTCACTACACTGTGCGAGAAGACCCGCGAAGAAGCGTTTCAACGCATGTTGCAGCACGCAGAAGATCACGGCGCGAACGCCGTTGTTTCGTTCCGCTACGACGCCAACGAAGTCATGCAGGGCGTCACAGAGGTGCTGGCTTATGGCACCGCCGTGGTCGTCGAACCGATCGCACAGGAGGTGCGTTAATGGCACGAGTCACAGGTATTGGCGGCGTCTTCATCCGGGCGCACGATCCCAAGGCGCTCACCGAGTGGTACCACCAGCACCTGGGCCTGCCCGTAACGGCCTACGGCAGCAGCTTTGCATGGACCGACGAAGTGCCGCCCGGCACCGGCATGACCGCGTGGAGCGCTTTTCCCGATACCACCGACTACTTCGGCAAGGGCAGCCACCAGGCCGTCATGATCAACTACCGCGTGGACGATCTCGACGGCCTGCTGAAGAATCTAGCAGCCGCCGGCGTCACCATCGACCCCAAACGCGACGACTACAGCTACGGTCGGTTCGCGTGGATCACCGATCTAGAAGGCAACCGCGTGGAGCTCTGGCAGCCACTGCCGAAGGACGCGAAGTAGTTCAGCAAATGAGCAAGGAGCTTTGCATGTTTCGTACCATCGCGCTCGTCACACTCGTGGGCAGCATGCCTCTGCTCGCACAGACCATTCCGCCGTCCCAGATGCTCGATCACACTGCGCTGAATGCGAAGGCGAAAGAGCTGCTAGCGAAGGCACCCGCCAATCCGGCTGGTGTCGGCTCAGAGATCCTTCTGACCCGCCCGGACGGCAACATCCAGATGGCCGTCCGCGTGAAAAGCGGCCAGGGTGAGTGGCACCATGACGACGCGGACGTGCTGATCGGCGTTGAGGGCAGCGCCGAAATCATCACCGGCGGCCAGATCATCAACGGCAAAGAAACGGCACCGGGAGAGATCCGCGGCGACGGCGTCAAAGGCGGCACAAAGCAGCCCTTCCGCGCGGGCGACATCATCCGTATCGAGCCGCAGGTAGCGCATCAGGTCATCCTCGCGCCCGGCACCACCATCCGATACATGGCTGTCAAGATCCACACCACGAAGTAGCCGCTGCTCTCGTTGTTCCTGAACGTCAAGCACGCACTCGCCTCTATCATCCCGCTGCGCTGCGGGAAGACAAGGTAGCACCCGCACACTTTCGGCAGCGACAAGCGCGCCCTCCACAACACCGAAGCCGTTACCATACCCGAATGCACCAACTCACAAACGAGTGCCCGGCCCCAGGCGTGCTCGAAGTCATCACCGGCCCCATGTTCTCCGGCAAGAGCGAAGAACTGATCCGCCGCCTGAAGCGTGCACGCATCGCGCGCCAGCGCGTCGGCTGCTTCAAGCCCGACATCGATCTCCGCTATCACCGCACCGCGATCGCCTCGCACTCCGAGCAGACACACGAGGCAGCCGTCGTCACCCCCAACGCAAGCCGCCTGCGCGAAGAACTCTTCGAAACCGGCCTCATCGACGCGGTAGAAGTCATCGGCGTCGACGAAGTGCAGTTCTTCGACGAAGGCATCCTGGCGCTCACCATGGAATTGGTTCACCTCGGCAAACGCGTCATCCTCGCCGGTCTCGACACAACGTTTGCCAACGAACCGTTCGGCCCCGTGCCCGCGCTCATGGCGCTTGCCGATCGTGTCACCAAGCTGAACGCGGTCTGCATGACCTGCGGTCAGCCCGCCATCCATACCCAGCGGCTCGGCGCATCGCAGGAGCTAGTCGTGGTGGGCGCCGCCGGCCTGTACGAAGCCCGCTGCCGAGCCCACTTCCACCCGTATGTCGATCAACCCGCAGCCGAGCAGCTCGAACTGCCCGCCGTCGTCTGACAAGCCCGTCATCCTGAGCAAAGCGAAGGATTCCCAACGCATCCGCGTTCGCCACAGCCGGATGCAGCTTTCAGCCGGGAATAAGCAAGCAGAAAGCCTCAAGGCGCGTCTCGCTAAAGCGTCCTCGGGATCCTACGCGTTCGCTCAGGATGACGGCGAAACCTAGTAGCCCATCGCGATCAGCGAAGCTTCCGTGATCGTCTCCGGCGCGACCCGCGCGCGCTGCTCGGCGTACTTCGCCAGCACGTCCACCTCAAGATTTACAGGATCGCCCGGCTGCAGCGTGTGCAGGTTCGTCGCAGCGTAGGTGTGCGGAATGATGGCGATGGTGACGTCTGCCACGCCGCCCGCACCCGCTTCTACCGCAGCAACCGTCAGCGAAATGCCGTTCACGCTCAGCGAGCCCTTCTCAACGATGTACTTCGCCAGCGGCGCGGGTGCGGACAACCGCAGCAGCCAGTCCGTCTCTTCCGGCGCGCCCATGGTGACGGCGGTCAATGAAGTGAACCGTCCTACGCCATCGACGTGCCCCTGCACCACGTGGCCGCCAAGCGGCGTGCCGGCGGGCGTCGGCAGCTCCAGGTTCACGCTGCTGCCCGGCGCAAGCGAACCGAGCGAAGTGCGCTTCAACGTCTCGTCCAGCAGATCGGCTTCGAAACCGCTATCCGTAATTGCAAGCGCCGTCAGGCACACGCCGGAAACGGCAATCGAGTCTCCCGTCGCGAGCGACCGCGCCAACGTTGGAGCAGTAACCCGGAGCCGCGCCGCTCCACTCTTCCTCTCGAACGACACGATCTCGCCGGTCTCGGCAATCAATCCAGTAAACATAAGTCCATTCTAAAGACGCCGAAGATTGGGTGCCCCATGTCTCGCTTCCGAGACATGGGTTCTCGCTAGGCGTTGAGGAAAGACCCATGCCTCAAATGCGAGACATGGGGCACCCACATGCCGCTCAAGCTGCCGGAGTCGGCGTCAACGCAAACGTCTCGGCCCATGGGTCATGCAGCGTCCCGCGCACGCACGCGTCAAGCTGCCGTGCACGGCCTTCTGACCCTTCGCTCAGAAAATCGCAGCGGTCCAGGTTCGTCATCTGCTCAATCAGCGTGAATGGCGACTGCCCACTCGCGGCAAAGGGAATGGCATCCGCCCCAAGCTCCGTCTCCGAAAAGAACAGCACAACCTTGTCCACCAAACCGGCTGTCAGGAACGCCTCATTCAACCCTGGTCCGCTCTCCAGCAGCACAGAGAGCAACTCCAGCTCGCCCAGCCGCTTCAGCACCGCGCGCAGATCAAGCTCAGCTTTCCGGTCACCCGTGCCGCGTTCGGCGGGAGTCAGTAGAGGCATCGGTTCCACCACGACACCGCGCTGCCGCAGTGCACGCTGGCGGTCGTTCGGAGCGGTCCGCGCGCAGAACACAATGAGGTCCTCGTTGGCGCTTTCAACCAGCCGCGACGACAGCGGCATGCGGCATTGCGTATCCAGAACAACCCGCATCAGGCGCCGCCTGCGCTGCAGGTTGCTGCGATCCGTCATCAGCGGGTCGTCCGCCAGCACCGTCCCAATACCCGTCAGGATTGCGTCGTTCGCATGACGGAAGCGATGCACCTCTTCGCGTGCCGCGGTCCCGGTCAGCCAAAAGGGCGCGCCCGCCGTGCGCTGTATCGGCAGCGGCGCCAGCATGCCATCGACCGACAGCGCTGACTTCAACGTGACCAACGGCATGCCCGTAAGGATGTAGCGCGCGAACGCATCGTTCATCGCGCGCGCCTCTGCCTGCAACAGGCCGTCTTCGGCAACCACCCCGCCGTTCTGCAGAATGGCCATGCCGCGACCTGCCACCAGAGGATTCGGATCAAGCGTCGCTGCTACCACCCGCGCAACGCCTGCGTCCAGCAGCGCATTGGCGCAGGGCCCGGTGCGGCCGTGGTGAGAGCATGGCTCCAGCGTCACGTAAGCGGTTGCGCCGCGAGCCTGCTCGCCGGCCTGCTTCAGCGCGGCTACTTCCGCATGGTCTCGCAGGTCATAGCGATGCGCACCCTCACCTACGACGACGTTCTCATGCGCCAGCACGCAGCCCACTTGCGGATTTGGCGAGGCCAGCCCCAGTGTCGCCTTCGCAAGTTCCAGCGCGCGCTGCATGTGGGCGGTGTCCGTGACAGTGAAGGGCATCACGCAATCAGATGCGCACAGTTGCAGGTGTGATTGGGAGAGTTATGAGTGGGTGCCCCACGTCTCGATTTCAGACATGGGATCACGACGTTCATGGCGGGCCTGTCCCGCTTCTCAGAATCGAAATGTGGGACACCCTTGCTGCAACAACACGCCAGGCGCCTTACTTCACCAGCAGCCCAAGAGCTGCAAACACCAAGCCGCCGGCACCCACCAGCAGGCCGAACAGCCAATACACCCGCTGCCGCGTCAGCAGCGTCACCGACGCCAGCACCACCGCAATCTGCAGCAATGCCTCGCCCGAATCAAAGCGGCTGGCCTTGTGCTCGGCCTTGATCACGTCCGCCTCCAGGTCACGAGCCTTCTCGTCGCTCTCCTTGAGGTCGTCATCCCACTTGGCGGTGTGCTTCTTGTAATCGTCGAGTGTCGCGGCGGCTGCGGCATTGCCGGGAGCAAGCACGCGGAGCAGGTCACTCGTGGTGGAGATGTTGCTCTGCCGGATCTTCTTTGCCTGGTACAGGTTCCACTCGTCCGTGGCGCGCGCCTGCTGCAGCACGGCTTCGGTGTGCGCGCGATGGGAAAGCACCGTAGCCAGCGCTACCAGTACCGCAAGCAGACTGATGCTGAACGAGACGGCATATTGGTGCGCTTCGGCGCCTTTTTCAAGGCCTTCGACAAACTCGTTGATCTCGTTCGCTTCCATGGATGATCTCCCGTGCAGAACCCACCGGCCACATACTCCATTCTGTCATCTCGCTCTGCGCTGCGGGTGAATCCTGGATTCCCGCTTAGCGTTCCACGCCAGAACTTCTACTTCTGTCATCCGGCAAACTACCTTGGGTCATCCGTGTCGAAGCGGAGTAATTTGCTTTCACTCCAAGAGGGTCGCCGGTCTGGGTAAAGCAGAGCTCTCTGCTTGGAGTGGCAAACGAACAGAAGCATCCCTCACTGCGCTGCCTTATGACAACGAGGCGATGAGTGATTGGAACCCAGGAGCACCAGCGAACCCTAGACACCCAGTAGCGAATCAAGAAACGCATCGGAATCGAACGGCACGATATCTTCCATCTTCTCGCCCACACCCGCAAAGACGACCGGCAGCTTCAACTCCCGTGCGATCGCGATGACGATGCCGCCCTTGGCCGTGCCATCGAGCTTGGTCAACACAATGCCGGTAACGCCCGCGCTCTCGGTAAACAACCGCGCCTGCTGCATGCCGTTCTGACCCGTGGTCGCGTCGATCACCAGGAACACCTGGTGTGGAGCGCCCGGTACCAGCTTCGCCGCGGTGCGCCGCATCTTGTCCAACTCAGCCATCAGGCCGGACTTGTTGTGCAGGCGGCCCGCCGTGTCGACGATGACGATGTCCACTCCGCGCGCCTTGCCGGCGGTCAGTGAATCGTACAGCGCGGCCGAGGGATCGCCGCCCTGCTTCGTCTTGATGATGTCGACGTTCGAGCGTTTTGCCCAAACCTCAAGCTGCTCAATGGCGGCGGCGCGAAAGGTGTCCGCAGCGCATAGCAGCGCACGGCGGCCGTGCGTGCCGTACAGCGCGGCCAGCTTGCCGCTGGTGGTGGTCTTGCCGGTGCCGTTAACGCCGACCATCATGATCACTTCCGGCGGATGCGCGGGATGGCTTGCGGGCTGATCGACCGAGTCGAGGATGGCGCGCAGCTCTTCCTTCAACATCACCTTGAGCTCGCTGGTCGTCGCCTTCTGCCGCAGCGCACGCGTGCGCAGGTTGCGTATCACTTCTTGCGTCGTGGTCGAACCCAGGTCGGCCGTCAGCAGTACCGCCTCCAGGTCGTCCAGCGTGTCTTCATCGACGGTGCGGCCGAGCGCCAGCACCGAATCCAGCGATGCGCCCAGCTGATCGCGCGTGCGGCTGACTGCATCGCGCATCTTGCCCAGAAAACTGGCATCCTCTTCCTCAGCCGTGGCATAGCCACCGAACGAGAACGAAGAAGTCATGGGACGAAGACCGAATTCGTTGCGCTCCTCCGCCGGCGCTCCGGTCGCGCGCGTCGAGCCGCCCGGCGTTACCGCGTCAGGGCCAAGTTCACGGGCAACAACATCGTCCGCAGCCCGGCTCAGGGCATCCGCGGTTTCAGTCGCTGGTTCGGCAAGCGGCAGCTGGCCGATACCCTCGCGCTCCAGCAACTCGAATGCAGTCTGCGGAGCAAATGCCTCGTCGGTGATGGCAGTCTCGGCTGAAGTAGCCGCCGACGGCTCCGGCGCGGGCGCGGCAGATTCCCCGGTGACCGCCTGGCGCACGCGCTCGAAGAAACTAGGCTTCCGCGGCTTGTCCTCAGATCGATTAAAGAACGAGATCGGCATCACCCCAGTCTACGTCCGGCCGCCCGTAATTGCTGCCAAGCCGTCGCGCCCCGCGAAGCACGGAAGTAGCTAAACCAGCTTCGGTTCGCAGCAAAGTTCGTTGGCAATGGCTCGTCTCGGCGACCCTATCTTGCACGATGCGCGCCGTGCCTGGCAGCCGTGCCCCGAACGCCTGATCGGTACCTATGGGCGTCTGCCCTCCGACGGCTTTCAGTTAAACCGAGGCGCATAAAGGTGGAGAACCTCGCTGTTTGGCTCCAGGTAAGTGCAATGGGATCAGGAACTTGAACGTAAGCAGCTTTAGAATGAGGACTTTGCGAGCCTACTCTGGCAAACCCCGAAGAATGAATACTTTGGAACAGTCGGGGGGGGGAGTACCTTATTCATCTCTTCCCGGTCGTGTCATCAATGCGCGGATCGCGTCTCGGGGTGAGCGCCTTCCATGCAGGATTGCTTGCATCTCGTAGGTGATCGGCATCTCGATCCCATGGCGCGCGGCCAATCCGAGCGCCGCAGAGGTGCAGCGCACGCCTTCCGCTACTTTGCCGTTCAGGTCGGCGAGGATGTCCTGCAGAGCGCGCCCGCGTCCAAGCTCGACACCAACTGTGCGGTTGCGCGATTGCGAACCGGTACACGTGAGCACCAGATCGCCATAGCCTGCGAGGCCAGCCATCGTCTCTGGTCGCGCACCGCATGCGACGGCAAGCCGGGTGATCTCGGCCATGCCGCGCGTGATCAGTGCGGCAGAAGCGTTCGACCCAAGGTCAAGTCCGGCAACAACGCCGGCAGCGAGCGCGATCACGTTCTTCAGCGCGCCTCCAAGCTCGACACCGACGACATCATCGTTGGTGTAGACGCGCAGCGATTCTGATGAAAAAAAGCTTTGCAGCTGTCTCGCAACGGCCTGGTCTTTTGTCGCCAGGGTAATCGCTGTCGGCAGTGCAGCGGCAACTTCGCGCGCAAACGACGGGCCGCCGAGTGTGGCGAAACATACCGGTGACAAATCCGCTACCACTTCGCTCATGCGGCGAAAGCTGCCGTCCTCGATACCTTTCGCAGCCGAAA
Source organism: Terriglobus sp. (assembly GCA_965199365.1). GTDB lineage: Bacteria > Acidobacteriota > Terriglobia > Terriglobales > Acidobacteriaceae > Terriglobus. The sequence goes on along the minus strand of CBDARC010000001.1, from coordinate 552,157 downwards.
CGATGATGTGGTTCGATCGCAGATGCGGAGCAAGTGCAGCGGCTGTTTCGCCGAAGTACTCCGACGGAATAACGGTGAGCAGCACATCAGCTGAAGCCGCAGCATCCTGCAACGAGCGGATAAACTGCAGGTCGGCTGGAAGCGCAAAGCCGGGCAGGAACTGTTGGTTCTCGCGTGTTCGCTGCATCGCTGCGGCATGCGCGGGAGAATGAGCCCACAGCGAAACGGCATGTCGCCCCTGCCGCGAAAGCGACAGCGCGAGCGCTGTTCCCCAGGCACCGGCGCCAAGGACTGCAATGCGGCTCATGCTGCGGGCTTGACTCCAAACTTCGGCTCAGTGCGCGACATCAGGCGGCTGATGTTGCCGTGATGTTTCGCGATGACGACGATGGGCAGAGCAAGGTAGACAATATCCACAACAAGTTGGCGGCGCGTATCGAAGATCACCGACATGATGCCAAGGCAGGCCGCAGCAATGATCGATGCCAGCGAGACGTAACGAGTGATCGCGAAAACAACGCCGAAGATGATGACCGCGGTGAGCGCCGTCAGCGGCATCATGGCAAAGAACACGCCGAGCGCAGTCGCCACGCCCTTGCCGCCTTCGAACCTCAGCCAGACCGAGAAGATGTGGCCAAGCACGGCAAACAGACCTGCGACGGCCTCAAGTTCATAGCCGTTCGGAAAACCGGACCATTGCGCCATGTGCTGCGCGAACACGACGGCGAGCACGCCCTTCAGCACATCAAGCAGCAGCGTCGCAACGCCCAGCGCCGTGCCGCCCGTGCGCGCGACATTGGTTGCGCCGATATTGCCCGAACCTGTCTCGCGAACGTCCTGTTGGTGGAAGACGCGAATCAGCAGATAGCCGGTCGGAATGGATCCGATAAGGTAAGCGACAGCAAGAGTGACGATCCATAGGACGAGCGGAGTCATAACGGACTTGAGTCTAACAGCGCCAGTGCGGTGAATCGCTCATTCAGATTGAAAGCTTCAAACCAGCCGCTGTCGTAGCATGACCAGCGCATGTTGCGAGGCGAACCAGCGCACGCGTTCGCGGTCGCCCATGAGGTTCAACTCGCGCGTCTCTGTGCCTGCCACATCGCACAGCGCGAGGTAAACGCGACCGACTGGCTTGTTGAGCGTCGCTCCGCCAGGACCGGCGATGCCGGTCACGCCGATGCCGATATCCGCGCCGGTACGCTTGCGGATGCCTTCGGCAAGTGCGCCCGCAACGGGCTCGCTCACCGCGCCATGCTGCTGGATCATTTCCTTCGGCACATCCGCGAAGGCGGTCTTCAAAGCATCGGCATACACGACGGCTCCGCCAAGAAACGACCGCGACGATCCGGGTATGTTCGTCAGCCGCTGAGCGATCAGTCCGCCGGTGCAGCTTTCGGCAGTTGCAAGTGTCAGGTTGCGCATGCCAAGCATCAGCAGGACGACTTGCTCGAGCGACTCGCCGTGTGCGGAAAAGACGAAGTCAATCATCTCGTGCTCACATCGCGCGAGCACATTGTCCACGCGCTGCTGCGCTTCCTCCAGCGTCGGCTTCGCGCACAGGAAGTGCAGCTGAATCTCGCCCTGTGTGCTCAGGATCGTGGTCTGCACATCGGGGAACGAGCCGTAGATCGGCGAGGTGCGCGCGTCCACTTCGCTCTCAGGCACCACGGCCATACGCAACTGCCCGGTCGCGATGAACTGCTGCGGCACGACGCTCGCAAGCCTCGGACGCACCTGCTCCGTGTACAGCGCCGTCAGTTCCTTCGGCGGTCCGGGCAGCAGCGCGATGTAACGCGGCTTGCCGTTGTATTCCGTCGCGATCCACTGGCCCGGCGCGGTGCCGTTGCTGTTGGGCAGCAGCTCCGCGCCGTCGATGACATCGCCCTGCTTGAAGTTGATTTCGCGAATCGCGATGCCGCGTCTGGCAAAGCGCTGCTTCAAGGCTTCGACCACCGCTTCGTCGCGCCTCATGCCCACGCCCAGCGCAGCAGCAACCGCCTCACGCGTCAGGTCGTCCTCAGTTGGTCCAAGGCCACCGGAGAAGAGCACGATATCGGCGCGGCTCAGCGCGATCCTCGCGACATCCGTAAGCTGCGACAGCGAGTCGCCAAGAATGGTTTTGAAGGCGACTTCGACCCCAAGCCGGTTCAACTCGGCCGTGAGTGCAAGTGAGTTAGTGTCCTGCCGGTACGGCGTCAGCATCTCGCTGCCGACAGCGATAATTTCAGCGATCATGATGTCGTTAGGATGCCGAGTGCGCCTTCATCGGCTCAGACGCCCTTCCGCCTGCATGTCTACGCTGTAAAGCGCGCTGTTCGTAGCAAGTGCAGCCGCGCCATCCTCGGTAAATGCGAGTCCCACAAGACCGCTGCCGCTTACCGCAACAGCCGCCTGTTTTTTAGGCGTAATACGGATGATGCCGCGCTCTCCGTGCAGCGATGCAGCGACGTACACATTGCCGTACGTGTCTACCGCTAGACCCTGCGGACGGCCCAGCCCGCGATACCACGTGCTCACCTCGCCCTCCGGCGAAACAGCGTGGATTGCCTCGTTGCTGCTGGTCGTTGGACCCGTGACGAGCAGCGTGCCCTCGTCGTTGAAGGCAAGATGGTACGCGGAAACGGACGGCTCCAGCGTGGCGAAGACGAAGACCGCTCCCTGTGTGTTCAGCTTGAATATGGTGCCGCTGCGGTCGCCGACATAGAGGTTTCCCTCGTCGTCAAACGCGAGGCCGGTCGCGATGCCCATGCCTTCAGCCCACTGCGACATCGCGCCGTCTTTGCCGATGCGATACACGGTGCCTTCAGCACGCGACGAGCAGTACAGATAGCCATCCGGACCAAAGGCCAGCCCGCTGGCATTCTGCAGTCCGCGAACGAACGGTCGCATCTGGAAGTCGCGATCGACGCGGAAGATCGAGACCGGCACTTCCTGCCCGCGCGAGCCGGAGAACGTCGCATACAGGTTGCCCTCGCCATCCACCGCGGGATTGGCAATCGGGTGCAGGTTCTCGGCCAGTGGCACGGCAACATGCAGCGGAAGCGGATTGGAGCGGTGCTCGCCGACGCTCAACACCACGCCGCCGGAGATGGCTCCGTCTGGCACGCGAATCGTCACTCGACCACCGGAGGTGAACGCAAGCGATGCAGGCGTGTCGCCAACCAGGGCTGTCGGACGTAGCGCCCCGGCCAGGCGCTCGCCTCGGATATCGATCACGCCATCTGGCATGGCAGCCGCGGGATGCAGTGAGACAAGGTGCGGTGCAAGCGGATCGGCGCGCAGGTGATCGAGGAGGGCCATAGTGCAAGCCTATGCTTCACACTCGGCGCGGTGCAACTGACCGACCCTCAGTGAGGACGCACGCCATGCCGCGCGAGCCACTGTGCCAGGAACACCTGCTGCAACACGACTTGCAGGATCAGTGCGTAAACACCCGCGGCGAGGTCATCGACCACGATGCCCGTGCCCTCTGGCAGGTGCTCAAGTCGGCGAACTGGCCACGGTTTCCAAATGTCGAAGACGCGAAACGCGATCAATCCCAGGATCGCGAACGGCATTTGCGGCAGGCACAGCGTCAGCGCAAGCCACTGGCCCGCGACCTCGTCGATCACGACGATCTGCGGGTCTTTGCGGCCGCTTTCGCGGGCCACGCGTGTTGCTGCTGGAATGCCGACAGCAGTTGCTGCCGCAGCCATGCAGAGCGTGATCCACGGCAGCAAGTGAAATGGCAAATGGCGCGCCACGACAAACCACACCAGCGTTGCAGCAATGGACCCGTAGGTTCCGGGGCCAGGCTTCAGGAAGCCTGCGCCGAAGAACGTGCCGACGGCCCAGGCCCACAGAGTCTTCTTTACCACTGGTCGTCGTTTCGCCGATTGCCTTCGCGTTCCAGGTCTTCGAGCAGATCGGGATCAAGAACAGGCGACGTGATCTTGTAGTCGCCGCTGGCCCACTTGCCAAGATCGATCAGGCGGCAACGATCGCTGCAGAACGGGAAGTCCTCGTCGCCGAGGGTCGCGGGTTTCTTGCAGATGGGGCAGGGAATGGTCTGGGTCGACATCTCTTTCTATCTCGCAGGTTCTATTGGAATCCAGATCTCGAAGAGGCCGCTGGAGGTCTCAGGATCGAAGCGCCCGTCGTAGCGTTCGAAAGCAGGTGTTGCAGCAAGCGATCGTCCGGACTTCGGCAGCCAGTGCATGTAGATGTCGGCCCACATCTGCTGAATCTGCGCCGCGCCATCGATGGGGAAGACCGCATAGTGCGACGCCGGGATGGTTTCGCGATGAGGTGCGTTCACGCCGTCGAAACCAGGCACCGCGATCGCGACCATGTAGTCCATCGTCTCCGCGTCCGACCGTACGAGCACGCCGTAGGTCACCTCAGCCGTGTGGATCTCCGGCACATCCAGCGCGAAGAAGTCGCCCCACTGCAGAGGGATCTGCTTTGGAGCGTCTGCGTGAGCATACGTCTTCAGCGTGCCTGCCAGCAGCAGCGCGGCTCCATCGCGGAACTTCGGATTGGGCAGGGTTGCCATGTTTCTACTTACGCGCTTGCTCTGCCTGCCGTCATCTGTGCGCGGCGCGCGGACAGGTTCTTCACCATGCCCTCGTACTGCGCTATGGTTTTCTCGCTGCGATCGACCAGCTTCTTGGTGTTGGGCATGAACGGGTTACCGGTTGCTTCTTCTGAAAGCTCTGCAAACTTGGCGCGGATGAACAGGGATTCGCCCTGTGTTGCCAGGTACAGTTCAGCGTCCACAGCGCCGTGCAGCGGCAGTTGCGCCATTCCTTCCCAGAAGCTGACAACCTGCCGCCAATAGGCGTTGTTCGGGTTCGTCGGCTTGTGGATCTCCTTGAACTCGTCGACGGTCGCCGGCCACCACTCCATGCCCACGTAGTTGCGTGCCTTGCGCATGACTTCTTCGCGGCGAAGGTCGTAGAGCTTCAGAATGATGTCTGCGTCTGCTGGTGTTGCCATGTGTGGGTCTCTCCAGAAAGTGTTAGTCGAGAATCTTAGCAACCACGTCGTAGTCGTGCGCTTCGGTGATTTGCACGCGGTAAAAGGTACCGGGAACGAGCGCTTCGCGGTCGCCGAAGTCGTTGATGAGCACGTGGCCGTCGATTTCAGGCGCCTGCTGCATGGTGCGGCCCTGCCACAGCAGATCGGTCTCTTCCGACGGACCTTCGATCAGCACTTCGACCTCGCGGCCAACCTGCGCTGCTCGCGCCTTGGCGCTGATCTTGAGTTGCGTGCGCATCAGCCTGCGACGGCGTGCCTCGATGGTGCGCTTCGGAACTTTTTCGCCGAGGTCGAACGCTGCCGAGCCCTCTTCGTCGGAGTAGCTGAAGACGCCAAGCCAGTCGATTTTTGCCTCGCGGATGAAGCTCTCGAGCTCCTCGAACTCCGCGTCGGTTTCACCCGGAAAGCCAACGATAAACGCTGTGCGGATCGCAATGCCGGGAACAATGGTGCGAGCCTTGTCGATCATCTTCAGGAAGATGGCCCCGGAGCCGCCGCGCTTCATGCGCTTGAGCACCGTGGGTGACGCGTGCTGGAGCGGCACGTCGAGGTACTTGGCAATATTGTCATGCGCGGCCATGGTCTCGAGCAGCTTCGTCGTGACCTTGTTCGGGTACGCGTAGAGGAAGCGCAGCCATTTGATCGGGCCGATCCCCTCGACGTTCAGCGTTGCCAGTGCTTCGAGCAGCATGGCGAGGCCATCGCGCATGCCGAGGTCTTCGCCGTAGCAGGTCGTGTCCTGGCCGATGAGTGTGAACTCGCGGACGCCCTGCCGCATCAGGTTTTCCGCCTCGTTCAGGATGGACGAGATGCGGCGCGAGCGGAACTTGCCGCGCAGCTGCGGGATGATGCAGAAGCCGCAGGGATGATCGCAGCCCTCGGCGATCTTGATGTATGCGGAGGCGCGCGGCGTGGTGAGGATGCGCGGCGTGTCGTCGCTGTACAGGTAGCTGGGCAGGGCAGCGGTCGCGCCGTCCCATGCGTCGCGGCTGAATCGGCCCTGCTGCTCCCGCAGGTCGCCTTCGGGGCGAGATGTCTGCTCCGGCACGTCCATCTGCGAGTGCTTGCGGACGGCAGAGCTGGCACGGTCGATCAGCGTGGATTCCACAAGCGTCGCGGCGGACAGATTGCCTTCTGCAACCTCGACTTCGAGTGCTGCTGCGCCACCGAGTTCCAGGTGCGCGTGCGTGTGTTCGCCGGAAGGAAGCGCTCGAGCGCCCTGCTGACCTGGCGAGCTTGTCAGGATGTTGAAGGGAGAAGTGTTCGGGACCGGCTTGGGCGTAAGTCCCGCAGCAAGCAGGATGCCGTCGAGTTCGCCGGTGCCGAGCACCGCATCGACTTCCGGGATGTTCTTGCGGATCTCGTCGCGGTAGCGCTCCACCAGGCAGCCGGTCACAATCAGCTTGCGGGCGCGGCCATCGGTCTTGTGCGCGGCCATCTCCAGAATGGTGTTGACGCTCTCCTGCTTGGCGCTGTCGATGAAGCTGCAGGTGTTGACGACGATGATGTCGGCGTCCTCTGCATCGGGCGTCAGTTCTGCGCCGGCGTGGTGCACCATGCCCATCATGACTTCGCTGTCGACGAGGTTTTTGGGGCAGCCAAGCGAGACGAAGCCGATGCGCGGGCGCGCCGGCATGGCCGTCGCGGCGGGGACGATTGGCTGCGATTCGAGGCCCTGCGGCTTGTCGAGGACGGCGGGAGTCACAACCCCTAGACTACCGTACTTTCGGCTGTTTTACGGCAGCCGGGCTGCTTCTGCCTCAGGATTCCAGGCGTCATTGCCGCCCAGGAACTCCCGCGTCGCGAAAGACTGAAGCTGCAGTGGCGAAGGGTGCTTCATAGCGGCAGATCGGCCTGCGGGATTAGCCCCGGGCCCGGCTGAGTTCACTTCGGCGTAGAACGTGTCTGCCATGTTCGATGTGCTGCTCCAGTCGACGAAGCCTGCCGGCACAAGACCCGCATCGATCCACGTGTTCAGGAACACGACGCGCGAAAAGGGCCGCCACGGCCTGCCCAGCGCCACTCCCTTGCCTGCGGCGGCCTCGGCTGTAAACGTCAAGCGGCTGTTCCGGATGATGAACCCCGTCCGCTCTGCTGAACTGAGACGGCTCTGCGCCGTGATGAAGCCGGGCGCCAGCGTATGAAACTCCACCCGCTCGAACACCGCCGCAGCGTTGCCGAAGACGTAATCGACGGTGCCTTCGACGTAGCTGTCTAAGTAGTATTGGCGGCCCCAATTGGCAAAAAGCGTGTCCTGGTTGCCGAGGAAGCGGCAGTGCTTGAAGATCGCGCGATCGCTCAGGACGGAGACAGCCAACGCCTGTCCTACACGGCCCGCTGTGTTGGCAAAAGTAACGTTGTCCGCTTCAAAGTCATCGCCATTGATTTCGACGGTTTCTGTGAAGAACGTGCCACCCGAAATCGCCGCGTAGTGATCGCTCGTGATCACGGTTTCTGACGGATCGTTGCCCAGGCCGAGCAACGTCATGCGCGGCCGGTTTCGAGGAATCCAGAGCCGTTCTTTGTACACACCGGGGGTGATGCGCAGTACGACGCGACCGCCATCCGCAGGCTGCGGCGCATGATCAATCGCGTTTTGAATGGTGGGGAACTCACTCGGCCCATTCAGGCTGGCGCCAGGCTTCACCAGTACGATCACGTCCGCCGCCTGCGCTCCAATGGCGCACAGGAGAACAAACGTCAGTGTGGCGACACGAAGCATGCTCAACAGCGTACCTGACGGAAGGGCAATGGTAGACTCAACCAGTGCCGGGTCCTACGCGACTCACTCTTGCAAACCCCGCCAGGTCCGGAAGGAAGCAACGGTAGCGAGCTCTTGAGTGCGCAGTGGGTCACCCGGCGCTTTTCTTTTCCCACTCAGCTTCACCCCGCCACTGTCGTCCCGACCGAAAAGAGGAATCTGCTTCGCTGCCGAGTGACGGGCCCCTTTGTGTCCGAATGCGGACGCATCCTTGAGTCGAAGCCCTGAGGCGGTATGCTCATCAGGGATGTTCATGCGCCGAACAGGATGGCGCGGAGGAGAATGTTGAGTCTGCAGTTGAAGCCGCGTGTTGCTGTTCGAGCGAAGATTTCATGCGTTGGCACCTATGTTCCGCCCCGCCTGCTGACCAACGCGGACCTTGAAAAGATGGTCGACACGAACGACCAGTGGATCCTGGAGCGCACCGGCATTCGCGAGCGCCACATGGTAGACCCGGGGCAGGCGACCAGCGACATGGCAACGGAAGCAGCGAAGGACTGCCTGCGCAAGAGCGGTGTCAATCCTGGCGAGATCGACTGCATCATCGTTGGCACGGTTACTCCGGACATGCTGTTCCCGGCCACAGCGTGCCTCGTCCAGAACAAACTGGGCGCGACGAATGCCTGGGGCTTCGACCTGTCAGCGGCCTGCTCGGGCTTTCTGTACTCGCTGCAGGTCGGCGCGAAGTTCATTGAAAGTGGCGCGCATAAGAAGGTGCTGGTCATCGGCGCGGACACGATGAGCGCGATTGTGGATTACACCGATCGCTCCACCTGCATCCTGTTCGGCGATGGCGCGGGATGCGTTCTACTGGAGCCCTGCGAAGAGGACGAGGTCGGCCTGATCGACTTCTGGCACGAGGTGGATGGTTCCGGCGGCGCTGCGCTGCATATGCCTGCGGGTGGCAGCCTGCACCCACCGAGCGTTGAAACCGTAACCAATCGCGAGCATTTCATCCGCCAGGATGGGCAGACGGTATACAAGTTTGCTGTACGCAAGATGATGGAGGCGAGCGAGCGCGTGCTGCAGGCCAACGGCGTCACAGGCGCCGAAGTTGACTGCTTCATCCCCCACCAGGCGAACATGCGCATCATCAAGGCGACAGCAGAGCGCCTGGGCCTGCCGGAAGACCGCGTCGTCATCAACATCGACCGTTACGGCAACACGACAGGCGGCACGATTCCGCTGGCCATGGGCACAGCGCTTGAAGACGGTCGGCTGAAGAAGGGTTCCCTGGTGCTTTTGGCCAGTGTCGGTGCGGGCTTCACGGTGGGCGCGACCCTGCTTCGCTGGGAGTTCTGACGGGACGCCTGCCCCAAAGATGACAAGTGTCACTGGTCTGACAAGGTCCGTCCCGCCATGCTGAAGAAGCGCTGACATGTGCGCAGGAGGGATGCGATGGCACACGATCCACTATGGATGCGACTGTTTCTTCTGGTTCATGTTTCTGCTGGGACTGGCGGCCTGGTGTTCGCGCCGATCGCTCTGGCGACTGCAAAGGGCGGCAAACAGCATCGGCGCTGGGGCATGGTGTACCTGTGGTGCATGGGTATCGTGGCGGCTACTGCCATACCAATGGCACTGTTCCGTCCGATCCTCTTTCTTGCGCTGGTAGCGGTCTTCAGCTTTTACGCGGCCTTCTCCGGCTATCGCGTTCTGAAGCTCAAGAACCTGGCGCGCGGCGGAAACGCAGAGGCTGTTGACTGGACCGCCGCCATCGTGACGTTTGTCAACAGCCTGGCGCTGTCGCTGCTGGGTTGGTTCCGGCCGGACATCATGCGGATGCCGAGGGTTGTTCCCGTCATCTTCGGTTTGCTTGGGATGCGCCTTGCGTTCGTGCAGATGAAGAGCTTCATCATCAAGCCGAAAGAAAAGATGTTCTGGTGGAATACACACCTCGCGAACTTCATCGGCAGCTACATCGCGATGTGGTCGGCCTTCAGCGTGGTTACACTGTCACAGGTATTTGGGAATGCGTGGTACGTATGGCTGTGGCCAACGATGGTCGGCGTGCCTGCCATTGCGGTGGTCTCCGGTTACTATGCCCGGAGGTTTGCACCGAAGAACCGGGTCGCAGCGACTGCCTAGGCGGTCGCCCCGGCGTTCGCGGGGGTTCTCTGCGACTTGCGCCCACGTAGTTTCAGAACCGCGTAAACGGCTCCGAAGGCCACCGATCCCCAGACCATAACCAGCAATACCCAACCGTACTTGTCAGCAAATCGCAGGTAAACCGGCATGATCCTGCGGCCGTAGTGCATACCAAGCCACGCGTAGAACGCATGCCGCGCGAATCGGCTCAGCGTAAAGCTCAGGTAGAAGCGGCGCTTAGGCATTTTCAGCGCACCCGCAGCAATGAGGAACGGCATCAGCGGAGCGGGTGGCGGCAGAACCGCAGGCAGCGCTACCGACAGCAGTGAATGGTGTTCTGCCCAGTGGGTGATCCGATCACGGAAGCGCGAGGGAACGTATTTGTTCACCAGCGGCAGGCCTCCAGCAACCCCTGTCTGATAGCTGGCGGCAGCGCCGACGACGGAGCCGATCGTTGCGATCAGCGTGACGAGCAACCAGCCGTGCCGCTGTGCAGCCAACAACACCACCAACAGATCGCTCGACCCGGGAATGGGCAGCGGTATGGGCGAAGAGTCGATCGCGCAGATCAGGAGCAATCCGACGAGACCCAGCTTGAAGAAGTAACGCACGATGCGCCGCCCGGTTGTAGGCGCGTGCTTCGATCCAGAGTTCGCTTTGGTGATTTGCTGGAGAAAGGTAAGCAGCATGCGTACTGTCTAGGACGCGCGCCACTGCCGCTAAGTCGCGCGATCCGGCAAAGAGCACTCTCTTCGGCAGCCGACATTTTCAACGAGAGACAAAAGTCCGGTCTTCTAGAGCATGCGAAGGCGGTATGCAGACAGTACGCTGCAACTGTCCGCCAGCTCGTAAAAGCGAGTTATTGCTTCGAGACATGGCTGATCCAGCGTGTAATGGATGTTCTTCGTCAGATAATGGCGGATCGTGGCTTCGGGAAGGGCGAGCTTCGGACGCCACTCGTTGACGAGGTTCTCGACATGTTTGAGCCCCGTGTCGCGAGAGGCGACCAAGTCCTGCTGTAACTGCCGCGGGGCAATGCCGCAGCGCGCCAGCGCATCCGGCCTTACCGCCCACACAGCTGCAACCCAGGGCAGTCCGGTGTGCTCGTGCCACCACTTGGCGACGTCGATCCATGTGCAAGCGGCGTGTTCGCCAGTGGAATCGCGCCGTTCGAGCGCGAGCAGCGCAGGGTCGCCGATCAGCAAAGCGGCATCATTGGTTTGCAGCATGGCTGTGAGGTCTGCCGCATGCTCATGGAACTGCGGATGGTTGTTGTGGAACCGTTGCAGCAGCACACGCACATAGGCGGCAGACGAGCGGGACGCGGCATCTGCGGCTACGGTTTTGATCCGTCCGAGAGTCACGCCGGGACGCAGCACAAGTTGAATCGACCGCACGGCCTTCAGCGAGGCGATTGTGCATCCAGGAACAACAACGACTCCGGGTAAGGCCGCCAACGAAGCAATGGGAACGAGCCCCAGGTCCGCTTCTCCGCTCGCAAGCTGTGCCGCGCAGGCCGATGGCAGCGTGTAGCGCACATCATAGCGACCGGCCAGTTCCGCCGCTTCAGGTGCGTGCTCAAAATTCCAGAGCAGTGGCGCGGGGTTCAGAAAGCTGATGGCCGCGACCCGCATTCGATGACAAGAGGTTTGTGGTGTCGCGGGCATCCTGTCCTTTGGATGACCTAGATCGCGCGGAGCTTCAGACCTTCACGTGCTGTATGACGGCGGCTGAGCCATAAGTTCCATGCAGCCAACGCAAACAGCACCAGCAGAATGCATTGCGACCACACGCAGTAAATACACCATTTTTCCAGAACGTACTTCTCAAGAAATGTCAGCATCATGGCGAAGAACAATCCAATTTGCACAACCTCGAACGTAAGGAAGTCGCGACGGAAGAGTGCGAGCAGCCCGATCAGCACATATCCCGCGATACCGGCGATCGCTACGGGCAGGTGGCCCTTGCTGTTGATGTCTTCATCGAAGCCGCGCGGCGGAAACACGGCGAAGCGCGAGTGATTCACCGCACCGCAGTCCCAGTGTTCGCTTACAGCGCAGGGCGGTGCGGCGTTCGGGTCCTGCAGGTGAACTCGAAGGGCCAGCACCGAAACAACGGCTCCGCCAATGGCCAGCAGAGCGATCAGAAGTCGTAGAAAACGCATACGGCTTTGACTCTACCAAACGTCAGCGGTGAGGCGTAGGTTGTCGCTTTTCGGCCCAACCACGGCTAAGTCTGCAAAGATGCTGTTGTGCTTATGGGAGGTTGACTTGCTGAGTCGCCGGACAATGCTGCGTCGCACACTGCAGGCTTGCTTGGCCCCACTGTACCTTCGTGGGCAGGCCTTATCGGCTCAGACGGCTAAAGTGACGGTCAACAGAGCGTCGGGCAGTCCCATGCTTTTGCCGCCGGACTTCATAGGCCTTGGCTACGAAAAGTCCGCTGCCGCGAAGGCCGGTCTCCTGCGGACGGAGAACACGCACTATGTGAATCTGATTCGCAATCTTCATGGCGGGGGCGTGCTGCGAATCGGTGGCATCGTGGCCGACTTCAGCCATTACCAGGCACAGGGGACGAGCAAAGCGACAGCGAAGGAGACGGTGGTGACGCGAGCCGACCTTGAAGGCTTCGCCTCGTTTCTCAGAGCAACAGGATGGACCACAATCTGGAGCCTGAATCTTGGGCGTGACACGCTCGACGATGCCGTCGTCGAGGCAAAGGCGGTGACGGAAGTCTTCGGCAACAGCCTGCAGGCATTCGAGCTTGGTAACGAGGTGGAGAACTACGCCAACGGGTCGGTCCCGCTGCGCCCGCCTCCTTATACTTACGAGACGTATCATGCGGAATACACCCGATGGCGTTCGGCGATCCTGCAGGCTGTGCCGGGCGCCCGCTTTGCCGCACCGGATACGGCTAGCTCCGTTGAGTGGGTAGAGCGCATGGCCGCCGACGCGCGTGGCGACGTGCAACTGCTGACTACGCACTACTACCGCGGTGGCCAGAAACAGGGCACGTTCGATCAGCTGCTGCACCCCGATCCGCGGTTACAGATGGAGCTTGATCGGCTCCGAAAGGCGTCGCTGACCAGCGGTGTCCCCTGGCGCATGTGCGAAGCGAGCTCGTTCAATGGAGGCGGACGGCCGGGAGTCAGCGACACGCTTGTCGGCGCTCTGTGGACGCTGGATTTCATGCTGTTGCTGGCCGCGAACGGATGCGCGGGCGTCAACATCGAGACCGGAGAAAATCAGCTTGGCTTTGTAAGTTCCTACTCGCCCATTCAGGATGACGAGCATGGTCTCAACACCGCAGCAGCCCCGTATTACGGCATGCTGGCCTTCGCAGAAGCAGCGTCCGCATGTTCGCAGGTCATCCCATTGCGGATCGACGCCCGGGGCGCCAACGTGACCGCTTACGCACTCGGTTCCCAAGGCCTGGTCAAAACTGCGGTGATCGTGAACCGTGAAAGCGCGCGCGACATTCAGGTGGATGTTTCGCCACTCATGATCCGCCACGCTCGAGTGTCTCGCCTGACCGGACCGTCCTTCGACAGCACCACCGGCGTGACCTTCGCGAGAGCTGCAGTCGGTGCGGACGGAAGATGGAAGCCTGGGCCATCAGACCCGGTTGCCAGTGGACAGGTAGCTGTGCGTGCAATGAGTGCGGTTGTCGTGCGCGGCTCATAACGCAGGCCGGTCTAGCAATCGCTGCGCGATGGCGGGCTGAGCGCGTCCAACACTTCGCGCAGCATCTCTCCCTCGGGCGCGGTTTGCTCCGTCCAGATGGCGAACTGCTGAACTCCTTGCGCCACGAACATGGCGACTCCAGGAATGGTCGGGATGCCGCGTTCACGCGCAAGGCGGACCAGCGGCGTCTCCACCGGGTTGTAGACGAGATCGAAGAACAGGCTGCAGTTCATTTCGTCACCCGTGATCGGCGGATCGATGGTCTTGCCGCGCATGCCGTATGGCGTGCTGTTGATCAGGATGTCGAAGTGGGTCTGGGCGAGTGTATCGCGCGGCTGGATGTGCGCTCTGGCTTCCGCGGCGAGAGCTTCGGCACGGGCGAGGGTGCGGTTTAGCAGAAAGACTTCGGCTCCGCGCTCGCGCAGGCCGAAAACGGCAGCCCGCGCTGCTCCACCCGCGCCCAATACAAGCACGCGCTTGCCACTCAGTATCATCGCGCGTTCAAGTGGGTCGACGATGCCGGCTACATCGGTGTTGAAGCCCGCTAGTGTGCCGTCCGCCCGGCGCAGAAGCGTGTTGCAGGCACCCATCTGCTCGACCGTGCTATCCCGAAAGCTAAGGAGCGGCAAGACCCGTTCCTTGAGCGGCATGGTGACGCTCAGGCCCCGCATGTTCAGGTGTTCAATTACCGTTTGCAGCTCGTCTGCCTCGTCTGTCTCAAGCGGAAGGTACACCGCGTCCATCCCGGTGGAGCGAAACGCGGTGTTCTGCATGCGTGGCGAGAGAGACGCCCCGATCGGTGAGCCTGCAACGCCGTAAACCGCGGTCTTCGGAGTGATCTGCTCGATGCGGTAGAGCTCGCGCAGAGAACTCACACTGACTTGGCCGGGCGCGGTGCCTTCGCCGACATCCGGTGCCGCAAAGGTGAAGGCAGACCCGAATCGTGGTCCCAGTACGCGGGTCAGCACGCCCGGCAGCCCCATGGCCATCGCGATCAGGTTCCCGTTGCGTCCCTGACTCTCAAGCAGATCAAGCAGACGCAGACTGTCGCGCAGGTTCTGCGCGGTAGGTACGATCTTGACGAAGTCAGGTGAGTGCGTCGCGATCCGCTGAAAGACCGGGTCGAGCGTCGGCGTTGCCGCGAAATCGTGCCAACTGACGATCACCGCCGCGCCCGCCTGTCGAAGCTCCGCAAGCGCGGATGCGCCCAGCTCTTCTGCGGTTTCGACTTCGATGTCCACGAGGAGGCAACCTGCCTCGGCGGCCTGTATCAAGAGGCGGACCTGCTCGCTCGCCGTTCCTTTGAATGCGCCGCCATACGCCTCGCGACGGCAGGTGGCGACTGCCGTGACCTGTGCGTTGTCACTCAGGAATGGGGGTAACTGCATGATGAGATCAGCCGGGCGCGCCAGAGAATCGAGCCGGAACTCAACGAATCGGATCTCCTTAGCACCGGCTGCCGCGTGGTGCAGCATCTCTGGGCCGGAAAGTGCGACACAAACGATGCCCGCGCGCTCGCGTAACTGCTGCGGCGAGATCGAGTCCGGGCGAGCTGTCTGCAGTCCCATATCGACGCTGATGCTACCGGGAGCGGTCGCCCGGTGCAACGTACGCCTCAGGATAAGAGCGGACAGGGTCGCTATCTGCTATTCTCCGACTCACATAAAAGTAAACGGAGCAGGGTGATGGCAAAGGGCGTAAACAAGGTAATGCTGCTGGGCAACGTCGGAAAAGATCCTGAGATGCGCGCATCGGCGGCAGGCATGGTCATCGCGAGCTTCACGCTGGCAACAGCGGACCGGCAGAAGGACCAGACGGGCAACTGGGTCGACAAGACGGAGTGGCACAACCTCGTCTGTTTTGGCCGCACCGCCGAAATCGTACGCGACTACGTTAAGAAAGGCTCGCAGCTGTTCGTCGAAGGCAAAATCCAGACGCGCTCGTGGGACGACAAGGAAAGCGGCCAGAAGAAGTATCGTACCGAGATCCTTGTCAATGACCTGTCGCTGCTGGGCGGTCGCGCCAACAGCGAAGGCGGCGGCGGACAGTATGCTGGTGCATCAGGTTCGCAGGGCGGCTACAGCAACCGGGCAAGCAGCAATACGGCGAGCTTTGACCAGCGCTCCGCGGCACCCTCGAACGACTACGCCAACGAGGGCATCACGGACGACGACATCCCGTTCTAAGCCGATGCCTTGCTAGGCGCAGCGGATAACCAGAATTAGCGGCGATTGGTCCTAAAAGCGTCATGTGTGGACGGTATAAGCGAACAAGCGACAAGCAGCAGATCGCCGAGTTCTTCCATGTAAACGGTGAGATTACCGAACTGCCTATCCTGCCTGAGGACGACATCCGGCCGACGATGGTGCAGCCCGTCATTCGGGAAAATCGCGACACTGGAGCCCGCGACCTTGTGACCGCTCGCTGGGGTTTTGTGCCGGGCTGGCACAAGCCGGGTACACGGTTGCCGCCGACGACGTTCAATGCGAGGGCAGAAGAAATAGCCTCGTCCGGCATGTGGAAGCGAGCATTCGCAACGCATCGCTGCCTTGTGCCTGCCGATAGCTTCTTCGAATGGCGCAAGATACGGCCAAAAAACAATCCCAAGTTCGAGATTGCCCTTGGTGACGCCAGGCCGTTCGCGTTCGCAGGTCTGTGGGGAGCCTGGAAGAATCCAGAGACGGGTGACTGGCTGCAGAGCTACACCATCATCACGACCGACCCGAACGAATTAATGGAAACCATCCATACCAGAATGCCGGTCATCCTTCACCCAAAGGATTACGACCGCTGGCTCTCGCGCGAGGCCAGGGAACAGCTGCCAGTGGATCTACTGCGACCCTATGAAGCAGAACAGATGGTGGCTGTCCCCGTTGGCAACCAACACAGCGAGATCTTCTCGGAACCGAACAGCGCTTGACCCTTGGCGGCTGACCCAGTAAGTACAACGGCAGGCATAGCAGCCCTCGAGTGCTGCTCTTGCTTCCCACGAACACGAAATTACTGACCCGGAGCTGACCTTTCAATGAACTTGACCCTGTCATTCGGTGCTGACTGGATTGCTCCGGGGGCGGCGATTTTGTTCAAACCCAGTTCGTGCGTTCTGCAAGTCCCAGCGCATCGGCATGTTTTCTGGCCCGTTAACAACGGTCGAAGACGACCCGACCAGGGATCGGTGAGTTAGGCATGGAATTGACTATGTATGCGTCAGCGAACACTTACGACGGCCACCTCAAACGGCTGCAGCTGTAACTTGCCGCCTTGAGCCTGAATGTTACCCACCGCATTGTCGCCAGTAGAGGGAGCAACGAAGCTCACACTCACCGGGGTTGTACCTTCCGGCAGGTCCACAGCCATTGCTGTTGACGTCTTGTTGATTACCAGCACCTTCCTGCCTTTAGCAGTAATGAATGCCTGGGCCTCGACGTCTCTGCTCCGCTCGCTAGTTTCGACCAGCTTGTCGCCGGGCCCGAAGTTGTCGTGCAGTAGTTTCAGCACCCAATAACGAGCGTTGGGTTGCGCCGTGTTGTAGTTCATCATGCTGACGCTTGGGAATTGCGTGGGGTAACCCACCAGTTGCGATTCACCCACAACTTCAATGCCGAGCTTCGTCTCTTCGATATACAGATAGGCGTACAAGGCGCCGGCCAGGTTCCAGTACAGCGAAGGCTCGGGCGTCGCCTTGTATCCGGGTATGCGGTTGCTCTTACCGTCCTCCGGCAGAATCACGCCGAGTTCGTTCGTGTCTGTCTTCATGCCGGGCGCCAGGCGATGCTTGATCTGCTCAATGTAGCGAGTGGTACTCAGAAATCCATCGGCCTGATCGAAGAAGGTGTACTGCATGGCATCGAACGGTTCACTTGCCGGTGGACTCGCATAGAAGTGGTAGGTCAGGAAATCCAGATGCGAGCCGGGCGCGTGGTTGGCCGAATTCAGGAAATACTCATACATGCTGCCGTGGGTCGTCGGATGCGCAGAGGCGACAGCCATGAATCTCAGATCAGGATCAACCTTCAGCATGGCCGCCGTCACAGCGTCGTAGAACTTCGTGTACTCCTGCGGCGTCCAGTGATGCTCAAAGTCGATCTCGTTGAGGACCTCCCAGTAAGCGAACTTGTAGTGATGATCTGATTTATGGAATTTGCCCACCTCATCGGTGAATCCACCTTTCTCGTACCAGCTCAACAGGCGTGCATAGTAGTCCGAGACTTCCTTGTAAGTTGGATCGCGCATCTCGGTGCCCTTCGTATAGTCCCAAAACACCTGGTTTGGGTCTTTCGGATACTCCACAGGCTTGTCGGTCTTGTACATCCATGCAGGAATCGTGCTGAAGTTGATCACAACGGAGTGGCCGGTGGTTGCGTTCATGAAATCTTCCAGCGCCGGGTCGATGTATGTGAAGTCCCACGAAGTTTTGTCCGGTGTGGGCGGCTCCAGTTCAGCAACCGCCTGCCTGGGATAGGGAAGCCAGGGTACGTATCGTACATAGTCTGCACCCAGCGCCTTCAGCGCTGCGAAGCTGCCGTCGTGCATCCTAGACCCGCGAAGAATCTGCGGATTTACGACGACCTGCAACGTGGGGGTGGACTTCGAATCAAAGATTGTCTTCTGCCAGTTGATCCTGAGATCGGGGCTGCTCTGTTCCTGTGCGGTCAAGGCCAGGGGCAACAGGATGGAAAGAGCAGCTGCCACAATGCGAAGTGGATGATGCTGCATCGTATTTACCTCTTCTTGAGATCACAACGTCGATAAGCAGGGCACAGAAAGAAAGCCGTTCGAAGCTTCACGACACGTTTGTATCGGCCGCGATAACTCCGCGTGTGACGTGCGATTTTTCAACTTCGAGGAGTACATGGCGGTTCATGATGTCACCCTGTTTCTTCTTTTAGCAAACCTGGTAGAAACCAAGCTTCATCAGATCCGCCACCTTTCGCAGTTGTGAAGCCCATGTACCCACGCCAATAGCGCAGTGATGCGCCGGGCCGCGTGCGTTCCATGCCTCCACGAATCCACGCGCACCGAGAGGGAAGCGATATCGGCTGTTCGTGTTGCCGATCTCAAGAATCGGACCCGGCACGCTTTCGCCTTCTGCCACAAGCAACGAGAAACCGTTGCCTTTATCCTCCACTACGGACAGCAGTGTCACAGGACCGTGCTTGACCGTCATCTCTACGGAAAGCCCGCGCCCCACTTTACCGTGGTATACGCGCAGGGGACGCACGCGAATTCTACCTTGGGCGATCTTGATGTGACCTGGTCCGTCATGGCCCATCAGCACCAGATCGGCGCTGAAATCCATGGCATAGTACTCAGTGAATGAGCCGCCCGCGCCAAGTTCGTCCATGATCTTCATCGCCAGCACATTCTTAATCTCGTACTCGCCGGCGACTGGCACGCCGTTGCCGGTGAGCATGGACGTGCCAAGGATGATGGAACTCATGGTGTTCTCGTTCTCCGCGATGCCCGATCCCATGTAGTAGTAGGCGAGCATGTCTAGCTCGTTGGTGGCGACCAGCGTGTCCAGTGCCACGGCCGTCGTCGCGGCGCGCTCCAGTTCATCGTGCGAGCAGTCCTCATCCACTTGAAAGAAGGTGCGGAACTCATCGACTTTTCTGCCAGTCTGACTGCGGGTAACGTCTCGACGGAGTGCGCTTAACTGATCGACCTCAATCATTTCAAGGTGCGTGCCAAAGCGTCCGCTCACCTGCGTAAGGTCTGTAGCGATGTCAAGCATGCCGCTGTAGTAGTGACCCATCAGACCCATGCGGCTGTGGCTGAGTCGTTTTTCAATTTCAGCGGCAACCAGCCAGCTTTCGAGATCGTTCCAGCAGACAGGATCGTCGTGCAGCATGCCCGTTACCTGCTGAAAAGGAATGCTTAACCGGCGAAGTACGTTGGCGATCTCCGGCACGGGACAGGCGCTGCAATACGCAAGCCACTCGCCCGTCATGTCGGTTCGGTCTGTCATTTTGTTTAAACCGACATAGTCGATCGCGGCTTCTGGCTGCAGATTCAGCAGGATAACGGGAACTTTTGCGCGCTGGATGACAGGCAAGATCGTCGAGGACAGGGCGTATGTCGTGATGTACACAATCAGGATGTCGATATCCTGCTGACGGCATGCATGGCCAGCCGTGAGAGCCTTCGAAGAGCTATCGACCAGGCCCAGGTTGACGACGGTACGTCCGCCGCCTTCTATCTTGCCCTGCACGAAGTCCATATATCCACGCAGACGATCTTCAAGGCCATTGAACTGGGGCCAGTAGGTTTCCAGTCCGATTCCCGCCAAGCCGATGCGAAGCTTTGTTACTGTTCGACTCATTAGACTCCTCCAGCGTTCTTCGCCAGAAGCTTACGTCGAGGGCGGGTGACCATGCCATAACCCGGGGGCAAAGCGCCGCGTGTCGTCGGGTTCAAGACATCCTCCGCTCCGGGATAAGCAAGTTCAAAAGGAGCTTTTCCGAAACGTGCGCACTTCCATTCCTGCTACTTCGATGTCTCGACAGTCACTGGGCCAAGCAGCCCTGACGGGTACAGCGGAGTCGTAGCACTGAACTTCTGCGCGTTGGTCACGGTCAGCCGCTCAGCGGCAGGCAGGCTGGCATCGCCGATCAGTCGGTTGGGCCAGAGGTTGACTACCGTAATCTCCAGTTCGTTTACACCCTGGCGGGCCGCTGCGGTAATGTCGATGCGCGCGGGTTTCGTCCAGACAACGCCCAGCGTGCGTCCGTTCAGACGAACTTCTGCTTCCTCGTGAACTTCTCCCAGATCCAGCAGCAGCTTCTCCCCTGGCGCAGAGGCGAACCGAAGCGTGAACTTTTTCCGGTACACTGCGCTGCCTGAGTAGAAGCGAATGCTGCTCTCCGGCCGCTTCGTCCAGTCTGTGAGCGTCTCGAACGATGTTGGACTCGCTGGGCCTCCCCATCTTGGATCGAAGCTCACCTGCCAGGGACCGCTGAGCGTGAGAAAGGGAGACACCGTACGTTCGTTCGTAAGTGCTGAGCCGTCCCGGGTGCTCTCTATCGCGCGGCGAAAGATCACGAAGATCGACCCGCGTGGCGGCAGCGCGAGTGGCAGCGTGGTGACACCGCCATGCTGCGTAAAGGCGCGTGCCTCGCGAATCTCCCCTGTAACCGGATCCCATAACTCTGGCTGCCTTCCCGTTACGCGAAAGCTCGCGTTGATCTTTTCGGCATTGTCCCACCGGCTGGTGACGTAGTAGATGTCAGTGCTGGCTGAGCGGCGGTGAATCCAATCGACCTCGCCCTCATCGCTAAGGCCCGTGAGTGCAACGTCAGGCTGCAGATGCAAGAGCGTTAGTGCCTCCAGCGGTTCGCCTGCAAACACGTGGCGGGACAGGAGGCGATCGGTGCGACTGCTGTCCCACATTCTGGTCACAAGAGCATCGAAGTCCCTCTGCTCTTCAGGAGCGGTGACCATGCCGGCGACCCCCGTTGGTCTGGGTCCGACCACCACCGCGCCGGCATCCACAAGCGAGGCGATCTTCTGAAGCGCCTCCGGCGTCATGCGCTCGTGCGAGGGCAACACGAGCATGCGATACGTCATGCCGTCGGGGAGCGTGAGCAGACCGTCACGCACAGACACTCGCCTCAACAGCCCGTCGAGGTTGAGATTGTCATGGTCGTAGCCGAAGGCGGGCAGAGCCTTCTTGCGCTGCTCCACTTGACCGATGGCATCGCCACGATAGTAGAGCAGGTCTGCCACAAAGTGGCCCTGCTGCAACAGAAAAGCTACGCGGCCAAGGTACGCATTGAAGGCAGGCGTCTGGTTCCACCATGTGACACCGCGTTCATAATGCGTTCCGGCAA
Organism: Terriglobus sp.; assembly: GCA_965199365.1. Lineage (GTDB taxonomy): Bacteria > Acidobacteriota > Terriglobia > Terriglobales > Acidobacteriaceae > Terriglobus. The sequence goes on along the minus strand of CBDARC010000001.1, from coordinate 530,774 downwards.
AGTACACAAAGCCCGGGCGCGCGCTCACGGACGAAGACTGGCTGAAGTTGTGGATGAAGCTCAGATTGCAGCCTTCCGTAAAGCCCTGGTCGGCCGTGTTCTTCATGTCGAAGAAGCTCTCTTCCCAGTGTGGGCCGACCGACGTCAGGCTTTCACAGCCGATCACCCGCTGGCCGTAAACATGGCCAGACGAAGCCGCATCATGCATCAGAAAGCGTCGATCAGGCGAGGGACGATGCTGCGAAGGCATCCAGAACTCACCCATAGGCACATCGATACGAGCGAAGTTCTGCTCTGGATCGAGTTCGCCAGAGTTAGGCCCGGCAGCTTCGGAAAAGGAGACCAGTCCATTCCGCCGCGCAAGCTCTGCAAGGTGGGCGTAGTGGTTCTCTGCGATCAGGTCTGCGAGGGTGCGGTAGTAATCGCGCCGGACACCGTCGGCGTCATCTTCGTTGCCCAGGTTGATGCCGGCGAGGGTTGGCAGCCACGGCTTGAGATCGTACCCGCGGCGACGTCGAAACTCCGCCGGAAGCAGTGCTGTCCAGGTGGATGCTCCTGCCTCCCAGCTGTCATCCTCAATGCCGTAGACTCCGCCTCTCTCCTCTGGGGTCATTCCATGCAGAAGCTGACCGATGGTCACGTCCCATGTGTGGTCCAGCGCCTCGGCACTCATTGCGTCTGTATACAGACCCCAGGCGTTCGTCATGCGTGTGGGTTCGTAGCAGAAGCGCAGCACCCGCCACTTGCCGGCAGGCGCGCTCCACCGCAGCCGTCCCGTTTGGTCGGTGTAACCGCTCAGGTCGATCACATCAGCAGCACTCACCTGCGGTCGATCCGGCAGGCCCAGAACGGCGATCGGATGAAGAGTCTCTGGATGCAGTTCGGGGTCGGGCCGCTCCGAGACCATGGACGCCACAGCAACACGGCTGGCAGGTACACGGTGCATCGGTGCATCCAGCGCGACGTCTACGGCATGGCCGCCGTCCTCAATCACCGTCTCTGACCACACAAGACGCTGCTGGCTGTCCTGAAGCGCAATGTTGCCGGACGTGCTTGCCAGGCCAACTGTTATCACCAGCTTGACTCCCAGTCGGTTCGCTTCCTTCGCTGCGAAACGCATCAACTCGCGCGACTTCGGCTGCCACGATGGCATGGGAGGCTCGGGTATCGGTGTGAAGTGAGCTCCCGCGAAGTCGCGCGTGGGTTGCTGGTCATACCCTTTGTGGCCCATCACCATGCGGCGGTCTGCCTCCATGCCGCCACCCACTCCGCTGTCGTAGAGAATCGCTCCCTCGATGCCTTTGCTGTGCATCGCTTCAAGGTCGGCGGTAATCGCAGCGCGAGTCGTCTCAACTCGCAACCACATCCAGAAAACCCACGGTCTGGCGGCAGCTGGCGGCCTGAGGAACCCCTGCTCGAGCGACTGATTGAACCCCGTCTGGGCTGCCGAGTGCAGGGGGATGGCCACAGCGAGCACGAGAAGAACGTTGATCAAACAACCGCGGATGAATCGCATGGTAGTTCCCGGGACTTAGTTCAGGCGTTCTCTTGACCTTGCCGTTGGCTGAGGAGATAGTACTGGCCCGTGCTACTTCTGTGGCCCGAACTGCCGAACAGCGACAGCAACATAGCTCGGATACTTAAGCTTGCGGCACTACAGGTGCGGGCGTTCCGGAACACCAATCCTTAAAGCTGAAGAAGGCAAGTCACCGTGACCCGCGTACGAGCTAAGCCTCTGCGCATGGCATGTTTACCGAACAATGGCTACTTACTTGAGAGGACGTGCGCTTAGTGGTCTGACAATCTGCCGAAAAGCGGCGGGGTCTGCGTCTTTGGTGACCTTCACCTAAGCTCCTGCAAGCACCGCTCCATCTGCGCACTGACAGTAGCTGGCCGGTTGTTCGTTGTGGTGGGCACAGCAGGATTCGAACCTACGACTTCCACCGTGTGAAGGTGGCACTCTACCGCTGAGTTATGCGCCCGCGCGAGGTGCGCTTGCCGGGTTTGAGAATACCACGGCTGAAGGCTCCTTGTTGGCGCAGACGCTGGTGAGCTGACGAGCGGTTAGCCGTAATTCCCGCCCGTGAAAGCAGATCGCGGTGGATGCTCACACAGTTTGCAGAAGCCTAGCATGTTCTCTCAAAAGAGATTGCTGCTCGCGTTTCCTCGCACAGGCGGTAGCATCGTACTCGTGTACGAACGTATGCGATCTGGACGCCCACAATCCGAAGACGAACTGCTGCCCTCGGGTGCGGTTGTGGAACGAGATCCAGCGGACGGAAACGACGCCCTGCCTGATGCGGACTTCGACGAGGCGGTTCGTGACCTAGATCAGGATGCTGTCGCCGGCGATACGGCGTCCCTGGGCGAAAATACGCAACATTTGGCCTCTGACGGTGTCGGAGAGGATATGGCTACGCTGGCGCTTAATCCGGGCCTGATGGGTAGAAGTGAAGGCGACGCTCCGTTGGTCGGCACGCGTGGAGCAGAACTGGTGCAAGAGCTGCAGGCGGTCGCAGCAACAGACAAGGTCCCGGAAACCGGCGACGCCGAAGTGATGCTTCGTCTGAAGGCAGGCGAGCTTGAGTGCTTCGACTACCTGATGAATAAGTACCGTCGACCGATTGTGCACTTCATGTTCCGCATGGTGCACAACCAGGCGATCGCAGAGGAGATGGCGCAGGAAGTGTTTCTGCGGGTCTATCGCTCGCGGGAGACGTATCGCGCTGAGGCCCGGTTCACGACCTGGCTCTACCGTATCGCGACCAACCTGGCGGTAAATCACGCGCGAGACACCAGGAATGAACGGACGGCTCCGACAGTCCATCTGGATGAGCCGGATCCTGAAACGGGTAGCCTGCACGACGTGGCCGACTCAACGCCCACGATCGAGGCCGACATGCTGCGGCAGGAACGGATGAACGCGATCAAGCAGCACGTGCTTGCTCTGCCAGAACGGCAACGCATGGCGGTGTTGATGCACAAGTACCAGGAGATGGATTACAAACAGATTGGCGCAGTTTTGAAGCTGAGCGAGTCTGCGACGAAGAGCCTGCTTTTCCGCGCATACCAGACCTTGCGCGAGCGGCTGAAGGATTTTGTTTAGAGAGCAGTTTGAAGGAAGGTTGTTATGTTTTCCCTCAGGAAAAAGACGAACGCGGTATCGGATGAGCAGGCAATGCGGGAGATGATGCTGCTGCTCGATGACTGGAAAGCGCCGGAGGTGTCGCCATGGTTCGATGCACGTATGGCGGCCCGCTTCCGCGAAGAGCAGACACGTGCTCCAGAGAGCCTGTTCGGCCGCCTGCGTGACAGTTGGCTGTTCAACAATCATGCGGTAGCGAAGCCCTTGATGGCGGGCGCCATGGCGCTTCTGCTGGTCGCCGGTGGCGGCAGTTACTGGCAGGCAACGCACATGTCCACGGCAACCAAGCCTGCCGGTGTTTCTGCCACGCTTCAGGATCTGCAGATTTTGGACAACAATGCCCAGGCTATTCAGCAGATGGATCAGTTGCTGGATGATTCCGACGGAGACGCTTCACCACAAAGCTAGATGCCACCTTGCATTTTGGCGGTATGCTGTTTTGGATAAATGACTTAGTTTCACTGTTGTGCTGAGTTTGACCTCTGACTGCCATGAATTCGCAGGCCACATTCCGGATCGTTGCCGCGTGCTGCCTTGCAGTGACGTGTTCCGCCGGTGCGTGGGCCCGGGGGCCGGGGCAAAATAGGACGTCTCCTGCGCCGCACGTGGCGTCACCGCCAGCTGCGAGGAATGCGACGCCGGGCCCGCGTCCCGGTCCTCCACGCGGCGCGCATCTTGGCCAGTGGATGCAGCAGCACGGCAACCTGAGCACGCAGGATCAGCAGCGCGCGCTACGAAATGAGCCCGGCTTCAACCAGTTGCCGCCGCAAACCCAGCAGCGAATGATGGACCGTCTAAGCCGGCTAAACAGCATGCCGGAGCCGCAGCGTGAGCATGTAATAGCCCGCGGCGAAGAGCTGGAGAAGATGTCTCCGCAGCAGCGGGGAGACGTCCGTAGTGCCATGGGGCAACTGAGCGCGCTGCCGCAGGACCGGCGCCGTGCCGTGGCGAAGTCCTTCCGCGATTTGCGCGGTCTGCCGGTTGCCGAGCGGAACGCGCTGCTGAATTCGCCACAATATCGCGAGCAGTTTAGCGATGAAGAGCGGGGGACGCTTGGCAATCTGCTGGCTGTCAGTCCGCTCCTCCCTCCAAGCCGGTGATCTGAAGCGCTTGACTGCCGGACGGCCTCGCCGATAGGGTTAGATTCGTGAAGGCACTTATACAGTTCCGCTGTTGTTGTCGCGCGTAGAGCTGTAAACCCCGCTTTCTGTCCGCCTGTCACTGCGCCCGTTGGTAGGGGCTGCCGTGCAGCTTCTCACCACTCCCAGCATCTAGAACTATGAGGACACTCATGAGGCTGCAGCCGCTTCTTACCGTCATGCTCGCCACGTTGCTGGCCGGCCAAAGCGCTCTCGCGCAAAAGATTTCACGCCACTGGATCGGCACGTCCGTTGTTCTTAACAATGACAACTCTGCTGCTCCAGGGGTGAAGGCGACCGTGCCCGTTGAACTGGACCTCTCACAGCCTGCCAAGAACGGCGCCATCACAGGCACCTTCATTAACGGCAACGAGCGTTCTCCGTCAAGCAGTGGTACGCTGAACGGCTCTCACCTGACGCTTAACTTTAGTTCTTATGCAAGGAAGCTTGAGGGCGATCTGCACGGCAACACCTTTACCGGGACTTTCAGCGGAGCCCGTATTAAGACGTGGCCGGTCACGCTTCATTCAGACCGCGACGGCAAACCCTCAACCACATTCGTCCCTGGCACCCGCAAGGAGAAGAGCGGCACGATCAATGGCTCATGGGAGATCGCCGTACAGTCGAAGAACGGCGAGGCAGCATGGGGGATGACGGTGGCGCCGTATGGCGGGAATGGTGAGATCCGGGTAGTGATCCAGCGGATCGATGGTGACAGCGGCAATCTCTACGGCAAGTTCGATGAGGCAGCGCAGGAGTATCGCGTGAGCCACTACAGCGACGCCGCTGCGACCATCTATGCGCTCAAGCCCAGGGCCGACGGCACACTGCAGGTCATCAACCTGCGCAATCCTTCGGAGTCGAACGTGGCTCGTCCGGCTGAGATAGCGCGTAAGGAGAATCTGCCGCCTCCTACGCCCTCCACTCAGCAGACGACGATGCCCAATGCTGCGGAGCCGCTGCGCTTTGCCGGTCCCAACCTTGCGGGCACCGAGGTGAGCAGTACGGATGAGCAGTTCAAGGGAAAGGTCGTGATCGTTGCGATTGGTGGCAGCTGGTGCCCGAATTGCCACGACGAGGCTCCAGTTCTGGTGGATCTCTATAACCGCTATCACTCTCGCGGTCTCGAAGTCGTGGACCTGTCGTTTGAGGAGAGCGATCAGCTGAAGAACCCCGAACGCCTGCGCGCCTTCGTGACAAAGTACAACATCCCTTACACGGTGTTGCTGATGGGTACCCCGGACGACTTGAATGACAAGTTGCCGCAGCCGAAGAATTTGAATTGCTGGCCAACATCGTTCTTCATCGGCCGCGATGGCTTGGTGAAGGAGATTCACGCTGGCTTCTCAGGCCCGGCTACCGGCCCAGCTTACACAGAACTGAAGGCTGAGCTTGACGCGGTAGTCCAGAAGCTGCTGGCGGCCAATACCATCACGCAGCGGTAAAGCACATCCGCCTGGACGAATGCTTACTCGCGATCCCGCAAAAACAGTCGCTTCAGCGCGGAGAGTGCCGATCCGTCACCCTCATTCGCACTCTGTCGCATGCCGGTGATCGGCGCGTGGAGAAACTTGTTCATCATGGACTTCGTAAGCAGATCCACGGCATGGTGCTGCTCTGGAGTCAGACCGCTGAGGCGTGTACGAGCACGATCCAGCTCTGATAATCGCAGTTGCTCGGTGTGCTGCTGCAACGCGAGAATGCCTGGGACAGCGTCGAGGGTCTGCAGCTTCTGCTGGTAGCGATCGACCTCATCGGAGACGATCCGCTCGGCAGCGTCAGCTTCCTGTGTTCGCGCGTCCTGGTTCTTCGCCGCAACCTGCTGCAGGTCGTCCACGGAATAGACGAACGCGCCGTCCACCGCGTTCACTGCAGGATCGACGTCGCGCGGGACCGCGATGTCGATGAAGAAGACGGGCCGACCGCGACGCTTCTGCAGGATCAGCTGCGCGTCGGCTACGTTGAACAGGTGCTGGCGCGCTCCCGTGCCGGTCACGATAATGTCGGCCTTGGGAGCGTGTTGTTGAAGATCGGCAAACGGTACGGCAAGTCCGTGGAACTGCTCGGCCAGATGTTGCGCCCGTTCCGGCGTGCGATTCGCCACCAGCAGGGAGTTCGCACCCTGTGCCATCAGGTGCCGAGCGGCCAGTTCGCTCATCTTGCCGGCACCGACTAGCAGGACCTGCTTGCCCTTCAGAGAACCGAAGATCTGCTTTGCCAGGTCGGCCGCTACCGAGGCGATGGACACGGCAGATGACCCGATTTCCGTTTCCGTTCGCACTTTCTTGGCGACCGTGAACGCGGACTGCAGCAGGCGCTCTAACGTAGTAGAGACCGCGCCGACCTCGCGGGCGATTGTGTAGCTTTCTTTCACCTGCCCGAGGATTTGCGGTTCGCCCACGACCATGCTGTCCAAAGATGAAGCCACGCGGAACAGGTGCCTAACGGCTTCGCGCTCGTGAAACTCATACAGGTGCGGATCGAGCGTCGCGACCGGCACGGCGAAATAGTCTGAGAGGAATCTGCGCACGTCGCTCGTGTGTTCCTGCTCGGTCAGCAACTCGACCCGGTTGCAGGTCGACAGGATCAGTCCCTCGCGAATGCCGGGATGATGCAAGAGCGATCGCGTCGCGTCCGCCAGTCGGCCCGGAGCAATCGCAAGCCGCTCGCGCACGTCAATCGGCGCGGATAGATGATTCACTCCCAGCAAGGACAGGCTCACGGGCGCCCCGCAAACTGGTGGACTGAAGACACCTGGTTTGCCGACCACACCGCCAGCATGATGAAGAAAACAAACGAGGAGAGCCACACGGCGCGGCGCCCGCGCAGGCCGCTGGTTCTCCGGATGGCGATCATCGCGACGTACGCAACCCACATCGCAAAGGAGAGCAGCACTTTGGGATCGCGAAAATAAGCCGCGCCGTAGGTTACCTGCGCCAGCGCCGAGCCAATCAACAGCCCCGCAGTCATGCACGGCAAGCCGATCAGCAGTGACTTCAGCGCAATCTGGTCAGTCGTCTCAAGCGGCGGCAGCTTCGACAGCATGCCTGCGGAGGTCCGGGATTTAAGCCGCTTCTCCTGGATCAGATAGAGAACACTGGCAAGCACGCTGACGCACAGCGCAGCATAGGCCGCCAGCAACAGGCCGATGTGCAGCCACAGCCAGGCTGAGTGCATCAGCGGCACATCGATATCCCGGCGACCAGGCGCAAATGCAGGCAGCAGGCCAAGAATAAAAACAGCCGGCAGCAACACCACGCCGACAGTCAGCGTGCGATAACGCGCGTAGACGACAAGGAACGCAGCGGCCAGCAACAGGCCCAGCACGGCTTGTACTTCGCTTGCACTCACCGGGATGAAATGGTGGGCCGCATTGAGCATTTCCGCGACGGAAACGAAGTGAAACAACAATGCCGCGATTGTGGCGGGAATGGCGACCATGCGCCAGCGCGGACGGTCATAAAGCACCGCCGGCAGTACAGCCAACGACGCCACGCCGTAAAGAGTCACCGCGACTTTGAGCCAGAAGACAGACATGTCAAACTGCGATCCCAAGGAGAGGGACGCCATAGGTCAGTATACGAGAATGAAGATCAACCTATAAGAACCTTGCCAAACGCAAAAGCGTTGAAAAAACTCCTATGCCGTGAAATAACGCGAAGGGTCTGGAGCAAAGCCTTGCGCAGGACTGCGCATCCCATGCGCCTGTACGGGACAGTTCAAGAGCCCGCTCCAGGAGGAACCATGGCATTCGAGTTTGGCGATAAGCGCGTCCACGCAGGTGAAGCAAAAGAGGGCCCGGCAACGGCCTACATCGAGAGCTATACCTCGCAGGTGCCGAGCGGAATCTTCTTGACCGCCGCTATCGCGTCGATCACGGCGTCACTCGTCTTCAAGGCCATCAAGAAAGATCACGCAGCACTCTTTGTCGGCCAGTGGGTCGCTCCATTCCTGATCCTCGGTCTGTATAACAAGATGATCAAGCAGCATGGCTCTGACGCGGAGACCCGGGCATAAGTCATAGTCGCGTACCGAAGCATCCACAACGCCAGCATGCCTCAACCGGTATGCTGGCGTTGATTGCTTATGGATGCAGAAACACTCAATTCGAACCCCTCTGGCGGTCCGGTCGCGGTGGGAACAGGAGTACCCGGCAAGCTGTCTGCCGAAAAGCTGCCCTCCGATAAGCTTTCACCAATGATGCGGCAGTTCGCGGCTGCCAAAGCGGCGCACCCCGATGCTTTGCTGTTCTTTCGCATGGGCGACTTCTACGAACTGTTCTATGAGGACGCAATCGTCGCCTCACGCGAACTGCAGCTGACGCTCACCGCGCGTGATCGCGAAAAATCCCAGCCCATGTGCGGCGTGCCGTACCATGCGGCGGACGGATACCTTCAAAAGCTGCTTCGACGAGGCTTTCGCATTGCCATCTGCGAGCAGATGGAAGATCCGAAACTGACCAAAACGATCGTTCGCCGCGAAGTCACCCGCGTGCTGACTCCGGGTACAGCCTTGGATCCGCAGGCGGGAGCGGGCGAAAACACGTTCCTCGCGGCGCTGTCGTTGTCAGCAGAGCGGAACTGCGCCGGCGTCGCGCTTCTCGACCTCTCAACCGGCGAATTTCGCACGACGGAGTTTCGAGGCTCAGCAGCCCTGCGCGACGCTGCTGAAGAGGTCGCACGAAATCGTCCTCGCGAAGTGTTGCTGCCTGCGGGTTTGCGGTTCGGCAACACGCAAGCTGAATTCGACGGCTCAGAGCCCGACGACGACCTGCTTGCGTCGGTTCGCACACGCACGCCGGTAGAGGATTGGGCTTTCACGCCTGAATATGCACTGCCGCTGCTGCAAGGCCATTATCGAGCACATTCTCTGGAGGGCTTTGGCCTGGGCGCCCGCACCTCGGCGGCGGCGGCAGCTGGTGCGCTGTTGCACTATCTTCGTGCGACCAAGCACGAGCAGTTGGAACATCTCGACGTTCCACGCTTCTATGAGCGGTCGACCTGCCTGGAGCTCGATGCTGTCAGCGTTCGCAATCTTGAATTGATCGAGCCACTGTTCTCTGGCGAAACCCAGCAGACCACGCTCTGCTACGCGCTGGATGCCTGCCGCACACCCATGGGCAAGCGGCTGTTGCGAGCTGTTCTGCTGCGTCCTTCCATCAATCCCGAAGAGATCGCAGCGCGACACGATGCGGTCGGCGAAGCTGCGCGCATGCTGACTACGCGAGAGCGCCTGCGGCGGTCGCTTGAAGGCGTGCTTGACCTGGAACGCCTGCTCGGACGCCTGGCGCTTGACTCTGCCGGACCGCGTGAAGTTGTTGCGCTTGGGCGAACACTGACTGCGCTGCCATTGGTGCATGAGTCGCTTTCCGAACTTTCTCAGGGTCGTTTCCTAACCCTCGCTTCAGGATTCGACACACTCGCAGACGTAGCCACGCGCATCGCCACTGTGCTTGTTGATGAATCGCCATTGCGGCTTGGCGAAGGTGACGCGATCGCGGAAGGTGTCGATGCCGAACTGGATGAGCTCCGCGGGCTGAGCCGCAGCGGACGCGCCAGTATCGTCGCCATTGAAGAGCGGGAACGGACACGCACCGGCATTGGCAGCCTGAAAGTGCGCTTCAACAGCGTGTTCGGCTATTACCTCGAAATCACGCGGTCCAATCTGGCCAACGTGCCTTCAGATTACGAACGCAAGCAGACGCTGGTTAACGCCGAACGCTTCACTACGCCCGAGCTCAAAGAATACGAACGCAAAATCCTGACTGCGCAGGAGCGGGTTGGCGAGATCGAACGGCGCATCTTCTCCGATCTGCGTCGCGAGGTTCTGCTTGCGGCAACACGCATGCGGGACACGTCCAGGCGAGTTGCGGAGATCGATCTGCTTGCGAACTTTGCCCATATCGCCGCACTGCGCGGTTGGTCCAGACCAGAAATTGTTGCGGACAGCACCGTGCTTGAATTCGCTGAGGGCCGCCACCCTGTCGTTGAAGTGCGGCTTGAGGAAAGCGGAGCAGGCCGCTTCATCCCGAATGCGGGTTTTCTTGACGCTGACGCTGGACCTTCCATCGCGCTGATTACGGGTCCAAACATGGGCGGCAAGTCCACTTATCTGCGCATGGCCGCGTTGCTGGTAATCCTGGCGCAGAGCGGTTCGTTTGTGCCTGCCGTTTCGATGCGGCTCGGTCTGGTCGATCGCATCTTCACGCGCATTGGAGCCAGTGATAACGTGGCGCGTGGCCGTTCCACGTTCATGGTCGAGATGACTGAGACCGCTTCAATCCTTAATTCATCGACCGCTAAATCATTAGTTCTGCTTGACGAAATGGGTCGCGGCACGGCGACCTACGATGGGCTCTCATTAGCATGGGCAGCAGTTGAATACCTTCACGATCGCATCGGCGCACGCACCTTGTTCGCCACGCACTACCATGAACTTACGCTGCTGGAAGAAAAGCTAAGCAAGCTGACTAACTTGCGTGTTGCCTGCCGTGAGACGCCGCAGGGGATTGTCTTCCTGCACCAGGTTGAGAGCGGGGCTGCGGACCGCAGCTATGGGATTGAAGTGGCTCGGCTCGCGGGCCTGCCGCGGGATGTGATCGCGCGAGCACGTGCCGTGCTGAAGATGCATGAGAAGGCGGAGAGCGCCTCTACCGCAGCGGCGACACGCGCCGCGCAACTTGCTCCTGAACCCATGCAGATGACCATCTTCACGCCTCTGTCCCAGCGGGTTGTAGACCGGGTGCGAGAACTCGACGTAGATCGCATGACACCGATGGAAGCACTGCAACTGCTAGCCGAATTAAAGCGGGAGATCACTGAGTGATGCAATCTCAAACTCCAAGAGCGATGATTGTTGCCGGAGTTATGAGTGGGACCTCCGCCGACGGAGTCGACGTGGCACTCGTCCGCATAACGCCTGCACGTGAGTCAAGGGCAGCCCTACAGCGGAAGGGCGCGCGACCTTCAATCGGTGAGCCGAAGCTTAAGTTACTAGGTCACATCGCGTTTCCGTTTCCTAAGCATCTCCGTGAGGCCGTTCTCAGGGCAATGGACGCTGCCGCAATCAGCACGGCAGATCTTGCGCGGCTGCATTGGCGTCTGGGAGAGTTCTATGGTGATGCAGTGGTCGAAGCCCAGGAGCAACTCGGCGCACGTGCTGCGCTGGTAGGCGTGCATGGGCAGACGGTTTACCACCAGGGTTTATCAACTAAGTATCTCGGTAAGCCGCTACGCTGCACGTGGCAGATCGGCGAGGCGAGTGAAGTGGCCGTCCGCACCGGCTTGCCGGTGATCAGCGATTTCCGCCCCGCAGACATGGCGGTTGGGGGTCAGGGCGCGCCACTGGTTCCGATGTTTGATCGTGTCTTCTTTGGTCACGCGAAACGCAACCGAGTGCTGCAGAACCTCGGCGGGATTGCGAATATGACAGCCATTCCCGCCGGTTCAACCGCCTTGACCGCCTTCGATTCCGGGCCCGCCTCTTGCGTGATCGACGGCTGTATGCAGGCCCTCTACAGTCGTGCCTACGACCGGAACGGTGCAACGGCAAAGCGGGGCCAAGTTGTTGGCGAAGTCCTTAAGACAGCCCTGCGGAATCCATACTTTGTTGCTGCGCCGCCTAAGAGTTGCGGGCGCGAAGAGTTCGCGGGTGCGTTTGTAGCTCGCTTCATCAAAGACTGTCGCGCGAGCGGAGCGCAGGACGCAGACATCATAGCAACGGCGACCGCACTGACCGCGGAAAGCATATTGCACGCCTATCGCGCTTTCATCTGGCCCTTTCTAGGGCAGCACGCGCCGCTGGCCGTTGCGACGGACTACATAGTCGCGGGTGGAGGCGCCAGCAACCTGACTTTGATGAAGCTGCTTCGAGAAGGTCTTGAGCCGCTCGGCGTCACGGTTGCGACCAGTGAAGAGTTCGGTCTCCCAACTCAGGCGAAAGAAGCGATGGCGTTCGCGCTGCTCGCGTGGTTGCGTTGGCAGGGACATCCGGCTAACGTTCCCGCAGCCACTGGCGCAAGCAGGAATGTCATGCTGGGGAAAGTGACTGAACCATGACATCGCGGTTAACACGTCGGAGGCGCGGAACCGCTGCACTGTTGCTGACCAGCAGCCTTGCTCTCAATGCCTGCCGGGAGCGGCCTGACCGCGGTACGGTGGTAATCGACATCGAGAGTTCGCCGACCAACCTGGACATCCGTATCGGCTCAGACGCGCAGGCAGAACACATCGGCGCATTGATCTTCGATTCGATCGTGCGCAAGGACGAGCACTACAACCTGCAACCCGCACTGGCAACAGATTGGACATGGCGTGATCCGCTCACGCTTGTGCTGCACATCCGCAATGGCGTTCGTTTTCACGATGGCAAGCTGCTCGACGCAGGCGATGTCGCCTGGTCTATCGACAGCATGCACAACGGTGCGATTGTGACGTCGAAGAGCGGCAACTTCGACAGCGTAGACCACGCTGAAGTAATCGATCCACGCACGTGTATCGTACATTTAAAGCGCCCGAACGCAAGTCTGCTCTTCAACATGAGCGATGGACTGAGCGCCGTTGTCGAAAAGGGTGCGGCCAAGCAGATGGGCGAACACCCCGTCGGCACAGGTCCGTTCCGTTTCGTGAGTGAGACGCAGGATAAAGAGGTTTTGCTGGAGCGTAATCCGGACTACTGGGGCGGTGCGCCGGCCATTCCAAAGCTTCGATTTGCAATTGTGCCGGATTCCATTACCCGTGCGCTAGAGCTGCAAAAGGGTTCTGCGGACGCGGCCTCAAATGCCCTCACCGGTGACACCGTTGCAACCCTCAGCCGCGAGCCCAACCTGGTTGTCGATAGTCAGCCGGGTTCGATCGTTAACTACATGACATTCAATGCGACGGACCCGGTACTCCGCGATCCGCGGGTACGGCAGGCGTTTGGCTATGCTGTGAATCGGCCGGCTATCGTGAAGGCTCTGCTGCATGGCCAGGCTGAGATAGTCGATACGCTGCTGCCTCAGGGCCATTGGGCAGCACCAGACAAAAGCGATCCACTTAGGCGTTACAACTACGATCCGGCAAAGGCGCGAGCTCTCCTGGAGGCAGCTGGATTTCATGCGGACGCACATGGTGTCCGTATTCACCTGACACTAAAGAGCTCGACCGACGATACCATGCGTCTGCTTGCGGCAGTGGTTCAGCAGCAGGTGCGTGATGCCGGCATCGATCTTGAGTTGCGCCAAAACGAATTTGGTACTTTCTACTCCGATGTTACGAAGGGCGCGTTCCAGATCTATGTGCTGCGATGGGTAGGATCGAATGAAGATCCTGATATCTTTCGGTACGCTTACAGTTCGACCATGATGCCGCCGAAGGGTGGAAATCGTGGTCACTACCGAAACAGCGCAGTGGATGACCTGGTTGCTGCGGGTTCTGCTGAACTCGACACAGTCCGGCGCCGAGAAACCTACCTGAAATTACAGGCTATTCTCTCCGACGATGAACCCAGCTTCGTACTCTGGTCTCCGGATAACATCGTCGTTCACACCAGGCGTTTGCATGGCGTAAGACCAAGCGCTGCAGGAAGCTTCGAGTGGCTGCGGACGGCGACGCTGGACTAAGTCCCGCACCGCCGTCCGCAGCCATCGAGGTTAAGGCGCTACCTGCGAGCTGTTCAGATCGATCATCTTGCTGGATACATTGACCGGTTCGAAATCTGAAAGGGTCAGGTTTGTAAGACACGCGAGATCACTGTCGTTCCAGCGCGAGTCTGCCGTCGCAACAACGCCACCAGTTTCGCCGTTATCCGCCACGATCAGGCCGTAGTTCCGCATAGCAGTGATCAGCACCTGCGCCTGTGGATGTCCAGAGCATGCGGCAGGAGTGACAACACTGCTCTTGAGCCGATAGATTTCTCCCATGGGAGCCGACGTGCCGCACGAAGTGGGAGGGCTGCTCTGCGAAATAAGATGATTGTCATCCTCGTACCCGCCTGAACATGCAGCCAGCCCACTCTGCGAAGTTGCAGGCCAAACGTGGTAATCCAGCGTGTGGTTCAGCGTCAGCCTGCCCGGGTGCTTTACAACGCCGCACTCCGCGCCTGCTGCGCATCCACCTGCCACCTCATCATAGTTCCAGAGCAACGGCAGAACCGGCAGACCTGCCGCGTCCGTCGATCCATTATCCTGCGGCAGCATGTTGTAGGTTCCGAGATCCCAATAAGCGTTGCTCGAATCAGTCCAGCCGTTAGAGGTTGGCGCCCCTTGGTATAGCTCCCACAATCTGCAGTTATTGCCTCCACCCGCTGTCTGAAGTATCAACGCGTGACGGTCCCCATTCGGACCGCTATTTTGAGTGCTTTCGACGGGAGCGTAAGACGGGAATGGACCAGAAGTAAAGTAACTCTGATACATCGTCGTTGCCACTGGTACGTTCTGCTGATTGTACGGAACTCTCAGGAACGGTATACCGCCGTCATTCAGATTCGCACCGAACACTAGGTGTAACGCCGAACTGATGTAAACAGAAGGTATGGGAGCCGCCACTGAAGTATCGACCGGTAAGGTCGACACATTTAAGTGCCAGATGGAGTCAGCGGGAAAAAGCGAGCAGCCGCCTGTCGTGTTGTCTGCGTTCACTGGGAATGTGACAACCTGAGTGACCGTGGTTTTGGTTTGATCGGTGACAGTGATGGGCGTCGTGTAAGTACCCTGTCCATACACGGTGCCGGAGATAACACCGGTTGTAGTTGACAACGTCAGGCCCTCAACTAACCCGTCGCCTGCAGTGGTTGACCATCCGTAAACGTAGGGAGGCACGCCACCGGTAACACTGATGGTGCATCCTGCGTACGGCTGATACTGCGTTCCGGTTGGGCACGAGGTCGTCGAAATCACCATGGTAGTGGATGTACCCTGCCACGTTGCGATGGGTGATGCAGCATAACCGCTGAGAATGCCCTGCGCCCGAATGTAACCGCTGGCTGAAGATTGGATACCACTTGTGTACAGCCGAGAGGGTGTGCAGGTGTTTGTCACATCCTGGCAGTAGTAGATCGTGGAGCCCGGCGTGTAGTCGACGATGGCTACAGTCGTAGAAGGGCCAGCATAGGGTGAAGGCACCGAAAAGATCGGAGTCTGCACGGTCGGTACGTTGATCACATATGTGCTGCTGGCGACAGTACTTGGATTGTTCAGCGGTGCGTAGGCAACAGCGTTAATCGTGGTGTTTGCCGAAACCGTTACTGGCCCACTGTACTTTGCAGAGGCGCTCGTGGGGGTTGATCCATCCGTCGTGTAGTAGATCGAAGCCAAGAGAGTTGATGAACTAAGGGTTACCGTTTGAGCAGCGGTGAAGGTGCCGCCGGCGGGACTGAAGACTGGTGCGGCGGCGGTTCCCAGCACCGGGTTACTCACAACGCTGGCTGCAGCTGTTGACGTCTGGTAGTCCTGCCACGATGCGGCGTCAGAGGCCCCCACTTCTAAGGCGAAGCCAGATCCAGCTATGTCGTACGGAGCGCTTGAGTCTGTAACCGAGCCCGTGTAGGTTCCATCAAGGTAGATTGACAGCGTCACTTTCGATGTGCCGGAGGCCGTGATCGCAAGAGTGTGGCTTGTCGCAGAGCTTACCGGACCGCAACTACCGTTCCCGATGTATTGCCCTGCCTTTTCGATGACGCAGTTGGAATAGTAACCACCATAAGACCCGGTAAACCCGACGCAGTAGCCGGAGATCCGACCTGACATTCGTACGCATGCATCGCGTGTATAGTCTCCTGTCGACGTAGAAGGGTTTACTGTGATCTGGGAAGTTTCAGATTTCGAGGGTAAATACTCGTAGAAAGAGTACAGGCCCGAGGCGATGGCAACCGACTTAGAACCAGTTGTATGTGCCTTCCCGGTCCCGGTGATCAAACTCCAGTTCGGGTTGTAGGTGGCAAGATCTGTTCCGGATGCGCCGGCGAACGTGTCAAAACATGTGCCGCTTCCTGAAACGCAACCGAAGGGCGCAGAACTTCCAGCAGTCGCAGCATTGCGATAGTCATGCCAGGAGTTTGCATCCGAAGCGCCTCCTATCAAACCAAATCCTGCACCGGCGACCGTGTATGGCTGGTTGGAGTCTGTAATAGACCCGGTGTAGGAGCCATCCAGGTAGATGGCGAGTGTGACCTTTGACGTTCCTGAAGCCGTGATCGCAAGGGTGTGACTCGTAGCGGAATTGATGGGTCCGCAACTGCCGTTGCCTATGTACTGGCCGGCCTTTTCGATTACGCAATTTGAGTAGAAGCCATTAGAGGACCCGGTGAAGCCTACGCAGTAACCGGCGATGCCCTGAGACATCCGCACGCACGCGTCCCGCGAGTAGTCGCTCGATGAAGTCGACGGATCTACAGTGATCTGCGACGTGTCAGACTTTGAGGGCGCGTAATGATAGAAGGCGTATTCGCCAGGCACGATTGCCGCTGAATTGGCACCTGTAGTGTGTGCCTTGCCAGTCCCATGGACCAGGATCCAATTGGAGTTGTAGGTCGCGAGATCCATTCCTGCCGTCCCGGCGAACGTGTCGAAGCATGTACCGCTGCCTGAAGAACACCCGTAGGTGGGACTCGGGCTGCTGCCACGGCCCGCGAACAAGCGAGCAGGAACTGTGAAGATGACGAAACTGAGTGCCAGAAGTAGAAGCTTGCGAAGCTCGTTCCGGCATAAAGGCGCGGAACGAAAGGGGATCGACATGTCAAAGGACCTCAAGGTATTTCCGTTGCGGGCAAGACCCAGCTGCAGGTTTGCCGTTTAGTTTTCCGGAGACCGAAGGCAGTGCAGCTCCCGTGGGGGGAGGGAAGAGTGCAGGCAGTTAGACAAGCCTAAGGCATCGAACAGCCTTGGTGCATGCGGGTATGAATGCTAAGGTATTACGGCGAGACGGGGTGAGAGCCAAAAGCACGGACATTGCGGGCAGTATCGCGGCGCGTTATGACGTAAGATAGCGCAGTATGACGCTATAAGTCAATGAACTAATCTCGCGCAGTATGTGAAATTCACGCTGCAGCGCGAAATGGCCAGCTTATCCCAGTTCGGATATCGAAACCTCAGAAGAGTCTCTCGACTCAAGGTTGCATTTGACGGGAGTGGCTGCAGTTCGTAGACTTGCAGAGGCGGTCGAGACGCACCAAAGCGACTCCTTCTGCATCATCACGAGCGATCGCTCGCCTACGATGCCTCCTCGTTCAATGGTAGGACAGTCGGCTCTGAACCGATCAATCGGGGTTCGAATCCCTGGGAGGCAACCAATATACTTAGGATGTTGCCACCGTGCCTGGTGCTTGGTACCCCGTGGTTATGCGCACGTCCAATGCGCTTTGCACTACGCGACTCGGCTTACCTATAGCTAACGCGGGCTACATGGGCTTCTGAGCTCCCTTGAGACACCCAGTAAGAATCAGCCACTATCCAGGCTCCGCCCGTTAGAGCCGCAGTAAGAATCGTCTCGCTCCGCTGGAACAGCGCAGCTGAACCTTTCGCCAAAATAGGTATCCAAACGATGAACAAGAAGAGAGCGATCTGAATGACGGAGAGCGCGGCGGCTTGCAGCGCAAAGAAGCCAGTGAGGATTGCGATGCCCGCTGCTATGAACGCACCGCCAGTGAAGTACGCCCAGAACAGGTGTGCTGGTAGCCAATGTGGAACGAGCGATACCGTGTCTTTTACGTCGATGAAGTGGGCCAGCCCGAAAAAGATCAGCGAGAGTCCGTAGAGCATCTGAGCAGCGCGGAGGGCGTAGTGGCCGCTGATGAGTTCAATGTGTCTTCGGTCAGGATCTGCGGCAAACCAGACTTCGAGCACCCATGCTGCTGCAAGGATGACGACATGCGGAAACACTGACCAGCATGCCTCGAACGTGGATTTGTAAAGGAAGTGTGGCAGCCGGAACATCAGCAACCAGGCGAACAACGTGGCGAGAAGCGCACGCGCGGCAATGGCCGAAACTGCAGGTAAGAGTAGGCCGACACCTGCGGCCAGGGAGATGGAAGGTCCGAGGTAAACAAAAAGCATGCGTCCCGGGAAGTACGTGGGAACGGGGTTCCAGAGCGGATCGAGCTCACGATGCAGCAAGCCCACTATCCCGAGAACGATGAGGACGGCTGCGAAGAAGGCGTGACCCATGCTGACGATGCGCATTCATGGCACTCCGAAGACGATCCAGTCTAGCCGGTTGACGACAGGGTGGACCTGCTCCTTTAAGTAGACCTGTGATCAGGATGTATGTGTCTAACGGTAGATTGTCACCCTCGCGCAGCTCCGGACGCTAATCCTCTTCCTGATCGGCAAAGGTTTCCACCTGATCGGTGGCATCGCTTTCGCGCAACTCCCTGAGCAGACGTGCGTGCGTCGAGCGCGTCGCATTCACCGTAAACGCAACTCGCTCGATGCCGCCTATATTGTTGCGATCGAGCACGTTGAGCCGCATGTGTGCCGAGTCAAGCACCTTTAGGATCGCTGCTTGCATCCGCTGCAGCGCCTCGGTCGATTCCGCGGCGAGCGTTTCTGCTCGTTGTGCCCCGACAATCGCCTGGCTCGGAACTGAACCGATGTCTGCTCGGACTTCGTAGACCATTGGGTATCGTTTCCAACCCAACTGGCTCTCGAATACGCCGACCACCTGCAGCGCGATCAACACGAGAACGGTCGAAATCAGCGCTTCAACGTACAGGCCCGCTCCGCAGGTCATGCCGATGGCTGCCACGACGAAGACTGTTGCAGCGCTGGTCAGGCCAAGCACACGGTTCTTCGAGTGCAGAATAAGTCCGGCACCCAGGAAACCGACTCCTTGAACGATATTGGCTGCCACCTGCCCGCGATTGTTGCTCAGACTGCCTGCAAGGACCACACTCATGATCGTGAACAGCGCAGAACCCATGCAGATCAACATATTGGTGCGCAGCCCGGAGTCCTTGTGCCTCCACTCACGCTCTAGTCCCACAAGACCACCCATGCCACAGGCCATCAGCAGGCGGGTCGCTGAGGCTTGCGACAGAAACATCTGTTCCAACGCTGAAAAGTGCAGATGACTAGGTTCGTTCATCGAGTTAGCTTACTCCGGCTACAAGGACGACCTGATCAAACCACGCATTTGCCGTGCGTAGCTAAAATCAGGCTGCCTGCAAGCAGGGCCTGAACGGGTCGGCTTCGCTGTTAAAACTCCAGTCGCAATGAGACCTGCCCTGTGCGATTGCCTCCGAAGTCTGACCCCCTGGCCTGGGTGATCTGGCCGAAGTTGCTCTGGGTCAGGTCCAGAGTTGGATCCGCCAGATTCGTATGGTTCAGCACGTTCGTAAAGGTGCCCTCTGCGCGCAGGTGGAGCGACTCAGTTACGCGGAACGACTTGCTCAGCCCCGAGGACAGATTCACCGTTCCCGGTCCGCGAAGGTCTCCGACTGCCTCTGTTCCGAACCGGCCGATCGGCAGCGATCCGACACCAACGTTGCACGTAGCTACTGAGGCTGGATCAGTGCTGCCGGGACATGCGAACGCATTCTGGTTGAAGTAGTGGTTGCGATTGTGAGGGCCGCTGTTCGCGTTTGCGATGCGATCCGGACGCTGATTGGCGCCTCCAACGTAGGTACCCGATCCGGTGCCGGATGGGTCAATATCACCGGCGGGAAAGTAAGCCGTAAGGAAAGGGCCGCTCTGCAGCAGGAGGATGTTGCTGATCTGCCAGCCGCCAATGAGCGCGTTTGCGACGGGATTCATATGGTTGCCGAAGGTGCGGCCACGTCCGACAGGCAGCTCATAGATGGCGGTCGTCAGAAAGCGGTGGCGGCGAGTGCCGGCAACGTTGCCGTAGTCGACATGCCGGTTGAAGCTGTCTGTCGCGCTATATCCGCCCTGCTCATCGACAAATCCGGAAGAGTTGAAGTTACCAGCGCTTCCTTGGTTGTCCGCCAGGTTCTTCGCAAGGGTATAAGCAACATCCAATGTTAATCCGCGCCCGGTCCTATGCTGCAGTTCGGCCTGCATCGACTGGTAGTCCGCTTCTGCTGAGGTGCTGCGATCGGTGATCTGGTAGAAGTTCGGAAAGGGATAGGCGGTCTGTGCCACCTGCGAAGACAGGCGCGAGCTGGAACGCGGCAACTGGTTGAACTGCGGCTGCCAAATCAGATGCCATGTGTGAAGACCCACATACGAAATGCGACCACCAAAGTTATGTCCGAAGTCATGGTCGACCGAGAGATCGGTCTGCAGCGAGTACGGATCATGCCACTTCGTATCGATCGCGCTGTAGAAGTAAACACTGCCCAGTGCAGGTGCGAACTGCCCGCTTGCAGAGGTGTTGGGAAAGACAAAGGTAGGGGGTACGAACGTGGCGGAAGCAGCAGTATTCGCACCAGTCGAATAGTAGTTAGTAAATGTCTGATAGTTTTGCTGTAGCGTCTGCGCAATCGCGTAGAAGAGCGCGCCGGTCGTGGTGATATTGAAGTACCCTGCACCCCCACGCAGAACCGTGCGGTCGTTACCGAACGGCCGGTACGCAAAACCGAAGCGCGGCATGAAGCGAAGGTGCGGGGTGGCACGAAGACCCGCAGGCAGGCCTGCAGCGGTGTTGGACACCACGGGTGTACACGGCACTCCGTTCATGGCAGCGCCGGTGGCGTACGGGTTGTTCACGCCTGCAGTGGGGCAGGCGTTTACATTCGCAAGTTCCTGCACGTCAAGTGTGCTGGCGTACCCGGCGGGGTAGATGAGCCGCCCTGTCTGCGGGATTGATGGATCGAAGTTACCTGCCAGGCCATTTGTCGCAGTAAGTGCCGGATGGAACTCGTAACGTAGCCCGAAAGTCAGGTTCAGCTTGTCTGTTACTTTCCAGTTGTCTTGCGCATAGAACGCATAACTGTTAGCGGCTGCATCGTTGTCCTGGGCGATGTTGTTACTCTGATTCTGGTATGGCACACCCAGCAGGAAGTCAGCAAATTGATTGCCGGTGGCAGTCTCCTGAGCGTCAAAGTAGAAGTTACCGTAATTGATCGAGGGCGTTGATCCGCCCGCTTCCGTGTGTGCTACGAGGTGGCGTAGATCGACTCCAACACGGACCGTGTGGGAACCTACAGAGTACGTCACGTTATCGATGTACTGGAAGACACGCGAACGCTCCTCGTAGCCAAGTCGTGAACCGATCGACGTCACCGGTGCGGCCCCGTTATTAAAGTTGATGTGGGGTATGCCGTTAAAGAACGGTGCGACGCTTGTGCTGAGGCCCGTGCCTTGAGTAAAGCCCAACCCATTGAAGGGATTACTGTTGCCATCCTGTTCCAGCGTGAACCCGAACTTGAATTCATTCGCCAGTTTCGGTGTAAGAGCTATGTTGAAGTTACTCGCGAGTATGCGATATCGCGCATAGGAACTGCTGTTAGGCAGAGTCAGATCGGCGGCCTCGGTCTGATTGTTGTTCTTCCAGGTGTACCGCGCGGAGGCAGTCGCCTTGCTGCCGACCGTCTGGTCACCTCGCACGTCGAATTGATCGGAGTCGATGTCGTTCCGTCGAGAGCTGAGGTAGTTGTATCCGCGGTCGGCAACTGCGGCTGTAGTCGACAGGCCAGCGTCGATGTTTGGGTCTGGATAGAACTGCAGAAACTTCGCAGATACAGGGTTAATAGGAACGATGTTTCCCGCGTAAACGCCACCGGTGAACGGGTTCTGCAGCGGCGTCGTGTTCTCCTGCGAAAAGTTGCCCTGCTTCATCAACACGGTTGGAACAATGCGCTGCAGCGGAACGGTCTGGGGAAAGCGAAGACCCTCGTAAGCCCCAAATAAGAACGTGCGATTACGCCCGTTGTACAGCCGCGGAATCACAAGTGGCAGACCGATGCTTCCGCCGAAATCCTTTGCGTCCTTGTACGGCTTTGTGGCAGCGTTTGAACCGTACGGCGTCGCATCAAGACCGCTGTTCTGGTAGTAGATGTAGCTGGAACCATGTACATGGTTGGTGCCGCTCTTGGTCACCGTGGTGATCTCGCCGGGCTGCCCGTACTCGGCATTGTTGTTCACACCATCCACGCGAATCTCAGAAATAGATTCCGCGGAAGGGAACGCGTCTGCCTGCACGTTGTTACTGGTCTGGTTCTGAGCGGAGATGCCATCTACCGTCGTCTCTGTCTGTGACGGCAGACCGCCTTGTATGGAGTAACGGACGGTGGGTGCAGGATGCGTTGACGGCGCAGGAGGATAGGCAGCATTGTCAGGCTGCACGCCCGGCAGCGCCTGCACTACGCTCAACGGTGAGGTAGAACCGGCACCGCGGTAGTTAGCCGGCAGATCCAGTACAGCTTGAGGGGTAAGCGCAGCGGAAATCTGTGCGTTCTCAAGGTTGATGACCCCTGCATCCGTCGCGTTCACCGTGACGGTCTCGCTGACCGAGCCAACTTTGAGCGTGATGTCGTAGCGCAGCTGCTCGCGCGCCTGCAACGTGATGCCGGTGGCCGTGGTCGACGTCAGGCCCGCCGCCTGCACTGTGATCTCGTAGGGCCCCGGCTCGACATTAAGCGTTGTGTAGTTGCCGTTGCTGTCCGTGGTTACCGTGCGATCGCTGTTGTTATCCGCCCGGTGGATTCGCACTGTTGCGTTGGGCACGTGGCCGCCCGTGTTGTCCTGCACAGTACCGGAGATGCTGCCTAGTGTCGATTGAGCATGAGCGCACGCGGCGGTGGTCAGGACGAAGGTTAACGAAACTAGCGACGATCGATTCATCAGGGAGGCCTCGAAAAGAAGTGAAACGGAGTTCAGCGGAGCGCTTCAGCGCACTCGCAATGGGGCGAGCAGGGAGATCGGGTGCACGGCGGCGCTCCTCTCCTCTGAACGCATACGATGTTGCCAGAGAGCCGAAAGTAAAAGTCCGGATGTAACAGAAGCCAGGGCACGGCCCATCCACAAGCCGATGACCCCATAGCCCATAGGGAAAGCGAGTACGTAAGCAGCAGGCATGCCAAGCACCCAGTTGCAGAGCACGCTTACCCACATCGGCGTGCGCGTATCTCCAAGGCCCGTCAGTGCAGACGCATGCACAACGAATGCGGCATCGCCCAGAATCAAAAGGCTGCACATCCAGAACAGCGGCACGGCCGACTCGACCACATGGGTGTCGTTCGTGTAGAGGCCCGCCAGCTGCCGCGCAAAGATCAGGAAGACGAGCGCCGCCACGGCGCTGTAGCCCAGTGCCAGTAGCAGCGTGGCGTTGTTGGAGCGCTGCACGCCGCGAAGATCATTGCGACCAGCTGCCTGGCCCACCCGGATCATGGCGGCGTAAGACAATCCCGTAGGCACCATGTAGACGAATGCATCCACGTCGAGGGTCACCTGATGCGCCGCCAGCAGCGTGGTGCCAAGCCTTGCGCATAACACTGACATGAAGGTGGAGATGCCAAGCTCCAGCGAGAACTCAAGGCCCGAAGGCCAGCCGATACGCAACAGCGCTTTTAGTCTTGTGCCATCCGGCCGCAGCATGCGCCGATCGGGCCACACACACATCTTGCGGCAGGCCATCAGGACGCCGGGAACCAGCACCATCACCATCCAGAACCGAACCACCACCGTTGCCCAGCCAGAACCGACTATGCCCATGGCCGGCATCTTCCAGTGTCCGTACAGAAAGACCCAGTCGAACAGCAGATTTACGCCGCTCGCCGTGATCAGCGAAACGGTAATCAGTAGCACGCGGTTCACGGATTGCAGGAAGCGGCGCAAAGCCATGTACAGCATCAGCGGAGCGGTCGACCACACCAACGCTCGCAGGTAGCCCTGCGTTTGTTGAGAGATCTCCTGAGACACGCCGAACCATGGCAACAGCAAGCCGAATCCCATACTCAGCAACATAACAACGGGTGTTGCGACCAGAACGATCCACATGGACTGCAGGAGCATGCGGACGCATTCACTCCGATCACCCCGTCCGGCTGCCTGGGCTATAAACGTCTCAAGACCATTTAGCAGGTAGATAGCGAAGAACACGATCGCGTAGTAGATGGTGTTGCCGAGAGATGAAGCGGCGATCGAACCGGCCGAATGGGGCAGCCTGCCGATCATAAGGGCATCAACGATGTAGGTGGACATCCAGCCAAGTTCGCCAAGTGCAAGTGGCATTCCGAGCTTTGCGCAGCTTGCAACCTCCTTGCGAAAGGGCGCCGCTGCTGGGCGTGGTTCGTCAGGTCGCGTCAGAACACCCCCGACGCGGTCAGCTGGCATCACAACCAAAGTGGCTCCTATTCAAGCAGATGGAATGGAATTGTGATGCTGTATTAACTCGAGCAGAAAAGCTTGATTTTCATTTGGTGAACGTCTTTCCCGCCTGACTGTTCAGCGACGAACATTCCCCCTAATTCGCTGTGTCCGTTGCGCGTCATAACGTTGAGTGTCAGCAGTGCAGCAGGAGAGTTCATGCGGGTAGTGGTCCTGTCGCCGCATCGTGATGATGCGGCGTTTTCATGCGGTCTTACCCTAAACAGACTTCTATCGTTAGGAGCAGAGATAGCGATCGTAAATATCTGCACGATCAGTAGCTACGCGCCGTACCTGACGCCGGATGATCGGGACCGCGTTGCAGAGGTGACAGACGTCAGGAGGCTCGAGGACCTTGCCTTTGTCGATCTGCTGTTGCAGACGACCGTTGCTGAGGCGCATCGGATACAGCTGCTGGATTTAGCCTGGCAGGACCTGCCGCTACGCTGGAACGCGGCAGACGACCAAGCCTTGGGCCCTTACACGCTGCTCAAGGCAGAGATCGAAGCTATGGCTGGAGCGCTCCGCACTGTGCCTGCTCACGACCTCTTGCTGGCTCCGTTCGCACTCGGGAGCCACGTCGATCACAGGCTGGTCCGGCAGGCAGCACAGCAGGTATTCGAGGCTGGCTCGCTGGTGTTCTACGAAGACCTTCCTTACGCCTGCCGCACGACGCGCGCGGAGCGGGAAAGACTGGCGCCCGAACAGGGAACGGGACTCTGTGAAGTTAGCCTTGGAGCTTCGGATGTGTCCGGATTGAAGCGTCTGTACTCACTTTGTTATCGCTCACAGATTGCACCTTCTGTAGCCGACGAAATGGAGCAGTACGCTCAGCAACACGGCGGTCAGGAGTGCTTCATTGGCGCACCCGCGGCGCTGCTGCGACTGCAAGCTGCGCTGCAGGAGACGCTCTCATGACACCGTATGTTTCGCGCATCACGTCAGCAAAGCCGCAGATATCGATCGTGATGACCGCGCTTAACACCGCGAAGTATCTAGGAGAGGCTATCGAAAGCATCCTGAAGCAGGAGACCTCCAGGTCGTGGGAACTGCTGTTCGTCGATGATGGATCTTGTGATGGAACGTTCGAAGTCGCGCGTCGCTATGCGCAGCGCTTCCCCGACCTTATCCAACTCCTTCAGCATCCCCACGCTGAGAATCGTGGCATCAGCGCCTCACGCAACCTTGCGCTGAAACATGCCCGTGGCGAACTGCTCGCATTCCTGGATTCCGATGATGTCTGGCTACCGGACCATCTCGAAGCGCAGGCTGGGCTGCTAGACAGGATGTCGCAAGTCTCTATGGTCTATGCCGGGGCGGAACGCTGGGTCGACTTCTCAAGACCGTTCGATGAGTCGGTCTCGCGGGCAGCAACGTGGGGAGACAACTATCTTCCGCCACTTGTGCCTGCCGGAGAGTCACCCGGATTGCTGCCACGGGGCAGACTATTGCAATGGTTCCTGAACGATCAGAGTCTTGTGCCCTGCATTTGTACGGTAATGGTGCGGATCGCCGCCGCACGTCGGGTGGGCGGATTCTGCGATGCGTTTCGCGGACTCTATGACGATCAGGCCTTCCACGCCAAGGTAGCGCTTAGTTTTGATGTGTATGCCAGCGATCGGTGTGTCGCTCGATACCGACAGCACCCAACCTCTTGTTGCGCTCGGGCCCGAAACAAGGAAGAAGAGCGTTCCGAACGTGAGAAGTTTATGTCGTTCCTGTCGACGTTCGTAGAACGTGACAAACTGTCTTTACAGGCCGGCTAAGCGATTGAGGCTTGCGTCCATTCCTACTGGCGAGTGAAGATGCAAGCTATTCTTCGCGAAGCACTTCGAGCGGCTTCTGGCCGAGCACGCGGAAACTTGCAATCCACCCGGTAGCCACGGTTAACGCCGCTACTCCCAGCAGTGACAGCACGTTGGCAAGCCTCAGGAAGTGGTAGTCAAGCTCAAGCTGGCGAAGCACGACGCGAGCAGTCAGGTTCGCAAAGATAAGCCCGACCAGGCCCGCGACCAACCCGAGCGTGGCGAACTCGATCGAGAAGATGGCAGCAATCCGCGTACGCGTTGCACCCAGCGTCTTCAATACCACCACCTCGCGAATGCGCCGGTACCGCGTGCCTGCGATGGCGCTCGCCAGGATCACCAGTCCCGAGAAGATCGAGAATCCTGCAAGGAACTGCACAACCAGCGAAACCTGCAGCAGTACGCCCCGCAGGGTCTCCATGGCCTGTGCCACGTTGATGACGGTGACGGTCGGATATTTGGAGAACATGGCCCGTTGCAGTTCTCCGACCTGCGTTGGCTCCGCGTGCACGCCGCCGTACCAGACGGTGGGTAGAGATGCGAGTGCTGCCTTCGGCAGCAGAAACTCGGCACGCGAGTAAGCATGCTGCCCGTCGGACTTTATGATGGCTGCCACCTGGGCGTCTACGGGATGGTCTGGATCACCCGCCGCAGCAAAAGTGATGTGAGAACCTGGCTGGACGTGAAGACGCTCGGCCATGCGCTGCCCGATGGCAACCTCTGCGTTCGGCTCTCCGGGTTTCCAGAACTGTCCCTGAATCACTTTGGTGCCGGGCGGCAGATCTTCTGTCCATGACAACGAAATGGATTGCAGCATGCGCTTCGGAAAGTTTTGCAGCTTCAGGTCGGCAGCGGCGACGCCATCCACCTGCAGAATGCGCGATGCGACGACCGGCAACAACTCCGGGGTGCCATGTACTGACGACAAGGAATGCAGCAGGCTGCGAACACCATCGATCTCCGTCGGTGCAATGTCAATCAGAAAAACGTTAGGCAGGGTCGGCTGGGTCGAGAGGTTCAACTCTTTGATGAGCGCGTGACTAAGAAAGAAGACGGTTGCAATCTGCATTACGCCGAGACCAACCGCGGCGAGCAATGCTGCAGACGGGTTGCCAGGACGGTAGAGGTTGGCCAGGCCATGCCGCACCACCGGCGTCAGAGAGCCGCGGGCGCCGTGCAGAAAGACACGCAGCAGCGCAAGCACTGCTGCCGAGGTCAGCAGCAGGACCAGCAATACGGCGGCAAGACCTCCTGTGAAGATGCGGCCGACTTCTCTTGAATCGGACAGCGTGGTCGCGATGAATGCGATTCCGCCGGCGATCACCAGGGCTGCTGCGAGTTGTGTCGCTCGCGCCGCAATGCGGCGGCGGATCGCCGCTGAGGCGAGTGCCGTCAGGATCGAGAGCAGGGCTGCCATCCAGATAAAACCCTTCACCTCGCCCACCATCCAGAGCTGGATGAATCCGCGGCGCTGCGGAGAGGATTGCCTCGTCAGCCAAAGCGCCAGCCATTGTGCCGGAAAGCTGCCCAGTAGCGCTGCCCATCCCATGCGGTACCTGCGTACGGTCGCGGCAAAGTCGCTCCAAAGCGTGCTTCCAGCTTCGCCTTCCTCCACGCTGCGGCGGAGGATGAGGATCGGCCGAACATTGCGGATATCGAGCAGTGGCGGCATGGTGAAGAGCACGGTAGTCAGCAGCCCGGTTGCGAGACCTGCGACGATCGCTGATACCGCGATGTGCAGCTCCGGCGTGATGCCGAGCAGCTTTGCCAACAGCAGCGGCAGTACCAGCTGCACGCCGATGCCTAGCAGAACGCCGACAATGCCGCCGAGCAATCCGAGCAGCAGCGTCTGCAGCAGGTAGATCCGCACGATGTGCGACGAGCGCGCACCGAGCGACTTCATGATGGCGATGGAGTCGAGCCGCTGCAGCAGGTGCGTCCGCATTGCCATGGCGACACCCACCGCACCTAGCACCAGCGCTACGAGAGAGACGAGTGACAGCACGCCGGTGGCTCGATCCAGTGCCATCGTGATTGCCGGGTTCGTTTCGCGGTAGTCGGTGATCTGCGCTTCAGGCAGAACGGATTCAAGCTGCAACTTCAGCTTCGCGACTGCGCCGTCATCCCTCTTCGGCAGCTTGAACAGGTAACGCTGCCCGGCCCGCGAACCAGGCGCCAGCAGGTGAGTTGCGTCAAGCTCGGGCAGAGTCATCAGGATGCGCGGGCCCGCCGCAAACGACCCTGAGAGGCGGTCGGGTTCGCTCAGGACGACAGCCGCAATCCGCAAAGTAGCGTCGCCGAGCTGAATTCGGTCGCCTACATGCAGCTTCAGTCGGATGAGCAGATCCTCTCCAACGGCAACGTTGTCGCCGGCTAGCGCACCAGCCAGCGGCATCTGTGGCTGCAGGTCAACGCTGCCGTAGTACGGATACTGCGCCGGATCAATCGCCTTGATCGCAATGAGCAGGGGATCGAGGGAGTTATAGGCTGTCGCCATGCCGGCCATCTCGGTGACGGGCGTCATCTGAACGCCGCCCTGCGTGAGTTGCTCAAGCTGCTGCGCTTCCCGCGCATCCGGCTGCTGGAACATTCGTGCAGAAAGATCGCCGGCAAGGATGGAGCGCGCGCGTACCAGCAGCGTCTGGCGGAATGCAGAAGAAAAGCCGCGCACGCCGGTTAAGGCTGCCACGCCGATGGCGACAGAAAGGATTACAAAGACGAACTTGCTTCGTGATGAACGCAGTTCGCGGGATGCGATGCGCGCCGCCGTAGCCCAGGAGAGTGCCGCCATCGACTAAGCTGGCTCCTGCATACGCTGGGTTATTTCATCTGAGATCACTTCGCCGTCCCGCATCGTCAGCACGCGGCTTGCGTGCGCAGCTACCGCAGGATCATGCGTGACCAGCACCAGCGTTGTACCTTCACGCCGGTTCAGGTCAAGTAGCAACTGCATAATGTGTTCGCCGTTGCTGGTATCAAGGTTGCCGGTGGGCTCGTCCGCAAGCACAATCGGCGGTCGCAGGATGAACGCTCGCGCTAATGCCACGCGCTGTTGCTCGCCACCTGAAAGCTGCACAGGGTAATGATCCGCGCGTTCGGAGAGGCCGACAGCGGCCAGTAAATCCTTCGCGCGCTGCAATCCTGCAGCCTGCTGACTTGATGGTGTGTTCAGCTCGTGCGGCAGCAACACGTTCTCTAATGCAGTGAGCGTCGGAATCAGCTGGTAACTCTGAAACACAAACCCGATCAGCTTGCCGCGGACCTCTGCAAGCCGATCCTCTGCAAGGTAGCTGATGGCTGTTCCCTGCAGCGTGACGTCACCGGACGTTGGCGTGTCAAGACCTGCCAGCAGACCCAGCAGCGTGCTCTTGCCTGAGCCAGACGCGCCAACGATAGCGACGAACTCCCCTGCTTGGACATCAAACGAGATGCCGCGCAGGATGTCGACGTTACGGGTACCGTTGCGAATCGACTTTTTCAAATCGGCAACACGAATACCCGGCACCGCGCCTGTTGAAGGCGGCACATGTAGACCGGTGGTTAAGGGATCGATTGCGGTTGCAGTGTTCAAGAGGTGACGTTTCGCCTTTCAGGCAGAGATGCACTTACGTCAGAAAGACCGGGTGAGATGAAGAAGCTTTTCGCAACAACGATCAGCATGATCATACAAGGCTGTTCTCGAGCCTCGTACCGATTCCTTGTGCTTATGACGATAGTCGGCCTCAGTACGTTTCTACTGGCGGGCAGCAGCACACATGCCGTTGAAGCAGCGGCAACAAACTTCCCCATGGAGCATGCTGACATGCAGAACCCGCACGACGCCCGTCCCGTAATCGCCTGCTTCGGCGATAGCCTGACCGCTGGCTATGGCGTGGACGCGGACAGTAGTTATCCCGCCAACCTGCAGCGCGACCTGGATTCAGCGGGCTACCGCTATCGCGTGGTGAACGTCGGCA
The DNA here is from genome assembly GCA_965199365.1 of Terriglobus sp. Classification (GTDB taxonomy): domain Bacteria; phylum Acidobacteriota; class Terriglobia; order Terriglobales; family Acidobacteriaceae; genus Terriglobus. The sequence goes on along the minus strand of CBDARC010000001.1, from coordinate 500,487 downwards.
TCAGCGGCGAAACGACAAAAGACGGCCTTGGTCGCCTTGATCGCGTGTTGGCGCTGAAGCCCGCCATCGTGGTGCTTGAGTTTGGCGGCAACGATGGCTTGCGCGGTGTACCGGTTACAAGTTCGCGGGCGAACCTGGACGCAATGTTGGCGAAACTTACCTCAGGCGGAACCCATGTTGCCCTTGCGGGTATAACGCTGCCACCGCAATACTCCACGCCCTATATCAAGGAGTTCAACGAGACCTACACCTTGTTGGCGAAGAAGTACAGCGTGCCGCTGCTGCCCTTTCTCCTGTTGAATGTGTACGGTGTACCCGGCAGCATCCAGGCCGACGGCATTCACCCGACCGCACAGGGATGCGAGCAGGTCGCAAAGAATGTCATGGGTCTCATCAAGCCGTTGCTAAAGAAGTAGGCCGTAGATGCGGAGTTGCAGCGCCATTAGAATGAAGGCTGGTGAGTACACGCAAACCCAGCGTCGATCTTGAAAGCCCCGCGGCGATTGCAGCCGTTGACGACATCCTCGCAGGTGTAGGTCTGCAGCACGGCTCCCGCGCTTCGCGCCGAGATACATGGATCAACGGTGAAAGACGTCCAGTCGGGCGCAAGAAAGACGTCTCTGCTAAGGCTGTAGTCGAGCCTGCAAAAAAGCCTGAACCGATCTTTGTGCCAACCTTCTCTTCGGCTGACTGCGTCACTCATGGCTTTTCATCGCGTGCGGGCGGCGTCTCTCGCTGCTATCGGTCTCATTTGCCGGCAACGTCAGGAGACCTGAATCTCGGCTTCACCAAGCATGATGATCCGGAAAAGGTTCGAGAGAATCGGACGCGGTTTTTGCAGTCGCTCGCGGCCCAGTCATACAACCGCTTCGGCATGCTGCAGCAGCGCCATACGCCGATCATCCGTGTCATTCGCTCCATCGATGAAGCTGCGAACGACTTTCTGCAGCCTGCGACCATGCGCGGTGACGCCATGCTCACCGATATTCCTGGCGTGCTGCTGACGGTGCAAACAGCCGATTGCGTCCCCGTGCTCCTGCTGGACCGTGAGCGGCGTGCGATCGGTGCATTCCATGCCGGCTGGCGAGGCACGCTGGCGCGCATTGTGGAGCGAGGCGTCGGCTCCATGAAGCTGCTGTACGGCTCTGATCCGGCGAACATCATGGCCGCGATAGGTCCCTCGATAGGACCCGCGAGCTACGCGGTCAGCGAAGAGTTGCGCTATGAGTTTTCATCGCAGTTCGCCTATGCAGACGAGATCTTCTCAGAGGTTTACGATTCCGATCCCATTCGTGAGAAGTACCCCTTACTCTTCCTGACGGCTCGTGCCCCGGGGCATTCGCCCATCGGCCCGCAAATACACCTTGACCTGTGGGAGGCAAATCGGAGGCAGTTGATCGATGCTGGTGTCCCGGCCGCGAATATAGCCATCGTCGGGGAAGACACTGCTGCCGATACGGGTCGATTCTTCTCTCATCGCGCGGAGGATGGTTTTACGGGACGCATGATGGGTGCGATTGGTCTGGCTGACGCTTAACATAAGCGGCTAGGACAGTGAGATGGAATCGTCACCGGCCTGTTCACGCAACAGGCGCTCGGTCAATGTAATCAGGTCCTCCCCGGTCTTAGGCAGCGTGAACGCGCCTTCAGCCCAGTCGAGTTTGTAGCTCGTTGACAGCGCCGAGATCCAGATCTGCCTCACGGGCGTGTTCGGAGTGAAGACAAACTTTGCAGTTGGCGCTTCAAAAACCACGTTGAGCACGCCACCATTCTCCTCCACCTCGAAGCCGCCGGCTTCTTCGGCTTCGATCAGGCTTTGCTTCAACTGCTCCAGCACGCGGTCCGCGTCCCGGCGAAAGATCTGCTCATCGACCATGATCACAGTTTAGCGCGGAGGCTTGGTACGGCGGCGGCGATGATTCAGTCACAGCTTGTACACCGACATGGCCGTGCCACCAAAAATCGCGTCCTTTTCGTCTCTGCTGAATGATGCGAAGTACTCCTGAAGAGTATCGAACCATTTCTTGTAACCGCTAGCCACTAGGCAGACTGGCCAGTCGGAGCCCGTCATGAGGCGGTCGGGCCCGAAGCTTTCGACGGCGACGTCAAGATAGGGTCGCAGGTCTTCGAGCGACCAGGTCCGCCAATCTGCCTCAGTCACCATGCCGCTCAACTTGCATCTGACGTTTGGCCGCCGAGCCAACTCGCGCATGTGAGTCCCCCAGGGCTCAAGGCCCTCGCTACCCCGGAAAATCGGCGGCTTGGCAACGTGATCGAGAACGAACATTTGTGTTGCATGCAGGTCAACAAAAACAGCAGTCTGCGGCAGGTGCTTTGCATGGATCAAGATGTCATAGACCAGTCCTGTATCGGCCATCGCAGAGACACCGCGGTTGAAGTCTTCGCGCAGGATGTAGTTTTCGTCCGGCTCATCCTGAATGACGTGTCGAAGACCCTTCAGCTTGTTTTCCCCCCTTAGTTCCCTGAGTAACTCCCCAACGTTCACCGAGGTAAGTGGAAGCCATCCTACAACACCGCGGATCAAGTTCGAAGACCGTGCCATCTCAAGAAGCCAATAAGTTTCTTCCAATGACTGTCGTGCCTGCACCGCTACGGTGTACTGGATACTAGACTGCACAACTTCATGATCTAAGTCGCGTGGCAGAAAATCGCGCCTGAGTACTCCCATTGCATCATTGATCCAGCCGAATTCTCCAGGGTCGTAATGCCATAGGTGGTGGTGTGCGTCGACTGTGATCGCTTCCATGTTAGAAGCCATGCGGCGTGTTCTCCACGGTGTGCTGACCTACAGGGGTTTTGAGCACGTACGCCGACAGGTACCCGTAGAGTGCGACTATCACGAAGGCGATCGCCGGCAGCAGATACCCTTCAGCCAGGCTGCCTGTCAGTCGCGTGATCCAACCCATTGCAGGTGGAAACAGAGCACCGCCAACGATCGCCATCACAAGCAGGCTGCCACCCAGCTTCGTGTCAACTCCCAGACCTTTCACCCCCAGGGCGAAGATGGTTGGATACATCACGGACATGAACAAGCTCGTGGTAAGGATGGCAACACTACCCGCCATGCCGGGATGCAGGATCCCAATAGCTAGTAACAGCAGGTTGACCACCGCGTACGCAGAAATCATCTTTGCTGGACTGATCCATCGCATCAGCGGCGTCGACACAATGCGCCCGAGACCGAACGCGATGAGTGTGCCGGTAAGGAAGAATCCTGAAGCCCGGTCGCCGAGTGAAGTGTACTCACGAAGGTAGGGGATCAAGGTGCTCCAGGTGCCCACCTGCGCGCCGACATAGAAGAATTGCGCAACGACCGCGAACATAAGTTGCGGCCGGTGGAAGAGGCGGCCGTATGCCCCATGCTTCGCAGGCGTTACTTGGGACGGGTAGCCGGAGTATGCCGTGGAATCAAGGTTCTGCGGAAAGCGGGCGCGGCTGACGAAAAACGCAATGACCAGAACCGCGAGGCCTAGAACAACGTACGTGGGCACGACACGAAGTATCTCGCTGTGAAGATACGTCGTGTAAGTACCCTGAGACTTCATCGACAAAACTTCCGCTGAAGTCTTCGTGACTCCGGAGAAAATGAAGAAGGTCCCAATCAGGACGCCAACGATCGTCCCTGGCGGGTTGAATGACTGTGAGAAATTCAGGCGCTGCTCCGACGTGGACGGATCTCCGAACTGTGCCACCAAGGGGTTTGCCGCAGTCTCGAGGATGGAGGATCCGGATCCAACGATGAACAGTGCTATCAGAAACGGTGTGTACTGCCCGATGATTGCCGCGGGCCAGAACATCAGCGTTCCGACACCAAAGGTCACCAGCCCTATAACCAGTCCAACTTTGTAGCCAAAGCGACGCATAAGGAACGCCGCTGGCGTTGCCATGATCCCGTATGCAAGGAAGACTGAAGTCTGTACAAGCTGCGCTTCCAGCAGACTTAGCTCAAATGACTTCTTGAATTGCTGTACAAGTATGTCTGTGAGGTTATTGGACATACCCCAGATGAAGAAGATCGACGTGGTAAGCGCGAACGAGACTAAGTAGCCGGTCGGAAAGAGTGAGACGTTGGGCCGACGAGTTAGTATCTTCTTTGTGGGAGTTTCGCTAACCAGGTGCATACGTGCAAACTCCGGCTTTTCACGTGGGTTTGGCTGTCATACGAAGTACTGCCAGCCGTCTGCCGGATAGTACACTGCGACGGCTTCGATCTGCCATACTGAACTGCTTTCAGGCCAGACGCTTAGTATGCTCCGGTCTGCTCGATGGGTAGCCGCACCTGAATGCAGGTTTCGCCGGGCTTGCTGGTCTCTACCGAAAGCTGCCCTTTGTGTTTTGTCACCAGACGGTTTGCCGTGTCCAATCCCAGCCCGAGGGCGGCTCCGACCGGCTTTGTGCTAAAGAAAGGCTCAAAAATACGCGATCGAAGGTCGGGAGGGATACCTGGCCCGTTGTCGCAGACTTCGATCAGAACGGTGCTGCCCGATAAGGTCGTGCGCAGGGTCAGCACGGACGTATGTGATGTGTCGCAAAGATCCATCGCATCAAGCGCGTTCTCGATCAGCGCGGTCCAAACCTGGTTCAACTCGCCGCCGTAAGCGGCCACCCGCGGCACATCTGGCCCGTACTCACGGCGCACCTCGACAGAGCGTAGCCGTGACTTCAGCATCGTGAGTGTGTTGTCCAAGGCCTCACGCAGGTCGATCTCCTGGATCGGCGCCTGGTCCATGTAGGAGTAGTCCTTGATCGCCGTAATCAGATCGAAAATGCGGCGGGTCGAGTCCATTACAGCATCAGTCATGCGCTCGGCGTGGAGAGCACTGGCGAACGAGCCAAGAGAGATTGCAAGAGCCTCGCCGGTCATAATCAACGCAAGTTGATCTAGATGCTTCAGCTCGATTCTTGTTTCTGCCAGGATCGGGGCGATGCGCCAGCCGTCCGTTACGTCGTGTTTGTTGAGCCACCCAAGAATCAAGTCTTCGCGCCCAGCGATATCGATTGCATCGGATCGCATGGGCTTGCCGTCTTCCTGTAACAGGTGACGGATCGAGCTGATCCACTCGCCATAAGCTCGCTTCGTCTCCGCGTTAAAGCAGAGCGATCCCAGCTTGAATTTCTGGTCGCCGTAATTGCGCAGCTCGGTCCAGAGATTGTTGGCGGCGGAGCGGGCGGCCGAGGCAGGATTATTCAATTCGTGTGACAGGTTTGCGGCCAGTTTTCCTAACGCGTTCAGCTTTTCGGCCTGCTGCTCCATGCGCGTGACCTCGCGCACGCGATCGAGCAGTGTTGACACTGACAACTGAGCCAGCTTCGGAACTGCGGCCAACACTTCCGGGAACGTGCTTTCGTCGAAGCTCAGCGTCCACACGTCGCCCACGGCGTATCCGTCCCCGCCATACGACTTCATGCGGCTGAAGGGGAGCTTGCCCGTGAGATGTGCGCTGCGTCCGATGAAGAACGCGACCGGTCCACTTGTACGCCGAACGTGAATCTCGCCCTTCAGAAGAATCGACATTTCACGCACGGGGTCGCCGCCGCGAAAGACGGAAGCGCCGTCAGGGGCAATCCTTTCAACACCGTTCTCAGCGAGCCAGCGTAACTCATCTTCGTCGAGGCTCTCCAGGGCCTTCACACAACGAAGCGCGCGGACCAGATCCTCAACTGGAGTAGGGTGTTCTGGTACAAAGCGCCCCGACAGGTCGTCAACGGTGCTTTCTGCAGGTTTGGCGGCCACTGCTGAACCCATGATTGCTCTCCTGTTTGCATGCTAGACCGGTACGGCATTTGTGTGCGCAAAGTTCCGCTAAGCGGCAGGATTAGCACATTGACGCGCGCCACACGCACCTGAGCGGCGAATATTCGTGATCTTACAGAAATCCCTGTGGCTACTTCGCGCGCGTTTGCATTTCGTTCTGCCGCATAGGCATGGCGTCGATAGTGGTCTGTAGTTTGTCCCAGGTCACAACCTGGTGGGAGCGAAGCTTTTCGCCACCATCTTTGCCGATCAGGATCACCGTGAACTCGCCCGGCCTGACGTTGAACCGTTTGCGGGCCGCCGAATCATCAGCCGCCGAAAGCTCGGCAGTTGGCACCGCGGAGTTGCTTCCAGTCAGACCAACCAGCAACAGATCTCGCTGCTGAAAGCCGTCTACGTGACTGGCGGCCACGTTCAGTTGCGCCTCTGCGAGCTGGTTATTGCCGTTGCTGAACACCAGCAGCGCACGTTGATGGTCACGCATGCCCTGCAGCGTCACTCGGGGTGTTTGCGCGTTCGATAATAGCGTCATCAGGATGGATCCCGGAAGGGTAAGTGCAAGAGTCGCGCGCTTCATGCCTGTTTAGACGCGCTATCTCTTACCACGAGCAAGCTCAAGGGAGCGTTATCACAATCTTCCCAAAGTGATCTGCAGCCTTGAGCGATCGTAGCGCGTCAACCGCGCGCTCGAACGTGAAGGTTTGATCGATCACAGGGCGGACGCCGGCTGACGCGAGAGCACCCGCAACCTGCTGCAACATGTTCAGCGAGCCTACGAAGATGCCTTGAACTCTCAAGCTCTTGCCAAGAATCTGTCGGATATCGATCGTCTGCTCTGCGCCGCTGATCAGGCCAATGACGCTGATCTGTGCATTCAGCCCAGCCGCCCGAAGCGATAGTGGCAAAGTGTTCGCTCCGCCGGTCTCCAATATGTGAGTTACGCCTTGTTTGCCTGTGAGTTCGCGCACGCGCTTGTCCCATGCCGGTGTGGTCTTGTAGTTGATTGTTTCATCAGCGCCGAGGGTCTTGGCCCGTTGCAGCTTCTCGTCTGAACTGCTGGTGATGATCACGCGCGCGCCACGCATCTTAGCGATCTGTAGACCCACGATGCTGACGCCACCCGTGCCCAGCAACAGGACTGTATCGGCCGGCCCAAGATCTGCTAGCGCCACCAGGGCGTGCCAGGCAGTCACGCCCGCGCAGGGCAGGGTGGCCGCTTCTTCATAGCTCAGAGCGTCCGGGATCTTCGTGAAAGCGTGCTCCGGTAGCAGGAGATGCGTCGTCAGCGTACCGTCTACGCCGCCTCCGAGAGAAGTCTGCAGGGCGGCGTGCTCTGGCGGGCCATCGACCCAGTCGCGAAAAAAGCCCGCCACGACCCGATCACCGGCCCGGAAGTTACGAACATCGCTCCCGACAGCCAGCACCTCCCCGGCTCCGTCTGAACAGAGGATCCTGGGCTTTGCGACGGTCGGATCGTAGGTGCCCTGCACCAGCATCAGATCGCGCTGGTTGAGCGACACAGCGCGCACCGCGACCAGCACGTCGTTTGGCCCGGGGTTAGGCATTTCAACGGTGTCAAAGGTGAGAGCGTCGAGCGAAAAGTGCCCGGATAATCGAAGTGCTTTGGCCTGCATGACGGATTGGATGCGCACAGAATGCAAAGCAGCGTCGCGCCAGTCTCGCCGCGAACGCTGCTTATGCTGTTCTTGCTCTCAAGCCTTGACCACGCTGCCGTTTTCGACCTTGACCGGATCGAGGAAGGGCATTGCCGCGCGGAGTTCCGCACCGACCTTCTCGATGGGGTGCTCGCGGTCCTGTTCACGAAACCTGGTGAACTCCTTGCGGCCGCTGTTCTGGTCTTCGATGAAGCGCTTGGCGAAACTGCCGTCTTGGATGTCCTTCAGCAGGCCCTTCATAGCTTCCTTCACCGCCGGCGTTACGATTCGCGGACCGGCAACGTAGTCACCCCACTCGGCCGTGTCGCTGATGGAGTAGCGCATATATTCCAGGCCGCCGCGATACATCAGGTCGACGATCAACTTCAGTTCGTGCAGCACTTCGAAGTAGGCAAGCTCAGGCTGGTACCCAGCTTCCGTCAGCACTTCAAAGCCTGCCTTCACGAGCGCCGCGGTGCCGCCGCACAGGACAGCCTGCTCGCCGAACAGGTCGGTCTCGGTTTCTTCGGTGAACGTCGTCTCAAGCACGCCGGCGCGGGTGCAGCCAATGCCCTTGGCGTAGCTGAGTGCATTCGCGAGCGCGTTGCCGCTGGCATCCTGCTCCACGGCGACGAGGCCGGGAACGCCCCCGCCCTCGGTGAACACTTCACGCACGCGATGGCCGGGCGACTTGGGCGCAACCAGCGACACATCCACATCTGCAGGAGGCGTGATGGTGCGGAAGCGGATGTTGAAGCCATGAGCGAACATCAGCGTCTTGCCCTTGGTCAAGCCGGGCTCGATCTCCTTGTAGACGGCAGCCGCGGTCTGGTCCGGGACCAGCACCATGATCGTGTCAGCCCATTGCGCGGCGTCGGCGACGGAGAGCACCTCAAGTCCGGCAGACTTCGCCTTCTCCGCACCCTTGGAACCTGCACGCAGGCCGACCTTCACCTCAACACCACTGTCCTTCAGGTTGAGCGCATGCGCGTGGCCCTGCGAGCCGTAGCCGATGATGGCGACTTTCTTCGCCTGGATGAGAGATAGGTCTGCGTCTTGATCGTGATACGTCTTTGCCATGTGTGTGGTTTTCGTCCTTTAGCTAATTCTAACGAGCTTTGGGCGTGAACCGCTGCCATTCACGCAGAAAGCGGACGTTCATGCCGCCGCAGTTCATGTTGTCGCTGGCTGTGAAGGTGTGCGTGCTGGGGTGGTAGATGAGATCGACAATGCAGGTGCCGGGATCCTCTCCCTCGACCACATGGAGGGTGTCACCGTAGGCAGAGGCATCAGCATCCACCTCGCCAAAATGCACGTTATCATTCAGCCCGTACCAGTAGGCGCGACCGCTTACATGCAGGGTCTTCGGCGTTTTGCTTCGTGTGATGAGCAAGCGATCATTCTTGATGCCGTGCACCTCTTTGCCCTGGTGCCACCACCCGAGCCAGACCGCGGTCGGAACCGCAGGAGTGGGCGGCAGCGGGGCGAGCCGGTCTGATGGTATCCAGCCTGATGTTGAGTCATTCGGCTGAACGCACGTCCAGCCATTCTGCTGTTCTCCAACGGACATGAAACGTGTCGTGCCGGGGAGCTCGCTTGATCCGGGCTTTGCGGTCATGACAGCGCACTGACCGGCAGGCCGATTGTGTCCGCAGGCAAACACGTACGTCACTGGAGTGTCGCCAGTCACGATCAGCAGCTTCGACGCATCCCGCACGACAGGCACGTTGCAAGGCAAGGTAGGTGCACCTGCGGGAGGCGTGTCGCTCATCACCGATCCGTCGGGAAGCGCCTGTGCTGGCGAGACTGGAACTAGCAGAGAAAAAAAGCCCACTGCAAGGATGAAAGAGGCGAGGTTTCTCATGGCGGCGGAAGCGCGTGGTCGAGTTTCGCGTAAGCCTCTCATCGAACACCTGCGGTGTCACATGCTAACCTTTAGCTTACGGAAAAACGCGAAAACATGAGCACTGAGACACAGAAATACACACGCAACAGCCCCTATCTTTCCACCATGCTGGTCAACTACGTTCTGACCGATAAGGATTCCGAGAAAGAGACCCGGCACATCGAGCTTTCGCTGGAAGACGGCATGGCCTACACGCCAGGCGACGCCGTCGGCATCCAGCCGACGAACCGCGACAGCGAGGTTGAGGCGGTGTTAAAGGCCCTTGGATTTAAAGGCGATGAGAAGGTGCTTGACTTCTTTAAGAAAGAAGACACGCTCGACAATGCGCTTCGCACCAAGCTGCACATCGGCAAGCTGACGCGCGGTTCGGTGAACAGCTACGCCAAGATCGCGCCGGAGAGCACTCCCGGGCTGGACTTCTTGAAGAGCCTTGCAGGGCAGGACAACAAGAGCCGCGCGGAAGAGTATGTCTATGGCCGTGAGTTCATTGACCTGATCACCGAGCACCCCGGCGGTATCACCGATCCGCAGCAGTTGTTTACGGTCCTTCAGCGCCTGACGCCGCGCATGTACTCCATCGCAAGCTCGCAGGCCAAGCATAAGGATACGGTGCATACGACGGTACGTGTCGTCCGCTACCACACGCACAATCGCGACCGCCAGGGCCTGTGCAGCGGCCATCTTGGCGAGCGTGCGGATGTGGGTGCAAACCTGCCGATCTTTCTGCATGCAAACGCGAACTTCCGCCTGCCAGAGGACACAACCACGCCGGTCATCATGGTCGGACCGGGAACCGGGGTAGCGCCGTTCCGCGCGTTTCTTGAGCACCGTCAGGCGCACGGCCACACGGGTGACAACTGGCTTTTCTTCGGTGAGCAGCGGCAGGCCTCTGACTTCCTCTACAAAGACGAGTTCCAGGCCATGCAGGCCGACGGTACGCTGACGCGGTTGGACACGGCGTTCTCGCGCGACCAGCACAAGAAGATTTACGTACAGGACCGGATGAAGGAGCACAGCGTCGAGCTGTTCACATGGCTTGAGCGCGGCGCGTACTTCTACGTCTGCGGCGACGCCAGCCGCATGGCGAAAGACGTGGAGCAGACGCTGCTGGACACCATTGCCAATGGCAGGGATTGCAGCCCGGAACACGCTCAGGATTACCTGAATGAGCTGAAAAAGACCAAGCGCTATCAGCTGGACGTCTACTAGTTTCCACGATGTTAAGGAGAGGCCAGCTCTGAGCTGGCCTCTCCTGTTGCCGCTTGTCTAGATCCGGTCCAGGTCGGCTCGCCAGTTCACGATGGCCGCCTTGATCTGCTTGGGTGTCATCTTCTCAGCGACGGCCCGGGCCACAAGCGCCGGTGACTCCGCGTCGGAAGCGAAGCGCAAAGCAATCATCTGCGCCATGGTCAGGCCGGACGGGTCCACGCCCATCCAGTGCAGCCGCACGTTCTCTTCCAGCCGGATGATCCGGTTCTGGTTCTGCAGCGCATACAGCCGCGTGACCAGCGAGTTGACGATGAGGGTAAACGTCACCAGCACCAGCAGCGCATTTGGCGGTGTGCGCTGATGCACCACATGAACAATCGCAGCTGCCAAACCGATGACGCATAGCGGAATCAGGAAGAAGTGGAACTTCGGGTCGAACCGGGCGTGATTCTTATGTGTTTGTGCGGCCATCGTTAAAAGCCTTTCGAAGTGTCGTGTCAGAAGTGGAGGGCGACCACAAGTTTCGCACGGCGGGCGCTCCACTACCATCGAAAACAATGGCACCCGCGACAGGAACAAAGCGCATCGGCATTCACCTTTCCACCAGCGGCGGCACGTGGACGGCGGTGCAGCGAGCAGTCGACTGCGGAGCGAACTGCTTCCAGATCTTCTCCTCGTCACCGCGCCAGTGGAAGCCTTCACCGGTGACCTCTGCGGACGCTGAACGGATGCGTACACTGCGCGCCGAGCACAACATTGCTCCACTCACAATCCACGCTTCGTACCTGATCAATCTGTGCTCGCAGTCAGAGGAGGTGCGCCGGAACTCCACCGCGGCCTTTCGTGGCGAGGTAGAGCGTGCGCTGGCGCTCGGTGCGGAGTTCCTCGTCTTCCATCCCGGTTCATGGAAGGGCCTGACGCGAGCCGAAGCTCTGCAGCATGCGTCCGAAAACATCGAACGCGCCGTGGAAGGCCTGCAATGCCAAAGCTCGGAGTTGCGCATTCTCATCGAGAACACTGCCGGCAGCGAGTTCTCGATGGGCGGTACACTCGAACAGATGGGCGACCTGCTGCATTTGCTGGACCGCTGCGCGCCGGTCGATGTCTGTCTCGATACCTGCCATACGCATGTGGCGGGTTACGATCTCGTGAGCCCGAATGGCTATGAAGAGACGGCGGCGCTGATTGCAAAGAGCTTTGGCACTCACCGCGTCCGGGTATGGCATTGCAATGATGCGAAGGCTGCACGAGGCAGCAAGCTTGACCGTCACCAGCATATCGGCGATGGCACTATCGGCCCCGACGCCTTTCGCCGCCTGCTGCGAGACGCGCGATTTGGCCACTGCGCCTTCATTGCCGAGACACCGGTGGACGAACCCGGCGACACGCTGCGAAACGTGAGCGTTCTGCGAACGCTGGCCGCTACTTAATTCTTAAGGGGCTATGGCTCCGAGCTGGAGCATCCATCGTGCGACGTTTGTCCAGCAATGCGTTTTGAGCCGCAACTGACACACATCGACCTAAAATCAGGTGAGGCTGACGGAAGTGGGCGGTTCTATTTGATAAAGGATTCAAAAAAGTCCGAACCGTGTGCTACTTTCTTTCCGTAGGCCCGTCTCTTAGGCTGTACGCCACAATCTCCTGAGGTGCTGTGTCATGACCAAGCGTCTTTTTCTCTCTGCCTCCGCCGTTTTGCTCGCCGCGATTCCCGTGTTCGCCCAAGGTGGGCCCGGAGGTCCAGGCGGCCCTGGTCCTATGGGGTTCGGTGGGGAGCGCGGCGGTTTTGGCATGCACCAGCCGGTCACGAATGCGCCTTACACGGCTACTTTCACCACGACGTCGACGGAAAAGCTGCAGGATGGCACGGTCCTGACCCGCAACAGCACCCGCACGGTAGAGCGCGACTCGCTTGGACGTACTCGCGAAGAAGTAACGACGCCGGCGCGTAGCGGTGACGCGTCGCCTCACACGATGATCGTGATTATGGATCCCGTCGCCCGCACGGTGACGCAGTTGCGCCCTGACCAGAAGGTCGCCGTCGTCCGTACTCTGCCGGAGCCGCCGCAGCACGCTTCCAGCACGTCAGGGTCTACGTCCGCTGCAACGACCCGTCCTGCGCGGCCTGAAGATAAGAACGTGGTCACTGCTGATCTAGGGACCAAGACCATCGATGGCGTGGTCGCCACGGGCAAGCTCGTGACGCGCACCATTCCCGCCGGGCAGATGGGCAACACGACTGCGATCGTGTCTACCCACGAAGAGTGGTTTGCACCTGACCTCAAGATTGAACTGACACGAAATGATGTGGACCCTTTCCGCGGTACCCACACGACTTCTGTCTCTTCGCTCTCAAAGACTGAGCCGGCCGCCGCCCTCTTCACGGTGCCGAGCGGCTACACCATTCAGCAGGCTCCCCAGCACGCCTTTGGCCGCCGCGGCCAGGGCAAAGCCGCGTCCACCGCGCCGGGCGTTTAACAGCAGGTACGATCCAAGCGGCAACGCCGTCTAACCCTCTGACGGGAGCATGATGGCGGGCTGGACAAAAGCAGCATGTATCGGAGCGCTCAGCGGGGTTCTGCTGGGCGCTCTTCTTGCGCAGAAACCCTTTCGTGAGTATCCGTCGGTCGAGTATGGCGGTCATTTCCCGCTGCCGCCTGACTGGGAACACCAGGGTGAGTGGACGTTCGCCCGCCTCATGTACCCTCCCGGGCCACTGGATGGTTATGCTGGGCGCTTCGACGGTCCATGGCAGGATGGCCTTTCGTTGTGGACGCAGGATTATCCTCGCGCAGACCGGGCGCTTGCCAACGCGGTTCGCCGTCTCACCCGTACCGACGCCCGATCGGTCGAGCAGTCCGTAAGCCTGGATGATGGTGACGAAATCTACAATTGGCCCTGGCTGTACGCGGTGCAGGTTGGCGAGTGGGGGCTGACCCAGAAGGAAGCCGACAAGCTACGAGATTACCTGCTGCGCGGAGGCTTCTTCATGGCGGACGACTGCCACGGTACGCAGGAGCAGGCCTTCTTCGAGCACACCATGAAGATGGTTTTCCCCGACCGAAACCTGGTCGATATACCGGATGCCGATCCTATTTTCCACATGCTGTTTGATCTGGATGATCGCTTTCAGGTGCCCGGTGCCGAACATCTCAACACAGGCCATAAGAAGGACGGGTACGTCGCGCGCTGGAAGGGGATCTATGACGACAAGGGACGCATCATGGTCGCCTTCTCGCTAAATTCTGACCTGGGCGATTCATGGGAGTTTCTGGATGACCCACGGTACCCAGTAAAGTACTCCGCGTTGGGAACGAAGATTGGCGTCAACTACGTTCTGTACGCGATGACACATTGAGTCCGTTAGTGCGAACTCCAGGTCTTGTCGGCTGAATTACAAAGCGTCTCGAGCGAGCAATCCGCGCACTTCGGTTTGCGCGCCTCGCAAATCTGCCTGCCGTGATGGATCATCTGGTGTGCAAAGTCGACCCAGCGCTCCTGCGGGATGATCGCCATCAGGTCACGCTCGACCTTAACGGGATCGTCGTTCACCGTTAGTTCAAGCCGGCGTGATAACCGCAGCACATGCGTGTCGACCACGACGCCGGACGCTATGCCGTACCAGGAGCCAAGTACGACGTTGCTCGTCTTTCGAGCAGCGCCGGGGATGCGGAGCATCTCGTCCATCGTCTGTGGGATTTCACCCCCAAACTCTTCTACAACGACTTTCGCGGCACCGACGAGCGACTTCGATTTTTGCCTGAAGAAGCTGAGCGAGCCGATGATCGGCTGGATTGCCTCGGGCTGCGCATGCGCCATCACCTTCGGCGACGGGTATGCGTCAAACAGTGCTGGCGTAACCATATTCACCCGTGCGTCCGTGCATTGGGCCGACAGGATCGTCGCGACGGTCAACTCCCAGGCGTTGCGATGGTGCAGAGCGCAAACGGCTTCAGGATAGGTCTTCTGCAAGGCGTCCAGGATGGCAGCGATCCGTGCTGGCGCGAGTGGCTTCTTTGTCTTGCCTGATGCCTTCTTTGGGGCAACAGGCTCGGACGCAGCGATCTGTCGAGCGCGCACACCTTTCGCTATCGCGGGAGACGTTGCCCTCTTCGCTGCTGTCTTTGTCCCCAAGTCAGCCCAGCCGGTTCAGCATCTCCTGCGGCGTAACGCGCACGCACGAGAAGATGGGAAAGTCTTTAAGCGTGTACATGGAGATCTCGGTTTCCCGCAACTGCTGCACCAAATCGACGAAGTCCTCAGGGAAGTTTGTCTCAAAGGCAACGACGAACTCCTGGTCATCTATGCCGAAGGAGTAGGTCGTGTTCAGCTTGACCCGCGGGAAAGCGAGGCCAACGCGAATGTGCTCTTCCATCAGCCGGCGGCGTTCTTCGAGCGAGAGCAGATACCATGGCCGGGTCTTCCAGAAGGGGTAAACAAAGATGTACTTGTGGCCGCCTGGGCGAATGGCACCGCGACCCTCGCCTTCGCTCTCGTCTTCGCGATCAATTTGATACTGCGAGCGCTTCGTCATGGAAAGAAAGTTGTGCGGGGTTTCAAGATAGCCGCCGAGCGGCGTCGCCAGCATTTCGCTGCGCATGCGGTTCATTTCTTCCACCGAATAGCAGATAGACCAGACGCACAGGTCGACATCGCCGCGCGTACCAACCGTCGAGTAGGTCAGTGAAAGGAACTCGCCCGGTTTGTTCCAACGATTGATTACTTCGATGAACGCAGCCTTCTGCTCGGCCTTTTCGGTGGCGGGCAGGCGCTTCCACTCTGGCAGGATCTTGTAAAAGGAGAACGCGACGATCTGCCGCTTGACCGGCGCTCCGCCCTGTGTGGCTGGAGCTGAACCATACCCGCTCTGGGGTCGTCCGCTCGTAACGGCTGGAGCAGCAGCGGGCGCAGAGGTGACGATGTGTGCGGAAGTGGTTTCGGGTGTCGCGGTCTCAGCCATGGAACAAGGATAGAAGCCGCAAGGCAGCGCCGCAAGCAGACCGGGCGAATATGGCAGATATACTCAGGCGAGCCCTCAAATGACAGAAAAGATCATCGATTTCTTGCTGCCCTACATCACTGGCCTGATTTCAGCCATTGGCTACCCTGGCGTGGCTTTGCTTATGGCGATTGAGTCCGCCTGCATTCCGCTACCCAGCGAGATCATCATGCCTTTCGCAGGATACGTGGTTTACCAGGGCAAGATGAACCTGTTTCTGGCAGCGACCGCAGGCGCGATCGGCTGCAATCTCGGATCGGTCGTGGCGTATTGGATCGGTGCGTACGGCGGTCGTCCGCTGGTGGAGAAGTTCGGTCGCTACGTGCTGATGAGCCGTCGCGATCTTGACCGGGTCGACCACTACTTCCAGAAGTACGGCGACATCACCGTGCTGATCGGCCGGCTGTTGCCGGTAGTTCGTACGTTCATCGCCTTACCTGCAGGCATCGCCCGTATGCCGCAGCTTCGATTCCACATCTACACGTTTCTTGGGTCCTGGCCATGGTGCTTCGCGCTGGCTTACGTAGGCATGAAGGCAGGAGCGAGCTGGAACGATCCTAATAGCAGACTCAAGCACGTCCTGCATAAGGCGGATGCCGCCGTGCTGCTGGTCATCGTTGCGTTAGTCGCCTGGTTTGTGTGGTCGCACCTGAAGCACCGCGGCTCCGAGCGGGCGGCAGCTTAACAGCAGCCACAAAGAGAGTGCCGCCGGCACTAGTTGTTCCGGTTCGCCATCCTCCCTGGCGATGCGGTCGTTATAGCTTCCGCACTTTCCGCTACTCGCCTGCTGCGGATCAGGACGATATCCACACGCCGATTGGCTGCGCGCCCGGCGTCGGTGCTGTTTTCGGCGATCGGGTGGAACTCCCCGTATCCCGCTACGGCAAAGTTGGCTGGCGATACGTGACTGTTGCGCAGCAACACCTCGGCGATTGCTGCGGCACGGGCCGTTGAAAGTTCCCAGTTAGAGCGATATTTCGCGGTGTGGATGGGTTGATTGTCGGTATGGCCTTCGACGCGCAACGGAGCCTGAGGCAACGACGCAGCGATCTTTGCCAGCAGCGGCAGTGCTGCCGGCCGTACCTCGGCCGAGCCGGAAGGAAAGAAGCCCGCGCTGTCGAGTGAAAGCGTGAGGCCATCATCCGCATTACGCATGGTCACCATGTGCTGCTGCACTGCGGGAGCAAGCGAAGTCTCCAGAGCATGACGTGCCTTCTCCCCAGAGTCGCTGCCGCTTCCGGATTGCACCTCTGGAGTTTCCACCGGCATCTCGAGGGGTGCCGGTGTGCCCTGCGATGTGCCTGCGCCATCCGCCAGTGGCGGCGTTTTTGCATGCGCATCAAAGATGCCGCTCTGCTGAAATGCAGTCTGCATCGCGGTCGCCATCTTCGCTGACTTCTTCTTGTCACTGACAGATGATGCGAACAGCACAACGAAGAAGGCGAACAACAGCGTAAGCAGGTCTGCATAGGAGACGAGCCAGCGTTCATGGTTTACGTGTTCCGGATGCTTTTTCTTACCCATGTTAGGCCGCCTTCTCATTACCTTCTGCAAGGAAGGTGCGCAGCTTGGTTTCGATCATCCGCGGGTTCAGGCCTTCGAGGATGCTGATGACGCCCTCAAGCATCATCTCGCGCAACATCACGTGTTCTTTGTGGCGAATCTTTAGTTTGCCGGCGGCCGGCAGGCAGAACAGGTTCGATAAAGCCACGCCGTAGATCGTTGCGACGAATGCGACCGCGATGCCCTTGCCCACCTCATCGATATTGTCGAGATGCTGCATGACCTGGATCAGCCCAAGCACGGCGCCGATGATACCAACCGTGGGAGCAAAGCCGCCCGCCGACTCGAAGACCTGCGGGACTTTTTCTTCCATGTCGGACTTGTTATCGATTTCAAGCTGCAGGATTTTGCGCACCTCGGAAGACTCTGTGCCATCGACAGCGAGCATCATGCCTTGCTTAAGGAAGGGATCCTCAATCTTTGCCAGATCGCTGTCGAGCGAGACGATGCCACTTTTGCGGGCTTTGTTTGCGAATTCAACAATGAGCGTCAGTGTCTTTTCGGCGTCCGCTCCCTTGTGCAGAAAGACACCCATGACTCCCTTAAGCGCGGCGATGAAGATGTTCAGCGGAAACTGCACCATGACAGCGCCTGCGGTTCCGCCGATGACAATCATGGCCGCGGTAAGCTGCGTCACCTGTGACATCTTGCCGCCTTCCATCATCATTGCGCCAAGGATGGCGACCAGCGCGAGAATGATGCCGCCAATGCTTGCGATGTCCATGGTTCTCGTATCTCCGGAGCTCTAAGAGCGGTGATGCCGTAGTGCGTCAACAGCGGAGTAGGCCTGGTCAGCTGAGGGCCATGCCTCCGCAAGCACTCTCGAGCGGTAATGCAGTGTGCGATGGAGTACCTCGGCGCAGCTTTCGAGTACCACCAGCTTTTCGCCGGTGACCAGTGTCAGGGTCGTGTCAGGGATCGCCTCGATGTGTTTTATAAGGTCGCTGTTGACCAGCAGGCTATGCCCATTCAGGCGTGTGAGTTCAATCATGGTTGCGCTTGCTCCACGTACTGTATCGGCGCTTCGCTCCGCCCGGTGAGCGGGGCAGTGCGTGATTGCTGCCGCTGAAGAGACAGCCTGTGCTGCCGATGCAGTACAGGTCGCTGCTGCAGTACGTACGCAGCACAAGGCAGCTGATGAGAAGTTTTTCTCTCATGCCGGCGTTATAGGTGCCGATAGGGCCTGTGAGCGCCAAGGAAGCGGCGTAGTAACTAACTTCAATAACGCTGAAAAGCAGGAGTGAAACGCAATGTCCCTGGGTGTACTCAATAACATCTCCGCAATTTATGCGCAGAACAACCTGTCGAATACGCAGAACAGTCTATCCAAGACTCTGCAGCAGCTTTCTTCTGGTTCGCGCATCAACTCCGGCGCTGACGATGCCGCCGGCCTCGCAGTAGCGGACGGCCTGGCTGCAAATGCCACGGCCCTTACACAGTCGACGCAAAATGCCAGCAATGCCACCGGCTTGTTGCAGACCGCGGACGGCGCACTGTCGCAGGTCACGACTCTCCTGAATCGCGCTGTGACATTGGCCACCGAAGCTGCCAACAGCACACTGACCAGCAACCAGGTCTCGTCCGCCAATCAGGAGTACCAAAACATCCTGACCCAGGTCGGGAACATCGGCTCCACGACGAACTACAACGGTTCTGGCGTGTTCTCAGCCACGGCGCGCAGCTTCTTCGTCTCTGACGGCACGGCGGCTGGGTCGAGCACCTACAACGACATCGTAGGTACCTTGACCGCTGGCAGCATCGGCACAACTGCCGGCACTGCCCAGAGCTCCGCGGCGGTTTCTCTCACGGCTCCGACGGCTTCGTCTGCATCGGCTGCTTCGACAACGACTCTGACGCTTGGAGGAACGACAGACACCGTCTCCGGCACACTTTCCCTCGCCGTGGGCACTGGTGCCACCCATGCCATTACCGTCACTTCAGGAACATCGCTGTCGTCGCTGGCGAGCCAGATCAACGGAGATACGACCTACAGCGCCGCAGGGATCACTGCCGCGTATAGCTCGACGACGCATGCGCTGACTATCTCTGGACCCACCGCCGCCAGCAGCACGCTCGGGACGACAGGCACCAGCTTGAGTGACACCACGCCGGGAACGGTCGGCGCCGGTGAAGATTTTACGCAGGCGGGCATTTCCACCCTGAGCGCAAGTTCCGCAACGAACGTTCTTAGCGCATTGACCACTGCCATCGGTGACGTCGCATTTCAGCGCGGCACCATCGGTGCTGACATCAACCAGCTCTCCTCAGCGCAGTCGGTCACTTCGACCGAACAGACGAACCTGACGGCGGCTGAAAACAATATCACCGCCACCGATTATGGGCAGGCTTCATCCGACTTGTCCAAGTACCAGGTTCTCAGCCAGACAGGCATCAGCGCTCTGGCACAGGCAAACAGCGTGCAGCAGGAAGTAACCAAGCTGCTGCAGTAGTCGACGGGTAGCCGATAGGGCGCGGATGGGCAGAACGTTGCTCATCCGCGCCCTTTCTTATCTCGGCCTAATCTGCTGCCGGTCTTGAGTGGATGGTTGCGTGCAGTTCGTCAGAACACAAGGAGAGACTGAACTCAGCATGTCTACGGTCGGCATCAACTTCGGGTCTGCGACTAGTGGCACGGGCTTTGACGTGACCACCACCGTAGCAAGCATCATGGCGAACTTGCGCCTGCCAGAGACCGCTTGGGCCACGCAAACGACAGCCCTGCAGGCCCAGGACGCGGCGCTTAGCACGATCGGCACAGACCTCTCTGGACTGTCTACAGCACTCGAAACACTTACGTCGTTCGACGGATCGTTCTCTCAGAAAGACGGTGCGGTTAGCGATCCCAGTGTGGCGGAACTGACTAATGCGACCAGCACTGCTGCCGCCGGAACGCACACCCTAACCGTACAGCAACTCGCAACGACGAGCACTCAACATTCATCCACGGTGGCAACTGGCGCCACTCTCACCGGCAACTTCACGTTCACCGTAGGCACTGGCACAGCCCAGACAATCACGCTGGATTCCACTGACAATACTCTGACCGGCCTTGCCTCTGCGATCAACGAACTTAACGCGGGTGTAACTGCCAACGTTATTACTGACAGCAGCGGATCGCGCCTGTCTTTGATCAGCAGCAGCAGTGGTGCCGCAAATGAGATATCAACCAGCGGCAGCAGCCTCACTGATTCGAGCGGTAATAGTGTGAGTTTCACGGAGACACAGGCTGGCGTGGACGCGGCCTACACGTTGGACGGCATCAGCCTGACGAGCAGTTCGAACGCTATCTCGACAGCTTTGAAAGGCGTCACATTTCAGTTGACGGGAACAAGCAGCAGTGGTGTGACGCTTCAGATCGCCAACGACACCAGTTCCATCTCAAGCGATCTCTCGACGTTCGTGTCGGCTTACAACGCCCTTGCAACCGCTCTTTCTGCCCAGGAAGGGAATGACTCCACTGGAACTCCAGAGCCGCTTTACGGCGACCAGACGCTCTCGCTCCTGCAGTCGCAGATTTCGACAGCGTTTGCGTTCGCGACCTCGAACAAAGGTGCCACCAGCAACCTAGCTCAGATCGGCATCGCGGTTGGAACCACAGGCCAATTGACACTGGACACCGGTGCCTTAGCAACTGCGCTGTCGAGCAACTTCAACGGCGTTGCTGGCTTCTTCCAAAACGCAGGCGACTTCGGCCAGAACCTGACCACAACACTGAACGGGCTCGGAACCACGGGTGACGGCGCGCTGGCACTGCGCACAACGCAAAATACCAGCGAGGAAAAGACCCTGGCGGACAACAAGACCAGCTTGGAACTCAGGCTGACGGCCTATCAGGCAAACCTCACCGCAGAACTGAATACCGCCAACCAGGTGTTGCAAGCGATTCCACAGCAACTCAATGAGACGAACGAAATCTATGCCGCGATCACCGGCTACGGCAACAATTCCAACGGCTAATCGAAAGGGCTTAGAGATGACGTATCAGGAACAGGCGCTCGCGGGCGCAACGGGCGTCGATTTAATTGTTTCGCTATACGACGGTTGGATGCGTTTTCTGTACCGCGCCGTCAGCGCAGTTGAAGCAGATGACGTCATCGAGAGGCGCTACGCGGTAAAGAGATCGCTGGATATTCTCATGTATCTTGAGGCGCGCCTGCGACCAGACATCGGTGGTGCGCCTGCGCGGGCGCTTTCAGACTTTTACGCAGCCATGTTCACGATGACGCTCGAGGCTTCGCGTGCGGCGTCACGCCAGGACTTACTAGCGGTGATCGCATGCGTCCGCAACGTACGGGAGGCATGGGTAATCGTTGCGCGTGACCCCGAGGCGAACCGGGTGCTTCCCCGCGAACTGCGCACCGCTGCCGAGCGCCGTGTTCCACTTACGAAGGCGCTACCCGAAACTACTTCACCGACAGCGCAGGCGCTGCGCTGGAGCGCCTGAAATGACGCGTTTCCGGAATAGCGCGTGAGGTTTTCTGATATCACGCATCCTGCTTCGATAGAGCGGAATCGAACGCGTAAAATATTTAGTTGCAGCGGGTTGGGAAGACCACGAACATGAAACTCCGCTCTGCCAGATTGCGTCTATACTTTCAGTCGGGTAAGCATTTCTGTTCTCCCCAAATCCCCCTCCCGGCTGAGGTGCTGCTTGAGCAAAATGTTAAGTTCCTGGAAAGAGATCGCGCACTTCTTCGGCAAAGGCGTACGCACTGTGCAACGCTGGGAGAAGACGCTGGACCTTCCGATCCATCGTCCCCCCGGAGCGCCGAGCAATGTGGTTCTTGCCCGCACCAGCGACTTGGAAGAGTGGATGCACGGCGGTCACGCTCGCGCGGCGGTCGAACACGATGAGGACAACTCATCCACCGCTATGACGGACGCGTTGGCGGCTCTGGAGCGTGAAATCACGTTGCTCGCACAGAACTCAGGTGTTGCGGCCAGCGAAGTACACGTGGTCACGTCACCGGCTGAGCGAATCGCTGCTCTGAGCGCAACTCTTGGCCTTGTCAATGAGCGTATGTCGTCGAACCGTTCGGCACGCGCTGCGTAAGATCAACTTAACTCTGATTTCAACCGCACCCGCCCACAACGGCGGGTGTGTTGCGTTTGTCATGCGCGTTACGATGAAGTCAGCGCCCGGTGCGCGTATGGGGTGCTGGATAGATGGGATATCGCGATCTTCGCGACTGGATCGCACGGCTGGACAAAGCTGGTGAACTAAAACGGATCCGCGTTGAGGTAGACCCGATTCTTGAGATGGCGGAAATCGCCGACCGCGCCGCAAAGATGGGGCGAGGAACCTCCGGAGCAGGTGGACCGGCTTTGCTCTTCGAGAAGGTCAAAGGTCATCACGGTGCCCGTGTTTTGATGAACCAGTTCGGTAGCGAACGCCGGATGTGCCTGGCGGTCGAAGCCGATTCCCTTGATACCATCGCTGGCCGTCTTGAAGCGCTGCTGAAGCCGCAGATGCCGTCAGGCCTGTTGGACAAGCTGAAGATGCTACCGATGCTGGCTGAGATCGGGTCGTTCTTTCCCAAGGTGGTCGATCGGCGAGCAGCACCCTGCAAAGAAGTTATTCACCTCGGTAAGGAAGTTAACCTTCTCGAGATGCCAATCCTGAAAACCTGGCCAGGTGACGGCGGCAGGTACATTACGCTTCCGCTTGTGATCACGCGCGACCCCAAAACGGGCAAGCGCAACACCGGTATGTATCGCATGCAGGTGTACGACGAACGCACCACAGGCATGCACTGGCAGCGGCAGAAGAATGCAGCGGAGCAGTTACGTGATCGCCTGCGCGCCACGGTAGCCAGCGGCGCAGAACGCGTGAACCTGATGGCGATGACCGGTGGCGGCACCACGGCTGCGGGGAATGCGGCGGCCGGACTACCAGGAGTGACGCTTTCGCGGATTCGCGGCGAGCGCATGGAAGTCGCCGTCGCGATCGGCACCGATCCTGCGATGACGTTCTCCGCGATCGTGCCCGCGCCACCCGAGATCGAGGAGTACCTCATCGCCGGCTTCCTTCGCCAGTCGCCGGTAGAACTCGTCAAATGTGAGACCAACTCGCTCGAAGTTCCCGCCAGCGCAGAATACATTCTCGAGGGCTACGTGGAACTCGGCGAACTGCGCAGCGAAGGCCCCTTCGGCGATCACACCGGCTTCTACACCATGCCGGAGGACTATCCAGTCTTCCACCTGACCGCGATCACCCATCGTAAGGACCCCATCTATGCAGCGACAGTTGTCGGCAAGCCGCCGATGGAGGATGCATGGCTGGCAAAAGCGGTGGAGCGCATCTTCCTCCCGCTCATTCGGCTGACCATGCCGGAGATCGTTGACATAAACCTGCCTCCTGAGGGGGTTGCGCACAACCTGATGCTCATCTCCATTCGCAAGAGCTACGCCGGACACGCGCGGAAGGTAATGAGTGGCATCTGGGCGCTTGGCCAGGCCATGTTCACCAAGTGCATTGTTGTTGTGGACGAGGATTGCGATGTACAGGATGTGGCGGAAGTGGTGCTGCGTGTAGCCAACAATATCGATCCGGAGCGCGACATACAGTTCACGCTCGGGCCGGTCGACTCACTTGACCACGCTTCGCGACTGCCAAACTTCGGCAGCAAGATGGGAATTGACGCAACGCGCAAGTGGGCTGCGGAAGGCTTTACCAGGCCGTGGCCCGAGATGCTCGAGATGCCAACCGACGTGAAGAATCGCGTAGACGCGATCTGGTCGAAGCTGGGTCTCTAGTCGACAGTCTTCACGGTTAAGGATGAGAGATTTCGAGCCCAGCGCGCGGGCTTCTTGTCTTCCGTCAGAATCAGCTTAAACGCTCCATCGGCGGTTAGCGGCTTGCCGTCCATCGTGTCCGCTACGATGGCCTGCCCGCTCCGACACTGTGGATTTGTGTCGCACATGGTGATCACCACGTGGAAGTCGTCGGTTGCACCGGCCACAATCACCTGCACGTTCGGTGAGTCGTGCTGGGCACCACTGGAGGGGCTTGCTGCTGATTTCGGATGGATCAGGGCATCGACAGTCACGCCACTGTAGGTTTCATCGTGGTTGTTGTGGGCGTTGTGGACGTCCACTGAGATGTGCGGCAGAGTCTTGAACTCCTCGAGCAAGTAGGCATGCGCCGTGCCATCCAATAATGTGACCGTCAGCGTCTTAGATGGCGTCGCCGCTGGCTTCTTCGTGTCCATGTTTGCTGCCATCTGCGCGACTGAGCAGCAGGAAAGCAGCAGTGCCATCGCGACCGCGTACGAACGCATCATTTCTGAACCCCAAACGCCTTGCCGATCTGGTTGTTACGTATGCAACGAGTGTAATTGTATAAAAACGTATCTCGCGCACGAGCGTATTCGGCGGGCATTTTGAACTTGCTTTGAGGCGGGTTCAGCAGGTAAACCGTTGCGGCAACATGGGTGCGATCGTCCAGCAGCATGTAGATACCCAGTGTCGTTCCGGTGACCACAATACGGTCCAGGCCGACCGCGCCAAAGCCGCTCATCGTGGTTCCGTGTGTTGTGTTGCGCGTCACCATCTTGTCCGAAGCGATGATGTCGTCAAAGTCGTCCAGCAACAGTTTGCGGTTAATCGCGTAGTTTTCCGAAGGCAACTCCTCAACCTTGACGCTGGCGTACGGCTCCGCACCCGGGTAGGCGAACGTGATGCGTCGGCCTCCAAGTAGCGGCACCGACTTTGTGACGCCGTGCGACACGACCGGCCGCTCACGCACGTCCGCCGGCATCGGCTGAATGTCGGTAATCTGCAGGCCGTCCGGAAAGCCGCAGGACTCGTAGGGCTGTAATGCCGCGTCGGACGCGGTCGAGTCAACAGGCGCCCTGGGCGGCGATGTGGTGCCAGGCAACTGCAACGAGCCTGATTTCTGCTGTGAGAATGCTGTCTGCTGCACAAGCAGCATTGATGTCAGCAGGAGCGCGCGGGTGGTGGAAAGATACTGTCTCATCAACTCTCGTGGGCAAAACGCCTAGTGGCATTGAGTGTAGCTGCTTCAGCCGCCACCCTGCCGTCGTATACTCAACCCATGTCAGTCGTCAAGAACATCACCGGCATCGCCAAGGGTATGGGCATCACTTTTAAGGAGATGCTGCAGCCATCCGAGGTGGAAAACTATCCGGACGGCCCCGGACCGATGCGTGGCGCCATCTTCCAGGAGCGCTTTCGCGGCAAGCACCAGCTGCAGCGAGATGAGAACGGCCTGGAAAAGTGTGTCGCCTGCTTCCTTTGCGCGGCAGCGTGTCCTTCGAACTGCATCTACATCGAGGCGGCAGAGAACACCGAGGAAAAGCGCATTTCCTCCGCAGAGCGATACGCAAAGGTCTACAACATCGACTACAACCGATGCATCTTCTGCGGCTATTGCGTTGAGGCTTGTCCGACTGACGCTATCACTCACGGTCACGGCTTTGAGCTTGCCAGCCTGAACGCAACCAACCTGGTCATGCGTAAGGAAGATCTGCTGGTGCCCATTACGCCAATGCCGCTGATGCCAGGATCGAAAGAAGAGAAGGTCGAACTGCTTTCGTAGTAGGCATCCTGGATCTTCGTGGCAGGGCGCGGTGCATCTCCACTGCGCCCTTGTTGCTTTTGCTGCGTCGTGCCAACACTGAAGAGGCAAACTTTGAGTACACCAGACGTTCTCGCAACACCTGCTCTGCCCGCCACCACTTTCGATGAAGCCAATCCGTTCTTCACAGCGAGCACGCTACCCTGGAGCGCACCGCCGTTCGACCGGATGCACGACGCGCATTACATGCCGGCATTTGAGGCGGGCATGGCGGAACAACGCGCCGAGGTGGAAGCAGTCGCCACGAACGCGGAGCCTCCAACCTTCGAGAACACTCTTGTCCAGCTCGAGAAAAGCGGGACCCTCCTGACTCGTGTTGCGAGCGCGTTTTTCGCGATAGCCGGAGCTAACACCAATCCCACGCTGCAGCAGCTGCAGCAGGATGTAGCGCCCAAGCTTTCCGCGCATGGTGATGCCATCAACCTCGATGCGCGCCTATTCGCGAGAGTTAAGACTGTATATGAACAACGTGGGTCGCTTGCGCTGGATGCCGAATCGGTCCGGCTGCTTGAGATCACCTATGACGGCTTCGTCAAGGCTGGCGCGCTGCTCTCGGACGCGGACAAAGACACGCTGCGGGCGTGGAACACAGAGCAGTCCACGCTGCAGGCTAAGTTCCTCAACTGCATTCTCGCGGGCATGAAGGAGGGAGGCCTGCACGTTGCGACACGCGAGCAGCTTGATGGCCTTTCCGATGCAGAGATCACTGCCGCCGAGGAGGCTGCAAAGGGCCGCGGTCTCGATGGCTTCTACCTGGCCCTGCAGAACACCACCCAGCAACCCGCACTTGCCTCGTTGACCAACCGAGAGACGCGCAAGGCGCTGTGGGATGCTTCGCTCAGCAGGGCGGAGCAGGGTAACGATCGCGACACGCGCGAGATGATCGCGCGTGTCGCTCAGCTGCGTGCCAAGCGAGCCGCGCTCTTAGGGTATGAGAACTACGCAGCGTGGAAACTGGCAGATCAGATGGCGCGTACGCCCGCAGCCGCAGTCAAATTCCTGGACAACCTTGTTCCTGCAGCACTGACGGGCGCAAAGGCCGAAGCCGCAGCCATGCAGCAACTCATCGACGAGAGTGGCGCAGCCTTCACGCTCCAAGCGTGGGATTGGGCGTTTTTCGCCGAGCAGGTTCGGAAAGCGCGCTACGACATCAACGAAGACGAGGTAAAGCAATACTTCGATTTGAACCGTGTCTTCGAGGATGGCGTTCTTCACGCAGCGACGCAGCTTTACGGCATTACCTTCAGCAAGCGAAGCGACCTTCCCGTCTACCACCCGGATGTCATCACGTACGAAGTCTTCAACGAAGATGGTTCGCACCTCGCACTGCTGTACTGCGACTTCTACCGTCGCGATTCCAAGCGCGGAGGAGCGTGGATGAGTTCGCTGCTCACACAATCCAGGCTGCTCGGTGACGCGCCGATCATCACCAACGTTTGCAATTACACGAAGCCTGTCGGCAACGAACCGGCACTCATCAACAGCGATGAAGCACAGACGCTCTTCCACGAGTTTGGCCACGCGCTGCACGGGCTCTTCTCTGACGCAATGTACCCGAGTCTGTCCGGCACCAGCGTTCCGCGAGACTTCGTGGAGTTTCCATCGCAGTTCAATGAACATTGGGCGATGTATCCAAGCATCTTCGCAAACTATGCAAAACACTGGCAGACAGGCGAGCCCATGCCGGCAGAGCTGCAGGCAAGGCTGCGCGCGACCAAGAACTTCAACGGAGGCCACGCTCTCACCGAGGTGCTTGCCGCAGCGGAGCTCGATCTGCAGTGGCACACGCTGTCTGCAGATGCAGAGCTGCAGCAGGCAAGTGAGTTCGAAGCGGCTGCGCTCGAGCGAGCCGGGGTGGCGATGCCGCTGGTGCCTCCGCGCTATCGTTCAACGTACTTCTCGCACATCTTCGGCGGAGGCTATGCCGCGGGCTACTACGCCTACCTGTGGGCAGAAATGCTCGACAGCGACGCTTACGAGTGGTTCCAACAGAATGGCGGCTTGACTCGCGAGAACGGCGATCGTCTGCGCAGGCTGGTTCTTTCACGCGGCAACACGGCCGATCCGGCAGCGCTTTACCGTGCCTGGGCTGGCCGCGATCCGGTTATCGGACCGATGCTGCAGCAAAGGGGCATACCGGATTCTGCCGTGGGCGTCTGATCAGCCTCAGCCGACGCTCGCTTTCACCTTGGCAGTCTTAAAGGAGTAACTTCCGTTTAAGCTTCCGGATCGTAGTTCAGGTTCGGCCCGAGCCAGCGTTCCACCTCAGCAAGGTCCCATCTCTTGCGCCGCTGGTAGTCGACAACCTGGTCGCGTTCGATCTTGCCCAGGCTGAAGAAGCGCGACTCGGGGTGCGCGAAGTAGAGCCCGCTGACGCTTGAGCCTGGCCACATGGCAAATGACTCCGTAATGGTGATGCCGGTGTTTTCCTGCACGTTGAGCAGTCGCCAGATGGTCGCCTTTTCCGTGTGGTCAGGGCATGCAGGATAGCCAGGCGCGGGACGGATCCCACGATACTTTTCGGCGATGATCTGCGCCGTCGTCAGGTTCTCTGTGCGGCCGTAGCCCCAGTCTTCCCGAACCTGCTTATGGAGGCATTCGGCGAAGGCTTCCGCCAGGCGGTCGGCGAGCGCCTCGGCCATGATGGCGCTGTAGTCATCGTGCTTCGCCTTGAAGCTGTCGCTCAGCTCGCGCAGGCCGTGGCCCGTGGTGACCGCAAATGCGCCGATGCTGTCAGGCAGCCCTGTCTCTCTCGGAGCGATAAAGTCGGACAGCGAGCGACATGGTTCTTTGCCTTCGCGGTTCGCCTGCTGCCGCAGAAAGTGCAGCGTATCGACGACCTGCGTGCGTGTGTCGTCGGTGTACAGTTCCACGTCGTCGCAGACTGCATTTGCGTGGAACAGTCCATACGCTCCGCGAGCCGTCAGCAGCTTTTCTTCCAAGATGCGGTCCAGCAGCTTGTTGCCGTCTTCGTAGATCTGGCGTGCCTGTTCGCCCTGCCGCTCGTCATCCAGGATGCGCGGGTACAGCCCCTTCAGTCCCCAGGTGTGGAAGAACGGCGACCAGTCGATAAACTCCCGGAGCCTTGCGAGTGACACGTCGTCGACTACGCGAACGCCGGTGAACTCCGGCGTTGCAATATCCTCCGCACGCCATTCGATGGGTGTGCGGCGCGTGCGTGCGATTTGGATCGGAGTCATTGCCTGGCGAGGGGCAGAGTGCGCTTTGCGGATGGCCGCGTATTCAGCTCGGTGCTGCTCGACGAAAAGATCGTGTCCGTCTTCGCTCAGCAGGCTCGTGGTCACGGGCACTGCCCGGCTTGCGTCTGTAACGTGAACGACAGGCTCTTTGTAATGCGGAGCAATCTTGATCGCGGTGTGTGCGCGGCTGGTCGTCGCGCCACCGATCAGGAGCGGAATAGTGAACCCCTGCCGCTCCATCTCACGCGCGACATGCACCATCTCGTCGAGTGAAGGCGTGATCAGGCCGCTCAACCCGATGATGTCCGCGTTCTCCGTCCTGGCGCGCGCTAAGATCTTTTCCGCGGGCACCATTACGCCCATGTCGATCACTTCGTAGTTGTTGCAGGCCAGCACCACGCCAACGATGTTTTTGCCGATGTCGTGTACGTCGCCTTTGACCGTCGCCAGGACGATCTTGCCCTGGGCGCGCATCTCGATGCCTTGCGCGGCCATTTCGGCTTTTTCGAGTTCCATGTAGGGCGTCAGGTAGGCAACGGCTTTCTTCATGACGCGAGCCGACTTGACCACCTGGGGCAGGAACATCTTGCCCGCGCCAAACAGGTCACCAACGACACTCATCCCGTCCATCAGCGGACCCTCGATCACCAGCAGCGGACGTCCCAGCTTGGCGCGAGCCTCTTCTGTGTCGGTGTCGATGTAGGTGTCAATTCCCTTCACCAGTGCATGAGACAGTCGCTCCTCGACGGTGCCGTTGCGCCATTCTTCAGCTTTCTTGTCAGTGGCAGCAACTGCGTCGCCCCCCACCGCCTTCAGCGCCTCACCAAAATCCACGAGGCGTTCCGTTGCATCTGGCCTGCGGTTTAGCAGAACATCTTCAACCAGCACTTTAAGTTCTGGATCAATCTCCTCGTACACTTCGAGCATGCCGGCGTTCACGATGCCCATGTCCATGCCGGCACCAATGGCGTGGTACAGGAAGGCCGAGTGCATCGCTTCACGTACCTTGTTGTTGCCTCGGAAGCTGAACGAAATGTTTGATACGCCTCCACTCACCTTTGCATGCGGCAGGTTTTGCTTGATCCAGCGCGTCGCGTTGATGAAGTCGAGCGCGTAGTTGTTGTGCTCCTCCATGCCGGTTGCGACGGTCAGGATGTTCGGGTCGAAGATGATGTCTTCAGGCGGAAAACCGACTTCGTCGACGAGGATCCGATAAGCGCGTTCGCAGATGCGGATCTTGTCCTCGTACGTCGACGCCTGGCCTTGCTCGTCGAAGGCCATGACGACCACGGCAGCGCCATACTTCAGCACGGTGCGCGCGTTCGCACGGAACTTGTCTTCGCCTTCCTTCAACGAGATGGAGTTAACGATGCCTTTGCCCTGCAGGCACTTCAGCCCGGCCTCGATCACCTCCCATTTTGAGGAGTCGACCATGAAGGGCACCTTGGCCACTTCGGGCTCGCTGCCAAGCAGTTGCAGGTAACGAGTCATCGCGGCAACGCCGTCGATCATGCCCTCGTCCATGCAGATGTCGATGACGTTAGCGCCATTCTCAACCTGCTGGCGCGCGACGCTTACCGCTTCTTCGTAGCGGCCTTCTTTAATCAGCTTCGCGAACTTCGGCGATCCGGCCACGTTGGTGCGCTCGCCCAGCATGATGAAGACGCCGGGCTGTTGTGTGAACGGCTGCGATCCCGACAGGCGAAGCGGCTTTACCGCAGATACATCACTCATGCGGCAATCTCAATGCGCTCTTCGAATGAACGCGAAAAGTCAAGGTCACGCGGAGCCTTGCCGTCGAGCGCACGCGCGATCGCCGCAATATGATCGGGCGTGTTGCCGCAGCAGCCGCCAGCTATGTTGATGAGGCCGTCTTTCGCAAATTCGCCCAGGTATCGAGCCATATCCTGCGGCTCAAGATCAAACCCGGTAGGCGAAAGTGGATTAGGCAGACCCGCGTTGGGGTAAGCCGAAATCGCGACGTCTGCCTTTTGCGACAACTCGGCCAGAAACGGATACATGAGATCAGGCCCAATGCTGCAGTTCAGGCCGACCGAAAGCGGCTTCACGTGCCGCACAGCGTTCCAGAACGCCTCAATAGTCTGCGCGGAGATCATCGTTTCGCCACCGCGACCGACAGCGGCTGAGATCATCACCGGCAGTTCTGCCCGCTGTTCGTCGAACACTTCCCGAATGGCCACTAACGCGGCTTTCGCGTTCAAGGAATCGAAAATCGTCTCCACCAGCAGCAGATCCGATCCACCCGCAATCAGCGCACGAACCTGCTCCACATATACCTGTTTCACCTGGTCGAACGTGACGACGCGAAAGCCGGGATCATCGGCGTCGGGCGAGTTCGAGAGCGAAACAGTGAGCGGACCGATGGCACCTGCCACAAAGCGCTGGCGTCCATCCTTGTTCGCGACGCGGTCGGCCCACTTGCGACACTGCTGCGCCGACACATAGTTGATCTCGTGCGCCAGGTTCCTGAGGAAAGCATCGTCCAGCACACCCTGGTAGAACTCCGGATTCTTACGGCCGCCGGTCTCGCGCGGATCCTCCACGAAGAATTCACTCTGGGCGATGCTGGTGGCGCTGAACGTGTTGGTCTCGATGATGTCCGCACCGGCTTCGAGGAAGCGGCGATGGATATCGCAGATCATCTCCGGCTGTGTCAGGCTGAAGAGATCGCCGTTGTTCAGCAGATCTTTCTGAGAGTCCGCAAAGCGCGTGCCGCGCATGTCCGCTTCTGTCATGCCGTACGTGCGGATGGTCGTGCCCATCGCACCGTCGATGATCGCGATACGGCTTTTCATGGTCTGTTGTAGAGGATGCAGGCCGGTCATCGTGGTCTCCCGCTGCTTGCACCGTGCGTTAAGTACATCTGATAGGTCCTGGGCAACGTTGTGCAAGCTGCCTTGCATTCGATGATAACGAAGTTAAAAAGACGCTCGCAGTGAGAGTCAGCACCTGGAAGGTGCCACATATCTGGCATTTGCAGAAGGACTTCGATACACTATGCCCACTGGTAAATCCATCGCAACAGCGCACCGCGAGTTGTGCAAGTGCGCCGGGTTTCCACTTGATGCCCACATGTCTCCAACGCCTGCCGAACCTTCAGCAAAGTCGATCCTTCACATCTGCGCGCGTGAGATGTTGCGTCCCCTTCGCGACCAGATCCTGCGCCTTTCCGGCTTCGCGGTAGACTCAACGCTGTCCACGGCAGAGGGCCTGTCGCTGTTCTGGTCTCGTCCTTACGACTTGGTGTTGATTGACGTCGAAGGCGAACAGAAGGTGCCTGACGCAGAGCAGATGTGTTCCGAGATCAAGACAGCTCAGCCAGAGCAGAAGGTAGCGTTCGTTTGCAACTGGCGCGTGGCCGTTATGACCGATTGTCCCGACGAGATACTGCGAACCGAGTTCGATCCCCAGCGTTTTGTAAATGGCGTTCGTGGCATGCTCCACGCCAACACTTAGCGTTCGCAAGGCGGGTCGAAGCCGACCCGCCTTGCACTGGAATGCACCGCGTGCTACAAACAGGTAATCAAGTTTGCGCGACCCTTAAGGAAGTGCAGGCCTGAGTTTCATGAAGAGTGGCTGAGGGACGAGCCCTGCGACGCCACGACAACCGGACGAAGTCTGTACCGGTGTCACCTCTCTCCTGATTGGGTTTGATCGGGGAACATGAGATTCGGGATACAGCCCCACGCTGTGGCGTGGACCAGCGGTATGACCGTTTAATCAGACTTCCTTCGTGTGCGGGTTTTCTCCGTACGCGCCTATTCAGCAGAGACGTCGCAGGGTCGTTCCGCTTCCATTCTTGGGAGAAGGATTTACATGGCATCTGCCTCGTCTGCGTGTACCCCGTACGAGCTCTATTCGAAAGAGTCGGGCAAAAGCTACGGCAACCAACCGCTTTCTATCTGCGACGAATCGTTCACACCCCTGGAAGTTCGCTACGATCTGGAAGCCGCTCGCAGCCTGTTCACGCGCAAATCGATCGAATCCGGTCCGAACAGCATGTGGCGCTATCGCGCGCTGCTGCCCATTCCTGAGGGTTTCGAGCCCGATCTCCCCGTTGGCTTCACGCCGCTGATCAAGTCGAAGAACCTGGGCAGACGTCTCGGCTCAACCAATCTCTATGTCAAGAACGATGCAGTTTGCTTTCCGACGCTTTCGTTCAAGGACCGTGTAGTCGCGGTCGCGCTGGCCAATGCACGCGCCTTTGGCTTCGATGTCGTTGGCTGCTCGTCCACCGGAAACCTGGCGAATTCCGTCGCTGCGCAGTCGGCGCGCCTGGGCCTGAAGGCCTGCATCCTTGTGCCGGCCGATCTGGAACCCGCAAAGATTCTAAACACGCTCATCTACGGCGCGCGACTTGTGCGGATAGATGGCAATTACGACCATGTCAACCGGCTCTGCTCGCTCATTGCGGACCAGTACAACTGGGGCTTCGTCAACGTAAACCTGCGGCCCTACTATGCCGAGGGATCGAAGTCGGTCGGCTACGAGATCGCTGAGCAGCTTGGTTGGAAGCTGCCGGACAATGTTGTCGTGCCTATGGCTGGCGGTTCGTTGATCCGCAAAATCAAGAAGGCTTTCGATGAATTGATCTACCTCGGTCTGGTCGAAGCGAAGCCCGTGCGGTTCTTCGGCGCGCAGGCGACCGGATGCTCGCCGATTGCCCAGGCAGTCAAGAACAACACTGAGACAATCACGCCGCAGCGACCCAACACCATCGCTCGCTCTCTTGCGATCGGCAACCCAGCCGACGGTCCGTTCGCCTCGCGCATGATTCGCGAGACCGGTGGATGGGCTGAGGATGTGTCCGACGTCGAGGTGGTCTCCGGCATCCAGGAGCTAGCCGAGACAGAAGGTATCTTCACTGAGACGGCGGGAGGTGTGACCACGGCAGTCACTGCACGGCTGATCGCGCAGGGTCGCATTGCTTCGGAGGAGCTGACCGTCGTCTGCATTACCGGCAACGGACTGAAGACGACCGACTGCATCACCGATCGCTTTACGCTGGGCCGAGCTGTCAGACCACGCCTTGCTGATTTTGAGGAATACATCAACGAGCTGGACGGTGTTGCTGCGGCAGAGCCCGAGCTGGCATTTGCCCAAGGAGATTGAGTTGTCGATTCGCGTTATGCTTCCCGCCGCCTTTGCGCGGCACACCGCAGGCACTAAGCAGGTCCACTCCGAAGCCAGCAATCTGCCGGGTCTCGTCGATGATCTTGGCATCAAGTTTCCTGAACTGGGTGCTCACATTCGCGACGCGGACGGCACCCTGCGCAAGTTCATCAATGTGTACGTGAA
The DNA here is from genome assembly GCA_965199365.1 of Terriglobus sp. GTDB lineage: Bacteria > Acidobacteriota > Terriglobia > Terriglobales > Acidobacteriaceae > Terriglobus. Next base: position 466,264 of record CBDARC010000001.1, on the reverse strand, counting down.
CGACGAAGACATCCGCTTCCTGGGTGGCGACACGTACCAGTTTCAGGACCGCGACGAGGTGATGTTCATTCCTTCGATTGCGGGCGGTTGAGCTTGCTGAACAGAACTCCGTGGACTTCTAAAGAGGTGGGATCCGCCCGCAGTGTGCGACATAACACCAAGAAACAAGAGCCGCTGAGTTCGGTGTCCGAAAGAGGCGAGTTCTGGCCCGATAAAAGTTCAACGAAATACAACTTCGTGCCAATGTCGCTGCTCTATGTATTCGTTCGCATGCCCGCAGCTAGCAGGCATCGGAGGAGATCGATATGTTTCTTGGTATTGCCGGTGTTCTGTTCGTACTTTGGCTGGTGGGCGAGTTTGTGACGCATGGCGCGAGCCTTCTTATCCACATTCTTGCGATCCTTTGGGTCATTTCCTTGATCGGGCACCTGTTCGCAGGCCGCAGAGCATAACCCCTTGCAGGGTCAATTACAAAGGACCGGCATTTTGCCGGTCCTTTTCGCTTGGGTCTTGCCTGTCACATCCGAAGGTGCGTTGCCAAAGCCGTCGATGTGGTAGACGTCCCAGCCGCTGGCAGGGGTACAGAACCCCAAGGATTATTGGGGTATGCCTTCCGGATGACTATTTGGGCAAGAAAAAGGCCGGCAAGTGAGCCGGCCCTTCCTTCTTTGTGCGTTTGCTACTGAGTAGCTTCAGTACCGGGTCGGATCGCTGTCGGCGGCAGCATCTTGGCGAGCGCCTCCGGCTTCTCTTCTTCCAGCCTTGGAAGACGGCCCTCAAGCGCGATGCGCAACACGTCGTCCATCTCGGCGACAAAGTGCAGCTTCATCTCGTCCTTGATGAGCTGCGGCAACTCCTCGAAGTCCTTTTCGTTATCCTTTGGCATAATTGCCTCGCGAATCCCGGCTCTGTGCGCTGCCAGCAGCTTTTCTTTTAAGCCGCCGATCGGGAGCACCTTACCACGCAAAGTTACTTCGCCGGTCATGGCGATGTCGCGCCGCACCGGAATCATTGTCAAGGCGCTGGTAAGGGCTGTTGCCAGCGTTATTCCGGCAGACGGACCGTCCTTCGGAATGGCACCCTCCGGCACGTGCACGTGGATGTCGATGTTGCGATAGAAATCCCTGGGCAAACCCAGGTGCTGGGCCCGCGAACGCACATAGCTCAGCGCTGCCTGCGCGGACTCCGTCATCACATCACCCAACTGGCCCGTTGTGGTCAGCTTGCCCTTACCGTCAAGCACCTGAACCTCTGTCTGCAGGATGCTGCCGCCGACCTCGGTCCATGCCAAGCCCGTGACGAGCCCGACCTCTGACTTCTCCTGAACAACGGAGTCGCGGAACTTCTGAACGCCAAGGAACTCGGCAATGTTGGCGTCCGAGATCACTTCCTTGCCGTGCTTCGCGCCCTGTTTTACCACGCGGCGGACCACTTTGCGGCAGACGTTGCCGATCTCACGCTCGAGATTGCGGACGCCAGCTTCGCGCGTGTAGCCGCGGATGATGTCCTTAAGACCCTGGTCGCTGAACTCGATGTTCTCTTCGGTCAGGCCGGTGCCCTCGCGCTGTTTCTTTACGAGGTACTGCTTGGCGATCTCGAGTTTCTCGACTTCGGTGTAGCCGTGCAGCCGCAGAATCTCCATGCGGTCCTGCAGCGGTCCTGGAATGGTGTGCAGGACGTTGGCTGTGGCCACAAACAGCACCTGCGACAGGTCATATTCCACGTCCAGGTAGTGGTCCTGGAAGGTCGCATTCTGCTCGGGATCCAGCACTTCCAGCAGCGCCGAGGCCGGGTCACCACGAAAATCCGAAGCCATTTTGTCGATCTCGTCCAGCATGATGACCGGGTTCTTGGTGCCGGCCTTCTTCATGCTTTGGATAATCTGGCCGGGCAGGGAACCGATGTAGGTGCGGCGATGTCCACGAATCTCCGCCTCGTCGCGTACGCCGCCGAGAGACATGCGGACGAACTGGCGACCGGTCGCCTTCGCAATGGACATTCCCAGTGAGGTCTTGCCGACGCCCGGAGGTCCAACAAAGCACAGGATGGAACCCTTCGGGTTCTTTACCAGCTGTCGCACGGCGAGGAACTCGAGGATGCGATCCTTGATCTTCGGCAGGCCGTAGTGGTCTTCGTTCAAGATCTTTTCCGCGTGATCGATGCTGCGAATTTCCTTCGATTTCTTCTTCCACGGCACTGCAAGCAGCCAGTCGAGATAATTGCGCGACACGGTCGATTCGGCCGACATGGGCGGCATGGCTTCCAGCTTCTTCAGCTCCTGCGTCGCCTTGTCAAGAACGTCCTTCGGCATGCCGGCGGCTTCGATCTTCTTCTTCAGCTCGTCCCACTCGCTCTTTTCGCCGCGACCGAGTTCTTTCTGGATGGCCTTGATCTTCTCGTTGAGGTAGTACTCTTTCTGCGCGCGCTCCATCTGCCGCTTCACGCGTGATTGCACGGTGCGATCCATGTTGAGCTTTTCGATCGCGATGTCGAGTACGTCGGCGATGCGCGCGAGGCGCTGGGCCGGGTCGAACACATCAAGCAGTTCCTGCTTTTCCTCGATCGAGAGCTGCAGGTTTGCGGCGATCACGTCTGCGAGCTTCGCCGGTTCGTCGGTGCGAACGCTGGCAGCGACTGTCTCGTAATTGAGTGACTGCTGCAACTTCAGATGCTGCTCAAATCGGCTCTGCACGGTCTGCATCAGCTGCTCGACCTGCGGCGTGATGACGAGCTCCGTCTTACCGGTGCGTACGGTCGCTACGAAGAAACCGTCTTCATCATGCAGCTCAAGCGTACGGGCGCGCTCAACGCCTTCAACGAGCACCTTGATGTTGCCGTCAGGCATTTTCACGCTCTGCACGATGGTGCCGATAGTGCCGGTTTCGAAGATGTCGTCGGCGCTCGGTTCGTCGATGCTGGCATCGTGCTGCGTGGCCAGGAAAATCTTGCGATCACCGGTCAGTGCTTCTTCCAGCGCGCGTACGCTCGACTCACGGCCGACAACGAACGGAGTCATCATGTGAGGAAAGATGACCATGTCGCGGATGGGCATCATGGGGAGCTTGCGTACGTCGCCGTTTGGGGTTGCGGTTGGCTTTGACATGTCACTCCCTTAGACGTCTATGCAGGTGCTCTCGATGCAGACCCCGCAAAGGCGTTTCACGCGATTGTAGCCCGTTCACAACCATGGTGCCGAGCGAGGTGTGGTGCCAAGACGATAGCACTCACAACCTATATACGAGAGGCGCAGAGCTGGACTCTGCGCCTCTGATATCCATCTGCAAAGAAATCTCAGCCGGCCTTCTCAAGCTGCATGGGCAGGACGATATTGCGGTTCTTCACCATCTCCGCCGTGATCTCCAGTTCCTTGATTTTCTTGTTGGTCGGGATGGTGTACATCAGATCGAGCATCAATTCTTCAAGGATCATGCGCAGGCCGCGGGCGCCCACTTTACGCTGCAGCGCCTCGTGCGCTACGGCCTGTGCAGCCTCCGGTGTGAACGTCACCTTGACGCCTTCGTACTCGAAGAGCTTCTGATACTGCTTCAGGATGGCGTTCCGCGGACGCGTGAGGATGTCGATGAGCGCGGCTTCGTCCAGTTCATCAAGAATACCCAAAACGGGAAGGCGGCCCACAAACTCCGGAATCAAGCCATACTTCAGGAGATCCTGCGGCTCTGCCTGGCGCAGTAACTCGCTGTCGCGCTGTGGCCGGATGGGTGTAACGTCCGCCTCCTTGCCTTCCATGTTGGTCGTCTTGAAACCGAGAGCCTTCTTGCCAATCCGGCGTGCGATCACCTTCTCGAGGCCGACAAACGCGCCGCCGCAGATGAAGAGGATATTCGTCGTGTCGATGATGGTGAATTCCTGGTGCGGGTGCTTGCGGCCGCCCTGCGGAGGCACATTGGCGATGGTGCCTTCCAGCAGCTTCAGCAGCGCCTGCTGCACACCTTCGCCGCTGACATCGCGGGTGATGGACGGGTTCTCGTCCTTGCGGCCGATCTTGTCAATCTCGTCGATGTAGATGATGCCGCTTTGGGTCTTCTGCACATCGCCATCGGCGGCCTGCAGCAGCTTTAAAATGATGTTTTCGACGTCTTCACCCACATAACCGGCTTCGGTCAGCGTGGTCGCGTCAACAATTGCAAAGGGCACATCCAGCATCTTTGCGAGCGTCTGGGCGAGCAATGTCTTGCCGCTGCCGGTCGGGCCGACAAGCAGGATGTTCGACTTGGCAAGCTCGACATCGTTGCCGCGCGTGCGGTTCATCTGGATACGCTTGTAGTGGTTGTAGACGGCTACTGCGAGCTTCTTTTTCGTCTGGTCCTGACCAATCACATACTCGTCGAGGAACGCCTTAACCTCGTGCGGCTTGGGCAGGTGCGCGGGAGCGGTGCCTGGCTGCACCTCACTACGGTCGTCATCGAGGATGGAATTGCAAACCGCAACGCACTCGTCGCAAATGTATGCGCGAGGGTAGTCCGAGGGAGATGAGATCAGCTTGGCTACTGTGTCCTGCGATTTGTGGCAAAAGGAACAGCGCAACGAGTCGTCAGAGCCTTTCGAAGTCTTCATGGATCGACAACTCCTCGCCCAGGAAACCCCGGGCAGGTACTTAGTTTACACCTGTGTCTGTACTGCACCGGTCATGCAGACAGGTTCAACACGGCGTCATTTCGAACAGCATTGTCACACGTCGTCCGTGCGCCGGCTGAACACTCAGTATCGGGCAGCAGTGCTTGATCTGGAACCGGCTACCTGTGCATAACTCGTCCATTCGCGTGCGCTCCGCTCATGCGGCCAGAGGAGGCCGCTGGTAGTGCTAAAGAGGAAACCCCACGTCTCGCAAGCGAGATGTGGGGGTCTCCACTACAGATACAGAGCGACTACGTGGCGCGAGGACGCGTGATGATGTCGTCGATCAGGCCGTATTCCTTGGCCTGCTGCGCGCCCATGGTGAAGTCACGATCGGTATCGCGCTCGATCTGGTCAAATGTCTGACCGGTGTGCTCGGCCATGATGATGTTCATGCGTTCGCGCAGGCGCAGGATCTCGCGTGCATGAATGTCGATTTCCGTCGCCTGACCCTGGATGCCGTGACCCATGATGAGCGGCTGGTGGATCAATATGCGCGAATTGGGCAGGGCAAAGCGCTTCCCCTGTTTGCCCGCCATCAGCAGAAACGCACCCATACTTGCGGCCTGGCCGATGCATAGCGTCGAAACATCATTCTTGATGTACTGCATGGTGTCGTAGATCGCCATGCCTGCCGTGACCGAACCGCCCGGCGAGTTGATATAGAGCTGGATGTCCTTCTCTGGATCTTCACCGGAGAGGAACAGCAACTGCGCGATGATCAGGTTCGCGACGTTGTCATCGATTGGTGTACCCAAGAAAATGATGTTGTCGCGCAGCAGACGACTGTAGATATCGTAGGAGCGTTCGCCCCGGCTCGTCTGCTCGAGCACCATTGGAATCAGACCCATGTTCTCCCTCGTTCTTCCGTTGTGCTCTTTGGATCAGTTTCCAGTCTCGTGGTTTCTAAGTTTCTCTCGAACTTCGAAACCACGAAACTAGAAGGCACTTTCTTACGCCGCCATGTTTTCGTAGAGTGCGGTGGCCGTGGCCTCGCGCCGCATCTGCTCGCGCATGCGGCTGATGCCGCCGTCCTGGATCATGCGCTGGCGCAACGTCTCCAGCGGCTCGCGTGTTTGAATCGACAGGATCATCAACTCGCGTTCGACGTCCTCGTCCTTCACTTGCACATCCATCGTCTCCGCAATCCTGTCCAGAATGAGCGATGCCTTGACTTCCTTAATGGCTTCGTCGCGCTGTGCCTCGCGCAGGCGGGCAAAGTCGAGTGTCTGCATCTGCTCGCGCGTCATGCCCTGTTGGGCCAGAGCGCGCAGACCGCGGTCGAGCCGCACATCTACCTGCTGCTGTACGAAGCTCTCCGGAACGGGGAACTGAAACTTTGAGACCAGCGCATCAACCAGCTTGCCCTTCGCTTCGCCTTCGGCATTCTGCTTCTTGCCGTTGGTCGCGTTCTCACGAAGTGAAGTGGTGAAAGCGTCCCAGGTCTCGTAGTCGCCAAGCTGCTTGGCAAACTCGTCGTCCTTCTCGGGGTAGACCTTGCGCTTGATCGCGTTCACCGTCACGTTGTAATCGACGGTCAGACCGGCCAGGCGAACGTCGCCGAAATCGCTTGGATAGCTGACCTCAAGGTCAAACTCTGCACCTTTGGACTGACCGCGCAGGGCGTCATTGAAAGCGGGCAGCGTGTTCTTGCCACCAATCTCAACCATGACCTCTTCGCCTTCGATCTCGTCGGTCTCTGAGGGCTCGCTGGTGTCGCCTTCCGGCTTGCGGCGGGCACCCTTGAAGCTGATTTCGGCCCAGTCACCATCCTGCAACGGACGCTCTTCTTCGACGGGTTCGATGGTGGCATGCGCATCCAGCACGCGCTCCATCTCGGCATCGAACTCTGCTTCCTCCAGTTCGACCGTTGGGCGCTCGACAGTGACACTGTCGTAGCCGGTCACATCAATGGCGGGAGCGACCTCAAACTGTGCGCGGAATCGCAGCGGCTGCTCGTCTACCAGGAACAGCTCGGTGATCTGCGGCTGCGAAATGGGCTGCACGTTCTGCGACTCCATCTCTGCGCGGAAACGCTCCTGTACAAGCGAGTCCATGACTTCCTGCCGCAGTTCCTTCGCAAACCGATTGCGAATGGTAGACTCCGGCACCTTGCCCGGGCGAAAGCCGGGAATGCGCGCGAGCTTCTGGTAGCGCTTCGTCACCTTTGCGAATGCCTTCGTGACCACGTCAGCGGGAACTTCGACGGCGATCTCGCGCATCAGTTCCGGGTTCAGCGCTGGTGCGTGGCTATGGCCTTCGTGGCTGTGGCCGGCGTGGTCATGGCCTTCATGCGAGTGATCGTGCTGCTCGGCTGCATCAACGGGGACCGTCTCTGCGACTGCTTCTGCTGTTTCGTTCGGAGTCAAAATCGAATGCCTTCTGGATGGGTCTATGCGGCGCGGCAGGGCTGCCGCGGGCCGCCTGAGCCTCAGGGTTTCTGGGCTGCTTCACTTATGGTACGGACGCGCGACGAGGGGGTCAAACCGGGGGCGGACTATTGAGTCGAAGGCGCGAACGCAGAGGTGGATTCAGCAAGTGCTTCAACCCGAACACGCCATTGCAGGGTCTCGCCAGGAGCAACGATCGTGCGTGACTCCGGGCCATCTTTTCCTGCTGCGGTGCTGAACGCGAGCAGGACGGACTTGCCATCCTTTGCGGCCTGCACGTGCAGACTGCGGATGCTGGGTGTCAGCGCCGTGACGCGAAGGGTGTAGCCGTCCGCACGATTCCTCAGGCGAACTTCCGGTCCGGTGCTCAGAAACGTGTGCTTCAGGCTGGTGTAGGTCAGATCGACATTGCGAGTCCCAAGGGCGATTTCTGCAGGCAGACCTTCAGAGCTTGAAGGCGTGAACACAGTGAAAGCAGACATGCCGGCAAGCGGCGCCAAGAATCGCGGTTGCCAGCTGAGGGTCATCGATCGGGGAGAAGTGCTGCTGTTGCGCGCCGAGAGCGTCAGCTCCAGGCCGTGCCCGCTCAAGGCCGATTCGACGGTCACCTCAATTCCTTGCTGCGACACCGGGGCAGGATCAGCTGCTGGGCCAAAGTGAGCGACTGCGCGGCTGCCGTCTGGAATGACGTCATTGCTAACTTCTGAAGACGGAATACCGGCGAGCACTTCGACCGGTGCATCCCACTGCGATGCGGCTCGCGTTTGCGCGACTACAGAGAATGGCGCACCGACGATGTTCAGTCCCGCAGCGGCAAGGTCCTGTTCAGATGTGGCCTGCAATAGCGGCACATCGCCGCGCCCCGGCAGAATCAGCGTTGTCTGCAACAGCATCATGCCGTCGCCCGGCAGCATCGTTACGGACGAGAACTCCGGTGTCACCGAGCCCATCCGCACCGAGCGGAGCAGGCGAAGCAGGTCCTGACCGCCTGGCCGGGCGGCCACCTGCACGGTGCTGCCATGCTCTGTAACGGTGATCAGCTGGTGTATGCGGCCATGCATGTGCGCCATGTAGACGGCTGTTACGCCACCGATCAGCAGCAGCAATGCTATAGGTGTAATGGCACCGGACCGCGAGATTCGTCCCCACGCTGTCGCCATGGTCTGGCGGAACGGGTTGTCCGCATACTTCGGTTCGTCCTGCAAAACGTCACTACCTTCCCGGTTCGTCCGGGCTGTCGTGGTTCGTGACCGGCACCCTCCTCAAGCTACCATCATGACAGCCAGACATGCTATCGAAACGCGCCGCACATGCAGCGGCAGAGCTCGCCCAAATAAACGCCGACGTCGTCGCATGCACACGCTGTCCGCGTCTGCGTGCCTACTGCAGAGCGCTCGGCGAAACCAAGCGTCGAGCCTACATCGACTGGGACTACTGGACGCTGCCTGTTCCGGGCTTTGGAGACCCAAACGCACGTGTGCTCATCGTCGGATTGGCTCCGGGAGCGCATGGCGCAAATCGCACCGGACGGCCGTTCACCGGCGATGGCGCGGGCAACTTCATGTATCCCGTGTTGTACGAGACCGGCTTCGCGACCAAGCCTGATGCGATATCGCGCGACGATGGCTTGAAGCTGCGCTACGCCCGGATTGCCTCCATCTGCCGTTGCGCACCGCCTGCCGACAAGCCCACGCCTCAGGAAATACGGAATTGTAGTTCGCATCTCGCAGCGGAGATCCACGCCTTGCACCGGCTGCGCGTTGTTGTCGCGCTGGGCAGGATCGCCTTCGATGGCTATCTGAACTTCCTCATTGGCGAAGGCGTTCTGACGTCAAGACGAGACTATCCGTTTCATCACGGGGCGGAGCATCGTCTGCCCAACGGCATGGTGCTCGTTGCCAGCTATCATCCATCGCTACGCAACACCAACACCGGGCGCCTTGATAAAGCAATGTTCACGAGAATCTTCATCAGGGCAAGGGAACTGGCAGGATTGGTTTAGTGCTACCCCACCCCCCTCCTCGTGCCAAACTATTCATAATAAAAGGTTTAAGGAACTTTATTGCTAAAGTACTCAATCTCAAAGGTTTAACCTAAAGTATTCATTCCGCGAGGCTTAGATCGGTGGTGAGCAGTCGCTGCAGCAGTCCTTTGAAGCTAGAGGAGATTACTCTTACAATTAAGGTCCTGCTCATCGACAGCAGGAGAGTCTCCAGTCACAGCATGTGTGACTCTGCTGCCGGTTGCCAACGACCGTAGCGACAAGCGCACATCTTCAGCTATACTTGGCAAGTCGCGAAAGCGGCAGCCCACCCGCCGGCATCACGGCATCCAGTGGCGTTATGGTGTAACTGGTTAACACGTCGCCCTCTCAAGGCGAAGAGTCCGGGTTCGAGCCCCGGTAACGCTACCAAATTCCTCATTAAAATGAGCTACTTACAAACAAGCAAGTGAGCGCTCGGCTCTCTGTACGGCAAATGTACGGCAAACGTCTCGCCGCGCAAGCTGCCGCGATTAATACCAGCAGATGAAATCTGAGGTATGCTGCGGGTCATGGAAGCCCTCAGCGATGCGCCAAGTAGAAAGGTTGCACCTCTCCATGAGTCGGTGATCCTAATACTTGGCACAGCGGCTCTTGGCGTTGGCTTCTTTGCTTTACTTCAAGCAGACTGGTTCATAGACTTCATTGCGTTAGTGGTCGATCTGTGCTGTCTTATCGGTGCTGTCTATGTCGGAAGGGGAGCTTACCGAATCTTTGGCGATTACTTCCCGCGCCGTGTTCGATTGACCTTCGCGATAGTAGTAGGTTTCAGCGTAGGGATGTGCCTGATGTCTATGACTCACTCACATAAGCTTGTCAGGCACTTGCAGGCTATCGGACAGTCCAACGATGACGACGATTAGTCGCCGTCTTTAAGCTGATTGGCAGACGCGATTGCGTCAGATTTCGGTTTCCAGGTCTGCCTCTGAAATGGCCTATTTCTCGACCCCATATGTAAACCCAACAAAATAGGCGCCTTCTAAGTCGTACCCCATTGCCTATTGGGTTTCCAGATGGTCTGCGATCATCCTCCCCATTTTCGCTTGTAAGCATTCCATTTTCATGGGTTTACAGGTTTCCAGATTGCTACCTTTTCAGATCTGTAAATCGGTTTCCATACAGACCCCTATTCCTTAAGAATAGGGCTGTAAACCCGACTCTCGACTATTGGAGATGAGCGACAGAACCGGGCTGTTCGAAGGTCATGCGCTGCTTTGAGTAGAGGCATGAACTGTTGTTTAGTCCCTTCTTCACTAGCGCTTCACCACTGCCGATCGCATCCGTAATGAACTTTTCAACCTTGTAGCGACTCACGCCTTTATCGATTGCCAGCCGTATGAAGTCCTTCTGCACGATACCGCTGTTGTCAAACAACAACTGAGCTAGCGTGCTGCGTTCCAGCGCTTCAGGTGTTCTAAGCAAAAACTCACCGTTGCTGTACTTCAGGGCGATCTCTTCAGGTGCTGCGACGCGATTTTTGAAGAGCTTCAGCTTTAGCTCTGTGAGTTGGGATACGCCAGCGTTGCTCATCGTCCAACCGATATCGAGTGCGGCTTTGATATCGCTAGAGCCTCTGTATTCCTTCGTGCTTTCACCCTTGCCAGTGTGGTGAAGAACGATGATCGTAGCTCCAAGCTGTGAGAGCTTCCGCAGCGGCGCAAAGAACTTATTAATAACCTTGCTATCGCTTTCGCTGCCATCCTCAAGGAAACGGATCATCGAATCTACAATGATAAGCGGCTTAGGATCAGTACGCTTTACCCAATCCTCTAGTCCTTCCAGAGTTGGTTCTGTATCGAGATGACCGCCGAAATGTATGAAGTTCTGTGTACGCTGCGCCTTCAGGCGCATGAGACGTTCATGGATAACGCGAACAGTGTTTTCTTTGTCGATGTACAAAGCTTTGCGCGGCTCAGATGGCAAGCTCCCTAGGAAGCTCGTGCCTGTCGCTATTGCTAGAGCCAGCTTAAGAACAAGAGTGGTTTTCCCACATCCGCTATCCCCGCTAATCATCACAATAGAACTCGTAGGGAGAAGGTTAGGGATCAGGAACTCAACCTGCTTATACTCCCAATCGAAGATGCTTGGAATAGCGTCAGGATCGAACACAACCGGCTGAAATGGGGAGGTCTGCTGCCACGGCAGCACAGCGCTTGGCTGTTGCAACAACGTCGGCTGCATTGAAGGCAATGGCCGGGGCCTAGCTCTACCGGAATTCAATCCACTAAACATGGTTGCATCTCTTTCTCGTTCGCCGTCTTTCGCGGTGTACAAGTTCCGGTCGCTAGCATGGCGTAGTGCCATCACAACGACTTCCTCATCTAGCATCCCTGAACCGATGAACTCACCTAGGCAATTAGCGCTAACGTTAAGTGCATTGTTTCGTCCGCTAGGTAGGGCAGCTAGTTTGTCGTATTCAGCCCGGAGCGCGGCCATTCCATACGCCCTATCGCCGTCCGTCACCCGCGACAGATCGACCACAACAGGCGTCGTGCCCGGCAGCGGCCTATCGACGGCCAGAAAGGCTGCCACGGACGCAGGAAGGGGCTGGAGAGCGCTAGGGTGAGGCACTGAAGCGGAGTAGGCTGCGACGTACCCGCCAGCCGCTCGTACGTCGATACCCGGCCCCAGCTTGCCCACGCTGTTCCGCACGTCCTGCCCATCTGCCCGGAAGAAATAATGTTTTCCACCAGATGGGGTGCAAACGCTGAACGTCGTGTCCAAACTGATACTGGATGCAGCACAGCCAGCCCGAAACTCAGCTTCGCCGTCAACGCCAGATTTAACGTCACAATCAATGACAACTAGCTCGTTAGGCCCGCAGGGTAGGGCAGGCACAGCTTCAGGCCATGTTGCCCACCAGCCACGAATGGAGTCCGGATCAGCGCTTGCCGATTGCTCCCATCCATGTATCAGCGGCTTCTTATCTCTTCCACATGGGAAGATCAGCAGCCCTCTGGTAGCAAGTGCAAGAGCAGCTTCCAACTGTTGCAGCGCATCCACTAGTGCACCACGTTAAACTTCATCGCTCGGAAGAACTGACGCATATTCCAGACGGGATCGGTTCGCAGCATCTCAAAGAACTCAGCAAGCCATGCATCGCAGTAGTCGTGCTCTGCTGGTAGTCGCTCTTGCAAAGTTCCAGCGAAAGCCTTAACTTCAGCGTCGCTCGCTAGCTTGATGAAGTCTGGACAACCCCACTCACGTTCAAATGTCCAACTCTCAGAACGCCCTAAATAGAATGCCTGTCGCGTGTGGTTCGCTGCGTTGATTCGTTGTACTAGAACCAGCCGAACCGGTTCACGGTCGAACAGTTCTTTGAACTTCCAGTCGACGCCTACCAAGGTATGTTGACCCAACGCGTTAACGAACAGTGCGTCCCAACTTGGCGAGAACTCACCGCCATGGCTCTTTCTGACAAAGCTCTTTCGATCAGGATAAGCTTCGAAATAACGTTTATCGGACATGAACCACTCACTGGTCTCGCCGTCAAAACATGGCGTTTGATCGTAAAACGGCGTCGTGTACAGCCCTAGGAACTCTGTGAGCAACTCATCTCCCCGTTGCCTAGTCATTCGTCGCCGCCTTCCTCTGTGTTGCAAGTCGCCACACCAGCATTGATAAAGAGCAGCAAGCTTTCGCGGTGAATGAGCCGACGCTTGCCGATCTTTGAGGAGCGGATCGCCCCGCTGGCAAGCTGCAGGTAAAGGAATGACCGGCTGAGTCCAGATAGACGGGTGGCTTCGTGAAGAGAGATTGTTATCGGTGTGTCCATGTGTGTCCTCTGCCGCAGATTCTCCATCTGCCACCCCAATTTACTTGACTTTGTGTAGCGTATCAATATACTTATCTCAGGAGGACAAAAGATGGCAGCCGCCCAAGAACTCAGCGCCGTAATAAATGTTCGGATGGACCCTAGAACCAGGTACCTTCTAGAACTGGCCTCACGCAAGCAGGAACTCGGCAACAGCGAAATCGTTCGTCAGGCTCTTAATATTTATTTCTCTACGATTAGCCTCTATGAGGTGGAGGAACTAGAGGAACCGTTCCCGACCCACGAACGCCCAACGCTTGAGCAAATGCAAACAAGACGAACTGAAGCCGAAGCTAAATTAGCGTCACGCTCGCTAGCTGACTTAGCACATTTGCTGTGGTCTGAAGACCCTGAAACAAGGCTAAAGAGATTGGCAGGAGCATTTCCTCGCCTTGTCACTAAAGAAGAACGCAATCAACTTAAGTAATTGGAGATACTATGCCTGAACCCGTCGAACCGACCAACGATTTTAATGAAGAACTCTCACGTCTTCGCACCGCCAATCGGGAGCTTGTCGAGAAAAAGAACGGCCTTAAGCTACGCGTAACAGAACTCGAAACGGAGAGTGCAGGTCTTAAAAACCGCGCTGAAGCTGCTGAAGCGAAGTTGCGTGACAGGCTGATTAATGTTCCCCTACGCAAGATGGCCGACAGCATCGCTACTATTCCAGAACTCTTTCAAGAACAGTTGCTCAAACACTACAAGGTAGAGTTAAACGACAAAGATGCATTAGAGCTACGTAATCTGGACGGCAAACCGGTACTCGATAAGGATAACAAGGCAGTTCCCTTCGAGGCTGACTCTCTAAAGAAGCTGCTTTACGACGATCAGCCCGCCGACTCCTACCTACGTAAGGTGATGGGAAGCCTTTTGATTGGCAGCCGCGCATCGGGTGGTGGGGCAACAGGCAGCGGTTCACGGCCTGGACCACAATCGCCAGATAAGCAAAAGAAGCCCCATGCTGAGCCTACTTTGCAGCTTGGACTTCGCTGACTCTGTGCTATGTTGTTTGTGTAAATGGGAAGGTCTGTCAGTCGGCATCGACCTTCCCATTAGGGTTTATCAAACGTCAGGTCTGACGTTAAGAGTGTTAGCAGTGGCTACCTCGATTTACAAAAGCAGATCACCATCGAGGGTAAGGCTATGCCTACAACACAAATCTCTGACGTTATTGTGCCCGTTGAATTTACTTCTTACCAGACAGAAAACTCCTTTGTCTCTTCCGCTTTCTTCGAGTCAGGCGTGACGATACGAAATGGCGTCATCTCTGAACAGCTTGCGGCTGGAGCTACACAGTTTACGGTTCCTGTGTGGAACGATTTAGCTGACGTGGAACCTAACTACAGCACTGACAATCCTAATCAGCTATCGACGCCTAACAAAGTGACCGCGTATAGCATGAATGTTCGAAAGACGTTTGCGAACAATAGCTGGTCAACAATGGACCTTGCTGCGGAGCTTTCCGGTAGCGATCCACTAGGCCATATTCAGAGCCGAGTCGCTGCGTACTGGACGCGTCACATGGAGAAGCGTCTGATTGCAACGCTGCTTGGAGTCTACAGCGCTAATGTCTCTAACAACGCTAGCGATATGGTTCTGGACATCTCTACAACGGGCAGCACAACCGCCGCGAACACGTTCAACGCTACGGCGGTCATCAAAGCTGCTTCAACGCTTGGCGATCGGCTCTCCGATATCAAGACGATTGCGATGCACTCGCACACGTACACTCAGGCTCTCATTAACGATGAGGTTGAATTTATTCCCAACTCGCAAGGTCAGCCGATTAAAACTTATCGGGGCTGCGCAGTTGTGATTGACGACTCACTGATCACCACGACAGGAACTTATATTAGCGTTCTGTTCGGACAGGGTGCAGTCGGCTATGGGACCAGCGAGCCGCGTGAGGGTGTGGGTACTGAGGTGTGGCGGAACCCTGCTGCCGGAAACGGCGGCGGTCAGAGCGTCCTGTACAGCCGCATGAACATCGGTATGGCACCCGTCGGCTTCACCTGGACGGACACGTACACCAGCGGTGGCAACACAGTAGGCATCGCCGGGGAATCGCCATCGCTGGCAGACCTCGCGACTTCCGGACACTGGGCGCGTGCCACGTCCCAGCGTAAGGCTATCCCCATGGCTTTCCTCATCAGCAATTAAGTTCACAGCGCTAATGCCCGCTGTGCTTAGGGCTGCCGTTTGCCTTTACTCAGACGGCAGCCCCTTTTCTCAGGACTCGTTATGCCTGCCATTCGCGTTAATCCTCCAAGTAGCGCTGCTGATGAAATCCTAACGCTGGCTGCCACCGGCTTCAGCATGAGGGGCATTGCTGCTCATTTCCGCTGCTCTGTATCAACGGTTAACAGTTGGTTTGAGAAGTTCCCCCGGCTAGCTGAAGCGTTTGCTAACGGTCGTGAGCGAGAGCGGCGAGCCTTGCATTCGAGACTGTACAAGCTTGCGATTGAGGATGGCGATAAAGTCGCTGCCATCTTCCTGCTTAAAGCTCGTCACGGCTACCGCGAAGGCGATCAGCAGGATCAAGCGAATCGCGTGGCGATAACGTTCAACCTGCCGGGTGCAATGACCCCTGAGCAGTATCGGACCATTGAGGCCGTGGCTGGCAAACAGAAGCGTATTTGCGATGGCGACTGAAGATCTGAAGCTGAACCCATTTCAGCAGCAGTTGCTAGCAGTTCCTGAAGCATTCGACGTGTTCCTAGGCGGCGGACGTGGCGGCGGTAAGAGCTACGGAATCGCGTTCCTTTGCCTTCGGCATTGTGAGCAGTACGGCATCAAAGCTCGCATTCTGTACCTGCGAAAGACGTACAAAGGTTTAGCAGACTTTGAGCTAGTCTCGCGCGAACTGTTCGGGAAAATCTACGGCGCTGGTGCAAGCTACAACGCTACGGAACACGTCTGGCGCTTGCCAAATGGTGCTTACCTAGAGCTTGGACAACTTGAGAGCTACGCCGATTACCAGAAGTATCAGGGACGTTCGTTCACGCTAATCGTTGTAGATGAAGCTCAGCAGTACTCCTCCCCATCTCTACTTGACCTGATTCGCTCCAATCTCCGCGGTTCTAAGGCTATCCCCGTTCGCTTCCTTATCGCTGCCAATCCTGGTGGTGTCGGCCATCAGTGGCTAGCGCATCGCTACGTGTTCAAATCCTCACCTTGGCAGCCGTTCGCTGAAGAGAAGAGTAAACGCACGTTCGTCTACTGCCCTTCCACGTTCGCAGGGAACAACCTGATCGACACGGAACAGTATCGCGGCCAGCTTGAGGCTAGCTGTCCTGACGATCCAGAGCTATTGCGAGCATGGATCGATGGCGATTGGACCGTTGCGCGAGGTGCCTACTTCTCAAGCTGTATGGAAGAGAGCCGGAATGCTGTTGAGCCCTGGAGCGAGATTCCAGAGGGATGGGACACGCATCTGGCGCATGACTTCGGTAGCGCTGCGCCCAGCGTTACGTTCCTCTGTGCCAGATCGCCGGGTGCTGAGGTTATGCGGAGGTGGTATCCGCGTGACAGCATCGTGCTGGTAGACGAATACGCTACAGCGTTGCCTAGCGACTGGAGCAAGGGTCTAGGTTGGACGGCTGAGCAGACCGGCGAAGCCATCGCAGCATTCGCAAAGCAATGGAAAGTGAGTGCTTTCGGTGTCGCTGACGATGCCATCTTCGCTAGAACAGGTTCTACCGCTGGCACTATCGCTGAGGAGCTAAGACGGGCTGGCGCTATGTTTGAACCGGCTCGTAAAGCTGATCGAATCACCGGCTGGCAACGCATGAGGCGGATGCTTGCGGCTGCTGGCAAGCCTGACATTGTTGGGCTGTACGTCTCACGACGCTGCGAAGGTTTTTGGGCTACTGTCCCCTATTTGGCTAGAGATGTGAAACGGGCTGAGGACTTGGATACCACTGGGCCGGACCATTGGGCTGACGCTTGCCGATATGGGTTGCTTGCGCAGAAATGGCCCACAAGCTTGAGCGTTCGCTTTCCCTCATGATTCAAAATGGCGCTGTTCACTAAGCGGCACCAGCAATCTCGGAATCATCGATCTCTCTCAACGCTTTGCCTATGACCTTCATAAGGGAAGCATAAGACCTGCGCAGGTTGTACGTGAAGGAATCCAAATCATCGATCCCGAATCGCTCGTTGTATGTGGCGACCAGGTCCGCAAACGCTGCCAGCACTGCTCCGACTTCCGCATCCCGGACACGTGTGCTGAGTAGACCAAAACGCCAAAGCGCGTCTGTGTTAAGCGAGTAAGCATCTGCTGCAGGCAGTGGCGTCCGCTGTAATCCATGCTCCAACTGCAACTTGTGATGCAGCACGATGTCTGAAAGGCTTTTCATAATTTCATACGACTTCTGCTGAAGTTCCAGCAGCGTGTCTCTTTGGAACTGATTGCGAAGGTCTTGCTGAGAAGTGGTTCTCATTACTTGCCTTGTTTCCTTGTCCCGCTGTGCCCCCCTGGAATCCTTCCAGAACTCAAGCAATTGAGACGAGATAAGCCCTCCAAAAAATGTGAGGCCAGAAAACCAAAGCGGAACTGAAGCTGCATCAGCCATGATTCACTTGGTCAAAAGGGTTGTCAGGTTCGTATGCACCTTCGCCTCTGCGCTCGTCGCGATGTAAGGCTCTGGCGATGACGCTACCGTCGCTAATCGAAAAGCTGACGTCACTCTCACCAGCGAAGACGCGCTGTTCCTTTCTCATCGCGAACGATGTGAGCCTGACGCTAAATTTGCCGCCGACCTGTTCGGTTAATGCTTGCGCTAGGCGTTCACACAGGAGTTCGAAGTTGATTGCTTCCAAATCTTTGTAAGTTGACTCTGCTTCAGGGCTGGCTTCATGTTCGAGTTGGCTCATAGCACAAGCCTAGCTCAGATGGCGCTGTGGAAAGAAGGTCAACCCATGCGAGTAAGGCCACGTCCCCGTAGAGAGCACTCGGGACTGTCTCAGTTTGAATCGCGGTAGAGATCAACGCAGTAGATGCCGTGCGAGTTCTGCACTTGGTCGCCCTCGGTAGCCTTCGGTATGGCCCAACACTGTTGACCCGTTTTCGTATCAAGAGCTAGCGCTCCGTCACCAACTGGCACGAAACGCTGGTATGGTTTGCTGCTGCAACCAGACAAGAGAGCTAGGACGAGCATCCATCTCTTCATGACACTGTTTTACATAAGCAATTGAAAAGCAGCAAAGCTGATCTTTAACTCGCCAAGGCTTCCACCATCGAAGGGCGCCCCGTCCTGCACTCCACGGCTGTGCTGGCGATGAAGGCTGACCCTTTCTATCACCTACAGGACGCCGAAGGTGGGCAGATTGGACTGCACAGCGTCGCGTAGCGCGTTCTGTGACAGGTGGGCATAGTGTCGCTCCGTCATGCGGCTGTCAGCGTGGCCTAGAAGCTCCCGGATCACTGCAATGGGCGTCCCGTTGACCACTAGAAGGGAAGCGTACGTGTGCCTCAGCACATGGAAGCTGACCATGGGCAGAGCAGCAGCGGCGCATGCCTCTTTCATCCAATACGTCTGCTGCGTCGGCAGCCACGCCTTCCCATCTTCACGTCCGCCCTCGTGAGAAAACATATTGTCGCTAGGGAACTTGCTTTTGGCAATAGCGCTAAAGAACTCAGCACCTTCGTGCGTCAAGACAACGTGACGAGACTTGCCGGACTTGCTTGTGGGAATGTGAAGCGTCTTCGAACGATCATCGAACGCTGACGCTTTCATCGAAATAAGCTCCCCATATCGCATTCCAGTCAGCAGCGCAGCGCCAACTAGCTTGCGGAAGTCGGGAGGACAGGCATTCAGCAGCGCAACGCATTGCTCAGCGCTCAGGAATTGGACTTTGGGAGCGTCCACCAGCTTGTGCTTCTTAACGCCGTCCCACGCGTCGCGGGAATGGATGTAGCGCTTATTCTTGCCGTAGTTGAGCGCAGCACAAAGGACCGTGAAGATGCGATTAGCAGTCGCGCGACGTTTGCGCTTAGCGTCAGCATCGTTACGGTCAATGGTTCGGCTTCCCATTCCATCTTTAGTGCGAATCAGCGGATCGGCCTGAGAGATGGCATCGAACCAGCGCTCAACGTCAATCGCTTTGAGTTTTTTAACGTCAACGTGTCCAAGCTGAGGGCGGATGTGACGCTCAATCACTGAGCGCATCTGCGGAATGCCTTTAGCGCCAGCCGTATCGCGATCCTTCAGGTAGTCGTCCAGCAGCGTTCCGACTGTGTATCGGCTGCCTTTAACGATCTGCGCATTCTGAATCTTGCCGAACCATTCCTCAGCGAGCTTCTTTGCTTGATCGCGAGTCAGCACGTTAACGCCATCTGCTGGTGAATTGTCATCAGCAACCCCTAGCGCTTGGAGAACACGTTTGCCGCTAGCATCGTTGCCTTTAGCGATCCACGTTCCTCCATCGTTAAGCCGTCGATAGCCCAGGTATTGATGCCGTTCCAGCTTGTGCCAGTACGGTTCGCGACGTGCAACTAGCTTCCTACGTTTTTCCCTGCTGTCTAAAGGCACGCTCATAAGGTCACCGTACGGCAATCGTACGGCAAAATCAGGTCTGAACGCTAGTGGATTCGTGCGGACACTTCGCAGGGCGGAAACGCTGTTTAGCCAGCATTAACAAGGGTATTTGCGATTTCGTTATCTAACTTAAGTTTGCGCTAAATGCCTTATCCTCACTTACTATCCGCCCTCTCAAGGCGAAGAGTCCGGGTTCGAGCCCCGGTAACGCTACCAATCATTACAGAACCGCCTCAGCTTTGGTGTTCTCACACCGCAGGTACTAAGGCCTATGCATCAAGGTTCTCCTCCTGTCACCTTTCAGATATTTAAACCCGCCTCGCGCGCGAACTCTTCCTTGCGGTAAAAGAATGTATGCGCAACGTTGCCACTTCCGCTGCGGTGCTTGCCGCGGTCTTTCTCCTGGGGACGCAGGCTGGCGCGTTCAAGATGCTCGCAGAACATCCCCTGATACAGGCAACCGATGCCAGATCCACCTCGGATAACGCCGTCCCGGTGCTGCTGACGGCGGCGCAGGTTGAGGGCTTGCTGCCGCCGACGGTGTTTTTCCGCGGCAAATCTGCGTCCGTCCAGATGCGCAACGCAGCGGGTGCCCGGTTCGGCACCGATAGCTATTTGCTGGCGGCATTGGTTGACACCAGCGGCTATGCCAGCAGCGTACAGGAGACCTACCAGGCATATCTCATCACCGAGCGAGCACTGACGATCGGCGGCAAGGCCGTCGCTCCCGGGGCGTATGGTTTCGGGATGGTGAACGGCAGGTTCCTGCTGATGGATATCGGTGGGCACACGCTGCTGGAGGCGGCCACTACCTCTGATGCCGTCATACCGCGCCCACGACCATTGCTGCTGACCAGGTCGGGTGATGGTCTAAGGCTCTACCTCGGGCGGAACTGGATCGCTGTTTCAGCCGCGACGCCCTGATTCTGCTGCGACCCTGGCGCTATTTGGGCACCGCTGCAGCGGGAGGTGGCACCAGGTCCCAGGCGTCCTTCGTCAGCAGGAAGACTGACAATTGTTCGATCTCCTCGCCGGTGAGTGCTTCTCCGAATGGCGGCATCATCTGTCCGCCGTCGTGGATCTGGTGGCGAATCTGCTCCTGATTCAGCCGCTTGGACACCTCGCGCAGTGAAGGCGCACGGTCCGTTCCCATGCCTGCGGGTCCGTGACAGAACGTGCAGCCAGACTTGCCGAACAACACCGCGCCCTGTTTGACCTGATCATTCTGCGGAGCGGCAGCAGCAAACGATGGCCGCGCCGAGACGAGAGCGCAAGCCGCAACCAAGACTGCGAGAACCCGAGACGCAGATGGGAGCAGGATTATTCTCATCTCGCCGCTACGGTTGCTGCTGCGACGGCAGCATGCCGGGATTGAGCTCACCAGCGACGGCCTGGCCATGTGCATCAAGATCATGGGTGTGCCAAGGCACGGATTCCTGCGCAATCTCGCCATGCTTTCGCAGGTATTCAAGCGCAAATGTGCTCGCCGTCGGATCGTCCTTCTGGTCTGCGAAGTATTCCGATTGTTTTCTGGCCTCATCTTTCAACCCGAGCCGGCGGTACAGGATCGACAGGTTGTAATGCGCAGCCAGATCGTCCGGATCGATGGACTGTACCGTCTCATACTCGGCACGCGCCTCGGCGTAGCGCTGCTTCTGGTACAGGCTGAAACCGAGTTCCCGGTGCGCATCGCGCGACCGAGGGAACTGCGCAGCCACTTTTCTCAGGTTGGCGATTGCCTCATCCACCTGGCCCTCGTTCCGCTGGATCAGGGCGAGGTAGTACAGCGCACGAGCATTGTCAGGTGACAGTGCCAGCGCCTGCTTCAGGCTGGGCAGAGCGTCCGCGTACCGTTCCCACTGAATGTTCGCAATGGCAATGTTGGTGTATGCATCCGCGTAGTCCGGCCGCAAGGTGGCGACGCGTTCGAACGCGTGAACGCTCGCGGCATACTGCTGTGCATCCAGCAGGCCGATGCCGTAGTTGTTCCACCGCATCCAGACGAGATTTTCCGTGGCTGCCGCTGCAACAGGCAGTGTCTCGCCGATGTTGATGGTGCGGGTCGCAGTAACCATGTCGAGCACAGGCTGCTGATAGTGCGGCTTCAACGCGAAGTCGATGAAGTGCTGATCGAATCGGCGGTAACGAACGGCGGCTGTGACGGTGAGGGAGCCCGTGCATTCCTTTGGGATGGTAAAGCTGTAACGCACAAGCTGTGAACGTCCGCTCTGGATGGTGTTGTTGTACGCAACGACGCGGTTCTTCCATACCTCATGCTGTCCGTTCAGCGTGCCTTCCTTGTTTATCAACCGGTTGGTAAAGCTGTGGGCTGCGGGGTCGAGGTCTCCGCTGGGCCGCAGGTCGCCGCTCTGGCCGATCATTCTGCCGGTGCTGTCTTTCACGGTGAATGCCGTCCAGCTTTCGTACATGTCGCGCTGCTCCGGCACGTGAGAGTGTGCAGCGCCCTTGTTCTGTATCACTACGGTAACGGTGAGCTTTTCCCCGGGTTTTACGGTATACGCCACTGTGCCGAGCGGTGCGATGATGCGGTCGGGCTGGCCGTCTGCGCCCTCCCGCTCAAGCGAGAAGATATCGACGTTGAAGACATTGTTCGCAAGAAACTCCCTGACGCGTTTCGCCTGCTCATCGTAGTTGTAGTACGCAGGGATAAGGGAGTTCGCTCCGAGCCAGCGATGACTTGCAAGCTGCCCGTTCTTAGCACCCGGATCGCCCTTGGCGGTAAGCGCTTCACGCGGCATGTGGCAGGTCTCGCAGGTGGACACGGATGTCTTCGAATAGAACGGCAAAGGCGATTGCTTTGCAAAGCTCGAGTTCTGCCACTCGTCATAGGGTGTCATCGCACGTTGCCACTTGTAGTCGTTCAGTTCATGCGGCAGCGCGGCCTTATGGCAGCTCGCACAGAACTCACTGGTCTTGTAGAACGGCTTCATCACGGCGGCTGAATGACGATCGAGGTGCGAGAGGATTTCCAAGTCTGACACTTTGCGATGGATTGGCGCTCCGTCTTCATCCACAAGCACCGCCGGCACCCCGAGCACATAGCTTCCGGTGCCGCGTACGTCGTTCTTCTGGATGCTGTGACAGACGCTGCAGGTGATGCCGTCAGCGTCGTAGGGGCGCTTTTTCGGTCCAGCCTGCGTCAGCGCGCCGGCAGCCATGGCGACCGGATCGTGGCAGCCTTCGCAGTGCCTTGAGAACTCGATGCCTTTTTCGTCATTCAGCAGGCCAACGTTCTTCAGGTACCAGGGCGCGCGGTTCGAGTTGGAGTGGGCTGATTCGCGCCACTGCTGATGAGCGGCCTGATGGCAGTGGCCGCAGTACTGCGCCGTCGGGAAATCCTTCGGATCGATGAACTGGCCGTTGTCCGTTTCCATGTTTGACGGCTGGAACGGGTGGTCCTTGCCATAGCGATAGTTGTAGGTTGACGCAACCTTGTCGCTGTATGCGGTGCGCGCGGCTTTATGCGCATCCTCGTCCGTGCCTGCGTGAACGGCGGACTGCAGGGCGAAGCATCCCAGCACGAATGCCGCAATAAGCATGGCGACACCGGCCCGAACGCGTGTGGATGGATGCGACAGCATGGGAGAGCCCTGAAGTGCAGCCATGGTAATCCAGAACGCCAGCGCCTGTCAGCGTGTGGTCGCGGGCTTATGCGTGTGCTAGCGAATGCCGTGGCCCTCGATCACCGTGTAGAGGTGATCAGGTGCGACATTCGCCAGCCTCTCGACTGTCCCGCTGGGCCAGTGGATCTCCACCGAGTCGACATGCCGGGCGGCGCCAAGGCCGAAGTGCGGACGCGGATCGGAACTTGAAGCGAAGCTGCCACCGGCGACAACGTCTGCGCGTTGGCGCATGCCGCCTGCCTGCAGATAGATTGTGGCGCCCGTCGCGTCACGCGGGCTTTTCGGTCCGCCTACAAGGTGAAAGGCCACCCAGTGATTGCCCGCGCCGGATACATTGCGAAGCAGCGTGGGCGGCGAGTCAAGATTGTTGATCACAAGATCGAGATGCCCGCTGTTGAACAGGTCTCCAACCGCGAGGCCACGGGAGCTGCGCGGGACCGCCAGCGCCGTTCCTTCCACTGCGGGCACGGGCTCCATCTGCTTGCCCAGCATGTTGCGGAATAGCAGGAGCCGTTCGGCCCACGTTGTGCCCCATGGATTCGCGTCCGCATCGTGGTACACGTGCCCGTTCACGAAAACAAGGTCTTTCCATCCGTCATTGTCGAAATCAAGAAAGGCCGTACCCCAGCCTAGAAACGGGATTGTGCCTTCGGCGATATGCATTTCGTAACTGACATCGGTGTAGTTGGCATCGCCGTCGTTGCGGTACAGGGGCTTGTAGTCGTCAGAGAACGTCGTGTTGAAGATGTCGATCAGGCCGTTGTTGCGGTAGTCGCCAGTCGCGATCCCCATGGAGGCCGTTTCACGGCCATCCTTGTTCAGCGCGTAGCCTGAGGCGTAGCTGACATCCTCGAAGGTGCCGTCACCCTTGTTCAGGTAAAGGTAATTGGGTGTGGAATCGTCGGCGACCAGCAGGTCGGGTTTGCCGTCGTTGTTCACGTCAACAAAGGCCGAGGCCAGGCCGTAGTAGCCGGGTTTGTCGGCCACACCTGCTTTTGCACTGACGTCTTCAAAGGTGCCATCACCTTTGTTGTGAAAGAGGTGGTCAGGTTCACCGGGCAGGCCGCGCGGGCCGCAATACTCGCGCACGCCGCGGAACGAGCAGTACGCGAGGTTGCCTGCACCGGGCTTCACTTCCGGCGGATTCCTGACGTCGAACTTTACATATCCAGGAACGAACAGGTCGAGCTTGCCGTCGCCGTCGTAGTCACCCCACGTCGCTCCTGTCGACCAGCCTCCAAGAGCCACGCCGGCCTTCTCCGCGACGTCCGTGAAGGTGCCGTCGTGATTGTTGTGGTAGAGCCGGTTCTTTCCGAAATTGGTGACGTAAAGGTCAGGCCAGCCATCGTTATCGAAGTCGCCTGCCACCGCACCGAACGCCCATCGCTCATTTGTGACGCCGGCCTTTTCTGTCACATTGGTAAAGGTGCCGTCGTGATTGTTATGAAAGAGTGCCGCCCGGGGAGCCTGCGCTTTTCCGTCCAGCGCCGCCAGGGTCGAACCGTTGGGCAGATAGATATCAAGCCACCCGTCGTTGTCAAAATCCAGCAGCGCGACGCCGGAGCCGATGGCTTCCAGGATGTACCGGTTACCATCTCCTGACACGTGTTTCCAGCGTGAGAGTCCTGCCGCTGCGGCGACATCCTCGTACGGGACAGGGCCGGTACGCACGGTGCCGCCAACCGTTATCGGCCGCTTGTCAGCACCGAGCACTGGAGGAAAGACGCCTGCGGTACTTGAGCCGCCTGTCGCCGGGGACTGGGCGCCCTCCTGCGATTTCTGGCTCCGCTGCTCCAGCCCGTTCTGACCGGGGAGAACCAGAACACTCATGAGAGCAGCTGTCAGCAGAAATGCGAGGTTTGGGACTTTGGAATGGCTCATGGCAGTTCGGAGGCCATCATACGTCCGTCGTCGAAGCGGCGCACCCGTCGTCCCACCCCTCCAAAACGACCTGGGCTCGTCCTATACTTGGCTGCTCATGTTTGGAACGAGGCAGGAGATCTGAAAGCTATGAATCGCCGCGAGTTCAACACCCTGTCCGTCGGTGCTGCTGTCGCCTCTTTGCTGCCGCTTCAACACGCCGCAGCATCGTTAACGGGGGCGGTCGATAAGCCCCGTCAAAAGTTCACCGTGATGGCCGGCACGTTCCCCAAGATCATGACGTTCGAACAACGCCTACAGGCGACGTCCGATGCAGGTCTCGACTCTGTCGAGTTGATCAACCAGTACCTGACGTGGACGCCAGAGGAATGGAAGGCCAACCTGGCCAAACTGAAGGCGCTGAACCTCACTGTAGACAGTGCGGTTCCCGGCCGCAACGCGCTTGCCGACCACACAAAGCGCACAGCCCTCCATGACGACCTGATGAAGGCTCTCCCCGGCGCAAAAGAACTGGGATGCACGCAGTTCATTTACACCGCCTACACGCGCGTGCCTGGCCAGACACCGGAAGAGCAGCGAGCCGCCATCGTGGACACGCTGAAATACGCGGCAGATTTGTTGGAGAAGGACGGTTTCGAAATTGTGCTTGAGCCGATTGACCTGCTTGAGTATCCCAAGGAAGCCGTGCCGAGTGTGGCAGAGGCGTTTGAGATCATCCGCGCAGTCGGCAGTAACAAGGTGAAAGTGTTGTATGACTTCTACCATGAGCAGCGAGGCTCGGGGAATCTCATCGACAAGCTCAACGGGAACATCGACCTGGTCGGCCTGGTACACATCGCAGATGTTCCCGGCCGTAAACACCCAGGCACCGGCGAGATTAACTACAGCAGCATCTACCGCAAACTGGCAGAGCTGAACTACAGCCGCTTCATCGGCTTCGAGTTCGGCTTCCTGGGAGACCCGGTAGCCGAGTTGAAAGCCGCACGACAGCAGGCACTGGATGCGATGGCGACTGTGAAGAGCTGATTCAGCACACGCTCTATTTACTTACCGACAGATCTCCTTAACTGAAGACTCGTTGGGGTGCATCATGGTTTGATCCCGCTGCCTTCGACGACCTGAAACAGGCGATCCGTCCCAGTGGGATGCACCTGCTCTTTTCTGCCGTCTGGCCAACGGATCTCTACGAGGTCGACCTTTGTCGCCTTGCCCAGGCCAAAGTGCAGCCGAGGATCGGAAGACGAAGCGAACGAGCCGCCGGCGGTCACATCCGCTCGCTGCCGCATGCCGTTGGCAGTCACGTACACTTGCGCGCCGATCGCTTCACGGTTGCTCTTTCCCGTGCCGGTAAGATCGAACGCGATCCAATGATTTCCAGACGCTGTGACATTGCGAAAGAGCGATGGCGGTCCCTCCAGGTTGTTGATCACGACGTCCATCGTGCCGCTGTTGAACAGGTCTCCAAACGCGGCTCCGCGCGCTGATATAGGTGTCCCAAGGGCGGTTCCCTCGACCGCCGGTACGGGCTCGAGCCTGCCTTGACGGTTGCGGTAGAGCAACGGCCGCTGGCGAAAGCTGGTGCCCCAATTACTCGAGTCAGCCTGGGGATAGACATGCCCGTTCGCGATAAATAGATCCAGCCATCCATCGTTGTCGAAGTCGATCATGCCATCGCCCCAGCCAAGGAATGGAACCATGGGCTCCGCGATGCCTGCTTCGACCGAGATGTCTGTGAAGTTAGCGTGGCCGTCGTTCCGGTAGAGCGGCTTGTAATCGTCGGAGAAGGTGGTGTTGAACACGTCGATAAAGCCATCGTGATAAAGATCGCCTGCAGCGATGCCCATTGATGCCGTCTCGCGTCCTTCCGCGTTCAGCGCATAGCCTGACGCGAAGGATGCGTCCTTGAAGGTGCCGTCACCCTTGTTGAGATACAGGTAGTTCGGCGTGGAATCGTTAGCAACCAGAAGGTCCGGACGGCCGTCTCCGTTTACGTCGATGAAGAGCGATGCCAGGCCGTAGAACCGTCCCTTGTCGTCGACGCCGGCTTTCAACGTCAGGTCAGTAAACGTGCCGTTTCCATTGTTCCGGTACAGCCTGTCTCGCTCGCCGGGCAGACCACGTGGCCCGCACATAACGTGCAGATCACGAAAGGTGCAGTTGGTTGCGGGTGCCTGCTCTCCGCCCGGCAGGTTGAAATGCACGTATCCGGGCACGTAGAGGTCAACGAATCCATCTCCGTCAAAATCGCCCCAAGTAGCGCCAGTCGCCCAGCCATCGAACGTCACGTGAGCCTGCTCCGCTACGTCGGTAAAGGTTCCGTCATGATTGTTGTGGTACAGCCTGCTCTTGCCATAGTTGGAGACGAAGATGTCGGGCCAGCCGTCGTTGTCGTAATCCGCAACTACCGCGCCGCTGCCCCAACGTTGATTCGCTACACCCGCGGCATCGGTCACATCGGTAAACGTGCCGTCGTGATTGTTATGAAACAACGCTGCCTTTGGTGCTGCAGTCAGCCCGGCCTCTGCCTTGAAGGTGCTGCCGTTGACCAGGTAGATGTCGAGCCATCCATCACGATCGTAGTCAAGCAGGGCAACGCCCGACCCGATACTCTCCAGGATGTACTGTCGCGCCTGTGTGCCTGCCACATGCTGAAAGCTGGTGAGCCCGGCCTGCCCGGCGACATCCTGAAAAACAACGGGCCCGGTCTTCACCGTGCTGCCGGCAGTGATGGGACGATGTTCCGCATCGTAGACCCCCTCACGCGCAGCGCCGGTGCTGGAACCCATGCCCTGCCCATGCGCGCTGCCGGCCATCGTCAGCAGCATTGCTGCAAGCGTCAGAAGGCAGCGAGCGTATCGCGAATGCTTCACGTTACTTCCTTCCTGGCTAGTCTGCTACTGTCCCGGGCCGGAAGGCGCCTGCGGCTTCTCGCGGTTCGCACGCTCCACCGCATCCTTTTCGGCGTTCAGTGCCGTTGCATGCAGCGCGGCAACCTGTTGCATCAGCTTGTTGGCTTCTTCGGTGTGGCCCTGGGAGCGAACGATCCTGGCCAGCAGGTACGGCGCTCCGGGCTCGTCGGGGTTTAATCTGGCAGACAGCCGCAGCTGTTTTTCTGCCGCAGCCGTGTCGTGAAGTTCAAACTTGGCCTTGCCAAGATAGAACGCCGTCGCCCAGGATTGCGGCGCGACAGCCTGCGCCCGCTCCAGCAGGGAACTGCCGTCGTTCCACCGGGAAAGCTGCACCAGCAGCGCACCTAGTGAATACAACGCGCTGCTGTCACGCGGATCGGCCTTGATGGCGAGCCGCAGTTCTTCTTCTGCCTTGTCGTTTTGGTGCATGCCCAGGTAAGCGCGGCCCAACTCGCGGTGAACGCCGGGAAAGTCAGGATCGCTCGCAGCCGTCGCCTGGAAGGCCTGCACCGCGCCGGTGAAGTCGGTTGCATCCAGATACGCTTCGCCCAGCAGAAACGACTGTTGCGAGGGTGGCGCCTCTGCGAACACTCTGCCGAGCACCTCGCGCGCCTGCTCCGGCTGGTCGGCTCGCGTGTATGCAATGCCGAGCACGTATAGCGCTCCACGATCCTGGCTGTTCGGTCCGGCTACCGGAAGCAGCAGGCTGATCGCATCCTTTGGCTTGCCTGTGTATGCCAGGCAGGTCGCTAACAGCGTGGTGACCTGCGCGTTGTCTGCGTGCAGCGTATGCAGATGGGCAAAATAGGGCAGGGCCTCCGCATACTTTTCCTGTTTCAGATAGGCCAGGCCGAGATTCAACTGCACGGCCTCCTGTGCTGGAACGAGGCGGAGCGCCCGTTTGTAGCAATCGATCGCCTCCGTTAGGCGATTCGTCTTCACATACAGGACGCCGAGGTTGATAAGGACCGAGGGATTGTTTGGGTCTTTGCGGCGGATTTCGTTGAATTCAGCCTCAGCCTTCGCATAATCGCCGGAGGTCATGTTCTGCATCGCTTGATTGAAGGTCTGCTCCGCAGTGCTGACTTGCCCCGTGCCAGACGGCGGCGACGCTGCAGCAAGGAAGAAGAGCAATAACCACAGAGACGTCATACCCACTCGCGCAGTGCCGGCCTGGACTTCACATCAGAGTGTAGCTCCGACCGCAGTGATTTGCGCGCCGGCGGAGGTCGCTTCAAATAAAGCAGGAGTCCACCGAGGTGGACTCCTGCTGATTGTGGGAACACCGGTCGGTTAGAAGTAGAACTTCGCACCCACCTGCATTTGGCGAGGATCGCGGACACTGTTGATCTGGCCCGAACTGCCCGCATAGTTTGCGACCGAGGTGTTGGTGAAGGCCTGGCCTGGGCTGGGCGCAGACAGGCTGTTGTTGATGTTGCCCCACTGCGTGTGGTTGAACACGTTGAAGAACTCAAACCGCAATTGCGCACGAATGCTCTCGGTGAAATTGAAGTTCTTATTCAGCGACATGTTCCAGCTGTTTACGCCGGGTCCATAGATGGTATTCCGGCCAAAGTTGCCGAAGCTGCCATTCTGGGGCACGGCGAAGACGCCGGGGTTGAACCACATCGGTGAAGCGCCTGCGGCCACGTTATGGGTATGGTTCGCCAGGATCTGTCCGCCCAGGTAATCGGGACGGATATGACCGAAGCCTCCGTTGCCAAGGTTGCCGCTGGACGAGAGATCGCACCCGCCACCCAGGTTGCCGGAGAGGCAGGGTGTGCCGCTCCAGAACTGTGCCGTGCCGGAGTACTCCCAACCGCCTGCTGCAAGCTGCGTGAACTTGTTCGATCCCTTAAAGTTGGGGAGGTTGTATACCCACTGCGCGTTGAAGACATTACGGCGGTCGTAACCGGCCGGCGCATAGAAGCGAGCTAGCTGTGTGTAATCGGGGAACTGGTTGGCGTCAGAATCAACGTCATCCAGGTTGATGGCTTTCGAGTAGGTGTAGTCCGTGTTCACGGTCAGGCTGTTGCTGAACCGGCGCACCAGGTGGACCTGCAGGCCGTTGTAGTTGCTGCTGGCTCCAAAGCGCGTGTATTGCAGCGAGTTGTACTCACGGAAAGGATACAGTGCCTGCGTGACGTTGTTGACGGTTGCCAGGGCATTCGTGCTTGTGGTGTAGCCCAGTGGCAATTGTTCCAGTTGCTGCACGTAGGCCTGGTGGCGGCTTACATTGCCGATATAGGTGACATTCAGGGCGATGTTGTACGGCAGCGCCCGTTGGATACCCAGGTTGTAGCCGTAGGTGGTCGGGATCTTGGCATTGATGTCCTGCCCGACTACCGAGGACGGCGTGAGTGGCTGTCCATTCACAATGGCGCTGGAGGTCGTGTCGATTTTGCCGCCATACACCGTGGGCGTGTACACCGTGGGAGGATTGCTGATCGCGCCGAAGTTAAAGATATTCTGCTGATAGCGCTCGTAGAAGGTGCCGAAGCCGCCGCGTAGCGCCGTCTTGCCGTCACCATTTACGTCCCACGCAAAACCAATTCGAGGACCGAAGTTGTCGAATCGATTGTTGATGCCGCCTTTGGGCAGGTGATTGGTTCCTTCCTGAACCATCCCGTTATAAGGATTACCGGATCCCGTGATGATCGATCCCTGGGTCGGAGCCTGACCGGGAACGTTGTTGGCCGTGTTGATCTTCACGGAATTGGCTGCACTGTAGGCTGAGGGAACAAAGTAGTACTCGTGATATTGCCCTGTCGTGTAGGTCGGTCCGACATACTCATAACGCATGCCGTAGTCGAGCGTCAGCCGGGATGTCGCTTTCCACGTGTCCTGGATATAGCCCTCTAACTGAATAAAGTGGAAGTGACCGAACGCGAAGATATTGGACTGGCTGACATTGGTGTAATTACCCATCAGCATATTGCCAATACCAGAGTTGCTGTTATTGGAATTCTGTGCGCTGGCACCGAAGTTGAAGCTCGGGTTTTCTGTCCAGTTACCTTCCTGGCCATTCTCGTTCAGGTCTCCAAAAAGACCGAACTTGAGCACGTGGTTTCCCGCCACCTTCGTGACATCGTCGGTTGCGACGACTGTGTTGCCCGTGGACGTCCAGCCCGAGGGGAACATGCCGGTGTTGATGTAACCATCGCCGCTATTCAGGCTGGGTGCAAGGTTATGGGTGTTGGTGGAAGGATAGATATCGCTGAAGGTATACCCAATGGCCGTCTTGTCGTAGAGCGCCTTGTTGGTGCCGGTCGGGATATCGACCAGCTGGTTCAGGTGCAGCCAGCCCACGGTAACTTCATTGGTCAGCGTCGGTGAGATGACATTTACCAGGCTCCATGCGTAGCTCTTGCCCGGCTTCTGGCGAAATTGCGGATACACAGGATAGCTGGGTCCGGAGAAGATGCCGAAACCCTTCGATTCCTGTTGACGGTCATCCACATAGCGGAAGAAAGCATTCGCCTTGGGGCCGAAGGTGAAATCAACGCGCGCAGCGTACTGGTTTTTATAGAAGACGTACGTGTCCTGGAAGGGAATCTGTAGCTCGTCGCCGAATCCGTTGCCATACACAGGCGCATTCAGATTGCCGCGATAGCCCGGCAGGATGTTCTTGATCATCGCGCCATACTGATTGCTGTAATAGCTGGAAGGAATCTGGTTATTGGCAAACGGCGTGCCAGTGATCACCTCACCCTGGCTGTTATATTGCACTGTACCGGGCACAAAGGCCTGGCCGTTGCGGACCAGGTTACCGGCCGTGTCGTGGATGGGCGTGCAGGTGGTCGTACCGTTATTTGCGCACTCGTTGCCAGAGCGGTACAGGGTAGACAGGTCGGCATGGCCGAGCGCCTGGCCGTTACTTGCATTGATGCCAAGGATGGCCGGGTTCGGCATGGTGTAGAAGGTGCCGCCGCTCGGGGTGCTCGCCCTTGTTCCCTCGTAGTTAAAGAAGAAAAAGGCCCTGCGATTGCCGCCCGTGGAGATTTTCGGAATGGGGATGAAGCCCCCGATGTTCCCGCCGAAGATGTTGTAGTGCAGCACCGAACGTGCCTTGCCCTGGTGGTTGCTGAACCAGTCGTTCGCGTCAAATGCGGTGTTTCGATCAAACTCCCATAGCGTGCCGTGGAATTTCTGACCGCCTGTCTTGGTGTTGACCAGGATCATGACGCCGGGGCTGCGACCGTACTCTGCGTTGAAGTTGCCGGTAAGCGTCTTGAACGCGCCCACGGCGTCGATGCTCAGGTTCGTGTATTCACCGTCGTTTGCACCCACGTCGGTGTTAATGACGCCGTCCAGGAAGAAATTGTTCGCCGTCCCACGCATGCCGTTCACGAAGAAGTCATTCGTCTGGTTGAAGACAAGGCGGAACTGCGACGTGTTGTTGGTCACAATGCCGGGCAGCGTCGTGAGCAGGGATTCGAAATCGCGGCCGTTAAGCGGCTGCTCAGTGACCTGCCGCTCATCCACGATGGCTGAGTTATCTGAATTGGCCGTTTCAATGAGGGGCGCTTCGGCGGTCACGGTGACCGTCTCGCCGCCACCGCCAACAGTCAGGGCAAGGTTTCCGAGGCTGAGCGTCTGCTGCTCGTCCAGCGTGATGTTGTTGCGAACAAGATTCTCCATGCCGGAGGCACTGATTTTGATGGAGTAGGTGGCCGGTGGCATGTTGAGAGCGCGGAAGGTGCCGTCGGTCCCGGATTGCGCCTCCCGTACCAATGTGCCTGTCTGCTGGTCGGTGATCTGGATCTTCGCATTCGGGACGGTTGCGCCGGTGGAGTCGGTTATGACACCAGTAATCTGGCCTGTTTGAGCGTTCAGACGGCTGCCGCCGGCAAGGCATAGGAGGCATGCCAAGAGGCAAAGCATTCGCGAGTTGGTGAGAACTTTAGTCGAGTGGATTGTTGGGATGCGGAGCATTGAGGATGCAGCGTTTGAAAACGCGCTCCACCTAAAGTTTGAGTGCATCAAGGGAGGCCTCCGAGTGGACGACCCGAACTATATCGTCTATCTGCGGAGACCTGTCAAACGTTTTCTTTTAAGACCGTGAGAAGTTAGACACCATGTCTCAAGGAGCAACGTATATCGCGTCGATTATCTTGCGGTGGGCCAGTTTAAATCGTCTCAATAGTAGATTGAAACGATTCAAAGGTGCAGTCGCGTTGGCTGCCGTCTGGAAGTCAGACTCGCCTGTTCGGAAGAACTACCATGCGGCGCGATATGACATAGGACAATTGTTGGAGTCACTTACCCGATCCTAGAGCGAATTTGCTCAGGCCCGGTGCCTGGCCTCTTTGCTGACCGACTCCATCAAGCCCCGTTGATAGCCGTTGGCGTAGAGGCATCCGAGCACGCTGTAGCCGGGATGAGCATTGCTATCGCCATACATAGTGGGCACGTGGTCTGGACGGATGGGTCCGCGGAAGCCGATCTCGTAATAGGCTCGCATTGCCTCGTACATGTCGATCTTGCCCTCGTCATGGAAGCACTCGGTGAAGCTGAACTTGCCCCCTTTGACATTGCGGAAGTGCACAAAGTGAATGACCTTCTGCTTGCCGAAGTCGCGGACGATAGCTGGTATGTCAGCACCCATCAACGCGAAATTGCCCTGGCACATGGTGATGCCATTGTTGGGACTGGGATAGATCGCCAGCATACGCTTGAAGTTGTCCACTGTGGTCATGATGCGGGAGATGCCCTTGATCTGGTCGACCTGCGGGTCATCCGGGTGCATGGCCAGCTTGATGCCTGACTTCTCGGCCTCCGGCACGACCGCCTTTAGGAAGTACGTCAGAGAAGCCCACAACTGATCTTTGGATATTGGCCCATATTTAGTCATGGGCGCATCTTTAATCGCGTCATTGTCAAAGGCCGTCATCAACGCGCCGCCACGGCCCGGGCGTGCCATGTCTGTGCGATACCATCCGATCGCGGGCATCCAGTTGTAGCAGATGGTTTCGATACCAGCCTGGGACAGGCTCTTCATAAAAGTGATGAAGTTTGCGATCTCTTCATCCCTGCCAGGCAGGCCCAGTTTGGTAATGTCGCCCAGCGCGGGCGGACCCTCGATCACCGTCAGCTTCAAACCGCACTTCTCGTAAGCCTGCTTCGTCTGAAGCACCGCCTCGTACTCCCACGGCTTCTTATCGGGGATCCTGTCGATGCCGGTGACGGCGCCGAGCACGTCCATCTGCCGGCAGAATGCCATCTTCTGCTCGTCACGGCCGCTGAAATAGGCCTCGCACATCTGCATGCCGGCGTCGCGTGCGTCCGGTATGCGCGTTGGCGCGGCAGTCTGCTGGGCGTGAAGATTGCTGACGTTTGCACTGACCGCACCCGCGGCCATTGCCATGCCTGTTTGCTGCAGAAACGTTCGGCGACCGAGTTTCATAGTGCCGCAAAGGATAGCACCGGCTGCGGCAAACTGGCACGCGCCATTGTTCTTTTGATGTGCCGCGAGCGTCGGGATGGCGCGACTTTCCTGTTGCAGCCCGTCCGGCGTATGATTCGGCAACTTCTATCCTCGCGTTCCGCGCGACGGCTTGCCGCGCGGCGGCAAGTGCAGTGTGACTCGGGAGCGTGCAGTCCCGGGCTGGTGATGAAGTACGGTTCGATCCAGTGACCGAGGGGATAACGGCTTCGGCAAACCAGTGTCTGTACTCTGACTTCGGAGATATGTCGTGATGCGTAGTGTTTCTCCTGTTGCAGTCTGTGCCCTTGGCATCCTTGTTTCGGCCGCCGGTTATGCCGTCGCAAAGGGCGCAAAGAGGGCATCGAAGCCCATTGCGGATAGCGCCACCACGCGCACGTGGGAGACGTATGGCGGCCAACCGGAGGGGGATCATTACTCCAGCCTTAACCAGATCAATCGCGACAACGTGACCAAGCTGGCGGTTGCCTGGACCTTTGACACCGGCGAGGAGGGCGGCCTCGAGACCAACCCCATCATTGTCGGCAACATGCTGTATGCCACGACGCCTCACCATGCAGTGATCGCGCTGGATGGAGCCACGGGTAAGCTGCAATGGAAGTGGCAGGCGCCCATCAAGGGCTTTGCCCGTAATCGCGGTGTGACTTACTGGACCGACGGCAAAGAGAGCCGCATCCTGGTCGGCTATAGCAATTTCCTGTTTGCGCTTGACGCAAAGACGGGAGCGCCGATCACGACATTCGCCGAGAACGGCAGCATCGACCTACGAAAGGGCCTGCGTGGCGATGACTATGAATCGCAATCGATCGGCCTGACGACACCCGGGACGATCTACAAAGACGTGATCATTGTCGGCGGACAGAACCCAGAGACGTATCCCTCGCCCCCAGGCGACGTTCGCGCCTTCGATGTGCGCACGGGACAACTGCGATGGACCTTCCACACCATTCCTCATCCGGGCGAGCCGGGATATGAAACCTGGCCTAAAGAGGCCTGGAAGTACGCGGGCGCAGCCAACAACTGGGCCGGCATGACCGTGGATACAAAGCGTGGCATAGTTTTTGTGCCGACCGGCTCGGCGGTCTTTGATTTCTACGGCGGCAACCGCGTTGGGGATGATCTTTACGCGAACACGCTGCTTGCGCTCGACGCCACGACGGGCAAGCTGCTGTGGCATTTCCAGGCGGTGCACCACGATCTTTGGGACCGCGACTTTTCGGCTGCACCGTCGCTGGTCACGATCATGCACGACGGCAAGCCCGTGGACGCGGTCGCGCAACCGTCAAAAACGGGCTACCTGTACGTGCTGGACCGGGTGACGGGGAAGCCAGTGTTTCCCATCGTGGAGAAGCCGGTTCCGGCCAGCGACGTTCCCGGCGAGGTCGCTTCGAAGACCCAGCCGATTCCGTCGCTGCCTGAGCCGTACACCCGCCAATTCATTACGGAGAACATGCTGACCAACCTGTCGCCTGACGAGCACGCGTGGGCGGTAAAGCAGTGGAACAGCATGGCGCACGGCGCGGCCTTTCAGCCTCCACAGGTCGATAAGTTGATGGCGAATCTGCCTGGCATGGCGGGAGGCGCGGAATGGGGCGGACCCGCGGTAGATCCGAACACCGGAGTTCTTTACGTCAACGAGAACGACACAGCCTGGCTGGTGGGACTCACTGTTCCGCCGCCGCCCGGCAGCCCCGGCGAAAAGACCTATCAGAATCAGTGCAGCGGCTGCCACGGCATCCGGCGCGGAGGCTCGCCGCCGCTGATCCCTTCGCTGCGCGGCATTGAAGGCAGGCTCACGGACGAGGAAATCTCTGCCACCATCCACGGCGGCAAGGGCCGTATGCCATCCTTCGCGAGCCTGGGCGACGAACGCATTAATGAGGTGGTGCGATACCTTACGAAGACTCCCCAGGAGACGGAGGTCGCCCAGAAACCCGGTGCGAATGGGAAGCAGCCCGGGGATGAGTTGATGCCGTACAAGACTATTGGCTTCAGCAGGTTCACAGATCCGCAGGGCTATCCCGCGATTGCGCCACCATGGGGCACGCTGAACGCGATCGACCTGAATACCGGCAAATATCTCTGGCGCATTCCATTCGGCACCTACCCCGAACTGGAGGCCAAGGGCATCCATGACACCGGGTCGGACAACTACGGCGGTCCCGTGGTTACGGCAGGCGGCCTTCTGTTCATCGGCGCGTCGGTGTTCGACCAGAAGTTCCATGCCTATGACAGCCGCTCAGGCAAGCTGTTGTGGGAGGCGAATTTGCCCTACTCGGGCCTGGCTACGCCGGCTACCTATGCCATCGGAGGCAAGCAGTACGTGGTGATTGCCGCAGGCGGCGGACAGTCCAGCCCGAAGCGTTCCGGCGGTGTCTACGTCGCGTACGCGCTGCCATAATCGAGGAGTTTAGTTGCGAGCGGTTTATTAAGGATTTTTCGATCTCGTCCTGAGCGCCTCCGGTGACTGACAGCGTGTTGCCGAGTGAGTCGACCTGATTGTTGAAATGGAGTTTTCGATGACGAAACATGCCCGCGGTCTCACGGTTGCTGTCTCTCTTGCTCTGTCTTCAGCTGCTGTTTCATGGGGCCAGTTACAGGACACTGCCGCGAAGCCGCTCGCCACATCTGCCCACGATTGCGCTGCCGCAGAGGCGTCGGACTTTCCTAAGGCCGTGATTACGAATGGAGCGGTGAAGGCGGTGATCTATCTGCCCGACAGCACCAGCGGCTACTATCGCGCGACGCGTTTTGACTGGTCCGGTGTAATCGGGTGCCT
The DNA here is from genome assembly GCA_965199365.1 of Terriglobus sp. Classification (GTDB taxonomy): domain Bacteria; phylum Acidobacteriota; class Terriglobia; order Terriglobales; family Acidobacteriaceae; genus Terriglobus. The sequence continues at coordinate 429,187 of CBDARC010000001.1, read as the reverse complement.
GGCTGCGAACGGGCACACCTACTTCGGACAATGGTTCCCGAAGTACGATCCGCTGGCGAACGACTCCATCAGTGGCCCGGTGGAGGAGTTCAAGGGAGAAGATGGTGCCTTGAACTATGCAGAGGCAAAGCCCGGGGAACTGTTTGTGAAGCCCGGAGTCGGCGTTTTGCGCAGGGTAGACGAGAAGCCGTATTCGTCCTACTTGACGTATCCGCTGGTCGATGGCGGCAAGTGGGAGGTGAGCAGGTCGCCTACGGGCGTCTCCTTTACACAGCGTCTGCGGTCGCCCACCGGCGTTGCTTATACCTACCGGAAGAATCTGCAGCTGGACAAGCACGAGCCGCTGCTGTTGCTTGCGCATGAACTGAAGAACGAGGGGCAGAAGCCATTGGAACTCGACGTGTATGACCACGACTTCTTCATGATCGATGGTGCGCCGACCGGGCCTGACATGGTCGTTCACTTCCCGTTTCAGCCCGTGCCCGAACACGCGCTGCCGAATGGCGGACAGATCAGCGGCAACGATCTTGTGTACACCTCCGAGCTGCAACCCAGGCAGACGGTCAACAGCTTTCTTACGGGGTATTCCGATAAGGTTTCGGACTATAACTTCACCGTTGAGAATCAGAGAACACATGTCGGCGTTCAGCAGACGGCGGACAGGCCGCTATCCCATCTGAACTTCTGGTCGATACGCACAACGATCTGCCCGGAGGGATATATCCACCTCAGCATCGCACCCGGGCAGACGGCACATTGGACGATTCGATACCGATTCTTCAGCCAGAGCGATACACGATAAGCGAGGGCTGATCCATCCGGCCATAGAGTTGGATCAGCCGCTCCTTAGTTCCCGCGCCGTGCCTTGCGTTTTGCTTCGATGGCGTCGAACTGGCTCTGACTCATCTTCAGCTTGTCAGGATTGGCCTTGACCCATGCGGCCAGTGCGTCATACTTCTTGCCGTTCCATCCGCCTTCGAAGTTGCCGCCGTTGGTTCCCTGGCTGTTCAGGTAGAAGTTGAACGCGTCTTCGAGATTGGTGAACTCCGCGTTGGACACTGCGTCTTCGGCCAGCGCGGCTGGAATGAAGATAACGCCGTCTCGTTTTGCCAGCACAAGATCGCCTGGCAGCACCGTGGCACGGCCGATACGGATCGGCGTGTTGATGCCGGTCAGCACCATGTCCTTCCACGCGGACGGATCGTAGGCGCGGTACAGGCCGTTGAAGTTGGGCAGCTCACGGTTTTCTTCCGCGTCGCGGATACCCGCATCAAAGATGAAACCGACGTGCGTATGCGCGGCGATGCCGCTGCCGAGATTGGACCCGATCAGCGTGCCTTCAACAATCTTGCCAAAGCCGTCCGCGATGTAAACGTCGCCAATCTGCAGTTCGTTGATGGGCCAGCTATTGTTGTTGTTGAAGGCGATGCGGTTTTCTGCCTTGCCTTCCGCAGCGATGGCATGTGCCATGTCAGGGCGCGAGGGCATGTACTGTGCCGTCAAGGCGCGCCCGGCAAACGGCTTATCAGGATGAAGCGCCTGGAACCCTGTATCGAACTGGCAGTTGTACCCAAGTCCCCGCAGGTATTCCCAGATGTCTTCGATCGAGACATCGAGAGCGCGCGTTAGAAGCGCGTCTGATACCTTTGGCCGGCCGTCTGGAAAGCGCTCGCCTTTCCAGTCGGAACTGTAGAACATGATCTGCTCGCGGGTCTGTTTCACCTGCGCGTCGACGTGCAGTGTGGCGGAGAGCACGCAGCCGACGAGGGCCGCCTTGAAGAAAATTCGCATCGTTGCTCCTGAAGGTTAGCTGAAGGTCTGATCATCGAACGACTGCTTTTCGTCCCACATGGGCGTCGGCTCGAAGTAACCCACGCCAGGCAAAAGGTGCTGCTTGACCACCTCGTCGTTCAGTGTGACTCCGAGTCCGGGCGTATCCGGCACGGGAATGTAGCCGTGATCGATGATCGGCTTGTGGACTTCGTTGACCATGTCCTGCCACCACGGTACGTCAAGCGAGTGATTTTCCAGCGCAAGGAAGTTTCGCGTTGCCGCTGCGCAGTGCACGTTCGCCATGCAGGCAACGGGCGTCCCAGCGAAGTGCATGGCCATCGGCACACCGTACTTGTACGCCATGTCGCCGATCTTATGCGTGCGAAGAATGCCGCCGGAGGTCGACAGATCGGGGTGAATCTTATCGACCGCGTGCATGCTGCACAGCTTCTCGAAGTCGGCGATCTCGTAGATGTCCTCGCCGGTGATCGTGGGCGTGGGAATGGCGTCTGTGATCTCTTTCAGCAGGTCGGTGTACCACCATGGGATCACGTCTTCGATCCACTCCAGGTTGTACTTTTCATACGCCCTGCCCAGGCGAATGATGGACTTCACGCCCAGGTGTCCCAGGTGATCGGTCGACAGCGGAATGTCATATCCGATGGCATCGCGAATGGTGGATATGTACTCGCAATAGACATCAATGCCTTTGTCGGTGAGTTCATTGCCGGTGAACGGATGCGGCAGGCGCTTGTCGTACTCGACCGAGTGTTGATCGGCGGGTTCCATGATGGTGCCGGGCTTGCCCTTCAACAGATCGGTGCCCACATCCACCTTGATCCACGTCAGGCCGCGGTCCTTCCGCTCTTTTGCGATGGCAGCGAATTCCTTGGGCGTGTCGGCCTCGGGTGTGTCCGCGTAAATGCGAATCTTGTCGCGCCACTTGCCACCAAGCATCTGGTAGATGGGCGCGCCGTAGACCTTACCGACAATGTCCCACAGAGCCATTTCAATGGCCACAACACCGCCTGCCTGCCGCGAGATGCCGCCGAACTGCGCGATCTTTTCGAAGAGGTAGTCGACGTTCAGCGGGTTTTCACCGATGATGCGACTCTTCAACACCATCGCGTACTGGTAATTGGCGACATCACGCACTTCGCCCAGCCCGTACACGCCCTGGTTCGTATCGATCCGGATGATAGGGCAGGGACTTGGTCCAGGCTTCTTCACCACGGTGTAGCGCAGGTCTGTGATCTTCAGGGTTGATGGGCTTGAGTTCTTGTTGACGTTCCTGACGGACGTCTGGGCCTCGATGGATGGAACTCCCTTGCCCAGCAGGCCGGCGGCAAGCAGCGCCATGCTGGATCTCTTCATCATGTCGCGGCGGGTCGAGAGATAGCGATTGTAGAGGGCCATGGATCCTTCCTGTCGTTTACTGCGAAGTACGTGGTTAACTGCAGCGACAACGCTGAATACGCTGATGTAAGGCGGGCAGGGTCAACCCCACCAGACCTCGCCTGGCGCCAGATGTGCCTTTGCAACATCCGGGTCGATCTCTACACCGTAGCCCGGAGTGTCCTCGAGAATAAAGTACCCGTCTGTCCAGAACGGGCCTTTATGCGTGACCAGAGTCGGCCACCAGTCCACCCACTTGGCCAGTTCGTGGATGCGGAAATCCTTCATCGCAGCGGCCGCGTGGACTGACGCGATGGTGCCAAGTGGGCTTGCCGGATTATGCGCTGCCGTCCAGATGTCGTACTGGCTGGCAAAGTCGGAGATGCGCTTGGATTCAAGCAGGCCGCCGGACTTGGGAATGTCAATGTGGACGCCTGCACATGCCTGGCTTTCGATCAGGGGACGGAAGCCGTGGAAGCCGTACAGGTTCTCGCCCGTGCAAATCGGCGTGCGCGTCATGCGGGCGAGCCGGGCCATGGCATCGATGTTCTCTGCAGGCAGCGGGTCTTCGATCCACATAGGCCGTACGTGCTCAAGCGCGTTGAGCAGTTGAATGGAGTCGCCCATGTTGTACTTCCAGTGGTTCTCAATGGCAAAGTCGGCATCCGGGCCGAGTACCTTGCGGATCGCGTCCATACGGACCACGATGCGATCGATGTCGCGTAGGGTGAGCTGGTTGGTGTACGGATCATGACCAGGCTCCGCAAACTTGGGATCGGCAGTAGTGGGCACTGCATCGCCCTGTACCTTCCAGGCGGTGAAGCCGTAGCGATTATGCGCGAGCTCGTACTCCAGCTGCGCTGGCCAGGAAGCGGCGTCGGCCGGGTTCTTGTCCGGCGCCTGCAGCGTGCGGTAAAAACGCACCTTGTCACGGAAACGTCCACCCAGCAGGTCGTACACCGGTGCGCCCAGGATGCGCCCGGCAAGATCCCACAGCGCAATCTCGACCCCGGAAGCCGCAGTGATGGTGACCCCGCCAAGTGCTCCGTAGCCGCCGCTGCGCATCAGCATCTTGGTGTACAGCCGGTCAACATTCAGCGGATCTTCGCCGATCAGCAGGTCTTTGAACTGCCGAAGGATCATGTCCTTCGTGCCGGGTCCCCAGTACGCCTCGCCGATGCCGTACAGGCCCGAGTCCGTCTCCACCTTGATCAGGTTCCAGTCCCACGTGCCCCGGACGATCATCACCTTAACGTCAGTGATCTTGACCTTGCGGTGCAGGGCCTGGGCGATCGCCTGGTACGGGCGCGCTAGGCAAATACCCGTTGCGGCCGCGGACTGCAGGAAGCTGCGCCGGCTGATCTTCATAGGTGCATACCTCCGAGGCACACGTCAGACGATGCGTGCCTCGTGATGGTGCGGCGATTGGATTTGAGGCTTAGCAAGCGCACCTTCTTACCAAGTACGCCCAGCAGATGTCAAGACAGTTGAGATGAGTGACAGGCCATACAGCGGCATTTGTACCGCTGTGGTCTGCAGTTATACCTGCACTCCGCAGAATTACATTGACATACTCTCATCACTGCGAATAGAACTCCCAAACATTTCAAACTGATCGCCGCCGCGTTGCGAATGGAAAACTGCGCAAAGCGCACGTGCGAAGTGGAACAGCGTTTAGGAGAGCAGTCGTATGACAGGTACCCGCACGCTCATGAAATTTCTGGCAATTGCATTCAGCATTGCACTGGCGATCAACGCACCTGCGCAGGTGACGACCGGAAGCATCCTGGGCACGGTGCATGATCCGACCGGCGCCGTGGTTCCGGACGCGACTGTGACCGTCACCGATACCGGCAAAGGTACTTCCGTCGTTGTCAAAGCAAACAGCAGCGGCGAGTACAACGTTCCATTCCTGATTCCCGGTAACTACAGTGTTGCCGTCGAAAGCCAGGGCTTCAAGAAGACAGTTTCCAACAACATCGTGCTCGATATCGATCAGCAGGCGAGGGTCGACATAGCCCTGACCCCCGGCGGTACCAACGAGACGGTGGAGGTCACCACGGCGGCGTCGCTGATCAAGTCCGACACGTCGGAGCTTGGCGACGTGGTGGGCAAGCGCGAGGTGGAGAATCTGCCGTTGAACGGGCGCAACTTTGTGCAGCTGACTTACCTTGTTCCGGGTGTTACGCCGGGCCAGCAGGGCGAGAACCTTTCCGGCTCCAGCTCCTTCAATCCGCGTGCTGCCTCCAACTTCAACGCGCTCGGCAGTCAGGCCAACACCAACGCATACCTGGTCGATGGCATTGACGATAACGAGTACACCTTTAACACCGTGATGGTGCAGCCTTCTGTCGAATCCATTGCAGAATTCAAAGTGCTTACCGGCACCTATTCGGCGGAGTATGGCACAGGCGCCGGTGTGCTCTCGGTTTCCACCCGTTCCGGCTCAAACGATGTGCATGGAGAGTTATTTCTGTATCTGCGCAACCAGGCACTGGACGCGCGCAACTTCTTCGCGCGGACCGGGCCCAAGCCGGCGTATCGCCGCGGCCAGTTTGGCGGAGCGATCTCCGCGCCCATCCTGAAGAACAAGCTCTTCGTCTTCGCGGACTATTACGGCCAGCGCTCCCTGCAGGGCATCACCAACACGAACAGTGTTCCCACCGCGGCTGAGCGCATCGGCGACTTCAGCGGCTACCGTGACTCCAACGGCAACCAAATCCCCATCTTCGACCCGCTTACGACGACGGCGGTGACGGTTGGCGGAGTGACCCGCCAGGTGCGACAGCAATTCATGGGCTGCGACGGCATGACAGCGAACGTGATCTGCCCCAACCGGATCAATCAAGTGGGCCTGAACGTAGCAAGCATCTACCCGCTTCCCCAGTTCACCACGGTTAACAGTCTGAACAACTACATTTCCACGGCAAACCGGATCATCGGCGACAACGGCGGAAATGTTCGCCTGGATTATCACCCCAACGATCGGGACTCGGGCTTTGCACGCTATAGCTATGAGGATTTCGAACAGACCGCGCCCAATCCACTCGTGGGCGGATCGGGTACTTGCTGCCTGGCGACTCCGGCTGCCGCTGCGGCGAAGTTCGACCTCGGACCCTATGTCGCCGGCGTGCAGGTGACCTCGCTATACGCACAAGGGCTGGCGATTAACGAGACGCACCTGTTCACCCCGCACCTCTTTAATGAGTTCCGGACGGGCTATTCCAGAACAAACCCATTCACCCGTCAGAGCGACTACGGTCACAACTCGGCTACTTCGCTCGGGATTATGGGTCTGAATGTGAGCTCGTTTGCAACCGGCTTGCCGAATATCCAGATCGGCAGCGGCTGCGGCAATGAGTTCACCTGCCTGCAGGGCGGCACTGCCTTCCTGCCAGCGAACCCGCGGCAGACGAACATCCAGGTGGAAGATACCCTGTCGTACACGCACGGCAACAATACGACCAAGTTCGGCTTCCGCTACGTGCGCATCTTGGCCTCGCCGTTCACCAATACAACCACCCGTGGTCAGATTACCTTCAGCGACAACACGACCAATTCGCAGGTCGCGACGGGCTCGTCGGCCAGCGCGGTCGGCGGAAACGGCATTGCGGCGCTCTTGCTTGGATTTCCGGCATCAGCCTCACGAAACTACCTGGTGACACCCTTCTACATCACCAAGCAGGTCTTCTCCGGCTTCATACAAGATGACTGGAAAATCACTCCACGACTCACCCTGAATCTTGGTGTGCGTTACGACGTCTTTACGCCCGACGTTGAGAAGAACAACCGGCTCGCCAACTTCGATCTGACCGCGCTGCACTTCATCTATGCCGGCGTTAACGGCGTCTCGCGCACCGCGGGCGTGCAGACCCGGTACAACGACATCGCGCCCCGGGTTGGGTTCGCGTATGACATCACGGGTCGGGGCAATACCTTCATTCGCGGCGGGTTTGGTATCTCCTACTTCGAAGATCCTTTCTCTGCTTCGGACGAACTTGGCCAGAATCCCCCGTACACGATCTCGCAAACCTTTTCGCAGGGGGCCTCCTATCCCAATGCTGCTGCTTTAGGCAATGTCTGTACCACCACCTCGGTCGGTGGTTGCCAGACTCAGCTTCAGAACATCTTTCCGCAGGGTGCGGTCAGCCTTGACCCGAACGCGCTGCAGACGACAGCGGGAGTGAATGCGCTGACACCTGCGATCGTTTCGCATTCGTTGACGAACAAAACGCCAAGCATGCAGACCTACTCACTCGGCGTGGAGCGTCAGATCGCTGGTGGCGTGCTCGAAGTGACCTATGCCGGAAGCCACAGCCTGCACTTGACCTACGCGTATAACCCGAACGAGACCGAACCCGGTCCCAGCAGCACCAGTGCGGCGTCTCGTCGACTGCTGCAACCCATCGCAAACGTCAGCACATTCGTGCAGGAAGATCCGATCAACTACGGCAACTACAACTCGCTCCAGGTGAAGTACACCAAGCGCTTTTCGCATGGCCTGACGGCGCTGATGAACTACACCTTCTCCAAGAGCCTGGACGACGGAGGATCGGCGGCATCGGGCGGTGGCTCTGCCGGCAATCCGCAGACCATCACCAACCTGCGGGCTGGTTACGGCGCCTCGGGCTTTGATCAGAAACATCGCTTCGTCAGCAGCGTAACGTACCTGCTTCCATTCGGCGGCGGCCGGGCCTTCCTGCACAATGGCCTGATGTCGCACGTGCTGGGCGGCTTTGAGGTGGACGCAATCACCACCTACTCAGGCGGCCCGCCGTTCAGCGTCAGCCTGAACTCTGGTGTGACGAACGCGTCTGCAAGCTGGCCCAACCGCCTTGGCGGGCGCGGCAAAATCGATCACGGCACCTTCCTGCACTTCTTCAACACGTCGCTGTGCGCAGTCGGTGTCGACGATGGCCAATGCGCCTTCCAGGTACCCTCCGGCAACAACTATGGCAATGCCGGCCGTTCGATCCTTTACGGACCCGCAACCAAGAACTGGGATGTGGCCCTTCAGCGTCACATCAAGATCTACCAGGAGAAAAATCTCGCCTTCAAACTGGATGCGTTCAATGTCTTCAACACAAAGAACCTCCTTACACCTAACACCGCGATCGGATCTGCCAATGCCGGCGTGATTACGGGTACAAACCAGGACAATCGCGACTTCCAGGGTTCCGTCACCTTGTCGTTCTAGTGAACTGCGTTCAAACCGCTGGGTCCCATGTCTGGACCTCAGCGGTTTCACGCTTCATCGGCAGCGGGTTTCGGCAGCAGAACGATGATGCACGCCGCCAGCATCAACGCGATCGACATCAGAAGGAAGCCTGCACGCGGATTGCCCGTACGAGCTTGTAAGAGCCCTACCGCATAGCTGCCGGCGAACGAGCCGAGCGCTCCAAAGCCGTTGACCAGCGCACTTACTTCGCCCGAGACGTTCCTTGGAAACGACTCCGCGATCAGTGCAAAGAAAGGTCCGTACGGGGCGTACATCAAACCGCCGGCGACAATCAGGAACCCGAACGCGAGGGGAAAGCTGTTGGCCGAGGTAAGGAACGAACCCAGTAACGCAATACCAGCGCCCAGCAGCAGCGGCCAGATAAAACCTTTGCGAGCCACCCGGCGATCGGAAAAGTAAGACACCGCCAGCATCAGGAGGATGGCGGCGGCGTATGGTAGCGCGCTCAACAGACCGGTCACAGCGATGCCACGCGCCGCGCCCTTCTGAACCACCGTGGGCAGCCACAGAACGAAGCCATACACTCCGATGGACCAGAGAAAATACTGCGCCGACAAAGCCAATGCAGCGGGCGAGCGAAAGGCGCGGCTGACAGAGGAGATCTTCGGGATCAGCGCCTGTTCGGACTGCAGCATGCCTTCCAGCTTCAGTAAACCGTCCTTGTCCAGCCACGTAGCCTGTTCAGGCCGGTCGCGCACAAGCCAGAACCACACGACACCCCACAGGATCGACGGCACGCCCTCAAGGACGAAGGTCATCTGCCAGCCGAACGCACGGATCATGTAGCCCGTCAACGCGGACATCCAAAGCACAGTCACAGGATTGCCAAGGATCAGGAAGGTGTTCGCGCGCGACCGTTCTTCTCGCGTGAACCACTGCGACAGCAGCAGAAGCATGCCGGGCAGGATGAAGCTCTCCGACGCACCCAGCGTGAGGCGCACCAGCGCCAGGCCCCAGAAGCTCTTCACGACGCCCGTTAGCATCGCCAGTACGCCCCAACTCACCAGTGCAAAGCAGATAAGCGTGCGTGCGCTGCGTTTTCGCGCGTACGCCGCCCCCGGGATCTGGAAGAGGAAGTAGCCAAGAAAGAACAGGGCGGCCAGCAAGGCCGATTGCGATTCAGTGATGTGCAACGTCTTTGCTAGGCCTGCCGCAGCGCCGAAACCATAATTTGCCCGGTCGACATATGCAAGGCTGTACGTGACAAATACAACCGGCAGGATGCGCGCCCAGCGCCGTCGCAGAGCCGGTGTGTGTAGTGGGTGGACTTCGGTTTCCGTCACAAGAAGATCCTTGAGCATTCACTGCGTTCATGTCGGCACTGGCTTAGCTGCGTGCGGAAGAGCAACGAGAAATAACGTGTCCAAAGCTAACACTCACGAGTGCATGACCGCACTTTGCGACACTGCCCGGTGTTGCTTTGCGAGGATGCTGGCAGCCGGTGCTTCATGTCTCATGGCCAGGTATGCACCTGTCCTACCGTCGCGTCCAGAGGAAAACCAGCAGAACTCCTGCGAATCACGAGCAATAAGATCGGCTCCAAGCACCTAAGCACCAGCAGAAGAGCTTCGTCAGGCTGCCGGTCGGGACAATGACTCTCAAGTGCGCAGCTCAATGCCTCGTTCTGCAGACAGGTGAGGATCCGTGTATCGCTCGAGCAGCCACCGAAGTTGCTTCTAAACCTTGGATATACGAGCACAATTCGTTATATTCAGCAGGGAAGGCTTCCCCGTCCCTGGCAGGACGAGGAAACCGGTTGCGAGTGACCTCCAGGCACTAGTTCCAGTGTTGGAAGAGCTTTACGAGGAGGAACAGGAGGATTTCTCCTGGAATCCGGATCGCGAAGCGTTTGTATGCAAACTGTAGGGTTTGCATCGGTCACCTCCTTCTACGAGATCGCTCCGGGGCGGTAACCCCGGAGCGTTTCGCTTTTCAGGGCGAAACTTGTTGCTTAGGTAGTAGCCCAAAGCTGCCAGCCTCGTAGAAGGCCTTCGAGTTGTCGACGTTCCGGCCAAAGCCGCCCATCGCCGTGGGGTGCAGCCGTCCCTTTTGATCTCCTCTGAGCGGGAGATCCAGGGGTGAGGGACGTGGAACTTGGGGAAGAAAGCAGGGGCGACCGCCACGTGATCCAGCGGCTAGCTGCTCTGGCTGAAGTCCGGCTTAGCGAGATGTCATAAGAACCGCATGCATGATCTTCGCCTATTATTCGCCTATTTGCAAGCCCAGAGTTGGAGGTGCGAGACGAGCAGGCCAGCGACAGACGCCAGCATGGCTGCCGACATGGCAACCATGCCTACGTTAGAGGACTGCTTCTTTTCGTGATGCAAACAACGCCCATAATCAGCAGGGCGGCAATGCAGGTCGGCAGACAAAGATCGTAGTTATCCACTGATTGCTTGCAAGCGTCGTTGGAAGGCTGCGGTCGGACGCTTTAAGCGCAACGGCGCGAAGTTCCTTGTCCGTCCAAACTCGCGCACGAACAGTGCTGTCTTCACCATGCTCATGCTTGTAAGGGCCATGTCGGTCGCAATGGTCCAGCGCATGCATTCCCGATGAGTCCTCAAAAGCGGATCATGGGAAACGCCTAGCCGAAGTTTCCTTCAGCCGTCATGTTCAGCGAACTGCGGCGCCACGAACCATCGTCGTGGAACTCGTACCGCTACCGGTGCCCGCCGGAGGCTGCCGTTGTGGAAGCAGACGGGGCCGACGGCGCGGAGGCCGGCGCGGAGGCGTGGGCGCCTCCAGCCGAGTAACCGCCTCCACTGGCGTGCGAGCCAGCTGGATAAGTAACTCCGCCGGCATAGCCGCCCGCCGCCGTATGAGAGCTGCTGGGATACTGTGCTGTGGCGGAGGGCCCGCTTCCGTTAGCGCCGCCCCGATTGAAGACGCCAGGGTGATCCCCGACTCGTGCCCCCGATGTTCGGTCATTCCGCACAGTAAGGTCGCGGCTGCCGACAGGCGAGAGGTCTGTCCGGCCTGGCGGTATGAAGAACAGGGGAGCGTTACTCGACCCAGTCTTTACCGCCGTTGCAGAGAACTTACTTAGCTTGTCAAACTCGCCGCGTGGAATCCCTAGGCCCGCCGAGTCATTACGGAAGGCAAATGATTGTGTTGCGCGATCGACGTGCGAGAACGTAAGCGGCTTCTCATTCACCGCAATGATGGATAGGGGCTTGCCTGGCGTTGGCCGAGGCCGCGTTGGGAATGGATGCACAGGGTGCGGGCCGAGGATACGCTGCGGGCCACGGATGGTGCCGAGGCCGTACCAGCGACCGCCTGGCTGCCAACCCCAACCACCGCCGCATTGCAGCCACGATCCGTAGTGGAACGGAGCCCACCCCCATGGATAGGGCGACACCCAGCTGTACCCGCCGATGGGGTACCAGGCCCAAAGGCCGCTGGCATAGGGGTCCCACGCAGCGGAGGCGAAGTACGGTCGCCACAGATTGCCGCACCCATCCACGTTGGAAAAGTAGCCGTAATAGTTGAGATCTGCCAAACCGTAAGCGGAGCCTGAACCGGCGAGTGCGTTTCCGCGGCTATAGCGCTTCTGGTACTCTGTCTGCTCCTCATCCCAGCTGTCAAAGGGTTCGTCTTCAACGCCCGCAACCAGGTCAGCCGGCGCATGCGTAGCCGTGTTGAAGATGAGACTCTTCACTTTGCCGACTTCGCGGGAACCTGCTGTGTTGATGAACTCAGCTGTGCCGCCGATGACCGACAGACGACTTTCAGGGTCTCTTACTTCCAGCCGCAGATGGGCTCCTGGGCGCGGCTTGATCATGCCATCCCCAGAGGTCAGACTGAATGAGTTGCCCTTGGTCTTGTTCAAGGAAACGTAAACCGTCCCCCTGAGCACGTTAATGGTGGATAGAGTGAAGCCCGAAGCGGAACGGCCCAGTTGCGTGAAGTTCACCTGCGTGTCCGGAATCAGGCGTAGCGTGGAACCGTCTTCGAACTCGACCTCTGCGGACCCTTCGTTGGTCTTTAGCCGTGCGCCTTGTGTGACGGGAAGGTTGTTGAAGGCAGCTTCAAAGCCGAGGCCGGTGTTCCGGTCCAGCTCGACCTTGCCGCTTGCCTGGCTCAGGCGAACAATGCGTATTGTATTCGCGGCTTCTCCAGCATCCGGCGCGCTGGGAACCGATGAGTCGCTGCTGGCACTGGTGCTTTTGAGAGTGTCTACTGCGGCTGAGCTGGTAGAGGAGGTGCCGACGGGGGTCTGCGCCTGCGACCAGGGGCGGAAAAGTACGGCCGCAACGGTCAGCGGGAGGAGCATCGTCCTGCGATTCATATCCCGCCTCGAGGTTCGGCCGAGTGACTGCACCCGTAGTCGAAACGCGGGAGCAGGTCCGAAACCAGACGAGTATACCCGACTACCGAAGGATTAATCACGCGGGCACAGTCCATATGTTGGCTGTTCGTCTACTTTGAGGCCCTCAGTTCTACTCCGCATCCGCTCTACCGTTCTGGTTCAAGGAACTGCTCGCCAGGCTCTGCGCTCCATCCCGTGTGCTCGAGTGTGGTCAGAACTGATGCCGTCTTCACCTTGGAATACTGTTCGAGCAGAGTAATCGCATGCCACGAAATCATCCTTCTTTCGTGTCTGTCGGCCGACCTACCGCTCTTGATTTGACAAAGCGGACAATGCAACCTATCTAGCTTCGACCTCAAGGATCGACAAACGCTTATTGGTCAGTGAGCGTATTCATTGAAATACCTTAAGCAAATTACAAGAAGAGAAGCCAAGCACAAGGAACCGTCTCATGAAACTTCTAGTCCTTTTCTATTAGGAACGGTGAATAGGGCGGCAGCGCCGTCGAAGTGCCGATTAAATCGCTTGCTGATGCTTACATCCCCACACCAAGTAATGCCGAGCAAGCTATTTGCGATGCGATCACTCGGTTCATTATCGTGAGCTTTCGGACAGCGAGAGGTACCGACGACGTTCCTTTCATTATTGCCTTTGTCCGTGAGGCTTAGCGGGCGGGGATCGCAATAGGAGCTTCGGAGAGTGACTCGACGCGACGAGACCTCCCCCTATCGATCGCGCCGGAGACGTGTGATGCCCGACTCTCGCCCAAGCGTGCTACACTCAGCGCCTGCACAAAACCACAATGAGGCAGGGCCATTCCGGCCTGATTCAACAACCCTGGTATGAGGAGTTTCCCCCGATGACCTCAGCAGTGTTACGTACTTGTACTTACGCCTGCGCTATTCTTTCGCTTTTCGCGAATTCTCTGCAAGCTCAGCAACCCAAACGCAGCTTTATCGCTGGCACCATCGACAACGGCCAAACAGTCACTCTACGTGGAAACGTGAGGCCGGAGGTTACACCCGAGAACGATCGCGGGGTGCGGGACAATAGTGCGCCAATGTCGGCGACCCTAGTGCTTCATCGCTCGCCGGAGAACGAAGCGGCGTTCAAGGCCTATTTAGACCAGTTGCACGACCGCACATCAGTGAACTTTCACAAGTGGCTAAGTAATGCCGAAATCGGCACCAGGTTCGGTCCCTCAAACGACGACGTCACCCGTGTTGCAGAGTGGCTTGCACAGAAGGGCTTCGCCGTACACCAGGTCTCTCCGGATGAATCAACCATAGAGTTTGAAGGCACCGTCGGGCAGATGGCTGAAGCGTTTCGGACTTCGATTCATAACCTCAGTGTGCGTGGTGAATCTCACTATGCGAACGTGACCGATCCAGAGTTGCCAGCGGCCTTGATGCCGGTAGTTTCTGGGATTGCATCGTTGAATGACTTTGCACCGCATTCAATGAACCGCAGGGTCATACCTGTAGATACTCCCAATGGAATTCGCTCCACAGGGACCAATTACCTGAGCGCTGCTGATTTAGCCACAATCTATAACTTCAGCCCACTTTTCCGCGCTGGCATCACGGGCAAGGGGCAAACAATTGTTCTGATCGAAAACACCGACCAGTACAGTGTGGGTGACTGGGAGGCGTTTCGGAAGGTGTTCGGATTAGCGAGGACATATCCGTATGCAACCCTTACGCAGGTACATCCCACGGGCACGAACACCTGCACTGCGCCCGGCGTGAACTCCGACGATGCAGAGGCAGCCATCGATGTGGAATGGGCGCTGGCGGCGGCGCCCAATGCAAGCATCGTAAACTCTGCCTGCAGGGCTTCGGGAGGTATTTTCGGCGGCTTCATTGCGCTTGCGAACATGCTTCAGGAAAGCGTCCCTCCGAAGATCGTCAGCATCAGCTATGGCGAAGCCGAAGCATCTGATGGAGCAGCCTTGAATGCGTATATCAATAACCTGTACGCGATTGCGGCGGCCGAGGGAGTTTCAGTGTTCGTGTCCTCCGGCGATGAAGGAGCTGCCGCAGCGGACAACTCAAGTACAAGCCCGAGTCCGGCTACGCACGGCATCGGGGTGAGTGGCTTTACGTCAACGCCTTACAATATCTCAGTCGGCGGAACAGACTTCGGATACACGCCGCTCCACACGCCTGGAATTTATTTCAACTCATCAAATGGAACGAACTTTCAGACTGCAAATTCTTACATCCCAGAGGTTCCCTGGAACTATTCCTGTGCAGGAACGTTATATGCCGCTTATCTGGGCTATCCCTCGGTTGGCCCAAACAGCCTCTGCAACAGTGGAAGCTACATCGCAAGTATCCGTCCGCGTTCGCTGGAAGTAATCGGAGGTAGTGGTGGCCCGAGCGGGTGCGCCACGGGCACAGCGACAGCTCGCGGAGTAGTGAGTGGTACCTGCGCGGGGTATGCAAAGCCGAGCTGGCAAAACCTGCTGGGGGTACCGAATGATGGCGTTCGTGATATTCCGGACGTATCCCTAATGGCTTCAAACGGCTTCTGGGGCACCTCGTACGCAGTCTGCATTTCAGACCCGACTACTGCGACGGGGAACGGGCCGTGTTCTGCAGATCCAGGGAACTGGCTGGGCTTCGGGGGAACGTCGATCTCCGGCCCGATTTGGGCCGGTATCCAGGCACTCGTTAACCAAAGTACTGGCGAAAGCTGGGGTAATTCGAACACCGTGCTATACAGTCTTGCGCGGTCGCAGTACGGTAGCGTCGGTAGCAGTTCGTGCAATTCGTCTCTTGGCAATGCAGTGGGTCCAAACTGCGTCTTCTACGACGTGACGCAGGGGGACAACACTGTGCTCTGCACCGGGCTTAACAATTGCTTTAACAATGGTGGAACATATGGTTCGCTCTCTGTAAGTGACGCGATATTCCAGCCAGCTTACCCGGCGACCCTTGGCTGGGATTTCGCCACCGGCATCGGAACAACGAACGTCACTAACCTCGTAAATGCCTGGACGAATTACGCCGCGTCGGCCTCCACTGAATAACGGCTTTGATGACTCTGTTCGCGGTTTATCCACTTAACGCACATCAGCTTAGGAGCTTCCCCATGCGAAAACTGATTGGTACGTTCCCCCTTGTGGTCCTGTATGTCTGTGGTGTCATGCAGAGCCATGCTGCTACATGTAACGCGGTGACAAACAACCTGGTCTCGAACTGCGGCTTTGAAAGCGGCAACTTCGGCCCTTGGACAGGTACGGCGACAACGATCGGATCGAATTACGCCGGCGTGGACAATCGCGATCCATTCACCACAGAGTCGACACCATACTCCGGCACCTATGAAGCATACCTGGGTGGGTATCTTTCGCCAATCGCACTGACACAGACACTGGCGACGACAGCGGGCGACGTGTACCAGATTGAGTTTGCCTTACTGAATGACGCAACTCCCGCTGCACCGTACACGGACAACTTTTCTGTGCTGTTTGGCGGAGGGTCGGTGTTCTCGGAAACCGACGTTCCCGCTGACGCGTACAAGCTATACACCCTCTATTGGACTGCAACTTCAAGCACCACCGCGCTCTCCTTCGTCTCAGAAAACGATGGGGGTTATTTTGAACTTGACTCGGTGAGCGTCAGCAGCATGAGCGCCGTCGCCACAACCCCGGAGCCGTCGAGTCTAGTGCTGCTAGGCACCGGCTTGCTCGGCTTGGTAGGTGTCGTGAGGCGGCGCTTCGCATAGCGCAGCTCGCCTCGTTCAAGGGTGGTGCGCCACATCCAGGGCACCACCGATCTTATCGTCACGATCGTGCCGTCTGACGCGCCGGAATCGGCCTGAGCTAAACGATGAACCAGACAGGGACCTGAGGAGATGCCGTCGAAAGCGGGTTGCCGCCTCCTCAACCTCGGCTCTCAAACCCATCCCCTTATTGCCGAGATGACCGCCGGGTGGTGCCACGGTGGCCCGCTCTCAGGCAGGTCAGAAGGTCAGCTGGAGGGCCACTAAGGTTTGCTTGCCTCCTTTGTCTCTTCGATACGATAGTCCGTCGGAACGCCGTCAGGGAGCAGCAAGACCTTGCCACCGCCGAAGTCATCGCGAGACGAGTAGTAGGTCGGGGTCGATCCTGATGTATTTGGACCGGCATAGGTAAGGATAACCGCATTCTTCCAATTGGCTACTGTGTTCGAGTGCATTTCAAGTGCCATCGTCGCGGCACTCAAGCTATGATTGAACTGGTCACCTTTAAAGATCGCGGCGGATCCATTTAACTGTGGTGCATCATTTATGAAGCGGTTTGCCTGGAGCAAAGTACGGTCGAGTAAGTGACTGCTGATATCCAGAGAATACAGGAGCGGATTTGCTGGCGTGCTCTGCTGACTAGTCGCATTTGCGATGGTCTGACGGAACTCGTTACCTGTAAACTCTACGCCGGGCATTTCCCCTGATGTGGTCATACCCGAGTACACCGGCGTGTTTATGAAGGTATTGTTCAGAAACCTGATGTCACTGCCCGTGTCAAAGGTCACGCCGTAGCACTCCGCAGAATCTGGGCGTCGGCAATCGAAAGTCACACCGCGAACTGTAACATCATTTAGATTGACCGGCTGATTAGTACCATTGCGGAGATACAGCGAGTAAGACTTCACTTTGGCCGCAGGATCTGTAAACCAACTAACCGCACTAGTGTGGGTCAACTTTCCCGGTCCGAACAGGACATGTGCGGAGTGAGTAAAAACAGACAATTCGCCGTTCATAGAGTCGGTCGCGTCGAAGTTAATAATTTGCACATTCTGCGAACCTTCACTGTCCTCGCATACATCTGAACAACCACTGTCCACGGCCCCAACAGACACTACGCGCTGGGCCATTGAAAGGACTTCGCATGCCTGTACGTTAGTGCACTGCAAAGTGTCCCAATAGACGTCCGAAGCTTTGAGGGTGGCAGCGTCCATGGAGGTCCAATCACCTGGCGACTGATCTGTCTTGGGAGTGTTGTTTCCACCCCAGACGAACCGGCAAAGCGACAGGTTGCGGCAGACACTGTCCTGTTCCCAGATGTTACTCGTGAACTTGTAGAAGCTGGCGTAGATGTTTGTACCTTCTGCACAAGGATTGATTGAGCCGGTAGAACTAAGACACGGCCCGGTAATACCGTCGGCAGTATTGTTCCGTAACAGAATATGGTGAGAGCCGTTGGTCGCCAGATTCGTGGTGTCATACTCATCGGTTGCAGAAGTGGTTAAAATCCACCCGCCGCTGATGGTGTTCAGGTCGTGTAGAAAGACGTGATTGCAGGCCTGGCACTTTAGGATCTTGTTGCCGTCGTCGGCGCCTAGAGGCTTCGTCCACGTTGCATGGATGTCGCCTATTTCAATGTTTGACACGTTGCTCGCCGTCACCCAAGGCCCGGTGGACTGAATAGTCTGGGGAGAACTTGCATCGCAACCAATGATGCGCGCACCGCTGGCGATCGTGGGCTTGGCACTCGGTCCCCAGGTCAGCGGCACACAAAGAGCGAGCGTGTGATTCTGAGAGATCGACGGGCTGCTGCTCACCGTGGTGCCTGCCAGCGACCCGGCAACCAGGATCGTCCCGACTGTGGCCCCGAGCGCCGCGTCGGCCGCCGTGATTCTTGCACCGGTGTCGCCGCCGTGGAAGTCGGCTGCGCTGAGCACCTTTCCTCGGTCGCCGCTTGTAGATTGCCCGCGAAGCTCAGCGGGAACGATTAGAGAAGCGAGTAGTAGCCCAACCAACCACCCTCTTCTGTCGCAGCGCGGATAGGAGCTCGGGAGGTGTTTTCGACTGTCGGCAAATCCAGAAGAATGATAAGGATAGGCCGGATTCTTGAAGATGTCCTGATCTAATAAGTCCATTAGCGGATCAAAAAGGGATGCAAGCTGATTCAGCAGTGTCGGATGGAGCCTCATTAAAGTAACCTCATGGGAATACCAAAGTAATAACAAGGGGTTACGAAGGAGTCTACACCATCGATGTTCTGCTGCATTGATGTCGCGGACGGCATCACGCTCCTGCGTGGGAGCGCTTGTTTGCGCAGGTATCTCCGGTATCGCGCTATCGCCGCCAGCCCGGGACGGGCGAGGCCTGGCTATGAAGTGCCTGCTCCCTTGCTCACCGCTCAACGTCAAGGTGCTGCACGTCTGGAGGAGACAGGGTGCCAAGTCCACTGGCGACGGACTACGCAGCAGTGCGTGGTGCTTGGGTCCCGATTGTCTCTGGCCGTTGTTTACCTGATTGATGTCGCCGAGGTGCTGGCCGTGCTTCACCCTCAATGGGATGAATGACCACGTTTGCTAGTACTAAAGTGTTCGAGCCGCTCGTTTGTCACCTGCATTAAGCGACTGCTATTACACTGATATAGCCTGATGTTGGTCACAGACACAAGAAATAAGTAACCGGCACGCATTTACCCGCTTCTTTATTGCGTTGAGTCGCACGATCAATAAGATATCCTTTGATTATCAAAGGAGCCGGTTTGTCTATAGATCAGGGAGCAAGCACACTAGCAGCTGCCGCGAAGGATGATGTACAAGAGACCGAGCTGCCTGCAGGCGAAGGAATGAAGCGGTTCCTTGAACTGGATGCGCTACGAGGGTTGGCAGCGGTAACAGTCGTACTAAGTCATTTCGCTGGCCTGTGGAGTCGGCGCGCTATGTCGCACGCCGAACTGGGGTTCTTTCTAGGTCCTGTGCAAGTGGTTGCAGCTGCCCACTCGGCTGTTGCCCTATTTTTCGTTCTCAGTGGCTTCGTCCTGACGCTACCGACATTATCTGGTCGGCCGCAGGGATACAGTATGTTTCTGATCCGTCGAGTGACACGCATCTACTTGCCGTATCTAGGCGCGCTGATCCTCGCCGTCGCCTGCGATGCGTTGTTCCGTCGGAACGGTGTTTATCTCAACGAGTGGTTCGCTGGTACGTGGTCATCGCCAGTGAACGCGCGTCTGTTCTGGGCGCACGTGTTGTTTATAGGTTCGTACAACAACCACGAATTCAACACTGCGTTTTGGACCTTGGTCTTAGAGATGCGGGTCTCGCTGATCTTCCCGGGGCTTTGCTACCTCATGCTGCGAGCCGGCAGGAAAACTGCCTGTCTGCTCGTCATCCTGTCTTTTGCTCTGCAAGGCATACTGCCGGAGCCTGCAACGTCGCACACGATTTATGCGGTATCCGCATTTCTAGCTGGCATTCTGCTGGCACGGTGCTATCCGGAAGTGGTGCAGTGGTACCGCGAACTGGCGCGTCCGGCACGGATCCTGCTAGTTAGTTGCGCGGCAATCGTCTACACGTACGCGCAGTTTATGAATCATCTTCCGTGGCCGTTGGTGAAGTTGATGGAGCCGCTCACCACGCTCAGTGCCGTGCTCCTGATTGTTGCAAGTGTTACGGCTTCGCGGTGGAACAGGTTTCTACTTGGACCCGTTCCGCAGTGGTGCGGACATGTCAGCTACAGCCTTTACCTGATCCACGGCACAATCCTGTATTCCCTTGTAGAACTAGCTTACGGACGTATGCCCTTGATCTACATCCTTCCGATTTACCTACTGCTCGCGTTCGGTGCAGCACGTATTTATTTCGCACTCGTGGAGCGGCCATCGATGAGTTTTGGGCGGTGGCTTACCAGGCGTCGCAGAACGTTCGACCAGACTGCAGCAAAAGCATTGCGGCCGGTCTAGACACCAGCCAGACGCTTATTCGCGAAGTAGCAGGCAAGATCAGTAGGCCCCTTCGGCATGGAAAACGACGTAGATGGTGCGAAGCAGGATACGTATGTCCATCCACACTGACCAGTTCCGAACATAGTATTCATCGTAGGCAACACGCTCTTCGAAGGTGGCATGGCTCCTGCCTGATACCTGCCACAAGCCGGTAAGACCGGGCTTCACAGCAAGGTAGACGTGGTAAGAGTTCTTGTAGCGCGGTATCTCCGACTCTACAATCGGTCGTGGACCGACCAGGCTCATGTCGCCGAGAATGATGTTGAATAGCTGCGGTAACTCATCAAGACTTGTTCGGCGAAGGAACCGGCCGAAAGGTGTGATTCGCGGATCATTGCGGAGCTTATGAAAGGCGTTCATCTCTTTCTGCGCCTCAGGGTTGGCTGTGAGGTGGCGATGCAGTACAAGGTCAGAGTCAGGCCACATGCTCCGGAACTTCCAAGCTCGGAAGATTCTTCCGTTCTTTCCGACTCGCCGATTACCGTAGAAGACTGGTCCCGCTGAGGTCAATTTGACGATGATCGCTATGCAGAGAAGAAGAGGCGAGAGCAGCAGAAGCGCAAACATGCCGAATGAAAAGTCGACCAACCACTTTGCCATCTGAAAAGCCAGGCTTTCTGATCCTTCCAAGGCGGGGTTCTGTCGATTGAAGCGGGCCCGGTAGTCCGAAAGCGTTTCGTGCGTCAGTGCGCTCCACCGCGCATAGCAGGATTCCCACGTAAAACCTGCCTGAAATATACCTTCAGCCGCCGTTCCCATGCTATTCAACTGCTGTTTCGAAAGGCTGCTCAGCGTGTTGATTAAGACCTCGGAATCAAGCGGATCGATGAAGAGTCCGTTTGCGCCTTCGATAATCAATTCTTGCAGCCCGCCCACTCGGCTGGCGAGGACGGGCTTTCCGTTGCGCATCGCCTCAAGCGCGACAAGGCCGAACGCTTCCCACCGCGACGGCATGATTACGGCATCAACGCTTTTGATGTAAGCGTCGATCTGATTGTTCGGAATCCAGCCGAGAAGATGCACGTTTGGTAATTCAGACACCCTCGCCGCTCCGGGCATCGTTGCATCCCCAATTATCCAGAGATGAAGGTTCTCAAGCCGTCGATCCGCCCACGCCTTCAATAAGAGATCGAGCCCCTTTTGCGGATCGAAGCGACCCAGAAAAAGTAGATGGATTGACTCGGGATCCGCTCGTTGCACTCCAACAGCAGATGGAGCAGCAGGAGACTTGGGAATGCCGTGCAAAATCACCTGATGACGTTGATGGTTCAGGCCGCCCTGAACTGCCTGCGTATATTCGTGGTGCGATATGCTAACGATCGCGTCAGCACGGCGAGAGAGCAGCCGCTCGACCGCCATGTAGGCCTTCCGCTTTGCCAGTGAAACATGCTGGGTGAATGCCCAACCATGTGGGCAGTAGATTGTTACCCAGGGTACATAACCTGCCTTGCGGTACAGCCGTCCATAGAGACCCGGGAAGGTGCTGTGTAAGTACACCACGTCAGGTTTGATCTTCGCCAATAGCCTGTAGGCATCCTTAGATACAGCCCACAGACGTTTCGCCTTACGGTCGCTTTTATAGAAGTGCATCGTGGCGGGGGTTTTTAGCAGAGCCTCGCCCAGACGTGTTCTGTCAGCAACGATGTGAATGTCGCCAATCGCGGGGTCCAGTTCTTGCGCATTCACGAGAAGGCAGACGGCCGTCTCGATGCCTCCCTGACCGGCCTCAATCAGGTGGGCGACTACCAAAGTGTCCCTGCGTGCTTCGTTCCGTTCGGATGGTACGGGCACCTCCAGGGTTACTTCCGGTACTGCAGGGCTAATCTCAATAGTTGCTGCGGCAGAGCTTTCCTGAGTGGAACGCATGTTCACCTCCTACACGTTGATTTGAAAGGCGGTAATTGCCCTATTTTGGCGTGGCAGATGAAAGGGAACAACACAGATGCGGCAACACTACTGTGTCAAGACGGACTTAATTCGCAGGGCTCGTCTAAGTTACTTTCGTACTGGACTAGGAATGTTACTTACATCCTCCAGTAACTTCGAATTAAGCTCTTACTCTGCGTTTGGCTAGAGTCTATACGACGCCATGGATTGCAAGAGAAGAAAAATTAATTAACAGTTGGAATTCATGCAGATACTTCTTATGAGCTTGCTCTCTCACATGGAGTGTTGTAGGGTGAGGTCAGTCCCAGTCCAGTATCGTGGGTTGTTTTTGTTGGGCTAACCCTATGCTCAATTAAATGAGACTGACTTCATGTTCTAGTGAGGCCATATAGTGAAAACCCTGCAGGATACCCAGGTCGACCTTAGAGACCTATTCGCAATCGCCTGGAGAAGGCGTGCCGTGTTACTCATCACAGCCGGCGTGGTGCTTCTCCTGATCGCGGTGTACTGCATAGTGGCCACGCCGGAGTACCAGTCGGCGAGTGTCATTCAGGTACTGAACGAACCACCAAACGGTATGGGATCAGTGGGTGGTTCCGAAAGCGGGAGCACCGGTTCCGATGCGCAGTCGGCCCCGATAACCGACAAGACAGAAGCTGCGATTCTTTCTTCAGACACGCTGGCCCTGGACACAATCGAGAGGCTTCATCTCGATCGGGAGTGGCCTGTCCCAAAGACCAAACACTTCTCCTTCCCGCGCCTTCACGCTGTGCCGGCGCCGAACCCTGCGGTAGCGCGTGACCAGGCAAACATCCGACGGTTTCATCAACACCTGTCGGTCGAGCCCATGACGGGGACAAGGCTGATCTCGATCCAGTACACAGACCCGAACCCCGCGGTTGCGGCTCAGGTGGTGAACGCGTTAGCGCAATCCTTGATTGCCTTCACGTTCAACTCGCGGCACGATGCAACGACGAGTGCATCGAGTTGGTTGAGCGGCCAGTTGGCCACCCTTCGCGAGCAGAGCCAGGTGCTCCAGTCGAAGGTTGCCCAACTGCAGCAGCAGTCCGGCGTGTATGGCATTTCGGCGAGCGATGCTTCGGGTCATGAACAGTCCTATTCCGCGCTCATCGATCAGTTGCAACAGGCAACACAGGCCCTTAATCAGGCAGAGCAGAACCGCATCTTGAAGGGCGCGATCGCAAGGGTGGCTGAGACTGGCGACGCCGACGCGCTCTCCGGCCTGGGTGGCAATGCGGCGAGCGGCTCTGGTTTCACAGGCTCGCTGAGCCTGATTCAAAGCTTGCGCGAACAGCAAGCAACGCTGCGCGCAGAAATCGCCCAACTCTCCGCGCGTTACGGTAATGCTTACCCGCGCCTTGCGGAAGACAGGCAGAAGCTGCAAAGCATCAACCAAGCCATCAGCGATGAATTGGGTCGGGTAAAAGCTCGCGCACAGAGCGACTATCAGATCGCAGAAGCGGGTGAAACCGCAGCCAGAACACGCTACGATCAGATTCAACGTACGGCAACGCAGGCGAACAACAAGGCCATCGAGTACACGATCGCCCGGGAAGATGCCGTCCGAAGCCGGGGTCTATATGAGGATCTCGTGCGGCGCCTGAATGAAGCAAATATTGGCGCAGAGATGAGGTCGTCCACGATCGTTGTGGTGGACCCCGGAACCATAGCGGCCGCGCCGCGGTCGCCGAATGTTCCTCTCCTTCTACTGTCTGGCCTTGTGGGTTCGATACTGATCGGGCTGTGCGGCATCTTCATCGTCGAGAGCCTCGATGACAAGATCTATGGAACGGCGGACCTGAGTGAGGTCACGGACCAGGATTGTGATTTCACACTGCCTCGCATTCCGGACGCGGTCGAGACGGAAGAGTCTACGCCGATCATTCTGGAGCAACCACGGGCCCGGTTCGCAGAAGTGGTTCGCTCCATGCGCACTGTGCTGAGTTCGATCACCCAAACAGCCCGGGGCAAGGTGCTGCTGGTTACGAGTACCACCGATGGCGAAGGAAAATCGACGCTCGCGTCTAACCTGGCGATCAGCTTTGCTCAGGATGGTGCGAAAGTTCTGCTAGTTGACGCTGACCTGCGTCACGGACGGCTGAGCTCCCGAATGGGTATGCATGCCGAAGAGGGACTGAGCGCCCTTCTTGGAAAGAGCGGCACACGACAGGAGTTGCAGCAGGTGAAGTCTGTCTGTAACTTGCGGGTACTGCCCTCGGGGCCGATGCCTCAGAATCCGGCAGAACTCCTAAGTTCAGAATGTCTCAAGCGCTGCCTGGCATCGTGGCGCGAGAACTATGACTTGGTTATTTTTTCCGGTGCGCCCACGCTGGAGACCACTGATTCAGTAGTCCTAAGCGGGCTTGCGGATGTAACACTGTTCGTTGCTCGCTCCGGACTTACAAAGCGCGATCAACTACGCGCCGCGTTCACTGCGATCAAGGCACCACTGACGAACACGGGCCTTTTCTACACAGTCCTCAATGCAGCAGCTATGTAACGAAGGAGATCTAACTCCCATGGTCAACAAACGCCTGTCTCTCGTGGCATTGGTTGCTATCTCGCTCTTGGCGAGCTTACCCGCTCATGCGCAGCGGCTTATCCCTAGAAACCAGCCTGAAAGTCTGCTGATCGCTCCCGGCGAAATGGTGCATGTGGAAGTGCTTGGAGAAGAGGACCTGGAGCAACATGCCCGTGTATCCGACTCGGGAGATATCCGTCTGAAGACCGGAGTCTCGGTGCATGTCGCGGGACTGACTACGGCTGCAGCTGCCGAAGCGGTCCAAAACGCCTTGAGCCAGGGTTATCTTCTAAACCCGAAGGCTACTGTGTCGATAGAAGAGGGCTCAAGCGAAAAGGTCGCGGTGTTCGGCGAGGTCAAGACACCTGGCACCTATTTCATCCCTACTTCGAGCGCGGTGTTGGATGTGTTGGCCATGGCTGGCGGCCTGAACGATGTAGCAGACAGGCGTGTCACAATCCAGCGACATGGAACTGGAGCACGGGAAACCTATAACGTTTCTAACAATGCGACCACGGCGTTGACAACAGACGTGCTGGTTAATCCCGGCGACCGTGTGTTTGTACCTCGCGCCGGAATGATTTACGTGCTTGGTGACGTCAAGACACCGGGCGCGTACGCCATGACGAACAATGAGGGGAAGATATCCATACTGCAGGTAATTGCACGGGCTGGAGGCACGAATCCCTCAGCGGCAGTTGCGAATACTACGCTGCTCCGTAGCGCCACGGAGAGAACACGACCTGAAGCTATCCCTCTGAACAAAATCGAAAGGGGCAAGGCCAGGGACGAGTACCTTGAAGCCGGCGATATTGTGTATGTCCCCTTCAGTTATGTAAAGAACACATTGGTCAGTGCCGGATCTCTACTAGCGGCCGTAGGTTCTGCAGCTGTTTACCGCTTTTAAGCAGCACGTGCTATTAGGATGCTGTACTTACACACCAGGGGATGTGAATGATCTATCACTTTTTGGATGAGAGCGAGCCTTTTTCTGAGCATAAGGGCGGTGCGATCCAGCGTATTGTTGCGAATCTTCTGAAAGGTGACACGGATTCCAAAGTTGTCTGCGTTTCAGCAGATGACAGCTGGGGTTTTCCAGAATCACGACTGCTTAAGTTGTCTCCCCTCCGCGGCCGTACTCGCTGGCGCGGTGTACTGCATTACCCCGCACTGGTGCAGCCGTTTCTTCATAAGGGTTGGCTGGAGCCGCTGGAGCGCGTGCTGAAGCCCGGTGACGTCGTATGGGTACACAATCGTCCGGACTTGATTACTTTGCTCTCTCCAGCGGCACAGCGTACCGGAGCCAAGCTGGTGTTGCACATGCATAACAGCTTTTCACCCTATCGACCCAAGTCGTCCTACTACCGCATCTTTGCCGCCGTTGAAAAGATAGTTTTTGTATCTCGTTTCCTTGAACGGGAGGCGCGGGATCGCTTCGTCACCCTGGGGCATACGGTGGTGATGCATAACGGGGCCGACCCTGACTTGTACCACCCGGCTGAAAAGAGAGAGACTCCTGAGATCCCTTCAGTAATTTTTGTGGGTCGGATTGTGCCGGTAAAAGGCGCCCATGTGCTGGTAGAGGCTATGCGCCTGCTCAAGGCGCGGGGAGTAAAGCTTCAAGCAAGGATTGTTGGCGCATCATTCTTTGGCGGTGCGGTGGCGCCATACCTGCGTAAGCTGCGCGACAATGCTCCGGACAACGTCAGCTTCGAAGGCTACGCTACTGGTACGGCGCTCGCCGACAAATACCGCGAGGCAGATTTTGCAGTGTGTCCGTCCATCTGGAACGATGCCTTTCCGACTGTCAATCTTGAGGCGATGGGATGCGGTCTCGCTTGCGTGGCGAGTTCGGTAGGCGGCATCCCTGAGCAGTTTGCCGAAGGGGGTGCGCTGATGGTTCCGAAGGACAATGCGACCGCCCTCGCCGAAGCACTGGAACGACTTGCAACCAATCCCGCGCTTCGTGCGGAGCTGGCTCGCGCGTCATGCTTGAACTTCAAGAAGAACTTCACCTGGACAGTCGCGGGACAGCGGTATCAAGCCATTGTCAAGCAGGTATGAAAGCATCTGCAAAGAACGCTAGCTGGATCCTGGCAGGAAAGTGTCTTTCTGTCGCAGCGCAGGCACTGTACTTTGTCGTGCTTGCAAGGTTGCTCGGTAGTCGTGGCTACGGCACTTACGTCGCCGCGGCTGCAATGGTTGCGGTAGTTAATCAATACGGATCGATGGGTTCAGGATATGTATTTCTTCGGTATGTCAGCCGGCATCCCGCAAAGGCCCGTATTTTCTTTGGCAATATAATAACTTCGACATTAGTCTTCAGCCCTTTGTTGATCCTTGCTTTATGCTTTGTAGGTCCCAGGATCCTTCATGAAGACGGATGGCTGCTGATTCTCATGCTGGCCGTTTCTGATTGCCTGCTTGGTGCATTAACCTTAGCGGCCTCACAGGTGTTCCAAGCTTTGGAACGCATGTCGATGACGGCGCTAGTCAGCGTAGTGGCAGATGCATTGCGCCTTGTTGCGGGCCTTGTGCTCCTGCTCACGTCTCGTACTGTGACTGTGATGCAGGCGGCTACATTAACCTTGCTGGTCTCGGTTGTCGGCGCGGCCGTTGCTTTTGTGCTTGTCTGCAGAGCCGTCGGAAAACCAACGTTTATCGCTGGAACGCTGAAGGATCACAGTCGGGAAGGCTTGACGTTTGCCTTGTCTTCTTCCACATCGATCATCAGCAATGACATTGACAAGGTGATGCTAGGTCATTATGGGATGAACGCGGCCAACGGTGTCTACAGCCTCGCTTACCGCGGCGTTAGTGCATGTTCCATGCCTATGGTTGCGGTCTATGCTGCGTTCATTCCGCGTTTCTTCAAAGAAGGTCAGCACGGGGTACATGGTGTGTACGCGCTTGCCAAGCGCCTGTTCTGGAAGATGAGTCCACCATCGTTTGTAATGGGCGCACTTATGTTCTTTCTTGCTCCGCTGGTGCCGATCATTGCTGGCCCAAGCTATCAGCAAAGTGTTCTGGCACTCCGTTGGCTTTGCCTCATTCCGTTCTGCCGCAACCTGCAGTGGAGCGCAGGCGATGCCTTGACCGGATCGGGTCATCATGAAACGCGTCTTCTAAGCCAGGGCGTGGCCGCTGTATTCAATTTGCTGCTGAACCTGTACTTGATTCCGCATTATTCATGGTGGGGTGCTGCATGGGCCAGCCTTGCAACGGACGGCCTGCTTGGCCTTGGCATGTGGGCTATTCTGTGGGGTTTGCGGAATCAACCTGCTGTGCCGGTGTTGACAGAGGTCTGAGGAGGTAGGGGATGCAAACGTCAGCCGCTATTACTGCGCCCGAGACTCGACAGGCTCACAAGTTCGCCACGTGGAGCGGGTCGGCGATGCTGGTGTTCCTCATCCTGTTTCCCAAGGGTGGCCTTTCCAGTGGTGGAGTACCGCTCACCTGGGGATACTTCCTGCTGGCCATGTGCACATGCCTGAGTGTTCCAAGAGCGCTACTGACGTCGTTTGCACAACCAGCCTCGATGTGGAGCATGCTGGCACTTACGGTGCCGCTGCAGATGGCCGTTTTATATTCCGCCTTTGCATACCCTATTACGGAAAAAGGCTTTGCTATTTCCGAGATAAGCACGTTTGTCTTATTGCCTTACATCGTTCTGCTTCTGTTTGGGCCTTTCTGGGAGATCTGCGACCGAGACGTACTGCTTCGCGTCGTGCGGAGCTGTATCTTCCTGGCTGCAATCTTCGGCCTGTTTCTATTTCTATGGCGTATCAAGATGGGCTACTTCATCGAGATCCCTTACCTGTCTGTGAACGCGTCAGATATCGGCCTGACAGGAACGATCAAGGAGAACGGGCGCGGTAGCATTTACAAGCTGATCAGCACGTACAGTAACGGAAACATCTATGGTGTTTGCACGCTGATGCTGTTGCCTCTGTTCGACTGTTTGGAGGGCAAACGTCATTGGCGTAAGGTAATCGTACGGCTTGCAATCGCACTTACCCTTTCTCGCACAGCTTGGCTCTGCCTGATTCTTTCGCAGGTGATCAAACCCATTGCAGACAGCTTCTCCGCGTTCCCCCGCTTCCGCCTTTCTCTACGGTCCGGATATCAGCTTCTCCTTGTGATCCCGGTCATGGGCCTGGTACTTACCGGCCTGTGGGCGATGAGCGCGGATGTGTCATTTATCTTCGACTCCAGCTTCGGAGGTAGGGCGCCACAGTTAAACGCCGCTGCCAGCCATCTCTCACTTATGCCTGCTAATCCGCTCGAGGGCATTGAAGAAGTGGTCTATGCCTCCGCGCTTACTGAACTGGGTGCGCTGGGCGGGTTTGGAATGCTTCTTCTACTGTTTGGACCCTTGCTTCTCTCATTCTTCAATCATTCGATCTGGCGCGATCCTTTGCGGCGATCCGCGCTGGTTGGACAGCTGATTTATACCGTCGCTGCAGCGATGGATGGCGCCATCGAGTACATCCCAGTCATGGCGATCTGGTGGCTGCTGACCTTGATCATCCTTCACGAGCCGAAGGAACAAGCAGCAACTGAGTCGAAACCTGTTGCAGTTCCTCGCCGGGCTGTGCTGCAGAGAGCCTGACGTATAACCTGCCCCGTCTCCGGAGTCACGGCGCGGCTGGCATGCGGAGTGCAACATGCTGATGACCCTTTCTGAACGGATCGCGGTAATACTCACGCTCGCGCTGTTCCTTTGTACAAGTGCGCGTGCTGTAGCACCTGCAACAGGTACCCGCATCCTTGTGAAAGCATCGGGAGATGCCGGGCCGGGGATTAATGCGGCGAACGAACACCTGGGTCCCGCCTGCGGCACCATCGTGGTGATGTCGGGCGCGGCTGCCTTGGTACAGACTGCGGTGCATCTGAGTGCCTGCCACAATCTGGAGATCGATTCGCCATTGACGTGGGCAGAGCGCCTCATTCTTTCAGGAAAGAACAAGGTGAGTGCACGTGGTCCGAACGCTGTCCAGACCATGAACTTCACGGGGCCGTGGGCAACAGCCTCAGGCACAGCTCAGATCGAGTTCGCGGACATCTGGGCATCATGGAAGACGCTTCAAGGGGGCGATGACGGAAACCGGTTGTTGTTGTGTCGCGCTTGCTCGGATGTGTTTATTCACGATACTCATAGCTCCGGCGGCGGCTACGTCAAGACAGATTCGTTGGCAACAACGTACCGGGAGGTGAACGCAGGTAACTCCTCGTATCGGATAAGAGCGATGCGAAATTTCGTTGACGGACGCACGGGGCCGGCCGGAGGCTTGCAGGCGGCCTGGTATGCCTACACGTGGGACGTTGATGACTCAGCTGCGACCATTCAGAACGCCGGGCTCGCAATCACCTGGTGGGGCGGAAACAACAACAAGGATTGGACGAGCTATGCCCCGGCAACTCTCAAGGCCGGAAGAATGCATTTCAGCGGCGGCTCGGCCCGCAACGTGGTTGCGGGCTGGTGGGGCTGCATGGGGCAGCACATCGTGGTCGAGCAGGTGGTTGTGAATGGATGCCAGGACGTTTGCCTGGATTCGGAGGGCGATCTGAATGTTCTGTTCACCAAGTTTTCAGCATCCGGCGGTGTCAATGGAGAGCTTTCGACCTTCTTTCACAGCCAGCAGATCATCTTTCGCAATGGAGCGGTTCAGCACACCCTCGGTACTAAAGGCGATAGCTTCTTCAACAACAACTCCACGAACGATCTGACGTTTTCGCGCGATGTCACGCTGGATGACATTGCCTTCACTTGCGCGGGCAAGGGAGCGATCTGCTCCATAACACTGGACCCGATCGCCCGGTTTACTCTGCAGAACTCCCGACTGCTCAATACGCGAATACAGAACAGCAAGTATGCGCGAGAGCAGGGAGACGTGGTTATCCTTGCGAACACTTTCACAACGGAGGCTGCTCAAGTGAGTCCGTGGAGTGTTCTGGATCTATCCACATACGGGTTTGGTAACAGCACCGTTTGCGGAAATCATTTTATTGCAGAGCACCCACAGACCGCGGAGGCCACTGCGATTGCGGCCTCGAACGCATACAACAACCAACGCCCAGGCGACATTTTGATCGCTGGTAACGAGGCGCGGGGCTGGCAGAACAGCGTGTCGATCCGAACGGAGCGCAATGAGACCCGCTTTCCTGCGCAGGTGACGTTGAGGGACAATCACTTCCATGGGGGCGTTTCCATCAGGCAGGATGCTAACCTGATCCTGAACTCGCCAAGCGCGAGCTTCAAGAAAGCCGTTCCGGCTGCCTGCCTTGCCTCGAAGAATCTCTAGCGGAAAACCTTGTGCAGGAATGGAAGGCGCCGAACAGGCGCTTTAGGTAGGTAACGCTTCTTCTGTTCAGGTGGAGCAATAATCTCTGCGTCGGTCACATGCGTGAGCGTAGGCAGCGTTCCGGACTCGATTCGTTCCTCGAGCAGTGCCTCTTCCGACCACATGTCAGACTGGTAGGTTCTCCGATGCCGCAGAAACTCAACGGCCAGGAATGTGGCGAACAACACCACTGAAATCCCAAAGAACCAAGAAGCGATCGATAGAAATTTGACAATTAGATGAGTCACGCCAAATACCGCCTCCGTTACTACAAGCAAGGCAAACCATACACTAGCTGATCGACGTTGCGTAACCCCTTCTGGCTGAAATTGTGCTGCTGCTTACAAGGCTTATCCCATTTTGGGCATGCTGCCTCAGAGGTCCGCTGCGACTTCCAGCAGAGTGTTTGTGTGCTCCGCTGACGGCGGGTTGACCAGCGAGCGACGGCGGCTCTAAGGCTGATCGCAGAGTCACGCGTAGACCCCAGAGCAAAGTTCACGCAGGTGCCACACAGTCCCGGCCATGCGATTGGCTCGCCGCTGTGCAAGTCGTTTGCTGTCTTCTTCTTAGCGTTTCGCGCGTAAGTATATGGTACGTTTTGCTGTATGCCTCTCACGAGTTCGTTCAGGTGTCCCGCCCTGGCGTTAGCGCTTTGCGTTTGTTCCTTTTCGGCAGGCGCTCAGGGCGTATCCGCGCCGAAGTACCCGGCCTTGCCTTCCGAACTGCCTGCCCGTGTGGCCGTGCCAGCGGGTGTGGCGGATTACGAGCGCCGCGTTGTCATGATCCCCATGCGCGACGGTGTGCGACTGAACACGGTCATCCTTGTGCCGAAGGCAGCGACACTCGATCACAAGGCGGCGATCCTGATGACGCGCACGCCTTACAGCGCGGTCGCGCTGACCACGAATGCGCAAAGTTCGCACCTGGGGTCAAGCCTCTATGGGTACGACAATGCCACGGACGTCATAGTGAACGGCGGCTACATTCGTGTGGTGCAGGATGTGCGGGGTAAGTACGGCTCTGAGGGCGATTACGTGATGAACCGCCCATTCCGGGGTCCCTTGAACTCGACGCCGGTTGACCACGCCACGGACACCTACGACACGATTGACTGGCTGGTGAAGCATGTGCCCGAGTCGAATGGAAAAGTGGGCATTGTTGGCATTTCGTACGACGGATTTACGACCCTCGCCGCGCTGGTTCATCCGCATCCGGCGCTGAAGGTAGCTGTTCCGATGAATCCGATGGTGGATGGCTGGCGTGGTGACGACTGGTTTCACAACGGAGCGTTCCGGCAGCAAAACGAGCCATATATCTACGAGCAGGATGGGACGCGCGACAACTCGGCGCATTGGTGGACTTCAAA
This sequence comes from Terriglobus sp., assembly GCA_965199365.1. GTDB lineage: Bacteria > Acidobacteriota > Terriglobia > Terriglobales > Acidobacteriaceae > Terriglobus. The sequence goes on along the minus strand of CBDARC010000001.1, from coordinate 396,606 downwards.
CTTCGATGATTACGACATGTGGATGGCGGCCGGCAGCGCAGGCGAACTAGGCCGGCAGCGCGGGCTGGACCAGATGGGATTCTGGCGCAAAGTCACGGAACATCCGGCTTACGATTCGTTCTGGCAGGATCAGGCGGTCGACCAGATCCTGGCCAACGAATCAATCACGGTGCCGACCCTTCTGGTGCACTCGCTCTGGGACGCGGAAGACATCTACGGAGCCATGGCGGTATATCGCGCGATCAAGCCACACGATACCGATGGCAAGGTATTCCTGGCCTTCGGACCCTGGCACCATGGTGGATCGATCGATCCGAATGCGACGATTGGCGCACTGACTTTGCCTGAGGATGAAGGTCTCTGGTTTCGCACGAACGTGCTCGCTCCCTTTCTCGCTCGCTACCTGAAGGATGACGCGTCCTCGCCGCAGATTGCTCCGGTCACCGCGTATCAGACGGGCACCTTTACCTGGCAGAAGCTGCAGGCCTGGCCACAGGTCTGCACGGAGGCTCCGAACCTGGTGCCTCCAGCCCGTGCGTGCGCAGCGGCTCCTGCGAAGCTATACCTTCATGGTGGCGATGCACTGGCATTCACTGCTCCTACGGACGCGGAGACGGCGACGACGGACTATATCTCCGATCCAGCGAAGCCCGTACCATTTCGCTTACGACCCACCCAGGCAGTCAATTACGCGACTGCAGCGGCGTGGCCGGACTGGCTGGTCGACGATCAGCGGGAGTTCTCCGGCCGTACAGACGTTGCGACGTTCAAAAGCGAGGTGTTAACGGCCCCGGTGTCCATTGCGGGCGAACCCATCGCGAACCTTGTCGCGGCGACCACCGGCACAGACGCCGACTGGGTGGTCAAGCTGATCGATGTCTATCCTGACGAAGTGGCGGGACAGGCAAAGCTTGGCGGGTACCAACTCAGCGTTGCCATGGACATCTTCCGTGGGCGCTACCGCCAAAGCCTGGCTGTGCCAGCGGCTGTGCCCGCGGGCAAGCCGGAGTTGTACCGGTTCGCCCTGCCGAACACCAACCATGTCTTCCTACCGGGGCATCGCATCATGGTGCAGGTGCAGTCGAGCTGGTTTCCGCTGTACGACCGCAATCCGCAGACGTTCGTTCAGAACATCTTCTTCGCAAAGCCTGCGGACTACCGCAAAGCGACGCAGCAGATCTTCCATACACCGACGCAGGCAAGCTTTATCGAGCTGCCGTTGGTGCATTAGGTCATCGGCAACGGCTGGCCGCAGATCAATCTGTGAGAAAGGCAGCGATCTTCTCGTTAAGGAACTTCTTGTCGTCGGGGCTGGCTCCGGCACCGGCAGGATGACCCCAGAGCGACGGGATCGGCATCAGTGTGCCATGCGGTATAAAGGCTGCTTCGTACTGCGCGTCTTCCAGCGGAAAGTAGAGGTCTGTAGCCGAGGGCATGTAGAGAAACGGCACCTTAATTGAGAGCAGCGCCTGCTCTGCATTGCCGTTAAAGCGGATGGGCTTTCCGTCCGCGAGCGTGGTCTTGCCCACGTCGTTCGACTCCCATGTGCGCGCCTGCAGGATGTAGTCGTTCGCGTCCGCGCTGAATCGTTTGCGAAAGCTGAACATGTACTGCTCAAAGGTTGTGCCGGGCGGCGAGGCTGTGCGCCACAACTCCTTGCGCCACCATTCCTGTGAGTAAAGCCATCCCGCCCATACCATGCCGAACGCTTCCAGTCCCTTGGTGGGTTCGGTTTTGTAGTCGCCGTTCATGAATGCAGGATCCGCGGTCAGAGCGGCGATCTGGCCTTCCAGCCGAACGATGCCATGGCCGTATGTCTTCGCAGTGCCGCTTGTCGCGACGGCTTTGTCCATGAACGTGGGATAGCTGACCGCCCATTGAAACGCCTGCTGCGCACCCATGGAGAAGCCGATCACGGCGCGCAGATGCTGGATATGGAGTTGCTGGGTGAGCAGCTGGTGCACCGCATTCACGTTGTCGCGGATGGTCATAACAGGGAAGCGGGGCCCGTCGAACGGCGCCGGCGTGTTTGATGGCGACGAACTGCGGCCATTGCCGAAGAGCTCAGAGGTAACGAGGAAAAGCTTCGACGTGTCGAGCGCGCCATCTGGATTGGCCGGTGACTTGATCAAAAATCCGTAGCCGGTCAGGTTTGCCATATAGTGCGATGGCAGCAGGATCGCGTTCGACTGGTCGGCGTTCAGCGTGCCATAGGTGCCGTAGACGATGTGGGCCTCCGGCAAAACAACGCCGGATTCCGTCTTGAAGTTGTGCAGGACGTATTCATGTCGCTCAGGCATTGGCCCTGCTGGCTTTGCGGGTGACTGACCAGACATGGGCACAGTAACGGTGAACGCGAGCAGCAGGAGCAGACGATGCATGCTGAGAGGATAGCCTGAACTACGCCCATCGGGACGGCGCAGAAGTCTTACGATTCGAAACCTCGGATGTAGGGAGTGTTCGGCGGTCGCTGGCCCTTTTCAAACATGGGTCCGTGTGTCGAGTGATAGCTCATGTTCATGTACGGCGTTTCAATGCGGCGGCCAACGGCAGAGTACCGGCCGTCCTCCCAGTTCGAATCCATGTAGTGATTGACGATGCCGGTCGAAAGCAGAAGTCGCTCAGCATTGAACGGTTCTTTGCGGGTCAGCATCATCTCCGTAATCCAGTGCTCGTGGCCGTTCGCAGCGTGATATTGCGAGATCGGTCCGGGCCAGCCAAGCATCGAGATTATCGTCGGATTCTGCTGTCCGGCGATCTCGCCAGCATAGGTCCATCCCACACCGCTGCCTGAAATGACTGCCCCGTTTGTTCCGTCGTTATACTCCACGATGCAGACGTTGGATTGCCTGCCCTCATGGAAGTATCCGGGCTTCAAGTTGAAGTTCTTGCGAACTGCCTCGAGCAGGTTGCCGGCCCAGGGCGTGCGCTCGACCCACTGCCATGTTTCGGGTCCGCGAATAGACTGGACCGATTTGACGCCGGTTTCACCACCCTTGCGACGATCAACAAATGCTTGGAGCACGTCGATGCAGTGGGAGATGGCTCCTTCGTCCGGGCTGCTGCCAACCACGACAGAATTCCGGATCGGAGAATCGACGGCGATCTCAACCTCGGGCGTGCGGAAGTAAGTGGGAATTGAAGATCCGCCAGTTAGAGGGAACTTCAGCTCGCGGGACTTATCAAACATCCACTTGGCATCGTCCCAGTTGTAGGAGAGGTGCTTGTCGTTGAAGATGGGCACCGAGCGTTTGCTCTGCTCGAACACCCGGATCACCTGCTGGTAGATCCACCAGCGCGGCAACAGCCAGTGTCCCTTCAGGTCAGTCGGGTAGTTGCCGTGTTCTGCGACGATGACCACACCATCTACGGCGAGCTCCGGCCCACCCAGGGTCACAGCCTCGCCAACTGTTTTGTAGATGGGGATGTTCTTGGCTTTGCAGACCTTCTGTCCCAGGAGGCTCGTGTCGAGCTGGTGAATGTAGACCGAGACCACGTCCAAACGTGAAGGAGTGTGAGCGCCCTGCCACCAGTAACCGTCCAGCAGCTTGTTCACGATCCAGTCCGCATGTGAGGTCGGCAAACCCCAGTAGCTAACCAGGCAGGCGATACGTGGTCGTCTCGGCGTTGTCTGTGCACCGGCGTGAGGGGCGATACCGGCGAGACTGGCCATACCAGCTACTCCGCTGATCTTCAGCATGTCGCGACGGGTGAGAAAAGCGTTCGTCTCGGAACTATCGGACGCTGGGGATACGTCTGCTGACGCGCTTGCAACTGCCGGTGGCTGGCTCTTCATCATGGCGATTCATGTCCTCCCGGCCGGCCAGAGAGCAAGCTCATTGAATCCGTGCTGCACAGTCGTCATGGCGGAAGGCTCTGCTACGCATCGCCGTGGTTCGCTAGGAAAGTGCCCATCCGGAGCGGTCTTGCCGCTTGATAAATTGGGCGGCCTGGGGGCAGTTCTTCGCAACCATCTTGGGGCCGTCCCATTCGATTTTCTGGCCGGCACGCAAGGAGACGCAGCCCAGCAGCATTATTTCAGTCAGCCGTGCCGTCACGTCGAAGCGCGAGTAGCACATTTCGGGCTTGTTCTCCTTGACAGCGACCAGCCATTCCTGCGCGTGCGCGACAATCGTCGACCCAGGATGTCGATTGCGGGGAATGCGCTCAGGGTACTGCGCCATAGCAGGGTGCTTGAGGTAACTGACGAATTTCTCTTCGCCCTTCAGCTTGATGAAGAACGTGGTCCCGTAATCGTCTGGTGAAAAGACTGTGCCGCCATCGCCGATCAGCAGGCAGCCACTGATCGGGACCTTGCCCTGCAGCGCGACGATGTCGGCAGTCAGTTCGACCGGCGGCTTGTTGCTGAGGTCGTGACCACCAGGGGCTGACGGATCAGGCTGGCCGCCGTCGTACCACCAGAGTGTGACCGCATCGTGATCAATCGTCCTGTAGTGGTGAAACAGATGCGGATGCTCCGCGGCAATGCGGCCTTTGCGCTTCGGGAAGGTGAACCGGATCTTCGTGCCCACCGGATAGGATTCCCTGGGCATTGGGCCGAGCGGCATCGCTTCGATCTCACTGGGATAGTCGAGATCCAAGGCCCGGAACGGCATGTTGACCGTATGACAGGCCATGTCACCCAACGCACCGGTGCCAAAATCCTGCCATCCGCGCCAGTTGAACGGCTGGTAGACGCCGCGACCCCGAGGCGTTGCGGCACCCTTGTACGGCCGCATGGCGGCAGGCCCGATCCAGGTGTCCCAATCCAGTGTTGCGGGCACCGGGTCTTCTCCGGCGGGACGGTCCATGCCTTGTGGCCAGATTGGACGGTTGGTCCACACGTGGACCTCGCGTACCTGGCCGATCAGCCCGTCCTGGATTGTCTCGACAGCGCGGCGCAGGCCGTCCGCCGAGCTGCCCTGGTTGCCCATCTGCGTGACGAGCTTCCGATCGTGTGCCATAGACCGCATGTAGCGAGCTTCGTAGATGGTTTGCGTCAGCGGTTTCTGGCAGAACACCGCCTTGTTCTTCTTCATCGCGAGCGTTGCCGCGATGGCATGCATGTGGTCCGGCGTTGAGACCGTCACTGCGTCGATCTGATTGCTCATCTGGTCGAGCATCTGGCGGAAATCCTTGTAGAACTTCGCATCCGGATACTTCCTGGTCTGTGTCTCGTATGCCTCGGAGGCCGTGTCCACATCGCATAGCGCGACGATGTTCTCACCTGCGCAGGCATCGGTGTCGCTGCGACCCTTACCGCCGATCCCGATGCATGCGACGTTCAGCTTGCTGTTCAGGTGCTGGCCGCGCACGATGGCAGGCATTCCGAGCGTGAGCGCACCGGCTGCAAGGGTGCTCGTTGTGATGAATCCACGACGCGAGAGCGCTGGTGTCTCGGGCGTTTTCTCAGGGAGCAGGTTTTCGTTTGGCTTCGGCACGGGCACCAGCATATCGCGTCTCAAGGCTTCTGCGCTGGTGACACCGCATACAGATACACATCTTCATAATCCGCCTCGGCACCGGCAAAGCTCGCCAGCGGCGTAGCGGAGAGACCGTTGGCCGCCATCGTCTTCACCTGAAGGTCTGAGAGTGGTTCGAGGCCGACGTAGGTAAACGGTTTTCCGTCGGCGTAGCGAGCTGCGCCAAGCATCTGCTGGAGCGAAACGTTATGGTAATCCGACCCCCGTCTGAACAGGAGAAACTCCTCGACGCAGCCGCATTCCAGCATGTAAATCGGACGGCCCAGCCATGCACCCATGCCCAGGTGCGCCGCGATGGGTTCATGTTCAAGATGATGTGCGACGATCCATTTTGCTGCGTTTTCTTCCTGAGAAAACGGTCGCTGCCACGATCCCCATGCCATTACAATCCCGCCTATGGAGGTCATCGCAAGCAGCACATAGGCGGGCCACCGAACAGCATCACCGGCACTTCGCAGAAGCCAGAGAGCAAGCACGAATGCGATGAACGTCATGCCATAGTGGCGAATGCTGCCGTAATAGACTAGCTGTCCGATCGAGATCATCATCAGGCATACCAGTCCAACCATGACCAGCAGGCTCTTGCGCCGGCGAAGAACAAACCAGTAACAGCCCAGCACGATCGGAACGCAGGACGTGTAGAACGTCTTGTGTGCGGAAGCGGCTGCATCCCAGTAGTGCCCTGGCCGACCGTTCACTGCCGCGAAATAGGGCTTAACGATAAAGCTCACGATCACTCGGCCGAGATGCTGCAGATCGCCGGCGAGTATCAGCAGTCCCGAGGTGGATGACGTGCTGATGTCCTTCGCGGGAATGACCGAGATGACAGCCGACAGCACAAATGCCGTGTAGATGCCGAGTGCCCCAGCGAACTTGCCAGCGCGGTTCGTCGCCGGCAGCAGGGCGGTATGGCTTGCGTCTGCCGCGGCAGCCGAGAATGTGGGCTTGCCGAGAGACTCCCCATAGGCTGCGAAGGCGTACTCCGCCAGCAATGCGAACGACATGACTACGCCGGTCAGATCGGTGCACGCCATAAGCCCAAGCAGAACTGCATTGCTGCAGACGCGGGCGGGATACAGTGCGCGCCGTCTGATGTAGATCAGCGCCAGCAGCAGCAATACCCCGTACATCCGGGTCATGACCGTGTACTCGAACGAGACGAAGTAGCAGGTGAACAGCAGCAGCTTTTCCCATGTCTTGAACGGCGACGCTACACCGATCATGAGATAGATCGCAGTCCCGATGACTGCCTGCAGGCACTGCATCGCGGCGGGCAGAATCGAGATGCGCGAGACCATCCAAAGCAAGACGTACCAAAGCCAGGGATGTCCTTCGTAGTGAATGTAGTGAAAGAGTGTGGGCAGGTCAGGGCTGGCGATTGCCAGGCCGAACGCATTGATCTCGTCTCTCCACATCTGGTGATGGGCTAGCTGGACGAGGAAGAAGATAACGAACGGCAGGGTCAGGGCAACGTCTCTAAGCCATGTCCGCGCGCTGGAGTTCATGCGTGTTGAGTGTGCAGGAGATAACGCGGGCATAGTTTCAGTGTGAGGAAGGGTTATTACTGGTGAGGGCGAAAGGTACTGCGCGACGTGCTTTGCAGCGCGTCTCCTATAGAAACTGGGCCGTTTCGGGCTTCAGCCGGTCCGATGGATCATCCTTCAGAATGGCCGGGCTGCTCAGACCCATGCGCTTCAGACGGAGATCGAGAGCAGTCCGCAGAACCCCAAGACCATAGGTGCAGCTTCGACTGAAGTTGATGGAGGAGGCTTCCTCAAAGTACTTCGTCGGACAGGAGATCTCACCGATCCTGAACCCGCAGTACACCGTCTGCACGATCATCTGGTTGTCGAAGACAAAATCATCCGAGCAGCTGAGGAGCGGCAGACGCTCAAGCACCTTACGACTCCAAGCACGATAGCCCGTGTGGTACTCCGACATCTTTTCGTCGATCAGCAGGTTCTGGGCCAGGGTAAGACCGCGATTGGCTATGTACTTGTACTTCGGCATGCCGCCCTTGAGAGCTCCCTTGCCGAGGATGCGCGATGCCAGCACTGCATCGTACTCGTCATAGGCGATCATCGATGCCATGGCAATAAGAAGTTTGGGAGTGTACTGGTAATCAGGATGCAACATGACAACGATGTCCGCACCGCGTGCGAGCGCCGCCGTGTAACACGTCTTCTGATTGCCGCCGTAGCCGCGATTGTTTTCATGTCGGATGGTCACCACGCCCAGTGATCGGGCCAGTTGCGCGGTATCATCGCGGCTTGCATCGTCGGTGAGAATCACATCGTCCACGATATCCAGTGGAATCTCGCTGTACGTCTGCTGCAGCGTCTTTGCTGCGTTGTAGGCAGGAAGAACAACGGTGATTTTCTTGTTATTGAGCAAATATAGCCCTCCAGGGGAAGCCCGTCATGAGTTCTAGTGCGGTGTGCTGACAGTGTAAAGATACAGGTTCTCAGTTCCGACCTGGCTGCCCCCATCAGCGGCCATCGTGAGCAGCCCCGCCGTGGACGATCTGCTGATTTCTTTTGCAGGGATCAGGGACAGAAAGGCGGAGAGTACCAGCGCAAGGTAAATGGAAGCTGCTCCGATGAATCTGACTCTCGAACGGAAGCTGTAAGTGGACGACGCTGCCAGGCTTTTCACGCGACGCCACTGCTGGGAGGTCGCCAAGCCATCTTCGCTCAGCAGCGCGAACGAGATCACCATCCCCGGTAGATCTTTGCAGGCGATCAACCCGAACAGAGCCGAGTTGCTGACGAGGCGTTCCGGATGGAGCGATCTTCGTCGCACCTAAGATGGCAACGGGAGTGTCAGAACGAGTTGTCGCAGCCGGGGACGTTGGCCGTGTCCAATCGGCTTATCTTCGTCTGCGATGTCGACCGTGCCTCAATGCTAAAGCACAATCATGAGGCGGACATCGACTTTCCGTCTGAACTCAAACTGCATACGAAATGAATTCAGCGGGCCAGACTAAAAGATCTTCTTGATACCGCGCCCGGTACCCTTGAGGATCTTTCCCGTGCCTTTGACAGCACCTACACCGACGTCCTTGCCACCGACGGCTGCCCCTTTGCCGACCTCTCCGGCGGCGTTCAGAGGATGCAAAGTAACAAGATCACCCGCGCCTTTTCCGGTGTCTTTCGCAGCGGTGCCGACTCCTCTGCCTGCGCCCTTGCCGATGTCTCCGGCACCGCTGCCAACATCACCGCCGGGGCTCCGGCCCTGAGAATGCGTTACCGCGGGGGTCGCCTGGACCGACTGCGTGGTCTGTGTGGTTGTCTGGCTCTGGCTGTAGGCCGCCAGGCCGGAAGCACACATAAGGAGGGCCAGGATATTCAGGGGGTTTTTCAACGTCTTATCTCCTCGCTGTTTTTGATGCAATTGGGGCTGCTCAGCGTGGCCCTGCTGCATGACACTGCCAGACTCCGCAGACGTATACTTCGGCTGTGAGCAGGTTCGGCAAAACTTTTCTACGCGTGACTTTGAAATGCCGCATCGGTATATGTCCGCAGCCGCTGGGTCCGTGCATCCCGGTGCGAACACTCAATTTTCAGACGCCGGTAAGCTCACAGCATGTCTAAGCGGATTTTAGTCACTGGCGGCAGCGGGACACTCGGTTGGAACATCCTGCAGCAGCTAGCCCAGGACGAGCGCTATGCCGTGGTTGCGCCGGTCCGCCGGGTTCACGAGACGATGCATGGGATGGGAACCAATATTCAGTTCATCGAACATGAGCTGAGCGACACCGTGCACACGGCGCAGATTTTCGAGCGCGCCAACCCTGATGTCATCATCCACTGCGCCGCGAGTGGATTGCGGCCGCCGAAGGGCTCGTGGTTCGACATGATGCGCTTCAACGTCGAATCCACCATGCGGCTCTTCCAGATGAACTGCCGCTTCGACCACCACTCCCGCTTCATTTACATCAGCACCGGCCTGGTATATCGGGAGCAGGGACGTCCGCTGCTGGAGTCTGATCCCATCGAGACGCTGCATCCGTACGGAGCCAGCAAGGCTGCCGGAGACGCCATGCTGCAGGCGGCGGCGGCAGAGTTCAATCGGTCGCTCACCATTTTTCGCCCGTTCGCGTTCACTGGACAGCATGACGGGGGCGAGCGACTGTTCCCGCGAATTCTACAGGCTGCTGAAAGCGGCAAGGCACTGCCGATGACGGCCGGCACACAGGTCAGGGATTTTTGCTCGGTTCGCGACATCGCGCGAGCAGTGCTGCTCAGCGTCGACCGCGAGCCGGCTACGCTCATAGAGAAGTTCAACCTGGGCAGCGGGCAGTCGCTGGCGCTGCACGACCTGGTCGCTTCAGTGTGCGACCAACTTGGGATTGCACCCAACCTGGAGTTGGGTGTCGTTCCCATGCACCCCTACGAGCCGCACCATTCCGTGGCGGATTACACGCACGCGAGAAATGAGTTAGGCTGGCGTCCCGAGCACAATGTTGCTCATGCTGTGTGGGAGTTGTCACGTCAAACACATCCTCATCTGAACTTAAGGGAACCGACGCTCTTTGCCCACGAATTGTGAACTATCAGTTGTCATGCCGGCGTACCGCGAAGCAGAGTCGTTGCGCACCTTGCTGCCGGTCCTTGTGCCCGCGGTCATCGCGCTCTCATCGAGCAGCGAAATCATCGTCGCGGACTCGCTCACCCCGCTCGATGACACGGCAGAGGTGTGTGCCGCAAACGGCGTCACATGCATTCCTCGTACCGGAGGGAATCTTTATGGGGATGCGGTCAGAACAGGCATTCAGCGTTCGCGCGGCCGCTATGTCCTGCTGATGGACTCGGACGGTTCCCATAATCCTGCTGAGTTGGACAAATTGTGGCAGCGGAGGGGAACGGCTGATGTCATTATCGGTTCGCGCTACGTGCCCGGCGGCAACACTGAGAATCCCGCCGTCCTCATCCTGATGAGCCGGGTGTTGAACCTTGCTTATAAGTTCGCGTTTCGCCTGCCGGTGGCGGATGTCAGCAACAGCCTGCGCCTGTACCGCGGCGATCAGTTGCGTCCCCTTCACCTGGTTTCGAATAACTTCGATATCGTCGAGGAAATACTCATTCGGCTCGTCGCCGGCGACTGTCATGCTTCGACCGCGGAAGTACCGGTGACGTTCGAGCAGCGCAAGGCGGGTGTGAGCAAGCGCAATTTGCCAGCGTTCATGCTGAGTTATTTTTCATCGATGGCAAAGATGCGCCGTTTTCGGAACGAAGAGCTTGCGCGAGTTCAATCTACCGCGAGCAAATAAAAGGGGTTTGTCTTGGCATTTCTGGTTACAGGTGGTTGCGGTTTTGTCGGTTGCAATCTCGCGGCGGAGTTATTGCGCCGCGGCGAAGAGGTCGTAATCGTTGATAACTTCACGCGTCCTGGTACGCCGTTGAACTATGCGTGGCTGCAAACCCTGGGTAAGTTCGACTTCTTTCATGGAGACGTAAGAAACAGCCAGGATCTGGAGGTCATATTCCGCGACAAGAAGATAGACTGCGTCTTTCATCTGGCCGGACAGGTTGCGATGACCACATCTCTCGCCAATCCGCGCCGTGACTTCGAAGTGAACGTGCTTGGGTCGATCAACGTGCTGGAAGCCGTGCGGTTACACGCGCCTGACGCGACCGTGGTCTATGCCTCGAGCAACAAGGTGTACGGCGAGTTAGACGAGGCCACGCTGGAGGAGAAGCCGACGCGTTGGGAGCCCACGGGCAAGAAGGGCATTGATGAGCACGCGCGTCTCGAGTTCTACACTCCGTATGGCTGTTCCAAGGGCGCCGCAGACCAGTACATGTTGGAATATGCGCGAAACTTTGGCGTGAACAGCGTAGTTTTCCGGCATTCCACCATCTATGGCGGGCGGCAGATCTCCACCTTCGACCAGGGCTGGGTCGGCTGGTTTTGTCAGCAGGCGATGCAGACGAGAGACAATCCTGACCACACGTTTACCGTCAATGGCGACGGTAAGCAGGTGCGCGACCTGTTGCATGTTTCGGATGCTGTAGCGTGCTACCTGGCTGCACATGAGCACCGCGAACAGGCCCGCGGGCAGGCGTTCAACATCGGTGGCGGATACGAAAACAGTTTGTCGCTTCGCGAGCTGTTCCTTCACCTCCAGAAGGAACTCGGCGTGACAATGAAGCCGCACCAGTTACCCTGGCGCGCAAACGACCAGAAATATTTCGTGGCGGATAACTCAAAGGCACTGCAGCACATTCACTGGTCTCCTAAGAAGACAAAGGAAGCCGGTATCGCGGACTCCATCGCGTGGGAATTCGAGCGAAGACGTGGCTGAGCCTAGAACGACTGCAAACCGGGTCGCTTTGCGGCTGGCAGATTGCGCACCGCTGCGAGCGTTTGTTGTCGTCGTCACGGCTTTGTGGCTTCTCACTCTATCGGTCGGTCTTACAGAGTATTTGGTCTTTCATCTTCCATCGAAGTACTGGTGGCCCCTGTTCTCCACGCGTTCTGGGCTCGACGACTTCAACATTTACACGGGTCGCTTCCCACCACTTTCATCAAGCGAGCTTTTTCGTACCCTGGAAGTCGATTGCGGTGGATTTGGCTAATTTTCCATTCACCTACCCTGCTCCGGCCGCGTTGGTGTTTCGGTTCTTCTTTCTGTTCGGGCTTTACAGCGAAAAAGCCATGTTCTGCGCTTTCCTGCTGGGAGCAGTCGTGGCTACTCTACTGTTCGGGCGAGCCCTTCGGCGGAGGGGTCTGAACTGGACGTCAACCGCAATCCTGCTGCTGATTGCAGGAGTGCTGTCCTATCCGATCTTGTTCGCCGTCGACCGTGGAAATATCGAGCTGATAAATGTCGTGCTCGTATGGGCCACCATTGCCTGCGTGTGGAATCAATGGTGGTACAAAGGCGCGATCCTCCTTGGCCTGGCGATATCCATAAAGCTTTTCCCATTCGTGCTGCTAGGGATCTTCGTTGCGCAACGCAAGTACTTGCAGGGGCTACTCACAATTGGTATCGCGGCGCTAAGCACTGCTCTCTCTTACATCGTTCTTGGTCCCACGTTTGCCGTGGCAAGGGCAGGAATTGCGAGCGGTCTGGAGTTTTTCAAGCAGAACTACGTTCTGGCAACCCACTTGGACGAAGCTGGATTCGACCACTCAATCTTTACGTTGTTAAAGCTTGTTCACAAAGCAGCGTATCAGCGCATACCAACCGCAGTCAGCCCCGATCTGACCCGTTGGTTGTCCGTCTACCTTCTGGTTGCAACGCTGAGTGGCCTGATCTTGTTCTTCGGGCGCGTCATACGCCTCCCACTTACCAACCAAATCGTCGTTCTGGTTGCTGCCTCCCTGCTTTTGCCGCCGCTCTCGGCTGATTACACGCTGATGCACTTGTATGCTCCCTTCGCCTGCCTGGCATTGGTGGCGGTTAGCGCCAGTGTGTCGCGCACGCAGCAGCGGGGGATTGTGTTGGCCATGCTGCTGTTTGGCGTGCTGATGGCGCCGGAAAGCTTTCTTATCTTTCACGGCACCCGCCTCTCGGGTCTTCTGAAAACAGCAGCTCTGGGCCTGCTGATATGGACCGCGGCAACCGTTCGCTGGTATGACCAGCCGGTGCCGGACGGGTTCGGCTTAGAACCAGCCGTCCAACACTTCGGTTGAGTCAGACACAGTCCTGATAGATCGGCCGCGTATGTAAGGCCTCGGTTCCGGTCAGACTAGCCACCAGGTGGTCTCAGTATGCGTCGCCAAACGCGAGTTGTGACGGGCTCATGCTCTCTCGAGTCCCGGTTTGGCATGCACGAATCGGAGAGCGTAACGAGCCGTTCCGGCATTCTTGACGCCTGCCTCGCGGCGTATACTGAGGCTGTGAGTGCCCCAGCAAAAACCTTCTACATCGAGACCTTTGGGTGCCAGATGAATGCCCACGATTCCGAAAAAGTGATCGGGACGCTGGAGCACGAGGGTTATACCCGCGTTGAGGAGGAAGAGGCTGCTGGGCTGATCCTGTACAACACCTGCTCCATTCGCGACAAAGCGGAGCAGAAGGTGTTTCACCGGCTGAACGAGTACAAGCGCATGCAGGGCGAGGGCAAGCAGTTTGCTGTGCTGGGATGTGTGGCGCAGCAGGAAGGCGAGAAGATCTTCGAACGCGCACCGTATGTGTCGCTGGTTTCGGGGTCAGCGTCGTATCGCAATCTGCCGGAGATGCTTGTGCGGCTTGAGGCGGGCGAGAAGCGCATCACGGGTCTCGACGATCACCGCACGCAGGAAGAGACCTTCGACACCGAGTTCACCACACGCTCGAACCCGCACCGAGGCTACATCACCATCATTGAAGGGTGCGACAAGTTCTGCAGCTACTGCGTGGTCCCGTACACCCGCGGCAAGGAGCGCTCGCGCGCGTCTGACAGCATCATGGCCGAGGCGCAGCGCATGGCCGAGCAGGGCTTCACCGACATTCAATTGCTTGGCCAGAACGTAAACAGCTATCGCGACCCTGTCGGTAAACGGACGTTTGCCGAGGTACTTGCGATGATTGGCGAACTGCCCGGCATTCGCCGCGTGCGCTTCACCACCTCGCACCCGCGAGACTTCACGCCTGACATCATTGCTGTGATCGACAGCATGCCGACAGTCTGCGACCACGTGCACCTGCCAGTACAATCCGGCTCGTCTGCTGTGCTGAAGGCGATGCAGCGGGAGTACACCCGCGAGTGGTACCTCGAACGCATTGCCTGGATCAAGGCCGCAAGGCGGGACATCAGCATGACCACCGACATCATCGTCGGCTTCCCCGGCGAGACCGAGGCAGACTTCGACATGACGATGAGTTTGCTGGATGAGGTCGGCTACGATGCGGTGTACGCGTTCCAGTACTCCCAGCGGCCCAACACGCCCGCGGTTGGCATGCCAGACACGGTTCCTGACGACATCAAATCAGCGCGGCTCCAGCGCCTGATGGATGCGCAGCGGGGACGCCAGCGCATCAGCTACGAGCGGCATTTGGGCCAGGTGATGGATGTGATGGTCGAGGGTTACAATCGTCAGCGCGGCCAGGTGACCGGCCGTTCGTCGCAGAACAAGACGGTGAACTTCACCACGGCGCAGCCGATTCTGCCGGCACTTGGCAGCTATTTAAATGTGCGCATTACCAAGACGTTTCCTAACAGCCTGGTAGGCGAAGCGGTGCAACTGGGATGAGCGGCTCGACACAACGTACGCGGCCAAGTTCGGCTCCTGATGCGACGAACGACGATGTCGAGGTGCGGATCCGCGGCCTGATGATGGATCCCGTCACGAACATGCCCATGATCGTGCTGAAGGACGTCAGCGGCGAAGCTGTGCTGCCCATCTGGGTAGGCATCTTCGAGGCGAACGCCATCGCGCTTGAAATCGAGAAGTCAGCGACACCGCGTCCCATGACCCACGACCTGCTGCGAAATGCTTTGCGCGCGTTTGAGGCGCATGTGACCCGGGTGGTGGTGTCCGATCTGCGAGATGATACGTTCTTTGCTGTGATCTGGCTGGAGCGGAACGGGGAGATCATGACGCTGGACGCACGGCCATCGGACGCGCTGGCTCTGGCGATGCGGTCGGACTGCCCTATATTCGTGAGCCGCGCGGTCATGGAAACGGCGCGCAACCAAGGTAAAGGCCGTGACGTGAACTCCGAAGAGCTTCGGCGCTGGCTTGAGGGTCTGGGCGACGACGACATGGGTCGCTACAAGATGTAGTCGTTCACAGCTGCAGCCAGCCGCAAAGCTGCGCGACCTGCTCTGCCCACTGATCTTCGGTTGCAAACGGCGGCAAGGGATGACCGATCTGGCGGCCGTTCAGCACACCCTCGATCGCAAAGCGTAGCGCTGGGACCATTGCGTCCTGATCCCCGTCGAATACGGTCGCCCACGGCGTTTCCAGCAGCAGGTCGCTTACGCCGGACCTGCGATGCAGCAGTACCGGCATGCCTGCCTGCAACGCCTCAAGTGCCGGAATGCCAAAGCCCTGCACAGCCGGCATCAGGAACAGATGCGCTTCAGCCATAAGCACCTGCAACTGCGCATCAGAAACGAATCCCGAAAAGTGAACGCGACCGGCCATGCCGAGCTCCTCTGCCTGCCGCTGCAATGCGCTAATTTGCGAGCCTTTGCCGGCAATAGTTAACTGCCAGTCGGCCCGCGACGAAAGCGATGGCACGTCGCGTTCCAGTGCCGCGAGCGCGTGGAGCATCCAGTCGATGCGTTTGTTGGACTCGATGCGGCACACCGATAGCATGCGAAGCGTTCCATCGACATGCCGTTCATGAAAGCCGGTGGCCGGAGGCAGGCCGCCCATGCGTGCAAGCACTGCATTCACGCGGAAATCTCTGCGGCATTCATCCATAAGGAAATTGCTGTTCACCATTGTCACGCCGCCGGATCGCAGACCGAATCCGATGATTACGTTCGACACCTTCAGTCGCAGCGCCTGCGCAAGGCCGCGTGAAGCCTCATCATCAAACAGCGACGGCGTGTCGTGCATCAGGCAGTGGAATCCGCTGGCCCTTGCGAGCGTCGCATGCAGCGCCGGCTGGTATCCAGAACACAGGAGACGCTGCTGTTCACGCCCGCGCAGATGCTGCTTAAGGGCAGCGATTTTTGCACGCACGCCGCCTGCGGGATGCAACTGTAGTACTTCAATGGGATGCTGCGCGTACTTTTCCAGTCCGATGCGATCTTCGTACGTCAGCATGCGATGTGCGATGCCGTGGCGGTGCAGCCAGCGCGACAGGGCAAGCAGAGCACGCTCTGCGCCACCAAATGCCTCTACCTCGGGCACGAAAATGTCGACAGGTTGCCCGTTGGCCATTGTTATCGCTTAGCGACCTTATCCTGAACCGTCACATGATGTTTGGTCCGGGTGCTCCGCACATAGGAGTATGGCTTTCACGTGTGTCTGGACGAGTAAGTGTGCTTCCAACATGACCGTAGGCCTGCGTGTCAGCATATCGCATCGTGTTTGACCCGGCTTGAGGGTTAATCGCCGCAACAGAGCACTCTTACCTCACAGGGCCTGAGTTCAACGGCCGCGCAGGCGATTGATGTCGCGGCGGTCGCGCTTGTTCGGCCGGCCCGCGGTGTCGAGATTGAACCAAGGGTCGGTCTTGCGAACCTCGTCCACCTTCTTTCGTGCGGCCACACTCTCTTCGGTCTCGCGGTAGAGTGTCTGCGCGACTGCAGACGGTCCCCGCACGCCGCTCAGCGCGAGCACTTCAATGCCAAAGGTTGCGCTGTCGTTCGTGATGCTCAGCAGGTCGCCAGGCTTAATGTCCCGGGCGGGCTTGGCGGGCTGCTCGCGCAGCTTGACGCGACCCATGTCGCAGGCCTTGATCGCCAGAGCACGCGTCTTGAAGAAGCGTGCGGCCCACAGCCATTTGTCGAGCCGAACGGAGTCCATTGATTTGTTCGATGCGCTTCACGGCCCATTGGAATCAGCAGTAGTAAGCAAAGCGCTCAACTGGCTCACGGTGCTGCTTGTCTTCCATGGAACAGGCTTACCGCGGGCGCAGGACGGCATAAGCCCCCTGCTACCATCCTCGTATTCGCATGACCACGTACCCCATTGCCCTTGGTGTTTTCTGCGCGTTTTTTGTCCTGGTGACGGTCGCCGGATTTATGGCGGCTCGCTGGCGGCGGCCTGATGCCGGCATGCACTCGCTGGAAGAGTGGGGATTGGCGGGCCGGTCGTTTGGGACATTCATCACGTGGTTTCTGCTGGGTGGTGATGTGTACACTGCGTACACTGTTATTGCGGTGCCTGCGGCGATGTTCGGGGTGGGAGCAATGGGCTTCTTCGCCGTGCCGTACACCATCCTGATCTATCCGTACATGATGTTGGTGCTGCCGAAGCTTTGGACGATCTGCCATCGCCACAACTACGTGACCTTCGCTGACCTGGTGCGTGGACGGTTCAGCTTTCGCCCGCTGACGGTCGCGATTGCGCTCACCGGCATTCTGGCGCTGATGCCTTACATTGCGCTGCAGCTTGTTGGCATGAAGGTGGCGCTTGCGGCGATGGGCCTTAAGGGCGAGCTGCCGCTGATCGTGGCCTTCATCATTCTTGCGCTGTACACCTACTCCGCAGGGCTGCGCGCGCCGGCAATGATTGCCGTGATCAAAGACGTGATGCTCTACGTCATGGTCATTTCTGCCGTGGTGATCCTGCCGGCGAAGGTGGGTGGCTTTGCCCATGTGTTTGCGGTGGCAAAAGCGACGTTGCCCATGCACTCTCCGTCGGGATCGCTGCTGTTGCGGCCCGGGCAGTTGCTGCCTTATTCCACGCTGGCGATCGGGTCGACGCTGGCGCTGATCCTGTACCCGCACACAGCGACTGCGGTGCTGTCGTCGTCAGGGCCGAATACGTTGCGACGCAATGCCGCGTTGCTGCCAGCGTACTCTCTCGTGCTTGGCATGCTGGCGCTGCTTGGGTATGTAGCGATTGCCGCAGGCATCAGCTCGCCGGACAAGTCCGCGACGATTCCGCTGCTTCTCTTGAAGATGTTCCCGGAATGGTTTGCGGGCTTCTGCCTGGCAGCCGTTGCGATCGGCGCGCTGGTACCTGCAGCCATCATGTCGATCGCCGCGGCAAACCTGTTTACGCGCAACCTGTGGGGAGAGTTTGCTCACACGCCGCTGACAATTGAGAAAGAAGCAGCGCAGGCGAAGATCGTGTCGATGCTGGTGAAGGTGGGCGCGCTCGCATTTGTGTTGGAGACGCCCGGCTCGTACGCCATCGAGATGCAGCTGCTTGGCGGCATCTGGATCACACAGCTCTTTCCCGCAGTCGTGGGTGGAGCGTTTCTGAAGCGGCGGCTGCATCCATGGGCGGTGTTCGCCGGCTGGGCGGCGGGCATGGCGAGCGGCACGGGAATGGCAATTGCACTCGACTTCAAGGGCAGCGGCGTGTATCCGCTGCATGCGTTTGGCCAGACGTGGGCGATGTATGCGGCTGTGCCCGCGCTGGCGTTAAACGTGCTGATCACCTTCGGGCTGTCTCCGCTGTTTGAGCGCGTAAAGCCTGCGGCTGATGCTGTCTCGACGACAGATAACCTGCTGCAAGCGCCGGTATACTGACCCTTGGCTGGCTCGGGTTCCAGCCATGGAGAGAAGCGTTTGGCGCAGGCAGAGATCGGCATCATCGGCGGCAGTGGTTTGTACAACATGCCCGGGCTTACGGACACGAAAGAGATCCAGGTCGAGACACCCTTTGGCGAGCCGTCAGAGAGCATCGTGCTGGGAACGTTGGAAGGCCGTAGAGTGGGCTTTCTTGCGCGCCACGGCCGTGGTCACCGCATCTTGCCAAGTGAGCTGAACTTTCGCGCGAATATCTATGCGATGAAGAAGCTGGGCGTCAGCTTCATCCTTTCGATTTCCGCCGTCGGGTCGCTTAAAGCGGAGCACAAGCCGACCGACTTCGTCATTCCGGATCAGTTCATCGACCGCACGTTTGCGCGCACTGCGACCTTCTTCGGCGACGGCATTGTGGGGCATGTTGCGTTTGGCGACCCCATTTGCACGGTGGCTGCGAAGGCATTCGAGCAGGGCTGCAAAGACGCTGGTGTCGTCGGCAAGCTGGGCGGCACCTACATCAACATGGAAGGCCCGCAGTTCTCCACGCGCGCCGAGTCAAACCTGTACCGTTCGTGGGGTGCTGACGTGATCGGCATGACCAACCTGCAGGAAGCCAAGCTCGCTCGCGAAGCCGAGATCAGCTACGCCACGCTGGCCATGGTCACCGACTACGACTGCTGGTATGAGGGCCACGATGATGTCACGGTCGAGCAGGTTATCAAGGTGATTCATGAAAATACGGCCAACGCGCAGGAAGTGCTGAAGGGCGCCGTGCGTGCTCTGCCGAAGGACAACAGCGGCACACCGGTCGCCTCTGCTTTGCAGTTCGCGATCATGACTGACAAAAAGATGATCCCGGCAGCGACGCGTCAGAAGCTCGCTCTTTTTCTCGATAAATACGACAAATGACTTTGCAGTGCCCTGTGCGAAGCGAAGGATCCCGATTAACTCCGATTGCAGTAAGCTCCCCATGCTTTCTGCCGCAAATTGAAAGGCAGCATGTCCATTCTTGTAGTTGGTTCCGTAGCTTTCGACACACTGAGCACGCCCTCGGGTAAGCGCGAGAAGGTTTTAGGCGGCGCTGCGACACACTTTTCGCTGGCCGCAAGCTTCTTCACCGATGTGCGTGTTGTTGGCGTGGTAGGCAACGACTTCACGCCTGAGCATGAAGCCGTGATGACGAAGAAGGGCGTTGACACTTCCGGCATCGAGCATGCCGATGGGCTCTCGTTTCACTGGACCGGCAGTTATGAAGGCACCATGGGCGAGGCGAAAACGCTGGGTACGGACCTCAATGTCTTTGGCAGCTTCGAGCCGAAGATCCCGGAGATCTACGAGGATTCTGACTACCTGTTCCTGGCCAACATCGACCCGGTGCTGCAACTGCGTGTTCGGCAGGCGTTGCCGAACGTCAAAATGGTTGCGGGCGACACGATGAATTACTGGATCAACGATCATCGCGCGAATCTGGAAAAGGTGCTGCGCGAGGAAGACATACTGATCATCAACGACGCGGAAGCACGATCGTTGACAGGCGAGCACAACCTGGTGACCGCCGCGAAGAAGGTGATGGCAATGGGGCCGCGCTCGCTTGTGATCAAGCATGGTGAGTTTGGTGCGACCGCATTCTTCAGTGATCGCTCGTTTGCCGTTTCGACCAGCACCACTCCGTTCCGCGCGCCGGCGCTGCCGTTGGAGAACGTGGTTGATCCGACTGGTGCGGGTGATTCGTTTGCGGGTGGCTTCTATGGCTACATCGCGTCACAGCCGGAGCTTACGCCGAAGGTCTTTCGGACGGCGTTGTTCTATGGCGGCGTGATGGGGTCGTTCGCCGTCGAGTGCTTTGGCACGGAGCGTCTACAGGAGACGACACGCGAAGAGATCGACACACGTTTCCAGCTATTTCGCGAGATATCGCACCTGGACCTCGATGCCGCGTAAGCCACTCACGTCAAGGCCGCGAGAAGTTGTGCGGCGCCAGCCCGCGCAGCCGCCTCGTGACATCAATGGCGTATACCCCGCGACGCGTGGCGAACTGCGGCCGATTGCGCTGGCGGCGGTAATCGTCGCATTTCTGACGCTTGCAGTGGTGGCATCGCGTGGATGGATGCTGTTGTACGGCGATGCGGTCGCGCACCTTGGCATCGCGCGTCGAATACTGGATGCGCGCTACCCTGGCCTGGCGCAGCTTGGTGGCGTGTGGCTGCCTCTGCCGCACCTGTTGATGCTGCCGTTCGTGCAGCGTCTGGATTGGTGGCAGACGGGGCTTGCGGGCGCGTGGCCTTCACTGGCGGCGTATGTCATCGGTGTTACAGGGATGTACGCGCTCGCGCGCAAGCTGGTGCCGGCTTCCTGGTCGTTCGTTGCGACCGCGTTCTTCGCGCTGAATCCCAACCTGTTGTACCTTTCGACCACCGCGATGACCGAGCCGCTGTTCCTTGCGCTGCTGTTGTGGTCAACGGTTGTCGCGTGGGAGGCAGTCGAAGCGCTCGCAGCGAACAAGCGCGTTACTGCGAGTTCGCGCATGATCGTGATTGGCGTGCTGATAATGGCAATGGTATTTACGCGTTACGACGGATGGGTCGTCGGCGCGGCGATCTGGCTGGTGCTGGCGCTGGCGTGGTGGCGCTCAGCCGCAGAGACGAAACAGGGAACAAAAACAGCATTCTTCATCATGACTGGACTTGTAGTCGCGGGCCCGCTGTTGTGGTTCGCATACAACGCGAAGTACGAGGGTGACTGGCTCGACTTCTTGCGTGGACCGTATTCCGCCGCGGCCATCGAGCAGAAGACAACGCCGCCGGGTTCGTTGCCGCGCCGTGGTATGCACAACCCCGGCTGGGCGTTCCTGTACTTCACACGCGCTGCGCAGGTGGATGCAGCCGCTTATGAGCTGGGCTTCGGTCTGCTGTTCACGTCGCTTGCAGGCGCATGGATGATGTTGCGGCAGCGGCTGCCGCGCATTGTGGTCCTGCTGCTTTGGATGCCCTTGCCGTTTTATGTGTACTCCGTAGCATGGGGTCATGTGCCGATTTTCGTTCCGCAGCTTTATCCGGGTTCTTACTACAACTCGCGTTACGGCATGGAACTGCTGCCCGCATTCGCCATCTGCACGGCGTTCCTGCTGGCAGAGATCGAGCGCAGATTGCGCGCCCGCAGCAAGAAGGCTCCGGACGTTTTCTTCTTCTTCGTGCTGGTTTGCCTGCTGATCAACGTGCTTGGCATGATGGGCACCTTCGGCACGCTGCTGCAGCATTTTCACGGCGAGAACGAGTACTCGAAGACCTCGCGCGTGCCGAAATGGTTATCCGCTCCACCGCTGGTGTTTGAAGAGGGCATCGTGAACTCGCGCACGCGCATTCCGTTTGAGACGGCGCTGGCAAAGGAGATCGTGCGGCTCTACGGCGGCGGCACCATCATGTTCAATACCAATGACCACATCGGCGCGATCCAGGACGCGGGCCTGCCCCTCAAGACTCTGATCAGTCCGCTGGATTCGCAGAGCTTTGAACGCGCCAGCCAGCAGCCGGCGCGCTATGCCAACCTGGTCGTTGCGCTTGACGGCGATCCGGTCGCAAAGGCCGTTGCGGCGCATCCTGAAGGCCTGAAGGAGATCGAAGTGCTCTGCAACACCGGCCAGCCCTGCGCCAAGCTGTACTCGAGCGAGATGATGGCCGGAGGCACGCAGTGATCCCGTTTGTGAAGGCGCATGCCTGTGGCAATGATTTCCTGATCGTCGAGGAGACAGTCGCAGAAGGCCGTCATGCGGAGCTTGCGCGCCTGCTGTGTTCGCGTAACTTCAGCGTGGGTGCGGACGGTGTCGAGTTCCTTGACCGACCCGCAGATGGTTCGTTGGTTCTGCGGCTGTTTAATGCAGATGGCTCAGAAGCGGAACTCTCGGGGAACGGCACGCGATGCGTGGCTGCGTGGCTGGCGTACAGCGAAGGTTTGACGGACAGCGCGCTTCGCACTCGTGGCGGCTTAAAACATTGTCACGTGATGAAGTGCAGTGGCGAGCATTTCCTGATCCAGACCTCGATGGGCGTGCCGCAGGTGTATGAGCAGGTTGTCACCGTGAATGGCGTTGGCGAGGTCGTGGGTGCGGTCGTCGACGTGGGTAACCCGCACTTCGTGATCTTTACAGACGATGAAGAGTTTCGCGCATTTGGTCTCGCGTGGCAGGACCTTGGCGCGCGCATCTGCACACACCCTGAGTTTCCGCGCGGCACCAATGTGGAGTTTGTTCGAGTGATCGGACCGGGCGAGATCGCGTTCCGCATCTTTGAGCGCGGTGTCGGGCCCACAACGTCGTCTGGTACTGGCACGTGCGCTTCGTCGGCGGCGAGCATTGTGCTGCGCGGTTGCGAGCGAACGCTCACGGCGACTTCGCTTGGCGGAGCGCAGCAGGTGGTCTGGCCGCATGACGAGGAGATGCTGCTGACCGGGCCTGCGGAGATCATCTGCCGCGGCGAGGTGAGCGTGCAGAACCTGGAGAGTAGCTCCGTATGACGAAGGTGAAGAAGCTGTCGGCAGGTGCGCGCATTGCCGTCATCTCGCCCGCGAGTACGCCGATGGAGAGCAAAGTTCAGGTGGGTCTCGAGCGTCTGCGTTCGCTAGGCTATGAGCCGGTGCTGATGCCGTCGGCACTTGCCGCCGGGCCTCTGTATTATGCAGGCGACGCAGCTGCCCGAGCAGCTGACCTGCATGTCGCGTTTGCTGATCCTGACATCGATGCGGTGATGTGCACGCGTGGCGGTTGGGGCACGGCAGAACTCCTGCCGCTTTTAGATGCCGAGCTGATACGCAGCCATCCCAAACCGTTCCTTGGCTTCAGCGATCCGACTACGCTGCACCTGTGGTTCATGCAGACATGTGGGCTGCATACGTTTTACGCTCCGATGGTTTCGCCGGACTTTGCCCGTGGGGATGTGCTGGCGGTAGGTGTCGATCTGCGGACGTGGCGGCACGCACTGGAGTCAACCAATCCATGGAGCGTCGGTGAGCGCGAGGGTATGCGCGCGCTGCGTGTTGGCGAGACGGTTGAGGGCACACTCGTCGGCGGATGCCTTGCCCTGCTGGTGGAGTCGCTGGGGACGCCTCACGCCATGCAGCCGCCGCCGGGCGACCTGGTGCTGTTCGTCGAAGAGGTCAACACCAAGCCTTACCAGTGGGACCGTATGCTGCTGCACCTGCGGTATGCGGGCGTGCTGGATCGGGTCCGCGGCATTGTCTTCGGAGACATGGCGCAGTGCGCTGACAGCGCGGCTGAGAACGATCTGCTGGAGAAGGCATTGCTGCATCGCCTGGCGGACTTCGAAGGGCCGATTGCGATCGGCCTGCAGTCGGGTCACGTGAACGCGCCCAATGTCACGCTGCCGCTAGGCGTGCGGGTGCGGCTCCAATGTGCGTCTGGTACCTCCGCAGCGTCTCTCTCGTTCCTCGAATCGGCGGTAGAGTAGAACGCGTGACAGACGGAAGAACACAACCGAAACACATCCACCTGATCGGCATCTGCGGCACGGCGATGGCCTCCCTGGCGGGCATGCTGCAGGGGCAGGGACATCGCGTGACAGGGTCGGACGCGGCGGCTTATCCGCCGATGAGCGACCAGTTGCGCGCCATGGGCATCGAGCCGATGCAGCCCTACAGCGAGGCGCATCTCGATCCCGCACCTGATCTGGTTGTGATCGGCAATGCGATCTCCCGCGGCAACGCCGAGCTTGAGTTCGTTCTGGATCATCGACTGCCGTTTACCAGCATGGCAGCGCTGATCCACGAGGAGTTTCTACGCGGGCGCGAGTCCCTGGTCGTTGCCGGAACGCATGGTAAGACCACCACAACAAGCATGCTCGCGTGGATCTATGAGACAGCGTCGCGCACCAGGCCGGAGTTTGCTCCGTCGTTCCTGATTGGCGGCGTTGCGGAGAACTTCGGCTCCAGCTTTGCCGTGCGGGACACGCGCACGTTTCTGCTGGAGGGCGATGAGTATGACACGGCGTTTTTCGACAAGGGACCGAAGTTCTTGCATTACTTTCCGCAGGCCGCGATCCTGACGCATGTGGAGTTTGATCACGCGGACATCTACGAGGACCTGAAGTCGGTCAAGACAGCGTTCAAGCGCTTTGTGAACCTGGTTCCGCGGAGCGGCAGGCTTGTCGCGTACGACGGCAGCGAGAGCGTGTACGAATGTGTCGCGCGGGCGTTCTGCCCGGTGGAGCGCTACGGCTTTCGCGCCGACTCGTTCTGGACCCTGACGAACTTCAAGCCGGGAGCGGTATCGCACTGGACGTTGCTGCGGCAGGGAAGACACTTCGCTGACCTGGAACTGCCTATGGCGGGCGAGCACAACGCGTTGAATGCGACCGCTGCAGCCGCGCTGGCTGCCGGCCAAGGTATAGACCCAGCTGCCATCACGGAGGCGCTGCGCACCTTTCGGAGCGTCAAGCGCAGGCTCGAGGTCCGGGCTGAGATCGATGGCGTCACGATCATCGACGACTTTGCACACCATCCCACGGCCATCCGCGAGACGCTTCGTGCGCTGCGGGGATCGTATCCGGGCCGCAGGCTGGTCGCCGTGCTCGAGCCCCGCTCGAACACGCTGCGACGCAATGTGTTCGAGCACGAACTGGTGGAAAGTCTTGCGCTAGCCGACGAGGTCATACTGGCGCAGGTGTACCAGAGCGAAGCGATGCCGTTGCAGGAACGGCTTGATCCGGGACACGTTGTGGATGCGCTGCAGCAGCGTGGCACTCCCACCCGGTTGCTGCCGGATGCGGATGCCATTGCGGCTGCACTTGCACCAACGGTCCGCAGCGGCGATGTGATCGCTATCCTCTCGAATGGCGGCTTTGGCGACATCTACACGAAACTGCCGCAGGCACTTCGCGGGGTGCATGCGGCGAGCGTGCGCTGATGTGGTCCACGTTCAAGATGGTGTCGGTCTTTGTTCTCCTGGGTCTGCCGGCCGGTCTGGTGTTGATCCCGTGGACTTTGCTGACCCACAGGATTCAGCCCATGTATCGCATCGGGCAGTGGATCGCGGCTGCGGGCCTGCGGGCCGGTGGTATCCGAATTGAGCAGAGCGGACGTGAGTCGATTCCCGCGGACCGTGCCTGCGTCTTCCTGTCGAACCACATTTCTAATCTCGATCCACCGCTGTTGGTACCGCTGTTACCCGGCACGCCGAGCATCATGATGAAGGCCGAGCTGTTCAAAATACCCGTGCTCGGGACCGCCTGCCGCATGGCTCGTTGCGTGCCGGTCGAGCGCAAAGGCGGCCGCGAATCGGCGATGCATTCCGTTCGACTGGCGGTGGAGGTGCTCAACAGCGGGTTGTCCATGCTGATTTTCGCCGAGGGAACGCGCTCTCCTACCGGGCGACTGCAAACGTTTAAGGCAGGGCCGTTTCACCTGGCCCAGTCGGCCGGAGCACCCATTGTGCCAATTGCGCTTTCCGGTACGGAGAGCATGATGCGCAAGGGGAGTGCGCGTGTCTACCCGGGCATCGCGCGCGTGCAGTTTCTGACGCCGATACTGCCGCAGGACTATCGCAATCGTTCGGAACTGATGGCTGCTGTCCACGCGGCTATCGAGCAGGCGCTGCCTGAGAACATGCGTCCGTTGGGTGAAGCAGCAGGCGTCGAAGGCTGAAACCGAACTACTTCAGGATGGCGTTGTAGCCATCGCCAAGCAGCTTCTGGCGCATGACATCGGCGTCCTTACGGGTGGCGAAAGGACCGATCTGAACATGAATAAGGTGATCGTTCGCGTCGGTCCGCGTAAGCACTGTATATCCGCGGCGACGGAGAGAGCTGAGCAGTACATCCGCGTCTTCCTGGTGGCTGACTGCGGCGACCTGCACGTAGGTGGTACCACCGACTGAGGGCGTTGCGGGGGAAGCAGTGCCGTCAGTGGCGGGTGGCACACGAACTACAGGAGCGGGCTTTGTCACCGTTGCCGCGGGTGTAGGTTCGCTGCCGTCAGTCTGGCGTGGCGCTAAGGCTGTGGTGGCGGCTGCAGGCGGGTGTGTAGTCGTTGTTGTCGTCGTGCCGCCTGAAGGCACATACTCCGGCACAGCGACAGTTCCGGGCGACGGCTTACTGCTGCTTGTGCTATTGATTGCGGGAGTGCTGCTTGCCTCGGTGCTGTCGCTCGCAGTGGTCGTCGCTGCGGGTGCAGATTTGTGGCCGATCGAGTAGCCAAACCCAAAGAAAACGGCGCATAGCAAGGCTAGTGCAAAGAACAGCGCAAGCACAACGCCGGTGTTCAGCGTGTATTCGCGGTCTGCCGGCTCTCGGTCCAATTCGCGGCTAGACCGGGTGGGTACACCATCGCCCCGTCGCGGCAACGTAACATCTTCGTCTGTGTCGTCGAACAGCGGACTCATAGCGGATGCGCTTTCTCGCTGCTAGAAATGCAGGTAGATGCCGACCTGCGGTTCCGTGGTGAAGGTGTACTTCTTGATGGTCAGGTAGTTCTGGCCGAAGTCAGGAGCGAGGTAGATCAACTGGCGGATACCGGCGCGAATGCCGAGCAGATCGCCGTAGATCATGTCTTCTCCACCGACGCTGTAGTAGTAGGCAGCGCGCGCCTGCGTCTGCAATCCCTGGCCGCCGTTCTTTGTCGGCTTGAACTCGAGGGTACCCGCGCCGGCGCTGACATACGGCTGAAAGCCAAAGATCGTATGCGGCGGCCGTACGAGGTAACCGAGCGTGTACTCAGACGCGGTGGCCTGCGACTGGAAAGGGCCGTTCGAAGCTCCGGTCGTCGGGTTGGTATTGCAGCAGGTGTAGCTTTCCGTCGTCCTGGCGTACCCGTAGTTCAGCTCCAGTCCCTTGTACGGCGACTTCTCAGCGCGAATGGTGGCCAGCACGCCGGCAGCGGTGCTGGTGCTCTGCGTAAAGGTGTAAGCCGCTCCCAGAACTGGCTCGTTCACAGTGCCCGTGACGTCCTTGGTGAAGAACGCCGTGCCCGAGATACCCAGATCGAAGTGGGCGAGAAAGCGCGCGGTGTGCGTTGGCGCTTGTGCATCCTGCGCACGGATGGAGGAAGGAAGCATTGCAAGAAGAAGAAAGAAGAGCGCATACCGCTTTGGCATCAACTACTAAACCTCGGGCCGCAGTTGTGTTGCACGACCAGCTAACAGTCTACTTGAGTCCCAGGCGATTGCTAAGCCGATTGCGTCAGCGGAACCGCGGCGACTTCCAGCGTCAGACCATCTGCACGAAGCACCTTGACGCGCTCGCCGGCCGCGACGAACGAGTCAGTTGAGCTGAGCTTTGCACGCCAGAGTTCACCACGCACAAGGATCTGTCCTTCCGGTGCAAGTTCGGTGTGCGCCGTCGCCAGCCAGCCAAGCATCGCATCCGATCCGGTCTTTACCTTTGCCCGGCGCGACTCCATGCCCAGGATCATCAGCGCGGCAGTTACGCCGCCAAAGCCAATTCCTGCGCCAACCGCAGTTCCCCATGCGACCTGAAGCTGCGGCAGAGGCCCGTCCACGAGCGTTCCCAGCCCCACCACCAGGCACAGGATGCCCATGGTCGCAAACAGCCCGTGCCTGGAGAAGCGCGCCTCCAGAAGAAGCAGAAGCACGGCCACAATGCACAACAGCACACCGGAGGTGTTGAGCGGCAGCATGTGCAGCGCAAAGAATGCGAGCAGGACAAGCAGAACGCCCGCTGCGCCCGGGACCACGGTTCCGGGTGTATTCACTTCCAGATAAATCAGCAGCAAACCCAGCGTTAGCAGCAGGACCGACAAATCTGGATTCATCAGAGTCAGCAGCAGCTGCTCCTGCGGCCTGGTGCCTGCGCGAGTGATCCGATCGCCGGCAACTCTCAAAATGTAAGTCTTGCCATCGCGCCGAATGGGGCGTCCGTCGGCTACCCGCAGAGCCTCGGCGGGTCTGTTTGCAAGTCCGTCTATGAAGCCCGCCTGTAGCGCCTCGGTGGCGGTGAACCAATGCATGCCGCTCGCCAGCTCTCCATTGACGGCGTTGCTGCGGCCGTGCGCCGCCGTGGCGGTGTTCAGCTCATTCAGCAGGGTCTGACTACCCGCTGCACGCGTTGCAGCGGTGATCCCGTGGGGGTGCTCCGTCCATAGCGGCGTCAGGTAGGTCTCAGGGTGCATCAGCGCGACGTCTGCCGCAGCCATCAGGCGCAAACCTTCGCCGGAGACGCGCGTCTGCGAAGCTCCAGTCCAGACGATGATCGGCACTTGAGACTCGCGCATGGCGGCCACCATCTTGTCCGTATCGGTGCTGATGCCGCCTGGCGTGCTCAGGTCGATGAGGACCGCTGCGTACCCTTCCGCGTTCGCGCGAGCGAGTGCACGATCAAACACCAGCGCGCGCTCGGACTGCAGCGTGTCGTGAAGGTCGACCTGCAGAACGGCAGGCTGCGCGTGAGCCTGGGCACAGATGGCCAGGCAGGCCAACGCAAACGTCGTGGTCAGCTGACAGAGGCAAAGTCTGACGATCGGCTCCAAGACCCTTGCTCCCGCAAAACGAGCGTGGTTCATGGAATCGTGACTCCTCGGCTGGTCAGCAGGTTCTTCATGCCGAGTACCGCAGGGTCGGCCGGTGCAAGTCGGATCGCGTTGCTTACATCTGTCCCTGCAGCCGACGTGTTGTTGGCAGCCAGATCCAGTCGGGCCAGCAGCAGATATGCGGACGGAGTGGGCTTGGTGTCGAGGCTGGCCTGTGCTTCTTTGCGCGCTTCGTCAGCATTGCCTGACCGCTCGCGCACCATACCTAGACCGAGATGACCAGCCGATGATTTCGGGTCGGCTGCGACGGCTGATTGGAATTCGCGTTCGGCCTCCAGCACGAGACCCTGCGTGAGGTAGTCCTGGCCCGCCTGTGCGTATTCATCGGCCTGCTGTGCTGGCGGCATGGTGCTGATGCGAGCTGCGCGCATTTGGTCGAGCTGAAAGGC
This sequence comes from Terriglobus sp., assembly GCA_965199365.1. Classification (GTDB taxonomy): domain Bacteria; phylum Acidobacteriota; class Terriglobia; order Terriglobales; family Acidobacteriaceae; genus Terriglobus. Next base: position 367,098 of record CBDARC010000001.1, on the reverse strand, counting down.
CGCCTGGCGAAACGCAGCTTCAGAGTACGTGCGTCGGATGCGCTCCTGGGGATCGAACCCGGCCGGCGCGGTCTGTGTTCCCGCAAGGACTGCTTGCAACTGCCTGGCTTCGCCGTCGGCAGGCCGCAACTTGACCGCTTGGTCGATCTCAGACTTCGCGTGTGCCACGTCACCTCGGCGGCGGAGGGCAACCGCCACGTTGAAGTGGTAATCCGGGTCCTGCGGGTCGGCAGCGGACGCCCGTTGCAACAGCGGTGTTCCGTCTTTGTGCTGACGTGCCATCGCGACACCCTGGTTGTTCACGACCTCTGGCAGCGGCAGCTTGGTGCTCACCAGTCCGAAGGCACCCTCGGCGGCGGCGTAGTGCGCGGTGTTGAAGGCTGCAAGACCGCGGTAGAATCCGGCCTCCTGCGCCAGCGGGTCGGCCGCGGGTACCTTCGCCAGCGTTGCCGCGGCTTCGTCGTAGTCGGCATCGGCGTACTCGTCCTTGCCGAGCGCCAGCAGGGCATCGGTGTTGCCAGGAGACAGTTCCACGGCGGTCTTGAGGCGCTTCAGTCGCTCGTCATCGGTCGGCGCGGTGATGCCGCGGATGTAGCTTTCATACGCATCCAGCTTCAGATTGGCCGACGCGGCCACAAAGGTGTTCTCGGCCACCGCAAACTTCGCGTCCATCTCCCGCGCGCTCAGCCAGGCAAGGTTGTTCTCAACCTCAAGCAGTCTGGGTAAAGAAGAACTCTGTTCCATCGGCTTTGACAACGTGAGCCTGTTGACCGCAAGCACCTGCGCCTGCGCGGTGATCTCGTTGTTCTTCACATTGAAGCTGCCCACTAGGACGAATTGCGCGTCCAGTGTCTGGGCGATGCGGATGGTAGTGGCGCGGGAAGGCCTGAAGCCGGCAGGTAGACCGAGATGATCGAGTGAATACACCCGATCGTCGCGTGAGATTGTCAAAAAGCCCGCTGAACGCAGCCGTTGGTTCAGCGTTGCAGCGAACGATTCACCGATCCAGTCGAGGTTGGCTTGTCCGGAACGGTTCTCGAAGGGAAGCACCAGCACGACCCTTCCGCCGGCGTCATCTCCCTGGGCATGCAGGCCTACCGAAGAAAAGGCAATCGCGAGAGCCGTTAGGAGTAAACGACGGATCCTGCGAGCCACATACATAGCAGCGATTATAGTGTCGCGGAACACTTAGCTGCCTCACCGCTCACGTGCTGCGGGCGGCACGATCCAACGAACGTCATAACCGCGAGGAAACGCCAGCACGGCCGCCCACTGCCCTTTGCGCTCCTCCTGCCAGACCACTGCACCACCAAGCGCGCTGGCAATCTCCCGTGGCCGCAGGTCGCGATGGTAGTCATAAAACCCGCTCCGATCACTCCCCAGTCTGAGGCCGCCCGGAGGCGGATCGTACTTGGTGGAGAAGACCAGGGCCGTGTCGTAGGCACCCCCGTTGGCCGCAGCTTTTGCGACTTCTTCCGCGGTGAAGTTCTGTATCTCGACCGTCTGCATGGGCATGCGGATGTAGCCCAGCTCGGGCTTCTGCAGATCTGCTGCGACTGGCCAGGCGGTGAGCACGGTCGCGCCGGGATAGCGCCGCTGCATCTCGCGGATCGCATGTTGATGCAGCACAATCATGTCGCGATAGGCCAGGTTATCTTCCGGCGCAAACGGGTAGGGAGGATTGACCTCGCAGGCAATGGCGAAGCCGAGCAGTGAGAGCGCCGCGATCGCAGGCCACCAGCGCACACGGTTCGTCCACGCGGCAACGCACAGGATCAGCAGCAGCGGATACGCGGGCAGCAGGTAGCGCGTCAGCAGCGCCCCACCAAGGATGGAGAACGCAATCCATTGCGTGATCAGCAGGAAAAGCAGCAGGCGCACGGCCCCGCGGTGAAGGATCGGTTTGCAGTCCCGCGCGGGTAATAGCAGCACCGCCAGTGTGGCAAGTACCGGCACAAACAGGTTCATGTGTACGGTCAGGTGGACGAGGCGGTGCCACAGTGACAGCAGCATCCGCAAGGGCGAGAGGTTTGCCGTGGCGTTGTACCGAAGGAACTCCGGGTTACCGAACATGAAACCGGTCTTCGCACGGTGGTAGAGATACCAGGCCGCAAGCGGCAGGGCGGGGAAGGCAAGCGCCGCTAACCAGGCGATCCGCTGTGTGCCCCACATCTTGCTTCTGAGACGTGGGTTCACGGGATTCTGACTGTAAGTGCTTCTCGGATCGAACTCGTCTTTAGCCAAGCCCCCATGTCTCAAACGCGAGACATCGAGCACCCACAGCCGAAGCTCAAAGAGGAATAGCGCGGCCGGGATGACGACGGCTGTCTCTTTCGCCAGCGAGGCCAGCGCGAACAGCAGGCCCCCGCTGATCGCGTTTGCGGTGGAGCTACCCGCAGGCTTGCCGGTCCACTCAGCGCGGTCGGCGTAAAAGCTGATCGCCCATAGCGTAAAGGCCGCGGCAAACATGTCGGCGTGGGCCAGTGTGGTCTGCGCGAACCACACAGGATAGATCGCGGTAAGGATCATTGCCGTCAGACCGGCGGCATCACCCAGCAGCATCCGCCCAAGACGGAAGACCGCCAGCAGAGCAGCAGTTGTCACCAGGCACATGAAGAGGCGCGTGCTCAGAATGTGAAAGCCGGTCAGCTTCCACCACGCAGCCAGCAGGATAGACGGCAGCGGCGGATGCGCATTGCGCATCGTCGTCTCAGGAATCAGGGTGCCCAGGCGAAAGAAGTCCCACGCTGCAGGGATGTAATAGCCACCCTCATCCCAAAAATAGGGCAGGCGAAGCAGCGTGAAATGCAGCAGGTAAACGCACACAAACACGGGAGCGAATAGCAGCGGAACGGAGATCGGCGGCCGAACCGGCGCGTCTGCTGTCCTGGTCATACCTGTTCACCCATGACTTAGCAACGACCTCGCGTTTCGACAACATAGCGTTTGCTCACCTGAAACTCTGTCATCCGCAGCGAAGCGGAGGAATCTGCCTTCAATCGACCGATGGCGCATGGTCAAGGAAAACAGATTCCTCCGCTTCCGCTGCGGGATGACAGGGCCTCGACAGGAACTACGAACCGAAACGGCCTGCTAGTTAACGGGAACGGGTCCGCCGCCCTGCTGATATTGCTGGGGTTCCAGCCGCAGTTCGCCGAAGGTGCCTTCATACTGCGCCAGGTTCTGACCCAGGATGTTGAACAGCGCCTTGGCCTGCTGCGGGCTCAGGAAGATGCCCTGCTTTGTGAGGAACGTGACCTCGTCGGGCGTGTTGCTCTGCATGGTGCCGAAGACGAGTTGAAAGTCCCACACGCTCATGCGGATCTGCACGCTGTTGGCGTACACGTCGTTGTAGTCGTCGGACTGGGTGACGCGAAGGGTGGGCTCGGTGTTTGTGTTGTCGCTCATGCTCTCTCTGGTGGTGCGGGATTCTTGGTGCGGAAGAGGGGACTTGAACCCCTACGGATCGCTCCGCTAGATCCTAAGTCTAGTGCGTCTGCCAATTTCGCCACTTCCGCACGCATACCTAGTCTACCTTGCGAAAGTGTTCCGCTAGCAGCGTACAAAGCGGCTGTGTTCGCGATCTTTTCGCACGTGTGCGATGGGAAAGATTTCGCCGTGGAACGCGAGAAACACGCCGCCCGTGAGCAGCCGCGTTGCGAGAAGCGCCTCTGTCAGGTTCTGCAGCGCGTCAGAACCTTCGATGCCGAAGGGTGTCATCGCTCCGGTGAAGACGACGGGCGGTCTGGGCGCCTGGGACTCATGCGCAAGCGCCTCTTCGACCACCAGGCCAGTCTCGACGACGGTGTCTGTGCCGTGTGTGACCAGGACCGGGATGCCCGCGCTGACGTGGGCAAGAACATGCCGCGCGATCAGTGCACGGTCCTCTCCCGTCATGACGAGGGAATCCTTGTTCATCAGCTCTTCGAGGACGATGTCCGTGTCTGGTAGGCGCAGCATGGAGAGGCACCGACGCATCTGCGGCTCGGTGTTTTCCATGGAGCCGGCCTGCTCCACGTAGCGCTTTTCGATGGTTCCGCCAGTGGTAAGCAGGGCAACGCGGTGCATGTGCTTGATGATAGCGTCGCCAACACACCGGGTGCTCCAGGTAGGACAAAGGCCCCGCTTGCGCGAGGCCTTGGTCTGTTGCAGATCAGCCTGTGCTACTGGATGATTTGCGAGGAGTGCGTTCCGTTCGCGATTGCAGCCGCGCACGTCGGCCCGGCGGAGGCCGGGAAGGGCGTGTTGCGGATGTTGACCAGCGCACCGGTAGACGGATTCAACTGCAGGCCGGTCACTGTGTTGTCGAGGAAGTTCGACGTGTACATGTAGATGCCGAGGGCATTCTCCACAGTCACGCATGTGGGACCGGTGCCAGTCGCGGATGCTCCGCTGCTTGTGGCAGAGAGCGCACCGCTGTTGGCCGCGATTGCGAATGAAGACACCGTGTTGGCGTTGTAGTTCGTCACGTACAGGAACTTGCCGCGCGGGTCGATGGTAATGCCCTTCGGCTGTGACTGCGTTGCGAACGGTCCACTGGTGATGGCCGTCGGAATGCCGCCGGCTGCCATGCTGTACGCGATGATCTGGTTGCCGTTGTAATCCGTGACGTACAGAAAGTTACCAAGCGGCGCCACCGCGATTGCGCTGGCGAGAATGCCCGAAGGATAGCCCGTCGAAGTGCCCTGGCCGCTGACGATGGTGGTATTACCGATGGCAGTGATACCGCCACCGCTCAAGTCGCGCTTGAATGCCAGCAGGTTGTTGGTGGTGTTGCCGTCTTGATCGATGGCATACACATAGCTGGAGCAGGTGGCATTGGTGCAATTAGAACCATTGATCGCAGTGACATTCGTATTGGACACGTTGCTCGTCACAGCAAGGCCCACAGGCGTGAAGCCGAGCGGGAAGTAGTTGAGCGAGCCGTTGGCGACAGGCGAGCCGAGTGACACGACACCGGAGCTGTTAAAGGTGAGCGGGAAAACCTCAATCCCACCGGGGCCTGGGTTCGCAGTGGTGTAGCCCGGCTGATAGGTGAAGGCCACATACAGAAACTTGCTGTCGCCGGAGAGAGCCAGCGCAGTCGGGAAGCTGCCCGCGATCGTGGTCGTCGCCTGTGAGTAAAGCTTACCGTCTGTGCCAATGGCAAAGGCGACGAGATTCGAGTCATCGTGATTCGCGACGATGACATCCTGCTGGTTGGCTGTGATCGCCAGCGCCACCGGGTTGCGACCGCCGGTGTCCTGCCCTGAGCTGGCCAGACGGATGAGCGAGCCGGTCTGGTAGTCGATGCCGTATTCGTTCAAAATGCCATCGGGCGCCGCAGTGGTGCCGCGCGACGAGGTCACGTAGAGAAAGCCAACGGTGTAATCGCGGCTGCAGGCGGTAAAGCCGAGGCAGGCAGCGAGCGAGAGCACGGAGGCTGCGCCAATCCGGCAGATGTTGTTCCACTTCATGCGATGCGTTTCCTCAAACTTCGTACAAACCGCGGCTTCGGTGTACCCGAAGCCGCGGGAGTCGTTCTTAGCTGGTAATACCACTGACCACCAGGCAAGCGGGCCTGCCCTGCGCCTGGAAGGTAGAGCCGTGTTGCAACACAGTCAGCGTGCCATCGGCGTGGTTGATGTGGTAGCCGGTGACTGTACCGTCCTGGTTGGAGGTGTACACCCACTGCTTGGAAGGATCTTCGACCATGCATACCGGTCCGGAACCAACCGCATAGGGATTCAGGTTGCTGCCCTGCGGAGTCAGGTTGCCATTGGTCTGGATGGTGTATGCGGAGATGCTGCTCTTGTTCGTGGTGGTCGACGCGTTGTTCTGGTTCAGCACGTACAGGAACTTGCTTGCAGAGTCGGTGTACGTCCATACCGGCGTGACGTTGATCGGTGTGTTAGCAACGATGCCGCCGGTGACCGGCTGCAGCACGCCCGAACTGCTTACCGTGTACTGCAGAATGCGGTTGTTCAGGCCGTCAGTCAGGTACAGGTATGAGCTTCCGGTGGTGATCGACGTGATGTTATCAACGACCGGCGGGGAATCGATGATCTGCGTGGAGTTCGCGTTCACAGTCAGCTGCCCGCTGGTGCCTACCTGGAAGGTCGACACGGTCTGATCGCCGTTCACCACAACGACGACGCCCGAGGTGGTCGTCTTGATGCGGGTGGGCGCCGGGCCGGTGGGTGTGTAGGTCAGGTAGGTGCCGTTCACCTTGATCGACTGGTTCTGCACCAGTGTCAGACGGCCGGTGTCAGAGGCGATGGCGAACACTGTGATGGAGCCGCACGGCACGCTGAGCAGGCCTGTCGCGGACGCGCACTTGGTCGTGGTGTTCGGCGAAACGTTATCGAGAACGTACAGGTAACCGCCGCCGCTCGCGATGTCCATCCACTGGGGTGTGCCACCCTGCGACGCGAACGCCTCCTGGAAGGTGAGCACGCCGTCGCCGCCGACACTGAACTGCGCGACCGAACTGACTGCATCGCCCTGGTTCAGAACGTACACATAGCGTCCGCCGGGGTTGACCACGGCCATAACCGGGTTCAGACCGCCCGACGTGAACGGCGAATGCACGATCTCCGTCAAGTTGCCAGAGTTGTTATCAATCTTGAAACCAGTAATGGTGTTTCCGGCGCCGTTTGAAGTCGCCTTGCCTTCCATCACCCAAAGGTATCCAACGGTGCCGCCGCCACATGAACTCATTCCCAGGGCAAGGGCCACCGATACCGCACAGGCCAGAACAAACCGGCCGCTTCCACTCAACTTCATGTGTTTCCTTCGATTCCCATTCGGACGCGGCGCGATGCTGCCGCACGTGATCCATGCCATTTCCGGGAAGTGAAATGCTCTAGCGATTGTATGCGCCATGGCGCGATTGCGCTACCGGCGCGTCGGGTTTACGTGCGATGCGGTGTAGACGATGGACTGCCGCGAAAGAAAGCAGGCCCGGTAACTGTCGGGCCTGCTTTGTGATGGTTCCCTGTGTTTACCAGACGCGGCAGGCGTTCACGGGTGCCATTGGATCACCCTGCTTGCATGAAAATGCCTGGGCAAATTTTGCTGAGTTTTCTACCGCTCCATTGGTGCGGAACCGGCCGGGCGAGTGCGGATCGGTCTTGGCGCGCATGCGTGCCGTTTCTTCCCGCGTGTTCTCACACCAGACCTGCGCATACGCCAGGAAGAAGCGCTGGTCCTGCGTGTAGCCGTCGATTACTTTTGTCGCGGCATCGCCGCCCATCTTGGCCAGTTCCTTATGGAGCGCCATGTAGCTCACCTGCAGGCCGCCGTTGTCCGCGGTGTTTTCGCCCAGGGTCAGCTTGCCGTTCAGCGAGGCTCCAGGGACGGGCTCGAACGAGCCGTACTCCTTCACCTCGCAGTCGGTGCGCTTGTCGAACTCGGCCTTGTCGGCTGCCGTCCACCACATCCGCACGTTGCCCTGCGGATCGTACTGGCTGCCCTCGTCGTCGAAGCCATGCGTCATCTCGTGACCGATCACCACGCCGATGGCGCCGAAATTAACCGCAGGGTCGATTTTGAAGTCGTAGAACGGTGGCTGCAGAATGCCGGCAGGAAAGTTGATGTCGTTCATCGCCGGGTTGTAGTAGGCGTTGACGGTCGGTGGTGTCATGCCCCATTCCTTTTCATCCACCGGTTTGCCGATCTTCGCAAGATCGCGCCGGTCGTTGAAGACCGCAATGCGCTCGCTATTACCCACGCGATCGTCACGCTTCACAGTGACCGAGCTGTAGTCGCGCCACGTTTCGGGATAGCCGATCTTGTCGCGGAAGGCTGCGAGCTTCTTCTGCGCCTCAACCTTGGTCGCGGGGCTCATCCAGTCCAGGCTGTTGATGTCGTCGCCGAGGGCTGCTTCCAGTTCGTGAACCAGCTCCTGCATGTTGGCCTTGGCCGCGGGTGTGAAGTTCTTCGCCACCCAGTCCTGGCCGACAGCCTCGCCCAGTGCGCGGTCGGTCTGCTGCGTGCAACGCTTCCACCGCGGAGCCTGCTCCTTCTGTCCCCCAAGCGTCTGTGAAAAGAAGGCAAAGTTCTCGTCATCGAACGGCTTGGAGAGATTGCCTGCCTCCGCGTGCACGATGTGCCAGCGCAGGTAGCTCTTCAAGTCAGCCAGTGGCGTGCTCTGGATCTGCGCGCTCATGGTTTCGAAGTACTTCGGCGTAGCTACATTCAGGGTGTTTACCGGCGTGTGAATGCTGCTGAAGTAATCGCTCCACTTGTACTCCGGCGACAGCGCTTGCAGTTCGGCCAGTGTCTTGATGTGGTACACATTCGCAGGATCGCGCATCTCCACGCGCGGAATCGAACCTTCGGCGAGTGCGGTCTCGATCTTCATGACAGCCTGCGCTTCCGTTGCTGCCTGCTCCGGTGTATCGCCCAGCAGCGTGAACATCTTGGTCACGTGCGCAACGTATTTGTCCCGAATGCCGCTCATGCGAGCATCTTTCTGCAGGTAATAGTCCCGGTCGGGCAGCGACAGCCCTCCTTGCGACAGCTCGGGAATCTGCTTTGTGCTGTCCTTCTGGTCCTGGTCCGAGCCAAAGCCGTAGAGCAGTGCCGCCCCGTCTTTGTCCTCGAGCGTCCCCACCAGCTTTGCGATCTGCGCCTTGTCCTTCAGCGCGTCGATCTGCGTGAGCACGGGCTGGATCGGCTTGGCGCCAAGCTGATTTGCCAGATCGTCATTCATGCAAGCGGCAAAGTAGTTGCCGTACTTTGCCTGCAGCGGCGTTGCCGGCTTGTCAGCAGCCTGCTGCAGCAGCGCATAGACGGTGTAGAGGTTGTGTTCGCCCAGTTCATCAAAACGGCCCCAGCGCGTCTTGTCCGCGGGAATTGGGTTGTTCTTGCGCCAGTTGCCGCACGCGTACTGGTAGAAGTCCGTGCACGGGCTCACCGTTTTATCGATCGCGGTAACGTCCATCGAGATGCCGGCCTTGGGCATGACGATCGACGGCTGCTGACCATCCAGCGCAAGCGTCATCTGTTGCGCTGGTGCAGAGGCAGCAACGGTCAGCGCGGCGGCGCCGACGGAACAAAGCGTGGAGCGGAGAAACGGGCTCATAGAGGTCCTGACGATTAAGGTGACTGGCAACCTTTACTGTAGACGATTGCTCCACGCGATTGAAAGACCTCCCAATCGCGCATCGGCGGCATCCACTGAGCAGGAGAAACAATGAGCGCAAATGTAGAGCACGGCCCCAGCAGCAACACCGAGATCAACCCCAAGGTCGCATCAGACATTCATTACTGGAGCAAGGAGTTCGGCGTGTCGGGCGAAACTCTGCACGAGGCGATCCGTGTTCATGGCACCCATGTCGCCAAGGTGAAAGCAGCACTCGCTTCCAAACATGAAGTGACAAGCCCGCAGCACGACAAGGCGGGAGCCTAGCCTGGCTGCTGTAGAAGAGGGTCAGGCAGTCCTGCCTGACCCTCTTCGTTGTTTGAACAGCTACTCCACGTGGTAGTTCGGGGCTTCGCGGGTGATGATGACGTCATGGACGTGTGATTCACGCAGACCGGCGCCACTGATGCGAACGAATCGTGCGTTTTCCTGGAGTTCGGGAATGGTTTCGCAGCCGAGATAGCCCATGCCGCTGCGCAAGCCGCCGACGAGCTGGTAGACCATGTCGCCCAGCGGCCCGCGGTAGGGTACGCGACCTTCGATGCCTTCGGGTACGAACTTGGCGAGGCGATTGTTGATGGAGGGCTCGGGCGCGGTGAGTGAGCGGTTCGGTTCGGCGTTAGCAGACAGGTCGTCTTTGCCCTGGAAGTAGCGTTCGCCTGAGCCTTGCGCCATGGCCGACAGCGATCCCATGCCGCGGTAGGTCTTGAAGGAGCGGCCCTGGTACAGGATGGTCTCGCCGGGCGATTCGTCCACGCCGGCGAAGAGTGAGCCGATCATGATGGCGCTTGCGCCCGCCGCGATGGCCTTGGTCACGTCGCCGGAATACTTGATGCCGCCGTCCGCGATGATCGCGATGCCGCGGTCTTTGGCTGCACGATACGCTTCGCTGATTGCGGTGATCTGCGGCATGCCTGCGCCGGTGACCATGCGGGTCGTGCAGATTGAGCCGGGTCCAATGCCTACCTTGATCGCATCTGCGCCCGCGTCGATCAATGCGAGGCAGCCGTCATACGTGGCAATGTTGCCGGCCAGCAGATCGACCTGCGGAAATCGCTTCTTGCATTCGCGCACTGCGTCCAGAACGCGACTGCTGTGCCCGTGGGCGCTGTCAATGGCAAGCGCGTCGACGTTCTCTTCGACCAGGGCGGCAGCTCGCTCCAGGAAGTCACCGGTTGCGCCAATCGCCCCGGCCACGCGAAGTCGGCCCTGCGAATCCTTGCTGGCGTTCGGGAACTTAAGCTTCTTCTGGATGTCCTTGACGGTTATCAGGCCCTTGAGTTCGAAGGCGTCGTTAACCACCAGCAATTTCTCCACACGATGCTGGTGAAGGATGTGCTCGGCGTCTTCAAGCGTGGTGCCGACAGGCACGGTGATCAGGTTGTCCTTTGTCATGACATCGCGGATAGGGATGTCAGTACGCGAGACGAAGCGGAGGTCGCGGTTAGTCAGGATGCCGACCAGCTTGCGGTTCTGAGTGACGGGAACGCCGGAGATTTTGTATCGCCGCATGACTTCAAGCGCCGCCTCGATGGGCTGTTCGGGAGAGATCGTCACCGGGTCGACAATCATGCCGCTTTCGGAACGCTTGACTTTGTCGATCTCGCTGGCCTGCTGCTCGATAGTCAGGTTGCGGTGTACCACGCCCATGCCACCGGCCTGCGCCATGGCGATCGCAAGGCGCGACTCGGTGACAGTGTCCATCGCGGCCGAGAGCAGGGGCGTGTTCAGGGTAATTCGCGCGGTCAGTCGTGTAGAGGTGCTGACCTGCGTGGGCACCACGTCAGAGTGCGCAGGCACCAGCAAAACGTCATCAAAGGTCAGGGCTTCGGGCAGGGGACTTACCAGCATAGGTTCCCGAGATTGTAGGCGGCTCCGGGAGACAGCGCAACGTGACAGGCCACTATCCAGCCAGTTCCGCGCCCGCGACGGCAGGCTCGACCTGAGGCGCAGAGTACCCGGCTTCCACGCGATTGCGCCCGCCCTGCTTGGCTCGGTAGAGGAACGCATCCGCTTCTGCAAACATCTGCGACACCGTGCCCTCTGTCGCGCAGATCACGCCGATACTGACGGTAGCCAGCACGCGCTGGCCATGTGGAGTGACTGCGGCTGTCATCGCGGCGAAACGCTCACGAATGCGTTCCGCTGCTTGCCGGGCACCCGCCAGCGACGTACCCGGCATGAGGATCGCGAACTCTTCGCCGCCGATCCGGCCAAGAGCATCTCCACTGCGGAGATTGTTCTCTGAGGTCGCAGCGAAATGCTTGATCACCAGGTCGCCGGTCGGGTGTCCATACGTGTCGTTGATCGCCTTGAAGTTATCGATGTCAGCCATAAGCAGGCTGACTGGTTGCTGCATCCGGGCGGTCCGCGAAAGTTCGCGTTCCACGAAAGCCAAAAAGGCGCGGCGATTCATTGTGCCGGTCAGAAAGTCTGTCGTGGACGCCTTCACCAGCAATGAAATTGCGCCGGTCAGGCGGTTGAACAAGGGACGATAGATTAACAAGGCTTCGAGTACGAGCACGATCAGCATGATGCCTGTCAACGTGCTCATGACATGTCGCAGATGACGCACATCGTGCTCGGATTCTGCCTGGTACTCCGAGACCGCTGTGTCCAGGCCGTTCAGCAGGGACCCGCTCGCCGCCGCCACCATCGCGCGGAGATCAGGATCGTCCATACTGACCTGCGCTTTCAGCCCAAACGCCCGCGTGTGCGCGAGAAATATGTTTACCTGATGTTCAAGCTGGAGCGGGGAACCGAAGTAGATTGCCCGCAGTTGAGGCGAAGTGGCTGCGGGCATCCCGTGCGGAATGTCGCCAAGTGTAAGTTGGTGCTCAGCCGTCTCCATGCGGTCGGCCAGCATGCCCAACGTCTTGCGACCCACGTTGGGATCACGCGAGCCGTCAACGATTTCTTCGGCTATCACAATGATGCGCTGTGACAGCATCCGCTGTCGGCCAGCAGTGTTAACAAGCAGGGCGGTGCTCTCCTGCTGCGCGACGATGCGATTCGTCAGGTAGTGCGACGTTATCGAGATACCGGCAATGATGCACAGGGCAACGAGGTAGATGATGGTGGTGGAACGCGGCGCCTCAGGCGTTCCCGCTGGGAGAGCTGCGTAGTGCTGCCTGCGCTCGAGGGCCCCAAAGTCCCGAAGACTGTGTCTACGCTTTTCCGAGTGCCCCAAGATCGTCCCTCCTCAAACCGCGCCTGCCCGCCCGGGAGTGCTTCAGTCATGTCCGTAGCAGAAGAATGTCATATTGTGGCGCAGCGCCGGTCACGTTCCCTGAGAATATTTGTAAGACTTCGGGTTAAGAGCTAGACTTTGTGCAGCAGGCAAAGTTTTTCGCGCGTGATATTTCGTACGAAAGGACTGGGTGGGCCATGGGCCCGCCCTTTCTTTGCGCTTACGAAAGGCCCGCGCAATCCAGTCGCATCAGGCGCGGGGGAGGATCGTAACAGATGAAGTTGGAAATAGATGCGGTTCGTTCCGCAGCGGAGCGTGTGGCCAGGAGCCATGGCCTGGACCTGGTTGACATCGAGTTTACAGGTGCCGGCAAGACTCGCGTTCTAAGGCTCTTCGTCGAGAAAGATGCGGCTGGACGCGAGGCTCTGAAGGCTCGGGCCGCCGCGGAGGATTCCGGATTGCCGAGCGGTGTTCCCGTGGAGGCCCTGTCGGGCGTTACGCATGAGGACTGCGCCACATTTGCAACGGACTTTGGAACGTTGCTGGACGTGGAAGACCTGGTTCCCGGATCGGCAGAATACACCTTGGAAGTCTCGTCTCCTGGTATTGAGCGTAAGCTGGTGCGCGCCGCGGATTGGGAGCGATTCCAGGGCTTTCTCGCCACAGCCAAGCTGTTCACGCCCATCAACGGGGCGAAGGTAGTGACCGGGCGCATGAGCTTCGCAGACGGGATTGCAACCTTCGATCTGTCCGCCGTCAAACAGAAGGGCAAGCGAAGGAAGGGTGCGGAAGCGCGCCCGGCAGAAAAGGTCAGCGTGCCCATCTCGGAAATCGAGAAGGCCAATCTGGTAGCCGAACTCTAAGTGTCTGCCCGGCAGCATGCAGCAACGAAAGACGAACACGAACAAGACAACTGAATAGAAGGTTGAGGAATGACGGAATATGGCAAGCGCACTGTATCAGGCAATTGAAACGATGAGCCGCGACAAGGGTATCGACCCGCAGATCGTAGTTGGGGCCGTGGAAGACGCAATCGCGCTCGCGACGCGCAAGTTCTACAAGACGCAGGAAAATATGCGCGGCGAGTTCGACAAAGAGAGCGGTGAGATTCGCGCTTATGTCTACAAGACTGTCGTGGCGGACGACGCTGAGATCGAAGATCCGGACAACGTGCTGACGCTGACCGCGGCGCGCGAGATGGCACCGGAAGTCGAGGAAGGCGCGGAACTGCGCTTCTACAAGGACACATCGCCGCTGGGCCGCATCGCCGCGCAGATGGCCAAGCAGGTCATCTTCCAGAAGGTTCGTGAAGCCGAGCGCGATACCGTGTTCCTTGAGTACAACCACCGGGTTGGCGAGATCATCAACGCCACCGTCAAACGCATTGAGCCCATGGACGTTATCTTCGACCTCGGCAAGGCTGAGGCACGCATGCCCAAGCGCGAGCAGTCACGGCTTGAGCAATTCAGTGTCGGCGAGCGTATTCGCGTTGCGCTGCTGCGCGTCGACCGCGCGGCCAAGGGACCGCAGGTGATCGTGAGCCGTGCGGCTCCGTCACTGGTGCAAACGTTGTTCCAGAGCGAAGTCCCAGAGATCTATGACGGCACCGTCATGATCCGGGCGATCGCACGCGAAGCAGGCGAACGCACCAAGATCGCCGTCACATCGCGCGATAAGGACGTTGATCCTGTCGGCGCGTGTGTCGGCATGAAGGGCATGCGTGTGCAGTCGATCATCCGCGAGCTGCGTGGCGAAAAGATTGACATCATCGAGTTCTCGGAGGAGATCACGACCTTCGCCGAGAAGGCCCTGCAGCCTGCCAAGGTGTCGCGTGTCTCGATCTCCGATCTCGGTGAGAAGCAACTTGAGGTCATCGTTGATGACACGCAGCTGTCGCTCGCCATCGGTAAAAAGGGTCAGAACGTGCGCCTGGCGGCGAAACTGTTGGGTTGGAAGATCGACATCAAGAGCGAAGAAGAGAAGCGCCAGGAAGTGGAGCAGGCCATGGCCGCCATGACCGGCGGTCCTCAGACGCCGATCGAGCAGGTCACGGAACTGGGCGAGCATGTTCTCGAGAAGCTCATCGCGGCCGGCATCACCACGGTCGAGCACCTGGCCGACATGACAGCCGAGGAACTGGGCGAAGTGCCGGGGATCGGCGACAAGTCCGTTGACCGCATTGCGGTTGCCGTCCGCCACTACTTCGGGCAGTACGAAGAGGGCGAAGAGCGTCCGGCAGAGCCCGTGAGCGAGCTGTCAGCGTCGTTAGAGAACAACACCGCATCTGATTCATCAGTGGCGCACGAAGAGCCGACCGAAGCGGACGGCAAGCCGTACGACGCATCAGAAGACAGTGAAGGCTCTGAAGCCGGTGAGACACTCTTGCTGGCCGACGATCAGAATGAGCCGGGTGGCGCAGAAGGCAACCTGACTGAGGAGAGTTCCATGAGCAAGACACCGGAGGCGATCATCGCCGAGCGCGGCCTGGACGGCATAGAGCCGATCGAAGTCGATGAGTCGGCTGACGAGTTGCTGGAGCGCGAGGATAGCGAAAGCGACCTCGACGGTTTCGGCAGCGATGCCGATGTTCGCGAAGCAGGTATCGAGATGGACAACGAAACGATGGAGGATCTCGCAGCCCAATCGGGTGAGACGAGCAACGAAACCATCGATCCGGACGAGAATACCCGTGGTTAGGCAGGACAAGGGTGGCGCAGCAGGCTGCGCCACCCGCCCTGGCACGGTGGAAAAGACCTTCGAAAGCGCAAAATTCACGCTTTCGAGCCATAATGGATGTACTGGGATAGATCCCTTCTGGAGTGGAGCTGCCATGAACAGCTAGCAGAGGGTAACGGAGTAACGAGGGCGGATGAGTAAAGTACGCATCAACGATCTGGCGCGTGAGCTTGAGGTCAAGAGCAAGAGCATTCTTGACGCGCTTACAGCGGTCGGAGTCACAGAAAAGAAGACCCACTCGAGTTCCATCGAGGAAGATGAAGCCGAGAAGGTTCGTCGGCACCTGACGGGCGGTCGCACGTCCTCCCGCAGCCACTCTGGCGGCGGAGATACCAAGCCAAGGTTCGACCTGTCGCAGGCTTCCAAGCCCGGCGATGTGGCGCGCGCTTTGATCGCGCGCCGTCAGGCAGAGCAGGCCCCCCCCGTACGTCCGGCGGTCGTTGTCGCACCCGAGCGACCGGCCGTGGTGGCGGTTGCTCCTCAGCGGGTCGACGAGCCTATTCGGCCAGCGCCGGTCGTTGTCGCTCCTGCGGCTGCACCTTCCGCACCAGCAGCCCCTCCGCAGGCCGCAAGCCCGCGGGTTACAGTCGCGGAGCAGCCGGTCGTTGCAGCAGCCCCCCCACCTCCGCCCGTGGCTCCTGCTGTGCCTGCGCGAGCGCCGATCACCCGTCCGGTGATGCCTACGCTGAACATCGCCCAACCGCGTTCGCAAACTCCCGCAGCATCGGGTGAAGCGCCACGTCGTGTGGTACCGCAGGTTCGCCAGGCACCATCAATTGTGCAGCCACAGGCCCGGCCAGCGCTCGGAGCGCGTCCCCCTGCTGGCGTTGTTGTGCGTCCCGGGACCGCAGGTGAACGCCCCGCGATCGCTGGGAATACGCCACCGCCTTCTGGTGTTGTTGTGGCGCGTCCCCCGGCGAGTGCGGCTGTTCCGTCGACTCCCGTTGCCGCGGCACCTCCGCCGCCACCGCCGGTGGTTGAAGCACCTCCACCGCCGCCTCCCGTTCCTGAGGCTCCGGTCCGGCGTGTCATCATGCCGCAGACCGGCCCACGCCCTACCTACACTGCGCCGCCTCCGGCACCCGGACAGCCTGCGCGCAGGCCGATCTTCCAGCGCCCCGGTGCGCCTGGCAGCGGACCTCGTCAGCCGTTTAACAGCGGCGGTCCAGGTGCAGCGGGTGGACCAGCGGGACCCGGCGGTCCCGGTGCGGCACGCCGGCCCATGCACCCTACGCGCACTTTCCCGGGCGGCCCGCCTGCAGGTGGACCGGGAGCACGTCCTGGATTCGGTGCACGCCCAGGCTTTGCTGGTCCGGGTGGGCGCCCTGGCTTTGGCGGCCCACGCCCAGGCGGCGGTGCGGGCCTCGTAGCGGAAGGCGCACCAGGAGCGCAGAAGCCTGGTATGCGTCCTGCAGCCAAGAAGGGTGCGGCGCACAAGAAGCGCTACGAGAAGAGCAAGGAAGGGCCCATGAAGGGCTTTGCGCCACCGTCGCGGTTTGGCGGAGCGCAGATCGCGATGGGCGGCGAAGTGCCCATTACGCGCACCATCACCGTGACGGAAGGCATCACCGTGAAGGATCTGGCTGAGAAGCTGGAACTACGCGGCAAGGACCTGATCGCCACCCTGCTGATGCGCGGTGTGTTCGTCACCGTGAACCAGTCGCTCGACAACGAGCTGGTAAAGAACGTCGCTGCCGCTTACGGCGCCGACGCCCAGATCCAGACGGTTGAAGAGCAGATGGAGAACGAGGCCATTGAGGGCCTGCTGGAAGATACGACCGGCATGACCGAGGTTGTCCGTTCACCAGTGGTTACCGTCATGGGCCACGTCGATCACGGCAAGACGTCGCTGCTTGATGCGATCCGCTCCACCGAAACGGACGAAGTCAACGTGGCAGGCGGCGAAGCCGGCGGCATCACCCAGCACATCGGTGCCTACAAGGTCCACGTCAACAAGCCGGATTCACCTGCGTATGGTCGCGAGATCGTCTTCCTCGATACGCCCGGTCACGAAGCGTTTACCCGCATGCGTGCACGCGGTGCCAAGGTGACGGACATCGTTGTCGTGGTGGTCGCAGCCGATGACGGTGTCATGCCTCAGACGATCGAAGCCATCGACCACGCACGCGCGGCGAAGGTGCCGATCATCGTGGCGGTCAACAAGATTGACAAGGAAGGTGCAAACCCCGACAAGGTCATGCAGCAGCTTGCCGAACGGGGCCTGCAGCCCGACACGTGGGGTGGCGATACTCCCTTCGTGCTCGTTTCCGCGAAGAAGAAGACGAACCTTGACGGCCTGGAAGAGATGATCTGCCTGGTCGCCGATACCAACGTTCAGCGCGCCATCCTTGATCGTCCGGCAGTCGGCACGGTCATCGAAGCCAAGCTGGATCGCGGTCGTGGTGTGGTCGCATCAATCCTCGTGCAGAACGGCACGCTGAAGATTGGCGACAGCTACATCGTCGGCAACACTTTCGGCAAAATCCGCGCCATGTTCGACGATCGCGGTCGAGCCATCATGACTGCCGGTCCGTCTACACCGGTCGAGATCTTGGGCCTGGAAAGCATTCCGGACGCAGGCGACACCTTTATTGTGATGGCCGATCGCGATCGCGCGAAGGAAATCGCACGCTACCGTTCGCTCAAGGAGCGTGAGGCGCAGCTTGCCAAGAGCAGCCGCGTGTCGCTCGAAGGCCTGGCCGAGCAGATCAAGCAGGCAGGCGTCAAGGACCTCAACCTCATCGTCAAGGGCGATGTGCAGGGTTCGGTGCAGGTCCTTATCGACAGCCTGCAGCGCATGTCTACGGAGAAAGTGCGCGTTCGCGTGCTGCACTCCGGCGTGGGCGCGATTACCGAGAGCGATGTGCTGCTGGCCACCGCGTCGAACGCCGTCATCATCGGCTTCAACGTGCGGCCCGAGCGCAAAGCACAGGAACTGGCCGACCAGGACAATGTGGAAATCCGTCTGCACTCGATCATTTACGAGTTGCAGGACGAGATGACCAAGGCGATGCTTGGTCTGCTCGATCCGGTCTTCCGCGAGAACTATCTCGGACGGGCAGAAGTGCTCAACGTCTTCAAGGTCACCAAGGTCGGCCAGATCGCCGGTTGCATGGTCCGCGACGGCGTCATCCAGCGCAACGCACAGGTTCGCCTGATGCGCGGCACCGAGGAAATCTGGAAGGGCAAGATCGCCAACCTGAAGCGCTTCAAGGACGATGTCCGCGAAGTCACCAGCGGCATGGAATGCGGAATCGATCTGGGCGGCGTCAAGGACATCCGCGTCGGCGACCTGATCGAAGCATTCTCGACCGAGAAGATGGAAGCCGAACTGGGCGAGAACGTGGCGGACCGCAAGGCCGCTGCGGCCAAGGCAGAGAAGGCAGCTGCGGAGAAAGCCGCTGCTGCTGAGCCTGCAACGGTCTAACCCTCACGCAAACACAGCAAGGGCCGGCGCAAGCCGGCCTTTGTTGCTCTTAGACAACACTTGCCTGGGAGAGGATTGACCTGGTTCAAGCCCGCCCGGCGAAGGCCAATGCGGGGATCAGCGGAAAGCCAGTAAGCTCCTTCCGCGGATGTATGCGCGGAACGCTTCGTGTCGGAATGCTGACGGGTGGCAACACCTGGAACGCGGGCTTCGCCAGCAGGTAGCCCTGCATCAACTGAATACCGCAATCGCGCAGCAGGTTGTATTCCTGCATCGTCTCGATGCCCTCCGCGATCACCGTGATCCCAAGGTCCTGCATCAGCTGGATCGCAGACCGAACGATGGTTTCCGATCGCGGCCGCCTGTGAACATTGCGCGTCAGCGCCATGTCCAGCTTTACGATGCCGCACTCCAGGTCGGCCAGCAGGTTCAGGTTCGCAAAGCCCGCCCCAAAGTCGTCAATTGCGATCTGGAAGCCATGCCTGTGGTACTCGCGGGCGATGGACTGGATATGCTTTGGGTCTCGTACCTGCTCTGCCTCGCTCACCTCGAAGATCAGGCGGTCGAGAGGAAAACCGACGTCGCGGGCGGTTTGAAGCGTCAGCCGAATGCTCCCTGCCGCATTCTGTATGGCATTCGGCAGGAAGTTGATGGAGAGCGCTGCTCCTGATTCCACCAGGCCAAGTCGGCTGGCGAGCGTGATCGCCTCCACGCGGCAGCTCTGGTCGAAGTTGTAGCGATTCTCGGGCGTGAGCTGGGACAGGACAGATCCTGCGCCTTCGCCGTTCGGCCCACGAACGAGCGCCTCGTACGCGTAAACATTGCCTGTCGCGACGTTAACGATCGGCTGAAATGCCATGGTGAAGGGCATCGGCTTTGAGACGCTGTTGCTGCACGCGGAGCACTTCGACTTCGACATGGGAACTTCATCGACTCGCGGTTACATCACTTGAACATTAAGGGTTTCTCAGATCATCGGCAGCGGCACATGCGGCGCGTCTGGATAGTGAATCTGAATCAGGTCGCGGTCGTGTACCTCTCCAGCGTGCAACACGACTGCCATCACGCCCGCCTTCGCGATCACCCTGTTTTCGGCATCCCGGCTGACCACCTGCTTCAGCAGACCCGGCTTGAAATCCTCGATCCGTTTACAAGGAGTGCGCAGGCCAGTGAGTTCCAGCACAGCCTCAGCGCCGACGTGCAGATGGGTTGCCAGCGGCAAGCTGAGCAGGTCGATGCCGCGCGTGGTGATATTCTCACCGAGTTGTCCCGGCTGCAAATCGAAGTCGGCCAGCGCGAGTTCGTCCAGCAGTTCAGATTGCAACAGGTGAACTTGCATTCGGTTCTGCGCGCGCGGGTCTCTGCGCTTCAGGTACAGGTGCTGCACGGTCTCGCCGCAGTGTGCATCGCCTTCGACACCGCAGCCTGCAAGCAGGCGTATTGCCCGCTGCGGCTGCTTGCTGAAGCCGTGTGCGGGACTGCTGCAGACCGCGATGACGACGCCGCTCGCGTGTGCTGACATGCGCTAGACGTTGAACTTGAAGAACAGGATGTCGCCGTCCTTCACGACGTAGTCCTTGCCTTCAGAGCGCAGCAGGCCTTTTTCCTTGACTGCCTGTTCACTACCCAGCCGGAAGAGGTCCTCGCAGTTATACGCATCGGCCTTGATGAAACCTCGCTCGAAATCCGTATGGATCACACCCGCCGCTCCGGGAGCCTTTGTGCCTTTGCGGATGGTCCACGCGCGGACTTCCTGCACACCGGACGTGAAGTAGGTGATGAGCCCCAGCATGCGGTATGCCGCATGGATCAGGCGTGTCAGGCCTGGTTCGCTCAGTCCCATGTCTTTCAGGAACTCGGTGCGTTCTGCAGGGTCAAGCGTTGCGATCTCGGCCTCCAGCGCGCCGCAGATCCGAACCACCTCGTTGCCTTCTTCTTTAGCGCGCTGTTCGACGGCGGCGGTGTGGGCGTTGCCGTCCTTCAGGCCCGCTTCGTCCACGTTGGCGACATAGAGGGTGGGTTTCATGGTGATCAGGTGCAGGTCGCGGACCAGGGGTTTTTCTTCGTCGGTGAGGTCTGCCGTTCGCGCGGGACTGCCTGCGTTCAGGCTCTCCAGCAGTTTGGTCAGTGCGCTGAACTCATTCTTGATCTTTGAATCCTGCGAGGTGCGGGCGAGCTTTGCGGACTTCTCGTGGCGACGCGTGACGGTCTCTAGATCGGCAAGCATCAGTTCCGTGTTGATCACGTCGATGTCCGAGATAGGGTCGACCTTGCCAGCGACGTGGATGATCTCCGAGTCTTCAAAACAACGGACGATATGCAGCGTGGCGTCGGTCGACCGAATGTTTGCGAGGAACTGGTTGCCCAGGCCTTCCCCTTTGCTGGCGCCCGCCACCAGGCCGGCGATATCGACAAACTCCATCACGGTGGGCACGATGCTGTTCGGCTTCACCAGCGCGACGATCTTGTCCTGCCGCTCGTCGGGCACGGGCACAATGCCAACGTTGGGTTCGATGGTGCAGAAGGGGTAATTCGCCGCGACTGCTTCGACTGAAGTAAGTGCGCTGAAGATGGTGCTTTTGCCTACGTTGGGCAGGCCAACGATGCCGACGTTCAATGCCATTGATCTCTTCTCTTGTCCTGCCTCTATTGTCTCGTGTGTGCGGAAAGCGCGCCACCACGATCGCTTCTTACGCCGCCCGGGACATGGGGTATAAACAAGGAGTATTCCTAACAATTTGGCTGTTCTGCCAGCGCGCGCATGCGTGGGCCGCACCCTTTGTATGGTTATCTTCGGAAGGAGGAACTGATGGACCGTCGTCTTTTCTTGCAGGGTTCCAGTGCTCTCGCTGGTCTTAGCGTGTTGCAGGGCTGCGCCAAACGTGTGCTGGCGCCGGTCACTGCGGCAGCTACCGCGCCAGGCATCCCGTTCTATGACATGCCGGGAACCATCGTGCCCATTCGCGCCGACCTGGATCGCGTCTTCCGCATTACCGTCTGCCTGCGGCCGTTTCGCGCGGCGGGTCCACGTTTCGACGTGGTGAAGGTTGGCGACAAGCCTGTTGTGACGAACTACGGCCACGGCGGCAGTGGGTGGTCCCTCTCTTGGGGTTCTGCCGATGTCGTGGTTCGCAGAGCGATGGAGGCGGCGCCGGGCGTTCGCGATTGCGCTGTCATCGGTGCCGGCGCGCTTGGCCTGACTGCCGCATTGACAGCGCAGCGTATGGGCTACAACGTGACCATCTACGCGAAGGAGCGCGCGCCATACATTCGCAGCGTGCGGGCGACCGGATCGTGGACACCCGACTCGCGCATTACGCTCGAGGAGGACGCTCCTGCTGACTTTGGCGTGCTATGGGAGCGCATGGCGCGCACGTCGTGGGCCATGTACAACAGTTATCTTGGTTCGGCTGGAACGCCGGTCGAGTGGACCGATCGTTACCAGCTCTCGGACACGGAGCCACGCCCTGCGGGAGGTCCGGCGGATCCGAATGTCGCTTCCGACCCGGGCGCGCGACCGGCCGCGGTACATCATTTTGCCCGCTACAGCGACCGTATCCACGACCTCGGTCCGCGCCCACAGGTCATGCCGGCGGGATCGACTCCATTTCCCACGAAGTATGTTCGCCGCAGTACCTCATTGAGCTTCAACGTGGCGAGCTACGCCAGGGTGCTGACGCAGGAGTTCTACCTTGCCGGCGGCCGCATGGAGTACCGCGAGTTCCATTCGCCGAATGAATTCGCATCGTTGCCGCAGGGCGTCGTGATCTGCTCAACGGGCTACGACTCACGTGCGCTGTGGAGCGATGAGAGCATCGTTCCGGTGCGCGGGCAGATTGCATGGCTCATCCCGCAAGAGGGGGCGACCTACGGTATCGGCTACAAGGGTCTGAACGTGCTGGCACGCCGCGACGGCATAGTAATGCAGCCCAACACCGGAGGCGAAGACGAGGGCTGGAACGACACCAATGAACAGCCTGACCGAGCGGCTGCGGAGGCCGGTGTCAAGATCCTGCAGGAGCTGTACACGCGCATGGAGCCGATCGTTGCGAAGCGCGGTACGGCGGTCCGCGCTTAGGTCTTCCTCATCAACAAACAATCGAAAAGGCCGCGGCAACTATGCCGCGGCCTTTCTCTTCCTATCGTTGAGTCCTGCGCAATCTTGCGCGGCTCACAAGCAGTGCAGGGAGACTATCGAATGGCATTGATGGATGTACTACTCGACGAAATGCGTGATCTGTACAGTGCTGAGAATCAGCTTGTGAAAGCACTGCCGAAGATGGCCAAGGGAGCGAATGACCCAAGCGTCAAGTCGCTGCTCAAGAACCATCTGGAAGAGACCAAGAACCAGGTTGTTCGTCTCCGCGATGCTTTTGGCATCCTGGGCAAGAAGCCGACCGGGCAGCACTGCAATGGCATGGAAGGCCTGATCGAAGAGGGGCAGGACGCCCTCGAAAAGGATGAAGAAGGCGCAAACAAGGACCTCGGCATCTGCGGCGCGAGCAGCCGCGTAGAACATTACGAGATCGCCGGGTACACCACTGCGATCGGCCTCGCAAAGGCTCTCGGTCAGAAGGAAGTAGTCGGCCTGCTGAATGAAAATCTGCAGGAAGAAGTGGCCGCTGCGAAAGCGATCTTCGCCGGCACCAAGCCGCTTCTGAAGGCTGCGCTTTCTGAAGGTGATCCTGCCGAGAACGAGGAAGGAAAGAAGCCGAAGTCTTCCAAGGAAAAGAGCTCTGAAAAGAAGAGCAGGGAAGACGAGAAGAAGGCAGCGCCTGACGTTCCAAAGGCCGCTTGAGCGGACGTTATCGTATCTGTGGGGCCCTCGTCTAACGAGGGCTCTTGCATTTATAGAGCGGTGAAGAGATGAACTTTGAGCTTCAGAAAGTGCGCCTGCAGGCGTGTATCGCTGTCCTGGGTGGGATCGCCAGTTTGAGTTGCGTCGCCCAGCAACCGGCACCAGTGCAGCCGCCGAGCGGACTCGGCTGCGTTTTGCAGTTTCAGGACCACTATGTCTGCAATCGCCCGGCCTTTCAGGCACGACTTGAACGTGCGCAGACTGTGCAGGTGAGCGTGGCGCGTATGGAGCTGTTTGCAGAGCAGCAGATGACGAAACTTGTACAAGGCTTGGGCAAGACAGAGATGGTGAAGGGCGGCAAGCCCGACCTCATTTTCGAACTTTCCTCGATTGATCGCAGCGGACGCATCGACTTCGGCCCGGCGGACGTCGCACTCGCCACTCTCACGGTGTACGAGCCCGTGCACGATGGTCGCAGGCGCATCTGGGTCGAGACGTTCGATGGCCAGGAAGACCGGCCGTGGCCGGGTACCGTTGTTGACCTGATTCGAAAGTTCAAACGAAACGCGCTGCAGCAGTGACAAACGCATAGCAGGAGTGATGGTGCGGTGCAACGAATGCTGCTAGCCTCTGAAGGCCGTTCGTTCTGATGAACGAGGAGACATCTATGAAGAACTTTGTTCGCACGCTCGCGTTGTTGCTCGCTGTCGCTGGCGTTTTCTCGCTCTGTAGTTCCGCGTGGGCGCAGCCCGGTCGCGGCGCCGACTTGCCCAGTCCCGGTCGCGTTGCCGACGTGACGCTTGACGGTGGTGTGAAGATCCATGTCGATTATGGCGCGCCAAGCCTTCGCGGCCGCAAAGGTGCGGGCGAGCTGATGCCTTATGACACCTGGTGGCGCACCGGGGCGAACGAAGCCACATCGTTTGTGACTTCTGCCGACGTGATGGTCGGTTCGCTGCATGTGCCCGCGGGTAAGTACACTTTGGTGACACTGCCTTCGGCGGGCACGTGGCAGTTAATCGTCTGCAAGCACACGAACCAGTGGGGCACAGACCGCTTCGCCAACGACGACCTGGGCCAGACGCCGATGATGCGAGCCGACATGCCTGCATTACAGGAGCAGATGTCGATCAGCTTTGAAAAGACCTCGGGCAGGCGCACACAGTTGCACATACGCTGGGAAAATACGGACGTCTGGGTGCCCGTGTACGTGATGTAGTCCAGTTTATTGAACGATTGTCACTTCGTACTGAGACGCAGGGACTTGCTTGTTTGAAGCCGTGACATGCGCTGCTTGCAGCTAGGAATCTCTGCTATGGGATGAAGAGCAGGGTAAGCAGTCGAACAGCACTCTTTCCACGGAGGTGAGCGATGGATTTGGCCCGCATGCAGGCGGCATTGCATGACGCAAAGCTGGATGGCTGGCTTTTTTATGACCACCATGTGCGCGATCCGCTGGCGTACCGCATCCTTGGCCTGGACCCGGGCATGCACGTGACGCGGCGATGGTTCTACTTCATCCCGGCGCAGGGCGAACCGCGCAAGCTGAACCACCGTATCGAATCCGGCAAGCTGGATGTGCTGCGCGGCGAGCGGACCCTGTACAGCACATGGCAGGAGATGGAGTCAGCGCTCGAGACTATCTTGCAGGGCACGACGAAGATCGCCATGCAGTACTCGCCGCGCAATGCCGTGATGTATGTCGCAATGGTCGACGCCGGTACGATCGAAGTGCTGCAGGGCATGGGCAAGACGATCATCTCGTCCGCCGATCTGGTCAGTCAATTTGAAGCGGTGCTGACCGACCGGCAGGTCGAGACCCACTACACCGCGCAGAAGAAGATCGACCGCATTCTCGACGATGCATGGCGCGAGATTGGCGCGCGGGCGCGCGGCGACAGCGGCACCGACGAGTTCGCCATGGTCGAGTGGCTGCAGGGCGAACTCGCGAAGGAAGGCCTGGTTTGGGAGCATGGCCCGAACGTCAGCGTCGGCTCGAACGCAGCCGATTCGCACTACGAGCCGGTCGCAGGCAAGTCGTCAAAGATCGAGCGCGGCAGCTTTGTGCTGATCGATATCTGGGGCAAGCTCAAGGACGATCCGCAGGCGGTCTGGTACGACATCACGTGGACCGGTGTGGTCGACCGCGATGCGACGGAGATGGAACGCCGCGTCTTTAAAGCAGTCACAAACGCGCGAGATGCAGCAATAGAGCTGGTTCAGGGCCGCTTCAGGGAGAACAAAGAAGTTTTCGGCTGGGAGCCGGATGCAGCAGCGCGCGAGGTCATCGTGCGCGAAGGCTTTGGTGAGTGGTTCACGCACCGCACCGGCCACAACATCGGCATGGAACTGCACGGCGCAGGCGCGCATCTTGACAACTTCGAGACGCACGACGAGCGCCGCATCCTACCGATGACCTGCTTCTCCGTCGAGCCCGGCATCTACCTGCCACCCGGCCCGGAGTGCTTCGGCGTGCGCAGCGAGATCGACATGATCACGCATCCGGGAAGTGCAGTTGTGACAGGAAAAATCCAGCGCGAGCTGGTGCGGATCTAGCGACTGGTATCATCAACAACTGAATGGCAGCGACACAGACAACGGTAGTTCCGGTTCGGCGCAGTACGCTTTCGCCTACGCTGGTGCTGGTAGCGGGATGGCTCGTTCCGGGCCTTGGGCATTTGCTGCTGAAGAAACCGATCCGCGCGGCCCTGCTCTTTGTGTCGGTCGTAGCCATGTTCGTCATCGGCATCCTGCTGCATGGCAAGATCTACAACCCCGGCACGGGCGATCCGCTGGACATCCTCGGCTTTGCCGGTGAAATCGGCGCGGCGGGGCTGTACACCATTGCCCGCATGACTGGCGCCGGAGCCACGATGCTGAGCGACACGCTTTCGGACTACGGCACTAAATTCATCGTCGTTGCTGGCCTGCTGAACGTGATGGCTGCCGTTGATGCGCAGTCACTGGCGAACGGCCGAAAGGCCGGGCTCTAGATGCTCTCGCAATTCTCCGCTCTACTGATTTACGCGTTCTTCGCTTCGATCGTGTTTGGCATCACCCAGCGTGCTGAGCCCAGGATGATGATCCGGTTCGGTGCCTTCTGCTTCGGCCTGTTCGTGGTCGCGGCGATCGCTGTGAGCTGGGGAATGTGGGCTTTGAAGCATTGAGGCCCGCGTCGCTGTTGCAACGCAGGTAAGCCATTCAGTTTCGCGTCTTGGTCCAGACGTTTGCGCAGAACGGCAGGCGCTCGCGGAAGCCGAGGCTCTTGTAGAGTCTCAGCGCAGGTGCGTTCGACTCGGTCACGGTCAGCGTGATGGCGTGCATGCCCGCCGCCGCAAGCTGAGTCGCGGTGTGGCGCAGCAGCAGGCGGCCCAGGCCGTAGCCTCGCCGGCGTGGCGCGACGCATAGCTGAGTGATGTGTGCGACGTCAGGTTCGACCCGTGAGACCAGTGCAACTGCCTCAAGCTGGCCCGAACGTTCATCGCGAACGACCCACGAGTGTTCCCCGTCGAAGACCCCGCAGCCAGGAAAGCGCACGATGTTGTGCAGAAACCGTAGCGAGCCCTGCACGGTCCTGTACTGATCATTGATGTGCGAGTCGCCGTGGCCGCTATAACAGCGATGGATCAGGTCTCCCGCCGGCTGGTAGTGCGGCGGTATCCAGCGTGTCAGCTTCAGGTTCGGGGGCAGTTGCGCCACCGCTTCGTCGGGCCTACGGACAAGGCTGTTCTCAGCTATCAGTTCGCGGGCATCCGGCAAATCTGCTTCGAGGAACAGCCGGCGATGCGCGGTGAAGCCATGTTCCGCGAACGGCGGCTGCAGGCGCTCGCTATTCAGCAACAGCTGCGATTCAATGCGGTCGACGCCGGGCGTGTGCTGCAGCATCGGCAGCAGGTGGTTCAGCAGCAGCACTTCGAGCTCAGCCGCGTCGGTTCCCGATGCGAATACGTCGCCGACCACCGCCTTCTGCGTCTCGTAGACCGAGAAGCAATAGCCGCGCACGAGGCCCGACGCGCGCTCGAGAGCGACGAAGCCAGGCAGAATGCGTGAGTCGAGATACGTAATCAGGAGCTCGATGGACGACGTGTAATCCCATCGCAGGCGCTGGCGCCACAGGCGTGCTTCTTCCGTCAGCAGCGCGCGCAGATCGCGGCCGGTGAAAAGTCGAAGATCGCGGATGTCATAGCGGTCAAGCACGGTAAATGGGCGAAGCACACCCAGTTAGAAGCGTACTGGCTTTGCGGCGGCTCAACGCAGGGATTCGATGGAGGGAACCACGTTGGTTCTTATCCGCGCCACCGACGTGCCTACCGCGCCTATGCGATAGACCGCGATGCCTTGCCACTCGTCGACAAGCAACTGCCGGTGCGGCCGGTCCGGGACGAAGCGGTCAAGCGAGGCATGGTCGTCTAAACGCAGGACCAGGATGTGCTCTTCATTTGGAATACCAGTGATGACAGATTGCTTCTCTGTCGCCGAAGTCTCCTGCAGGTAGTGGCGAAGCGGCTGGTTGCGATAGAAGCAAAGGCCGTAATCGATGTCACGGCGCACGTGGTGCGTCACAAGCAGGGGAACATCAGGCGCAAGTGCTGCAATCTGCTTCGCAACGGGCCGCGCGGAATAGTTCGCGTCCAGCAGCCAGCCATTGGTATGCAGCAGGAAAAAGAGCAGGATCATGACGGGCGTCAGCGTCAGCGGTCTGATCCACTGCAGGCCCATACGCTTCGTCAGTAGAACCAGCGCTGAACCCACAGCAAGTGCAATCACTAGGGCGATCACGAGCGTTCTCGCGGGCGGCACCATGCGCTGGTACACCATGTATTGAGGGCATAGCAGCAGCACAAAGGTGAGCAGGGCAGTAGTCGCACCATGGGCAATCAGCATGCCGTTGGACAGGCCGTTGCGCCGCACGCGGAAGAGATAGTCTCCGGTCAGAATTGTGATCGGCGGGATGGCCGGCAGAATGTAGCCGGGCAGCTTCGATCCCGAAAACGAAAAGAAGACGATGGGGAAGAAGGCCCAAAGTACAAGGAACTCGGGAAAGGCGTCCCCTGCCCGTGTGTGACCCAGGTAGCGAGCCGGACGGTGACGAACGCGCCATTCCGCCCAGGCGATCTCGACCGAGTCCCATAGAGCGCGCAGAGCCAGCACGGTCCACGGCATCAACGCCAGCAGGAGCACGATGACGTAGAAGAACGGGTTCTGATGGTGTTGGTAGCGATCACTGGCGAAACGCTGCAGGTTCTGCTCAAAGAGGAAGAACTTATAGAACGTAGGGTTCCTCAACTGGACCGCGATGAACCACGGCAGTGAGATCGCCAGGAAAAGCGCGATGCCGGGCAGCCAGATCATGCGGCGAAGCACCTGCCACTCACGGCGCAAGCCGACGAACAGCACGATAATGCTAAGCGACAAGAGGATCGCGACCGGGCCCTTGGCCAGCGTCGCCAGACCGCCGAAGAAGTACAGATCGAAGAGCCAGAACTTCTTGCCTGTCTCGTACCACGCATACCAGCCGAGCATGCCCATGCAGAACGGGGCGGCAAGTTGCATGTCAGTTGACGCGCCGCGAGCGAAGGCGATGATGGCAACCGAGGCAGCAGTGATCAACGCGGCGTCCAGGTGGCCGCCGGGCCTGAAGCGACGCATGTGCAGAAAGATCAGGAAGACCAGCGCATAGGCTCCCGTAGCGGATGGCAGTCGCGCCACCCAGTCGGCGTGCCCAAACTCCTTGTAGAAGCTCATGGTGCGCCAGTAATACAGCGCAGGCTTCTCGAGCCAGGGATGCCCGTAGAGGATGGGCGTGATTGTGCCCGCTTCTGCGCATCGAATGGACGCGCGCAGGTCATCCATACGCAATGAACGGGGCAGCACGCGCGCATGCAGCTGGTGGCAGACGTCAGAGTGTTCCTGCAGCATCTCTTCGGCGATCTGGGCGTAGCGCGGCTCGTCTGCACCAACCAGTCCAAGGTCCGGTCGCGAGATAACGGCGTGTCCAATGTGGAACGGCACAAGGCCATAAAAGAGGAGAAGCGCTGTCATGACACAGAGAACGACAAGTTCCCGTGCCGAGCAAACGTTCTCAGAACGGAGCCACTCGCGCCAGGTGAAAGGCTGCGGCTCTGCGGCACCTGCCGCTTCGGGCTGTGGGTAGCTGCTCACCGTAGGTTAGCCAACTGAGGCTATCAGAGTTGGAACGACGGCGATACGGGAACTGCATCGTCTGGTGGTGGCAGGGTTGGCGGCGCCTTATGCTCGACCTCGTGCCTCAGTCGCTCCAGGATCATCGCGACTGCGACGTCGAGGGGGCCATCGAGCGTACATCCGGCAGCATTGCGATGGCCGCCGCCGCCACACAGGGTGGCCGCGTGTGACACGTCCACACTTGATTTCGAACGCAACGAAGTACGAAAGCGTTGTGGCGAACCGGGCACTTCGCGCAGAAAAGCGGCAGCCTCGACGTTCACAATGGAAATGAGGTAGTTGACAGTTCCTTCAGAGTCTTCGTCGGTCGCGGACAGTTCGTCGAGATCTTTCTGCAGAATGTACGTCCACGCGAGCGGGCCTTCGATGCGTATCCGCGACAGCGCCACACCCAGCAGATGAATGCGGGCTGCCGGAACTGAATACAGGACGTCACGTGCCACGGTGTCGGCCTTCGCGCCGAGAGCAATCAAGGTATGAGCCAGCGTGAAGGTCTCGGCCGACGTGCCCGGATAGGTGAACGAACCGGTATCCGTCATCAGCGCGGTATACAGGCACGTAGCCATGCATGCGTTCACCTCGACGCCCGCAGCAAGCGCCAGTTCATAGACCATCGAGGCGACTGCAGATGCTTCCGGGTCGATCCAGTTGATCGCGCCATAAGCGCATCCGGTACGGTGGTGGTCGATGTTGATCAGGAACAGGCAGTCCAGCCCTTCAATCCCTGTGCGCGCGATACCGTCGCACTCCAGGATGATGGCTGCGTCGTAGTCGGCAGCGTGGACACGCCTTTTGCGTTGTATTTGTTCAACGCCGGGAAGCGTGCGATAGACCCATGGAACAGCATCAGACAGCACAACGTCGACGGTCTTACCCATCTGCTGCAGGATGGAGGACATGGTCAGAGCGGATCCAACCGCGTCGCCATCGGGCCGCGCGTGCGAGACGACCAGAAAGCGGTTGCGCCGACGCAGCTCCGCGAGGATCAGCTCGATCTGCTCAGCAGAGTTCGAAACAGCTTCGCGGAACGGAGTCGTGGTCAGCATCAGGAAGAGGCAGTCCCGCGCGCTGCCGCGGACTGCCTGCGGCGATCGCGCTTTTCCATACGCGTCAGCAGGGTGTCCATACGGGCATTGATCTTTTCGGTACGGTCGATGTGAAACGACAACTCCGGCAGATGGCGCACACCCATGCGTTCCAGTAGTTGCGAGCGCACGTAACCGCGCGCGGCCTTCAGACCTTCGAGCGTCCGTTCTTCCTCGGCCTCATCCCCGGTGACAGCGATGTAGACGTGACCGCTTTTGCCGCCGGGTTCCAGCGTCACCTCGGTTACGGTGGTCGATCCAATCCGCGGGTCGGTCAGCTCGCCGTCGATAATGACGGAAATCTCCTCGCGTAGCGTTTCCTGGACTCGGTTGCGGTGGTGTTCTCGTGCGCGATGTTCTGGCATGTCTTCTCACGTTCCTTGCAAAAATCAGGTTATCAGACCTGTGCACCATCACGCCGGTGCGCAAAGGTCATCACGATTGGGTAAATAGTTCGGATAGCTGAAACTTCTGCGTTCCACGGACAGGGAAGGCTCGTATAGATAGAAGAAGAACAGGAACAAGCGTGACCGCAACGGACGACGAATTCCGCAGCCTGGTGCAGGAACACAGTTCTATGGTGTTCTCGGTTTCGCTGCGCCTGGTTGGAGACCGCGGTCTGGCGGAAGAGGTCGCACAGGATGTATTCCTGGAACTGCACCGCTGGCTGCCACGCCTCGAAAGTGCGGATCACGTGCGGCACTGGCTGCGGCGGGTGGCGACGCACCGCTCGACGGACGCCCTGCGCCGGCGCGGCGTGAGGCCGGAAGGTCAAGCGGATGAGTGGGATGACAGCTATGACCACTCCCATGAGGCTCCAGACGCGGGATCCATGGGCGTCGCAATGGAGCGCATGTTGTTGTCGCTGCCGATAGCGCAGCGGACGGCGCTGGTTCTGCGCTACGGTGAGGACCTGACGCCGGAGGAGATTGCAAAGACCACCGGTGATCCGGTTGCAACTGTGAAGAGCCATCTGCAGCGCGGCCTGCAATTGCTGCGACGCAAAGGTTCAGTGGTTTTGAAGGAGTTTGTCCGTGGATGAGTATTTGAAGGAGTTGAAAGAGATCGAAGCGGCGGAGAGCGAGCTGCGGCGGGAGCTGCAACATGTCCCGGCGCCCGATGGCTTTACCGACCGCGTGATGGCGAGGATCGTGGAACGCGAGGCACGCCCGCCGAAGTCTGTCCGTCGGGGCATGACGGCGCGCATGCGTCCCTACGGAGCCTGGTGGGCCGGCATCGCGGCGGGGCTGATCGTCGCCGTCGGCGGTGGCGATGCGCTGTTTGTCCACCACCAGCGGCAGGAGAGGGAAGCGGCCGCGGTGCAGGCGCAGATGGATATAGCCATGCAGCTGACCAGCCACGCCTTGAACCAGGTGCAGATTGGGCTGGATCGCAGTCCTGCAGGCAAGTTTTCTCAGCTTTGGAATGGAACAGAGAAGTAACGGGAGGCGTTATGAAGAGACAAATGTTGTTGAGGGGCGCTGCGGCTGCTTCTCTTATGGTGACCGTGATCGTGGCGGGTGCACAGGGCCGGTCCACGAGGAACTTCGACAGCTCTGCAGAGATGCAGCCGGGCGGCGATCCGCAGGCTAAAGATGACCTGCTCGATGGTCTTGACAAGCTTGGTGCGAATGCCAAGGAGCGCAACGAGGTCAACCTCGACAAGAGTATGCTCGCCCTCGCCGGTGGTAAGAAGGGGGGCCGCTATGCAGGCATGGCGGACAAGATGGACTTCGTCGTGGTGCGCAATTACGAGTTCGCCAGCAAAGGTCAGTATCAGAAGAGCGATCTCGATGTCCTGCGCCGCCGGCTTGAAGGCAGCGGCTGGTCACACATCGTCCGCAATGAGAGCGACGGAGAGACCAACGACATCGTCGTCAAGACCGACAGTGAGGGCTTCATACGCGACATGGTCATCCTGAACGCCGAGGCAAAGGAAGTAAACATCGTTCACCTGCGCGGCCGATTCCGTATGGAAGACGTGCAGGGCGCGATGGGACAGGCGATGGGCGCCGGCATGGGAGCACTCGGCAGCGCCATGGGTGGAGCGATGGGCCGTGTCGCAGCGGCTCCGCCAACACCACCGTCACCGCCCGATCCACCCGCGCTCAAAACACGCTAGTCGATCATTTCAATCTGCGCGTCAAGTACTGTCGCGCCCAGACCGACTGCCAGCCGATTTAAAGCGTTTTCCACTTCTCGAAGCTGCCCGTCCAGATAGTCACGTGAGCCATGGATGGAGGCAATCCCGAGCGTAGCCCGGTTCCACAGGGATGCGTCGTCAAGCTCTGCAACGGAGATGTTAAACCCGTTGCGGAGCTTGTCTTTGATTGAGCGGACCACCTGCCGCCGATCCTTGATGGACTGCGCACCTTCGATGGCGAGCTCGACAATCAACGTAGCAATCGGCATGGTCATGTGCGGGCTGCGGCCGTGTGCGAGACAGTGCCCAGAGTCGCACGACAGCACCTGCAGGATACCGCGTTGCATGTAGATCAAAAACTCCGCGCGGCCGGCGTTGGTCTATCCATGCTCTCCTGTGTAAAGATTTGTCGCAACGCCTCGCAGCTGGAGCCATACCGCAATGCAGTTCAGAAACAGAGTCACCATCGCCACCTGTGCCGCAACCTTCGTGTTCGGTGCAGCCGCTTTGCGAACCAAGGCGCAACAGGCGGCTGGCCATGCTGATCTGCCGCGTTGGGCATACTCCGTAACTCCTGCTGGCGCTTCGCCGAACGGTCCTGCACCGCCCGCTACGGCTGCTCCTGCCGATGATCCTGTCGAGCATCTCGCAGGCAGCAAGGCCGCGTACACGCGCAAGCAGATCGCAAGCCTTCAGGTGGTGCCTGACTGGTTTCCGCAGGACCACCCAGCGATGCCGGAGGTGGTCGCGAAGGGCCGTGTTCCGGGAGTCGGAGCGTGCGGACACTGCCACCTGCCCACCGGGATGGGTCGCCCGGAGAACCAGAGTGTCGCCGGTCTGCCCGAGGCGTACATGCTGCAGCAGGTTGAAGACTTCCGCAGCGGCGCCCGCAAGAGCTCAGAACCGCACATGGCATCGGTCAACAACATGATCTCGACATCGAGAGCAGCGACTCCTGAGGAGATCAAAGCAGGCGTTGAGTATTTTGCTTCCCTGAAACCGCACAAATGGATTCGCGTGGTGGAGACCGATCGCGTACCACTGACGAAAATCCAATCGCTCATGCTGGTGGTGACTGACGCGAACAAAACTGAGCCTATTGGCGATCGGGTCATTGAAGTCTCTGAAGACCTCGAACAAACCGAGCTGCGAAACACGCGATCAGGTTTTGTCGCCTACGTGCCTACCGGCAGCCTGGAGCGCGGTGAGTCGCTGGTGAAGACCGGTGGCAATCAGACGACGATTGCCTGCACCACCTGCCATGGCAATGATCTTCGCGGTGTAGGCAACATCCCGTCGATCGCCGGCAGGTCACCGAGCCAGATGACGCGTCAGCTGATGGACTTCCAGACTGGAGCCAGAAATGGTGCGGGAGCAGCGCTCATGAAGGGTCCGGTGGCAAAGCTGACCACGCCGGATATCGTCGCAATCACCGGTTATCTTGCTTCGCTTGAGCCCTGAGGGCTAAGCGACCTTCTCGAGGTCGGAGTCGACGCGGGGCAGGAACAGAGAGAAAGTTGTACCTCGGCGGTTGCCCTCTCCAGTGCGCGAGCGGACAGTCAGTCGGCCACCGTGGCGCTTTGCGATCGAGTTCGAAATCCACAGACCAAGGCCAGAGCCACTTGCTCCCTTCGTCGTGTAGAAGGGTTCGAAGATCTGCGCAGCCGTAGAGCGGCTCATTCCATGTCCTGAATCGGAAACCGTAATGCGCAGCCCGGGAATCCCCGTCTTGGGGTGCCTGCCGGGCGATGTGCGAACCGTGATTGCCCCTCCGGTTTGCTTCATCGCATCAATGGCATTGCCCAGAAGATTATTCAGGATCTGCCGCAGATCCCCATCCGCGCACCGGAACGGATCGTTGCTCCGATGCTGCCGCACGATCTTGATACCGCTATGGTGCAACTGCCCTTGGTGCAGTGCGATGACCGACTCGATCAGCCGCTCGGGGACGCAGTCAGTCAACTTGACTCCGCCACGCTGAAATCGCAGCGTCTGTGCCACGATCTGGGTCACGCGACCGAGTTCTTCCTCAGCCTGCTCCAAGTAGGCGTTCGACTCCGGTGAAATCGACGCATCTGTTCGAGCAAGGTACAGGAGGTTGGTGACAGCTTCGAGTGGATTGTTGATCTCATGTGAGATCGAAGCGGCCAGCCGTCCGACAGCCGCCAGCTTTTCAGCTTGTACCAGCCTGTCTTCCGAAAGTTTTTGCTGCTCGCGAATCTGCTCTGCGGCAACGCGCTCGACTGTGACGGTAGTTTCGCGATGTCGTGAGGCTTGTTCAGTGGCCAGTTCCTGCTCAATGCGGGCTGCAGCATCACGCTGTCGCAGAACCTCGCGCTGCTCTTCCTCTGTCACTCGCATCAGGTCTTCGGTCTGACGGCGCTCCGACAGGTCGCACAGAGTGATAACGGCTCCCGCAGGCTCGTCGTCTTCAGCAACCGGGACTGCTGAGCAGGCAATATGGGAAGGTTTGCCCGTCTTTGTCCACAGAATCTCTTCCGAATCCAGCGTAGCCTTGCCTTCAACGCGCGCCTTGTACACGGGACAATCTTCGACGGGGTAGGGCGTGCCGTCCTCGCGCGTGGCGTGGATGAGCTTATGTATGTCAGCTCCCAGGACTTCTTCCTCCCTGTAGCCCATCAAGGCCAAGGCGGCAGGATTGATCTGGGTGCATCGGCCATCGTGATCGACGGAGTAGATGCCAACCGCCGCGTTGTTTAACGCCGATACGTATGGCAGCAAGGAAGCGGGTGGAACGCTGCTTACTCCGATTTTGTCACCTGCATAGCTCATTCGCACTCTGGGAGCACCTGGGCGGCAAAATTGCTGCACCCTAAGATGGATGCGCATTTGGTGCAATGGATGTGTCCGGTACCCGTCTGTCAGCTTGCGTCGCAGCTCCGCACAGTATGCGATAACAGGGCTTTGCCACGGGGCAAACAGAAAATGGCGCCGGGCATCGCTGGCGCCATTTCCCATCCCGTTTTGTGCCAGCTACTTACCTAAAACGCGAACCATCGTCTCGCCGATCTCAGCAGGAGACTTAACCACATGGATACCTGCCGCGGTCATCGCAGCCATCTTGCTCTCCGCTGTACCCTCGCCGCCGCTGATGATAGCGCCCGCATGACCCATGCGGCGTCCCGGGGGAGCCGTCTGACCTGCGATGAACCCAACTACCGGCTTTTTCACGTGTGCCTTGATGTACTCGGCTGCGGCCTCTTCGTTGGTGCCGCCGATCTCGCCGATCATCACGATCGCCTCGGTCTCAGGGTCCTCGTTCAACATGCGGATCGCGTCGATGTGCTTGGTCCCAATAATGGGGTCGCCACCGATGCCGATCGCGGTGGACTGGCCGATGCCGCGCTGCGTCAACTGGTATACCGCTTCATACGTAAGCGTGCCCGAGCGCGACACGATTCCGATGTTGCCCTCCAGGTGAATGCGGCCAGGCATGATGCCGATCTTGGCCTTGCCTGGCGAAATAACACCGGGGCAGTTCGGCCCAATCAGCACTGACGTCGAGTCCTTCACGACCGACCACGCCTTCACCATGTCCAGCACCGGAATGCCTTCTGTGATGCAGACCACCAGCGGCAGTTCGGCGGCAACGGCCTCCATGATGCCGTCGGCGGCGAACGGCGGCGGCACAAAGATCATGGTCGCATTCGCGCCGGTCGCCTTCAACGCCTCTTCCACAGTGTTGAAGACAGGCCAGCCCTCATGGGTTGTGCCGCCCTTGCCCGGTGTCACACCACCAACAACGATGTCATTCCCAAACTGCTTTGAATATTCCGAGCAGCCCTTCGCGTGGTACGTGCCCTCGCGGCCGGTAATGCCCTGCACGATGAGGCGCGTGTTCTTGTCTACCAGTACAGCCATTAATTGCTCCCCTTCGCGGCTTCCACAGCCAGCTTTGCTGCTTCTGCCATCGTTGCTCCGACTGCGTACTTCAAGCCGGACTCCTGCAGGATCTTACGGCCCTCTTCTACGTTGGTACCTTCGAGGCGCAGGATGAGCGGCAACGTCACGTTAAGGTTTTTTGCTGCAGCAACGACAGCTGTCGCCAGCACATCGACTCGCAGAATGCCGCCGAAGATGTTGATGAAGATTGCCTTTACGTTCGGGTCAGCGAGCAGGATGGCGAAGGCCGCTTCGATCTGCTGCTGGTTCGCACCGCCGCCCACATCGAGGAAGTTCGCCGGCGAGCCGCCGCTGTACTGGATAATGTCCATTGTCGCCATGGCGAGTCCTGCGCCGTTGACCATGCAGGCAATGGAGCCGTCCAGCTTGATGTAGTTCAGCGAATCCTTACTTGCCTCGACTTCGAGCGGGTCTTCTTCGCTGACGTCGCGCAGTTCCTTCAGGTCCTTGTGGCGATACATCGCGTTGTCGTCGAAGTTAATCTTGCAGTCGAGCGCGGCGAGCTTGCCGTCCTTCGTGGTAATGAAGGGATTGATTTCGAGCAGCGAGCAGTCTGTTTCGATAAAGGCCTTGTAGAGCCCGAGCATGAACGACACCGCCGGGTTGATCTGTGCCGGCGACAGGCCCAGCTTGAACGCAAGATTGCGCGCCTGCCAGGGCTGCAGGCCGAGCGCGGGCTCGATGGCTTCCTTGTAGATTGCTTCGGGGTTCTCGGCGGCGACCTCTTCGATTTCCATGCCACCCGCCTGCGACGCCATGAAGGTCAGCTTGGCCGTGGCGCGGTCGAGCACGATGCCAAGGTAGAGCTCGCGTTCGATGGCCGATCCCGCCTCGACCAGCAGGCGCTGCACCTTTTGACCCTGGGGCCCGGTCTGGTGCGTGACCAGCTG
Organism: Terriglobus sp.; assembly: GCA_965199365.1. GTDB lineage: Bacteria > Acidobacteriota > Terriglobia > Terriglobales > Acidobacteriaceae > Terriglobus. The sequence continues at coordinate 329,574 of CBDARC010000001.1, read as the reverse complement.
CATGCCGAGGATGGCCTTGGACGCAGCGTTGGCATCGTCGAGTGTCTTGGTGACCTTGACGCCGCCCCCTTTGCCGCGACCGCCGGCGTGAATCTGTGCCTTGACGACCACGACCGCGTTGCCTGCCGAGAAGAGCTGCTTGGCAGCGTGATCGGCCTCTTCGAGCGTTGTTACCATCTCGCCCTCAGGCACGGGAACGCCGTACTTGCGCAGGATTTCCTTCGCCTGGTACTCGTGAATCTTCATCTGGCAACAAACTCCGGCTGAAATCTTTGGTGCAACACGGGAATGGTAGCGGACTGCGGCAATGCCCGTAAATGGATACCGCACGTTCGTCCGTTTATCGCTCAGTAAACGCCTATGCGAGAAGATAGCGGAATGGAGCCGATGATTCTGCTGCAAAGCGTCTTGAACGGTGGCGATACGTTATCCATGGACGATGCCCGCGAGCTGATGATGGCACTGCTCACGGGTGAGTTCAGCGAAAACGAGATGTCAGCGCTGCTGAGCGCGCTGCACGAACGCGGCGAAACAGCGGCGGAGCTTGCCGGGTTTTCGGACGCCATGCGATCCGCCGGTTTGAAGCTGCCGTTGACCGATGCGGAACGGGACACGCTGGTGGATACCTGCGGAACCGGCGGCGATGGCAGCGGCACTTTTAACATCTCGACTGCGGTCGCGCTGGTCGCCTGCGCGGCGGGTGCGCGTGTCGCCAAGCATGGCAACCGCGCGGTCACGTCGCGCTGCGGATCGGCAGACGTGCTGGCCGCACTCGGCATTCCGACCGAGCATACCGCCGACTCAGCAGTCGCCGCGTTGCGCGCGCATGGCTTTGCGTTCCTGCTGGCGACGCGCATGCATCCCGCGATGAAGATCGTCGCGCCGGTCCGGCGAGCGCTGCCCTTCCGTACGGTCTTCAACCTGCTCGGACCGATGGCAAATCCTGCTGGAGCGCGACGGCAGGTGATCGGCGTGTATTCCGCGCAGGCTGTGCCGCTGGTGGCAGAGGCGCTCGCCCTCAGCGGGCATATGCAGCATGCGCTGGTGGTGCATGGCTATGGTGGCCTCGATGAGTTGTCGCTGTCCGGCGAAAGCATCGTCGCACAGGTGAAGGGAAGCGATGTGACGCAGTACACGATCCGCCCCCAAGACGCCGGGCTGCCGGAGTCGCAGGACGCGCTGCAAGGTGGCGATGCATACGAGAACGCGTCGATCCTGCTCAGCATTTTTGCAGGCGAGCAGGGGCCACGGCGCGACATCGTTCTGCTGAATGCGGCCGCCGTGCTGCAGGTCAGCGGCTTGGCTGTTGATCTGCGCGATGGGGTTGGATTAGCCGCGCGTGCGATTAACTCCGGTGTGGTCACCGCGTTGCTGAAACAGCTGGGCGAGGTCGCTCCGTGATCGTCTGCTTCCTCTAGCTGGTGGGCGTGCCTGACAATATCTTCTGCACTGCATCTGGCAGCGGCTTGTCGGCGACCGAAAGCAGCCCGCTGACTTCCCACATCTGCTGATCGCTCAGGATCTTTACGTACGACGGCATGCCCGTCAGCCGAATGCCGTTTTTCACCTTCCAGTACGTCTCGCCGATCGGATCGTCTGAGACGCCGACGACGGCGCCGCCATGGTGCTTCTCCCACAGCCCAGGAGCAACCGGGAACATGTTGGCTCCCTCCTTTGAAGTTTTACTCGGCGTGCCATGGCAGAAGGCGCACTCGCTCATGTAGACACTTGCGCCCTCCGTTAACGTGGCCTCGTTGATCGGCAAGGTGGTGGTCGCCATCTCGCGTTCGATGCGGTTGTTCAGGGGTCGATGAACTATCTGTGCCTCCATTGGAAATGACGGATCGGCAACTGCGACCGGCGGGTGGCCATAGTTCAGGTAGATCCACGCACCGAGCGGCACAACAAGCATGCCGAGAATGAGGAACAGGATCGCGACGGCTGACTTCTTCATGCTGTGTACTCCTTGGCAGTGCTGCTAGGAAGCGGATTCGCTGTCGCTATCCTCTTCAACAATCTCGCCCGCGTCCTCTACTGGTTGATCCAGCTTGATGCCGTAGCGCGATGCAAGTTCGGGCGCATAACGAGCTATATCACTCCGCAAACGAAGCAATGACAAATCTTTTGCTTTCGATTCGAGCATGATGTCGGTTTCGAGGTGCTGGATTGATCGCAGGAAGGTGAGTGTTTCGAACGGGTTGTTGAAGTCAGCATGGCCGGTCCAGATGGGCGGTACCAGCACGGTTTCGTTCAGGCCAGTCTTGCGGTTCTTGCGTTTCAGCTCCCGCATTTCAGTGCGTGCGCAACTGAAGTGCATTTTCGGGCGAACGCCGGTGGGCCAGGTCTTCAGGAAGCGTTCGAGCGTGGGCACCAGCGGCAGCCCTTCCGGGTTCATGCACCAGTGGTGCTGGTAGTCGAAGACGCACTTGACGCCGGTGCGCTCGTGGATTGACAGCACATCCGCGGCAGAAAAGCGGATATCGTCATTCTCAAGCACCATGCGCCGCTGCACGGGCTCGCTCAGGCGCTTCCACGTCTTCACCCAGTTGTCGCAGCCCGTCTTGCGGTCACCGTACGCGCCACCGACATGGATCACCATGATCGCTTCCGGCGGCTGCTCCATGTAGTCGAGCATGGTGGCCTGCGACTCCAGGTCAGCGATCGATTTCTGGGTGAGCGTCTCGTTGCCGCTGTTCAGCACAATGTACTGCGATGGGTGGAAGCTGAGCCGCAGACCCTGCGCCCGGGCCAGCTTGCCGACGTGTTCCAGGTCGCCGCGGCTCTCCTCCACCATGTTGTGGAACTGCGGCATGTCCGGATGTGTGTGGTAGGGAGCTAAGTCACTTGCCATGCGATACATGCGAATGTCGTGCTGTCGCAGGTACTCAAAGATGTCGCAGAGGTAGCCAAGCGAGACGCGCAGGTGCGGGTTCTGCTGCCAGCGCCGCGTGTCGTTGCTCTTCAGATCGGGACGGCCCATCACCTTAACGGGAAAGCCGAGCCGCATGGCGTCGGCAGGGAAGGGCGGCATCGTCAGGCCGTTCTCATCGGTGTCAGGCCAGGTGCACGAGGCCATCGGATGCGTCAGGCGTCGTTCTTCGGCAGCCGCTGCTTCGGCCTTCTGGCGGTCGCGTGCGGCCTTTACGTTGGCCTTCTTCCTGGCGGCTTTTTCTTTGGCTTTGCGGGCGGCCTCACGCTTGATCTGCGCGGGCGTCAGGGCTTTTGCGGCTTGCTTCTTTGCTGCGCTCACCCGCGTTTCGATGCAAAGGAGGCACGTGCGTTGCGCGGCTCCCGGGGCGTGTTCACGGCGTGAGAAAATAAGAGACGATGATCTCAGTCTCTAATGTCACGATGCGGTACGGTTCCAAGATCCTGTTTGAGGACGTATCGACGCAGTTTATCTCGGGCCGCCGCTATGGCCTGACCGGGCCGAATGGTGCCGGCAAATCGACTTTCATGAAGGTGCTGACAGGCGAGCTGGAAGCTCAGAAGGGCCTGGTCGTGCGTCCTCGCAAAATCGGCGTTCTGCGGCAGGACCAGTACCAGTTTGACGCGTACCGCGTCATCGACACCGTCATCATGGGTAACGCCCCGTTGTGGGCGGCGATGGAAGAGCGCGAAGCGCTCTACAACAAGGCCGAACTGACCGACGACGACGGCAGCCGCCTGGGCGAACTCGAGGGGATCGTAGGCGATGAAAACGGCTACGAAGCGGAGAGCGACGCGGCCATTTTGCTGCAGGGTCTCGACATTCCCGATGCCGTTCACGATCGCAAAATGAGCGAGCTGCAGGGTGGGCAAAAGGTGCGCGTGCTGCTGGCGCAGGCGTTGTTCGGCACTCCCGACGCGCTGCTGCTGGACGAGCCCACGAACTACCTCGATCTTGAGTCAGTGCACTGGCTGCAGGACTTCCTGCTGAGCTACCGCGGCACGCTCATCACCATCTCGCACGACCGGCATTTTCTGAATGCTGTGTGCACGCACATCGCCGATATCGATTACCAGACGATCATCACGTATCCCGGCGGCTACGACGACATGGTCATGCAGAAGGTCAGCGTCCGCACGCGCATCGAGAGCCAGAACGAAGAGCGCTCAAAGAAGATCGAGCAGTTGAATGACTTCATCGCCAGGTTCAGCGCAGGTACGCGTTCCTCGCAGGTTAACAGCCGTAAGAAGGAGGTCGAGCGTCTTGCCACGACGGAACTGGCGCGCTCGAACATTCAGCGCCCATTTATCCGCTTCGACATGCAGCGGCCCAGCGGCAAGCACGTACTTGAAGTCGATTCGGTCACGAAGACCTACGACACGCCTGCGCCAGATGGCTCAACAGGACCTGTGTTCAAGCCGTTTACCTCGTCGCTGATGCGTGGCGACAAGGTCATCCTGATGGGCCGCAATGGCACCGGCAAGACCACGCTCATCAAATCGCTGCTGGCCGGTGTCCCTGACGTGCAGGACAACGACTTCATCCGCACCCACGGCGACGTCAAGTGGGGTCACGAGGCGCAGATCGGCTACTTCGCGCAGGACCACACGGCAGCCATTGAGAAGGGAACCACGGTCGCCGAGTGGCTGCACAGCTACGACCCGAAGAAGTCCACGGAAGAGATTCGCGGCATCCTCGGCCAGATGCTTTTCCGCGGTGAAGAGGGCACAAAAAAGACCGATGCGCTCTCCGGCGGCGAGGCGGCACGGCTGCTGTTCTGCAAACTGATGATGCAGAAGCCGAACGTGCTGATCCTCGATGAGCCGACAAACCACCTTGATCTTGAAAGCATCAACGCGCTGAACCAATCGCTGCAGAAGTACGAGGGCACCGTACTGCTGGTCACGCACGATCAGGACCTGATCGAAGAGGTCGGCACACGCATCTGGCACTTCGAGCACGGCACCATCACCGATCACAAGGGACCGTACGAGGAATACCAGCAGCAGATGGCAATGGTGGCGGCAAAGTAACGCCGCTGCTACCTGTCTCCTGCCGAAGCAACGATGGCATCTAGTGCCGAGCTGTGCGTGCCTGCGTTGACCTGCGCGACTGGCCCTGTCCAAACCACGCCGAACTCGTTCGACGGTGTTCGATCCGTATTCCAGATACTGGCGGCGTTTCGCACGAAGAAGGCGCGGTAGCGCGGCTCCTGCACCTGCTGGTTCAGCTGCCGCAGGTTGCGCACGAAAACGCCTTTAAACTGGTTAGCATCGGCTCCGCATGAGGGTTCGCATGCGTCATGCAGGATGCCGGCATCGTCCGTCAGGTGACTGAGGCCGGCGTCCGCGAGGATTTGGGCCTGAGTCAGCAGCTCAGGATCATGGCTCGCGCGTGACCATTCGGTCAGTGCTCCCAGGACCACTCCCTGGTTGTACGTCCAAACGGTCCGACCGTTGTTGCGGCAGGTGCCGTCGGTCTTGTCGATGGTGAGGCCGTCATTCACCAGGTGATCGTTGTTGATCATGCCCGATGCCTGGAACCAAGCCCATTCCTTCGTTGCCCATTCCGCAGCCTGCGCACGTTCGGCGTCGGTGCCGCGGCGTGCAAGCGAGGCCGATACCGCGAAGAACAGTTCATTGGCGATGGCGTTCTTGTAGTTGCGATCCTTGCTCCACCAGATGCCACCGCCGCAGGTGTTGTCCCACGCGCCGGACATGTCGGTAAAGATCGACCGAGCCATCACGAGGTACTGCGGCTGCGAGGTCAGGTCGTAGGCATCGATCCACGCCAGCGCCCACCAGCCTTCGTCGTCATAGTAGTTATTCAGAAAGCCGGGTGCGCCGGTCATCTTCGCCAGTGCGCCAACCTGTTGTTCTTTCGGAACGATGATCTGCGCCCGGGCAAAGGTGTTTGCAAGCACGGACTCGTTCGCGCGCGAGTTGCCGGCGCGCATCGCATCGATCAAGGTGGTGATGGCGTTCGCTGCATTCCACCAGCCCGTCGTCTGGTAAAGACCTGTCTGCGGCACGTACCAGCGCTGCAGTGTCTCGATCCCAGCCTGCATGCGCCGCAATGTCTCCTGGCGCGGAACGGGCGTGGTCTGCTGGGCAGACAGCGATAGTGAGCAGACCAGGAGCAGCACGCAAAGGCATCGCAGGTAACGCATGGCTCTCGTTGTACTAGACTCGGGGTGTCTGTGCGAAGCGCGTTGCGGGTCCGGCAACTATACTTAAGGAGACGCGGCCGGGTCGGTGCGTTGGGGATGGCAGATGCCGCAGTTGGAACCGCACAAGGCAGAATCGAAGAACGTACTGGGACAGGCAATGCAGACATGTGGCTGCGAGCCGATGACAGGCTTCTATCGCGATGGCTGCTGCGACACGGGGCCGGACGATTTAGGAGTCCATACCGTCTGCTGCATCGTATCCGAGGAGTTCCTCGCCGTTTCGAAGCACCTGGGTAACGATCTGATCACGCCTATGCCGCAATATGGGTTCCCGGGTCTGAAGCCGGGCGACCGCTGGTGCGTCTGCGCGGCCCGCTGGCTGCAGGTCTACCAGGCTGGTGCGGCGTGCCCGGTTGTGCTCGAAGCGACACACGAGAACACCTTGAACATTGTGCCGTTCGACGTTCTGCTGCAGTTTGCCGTCATCCCTGACCAACTGCACTAATCCGCACAAGCCAGGAAAAGCCTTTTTGAGCTGCCTGCGCTTGACACCGCAGGCAGTTCTGCTTGACCGTAGAAGTATTCCACATTTTGCGAAACCGGTCGTTTCTACAGGGAACAGCTACCGGGCGCAGCTACGCCCTCAACGCAAGGGCAGATTCCTACCCGCCGACATGCATTGTGCGCGGCGTTTGAGACGTTTTCAAGGAGCAACCAGTTGACCAATCGTATTCGTTCGAGCCAGCTCTGGGCGACCGCGGTACTCGCCTGTACGGTGTCCGCGGCCAGCGCATTCGCGCAGACCTCGGGTGTCGGCAACATCTCCGGCACGGTTACTGATAACACCGGAGCCGCCGTCCCCAATGCATCGGTCACGATTATCGACACGGACACCGGCATCAGCCGCGATCTGCGGGCGAACGGCCAGGGCGAGTACCTCGCACAGTTCCTGCAGCCGGGCCACTACGAAGTGATCGCGACCGGTGAGGGCTTCGCCAAGGTCGATCGCAAGGGCCTGGTGGTCAACGTCGGCCAGACGCTCACGGTGGATGCCGCGCTGTCCGCCGGAGATGTTTCCACGCAAGTCCAAGTGTCCAGTGAGATGCCGATTCTTGACACCGACAAGACAGAAGTATCCCAGGTCATCGATCAGAACCTGATCAGCAGCCTGCCGGTGAATACCCGTAACTGGAGCGCATTCGTTCTGAACACGCCGAACGTAACACCCGACGGTGGCACCGGTCTGGTCAGCTTCCACGGTATCAGCGGCCTCTACAACCAGAACTACGTCGATGGCGCGAACAACAACCAGATGTTGTTCTCTGAAGCGCGTGGCCGCTCTTCCGGTGCACCGTACGTCTACTCTATTGACTCGATCAAGGAATTCCAGGCTGAAACCTCGAACTACTCGGTCGAGTTCGGACAGGCAGCAGGCGGCCAGGTAAACGCGATCACGAAGAGCGGCACGAACACCATTCATGGCGACGCCTTCTACTATCTCCGTTACCCCACGTTGAATGCACTGGATCCTGAAACCAAGTTCACGGCGCTGTACAACACCTCGAATACCGCCGCAGCGCAGTTCCTGCTGACGCAGCCTGTGCATCAGCAACAGCAGTACGGCGGCTCAGTCGGTGGACCCATCATCAAGGACCGGCTGTTCTACTTCTTTACCTATGACGGTTTCCGCAAAGTGGGTAAGGCGCTTTACTACAACACCAACAACATCACTACAACGCCGACCGGTACCACGTCATCGACCAACGTGATTTCGCCCACGCAGTGTTCGCCGTTCATCACGGCGGCGCAGTGCCTGGCGGCGATCAACTTTGTGAATACGAACGCCTTCGGCGCGCCCACCCGCTTCCAGAAGCAGGACCTGTTCTTCCCGCGCATCGACTGGCACATTTCGAAGCGGAACGACATGTTTGTGGACTTCAACCGTGCAAACTACGGTTCGAGCTACGGCTACAACCAGGCCAACACGGTCAGCGGCGGATCGCCCAGCCAGAACGGCCCCACTACCTACCACGAGCGCTTCCTGGTGGCGGGCGTGACCACGCAGTTGTCGGACCGCACGGTCAACCAGATTCACTTTCAGCTTGGCCGCGATCTTGAGACGGCCGGTGAAAATGCGCCTGCTCCCTCCGTGGGGATTGGTACCTTCACCTATGGCATGCCGAACGCGCTGCCCCGCGTGGCAGAGCCGGACGAGAAGCGCTTTCAGTTCACGGACGTGATCTCCACCACGCGCGGCCGCCACACCTTCAAGGCGGGTGGCGACGTCAACATCGTGCACGAGGTCATGATCAACCTCTTCCAGGGTGGTGGCGTGTATGCCTACAGCGGTTCCACGAACGCGGCGAACTTCGCGAACTACACTGCCGACGTCTTCCACGGCGTTGCGGGCGATACAGATCCTTACGCCGGTTACCACTTCACCAGCCTCGTCCAGACTGCGGACAAACTGAACCCGGCGAGCCAGGCCGGTAAGGACGACTTCTATATGAAGATGTTCGATGGCTTCGTGGAAGACAGCTGGAAACTCACGCCGAAGTTCACCCTGAACGTGGGCGTGCGGTATGACATTCAGATCACTCCCGCTCCCATCCAGAACAACACCAGCCTGACCAGCCCCAACTTTGCTCCCGATGGTGGTGGTTTCTCGGCCTACTATTCAAGCACCATCAAGAACACCAACCGCATCTCGCCTCGCTTTGGTTTCGCGTTCAATCCGCACGAAGGTACGGTGATCCGCGGCGGCTACGGTATCTTCTCGGGCCTGAACCAGGGTTCTACTTACTACGCGATGCGAGTGGAAAACGGCGTCGTTCAGGTCAACTACAACTACACCGGTTGCGCGTCGACCTGTACGGCGGCGACGGCGGCTACCGTCGGTCTCCAGTTCCCGAACCTGCCGTTTACGCCTCCGGGCCCGGACGTCAGCGGTCAGCTTCGCCCCGCGGGTGCACCCGCGCCGCTGATCCTGCAGGGTTCGCAGAACCTTGGATCGCAGAGCTTCCACGGTCTTGACCCGAACTTCGTGCCGCCCTATGCCCACGAAGCCAGCCTGGGCTTTGAGCAGGCCCTGCCGGGCAAGATGTCCCTCGCAGCCAACTACGTGGGCACGCGCGGCATGCGTCTGCCGGTCTTCATCGACGCGAACCTACGCGGGCAGACGCCGCACGGGATCGCCACCTACAACGTGTACAGCGCGCCCGGCGTAGTCAGCCAGCAGATCACGACTCCCGTCTACCTGACTTCAGACCGCATCATCCAAACCCTGCAGGGCTATAACACCGGCTACTCCATCGCCAACACTTGGTACAACGGCCTTGGTGTCACCGTGCGCCGTCCCTTCGCCAACGGCTTCGAAGTGCTGGCGAACTACACGTGGTCACACGCCACCGATACCGGCCAGGTGGGCGGCGCGAACGGCACCTTCTACGGTGGCGACCAGCCGCTGGACCCGAACAATCTGAAGCGTGATAACGGTAACTCGGATATCGACATCCGGAACCGCTTCGTCATGAGTTTCGCGTACCAGCCCCGCCTGTTCATGAGCAACCGATTGGTGAAGCAGATCGTCGACGGCTTCCAGTTCGCCGGCGCCGAGACCGCTTCAGGTGGTCAGCCGATCTTCCTCGGCATGAGCGGAACGGTGTACTCCGGCGGCGCCGGCAGCTACGGTTCTGGCGGCAACATCTATGGTGGCGCCATCAGCTCCAGCTCAGGCATTGCAAGCACCGGGCGCCCGCCGCAAATCGGCCGTAACTCGATCTACCTGCCCGGCTTCAACAACTTCGACATGCGCGTGACCCGCGACATACCCATCTTTGAACGGGCCAAGCTGTCGTTCTCGGCGAACGCCTACAACCTGCTCAATCACCGCATCGTCACGGGCGTGAACTCGACGCAGTCACAGTTCCTTGCCGCGAACGCCTCAACCACGCCGATTGCGGGTACAACATTTACCTGCACCGCCGGCAGCATCCCCACGGGTTCTACCCTTCGGGGCTGCATCATCCCGTTCATCGGCTCGTCTGCGATCAACAACTTCGGCAACCAGTCCAGCACCAGCAACTCGCTTTACGGCGCGCGGCAGCTGGAATTCATCGCACGATTCACCTTCTAACTTTTCCTACGAATCACCAGAAGCGCCCCGGATAGTCCGGGGCGCTTCTGCCTTTGCCGACCGACGGATGCTTCATCTGCCCGGGCCCGATGCAGTACACTACCCATGCGCACTCGTAGCTCAGCTGGATAGAGCGGCAGCCTCCGAAGCTGTAGGTCAGAGGTTCGAATCCTCTCGAGTGCACCACCTTCCAGAAGACAGAAAAGCCCCGGCTGCCCGGGGCTTTTTCGTTGCGAATCCAGCAACAGGTTCAGCGGCTGGGCTATTGGGCGCGTTCGGCTTCTCTCGCCTGCCGAAGCTCTTCCATTGCGGAGGCGATCAGTTCCTTCGCATCGTTGATGCCACGCATCACCGCCTGCAGGTCCAGCGCGGGCACCATCGGGTTACGATTCGATGTGCAGTAAACGCCGTGCTGGCCGACCATTGCGAGCGAGTCCGTCAGCACATCGAGCGATACGGCGAGCCGGCCCCGCGCGGTGCCCATCATGAACTCGTACTTGTCAAGTTCGTCCTTGCGATCCCAGAAAACGGACATTCGCCTACCATTCCTTTGCGGCAGTGTCGGCTTCGACTGCCTGGGGCGGCCCCTGCCAGCGCAGCACGGGTTTGCGGGCTGCGGCGGTTTCGTCCAGGCGTCGTATGCGCGTCGTATGCGGCGCCGTCTTCACCAGCTCCGGATTCTCGGCGGCTTCGCGTGCGATCTGCTGCAACGCGTCGATCAGCAGGTCGAGTTCTTCGCGAGACTCGCTCTCGGTCGGCTCGATCATCATGGCGCCGCTTACGATCATTGGAAAGCTGACCGTGTACGCATGAAAGCCGTAGTCGATCAGGCGCTTGCCCATATCGCCCGTCTTGACGCCGTTTTTCGCCTGCAGCTTGTCGCTGAAGACGACCTCGTGCATCGAAGCCGTCTTGTACGGCAGATCGAAGTAGCCGTCGAGCTTGGCGCGGATGTAGTTTGCATTCAGCACGGCGTCTTCCGTCGTCTGCCGCAGGCCGTCAGGACCGTTCGCCAGCGTGTAGGCTAGCGCCCGCACAAACATGCCGAAGTTGCCATAGAACATGCGCACGCGACCGACCGACAGCGGACGACCATAGTCGAAGCCGAGCGATCCGTTCGCCTTCGTGACGACCGTCGGCCGCGGCAGGAACGGCTCCAGGATGGCTTTGCATGCGACCGGACCACTGCCTGGGCCGCCGCCGCCGTGCGGTGTTGAGAAGGTCTTGTGCAGGTTCAGGTGCATGACGTCTGCACCGAAGTCGCCCGGGCGCGTCTTGCCAACAAGTGCGTTCATGTTCGCGCCATCCATGTACAGCAGCGCGCCCTTGGCATGCAGAATGTCAGCAATCTCGTGGATCTGGCTCTCGAACACGCCAATGGTCGAAGGATTGGTGAGCATCAATGCCGCGGTGTCTTCATCGACGGCGCGGCGCAACTCTTCCAGGTCGATTGCACCTTCAGTATTTGACTTGAGGTTCTGCACCTGGTAGCCGACAACCGCAGCCGTGGCCGGATTGGTCCCGTGCGCCGAGTCAGGAACAAGCACCTTGGTGCGGGCGTTGCCGTTGCTCTCGTGATACGCGCGGATCATCAGGATGCCGGTGAATTCACCATGCGCGCCAGCGGCTGGCTGCAGCGTGATTGCGTCCATGCCGGTGATTTCCAGCAGGCAGTCCTGCAACTGCTTCATGATGCCGAGCGCGCCCTGCGACAGCGACTCCGGCTGGTACGGGTGCGCCTCCGCGATGCCTTCGAAGCGTGAGACAGCCTCGTTGACGCGGCCGTTGTACTTCATCGTGCACGAACCCAGAGGGAACATGCCGAGATCGATAGCGTAGTTCCACGTTGACAGGCGCGTGAAGTGGCGGACGATCTCTATTTCACTCAGTTCCGGCATCGCGCCCAGACCGTCGGTGCGGACGGCTTCGCCCAGCAGCGCCGCGGCGTCGACGGCCGGCACATCCAGCTCGTCCATGCGATATGCCTTCTTGCCTGGTGAACTCTTCTCGAAGATCAAGCCTTCGTTCTGGCTGGTGTGCGTGGTTGCCTTGCGCGGTGTGCCTACGAATGGTGTATCTGCCATGGGTGTGCCTCTAAGCGTTCTGCAGTTCGGCTGCGTGTTGCATGATTGCGGCTTCGCACGCTACCGGAAAGTTCACGGAGTTTGCGATGAAACATTTTTCGTGCGCGATGTGGTGCAGTTCCTGTGCCTTCGCCGTGTCAGCTCCCTCGGCGACCGTCACCTGCGGACGCAACGTCACGTTGGTGAAGCGGCCCGCGTCGTCGCTGCCCAGTTCCATCGTGCCGACAGCGTCGTCGGTATAGTCCAGCACGACGATGCCGGCGTCCGCGCACAGGTGCAGGTACGACAGCATGTGACACGACGAGAGTGCAGAAAGCAGCATCTCCTCGGGATTCCACTTGCCAGCGTCACCACGGAAGGTCGGATCGGAAGAACCGGCAAGCGTTGGCTTGGCCTCGACTGCAAGGTCGTACGAGCGGTCGTAATCGCGATAGCCGGAAGTACCGGTGCCGCGGTTACCGGTCCAGCGCAGGCTCGTGGCGTAATGGTGGTTTCTGCCGATCATGCTCCTGCCTCCTTAGAACTCAATGACTTTCCCATCAGTGGATTGGAAGCTGCCGACCTCGGGTGTGTCCAGGTCTTCCGCGCGCAGGCTCAGCGCGAAGACGGTGCCATTTTCAAACTCGATAGTCAGCGACCGGCCTTCGCTCAGGTCGGCCTCGGTCACGGCCTCGCCTATGGTGGAGCAGAGAGCGTCGCGATACCCGGGCTGGCCGAATGCGACAGAGATGGCATCCGCATCGGCGACATCCGGCCACACGAAGAGCACCAGCAGCGCCTCACCAAAATGGAGTTGCACGTAGTCTTCTACAAACTCCACCGCGGTCAGATGCTCGCCGGCGAGAGTGTCCAGGCTCACGCGTGCACCAGTTCTTGCACGCTGCTGGCTATGGCCTGAACTGCCTCTGCGACGGCGTCGATCTGCACCCGCGTGGTCAGCTCCGTGGCGCACCACAGCGAAGCGTTTTCGCCTAGTTCGGGGTACCACTTCGAGAGCGACAGACCACCGATGATCTTCTTCTCGAGCAGCGCGGCATTCATCTCGTTTGCCGGTTCAGGTGTAGTCAGCACGAACTCGTTAAAGCGCGGAGCGCCATCGAACAGCAGCTTCGCTCCTTCAGCCTTCGCGAGTGATAAGGCAGTGAAGTGAGCCTTCGCAAGATTCTGCTCTGCGAGTTCGCGCAGGCCCTTGCCGTAGACCGTCAGGAAGATCGTCACCATCAGCGCGACAAGCGACTGGTTGGTGCAGATGTTGCTCGTCGCCTTTTCACGGCGGATATGCTGCTCGCGCGTGGACAGCGTCAGCACGAAGCCACGGCGGCCCTCCGTATCAACAGTCTGCCCGCAGAGGCGGCCTGGCATCTGTCGCAAGAACTTCTCCTTGGCCGCGATCACGCCGCAGTATGGTCCGCCATAGCCCACCGCAACACCGAAGCTCTGCGCTTCGAGGGAGACGATGTCAGCTTCGGCCGGCGGCTTCACAACGCCGAGCGAAACCGCCTCTGCGATCGATACAATCAGCAGCGCGCCCTTCGCATGGGCGATCTCCGCGACGGCCGCGACGTCTTCAATCGTGCCGAAGAAATTAGGTGACTGGATCAGCACGCAGGCGGTGTCGCTCGTGATGGCTGCATCGAGAGCGTCAAGATCCACCCGGCCGTTCTTCGTATAGCTGACTTCGCTAGTCGGAATGCCCTGGTGCTGAGCGTAGGTGGCGAGCACCTCGCGATACTCGGGATGCACCGTGCGGGCGATTACGGCGGCGTTGCGACCAGTCACGCGGACGGCCATCATCACGGCCTCCGCAGCGCCGGTGCTGCCGTCGTACATGCTCGCGTTAGCGATGTCCATGCCCGTCAGCTCGCAGATCATGGTCTGAAACTCGAACAGGGCCTGCAGCGTGCCCTGTGCGATTTCAGGTTGATAGGGCGTGTAGCTGGTCAGGAACTCGCCGCGCTGCGACAGGGAATCGATCAGCACAGGCCGATAATGGCGATACGCGCCCGCACCCAGAAAGCTGCTGTAGCCAGTAGCGTTCTGCGAGGCGAAGAGCTTGAACGCCTCCACTACCTCGTGCTCGCTGTGCTGGCGCGGCACGTTCATGTCGCCGGTCAGTCGGTACTCGGCGGGAACGGTGGAGAAGAGGTCGTCGATCGACTCGACGCCGATCTCCTTCAGCATGGCCGCGCGATCCGCGGGCGATTTGGGTAGATAGCGCATAATCTTTACCTTCCAGATGCTCTGCCGCGCAATCCCGTCGCAGCCCGGTTTCGCTGTGTGTGCCGCGTGGGATGCGAAGGCTGTCGCGTTTCATCTCACACACGGCATGCCGCGCGTTTAGTGTGCGGACTCTTCCGCGACGTACTTGTCGTACGCCTCGGCATCCAGCAGGTCGCTCAGCTCGGCGGGATCAGTCAACGTCAGCTTCAGCAGCCAGGTATTATTCGCGTCAGCGTTGATCGTCTCAGGCGCAGAGGTCAGGGCTTCGTTTATCTCCGTCACGGTGCCGGATGCCGGCGCGTACACATCGCTGACAGCCTTCACGCTCTCGACCGAGCCGAGCGAAGACCTTTTGCTGAGTTGCTGGCCCACCTTCGGCAGGTCGACGAAGACGATGTCTCCCAGCAGGTGCTGTGCGTACTCCGTAATGCCCACGGTCGCGTTCGCGCCGTCAGCTTCGATCCACTCATGCTCTTTGGTATAGCGATAGTTTGCCGGGTAGCTCATACCTTCGATTCTAAAGCCGGGTTGTCCTGCAGAGGGCCTAAGCGGTGGAAAGTGCGGTCGTTTACCGTCTCACACTACTTTGACGGACTGGTGTTGGTGGCACTCTCCGGTACCTGGGGACGCCAGGTCGATGCCCACTTTGAGGGCTTCGAGCCCATCGTCACATGCAGCGTCGATCCTGCCTGAATCTGTTCCCACGTGATGACCGGACGATCGAGCGGTTTGCCGTCCAGTGTTGCGGTCTGGATGTAGACGTTCGCCTTTGAATTGCGGTCGGCTATCACTGAGAACGTCTTGCCGTTCGCAAGCTTCAGGCGCATCTTCGCGAACAGCGGACTGCCGATCATGTAATCGCCTGATGCCGGATTAACCGGGTACATGCCAAGCGCGGTAAACAGGTACCAGGCAGACATCTGGCCGCAGTCATCGTCGCCGTCGAGGCCCGCGGGAATCGGGGCGTACTCCGCGTAGGCAATCTCGCGGACCTTTGCCTGCGTCTTCCAGGGCTGACCGGTGAAGTCGTACAGGTAGCCGTAGTGGTGGCTTGGCTCGTTCTTGTGGACGTTGTGGCCTCCACTGAAGTGCAGATCAAGTTGCCTGCTGGCGGCTTCGGGACCGCCCATCAGCTGCATGATCCCGGCGGTGTCGTGGAAGGGAGCCCACGTGTAGACCCACGCGTCACCTTCGGTCCAGCCGGAGACGGAGCGGTTGCCCGGATCGTCGCGCGACCCGCCAATAGGAGCCCACCTGCCGTCTGACCTCTTGCCGCGCATCAGACCGGCCGATTTGTCGAACAGGTTGCGATCGTTCAGCGAGCGCTTCAAAAAGAAGCGGTAATCCTCATCGCGCCCGAGTGCCTTCGCGATCTGAGCGACGCACCAGTCGTCGTAGCTGTCCTCGAGCGTGCGGCTGCTGGCCTCATCCGTCTTGTCCGTCGGAACAAAGCCCAGAGTTTTGTAGTAGGTCAGGCCGGCGCGCGCTTCGTAGGGCGTGTGCTCTTCGCGATCCAGCCATCGGCGCGTCGTGTCGCCGTCAGGCGGCGTCATCGCGTCCTTGTAGACAGCCTGCCAAGCAAGGTTCCGGTCAAAGCCGTTGAAGCCCTTACGGATGGCTTCGGCGACCATGCTGTCGGCATGCGTGGCGATCATAATGTTGGTATAGCCCGGGTTGGGCCACTTGGGCATCCATCCACCCTCTTTGAAGTCCTGCAGCAGCGCGGTGATCATGCCGGGGATGCGCTCGGGCGCGACCAGCGTCAGCAGGCTGTGCTCCGCGCGAAACGTATCCCAGATGGAGTAGTCGGTGTAGGACTCACCCGCGTGCACCGCGTCGTCGAAGGCGCTGTAGTAGTGGCCGCCCTCCGAGAAGACGCGCGGGTACAGCAGCGCGTGGTATAGCGCGGTGTAGACGGTGCGCTGCTCCTCAGCGGTCGCGCCCTCGACAGACAGGTTGCCCAGTTTGGCGAGCCATGTGGAATGCAGCTTCGCGCGTACTGCGTCGAACTCCCATGCGGGAATCTCCTCACGCAGGTTCTGGCGAGCCTGGTCGACGCTAAGGAACGAGGTGCCGACACGGACCTCCACAATGGTCGGGCCGGCGCTGCGCTTAAACGTAACGGTCGCACCACGCGCACCGGCGGTGCCTTCGCCATAGGTGCTGCCGTCCTGTGCAATTTGCCGGAACTGCGCTACGAAGTAGCCGCTGAAGTGCGGCAGCGCCGACGGTCCCAGGTTCCTGTCGATGCGGTCTGGATTAGTCCCGGTGATCTCGTTCTTCGCTTTATCGAAGCTGGCTTTGCCATCGATCCCTGGCCGTGAGGCCTCCAGCAGGATGCGTGGCTGCGCGCCCTGGGGGAACGTGAAGCGCAGGTACGCACAGCGTTCCGTGGCGGTCATCTCCGCGTGAATGACGGCGTTTGCACCACCAATCTGCTCCTTACGGCCATTCATGGTTGTTGCCAGATCGACGAAGTAATAGTCCGGATGGGAGACCTCGTGCGAGTGACTGAACGCAAGCGCCCGCGCCTGCGGTTCGGTCTTGAGCGCGCCGACCTCAGGCATCAGAGTCACATAGCCGAAATCGCCCATCCAGATGGCCGGCTGGTGCGTCCCCATGAAGCCTTGGATCGTGGTGTCGCTGTACTCGTACGAGGTGACGCTCAGACGATTCTGCCGCGTCTGCGCGGTCCAGTTCGTCATGCCAAACGGCGCAGTCACAAACGGCATGGTGCCCCCATAGCCGATTGGCCCGTGCCCCGTCCCGATCATTGGGTTGACCAGGTCGACCACGTCCTGCGCGTGCATCGAGCAGCCACAAAGGATGAAAGCCAGCAGCAGGCTGAACGCGCGCGAGGGGGGCAGAAACACCATGGCGGAACCATATCGCGTGCAGTCGGGCAGGGCAACTTGCACACGGTCTTCCCTCCCATCCGTCATCCTGAGCAAAGCGAGCGACCCCGCACGCGTTCCGCCCGACACCACATCCTGAACCTTTCGGCCTTACTATTTAGCGGCGGTGTAGCAGCGGAGCGTCATGGGATGTTTCGCTCCGCCCAGGATAGCGGTGCATGATGAATCGCTTGGTTCGATATCGAATCAATTCATACGGAGGGCAACATGGAATCCATCGTTGGTCTGCATCATGTCACGGCAATCGCATCCGATCCGCAGCGGAATCTGGACTTCTACACCGACGTGCTCGGCTTGCGTTTCGTCAAGCGCACCGTCAACTTCGACGACCCGGGCACGTATCACTTCTACTTCGGCGATGACGCCGGTTCTCCGGGCACCATCATTACGTTCTTTCCGTGGCCGGGCGCGCGTCGCGGAGTCGCCGGTGCAGGTGAAGTGACCCACACTGCTTTTGCTATCCCACGCGCGTCGATAGCTTACTGGCAGCAGCGTCTGCAGGCGAAGGGCGTGCTGGTAGAGCATACCGGCCGGCGTTTCAACGAAGAGGTTCTGACCCTCGCCGACCCGGACGGCATGAAGCTTGAGATCGTCGGGACAAGCGACGCGCCCCTGGCCAGCAAAGCTCCCCGCACGGCAGATGTTCCTGAAGAGCACTCGATCCGCGGCTTCTTCGGTGTCACCATGCTGCAGCGCGACGCAAGGGCAACCGCCGAGACGCTTGGCTGGATGGGCCTTGAGCAGATCGGCATCGAAGGGAACCGCATCCGCTTCGCCGCGCCGAACGGCAGTGCGCTGGGCAACCACATTGACGTGGTGATCGACCCGAAAGCGAGCCATGGTCGCAGCGGCGCAGGGTCGGTGCATCACGTTGCCTTCCGCACGCCGAACGACGCATCGCAACTGGCGTGGCGCGACGTCATCGCACAGCGGCTGTCCGTCACCACCGTGCAGGACCGCGACTACTTCCACTCTATCTATTTCCGCGAACCGGGAGGCGTGCTGTTTGAGATGGCGACGGACACACCCGGATTCGCCGTTGATGAGCCGATCGAAACGCTTGGCGAAGCGCTGAAGGTTCCTGCATGGCTCGAGCCGCAACGCGCCCAGCTTGAGAGGCGGCTAGCACCGCTCACACTGCACAAGGCGGTGCTGGCATGAGGGGAGCAACGGTAAACAATCCGCATGCCGCAGGGGAACTGCTGCATGCGGGTGCTTCGCTCGACGTCGCGACCGGAGCGGTGATCCTGCTGCACGGCCGCGGCGCCTCGGCCGGCGACATTCTCTCGCTCGCATCGCCGCTTGAACAGCCCGGCGTGGCGTACCTTGCACCCCAGGGGGCCGGCAGCACGTGGTATCCGCAGTCATTTCTTGCGCCCCGAGAGCAGAACGAGCCTTGGCTCACCTCGGCTCTCGACCGCGTCGAGCAGATCGTACGCTCGCTCCAAAGCGCGGGCATGACGCGCGCGCAGATCGTGATCTGCGGATTTTCCCAGGGGGCGTGCCTTTCGACGGAGTTTGTCGCATCGCACCCGGCGCGCTTTGCCGGCGTGATCGCCTTCACGGGCGGGTTGGTTGGACCGCCTGGAAGTGACCTGACGCATGCAGGTAATCTTGCAGGTACGCCTGTGCTGTTGAGCAGCGGCGATCCCGATCCACATGTTCCATGGGTCCGCGTACAGCAGACCGCCGACGAACTTTCGCGTATGGGAGCGCAGGTCACCATGCGCCGTTACCCCGGTCGTCCCCACACCGTAAGTGCTGAAGAGATAAGTGATGCGCGCGTGTTGCTGGAGCAGGCATTCCGATAATCTGTTTGGGCAAGCGAAACAATCGAGAGAAGGTGCTGCACGATGGCTGAGCCAGCGGAAGGCGAACAGCTTGTCGGAGATGGAACCAGCGCAGCCAGTCTATGGCTGGTGATGGCCAAAGCCTACCGGTCAATGCAGGTGTACGTCGAGAGCAGCATGGCAGAGATGGGCATCGGCATGAGCGACTTCATGATCCTCGAGGCGCTGCTGCATAAGGGGCCCATGAGCATGTCGCAGATTGGTGAGAAGGTGCTGTTGGCGAATCCTTCCATGACGGCAGCAGTCGACCGGCTGGCTCGCCAGGGCTTCGTCACGCGTAGTTGCCCGACAGAAGGGGACCGCCGAGTTCGCACCGTGGAACTGACCACCTGCGGACGCAAGCTGATACGCAAGATCTTCACGCAGCATGTCGAAGATCTCGAAGGCATCATGCAGGGTGTGTGCCCCGAGCAGCGGGCCGCGTTGCGCGCGGGACTGAAGAACATTGGGCTCGCTGCAAAGGCCAAGACGGAACAGGCTTAGTTCTTCGCCTCGCCGCTCCCTCCCTTGCTACAGATCATTTGAAGGCACAGGGCAGTTGGAGTGAAGCTTAAGCCTGCGGTGCAGCAGCCGGCTTGCGAACCCGCTTGTAGAAGGGCATCGAAATCACCTTGGCCTTGACCAGGTTGCCGCGAATCGCGACTGTGACCACGTTGTCCAGCGTCGCTTCTGCAGGCGGGACGAAGGCCATGGCGATGTTTTTCTTGAGGGTCGGCGACGGAGATCCGCTGGTGACCACGCCGATCTCTTCGCCCTCAAGCGTGTGGACGGGATAGGCATCCCGAGCGATGCCGCGGTCAATCATCTCAAGGCCGACAAGCTTGCGGGCAGGCTCGCTTGCACAGGCAGCCAGCAGTGCCTGCTTGCCGATAAAGTCCGCTTCCTTGTCCAGCTTGCAGTAGCGGTTGAGACCTGCTTCGAAGACGTTGATCTCGTCGGAGATCTCATGGCCGTAGAGAGCCATGCTCGCCTCTAGCCGCAGCGTGTTGCGCGCTCCCAGGCCTGCGGGCACAATGCCGAACTCCTTGCCTGCGTCGAACACCTGCTTCCATACGCTTGCGCTCGTTGCCTCGTCACTCGGCACGTAGATCTCAAAGCCATCTTCCCCGGTGTAACCCGTGCGGGCGATCAGCACGTTATAGAAGCCAGCGACCTTACCCCAGGTAAACCAGTAGTTTTTGATTGTGGACAGGTTCGTGTCGGTCAGCTTCTGCAGCGTTTCCTCTGCGCGCGGACCCTGAATCGCGATCTGCGTGTACATGTCGCTGAAATCGTTGATGTGAACCGACGGCATGCCGCCAATCGTCCTGCGAACCCACTGAATGTCCTTCTCGCGCGTGCCCGCGTTGATGACGATCAGGTAGTCGTTCTCGCTAAGCTTGTGCAAGACCACGTCATCGACAAAGGTGCCCTCGGGCGTCAGCATGGCAGAGTAATGGGCCTGACCGATCTGCAGCTTGCTGGCATCGTTCATCAGCAGCTTCTGGACGGCATCGAGCGATCCCGGTCCGCGCAGCTGAATGCAGCCCATGTGCGATACGTCGAACACGCCGACGGCAGTGCGGACGGCGTGATGTTCAGCGACCAGGCCGCTGTATTCCACGGGCATCTCCCATCCGCCGAAATCAACCATCTTTGCGCCCAGCGCCTTGTGTGTTGCGAAGAGTGCGGTGCGGCGAAGAGCGGAAGAAGAGTCGGACATGAGGCCTGCCTTGGAGCGTTGTATCGCGGAACCCTGATTCACGTCCCGCCGATTTCGATGGTATCGCGAGCGGGTCTGCGTGCATCGAATGCCCGGGTACGTTGCACATGCGAGTTTTGTCGTCCGTCGGCGCTGCGGCAGTTCTGTTGATGAACCTCCGTATGCCGGCGCAAACGGCAGATCGCTCCGCCGCACCTCCGCCCCCTGCTCTTGCGGCGCCGCCCGCGCACAGCGGCAACTACTTCATCTCGAACGGCGAGTTGATTGTCGCTCCGGGCCTGCGCATCCCGAACGGCAATGTGCCGTGGGCGTTGGATACGGTCGGGGGCAAGCAGGTCTTAGTACCGATCCACCATGCAGAACTGACAGCATCGGGCAGTACTGCCCCGGGCACGCTGGACGGTGCTGCGTCGCGCACACCGCTGCATTCCGCCTCGCCTTCGTTCTTCATCCACACCAGCGACCGCACGGAAAACACGGGCGATTCAGGACGTGGCACGCCAACAGGCTGGGCGTTGCTGGCGGCGCAGGTCTCGGGCCCGCAGCGCACCGTGGCTCGTGTGAAGTTCGCCGATGTGAACGCGGCAACAGTCTGCACAGCGCCTGTCCTATGCACAGTTGCAGAGTCGTTGCCGGATGGATGGCTGCGCATAACTCCCCGCGACCCGCTGCCAGTAGGGGAGTACGTGTTGCTGCCTGTGCCTCGTACGGCTTCGTCCCAATCTCCGTTGGTGTACGACTTCACCGTGGACGCGGACGCTCCCGCGGCGAAGGATGCAGTAGCGCCGGGACAGAACCTGGACGCGCAGCAAACCGCAGGCAAAAAGAAAAAACACTAAGAGTTGGTCCGGGTGCTACAGGTCTCGCTTCTGAGACATGGGTTTAGACCAACTTTGATTTGCGAACGAAAGCGATCCGACGTCTCAAATGCGAAACTGACGTCCGACTCGGAGCAGACGCTTTTCAGCGACTCGCTCGTCTCGCCCGCATGAAGCTGCTGACTGCGAAGTAACTGAACAGTGCAGCCAACGCGCAATACCCGTAAAAGCGGTGCCGCTCAGCCGGCAGGCTGCTGAGGGCATTTGCCCGCGAGTGCCACACTCCAAGCAGGAAAGAAAAGGCAAACAGGGCAAAGAAGCTGCCTGTCAGCTCGTGCCAGAGCGCGCGAGAGGCTCGGCGTAGCGGTGCGGTAATGCCTGCTCGCGCCGCGTTCAGCGCGGGCCGCAAGGGGCCTGGAGAGAACGCCACTCGTGTTCGTTCCGGTCTCCGGGGAGTTTCAATCGTACCGGGGCGTGGCGGTAACTGGACCGGCGACCTGGTATCCGGCTGGGG
Source organism: Terriglobus sp. (assembly GCA_965199365.1). Taxonomy (GTDB): domain Bacteria; phylum Acidobacteriota; class Terriglobia; order Terriglobales; family Acidobacteriaceae; genus Terriglobus. The sequence goes on along the minus strand of CBDARC010000001.1, from coordinate 307,238 downwards.
CGACGGAGCAGACGCCGCATCTACCGCTTCCATCGCTGTCCGGGCGGCAAGCCGGGCGCCTTTGCCCAGTACACGACCTAGCCTGACACGATCCATAAAACGATTCTACGGGGCGCGAGACGACGCATCTGCAGGGCACCGCAGGTGCCGCGGCTGCATCCAAATCCGAATTGCCTTTCACGCGACATGAAGAGGCTGGAGGAGACGAATGAAGAGCTGGTTTCTGGTAATTGGTGGAGTCTGCGCGGCGGCTGCCGGATGGATTGTATGGGGTCCTAAGCGGGTGCAGCCGGTACAAGAACTCGCGCATCAGCTTGAGAATGCGTGGGCCGACCACCACACACGCGTCTGACCAGGGACCGTGTGCGATAAGGTAGATATGACCGGCCGGAGTGGTGCCGAAGTGTTATACCACTGTGAGCGGGAGAGAGGTGGCCATGGATAAACGCATTAACGCACGCATCAAGGAGCTGATCGGTCAGCTGGGCGAGGCCATCCATGAATCCGTCTCAGAATCGGAGCAGATCTCCGGCGTTGTGCGCGAGATACGCGAAGAGGGCTTCGATGTGCTTCTCATGCTGGAGGCCACAATAGGCCTGAATGAAGTGACAGCCGAGGCAGATGAGGCCGATGAAACTATCCCCGGCGAGCCTTTTACCCACAACGATGTCAGCTTTTTGAAGTCGCTCCGGATCTCCCTGCCCGAACACGCAGGCGACTCGGAACCAGGCGAAGAGAGCACCGATTAGGGCTTAAGTCCGGGCCGTCTTGGTCAGCGGGGCGATTCCTCATGTGGGACTGTTAGCATCCTATCGACGTTGCCGCAGCACAGCTTTGCGGCGCAAGCGACTTTGCTGCATGGGGAACTGACATGAAAGACACACTTGGAGTGCTGCTGGCGGGTGGCGCCGGCGAACGGCTGTTCCCACTCACCAAAGAACGGGCCAAACCTGCGGTCCCGTTCGCAGGCCAGTACCGCATCATCGACATCACTCTCTCCAACTGCATCAACAGCGACTTGCGCAAGGTCTACATCATGACCCAATACAAGGCGCTGAGTCTGAACCGGCACATCCGCGAGGGCTGGGGTCCCGTGGTCGCAAACGAACTCGGTGAGTTCATCGAAATTCTTCCGCCCATGCAGCGCGTAAATCGAAACTGGTACCAGGGCACCGCCGACGCGGTCTACCAGAACATCTACTCCATCGGCTCTGAGGAACCCAAGTTCGTCATCATCCTTTCGGGCGATCACATCTACAAGATGAACTACGCACTGATGTTGGATCAGCACTGCCGCAGCGGCGCCGCTTGCACCATTGCCACGCTGCCTGTTGATCCGGATGAAGTCGCCGGCTTCGGTGTTGTTGAGGTAAGCAAGAGTGGCGAGGTCATTGGCTTCCAGGAGAAGCCGAAGACCACCAGCGTCCGATCGCCCTTCAACCCAGAAAAGGTTGATGCTTCGATGGGCATCTACATCTTCAACACCGATGTGCTGCTGCCCGAACTGATGGTTGATGCGGAAGACCCCGAGTCGAAGCATGACTTCGGCCACAACATCCTGCCGAAACTGCTTGGCCGGTACAAGGTCTCAGCCTTTAACTTCGTCGATGAGAACCGCAAAGAAGCGCTGTACTGGCGCGACGTGGGTACGCTCGACGCCTATTACGAGGCTAACCTCGACATCGCGTCCGTCTCGCCGACGTTCAACCTGTACGACAAGGACTGGCCGATGCGTACACGGCCGACGCAGTACCCACCGGCGAAGTTCGTGTTCGGCGAAATGGGACGTACCGGCATGGCAATCAATTCCGTTGTGTCGCCGGGCTGCGTAATCTCCGGTTCAGCGGTGCGGCAAAGCGTCCTGTCCCAGGACGTGCGTGTGAACTCTTACTCGGACATCGACTCTTCGGTGATCTTCACCCATGTCAACATCGGCCGCCACTGCCGCATCCGGCGCGCCATCATCGATCGTGATGTCCACATCCCAGACGGCACCGTGATCGGCTATGACGCGGATGAGGATCGCAAGAAGTATCACGTCACGCCGAGTGGTCTGACGGTCGTGACGCGGGATATCTCTCCGTATGAAAACCCGGTGTCGGCTGAGTTTATGCAGACGATGTAATTGGAATCCGGGAGATAGAAAGAAGCCGCAGAGATCATCTCTGCGGCTTCTTTGTTGGACCGTCATCCTGAGCGAAGCTACGCATCCCAGCCAGAAAGCTTCATGCGGAATGCTGTTACAGGCTTGCAAGACCCTCTTCTAACCATTCGGACGGCGGCAGCTCTAGCGAGCACCGAACCGATAGATCACGCCGCCCGAGACGTACACGTACTCCCGCAGCTCCGTCCCGAAGTGTTCGAAAACGATCTCTGGAGACAGTCGGATCGCCAGGTGTGCCGAACGGTTGAAGTCGAGACTACCGCCTGCGACGCCCATGGCCGCCGTGCGGTTGCTATAAAGTCCCGTGACGCCGTCGAACACGGCCGTGTTCAGGCCCGGGTTGCTATGGTCAAACTGACCGTAGGTCACGCCTGCCAGCGCGTGCAGATTGACTCCAACATGCTGGTTGCCGAACCAGTGATACTGCAGGCCTCCCATGCCGATCGTCTGCGAGACCAGCGGACGCGTCTGGATGCTGGGCGAGGTAGCCTGTGCGCCTGGCAGCACCGGCGTGGTGCCTGCGTCGTAGCGAGCGTCCGCGGCGATGCCGTACTTCGGTGTGAGCCAGTAGGTTGCCATCACCTCGCCGCCGCCCATGTTGTAGCGCTTCGGCAGGTTCTGTCCGGCCTGGCCGTTTAGAAAGTTTATGCCGCCGAAGACCTCGTACTTCTCTGTGTAGGTGACAGGCGGTGGCGGGCGAAAGGTGTCCTGAGCCCGCGCGACAGCGGCGGCGGCAAAGGCGCTGGCCGCCACAATGGCAACAGTGAAGACGGCGCGAACGGTGTGCGAGGCGGTTTGCCTTGAGACGATGTGCCCTGCGTTGTTTTGCCTTTCGAGGGGCAGCCCGGCGCGAACCGGCCGGGGACGGGTGATATGCATGTTCCTCCACTGCTTGCGACACCCAAGGGCCTGCCGCGACTCGCGTTGTTCAGGCGATCGCAACGGGTGCTGCTCTTCTAAAGATATACCGCCCGGCGTGCCTGCACCGGCGCGATTGCAATGCCGAGTTTGTGCGACAATGGGCAGGATGAGATGCGGGTCGCACGCCCGCTCCACCTGGAGGCTTCCATGCTCAACGACCTGTTCCAGCCCATGCACCTGCTCATCATCGGCCTCGTGGTGGTCGTGTTCTTCGGCGGCAAGAAGCTGCCGGAACTCGGCAAAGGCCTCGGCGAAGGTTTGAAGGGTTTCAAGGAAGGCCTCAAGGGCGTCACCGACGACGCAAAGAACGATGCGCATGTCGTTACGCCCGCGCCTGAGACCAAGGAGACCATCACCAAGTAGTTCAAGGCAAGTGGCGGCAAAATCGCTTGCCCGCCTTTGCGCATCTCAACGGGCATTTGCATGAAAGCGAGCAGTCCGCGTTGAAGATTGATTCTCCCTACCGGATCGCCCCCAGAAGCAAAGTTCATCTCAAGGACCTCGCCACCGATGACTGCGGTGGCTTCGATGGTCCTGACGCCGCAAAGGCATCTATGGACAAGCACCGCGAGCAGATCGACAGTCTGCAGGAAGTACTGTACGCCGGGGCTGAGCAGGGCCTGCTCATTGTTCTGCAGGGAATGGACACGGCAGGCAAAGACGGCACGATCCGCCATATCTTCTCAGGTGTAAACCCGCAGGGCTGCGACGTCACCGCGTTCAAAGTGCCCACACCGCTTGAGGCGCACCACGACTTCTTGTGGCGTTGCCATGCTGCAGTGCCGCAGCGCGGCATGATCGGCATCTTCAACCGGTCGCATTATGAGGACGTCCTGTCGCCGCGCGTTCACGGTCTCATGAAAGATAAGACCGCACATCAACATCTGGATCAGATCAACGAGTTCGAGTCGATCCTGGTAGATAACGGCATTGGCATTCTGAAGTTCTTTCTGCACATCTCGCACCAGGAGCAGACAAAGCGCCTGAAGGCCCGCATCGACACGCCGGACAAGCATTGGAAGCTCTCTGCGAGCGATTTTGCCGAGCGCAAGTTCTGGGACAAGTACCAGGCGTGCTACGAAGACATCTTCGAACGCACCAGCAAGAAGCATGCGCCCTGGTTCGTCATCCCGGCAGATCACAAGTGGTACCGCAACGTGGCCATCTCAGGCATCCTTGCGGACACCCTGGAAGCCATGAAGCTGCAGTATCCGAAATCAACGCTCGACGTCTCCACGCTCAAGCTATAGCGTGACAAAGATCACGGCGACCAGTGCCAGCGCCATGCCCCAACGCTGCCTTGCGGTGGTCCGCTCCTTCAGCAGCCACGATGCCAACAGAATGGTCGATGCCGGATAGATTGAAGCCAAGACCGCGGCTACATCCAGGCGTCCGGCGCGCGTTGCCGCCAGAAAGCTAAGGTTACCGCCCGTATCCATCGCCGCCCCAGCCACGATCCACGACAAGGTGCGGAAGTGTTGAACCGGCTCAACAGAAGCCTTCAGCCCGGAAGAAGTCAGCAGGACGACGATAAGCAGCAGCGCAGCCGTGAAGCCGCTGCCGATGCGAGCGGTGCCCATGGCCCAGAGCACACCGGACGTTGCGGCATACTTCAGCGAAACGAAGTACACACCAAAGCCGATTCCGCTGAGTGTTGAGAGCACCATCGCCTTTCGGGAGGCTCCCGCGCCAGGACCGCTCGCACTTGCGATCAGCCAGATTGCTGCCCCTGCAAAGGCGAACCCCAGCAGCCGATGGAAGCCGGGTGAACCTTCAGTGAAGCCTGAAACTGCCGCCGGAACGGCAGCGCACAGCAAGCCGCTGATGGCTGCAGCGGAGCCCATGTGGCCGTCGGCAAGTGCAATGTAAAACGCCACAAGTGAGATTCCGGAGAGCGCTCCGCCACCGATCGCCCAAACCAGCGGCGTGCCATGCGGGAAGGGCTCGCCGCGGGCGGACGCCAGCGATCCGACCAGCAGCAGGCTAAGAATGTGCCCAACAACGACAACGATCAGTGCTCCACGAACATTGCCGCCAAACCGCTTGACCGCAATGGAGCCGGCAAAATCGCCACCACCCCACAGTACCGCAGCCAACAGCCCGAGGACGGCGTTCGCCTCAAAGATCAGCGGCATGCGTCCGTATTACCGCGGAGCGGTCGTGTTGGTCACGCCACCGCCGGTGCGCAGTACATTCTCCGGCATGGGGTAATAACCCTTCTTCGCGATCACGTCCAGGCCGGGTCGCAGCACCTGCACCTCAACCGTACGGAACTTGCCATCGGTAATCGGCTCGTTCGAGTAGTAGCCCACGGTGTACTGCACCCGGACATCCTCGGCGATCTTGGCAAAGCTCGTCTCGATATCCTTCTGACGGAAGCCAAGGATCGCCTCGCCACCGGTCTGCGACGCGTACTGCGGCAGAATGTTTTCGCGCATGGTGAAGGGGATGTGATAGTGGTCGAGGAAGCCGACATACGGCGTCGAGGACTCGCCAACAACCGTTGCATACACCGCGATGTTATTGGTTTGCAGGAACTGGATGTTTCCCTTGTAGGTCGCCTTTGAGCCGTACTCTTTGCCATCGCTGATGACGTAAATGATCCGTCGCCGATCCGTCGGTCGCTTGGCCAGACTCTGCGCCGCCATGAAGATCGCGTCGTTCAGCGTGTGCGTTTCCTTGGTGGTGGTCTGAAAGGTTGATGCGGAGTTACGTACAGGAGCGGTGTTCGGATCGAACTGCTTGCCATTGATGTTGGTGGTCTGCGATAGCGGTCCGTCGGGCGTGTAGAGCTGAGCCTCGCGTCCGGTCCCTTTGGACTGCTGGATGACCGCGGTGATTCGCGAACTTTGCGCGCCGGTGTAGTCCGTGCGCATTGTCGGCCCGTTGTTGTAGGTGAAAATCGCCATTTCGTCGTACGGCGTAAACGCGCCCTGCAGAGCACCTAGTGCGACGTTCACGCGATCCATCACGTTAAACGGCAGGCTCTGATCGATGACGAACGCCACCGAGAGCGGATAGGGATCACTGGTGAACAGACGCGGCTGCTTGCGCAGGCCGTTCTCAAAAATGCGGACTTCGCGCCAGTCCAGCGCCGGTACCAGCGCGCCGCTTTTGTCTTTGACGGTGAAGGGAATCTGCACGAAATTAACGTTGGATCGAATGGTCTGCACGCGTCCACCCGGGCCAAGCTCGGGCTTGATGTCCGGCGCGGGATCGTTCGTAGCGGGAAGTGCATCCGCTGGAGTGGGGGTAGACGCCGGCAGAGTCGATGTGGGAGCAGGCGCGCCGTCATTGTCATCTACCGGCGTGGAACTGGTACTGGCCGTGCTGCCCTTACCGGGCGTGACACTGCCCAGGTTGGGAAGTGTCTGCGGGCGCGGACTGTCCGGGATCGCCTGTGCCTGCGGGTTGTCGGGCAGCGCCTGCGCTCCTGCAAACCGAGCTGAACCTGCAATCACTGCCAACGCACATACCGCTGCTAGACCAACCTTCACCAGAAACTCCTTTTACCCTGCGCTCTCCAGACTACCAGTCAAAAGCGTGGGTAATGCCTCTTGGACGCGGAAGCAGCGACGTTCGTTGTCGGCTCCACTTCTGCGAACGTTCGTAGACCTGCAGGCGGTCTGCTCCGTCAAACGTGGTATGCGCCCGTTGCATCTCGCCCTGCTCTCCACAGTTCTTTTCGCCTCAACGCCGTTTCTTCACGCGCAGGAGGCGCCATCGCCTGGTGGTCCGCCGCCCGCCAGCAACGCCCCGCCGCCCGACCCGCAGACCATTACGGAAGGCCAGACGCTGCGTGTTCGCGTCAACCTGGTGAACACGTATTTCTCCGCGCGCGACAAGGGCGGCTTCCTGACCGGCCTGCATAAAGACGACTGCCAGATCTTCGAGAACAAGGAAGAGCAGACCATCAAAAACTTTACGCAGGAGAAGAAGCTGCCTCTGACGATCGGCATCCTGCTCGATACCAGCGGATCGCAGCAGAACGTGCTGCCGCTGGAGCAGGAAAGCGGCGCACAGTTCCTGAAGGACATGCTCACTCCCAAAGACGAGGCATTCCTGATTTCATTCGACATCAACGTCGACCTGCTGGCCGACTACACTAACAACCCCAGGGAACTGCGCCGCGCCATGGAGAAGGCCCAGATCAACACCGGCGCAGGCACCGGCTCCATCACTGGCAACGTCACGCCCAAGGGCACGCTGCTGTATGACGCCGTCTACCTCGCCACCCACGAGAAGCTACACGACGAAGCCGGGCGCAAGGTACTCGTCCTGCTGACCGACGGCGGTGACCAGGGCAGCCAGGTCAAGCTGAAAGAAGCGATCGAGGCAGGGCAGAAGGCGAACGCTATCATCTACGTCATCCTCATCAGCGACCAGGGATTCTTCGGTCAGTACATCGGCTTCAATCCTGCGATGGATATGGACCGACTCGCTCGCGAGACCGGCGGCCGCGTCATCAACATCGGCCACAACGCCAAGAAGCTCGACGAGGCCTTTGCCCAGATCAGCGACGAACTGCGCACGCAGTACCTTGTCAGCTACACGCCCAAGAACGCGAATCTCGACGGCACCTTCCGAAACATCAGCATTACCTGCGGCAAAGACGTAAAGATCCAGGCGCGCAAGGGCTATTACGCAGTTGCGGATTCGAATACCGAATAGCGTCTTAGCAGCCGATTGACACGTCGGCACGTCACCATTAGGCTGTAACAGGCATGACGGTTCGCACGCATCATCACGGACACACGCACCACGCGCATCGCGCGATGGCGGCTGTATCCCGTGACAAGGCGTAGCAAACCAGACGCACACAGGATTCGAAACAGGCCCGCCAGAGCGCACGTCGCCGGCGGGCTTTGTTGTGCCTGCCCTCGTCTGCATCAGGGGCCAGCCACGCAAAGCAAAGGGAGAGTATGAACGACGTAACGATCGACTTCGCAAAGATGGACGGCCTCGTCCCCGGCATCGTGCAGGACGCGACCACCGGCGAGATGCTGATGCTCGGCTTCCTGAATGAAGAGAGCTATCGCAGGACGCTTGAGAGCGGTTTTGTCACCTTCTGGTCACGCACCCGCAGCAAGCTGTGGATGAAGGGCGAGACCAGCGGCAATCGCCTGAAGATCGTCAGCGTCAGCACGGACTGCGACAACGACGCACTCCTCTTCCGCGTACATGTCGAAGGCGACGGCCTCGTCTGCCACGAAGGCACGGTAAGCTGCTTCACCAAAGAGATCGTAAACAAGTAGAAGTGGGTGCCCCATGTCTCGCGTTTGAGACATGGGACGAACGAGTCCCGCGGGTCGAAGGCCTGCTCAAAAACGGAGAGAACGAATGAGCAACAAACTGAAACTCGGCATTCCCAAGGGCAGCCTGCAGGACGCCACTATCGACCTGTTCAAGCGCGCCGGATGGCAGATCTTCCCCAGCGGCCGCAGCTACTTCCCGTCGATCAACGACCCCGAAATCGAGTGCATGCTGGTCCGCGCGCAGGAGATGGCCCGCTACGTCGAACACGGCGCGCTCGACGCCGGCCTGACCGGCAACGACTGGATCCTTGAGAACCTCGCCGACGTCGAACGCATCACGTCGCTTACCTACAGCAAGCAGAGCCGCCAGCGCGTGAAGTGGGTTCTTTGCGTGCCGGAAGACTCCACCTTCCAGAAGCCGGAAGACCTCGCCGGCAAGGTCATCGCAACTGAACTGGTCGAATACACGAAGCGCTACTTTGCTGAGAAGAACATCCCGGTGAAGGTCGAGTTCAGCTGGGGTGCAACCGAGGTTAAGCCGCCCATGCTCTGCGACGCCATCGTCGAAGTCACAGAGACTGGCAGCTCGCTCCGAGCCAACCGCCTGCGCATCATCGAAACCCTGATGGAGAGCGAAACGCAGTTCATCGCGAACAAGTCCGCCTACTCCGACCCGTTCAAAAGGCAGAAGATCGACAACCTATCGCTCATGCTGAACGGAGCGATCAACGCGCTCTCGCAGGTAGGCCTGATGCTGAACGTTCCCAAGGGAAATCTCGACCAGGTGCTCGCGATACTGCCCGCGTTGTCCTCGCCCACCGTCTCGCATCTCAAGGACGACAACTGGGTCGCAGTCAATACCATCGTCGACGAAACCACCGTCCGCGAAGTCATCCCCAAGCTGAAGGCGGCAGGCGGCAGCGGAATCGTGGAGTACCCACTCAGCAAGGTGGTCTTGTAAGTATCTGCGACGAACTCGTCATCCTGAGCGGAGCGCAGCGGAGTCGAAGGACTTGCTTCCTTTCGCGGTAGCACTGCAGTCAGAGGAACACCCATGAAGCTCATCAAAACCACGGGCCGCAACGCCAAAGACGCCTACAAACTCCTCGCTGAACTTGAACGACGAGGCGCAATAAAAACCGCCGAAGTCGAACCCACCGTCCGCAAGATCATGCAGGACGTGCGCAAGGGCGGCGACAAGGCCTTGCTCAAGCTCGCCCAGAAGTTCGATTCGCTCACACCGAGGCAGGCCATCCGCGTCACGCCCGCCGAGATGCAGGACGCGTGGAACGCCACGCCTGAGCCACTGAAACAAGCCCTGCAGACCGCGGCGGAGAACATTCGCAGCTTCGCCGAGCAGCAAAAGGCCGACGAGTGGATGACTGAAAACACGCCCGGCGTGACCGTCGGGCAGATCGTGCGTCCGCTCGAGTCTGTCGGCTGCTACGTGCCCGGCGGCCGTTATCCGCTGCCATCGACCCTGCTGATGACCACCATCCCGGCAAAGGTCGCGGGAGTGCCGCGCATCGTCGTCTGCAGCCCGAAACCCGCGCGCGAAACGCTCGCGGCCGCACACCTCGCGGGCGTCACCGAGATGTATCGCACCGGCGGAGCGCAAGCTATCGCCGCGCTTGCCTACGGCACGGAAACCATTGCGCGAGTCGACAAGATCGTCGGCCCCGGCAACCTCTACGTGACCGCGGCCAAGGTCATTGCATCGACCGAGTGCGGCATCGACATGCCCGCCGGGCCAACGGAAATCGTCGTCACCAGCCAGACCGGCGACGCCGCGGGTATCGCGGCTGACCTCGTCGCGCAGGCCGAGCACGACCCCGAAACACTCGCCGTCTTCGTCACCGCAGACTCGCAGCTCGCCAAGCTCGTCATCAACGAGACCAAGGCGCAGATGGACAAGAACAAGCTCGCAAAAACCTCGTTGAAAGCGCGTGGAACAATCTTCCTCTGCGGGTCAGTCGAAGAGACACACACTATCACGAATCGCCTCGCGCCCGAACACCTTACAGTCGATGCCCTCGCCGACCTCGACTGGGTCACCAACGCGGGTTCGGTCTTCATCGGCAACCACTCGCCGCAGAGCATGGGCGACTACATCAGCGGGCCCAACCACGTGCTGCCCACAGGCCGTGTGGGACGCATGCGCGGCGGCCTCAGCGTGAACGACTTCCTCAAGGTCATTACCGTGCAGAACTACACCGCGGCAGGCCTCGCAACACTCGGCTCCCAGGCCATCGCGCTCGCCGAAGCCGAGGGCCTGACCGCACACGCGCAATCCGTCCGCGTCCGCATGAAAGCAGGGAAGTGATGACCGTGACAACAACTACCGATCCCTCCACTCAACCGGCATCTACTGAAGATTCGTCACTTCGACCGGAGCCAAGCGAAGTGGATAAACCTGCTTCTTCACCAACGCAGACCGCGGGTGCCCCACGTCTCGCTTCTGAGACGTGGGTTTCAAGCCCGCAACCGCGCCGCGCCATCCTCAACATGCCGGAGTACCACCCGCCGCTTGCCGGCCGCACGGCGCTCCGCCTCGACTTTAACGAGAACACCCACGCACCCTCACCCCGCGTCCGCGAAGCCCTTGCAAAGCTGACGCTCGAAAGCTTCACGATTTACCCCGAACGCGCGCCAGTCGAGGCGATCGTCGCGCAGCATCTCGGCCTGCAGCCCGAGCAGGTGCTGCTGACCAACGCCGTCGACGAAGCCATCCACATCATCGCCTTCACCTTCCTTGAAGAGGGTGACGAGTGCCTGTTCGCCGTGCCGTCGTTTTTCATGTACGACGTGAACACGCTCGCGATGGGCGCCACCGCCGTCCGCATCCAGGCCGACGAAACGCTCGCGTTCCCCTACGAACGCATGCTCGCCGCCATCACTCCCAAGACGAAGCTCATCATCCTCTGCTCGCCCAACAACCCCACCGGCGCAGTCATAACGCGCGAGCAGATCCACGCCATTGCCAACGCCGCACCGCACGCCGTCATCCTCGTCGACGAGGCGTACTACCACTTCTTCGGCGAGACGGTGATGAACGATCTCATCACCACCGACCCTCATCCTGAGCAAAGCGAAGGATCCCTGCGCAGCTCGGACCCGGCAACGCCGCAGGCACCTTCCAGCCACCAAGCCGCGATCCCGAAGAACATGATCGTAGCCCGCACCTTCTCCAAGGCGTACGGCCTCGCCAACCTCCGCGTCGGCTTGCTCGCCGGCCTGGTCGAACTGATGCAGCACATGCGCAAGGCAAGCTCGCCCTACAACGTCAATGGCGTCGCTCTCGCCGCGGTCGCCGCCAGCATCGACGACACTGAGTACATCGACTGGTACGTTCAGCAGATGACCACCGGCCGCGCCCGCATCGAGAAGGCGCTGGACTACATGCGGGTGCCGCACTGGCCCTCCCACGCGAACTTTGTGCTGATGCACATCGGTCCGCGCCACAAGGACTTCGTTGCGCAGATGCGCGCCCGCGGCGTGCTGCTGCGCGACCGCTCCAGCGACCCAGGCCTCGACGGCTGCGTTCGCATCACGGTCGGCGTCGAAGACCAGGTAGACACCGGCATCGCCGCGCTTCGCGACTCGCTTGCCGCTCTAAACTGGACTCCTGCGGAAGTGATCCAACCCGAGATCGAACCGAAAGAGACGCCCGAGTATGAGTGAGAACCAGAACGAGAACGCCAGCGACCTCCACCTGTCGCCCAACACCGTGACCGAACTCGAAGCCGGCATGGAAGGTCATACTTCCTTACAGGCGAACAGCGCGGGTGTTCCATACACACGTGAAGCGGGTGTGTGGGACCAGAGCGTCGGCACCACCGAGCTTGAAGCCGGCACAGAGCAGGGTGCCCCACGTCTCGCTTCTGAGACGTGGGATCAGCGCATCGCCACCATCGATCGTGCCACCACCGAAACGCAAATCAAGCTGACTCTCAACCTCGACGGCCAGGGCACGTACCACGTCTCAACCGGCATCCGCTTCTTCGACCACATGCTCGAGCTGTTCACGCGGCACGGCGGCTTCGATCTCGATCTGCAATGCACCGGCGACCTCGACGTCGATCAGCACCACACCGTAGAAGACGTGGGCATCGCGCTCGGCGAAGCGTTTGAGCAGGCGCTCGGCGACAAGAAGGGCATCCTGCGCGCGGGCTACTTTGTCATGGCCATGGACGAGACGCTAGCCGTCGCCGCCGTCGATATGTCCGGACGCGTCGGCTACGCGGTCGATGACAAGGTGGACGTACCCGTCGTCGGTGACCTGCAAACCGAACTCGTTACCGACTTCTTCGACGGCTTCGCCCGCGGCGGCCGCTGCAACGTCCACGTCAAAACCATGTACGGCCGCAGCAACCACCACAAGATCGAAGCCATCTTCAAAGCCTTCGCGCGCGCGTTACGCGGAGCAGTAAGTCGCGATGAGCGCATGAAGGATTTATTGCCTAGTACGAAGGGTTTGCTGTAGTTGTGTGGCTAACGGTTCGTAAGTACTTCTTTAGACTTGGAGTCGTTTGCTTTGCTTGCTCATGTTTCGATTTGGCTTGGGTTTACGTCAGGCCCGTACATGCGACCGACTACATGGCCCAGTTCTATGAAGGGCTGCCTTACATCCGCTTCGGATTGGCAAGCTCGTTGTTGGCTTTCTTGCTTTGCTTCTTTGGTGCGAGGTGGCTAAAGGCTTGGACTATTGCTCCGTTGTTGCTATTCGCTTGGTGGATGCTGATTTCAGTGGCAAGTCTATGATTGATATTCGTCCATACAAAGCGTGCAATCTGACCAGCGCCGTCAAGAAGCACATTGCGCTGAAGGCGCGGGCTATAACAGCCCAGGGCAACGCCCTGAGTAAAAGTCTACTGACTGGAGTGCGGGCTGCGATGGCCGCGCGGCAACAAAAAGCAGGCAAGAATCTCTCTGCGATGGATGCTTTGATCGCAGCCCACGCACTCGCACATGAATTCGTCCTGGTATCGAACGATGCAGTCTTCCGCCAGGTCAAAGGCCTCAAGCTCGAAGACTGGACAAAGGGACGGCAGCGAACATGATCCAGGTAATCGACTACAAAGCGGGCAATCTCACCAGCGTCGTCAAGGCGCTGAAGTATCTTGGTGCGGAGACGCATGTGACGCAGTCGCCCGAGGATGTGCGCGGGGCTGACAAGATCGTGCTGCCTGGCGTGGGGCACTTTCGTGCGACGCAGTTGCTGCATGACCTGCAACTGACCGAGGCGACACGGGAAGCCATTGCACGCGGTGTGCCGTTCCTCGGCATTTGCGTTGGTCTGCAGTGGCTCTACGAGGGCTCCACCGAGGCGGACAGCACCGACGGCCTATGCGCGTTCTCCGGCCAGTGCGAGCGCTTTCCCGCGACCTACGACGGCGCAGAACTCAAAAGCCCGCACGTCGGCTGGAACTCGCTCGAAGACATCCGCCCAGACTCGAAGCTGCTGCGCGGCATCGCTCCCGGCGCGTTCGTCTACTACACCCACTCCTGGCGCGCACCCGTCGACGCCGACACCGCAGCCACCACCCACTACGGCGGAGCATTCACCGCAGCCGTCGAACGCGACAACGTGATGGGCGTCCAGTTTCATCCGGAGAAGTCCGGTGATACTGGTTTGCGGTTACTTCGTAACTTCGTGGAGTTATAGCGATGGCGCTGGAGATTAGTTGGGAGTCTACCTATGACGACTTCAAGGCGGCGCAGAACTTGCATAGGCGCTCCAGCCTGTCGTTCATTCTCTCGTATGTTGTCGTACCTATTGCCTGTATTGTGCTTTGGCTTCTGTCGCTCGTTGCAGCTGTGAGGAACCAGCCGGCGGTTCTTGCAAGCCTTCTACCATGGACAATCGGATCGACGGTCTATTCGGTTTGGATATGGATTGCCAGAAGCTACTCGTTTCGAAAGGCTTATAAGAATTGCTGGCCTGACAATGCCAGGCTCAAGGTGAATACACTCAAGTTCACGAACGACGGAGTAGACGTAATCACGTCTGAAGTCGGTTCTGCTCACTTCTTATGGAATGCCTTCAGTCGAGTTCGTGAGGACAGCAAGGTCGTGATGCTATCCATAAGCAAGACGCGTTGGTGCGCCATCCCAAAGCGCGTGATGAACGAACAGCAACTAGCAGAGCTCCTTGGCCTATGCGCTACACACATCCGGAAGGTCGATTAGTTGCTTACCAAACGCATCATCGCCTGCCTTGACGTACGCGGAGGACGCGTCGTCAAAGGCATTCAGTTCGTCGACATCATCGACGCCGGTGACCCGGCCGAGTTGGCGCATCGCCATGCCGCTGCGGGTGCCGATGAAATCGTGCTGCTCGACATCACGGCCACGCACGAGGGCCGCGGCACGCTGATCGACACCGTGAAGCGCACGGCGGCGGAGCTCTTCATCCCGTTCACGGTAGGCGGCGGCATCCGCAGTGCGGAGGATGCGGCGGCGGTGTTCGATGCGGGTGCGGACAAGGTCAGCATCAATTCCTCAGCCATCGCGCGGCCCGAACTGATTGGCGAGATCGGCGGCAGCTTTGGCGCGCAGGCGGTGATTGTTGCGATCGACGCTCGTCGCAATCCCAGCGCGCCCGATCCGATTACCGACGCCGAGGTCTACGTCAGCGGCGGACGCAAACCTACCGGCCTGCGGGTCGTCGAGTGGGCGCGCGAGGCGGAGCAGCGCGGCGCGGGCGAGATCCTGCTGACCAGCATGGATGCCGACGGAACCCGTGCAGGTTTCGACGACGAGCTGACTGCGGCCGTCTCGCAGGCGGTGCAGATCCCCGTCATCGCCAGCGGAGGGGCAGGGAACGCGCAGCACTTCGCCGACGTCTTTGGACGCGGCAAGGCGGACGCCGCGCTCGCCGCCAGCATCTTTCACTTCGGCGTGACCGACTCATGGGCTCTGAAGCGCGAGCTTGCCGCGCAGGGCGTGCCGGTGCGGTTGTAACTCGGCGATCCCGCACACTCGCAACGCGTGTATGTGTGGCACCCTCCATGTACCTGTCAGGTCCGGGTGTCCTATACACGTGCGGCTTTTCGCACGTGAGTGGGATTAACTGTCTGCGTTTGAGAAAATGAAGAGATGTTGATTCCTTCGATTGATCTGATGAACGGGCAGATAGTCCAGCTGGTGCAGGGCGAGAAGCTGAAGCTCGCCTTTGACGATTTTGATTACTGGATCGAGAGATTCGCGAAGTATCCGCTGGTGCAGCTGATTGACCTCGACGCGGCGATGCGTCAGGGCGACAACCGCTCGCTCATCCGGCAGTTCACCTCGCGTCTGACCTGCCAGGTTGGTGGAGGTCTGCGCAACGCAGACGACGGCAAAGCCATGCTCGACCTTGGAGCAAAGCGCGTTATCTACGGCTCGACGCTGTTCGGCGGCGACAACGCGGGTGATCGCAAGCGGCATCCGGTGATGAATCTCGACTTCGCCGCAAGCCTGAACAAGGCGCTCGGAGAAGAGCAGCTTGTCTTTTCGGTCGACACCAAAGCCGGCAAGGTTGCGGTTAAGGGATGGAAGGAGCAGGTGAACCTGACTCCGGAAGAAGCCGTGACGTGGCTGGAGAATGACTGCGCGGCGTTTCTCTACACGCACGTGGATACCGAAGGAACGATGAGCGGATTCCCAATGGATGTTGCGGCCATCCTGCGCGCGTGCACGGCGAAGCAGCTGATTGTTGCAGGCGGCATCAAGCAACAGAGCGAGGTCGATGACCTGGATGCGATGGGTGTGGATGCTGTCGCCGGGATGGCCGTGTACAGCGGCTTGATGGAGGCGTAACCGCATTTCTCACATAAGAACCTGACTCTTCACGCCGGCTGCGCGCTTTAGGCTTTCGCGGTCGGTGTGTTTTCAGATATGGTTCTGTCGTATCGCTGCAAATCTTTTCCAGGAGTCTGCATATGAAGCTTCAGCGCATTCTTTCGATTGCCACCTTGATGATCGCCAGTACAGCCATCTCCGCACAGAGCGCTCCGGCGCCTGCGCAAACGCAGAAGTCTGCACCCGTCACCAGCGCTGCTGCCGGTGCAAATCGTAGCTCGCTGCTGGATATCAACACCGCTACTCCGGACCAGTTGAAGCAACTGCCTGGCATCGGTGATGCTTACTCGAAGCGCATTATCGATGGACGTCCTTACGCTGCAAAAACGCAGCTTGTCTCGCGTGGCATTCTTCCAAAGGCAACTTACGATGGCATATCAAGCCAGATCATTGCCAAGCACGCCAAGTAATGATGCAGGACGTTGTCAGAGCCATGTGCAGCAACTGAGAGCGACGCTGCGACACGGCGCGAAGCTGGAAAGTTGCGCTGAAACAAAGAAATATACTTTCGTCTTTCGTCGCAACTGCGCGATGCCTGCAGTGTTTTCTCCACACGTAAGACGGCTTCTGAACGAGGTCGCACAAGGGAGAACGAACATGAAGATCGCAATCATCGCACTAGCTTCCACCCTCGCAATCGCCGCCACAATGGCGCAGGCACAGGAGTCGAACGCCACCATCAATCAGCGCAAGGCCGATCAGCAGCAGCGCATCGCGCAGGGCGTACGCTCAGGCCAGATGACCGCCGGCGAGACGTCGCATGTCGAGCACCAGGAGAGCGCGATCAACCATGAAGAGCGCAACATGCGCGCGCAGGATAACGGACACCTGACACGCAGCGATCGCTCCACGATTCAGCATCAGCAGAACCAGGAAAGCCGACGCATCTATCGCGACAAGCACAACTCAAAGGTGCAGTAATCCTGTAGCGAAGTAAAAGGGCAGCCAAGTGGCTGCCCTTTGTCGTACTTGTATTTGACTTACTTCGCTGCGCCGACCGCTTGCTGAACTCCGGCCTTGAGGGCCTCGGCTTTGT
Source organism: Terriglobus sp. (assembly GCA_965199365.1). Lineage (GTDB taxonomy): Bacteria > Acidobacteriota > Terriglobia > Terriglobales > Acidobacteriaceae > Terriglobus. The sequence continues at coordinate 290,020 of CBDARC010000001.1, read as the reverse complement.
CGGTCTTCTCCCATGTAAAGCCTTCGCCGGAACGCCCGAAGTGGCCGTACGCCGCAGTCTGCTGAAACTTGGGCTTACGCAGATCGAGTGTCTCGATGATGCCTTTCGGCGTCAGCGAAAAGTTTTTCCGGACGAGATCTGTCAGGTCCGCCTGATCGACGGTGCCTGTGCCGAACGTTTCGACCAGCACGCTGACCGGCTCGGCAACACCGATGGCATAAGCAAGCTGCACTTCGCAGCGATCGGCGAGGCCTGCGGCAACGATGTTTTTCGCAATGTAGCGTGCCATGTACGCCGCCGAACGATCCACCTTGGTCGCGTCCTTACCCGAGAAGGCGCCGCCCCCATGACGACCCATGCCGCCGTAGGTATCCACGATGATCTTGCGGCCGGTCAGTCCGCTGTCTCCCATGGGTCCACCAACAACGAAGCGGCCTGTTGGGTTGATGTGGTACTTGGTGTCGGCGTCCAGCAGCTCTGCCGGAAGCACGGCCTGGATGACGTGCTCCAGTATGTCGGCGCGCAGCTTGTCCGTTTCGACTGCCTCATCGTGCTGGCTGCTGATGACGACCGCGTCAATGCGCACAGGCTTGTGGTCAGCGTCGTACTCAACTGTGACCTGGCTTTTGCCATCAGGTCGCAGGTAGCCGAGTTTGCCTGACTTGCGGACCTCGGTCAAACGGGCCGCCAGCTTATGCGCAAGCGAGATCGGTGCCGGCATTAGCTCCGGCGTCTCGTTGGTGGCATAGCCGAACATCATTCCCTGGTCGCCCGCGCCGCCGGTATCCACGCCCATCGCAATGTCGGGGGACTGCGAGTTGATCGACGAAATCACCGCGCAGGTGTTTGAATCGAACCCGTACTCCGAGTGCGTATAGCCGATGTCCGCGACCGTCTTGCGGACGATCTTCTGGAAGTCCACGTACGCCTTCGTCGTGATCTCGCCGGCAACCACTACCAGGCCGGTGCAGGTCAGCGTTTCGCAGGCCACGCGGCTCATTGGATCCTGCGACAGGCATGCATCGAGAATGGCATCGGAGATCTGGTCGGCGATCTTATCAGGATGGCCCTCGGTAACGGATTCAGACGTAAACAGGAAACGATCGCGTGTGGACAAAACTGCTCCTTCAGGGTGCTGCGGGACATTATTGAAATCGTTCTATTTTAGCCCAATCGGGCATGACGCGAACCGACACAGCGCGATCCGGGTTGCACGGTGGTCGGGCCGAAGCGTGTTTGCGATCTTCAGCAAAGATGTGTCAGAACCGGTCAGCCCGAACCGCAAGCACAACGTTCGCTTGAATGGCTCACGTCTCAGGGGCTGGATCGCTGATGAGGCGGTTCGCGACCGCTACCGCCGCGGCTCGGCTGAATGATGCGAGCCTGGTCGATACACATTCAACGTGCCTGTCAACGAGCTGGAGCAGGTGAGTGGCATGGCACGCCGCCTGATCCAACGTTGGTCGGCGCACACTCGGGACTCAGATACGACAGGGGATTAAGTATGGCAATCAAGACAGCAGACGATCTTTTTCTCAACGAACTCAAAGACATCTATTCGGCTGAAAAACAGGCTGTGCGTGCCTATCCACGTGTGGCAAAGGCCGTGGAATCAGAGGAGCTGAAGGCGGCGCTGCAGGAGCACCTGGAACAGACCAGGCAGCAGGTTGAGCGGCTTGACCGCGTGTTCGAGATCCTGGATAAGCGCGCCGGTGGAAAGACGTGCGAATCCATGAAGGGGTTGCTGGAAGAGGCATCGGAACACCTCGAGGAGATCGAGCAAGGTCCTGTGCTGGACGCGGCCCTGATCGCCGGATTGCAGCGGATCGAGCACTATGAGATCGCGGCATACGGCACAGTGGTCGCCTTCGCAGAAGCGATGGGCCAGTCCGAGATACAACAGCTGCTTGAGCAGACGCTGCAGGAAGAGAAAGAGACGGACGAGAAGCTGACGGACGTGTCGAAGCAGGTGAATCGCGAGGCGATCGGCGGAGAAGAAGAGGAAGGCGATGAAGACGACGAGGAAGAAGACTTAGAAGAAGGTGGTGACGACGAAATCGATGAAGAAGACGTCGACGACGACGAAGAAGTTGTCGATGAGGATGAGGACGACGAGGAAGAACAGGTGGTCACGCCGGCTGCCAAGAAGGCAGCCAAAAAGACCGCCAAGTCCTCGAAGAAGTAGCAAACAGGCATCAAAGCAGCGCCGCAAAGACACCACGGCCCGGCGGACCAGGTCTGCCGGGCCGTGCCGTGATGTGATCGCTGGCCTCTGATCTGGCCGGCGAGGGCCTGCCGGCGTGCCAGATTGAGAATTGGTGGAGGCGGTGGGAGTCGAACTTTTCCACAGCCTTTAGAACCAGCAAGTTACACATTCGATAAAGAGAATGAAGTTCCGAAAGGCCCACTCTGCCGCGGCTATCGTACATGTATCGTACACGGCGGTTTCTTCGTTAGGACCCTTATCGGGTAGCCCAACGCGACGATCATCGTGTGTAAAAGGTACGGTGGTGGAAGCGGGGAGAATCGAACTCCCGTCCGAAGAAACCAAGGAAAGAGAGCGTTCATGCTTTTCCCATGTTCATCTTTGTCTCGTCAGCGTCGCTTAGAACGGGCGAAGACGCGAAACCGACCAGCCTGATTGATCTCGTCATTGCCGTCCAGACGGAACAGCTTTGACCAGCCTACTGTGCGACGGTTGGTATCCGCCCGTAGGCGAAGCGGAAGCAATCGGCTACTTAATTATTAAGCAGCAAGCGCGAATTGAGGTTCGCCACTTATAGTTTTGTGAGCGATTACGGGTGTCCACACCCCGGCATGTCTCTCTGCCACAAGCAACCCCGTCGAAACCATGACGCCACCTACTTGGTGGAGCAGCTTCGAGCGTTGCATTCGCAGCGCTGTCAAAGAACTATATCCAGTATAGCCGCCGTCCCCAAATGTACGGTGATTCGCGCCGACATGCGAGAAGTTCGCTCATCATTATCCAGTTTGGAGTCCTGCCTCATGGGGAGGGCATTGGGCTGCATTTTCAAAACGACCCCCTTCGGAAAGCGCATGTCGAGCGGGTCACAAGGGCGGCGTTATGCTTCGCGCGCATCACGTTGGCTCTCGGATTCATTGGACGCATGGATTCAACAGCCTCTAAGGTCTGGCTATCGCAACTGAATTCACCGTTGCTGGAGGTAGCCAATGATCCGCCAAAGCAGTGCTGCACGCCGTCAAAACCGCCTCGCAAAACGCAAGGCCTCACCCTTCTCAAAGCAATCACTCGCCCACGCATTCCGCGTGATTGCGCCCACCCTCGTTGCGCTCACATTCGCGAGCGCGGCCCATGCCCAAGGAACGATGGACTTCTCTGGCGCTCAGACGCTCATGGGGACCTTCAAAACGTTCGCCATCTATGCGGGCGCAGTGATCTGTTTCGGCGGACTGATTTTCGCCGGCATTCGGATGATGAGCGGTCGATTCCAGGATGCCATCCCGGGCCTGTTCGGTGCGCTCTTTGGTGCCGGTGTTCTTGGGTGGGGCGCGGGCTGGATCGGCTCCCTTACCGGCCAGAACATGTAGGGGCTGCCATGCATACGACCAAGCGGGGAGAACCGTTACCAATCAATCAGGCGTTGAACAGGCCAAGAGCCAAGCTAGGGCTTGATCTTTCGGCATGGATGGCCATCGTGTTTGTGACCGTAACGGTTTTCCTCGTCGGTTTCCGAATGCTGGCGATTATGAGTTTCCCAATGATGGCGGGCGGTGCATGGCTGATCGTCCGTAAACACCCAAAGATGTTCCAACTGTGGGGCCTCAGCCTCGGCCAGAAGAGCTACTATGACCCGCGCAAACGTTGAACAACAAAAACATACCCCGTGGTTCGCGAAGGCCGGAGCCGCGTGCAGCATCGTTCCAATCTCCCGCTTCGTTGGTCCGAGCACCTTCGCGCTGAAGGGCGGAGGCTACGGTTGCCTATTCTCTCTCACCGGCTTGGATGAAGAAGCCTTGACCGACTCGGAGCTTGAGGCTCGCGTTCGCCAAATCGAAGGCGCACTGCGTGGATTGCCAGAGGGATCTTGCCTCTACCAGTACACGCGAGTGATGTCCGGCTTCGACATCCCACGGCAGAAGCTGTATGACAGTGAAGTCACGGAGACGTTCGCGAGCTGCCGTCTCGCCTATCTTGACAAGACGGCAGCTCTCCGGCGCATCGACCTCCACTGGTGCCTCACACTGGAGCCGTCAAAAGCAAAAGCCTTCGAGCGGAAGCCCGAGGAAAACACTGTCGATACTTCCCGGATGCTCTCGGACCTGGAGAAGACGGCGACGCTTCTCGAGGGTCATCTGGGCAGTTCGCTTGGCTTGCGGCTGCTGAGTAAAGCCGAAGCCTTCCAGTTCTTCAGCTACCTCTTCAATCTTGAGGGGTGGGCGGACCGCGACCAGCTCCGAGAAGACACCGGTGTTGACCGCCAGATCGTCAAGAGCCCCGTTGCATGGCATAGCGACCATGTGCAGGTTGGTAAGCGGCATGTACAGATGTTCTCTTTGAAGACGACCCCAGAGGCATCGCGTCCCTGCCTGTTCTCCGGCCTGCTGACTCTCGATTGCGATAGCGTGCTCTGTTCAACATGGCGGGTGAAGTCCACATCCGCAGCCCGCAGTGAGATCGACGCCCAGGAGAAGTTCATCTCTTTCTTCAAAGTTGGTGTTCTGCAGCGTGTAATGAGCGGGCGGGACAGCGCGTCGCTTGATACGGGTGCGGGAGCGAAAGCTGCCAACAATAACGTCGATGACCTCAGCGAGGTTATCCGTTCGCTCGACAAGAAAGCCCAGGGTGAGTTCTCACTTCGTCTGCTTCTTGCGGCCAGAAGCCCGGAGCAGCTTCGGGACATCGTTCCCACTGTGCATCGGGTGTTTGTGGATGCCCGCGCTCAGGTGATGGAGGAGACGCTTGGCAATCTCTCCGCTTTTTATGCCATGTTCCCCGGCAATCACAAGTTCAACGTCTTCCCGCTGTGGCTGGCCGAGGACCATCACGCGCGCCTCTCCTCTGTGTTCGCTCCGCACATCGGACACCCGCACTCGGAAGACCTTGATTCCGAGTACCTCAACATCTTCGAGACCCGCACACGGACGCCGTTCTTTCAGGACGTGTACGTGGACGGCGTGCGGGTCATGCTCATCATCGGACCGACCGGCACCGGGAAGTCCGTACATGGTAACCAGATCATTTCGCTTGAACAGAAGTACGGCGGTTTCACCTACATCTTCGATATCGGCGGCAGCTACGAGAGCGTCGTTGAACTGTATGGCGGGCGTGTCGATCGTGTCGGCAAGGACGGCCCGCGCGTAAACCCGTTCGCGCTGGAGCCGACCGAGAGCAACATCAAATTCTTGTACTCGTTCGTCAAGCTCCTGCTCGCCAATGGCGGAGCGGAACTTGAGCCGGAAGACGATGACGTGATCCATAAGGCGGTGCAGGATATGTACCTGCTCGACGCAGCGAATCGCCGGCTTGCAAATCTCTTCCTTCCGAAGAAGCTCGACAGGTATCTGTCGAAGTGGGTTGGCAAAGGTATCTACAACGCCGTCTTCGACAACGTGGAGGATAGCCTTTCGCTCTCACGGCTCCAGTGCTTTGATTTCCAAGGCGTCAACAACGAGCAGTACGCCGACCTGATCGAGCCGCTTATGGTGTGGCTGCTACGCCGCATCAACGATGTGCTCTACAACCCGGCCAATCTCGGAGTACCGAAGCACATCCTCATCGAAGAGATCTTCTCTTCGATGAAGAACAAGCAGCTCCTGGACGGTGCGCTCGCTTCCATCAAGACCGTTCGCAAGAACCTCGGCGGCGTGACCATGATCGGCCAGTCCGCCGACGACCTTGGAGCGAATGCGGACAGCATCGTGAACTCCTGCACATCGTTTCTCTTCCTGAAGGATGCCACCTTCAACAGGAAGCGGTATGCCGAACTCTTCAAGATGAACGAGCAGCAGCTCGCTCTCTTCGAGAGCTTGCAGGATCGCGAAGGGCTTTACATGCGGCGCGATGGGCTAACGAAGGTCGTAACCCTCAATCTCGACAGCCGCAGCTACGCCACGTTTTCGACCAAGCCGAAAGACCGGGTACGCCGGACCAAACTAATCGACAAGTACGGACTCTCCGAGGGCATCTCCCGCTTCGCCCAAGGCGAAACTGTCTAACCCTATCCACGCTCCCAACCGAAAGGACATCACCTGTGAAGCCCCTCTTCCTCGTCTTCGTAACCTTTGGACTCACTCTCGCAACGGTCACCGCAAATGCGGTGACGACCCCGGAGCCGCACCATCTCCAGCCGAACGCTCCGCGTTCTGTCACCGTCACAGAGGCCGAGACGCCACCGGTGATCCGTGCGGGTCTGTTGCAATCGACCCTCATCCTCCTACCCGCGGAGGAGAAGATCGCTACCGTCTTCGGTGGGGATACGGTGGACTGGGTTTTCGACGGCGGCCATGTGGCCAGCCGCTTCATCAGCATCAAGCCGAAGCTGGCGAACACGAGCACGGACATCCACATCGTCTCCGACCACGGCAACGAATACACGTTGCAGCTTCAGGAGATCTCCAGCGACGGCGACGTTCACTTCGATTCCAAAGTGTTCATCATTCCCGGAGACAAGGTTGCGAAGGACAGGCTCACGGACCTGCCAGTCTTCGTTCCCGCCGCTGAGTTGGAGAAGGCCAAGCAGGAAGCCGTCGCCGCAAAAGCTGCGCAAACAGCAGAGCTGAAGGCGGAAGAGGCCAAGGCCGAGACGTACCGGAGCCAGTATCCAGGCAGCCTGCACTTTGACTTTACCTGGGACGACAAGAAGGGCAAGGAGCTTGGACTTCAGCAGATTTGGCATGACGACAAGTTCACTTACCTGCGCGGACACTTCCAGGAAACTCCGGCGCTGTATGAGCTGAAGGACAAGAAGGGCTCGCTCATCAACTTCGACTACAGCGCCGGCCTCTACACGGTTCCCAAGCAGCTCGATAACGGGTATCTCACCATTGGCAAGCAAAGGGTGGACTTCCACCGCATCGACGGAAAGGAGTAATCATGTCCGAGACAAATCAGAATCAGCCAGCCACCGTGCCGCAACAGCCAGAGGCCCCTTCTCCATTGAAGAAAAGCACTCCGGTGATCGTCGGCCTGATCGCCATCGTAGCCCTGATCGGTATAGCGAACCTCTCCAGTCTGGTAAGTGGCAACAAGAAGTCCGCGCCAGCCAGTGCGATGCCGATGCGCCCTGCATCTGCCAACCCGCAGCAAGTTAGCAGCTTCGAGACGCAGCAGCACATGCAGGCGCAGCGGGATGCCGATGATCGTCAGCACCAACAGGAGCTTGCTGCCTTACAGCAGCAGCTCCAGGCTGAACAGGCCGTACCCGGCCCTGAATCCGCCGGGACCGCTCCCATGACTGCCGCGCAGCGCAACGCGATCTATGGCGATAGTCCGAACGCGCCGAAGCAGACCTCCAATGTCTCTCAGGCACAGGCTGAGGCCAAGCAGAAAGCATTGGTGCGGGAGAAGTTGCATCAAGACGCTCTCAGCAGCGATACCGTGGCCATCGACTTCGCCCATTCCGCGGCACCGACCGGCACCGCAGCCCAGCCTACCGCTGTTCTGGGCGAACGCGAGGAGATGACGCCAAATGCCTCCACGGAGACCCTTGCGGCCATCCCCTCCAATGGAGTGGATGGCAGAAAGCAGCTAAACGTCCAGGCGGTCGCAGAGCCACAGCCGAAGACCAACGGCAAGAGCGACCCGATGTCTGGATATGACTTCGATGGCTATCGGGGAAAGCTCTACCGGGTGTTCGAGGGAACGGTTCTTGAAGGGGTTGTCACCAATCACATCGACGGCGGCTTGAGTGGCCCCATCCTCATCATGCTCACTACCGACTATTACTCCCACGACCACCAGCAGCTTCTCATGCCGCAAGGGACTCGACTCATTGGGAACGTGCAGAGCGTGGGCAATGCCCAACAGAGGAAGATCTTCGTGACCTTCCACCGCGCAGTGTGCCCGGATGGCTTCTCGCTCGACTTCGACAAGTACATTGGCCTTGACCCTCTAGGAACGACCGGGCTTGCGACGAATGTGGATCACGGGTATCTCCAGGCGTTCGCCGCAGCCGCTGCAGTAGGCGGTCTGGGAGGACTCGCGCAGATCGGCAACAGCGGGAGCGTCCTATCTTCGTCAACACAGATTCGTAACGGGATCTCGGAGCAGGCTGCTACCGAGGGCGAACAGGTCCTCAACCACTTTCTCAACCGCTTGCCGATCATCACGCTAAAAGAGGGCTCCCGTGCCCGCGTGTATATCGGCCGCGACGTACTGATTCCGTCCTACGCAGAGCATCGCGTCGATCCAACACTGTAATTGCTGCGGCTCTGGAGGCATACATGCAGTCCCGTATTCCCAAAATCCTGATTTCGTTGGCCCTCGCCGTGCCAGGCAGCTTAGGCGCCACCGCTGCCGTGCGGACGGTGAGCTTCAGCGATGCGCTAGAGGCTGTCCGGTTCTACAGTGACTTTCCGGACCGCTTCACCGAAGCCGTCGCCAGCTTCAAAACGCTTCCGGAGCGGATGAACCCCACCCTCTCTGAGTGCAACTAACCCCAACCCTTCAGGAGCCTCTATGAAGTTCAACATGAAAAAGCACAGAAAGTACCTGCTTGCAGGCGGACTGCTCTTAGCTACGGCTACGCCGAGCTTCGCGCTCTTCGGAATCGGCGACATCGTCTTCGATCCGACTAGCTACGCCAGTCTCGTCTCCCAGCTCACCACGCTGGAATCGCAATACAACATGCTGAAGAACAACGTCACGCACTTTTCGCTCAAGCAGCAGTGGCAGACAACGCTCACTCAGCTCAAGAACGTCAACGTGGCGAATATGTTCGGCGAGACAGCCGGCATGAGCATCGCGCTCAATACCAACTCGCCGAGCGGTTCGATCACGGCCTGGAAGACCGCGACCGTTTCCGTGAACAGCAGCACCAGTACCTTCCTGAAAGGGCAAACGGCTGGGAGCAGCACGCAGCTCTCGCAGTTGGCGATGATCGAAATGGCGGATTCGGTCTCACCAGACTGCCTTACGGCGGTTGGTCAGTATCGCGCGAATCGCAGCCAGAACCAAACAGCCAACACAACGCTCCTGCAGAACCAGTTGGACGGAACGTCTGCCACGAACAGCGAGGTTCAGCAGCTAAACCTACTGAACGCAGCAGAGGCTCAAAAGCTGTCTGAGATGCAATCGCAGGGAACGATGCAGACCTGTCTTGCCTCTCAGATGACCGTCGCAAACATGCAGCAGCGCAACGCCGCCGCCCAGGACTTGAACTCTGCCGCCATGGTCCAACAGCAACGTGCGATGAATGACACCAGTGCGGCCAACGAAGGCCATACCTGGCAGACTTACATCCCCTAAACCCTGAGCATCCGAACCTGAGAGAGAGCACCCGACATGGCTTACATTGTGTTGTTAGCGCAAGCCCTTCCAAGCACGAGTTCCGGCGTCGATTGGCTGTATCAGTTCACCAACAATCTGACGAATCTCACAACACAAAATGGCGGGGCTCTTACTCAGCTTGGAATGACGGAGTTGAGCTGCATCGCGCTATTCACCCTCATCAGCATGGTCATCAACTGGAACACGTCGGGGATGAGCTTCCGACTTCACCATCATCCCGTTCAAGCTGGCGACCTGACGAAGTTCCTGCTCCAACTCATCATCTGCTGTCTTTTAGAGAACTACTGGGTCAATCCGTTTCCCGGCGCGAGCTTCGGGATCAACCACTTCTTTTCTTACATCGCCCAGGCGATGGTCGCAGCCTTTGACCAAAGCTCGCTCGATTCGCTGCTCCAACTGCTGAAGACTGCCGGCGACAACACGGCCATGCCCGGCATCACCGCTCCTGTACAGATACTCTGCTATTTCTTCGTGCAGGGGCTTTTAGGCATCGCTTCGGCCATTCTCTTCGTCATCAACTGCAGCGCGTTTATCCTCTACGGCGTGACCGCTCTGTTCGGCCCGATCTTTGTTCCGTTGCTTATGACAAAGACATTCCGGGCGAAGTTCTTTCACTTCCTCGATGTGCTCATCAGTTTCGCGATGATTCGAGCGGTTGCAGCAGCCTTCATCTTTGTGTGGGGCGGCTTCCTTAACGCTTTCATACAGCAGACGTTCAACGGCAACTATTCGATGGAGATGTGGCTGGCAAACCTCATTCCTTGCACGATGGTCTTCGTCGCGTTCATCATCAACATGCTCTTTATTCCGAGCATGACCCAAGCTATTTTCGGCGGGGCGGCGGGTCTCACTTCCGGCGCAGCGCAAATCGCCGGAGGAGCCATAGCCCTTGGCGTAAAGGCAGGAGCGGCAGGAGCTTAATCATATGTGGAATTTCTTACTTGGTTTTCTATTTGCTCGCGCAACCGGCGTCTCTCGGTTCATCCGGCCTCTGCTCTTGATTTTCTTGCTCGGATCAATCGTGGCCGGTCTCATCTATACAGCCGTGGTCTTCCACGCTCTTACTGAAAGGAATCGGGCCCCTCATGTCCAGCGCCACTCTAAACACTGAATTGCCGTTAACACCACAGCAATCCCTCTTGACGGACCAGATCGGCAACGAGGTGTATGCCTCCCACTATGCCGAGCGCAAACTAAGCCGATTCGTCATCGGAACTGAATCGGTTCTGCTGCTGGGAGCAATGGGCCTGATCTTCTCTCTCGCGCACCGTCCCATCGCCAACCGCTACATCCGCATCGACGAGATGGGACGCGCCCAGGCAATCGCCTATACCGACCTTAACTACAGCCCCCGCGAGGGCGAAGTGCGGACATATCTGACGGATTGGGCCAACTATCGCTACACCCTCAGCCGGGACACGATCGGCAAGAAGTACCCGCTAAATTACTACTTTCTGTCACAGAACTTGGCTTCGCAGTTGATGACGGCGGACAACCAGAATCACTTTGTCTCGCAGGTGGTCGGAGGGCAGGTTGAGCAGAGCGATGTCGAGGTCAAGAACGTCACGATCACCACCATGTCCGAGGAGACAGTCCAAGGCACCACTATCGCCCGAGGAACGGCGCTTGTCACCATCGACAAGCTCTACTCGCAGCGGAATTCGCGAGAGCCGAGGACAGAGCATTGGCTGCTGAGCGTCACCTACTATCTGAACCCCAGACAGGTTAGCGACCAAGCCCGGATCTTCCCCCAGTTCGAGACGATCAATCCGCTTGGTTTGACCATTACAGAGTTCCACGAAAACCGGATGTCAGTCGATCCCATTGCAGTCGGAGTCAACGCCGCCGCGCCAGCCGAAGCGACACCACCAATCACGGAGGGAGCGCGATGAGCTACCACCTCATTCTGCCGTTCTTTCCCGAAGAACTGCGCGAGCTATTGCTCGATCCGTCCATCTCAGACTTGATGATTAACGGCACTACCGGCGTGTATGCGGACCGCGATGGCGTCGTGCAGCACATTCCGCTGTCCGAGCCGTACACGAACGACCGGTTACAGGCGGCTATTGAGCGTGTGGCACGAATTCTGGGCCAGGACTTGACGGCCCAGAATCCGATCCTGAATACGCGCCTGCCGGACGGCTCCCGCGTCGCCGTAGTAGGTGCGCCTTCGTCCATCAATGGACCGACGCTTACCATCCGCAAGTTCAACCGCTGGTATACCTCCGATGAACTGATCCAATCAGGCAGTATGCCAGAGCATGTTCGGGACACCGTCGTTGACCTGATAGGCAAGAAGAAGAATGGCATCATCAGCGGCGGAACGGGTTCGGGCAAGACGACCCTGATGAAGGCGTTCCTTGACCACATCCCAGAGACAGAACGGCTGCTCATCATCGAGCAACCGGCAGAGTTAAAGGTCGCCCACAAGAACGCAGTTCGTTGGGAGGCAGTGGAGGAGATTCCTGGGCAAGTTGCCATCACGCCGAGCGAGCTATTGGCAGCGGCTCTCCGCCATCGACCAGACCGCATCATCATGGGCGAAATCCGCAACGAATGCGGCTACGACCTGCTCCAGGCGATGAACACGGGCCACGGCGGAACGCTTTCTACGATCCATGCAAAGTCGGCATGGGACGCCCTCAATCGTCTCTCCAATCTCGCTCTCAGTGCCAGGCCCAATCTCAACCACGCCTTCATGCGGTCTGAGACGGCAGAAGCCATCGACTTCGTGCTCTATTGCGAGCGCGACCATACAGGCCGACGTCGAGTACGCGAGTTGATTACTGTCGGCGGCTACAGCCACGCAGACCAAAGCTTCCAGACCGAGGAGGTCTACCGCGCCTCCGCAGCCTAACCGCCAGTCCAAACGCTAGAGAACCCAACCCGTATCCGAGGTCTTACCGATGCACCATCATGCTCCCATTCCGGCGGCACAGCCCCACCTGTCTCTAAACGCCTTCAGCGCTCCGTCTGTGAGCTGCGAAGAGCGCAACGGCAGTGGCGAGAGGCCGTCCTTTCCATGCGCTTCAGCCAAGGAGGTTCGCAGCGGTTTGGGCGAGCTTCCGCAGCCGAGAAGCGAGAGAGTGACTTCGGTCCAGTGGGAGTCTGCCGTCTCGTATCCCGCCTTTTGCACGGTCACTGCTTCGGGGCTTAACCGGCGCCCTGCGGCTCGGCGCTCTTCTGCTTCGACTGCGTCGCCCTTCGGGTTACGGTTTCCAGCTTCGCCGGACCCTCCGCAAATGCAGAGCTTGGCACTTGGGAGCCGGGCCCACTGCGCTTATTAGTGACCCGAGCAAGAACGGGAAATTCAACAAAACGGAGACACGCCATGTACTCGAACAAAGTCACCCTCATCGGCTTCCTCGGCAACGACGCAGAAGTTCGCACCAACGACAACCGCAGCTTCACCACTCTCTCGCTGGCAACCAAGAGTTCCTACAAGAAGGACGGCCAGTACATCTCGCACACTGAATGGCACCGTTGCGTGATCTTCGGCAAGCTCAGTGAGTTCGCCGGCACGCTGAAGAAGGGTGCTCATCTGCAGGTGGAAGGCGAGCTGCGCAGCCGGGAGTACGAGACCAAGAAGGTCGGCAAGAAACCAGCCCAGAAGAAGACCATCTGGGAGATCCGGGTGAACTCGATTCTCAAGCTGGATCGGGCGGAGAAGGCCAGCCCAGAGGAGCAGGACGCAGACTCCCAACTCAATCTGGAAGCGGCCGCATAAGCCGCTTTCCTTCCATCAACTCGGGAGCCCGGTAGACGCCGGGCTTCCAACCCTGTGAGACACCCGCAATGAACACGCAGACCGCACATGAATTCCTAACCCGATGCTTCCACCCAAGAGATACGATTGCTCTCTTGCTCCGCAGGGAGAATCCAGCATCGACGACGCAGCGCATCGTGACGCTGGAGCAGGCCATCGCGCCTCGGTATCTGGCGTGGCTGCGCTATAAGAACCACAACGGCGCGAACGTCTATGTCGCTGCTAATCCGCTTCGCTCTGGCAGCCGCAAGCGGACGAAGGATTGCATCGCGGAAGTTCGCCACCTGTACCTCGACATCGACGTAGACGGCGACAACAGAATTGCTGCACTCATAGAGTCGGAAGCTGTGCCCGCTCCGACCGCGATCATTTCGACATCTCCCGACAAGTATCAGGTCCTTTGGAGGGTTGAAGGATTCGACTTCGACCAGCAGGAAAGTATTTTGAAACAGCTCGCCATCGCCTTCGGCGGTGACTCCGCCTGTACCGACCGCAACCGCGTTCTCCGAGTGCCGGGATTCTGCAACTGCAAATACGATCCCGCTCACCTGGTCGCGGTCGAGTATCCCAGCGACTCTATCTATCGTCCCGAGGACTTCAGCTTGGATGGTGCGTCGCTGAACGCCGTGCTACTGCCTTACGGTTTTGCACGGACGTATCCCACGAACAAGAACACCCACTCCGAGCAGGATTGGGCGTGGGCTGTTCAACAGCTATCGCTTGGTGTGGATGCCGGCAGGCTCACGCTGACGCTTGCTTCCCGGCGCTCGGATAAACCCAATCCTCTCTACTACGCCCAGCGCACTATCGACATCGCATTCGCTCGTCTTTCACTGATGGAAGGCGCGGCAATGGCAGACGTAATCGCCGTGCTGGAAGATCGCCATTCTGCCGAGTTGCCGGCCTCGCTTTGTTCCTCCAGAGCGCGGGAGATCGCGACCACAGCGCAGCGAATGATTGCGCGCGCCAAGTTTGCTTCAACTCATCACCCAAAGGAGAACCACAATGCCACTGCTTGAAGTAGTCCAAACCCGTCAGATCAGCGCGTCGATTCGACTCACTGACACAACCGCAACTCAGGTCGATCAGTACGCCGCCTTCATCCGGGCTTGCGCCGATGATGTCGTCGAACAAGCCCTTGCCTATGTGTTCAGCAAAGACCGCGACTTCCAAGACTTCCTCAAGACCCCCGAAGCCCGGAAGGTCGCTTCTACTTTGCGGATTCGGAAAGTCCCTGCTGCGGAAGCTTCTGAGCCGGTGGCTCAGAAGCCTCTTCCCGCATCCGTTGCCACTCCGACATCGCCGGCGAAAAGCGCATGATCCTCCATTCCATTCCGGGGCAGAGCCACTACGGTGCTGCGCACCGGAAGAATGTTGACACTCCATCCCTTGGAGGGTCGTGCAAAGCAGCGAAATGGTTCCAACGGGGAACATGCGAAACGTCAACGACTTAGACAGGGTGCCGGTTCCAGATGCAACCTTGGCGGTTGCATTCGGAACCAGCCCACCACGGGTGCTTTCAATGAAGCTGACTCATGAACCTTCGACGATCATTGGCTCCCGCCAAAGTCGCGAATCCAGAAGCGAAAGTTTCGCAACGCGATTCACAAGAAATGAATTGACTGTCCTTTCGCGAGCGGCTGCAAAGGACGGATTGAAAGTCCGCGAGTGGGCCCGCGAGGCTCTATTGCGCGAGGCCCGCCGCTCAGAAGACCCGCTGTTCACTGAACTGATAGCCACGCGCATGATCTTGCTGAACCTGCTCAAGCCGCTGGCAATGGGTCAGGTCGTCACGCCCGAGGACTTCACACGCATCAGCGCGACCGTGCGTTCTGACAAGCGCAGGGTCGCTCAAGAGATTCAGCAGCAATACATCAACGCAGCAGCGAAGGAGTTTTAGTCATGGCGACCCAATGGGGAAGAAAAGAGACGATCATCTGGCCTCCGCATGTGCCCATGCTGAGCTATACCGCCGTAGCGACGGCCCTGCTATGCACCTGCCTGTTCGTCTGGCAGCGGTTCGCGCTTTCGATGACGCCGCTCCAGAGGAGCTACATGACGGAGTACATCCGCTCACAAGTCGGCGCAACTTTCAATGCACATGAGGGCTATCGTCTGCTCTACCTCGGTGGCGGCAAAAGCAAACCGCGCCTTGCCTTTCCGGTAGACTTCGTTCCCGGCAAGACGACCCTTCCCAACGGAAAGATCGTGCCCGTAGCCCTCTCGGAACTGGCCTCTCTGCAAGAGTATCGGTGGTTCTACCGAGGGCCGGAACAAAAGCTCGCCGACGTGTCGTTGCACCGTTGGCTGCGCCAGACGGTCTATGAAGACAAGGACTTGTTGAGACTGTTTGCCGCGGCATTGATCGAGGGCGCCGTCTGCCTTGTTGCGATGCTTTGGTTCGCTGTTTCCCGTGACATCAAGCGTTTCAAGCAACTGAAATACGGGCGCATCTTGCGTGGACCGCAGTTGCTTTCGCCCGAAGAGTTCAACAAGCAACAGAAGGGCGACGGCATTGGTTTCAAGACCACAGAGCTTGGAAAAATGATGAGGATACCGCTGCGCAAGGAGGCGCAGCACTTCCAGATCATGGGCGACACGGGCGTGGGAAAGACCCAGCTCATCATGCAAATCCTGCGACAGATTCGTGAGCGCCGCGACTCCGCCATCATTTACGACCCGGCCGGCGAATATCTTCAGCGGTTCTACGATCCAGGGCGGGGCGACATTGTTTTAAACCCACTCGACGAGCGCTGCCCCTATTGGGGGCCAGCCCAGGAGATGGCCTCGAATGCCGAAGCAGATGCCATCGCCGCATCCCTCTACCAGCCGACAACCGATGTCAAAGATGAGTTCTTCCACCAGACACCGGCACAGATATTTGCCCATCTTTTAAGGAAGGGGCCGACGCCTCATCAGCTCGCCGAATGGATGGCGAGCAGCGACACCCTTGAGCGGCTGGTCGCAGGCACCGAGATGTCTTTCTACATCGACCGTAAGGCTGGTGCCCAGCGGGCCGGTGTCCTTGCGTCCCTCGGATTGGTAGCCAAGTGCTTCCGGCTTCTGCCGGAAAAGAATCAGACGGATCAGACTTGGAACGCACGCACATGGGCGAAGGAACGCAGGGGTTGGATCTTCATTACGTCGCGTCCACCCGAGCGTGAAACGCTTCGGCCTCTGCACTCGCTTTGGATTGATTTGCTCGTCATGCGCCTGCTCAGCGCACCACAGCCAGGACAGAAGCCCGTATGGTTTGTGATCGACGAGCTGGCGAGTTTGCAGAAGCTCCCGCAACTCCACACCGCCATCACCGAGAATCGCAAGAGCAAGAATCCGCTCGTGCTTGGCTTTCAGGGGAAGGCACAGCTTGAGGTGACATACGGTCATCTGGCAGAGGTCATGCTGTCGCAGCCCGCTACCAAAATCTTTATGAAGACGGCGGAGCCGAAAGCCGCCGAATGGATATCTGAAGCTATCGGCAAGGTGGAGATCGAGCGCTTGAAGGAGACCAAGTTCGACGGGTCACGTTCCGGCAAGAACTTCACCGTTGACCGTCAGATCGAGCCGCTGGTGATGGGTTCGGAGATCAGCGGATTGGATGACCGCCACGCTTATCTCAAACTTGGAAATAACGTCGCGCAGTTTGACTTCGACTACCTCGACCTGCCCACGCCGACGCCGGCCTTTCTGCCCCGGAAGTCCGCGGATGGGGAGATGAGCTTCGATCCCGATACGTTGCAGCCGCGCCGTCCACAGACTGCGCTAACTGAGGAGACGCAACCCGTTTCCGAGACCGAAGTGCAGGCCGGAAGCGGCGCACCGCTGGCCCACAAAAGAGCCTCGCAGCCAAGTCAGCAGCCGGAACAGAATGAGCAGCAGCCGACCCGAACTCTTGCTGAGGAACAGTTCCTGGATGCCGCGACCGAGCATGAAACGGTCGTGCGGCAACAGTATGACTTAGGGCTACAGACTCCATCCGATGAACCCCACCACGAAGTTCATACAGGAATTTTCTAGCCATGCTGACCGTCTCGAAAGCCCTCAGTTCAAGCCAGGCCCAGAAGTACCACAAGCTGGAGTTCACATCGAAGTCCCAGAGTTATTACGGCCAGGGAGATGAGGTGAAGGGCGAGTGGCAGGGCAAACTCGCCGCGTCGCTCGGACTTCAGGGCGAGGTCGCACCCTTAGAGTTCGCCCGGCTTGCGGAAGGGATTCATCCACAGACTGAGAAGCAGATGGTCAGGCACCGCGTAGCGATGGATTACAAGAACGCGGATGGCACGACAACCAAGGCGGTTGAACATCGGGCGGGCTGGGATGCGACATTCTCCGCTCCCAAATCTGTCTCGCTTACCGCGCTGGTCGGCGGTGACGACCGGGTGCGGGAGGCACACCGGGCAGCCGTCACGACCGCCTTGAACGAGTTGGAGCGATATACGCAAGCGCGGATCGGCGGCAACAATCCCCCCGAAACTACAGGGAAGTTCATCGCCGCGAAGTTCGAGCACGACACCGCCCGTCCGGTGGAAGGATATGCTGCTCCGCAGCTCCACACCCACGCCGTCATCTTCAATGTCACTGAGCGGGAAAACGGCTCGACCCGCGCTTTGCAGGAACGAGCCTTCTTCGAGAGCCAGCAATATGCGACCGCCGTCTACCAATCGGCGCTCACCTACCAGCTCCGCAGTCTCGGATACGAAATCGACTCCGGCAGGAGCGGCGCACCAGAGATCAAAGGCTATTCGCAGGAGTATCTTGACGCCTCCAGCCCACGGTCGAGACAGATCAGAGAGCAGCTCGAAAAAAGCGGCTACAGTGGCCCCGAGGCGGCGCAGATTGCGGCGCATTCGACACGAGATCGGAAGCAAACACTCTCTGCGAGAGAGATTCTTGCGGCCCACAAGGAAATGGCTGCGGCCTTCGGAGATCAGCCTCAGCGGGTTATCGACGCAGCCCGCGAACGGGCTCGACAGCAGGACAGAGAGCCCGCACAACAGACGCTCGCCAAAGAAGCCGTGACCTTCGCCCGTGAAAGCATCTTCGAGCGGGAGGCCGTCGCGGACGAGCGGGCGATTCTCCGGGACGCCCTTCGGCGCGGCATGGGCGAGGCGTCGTATCAGGACATCCGAGCCGAGTTCGACAGTCGCCGGGAGGCGGGAGCGTTTCGCACCGTCCAGGGCATGAAGCACGACTCGGCTCGCAGCTTCACCACTCCCGAAACCATCGCCGCCGAGCGCGCCAACATCCGCTATGTTCTTGAGGGGCGCAACGCCGTCAAGCCGATGATGACTGCGGAGCGGGCGCAAGAACAAGCCACCACGCGATCCTTTCTGAACGACTCTCAGCGCCGGGTGATCGAGGAAGTTCTCAACTCTTCCGACCGCGTCCACGGCCTGCAGGGATTGGCTGGCGCCGGCAAGACCACGACCCTCCAGACCATCCGGGAGGGTGCGGAAGCAAGCGGCTATGTTGTGGAAGGATTCGCCCCAACTTCCAAGGCAGCAGGCCAGCTTCGTGAGACCGGAATCGAAGCCACTACGCTTCAGAGCTTCCTCGCGCGTGGTCAAAATCATCCGAGCGCCAATCCAGCGACTCGGCATTTGTACATGCTGGACGAGTCCAGTCTTGCAAGCACAAAACAGATGCGATCGTTCCTCGGCAAGCTCAATACAGATGATCGGGTGCTGGTCATCGGAGACATCCGACAACATCAGGGCGTAGACGCCGGACGGCCCTTCCAGCAGATGCAGGAAGCCGGGATGCAAACCTCCCAGCTAGACAAGATCATGCGGCAGAAAGATCCCGAACTACTGAAGGCAGTTCAATATCTTGCCAACAATGAAACCGAGAGCGGAATCGCAATGCTGGCAGAACAGGGCCGCGTCACTGAGATTCGAAACGGATACGACCGCATTGCTGCTATCGCGAGGGACTACGCCGCACAACCGGCAAACACCATCATCGTCTCCCCCGACAACCGGACCCGCCAGCAGATCAATGAAGCAGTTCGCGCCGAGCTGCGGAAGGCCGGAGCTTTGTCTGAAGACGGGCAAACGGTCCGCACCCTAACCCACCGCTCAGACATGAGCGGCGCAGACCGCACCTGGGCGGCGCGCTACAACCCCGGCGATGTTCTTCAGTACGCCACGGGTAGCAAGTCCGAGGGGATCGAGCGCGGCAGCTTCGCTACGGTACAAACAGTGGATACCCGTACAAACACCGTCACCGTGTCGTTGGAAAGCGGTTCAACTGCCACCTACGATCCGCGCCGCCTGAAAGGCGTGAATGTCTTCCGCGAGGCGGAGCGGGAGTTCGCGGTCGGCGACCGCGTCCAGTTCACAGCGCCGAACAAAGACCTTGGCGTCGCGAATCGCGACCTGGGAACCATCGTCAGCCTCGCAGATGCCACAATGACCTTGAAGCTGGATGGCAAGACGGGCCGAAACGTGACTTTCGATACCGACGCATTCCGCCAGTTCGATCACGGCTACGCTGTGACCTCCCATAGTTCTCAGGGCCTTACGGCAGGCCGCGTTCTCGCTCACATCGACACCGATTCGTCCCGCAGCCTGATCAACAATCGACTGGCCTATGTCGCCATCTCCCGAGCGTCTGACGACGCCCGCATCTACACAAACAACGCAGAGACCCTTGGGGACCGGTTGGCGTCGGACATCACCAAAGCGGCAGCACTGAGCAGCAAAACCCCTCAACCCACGGAACAGACCCAACCGTCACCCGTTCGACAGCCGCGTGTCAACATCGAGCTGGATTCTTTCGGGTTGAGTATGTAGCCAAACCCAATCTACGTGAGAACCGTCAGCTTGGCTCTGCTCTGAGGCCAATGCTCTGTCGGCGAAGGCCCAACACGGTAAGATTCGGTATGAATCTTTCCGCTTTCATCTGGTCGGTGGCGGACTTGCTGCGTGGCAAGTACAAGCCCCATGAGTACGGCCAAGTGATTCTGCCATTTACAGTTCTGCGCCGGATGGACTGTGTTCTGGAGCCGACGAAGCAAGCTGTTCTGAAGGAGGCCGCCAAGCGCGATGTCTCTGGGAACGGCGTCAACCACTATCTGACTCGGGCGTCCGGCAGCACCTTCTACAATACTTCGGCGATGGACCTGAAGGCCATCGTCGGCGACCAGGATAACGTCGCAAGGAACCTTGCCGACTACCTCAATGACTTTTCGCCCAATGTCAAAGACATCTTCTCCCGCTTCAAGCTGGAGGCGCAGATCGACCGGCTTGCCAAAGCCGACCTGCTCTACCTTGTCACTGAGAAGTTCAGCAAGATTGACCTTCACCCAGACGAGGTCAGCAACGCGGACATGGGAACCATCTTCGAGGAGCTGATCCGCAAGTTCGCCGAACTTTCCAACGAGACGGCGGGCGAGCACTTCACACCGCGTGAAGTGATCCGACTCATGGTCAACCTTATCTTTGCCGAGGACGACGATGTTCTTTCGAAACCTGGCGTCGTCAGGACGATCTACGACCCGACAGCCGGCACGGGCGGAATGCTCTCTGTGGCAGGCGAATGGGTGCATGAGCACAACCCGAAGGCGCGGCTGACGGTATCCGGTCAAGAGTTGAATGATGAGTCCTACGCCATCTGTAAAGCCGACATGCTCATCAAGGGGCAGGATGTCGCGAACATCAAGCCAGGCGACACGCTCGCAAATGACGGCCACGCGCATCAGGTGTTCGACTATATGCTCTCCAATCCGCCCTTCGGCGTGGAGTGGAAGCAATCCGAGAAGGCCGTCCGTAAGGAGTATGACGAGCAGGGCTTCAATGGGCGCTTTGGGCCCGGACTTCCGCGCATCTCGGACGGATCGCTCTTGTTCATGCTTCATCTGGTAAAGAAAATGCGCCCGCTTGCAGATGGCGGAGCGCGGTTCTGTATCGTCCAGAATGGTTCTCCGCTGTTTACGGGCGGGGCCGGATCAGGTGAGAGCAACATCCGGCAATACCTATTGGAGAGCGACCTTGTAGAGGCTATCGTCGCGTTGCCCACGGAGATGTTCTACAACACCGGCATCTCGACATACCTGTGGGTTGTGACGAACCACAAGTTGCCGCACCGCAAGGGCAAGCTGCAGTTGATCGACGCCTCCGGCTTCTGGCACCGGATGCGCAAGAGCTTGGGCGACAAGCGCAAGGAGCTTAGCCCGGAGCACATCGACGAAATTACCCGCATCTTTTGCGAGTTTAAGGAGGTTCGGCGCGACGGTGTGCCGATCTCGCTCATCTTCCCGAACGAGAGCTTTGGCTATCGAACGATCACGGTCGAGCGCCCCTTGCGCGACGCTGAGGGCAAGGTTGTCCTCGGCACGAAGGGCAAGATGAAGGGAAAGCCGATGCCCGATGCCGACCTCCGCGACACCGAAAATGTTCCGCTCAGTGAAGATGTTGAGGTTTACTTCGAGCGCGAGGTGTTGCCTCATGCGCCGGACGTTTGGATCGACCATGAAAAGACGAAGGTAGGGTATGAGATCCCGTTCAACCGGCACTTCTATGTCTTCAAGCCACCACGGGAGCTTGCGGAGATCGACGCCGACCTCAAGGTCGTCACCGACCGTATTCTGACCATGATTGCGGGGTTGAGCGCATGACGACAAAGCCGAAACGCCAGACGTCCGCGTTGGCGGTGCCGCAGCCCGATCCCGACGGTTTCGCCGAGATCGTTGCGTTGATTGCTAAGTCTCAGCAAAGCGCCTACCGCGCCGTTAACACTGCTCTCATCGACCTCTACTGGCAGGTGGGCGAGTACATTAGCCGCAAGATTGAGGCTGCCGAGTGGGGCTCTGGGACAGTCGAGAACCTGGCCCGGTTCATCGCCCATACGCATCCAGGGCTGCGCGGCTTCTCCCGACCCAACCTATTCAGAATGAAGCAGTTTTACGAGGCATATAAGGATGAAGCGATTGTCTCGGCGCTGCTGAGACAATTACCCTGGACCCACCACCTCATCATTCTAGGCCAGAGCAAGCGCCCCGAAGAGCGTGAGTTCTATGTCCGCATGGCAGCGAAGGAACGCTGGTCAAGCCGCCAGTTGGAACGCCAGTTCAACGCAGCTCTGTTTGAGCGCGTGGTGCTGTCGCCGCCAAAAGTCTCGGCAGCGGTGAGACAAATGCACCCGGAGGCAATCGATGTTTTTCGGGACGCCTATAACGTCGAGTTCCTCGGCTTGCCACGCGAACATACTGAGAACGACCTTCATAACGCATTGCTTAACCGGATGAAGGATTTTCTGCTGGAGCTTGGCCGGGATTTCTGCTTCATCGGCTCGGAGTTTCCCGTGCAGGTGGGAACAAGGGATTTTGCGCTTGACCTGCTCTTCTTCCATCGTGGCCTCAACTGTCTGGTCGCATTTGAACTCAAGGTGCAGCGGTTCGAGCCTGAGCATCTCGGCAAGTTGACCTTCTATCTGGAGGCGCTCGACCGCGATGTGCGGAAGCCGCACGAACAACCCTCCATCGGCGTGCTGCTCTGTGCCAGCAAGGAAGACAAGGTCGTGGAATATGCGTTGAGCCGAACCTTGTCGCCCGCGCTCATTGCCGAGTATCAGACAGCGCTTCCCGATAAGAAGCTGCTTCAAGCCAAGCTCCAGGAGTTTTACATCCAAGACTCGCGGGAAGGTGAGGCTGAATGAGCTTTCCGCGCTATGAGCGATACAAAGACAGCGGAGTGGAATGGCTGGGTGAGGTACCCGAGCATTGGCGCATTGCTCCTTTGTACAGCCTTGGAAAAGAGCGAGAGGAATCGAACGTAGGTTTGATTAGCAATAATCTGCTATCGCTCAGCTATGGGCGAATAATCGAAAAGGATATCGAGACCAGCGACGGCTTACTGCCAGAATCGTTCGAGACCTACCAAATCGTTCATCCGGGCGACATCATTTTCCGTCTCACCGATTTGCAGAATGATAAGCGCAGTCTACGCACAGCCATTGTCACTCAACTTGGAATAATTACTTTTGCTTATGCCGCATTTGAGCCACGAGCGATTATGCCCGCATATCTCAGCTATCTCTTGAGAGACTACGACCTCCGCAAGATTTTTTACTCTATGGGCGGTGGCGTTCGCCAATCTATGAAGTTCGATGACATTAGAAGACTTCCTACGCTTGTCCCGTCGAAGAATGAACAGTCTACTATCGTGAAGTTTCTCGATTACGAGACAGCGAAGATTGATGCATTGATTGAGGAGCAGCGGCAGTTGATCGACTTGCTCAAAGAGAAGCGTCAGGCCGTCATATCCCATGCCGTGACTAAAGGGCTAGATTGCCGCGCAACGATGTGGGATAGCCAGAATAAGCGGATAGGGAAAATCCCGGCGTCTTGGACAATTACCAGAGTGAAGTATGCAGTTGCGACGGTCGTCGATTGTCTCCATACGACACCAACCTACGATGGAGAACTTCTGTATCCGGCGATCAGGACCGCAGATGTTGAGCCTGGGCGGCTGCTATTGAGTCAGGCCAGATTGGTGTCCGAAGAAGTCTATTTGGAAAGAGTTCAGCGGCTTGAACCTGAAGCTGGTGACATCCTCTATTCACGGGAGGGCGAGAGATTTGGGATGGCGGCTCTTGTACCTCCGAACACTAAGCTTTGCCTTGGTCAACGAATGATGATGTTCAGGCCAAAGGTGTCCTTTGATCCCGGATACTTAATGTGGGCTATGAATAGCTCGACGGTATACCAGCAGGTCCTTGAGGGGGTTACAGGGCCAACCGCACCACACGTGAATATTGGCGAAGTGATTAACTTTCTGATACCAATGCCGGAATTGGCCGAACAGCAGCAGATTGCAAGGCACATCGATGCGGTTGTCTTTCAAATTGACGGCCTGGTTGCTCACGCTCAGGATGGAATCGCCCTTCTACAAGAGCGCCGGAGCGCCCTAATCTCCGGAGCCGTAACCGGCAAGATCGACCTTCGCGCCAACATCGCCAAGCCTGTCGTAAGCGCAAACCAATACAGTTCGGGTTTCGCACACCAGTTGCTCGCCGCAGAGATTCTTGACCGATATAACAGCCAACGCATGGGCCGAATCAAGCTGCAGAAGCTCATTCACCTCTGCGAATATCACGGCCAGTTGAGCGAGATACAAGGAGACTACAGCCGCAAAGCCGCAGGCCCGTTCGATGCAAAGGCCATGGCCGGTATCAGCAAGAATCTCAAGAAGCAGAAGTGGTTCGAGGAGGTCAGGGAAGGCGAACGCTATGCGTACCGACCATTGGAAAAACATGGCGAACACAAGAAGTACCTTGCCCACTGGCAGGCCGAGATGCCACGAATCGACGAAGTCCTCAGTTTGCTAGGTAACTTCAAAACCAGAGAATGCGAGATTGTTTCGACCCTCTATGCAGCATGGAACGACTTGCTGATCGACGGTGGATCAACCGATGATGCCGCCATCTTGCATGAGGCTTCAAGCGCAGAGCGCTGGCATAAGAGCAAAGAGCAAATTGCCCCAGAGCGATGGAAGAAGGCTCTGCAATGGATGAAGGACAAGGGCTTGGTTCCGGTAGGCTATGGCAAGCACACACGACATACAGCTGGAAATATTGGAACCACGACTGAGGAAGCCCATGAGCCTGCATAAAGAGATTCACTTCGAGGTCGAGATCGCCGAACACCTCGGGCAGCATGGCTGGGTCTATGAAGAGGGCGTCTCCGCGCAGTACGACCGGGCGCGGGCGTTGTTCCCCGAAGACGTGATTGCGTGGGTGCAGGAGTCTCAACCGGAGGCATGGCAGGCGCTAGCTAAAGGGCACGGCCTTGGAGCCGACACCCGCCTACTCGACCAGCTCCGCCAGAATCTGGACACACGCGGAACGCTTGATGTACTCCGGAACGGCATCGAGCTATTCCCCGTGAAGAGCAAGATTGCACTGGCGCAGTTTCGTCCTGCATCCGGCATCAATACCGCGATCACTACCCGATACGCGGCCAACCGTCTGCGCGTCGTCCGTCAGGTGCGCTACTCCGAGGGTAATGAGAACTGCCTTGACCTCGTCTTCTTTTTGAATGGCTTGCCCGTCGCCACGGTGGAGTTGAAATCGGACTTTACCCAGACCGTGAAAGACGCCGTAGACCAGTACCGGTTCGACCGGCATCCGCAGCCGAAAGGCCAGAAGGCCGAGCCGCTCTTGAGCTTTCCCGGCGGTGCGTTGGTTCACTTCGCCGTCAGCAATTCCGAAGCTCAAATGACGACCCGGCTGGCAGGGCCAGCGACTCGCTTCTTGCCATTCAACAAGGGGGACAACGGCGGGGCCGGCAATCCGCCTTCTCCGTCAGGCCATCGAACGAGCTATCTGTGGGAGGAGGTCTGGGAGCGGGAGAGCTTTCTCGACATCCTGGGCCGCTACCTTGTCACCGGAAAAGACGACAAGAAAAAACTGACGCGCTATCTGTTCCCGCGCTACCACCAGCTCGACGCGACGCGGAAGCTGTTGAACGCCGTAAAGGCGGAGGGTGCGGGCGGTAAGTATCTGATCCAGCATTCAGCAGGTTCGGGCAAGACGAACTCGATTGCATGGACGGCACATTTCTTCGCAGACCTACATGATGCCGAACACAAGAAGGTCTTCGACTCAGTAATCGTGGTGAGCGACCGCAACGTGATCGACCAGCAGTTGCAGGACGCTATTTTCGACTTCCAGCGCACGACGGGCGTCGTGACCAGCATCAAGGGCGTCAGCGGCAGCAAGAGCAAGGAGCTTGCGGAGGCGCTCTCCGGTGATAAGAAGATCGTCGTCTGCACCATTCAGACTTTCCCGTTCGCCCTGGAGAAGGTTCGTGAGCTAGCAGCGTCGGAGCGTAAACGCTTCGCTGTGATCGCCGATGAGGCGCATAGCTCGCAGACAGGTGAAGCAGCCGCCAAGCTAAAGCAGGTGCTCAGTGCCGAAGAGTGGCAGGAGATCGAGGACGGCGGTGAGGTCGGCTTCGATGACGTGCTCCGGGCGCAGATGACGGCTCGCACCGCCGACACGGGCATTACCTATGTTGCGTTCACGGCGACACCGAAGGCAAAGACTTTGGAGTTGTTTGGACGCAGGCCAGAGCCAGATCATCCAGCAGGGCCGACGAACCTGCCCGAGGCATTCCATGTGTACAGCATGAGGCAAGCTATCGAGGAGGGTTTCATCCTCGATGTGTTGGAAAACTACACGACCTACAAGCTCGCCTTCAGGCTCGCCCATGATGGCAAAGAATATGACGAGACAGAGGTGGAACGCGCCACCGCGATGAAGGGCATTATGCGTTGGGTGCGGCTGCACCCGTACAACATCTCGCAGAAGGTGCAAGTGGTGGTGGAACACTACCTTGAGAATGTCCAACCGCTGCTTGAAGGTCACGCAAAGGCGATGGTCGTTGTCGGTAGTCGGCTAGAGGCAGTGCGCTGGCAGCTAGCCATGCAGAAGTACATTCAGTCGCGTGGCTATCGTTTGAGCGCGTTGGTCGCGTTCTCCGGTGAGGTGATCGATAAGGAATCTGGCGAAGACCCGTTCACCGAGACGAGCAAAGTGCTAAACCCGAGTCTGCGCGGCCGAGACATCCACGAGGCTTTCAAGACGGATGAGTATCAAATACTGCTCGTCGCCAATAAGTTCCAGACTGGCTTCGACCAACCCTCGCTATGTGGGATGTATGTAGACAAGCGGCTCGGCGGCATTCAGGCAGTACAGACACTATCGCGACTGAACCGGGCCTACTCTGGTACGTTCGGCATCAAGGACACGACGTTCGTCTTGGATTTTGTGAATGAGGCAGAAGAAGTATTAGAAGCCTTCCGCACGTACTACACAACCGCCACGCTTGAGGACGTGACCGACCCAAACCTCGTCTACAATCTGCGTGCCAAGCTTGACGCAGCCGGACACTATGACGAGGTCGAGGTAGACCGGGTGGCGACTGTTGAAGTGAACCCAGATTCGAAGCAAGGCGACCTCGTTCGAGCGCTGGAGCCGGTGGCGGATAGGCTAGTGCGGCAATTCAAATCTGCACATGACCGATGGAAGACAGCCAAGTCCGCAGGAGATGACAGTGCGCTCGAAGACGCTCACGCTGAGATGGAAACGCTGATGCTTTTCAAGCGTGACATGGGTAGCTTTGGTCATGCCTATACCTTCCTGTCTCAGATCTTTGATTACGGAAATACAGGACTGGAGAAGCGAGCCATCTTCTACAAGCGGCTCACGCCGCTGTTGGAATTTGGGCGCGAGCGTGATGGAGTTGACCTTTCGCAGGTGGTACTGACACACCACATCCTGCGTGATCGCGGTAACAGAGCTTTGCCTCTCGGCGGAGGGGACTCGCCAACGCTGAAACCACTTACCGATGCAGGTTCCGGCTCCGTACAGGAGAAGGAAAAGGCGCGGCTCGGGGAAATTATCGCCAAGGTCAATGACCTCTTCGGAGCCGATACAACAGAGGGAGACAAACTCGTCTATGTGAACGATGTCATCAAGGGCAAGCTGATGGAGTCCGACACACTTAGGCAGCAAGCGGTAAGCAATAGCAAAGAGCAGTTCGCGAACTCGCCTGATTTGAATCACGAACTCATCACTGCCATCATGGACGCTTCTTCAGCCCTGTCCTCACTGAGCAAGCAGGCTCTTGAGTCTGAGCAGGTGCGCAGTGGCCTCAAAGAGATCCTGTTGGGACCCGCACAGCTATACGAGGCGCTCAGAGCCTCAGATTTGCACATTTCTCCTAATGGCTAGTTCACTCTTCACAAAGTGGCAATTTCGAATGTGGGCAAGCTCACGTTATAGCGAACGGGATAGAAGCCGAAATCGGTGGTCAACATAAGCTTTCTCCTCTTCAAGCCCCAAAGGCCTGTCTCGCCCTTCCAAATGCGCGCGATATCCGGATCGTTTCGATCGCAGTAGCAAGGATGAATACGACGGCTAACGATGGATCAAACCACAACTTGTATTGTTGATGAAAACTGGGAAGGTTCGATTCGAATACTCAGAAACCCTTCAGAGCATCCCAATTAACGTTCGCTTGCGCCAACTCGTGGGCTGCTTGGTGCATCTGCGCCGCGATCTGCCGACGCCGCGCTTGCGAGACCCCGGTTCTTTTCCGAAGAGCTTCCATTTCTCCCGCGTTTCCCTTGAGCGGTTTTCCTAGGTGGGATAACGAATAGAATCTGGCCATGGTGATCCAGACAAATCCTGCGGTCTTTTCTTCGCGGCTTCCAGTACATACGGTGACCTCTGTCGACAGGCGTCGAGGAGAAGTTACCCTCCGCGCCTCCGATGGCTCGTTGTTGAATGTTCATCTCGATTCATGGGGACACATTGAAGCAGCGCAACCTGTTGTCGGAACGCGGGTCCAGCTCCTTCCCGATCAATAAGCCGCAGCCATCAAATGAGCACCGTCCCTGATCCCAATTCACTGAGGGTAACGTTCGATACAAACGTATGGAACCGCATGGTGCTGCCCGAAAAGTGGCTGACCAGTCCTCACCACAACTCCTTTGTAAAGATTCGAGAAGCAGTTCGCAGCGGAAGGGTTTCCGGTTCTATTAGTGAAGGTTTCGCCACAGCTGAAGCCATCGGTAGGAGAAACCAAGCCAGGTACTACATCGAGAGCGTTCCTGAAGTGGAAGTCACTCCCACGGTTTTGACCGGTGGTTCTGTTTCAATGTCCATCAACATCAATGCGCGACACGCCCAGCATCCTGGCATCGGTGCCGATTTCGAAGAAGAGCTGACGGCGGCGTTGGAGATTGGTGTGAAGCTGCTCACGACACCATATATAGGCTTGGCTGTGCCAGACGGGCTCCGAAAGAGCCCTGACATATATGCGGATGGAATCTTCGCCACAACGTCCTATAACGAGCGTTTTGGACATGTAGTCCGATCGATCAATAGCCGGGGAGTTGGGGGAGGGGCTCTTGGAGTTCTGGCAAAGGAGTTCAAACAAGAACTCGATGGACCAGTGCCTGCAAATTGGTCAGACCGTGAGCTGATCTACCGAGTTTATGAATATGCCTCCTCAGCTGGTCGAAGCAAGGAAAAGAGACAGGTAGAGAAAGCATTCGCCGAATCCGCCGATGGCGACGTTGTGGCAGCACACATCGCCATAGGCAACGACTACCTTTGCACGGAAGATCGAGCCAGGTCTTCCGTCTTTCGCTCAATCTTTGACGCTGAGAATCGTGCGTGGCTAGAGACCGCATATGGAACGCGGATCGTTGGCGTGGAAGAGCTCGTCAGCCTCTTGTAAACGGCGACGCAAAGGCGTCCAACGGTTTGCAGTAGGATGGCAACTGCAATGGATTCGATTCCAAGTATCGATTCGCGCTGGATTTTCGTTGCGACGAATGAGCAGATTCAACTCGCAGCCGAAGCGGCCAGCTGGCTCCCTGACGCCGGGAAGTTTGCAGCCTTCTTTGATTTTCCATCTCTAGATTTCCCATACACAGGATCGACCGATTTTGGCATCGATGGGTACGTTGCGCGCGCGATGGGAGATCGCACCGCGACAACAATCAACAACGCAGTCGTCAGCATTCAGCCCGATCTTGTTGTGCTTCTTGGGCTAAACGAGAATAGCGCAAGCTATCTTCGAACCCGTTTCCCTGGCGACATGATTGTTGAAGTGTCGTCGATTCAAGAATTCGTCGCAGCACTGAAGCTTCTTCCACCTTCCGGTGGGGAGGTGGCATGTCGACCTGGCGAGCTGATGCGGGGCCTGGCGCTTGCGCGGTTAGAGCAAAAACGCCTCATCGTGGACGAAAAGGCTGCCCCTTTGAGTGCGTCTCTGAGAGTTGGTGGCGAAGGTCTAGTTGCCGTGGAGGAGGAGAGGGAGGTCAGCGAGATCGTGGCGGTGAACTTCGCGCTTTCCGCTAAACTCGATCTGCTCTTTATACCTGCGATCGAGCAAGACAAGCTGCGTAATTTGCCCAGCGATCTACATCACTGGAGCTCTGATCCCAGCCACCACATATTCCAGGAGTGGGCACGTCATGTGCGGAATGCATTGCGGGGTGTTGATCTCGGTGCGTATGAACACGCGACGTTTTTCACTACCGGCCTTCCGTACGGTCTGTTTGTTCAGAACACAGTCAGGTGTTGCCATGTGCAGAAGTATCGAGATACCTCCGAGGCTGCTGTAAGCGCAATCTCCGAAGAGCATTCTCCAACCGTCTTCAGAAGCGCGTTGCTCTTCTCCCCAGAACTCTTCGCCTCGGAAGAAACCAAAGAAATAGCAGCGATTTTCGAGAGGCATGCTTTTCGAACGAAGATGCTTCTGGGGAAAGAAGCAAACGTCAAAAATCTTTCGAACTTCGGCTCGTCTTACCCCTATGATCTGCTCCATATTTGCTCCCATGGAGGCCAAACCAACGGATACTTCACTATTCGCAGCTTCAAGGATCGCGAAGGGAAGATGCACACCGCCGAATACTACGAGGTCGTCGGTTTCGCTCCAGCCGAAGGCGATCTTGTGCAAGTCGTTTCCAAGCAAATCTTTCACAAGCTGGATGGGCACCGATGGAGATCAGAACCTTTGGGCGCCTATCCGCAATACGTCTTCGAAGACATGCTGCAATCCATGAAGTCAGAAGAAAGCGTGATTCGGACACCGTACAGTTCGAAGATCGCGCTGTCATGTCACATCCAGTGCTACGGAAGTATCCACCAGGGTGATTTTCATCAGCTGGCAGGGTTCGGGAATCCTGTCGTGTTCAACAACACGTGTGCTTCGTCGCATGAGCTGGAGGTCAGTTTTTTGCACGCTGGTGCAAGGGCCTACATCGGAACTCTCTGGAATGTGGGGAATGAGGTTGCGAAAAAAGCAGCGCTGACGTTCTATCGGTCGCTAGAATCCGACCCCAATCTATCTCGGGCTGTGCACCGTATGCTTCAGGGAATTCCGGTCAAGAAGTATCGCAACATCTACGTGTATTGGGGATTTCCTTTCAGCACCTTCCGGGTCGCAAACAACACCGCGGTAGACTCGGTGTTGCCAGGACTCATGTTCGTATGGCGTTTATGGGTTCGAAAGGCGAGCACCACGTTGGATGCGGAAGTGAAAAAGAACTGCCTTCCGATCATTCGGTTCGTGACCGAACAGATCGTGTCGGAGTTGGACGCACGAGACATCAAAGGTTTTGAAGAGTTCGAGCCGGAAACGGCCGCTGAGATTGAGCGTAGTCTTCCGGCTCAGGAGCGTTCTACCATCTTCGAGAATGATGAGCTCGTTCTTGAAGGCTGATGTTCAGCGGCTGGTCTCAATCGGCCACAAGGATGGATCAGTGCTTGGTCGTACTCGACGAATTTTGAGCTGCTGGCTTCGCGGGTTGAGGCGGGATGCTAGGTGCAGCATGCAGTACCGGCGGTAGTGATGGCGCAGTCGCTCCCGGAGGTCCAGCTGGGCCTTGGGGCCCACGCAGTAGCTTCTGTAGTTCGGGATCTTTCTTGATTGCCTTCGCAGTCGCTCCTCCTGTTGGCTGAACGAGCAGGGCTATGAAACCAATCGTGGCAATCATCACACTCGCTCCCGCAAAATTTCTAATCGCCGTATGAGCGATAGCCATCTGGGTGACCTTGTAGTTGACCGTGCGGTCGGTTGCTTGATACCGATGGCAGGCAGCGACGGCACGTTTCCGGGCGAGAGTGTGTGGGCCTTCGCCACTACCATTCACCAAGTCATCAATCCCGGGACGGAACCAAGTCGCGCGCCCGAGCCCTCGTACAGCCGCAAGCGTCGAGCAGATGATCTGAAGGCTGAGGTATACAGCAGCACCGCCCGCCACTCCCCGAAAGAATCTAGAGCTATCCGCAAGCGTCCCGTTCAGCAGCGCCAGAATGCCGCTGATTAGCAAGGTAGCCGTGATTGATGTCAAACCGAGCGCGCTTCCGAGTCGCCCCTCGACGCTCTTCAGACGTTCCGATTCATCTTCGATGAGCTTTTCGTAGGCGTCTGCATAGGCTTTGGGATCGCTTGCCGCTTCGACCTTCGCTAGCTCTGCCCGCTGACGGTCCTCGATTACCTTGATTTGCTTAGGCTTTAGTTTGTCTTCCTTGGGGAAGACTAGATCAATCCAAAATCCCATCAGCCTTCCTCCTTGGAGAGCCAGTCAGCGATCGAAGATGAGATCCCCAACGAGAGCATGTCATCGAGCCACAGCCACTGGCCGTTTGGATTGATTTCTAAAAACACATATTCGCCTGTCGGCGTCAGCACAAAGTCGAGCGCACCGTACTGGAGGTTGAGCTCACGCATGAGTGTGAGAATCTTGCTTTCAAGTTCGGCAGGAAGCGCAATCTTATGATGCGGTAGAGCTGGATTTGAAGTACGTCTCCAATCGACGGAAGCATCGAGGTCAGACTGTGAATCGATGGCGGCGGCGAAGATGCGTTCTCCCACAATGGTCACGCGAACGTCGAACTTCTTCGGAAGAAGCTGTTGAAAGATGGTCGGGCTCAATGCTGCATCATCCAGAGAAATAAGATCGGCTGTCTTGATCTTTGTTGTGTAGACAGCGTGATCGATCCCGTTTTGCACCATGTGTCCATTGCGAACGGGCTTGGCGATCATTTGACCATTGCAGGTGTCGAAGAACTCGCGGATCGAAGCGGGTACGTTCGAGATGAGTGTTTTCGGGATGGCAAATCCAAGTTTCTTCGCGACCTCAAGCTGGTAGGCCTTAAACTCCGCCTTCCAAATAGACTCAGGGCGGCTCATCCAACGACTATCCTGCGGCAGGATTCCGCCGAGAAGAGCATTTCTGTTTTCCCGGACACAAAATTCGTAAACACCAGAATCCATGTCCGCTGGACGAGCGGGAACCCTCATCCGGCGATACCAGATGGAGCGAATCTCGCCGAGACCATGTGTCGTTGCAAATAGCGGTGCTTCTTCTGCACCAGGTTGGTATGAGAGTTTGCCGTTGAACGGATAATCCTCGGTATTGATGCGGAGTACAGGGACACTTCTGCGCAGCAACTCTTCGATGACGGCGTCCGTGGCCACGTCAACAATGGTGCTGATGATCAAGATCGTTGAGCTAGCGATAGTCGGTCGCCTCTGAGTGAACAGCCGTCTTTGTCCCGCGCCCTAGGGCCGGAGAAGCTGATCCATTCGTCCAGGCTCCGTTCACAAAAACTTCGGATGTCTGCGTTGTCGGTTCCATGCGCACTGGAGGTAGCGGTTCCAAGGGCATGGCATCAGCAAAACGAAAAAGAAAGGGTGTAGGCATCATTCTCCTCAGTCGTCGTCGGTGGATTCGTTTTCTACAAAGGTGACTCTTGTCTGACCGGTTCCGGCCCGCTCCGAGGAGGCTGGATTCCCGAGTGGCTCGATCTCTGTGTCTTCGTCGCGGACTCTCACTTCCACCAATGGGCTAATCTCCATCGCAAATTTATTCATCATCGGTGGTCTCATTTCTGACGCGCGTGAACCGGCTTTCGCGCGAGTGACCGGAGCCTTCACCCTTCGGGCAGCTGGAAGCAATCCGCGCATTCTCCGTGCCCTGCGGCTCTTCGAGAGGAGCAGCAAAACGGAATAGAAAAGGGTGATTAGTTCTCATCCGTGGTTTCCGTTTTTACGTCCGTTATCGATGTAGAACGTTCAGTAGCCCCGGCAGCAGTCGGCATGACTTGCGCAGGAAGTTCTTCTTCAAGCGTTTGGAAATCGATGCGTTCATTGCGGAGTTCATTCTCAAATGAGACAGCCTTCAGTAGCATTCTTCCTCCGTGTCGAACACCAGCGGATCGCTCGATTCGCTTTCGGTTAGCTCTTCTTGATGTCATAGTGCCGTAGAACGTCATTTAATGAAGCATCATTCTCAAGCCCGAGCCGGTCTTTCAATGTGCCCAACTCCATGTCAGAGCGAACCTCAGGCGCAAACTTGTCCCCATAGTCGTACCGCAACGTGCGAACGAGGGTGTCGTTCCGTTTTCGTTCTTCGGTTCCGTCTTTGTCTCTGTGCCTGTCTAGCGACATCATCCCCTCCGTTCAGTGCCAAAGCATATCGAGATTTTACTTTGTTAGGTTGATCACGAGACATTCTCGCCCCTCATCTTTGTGAGTTGTCCCCCCCTTATGGCAAGCGAAGAAAAGCACGATCTTGTGCAGAGAAAATGGCAGGATTTGCGCCAGTCTTGACAGAGAGAAATTGACTGAGGAAGGGTTTAGAGACCATTGAGTGCGATTGCGGTCCGTTAGGAAGGAGCAGGCTCCTCCCCGTCTGCAGCCGTTTTCAACGTCTTCCGCCACCCACCTCAGCGGGATGTTCCTTCCCGCAACGCCCTCCCCGGGATTCTTGTGCGCTGGAGCGCACGTAATCGGAAGCCAAACCTCGCTAAGGGGCTCTGCCCCGATCGCGCGCCGCAAGGGGATCCCCAATCTTCCGCGCCTGCGGCTTGTGCAGACCTCCGCTTCGCTCCGCCCTTTCCGTTCGCCTTCGGCTCCCTCTTCAAGGGTGAGGAGACCCCTCCCCTTGCAGCTTGCTACCCCCGCCTTCGCCAGGTGGCGTTCGGCATGTACATGCCGCGTTTCAACGCGGACGTGCAACAGCCAGAACCCAAGGAGGAAGCACCCATGAACACCAACAGCACTGTCACCCCCATCAGCGATAGCCCTAAACAGCCGCAGCAACGGCAGACGGCAAAGGAGCTTATCGCCGCCAACGTCCAGAGCCTTATCGAGCAGTTGGAGGCCGGGAAGTCTGATGCACTAACCGCCTACCTGAACGCGATGAGCCGATTCCACAATTACAGCTTCGGAAACATCTTGGAGATTGCAAGGCAGAAGCCGGACGCAACCCGTGTTGCCGGAATGTGCGCATGGAACCAGCTTGGACGCCGCGTGTTGAAGGGTCAGAAGGGCATCCGCATTCTCGCGCCCATCATCGGCTTTCGCCGCAAAAAGGACGAAGAGACCACCCGGAGCAACGACCCCGCCGCCATCAACAAACCGATGCTTGTTGGCTTCCGCTCCGCTTACATCTTCGATGTGTCGCAGACCGAAGGGCCAGACCTGCCGAAGATGCGCGAAATCTCAGGCGATGCGGGAGAGAACCACGAGCGCATTGTGGCCTTTATCAAGAGCCAGGGCATCGAGCTTGTTTGGTCGGAGAAGATCGCCCCCGCGCTCGGCATCAGCTACGGCGGACGCATTGCCATCCTGCCGGGTCAGTCGAAGGGCGAGGAGTTCAGCACCCTTGTCCACGAACTTGCGCACGAGATGTTGCACAAGGCCGAACGGCGCACTACCACAACCAAAGTGGTGAAGGAGACGGAAGCCGAAGCCGTGGCGTTTGTAGTGGGCAAGGCCGTCGGATTGGAGACGGGCAGCGCATCCGCCGACTACATCCAGCTTTACCATGGCAACGCTTCGCTTCTGGCGGAGAGCTTGGAAGTCGTGCAGCAGACCTCCTCCGTCATTCTGGCCGCTCTGGAGCCGCCCGTCGGGGACAAGGCCAGCAACAACAGCACCGAGGCCGAAGCTATCCCCGATGCAGAACTGGCGAAGGTCGCCTAATGCAGACCATTCTGCGCATTCTCAAACAGGTCGGAGGTTGGCACCACGGCCTTTACCTCAAGATCGAGAACCCGCCCTATATGGCGTTGGTAATCGAGGCAACCGACGAATCCGGCCCGTGTGGGCTGCCCGCTATCTCTGTCTGTCACTACGGCGAACAGAACGGCGACTTGATGCGCGACCCGGAGATGTGTTTCGAGCTTGGTTTCGCGGACGGGCCACACCTGAACGCCTTCTATTACCGAAACGACTATGTAGGCGTTGAGAAGTGGAGCCGCGCCATCGTCGGCGACCAGTACGTTTACCTCGTCAGCTTGCACCAGCAGCATGAGCGATTCGCCAAGGTGTGGGACAACAACCTGCGTTTGCAGGGCTTCGCCGAGGCCTTCGAGCAGCAGCAACACACCCCACAGGCCTAACCCTTTCCCGCCCCGGAGCGGATGGGAAAGCGCGTCCGCTCACAACGCCAGTGCAGTGCAACCGCTCAAGGAGAGCAGCCATGCAGGACAGCAGCGCATTTCAATTTCTCGCCATCGACACCATTCACGAATCCACCAACAACCCCCGCCGCACCTTCGATGAGGCCAAGCTGTACGAACTTGCCGAGTCCATCAAGCACAACGGCCTGATTCAGCCCCTCACTGTGCGACCCAATAACCAAGGGTTCGAGATCGTTGCGGGAGCAAGACGCTACCGCGCCGCGCACCTTGCCGAGTTGTTTTCCGTTCCCGCCCGCATCGTCGATATCGACGACGCAAAGGCGCTCGAATGGCAGTTGGTCGAAAACAGCCAGAGAGAGGACGTTCACCCATACGAAGAAGCGCAGGGCTTCCAGCGGCTACTCGACATGCCCGGTTATGATGTAGCCGCGTTGGTAGAGAAGTCGGGAAAGAGCGCAAGCCACATCTACGCCCGTCTGTCCCTCTTGCAACTCATTCCGACGATTGCCGAGGCGTTCACTCAGGAGCGCATTACCGCGAGTCATGCGAACTTGCTTGCGCGTCTCCCCCAGGACGCACAGGCCACGGCCTATGAGCACTGCTGGCGCAAAGACTGGCAGGACAAGGAGCCGCACTTGGCTCCCGCCAAGCACCTGAGCGCGTGGATACAAGCAAACCTCTACCTCTCTCTTGCGGATGCCCCGTTCGACCGCGAAGACCCCACCCTAAACCCCGTTGCCGGAGCTTGCGTCACTTGCCCCCGTCGCAGCGGCCATAACACCAGCCTCTTTTGCGACGTGCAGGGCGACCAGTGCCTAGACGCACCGTGCTACCACGGGAAGGTGGAAGCATTTCTTGACCGCGAGATTGCAGCCGAACCGGAACTCGTGCAGATCGAGAACAGTTGGCGTAATCCCAAGGAGCAGAGGCCGGGAGCCGTGCAGCGCGGCCACATCCGGGAGATCGAGGCAGTTGTCGATAACCCGGACGCGGAGCCAGTCATGCCATGCGAAGCCGCCAAAACAGCCATCATCGTCTACGGCAAGCGCGTCGGCACCAAGCTAACCGTATGCACTGACAAGAACTGCCCGGTGCATGACCCGAAGGCAGCGGCAGAGCAAGCCGCCCATCCCGCACCCGTGATGGCACCCGCACCGGAGATTGAGACGGAGGAGGAAGCCGCGCGACGCGAGACCGAGCACGAACAACGCATGACGGAGTACAAAGCCGAACAGGAACGCAAAGAGGAGGAGCGCAAGACCGAGTTCGAACGCCAGCAGAAGGAGTATGAGGCCGAGCAAGCCCGCCGCGACGAACAGCGCAAGGCGAGATTCGCCACCTTCGAACGCATCATCGAACAGGCTCCCGCATCCTTCAATCCAGCACAGATGCGCGTCTTCCTTCGTTTGCTCATCCACCTGGACTACAGCTTCCTCGAGGACGTGGCGTCTCACTTCGCAAACGGTGACGAGAACGGGCACCAGTCGGATGATCAGATCGTGCTGGCAGCTTTGGACGGCACCGCAGACGATAAACTAACCGGCCTCGCCCTGCGCCTAGTCCTCTCTGACCACCTCGGTATTCCTCACGAAAGCCAGCCGGACTTGCTTACTGAGGCCGAGCAGGTATTCGCACCGAAGAAGCCGAAGGTGGTCAAAGCCAAGGCCGATTCTCCGAACAAGCCGAAGCCGAGTGCCGCGAAATTCCCGGCAAAGAAAGAGACAACAAGAATGAAAGCAGCCTAGACCCGTTTCATTCTGGCCCCGGACTCGTCCGGGGCCAGAATATGGCTCAAAGGCCGCGAAATCGTGCCGTCGCCCTGCGGACCAGCTTGTTAAATGCTGAGCAATGGCAGCCTTCCGGAGAACGATCCTATCTGAAGATTTCAGAGATGATTCGCAGTAACGGGATCGCCCAAGGGGAAATGGGAGCTTTGCCACTCAACACCTTTCCAGCTTGGACTCCAGGCCCGTACATCAGCGACTCTGCCGCTTCATCTTGAAAAATCTGAAGACCGCCGACGTCCAGCCCTTTCACTTGAGCATTCTTGACGCCATAAGCTAAGAATCCTGCTGCAACAGGTTCCGAGCCTCCTTTTGTATAGCCCGACGCAACTGGCCCCGGCGTTACCGTCCCTTGTTCAAGAGAAAAGTGGGTCTGAGATAAATCTTCAAGAGTTTCGGTCCCTATTCCAATCAGAACAACATCAGGTCCTCCGCCTATCGCCGTGCCAACTGGAAGCGTCATTCGCAGGAATACAGGAGCGCTCCACTCACCATCACTCTTGCAACTTGCGATCCCGAGACGGGAGTCTTCCGGAGCTACCTCCGAATGCGTGCTTGTGAGCGGAAATACAGCGACGCAGTTCGCCTGTGAACGTATTCGAGACGGTACTCTTGTATCCGTTATCGCCTCCATCTCGCTCAGTACAACACGGGATATCTCGACGCGATGCTCAATTTCAGCCGAATTGCCTTGCGCCTGAGTCCTGCAACGAGACTAACGCAAAGACCGCGATCAGGGTTACTAGGTGGTTGTTCATTATCTTGCCTCCTCCTGAAGGAGCAGAACTGCCAATCTGAAGTTTTAGAGAGCCCAAGTGTTAGTCTTCGTTCTTGGCTCTTATTGCTGGCCCACAGCGCAAGAATGAAGCATACGGTGTCCAGTGGAATTAGGAGGAGCTGAACGCCAGCGAAGTGGATTCTGTCCGTGGACGTAAAGCGGAACAGCAATGAAGGCTTCAGCACGGCGACACTGACGAGAAGGCCGAGTAAAAGAAAGACAGCTTGCAAGACCCTGTAACGCATTGTTGAACACCCGTCTTCCGGTATGGCGGCTTAGCGAGCCTACACCAGCGTAGGCACATCGAACGCGAGACGCCACTCCGCCGCTAATACAATAAACATCGAGTTGCTGCATTTAGGTTTGCCTGGTCCGCGCTCCGCTGCTCACAGGGGCTCACCCGCTCCATGCATCAGTAACTGGGAATCAAGGCGATCAGAGTACTGTGTACTAACCCCCTAGAGCCGCTTATTAGTGGCTTTAGCTTGCCTCCTTATCTAAGTAGCCGGGGGATCCCGGCCAGTCATCCTCCAAATACTGCCGCGTAGCTTGCCTGCGAACGCGAAACGTCGTTCTGTAACTGAGCGATACTTCGCCGCGTTCGAGTCAAACGCGCCTGTACCCTCGCAACCTTTGCTTGCACCTCGAGTAACAGTCAGGTAACGACCTTTACCCCCGTCTAATCCATTCTTATGTTTGCTGCGATTGGCAAAGAGAAGTGCCGCGAGGGCGGGTGCTGTGAGGACCAAAGTGCGCAGATAGTGCATAGAGCGCCTTTCGGGAAGAAAGAAACCGTTGGAACGCGGTACGAGTTGTTAGCTACCGACGAGACGCGGAAGCGTACCCCAGAATCAATCGACCTGCGATGTCCACGAGCTTGCCGGGATGGTGATCGGCATCTACCATCTCGTCATACTGATGGTCTTCAATCCCAACGGCGCTATTCCCCAACAGGAGAATGCGTGCCGTAGGCCAAAGGTTCCGAATCGTGGTCAGGATCAGCGGAATATTCATCAGCCGTGGGCGCATGCCGACCGCGACAAGCCCGTACCTTGCCTCTCTCGGTATTGCGCAGAGCGCCGGCCGGTCCAGAGCTAAATCGACCGGCCAGCCTAACGACTGCAGCAGCAACATGCGGCTGCGTCCGAGATCGTCGTCCGATTCGACCAACAACACACGCAGATCAGCCTGGATTGCGACACTTTCGTTGGCTAACGCGTGAGATGCTCGCGGATTCGCGACAGCAGGCAATAAAACCCGTTCCGTCATTTCTCTCATAACTTCCTCCAGACCCGTGGGGAAATCCAAGGTCAGGCTCGGCCGCGCATGCGGCGTCACAGCAGCGGCAGTGAGTGCCGAAGGGAGGGACTAAAGCTGGTAAGGAGGGGGACGGAGCATCAACGAGGGCCCGTGTTCGTCCAGAGACGAAGCTCTAAGAAGGCTCCAATCAATCTGTAGTGACCGTAAAGCATCCTGTGAGGGCAGGACAGGCACTGCAACAACATTGAGGAGTAGGTGCAAATGCGCGAGGGGTTCCGGCGGGTCCATCTCTGCCGTCGCCGTCACGACTTCTTCGGGCGAAATCTTATTCAATGACAGCTTGGCGTAAGTGATCGAAGCGCCTGTCCGAAACATCTGGATGCGTGCATTCAATCCAAACGCAAACACCGCCGCCATAAGCGCGAAGAGGAGCCAGATCGTAGGCCGTCGATTGCCTGGTGCATGTCGTGCTGACATTTCCCCTCCCCCGCCAAGTTGGCGTCCAACCAGGAGAGCAAGTCTTCAGCCGAAGACTACCATCTGACCGGTTTTGGAGTACTTGGAGCGAGGCTAGAACAAGCGCGCAACTGCCGTCGCACCTGCAATCACCATCGATAGTAGGACGATGAGAGGCTCTGTATGGTTTGTCACAGTCACCATAATTAAAACTGCCGAAGAGAGGTGTGCTTGGGATCTGAATAGTCGAACCTGGAGGACTGACTTTCAGTGCGTTATCAACTACGTTGAGGATGGTGGCTCGCGCAACTTCGGTCGGCAGATGGCACGCTCGGAGTGACCGTCGTGCCCTTTCGACACGGTGATTCGCCGCTCCTCGATCTCCACTTCCATGAGCATGAGGATCCCGACAGCCTGTTCGGGAAGCCGGATGAGCACCTCGGTCCCGCCAACTTGACGGGCCTCCGTTCGAGCTGGGATCAGAAGTTGTCTGGTTGAGCCGGACGGCCTCTTCAAGCATGCTGCTGACCGTCTCCCTGAACTCATCCCCTCCAGACATAAGCACTCCTGCTTTGGCGCGCTTTGGTCCCACCACTGCCGCCATACCACCGCCGCTTGCAAGTGCGCTGCGGTTTGTGCTACGTTCCCCGCAGGCTCGGAGGTAGAGTGTGCCACCTCCTGCGGAGGCCGACATGGGAACGGTAAAACGATCCCCACGCGTTGCCCTTCGGGACATCATGCTGCATCTGTTGGCGTTTGCCGTCGTGGCATTTGCAGTCCAAGCGAAGCTTGCCCTGTATAAGGCGTCTCCAGAACCGGCAATGGCCGCCGCAAAGTTATCCACCGAGAAGAACTCTGCGAAGGTGTTCTCGGCGATCGGCAAGCTCAGACAAACGAAGGAACCGTCACTCTTCAGCGTTGTCGCGCTCCAACTGCTTGCCTGCCGCCAAACTGCTTCCGCTGCGCGTCCTGTTCATTCTGCGTGTATCAATCTGATTGCTTCTGTCAGACTGAAGCACCGAGGTATCTCTCTTTTCTATCGACCGCCCCCAACGCTCGTCTAGATCCTCCTGCAATCTGCACTGGGTTGCGAACGTGACATCGTCCTTGTTTGGACGGCAGAGCGAGCGTCGCGCACACGAGCGTCGCTTCAGGAGATTTTTATGACTATAATTGAGAAAAGATGCACGCTGTGCGTCAGGAGCGTCCTATGCTTCTGACTCAGTCGGTAGATAGCAGCCATG
Source organism: Terriglobus sp. (assembly GCA_965199365.1). GTDB lineage: Bacteria > Acidobacteriota > Terriglobia > Terriglobales > Acidobacteriaceae > Terriglobus. The sequence goes on along the minus strand of CBDARC010000001.1, from coordinate 248,289 downwards.
GCGTTTTGTTGCCGCTCGATTTAACGTCGATCCTTCTTGTTGAGGCGGACCCGGAACTTCGGTCGTCGCGCGGTCTTGTTCTAGGGTCACTTCAACACCCGGTTCTCGCGGTAGCTAGCTACCAGGATGTGGTGAGTCTGCCTCCGGACAGCAATTGCTGCCTTGTGGTGATCGACCTTCGCCCAAGCGAACATGAGGCGCGCAGGATCGCTATGCGCGTTCGCAGAACCTGGCCATCCGCAAGGATCTTGTTACTAGGCGCGCCGTCGTGCGACTTCGATGACCCGCTCTATGATGATTCCGCGGGTGCCACGTGGTCGCCTTCGGCCGTCGTTGAGATCGCACAGAGACTTATTAAAGTAAGCGTAAGTTCTCGTTGATGATCATACGGTGAGCCAATTCGCAGGGCGCTTGCCTCACCGTATCTCCTCTTCGCTCCCTGAGAAGTAGAGGATATTTCGATGTCAATAGTGCGGAAAATCACGTCAGCTTCAGAAGATAACTCGTCCTTCCGAAGCATCGCCATTGGAGTGTTCATCATTGCTCTTACGATTGCCATGTTCTTTTTGGCAAGGAGCATGCAGATTCATCACTTCTTTTCTGGTGGCGGTCACTGAACGACTGGAAGATCGATACAACAACGTGCCCCTCCGGTCGCCGCCTTGTCGAAGAAGATGTGACCGCCGCTTCGGTCAATCGCTAGTTTCGCAATGGACAGACCCAAACCTGAGCCACTGCTAAGTTGAGTATCGGGGCTTCGGCTGGTGAAGAATCGATCGAAAACGCGCTCATGCTCGCCGGCCTGTATTCCGGGTCCAGAGTCTGTAATGCACAACCGTTCCGCTGGTTTCGATTCGAGGGTAACGCCTGAATAGGCAATTACAAGGCGTGATCCTGGTGGACTGAATTTCAGTGCATTGTGAAGAACATTCAGGATCGCGACTCTCACAAGACTCCGGTCAACACAAACAGGCACCTCAGTATGGCCGTCATGTTCCTCAGAAACCGCGATGCGACGTTCTTCGATTACGACCTCCAGCAGCTTCAAGATCTGGCGGACCAATTCAGGAAGGGCGACCAGTTCCTCCGTTTCACCTATTTGCCGCGCTTCAGTTCGGGCCAGGATCATGAGACCGTCAATGGTCTGGTTGAGCCGTATGGTTTCCTCCAGCATACTGCTGACGGTTTCGCGGAACTCCTCTACTCCTTGGTTGCGCTCAAGTGCCAACTCTCCCGTGGTTCGAACAGATGCTAAGGGTGTCCGAAGTTCATGCGCGGCGTCGGCAGTGAAACGCTGTAATTCGGCAAACGCTCTCTCAAGACGGCCCAGCAGATGGTTGAACACACGAGCCATGTGCCCGAGCTCGTCATCCTCATTTTCAATGTTTAGCCGTTCGTTGAGGTTCTTGGCCGTGATCCTCTCCGCCCTGCCCGCCATTTCATCCAGCGGACTGAGAGCCCTTCGAGCAATTTGATAACCGGCAAATGCCGCGGCAATCAAAGCGACAGGTATACCCAGAAACAATATAAGCGCGAACTGAAGCATCCGACTTTCGAGAGGGCCGAGATGATAGCCAAGGCGGATCAGCAATGGATGGCCATCGACTGGATGAACGTGGCTGATCAGAAATACACGCGATCCATCCGCTAGGGACGTCGTGCGCTCATTGAAGGAGTCCGCCCCTTCGCCGGCAAACTGTGCTCCATCCAGTGCCATAGCTTTCAGGGTAGAGCTGCGATAGAGTACCCGCCCAGATAAATCCTGAACTTCCATCAAGCGATCGACAAGCAGGCGATTCTGCGGGTGTACGAAGTAGTTTTGTTGAAGCTGAAGTTGTCCCGCCGCGTCGAAAAAGAACAAGGCTTCTACAGTTTCCATGTCCTGTACTTCATCGTGATACATCTGCCTTTCGAGAAGCGCAAATTGAAAAAAGAAAACAACTGCGATATAGACCGCCAGAATCAGAGCTAGGACGGTGACGTACCAAAGTGTGAGACGCGCGCGGATACTCTTGGACAAAGGCAGCTTCATGGGTGTGGCTCACGGAGGCTGAATCCCACGCCTCGAACTGTATAGAGCAGCTTGGTTTGAAAGGGCTCGTCGACTTTCCTGCGCAACCTGGCCATCTGGACATCAATTACGTTGTCTATCGGTGTAAAGCGGGAAGTCTCATGCCAGACGTCGCGAGCCAGCATCTCACGGGACACCGCTCGATTGCGATTCTCGACCAGATAGAGGAGCAGATCAAACTCCTGGTCGGTGAGTGCCAGACTCGTTCCCGCCCGTCGTGCACGACGTAGAGTTATGTCCAGGATCAAGTCAGCCACACACAAAGAGTGCGAAGGCGTCCTGGGTTGGCCTCTGCGAAGCAATGCCTCAACGCGCGCCATCAGTTCAGAGAACGCAAATGGCTTTCCAAGGTAATCGTCAGCCCCGCCTTGTAAACCCTGAACGCGCTCTTCCAACTCGTTATGAGAAGTAAGCACCAAAACCCTCAAGTCAAGTTCCTGCTCGCGTAATTGCTTCAGAACCTCCAGGCCGCCGCGTCCGGGCAAATTGAGGTCAAGCAGAAGCAAATCGGGGCGGAAGCTGAAAACGACGAAAAAGCCTTCTTCTCCGCTCGAAGCCGTCTGCACGTCATATCCACGCTCCTCAAATCCGTCCCGGAGCGACCGGGACATTCTGTTGTCGTCTTCGATGATCAGGATTCGTGGACGCACCGCAGCAGTAGGCAAGGCGAAACTCCTTTCAGCAATCATGGGCTTCAAAGGCGACGCGGACAAATGGATCAAAGTGCATGTCAGGAAGTGTAAGGAGATGTCAGAAATCTTTATGGTCCACTCCTACCTAGGCGCAAGCATTCATCGTGTCGGGAGTTCCTCATGTTACATGGCGGCGTGGTGACGCGGACGATTCTGTTCTCCTCGATAGCGATCGCGCAAGCTGTAGGGGCATCAGCGTCGGAAAGCGTGCTCCCGCCTGAGACGGCCCTCCCCATTATCTCCACCAGTACCGGGGATGCGAACCGCATGAAAGTTGCTAACCCGGTATCAGGCGAGGACGACCCAGGCGGTAAAGATCCCGGGGTGCGTTTTGCCCGAGGGAACTCTTCTGCGCGCACGTTTCGTCGCAGTGGAACGGCTCCAAAGCAGTGAACATCTCGAGCATCCCGCTTCATTTGCTTCAGATATGCGGTCGCAAAAGCTTTGTCCACGAAAAAGGGAAGGTTCACGATGCGTAGTAAGCGTCTCATTGTCATTGCGTGTTGCTGTCTTGTGGTAGTGATCTTGGCAGTTGTTCTTGTCAGAGGACGACACTCTGACGAGGCGGCCGCGGGCGACTCTCCACGTGAGGCGCCTGCAGTATCGGTTGTGCCAGCCCAAACCGGACGCATCGCAAACCAGCTCACCGTAGCTGGCGTATTTCAGCCGTTTCAGGAGATCGATGTTCACGGCAAAGTCTCCGGTTATATCCGCCACATCTACGTCGACATTGGTGATCGAGTCCGAAACGGCCAGACTCTGGCGGTGCTAGAGGTTCCTGAACTGCAGGCCGAGGTGGCCGGCGCACAAGCCGGAATTACTCAAACACAACAGAACATCACGCGATTGCAGAATGAAGTCGCCCGCGAACAAGCGGGTTACGCGGCTGTGCATGCGAATTACCAACGATTGAAACAGGCGTCGGATCAACAACCCGGCTTAGTTGCGGCGCAGGAACTCGACGATGCGCGTGCAAAGGACCAGTCTGCGGCAGCGCAGGTGGACGCGGCTAGATCTGCTGTCGCCGCCGCGCAAGGACAACTGGGGGTCTCTCGGGCGGCGAACCTGCGCGTCACAAGCATGGAGCAATACGCAACCATCACCGCTCCATATAACGGTGTCGTCACCATGAGGTACGCGGATACAGGATCTCTTATCCCAGCCGGTACCGCCGAAGGCCTGAACCAGGCAGTCGTGAGACTTGCACAGAGTGATGTCCTTCGTCTGCGCATGCCCGTGCCGGAGAGGGATGTTCCGATGGTTCACGAGGGTTCGACGGTGATGGTGCATGTTCAGGCGACTGGCCAAGCGTTCCCAGGCACTGTGGTCCGCTTCACCCGCGACGTGTCAAATTCGACACGCACCATGATGACGGAGGTGGATGTCAAGAACCCAACCCTGACATTGACTCCAGGCATGTACGCGGACGTGACGTTCAATCTTGAGGAAAAAGATAACGCGCTCATCGTGCCGGCGAGTGCGATCATCCAGGGCGATCAGCCTTCTGTGATGCTTGTCGATGGTGGCAACCACGTTCAGAAGCGTCCCGTGGTCCTCGGAATCGCTGGCGCTAACACGCAAGAGATTGCTTCCGGATTGCAACCTGGAGATCGCGTCATTATCGGTGGCCTCTCCACGCTCCAAGTCGGCGCAGAGGTAAAGCCTCAACTTGCCCCCAACGATCTTGCGAACTATCAGAAAGAGAACCAGAAGGGCGCCCAGTAGCTTATGTCCTCCTTTGCGATTCGTTATCCATTCTTCATCTTGATGGTGTGCCTGATTACGGTGGTCGTGGGTGTCGCCGCGATCACCAACATGCCCGTCGACCTCTTCCCGCCTGTCAAAATTCCAGTAGTCGTAGTGGCTACGTTCTATTCCGGTATGCCGCCCGAGCAGATCGAGTCCGACATCACAGACAGTGACGAACGATTCTTTACCTTGGGTAGCAACATCAATCACATCGAGTCGCGCTCTATGAGCGGCGTCAGCCTCATCAAGATTTACTTTCAGCCCGGTACCGATCCGACCGCTGCCGTAAGCAATATCTCTAACCTTGCGATGGCAAACTTGCGTCGCCTGCCACCGGGAACGCTTCCTCCCGTAGTCCTGAGCTTTGACGCAGCGAACTTGCCTGTATGCCTGATCACCCTGAAGGGCGCAGGGATGAACCAGACACAACTGAAGGATGCGGCGCAGTTCACAGTGCGCAATCAGGTGGCAAATGTCCCTGGTGCTTCCGTACCTCAACCCTATGGAGGAACGTACCGCCAAATTATGGTCTACGTCGATCCGCTCAAGCTGCAGGCGTCACAGCTAGGGGTGATGGATGTCGTTCACGGCATCAACGACTCGAACCTGATCTTGCCGGCCGGTGATGTTCGCATTGGACCGAAAGACTACAACATCTATGCGAACAGCCAAGTCGCAACCCCCAACGATGTGAACAGCATTCCTCTGAAGACAGTGGGTAACGCTTCCATTTTGGTAGGTGATGTAGGTCATGCTGTCGATGGGGGGCAATTACAGACCAACATCGTTCGCGTGGATGGCCAGCATTCTGTTTATATCCCAGTGCTCAAACAGGGTGGAGGTGCGAACACAATCACGATTGTTGATGGCATCCGTAAAGCTACAGCCCATCTTCTCGACATTCCTGCGGCGCTGAAGACCGCCGTTGTTTTCGACCAGTCTGTATTTGTGAAGACCGCGATCAAGAACGTCATCAGCGAAGGTGCGATAGGTCTGTGTCTCACGGGCATCATGATCCTGCTGTTTCTCGGCAACGTGCGGGCCACAGTCGCTGTCCTGCTTTCCATCCCCATCTCCTGCATTGCAACCTTCCTGATCCTGAATGCTTTTGGTGACTCCATCAACACGATGGTCCTAGGCGGGATGGCACTCGTTCTCTCCCGGCTGATTGATAATTCCGTAGTGGTGCTGGAAAACATCTTCCGTCACTTCGAGATGGGAGAAGACAGCATCAAGGCCTCCGAGGAAGGCGGCAAGGAGGTTGCTCTGGCGGTTCTCGCGGCAACCTTCAGCACCGCTATCGTGTTCTTCCCGGTTGTGCTTCTCACAGGCGTCAGTAAGTACCTCTTTACGGCTCTCGCCCTCGCCGTCGTGATTGCATTGTTCTGCTCTTACGTGGTTGCAATGACGGTGGTGCCACTCTTCTGCTCGAAGTTTATCAAGGAGAGCGGTCACGGAACGGAACACGAGTCAGCTGAACAAGGCGACCCAGTTCCTGAGCATATGCGTGGCAGCCGGAAACACAAGAACTTGTTCGCAAGAGTCGTTTACCACTTCAACGAGGGCTTCTCATGGTTGCAGTCGAAATACGATAGCGCGATCCACTACTGCCTTGAGAGGCCGGTGCTGGTTGTGGTTGTCTTCTCTGCGTTCGTATTGCTCAGCTTCGCGGTATCGCCCTTCCTGGGGCATGCGTACTTTCCACGGACCGACCCTGGACAGTTTGTCATTAGCGTGAAGGCGCCGACGGGCACCCGCATCGAGCTCACCGACCAGTACATCGCCCGTGTTGAGAATGATGTCCGTTCCGTCGTTGACGCCAAAGATCTGAACATGATCGTGTCAAACATTGGAGTTACTCCCGATCTTTCCGCTATCTACACTCCCAACTCCGGCATGCACACCGCTTTCGTCCAAGTGAGCTTGAACGAAGAGCACAGTCTCAGCAGCTTCGAGTATATGAAGCGAGTGCGTGCAAAGCTTGCGTCGGATCTTCCCGAGGTGCAGACCTACTTCCAGTCCGGGGGTCTCGTCGATTCCATCGTCAACCAGGGCTTGCCGGCTCCCTTCGATATCCAAGTAAGCAGCAACAACATGGAGGGCGGATATGTAATCGCGCAGCAGTTAGCACAAAAGTTCCAGACTCTTCATGGAGTCAGCGACGTTCTGATCCCACAAGACATTGATTATCCAGGCCTGGCTCTCAATATCGATCGACAGAAGGCAAGTCTTGAAGGACTGACACCGAAGACCATCGTCGATAGCGTCATTACCGCAATGACGTCGAATGGACAGGTTGCGCCAAGCTACTGGATCGATCCGAAGAGTGGCAACAACTACATGCTTACGGTGCAATATCCAGAGACCCAAGTCCAAACTCTGAATGACTTCAAGCAGATTCCGCTTCGATCTGCCGACGGCAAGAACACGACACCGCTCGAGTCGGTCGCATCGATCAAGGCGATTAACACGCCGACCGAGGTCGATCACTATCAACTCCGTCGCGTGTTCGACGTGTACGTTATGCCGAAAGCGGAAAACTTGTCCACGATCAGCGGTGACGTTCAGAGGATTGTGCAGGATGCGCACCCGCCACATGGGACCGTGCTGACGGTACGCGGCTCGGTAAACAACATGAATGAATCGTTCAAGTCCTTCGCCATCGGGCTCATCCTCTCGATCGTCCTTGTCTTCCTGATCCTGATGGCGCAGTTCGCGTCCTTCGTCGACCCCTTCATCATCCTGTTGGCTATCCCGCCTGGCATCTCGGGTGTGATTCTGTTCCTTCTCCTCACGCACACCACGCTCAACATCATGAGCTTGATGGGTGTCCTGATGATGACAGGAATCGTCGTTTCGGACAGCATCCTCATCGTTGAGTTTGTCGGGCAACTGCGCAGCCAGGGACTGAAGCTCGAAGAAGCGATCATCACGGCTTGCAAGGTTCGTCTGCGTCCGATCCTGATGACAACGCTGGCGACGGTTCTGGGATTGATCCCAATGGCTCTCGCGCTCGAGGCTGGAAGCGAGCAATATGCTCCGCTTGCAAGGGCCATTCTTGGCGGACTCACGGTCTCCGGTGTTGTTACGGTGTTTCTGGTGCCGAGCGCCTACCTGCTCATCCACAGAAGAATCGAGGCACGGCAGGCAAGCGCCAAGGTTGCTGCGCAGGAGGCACACGCGTGAGATCACCTTTTTCATGCTTCCTGATTGCGATATCCGTGGTCAGCATTCCGATCTTAGCTGTTGCTCAGCAAGCTGATCTCCCTTCCGCACCGAAGGCGGTTACGCTCGCACTCTCCGTTCAGCAACAGTCAATGCCGACAGGTGGTGGGCCGCAATCGGGGAAGCAGCCGCCACCGCTCGTCAACCCGACAACTCCCACCGTATCGATCACCCGTTCGGATGCCGAGCGGATAGCGCTCAAGAGCAATCCTCGCATTACAGCTAGCCAGTTACTGGCGCTCGCCGCTGGTCAGGTCACCCGGGAGACGCGATCCGCAGCGTTACCTCAACTCACCGGGTATCTCACTGGCGAAGAGGCGGAGGATGGAAGCCGTATCGGAGCCGGGGCTGGCCTCACCTCGTCTCGCCTCTACAGCCATTTCGGAGCGGGCGGGACACTCTCGCAGCTCATCACAGACTTCGGCCATACGCGTTTCTTGGTCGCTACCAATAAGCTCCAACAACAGGCCCAGAACCAGACCACCCTCGCTACGCAGCAGGACGTGCTCCTAGCTACTGACCAGGCTTTCTACCGACTGCTTGATGCGCAGTCGCTCTTAGATGTCGCAAAGGCTACCGTGAGCGCTCGGGGTGACGTCCAGAGTTTGACGTCGGCCCTGACGAAATCAGCACTCAAGAGCGACCTCGATCTGAACGTCGCGTCCGCTGATCTTTCGCAATCACAACTCCTTGAGCTTGATGCCGAGAACTCAGTTGCATCAGCGAGTGCTATGCTCGCCGCGCTTTTAGCGACCCCTCCAGATACCCTCTACAAAGCAGTCGAAGATCCACAGCAAGCCGCCCCTCCGCCACCTGAAACGTCCAGCACTGCTGGTATCACTGCGGCTGCGAGAGCTCAGCGCCCGGATCTGAAAAGCATTCAGCTTACCGCTGAATCATTCCAGAAGCTAGCAAAAGCTCAAGCTCTTCAGCACCTCCCCAGTGTCACAGCGGTTGGGGCGGGAGGCATCACACCGGCCGCTCCAGCCAACGTCTTCGTTCCTGATTGGTACGCGGCTGGCGGCGTGAACCTTACCCTGCCCGTGTTCACGGGGTTCCGCATCACGGCCCAAACTGAAGAAGCGCGGCTCCGAGCGAGATCTGCTGAACAGCAAGCTCGGGATCTCTCGGACAATATCGGCCGTGATGTTCGTATCGCCATCCTAAACGCTCAGACGGCCTTTCACCGAATCGGCGTAGCGGATGAATTCCGTCACCAGACAGAGCAGGCGCTCGCCTTGGCACAAACACGTTACAAGCTGGGTCTCAGCTCCATCGTGGAGCTTTCCCAAGCGCAACTGCAGTCGACTCAAGCTGCCGTAGCCGCTGTGAATACCCGCTACGACTATCTCCTCGCTCTGCGCACGCTGGACTACGCTCGCGGACAACTTGCCCCCTAACCCATTTCAGAGGGTGCTTCGCAACTCCGCTAACCGAACGGAAGGTACCAATGGGAACCGAGATCAAAATCGACCGCATCCTCTATGCAACAGACTTCCTTGAAAATTCAAGGCTAGCCCTTGACTATGCCGCCTGCTTCGCTCAGCACTTCAAGGCCACAATCGTCATGTTGCACGTCGTTCTGCTCTCGCAAGCTGCGAGGGAAGCTGAACTTGAGATCTCTGGTCCAAGCATGACTCGGAAAGCGGTCGAACAACGTTTGGAAAAGCTGGCTGCTGGCGTGCGCGGACTGGGCATCCCGGTTGAAACACACGTGGTGGACGGCTTGGTCTGTGAGAACGTCATCAAGTCCGTAAATACTTACCGCGTAGACCTTCTTGTCCTCGGAACCCATGGGGTTCATCGTGGACTTGATCACCTCTTAGTCGGCTCCAACACCGAGAAAATCCTGCTCGGAGCGGAGTGTCCCACATTAACCATCGGAGCTCGTGTTCTGTCCGGCTTCGTGATCGAAGAGCACTTGAAGGAGATCCTTTACTTCTCCGACTTCACATCGGAAGCGACTGCCGCGGCACCGATGGCTTTGTTCCTCGCTAAAGAATTTGCCGTTCCTGTAGACGCATGTGTCCTCGTGCCGAACGTCGCCGAACACAACGCGAGGTTGCGACAAGAACTGGCAGAGGATTACTGCGAAAGCATGAAGGCTGAACTCGACGATAGCAACGTGGAGTGGTGCAAACCAACATTCCAACTTGATCGTGGTCTGGCGCTCGATCAGATCGTAGAACGCGCAGAATCCCAGAGTGCGGGCTTGATCGTACTCGGGGTCCACGCCGAGTCACAACTCGGCAGACATATTCACACCAGCTTTGCCTACCAGGTACTGGCGGAAGCGACCTGCCCTGTTATCACGGTACGCAGCTTAGCTCCAGCAGACGAGGGATAACGACAATGACCGTGTTGGAGTTCTCAGGTCTGTTATTCGCGACGTCTCTGGTCGCCGGCTTCCTGGGCGCGCTCACGGGGTTAGGGGGCGGAGTAGTGCTCGTTCCCGTTCTTGCACTGTTCTTCAAGATGGACATCCGCTATGCCATCGGCGCTTCTTTGGTCTCGGTCATTGCCACGTCATCCGGGGCTGCCGTCGCTTACGTGAGAGAGGGACTATCGAACATCCGGATTGGAATGTTCCTTGAAGTAGCGACCACGCTTGGCGCTTGTTTCGGGGCGTATCTCGCAACACGGGTTTCCAATCACTGGATCGCCATCGTCTTTGGCATGGTTCTGCTTTACTCCGCGGTGTCGTCATTTCAGAAAAGAGACAAAGATGTACCCCATAGAGCCACCGTTCCGAACGCCTTGGCTACAAAGCTTGAGCTCAATGGATCCTACCCAGGGCCGCAGGGCGGCGAGCCCTACACAGCCCAACGCGTTCCCCTCGGCTTTGGCATCATGTTCGGTGCCGGTACGTTGTCGGGATTGTTGGGGATCGGCTCCGGCGCGGTAAAAGTCCTGGCGATGGACCAGGCAATGAAGCTGCCATTCAAGGTCTCGACAACAACCAGCAACTTCATGATCGGGGTTACCGCAGCTGCCAGCGCGGGGATTTACCTGTCACGAGGCTACATTGATCCGCAGATCGCCATGCCAGTCATGTTGGGTGTGCTTGCCGGATCGCTCTTTGGAACACATTTCTTAGTGCGGGCGAAGGTGACCACCCTGAAGAGCCTCTTCGCCGTAGTCATCGTGCTTCTTGGCTGCGAGATGATCATCAACGGAATGACTGGAAGGATCTGATGAGCAAGCCAAGCGATCAGGACCTAGACATATCAGTCGCAGTCGTCCTTCGGTTGGGTATCGTCCTCTCCGCATCCGTCGTCATCTTGGGCGGCCTTCTTTTGCAGAGCCATTTCTTCAGCGCTGTGCCAGATTACACTCATTTCCACGCTGGTGATCCGGGGCTCCGCTCTGTGATGGGGATAGTACAAGGCGCGGTTAACTTTACGCCTAGAAGCGTGATTCAGCTGGGTCTACTGCTCCTCATTGCAACGCCTGTGGCCCGAGTTCTTTTGTGCATCATCGGATTCATCCGCCAGCGCGACCTGCTCTATGTAGGTGTCAGCACTCTCATCTTCGCGATCTTGTTATTGAGCTTCTTCAAAGGTGGCCAACAGTGATGCAAGCCCTTTGTTCTTTTTTCCCGCAGAATGTACGCTACCTTCCACTTGCGCTCCTCTCGATCGCTATCCTCATTCCGGGAGTCGCCATAAGCCAGATACAAGCCCCACAGCCACAGCATGAGGCAGATTCAGCCCTCGGGGCAATGGATGACGAATTAAGGTCGTTGGCAAGGCGGGTTCAACCATCGGTGGTCAAGATCGAAGTATCCGGCTTAGCGGAAGTGGCGGACCCGAGCTCTCCAGGAACCTCGTTGATTGCCCATCAGCAGGGTGTGGGCTCTGGCATCATCATGGACACGAACGGATTCATCCTGACAAACGCTCACGTGGTCGAACATGCAGTCTCGATTTCGGTGGCGGTGAACTCCAGCGAGAGGGACGCTGAAGGGCTTCCTCTTGCTTCGCGTCGGCTCCCTGCGCATATCGTGGGCAAGGACACTCTCACAGATGTCGCGTTGCTCAAAGTGGAAGCGACATTGCTTCCTGCGCTGAAGTTCGCGAAAGCCGATTCCGTGCATGTGGGCCAGATCGCGCTTGCGTTCGGTAGTCCGCTTGGCCTCGAGAACACTATGACGCTCGGAGTTATCAGCGCACTCCACCGACAGCTGAATTTGAGTAGTCCGGTGAATTACCTCCAGACGGATGCTTCCATCAATCCGGGCAACTCCGGTGGCCCCCTCGTCGACATCCAGGGAGATGTCAGCGGAATGAACACCATGATCGCGTCCGAGTCAGGGGGGAATGAAGGAGTTGGCTTCTCAATTCCTGCGGATACTCTCGCTTTCGTTTACCAGCAGCTACGGAGCCTTGGTCACGTTCGCCGTGGTGCGATTGGTGTTATTGCTCGGGCATTGACGCCTGAACTGGCTGCGGGACTGCAGATCAAGACTCCTTCTGGCGTCATTTTGGAGGACGTCCTTCCGGGGTCATCCGCAGAAAAGGCCGGACTGCATCCCGGCGATGTAGTCGTGGCATTGGACAAGAGAGCTGTATCTGACCCCAGGGTACTTTCCTTGTTGCTCTTTCGCAAACAGATCGGAGAGGTTGTCCTATCAGTGTCACCCGTGGGGTTGGCGCACTCACGGACATACCCGTAACTATCTGAGACGCCCCCGAGATGCTGAGAATCTTCTCGATCCCGATCGATTGGAGGCAGACATAGTGGCCAAGCTGGGCATCATAGCCGTCGCAATTGACGCCGCCATTACTAAACTCATTCCGGAGCAACGCAAACCAGGAGGACTGCTCATAGTCGGTTTGACCGCGGGCGGCACAGGAACCGCTCTCGGTCTGCAAGCAGCAGACATCATCTACGAAGTGAACAATCAACCTGTTATTTCAGTCACGGGCCTTAGGCAAGAACTTGCAAGTCTCGGCTCTAATGCACCTGCGGTACTACAGATCGAACGAGACGGCAGCTTGCGCTTCGTGGTCTTCACAAACGCGGAGTAATCCAAACGTCAACAAAATAGAAGGAAAAGGCAGGTGGTCACATGAGTTCTCGTTTCTTGAAATGTGTCCTCGCGTTGACAGTACTCCCAGCAGCCACTGCATACGCCTCCAACGTACGAAGTGACTATGACCACAAAGTCTCGTTCGCCAACTACAGGACTTTATCCTGGGGAAGAATCAACACCTCCTATCCTCTCAATGAGTATCGCGCCAAAGCAGATATTCAGAAGGATCTGGAGAGCAAGGGCTGGCGGCTAATTTCCTCTGGTGGCGCAGCGAAGGTTGTCGTGCTGGACAAAGTCCACAACGAAAAAGAGCTCGAGACCATGTATGACGGTATGGACGGCGGGTGGGGTGGTGGTTGGGCTGGGAAGGCTGGGCCGGATTTGGTCGAGGCTTTGGACCGGGGGGCTTTGGAGATTCAACTCAGGTCGAGACTCAGCGAGTTAGCCATGTGGTAGTCGACATGTTCGATTCGTCAAGCCACCATCTACTGTTCCGCGGTGTAGCCGATCGCGATCTCTCAAATAGCTCTGAGAAGAACAGCAAGAACTTGGGAAAGATCTGCAAAATATCTTCAAGGAGCTGCCCTCCTAGAGAAGTCACCCTTGAACACCTCTCGTGACTTCCTCCCGCACCGGAGAAAGCACCTCATTTTAAGCGAACCGAAAGGAAGAACACCATGAAGCATTTCGCCCTAACCACGGCAATGATCGTAGGCATATCAATGTCCGCTCAAGCTCAGAAGACTGATGCCAAACTCACGCAACGCTTGGACGCTGCACATGCTGTCCTGAATGAACTCATGTCCACACCGGACAAGGGTGTACCTCTGGATATCGCGGCGAAAGCACAATGTGTGGCGGTAGTGCCCGGATTCAAGAAGGGAGCCTTCATATTTGGTGGTGAATACGGCCAAGGGGTCGCTACCTGTCGAAACGCAAACGGCTGGAGCGCCCCTGTCTTTATTCAACTGACTGGAGCAAGCTTTGGCTTCCAGGCCGGTGGTCAATCCACAGATCTGGTTCTCGTCGGGATGAACCGCCGCAGCATCGACGATCTTCTGAAGGACAAGGTCAAGCTTGGAGGCGACATCGCGGTGTCTGCGGGGCCTGTCGGCCGCGACTCGCAAGCGTCTACGACGGAGCTCGCGAATGCGGAATTTCTTACTTATTCGCGAAGCAGGGGGATCTTTGCGGGCATTGATCTGAGCGGCGATGAGGTTCATCAGAATAGCAAGGACACAACCGCGTTTTACGGAACAGACGTCTCTTTCCAGAAAGTGTTAAGCGGGGGCGTTCCTACACCCGGTGCCGCTCAGCATTTCGTGAGCACCGTGAACGAGATGTTTCAGGCTGGAAGAAGACAGTAGAGGTAGTCAGCCGTAGGAGGCGCGATCAGTGGCTATCGCGTCTCCAATCCTCTTCGCGGTCGAGGAATGAAGAGATCCATTGTTTGTCATGTACTGTATACATTCCGCACTGCCGACCCGTACAGCCAGCCCGAACGAAATGGTTTTGAGCTTTCTCGGGTTTGCCGTTTGTGAACCGTTGACTCTGGGGCTTTACATACCTACCGAAAGCCTCTCTATATGACTACACCCGAGACGCCGCAAGAGCCGGAGGCCGATCTTATCCCATCCACCCTAAAGCATCCGCGGGCGCTTCATTTCTGGCTAGCTATTGGGTTGACCGGAGTCGCAACCGGGATCGGCGCTGCAATCCTGACAAAGCTTCTCGAAACTGTTCAGCACTTTGTATGGCACGGATCAGCGACCGATATCCTTGCCGCCGCTCAACAGGCGAGCCCGTGGAGGCATATCTCTGTTCTGCTAGGTGCGGCTTTACTCACTGGACTCGGACAGGTGGTCCTGAAGCAGCTCTCAAGCGGCAACGGAATAGATACTACTGAGGCCATCTGGTTCCATGCCGGCCGGATGCCGGCAATGCGCACCCTGGGAAGCGCTGTACTTTCCGTACTGATCGTCGGGATGGGGGTCTCGCTAGGCAGAGAGGGAGCACCGAAGCAAGCTGGAGCGGTATTTGCGAACTTCTTTTCGGACAGGGAGCGCCTCTCAGATGAGCAACGGCGATTACTGGTGGCCTGCGGAGCAGGTGCCGGCATGGGCGCTGCGTACGGGGTACCCTTGGGAGGCGCGCTATTTGCGCTGGAAGTCATGCGCGGCAAGCTGGCGCTTCGTTACGTCTTGCCTGCCCTCTTTGCTTCCCTTATTGCGACCGGGGTCTCGTGGTTGGCTTTACCCAACGCTCCAACGTACATCATCCCCTCTTATTCGATATCGACATCGATCCTCATATGGGCCCTCACTGCTGGTCCGATCCTAGGCCTGGCATCTGCCGGTTACGTTCGGATGATCACCTGGGCAGACCGCAACCGACCGCACGGCTGGGGGCGATTCGCAACCCCACTGCTCGTGATGAGCCTTGTCGGATTCACGTCAATTTGGTTCCCTCAAATTCTGGGAAATGGCAAAGACGTAGCTGAGTTGGCCTTCACCAGTAGTATTGCGCCTGGATTGTTGCTAGTACTCTTGGTCTTGAAGCCTGCAGCGACCGCATTCTGCATGCGGAGCGGCGCACCGGGCGGAATGTTCACACCGTCATTGACAGCAGGTGCACTGCTTGGCGCATCGCTGGGATTAGGATGGTCGTTTTTCTGGCCGGGAATACCGCCCGGGCTGTTTGCGCTGCTTGGGGCCGGCGCCATGATTGGAGCGACAACGCAAGGTCCGATTTCTGCCGTCGTGCTCATCATGGAATTGACTGGTAGAGATAGGTCTTTCATCCTTCCTCTGCTGCTCATCGTATGCATCGCGACGCTTGTCGCACGGACGATTGAGCCGAGATCCATCTACGATGCTCGCCTTAACGACGAGCAGATTGCCGAGCGCCAACGATTGCGCGACGCCCCTTCTCAGTAAGAGTAGGAACGGCATGTTGCATGCCCCCTAAGGCAGATCTAGCGTCTGAGGGGCAAGGGAAACCAGCGTCGATCCGAGCTTTGCAATTCAGTAAACAACGACTTCGATGCCTAAGCGTGCTGAATCACATATGTACCAATCACTCTTCGTGGTGATCTGGCTGAGAATTTCCTTGTGTGTCGATGGCTCGTGTTTTAAGCACACAGCTGCCCCTCGCCTCGGGAACTTTCCATTCATATCCCAGCGCCGCCACACACCCGTATCTGCACTGTCTAGAAGGCAACATCATTTCAATGATTTCCCTCGTCAGTCGAAATCTCAAGTTGCTGCACATGTCTCGTCAAACTCGCAGATCGAAGTGGTGGGTTACGGGTCGGGATTGGGCTTCGCCAAGAAGGGGTCAAGCGCGGAGCAGGAAGTTTCCGCCCTACAGGCGAAGCACGTCCAGTTCGTTGCCGGCGAAAACACAATGCGTATGCAACAGGTCAGGCCGGCAGACCTGTTTCCGCGGGTAGGCACAGCGCCTGCCGGATGGTCGAGGTGATCACCCGCGGAACAGAGCTGGAGCCACAGAAAGCAGGCAGATGCAACGACCGAAATTCATTTGTCCAGAGAACGAGATTCATTCGCTTTGGTGAGGAGGAAGTTTTTCAAGGCCGTGCTTTTTATGGGTTCGTCACTCACAACCACCCTCCAGTCGTTTTTATGCCGTGCGAATGCCATCCCGTGCAGCGCCATCATTTCGCATAGCAGGTCGTATATGGGCGCGAAGACATCAATCGAGTTCCAGCCGAACTCTGAAAGCCAAAGTTCCTTCAGCACTCGTTCTAACCCGGCTATCAGTTCCGCTATAGAAGGATTGTCGGCCAGCAATCGTCGAGCATTCGGCGCTTCCTGTACTCCGTGCATTTCCAACCCGTGAAGGTGGCCGAGGAGATAACCTGCGCAAATGAAAGTGTCGCCGAAGGCTTGTTGAATTTCACTAAAGGTTTGGGC
The DNA here is from genome assembly GCA_965199365.1 of Terriglobus sp. Taxonomy (GTDB): domain Bacteria; phylum Acidobacteriota; class Terriglobia; order Terriglobales; family Acidobacteriaceae; genus Terriglobus. The sequence goes on along the minus strand of CBDARC010000001.1, from coordinate 231,585 downwards.
TGCACTACCGCCATCCCGAAAGTTTTTGATCCACTTTTGCGAGTCTGAGCAACTTACTTGAAGTGCCAGACAGAACGCCTTGTCGAAATCATCCATAGCTTCGGGCCGGAACTGCGCAGAGGACCGACATGCGGCGTACTCACTCCAAACGTCGAGCGCCTTGATGAACGACTGTCGGGAACGATCACCACAGTCGAGTGCCCGACCGTAAACGTCGGGGAAGGTCTTGTATAGATGTCCTTCATGTTCGACATGGGCCGCTTCATGTGCGATGCATCCGCACGCTAACGCCTGCTCTTCAGGTTTTGCCGACATCGTCATCAGTCCTACTCCCGCTCTCAAGACAATGTGAAAACGAAACTCATCACCCCGCCGCACAGCTACTGTTCGTGCAAGTTCCGTCGTCTTCGGTTGATCCGTCATTTCGAGAGGAACAGCCCCATCCGGGAGACTCTGGAGGTCGCAAGCCGCTTTCCGGGCGTCACTTGCAACCGTTACGCCGTCAAGAGCCCGCAGGTCCATACCGGACAGCGCGAGCGCATACAGCGACTGCTCAATAGAGCTCGCAATCGCATCCCGCAGTTCGTTCGAGTCATAGCAGGTGATGGACACACCGCATTTCGGAGGGAGGAGAAGCCTTCCTTCTTCATTTTGATGAAAATTGAGGAGGTAGTTACCGCCCATTCTCAAGCCTCGCAGCCGTCCGCGTTACAGCGTATCGGAAGAGGATGTTATTCGCGCCGGCAAAAACGAGACCTTCGCTTTCGGTCGCGGATCGATCGTTGCGTCCTTCTGTCGGTCCAGAGATCAACGGAGGCCCATCCAACTCGTTTAGGGGAGAAACGTTCGCGGTGCGCCCCCGCAAACTGCCCTATAAACCCGGGATCGGGGAGTTGGAAAACCGAACAGAGTACGGTTCCTGAGACCTTTAGCTTTAGGGGCCTGGACATACGTCTCAGGCTCCCCGACCGCAAAGGCAAGGGAATCCATCGCGCTCTTAAGCGCGATTTACTCTGTTAGGGGTTTCCACACCCCAGGGCGGCGCGTGACCGTCCCGCCTCCATCATCGAACATCCGATTCGACTTGGCAATTTAGTCGCCAAGGTCGAAGCGTCGCTTGCAATTGGCTGTCCGCACACCACATCGAGCTCGACGACCGCAGGCGTGACCAAGTTGGGCTTTGGTCTTACCGAAGCGGCGTCGATTGCGCGTTCGTTTTATCGAAGAATCAGGGAGGCAATAGGTTGTGACGCACTCGTCACCGCAACCTCCGTGAGGAGCAAGCGTCTTTACAGTCACAGCAAAGGCTGTAAAGCCTATTCCTGAGAACGGAATTTTGGTTGAGCAACACAGGGCGACGACACCCGATGGCTGGGGTCATACGCCGAGGGCGCAGCATGAGCCACACTTCAGAGGATTACTGCCGCTCGTGTACCGATACCGTTCACCTCGTCCAAGGCAAATGGAAGATCTACATTCTGTGCGCTATACGGACCGGCCCCGTCCGCCTCGGCCAACTGAGGCGCGAACTTCGTCACGTTTCAAAGAAAGTGCTGGCGGAGAATCTGCGGGAGTTGGAAGACGCTGGGTTGGTGCTTCGAAGGGATTTCGGCGGCTCAGTCCGCCACGTCGAATACGACTTCACCGATGAAATGCGGCCCCAGATCCACTCCATGCTGGATCACTTGGCGGATTTTGGTCAAGCGCTGGGTTCATCCCGCCCGAATGCACCAAAACGGTGTTCGAACGAGAAGCTGACCTCTGATTAGAGGTCGAGCAATCCATCTCCGATGAGCTCGCCCATGGCGTCCACGCTCTTGCACAGACCTTGATGTCTAAGGTCATCCAGATACTCGTCTCGGTTTTTGGGTGGGTTTCTGAGACTAGCGCGGTGGGCTTTCGCTGCTTCCAAGACGAGATCGGGGAAAGCCTCAAATAGCGCCAGAACAAAGTCATCCGGATGCTGGGCTTCGATGTCAAAAGCGGCAAGGACATCAGATGGAAAGTCCGCCAGGTTCAGCGTGACGATCAAGCACGAATCCGAGTGAATCGCGGCGGCGAGGACGTGCCGATCGTCGCGATCCGGCAGACTCAAGGTGTCAGTAAGGTGTTCGTATTCGACTACCATGGCGTCCGGCAACGCTTGCTCCATCAGGCGCCGCGTGCGCTCCAACTTGTCGCGCGTGATGTCGGGGCGATTCTTGACCAGACTGCGTATCCATTCCTCGTGTACTTCGGCAGACCAATGGGCACGAAAGGTGCCCGTCAATGCAAGGTACATGAGGAAGTTCCGCAGCCCCGCAGGGTAGAGGACATTGGCGTCGAAGAAGGCCCCGAGTGTCGCCACGAATCAGATCCCGATCTCCTGATCGTAAGCAACAAGTTCATTGAGCGCGGCAAGGCGTTCGGCATGAACCTTGCATTTGTACGCCATGAGGGACTCGAAACGCACCCGACGATGGGTGCCAACCCTGCGATATTCGATCTTGCCTTCGTCGAGCAATTGAATGAGAGAAGGCCGCGAGATGCTGAGCATGTCGGCAGCCTCCTGGGTCGTCAGTTCGGCGTGGACCGGGATCACCGTGACCGTGTTTCCGCGTCCCATTTCGTCGAGGATTCCGACCAGCATCTTGAGGGCGGAAGCGGGGAGTACGACCGTCTCATCTTCGGGTGCTCCGACGACCCGGAGGCGCAGCGGAGTCTTCGAGCGAAGCCGGGAAGAGAGTAGACGGCTGGTTTCCTCCGCCTGTTTGGCTTCGGACGGCGTGGGTAAAATCTGGGTCAGCAGGGCTTCCGGCACGGTTTTAACCTCGCCTTAGTATGGCCTCTATTCGCAGCAAACGCAAACAATCGAAGTATTCGCGGAACGTTTTTGACGACACCTCTGCCGCGTCGAGGAGAAAGTTGCCAGCGTTCTTTCTCGGCATAAGCCACGTAATGTGGAACTTAGCTGATTGAGTGCGGTGAGCTAAGGGTCCAGTATGGGTCCATGTGGGCGCACCGGATCGCGCCTCTTTGCGGAAGTCAAATACTTGACCTTTCGCAATGTTCATTCGGCAGCTATCTCGAAGGATTTCATTGGACTACGAGCAAAGCGAGGCAAAGGTCGATGTCTGACCCCCGGGTCCGATAAGGGTCTGTTCGTGAACCCTCCACCCACCCTCACGGATGATTAGCAGTGGCAAAGCTTGGAACCGAGCCGTTTGCGTTGGCCCAACGTCGGTGAGTGCATTGGCGATTTCGCGCTTTTCAGAATCATCGCTGAAACGGAGAAGGCGTTGTCGGATCAATCCGCGCTCCGCCAATGGCGAGTCAACGTACGCTTTGGAACCTTAAGGCGCGGCAATGCTCCGTTATCATTTCATCGATTGACAACGGTTATCAGGCCGGTCCAATCCGCTCCTTCCCGGAGCACTGGATTACCGCCAGGCAAAGAAGTTCAACATGAAGGCGCCGAAACAAATCAATGAGTGCATTGCGGGTCAACCGGAGCCGAAACGTGGCTAAATGCAGAGCTACATCGCATGATTCTGGTACTAATGCTATCTTGCAAGTCGTGGTTCTTTGATGGAAAGACGAAAAGGGGAAGATCGTTTACAACCCAAACATCGGACATGGGTCCCAAACAATGCATACGCCAACGGAAAGAATAAGGACTTTTACCAAATCGCATAGTGCTAACGCAACAGGCATTTCCGTCTACATCATGGGCGTAAAGGACAAAAGTATCTGGTTCACACCTTCGGGCGCGATCCGGGCAGAGTAAGGGTGACAGGGTATTGCGTCAAGTTCAAGACGTTAGCAGACACAATGGTGATGTTCTCAGGTGGCAATTCAATGTGGGGATCAGGCATGCGAGTATTCCACAATTGAAGTAACGCCGGGCAGCGCACTGCCCTCGCGGCAATAAATCGGCATTTATCGTTTTTTGTTAGGGCCGCCATCACGATTCTTCAGCGATGGGGTTGTATTAGTACCGAGATGTCGCAACGGAACCTTGCTGTCCCAAGCTCCGTTTGGAGCACGGACGAGGTGGCTGACTGATCTGCTCCTTAGAAGATCCCGGAGGAAACGAAGCACGGCATCGCAACGTGTGATGAGCCGGTTCGCTTTCGGATAGAGCATTTCGTCATAGATCGTGTTCCCTGGCGGTTCCGAGCCTGCTTCTCTTAGCGAAGGAAGGGCAAGCCACTCTCCGATGAGGGGATGTGCCCAGCTCCGATGAGGGGGATGTGCCCAGCTCGATAAACTCGGTCAGAGCTACGGATTCAAGGTTTCGCAGATTCACCTCCATTAAGGCAAGGTCATCCGCGGTTCCGGAGCGACCGGCTATTAGGATCATGAGAGATGCAGCCGTAGAGGGCATTATCATTTTGCTCCCTTGGGTTGGAAAATGTGAATGAAGGCAAACTGCAGAAGCATGGTCGTCTTGCCGTCCTGAATATCACCAGTTTCGATTGCTGCCATGGCCTCGCCGATTGATCCCTCCAGAACCTCGATGTCCTCGCCTTCAGCTTTTCCCGCCGCTCAGCGTTGCGCGAGAACCGCGCCGTGCTTTACGACGAGAACAGAGTCGTTCCGTCACGGAGCCGGGGCCTCCTGAATGCCTCGAAGGTTTGCGGACGTGAGACACGCGGTAGCCAGTCTCTTCTTCGGCTTCCGAACGCTCTTCGAGTCTAGCCTGATCCAGAAGATTTGGCAGCTACTTCAATCAATATGCCGGAATGACCGTTGACGTATGCAGGAAAGCGGAACTGGCGAGTGGGCACGACCGTTCTGCGCTCTAGGTTGTCGAGCAGGATGGTCGCGCCATTGCCTAAGTCGTAGGTCTCCCGACATCGTTGCTGCCGGCTTCCTTCTCTCCGGAGCAGCTCGAAGTTCGTCTTCTTGACACATACCAGTCGTTCGAAAGAGTATCAACGGGCTTGGTCCAAACCCGATCCTGCGTTGGTGTTTCAAACCCACTCAAACTCATGCATAATTGGTAGCCACGGACTAGTGATCGGGAAAGGCTGCCGGTGGCCTGCAATGAAGCTATGGGGTGTGGCCGACCTGCGGGTACCCATCACTCACTCCTGAGTTCTCTTTCCTGCGAAGCAGGTCTCAATACCCGTCGTAGGCATTCAGGAGGGCCAGTCTCATCTGCGCAAATGGCCACGATGTGCTCGGTAGACGTATCGGCCGATCAGCCAGCCCGATACGGAGCCGAGCAGGACATCCGTCGGGAAGTGGTCCTGACCCAATACGCGCGTGAGGCTGGTTCCGGTAGCAAGCGTGTAGATGGCAACCTGCTGCCAGGGTCTGCTGTATTCAGTCGCTAGCACGACAGCCGAGGACCATGCCACGATGCTGTGGCCGGAGACAAAGGACGGGTCCGATGCTGAATCAATCTGAAAGAAATGTCCGCGGGCATTTTGCAGATCAGGCCGTTCACGCAGGGTGATGTACTTAATACCTTCACTGGTAAGGTAGCCGTCGATCATCGCCTCACCCGCGAGCAGTCCAGCCTCTCGTGCTTTTGCGTTTCCTGTGAACTGGCCGACTCCGTACAACGCGATAGGGCCACCGATGAAGGCTCCGCGCAACACGTCAGAGCTGGTACTTGCAGACGAGTTGAATCCCGGGTCGCGACTGACTACGTCGCGCATCACCATTGTGTCTGTGCTTAAACTCGCGGCAGTGGCGGCAGCGACGGGGACTAACCAGATGAGGTCATGCGTGCGGAGATGAGCAGGCGAAGTTACGACATGAACCTCATCGAGGAGGACTCGTCTCGGCGTACCGAGGAGGGTGGGCGGTGCGTCGGTGCTTCCATTCGAAGTGGGCTCAGAAGTCGCCTGAGCAGATGGTGCATCGGGAAGAGACACGTCTGCTGACGCTTGCGACTGCTGCGCCGAAAGCGAAAGCATGTTGACCAGCGCGCCTAAGAGCAAAGCCGCTGTTAGGCGTATGTTCGATCTATTTCTTTGCACGATTGTTCTGCTGCCTACATTGATCTCTGCTGATTGGGGTGCGCGGTCGAAAACCCCGCACTGGACAATTAGATGGGCATAAACGGAACATTGCGTTATGGACACTTGTGCTGCTAAACGGCAGAAGTGCCTCTCACGCTAAATGACCAACGTGCTTTTGACGGAACCGCAATGTGACCGAAAGTTCATGTTGCAGAACTATTCGGACCGAGGCCAACTCCTCCTCGGTGCTAGCACCGAAGAAATCTCATGAACAAAACGTCATTGAACCTGCGTCGATCTTCATCAACGCCGGTACAACTAATCTCATCTCATGTGATGTGCTGAGCATGGGCAGCAGTAAGCGTGAAGGCAGTGGAATCAGCAGCTAGAAAATACAAGCAGCGTCCCCTGTCCGGTAGACGCGATGACTTCCTGCAAATGATGGGTCTTGCATTGCTGGTCTGCTTGGTGGTCCGCGCCGCAGACGCGCAGAGTCTTCAACGCGAAGAGAAAGAAATCTCCCAAAGCGGTGAGATGTCGCTCCCTGATTCGCCGTTGCCGGCGGGACCGTCACCGCCCGACCAGTCGAGGGTACACCCTACACGCCCTCTAATCAGCGGTCCTAATGAGATGGCACGCACTGTGCAGACGGGCCGTTTCGACAACCTGATCGATCCGAATGAGATCGCACCCAGGCTAACCGCCGGCGACAAGGTGGGCATGGGGCTGAAAGCGTCGATCTCTCCCTTTGCCGTTATGGGTTGGGTCGGCTCCGCTACATACTCGGAGGCTTTCGATCGCAGTCCGAACTATGGGCAGTCGGCGGCGGATTTCGCACAGCGTCTCGGGGCGGCTGCAGCCCGGGCGAGTTCGGAAGGCATCTTCTCTACGTCAGTTATGGCGCCTATCCTGCACGAGGACCCTCGTTTCTTTGTTGAAGGGCCGGGATATTCCACCGTGCACCGTGTTCTCTACGCACTTTCGCGCGTACTAGTCACGAGAAAGGACACCGGTCGCGGTACTGTGAACTACGGGTTGCTCACTGGCAATGCTATCGGCGCAGGCCTGACCCAGACGTATTACCCGGCAGGAAACCGCAACCTGCATGGGACGGCGACCACCTTCGGTGTCTCTCTCGCGGGGTCCGGTGTGAAGTTTTTGCTGGAAGAGTTTTTCTACAAAGACACATCCCTCGCGCAATTGAAGAGCAAGCTAATCAAGAGGTAAATGCCCTTACCCTTCCTAGATATGTTTTCTACTTGAACGAACTTGCCGAGTCCCATACCGATCACGTACGTCACGACACCTTCAAGCGCTCCGATCCAAGCCAATTCGAAGCCGCTCTTCCACCAAGAGCGGTTGTGATGTTCAACTTAGCCGCGCAGATCGCTAAGTGAGATACGAGACTGTACGAAATCGACTAAGTGTCGGGGGACACGACGTGTTCCTCTTTCTGAACGCCGAGCGCGAGCTTATTAAGTTGACCGCGTGAACGCTTCGTGCCCTCGGCGGGGTTCTAATGATCAATGTCGGTAGCTTTATCAATCGGCGTCTGGCCACGAGAAGCAGAGGTGAGACCGTGCTGTAATGCGAAGTATGACTTGACCCATTCGTTCTGTGCTCCGTTGTCTTTAAGGACTCTTCCACTTACACACCAGACATTGCACGTTATCTCAGGGTCATATAGATCGGAGCGCAATGCATACTGAACGCCATCGCACGAACCGAGTCGGCTGGCTACGCGCTGCCGTGCTTGGAGCCAACGACGGGCTGTTGTCAACGGCGAGCCTAGTATTGGGAGTAGCGTCTGCGCATGGGACGCGTAGCGGTGTCCTGGTAGCCGGACTCGCCGGTCTGGTTGCTGGCTCCATGTCAATGGCAGCCGGCGAATATGTTTCCGTCCATTCGCAAGCTGACACCGAGCGTACGGATCTCGAGCGCGAGAAAGCCGAGCAGGTCGCAAACCCGACCGGGGAGCTGCAGGAGCTGGCTGACATCTACACGGAACGGGGTCTTGATGCCAGTCTTGCAAGAGAGGTCGCTACGCAGCTCACGGCTAAGGACGCGTTGGGAGCACACGCTCGCGATGAGCTCGGGCTGACCAATGCTCTGAGCGCGAAGCCAGTTCAAGCAGCCCTCGCTTCTGCGGCCAGTTTCGCGACTGGCGCCGCCGTGCCACTGGTGGTGTCTTGGCTGTCTTCAGACCATGCCCTTGCGCATGCCGTTGCTGCTGTGTCTCTGGCTTGTCTCGCGATGCTTGGCGGAATCGCAGCGAAGGTGGGCGGCGCACCCGTTCTACCTGGAGCTGGAAGAGTCATGTTCTGGGGTGCGCTCGCGATGGCTATTACGACAGGGGTAGGCGCACTGTTCGGAACGCGGGTGTAGAGTGACAAAGTAACCTGTGATGTTTATGGCAATCAGCACGCAACGCAAGCCGCTTTCAGAACGCACGCAGTGCAGAGGCGCTCGCGTGAGTTCAGCAATAGGGTCGCCGGCGAGGAACCCGCGCTAATCTACACCGCCCAGCGGTTTCTATGAGAGGCTGCCAAGCCAGATATTTGCCAAAGCTACGTGCAACACTCCGGAACTATCTATTTTTCGAGCGCGAGGCTGAATTGGTCGTGTCATTCACCGTGCTGTCCGGGTGCTTGCCCCATGGCCGCCACGGGTGCGTGTTGAGGTTACGCGAAAGCATGAGCTTGAGAGTCCATTTGTCAGATGCCGCCGTCAACCCATAACCGACACCACTCTCGACACTGAGCCCAAGAAGTTTCGCGCCGGAGTAATTTGTCGTAGCCCAGATCTCATGGAATTGCTTAGATAACGGCAGGAAGCCATGCAGGGGTCCGAAACCGTCGTACTCCTCTGCGGCAAGTGCCCATCGGTCATTCACATTGTAGGCGACTCTTCCAGATGGGTTGTACTGAAGGTTTCCAAAGCCTCCGGTGTAGTCAGTGTCAAGGATCGGGTTGTAAATGATGTCCCAAGGTTTGAGGTGCAAGCCAACGATGGGCCTGACCTCTGAAGTGACTGTTTTGTCTTCCCAATACTTGTGGTTGAAACTCAGCTCAAAATTAGCTGCGTAGAAGAACGTATGGTCATGAGCGTTCGGCCGCGCGAACAGTTCGCGTATCTTGAATCCATTCAGCGTCGATCCATGATTCTCTGAATACGGTGAGCTCACCGGAAGGTAGAGTCCTTGCTCCATCCATGGCGTGACGCCATACGCGAATTCGGCTGTCGCCTGGTACGAATGATTGGCGATGATCGCACCCGGATAGGCTGGAGCGTTCCTACCCTCGGGAGTGAAGTTATTGTGGATCATCAGATTGAAGATCCCGGGAGGCGCAATCTCTCCGTCGTAGACTTGAATTTCATCTGTTTGAGCCAACATCAAAGCAGGCATCAACACGAGGCCAAATAGACCTAATACGATGGCACATTTGTTCATGTTTGTTGCCGCCCCCTATGCTGCTCATGGTGCAAGTTCTTGTTTTATTGTTCAGACGCTTGGAAATTGAAGATTACTGCAAGCCAGCTTACGATCAGCTAATGAGCAAGCTGGCCGACAAGCTTCAGATCGATGGTCACATCGTTCTCAGCTTTCCAGACCAGGAACGAGGGATTCTTGAGGCCCCACTGTACGTAGGGAATCACGAACTCTGCATCTGCCGCTGCCTGCGTTCGGTCCAGATGAATTTGCATCGGGATCGTCACGTCATGCGGCGTGCCCAACAGAGTAAAGACACCACTCACCTGGATGGTCGAATCACCGGAAGGAGCAATCGTTCCGGTGTATGTCTTTGGCGCAAACGAAACGGTTGTAAATTGTTCGGCCTTCAGAACGTCTTTTTTCATTTTCTTATCGCGACTGTCGTTTCCGGTCTTGCCGCTGCCCGCCGCAACGACAACACTGCCTGAGAGGTTCGGTGAGCTACGATCAAACTCGATCGATCCGGACTGGACATGGAACGTGCCGTCTACAATCTCGTGGTTAGTCTTCAGCGTCATCTTGACTTCGCTCGCATCCGGGTTGACCGTCAGTGTTTGTCGCTGGGCGAGCGCGACGTGAACAAACAGCACGGCAGCAGTGGATGCTGCGAACAGTTTCATGGTCATGGGTTGTCTCCTGTTTTCTGGTCGATGCTGGCCACCTGGTGCGGCACAGCCATCGTCCGGGTTAGCCATAGCGCGATTGAAGACACGTCTTTGTCGGACAGGTACTCGTGCCCCGGCATGTCCGTCCCCGGAATGCCAAACTTGATGATCTGGGCGAAGCGCAGAGCGCGATCGTGGCTTGACGCAAAGGCAGGCACGTAGTTCCACGGACCTGCCCGCAGGTTCGGCGGAAGGCGCTTGAACTGCGCCGCCCACGTTGTCCGGACCGCGCCGGTACTCTCGTGACAGGTCGCGCAATCGTCAGCGTAGAGTCGGGCGCCCTCCCCGCGACCGGCGTCGTCCAAGCTGTCTTGCGAAGGCTTCCATCGTTGCTCGAGGTTGATGTGCTCTGCGTAGCCTGGGCTTTTAAGGCTGACAAGGTATCGCACCAGGTCGTCGCCGCGAGTCGAGTTCTCGAACAGGTAGGCGTACGACGGCATGAACGACGCGTGGCTTACCGCACGTGGATCGAAGAAGTGAGCTTTCAGCCACAGCGGCGAACGACGTCCGCCGACCTGCGAAAGGTCGGGTCCTTGCCTGCGATTTCCAATGAGAAGTGGGTGCTGTGAACGCAGTTCGTCAATGGTTTGTGTCGGTCCCCACATCAGGACATCCGCGCTGCCAGGACGAACATACTGTGAATGGCAGTTGATGCATCCTTCTGCGATGTAGACCTGTCGGCCTCGCTGCTCTGCGGACACAGCAGGGTGCACCCGCAAGTGTTCTGGTGTCGAGGCGAGATAGATGACGAGTGCAACCGCCAGTGCTGCAGATACGATGGTGATTGCCTGCCTGCGCTGGCGGAACGACAGGACCAGACCGGGGCCAAGAATCATCAAGGCAGCCACTGCCACGAACGGGATCGGCACTTGCCGAAGATGCTGACCCATTCCGATACCCATGGCTGAACCGAACCACCCTGCAACCGCATAAATCACTCCGGCCCTGAGCGCTCTCTGATGTGGCGAACCGGCATGGCTAAGCAGCGAGGGATAGGCCACCAGGGCAACGGAATACAGCGAGACACCCACGGGATAGAAGAGTGAAGCGAGAATCACCCCTCCCGGCTGATGCAGCAGTAAGCATGCGACGGCAAGGGTTACTACTGCCGAGCTAAGCACGAACGGCAGACCACGACGGCGCAGAAGATAGACGCTGGCGAGGGCAGCACCGAAGTGAAGAAGTCCGTTGGTCCAAAGATGAAGCGTGCCCTCCCACGTGCCGGCCTTGAGCGAAGGCGTGTTCTGGATGATGAAAAAGGCGGCTGAATCGAGCCAGACAAGAGCTGTAAAGCCCACAAGAACGATGCCGAAAGAAAGCGACTTGTCGCTGGTTTCGGCTTCACCAAAGGTCTCTGCTGGTTTGATCCTCGAGGCAGCGATGACTCCGAGCAGGCACAGGAGAGCAGCAACGATCGCTTGCCGCTGAGGCGTTGCAGTGAACAATGCGGGAACATTGCAAGCAAAGTAGCCCAGGCCGGTGCCGATACCGACCTTCAGGATCGGGCTCTGCGAGCCGATCCAGAGCCGCAGGTTGGCGACGAGAGTGACCGTAAGGGTTCCCAGCCCTGACCCGATCAGAAACGCGACTGCGATACTTCCCGCCAGATGGAGCGGCAGCAGTGTGAGCGCTGCTGCCGCTCCACAGAAAAGGAATGAGATCTGTAGTCGTACACGCGGCCAGGGTTTGAGCCGCGTGATGGATGCGATAAGGCTGAACGCAATGCCGCCCAGCGCCATCGCTCCCATGACAGCGCTGAGGTGAGCGTCCGCCATCCCGAGTTGACCGAGACGATTCAGAAATGCGAACTGGGCAAAGATCAAGAAGTAGACGTAGGTGATTGCGACGAGGCAGATGCCCCGCCATCCTGACACCGCTTCGTTGACCCTAGTCGCGAACATCTGGCAACCACCCTCTCGCGAGACCTGCAACTTGCAGGATGGCGAAAGCTCCATCGGTCATGCTTACCGCGTTCCATCCGGGCTCCAAGGAGTCGGAACTCACCTTCACCAGCACAAAGACAGCCACCAGGCCACGGGTGATTGCCGTCAACAGCCAGACGACTTCAAGCTTCTCCGGTGAACCGTGTTTGATCGCCAGCCATCCGCCGTAGAGGCAGGCGAGTCCGACGGATAGAACAAAGACGCCGATGTATGAAAGAAACGGCAGAGTGTCGGGAGCCGCGTTCAGTTTCATCAGCCGTAGCGTCACGTGCGGTGCGACGATCAGCAAGAGCCCCGTCAATGTGTCTGGAATTCCTGTGAGGCACTGGTAGGCAATGAGGAGCGTGCGCTTCATCGGGCGACTCCCTCAAGCGGCCCGGAGTAGGAAGCGTCGATCTCTTTTAAGAGGGTGAAAGCATCGCGGAACCAACCCAGCGACGCGATCAGGATGAGGAAGCCGAGCAATAGCCGCAGGGCATAGATGCTGTTCCGCAAAGTTCCCGGAACCATCGAGAAGGATGGGTCCGCACCCTCGCGCCAACCTGCAAAAAGCATGACGGCAACATAGGCCACAACGCTCGCCTGCCAAAGTGTGAACGACCATTTCGCATTGAAGATCCAACCGTCATCACTCATGATTTGAACAAGAACAAAGATCAGCAGGCTCGATACGAAGCCCGCCATCGCCAGAAGAGAATGCCCGACCAGACCGTCTGTGAACTTGAAGCGATCGAGGACGCCGGGTAAAAAGAGGATCCAACCTGTGGGCACCAGAACGGACCACCAGCAGAGGAACGCGACGCGCCAGCGACCTGTGTTTTCGTGCCATTGGAACTCGCCATAGTAGGCCGGTGTAAGTGGTATCCAGACCAGCAGACTTCCCAGGCTGATCCACTGAGTTGGCCGGTGATGACTCACGTCAGTCCGGCCCAAGCCGAGACACAGCAGACACTCGACCGCAAAGACGATCCACGTCCAATGGATGAACCGTGACTTCGTTTTGGTCCGGCGGCTGATGCCGAACGGCAGCAACAGCAGGACCGCGATGATCACCAGCGTCGACTCAAGCTGGCTGGCACCGGTGGGTCCACCCGTGTCCGGATTGATCGGCGGATACAGTGCGGGGTCGGATGCGATGTAGATGAGTGCCGGCACGACAAGCAACAGCAGCAGCCCACTGCACTTCAGAAAACGAGCCGCGCGATCAACGCGAAGTCCATCGCGGTCTTCGGCAGCGAAGGATGCGGCCAGCAGTGCCCATAGGCAGAGCAGCGCCACGGGAAAGAGAACGCGAGAATATCCGGTCCAATCAAGGAAAAGCTTGCCACTCGACTGTCCCTGCAACCAAGTAAACGACCCGATACCGAGTGCGATTGACCAGAGCCAGAGTACGGGTGATGCATAACGCGGGAACGGTGCGCGTTGAACGCCGTAGACATGGAACAGGAATCCCACCAGTGGAAGACTGCACCAGCCGTAAAGCTGCAGGTTCATGTGAACCGGCATCCAGCGGCCATAGGTCCATTCACCGAGAGTCGTGTTGACAGCCGGCAGGATCAGCATCGCCGCCAGCAGAACGCCCACGCAGTTTGCAATGACGAGCCAAAGCAGGCTGTGCCATGCGGCTGCAGCCATCACCCGCCTGCCGGCGTTCGATCTCTCCAGAGCGGGCGTTTCGGCGGCATCAGCGATGATGGCAGGTGTGCTAGCCAGGCTCATCGATCCTCCCGTCGCGCATTTCGATCATGCGGCCGCACCTTGCGGCCAGGCCGCGGTCATGCGTGGCCATGACCAGTGTCACTCCTTCATTGGCGGCGATCTCAAGCAGCAGATCGAAGACGGTCTCACTTGTCGCTTCGTCGAGTGATCCCGTTGGCTCGTCCGCCAGGAGGATGCTGGGCTTGTTCATCAATGCCCGGCAAAGAGCGGTTCTTTGTCGTTCGCCGCCGGATAGCTTCTGGATCTTCGATCCGAGGCGATGGCTCAGCCCGGTGCGGTCGGTGAGGTCCCGAAGCCGGGCCACGGCTGCGTCTCGTGGCAATCTTGCAGCAACAGCCGGGATCAGGCAGTTCTCTTCGAGTGTCAGGTCGGGTATGAGGTTGTGCAATTGGAATACAAAGCCGATCTCATGCCGCAGTAGTCGCAGGCGGCTGATGCGGCGGTTCAGCTGACTTCCATTCACGGCAATGCGCCCGCGGTCCGGCTCATCCAGGCCACCTAGCAGATGCAGTAAGGTGCTCTTTCCGCATCCCGAAGGCCCGCACAGTGCGACCGTGTCGCCCTCGAAGCCAGTGAAACTGACACCACGCAGGACGGTGATGGCTCCGTCGTCGTAACCCTTCCAGACATCTTCCGCGCGAAGCACAATGCGCCGGTTCGGGCTGTCGTTCGAGATCATCGTCATTCGAATCGAAGCGCCTCCACCGCGCGGACGTGCATGGCGTAGATCGCCGGGTAGAGAGCGCCTGCGACGCCCGTCAATAACGCGAGCGCGATTACCGTGAGTACGATCAGGGGCTGCACAGAGGTATCAACATAGCCGTGAAGCGCGGGGATGAGCTTGAGAGCGAAGAGAAAGACAGTACCTATCACCAGCCCGGCGACCGCGCCAAGCAAAGAAACCAGTGCGGATTCACCAAAGATCATGGTGGCTATCTGGCCATGGGAGAACCCGTTCACCCGCAGTATGGCAATCTCCCGGATGCGGGTAAACACAGACATGATCATCGTGTTGGCGACGCCGAGGCCACCAAGCAACAGGCCGCAACCGCCTACGGCCCACGCAGTTGCTTTCAGTATTTTGAATTGTGAGTAGCTTCGAGTGAACTCTTCGTCCTCGAGCGCTACGAGGTTGGGATAAGTTCGACGGACCATGGCTTTGAAGTTCGGAACGTCGTCTTTGCTGCGCAACTTGATCGTGATGACGGATGAGGAAGCCTCCTTGTGGAAGAAGGTTTGCGCAGACGAGAGAGGCATGAACACACCTCCATCTTCAAAGCCATTGGCCGTCTTAATGATGCCGACCACGCGAAAGGTGCCATGACCTATCTGAACGGTGTTGGCCACGGAGGCACTCATGAACTCCGCCGCGCGTTGCCCCAGAACTACCCCGTTGGCATCCTTGCCGAATCCCGATTGCTTACCCTGAACCCACGTTGCTTTGCGGAGCCGTGCATCGCCATTCGTGATGCCGAAGCAGGTGATGATGGGATGGTCGCTGCTGGAGACGATCCCGAACAGCACGGGATCAGCATGCTGGACGATCTGCCACGACGAGATCGTCTGGACAGCTTCGGCGGGAACGCTGCTGAAGAAGAGGTCTGAGACGTTGCGCTCGAAGACGATGATCTGGCTGTCGCTTGAGAGTATGCCGGAGAACATTGCCACAGCGCCCTGCAACACCGTGACAATGGTCAACATGGCGGCCACGCTGAATGCGATGCCGGCAATGCTGATAAGCGAGCGAATTCGATGCCGGAGCAAATTTGTAACGATCAGCTTGAGGAAGATCATCGCGCTCCGCCAACTGCCGGAGCGCAGATGCTTCCGGTAAGCAGGGCAGCTTCTTCGCTCAGTTCGGCGCGGAGCTTGCGAAGGAACGTAACTGCAGGTCGCACAGAGATGAGGTGGTCGAGGGTGCGATCACCCAAGCTAATCAGCCGCTGCAGTCGCCCTGCCGCCCGCTGGACGCCGAGGGCGAGCGCAAGGTTCGGCCGGCCCAGCGCATGATCGCGCGACGGCGTCTTCCCGCTGTCGCTGACGTCTTGGAGTATGTCCTTCAAATCGTCGATGATCTGATAGCTCAGTCCCCAGAAGAGGCTGATCCGTTCCAGCAGTTGCAGCTCTCGTTCAGACGCGCCGCCGAGGAGCGCCGGCAGGACCAAAGTCAATCGGATGAGAGACACCGTTTTCCCGATTGCCGTGCGCTCCGTCGTTGTGTGATCGTGAGGCAGCGATGCGTAGTGAAGATCCATGCTCTGGCCGTTAAGGAGGCCATCGACTCCAAGATGGCACTCGACGTATTCCATAGCGCGCCGCTGCCGGTCATGTGCCCCCGCGGCGACCGCTCTCCACGTGAGCGCATATGCGCGGTTTACAAGTGCGAGAGCAGCCAGAATGGCTCCTGAGTCTCCGTACTGAAGATGAACGCACGGAACGCCGCGACGTTCGGTCGCGTCGTCCATCGCGGGAAGATCGTCGAATAGCAGTGACGCGGTGTGGAAGTATTCGAGACCGATCGCCATGTCAGTGGCCAGGCCCTCTGAGAGTCCATAGCCAAGCGCGACCCCCAGAACAAGTTCCGGCCGGATCAGACTGCCGGGGTTCTTCAACACCCAACTGAGCGCTTCCTTGAGGTGCGGCTCCAGCGTCGACGGAAGCGGCATGTAGTCAGAAAAAGCCTTTCTTAGTCGAGCTGTAAGCGAACCGTCCATACACTCCCACTGCTTCGATCTACATCACGCTCTAATCTGCTTCGCAAGCGCGAGAGGCGATACATCGCTATACGCGATCGCCCGTCACCTCATCAGACGGGAAAATCCTTAGGTTGATAGCACCTCGCAACAGCTGCGGGCATGACGATTCGTTCATTGACGATGTATTCCGCAAGGGTTTGCTTTATGTCAGCAGGGTCGTGCTAAGTTACAGATCAGTCGCAGCGAGCGCGCTTGATCATGTGCTCGAGATCGACTTGGCTGTTCCTTTCTGGAGGATACTGAAGCCGCGATGACATCTGCGAACACGCTGAAATCCGTTCGTCAGGTCCACAGTTTTGTGGGACTCTTCTTTGCGCCGACGATTTTCTTCTTCGCTATTACGGGCGCGCTGCAGATGTTCGGCCTGCACGAAAGTTCCCGCGGCAGCTCCTACGTGCCACCCGCAATACTCGTACACCTTTCTCAACTGCACAAGAAGGGCACTTTGTATCTGCCCCCGCGAAGGCCGCCACAGCCCCCGGCTGCAAAGCCTGACGCAATGAAGCCGGACGCTCCAAGGCTTCTGACTCCGAATGCAGCTTCTCCAAAGGCGCCTCCTCCGCGAACGGAGGGAGACAAGACTCCACGAACAATTCAGAGTTCTGCGCCTAACCCGCTTCCGATTAAGATCTTCTTTGCCGCCACTGCGACAGCGCTGGTGATCTCTACTCTGACCGGCATCATCATGGGGTGGAAGTACGCGAGACGCAAATCTTCTGTTGCAGTCGTCCTCGCCGCAGGAGTGCTATTGCCGCTCCTGCTCCTGCTTTTGTAGCCATTACGCCGTTGCTTGCGGGGCGAGATGACCAGATCGTCATGTTCACTGTTCGCAGCCGGCTGTTAGTAACGATCTGTGATGTCATACGATGGCTCATGCGACTCCTGCTGGTCGAGGACGAACCAGAGATCCAGAGCTTTGTTAGGGATTCCCTAATCGAAGCTGGGTATGAGGTGCATTGTGCCGATGATGGGAACACAGCAACTCAGCTTGCCTCCAAGAATGTTTATGACGGTCTGATCGTGGATCTTGGCCTGCCGGATCAGGATGGGATTGATTTGATCCTGGGGTTGCGTCGCTCCGGTTTGAGTAGCCCGGTGCTCATTCTCTCAGCGCGTCGATCTGTCGATGACAGGGTAAAGGGTCTGGAACTCGGCGGCGATGATTACCTAACAAAACCGTTTGCGGTCGCGGAACTGCTGGCGAGGATGCGCAATCTTCTGCGACGAAACTCGCCTTCCGATGGCGATGCGACACGTCTCCGCGTCTGTGATCTCGAACTCGATCTGCTCAAACGAAGGGCGATCAGAGCTGGTGAAGTTCTGAATCTTAGCCCGCAGGAATTTGTACTACTGGAATATCTTTGCCGTCATGTGGGCAGAGTCGTCACGCGCTCGATGCTGCTTGCGGAGGTATGGGGTATGCGCATTCAGCCAGACACGAACGTAGTCGACGTACACATCTACCGGTTGCGGGGCAAAATCGATTCTGAAGGGCGCGAGCCGTTGATCCACACACTGCGAGGTATTGGGTATGTCCTCAAAGCCGGCTAAATCCCCCATGCGAAGCGCAGCATGGCGCATTTCGCTGTGGGCTACGCTCGCGTTCGCCATTGGAACCATGATTGTCTTCATAATCCTGCACCGGTCGGTCGCCGCGGACATCCAGCGGCGGAGCGACGCATGGCTGTCAGGAGAAGTAGCGGTGCTGGGTGACGTGGCTCAGCGTACACCGAAGGATCGGCTCTACAGCCGCGTTGTAGGAGAGGTCGCGGAGCTTGCCAGCCGAGAAGTCCCCAATCGCCAGCAGGCAAGTTCGACCGGCCACGAGAATGACTCGGTCTTCTTCCTGCAAGCGGCTGAAGGCAATCCAGCCAGTCTCTGGGTGGGCTCTGGAGATGGAGCAGCCAACCTAGCCGCCATTCGTTCTACAAGGATTCAGCAGGATGTTCCTGTCGATGTGCGGGTGCGCGGTTTCAGTATTCCTTTTCGTGTCGCCTCGGTACGCATCCCGGACGGCAGCAGCATCTATCTCGGCCTGTCGGAGCGCGATGAACTTCACGTTCTGAGAAACCTGCGTGTCCGATTCCTCACGCTGTGGCTGGCGAGCGTTCTGCTGGGTTTCTTCATCGTCTTTTACGCGACTCGCAGGATGCTGGGTCACGTGAGCGAGATCACGGAAGCTGCATCCCGCATCGGTCAATCCGACTTGAGCAGTCGGGTTCCAAACGCACAAGGAAACGACGAAGTGGGCCACCTCGCCCGCACCCTGAACCACATGCTCGACCGCATCGAGAACACCGTGCACCAACTGCACACCATCACAGACTCTCTCGCTCACGACTTGAGAAGCCCGCTAACCGCGATTCGAGGCAAACTGGAGACAGCCCTTTCCACCGACCTGAGTGTCAGCCATGTCGAGCCGATTGTTTCAGCCATCGACGAGCTGGATCGCCTCACGGAATTTCTGAACACGTCGCTCGATGTGGCTGAGGCAAAGGCGGATGCACTCAGACTGTCGCGCACAGAGATCAATCTCGATGAACTCGTGCGAGGGATGATCGACCTCTATGAACCCTGCATGACTGAGAAAGGGCTACAGGTGCAGATACGCTGTGCGGAGCCGGTCATCGTGCTCGCAGATGCAGCACTGCTGCACCGCGTAATCGCAAATTTGCTCGACAACGAACTCAAGCACCTGTACGCATCATGCACGGTCTGCGTATCGCTTCACACCGACGAAGACACGGCCACACTGACCCTTGAAGATGATGGCCGAGGCTTTGATCCTGATATGCAGCAGCATGTCTTTGATCGGCGGATCAAAGGGCGCGAATCAAGTGGTCACGGACTGGGCCTGGCATTCGTTGAAGCAGTCGTCCGAGTCCATGGAGGCAGAGTCTCGGCAACGAATGGGCTCAAAGGGGGTGCTCGAATCTCTATCAGTCTGCCGCTCGCAAGAGCATCCGCAGAGAGCAAACCCAGCTATGCCGTGGTGAACGGATAACGCGCTTGAACCATCATCTGATCGCCAAGGTGGCCCTGTCCGTCCTCTTATTTGTTCAGGCTGTTGCGACCGTCGTCATTGATTTCAATCGAACACACGCGACTAATCCATCATGGACGGGGCATGCACGATTTCACTTGGTTTGGCAGAGCGTCACTGTCGTTCTCATGTCGCTACTCGGATTCGTTCTTGTCTGCAACACAGGTCCATATGAGTCCCAAAGGTTTTATCTCGGCGCTCTTCTCGCCCCTCTCTCACCGCTGTCGTTTCTAATAGCTTTCTTTAGTCGTCGTGTGTTCGGGGGCACCTTGTACGATCAAAATGGCATCCCTCCTGTCCACCTGAATCGTGACGGATCGGGTCCTGCCATCGACCTGAACCTTGTAGCAGTAGTGGGAGCCCTTGCATTGCTGCTCGCGATCATCTGGATTTTTCGCTGGTAGTCAGTCCTTTCGCTAAAGCTCTGCTCCCGGATGCTCCATGAACAAATCGTCATCGCTGATGGTCTCCGGAGAGTACAGCCGGAGAGGGACAGTTGACCGTCTATCTTGCAGTGTGAATCGCACTGGAGAGTAGGCTCGCAGATGAAGAAGATGAGTGGGGCGGTTTGTTGTCTCGCGGTGGGGCTCATAGCGGTTCTGTCAAACGTGGCAAGAGCTCAGAATGCCGGCAAGATGGACGACAGGCTGAACGCTGCGGCGAGCATCATCGAAGAAGTGATGGCAGCACCGGACCACGCTATTCCAGAGACGGTTCTCGGTGGCGCGCATTGCGTGATCGTGATTCCTTCAGAGAAGAAGGCAGCCTTTGGCATTGGAGCACAATATGGCCAGGGTGTCGCTTCCTGTCGCACAGGCCATCGCTGGAGCGCTCCTGTCTTCGTCAAACTGGGCGGCGTGAGTTTCGGCTTGCAGATCGGTGGTCAGGCGACAGACTTGGTGCTGCTGGGTATGAATGCAAAGAGTGCCCAGGATATGCTGCACAGCAAGGTAAAGCTGGGCGCAAACGCGTCAGCTGCTGCAGGTCCGGTAGGGCGTGACGCCCAGGCAGCGACGGACGTTCTACTCAATGCTGAGTTCCTGACCTACTCACGAGCCAAAGGCTTGTTTGCAGGACTTGACCTTAGCGGCGATGTTCTCGAGGCAAACGTTGATGATACAAGGGCAGAGTACGGCTCGGATGTACACATCAACTCAATCCTTCAAGGCGCCGTGAAGACCCCTCCAAACGCAGAACACTTTGTGCATACGATTGCGAAGTACTTCGTCATCGCAAAGAACTGGAAAACCATGACGCCCCCGAAGAACCCGAGCTAACCGAAGCTGGGGACGCTCGTCTCTGCTGGACTCTGATACCGGGTAAACGCATCCGCAACTAGATAGAGGACTGGGTGACACTTACCGTGTCACCCAGTTCTGTTGTTCTAAAAGATCGTTCTGACGTTCGGTTCGCGATCGTAGATGCGACCCGCTGCAGCCTGAGTCAGATAAGCGGACACCTCTCCGCCCACAAGCACACCGCCATCGTTAACGACGCCTGCCTTCTGCAGCAATGCGCTTGCACCCTTCGTTGCGCCGATTACTTTCAAGTGCGAGAACGCATCCTGAACCCACGCAACTGCAGCAGATTCCTTCGAAAGCATTGCCGCACCCGCGTCGGACACAGCAACAAACACTGTATCGAATAACACAGAAGGACCACCCGCAAGCTGGAAGTCGGCTTCAAGCTGCGTTCCGTCCGCCGCCTTCGCCCCACCAATTTTGGGAGCAACAAGCTTTACCTGCGCACCCTTTGCTTTGGCCGCCGCCTTGAGAGCAAGAACCTCTGCCGCATCAGTCCCGTCAGCCACCAGGCAGCCGATCATCTTTGTTTCCAGGCCAGGCTTCATTGTCTTCACTATGCTGAGCGCGGCTGAAGGCTTCAGGTCGGTTCTTGCAGCTATCGTAGTCTTAGCTTTATGGATTGGAAACGTGATGCCTAGGCCGTTTGCCACGCGTTGTGCGACCGTAGCATCAACGTTCGCCAACAGCCCGAGCATGCGCTCGCGTACAGCCTTGGCATCAACCTTGCTCAGCTCGAAGATAAACGCTGAGATGATGTGATTCTGCTCAGGCACAGACTGCGAGTTGAAGAACATCAAAGCCTGTGAGTAATGATCTGCGAAAGACTCGGACCGCACTCGCATCTTATCGCCCGCTTCATGCGCCTTGAATGAGGTGAAGCCCTTGTGAGGATCCTGACGCGGTGTATCGGCTTCAAGCGAACTGGGCGAGTAGGAGACCCGACCTTTCTGCGGAAACATCTGCATGTGTCCGTCGCGCTGCATGTTCATCACTGGGCAGCGTGGCTGGTTGACGGGAATCTGCTCGTAGTTGGGTGTGCCCAGCCGGGAGAGCTGCGTATCGATGTATGAGAGATTGCGCCCCTGCAGCAGCGGGTCGTTTGTGAAGTCGATGCCCGGGACAACGTCGGTCGTGGCAAAGGCCACCTGTTCCGTTTCAGCGAAGTAGTTCTCGACATTCTCATTTAGGACCATCTTGCCGATGATGCGGACCGGGAGAATTTCTTCGGGAATGAGCTTAGTCGCATCGAGCACGTCGAAGTCAAAGCTTTTCGCAAACTCCTCATCGAACAACTGCACGCCCAGATGCCATTCAGGGAAATTGCCCTCTGAGATAGCGTTCCAAAGATCCCGGCGATGAAAGTCGGGATCAGCCCCCGAGATCTTCAGCGCTTCATCCCAGATCACCGAGGCCAGCCCGAGCTTGGGCTTCCAGTGGAACTTCACGTAGGTAGACTCGCCCACTTCGTTAACCAGCCGGAAAGTGTGCACTCCGAAGCCTTCCATCATGCGGAACGACCGGGGGATCGCACGATCAGACATGATCCACATCAGCATGTGGGTCGATTCCGGCATCAGGGACGCGAAATCCCAAAACGTGTCGTGAGCTGACTGGGCCTGCGGAAACCCGCGATCCGGCTCCTGCTTTACGGAGTGGATCAGGTCGGTAAACTTGATCGCGTCCTGGATGAAGAAGACCGGGATGTTGTTGCCGACGATGTCCCAGTTCCCTTCCGGCGTGTACATCTTGACAGCAAAGCCACGCACGTCGCGAGCGAGATCGCTTGACCCGGCGTTCCCGGCAACCGTTGAAAACCTTACAAATACCGGCGTCTTCTCGCCCGTGCGTGTAAGTACGCCAGCCTTGGTGATCCCTTTAAGGGAATCCGTGAGTTCGAAGTAGCCCTTGGCTCCATAGCCGCGGGCGTGTACGACCCGCTCAGGAATGCGCTCGTGGTCGAAGTGCTGCGTCTTCTCGACGAGCAGGAAGTCCTCGAGCAAGTCTGGTCCCCGGCCACTCGCCTTAAGGGAGTTTTCATCATCAGCGATGACTGTACCGCGGGCATTGGACATGGACGGGTGAGAACCACCGGCTTCCTGGTGAGTCTCGCCTCCGTTGCCGATTACCATTTCGTGCGCGAGTGTTCCCTCATTCGTACGTGCCGCCTGAGATTGTTTCAGCCCTAAAACTTCGCCTGCGCCGTGCTGCTGCATACAGCCTCCTACTCACCTGTTGTCTGTTCTGGATTATCGCGGTAGTCCGTACATCAGTCTGGGTCGGATCACCAGGCTTCAGGCGCACTCCAACGATCATCTAGGTGACTAAGATGCCTGACTGAAACCCCGGGCAAGCAGGTGGCACATATCTGCAACGATAGCCGTCACGAATATTCACAGCACGCAAGCCGCAGGATTTAATCTTCGATCGCTAGCGCGGCTCTTCGAGTCATCGCGTTAAGGTGCTAAACCGGAATTACGCTCCTGCCGACAACTTGCCCTGAAGCGATCGTGGGCTTAACACACATGAAGGCGAGACATTTTATGCTGTGGGCGAAAATACCTATCCGGCCGAGCGGAAAATCAGATGCTGTAGTCGAAGCGGCTCGCGACAGGCTAGTCATGAGACCTGCGTGACGAGTTAGCCCACGCCGAGTGAATCTAGACATTAAGCCAAATACCCATCAGATCTACAGCCTAGAATCCCACATGGACTAGATCCGAAAGACGCGCTTCTCGGAACCTAGGATCATGGACGAGAAGCCCAACTTCTAGGCATGGATGCTGCTCACGATTGAAGGCGCGCCGAGATTGCTCTAGACGGCTACCGGTGTTATCGACAGTCGTCTGATGGCAGCTCCATCTCCTGGTTCAGCACGTTCGGGACTTCCTCAGGGGGTGTTGTTTGCTCCGACAGCTACGATCATCATTACGGCACTGCCGCATGCCGGTTTTGGCATCGCACGAATACATGCCCCACTGGTCGTCCGTCGGGCGTCGAACACAAGTAATCCACCCGTAAGAAGCCAAACCCATTCGCGACGATTCCAAGTGAGATGTGTCCTCGTCCATGGTGACCTTGAAAACGTGCCCTGTTAGAACGTTCTCCCCATCGGACGATCACTTACTACTAGCCTGGATGATCGTACCAATCTGTGCCAATGAGCGCACCGGTGATTTCGCACCTTCCCGACCCGCGATCTCTTAAACAAGCTTTCCATGTCACCGATTGTTGCGGCCACTTGCAGTCTGGGTTTCTGTTCATAGAAGTTGTTCCGAGAACCCACCCCAATCCTCCGGCAGCATGTCGGCTACTGACTGTGAAAAAGTCCAGGAATGTCCTGCGAAATCCTCAGCTACGTACTGCCGCTCTCCGTAAGGATGGGTAGCCGGTTCTTGTGTGATTTTTGCGCCATGCTGCCTCGCAAGGTTGCAGTGCGCATCTGCGTCGTCGATCCGCACAGTGACTGAGTGGCCGAGACCAATAGGACTGCCGATCTCATGCGGGCGAAGTTCTCTTACGACGACCGCGCCTTCTCCGACGTTGAGCTGCACGCGGTGTGTGTCAACGCGCAGCCGGATCGTAAAGGCAAACGTATGACACAGCCAGGCTGCTGCCTGTTCCGCGTTAACATAGGCGAGCACCGGGATTACAGTGGAGCGAGGTATAGACCGATTGCAGATCATCTGCACGCTCCCAATCGTATTGCGACGACTGAAACGACTACGACAATCTCATCTTATCCAGCTCCACTTCAGTTGTCTTCCCATGGCGTTCCCAAGCCGACATAAAGGCCACCTGCTCCTAGCGGTTCTCAGGTCGGTTCATTTCTGACAACAGGCCGATGCACTCATTGAAGGCGTTGAGATCAAGACCGTTTGGCGTTTCGGAAGACCATGCATCCGTCGAACCGTGCAGGGAAGACCGACCGATCGTTCTAGCCACTGTCGGGTGCGCTTGCCACTCTTCGTCGGTCGAGCCCCTCAGAGTCCCTAGTGCCGTATCTCTTCAAGCGCAGCCGGGAGGAGAGGACGCGGCTGGTTTCCTCGACGTGCTTGGTTTCGGACCGCATGGGTAAAATCTGGGGCAGAAGAGCCGCAGGCACCCTTTTTACCTCGCCTCTCTATGGCTCCTATTCGAAGCGAACGTAAGCAGTCGAAGCATTCGCCCGAACACTTCTGCCGCTTAGAAGCAGTGGTTTAGGGCAGAGGTCGAGGTTTTGGACCCACGGGTCCGATAAGGGTCCAATAACTCTTCCTTGCTGTTCCCAATAGCGCTAAAACGGGCCATCCGCTACGCATTGTTTCAGCTAGTTACAGTTTTCTGGTTCACTGTCACGGCAGAGGTCGCGGGTTCGAGCCCCGTCGTCCCCGCCATAGATTCTAAAAATCAGAAGCTATGGCGACCTAAAGTGACAAGCGAATCAGGGTCCGATTAGGCTCCATCACGCCGCCGGGTACCGAAGAGCCAGTCAGTTTCAAACTCTCTCTGACCACGTTGGGCACCATCATCCTTACAACTTTGCTCTGTGCCGCTCGTTGTGCGTGTTCACGGCCTGCGTGTGTACCCGGGATTTCTCTTTTGGTTTTGTGCGCCGTCGCACATCGAAGTAGAGTCCTTTTGCTCCCTGCAATGGAAAGTGTTTTGAAGGGTCAGGTCATCGATAACGGGCACGATAGCCCTGCGGGGATCAATAGGGCTCATCGGCCCATACCGTCGTTGCGCTAAGGTGTTAAGGATGCCGAAGGGTGTCGGGTTTATCCCCGGTGATCAGAGATCACCCGAATGGTGGGTCATATGCCAGGAACCAAGCATGTGAAGTTCAACCCAGCGCAGTACCTGTCCGCGTCCTCTCTGACGCGAAAGACCATCCAGGTCCTAGCGGGGCATGTGTTCTATTCCCAGGGGGATCCGGCTAACTCGATCTTTTATCTTGAGGCGGGCAGAGCGAAGCTCGTCGTCGTATCGAAGCGGGGCAAGGAAGCAACCGTATCTTTGATGGTTGCTCACGATTTCATCGGAGAAGAATCACTCGCAGGACTTGCCGGATTTCACGCTGCTACGGCGGTGGCGATAACGTCTTGCACTGCCCTGAAGCTGGACCGGGCAGAAATGATAGATTTGCTTCGCAATGAGCACACGTTTTCTGAAATGTTCCTGACGTTTGTTCTTACCCGAGCAATCCGAACGCAGGAAGATCTTGTCGACCAACTCTTTAACAACAGCGAAAAGCGCCTGGCCCGAACGCTGCTGCTCATGGCGCAGTTCGGCGAAGCCGGAGTGCCGCAGACCCTGATACCGCCCGTAACCCAGGAAGCTCTTGCTGACATGGTCGGTACTACCCGATCCAGGGTAAGCAAGTTCATGAACCGTTTCCGCAAACTGGGTTACATCACCTACAACGGCCGGATCCACGTTCATAAGTCGCTTCTGAATGTGGTGCTGCATGACAAGCTGCCGGAGCAACGAACAAAGAGACCAGTAACGCTGGAATCGAAACCGGCAGCCTCAAGAAAAAAGATAAGACCCACTCCAACCGCATAAGCGAACTCCTCTGCACAATCGCAGACGGAGGCGGTTCGATCTCTTAGATCGTCTACAAAGCGCATTGGTCGGCAACGTCGTTGAAGCTCTTTCGGGAGCATCATTGGCCGCGAACGTCGAGGCGATCCACGGTCAACGTACCGATCGAGAGTTTCTCGATGCGTGCTTCGAGCACACGCAAGCGCCTCACGGTCATGGCACCTACAGCGAGTGCGCCGATGGCCATCGCTCCAAAAGCGACCGCACCTACCGCGAGTGCGCCAACTGCCGTACTGCCAATCCTGACTTTATCGACTGCACTACTCGCTTGGGTCATCTTGTCTCCTGAAAACACTAACTCTGGTTGAGCTTGCTGGTCGTTTTGACGGCGAGACGCAAGATCGTTCCGCGGAAGGAACCTTGCACCCCAGGTACTGAGGCGGCTCGCCAACTTGCCGGGATACCCCACCTTCTTTCCCCGCTCGAATCCATGCAGGATGTCACAAACGACCCGTGTTGGCTGGTCCATTTCCTTTGCGTTCAGAGTCGGCTTCATGCTGGCAAAAAGTGTGTCACAACGCGTCCAGGACAGGCTGCAGTGATCGTCACG
The DNA here is from genome assembly GCA_965199365.1 of Terriglobus sp. Classification (GTDB taxonomy): domain Bacteria; phylum Acidobacteriota; class Terriglobia; order Terriglobales; family Acidobacteriaceae; genus Terriglobus. Next base: position 204,578 of record CBDARC010000001.1, on the reverse strand, counting down.
CCGGTGTTCTCCAGTTCCTGTGAGAGCGCTTCAGTGAACAGGAGAACGAAAGCCTTGGAGGCGGCGTACACACTTGCACCGGCGAGCGGCTGAAAGGCAGCGGTCGAAGCGATGTTGATGACCTCCGCGACGCAAACTCTTCACCTAAACCAGCCGAAGCGCCTGTGATGGGAGTCGTGACGCCCTGGTAGTTCATTTGCCACCTCGGCGCCAGACTGTGTATTTCATACCTTAAGCGTGAGAAATCGATAACGCATCGTCGCAGGCTTACATCCGACGTCTATTCGCCTATGAGATGCAGTACGATCTGCCGCTTGTGCGAATGTGTGCGGTGTTCAAAAAGGTAGATGCCTTGCCATGTCCCCAGCACCGGCCGAGAGTTGAGTACCGGGATTGAAAGCTGTACCTGTGTCAGTGCTGTTTTCAGGTGAGCGGGCATGTCGTCCGGGCCTTCATAGTTGTGTTCGTAGGGCCCGTTCTCAGGCGCGAGACGGCTGAAATATGCCGTAATGTCGCGGCGCACGGTCGGGTCGGCGTTCTCCTGGATCAGAAGCGAAGCCGAGGTGTGTCGACAGAAGACCGTAAGCAATCCTATTTGCACATCCTGGTTCCTGACCCACTGACTGACAATGTCCGTGAACTCATACAGCCCCTGCCCGCGCGTCGAGATCTCGACTGTCTGTCCTGATTGCTTCACTGTTTTTCGCCCTGCGCGCTAGGATATCTGCGTTTGGTGGCGATAGCGATGCACCCTGCCGAGTTCCCTGCCATCCTGCATAAAAACAACGGGTTGCAACTCTCTCGGCCCTGTGTGAAGATACGTCTTGCCACACGCGCAACTCCTCTACAAAAATTACTGGTGCACGGCGGAAGCATTCTTCTCTCGTGCCCGGCTCAGGGTGACTACGGTATGCCCAATGGATCGTTGAAGCCGGAGCAAGCCACGAGCGACGAAAAGAACGCAGCCATTGTCTCGCCCGGAGTCGGCTCTCATTCTCCGTCAACGGTTAGTACCAGAGGTGACATGGTTCCGTATTCTGAGGCGAAAGCGCTCTCGCAGACTCTGCCTGCGATCTTTCCCAGCTTCTTCAGTGCGATGGAACGGACGCGAGACGTGGTCATGATCACATCGGCTGAAGGCATCGACGAACCCGGCGGGCCGAAGCTTGTCTATGTGAACCCGGCATTCGAAAAGCTGACGGGCTACTCCTTTGAAGAGGCGGTTGGGCGTTCTGCGCTGTTCCTGCAAGGGCCGAACACGGACGCCCACGCGCGTGCGCGGCTTCGCGCCGCCCTGGAGAGTGGTCAGCCCGCCCGGGAGGAGCTGATCAACTACCGCAAAGACGGCAGTGAGTTCTGGGTGGAACTGTCCATCGACCCAATTGAAGATGAGAATGGCGTGTGCACGCACTGGGTTTCGGTGCAGAGAGACACGACGCAGCGCAATCTACTGCGCGATCGTCTCGCAGCGCAGGATCGCGACCTGGTTGAGGCGCAACGGATCGCCGAGCTTGGAACGTGGAGCTGGGATTGCCAAACCGACACGGTCACCTGGTCGCGCCAGACCTACAAGATCTTCGACATTGATCCAGCGGAAACGGCCCCGGACTACGAAGCGGTGCAAGCACGCTACTCGCCTGCAAGCCGCGTTGTGCACGATGCTGCGGTTCGTCGATGTGTCAAGGACGGAACACCCTACGAACTAGACCTCCAGATTGTGGATCTGGACGGCGCCACGAGGTGGATCCTGGCGCGCGGAGAGGTTGAAAGCTACAGAGACGGTAAGCCCAGCCGCCTGCGCGGTACCGTGCAGGACATCACAGGCCGTAAACACCTGGAAGAAGAGGTACGCCAGTCGCGAGATAAGCTGGCGTGGGTCCTGAGCACGATCACTGACGGCCTGCTGATGATTGATCGGGATTGGCGTTACACCTATGTCAACGAACAGGCCGGCCTGGTGCTTGGTGTCAATCCCGATAACCTGCTGGGGCAGCGGGTGTGGGACATCTTTCCCGCGGCGAGACAGACGGAGTTCTGGAGGGGGTACAACCGCGCCATCGAGACTGGCACGCCCGTCCACTTCGAAGAGTTTTACCCGGAACCGCTGAATCTCTGGCTCGAGTGCCACTGCTACCCCTCAGGTGCGGGTTTATCGGTCTACTTTCGAGATGTATCCGAGCGAAAGAAGATGGCAGAAGAGGTCCGTCTCGCGAACGAGCGCTTTGAGCTCGCATTGAGCGGTACGCCTATCGCGCTGTTCCACCAGAACCTGGACCTGCGTTACACGTGGGTCTACAACCAGTGTTTCGGGCCGGTAGATGTGGTCGGCAAGAACGACCATGACCTGTTCCCAGAGCCTGGTGTCGCGGAGCAGTTCATCCGACTGAAGCGCGAGGTCATTGAGACGGGGCGATGCCAGCGGCAGGAAGTACGTGTTCCGGGCGCGAGCGGCGAACACTTTTACGATCTGCTGATCGAGCCCTTGCGCGACGAGAACGGGCAGGCAGCGGGTGTTCGGTGCGCGGCTGTCGACATCAGTGAACGTAAGAAGACGGAAGCCGCGCACGAGGCAAGTGAGGAGTTGGTGCGACTCGGCGTGCGAGTAGCAGCCCTGGGTCTGGCGCACATCGACTACGACACAGGGATGAACTCCCTCAGCGTTGAAGCTGCCAGGATGTACGGGATCGCGCAAGAGGCGATCAGCATTCCGCGTGAGCGCGTCCATGCTGTTTTTTACAAAGAAGACCGCCCCGAGTTAGAACGGCTGATTGCGAACTGCCTTGATCCGTTGGGTCCGGGATGGTTCGACATGGATCATCGAGTGGTATGGCCCGATGGCGAAATTCACTGGCTGCGTGTTCGCAAGCAGGTGTACTTCAAGGGCACTGGCACGGAGAGGCGGCCTGACCGGGCCGTCCTGGCAGCATTCGACATCACTGCCTCAAAGAACGTGGAACAGGCACTGCTGAGAAGCGAGAAACTCGCCAGCGTGGGCAGGATGGCCTCAACCATCGCGCACGAGATCAATAACCCGCTGGAAATCATTGGCCAGTCACTGTATCTCGCGTTGACCGAAGAGGACATTACCGAGTCAGTCAAGCCGCACCTCGAGCTTTCTGTTCAGGAGCTTGACAGGGTGGCACTGATTACGCGGCAGACACTCGCATTCAACCGCGAGTCGAGTTCGCCCAAGCTGACGGACCTCGCAGAGCTTGCCCGCAGTGTCGTGCAACTGTTCCGGTCTCGACTCATGGTGCGTGGCATTGCAGTTGAGGAACGGTACCGGGGCGACACCGAGGTCATGGCGTTCGCCGGCGAACTCCGCCAGATCTTCTCCAACCTGGTGTCGAACAGCATGGACGCGATTCCAAGGAGAGGGACGTTATACGTGCGCGTCCACCGCGTCAAGGACGCGAAGTCGGGCGCAGGCATCGTTCGCATGATTGTGGCGGACACGGGTTCTGGCATCCCGGAGAAGAATCTCAGCAAGATCTTCGAGCCGTTCTTTACAACGAAGGAAATTGTCGGCACGGGGCTTGGTCTTTGGGTCACCAATCAACTGGTGGACAAACACAAAGGCACGTTGCGCGTAAGAAGCCGGGTGGGTACCGGAACAATGTTTGTCGCCTCGTTCCCCGCGGGTGTTGAGAACGCAAGTAATCCTGCAAAGTGAATCGGAGATCCCTGCTATGTCCTTACGGATTCTTGTAGTCGACGATGAGCCAATGCTGGCGGACACTCTTGCCTTGATCCTCGGTCGTTCCGGTTATCACGCAACGGCCGTTTACAGTTGCGAGGCCGCAATCCCCATCATCGAGTCGACGAACCCGCTGTTCGTGATCAGCGATGTGGTGATGCCCGGGATGAACGGTGTGGCGCTGGCGATGTTGATCCGGAGTACCTACCCTGGATGTAAGGTTCTGCTGTTCTCAGGGAATGCGGATACGCAGGATCTTTTGGAACTGGCGCGCGCGCAAGGGCATGATCTTGAGGTGATGGCCAAGCCGGTTTCACCTCCGAAGCTGCTGGCGCGGGTCGCATCGTTGATCCACGCGCATTCTGCGGCTGCGTAGTCCTGTGCGACGTGCTTGCGGTTGCGACTATGCTTGACGGTGGCGGCACGCACGGCCGCACGCTGGAAACAAGAGAGTGTAAGTGACCCCGAACGCTGTTGAGTACGGACTCGGCCTGAGATCCCCACGGGCCTGCCGCTGGGATTTCCTTTCGTTGGGCGAGGTGATGTTGCGCTTCGATCCAGGCGAGGGACGCATTGCGACGACACGCAACTTCCACGTTTGGGAGGGTGGCGGCGAGTATAACGTGGCTCGCGGTCTGCGGCGCTGCTTTGGTCTGCGCACTTCGGTGCTGACTGCGCTGGTGGACAACCCGGTCGGCCGCCTTGTCGAAGACCTGATGCTGCAGGGTGGCGTGGACACCTCGCATGTGCGGTGGGTGCCATTCGACGGCATCGGACGCGAGGCCAGAAACGGCATTTACTTCCTTGAACGAGGCTTTGGCGTTCGCGGCGGCATGGGCATGATGGATCGCGGCCAGACCGCTATCGCGCAGATGCGTGCAGGCGATGTGGATTGGGACGCGATCTTTGCGCCCCCGCCGCATGGCGAGGGTGTTCGCTGGTTCCACACGGGCGGCATCATGGCGGCGCTTAGCGTGGATTCGACGGAGTTGGTTCGAGAGGCGATGCGCGTTGCCCGGCTGCATGGTACGGTAGTCAGCTTTGATTGCAACTACCGGCCTTCGCTGTGGAAGTCGCGAGGCGGACGCGCTGGCTCCATCGAAGTGAATCGTTCCCTGCTACCGATGGTCGATGTGTTGTTCGGCCATGAGGGCGATGTGGCTGCGACGCTGGGCGACGCGGCGCGTGGTCCGGTGTGGCATACGCTCGACAGCTTCGCACCCATGGCCGAGCGCGTCATGAGCGAATTCGGTCACCTGAAAGCGATTGCGAGCACGGTACGCAGACCGCATAGCGCCACACGCAATAGCTGGGGTGCGTTTGGCTACGGCGCAGGCGAGGCGGCCGAGGGCATGCACTTCGACGACCTTGAAATACTCGATCGCGTGGGTGGTGGCGACTCCTTTGCCGCTGGATTCATCTACGGTCTGCTGCATGGCAAGGACCTCCGCTGGTCCCTGGACTGCGGCGTGGCGCATGGCGCGCTTGCGATGACCACCGCCGGTGACTCTTCCATGGCCACTTTCGAAGAAGTGAAACGCGTGATGGCTGGCGGCGGCAGCGGCACGCTGCGTTAGCGGCACCAACAACTTAGGGGAGATCCGATCAGTATGTCTTTGAGCAAGCACAGCATTCTGCAGCAGATCCGGGAGATCGGTGTCGTCCCGGTTCTGCGTGGTGACAACGAAGACCAGGTGGTGCGCATGGCGGAAGCCATCGCCGCTGGGGGCGTCACTTCGCTTGAAATCACGATGACCGTGCCGAACGCCGTGCGCGTGATTGAGCGACTGGTGCGTGATCGCCCTGACCTGCTGATCGGTGCCGGCACTGTTCTGGATCCCGAGACTGCAAGGATTTGCATGCTGGCCGGGGCGCAGTTCATCGTCAGCCCAGCACTCAACCTGCACACAATCGAGATGTGCAAGCGGTACTCCGTGCCGATTTTTCCCGGAGCCCTGACACCGACCGAGGTCATCACCGCCTGGCAGGCGGGCGCAGACGCGATCAAAGTCTTCCCTGCCAACGCCATGGGCGGCGCAAAGTACCTGGCCAGCCTGAAAGCTCCATTGCCGCAGATTGAGCTGATCCCGACTGGCGGCGTCTCGCATACGACTGCGGTTGACTTCCTGCAGGCTGGTGCGATGGCGCTTGGCGTCGGAGCCGACCTATGCGATCACAAGGCGCTGGCCGCAGGTGAAGCTCATCGAATCACAGCGAGCGCTGAGAAGTATGCCGAACTGGTGCGCAGCGCACGCGCAGCTTAAAGCAGGGGCATAAGCGTCGGTGCAGGTGCAACATCATCCAGAAAGCGCGACAGCGCGGCCTGTTCCTCTTGCGCGTTGTGTGTCGCCACCTCAACCGTCAGCTTCGGGTCTGCGGCACTTCGGTACACGGCCGAGCGTGCCGGGTCGGGCGGTCCCACGGTGTATAGCAGCTTGGGCTGGTGAAGGCTCTGCAGCGCATCCAGGGGAAAGCGCTCGTGGAAGACCAGCCGCAGGGGAAACATCCTGGTGCGACCGTCACGCTGCGCCCGCTGCAGCACCTCGGGGTCTGCGTTGTAACCGATCAGTGCCTTGCCATCCGGGTGCTGCTGCAGCAGATTAGCAGCCAGAGAAACGCCGACTCCGCTTCCGAATACGATTACATGATCCGGCGCAATCCTGCGGAGGCCTGTGAGATAGTTCCACGCTGACTCGGCGTCCTGCTGCATGTGCTGCTGCGTCGCGTGCGGAGACGCTGCACTGCGACCGTATCCGCGGTAATCGAACGCAAGCACGTTAAGGCCGAGATCATGCAACGCCGCGATCTGCGTCCCGTCGCCCTTATCCAGCTGACCATCTGCACCGCGAAGGTAAAGGACAGCGTATGAGCCGCGCGTCGCGTTCGGTGCCGCACCAAGCCACTCGCCTGTAAGCTGCGGCACGCCGGCAGCATCGACGGCGAACCGTACGCTTTCGCCCGGCAAACCTGTGCCTGCGGTCGCGTTGTGGGTCGGCCGAAGAGCAAGTTGCCATGAGCTCAAGTAGAACAGCAGCCCGACCGTGAGGTAAGCGCAGACAAGCCCCAGGCCGATCATGGTGGCAAGTGCGCGCAGCAGCCAGCGTGGGTCAACGACCTCTGGCAGCGCGGCGGTAGTGCGGGCGGGCGATGTTCTTTTCGGTGCCGGGCTCATGCAGGGTTCACGTTAGCACGTCACGATGGGGCATCCTATGGGTGAGGAGTAAGGATGGCGCAGTGGGTGAGGTTGTGTGCCGCTTCAGAGGTTCCGGGGCCGGGCAAAGTTGGGCAGTACCAGGCGCAGGGCGTGGATGTGTGCCTTGCAAACGTTGGGGGCGAGTTGTCTGCGATGGATAACTGGTGCCCGCACCGGCGCGGTCCCCTGGGTGAGGGTTGGATCGAGGGCAACACAGTCGTCTGTCCGTGGCATGCGTGGTCCTTTGATCTGAAGACGGGCGACTGCGCTGAAGAGCGTGCTCACGTTGACGTTTTCCCACTGAGGCATGACGGAGAGGACGTTCTGGTGGACATCGCGTAAGTCGAGCTACTTGCCATTGGAGTGGATCGACTTGCCACCATGCCGCAGACGCGTCACGAGCCAGCCCCTCATGCGCAACAGCGGGAACAGGAAGAACAGCGGCTGCGGCAAGCGGCTGCGCAGCAACTCGTCAGGACGGTACGCCCATGTGCGCCACTCGGCCAGCAGCGAGCGAAAGCTGCTGCCGAGCATCAGTCTCGACACGTAGACCGAAGTTGTTCCGAAGGCGAGGTCATCCACTTCTTTCACCTCGCCCCCGCGTGCAAGCAGGCGAACGGCTGAGCGACGCAGCGTACGCAGCAGAAAGCTGCTTTGCAGCTCGCTTAGCAGGACGGCGGTCAGCGGCAGGTCAAAGAAATCATGGCACAGCAGCAATGCCTGTCCGGCGGACCTGCCCGCGCCAAGCTGCAACAGTCGACGGTAAGCAGCCTCGCACGGCTGCGCATCATGGGGAAGCAGAGCGTATACATCGGCCAGCCATTTAAGACGCATCCAGCCGTGGGCTGCCCCGTGCACGCACAGGTAGGCAAGCAGATGGTCGTGATCCAACGTCTCAATGGAGCGCCCCGCAGTGATGGGGACGATCTGCCGCGCAGACGCGTCGGCTACGTCGTGCAGCAACGGAGCGTCCGTCAGCCGCCAGTGCAATTCCAGCAGAACACCGTTGGCGGGATGAACCCAGTCCATCGACTTGGTGTACCGGGACCAAAGCGCCCGCCGCTCATGCGGCACCGATTCCAGGTCGAACGTAGGTATGTAGCCCGCCTCGCGCAACAACAGGACAGTCTCGTCAATTGCCGAAGGCGGCACCAGCAGATCGATGTCCTTGGCGTGGCGCAGTGCGGGGTCGCCATATGCCAGCAGGGTGACCGTGATGCCCTTCAGAAACACCGCATCGACACCACTCTTTTTCAGCAACTGACTCAGCCGGATGGACTCGACTGAAAGCTGCATCGCCTGTCGCGCTGCGCTGTTCGCGGAGTGCTGAAAGGCTGCGGCAACATCAGGAGGAACAGCACAACCCGACCGCTTCAAAGCTCGCCATACCAGGGCCACGACGCGATGACGACGGGTCACGGCCAGCAGGTGCGGCCAATCGGCAACGTCTTCGGCCTGACGGGCGATGCTGTCCAGCCCAGCCGCTGCGAGCGGCCATCGCAGGCACAGCAGCATCAGCCGGAACTCTGGCGTGAAAGGAGCGAGCACAGCCTTGACGACCGGCTTCACGCCGCGCTCACTGCCAGGGATGGCCAACGTCGTCACTCCTCCAGAGTAATGGTTCCGCAGGGTTTGTGATGACGTTCACGCGTTTCAGGGTGGATTGCATGTGATACGCTGACCGCATTCCAATTCGCGGCGATGGGGTTCCGCCGGAACCGCACGCGGCAAACGCCGCGGCTGATGACTCCTACGACAGTAGGAGAACCCGTGCCAGAACAAGCCAAAACAACTCTGCGAATACTGCACTCGTTACTTATCTATCTGCTGCGCTGGGGTGCCATCGCGACGGTCGCCGGCTTGATGGGCGGCACTGCTTCTGCGCTGTTGCTGTGGTCGCTGGATCTCGCAACCACCATTCGCGAGTCGCACGTGTGGATGATCGCTCTTCTGCCGCTCGCCGGCCTGGCCGTCGGTTGCATGTACCTTTACCTGGGTACAGCGGTTGAGGCAGGTAACAACCTGATCCTCGACGAAGTGCATGATCCGCGACGCACCGTGCCCGTCCGCATGACGCCCCTGATCCTGATCGGGACCTTCCTGACACATCTGTTCGGCGGTTCCGCCGGGCGTGAAGGGACCGCGATCCAAACCGGAGCATCGCTTGCCGACCAGCTTGCTCGACCGCTCAGACTGGACCGCGCCGAACGCCGCATCCTGCTGATGTGCGGCATCAGCGCCGGGTTTGCGTCTGTCTTCGGAACGCCCCTGGCCGGTGCGGTCTTTGGCATGGAGGTGCTTGCCATTGGCGTCGTGAGCTACGAGGCCCTGGTTCCCTGCTTCATTGCGGCGTTTGCAGGAGACTTGACAACGCGTGCCTGGGGTATCGCGCATACGATTTACACAGTTCCGAATGCACCCGCCATAACCGCCCGCGGCCTGCTGATGGCGGCGCTTGCCGGTGCGATCTTCGGTCTAGTCGCCATGCTGTTCGCGCGGACGGTCCATGCGATTGCGGGTCTCTTCCGCAGGTACATTACGTGGTCGCCGCTGAGGCCGTTCGCGGGCGGCATACTCGTTGCGGCGGCGGTGTTCGCACTTCACACGACGAAGTATGTGGGCCTCGGCATTCCCGGCATTGTGGCTGCGTTCAAAGGCCCACAGCCACCGTATGACTGGATCGCAAAGTTCCTGTTTACCGTTGCAACGCTCGGCGCAGGCTTCAAGGGTGGCGAGGTCACGCCGCTGTTCTTCATTGGAGCAACGCTCGGCAACGCGCTGTCGTACGTACTGCCGCTGCCGCCCTCGCTGCTGGCGGGCATGGGGTTCGTTGCGGTGTTTGCAGGCGCTGCGAACACTCCGATCGCTTCGACACTGATGGCAATCGAGCTTTTCGGCTCAGAAGCGGGCGTCTATGCTGCTGTTGCCTGCGTCTTCAGCTACTTCTTCTCCGGCCACAACGGAATCTATCGAGCGCAGCGCAGCGGTCTTCGCAAGGGTAAACACATCGAACTAGATGCTTCGCTGCCGGAGTTCGCAAAGGACGATCTGGTTGCGGAGTCCACAAGCGGATGATCAGAGTGCATCGGGCGCAGCCAGGTACCGCTCGAACTGCTCGACGAACTGGGCAACGTGCAAGCCATCCGCAAGTGCATGATGCACGTGGATTGAAACAGGCATGGTGAACCGGCCATTCCATTCAGTGATTTTTCCGAAGGTTATCTTCGGCGCGGAGTCGTGGGAGCCGGAGTTCGTTGCATGAGAGATCGACGTGAAATCGAACCACGGCAGAACCGAGTAACGGATGAGATCCTGCCCGGCGTATCGCTCCAGATCGCTTCTGCTCTTAACCCGCTCCACTTCAAGCGAAGCCTCACGCACGAAGGCAATCAGTTCAGGCTGATACGCATAGTGACCGAACCCGATCGTACCGTTGCCGCGCCCAACAGCGCTGCCTCCGTGGATCGTGGCGTATTGCAACACCGCTCCGTCGACAATGCGAGTCTTCAGGTTTGCAACCTGATTTGCTGCTCTCAGGGAACGATGAAGCAATGTCAGGAAAACCGACAGCCTGTGTTCCTTTGCAAACCGGTAGGCTGCCGTGCAATCGACGCGTAGACAGACCCCATGAAAAGGTTCGTCAAAGTTGCTAAAGAGCTCGTACAGGAGACGGCGCTCCCAGGTGTCCAGATCGATCGCAACCGCATCGGGACTTTGCCTGTCTGACATGTCCCCATCGTAAATGCGGTCGCCATTCACCTAGCCCGGGCCGGCGTGGCAGCACTCACGCGCGGTACTCGCGCACGTCGCGTTGACATTCCACAGGCGAGTTCATAGAGTCGAGACAATCTCTCACAGCGAAGCTTTCCAACTGGTCCTCAGCCGACGTGTTGAAAGAGGTTAGACCCATGAAGCATCAGAGCATGGTGACAACGTGTTCACCCTTGTTGCAGGTTTCATCGCGACTGAAGTTGCACCTCGCGCCGATCCTGATTCTTCTAAGCTTCATCGCACTCATCGCCCCGATGCCTTTGCACGCCCAGGCGACGGCCGGCTTCTCCGGCACAGTACTCGACGCATCCGGCTCGGCTGTTCCCGGAGCCACTGTCACTGCGACGGCCCAAGGAACGGGTCAGGCGCGGGCGGTGAAGACGGATAACGCCGGCCACTATGTCATGCCGCTGCTGCCGGTCGGCCTGTACAACGTGCGCGTGGACGACGCTGGATTTCAGAGTGCTGTCTCGAACGACTTCAGACTGCAGGTGGATGAGGCGCGCGAGCTTAACTTCTCGCTGGCTCTCGGCACTGTAAGCACCACGGTTGTTGTGACCGGCCAGGCCGTTGCCGTAGAGACAACAAACCCATCTCTTGGCCAGGTCATCACCTCGCAAGAGGTCGCGATGCTGCCGCTGAATGGCCGCGACTTCGTCCAACTGGCTACCCTGACGGCGGGTGCGACTGCAGAGACAAATCCCAACAGTTTCTTCACCTCGGGCAGCGACAGCGAGGTGGCAGCACGCGGTTCATTCTCACTCTCGGTCGGTGGATCGCGGCCCAACAGTACGGACTGGCTGCTGGACGGCGTTGACAACAACGAGTTGACCGCGGGCGGCATTGGCATCTTCTCGTCGATCGACGACATTCAGGAATTCAAAGTCTTGACCTACACATACTCCGCCGAGTATGGAACCCGCGCGGGCCCGACAGTGCTGGTCACGACCAAGTCCGGCTCTAACGGGTTCCATGGGTCCTTGTTCGAGTTCGTGCGCAACACCGACCTCGATGCGAAGAGCGCTCTTGCAACCACCCGCGAGAAGTTCAACCTGAACCAGTTTGGCGGCTCGATCGGCGGCCCCATCGTCAAGGACAAGACCTTCTTCTTCGTCGACGGCGAGCAGAAGTATCAGCGCCACGGCATCGTCTTCAACGGCCTGGTGCCATCGCTTGCCATGCGCAAGGGCGACTTCTCCTCGGACGCATACGGCGCTCCGGTGTCCGGTCTCGTGATCGTCAATCCAAACATGATCGGTGCATCCACGAACCCGGCCATGTTCCCAAATGTTTATTTCCAATGCGACGGGTCAGGTAATCCCATCCCGTCGAACGCCGACGGCAGCCAGGCACACGGCACGCCCTGCAATAAAATACCTATGGGCCTGGTTAACAACGTTGGGCAGGCGATGATTAATGTCTACCCTGCACCCAATGCGAACGCCGGCAACGCCAGCGCCGGGTACAACTATGTGAACGAGCCCGTCCGTTCATTGAATGAGACGAAGTTCGACGTTCGACTGGATCACACGATTTCCAGCAAGGACACGTCGTTTGCCCGCTTCAGCTATGACCAGGCATTCTCGTTTGTGCCGGGCGGCGCCCCGGGGCTCGCGGAGTCAAATGCCTTTGGCAGCAACGAGAACATCATCAACCATGCGCGGAACATCGCCATTGGTGAGACCCACGTGTTCTCTGCTACCAAGCTGAACCAGGCGAGCTTCGGCTACAACCGGATCTTCGATTACATCGCTTCGCAAGGCAACGGAACCTGCGCTTCGGCAAACATTGTGCCCGGCGGGATTCCGGGTGCGAACCTGGGCTGCGCAGGCGGTAAGTGCGCTGCAGGCGCTTACAGCTGCGGACTGGTTTCGACCATCGTTGCGGGCGGCTACTGGGCACTGGGAGACCGCGGCTACTCGCCGTTTCAGGGTGGCAGCAACATCTTCTCGTTCAGAGACTCGCTGGATTTCGTGCTGCACAAGCATGATGTGAGGTTCGGCATCGACCTTCGTGCTAACCAGATGAACGTCGGTACCGAGGCGTTCCAGGACGGCTTCTGGATTATCGGCAACGGCGGCAACTTCAGCGGACTGAACAGCGCCAACATCGGCGGCAGCCCTGAAGCCGACCTGCTGCTCGGCATCACCGGTCTCGCCATTCACGATCAGACGTTCCAGGGCGCAGTCACCGGCCGCCGCTGGAAGAGCTTCCGTCCCTTCGTCCAGGACGACTGGAAAGTCGTACCGTCGCTCACTCTGAACCTGGGTCTTGCCTGGACAATGACGACGCCGACCACCGAACAGCATGGTCGCCTGGCGAACTACAATACGACGACCGGCACGATCGAGGTCGCCAACCAGAATGGTGTAAGTTCGTCGGCGAACGTCAACATGGACTGGACTGCTCTCGAACCACGCGTCGGTGCCGCATGGAAGGTCCTGGGCAGCGATAGAACCGTGCTGCGTGCGGGCTATGCGCTTTACCATGACTCCGCTTGGAACCAGGGCGCGCCGGGGCTCTGGCAGAACCCACCGTTTCTGGGTGAGACGGATGCCTTTACCGGCGCGGGATGCGCCTATGCGACCTCGTACTGCGCCACCAAGCTGGGCCAGGCACCTTCGGCGATCAGCCTGTCCAGCGGCTTCGCCACCCTGACCACCCCGCCGACCGCGTCCAGCTTTACCGGCTCGTTCTATACACAGCCATCGAACTTCAAGCTGGGCCGCGTGCAGCAGTTCAATGTCAACGTGGAGCGCCAGCTGGTTGGCAACCTTGTGCTGACCGCTGGGTATGCCGGGTCACGCGGCACACACATTCTGGTAGCGGGTAATGATCTGAACACCTCCAGCCCATCGGCCTGCGGAACTGTTTCCGGCTACACCCTTGGCTGCCTGGCAACCGGTGCACCTTACGTGCCGCCGTACAGCACCGGCAACGCAATCTTCCTGTTTGGTGATGTGGGCAAGACCAACTATGACTCGCTGCAGGTTAAGGCGGAGACCAAGACTTCCAAGTACGGTCTATATGCGCTGTTCGCCTACACCTATTCGCATACTTATGACAACGGCCTGTCAGACGGCCTGGGGTCTGAACTCAGCGCGCCTTACTTCCCGCTTCCAAACTGGCAGTCGCTGGATTGGTCGCTCTCCCAGATCAACCTGAACAACAGCTTCACGGGCAGCGTTATCTATGACCTGCCGTTTGGCCGCGGCAAGAAGTTTGGCGGCAACTGGAACCCCGTAACGAACACCATCCTTGGCGGATTTCAACTCACTCTCATCGAGAAAGCTCTGTCCGGGTTTCCCGTGCCCTTGATCGATAGTAATAATCAGTCGGGCGTTTACTTCCAGAATGGCGGTAACGGCAACAACTGGAACAGGCCCAACAAGGTCGCCAACTGCAACGTGTACAACGCGAGTCACTCCAGCCACCAGTGGATCAACTCAAGCTGCTTTGTTGCTGCACCTGCCGGCGAGCTCGGCAACGCCGCCCGCGTGCCTGTCGTTGGACCTGACTTCGTAAACACGGACTTTTCGGTCATCAAGCAGTTTGCCCTGCGCCGCGAGGGCATGGGTCTGAACTTCCGCGCTGAGTTTTTCAACTTGTTCAATCACCCGCAATACGGCATGCCAGTGAATGACGTCAGCGAACCCGGCTTCGGGGCTGTGAACTCTACAGTGAACAATCCTCGCCTTGTGCAGCTGGCGCTAAAGTTAGCCTTCTGATCAGACGGAGCGCCGAATAAGGGGCCGAGAGTCCGCGACTCTTGCGGGCACTTATCCTTCATGCGGCAAGCGGTTCCTCTGCAAACCGATCCTGACAAATCGTGTTCATGCCGCCCCGCATGAGAGGCCGCGTATGGCGGCCTAGGTGGTACGTCATCGTCACGTTTAGAGCGGCAGAGCCTTGTGTTCTGAAACGACTCAGGACAGAGAATCGTTTCGCGCACAAGGGACGAGAAGCGGCATAAAGCGACAAAAGCCTTAAACAATCGGGGCCAGCAGCTACTGCCGGCTGCGCGAGCCGTTCCCAATTGTCGGTTTCATGTGTGATAATTTCCCGTCGCTCTGAGACGTCTCAGCGAGTTCCTGAACGACACCCCCTTCGATGACTGCGGCTCGAACGCTATGGCAGCAAGCATCGAGCAGACGCAACTTCGTTTCTTTCCAAACCCCCCTTTGGAGGCTTCACCCGTGGTTTTTTGTAACAAGAAAACATCAACTCTCTCGTTCAGGGGTTTCGCGAATGTTGCGGAGCGCCCGGCCGGGCCTCGCTTTTTCCTGGCGCTTGCGTTAGCAGCGGTACCGGTCGTTGCTCTGAATCTGGCCTCCCATGTCGCTTATGGCCAGGCCAGCGCCAGCTCTGACGCGGCAGGCACTGTCACCGACTCGAGCGGAGCCGCCGTCCCGCAAGCAACGATCCACCTGATTAACAATGCGACGAAGGCCGAACGCACCACCACGACCAACGATGCCGGTCAATGGTCTATCCCGAACCTGCCGCCTGCCAGCTATGCGCTTCGCGTGGAGAAGGAAGGCTTCAAGTCCGCAAGCGTGCCATCGCTGGACGTTCAGGTAGGCCAGGCTGCGAATGGTTCCGTCACCCTGCAGGTAGGTGGCTCGAACGAGACTGTTGAAGTCAGCACACTACCTCCACAGTTGCAGACGCAGGAAGCAACGGTCGGTCAGGTGATCGATCAGAGGCAGATCAACGATCTACCCTTGAACGGTCGTAACGTGTTGCAACTCGCCACTCTCGCCCCAGGCGTTACGCCGGCCCAACCCGGCAATACCGGCACCGCCGGCCAATACGGAACGCGCGCGCTCTTCATCACAGTCGACGGCGGTCGCGCTTCTTCGACCAACTACGTGCTTGACGGAACCTACATCCGCTCGATCCGTTTCAACAACATGGCAATGCAGCCGAACACCGACACCATCCAGGAGTTCAACATGCTCCGCTCGACCTTCTCGACCGAGTATGGTCAGGGTCAGGCAGTCGTGTCGATGGTCACGAAGTCCGGTTCCAACTCGATCCACGGGACTGCATACGAGTTCGCCCGCAATTCGATCTTCGATGCGCGCAACTACTTCAACACCAAGTTCCTCACGGCAGGTGTGCCCTCCAGCGGCGTGAACCCGCAGCTTAACTTCTCCCGCCACCAATACGGTGGGACCGTTGGCTTCCCAATCATCAAAGACAAGGTGTTTGTCTTCGGCGGGTATGAAGGTCTCCGCACGACGCAGGGCCGGCCGGTTTACAGCATCTTCCCCACCCAGGCGCAGATCTCCTCTGCCCTGTCGTCTCCTCAAGTCGCTGCGGGTGGCACCGTCCCAGCATATACCGTGGCGCAGGTTCTGCAGCCACTCTTTCCGACGCCGAACGGCAGCTATCAGGGCGGCGCCAACAACTACCTCAACAACGGCACCTTCACCGACAACTACGATCAATACGTCGTGCGCGCGGATCAGACGATCTCTTCCAGGCAGACGATGTATGAGCGCTTCATCAACTACAACGCATCACAGCAGGCACCCGGCGCGCAGATTGGCACCGCGACCAGTTATCCGCTCGTCAGCCGCAATGGCGTTTTTGGTCATACCTTCCTGCTCTCACCGAGTGTGGTGAACGAGTTCCGCCTTGGGTACAACCGGGTCTACGCGTTCTCCATTGGTGTGAATCTTCAGCCCGGTGTGAACTTCAGTTCGATTGAGGGCCTCAACAACGTCACAGCGCTGACCGACGCCACCGAGTTCGGTCGCTCAACAATTGGCATCTCGGGCTTTACCTCCATTGGTGACGGCGGCGCGGACCAGGGTTCCACTGAGAACGTATACAGCCTCGGCGATACGGTCTCTGTCGTTCGCGGCAAGCACACCATGAAGTTCGGCTTCCAGTTCCAGTGGCGGCAGATCGCGCAAAAGGCTGATAACAATGGCCGCGGATCGTTCACCTTCAACAGCACCTGCAGCACCAGCGTCACGCTGGGCGGAATTTGCCCGTCTACCTCAACGGGCCTCTCACCGATCCAGATGTATGCTGCCGGGCTCTGCACCTCGTGCAATGCGGGCTTCGGCACCACGGAGGGCCACTACCGTGACAACACCTACGGCGCCTTCGCAAACGATGTCTGGCAGATTGGCCACGGCCTGACATTGAACGCGGGGCTTCGCTGGGAGTACAACTCGCCCTTTGTGGAGCAGAATGGACTGGAAGGCGCCTTCATTCCTTCGCTCGATAAGATCGGCTTCTCAAAGGTGCCAAATCTTAGCAACGCGCCAGCTGCCCTGCTTGCGAATCTCGACACCTCTCCTTACTTCGCTCCTGGCATCGTGACGCCATACAAGAAGGGCTTCGGTCCGCGGCTCGGCCTGGCCTACGAGCCGCATCCCGGAACCGTGTTCCGCATCGGGTACGGCATCTACTTCGACAACATCAACGCGAACGAACTGCAGTTCACCCGTTATGCCGCACCGCTGTACTACCAGACAACGTTGACCGGGAGCAGTGGCGCCAACGTGGGCTGCAGCACGGTCAGCGGCGGATGCCGCGTTCAGGGGCTCTTTCCCAGCGTAAGTGCTCTTACCTCCACCCCGGCGCCGTTCTCGGTGGATGCCAACAACAAGCTGCCCTACACCCAGGAGTACACGGCCAGCCTGCAGCAGGACCTCGGCCATGGCACCATCGTCGAATTTGCCTTTACCGGCGACACGACGCATCGCCTTTGGAAGCGCTATGACCAGAATGAGGACACCTTCAACCTGACGCCAGTTACCCTGGCCAACGGAGTAAGCGTGTTCACGGATACCGGTGTTCGCCCGTATCCAAACTTCCTGCACGGCATGCTGACCAGCTCCACGCGCGCCTCGGCGAACTTTGCCGGCGGATCGGTGAAGATCGAGAAGCGTTCAAAGAACGGCCTCTACCTGCTTGGCAGCTACCAATGGTCGAAGAACCTCGACGACAACTCTGGCGAAGTGGAAGCGAACGACACCGCGCTCGCGAACAACTTCAGTCAGGACCACTCGTACTCGCGCTTTGACGTTCGCAACCGCGCCGTGATTTCCGGAGGCTACGAGCTGCCGTTCGGACCCGGCAAAGCATTCGCCACGCACGGTGTGGCAGGTGCCCTCGCAGGTGGCTGGTCGATCCAACCCGCTGTCCGTCTGCAGACTGGCTTCCCTCTGACCATCTCTGCCTCGGGCGCAAACTTCTGCACCTACTGCCCGCAGCGCGCCAGCCTTGCGCCCGGCCGGAAGAGTGGCCACCTTGCTAACCCATCTCCATTCCACTGGCTTGACATCACAGCGTTCGCATCGCCGGGATCCACGGGCACATTCAACAATCAAGGCACACTGACTCGCAACACCGAACGCGGTCCCGGAACGCCGGCGGTCGACGTCTCGCTCCTGAAGAGCTTCAGAATCTACGAGCGGGTCAGTGGCCAGTTCCGTGGAGAAGCCTTCAACGTCATCAACCGGGCGATCTTCGGCAACCCTGGTACAAACATCAGCACAGCATCAACCTTCGGCGTGATCTCGGCGACCTCTGGTACGCCTGCCGACAATCGAAGTCTGCAGTTGGCTTTCAAGGTGCTGTTTTAACCAAGTCGAGTGGCCGGTTCTCCGCCAGCCGATCTAAGTCGCAGGGCAGAAGCTCACACCTCGAGCTTCTGCCCTGTCTCTTTGCTCCGGATTGGCTCCGAATGCAAGCGCATTTGCTCAGTGTTCGGGACGGCCAGATGGCGCTATGCATTTAGGTCGGAAGCGAAGAGTAAATACAACTTCAAAGAACTAGGCGCCTACCCGCCAGCAGGTGGGCGCAGCAAACGAAGTTCCTAGTTGAGGTATGGTGCCGGGAGGGGGGGTCGAACCCCTACGAGGTTGCCCTCGGCGGATTTTGAGTCCTTCATGGCCGGCAGTAAGTGTCCTGAAATGTTGTATTTACCGTTCTCTAACCGCGTAGTGTGTAAGAAAATGTGTAAATTTCTCATTTTTTGCTGGGCGACGCTGCCACTTCTCGGCGGCATTTTGACTGATTGCTACCAAGTGCCTCTCTAACGCCGGACCGTAAATTCCTGCCACTCCACGGTCACTTCCGAAACTCAGTTTTTCGAATCAGCGTATGGGGAGAACATCACCGCGATGTACAGGGGATGCAGCCACCTCCCTGAGCAAACAAAGAGTCCCAGGGCATCGCCAATCAGATCGCCCTTTATGAGATGGAGCGAATCTCATTCTGATCGTAGATGAGGTAACGCCGTACGTCTGGAACGGTGCCGGCGCCTTCGGAAAAGCCTCTGTTACCGAAACCGGTGTTTGCTGTAATCGATGATCCCAGTGCCTGTCAGCTCAGCGGTAGAGTTTGCTGCGCGCACGAAAAACTTCTGAAAGTTCCCATCTTTTACGAAGGCAGGTTTGGGACCCTTTTCGCAACGGACGGACAGAACCTTTTCGCTTCCATGCTCCACGAATTCAGGGTGCACATAGGGTAAATAGAGGTCTCCGATCCTGTCCCGAACGAGGTTGACCAGGTGAAGGCTCATCTTGTCGTCGTTAGCGAATGCATCTGCTGAAAGTCCAATCGGCTCACCGGCATCATCGACACCAATGATCAAGGTGCCACCGCCTGAATTTAAGAATGCTGCGATGGTCTTGAGGACACCCATCTGCATTCGATCGTCGACCTCTCCCGTACGCAGGTTGGTCCGAAGGGTTGACTTGAACTCCACCCCATCGCTTTCACCGCCGGCTATCAATTCTGCTGCGCTGAGTGTCACAGTCGCTGCCACGGGTCCGCCCCGCAGCTTTTCCCAGGCCTTCTTCATCACCTGAGCCATGAGGCGACGACGCTCCTCTAGAAAGTCTTCGTAAGGCATCTCCCACCAGCCCGGAGGCAGTGAATGATTGGTGCGCTCCATTGCACTGAGCTTGGCGTCCAGCTCCCCTGCATAGGTCGCAGGTGATGCTCCTCCGATCTTGATGTTGTCCGGCCATTCGAGAAGCGCGTAATTGGCAATTTGATTGACCTCCTTCTTTTCTCTGATTTCCAGAGTCGCTAAATACGCCTTGGGAAACAAGTGATGTTCCTCAGCAGTTGCTTTTGTTCCCTTTACAGCCGGATCAAGCGCGGCCACAACCTTCATTGGAGAGAACAGTACGTTCGCTTCGAGAATGACTAGTGAAGCGTGATACGCCATCTTTGCGGGCGTACGAGCGCCGGACGTTGCCAGCATGTCAGGCAGCGAAATTGACCAAAAGTCCTCGGTTAATCTGAGATCGCACAGTCTTCGGAGACGAGCCACGAAGTCGTCCGCTCCTTTAGCAATCTGCAATGCCGCTAGATCTGATTCGAATCGTGACTCACCACTGGCGGAATAGCGCGAAGTGAGCGCTGCCATAAAGATGAATTCGGCGATGACCTGCCGCATAATGTTCAGGTCGACCTTGAACTCCTCAACGCCGATTAGATAGAGGGCGTACGGGTAGAGGATCGCGAGCTGCGCCACGATCATGCTCTTAGACCGATAACCCGCCAAGGGTAAAGCACCCAAAAAGTGCAGCCAGCGGTTTACGTTCAAGGTTGCACCGCGCGCATCCTTAAGCTTTTGGAATCCTTCTTCGCGTCTGCCTGTGTCGATGACTCCACTCGAAGGAACGCGACCCCGGAGAGCGGCATACGCGGCTTCCAACTTGCCGCGTTTGAGGCCCACACCAACCATGACACGCAGCATTTGCTCTGGACTCGGCTCTATGAAATAGTTCCGCGGGCTAGGCAGTCCGTTCGGAAAGCCCGTTGCCTCTCGGGAGAATTTTTCAAGATCTTTTCGACCCTCTTCCCAAAACACGGACATCAAGGTCAAGATGAAATCAGCTTGGTTAAGCTTCACGCCTTGCCCATTGATGCGGACAAAAACCTCAGCTACTGTTTCTACACCAGCTTCAGAGGTGAGCACCAAAGCGTTGAAGGAGTAGTTTGCGAGAGCGACAAGCTTGCCAACCGCACTCTGAATGCGTCGAACCTGATCCTCAGATATTTCGCGGACTTTCTTCAAATCTTTTAGGTATTCGTCGGCAACATTGAAGACATTAGCAGTTGGTTTCCACACTTGAGATACATCAGATATGAATGCCGGATCTTTCGCCGTAGCAGCGTTCGCTACCTCAAATCGCTCAGCCAGTGGATCAAAGGCAATCTTGATCTGCTGCCGTGAATAGTCTTTGCGTACGACTTCAGCTCCTGTCAGCACGGCATATAGGGACGTAAGCCGCTGTTGTCCGTCGACAACCGCAGTGCTCGGAACCTCGTCCTTAGCATTTGTTCCGATACCCTTCACTCCAGCTCCCGTTTCCCACAGAAGTAGAAATCCGCAGGGATAACCGCGATACAGAGAGTCGAAAAGGTCGCGAATCTTCGAATTTTCCCACACAAAAGGCCGTTGCAGGTCGGGTAGTCCGACTGATCCGCGTCTGATTTCTTCGACCAACATCGTTAACGGGTAGCTTGTCGATTTGTAGAGCATGAATACTTAATTCTCCGCGAGTAGAGGGTCATCCCAGCATAGACGATCTATGCTCAGCCACGACAGTACCGAACACGCGACGGCGGACTCCCTCAATCGTGACCTCCGAGTTCTCCAAGTAGTGCGCGTTCGTGAGCGGCGCTCTCGCCGTTCACCGAACGCACACAAGTCTGTGATTCCGCCATGTCATGGCAGAATTACAGGGTTCAAGCTGTAAGAGCGCATGGCGAGAGAGTCGCTCTATTCGAACGCGCCTGCCATAAGCTCCTGCTCGGCTCTGGGGATTCGGAACCTGGTCGCCTCTGTTCTCCATCCTGCCACAGCTGCTTCAACAGACTCTAGCGCTGCGTCCGCCTGAGCGGAGGAGATACCGTAGGTCTTGTAGGCGTTCATGGCCACCGAAATATCACATGTGGTTTCTGTTTCGTCGATGGCAAGTGAAAGCTCATTGCGATCAACCGAAGGGTTGATGTCGTAAGCCGGCGAAAGACGGATCCCCTGCGCATCAACAAAGAAGCCGTGGTTGCGCAGATGGTCGTCTGTATTGTGAATGCGAATGTTCAGAAGAACTCGACGAAACAGTTGCTCACAATCGGCCTGGGTGTTGGCACCTCTGGTTTGGAGAAGATCAACAAGCTCAAGATAGCTCGCTCCCGCTTCTCCATCCTTGCGCTGTGTGAGAGTCATCGCTGAAACGAAGGCGATACGCCCCCCTCTCACCGTGCGATCAAACCGTTCAACAAGAAAGGTCGTGAATGCACTCTCTGCGTAATGGAGTGCTCTGGCGTCTGGAACCTGAATCCCTGATTTACGTGCAAGTGAATGGGCCACCAGCTCCCAAGCTCCGATGTCTCGCGTGTCTTGGCGGCTCGGGAACTTGGCTATGCAGAGCGCTCCCTTTTCATCTCGGACGGAAGCCTTGGGACGCGCTCCTCCGAGAGAGCTCCCCGGGGCGATAAGCTGAGCTAGCCACTTCGCGTAGTCGGGATGTTCCTCGTCGTTCAAGTGCCGCTCAAACTGAAGGCTCGCTGCTTGCAACTCCCGCAGCGATGTAAGAGGCGGCGCGGCGAATCTTGTATCGCTATCGACGTAAGGGCCGCCTGGCCGTTTGAATCGCAGTGCGCCGAGTCGCGTTTCGTCGTGGACGCCCAACAGGAAATCCCACTCCGTCAGCGTCCGTGGACGAACTCCTTCATGACGCGCATGAGCATTTTCCCGGCGCTGCATCAGCACGCGTCCCCAGCGGTCCGGGGACGAATCGGTGAAGATGCCGAAGTTCGATCGAGCCGCAGAAGGATACTGATGACCTTCGCCTAGTGTGAGGTCAGGGTCAAAGGCAAAGGCCTCCGCCTTGTTAAGCCAGGCCTCGGCGTACTTGAAAGAAAAGAGTTCCCCCTTACCGCTCCGCTGACAGTGGAGCGTTCCCATAAGATTTGGCTCGGCTGTTTGGTCGGCATCCAGATAGACCTCGACCGTCTCTATAGCCGCCATCAGCCACGTCCTTCTGCTTGATCTAGTGCGATCTCATTCTTCGCAGCGAGGAGGCGTTTAGGGGCTCTAAGTTTGGCGGTGATTCCGGCATCTTGCAGTTTTCGACCCAGTTCATCGTCCTTGGCCAGCAATGCTAAATCGTCTTCCAACCTCAACACCTGCATCACCCGCGCATAGACCCCTAGCGCAACCGCCGGGTCTCCCTGCTCTACTTTGGATAGGGTGCGCCTCGTGATTCCTGCGCGTTGCGCTACGATCTCCGCCGAGTATTTGCGTCGGAGCCGCGCGAGCTTTAGATGAGCGCCGACCCCATCAAGCAAGCGGGCAACCCGTGGTACAAGCGATGGTGTCGTCTTCCCCATAACAAGCAATATAATACACAAAATATACTCATGTTGCTTACGATATTGCTTGTCATTCTTAATAGGCGGAGAACGGCAGCCTTTCATAGCGACGAGTCCGCCGCCTGGAATCTTTTGAGGGATTGCCCCCAAGTCCTTATCCAGGTCTTCGGGCGGTCTCTCCACCGGACAGAACGTGCCGTCATCTTTCTACCTTCAACACTTCACTAGATCAGTCAGGCGACAAACGTGGTAGGCAAGCACGGTCCCCCGCGACCTTTTTCGCCCAAATCCTCAACCAAGCGTGCTTTTTCAACCGCTTGCAATGGCCGAGGGTGATCAGGTGACAGATCCATTTGCAATTTTCTCAGCAGTGCCGAGACAAACCGGGAGGTCTCACACACTGCCTCATACGCCACGTCTTCGCGTAGATGCCTAGATCAGAAGTACCAATCCGCACCCAAACTGGTACTGATGCCGCTTCCGCTGGTTCCGCTTGGGCTAAAGGTCGATCACATGAATCTCGCCCCCGGGATGACTGGGCTTATAGCGCTCATTCAGGTATGCCGCGTTTACGAAACGGATGCCATCGCGTTCTAACTCGCCTGCGCCACCATGAATATGCCCAAATAGGTGGACCTTTGGCTTCTTGCTCCAAACGGCATCGAGCAGCTCGGCGCATCCGAGATGTAACGTTTGAGGCGCGGTCTGATCGAGAATTCCTAACGGCGGCCCGTGGGTAATCAGCACGTCGAGATGTTCGGGAATGCTTTCCCAATACCTCGTAGCAGCAGTTCCGCGAGGATACATGAAGGCCCAATGAAAGAACTCTGGAGTGTACGGGGAACCCCAGAGTCGGATCCCCTCAATCGTAATTTCCGAGTTCTCCAAATAGTGCGCATTCGTGAGCAGCGCTCTCGCCGTTCCCGGATCAGACTCGAAATACTTGTCGTGATTTCCCGCGCACACTACACGATGCCTGAACGGCTGCTCTCCTAACCAACGATTAAAAGAGATGATCTCCAACAGGTCTGTGCCAGAGTTCATGAAATCCCCGGCATGTATCAAGATGTCCCCTTCAGGGACATCTGTGATCTTGTCGTGTTGACCGTGTGTGTCGGAAAGAACTACGAGTCGCATTGCTTACCTGATGCCAGATTCATGCAAGCGAAGCACCGCATGAAAGCCGAATTATTTCCACTTGCTCAGTATCCCAAGCGAGAAATAAATCATCAATTTTGAGGGAAATGCTTTTGGGATGAGCTGTAGATATGGTGGCCGAGGTCGGACTTGAACCGACATGAGGTTGCCCTCGGCAGATTTTGAGTCTGCTGTGTCTGCCAATTTCACCACTCGGCCATTACCTAGATTGTATCCCAGTATGGGCAGTACGGTGAAGGCTTCATCCGAGGCTTAAGCCCAGCGAAATGTCCAAACCTACAGATTGCGGTTTGATCCTTTCTCCCGCCTCCGGATGATCAAGGGCTGTCGTCTTCGTGACATCTCGACTCAACTCAAACCCAAGGGTCTTCGCATCGTTTGTATACATTTTCACGTCGTACTGAGCACGCGAGACCGAAACATAAGCCATGCGGCTATTGAGCAATTCGCCGTTGCCTTGTGCCGAGTCCACATGGATCAGAACACGGTCCGCTGTTTGGCCCTGGCTGCTGTGGCTCGTGACCGCGTATCCGTAATCCAGATGAGGATGCTGACGTGTGTTGAATGCGACCTCCCTGCCTGAGTCCATACGGAGTTTGAGATTACCTTGGCCGTCGATCTTATCGACCGTCCCCAGCTCACGATTCGCTAGCTTGTGGTCGCGACACGGGGCGGTCATTTGTATACGGTCGCCCTCGGCGAACGTGCGCTCGGTGTCTCGGTAGACGGTCACTCCCTGTAACCGGCGTGGGTCATAGCTCAACTCCACGCCGTTCCGTCGCTTTACCGTGACCGTGTTCGTCTCCCGATCCGTGGCGGCAACACGCGCATACTCTCCGGCCTCGATGCCGAGCGGCTTCGACCCTTTCGAATAGCGAATGACATCGCCTGTCTCATAGTTCTGCGCGTGCTGCCGGTCGGCTCCAGTGATGTCCTGCCTTGCATAGAGAACATGCACTCGATGCTCCTCATCCTTGATCTGACCTGCATCCTGCATTGCACGATGGATGCAGCCGTTGATCTCGCGGCGGCTTTCGTTGTCGGGAGAGACAACCAGCGTACTCTCAGGTTGTCGCACATACTCGCGGGCGATTTCCGCGATGCGGTCCTGCCGGTCGCTGATCTCATGCACCCGGCCTTGTAGATGGAGGCTAGCGATGGCCTGGCGAACCTCCCCACGCGCAAGCTGCTCGACAACCTCTTTCAACGCTAGGTCCTTCTGTCGGATGATCTCATCCAAGTGCGCCGTGCGAAGCCCCGCATTCTGCAATTGCGCGTAGGGCCTCCCCGCCTCTACCGCCTCATGCTGTCGCGTGTCACCAACGAATAGAACACGATCATTTTCCTTTAGCCGATCGACGAACGTGTGCATCTGTTTAGTGCTTGCCATGCTCGATTCGTCGATCACATAGAGTTTCTTTTGCCCGTCGTCCGGCTTCTCTCCACGCGCAAGATGCTTCTGAAACGTCTGCGTCTCCATGCCCGCTTCGCCGAGCTTCTGCGCAGCCCTCGATGTCGGCGCAAGCCCTTCAACCTCGAAGCCCGCAAGGACGGCGGCTTCACGAATGGCGGCTAAGGAAGTTGTCTTTCCGGCTCCGGCAACGCCCTCCAGAGCCATCATCTGATCGCGGCTCGTCAGCACCGTATCGACCGCGTTCCGCTGGCTCAAGCTCAGATGCGGATGCTGCTCCATCGTCTGCTGCCGCACGTTGCCGTCCGCCAGCACGTCGCGGTTGCCCTGGCTGCTCTTCATCCGGTCGATCAGCTCGCGCTCGTACCCCTGCATCTCGTCGGTTGTGAAGGCACGGCCCGCTAGCCCCTCCCGGCGCGTAACCCCTATAAACTCCCGAGATTCGACCCTGCTCTCAAACTCTGCTTTGATCTCCGGCAAACGGGCCTCGCCCATCGTATGTTTCAGCGCATCGCGCATCAATGAACGCTCGTCCGAAACAGCTTCCCGCTCCATGCCGCGCTCTCGCGCATAGCTCATCCCCTCATGGGCGGCGATACTTGACGGCTCCGGCATCAACTCCACACCTAGCCGCTGAGCTGCCTCGGTAAGCACACGTTGCGGCTGATTTCCGTAGACTCGGGCCATCGCCTGATGGCGTTCGCGGACCTCATCGCGCGAGAGCGGCTGCTTCGCGTCGCGCGTCTGATGCGCGGCGATCTGCGCGGCTCCCGCTCCTGTCCGCCCCTCCGCCGCCATCTGCGCCTCGATCTGCTGCCGCCGTGGACTCGAAGCCTCCAGATACTCGCGGCTGTATCCCTTGATCTCTGGCTGGCCGTGCTCTCCACGCTCAATCTCGTAACCCATGACCTGCAACCGCGCTGCCAGCTCCGACCGGTAGATCGCCGTGGCGTACTGCTGGGTTTTGTATAGCTCCTGCGGCTGCAACGCCCGCGTGTTGCCGTCCGCCGTCTCCGTCACATTGAAGACAACGGCATGGGTATGAAGTTGCGGCGCGGCATAGCCTTCGACGGGTCGGCTGCTGTCATGCTCGAACTTAGCGACAGCCCACACGCCCGTCGTTTGCGCCGGAACATTGCCACCGATCCGCGCCTGCACATACTTCTCCATCTCATTGAGCGCAACCGTCACGCTCTCTTTATGCGCGTTTCTGATCCGTTCGTCGCCACCAACCAACGCCGTTAGTGAGACGGACTTCGGTGCGGAGAACGTCGCATCCCAACCGGCCCGATGCTCCATAGACCGCGCCATCTCGCCGTGCTCGTTCTTGTATTCCCGTGCCACCTGATAGCGCACAAGCTGTTCGCCGGTCACCGGATGTTGCCCCTCAGAGAGTCGTGCGAACTGCTGTTCGTTCACCTCGCCGGTCAATCCCCACCGCTCGGCAAGCTGGCCCTGCCACTCGCCGCGTACACGCTCGCCCTCCGTGTAGTAGTTCTCTTTAGCGTTAGCGAACTCCTGCTTGTGATACGCCTGAGCCTGTCCGGAACTGATAGGTTTCGAGATCGTCACCATGTTCGTTTACTCGAAGTAAGGATGTTGCTCGTTTACCTGGGCGGGTTGTTGCTCTTGCTGTTTTGCGGCCTTCGGCGGCTTCCTCTGCGGAGCCATC
Source organism: Terriglobus sp. (assembly GCA_965199365.1). Classification (GTDB taxonomy): domain Bacteria; phylum Acidobacteriota; class Terriglobia; order Terriglobales; family Acidobacteriaceae; genus Terriglobus. Next base: position 177,316 of record CBDARC010000001.1, on the reverse strand, counting down.
TGCACAACCTCGGGCTGCGGCGCTACGACTATCGGCTCCGGCTTTGCTATTACGGGAGACGGCACAGCCGTCGCCTTGCGCTCGATGTATTTCTCCGCATGGTCCTTCAGCTCCAGGTACGGAAAGCGCATCCGCAAGACGAGATTCCCATGCTTCAGATAACCGTGCAGAGGATCAAGTCCCGCCACTTCCGAGGCCATCACCAATGGTTCGCGCGTGATGTCCCGCGCCTCGCTTTCGGACTTCCGGCCAACCGGGAATTGCCCATGCGTCCGCGTCTCCCGGAACCGCTCGATCTCAATCTCGCCGATGGCCTTCGATATCCATTCCGACGCATGAGGCTCGCTCGTCTTGAGGAAGATCTTCGTCGCCGGTTGCGACAGCATCGCCTCCGCAACATGGCCGTACAGGGCCTCCACTTGGGCCTTCCCTTGGAAGCCCAGCACCATCGGATTGTTCGACTTCCTGTTCTCCGTGACCGCCGTCGTAAGCTGCGGCAACCGTTGCAAGCTCGCTAGCTCGTCCAGCACGAACCAAGTCTTGCGCTTCGTCGATTCTTCATTCATCAACCGCAAGACGAGCAGGTCAAGCCATAGACTCACCAGCGGCCGCATCCTCTCCCGCATCGTCGCCTTTGATGTAAGGAACACCCATCCCTTGCGCTCTTTTGCCCACTCGACAGTGTTCCACCGACGCGTCGTCTCAGACTCTTTGGGGAGCAGCTTGAACGCATCCGCCACCATATTCAACGAGCCAAGAACGCCCGATCTCTGGTTCGCCGCGCCCTTGTCGATCATCGCCGCAAGCTCCGTCCCTTCCACCCGTTTGTCGATCTCGTCCGCGTTGCTCATCCAGTAGGTAAGCTCCTGCGGAGTCGCTTTCAGATTGAGCAAGTGAGCAAAGATTTTCCTCGGAGCTTCGACGAAGAACCGGTTCTCCCGCCCCTGATCGGGGAACAGAGAAGCGGCTAAGGTAAGCGCCTCGGCCTCGTGCGGAACCTCGTCGCCGGGACTCCAGAATGGACACCGCGCGTCCATCGGGTTCAGGATCACGTCGCCCCGCGCCTCGTTGTAAAACTGCGGCAGATACTCCATCGCCGGGTCGTAGACGATAGCGGCCTCCCCGCGCTCCCATATCTGCGAGAGAAGCTGCCGGATCGCCGCCGATTTGCCCGTGCCGCTGTCGCCCACTATAAGGAAGTGCATCGCCTCCCGGTCGCGCGGTACACGCGCCCAGCGGCTAAGGTCTTTATGGAATGTTTTGTCCCACCAGCCGATGTCTTCATTGATGAAAGACACCCCGTCCGGCAGTTGCACACGGATCATCTTAGACCGGCCCAGCTTCTCGTTGAACTCCGCCGTCGTCACCAGTTCCGGCCCACGCAATCTGCGCCCATGCTTGTACAGCATCCGCCGCGCCCGGTCCTTCGGAACCGCCAAGAACAGAGCCAGACAGAAGAACGCCACAGTCGCCCAGAGCGGCTTCTGATAGAACTCCCAGCTCCCGATATTCGAGTACACGGCCTCACTCATCACCCGGTGCAGCCCACGATCATTAAATATTCCAGTCACCCAGGTCAGCCGAACGATGCCGTTCTTCACGCCCTCCTCCGTCAGACGGTATCCCGGCCTACCGTCCAGCGATGGAATCTGCTCGATCTCGTCGCCCATCACGAGTCTCTGGCCCTTCCCAATCACCGCTTCCAGCAGCGTGTACTTGCTCGCCGAAGTTGCCGACGCTTTGCCCAGCGCCCCGCTCTTAAAGTAGTCCGACAGGTACAGCCGCTCGGCGGCTGTCCAGCTCTGCTCGTACTCCAGCGTCAGCATTCCGGCGAAGAAAATCAACGACAACAAGATCGCCGTCCATGTCCATACCGGCGTCCGGCTCGGCCACTTTTTGCTGTACTCCTTGCGTCCCCATTCCGCCATGACTAGACCTCCTCCGATTCCGTCTCTGCCGCAGTCTCCGGCTCCGGCACGGTCGCTCTGGCCACCGCTCGAACCGCCGCCATGCGCTCTCTCGCCCGCTCGACCTTCGATCCGTCCGCCCGGTCGATCAGCCCGCGCATCTCTGCCTCCGGGATTGCCTCACCCTTCGCCGCCCGGAAATGGAGATTGAGAAGCAGCGACCGGAGGGCCAGGATTTCGCCCAGCGCAACCTCGCCGGAATCCGGGCCGAACACAGCCGTCGCGGACAGCAACGCCTCCCGAACCCATTCGCCCAGCCGCATCCCAGCTCCACGCGCACGTTCCTCCAGCAAGGCAAACTCCGCCTCGCTGACTTTGGTGCCGACTGATTTTGTCCGTAAGGGCGGCTTCATGTTGCACCGCCAGAATTAAGGCCACACGCCGCCCGTGCATCGCTTTGAACGACAGCAGGGGGCCGGAGGCAGGCTAAGGGGTTGATGCGCATAGAGTTCCCCTTGAGCAACGTGCGCTCACTCCCTAACGCAGCCGCGCCTGGAGCATTCTCCCTTAGATGCCTGTTTTTTGTTGGAGTTATCCTTCAGCAACTTCCCGTTACTCTACAGCTCCCGTTCCGGGGTGACGTGTCACCCTTAATCCGCTGCGTAGCAGCGTAAGCTTTTGTAGACGCTGCACATTGGCGACAGAAGGTGATGGCGGATGCCGACTCTGTTTTTCTCCTATTCCCATCAGGACGAGAGGTTACGCGATCTGCTCGAAGTCCACTTGGCTGCTCTGAAGCGCCAGGGTGTCATTTCGACATGGCACGACCGGCGCATCTCCGCTGGTACGGAGCTGGGCAATGCCATCGACCAGAATCTGAACGAAGCGGATGTGATTCTTTTGCTCGTCAGTCCGGACTTCAACAACTCCGACTACTGCTATGAGCGAGAGATGTTGCGAGCGATGGAGCGCCATGACCGACTTGAGGCAAGGGTCATTCCCATTATCCTGCGACCATGCGACTGGCATAGCCTACCGTTCGGGAAGCTATTGGCCGCACCGAAGGACGGCAAACCAGTCACCAAATGGGCGGATCAAGACGACGCCTTTCTGGACATCGTGACGGCCATCAAGGATGCGCTCAAGGAACTCGGAAAGGCCATCCCATCCGCTAGCTCCCGCCGGACCGAATCTTCAGCAACACCCACAAGCTCTGCGGCACCGATCCGTTCCAGCAACCTCCGAATTCGTAAGCAGTTTGCCGATCTCGACCGAGACACCTTCCGGCACGAAGGATTCGACTTTATCGCCAAGTTCTTCGAAGCGTCTCTGCTTGAGATAGCTAACCGCAATCCAGGCTTAGCCCAACGCTTTCAGCGGGTGGACGCGAATCATTTCACGGCATCTCTTTATCAAAATGGAGAGAATGTTTGCAGAGGGTCTGCCTCCGTCGGCGGAGGACACACGGGCTCCGACAGCATTCAATATTCGATGACCGATACGCCACGCGACGGGGGAATGAACGAAGCCGTTTACGTGAAGAACGACGATCAAACTCTTTACTTCGAGCCCCTCGGCATGCAGTCCTACGGAAACAGAGATAAGCAGAAGCTGACACCGCAAGGCGCTGCCGAGTTCTTCTGGGACTTGTTCATCCGCCCACTTCAGTGAGGCAGCCTGCTTCATCGGTACCGTTGCGCCGCTTCATGAGGACAGCGACCACCCGCTAAAGATAGCTTTGCACCAACGCGCAGCCGGCGAGCGAAGGCCGGACGGCTGGAAGAGGGTGCAGGGAGAAACCCGCAGGGTGTCTCCCTGCCGCCGGACTCAGACAGACGGGAGCGCTTACGCCTCCCGTCTTCCTTGAGGATTGACGACTAGTTTTCAGGCTGCTACGTCCGCTGGTTCCGGTTCCTCTACTCGGTCCTCTGCGCCTACTTGCGCAGGCTGTTCCAGAGCCGCAAGGATGACACTGGCGGTCTCCTGAATGACTTCCAAGCTCTCGGCCAAGAGGGACGCATTGCCGTGGTAGAGGCTGATGTAATCCGCCGATGCGGTTCCGCTTACCAAACCAACGGCCTTGCCGACAACAAAGGCGACGGCTTCGGCTTCTGTCTCGCGCACGGTCTTGGTGGTCGCTGTCCGGCGCTCCGTCTTATGCAGGAGTTCATGCGCCGTCTCGTGAACGAGGGTCGAAAACTCTTCTGCCTTGGATTGTCCAGGCAGGATGGCGATGCGTCCGCCGTAGCTCATGCCGAGGGCTGGCGCGATGTTGGAGTTGTAGACAAGCTGGATTCCCTTGGACTTCACGAATGCGGCCAAGCGGTCGATGTTCTCTCCTGGGTCGCCGCTGACCTCGTGCAGGGCGGGAAGCTCTACGCCGTCCGTCTGCGAGATGTCGAAAACGTAGGCATTGCGGAAGCCAAGCAATACCCGCTCGTTCTGCTTGGTGATGTCTTTCTGGGCTTCTTCCTCCTTCTTGCGGTGAACGCCGACAATGGGGGCGAGAATACGGATGCCTTTCTGTCCGGCCTTTACGCTCCGTCCAAGGTTCTTCCATGTCCAGAATCCGGCGACGCGGGTCGCGGTGGGCATCTGCCGCGCGATCTCCAACACGTTTCCAAAGCTGTAGTTATGGAAACGGCTCATGGCGGTGAGGTAGTTCGTGAGGGCTTCGGAGCGTCCGGCTTCCAACTGCTCAATCAAGAGCTTGATGTTGGCGGCAACGAGTTCTTGCTTGGTGGTTGGCTTCTTGCTATCGATTGCGGTAACGGTGTTGGCTTGGCTGCTCATGGTGTCTTCTCCTTGGTGTTTGGCTTTTGCACGTCCGCGTTGAAACGCGGCATGTACATGCCGAACGCCACCTGGCGAAGGCGGGGGTAGCAAGCGTCAAGGGGAGGGGTATCTCCCACCCTTGGAGAGGGAGCCGAAGGCGGAACGGAAAGGGTGAAGCGCAGCGAAGGTCTGCACAAGCGAAGCGCGGAAGACTGCGGGAAACCCCTTGACGCGCGCGGGGGGCAGAGCCCACTAGGCAGGTCTGGTTCCCAACCCTCGAAACGGAGTGGGGAGGGCGGAGCGAAGCGGAGGTCTGCACAAGCGAAGCGCGGAAGGTTAGGCAAGCGCTCCATTCCTTATCTGGATCTTCCGCAAATGAAGAGGGTGAGAACTCTGCACCGCTAAGCGCGAAAGATGTCCACCTTCGTCTCCAGACACTTCCGCAAACTCATATCGTTGGCACCGATTTCAAACCAACCTCCAGGTCTCTGGTAAAAGTCAAGGCCGCGACCAATTTTGACTATCCAGCCGTTGTCAATCCGGATCTCGCGGTCATGAAGATTGGGATTGACGTTGATCTCCAGTTCGACATCCATCTCCACAAGGCTCTGTCTGAGCTGCTCCATTTTCTCGTTCATGTCCGCCACGGACGGGTTGTCGTCGTAGGTGGTGAAGAGAACAATTTTTTTGACTGTGCCCACTTTTAAGACGGCCTCGCAGAAGCGAACAAAATTTTGTATTTGATGTGGCGATCGAATGTACGGGTCTTCGATAGTGACGAGTTTCGCATCATGGAAGTAAGGTGCCATGATTGACTCATAGCTGTACCCTGTGTCGCCATACAAGATGGTGAAATGCTGCTCCTTGAGCTCCGCGGATGAAGACACCTCCACCGCACCGGCGACAACCGTAGGGGCCTTATCGGGCAAGGTCGCCATCTTAGCAGCTCGCGCTTCATGTGCGATCTGCTGCAATGCTACATCTGACACTGGCTGTCGCACCGCCTGATTTAGTCTTCGACGAGCAGGTTCCTGCGTCGCCGCGGCATCCTTTGACTCCGGACAGAACACCACAATTTCCTCACCGCCAGCTGTGAAGTATGACAAATTGATGCGCGCGAACTCATCATCTGGTTTGCGCTTGTTCATCTGTTCTTTGACACGGCGGCGGCACTCGCACGCGTAGGCGACGTAGTCACCGAACTCATCGTCCGTCGGTGGGCCATTTGGGTGCAGTATTTTCAAAAATGCACAGACGGTCTTCTTGATGCTTTTTTCATCTCGTCCTTCTATGGATCGGCCGAGGCGAATGCGCTTGCTAACTTCCTCATACCGGTTCGTGTGCTTGAACTGGTAGTGGAAGGCCTCGGCCAAATAATCTGTGATGAATCCATAACGGTTGGTCAAAAACTCGCTACTGTTTTTTGGCATCTCCCAACCGGGAATGTAGGCGGCAAATCGGTCCATCACTGCAAGATCAAGTTCAGGAGGCAACGGCTGAAAAAGATCATATTCGTTGGAATTCACCACTTGCTGAATAGATAAGTCGATGTTGCCGACAAAGCTCAAGCTGGCATCAGCGATAACCTCCGCCCCGCGCGAAAAGCGACCGTTGGCCATGAAGTCCTTCATAATTTGAATTGTGTCCGGATCTCGCACTTTGATCCCGCCGACTTCATCGAACGCCACTGTGTCCCAGTAGCCCACCAACCCAACCTTGCGACGTGCGTTGTTATAGAACAACGTGGCTTTGGTGGCCTGGCCACCAGAAATCAGCGTTGCATACGGAGAGAACTCGCTGAAGAAGTAAGACTTTCCCGTGCCGCGCGGGCCCAATTCGATGTAGTTGTAATTCGGCTCAACCAAAGGGGCTAGTCGACCAATGAAGTGCATCATTACTCGGTTAGATAATTTCGTCGGCTCCAAGCCAACCGATCTCAGAACGGCTGCAATCCATTCATCGCGCGTAAATGCAGCCCTACCTTCTGAATATCGTTCGAAATCGAACCGGGAGAGTTGAATCGGCCTGAGATCCTCAATAGAGAATGCGTAGTCGTCCTCATCGATATCGTTGTGCACCAGAGTAACTTCGGCCCAGATTCCACCTTCGAGCAATCGGTCGTTGTCACGATAGAACTTCTCACCAATCGCAATGCGTTGCGAGTTGAAGTTTTCCAGAGAGGCCCAGTGGCGCTTCTCTTTTTCAACATAACGAACGTGGACCTTATCGATGAACCGGTGCTTACCCTTGGTGGCGACCTTCGACTGAGCCGCGTTGGCTTCGTCCGGGCGTACATAGTTCTCTTGCAGAGAAGAAAGCACCGCTTCCATGCCCGCGTCCATTTCTGCCTGATTGTTGCTGGCGCAATATTTCGCAAGCAGGAACTCTAGGACGAACGTTGGGACGTTGGTGCCCTTCTTGATTCGATGTAGCAAATCCTTGCGCAGAACTTTGCCGTCGAAAGTCGCATTCAGCTTCTGATCGAGTTCGTCCATTCAGTTCACTCAGTGTAGTCGGTTTCAAGTGCGAGACTGCAGTATGCAGAAAGCGTTGTTGGATTCAGTGCTCTGACGGAGAACTTTCCTCTGAACTCATCGTCCATGCGCAGAGCAATTTGCCTACGCTGTCCGGGTATCAAAGTGACTGTCCGAGTCGCTGGGTTTACGTCACCGCCCTGCCGAGGCTCGCCGACCACATTGGCCTTGCTGTCCTGCGCTTCGAGCAAGATTTCGACACTTTTTCCCTGCGAGAACATATCCTCGGAAACCAGGACGACTTCGATGACCGGCAATCGGGTAGTGCTCCGTTTTGCGCCGTTCTTATAGCTTAGCTCTACGACCACTTTGCGTTGTTCTAGCTGCCCTGAGGCATCGAGACTAGCAACGAGCACTGGGACTACTGCCTCTGCAAGTGATGCCCCACCATGAAAATACAAGTGGCCTAATCGATACGGCGCCATGCTCCGGGGCAGAGCCACTTGTGCGAAGTCCCCCCGAATGCCAAGTTTCTCCGCAGTCACGACTAAACTGTGCTCATCTGACGCGCCATTACCTAGCATCATGCGGTCATGGGCGTTGACCGGCCACTTGCCTTGCGGCTTAACACACACATCGCCCGCTTCCGCCTGGGCGTTGAGGAAGAAACCATGGTCCGTCACGATTACGGCATCTTTAAAGCCCATGCCACGCAGTTTGTGTAGGGCCACGCGAATCAACTTGAGAGTCCCGGGAATGAGTCCGAGGGTTGTTTCGGGGTTGTTTTCGAGCTGGCTATCAATTTCCGTTGATCTGAGGACCAACAAGTCGACTGTCTCTGCGATCTTCGATTTACCACGCACGAAATCGTTCAGCAACCTTTCTTCGAAGCGGTCGCCGAAGCGTCTTTTAAAAACATCCATGCGTTGACCGACGTTTCCCACTGGGATTCCAGCCAATTTTGGGGCAAGCGAGTCGTTTTCGAGCGCCAAAGTCAAATGGGTGCGTGCCTCAGGTAACAGACTCGCCATACCTACCGGCGTAATAGTGGGTAGCTGAGCGTAGGCCGCCTGTAGCTCGACGGGACCGTCTTCGGCGAGTAGCCTTTCGAGCGTCACTCCTAGCTCATAGCGCAACGCGTCCACCATGAGGTAGGCGACTTTGCGTCCACTCTCCTTAAGCTGGTCAGCCACGAGGCGATCAAAAGCGCCGGCATTCGCCATACGGCCTGGGGGCGGCCAACCGGCTGTCTCGATGTGCTTGACGAATATTCTCTGCACTTTTTCTGCGAGCCGACGATAGCGTGCTCTTGCTTGGCCGATTACCTCATGCATCAAGCCGTGTTGGTCGAGGAAATCGCCTGCGGCTTGCTCAAATTCGCGTTGGAGTCGATCTGCTTCGCGAAGGCTCCCGATGTAAAAATCGATCAGCTCCGCCTGAGATCGTGCATGGTCCGGCAATTGCCGCTCATAGTCTTCGCAGGCCTCTACCAAGCTGAGCGCGGCTCGCACCAATTCCCATTGTGCCTGGCTTTCACCCTTACCGAGCCACACTGAGCTCTTATAACGAGCGAGCACACGTCGAGTGGCGTCAGGATCGTTGGTCGTGATGCCTTTGATGGCGATCCTCAAGAAGGTCCGTTCTTCAAAGGGGAACGTATCTCGCTCACCCAGATCCTCAATGGCACCACACAACGCTGACAAGTCAAGCTCTACCTCTACGGCCTCGGCGCGCTCGATATAAATGGCACGCGACTTTGGATCGCCACGCAGCCGGTCGCACACGTCCTCAACGATGGGCCTGGCTTCGACCGGTGCATGCGGCACCCCCTTAAGCGTGTCAGGTAATGTTTCTCGCAGGTTGAAAACAAATTCGCTGAATAACACATAGCGCCACAGCTCGTCGCCGAGAGCTGTCCAAGTCTTCACGCGCGTCTTCACGTTCATGGCCAGGGTGGCTCTGAGGAAGTCCTGGGCCTCTTGCATCCATCCTTGTTGACCCCTTAGTGCGTCCGCCTGGACGGAACTAGGGGCCAACAAAGATGCAAGAATTTCCCGGCCCGACTCGACCTTCAGGGCCGAGCGCAGCTGAGGCCAACTGACGCCTCCGCCGATCGCGTCAATTACCGCAAAGGGCGGACCCGTGAGCGACCCGGCAAAAACCTGGCGGATCTCCGTGGCGTGATCTGGCTTGGCGCGTAGGCAAAGACTTAGGTACTCGTCGCCGTCATCTTGTGGAAATACTGCGCCACATTCTGCATACAGCGAAAACGGGTCGGCCTGTTTCTGCTCGTCGGTTTCTGGCCGCCTGGTAGGCACGTAGATTAGAACCCCTTGGAGCGGAGCTTTGGGCTGTCCGACTTCGCGCAGTGCAAGCAGCGCCGCCTCACGGCTTTCGATACTGCTGCTAGCTGCATCCACAACCCGCACAGTGTTCGCGGCTAGGTCAAAGCATTGCTCGCGGTAACGCTTATCCGCGTCATAAACCACAAGGCAGCCGGTCTGTCGAAGACGCGGACGCAAAACGCTTTCGCGGACAAACTCAGCGATACTCATTAGTCATCTCCAGCTTTCTTCCTGCCACGTGTCTTTTTCGGCTTTGCCTCCGGCTCAACGTATAGGTCTTCCAATCCATGGGCGATGGCGAGGGACTTGCCGGTTTTGCATTTCTCGCGCACGCGTTCGGGCCAGTAGTTCATTGCGAGGTGGGCCCAGTCGTAATCGCCTTTCTCGAGCTTCGACCAGGTTTCTCTTAGCACCTTTTGCCATGGCTTGTGCCGAAAAAAGGGCCATAAAGGAGCGGCGGTGATCTGTACGCCGTCGTCTTGGCTGGGTCTATAGCTCGGCGCGAGCTTGAGCAGAGCGTCTCGTAGCTCGATCAGCTCAAGCTCAAATTCTTGGAAGGCCTCAAACTGATTTTCTTCGTCGCGCGAGCGGGTGGCACCTTTGTTGCGGAGGGCAAACACCTCGCCCCCCATCTGCCTGAGCTTGGGTTCGATAAAGTCGTTGATCGCGCTATACAAGGTCTGAGAGCTCAGGTCTGGGTAATAAACCCACAGTGTGTAGCTACCGGATGCAGTTGCCAAAGGCCAGTAGATAGGCGCTTTTCGGCGGCTCTTGCTGTAGCGCTGGAGATGGAAAGCGAAGAAATCCTTTCGCAGCCATGATCGTACGTCGGACGGACCGTCCACTTGCACGCGCTCCAAAACCCCTTCGACCAATCCCGCTAGATCGCGACCGTGACCCGAGTCATCGACCAAGATACCGGCGTGCCGATGGAATGGCTCAGCACCTTCAGGCAACATGCCTGGGCTCTTCGCAGGTAGCGGATCAAAGGGATTTTGCACGGGTGGGGTTATCCGCTCGCCAGTGACCAGTCGCAGATCCCACCGTCCGAAAGCAACGCCCACAGCATATGCACCTGCATTGCATTCGGGTTGCATCTCATCTACAGACTGGCTGTCGTCGTCCTCTTGCTCATCGTCATCGTTCACTGTGGGACTTAGTAGGGCGTCGAGTTCGCGAAATTCTAGAAGTTGAGTACCAAAGGCGGCGGCAATCAGTTCGTCAATCTCCTCCTCGACCTGACGTTGCTCGACGTTCCCCATCGACCCATCGCCTCGAAAAGGCTGAATGAAGAAACAAGAGGTTTCGTCCACGGCAAGTTGGCCTTGGGTGCGTTGAACGAGTCTTCGCGTAAGCTCACCGAGGTCTCTTCCTTCCCTTCGATTCAGGTCCGGATAAGGCAGTTGCATTAGATTTGTCGGATGCCACTGACGACAGTCCGTGACAAGCTTAGCGAGTGTACGAAACGGAAGTGAACCGAGTACGCCAAGTCCTTCGAGAATGTTGTCATACTCGAACTGGACCGAAGGCCCTTTCATGTCAAAAATGCACCCGGAAGGAAGGGCCCGTGCGAAGAAGCCCTTAACCGTCACTTGGGTATAAGTCACTCCAGCTTTAAAGAAGGTAGATTCATTCTTAATAGTTCTAGACGCTGATCCATAGCATTCTTTGGCATTCGCCTTAATTTCTGCGCCATCATCTTTCCAACGCACAACGAGAGCAAAGTCGGATATCCATTTCGCCGAGGTGCCGCCTTTTGCATAGGTCAGCCAATATCCTTTAAGAAGGTCATCGCTTGCGACTTCCCAACGACAACGAAGAAATCGGAAATTGTCTCCAGTGGCGATACCCTGATAAATGTGGCCATATGACGGTGCGAGTTGTTTGTGGGATCTAAATATCTCCATGAACCCATCGCTTGCCCAATAGCAATAAGGCCCTCGGGGAAGCTCTGAAAAGTCAGAAACGCTTCGTTTCCAGACGATGCCATCGGCATAGTATCCTGATCGGATCTCATTGGCCGTTTTCTCTAGTATCAAGGCCTTATTTGTTTCATGAGTCAACCTTACGAACGTAGTCTTCGGAAAAGCCGTACACAGCCCCCTGCTTATCACATACATCATGGTCTCGACAGCGGCCGTATCGAGAACACCGAAACCCAGATCAACAGCTGTGGTTACAGTGAGAGGTGCCGTCGAAATGAGGGATCGCCAATCTTCAAATGTTTGAAGAAAGAAACCAGTCTTGTTTGTGATAGCACCTAGGTAGCCACCTGGACGAAGCAATGCAGTAGCTCTCTCCACAAACGTTGAAAAGAGGTCGTTTTTCGATCTCGAATACTCATTTACAACGTATTGTTTGGTGGTTACAGCTAGTTCACCGAACGGCGGATTCATCACCACAACATCGAACATTTCAGCGCAGATGTCGATCATGCGCAGACCTTGCAGTGCGTCCTCGGCAAAGAGCCGCCCTTGATAAGTTGACTCCGTGGCTTGAGCAAATTGGCGAAGCGCCTCGCGCAGGCGCAACTCCGCCTTCTGCCACCGTGCCATGTCGGCGTCTTTGAATATTTCGCCATGTTCACCGACGACTTGGCGAATTAGTGAAGGTAGCTCCCGTTCGACTTGCAGCAAAATACCCAGCTCCGGTAGACCGCTGAGAAGGTGCAACGTTTTCTCAAATAATTCTGCGTCAACAAGATCTAGTTGGGCAGCGAATTGTTTACGCAGTTCCCTCTCGCGCGGGGGGGCAACAGCCGCCACGACATTGCCGCAGCCCGCAATCGGACGATCTTTAGCTTTAACACCAGTCTCGTGCCAGGCGCGCTGCGCCCTCAGCCAAAGCGCAAGGGTGGCAATCTGCGCAGCTCGTGGGTCAATGTCGATACCGTAGATGTTGTGCTCAAGTATGAGCCGAGGCACATCTAGTAGAAACGCATTCCTATCAGCGTACGTCTTGTTTAGAGCCTTGAATCCTACTTGCGCTTGGGTTGAAACATCTAGGGAACCCGGGCCATGCTGTTGTTCCCAATCCCAGGCTTCGCGGTAGATGTCAGCGAACAGGTCGAATGCATACAGCCCGAAGTGCATGGATCCGCAGGCTGGGTCCAGTAGCCTGAGGGTACGCGGATCGCGCAGGTTCGTACTGGCTTGCGGGTGTTCATCAGGTGTTACGAGAAGGAATCTGCACCGTTCCCGCAGGCTGGTCTGCCCGCCGGTTGCGTCATACCATAGTCTGCCCAAGGTGTTGTCCACCAAAAACTCAACTACATAACGCGGAGTGAAGAACTGATTGCGCACGGCCAGTTCGCGACTGTTGCGAGGCGCCTGGCTGGCGTCCCGCATGGCTTTTCTCTCCTCCCTCGAGTTGAAGTACTGATAGATCCAGCCGATGGTCTCGTCCTCGGCCCACAGGGCTTCAATTTCGACACCGTTAATCAGTTTGAGCACTTGGAGAAGTGCCGCCTCCCTCGGGAATAGGCGCCCTTGCGGTGAATAGCGATCAAAAAGCCCCGGCATATCTAAGGCCAGCTCATCGAAGACGCTGAATAGGTAGACGCGATACGCATCTCCCGTTTCACCCAAGCCAGTGCCCGCCAGTCGCGTGTAGAGTTGGAAACCTGTGGCCTTGTAGCCGTTCCCGACAGATTCGATGATTAGCCCGCGTGCCTCCGCCATCCGCAGCGCCGCTAACCGGTTGAGTACGGTAAAGGCCTGCTCGCGCACGATGCGGTCTAAGCCGGATTGAGCGTCTGCTTCCTGGCTAGCGCAGTAGTGCGCCAAGGTCTCGCGCAGAATACGAGCTGTTTCCCGTTGTGCATCATTGAGGTGACGCAGCTTTTCCAGCGCCGTGACCGTGCCTGAGGCAGGATCAAGCCCGTAATCGTTTTGGAGTTGCCGGGTGAACTCCTCTTTCAGCAACTCTCGCACATCATTGACGAAGCGCTGGAGACGGCTCCGTGTTGGGTCGTCGAAGGCCATTCTTATTCCTCGCCCCCTTTGCCCACGGAGAAAGTCAATTCGATCTCCTCATAGAGACCGTATTGAGCCTTGATTTCGTAGAGCTGCTGGATCAGCGCGTCTAGGTCCGCAACAGAACTCATTTTTGATGGCACCGAGATGGACTTGGAGAGTTTGGCTGGACCCTTTTCACCTGTCTTGGCTCGCTCTTCCTCCATGCGCAGGCGTAAGCGCTCCTGGCCCTGGCGCTGGATTGAGCGCTTCAGGCCCTCCACCGTGCTGTTGATGTCGTAGTCACGGGCAAGGAGCCTCTTGAGGCCAGTCAGGTCTGGGGTGGCTGTTAGCGCGAGTTCTTCCAGTTGGTTCACAGCGTTTCCGCGTTCCTCTTGTGTTAGCTCTTCCCATTCGGGGATGCGCTGCAAGTCTTCAACGCCTTCTTTTAGCCGTATCTTCTGCTGGTCGGACAGGCTAATGACAGAATCGCGAACGCGGCTCTTCAAATGCGTGAGTTGCGAATTGAAATCGGCGGCGTGCTTGTAAAAGTCTTCTTTACCCATGCGATCCGATAGGGTCACCAGATCTTCGCTTAGCTCGCGGCGCAATTCTCCAGGCACACCGGTATCAGGTAGCGCGCCGACGTCACGACGATGAGCCTGAAGATCACGCAAAGTGGCGTCGAGTCCGCTATCGAGCACTCGCTTTACCTCTAGAGCCCAGTTCAGGCTGTCATAGATTGTGGATGTTTCCGCTCCAAGTCGCTGAGGTGCATCCGATGCATCAGTAAACAGCACGTCGGCAATGTCCTGGTTCATTGTCTGGACCCGATCACTACCTGCCAAACCAAGGCTACCGAGCTTCTCAGCCAGTGAGCCATAGTCATGCTGGAAGCGCGGGAAATGTTTCGCGGCCGACTTGGTGATCTCCTGCTCCAACGGGATGACTGCGTCACCCACCAACTCCGTCAGTCGCTCTGACGCCCGACCGAGGGTTTCAATGGAGGGACGCTCGTCGCGCAGCGCTACACCGATCTGTTTGAACGAGTTGTTGGTCTTTAACGCATCAATGGCCTGCTGGCCCGTGGCTGTGACTTCGCGGCCTGAAACCTTGAGCTTGATCTCACCTGCCATAAGCATTGCGGCTACGATGTAGCGTGTTGTATCCGGCGACCAACCGAAAGGATCACTACTGAAGTCATCAGATAGACGCTTTCCATCTACTGTCCCCCGCTTGTCGATGTAATCGCGAATGCTAATCATCGCTTTGTGGTCAGTCTTGAAGGATGCGCGACCGGCAACCGTTTGTACTAATCCAAGAGGATCGAGGCTGCTGCCGATCGCGGCGGGGTTAGCCACCTTCAAGAACTTCTCGGCGGTGTCGGTTCCGACCCGAACGGGAGCCTCGACATAACGATCGAACACCTGGGCGGCAACATCAGAAAGCAGCTTCTTCGCTGCGTTCAACAAGTCAGCATCGAGTGCGGACACCGCCGTAGCTTGACCGCGGAACACAAACGAGCCCGCCTGCAGGCTTTGTTTGATCTTGCTTTGAAGCTGGCTGGCCAGTTTGGCGGCACGGTCGAGCTGACTCGTGCAATAGTCTTTGACCTCCTGGTCGGGCTCATTGCGGTGCAACTCGGCAATACGCTGGCATCGATAGATATCGTTCGCGAGGTCATCCAACTCCCAGTTGGATCGTGCCAGCAAGGCTATTATGTTGCGCGCGGCACGGCTCCGCGAATCATCGAGGATGCGGTTCTTCGCGGATTCATAGTCAGCCGCGGCTACTAGCTCCACCACCGTGTGAATAGTGTTCTGATCACCCGCGAGGGTGGTGATGGAGCTACCCGCCTGTACCTTCAGGCCTGTGGCGACAGCCATCGTGCCTTGCAGACTGACGCGGGGAAGCGGATCGAAGGTTTCGCGTAACGCATCATTGAAGATCCGCTTCACATCCACGGTGCGAAGGGCAATAGCGCCTCGCTCTTGCTCGATGTCGCGCAGCTTTTCGCTGAGAAAGACCAGGCTCCCGTCCTTTTCTCCGAGCGGAACATGGACATCACCCAGCATCTCGTCGACCGCTTTCCGCACATCGTCGAGCTGAGAGGACGCGGTGACCGATGGATGCATCAGGCTGGCGACGTTTTGGACTGAAACCGGCAAGTTGCCAAGAATCTGTAGCACCGCCACCGACTTTGCGATGTCTTGGTGGAATTGCGAATCGGGAAACCGAATTTCAACTTTGCCTACAGCCTGGTGTATGGAGCTGAAGGCGCGACGAATATCCTTCTCCAGCTCGTCATACAGTGTAACGGTGGTGGCGAGCCAGCCAACCGGTTTGTCCGCCATAGCTCTTGTGCCACCTTCACCCTTGAGGACGTCCTGGATCACCTTGATTGCGGAGCGCAAACCAATCCCGCCGGTGGACTTCGCCAACGCACCCAGTAGGTGCAGGAGGATGTCGAAGTGCGCTGGCAGGAAGGGGTAGAGATTAGTGAAACTCTCCTTGCTGAGATCGGCGTCGTAATACTTGGCGTCGTGCAACTTGGTGTTGTGTCGCAGCGCCTGGCCGTGGGCATGGAACAGATTGCCGAGCTCGGCTTCCCCAGCCGCAGACTTACCTAGCAAGCGGCGGTAGCAGATCTCCTTGATGTCGCTCGATTCCAGGTTGATCTGGATAGGGAAGCGGTCTTTTAGCTTGTAGAGCTTGTCGGAATTGAGTGCCGCCCGTGGGTCGTCTTCGGTGAGCGTCTGTTGGGCGGTAGAAATGATCCAGACTTTTCCGTTACCAAGGCTCTTCAGGTTCTTTGCCAATCCATCGAGGTTCAGAATCAAGTTGTCCCGTGACGCAATGTACTGTCCTACTTCATCCACGACAAACATGATGTTCTGCTTACCACTCTTCTCTCGGACGATATTGATCATTTCTTGAACTTGCTGGTCTTGCGACTTCAACCAGCCTTTCATCTCCGATGAGAACGACGTCGGAGTCGGAAACATCTCCGGATAGAACTCGTGAGCTATACGTGGGACAAGGGCCGAAACCACAAGTGGGTTGTTATGGACGTCTTCCCAAGATTTCCCTTGGAATTGTGCTGATACCCTTTGTTCGAGTTCGTTCTTCCTGCCGTCGAGTTCAAGCTGGCGCTCAAAGGCGGCAACAATGAGGTTATCCGAATACCCAGCCCACTTCAGAACCTTAAAATAGAGAACTGTAGTTACATCTTCCATCGTTGCGCCGGCGAGCATTTCGCTCGCAAGATCGAGCATGACGACTGCCGCAGGAAACCGTTGCGCTACAGCGTTCAGGAGCGCCTTGGTCTGCGGCTTGTGGAGCCGATCCTGCAGGTACTTGATGAAGGGTGTGCCGTCGATGGTACGCTTCTCATCGAAGGCGAGACCGAGGTACTTTGTAAACGAACTCTTGCCTGACCCATAGAAGCCTGAAACCCAAACACCAACCTCGTTCTCACCACCCGACTCCATCGCCAATTGCATACGGTCGAGAAGCTTGCGGAACTGTTCCTCAATGCTCTCGGTGACCACGTACTCAGAGATCTCCGCTTTAAGGCGGCCTTCTTGTGAGGCTCCATAGGTTATGACCTTCTCGATTGTGCGGTAGATGTCCTTGCTTGGGTCGAAGAGTGATCGAATAGTCATCGGCTTGTCCCTGAGTGTTTTCATTTTTTCAACCGCCAACATGGACGGAGCGGTAATTGCCGTCCTCTGGGTAGAAGCCGAGAAACTTCAAACGCGTGTTTCCGGTGCGGACGCCTGGGTAAAGAAAAATCGTAGGCACATGAAACTTGCCCTGAAGCTTGCTCTCGATTGCACCGATGCGTAAAAACGGATGGAGGGCCTCAAGATCAGTGACAAGTAACAACGCGTTTCGTTGGGTTTCGAGCGGGTGTAGCGTGTCTTCCAGACGCTTCAACAAACCGCTGTCCGCAGTGAGGATATCCGCCAAAGCCTTATTGGTACGCTGCCAATCCAGCGGTGCAGATTTGTCCTCCATCACACAGAGCGACCAGAACGGATCTTGTTTTAGCAACCCCCAAATCTGTTCTGCTATGGAGAAGGTGCGGACTTCCCAGCCTTCCTGATGCAGCTTAGAAACCCACGCCGGTGTCTGTCGTTTGACCTCGAGGATCTGTTCGGGCGGGAAGACGAGGTAGTAAATCGGTTCGAAGCTCGCATGACCGAGCTCGCGCCCATTCCGGATGCGCTCGCGCAGTTCGTCGAAGTCAGCTTTGAGCGAGGACATTACAGAGGGCCTCCATGTCTGGTTGCTTCCAACTGATCCGGATTAGATCGCCAGCTGACTGCACGATGAGCAATCCCTGTAGCGAGAGTCGCTTGATTTCCTCTAGGACATCTTCGCGTCCCAAGCCGAATAGCATCCAGTCTTTGTTCGTGAGAAGGGCGTTATCGCCAATTCCTGCAGTATGCAGTTCATATGCGAGATATGCCGCCAACGTCGGAGAGACACGGAACGGAAGAATGCGACGGCTCGATCGTGACCCGCGTTCGAGCATTCCGTAGTCAGCGCAGCAACCGGTCAGATACGCAGAAACGCGTCGGACCGTAGATTCGGACCATCGCTTTACGGTCTTCCCGTCATCGACTCCACGCTCTACAAACTGACGGGCATTGTCATTGGAGATTTCTGTGTATCCGGCTTCATACCTAGCCCAATAAACGTGGCGTACGAAGTCACCAAGGATCGTGTTCGCTCGACTCGTGAAAACGAACATGAGTTGGGCTAAATCGGCTGTGGAAGTCGTTGATGCTAGCCGTTTGAGGTGCTTAGCTGGCACCCCACCTGCGATCAGATACCGCGGTGCGAAGCACTCGACAACGATGTTGCGAAGCCGCCGCGCGGTGACAGACGGGAACCGGCCAGAATCCAGGGCGGTCCTTTGCAGCTCGTTCGCCGACATTCCGGGGGTCCATAATTCAAGCAATGTCTTAGTCTCCGTGACGAGTCCCAGTCCTGCCTGCAGTTGAGTCGTGTATCTTTTGTCATCGACCACGGCTAACCCACCAAATATGGATACGTCTTTGTGCCCTGAGAGAGTGCCGACAGGTAGGCGCCCGCGATCGCATTCGCTGTACCTGCGGCCAGGAGTTCCTTAATATTGCCTATGGATGTCGGACCCACGTTGGTCGGTCTTCGCTCCGCTACCAAGCACTCTAGTACATCTAACGCGGCCTTTTGGCTTCGAGGCACCCGGCCCGTGAGTTCTGCACCCTGGCTGCTTCGCAATATCCGGTGAAGATCCTGTTCGACCTCTTCTGGCAACCGGAATAGGTGGTAACTGCCTACGCTCAAATGTTCGTCATGCAGCCGTCGAGCTGCCTCAAGGACACCGTGGTACTGTGCGAGTCTTGAAGTTTTCGAGAAAACGGGCTCGAGAAAAAGCCGACCGGAAGGTTCATAAAACGCAGTGGGCCACCAAGCGAACTGTGCGCGCTCGCCAAGAAAGCCGACGAGAAGCCGCAGTAGCAGCAACGTCGGCAAATTCGACTCTGTCATCCCTGTTGCTCGCTCCTGTTTGGGTTCGATCTGTTTACGCCCCGCAACCTTCTGCAAATATTGGTAAAGCAAGCATAAATCACTGAAGTCCTCGAGTAGGAGGATCCCCGAAAGGAATAAGACAACATTGATTCATTAAGAGGGCTTATCAAGCGCAACGAGAGCGGCCCCGAGCCCGTTGCTTCGGCACCGCAGCGTTGGCGGATTTGGAGCAAAGAAGGCGCGCGACTGCGATAGCCTTCGCCGAGTTTGAGCGCCAGCTGCGGAGCTGCGAAAGCGGGTGGCAACCGGTGAATCGAAAGCGGGGCTTGCACCAGAATTTGGAATCAGCCGCGATACGCTCTATGGTTATTTGGCGGTTGCTACTCCTCGTAAGGTGACGGCGAAGCCGTCACTGAAGCGGCGGTAGGGAGCTATGAGGCGTAAGCAGCAGATGAAACGGCGCGGAATCTTCTGCCCATGCGGGCGCTCGGAGATTCTTGCGCTCGGGCTGTGCGCTTCGTGCTATTCGATGAACCGGCAGGATGAAGAGAATTACGGCGGTCTGCGCGAAGTGGTCCTGGATCGGGACGAGCGGCGCTGCCGCGCTTGTCCCAAGCATTTTGCCTCGTATGTAAGGTTGCGGTAGCTTTGACGTTTGGCACACGCTCGTGTGCAGAGGCGGGCACCGGATCAAAGCGGGCCGAAGCGGCCCTGATCCGGTGCCAAAGCAAACCCGGATGCTTCCATCCGGGCAGAACAACTTACATCGCCTCCGCCAGCGAATGAGACTCAACTCTACGAGGCTCTTTCCTGGCTGAGTCCTTCTTAGGACGAGGTTTCATGACATTGATCGCAGAAGCATCGAGCTGCGTCTTCAGGTGGGCCGCGTAGTATTTCTCGATCATCTCCACACTTGTCCGGCAGTTCTTTGCGATTTGGTAGATGTCAGCCCCTTCGAGAAGCCGCAAGCAGATGTACGTGTGACGAAGACTATATGCAGTGCGCGGTCTGCCATCGCGGTCAGACCGAAGCTTCTCTTCCTCAAGAACCGCGTTGAACAAATCGCGCGACCACTTTGGAAACAGCAACTCCGTTGTTCCCGGCTGCTGCCACTCTCCGCTCTCCAGTGAATCCTTGCGGCTGCCAGCACGTCCCGGACCGCCATCAGGACGCAGACGAGCCTTCAATCGCTCGAACGGTCGCACAGCTCCGACCGTACTCTTGCAGAAGCCAATGCCTCTCTTACCTCGAACTTCGATCTCTAGGATTGTTTGGCCGCTACCTTCGTCCTCAACGATCTTCACATCGCGGAACTGAAGACGCATCGCTTCATCGGGCCGAAGCCCTGTATTCGCAGAGAACAGAACATAGTCGTGAAGCTGTTCCGCTTCCCAGCGAAAGCGCGGCTGCTTCGGGTGCTGCGCCCGCTTGCGAGTCGCTTCGTAAAGCTGCTTGTACTCTTCCGGCGAAAACCATGCTCTGTGAGAAATCTTGGCCGACGCCCGATAGGGCGCGGACATGTCCGGCAGATGTTCAATCCATCCGTGACGCAACGCCGTCTTGAAGATCTGGCGCAACGTCACAATCTCCTGGTGCATGGTGTTGTGCGCTGGCGGCTTGCCGCGTAGCGCCTTCGATTCCTCAAGGCGATGGATGCGGTACTCGTTTATCGTGCCCGCAGTGATCTGAGGAAGAACCATGCTGCCAAAGAAAGGGACGAGATGGCCATTCGTACGCGCGTGCTGGCCGCGCGCGTAGGTTGCGTTCCGTTGTCCCTGCGTCATGATGTCGAACTCGCGCAGATACAACTTGGCCGCGTCGCGGAATGGCTTGCCGCTCTTCAACTCGCCGTCGCGGAGCTTGCCACGCAACTGCAAGTACCAGTCTTCCGCGAACTCCTTCGCTTTCGAGAGGCTGTCTTCTTTGGTCGTTGTGCGCCGATTACTGCCGGCCAAGTACGTCGCGCACTGCCAGCTGGAACTGTTCGGACGTTTGTAGACGTGAACCTTGCCACCGAGGATGGTGTGATGTTCGGACATGCAAAAGCACCTCCTGACACCCAAAATAACACGAAAGTGTGGAAGAGTTGTGCAACGGAAAAGGTCACACTGGCCAAAGGATAAGATGTTTATTTTGAATGATCTGAATGGCTATCGGACAAGGTCTGGACGATTTTGAGTCCGCTGCGTCTGCCAGTTCCACCATCCCGGCGCGTCTCTATTCTATCAAGGGCCTCGAGCGCTATCGAGTAGAATCGTTTGGAGCCGAATCCTGCTGCGGAGAGCCTCTTCTGTTTACGACGATCCAGACGCTTGCGATGACGTTCCTGCTGCAGCAGCGTGGTCTCAATCACTATTTCAGAACCCACTACATGCAGAACACATTCAAGGGCATGTACCACTGGAACGCCTTTGACGTATCGCTGCTGGTGCCGTATTTCGTGGTGATGGTGATCCTTGCTTTCTATGGCATTCACCGTTATCAGCTGGTCTGGCTTTACTACCGCAACAAGAAGAAAGCATCGACCAGCGGTAATCCTACGCAAACGTTCGCTGTGGGTGAGTTGCCGTTCGTAACAATCCAATTGCCCATTTACAACGAGCAGTATGTGATCGACCGCCTGATCGACGCATGCTGCCGCATCGAGTATCCTCGCGACCGTTTCGAGATCCAAGTGCTCGACGACTCGACGGACGAGACTGACGAGGTTGCCCGGGCCATCGTGCAGCGCTATGCTGAGGGCACCGCAGGGCTTGCACCGCAGCCCATCTATTACCTGCACCGCGAAGACCGTTACGGCTACAAGGCGGGTGCACTCGATGCCGGCCTCAAGTCTGCACGCGGCGAGTTGATCGCGATCTTCGACGCAGACTTTGTTCCTCCGCCAGACTGGCTGAACAAGGTGATCCACCACTTCGCCGAGCCGGGCATTGGCATGGTGCAGACACGGTGGACCCATCTGAACCGCAACTATAGCTTTCTGACGCAGGTCGAGGCCATCCTGCTGGATGGTCACTTCGTGCTGGAGCATGGTGGACGGTCGCGATCCGGGGTGTTCTTTAACTTCAACGGTACGGCAGGGATGTGGCGGCGCGATGCCATCGATGAAGCCGGTGGATGGCAGCATGACACGCTGACGGAAGACACGGACCTAAGCTATCGCGCTCAGCTGAAGGGCTGGAAATTTAAATACCTCCAGGACGTTGAATGCCCTGCCGAGTTACCGATTGAAATGACTGCGTTCAAGACACAGCAGGCACGGTGGGCCAAGGGTCTGATTCAGACCGGCAAAAAGATTTTGCCTCGCGTGCTGAAGAGCGATGCTCCCTGGCACACAAAGCTTGAGGCCTGGTATCACCTGACTGCGAATCTAAGCTATCCGCTGATGATTGTACTCAGCGTGCTGCTGATGCCCGCAATGATCATCCGCAGCTGGCAGGGCTGGGTGCAGATGCTGCTAATCGACTTTCCGCTGTTCATGGCAAGCACGATGTCGATCTCGAGTTTCTACCTGGTTTCACAGAAAGAGTTGTTTCCCAAGCGGTGGTACAAGACAATCCTGTATCTTCCATTTCTGATGTCGCTAGGAGTTGGACTAACCATCACGAACACTAAAGCGGTGATGGAGGCGCTGTTCGGTATTAAAAGCGCCTTTGCACGTACACCGAAATATCGTGTGCAGAAAAAAGGCGAGAGAAACGTCGCAGCGCAGAAATATCGCAAGCGGCTCGGTATCATTCCCTGGATCGAGCTCGCCATCGGCTGCTACTTTGCTTTCACTGTCTGGTACGCCATCACCAGCGAAAACTACTTCACCGTTCCCTTCCTGCTGTTGTTTGTGATGGGTTACTGGTACACCGGTTTGCTAAGTCTCCTCCAGGGTCGCTTCGAACGTGGCGGAGGAGTGGCCGGTGGCGAACTGCATGAGAAGCCCTACCCAGTTGGCATCTAGCTTAGCCACGCAAACGTCAAAGGATCCAGAATGCAAGCCACTCCCCTCACTATCCCTGATGTTTTTCTTCTAGAGCCGAAAGTCTTCGGCGACCAGCGCGGCTTTTTCCTGGAATCCTACTCTGAGCGCACTTTCCAAGAGCTCGGCCTGCCAACACGTTTTGTACAGGACAACCACTCTAAGTCCATCCGAAGCGTGCTTCGCGGCCTTCATTACCAACTGGGTACGCCCCAGGGTAAGCTATTGCGAGCATTGCAAGGCGAGATATTCGATGTGGCCGTAGATATGCGTCGGTCTTCTCCAACGTTTGGTAAGTGGGTCGGCGAAATCCTAAACGACACCAATCGCCGCATGCTGTGGATCCCGCCTGGCTTTGCGCACGGATTTCTAGTGCTGAGTGACACGGCGGAAGTAGCGTATAAAGCGTCAGAGTTTTACGCTCCGCAGCAGGAGCGTTCGCTGCTCTGGAATGACGAGCAGGTCGGGATTGAATGGCCGCTGCACCTTATCGAGCCTGCCGGACCATTGCTCTCCACGAAGGATGCCGCTGGCGTCCACCTTGCGGACGCGGACGCTTACGAATAGCTCGGCCGGTACCATCGCATATTCTAGTTTTAGATCTCTTTAGAGGTCTGCGGCCGCGACTGCAAGACGCTGCGTGGGTTTGTTCTTCAACCACAGGTAGGCAGGCCGCGCGAGCAGAAAGATCGCCAGCACAGCCGTGTCTTTCCAGGGCGCCCGCACGCCTCTCTTCACCAGCCACCAGTAGTGAACTACCCCGAGAATCGCCGCGAAATACACCATGCGATGCAACGTCTGCCAGGGCTTGCCACCAAGCTTCCGCATGACCCATTGAGGTGAGGTCAGGGCTAGCGCCAGAAGAATGAGATAGGACAGCAGCCCAACCTGGATGAAGCGACGCTTCTCGACGTCATCAACCATTGTCGGCCAAACAGCCGTCCATTGCTGTCGAATCGCTACGAAATCATGAGCGCGCAGACTCGCTATCGCGTCGGTCACGTCAAAGCCTGAGAACAGGAAGACGTATGTCAGAAGGTGCAGCGTGGCGTAGAAGAACGCGAACAGGCCAATCATGCGCCGGAATCGCACCAGCGATGCGAATTTCGGTGAAAGCCGCCGCACTGGAGAGATCGCGAGAGAGATGATCAACATCCAGATGGTCCAGTCGCCAGTCCAATGGGTCAGCGACTGCACTGGATCCGTGCCTAAGTTGTCCTTGTGAAACGCCCACATCATGCCGAGGAATGGCGAGAGTGCGAGAAGGAAGACAAATGGCTTCAGGACGCGAATGATTCGATTAGTCATCAGTCAGTTCTAAATCGCCGATTCTGCGTTCTAAGTCAGCTGTTAACGCGCGTTCTGTCCAAGTCGACTAAGGACCGGTATAACAGCTTAGCCTTCAGGCCCGACATTAAAACTAAGTCCCTAGTAAAACTTGTTCAAATCCATTCCCGTATACAGCGAGGCGACTTCATCGGCGTAGCCGTTGAATGGCAACGTGGGAATGGTTCGCGGAAAGACACTTGCGTCGATGCGGCGCTCATGTGCCTGACTCCAGCGAGGATGATCGTGGCTTGGATTCACATTGGCGTAGAAGCCATACTCCTGCGAAGAAATGTCGTTCCACGTCGTGACCGGCTGCTTGTCGGTGAACTTGATGCGGACGATCGATTTCGCGGACTTGAATCCGTACTTCCAGGGAATAATCACGCGCACCGGGGCGCCCTGCTGGTTCTCAAGCGTTTGGCCGTAAGAACCAAAGGTCAGCAGGGTCAACGGATGCATGGCTTCATCCATCCGCAGGCCTTCGGTGTAGGGCCAGTCAAATCCTGCGGGTAGCTCCATCTGGTTCTTATCGGCAAGGCTGTAGAACTCAATATATTTGGCCTGCGGCTTCGGATCCACAAACCTGATCAACTCTGCCAACGGATAGCCCACCCACGGAATGATCATGCTCCAGGCTTCGACGCAGCGAAACCGGTACGTACGGTCCTCAAGCGGCTTGTAGCGCATGAGCGAATCGATGTCGATGGTCTGAGGCTTGTTCACCAGGCCTTCAACTTTCACGGTCCAAGGTCGCGTGTGCATTTTGCCGGCATTGGCCTTGGGATCGGCTTTATCAGTGCCGAACTCGTAAAAGTTGTTGTAGCTTGTCGCTTTGCCCTCGGGCGTGACCGCGTCTCTTACTGGCGGTGCACTGCCGGGAACGGTCTGCAGCTTGGTCGCAGCCATGACGGCGGGCGTGTAGAGCGGCGGCATCTTCTGGTGCCACTCGTACGCGAGACCGGCCGCGGCAAGTCCGCCGAAGATCAGGTTGCGACGGTTCAAAAACTTCTCGCGGGGTGTGATCTCCGACGATTTAAACTCTGGTGCCTTGCCGATCAGCATGCTGCCCGCCTCTTTCTGCCCTGTCCTACTTATATGACGTATCTCAACCGCGACACGGTTTGCGTCTTCCTTTCGATTGCGAAAGACTGGAAGGCGGAAATACGGAAGGTGACACGAGACATGAACATTACGGCAGCACGAGAGGCAGCTCTGCAGCAAACAGCCGACGCGCTTTTGACCGCGCGGCGCACCTACACGCCCATCGATGACCTGCCGGGAAATCTCGCTCCCGCCGACGAGTCGGAGGCATTCGCCGTACAGGATATCGTCGCCACAGCCTTTGGAGCGCGCGGCGGCTGGAAGATCGGCGCTGCCGGCGGCGACGGCGTGCCATTCTTCGCACCCATGGTCGCTGCGTGGATGGGCGAGAATGGTTCGGTATTTCGCGGGGCGAACCACCGACTGCGTGGTGTGGAGGCGGAAATCGCGTTTCAGATGGCAGCAGACTTGCCACCGCGTTCCTCGGGCTACTCGCGTGAAGAAGTCATCGAAGCAATCGCCAGTTGTCACCCAGCGATCGAGCTGCTTGAGTCTGCCTATGTTGATCCCATGATCGTTTCGCGGCCAAACATGTTGGCAGACCTGCAGATCCACGGCGGCTTTGTCGCAGGTCCCGCCGTACCCCAGTGGCAGCAGATCGATTGGGCGGCCGAGACGGTGGCTCTCACGGTCGACGGTGCGCTTCGTCTTGAGAAGACGGGCTCGGCGCCTGGCGGCCCGGACCTGGTCCGGCTGCTCGTCTATCTGGCAAATGAGGGGGCCGTGCGCACCGGAGGCCTCAAGAGCGGCGACTGGATCACCACGGGCAGCTGGACTGGCGTGAACTGGGCTTCGGCCGGTTCACAGGTTATCGTTCACTTCGCCCATGCGGGACGAGTCAGCATGCAGTTTGCACCGGAAAACCTGTGACTACCGGCGACTGCTTTGCACGCACCATGTCGTGCGTGAGGGGGATGTCTGCGTAAACTCCAGCAAAGTACGTTACTTCCCGCTTAAGTACGAGTTAGTAACGGCGTTGACATCCCTTTAGAACTTCATACATCCTCAAAACAGTGCGTCGGAATCACACCTGTTGCAGGAGTGCGTATCGCCATGGCTCGTCCCTACTGGTCCGGCACCATCCAGATTTCACTGGTCTCATTCGCCGTCAAGTTTTTCGTCGCGACTGAGGCGAAAAGTCAGATCCGCTTTCACCAGGTCAGTCGCTCCACGGGTGAGCGCGTGCGGCATCAGAAGGTGCTCGAATCGGCCATCGACAGCAATGGCGGGGGCGAGCAGGATGAAGACGCGCAGGCGCCATCGACCGTGGGTAAAGACGACATCGTAAAAGGCTACGAGTACGCCAAGGGCCAGTACGTTCAGATCGAACCGAGTGAAATCGCAAACCTGCGTGTACCTTCGAAGCACTCCATCGCAGTCGAGCAGTTCGTGGATGAGAGTGAGATTGACCCGGCGTATTTCGAGAAGCCGTACTTCGTGGCTCCAGACGGAGACGCGCAGGCCGAAGCCTTCGCCGTAGTGCGCAAAGCCATGCAGCAGGCCGGCAAAGTCGGCATCGGGAAGATTGCATTCGCAGGCCGCGAGCACGTGGTCGCGCTGATGGCGAACAAGGACGACAGCATGCCGGGCCTGATGGCCTACACAATGCGCTACGCGGAGGAGCTGCGTCCTCCCGCCGAATACTTTGCAAGCATCCCGAAAGTCGAGATCGAAGAAGATCAGTTGGAACTTGCCGAGCAGCTCATCAAGAAGAAAACGGCGAAGTTTGATCCGAAACGCTACAAGGACGGATACGAGATCGCCTTAAAAGAGCTTGTCGACGCGAAGGTCAACAACCAGCCCATCCCGCAGGATGAACCTGCACCGAAGCGCGCCAGGGTGATTAACCTGATGGATGCGCTGCGCAGCAGTCTGAAAAATCAATCTGCCGATACCGAGGACGAGTCGACGCCGCCGCCGACCAAGAAGCGTTTGGTTGCCGCGGTGAAGTCCGAACCGGAGAAAAAGTCGGCAGTGACCGAGATGCCCGGTCCTACGCTGGTCCAACCGCGGAAGAAGGCATCAGCAAGCGCAAAGCCCGCCGCGGCAAAGACTCCTCGCCGCAAATCCGCGTAAGGTCCACAGGTGACGAAGCGGAAGCGAACATCGGCAACACCGCCCAGCGCCGGCGACGCAGTGGACGAGCAGCTGGCACGCTACCGCTCCATGCGCGACTTCGAAGTGACGGAGGAGCCCAGCGGTGGCTCAAAGTCCGGCGGAGGGCCGCACCCGAAGATCTCAGCAGATTCCCTACCATTCGTTATCCAGAAGCATGCGGCCACGCGCCTGCACTATGATTTCCGCCTCGGCTGGGAAGGCGTGCTGAAGAGCTGGGCCGTTGCGAAAGGTCCCAGCTACGATGTGCATGACAAACGCCTCGCCGTGCAGGTTGAGGACCACCCAATGGAATACGGCGGCTTTGAGGGCATCATCCCCAAGGGTCAGTACGGCGGCGGCACCGTGATGGTGTGGGACCAGGGAACGTGGCAGCCGCACACCGATGTCGCCGAGGGATTGCAGAAAGGCACGCTTAAGTTCGGCTTGAACGGTACCAAGATGCACGGCAATTGGACGCTCGTACGGATGGGTGGCAAGGCCGCGCAGGAGGGCAAACCCAACTGGCTGCTGATCAAGGAACACGACGAGTTCGAGCGCGGCCCGGACGACCCGTGCATCACGGAAGAAGCTCCCAACTCGGCTGTGACTGGTCGCTCCCTGGAGCAAATCGCTGTTGCAAGCACGCACGTTTGGAACTCGAAGGAAACAGCGACGGAGGGCCAGGCTTGGTATCGCCAGCGTGCGCGGGATGCAGACGCTGCCTCCGGTGCGGCTTCTACGCACGCAAAGAACGCGCCGGCCGCACCTCAGAAGGCTGTTCCCTCGGCATCGCTCGAAGCAGCCGTCGCAAAGCTGCCGAAAGAGGCTATGCCCGACTTCCTCAAGCCGCAACTCGCGGATGAAGCGCAAGCTCCGCCGACCGGCGAGGCGTGGGTGCACGAACTGAAGCTGGACGGCTATCGCGTGCAGGCGCACAAGCGCGGCAAGCAGGTGTCGCTGTTCACACGCAGCGGTCTCGACTGGACGCATCGGATGAAGCCCGTCGCTGCTGCACTCGCAACGATCCCCGCAGAGAGTGCGATCCTTGATGGCGAAGTTACGGTGCTCGACGCCGGAGGCTTGTCGAGCTTCGCGCGGTTGCAGGCTTCGTTCGAGAAAAACGAAAAACATCCGCTGACTTTCTTCGCCTTCGACCTCCTGCACATCAACGGCCGCAACCCACGCAATCTGCCCCTGCGGGAACGCAAGCAGATGCTGCGCGAAGCGCTTGGTGAAGACAGTGAGGAGATCCGCCTTAGCGAAGACCTGGCTGGTGATGGTGCAGAGATCTTTGCGGCCGCATGCAAACTGCATGCAGAGGGCATCATCTCCAAGCGAACCGATGCGCCCTACAGCCCGGGCCGCAGCACGCGCTGGCTCAAATCAAAGTGCCTGTTCGAGCAGGAGTTCGTTGTCGGCGGATGGGTCGATCTCTCGAATGGAACGCGCGGTGTCGGTTCCCTGCTGCTGGGCTACTACAACGACGCGGGCAAGCTGATCTACGCCGGTCGCACGGGCACTGGCTTTACACAGAAGATCCATAAGATGCTGCGCGACAAACTGGACGCGATCGAGCAGAGGACCATGCCCTTCGCAGCCATCAGCGCAGAGGGTCGCCGCGGCGCGCACTGGGCGAGGCCGGAACTGGTCGTGCAGGTCCGCTTTGCAACGTGGACCGGCGATCAGCAGGTGCGGCAGGCCTCGTACCAGGGTTTGCGCGAGGACAAAGTCGCTAACGAAGTACGACGTGAACAGGGGCCGCCCACGGCCAAGTACAAGCCGAAAGCTGAGCCATCGCAAGTTGCAGAAGCTGAAAACGAACCGGACACATCGCCGAAGAAGACAGCGACCAGGCAAGCAAAAAAGGCCACCGCCGCTGCACCGATGCCAGCGATCCGTCTAACGCATCCTGACAAGATTGTCGACGCGGAAAGCGGCGTGACCAAGCGACAGCTCGCGGAGTACCTCTGGGCGGTATCGGGCGAGATGCTGCCGCACATTGCAGACCGCCCGCTCAGCCTGGTGCGTTGTCCAGAGGGCAGCGGCAAGCAGTGTTTCTACCAGAAGCATGTGAACCATCTGCTGCCCAGGGGTGTCGGCTCAGTCATGGTCGCCGACAAGAAGGGTGGTGAGCCCGAGCCGTATATCACGCTGAACGACGCAGAAGCGCTCGCCGGCCTGGCGCAGATGTCCGTGCTCGAAATCCATCCCTGGGGCTCTCGCAACGAACACCTTGAGCAGCCCGACCGAATCATCATCGACCTCGATCCGGACGAAAGCCTGCCATGGTCGATGGTTGCCGATGCAGCCATCGAGGTTCGTGACCTGCTGACTGCGCTCGGCCTGCAAAGCTTTCTAAAGACCACCGGCGGCAAGGGCCTTCACGTCACATTCCCTGTTGATCCTCTTCAGGATTTTGCCACCATGAAAGCGTGGACACATGGTTTTGTCCAGGCCATTGAACGTGCGCGTCCAGAGCTTTACCTGACCAAGATGAGCAAGGCCGCACGCACGGGCAAGATCTACCTCGACTACCTGCGCAACGAGCGTGGAGCCACGGCCGTCGCACCTTACAGCATGCGGGCTCGTACGAACCTGCCGGTGAGCGTGCCGCTGGAGTGGAAGGAGCTCACCGGCGCGAAGGAACGCCCACGCTTCACCATCTCCAACTTTCCTGAGTGGCAGGAGAGGCTCCGCAGCGATCCCTGGAACAAGATGCTCACGCTGCAACAGAGCCTTACCAAGGCTGCGTTGGACCGCTTCGGCGGCGGCAGGCGAAGCTGAACCACTCCTTCTGAACCCACGCGCCTGGCGTCCCGCTCGCTTGCATGGCACTCTGCCGTCGCCGCTTGGTGAAGCGCTTAAGTTCTCAAGTCGCCGCTTGGCTGCCAACCGTTGGGAAAACTGCCGCCCGACACGCCAGGTTCATCGCCTGACGCAACGTTGCTGTAGGGCGGTGGCGCGATGATCTCCTGGTAGATGATGTTCGGTATGTTCCATCCGGAGATGTTGCCGCCCTGTCCGTTTTGAACGGCTGCCTGCATCAATCGCTCAATGTCGCTGACGTTCGCCGAACCCGCCGAGCTGTCTCCGCCGCTGTTCGCCTCATCGTTCTGAAACGAAAGCGTGCATTGGTAGCGCAATGCGATCGAAATCCAATTCTGTTGAACGAAGGACGAGGTGCCCGGGGCATCCCAGGTGACATTCTGCAGGTCGTTTGCAAAGCCGCCCACCGTGAACGAGTACCACGACTGAACCAGGTCGTGCACCACCAGCGCGATCGCAAAGTTCTGCGGAGGTGCAGTGAAAATCGGCACATCGCCGCAGTTGGCAAACTTGCCCCAGAAATGGCACGAACCGTCATTCTTCAGGGTCACGTTCACAGCAACGGTGCACTTGGTGCCGTCGCTGCCGTAGTAGCCGGTGCCGCTGCCCAGGTTCAGATGATCGGTCTCCGTCGGCACGATGATCGTGTCAGGGAAAGGCGCCTGCCACATCTGGCTGTCATGGCCCGCCATGGGGTTCACCATCACCAGCTTGCTGCCCTGGTCGTGGCTGCCTCCCTCTGTGCCGATCATCAGGCCAAGCTCTTTGTTCTGCAGGTAGCAGTAGCCGGAGCCGTTCGGGTCCTGGACAGCGCGCCAGCGAAAACGGTCGTCCTCGACATTGGACGGCAGGTCCGCGACCACGTACTGAAAGGTCGGCCAGTTCGGCGGCGCACCAAGGTGCGAACCGTCGAGCGCGCTTTTGATGTGAAAGTAGCCAGGCGTCAGCGGGTCGGCTGGAAAGTCCCAGAGCTGGTTTGTCGTACCGGGCGAGTTCTCACCCCATACCTGCATCATGACGTCGTTCGCTCTGGACGAACCGTCGATGTCCATAACCAGCGGCACGCCGAGCGCGGCGCTTCCATTGGAACCCTGCGCCTTCGAGATAATATGATTTGACATCCGACTCCCCTACAAGCGTTCTTCGCCAACCGGGGGTGGTCGGTCCCATCTCGTCAGGCTGAGCCATGGCTGCTCTCTGCAAAGTGCCGCAAAATGCACAGGCACTCTGACCAAGCAAGTAAAGCATCGGCCAGAGTGCGTGTCTACTGCGTATCTATCGATAAGCGAAAGTTATTTTTCGACGCCGAAGGCAAAGATGGTCGTTGAGTGCATCGTCTCGCCCGGCTTCAGCAGGGTTGTCGGGAATGCCGGGTGATTCGGCGAATCAGGAAAGTGCTGTGTCTCGAGACAGAAAGCACCGCGGCGGAGATACTTCTGTCCGCCTGTCCCTGTAATTGCTCCGTCGACGAGGAAGTTACCCGTGTAGAACTGGACGCCGGGCTGAGTGGTCGACACGGTCAGGGTGCGGCCGGATGCAGGATCGACCACCTTCGCTGCAACCTTCATCGTTCCATTCGGACCGTTCAGCACCCAGTTATGGTCGTATCCACCCGCGATCTTCAGCTGCTCATTGGCCGCTTCGATGCGCTCACCGATCGGGTGCGGTGTGCGGAAATCGAAAGGTGTGCCCGCGACTGAGGGCAGGTCGCCGGTAGGGATCAGCACGTTGTCGACCGGCGTATAGCGATCGGCGTTGATGGTGATGATCTGGTTCAGCACCGTGCCGTTTCCCTCGCCTGCCAGGTTGAAGTAAGTGTGATTCGTCAGGTTGGTTACGGTGGGTTTGTCGGTGGTGGCGCTGTAATCGAGCCGCAGGTCGTGCCCCTGCAGTGTGTACCGCACATGCGCGGTCAGCGTACCGGGATAGCCCTGATCGCCGTCGGGCGAAACCAGCGTCATCTCCACTCCGTTTGGGATCACTTTCGCAGTCCAGACGCGCTGGTCAAACCCGTTCCTGCCGCCGTGCAGCGACTGCCCGTTGTTGTTCACCGGCGCCTGGTAGGTCTTGCCGTCGATGGTGAACTGGCCCTTGGCGATCCGGTTGCCGTACCGGCCGACAACTGCTCCGAAATACGTCCCTTTGTCGCCTTCGTAGCCCGCAAGATCAGGGTGCCCAAGCACGACGTCGGCCTTCTGTCCGTTCTTGTCGGGAATGACAATGCTCTGGATGCGGGCTCCGTAGGTCATCACCTTCACCTCCAGGTCGGCATCTTTGAGGGTGTACAGATCGACGGGCTTGCCGTCTTTTGTGCTGCCGAATGACGCCTTCGTCACCTCGCCCTGCATGCTCATCGCCATCAAACCCACCGCCAGAAGTGCTGCTGCTCTCATCGTGTCCTGATCCTTTTGCCACCAGCATGGCAGCGAGTCGAAGTATACCCACACCGATGCGCTCGAGGCCATCGCGCAAGCCTATCAAAGTAGTAGACTATGAGAAGTTCTTTGCAGTGCCATTGTGCATCTGCGATGCTGCTTCGTCACTCGCCCGCATGGGCGCTCAGGGCGCAGAAGACCAACCAGAACTTGGGGGCGTCACGGCTTCGACGGGATTGCTTGTGGCAGAGAGGCATGCCGGGGTGGGTACACCCGTAATCGCGCCCAAAACCATAAGTGCCGAACCTCAATTCGCGCTTGCTGCTTAATTAATTAAGTAGCCGTTCTCCATCGGCTTTGCCTGCGGGCTGGTGGCGAGCGACGCACTGCAGGCTGGTCCAACGCGTTCTGCTCGTACGCCGAGGATGAGATCAATCGGGCTGGTGCCCTGCGCTTCTTCGTCCGTTCCAAGCGCTGGGTACGAGACAAAATCGAACGTGAAAAAGCATGAAAGCTCTCTGCTGTTGGTAGTTTCGGACGTGGGTTCGACTCCCACCGCCTCCACCAATTCTCAATCTGGCACGCCGGCAGGCCCTCGCCGGCCAGATCAGAGGCCAGCGATCACATCACGGCCCGGCAGACCTGGTCCGCCGGGCCGTGGTGTCTTTGCGGCGCTGCTTTGATGCCTGTTTGCTACTTCTTCGAGGACTTGGCGGTCTTTTTGGCTGCCTTCTTGGCAGCCGGCGTGACCACCTGTTCTTCCTCGTCGTCCTCATCCTCATCGACAACTTCTTCGTCGTCGTCGACGTCTTCTTCATCGATTTCGTCGTCACCACCTTCTTCTAAGTCTTCTTCCTCGTCGTCTTCATCGCCTTCCTCTTCTTCTCCGCCGATCGCCTCGCGATTCACCTGCTTCGACACGTCCGTCAGCTTCTCGTCCGTCTCTTTCTCTTCCTGCAGCGTCTGCTCAAGCAGCTGTTGTATCTCGGACTGGCCCATCGCTTCTGCGAAGGCGACCACTGTGCCGTATGCCGCGATCTCATAGTGCTCGATCCGCTGCAATCCGGCGATCAGGGCCGCGTCCAGCACAGGACCTTGCTCGATCTCCTCGAGGTGTTCCGATGCCTCTTCCAGCAACCCCTTCATGGATTCGCACGTCTTTCCACCGGCGCGCTTATCCAGGATCTCGAACACGCGGTCAAGCCGCTCAACCTGCTGCCTGGTCTGTTCCAGGTGCTCCTGCAGCGCCGCCTTCAGCTCCTCTGATTCCACGGCCTTTGCCACACGTGGATAGGCACGCACAGCCTGTTTTTCAGCCGAATAGATGTCTTTGAGTTCGTTGAGAAAAAGATCGTCTGCTGTCTTGATTGCCATACTTAATCCCCTGTCGTATCTGAGTCCCGAGTGTGCGCCGACCAACGTTGGATCAGGCGGCGTGCCATGCCACTCACCTGCTCCAGCTCGTTGACAGGCACGTTGAATGTGTATCGACCAGGCTCGCATCATTCAGCCGAGCCGCGGCGGTAGCGGTCGCGAACCGCCTCATCAGCGATCCAGCCCCTGAGACGTGAGCCATTCAAGCGAACGTTGTGCTTGCGGTTCGGGCTGACCGGTTCTGACACATCTTTGCTGAAGATCGCAAACACGCTTCGGCCCGATCACCGTGCAACCCGGATCGCGCTGTGTCGGTTCGCGTCATGCCCGATTGGGCTAAAATAGAACGATTTCAATAATGTCCCGCAGCACCCTGAAGGAGCAGTTTTGTCCACACGCGATCGTTTCCTGTTTACGTCTGAATCCGTTACCGAGGGCCATCCTGATAAGATCGCCGACCAGATCTCCGATGCCATTCTCGATGCATGCCTGTCGCAGGATCCAATGAGCCGCGTGGCCTGCGAAACGCTGACCTGCACCGGCCTGGTAGTGGTTGCCGGCGAGATCACGACGAAGGCGTACGTGGACTTCCAGAAGATCGTCCGCAAGACGGTCGCGGACATCGGCTATACGCACTCGGAGTACGGGTTCGATTCAAACACCTGCGCGGTGATTTCGTCGATCAACTCGCAGTCCCCCGACATTGCGATGGGCGTGGATACCGGCGGCGCGGGCGACCAGGGAATGATGTTCGGCTATGCCACCAACGAGACGCCGGAGCTAATGCCGGCACCGATCTCGCTTGCGCATAAGCTGGCGGCCCGTTTGACCGAGGTCCGCAAGTCAGGCAAACTCGGCTACCTGCGACCTGATGGCAAAAGCCAGGTCACAGTTGAGTACGACGCTGACCACAAGCCTGTGCGCATTGACGCGGTCGTCATCAGCAGCCAGCACGATGAGGCAGTCGAAACGGACAAGCTGCGCGCCGACATACTGGAGCACGTCATCCAGGCCGTGCTTCCGGCAGAGCTGCTGGACGCCGACACCAAGTACCACATCAACCCAACAGGCCGCTTCGTTGTTGGTGGACCCATGGGAGACAGCGGACTGACCGGCCGCAAGATCATCGTGGATACCTACGGCGGCATGGGTCGTCATGGGGGCGGCGCCTTCTCGGGTAAGGACGCGACCAAGGTGGATCGTTCGGCGGCGTACATGGCACGCTACATTGCGAAAAACATCGTTGCCGCAGGCCTCGCCGATCGCTGCGAAGTGCAGCTTGCTTATGCCATCGGTGTTGCCGAGCCGGTCAGCGTGCTGGTCGAAACGTTCGGCACAGGCACCGTCGATCAGGCGGACCTGACAGATCTCGTCCGGAAAAACTTTTCGCTGACGCCGAAAGGCATCATCGAGACACTCGATCTGCGTAAGCCCAAGTTTCAGCAGACTGCGGCGTACGGCCACTTCGGGCGTTCCGGCGAAGGCTTTACATGGGAGAAGACCGACAAAGCCGAGGCCCTCAAGGCCGGAGTTCAGCAAGCGGTCGGCGCAGCGAAGTAAGTCAAATACAAGTACGACAAAGGGCAGCCACTTGGCTGCCCTTTTACTTCGCTACAGGATTACTGCACCTTTGAGTTGTGCTTGTCGCGATAGATGCGACGGCTTTCCTGGTTCTGCTGATGCTGAATCGTGGAGCGATCGCTGCGTGTCAGGTGTCCGTTATCCTGCGCGCGCATGTTGCGCTCTTCATGGTTGATCGCGCTCTCCTGGTGCTCGACATGCGACGTCTCGCCGGCGGTCATCTGGCCTGAGCGTACGCCCTGCGCGATGCGCTGCTGCTGATCGGCCTTGCGCTGATTGATGGTGGCGTTCGACTCCTGTGCCTGCGCCATTGTGGCGGCGATTGCGAGGGTGGAAGCTAGTGCGATGATTGCGATCTTCATGTTCGTTCTCCCTTGTGCGACCTCGTTCAGAAGCCGTCTTACGTGTGGAGAAAACACTGCAGGCATCGCGCAGTTGCGACGAAAGACGAAAGTATATTTCTTTGTTTCAGCGCAACTTTCCAGCTTCGCGCCGTGTCGCAGCGTCGCTCTCAACTGCTGCACATGGCTCTGACAACGTCCTGCATCATTACTTGGCGTGCTTGGCAATGATCTGGCTTGATATGCCATCGTAAGTTGCCTTTGGAAGAATGCCACGCGAGACAAGCTGCGTTTTTGCAGCGTAAGGACGTCCATCGATAATGCGCTTCGAGTAAGCATCACCGATGCCAGGCAGTTGCTTCAACTGGTCCGGAGTAGCGGTGTTGATATCCAGCAGCGAGCTACGATTTGCACCGGCAGCAGCGCTGGTGACGGGTGCAGACTTCTGCGTTTGCGCAGGCGCCGGAGCGCTCTGTGCGGAGATGGCTGTACTGGCGATCAACAAGGTGGCAATCGAAAGAATGCGCTGAAGCTTCATATGCAGACTCCTGGAAAGATTTGCAGCGATACGACAGAACCATATCTGAAAACACATTGACCGCGAAAGTCTAAAGCGCGCAGCCGGCGTGAAGAGTCAGGTTTTCATGTGAGAAATGAGGTTACGCCTCCATCGCGCCGCTGTAGACGGCCATCCCGGCGACAGCATCCACACCCATCGCATCCAGGTCATCGACCTCGCTCTGTTGCTTGATGCCGCCTGCAACAATCAGCTGCTTCGCCGTGCACGCGCGCAGGATGGCCGCAACATCCATTGGGAATCCGCTCATCGTTCCTTCGGTATCCACGTGGGTGTAGAGGAACGCCGCGCAGTCATTCTCCAACCACGTCACGGCTTCTTCCGGAGTCAGGTTCACCTGCTCCTTCCATCCCTTGACCGCAACCTTGCCGGCTTTGGTGTCGACCGAAAAGACAAGCTGCTCTTCTCCGAGCGCCTTGTTCAGGCTTGCGGCGAAGTCGAGATTCATCACCGGGTGCCGCTTGCGATCACCCGCGTTGTCGCCGCCGAACAGCGTCGAGCCGTAGATAACGCGCTTTGCTCCAAGGTCGAGCATGGCTTTGCCGTCGTCTGCGTTGCGCAGACCTCCACCAACCTGGCAGGTCAGACGCGAGGTGAACTGCCGGATGAGCGAGCGGTTGTCGCCCTGACGCATCGCCGCGTCGAGGTCAATCAGCTGCACCAGAGGGTACTTCTCGAATCGTTCGATCCAGTAATCAAAATCGTCAAAGGCGAGCTTCAGCTTCTCGCCCTGCACCAGCTGGACTATCTGCCCGTTCATCAGATCAATCGAAGGAATCAACATCTCTTCATTTTCTCAAACGCAGACAGTCAATCCCATACACGTGCGAAAAGCCGCACGTGTATGGGACACCCGGATCTGACAGGTACATGAAGGGTGCCACACATACACGCGTTGCGAGTGTGCGGGATCGCCTAGTTACAACCGCACCGGGACACCTTGCCGGGCCAACTCACGCTTTAACGCCCATGAGTCGGTCACGCCGAAGTGAAAGATGCTGGCGGCGAGCGCGGCGTCCGCCTTGCCGCGTCCAAAGACGTCGGCGAAGTGCTGCGCGTTCCCTGCCCCTCCGCTGGCGATGACGGGGATCTGCACCGCCTGCGAGACGGCCGCAGTCAGCTCGTCGTCGAAACCTGCACGGGTTCCGTCGGCATCCATGCTGGTCAGCAGGATCTCGCCCGCGCCGCGCTGCTCCGCCTCGCGCGCCCACTCGACGACCCGCAGGCCGGTAGGTTTGCGTCCGCCGCTGACGTAGACCTCGGCGTCGGTAATCGGATCGGGCGCGCTGGGATTGCGACGAGCGTCGATCGCAACAATCACCGCCTGCGCGCCAAAGCTGCCGCCGATCTCGCCAATCAGTTCGGGCCGCGCGATGGCTGAGGAATTGATGCTGACCTTGTCCGCACCCGCATCGAACACCGCCGCCGCATCCTCCGCACTGCGAATGCCGCCGCCTACCGTGAACGGGATGAAGAGCTCCGCCGCCGTGCGCTTCACGGTGTCGATCAGCGTGCCGCGGCCCTCGTGCGTGGCTGTGATGTCGAGCAGCACGATCTCATCCGCACCCGCAGCGGCATGGCGATGCGCCAGCTCGGCCGGGTCTCCGGCGTCGATGATGTCGAGAAACTGAATGCCTTTGACGACGCGGCCTCCGCGTACGTCAAGGCAGGCGATGATGCGCTTTGTCAGCATGGATCTCTTTCTTCCTCGCAGCGTCATCCTGTGCGTAGCGAAGGAATCAAACTTCTTCCGTACAGCGTCATCCTGAGCGTAGCGAAGGATCCCCTGCAGTGCTGAACCCGCGGCCGGCGCTCGGACCTTTCTGCCCAAAACTTTGAAGCGTTGTGGCAGCCGCAGCTCCCTCGGGATCCTTCGCTGCGCTCAGGATGACGGGTTACAACTCCACGAAATTACGAAGTAACCGCAACCCGGTATCACCGGACTTCTCCGGATGAAATTGCACACCCATCACATTGTCCCGTTCGACGGCTGCGGTGAACGCTCCGCCGTACTGGGTAGTGGCCGCGGTGTCGGCATCAACGGGCGCGCGCCAGGAGTGCGTGTAATAGACGAACGCGCCGGGAGCGATGCCGCGCAGCAGCTTCGAGTTGGGCCGGATGTCTTCAAGCGAGTTCCAGCCGACGTGCGGGCTCTTGAGTTCGGCTCCGTCGTAGGTCGCGGGGAAGCGCTCGCACTGGCCGGAGAACGCGCACAGACCGTCGGTGCTCTCCGCCTCGGTGGAGCCCTCGTAGAGCCACTGCAGACCCACGCAGATGCCGAGGAACGGCACGCCGCGCGCAATGGCCTCCCGTGTGGCTTCGGTCAGTTGCAGGTCATGCAGTAACTGTGTCGCACGGAAGTGTCCCACGCCAGGCAGCACGATCTTGTCGGCCCCGCGCACGTCGTCGGGCGACTGCGTCACATGCGTCTCCGCACCGAGGTATTCCAGCGCCTTGACAACGCTGGTGAGATTGCCTGCTTTGTAGTCGATAACCTGGATCATAGGGTCCCCCACTGACCTAATAAGCGAATCCAACAAGGATCACGAGTAAGCCATTTAGAGTGATCGCAAAAGCCGCTAGCGCTACAGAAATCCTCTTTCTGCGTCCGACACCTCGCAACGCGAAGATCAGAGTTATGACGCTTAAAGGGCAGCAGAGAAACAGAAGAAGCACGAAGATGCCATCATTTCCTCTTATCCGAATCGCACCTGTGCGGAACAGAAGGTACGTCACGATTGGGTACAGAAAGAGAAGAACTGAAGCGTAGAGAACACAAGTATCAAGCTTACTCGAGCGGTTGGCAGCCGCGCCTTGATGATGATCTAGGCCCTTTCTGAACGCTAAACGGTAAAGAATCCCATACAAGATGAGGCAAAAGACGAATGGAATCGTTGAGATGACCACCTCGTCAACAACAAGCCTTCGATGACTGTCACCGTTTAGCTTGGCCAACGCTAGTAAGGGTGCTGCTATGAGTGAAGCCAGCGGCCATACTAAGTTGAGCCAGACAGCTAGACGCCGCCGCTTTAATTCCAACCAAGCACCAGATAAGAGCGACAGGACAAGGACGATGTCGAGCCCGAGATCGATAACGAAAGCTCGCTGGTTATGCATCGGCAGTGCGGACGACCGCGCAGCAGACTGCATCCACAACGTGAGAGCGAGCCAAATAGCCAAAGCGATATTCAGCGCCACGACTGTGTAAACGACTCGGCGCTCATCTGTTCTCATATACATATCTCGGGCTACAGCAAACCCTTCGTACTAGGCAATAAGTCCTTCATTCGTTCATCGCGACTCACCGCTCCGCGTAAGGCACGGGCGAAGGCTTTGAAGATGGCTTCAATTTTGTGGTGGTTGCTGCGGCCGTACATGGTCTTGACGTGGACGTTGCAGCGGCCTCCGCGGGCGAAGCCGTCAAAGAAGTCGGTGACGAGTTCGGTCTGCAGGTCGCCGACGATGGGCACATCCACCTTGTCGTCGACCGCGTAGCCGACGCGGCCGGACATGTCGACGGCGGCGACGGCGAGCGTCTCGTCCATGGCCATGACGAAGTAGCCCGCGCGCAGGATGCCCTTCTTGTCGCCGAGTGCTTTGTCGAACGCTTCGCCGAGCGCGATGCCCACGTCTTCAACGGTGTGGTGCTGATCGACGTCGAGATCGCCGGTGCATTGCAGATCGAGATCGAAGCCGCCGTGCCGCGTGAACAGTTCGAGCATGTGGTCGAAGAAGCGGATGCCGGTGGACACGTGATACGTGCCCTGGCCGTCAAGGTTGAGGGTCAGCTTGATCTGGGTTTCGGTGGTGGCGCGATCGATGGTGCCGATGCGGCGTTCTGCGGCGGCTGCAGAAGTAGGTTTCTCCACTTCGCTGCGCTCCGGTCGAAATGATAGGTCTTGAGAGAGTGTGTGGCCTTCAGTGCCAGCTTCCAGTTCGGTGGTGCCGATGCGCTGGTCCCACGTCTCAGAAGCGAGACGTGGGGCACCCGGTTCTGTCGCGGCTGCCGGGGTATGACCTTCCATGCCGGCTTCGAGTTCGGTCACGGTGTTGGGCGACAGGTGGAGGTCGCTGGCGTTCTCGTTCTGATTCTCACTCATACTCGGGCGTCTCTTTCGGTTCGATCTCGGGTTTGATCACTTCCGCAGGAGTCCAGTTTAGAGCGGCGAGCGAGTCGCGAAGCGCGGCGATGCCGGTGTCTACCTGGTCTTCGACGCCGACCGTGATGCGGACGCAGCCGTCGAGGCCTGGGTCGCTGGAGCGGTCGCGCAGGAGCACGCCGCGGGCGCGCATCTGCGCAACGAAGTCCTTGTGGCGCGGACCGATGTGCATCAGCACAAAGTTCGCGTGGGAGGGCCAGTGCGGCACCCGCATGTGGTCCAGCGCCTTCTCAATGCGGGCGCGGCCGGTGGTCATCTGCTGGACGTACCAGTCGATGTACTCGGTGTCGTCGATGCTGGCGGCGACGGCGGCGAGAGCGACTCCGTTGACGTTGTAGGGCGAGCTTGCCTTGCGCATGTGCTGCATCAGTTCGACCGGGCCGGCGAGCAGGCCGACGCGGAGGTTGGCGAGGCCGTACGCCTTGGAGAAGGTGCGGGCTACGATCATGTTCTTCGGGATCGCGGATTCGTGGCTGAAAGGTGCCTGCGGCGTTGCCGGGTCCGAGCTGCGCAGGGATCCTTCGCTTTGCTCAGGATGACGGTCGGTGGTGATGAGATCGTTCATCACCGTTTCGCCGAAGAAGTGGTAGTACGCCTCATCGACGAGGATGACGGCGTGGGGTGCGGCATGGGCGATGGCGTGGATCTGCTCGCGCGTGATGACTGCGCCGGTGGGGTTGTTGGGCGAGCAGAGGATGATGAGCTTCGTCTTGGGAGTGATGGCGGCGAGCATGCGTTCGTAGGGAAACGCCAGCGTCTCGTCGGCCTGGATGCGGACGGCGGTGGCGCCCATCGCAAGCGTGTTCACGTCGTACATGAAAAACGACGGCACGGCGAACAGGCACTCGTCACCCTCTTCAAGGAAGGTGAAGGTAATGATGTGGATGGCCTCGTCGACGGCGTTAGTGAGCAGCACCTGCTCCGGCTGCAGGCCGAGATGCTGCGCGACGATCGCCTCGACTGGCGCGCGTTCGGGGTAGATCGTGAAGCTTTCGAGTGTCAGCTTTGCAAGGGCTTCGCGGACGCGGGGTGAGGGTGCGTGGGTGTTCTCGTTAAAGTCGAGGCGGAGCGCCGTGCGGCCGGCAAGCGGCGGGTGGTACTCCGGCATGTTGAGGATGGCGCGGCGCGGTTGCGGGCTTGAAACCCACGTCTCAGAAGCGAGACGTGGGGCACCCGCGGTCTGCGTTGGTGAAGAAGCAGGTTTATCCACTTCGCTTGGCTCCGGTCGAAGTGACGAATCTTCAGTAGATGCCGGTTGAGTGGAGGGATCGGTAGTTGTTGTCACGGTCATCACTTCCCTGCTTTCATGCGGACGCGGACGGATTGCGCGTGTGCGGTCAGGCCCTCGGCTTCGGCGAGCGCGATGGCCTGGGAGCCGAGTGTTGCGAGGCCTGCCGCGGTGTAGTTCTGCACGGTAATGACCTTGAGGAAGTCGTTCACGCTGAGGCCGCCGCGCATGCGTCCCACACGGCCTGTGGGCAGCACGTGGTTGGGCCCGCTGATGTAGTCGCCCATGCTCTGCGGCGAGTGGTTGCCGATGAAGACCGAACCCGCGTTGGTGACCCAGTCGAGGTCGGCGAGGGCATCGACTGTAAGGTGTTCGGGCGCGAGGCGATTCGTGATAGTGTGTGTCTCTTCGACTGACCCGCAGAGGAAGATTGTTCCACGCGCTTTCAACGAGGTTTTTGCGAGCTTGTTCTTGTCCATCTGCGCCTTGGTCTCGTTCATGACGAGCTTGGCGAGCTGCGAGTCTGCGGTGACGAAGACGGCGAGTGTTTCGGGGTCGTGCTCGGCCTGCGCGACGAGGTCAGCCGCGATACCCGCGGCGTCGCCGGTCTGGCTGGTGACGACGATTTCCGTTGGCCCGGCGGGCATGTCGATGCCGCACTCGTTCGATGCAATGACCTTGGCCGCGGTCACGTAGAGGTTGCCAGGGCCGACGATCTTGTCGACGCGCGCAATGGTTTCCGTGCCGTAGGCAAGCGCGGCGATAGCTTGCGCTCCGCCGGTGCGATACATCTCGGTGACGCCCGCGAGGTGTGCGGCCGCGAGCGTTTCGCGCGCGGGTTTCGGGCTGCAGACGACGATGCGCGGCACTCCCGCGACCTTTGCCGGGATGGTGGTCATCAGCAGGGTCGATGGCAGCGGATAGCGGCCGCCGGGCACGTAGCAGCCGACAGACTCGAGCGGACGCACGATCTGCCCGACGGTCACGCCGGGCGTGTTTTCAGTCATCCACTCGTCGGCCTTTTGCTGCTCGGCGAAGCTGCGAATGTTCTCCGCCGCGGTCTGCATGGCCTGCTGCAGTGGCTCAGGCGTGGCGTTCCACGCGTCCTGCATCTCGGCGGGCGTGACGCGGATGGCCTGCTTCGGTGCAAGTGAGTCAAACTTCTGGGCTAGCTTGAGCAAGGCCTTGTCGCCGCCCTTGCGCACGTCCTGCATGATCTTGCGGACGGTGGGTTCGACTTCGGCGGTTTTTATTGCGCCTCGTCGTTCAAGTTCAGCGAGGAGTTTGTAGGCGTCTTTGGCGTTGCGGCCCGTGGTTTTGATGAGCTTCATGGGTGTTCCTCTGACTGCAGTGCTACCGCGAAAGGGAGCAGGTCCTTCGACTCCGCTGCGCTCCGCTCAGATGACGAGTTCGTCGCAGATGCTTACAAGACCACCTTGCTGAGTGGGTACTCCACGATTCCGCTGCCGCCTGCCGCCTTCAGCTTGGGGATGACTTCGCGGACGGTGGTTTCGTCGACGATGGTATTGACTGCGACCCAGTTGTCGTCCTTGAGATGCGAGACGGTGGGCGAGGACAACGCGGGCAGTACCGCGAGCACCTGGTCGAGATTTCCCTTGGGAACGTTCAGCATCAGGCCTACCTGAGAGAGCGCGTTGATCGCTCCGTTCAGCATGAGCGACAGGTTGTCGATCTTCTGCTTTTTGAACGGGTCGGTGTACGCGGACTTGTTGGCTATGAGCTGGGTTTCGCTCTCCATCAGGGTTTCGATGATGCGCAGGCGGTTGGCTCGGAGCGAGCTGCCAGTCT
This sequence comes from Terriglobus sp., assembly GCA_965199365.1. Lineage (GTDB taxonomy): Bacteria > Acidobacteriota > Terriglobia > Terriglobales > Acidobacteriaceae > Terriglobus. The sequence goes on along the minus strand of CBDARC010000001.1, from coordinate 133,571 downwards.
CTGTGACTTCGACGATGGCGTCGCAGAGCATGGGCGGCTTAACCTCGGTTGCACCCCAGCTGAACTCGACCTTCACCGGGATGTTCTTCTCAGCAAAGTAGCGCTTCGTGTATTCGACCAGTTCAGTTGCGATGACCTTGCCGGCGAGGTCTTCCGGCTTCTGGAAGGTGGAGTCTTCCGGCACGCAAAGAACCCACTTCACGCGCTGGCGGCTCTGCTTGCTGTAGGTAAGCGACGTGATGCGTTCGACGTCGGCGAGGTTCTCAAGGATCCAGTCGTTGCCGGTCAGGCCGGCGTCGAGCGCGCCGTGTTCGACGTAGCGGGCCATCTCCTGCGCGCGGACCAGCATGCACTCGATTTCGGGGTCATTGATCGACGGGAAGTAGCTGCGGCCGCTGGGGAAGATCTGCCATCCGGCGCGCTTGAACAGGTCGATAGTGGCGTCCTGCAGGCTGCCCTTGGGAATGCCGAGTTTCAGTTTGTTGCTCATTCGTTCTCTCCGTTTTTGAGCAGGCCTTCGACCCGCGGGACTCGTTCGTCCCATGTCTCAAACGCGAGACATGGGGCACCCACTTCTACTTGTTTACGATCTCTTTGGTGAAGCAGCTTACCGTGCCTTCGTGGCAGACGAGGCCGTCGCCTTCGACATGTACGCGGAAGAGGAGTGCGTCGTTGTCGCAGTCCGTGCTGACGCTGACGATCTTCAGGCGATTGCCGCTGGTCTCGCCCTTCATCCACAGCTTGCTGCGGGTGCGTGACCAGAAGGTGACAAAACCGCTCTCAAGCGTCCTGCGATAGCTCTCTTCATTCAGGAAGCCGAGCATCAGCATCTCGCCGGTGGTCGCGTCCTGCACGATGCCGGGGACGAGGCCGTCCATCTTTGCGAAGTCGATCGTTACGTCGTTCATACTCTCCCTTTGCTTTGCGTGGCTGGCCCCTGATGCAGACGAGGGCAGGCACAACAAAGCCCGCCGGCGACGTGCGCTCTGGCGGGCCTGTTTCGAATCCTGTGTGCGTCTGGTTTGCTACGCCTTGTCACGGGATACAGCCGCCATCGCGCGATGCGCGTGGTGCGTGTGTCCGTGATGATGCGTGCGAACCGTCATGCCTGTTACAGCCTAATGGTGACGTGCCGACGTGTCAATCGGCTGCTAAGACGCTATTCGGTATTCGAATCCGCAACTGCGTAATAGCCCTTGCGCGCCTGGATCTTTACGTCTTTGCCGCAGGTAATGCTGATGTTTCGGAAGGTGCCGTCGAGATTCGCGTTTTTGGGCGTGTAGCTGACGAGGTACTGCGTGCGCAGTTCGTCGCTGATCTGGGCAAAGGCCTCGTCGAGCTTCTTGGCGTTGTGGCCGATGTTGATGACGCGGCCGCCGGTCTCGCGAGCGAGTCGGTCCATATCCATCGCAGGATTGAAGCCGATGTACTGACCGAAGAATCCCTGGTCGCTGATGAGGATGACGTAGATGATAGCGTTCGCCTTCTGCCCTGCCTCGATCGCTTCTTTCAGCTTGACCTGGCTGCCCTGGTCACCGCCGTCGGTCAGCAGGACGAGTACCTTGCGCCCGGCTTCGTCGTGTAGCTTCTCGTGGGTGGCGAGGTAGACGGCGTCATACAGCAGCGTGCCCTTGGGCGTGACGTTGCCAGTGATGGAGCCGGTGCCTGCGCCGGTGTTGATCTGGGCCTTCTCCATGGCGCGGCGCAGTTCCCTGGGGTTGTTAGTGTAGTCGGCCAGCAGGTCGACGTTGATGTCGAATGAAATCAGGAATGCCTCGTCTTTGGGAGTGAGCATGTCCTTCAGGAACTGTGCGCCGCTTTCCTGCTCCAGCGGCAGCACGTTCTGCTGCGATCCGCTGGTATCGAGCAGGATGCCGATCGTCAGAGGCAGCTTCTTCTCCTGCGTAAAGTTTTTGATGGTCTGCTCTTCCTTGTTCTCGAAGATCTGGCAGTCGTCTTTATGCAGGCCGGTCAGGAAGCCGCCCTTGTCGCGCGCGGAGAAATACGTGTTCACCAGGTTGACGCGGACACGCAGCGTCTGGCCTTCCGTAATGGTCTGCGGGTCGGGCGGCGGGGCGTTGCTGGCGGGCGGCGGACCACCAGGCGATGGCGCCTCCTGCGCGTGAAGAAACGGCGTTGAGGCGAAAAGAACCGTGGAGAGCAGGGCGAGATGCAACGGGCGCATACCACGTTTGACGGAGCAGACCGCCTGCAGGTCTACGAACGTTCGCAGAAGTGGAGCCGACAACGAACGTCGCTGCTTCCGCGTCCAAGAGGCATTACCCACGCTTTTGACTGGTAGTCTGGAGAGCGCAGGGTAAAAGGAGTTTCTGGTGAAGGTTGGTCTAGCAGCGGTATGTGCGTTGGCAGTGATTGCAGGTTCAGCTCGGTTTGCAGGAGCGCAGGCGCTGCCCGACAACCCGCAGGCACAGGCGATCCCGGACAGTCCGCGCCCGCAGACACTTCCCAACCTGGGCAGTGTCACGCCCGGTAAGGGCAGCACGGCCAGTACCAGTTCCACGCCGGTAGATGACAATGACGGCGCGCCTGCTCCCACATCGACTCTGCCGGCGTCTACCCCCACGCCAGCGGATGCACTTCCCGCTACGAACGATCCCGCGCCGGACATCAAGCCCGAGCTTGGCCCGGGTGGACGCGTGCAGACCATTCGATCCAACGTTAATTTCGTGCAGATTCCCTTCACCGTCAAAGACAAAAGCGGCGCGCTGGTACCGGCGCTGGACTGGCGCGAAGTCCGCATTTTTGAGAACGGCCTGCGCAAGCAGCCGCGTCTGTTCACCAGTGATCCCTATCCGCTCTCGGTGGCGTTCGTCATCGATCAGAGCCTGCCGTTTAACGTGATGGATCGCGTGAACGTTGCGCTCGGCGCTCTGCAGGGCGCGTTTACGCCGTATGACGAGATGGCGATTTTCACCTACAACAACGGGCCGACAATGCGCACGGACTACACCGGCGCGCAAAGTTCGCGGATCACCGCGGTCATCCAGCAGTCCAAAGGGACCGGACGCGAGGCTCAGCTCTACACGCCCGACGGACCGCTATCGCAGACCACCAACATCAATGGCAAGCAGTTCGATCCGAACACCGCTCCTGTACGTAACTCCGCATCAACCTTTCAGACCACCACCAAGGAAACGCACACGCTGAACGACGCGATCTTCATGGCGGCGCAGAGTCTGGCCAAGCGACCGACGGATCGGCGCCGGATCATTTACGTCATCAGCGATGGCAAAGAGTACGGCTCAAAGGCGACCTACAAGGGGAACATCCAGTTCCTGCAAACCAATAACATCGCGGTGTATGCAACGGTTGTTGGCGAGTCCTCGACGCCGTATGTCGGCTTTCTCGACCACTATCACATCCCCTTCACCATGCGCGAAAACATTCTGCCGCAGTACGCGTCGCAGACCGGTGGCGAGGCGATCCTTGGCTTCCGTCAGAAGGATATCGAGACGAGCTTTGCCAAGATCGCCGAGGATGTCCGGGTGCAGTACACCGTGGGCTACTACTCGAACGAGCCGATTACCGATGGCAAGTTCCGTACGGTTGAGGTGCAGGTGCTGCGACCCGGCCTGGACGTGATCGCGAAGAAGGGTTATTACCCCATGCCGGAGAATGTACTGCGCACCGGCGGTGGCGTGACCAACACGACCGCTCCGCGGTAATACGGACGCATGCCGCTGATCTTTGAGGCGAACGCCGTCCTCGGGCTGTTGGCTGCGGCACTGTGGGGTGGTGGCGATTTTGCCGGCTCCATCGCGGTCAAGCGGTTTGGCGGCAATGTTCGTGGAGCACTGATCGTTGTCGTTGTGGGGCACATTCTCAGCCTGCTGCTGGTCGGATCGCTGGCGTCCGCCCGCGGCGAGCCCTTCCCGCATGGCACGCCGCTGGTTTGGGCGATCGGTGGCGGAGCGCTGTCCGGAATCTCACTTGTGGCGTTTTACATTGCACTTGCTGACGGCCACATGGGCTCCGCTGCAGCCATCAGCGGCTTGCTGTGCGCTGCCGTTCCGGCGGCAGTTTCAGGCTTCACTGAAGGTTCGCCCGGCTTCCGTCGGCTGCTGGGGTTCGCCTTCGCAGGGGCAGCAATCTGGCTAATCGCAAGCACGAGCGGTCCTGGCGCGGGAGCCTCCCGAAAGGCGATGGTGCTCTCAACACTCAGCGGAATCGGGTTTGGTGTGTACTTCGTTTCGCTGAAGTATGCCGCAACGTCCGGTGTGCTCTGGGCCATGGGCACCGCTCGCATCGGCAGCGGCTTCACGGCTGCGCTGCTGCTTATCGTCGTCCTGCTGACTTCTTCCGGGCTGAAGGCTTCTGTTGAGCCGGTTCAACACTTCCGCACCTTGTCGTGGATCGTGGCTGGGGCGGCGATGGATACGGGCGGTAACCTTAGCTTTCTGGCGGCAACGCGCGCCGGACGCCTGGATGTAGCCGCGGTCTTGGCTTCAATCTATCCGGCATCGACCATTCTGTTGGCATCGTGGCTGCTGAAGGAGCGGACCACCGCAAGGCAGCGTTGGGGCATGGCGCTGGCACTGGTCGCCGTGATCTTTGTCACGCTATAGCTTGAGCGTGGAGACGTCGAGCGTTGATTTCGGATACTGCAGCTTCATGGCTTCCAGGGTGTCCGCAAGGATGCCTGAGATGGCCACGTTGCGGTACCACTTGTGATCTGCCGGGATGACGAACCAGGGCGCATGCTTCTTGCTGGTGCGTTCGAAGATGTCTTCGTAGCACGCCTGGTACTTGTCCCAGAACTTGCGCTCGGCAAAATCGCTCGCAGAGAGCTTCCAATGCTTGTCCGGCGTGTCGATGCGGGCCTTCAGGCGCTTTGTCTGCTCCTGGTGCGAGATGTGCAGAAAGAACTTCAGAATGCCAATGCCGTTATCTACCAGGATCGACTCGAACTCGTTGATCTGATCCAGATGTTGATGTGCGGTCTTATCTTTCATGAGACCGTGAACGCGCGGCGACAGGACGTCCTCATAATGCGACCGGTTGAAGATGCCGATCATGCCGCGCTGCGGCACTGCAGCATGGCAACGCCACAAGAAGTCGTGGTGCGCCTCAAGCGGTGTGGGCACTTTGAACGCGGTGACGTCGCAGCCCTGCGGGTTTACACCTGAGAAGATATGGCGGATCGTGCCGTCTTTGCCTGCCGTGTCCATTCCCTGCAGAACAATGAGCAGGCCCTGCTCAGCCCCGGCGTACAGTACTTCCTGCAGACTGTCGATCTGCTCGCGGTGCTTGTCCATAGATGCCTTTGCGGCGTCAGGACCATCGAAGCCACCGCAGTCATCGGTGGCGAGGTCCTTGAGATGAACTTTGCTTCTGGGGGCGATCCGGTAGGGAGAATCGATCTTCAACGCGGGCTGCTCGCTTTCATGCAAATGCCCGTTGAGATGCGCAAAGGCGGGCAAGCGATTTTGCCGCCATTTGCCTTGAACTACTTGGTGATAGTTTCCTTGGTCTCAGGCGCGGGCGTAACGACATGCGCATCGTTCTTTGCGTCGTCGGTGACGCCCTTGAGGCCTTCCTTGAAACCCTTCAAACCTTCGCCGAGGCCTTTGCCGAGTTCCGGCAGCTTCTTGCCGCCGAAGAACACGACCACCACGAGGCCGATGATGAGCAGGTGCATGGGCTGGAACAGGTCGTTGAGCATGGAAGCCTCCAGGTGGAGCGGGCGTGCGACCCGCATCTCATCCTGCCCATTGTCGCACAAACTCGGCATTGCAATCGCGCCGGTACAGGCACGCCCGGCGGTATATCTTTAGAAGAGCAGCACCCGTTGCGATCGCCTGAACAACGCGAGTCGCGGCAGGCCCTTGGGTGTCGCAAGCAGTGGAGGAACATGCATATCACCCGTCCCCGGCCGGTTCGCGCCGGGCTGCCCCTCGAAAGGCAAAACAACGCAGGGCACATCGTCTCAAGGCAAACCGCCTCGCACACCGTTCGCGCCGTCTTCACTGTTGCCATTGTGGCGGCCAGCGCCTTTGCCGCCGCCGCTGTCGCGCGGGCTCAGGACACCTTTCGCCCGCCACCGCCTGTCACCTACACAGAGAAGTACGAGGTCTTCGGCGGCATAAACTTTCTAAACGGCCAGGCCGGACAGAACCTGCCGAAGCGCTACAACATGGGCGGCGGCGAGGTTATGGCAACCTACTGGCTCACACCGAAGTACGGCATCGCCGCGGACGCTCGCTACGACGCAGGCACCACGCCGGTGCTGCCAGGCGCACAGGCTACCTCGCCCAGCATCCAGACGCGTCCGCTGGTCTCGCAGACGATCGGCATGGGAGGCCTGCAGTATCACTGGTTCGGCAACCAGCATGTTGGAGTCAATCTGCACGCGCTGGCAGGCGTGACCTACGGTCAGTTTGACCATAGCAACCCGGGCCTGAACACGGCCGTGTTCGACGGCGTCACGGGACTTTACAGCAACCGCACGGCGGCCATGGGAGTCGCAGGCGGTAGTCTCGACTTCAACCGTTCGGCACACCTGGCGATCCGGCTCTCTCCAGAGATTGTCTTCGAACACTTCGGGACGGAGCTGCGGGAGTACGTGTACGTCTCGGGCGGCGTGATCTATCGGTTCGGTGCTCGGTAGAGCTGCCGCGTCCGAATTGTTAGAAGAGGGTCTTGCAAGCCTGTATCAGCACTTCCGCATGAAGCTTTTCTGGCTGGGATCGTAGCTTCGCTCAGGATGACGGTCCAACAAAGAAGCCGCAGAGATGATCTCTGCGGCTGCTTTCTATCTCCCGGTTTTCCAATTACATCGTCTGCATAAACTCAGCCGATACCGGGTTTTCATACGGAGAGATATCCCGCGTCACGACCGTCAGACCACTCGGCGTGACGTGATACTTCTTGCGATCCTCATCCGCGTCATAGCCGATCACGGTGCCGTCTGGGATGTGGACATCACGATCGATGATGGCGCGCCGGATGCGGCAGTGGCGGCCGATGTTGACATGGGTGAAGATCACCGAAGAGTCGATGTCCGAGTAAGAGTTCACACGCACGTCCTGGGACAGGACGCTTTGCCGCACCGCTGAACCGGAGATCACGCAGCCCGGCGACACAACGGAATTGATTGCCATGCCGGTACGTCCCATTTCGCCGAACACGAACTTCGCCGGTGGATACTGCGTCGGCCGTGTACGCATAGGCCAGTCCTTGTCGTACAGGTTGAACGTCGGCGAGACGGACGCGATGTCGAGGTTAGCCTCGTAATAGGCGTCGAGCGTACCCACGTCGCGCCAGTACAGCGCTTCTTTGCGGTTCTCATCGACGAAGTTAAAGGCTGAGACCTTGTACCGCCCAAGCAGTTTCGGCAGGATGTTGTGGCCGAAGTCATGCTTCGACTCGGGGTCTTCGGCATCAACCATCAGTTCGGGCAGCAGAACATCGGTGTTGAAGATGTAGATGCCCATCGAAGCATCAACCTTTTCTGGGTTGAAGGGCGATCGGACGCTGGTGGTCTTCGGCTTCTCCTGGAAGCCAATGACCTCGCCACTCTTGCTTACCTCAACAACACCGAAGCCGGCGACTTCATCCGGATCAACAGGCAGCGTGGCAATGGTGCAAGCGGCACCGCTGCGGCAGTGCTGATCCATCATCAGTGCGTAGTTCATCTTGTAGATGTGATCGCCCGAAAGGATGATGACGAACTTGGGTTCCTCAGAGCCGATGGAGTAGATGTTCTGGTAGACCGCGTCGGCGGTGCCCTGGTACCAGTTTCGATTTACGCGCTGCATGGGCGGCAGAATTTCTATGAACTCACCGAGTTCGTTTGCGACCACGGGACCCCAGCCCTCGCGGATGTGCCGGTTCAGACTCAGCGCCTTGTATTGGGTCATGATGTAGACCTTGCGCAAGTCGCTGTTGATGCAGTTGGAGAGAGTGATGTCGATGATGCGGTACTGGCCTGCGAACGGGACCGCAGGTTTGGCCCGTTCTTTGGTGAGTGGGAACAGCCGTTCGCCGGCGCCACCCGCCAGCAGCACTCCAAGTGTGTCTTTCATGTCAGTTCCCCATGCAGCAAAGTCGCTTGCGCCGCAAAGCTGTGCTGCGGCAACGTCGATAGGATGCTAACAGTCCCACATGAGGAATCGCCCCGCTGACCGAGACGGCCCGGACTTAAGCCTTAATCGGTGCTCTCTTCGCCTGGTTCCGAGTCGCCTGCGTGTTCGGGCAGGGAGATCCGGAGCGACTTCAAAAAGCTGACATCGTTGTGGGTAAAAGGCTCGCCGGGGATAGTTTCATCGGCCTCATCTGCCTCGGCTGTCACTTCATTCAGGCCTATTGTGGCCTCCAGCATGAGAAGCACATCGAAGCCCTCTTCGCGTATCTCGCGCACAACGCCGGAGATCTGCTCCGATTCTGAGACGGATTCATGGATGGCCTCGCCCAGCTGACCGATCAGCTCCTTGATGCGTGCGTTAATGCGTTTATCCATGGCCACCTCTCTCCCGCTCACAGTGGTATAACACTTCGGCACCACTCCGGCCGGTCATATCTACCTTATCGCACACGGTCCCTGGTCAGACGCGTGTGTGGTGGTCGGCCCACGCATTCTCAAGCTGATGCGCGAGTTCTTGTACCGGCTGCACCCGCTTAGGACCCCATACAATCCATCCGGCAGCCGCCGCGCAGACTCCACCAATTACCAGAAACCAGCTCTTCATTCGTCTCCTCCAGCCTCTTCATGTCGCGTGAAAGGCAATTCGGATTTGGATGCAGCCGCGGCACCTGCGGTGCCCTGCAGATGCGTCGTCTCGCGCCCCGTAGAATCGTTTTATGGATCGTGTCAGGCTAGGTCGTGTACTGGGCAAAGGCGCCCGGCTTGCCGCCCGGACAGCGATGGAAGCGGTAGATGCAGCGTCTGCTCCGTCGCCCCAGCCGGATACCAGGTCGCCGGTCCAGTTACCGCCACGCCCCGGTACGATTGAAACTCCCCGCAGCCCGGAACGAACACGAGTGGCGTTCTCTCCAGGCCCCCTGCGGCCCGCGCTGAACGCGGCGCGAGCAGGCATCACCGCACCGCTACGCCGAGCCTCTCGCGCGCTCTGGCACGAGCTGACAGGCAGCTTCTTTGCCCTGTTTGCCTTTTCTTTCCTGCTTGGAGTGTGGCACTCGCGGGCAAATGCCCTCAGCAGCCTGCCGGCTGAGCGGCACCGCTTTTACGGGTATTGCGCGTTGGCTGCACTGTTCAGTTACTTCGCAGTCAGCAGCTTCATGCGGGCGAGACGAGCGAGTCGCTGAAAAGCGTCTGCTCCGAGTCGGACGTCAGTTTCGCATTTGAGACGTCGGATCGCTTTCGTTCGCAAATCAAAGTTGGTCTAAACCCATGTCTCAGAAGCGAGACCTGTAGCACCCGGACCAACTCTTAGTGTTTTTTCTTTTTGCCTGCGGTTTGCTGCGCGTCCAGGTTCTGTCCCGGCGCTACTGCATCCTTCGCCGCGGGAGCGTCCGCGTCCACGGTGAAGTCGTACACCAACGGAGATTGGGACGAAGCCGTACGAGGCACAGGCAGCAACACGTACTCCCCTACTGGCAGCGGGTCGCGGGGAGTTATGCGCAGCCATCCATCCGGCAAAGACTCTGCAACTGTGCATAGGACAGGCGCTGTGCAGACTGTTGCCGCGTTCACATCGGCGAACTTCACACGAGCCACGGTGCGCTGCGGGCCCGAGACCTGCGCTGCCAGCAACGCCCAGCCTGTTGGCGTGCCCCGTCCTGAATCGCCCGTGTTTTCGGTGCGGTCGCTGGTGTGGATGAAGAACGAAGGCGAGGCGGAATGCAGCGGTGTGCGCGACGCAGCACCGTCCAGCGTGCCCGGGGCAGTACTGCCCGATGCTGTCAGTTCTGCATGGTGGATCGGTACTAAGACCTGCTTGCCCCCGACCGTATCCAACGCCCACGGCACATTGCCGTTCGGGATGCGCAGGCCCGGAGCGACAATCAACTCGCCGTTCGAGATGAAGTAGTTGCCGCTGTGCGCGGGCGGCGCCGCAAGAGCAGGGGGCGGAGGTGCGGCGGAACGATCTGCCGTTTGCGCCGGCATACGGAGGTTCATCAACAGAACTGCCGCAGCGCCGACGGACGACAAAACTCGCATGAACAACGTACCCGGGCATTCGATGCACGCAGACCCGCTCGCGATACCATCGAAATCGGCGGGACGTGAATCAGGGTTCCGCGATACAACGCTCCAAGGCAGGCCTCATGTCCGACGCTTCTTCCGCTCTTCGCCGCACCGCACTCTTCGCAACACACAAGGCGCTGGGCGCAAAGATGGTTGATTTCGGCGGATGGGAGATGCCCGTGGAATACAGCGGCCTGGTCGCTGAACATCACGCCGTCCGCACTGCCGTCGGCGTGTTCGACGTATCGCACATGGGCTGCATTCAGCTGCGCGGACCGGGATCGCTCGATGCCGTCCAGAAGCTGCTGATGAACGATGCCAGCAAGCTGCAGATCGGTCAGGCCCATTACTCTGCCATGCTGACGCCCGAGGGCACCTTTGTCGATGACGTGGTCTTGCACAAGCTTAGCGAGAACGACTACCTGATCGTCATCAACGCGGGCACGCGCGAGAAGGACATTCAGTGGGTTCGCAGGACGATTGGCGGCATGCCGTCGGTTCACATCAACGATTTCAGCGACATGTACACGCAGATCGCGATTCAGGGTCCGCGCGCAGAGGAAACGCTGCAGAAGCTGACCGACACGAACCTGTCCACAATCAAAAACTACTGGTTTACCTGGGGTAAGGTCGCTGGCTTCTATAACGTGCTGATCGCCCGCACGGGTTACACCGGGGAAGATGGCTTTGAGATCTACGTGCCGAGTGACGAGGCAACGAGCGCAAGCGTATGGAAGCAGGTGTTCGACGCAGGCAAGGAGTTCGGCATTGTGCCCGCAGGCCTGGGAGCGCGCAACACGCTGCGGCTAGAGGCGAGCATGGCTCTCTACGGCCATGAGATCTCCGACGAGATCAACGTCTTCGAAGCAGGTCTCAACCGCTACTGCAAGCTGGACAAGGAAGCGGACTTTATCGGCAAGCAGGCACTGCTGGCTGCCTGTGCAAGCGAGCCTGCCCGCAAGCTTGTCGGCCTTGAGATGATTGACCGCGGCATCGCTCGGGATGCCTATCCCGTCCACACGCTTGAGGGCGAAGAGATCGGCGTGGTCACCAGCGGATCTCCGTCGCCGACCCTCAAGAAAAACATCGCCATGGCCTTCGTCCCGCCTGCAGAAGCGACGCTGGACAACGTGGTCACAGTCGCGATTCGCGGCAACCTGGTCAAGGCCAAGGTGATTCCGATGCCCTTCTACAAGCGGGTTCGCAAGCCGGCTGCTGCACCGCAGGCTTAAGCTTCACTCCAACTGCCCTGTGCCTTCAACTGATCTGTAGCAAGGGAGGGAGCGGCGATGCGAAGAACTAAGCCTGTTCCGTCTTGGCCTTTGCAGCGAGCCCAATGTTCTTCAGCCCCGCGCGCAACGCGGCCCGCTGCTCGGGGCACACACCCTGCATAATCCCTTCGAGGTCTTCGACATGCTGCGTGAAGATCTTGCGTATCAGCTTGCGTCCGCAGGTGGTCAGTTCCACGGTGCGAACTCGGCGGTCCCCTTCTGTCGGGCAACTACGCGTGACGAAGCCCTGGCGAGCCAGCCGGTCGACTGCTGCCGTCATGGAAGGATTCGCCAACAGCACCTTCTCACCAATCTGCGACATGCTCATGGGCCCCTTATGCAGCAGCGCCTCGAGGATCATGAAGTCGCTCATGCCGATGCCCATCTCTGCCATGCTGCTCTCGACGTACACCTGCATTGACCGGTAGGCTTTGGCCATCACCAGCCATAGACTGGCTGCGCTGGTTCCATCTCCGACAAGCTGTTCGCCTTCCGCTGGCTCAGCCATCGTGCAGCACCTTCTCTCGATTGTTTCGCTTGCCCAAACAGATTATCGGAATGCCTGCTCCAGCAACACGCGCGCATCACTTATCTCTTCAGCACTTACGGTGTGGGGACGACCGGGGTAACGGCACATGGTGACCTGCGCTCCCATACGCGAAAGTTCGTCGGCGGTCTGCTGTACGCGGACCCATGGAACATGTGGATCGGGATCGCCGCTGCTCAACAGCACAGGCGTACCTGCAAGATTACCTGCATGCGTCAGGTCACTTCCAGGCGGTCCAACCAACCCGCCCGTGAAGGCGATCACGCCGGCAAAGCGCGCCGGGTGCGATGCGACAAACTCCGTCGAAAGGCACGCCCCCTGGGAAAATCCGCAGATCACGATCTGCGCGCGCGTCATGCCCGCGCTTTGGAGCGAGCGTACGATCTGCTCGACGCGGTCGAGAGCCGAGGTGAGCCAAGGCTCGTTCTGCTCTCGGGGCGCAAGAAATGACTGCGGATACCACGTGCTGCCGGCCGCCTGGGGTGCAAGGTACGCCACGCCGGGCTGTTCAAGCGTCGATGCGAGCGAGAGAATGTCGCCGGCCGAGGCGCCGCGGCCGTGCAGCAGGATCACCGCTCCCGTCGCGACGTCGAGCGAAGCACCCGCATGCAGCAGTTCCCCTGCGGCATGCGGATTGTTTACCGTTGCTCCCCTCATGCCAGCACCGCCTTGTGCAGTGTGAGCGGTGCGAGCCGCTTCTCAAGCTGGGCGCGTTGCGGCTCGAGCCATGCAGGAACCTTCAGCGCTTCGCCAAGCGTTTCGATCGGCTCATCAATGGCGAAACCGGGTGTGTCCGTCGCCATCTCAAACAGCACGCCTCCCGGCTCGCGGAAATAGATAGAGTGGAAGTAGTCGCGGTCCTGCACGGTGGTGACGGACAGCCGCTGTGCGATGACGTCGCGCCACGCCAGTTGCGATGCGTCGTTCGGCGTGCGGAAGGCAATGTGATGCACCGACCCTGCGCCGCTGCGACCATGGCTCGCTTTCGGGTCGATCACCACGTCAATGTGGTTGCCCAGCGCACTGCCGTTCGGCGCGGCGAAGCGGATGCGGTTCCCTTCGCTGCCGATCTGCTCAAAGCCCATCCAGCCAAGCGTCTCGGCGGTTGCCCTTGCGTCGCGCTGCAGCATGGTGACACCGAAGAAGCCGCGGATCGAGTGCTCTTCAGGAACATCTGCCGTGCGGGGAGCTTTGCTGGCCAGGGGCGCGTCGCTTGTCCCGACGATCTCAAGCTTCATGCCGTCCGGGTCGGCGAGGGTCAGAACCTCTTCGTTGAAACGCCGGCCGGTATGCTCTACCAGCACGCCCTTCGCCTGCAGACGCTGCTGCCAGTAAGCTATCGACGCGCGTGGGATAGCAAAAGCAGTGTGGGTCACTTCACCTGCACCGGCGACTCCGCGACGCGCGCCCGGCCACGGAAAGAACGTAATGATGGTGCCCGGAGAACCGGCGTCATCGCCGAAGTAGAAGTGATACGTGCCCGGGTCGTCGAAGTTGACGGTGCGCTTGACGAAACGCAAGCCGAGCACGTCGGTGTAGAAGTCCAGATTCCGCTGCGGATCGGATGCGATTGCCGTGACATGATGCAGACCAACGATGGATTCCATGTTGCCCTCCGTATGAATTGATTCGATATCGAACCAAGCGATTCATCATGCACCGCTATCCTGGGCGGAGCGAAACATCCCATGACGCTCCGCTGCTACACCGCCGCTAAATAGTAAGGCCGAAAGGTTCAGGATGTGGTGTCGGGCGGAACGCGTGCGGGGTCGCTCGCTTTGCTCAGGATGACGGATGGGAGGGAAGACCGTGTGCAAGTTGCCCTGCCCGACTGCACGCGATATGGTTCCGCCATGGTGTTTCTGCCCCCCTCGCGCGCGTTCAGCCTGCTGCTGGCTTTCATCCTTTGTGGCTGCTCGATGCACGCGCAGGACGTGGTCGACCTGGTCAACCCAATGATCGGGACGGGGCACGGGCCAATCGGCTATGGGGGCACCATGCCGTTTGTGACTGCGCCGTTTGGCATGACGAACTGGACCGCGCAGACGCGGCAGAATCGTCTGAGCGTCACCTCGTACGAGTACAGCGACACCACGATCCAAGGCTTCATGGGGACGCACCAGCCGGCCATCTGGATGGGCGATTTCGGCTATGTGACTCTGATGCCTGAGGTCGGCGCGCTCAAGACCGAACCGCAGGCGCGGGCGCTTGCGTTCAGTCACTCGCACGAGGTCTCCCATCCGGACTATTACTTCGTCGATCTGGCAACAACCATGAATGGCCGTAAGGAGCAGATTGGTGGTGCAAACGCCGTCATTCACGCGGAGATGACCGCCACGGAACGCTGTGTGTACCTGCGCTTCACGTTCCCCCAGGGCGCGCAGCCACGCATCCTGCTGGAGGCCTCACGGCCAGGGATCGATGGCAAAGCCAGCTTCGATAAAGCGAAGAACGAGATCACCGGGACTAATCCAGACCGCATCGACAGGAACCTGGGACCGTCGGCGCTGCCGCACTTCAGCGGCTACTTCGTAGCGCAGTTCCGGCAAATTGCACAGGACGGCAGCACCTATGGCGAAGGCACCGCCGGTGCGCGTGGTGCGACCGTTACGTTTAAGCGCAGCGCCGGCCCGACCATTGTGGAGGTCCGTGTCGGCACCTCGTTCCTTAGCGTCGACCAGGCTCGCCAGAACCTGCGTGAGGAGATTCCCGCATGGGAGTTCGACGCAGTACGCGCGAAGCTGCATTCCACATGGCTCGCCAAACTGGGCAACCTGTCTGTCGAGGGCGCGACCGCTGAGGAGCAGCGCACCGTCTACACCGCGCTATACCACGCGCTGCTGTACCCGCGCGTCTTCTCGGAGGGCGGCCACTACTACAGCGCCTTCGACGACGCGGTGCACGCGGGTGAGTCCTACACCGACTACTCCATCTGGGATACGTTTCGCGCGGAGCACAGCCTGCTGACGCTGGTCGCGCCCGAGCGCATCCCCGGCATGATCACCGCGCTGCTGCAGGACTTCAAAGAGGGTGGATGGATGCCCAAGTGGCCCAACCCGGGCTATACCAACATTATGATCGCCACGCATGCCGACAGCATGGTCGCCGAAGCCATCCGTAAGGGCTTCAACGGCTTTGACCGGAACCTTGCTTGGCAGGCTGTCTACAAGGACGCCATGACGCCGCCTGACGGCGACACGACGCGCCGATGGCTGGATCGCGAAGAGCACACGCCCTACGAAGCGCGCGCCGGCCTGACCTACTACAAAACTCTGGGCTTTGTTCCGACGGACAAGACGGATGAGGCCAGCAGCCGCACGCTCGAGGACAGCTACGACGACTGGTGCGTCGCTCAGATCGCGAAGGCACTCGGGCGCGATGAGGATTACCGCTTCTTTTTGAAGCGCTCGCTGAACGATCGCAACCTGTTCGACAAATCGGCCGGTCTGATGCGCGGCAAGAGGTCAGACGGCAGGTGGGCTCCTATTGGCGGGTCGCGCGACGATCCGGGCAACCGCTCCGTCTCCGGCTGGACCGAAGGTGACGCGTGGGTCTACACGTGGGCTCCCTTCCACGACACCGCCGGGATCATGCAGCTGATGGGCGGTCCCGAAGCCGCCAGCAGGCAACTTGATCTGCACTTCAGTGGAGGCCACAACGTCCACAAGAACGAGCCAAGCCACCACTACGGCTACCTGTACGACTTCACCGGTCAGCCCTGGAAGACGCAGGCAAAGGTCCGCGAGATTGCCTACGCGGAGTACGCCCCGATTCCCGCGGGCCTCGACGGCGACGATGACTGCGGCCAGATGTCTGCCTGGTACCTGTTTACCGCGCTTGGCATGTACCAGGTTAATCCGGCATCAGGCGATTACATGATCGGCAGTCCGCTGTTCGCGAAGATGCGCCTGAAGCTTGCGAACGGCAAGACGTTCTCAGTGATAGCCGACCGCAATTCAAAGGCGAACGTCTACATCCAGACCGCAACACTGGACGGCAAACCGCTCGATCGTCCGGTCATCACGTGGGAACAGATTCAGGCAGGATCGACGCTGCATGTGACGATGGGCTCGAAGCCCTCAAAGTGGGCATCGACCTGGCGTCCCCAGGTACCGGAGAGTGCCACCAACACCAGTCCGTCAAAGTAGTGTGAGACGGTAAACGACCGCGCTTTCCACCGCTTAGGTCCTCTGCAGGACAACCCGGCTTTAGAATCGAAGGTATGAGCTACCCGGCAAACTATCGCTATACCAAAGAGCATGAGTGGATCGAAGCTGACGGCGCGAACGCGACCGTGGGCATTACGGAGTACGCACAGCACCTGCTGGGAGACATCGTCTTCGTCGACCTGCCGAAGGTGGGCCAGCAACTCAGCAAAAAGTCTTCGCTCGGCTCGGTCGAGAGCGTGAAGGCTGTCAGCGATGTGTACGCGCCAGCATCCGGCACCGTGACGGAGATAAACGAAGCCCTGACCTCTGCGCCTGAGACGATCAACGCTGACGCGAATAATACCTGGCTGCTGAAGCTGACGTTGACTGATCCCGCCGAGCTGAGCGACCTGCTGGATGCCGAGGCGTACGACAAGTACGTCGCGGAAGAGTCCGCACACTAAACGCGCGGCATGCCGTGTGTGAGATGAAACGCGACAGCC
This sequence comes from Terriglobus sp., assembly GCA_965199365.1. GTDB lineage: Bacteria > Acidobacteriota > Terriglobia > Terriglobales > Acidobacteriaceae > Terriglobus. The sequence continues at coordinate 116,934 of CBDARC010000001.1, read as the reverse complement.
TTCGCATCCCACGCGGCACACACAGCCAAACCGGGCTGCGACGGGATTGCGCGGCAGAGCATCTGGAAGGTCAAGACTATGCGCTATTTACCTAAATCGCCCGCGGATCGCGCGGCCATGCTGAAGGAGATCGGCGTCGAGTCGATCGACGACCTCTTCTCCACCGTTCCCGCCGAGTACCGACTGACCGGCGACATGAATGTGCCGCGCCAGCACAGCGAGCACGAGGTAGTGGAGGCGTTCAAGCTCTTCGCCTCGCAAAACGCTACTGGCTACAGCAGCTTTCTGGGTGCGGGCGCGTATCGCCATTATCGGCCTGTGCTGATCGATTCCCTGTCGCAGCGCGGTGAGTTTCTGACCAGCTACACGCCGTACCAGCCTGAAATCGCGCAGGGCACGCTGCAGGCACTGTTCGAGTTCCAGACCATGATCTGCGAGCTGACGGGCATGGACATCGCTAACGCCAGCATGTACGACGGCAGCACCGGCGCTGCGGAGGCCGTGATGATGGCCGTCCGCGTGACCGGTCGCAATGCCGCCGTGATTGCGCGGACGGTGCATCCCGAGTATCGCGAGGTGCTCGCCACCTACGCGCAGCACCAGGGCATTCCGACTAGCGAAGTCAGCTATACGAAGAACGGCCGGGTGGATCTTGACGCTCTGGATGCAGCCATCACGAGCGACACCGCCTGCGTGCTGATCCAGTCACCTAACTTCTTTGGCACGATTGAAGACGTCGCGGCCGTCGCGGAGATCGCCCATGCCAAGGGCGCGCTACTGATTGTATCGATCGCAGAGGCGGTTTCGCTCGGCGTTGTGAAGCCGCCGGCCGAAGCTGACATCGTCTCCCTCGAAGCGCAGAGCTTCGGTGTTGCGGTGGGCTATGGCGGACCATACTGCGGCGTGATCGCGGCCAAGGAGAAGTTCTTGCGACAGATGCCAGGCCGCCTCTGCGGGCAGACTGTTGATACCGAGGGCCGCCGTGGCTTCGTGCTGACGCTATCCACGCGCGAGCAGCATATCCGCCGCGAAAAGGCGACGAGCAACATCTGCACCAACCAGTCGCTTGTCGCGCTGATGGTGACGATCTTCCTGACGGTCTACGGCAAGGGTCTGCGCGAACTCGCAGAGCAGAATCTTGCGAAGGCTCACTTCACTGCCTTATCGCTCGCGAAGGCTGAAGGAGCGAAGCTGCTGTTCGATGGCGCTCCGCGCTTTAACGAGTTCGTGCTGACTACACCTGAACCGGCAAACCAGATGAGTGCCGCGCTGCTCGAGAAGAAGATCATCGGTGGTCTGTCGCTCTCGAAGTGGTACCCCGAACTAGGCGAAAACGCTTCGCTGTGGTGCGCCACGGAGCTGACCACGCGGGTGCAGATCGACGCCGTCGCAGAGGCAGTTCAGGCCATAGCCAGCAGCGTGCAAGAACTGGTGCACGCGTGAGCCTGGACACTCTCGCCGGCGAGCATCTGACCGCGGTGGAGTTTGTAGAAGACTACGTGCAACTCCATTTTGGTGAGGCGCTGCTGGTGCTCTTCGTGTGGCCGGATGTCGCCGATGCGGATGCCATCTCTGTCGCATTCGGCCAGCCCGGGTATCGCGACGCTCTCTGCTCCACCATAGGCGAGGCCGTGACCGAGGCCGACCTGAGCGAAGGCCGGTCGTTGACTATCGAGTTTGAAAATGGCACCGTCTTCGCGCTGAGCCTGCGCGCGGAAGACCTGGACACACCCGAGGTCGGCAGCTTCCAATCCACTGATGGGAAAGTCATTGAGTTCTAAGGAGGCAGGAGCATGATCGGCAGAAACCACCATTACGCCACGAGCCTGCGCTGGACCGGTAACCGCGGCACCGGTACTTCCGGCTATCGCGATTACGACCGCTCGTACGACCTTGCAGTCGAGGCCAAGCCAACGCTTGCCGGTTCTTCCGATCCGACCTTCCGTGGTGACGCTGGCAAGTGGAATCCCGAGGAGATGCTGCTTTCTGCACTCTCGTCGTGTCACATGCTGTCGTACCTGCACCTGTGCGCGGACGCCGGCATCGTCGTGCTGGACTATACCGACGACGCTGTCGGCACGATGGAACTGGGCAGCGACGACGCGGGCCGCTTCACCAACGTGACGTTGCGTCCGCAGGTGACGGTCGCCGAGGGAGCTGACACGGCGAAGGCACAGGAACTGCACCACATCGCGCACGAAAAATGTTTCATCGCAAACTCCGTGAACTTTCCGGTAGCGTGCGAAGCCGCAATCATGCAACACGCAGCCGAACTGCAGAACGCTTAGAGGCACACCCATGGCAGATACACCATTCGTAGGCACACCGCGCAAGGCAACCACGCACACCAGCCAGAACGAAGGCTTGATCTTCGAGAAGAGTTCACCAGGCAAGAAGGCATATCGCATGGACGAGCTGGATGTGCCGGCCGTCGACGCCGCGGCGCTGCTGGGCGAAGCCGTCCGCACCGACGGTCTGGGCGCGATGCCGGAACTGAGTGAAATAGAGATCGTCCGCCACTTCACGCGCCTGTCAACGTGGAACTACGCTATCGATCTCGGCATGTTCCCTCTGGGTTCGTGCACGATGAAGTACAACGGCCGCGTCAACGAGGCTGTCTCACGCTTCGAAGGCATCGCGGAGGCGCACCCGTACCAGCCGGAGTCGCTGTCGCAGGGCGCGCTCGGCATCATGAAGCAGTTGCAGGACTGCCTGCTGGAAATCACCGGCATGGACGCAATCACGCTGCAGCCAGCCGCTGGCGCGCATGGTGAATTCACCGGCATCCTGATGATCCGCGCGTATCACGAGAGCAACGGCAACGCCCGCACCAAGGTGCTCGTTCCTGACTCGGCGCACGGGACCAATCCGGCCACGGCTGCGGTCGTCGGCTACCAGGTGCAGAACCTCAAGTCAAATGCTGAAGGTGCAATCGACCTGGAAGAGTTGCGCCGCGCCGTCGATGAAGACACGGCGGCATTGATGCTCACCAATCCTTCGACCATTGGCGTGTTCGAGAGCCAGATCCACGAGATAGCGGACATTCTGCATGCCAAGGGCGCGCTGCTCTACATGGACGGCGCGAACATGAACGCACTCGTTGGCAAGACGCGCCCGGGCGACTTCGGTGCAGACGTCATGCACCTGAACCTGCACAAGACCTTCTCAACACCGCACGGCGGCGGCGGCCCAGGCAGTGGTCCGGTCGCATGCAAAGCCATCCTGGAGCCGTTCCTGCCGCGGCCGACGGTCGTCACGAAGGCGAACGGATCGCTCGGCTTCGACTATGGTCGTCCGCTGTCGGTCGGTCGCGTGCGCATGTTCTATGGCAACTTCGGCATGTTTGTGCGGGCGCTAGCCTACACGCTGGCGAACGGTCCTGACGGCCTGCGGCAGACGACGGAAGACGCCGTGCTGAATGCAAACTACATCCGCGCCAAGCTCGACGGCTACTTCGATCTGCCGTACAAGACGGCTTCGATGCACGAGGTCGTCTTCAGCGACAAGCTGCAGGCGAAAAACGGCGTCAAGACGGGCGATATGGGCAAGCGCCTGATCGACTACGGCTTTCATGCGTACACGGTCAGCTTTCCAATGATCGTAAACGGCGCCATGATGATCGAGCCGACCGAGAGCGAGTCTCGCGAAGAACTCGACCTGCTGATCGACGCATTGCAGCAGATCGCACGCGAAGCCGCCGAGAATCCGGAGCTGGTGAAGACGGCGCCGCATACGACGCGCATACGACGCCTGGACGAAACCGCCGCAGCCCGCAAACCCGTGCTGCGCTGGCAGGGGCCGCCCCAGGCAGTCGAAGCCGACACTGCCGCAAAGGAATGGTAGGCGAATGTCCGTTTTCTGGGATCGCAAGGACGAACTCGAGAAGTACGAGTTCATGATGGGCACCGCGCGGGGCCGGCTGGCCGTCTCGCTCGATGTGCTGACGGACTCGCTCGCGATGGTCGGCCAGCACGGCGTTTACTGCACATCGAATCGTAACCCGATGGTGCCCGCGCTGGACCTGCAGGCGGTGATGCGTGGCATCAACGATGCGAAGGAACTGATCGCCTCCGCAATGGAAGAGCTTCGGCAGGCGAGAGAAGCCGAACGCGCCCAATAGCCCAGCCGCTGAACCTGTTGCTGGATTCGCAACGAAAAAGCCCCGGGCAGCCGGGGCTTTTCTGTCTTCTGGAAGGTGGTGCACTCGAGAGGATTCGAACCTCTGACCTACAGCTTCGGAGGCTGCCGCTCTATCCAGCTGAGCTACGAGTGCGCATGGGTAGTGTACTGCATCGGGCCCGGGCAGATGAAGCATCCGTCGGTCGGCAAAGGCAGAAGCGCCCCGGACTATCCGGGGCGCTTCTGGTGATTCGTAGGAAAAGTTAGAAGGTGAATCGTGCGATGAATTCCAGCTGCCGCGCGCCGTAAAGCGAGTTGCTGGTGCTGGACTGGTTGCCGAAGTTGTTGATCGCAGACGAGCCGATGAACGGGATGATGCAGCCCCGAAGGGTAGAACCCGTGGGGATGCTGCCGGCGGTGCAGGTAAATGTTGTACCCGCAATCGGCGTGGTTGAGGCGTTCGCGGCAAGGAACTGTGACTGCGTCGAGTTCACGCCCGTGACGATGCGGTGATTGAGCAGGTTGTAGGCGTTCGCCGAGAACGACAGCTTGGCCCGTTCAAAGATGGGTATGTCGCGGGTCACGCGCATGTCGAAGTTGTTGAAGCCGGGCAGGTAGATCGAGTTACGGCCGATTTGCGGCGGGCGCCCGGTGCTTGCAATGCCTGAGCTGGAGCTGATGGCTCCACCATAGATGTTGCCGCCAGAACCGTAGCTGCCGGCGCCGCCGGAGTACACCGTTCCGCTCATGCCGAGGAAGATCGGCTGACCACCTGAAGCGGTCTCGGCGCCGGCGAACTGGAAGCCGTCGACGATCTGCTTCACCAATCGGTTGCTCATGAACAGGCGGGGCTGGTACGCGAAACTCATGACGAAGCGGTTCCGGATGTCGATATCCGAGTTACCGTTATCACGCTTCAGATTGTTCGGGTCCAGCGGCTGGTCGCCACCGTAGAAGGTGCCGTTCGCGCCGCCCACCTGGCCGGTATCGGTGGCGTGTGACCACGTGTAGTTCGCCAGCACTTCGAAGCCGTTGGCGAAGGGACGGCGCACGGTGACACCAAGGCCGTTGTACCAAGTGTTGGCGATGGAGTAGCCGGTGTTATAGCCCTGCAGGGTTTGGATGATGCGGTCTGAAGTCAGGTAGACGGGAGTCGTGATCTGCTGGCTGACTACGCCGGGCGCGCTGTACACGTTGTAGGTGGCGATCCCGTGCGGCGTCTGCCCGCGTAGGTTCGCGTCGATGAAGACCGGCAGACGCATGCCGCGCGTGCCCACGTAGTTGGCTGCGAGGGACATCTTGCCCGGCAGGGCCTGCTCAAAGCCCAGGCTGGCTTCGTGGGCATAGGGCGGCACGAAGTTCGGGTCAAGACCGTGGAAGCTCTGCGATCCAAGGTTCTGCGAACCCTGCAGGATCAGCGGCGCGGGTGCACCCGCGGGGCGAAGCTGACCGCTGACGTCCGGGCCCGGAGGCGTAAACGGCAGGTTCGGGAACTGGAGACCGACGGTAGCCGCCGTCGCCGCCGTACAGGTCGACGCGCAACCGGTGTAGTTGTAGTTGACCTGAACGACGCCGTTTTCCACTCGCATCGCGTAGTAAGTAGAACCCTGGTTCAGGCCCGAGAAGATACCGTAGCCGCCGCGGATCACCGTACCTTCGTGCGGATTGAACGCGAAACCAAAGCGAGGCGAGATGCGGTTGGTGTTCTTGATGGTGCTTGAATAGTAGGCCGAGAAACCACCACCATCGGGAGCAAAGTTGGGGCTGGTCAGGCTGGTGTTGTTCTGGATGGGAGCGGGAGTGATCTGAATGTCATACCGCACGCCCACGTTCAGGGTGAACTTCGGCGTGAGTTTCCAGCTGTCTTCCACGAAGCCATCGAACATCTTCATATAGAAGTCGTCCTTACCGGCCTGGCTCGCCGGGTTCAGTTTGTCCGCAGTCTGGACAAGGCTGGTGAAGTGGTAACCGGCGTAAGGATCTGTATCGCCCGCAACGCCGTGGAAGACGTCGGCAGTGTAGTTCGCAAAGTTCGCCGCGTTCGTGGAACCGTTGTAGGCATACACGCCGCCACCCTGGAAGAGGTTGATCATGACCTCGTGCACGATGTTGACGTCGCCACCCGCCTTGAAGGTGTGGCGGCCGCGCGTGGTGGAGATCACGTCCGTAAACTGAAAGCGCTTCTCGTCCGGCTCTGCCACGCGGGGCAGCGCGTTCGGCATGCCATAGGTGAAGGTACCAATCCCCACGGAGGGAGCAGGCGCATTTTCACCGGCCGTCTCAAGATCGCGGCCAAGCTGAAAGTGAACCTGGTTGACCGTGCGGTCCGACAACTGCGTGGTCACGCCCGCCACCAGGAAGCGCTCGTGGTAGGTCGTGGGGCCGTTCTGGCTGGGCGATCCGCCGCTGACCGTGTTGGCCTGGTTGTAGCCGTAGCTCGAACCGTAGTTTGCACGGTTGAAGTCCACAAACATGTCGTTCCGCTTCGAAATGTGCCAGTCGATGCGCGGGAAGAACAGGTCCTGCTTCTGGAAGCGGGTGGGCGCGCCGAAGGCGTTCGTATTCACAAAGTTGATCGCCGCCAGGCACTGCGCCGCCGTGATGAACGGCGAACACTGCGTGGGCGAAATCACGTTGGTCGATGACGTGGTACCGGTCGGCGTTGTAGTGATGTTGTTGGTGTTGTAGTAAAGCGCCTTACCCACTTTGCGGAAACCGTCATAGGTAAAGAAGTAGAACAGCCGGTCCTTGATGATGGGTCCACCGACTGAGCCGCCGTACTGCTGTTGCTGATGCACAGGCTGCGTCAGCAGGAACTGCGCTGCGGCGGTATTCGAGGTGTTGTACAGCGCCGTGAACTTGGTTTCAGGATCCAGTGCATTCAACGTGGGGTAACGGAGATAGTAGAAGGCGTCGCCATGAATGGTGTTCGTGCCGCTCTTCGTGATCGCGTTTACCTGGCCGCCTGCTGCCTGTCCGAACTCGACCGAGTAGTTCGAGGTTTCAGCCTGGAATTCCTTGATCGAGTCAATAGAGTAGACGTACGGTGCACCGGAAGAGCGGCCACGCGCTTCAGAGAACAACATCTGGTTGTTGTTCGCGCCATCGACGTAGTTCTGGTTGTAGAGGCCGCTGATACCGTGGAAGCTGACCAGACCGGTGCCACCGTCGGGTGTTACATTCGGCGTGTTCAGAACGAATGCGCTCCAGTTACGGGTATTCACCGGCAGGCTGCTGATCAGGTTCTGATCGATGACCTGGGATACTTCTGTCTTGTCGGTGTCAAGAATCGGCATCTCACTGGACACCTGGACTTGCGTGGAAACATCGCCGGCGGACAGCGCGGCATCCACCGTCAGCGTCTGGCCGACGTTGACCACCAGGCCCTTGCGATCGACCTTGGCGAAGCCCTCACCGGTCGCGATCACTTCGTAGTGGCCCGGCTGCAGGAACTGTGCGAGGTACTCGCCCTGGCCGTTCGCCCGCAGATCGCGGCTGATGCCGGTGTCCGTGTCGATAATCGTGACCGATGCATTGGGGACGGCGGCTCCGGTGTTATCAGTAACCGTGCCGGAGATGTTGCCGACACCCGAGGTCTGCGCGAATGCGCTGGCCGCGGACACCGTACAGGCGAGTACCGCGGTCGCCCAGAGCTGGCTCGAACGAATACGATTGGTCAACTGGTTGCTCCTTGAAAACGTCTCAAACGCCGCGCACAATGCATGTCGGCGGGTAGGAATCTGCCCTTGCGTTGAGGGCGTAGCTGCGCCCGGTAGCTGTTCCCTGTAGAAACGACCGGTTTCGCAAAATGTGGAATACTTCTACGGTCAAGCAGAACTGCCTGCGGTGTCAAGCGCAGGCAGTTCAAAAAGGCTTTTCTTGGCTTGTGCGGATTAGTGCAGTTGGTCAGGGATGACGGCAAACTGCAGCAGAACGTCGAACGGCACAATGTTCAAGGTGTTCTCGTGTGTCGCTTCGAGCACAACCGGGCACGCCGCACCAGCCTGGTAGACCTGCAGCCAGCGGGCCGCGCAGACGCACCAGCGGTCGCCCGGCTTCAGACCCGGGAACCCATATTGCGGCATAGGCGTGATCAGATCGTTACCCAGGTGCTTCGAAACGGCGAGGAACTCCTCGGATACGATGCAGCAGACGGTATGGACTCCTAAATCGTCCGGCCCCGTGTCGCAGCAGCCATCGCGATAGAAGCCTGTCATCGGCTCGCAGCCACATGTCTGCATTGCCTGTCCCAGTACGTTCTTCGATTCTGCCTTGTGCGGTTCCAACTGCGGCATCTGCCATCCCCAACGCACCGACCCGGTCGCGTCTCCTTAAGTATAGTTGCCGGACCCGCAACGCGCTTCGCACAGACACCCCGAGTCTAGTACAACGAGAGCCATGCGTTACCTGCGATGCCTTTGCGTGCTGCTCCTGGTCTGCTCACTATCGCTGTCTGCCCAGCAGACCACGCCCGTTCCGCGCCAGGAGACATTGCGGCGCATGCAAGCTGGGATCGAGACACTGCAGCGCTGGTACATGCCGCAGACAGGTCTTTACCAGACGACGGGCTGGTGGAATGCAGCGAACGCCATCACCACCGTGATCGATGCGATGCGCACCGGCAACTCGCGCGCGAACGAGTCCGTGCTCGCAAACACCTTTGCCCGGGCGCAGATCATCGTTCCGAAAGAACAACAGGTTGGCGCACTGGCGAAGATGACCGGCGCACCCGGCTTTCTGAATAACTACTATGACGACGAAGGCTGGTGGGCGCTGGCGTGGATCGATGCCTACGACCTGACCTCGCAGCCGCAGTACCTCGTGATGGCTCGGTCGATCTTTACCGACATGTCCGGCGCGTGGGACAACACCTGCGGCGGTGGCATCTGGTGGAGCAAGGATCGCAACTACAAGAACGCCATCGCCAATGAACTGTTCTTCGCGGTATCGGCCTCGCTTGCACGCCGCGGCACCGACGCCGAACGTGCGCAGGCTGCGGAATGGGCAACGAAGGAATGGGCTTGGTTCCAGGCATCGGGCATGATCAACAACGATCACCTGGTGAATGACGGCCTCACCATCGACAAGACTGACGGCACCTGCCGCAACAACGGTCGGACCGTTTGGACGTACAACCAGGGAGTGGTCCTGGGAGCACTGACCGAATGGTCACGCGCGAGCCATGATCCTGAGCTGCTGACTCAGGCCCGAATCCTCGCGGACGCTGGCCTCAGTCACCTGACGGACGATGCCGGCATCCTGCATGACCCGTGCGAACCCTCATGCGGAGCCGATGCCAACCAGTTCAAAGGCGTTTTCGTGCGCAACCTGCGGCAGCTGAACCAGCAGGTGCAGGAGCCGCGCTACCGCGCCTTCTTCGTGCGAAACGCCGCCAGCATCTGGAATACGGATCGAACACCGGCGAACGAGTTCGGCGTGGTTTGGACAGGGCCAGTCGCGCAGGTCAACGCAGGCACGCACAGCTCGGCACTAGATGCCATCGTTGCTTCGGCAGGAGACAGGTAGCAGCGGCGTTACTTTGCCGCCACCATGGCCATCTGCTGCTGGTATTCCTCGTACGGTCCCTTGTGATCGGTGATGGTGCCGTGCTCGAAGTGCCAGATGCGTGTGCCGACCTCTTCGATCAGGTCCTGGTCGTGCGTGACCAGCAGTACGGTGCCCTCGTACTTCTGCAGCGATTGGTTCAGCGCGTTGATGCTTTCAAGATCAAGGTGGTTTGTCGGCTCATCGAGGATCAGCACGTTCGGCTTCTGCATCATCAGTTTGCAGAACAGCAGCCGTGCCGCCTCGCCGCCGGAGAGCGCATCGGTCTTCTTTGTGCCCTCTTCACCGCGGAAAAGCATCTGGCCGAGGATGCCGCGAATCTCTTCCGTGGACTTCTTCGGATCGTAGCTGTGCAGCCACTCGGCGACCGTGGTTCCCTTCTCAATGGCTGCCGTGTGGTCCTGCGCGAAGTAGCCGATCTGCGCCTCGTGACCCCACTTGACGTCGCCGTGGGTGCGGACGAAGTCGTTGTCCTGCACGTCAGGAACACCGGCCAGCAGCGATTTGATGAGCGTGGTCTTGCCGGTGCCGTTGCGGCCCATCAGGATGACCTTGTCGCCACGCATCAGCGACGAGGTAAACGGTTTGAACACCGGCCCGTGCGTGCCATCTGGCGCAGGCGTGTCGTAGGTCTTCGTGACCAAATCGACTTCAAGTACGTGCTTGCCGCTGGGCCGCTGCATGTCAAACCGGATAAATGGGCGCTGAATGTTCGAGCGCGCCAGTTCCGTCGTGGCAAGACGTTCGACCTCCTTTTTACGGCTGTTAACCTGCGAGGAACGCGTACCTGCGCTGAACCTGGCGATGAAGTCATTTAATTGCTCGATCTTCTTTGAGCGCTCTTCGTTCTGGCTCTCGATGCGCGTGCGGACGCTGACCTTCTGCATGACCATGTCGTCGTAGCCGCCGGGATACGTGATGATCGTCTGGTAATCGATGTCGGCGATGTGCGTGCACACGGCATTCAGAAAATGCCGGTCGTGCGAGATGGTGATGAGCGTGCCGCGGTAGCTCAGCAGGAAGTCCTGCAGCCAGTGGACTGACTCAAGATCGAGGTAGTTCGTGGGCTCGTCCAGCAGCAGCGCGTCGGGAGCGCCGAACAGCGCCTGCGCCAGCAGCACGCGAACCTTTTGCCCACCCTGCAGCTCGCTCATTTTGCGATCGTGAACGGCATCCGGAATGTCGAGACCCTGCAGCAAAATGGCCGCGTCGCTCTCCGCTTCGTAGCCGTTTTCATCGCCTACGATGCCCTCGAGTTCGCCGAGGCGGCTGCCGTCGTCGTCGGTCAGTTCGGCCTTGTTGTAGAGCGCTTCGCGCTCTTCCATCGCCGCCCACAACGGTGCGTTACCCATGATGACGGTGTCGATGACGCGGTACGCGTCAAACTGGTACTGGTCCTGCCGCAGAACGCCGATCTTGCGAGGACGCACGACCACGCCCTTCTGCGCTTCCAGCTCGCCTGTCAGCACCTTCATGAAAGTCGATTTGCCGGCACCATTCGGCCCGGTCAGGCCATAGCGGCGGCCCGAGATAAACTGCGTCGATACGTCCTCAAACAGGATCTTGGAACCGTACCGCATCGTGACATTAGAGACTGAGATCATCGTCTCTTATTTTCTCACGCCGTGAACACGCCCCGGGAGCCGCGCAACGCACGTGCCTCCTTTGCATCGAAACGCGGGTGAGCGCAGCAAAGAAGCAAGCCGCAAAAGCCCTGACGCCCGCGCAGATCAAGCGTGAGGCAGCCCGCAAAGCCAAAGAAAAAGCCGCCAGGAAGAAGGCCAACGTAAAGGCCGCACGCGACCGCCAGAAGGCCGAAGCAGCGGCTGCCGAAGAACGGCGCCTGACGCATCCGATGGCCTCGTGCACCTGGCCTGACACCGATGAGAACGGCCTGACGACGCCGCCCTTCCCTGGCGACGCCATGCGGCTCGGCTTTCCCGTCAAGGTGATGGGCCGTCCCGATCTGAAGAGCAACGACACGCGGCGCTGGCAGCAGAACCCGCACCTGCGCGTCTCGCTCGGCTACCTCTGCGAGATCTTTGAGTACCTGCGACAGCACGACATCCGCATGTACCGCATGGCAAGTGACTTAGCTCCCTACCACACGCATCCGGACATGCCGCAGTTCCACAACATGGTGGAGGAGAGCCGCGGCGACCTGGAACACGTCGGCAAGTTGGCCCGGGCGCAGGGTCTGCGGCTCAGCTTCCACCCATCGCAGTACATTGTGCTGAACAGCGGCAACGAGACACTCACCCAGAAATCGATCGCCGACCTGGAGTCGCAGGCCACCATGCTCGACTACATGGAGTTGCCGCCGGAAGCGATCATGGTGATCCACGTCGGTGGCGCGTACGGCGACCGCAAGACGGGCTGCGACAACTGGGTGAAGACGTGGAAGCGCCTGAGCGAGCCCGTGCAGCGGCGCATGGTGCTTGAGAATGACGATATCCGCTTCTCTGCCGCGGATGTGCTGTCAATCCACGAGCGCACCGGCGTCAAGTGCGTCTTCGACTACCAGCACCACTGGTGCATGAACCCGGAAGGGCTGCCGCTGGTGCCCACGCTCGAACGCTTCCTGAAGACCTGGCCCACCGGCGTTCGCCCGAAAATGCACTTCAGTTGCGCACGCACCGAAATGCGGGAGCTGAAACGCAAGAACCGCAAGACTGGCCTGAACGAAACCGTGCTGGTACCGCCCATCTGGACCGGCCATGCTGACTTCAACAACCCGTTCGAAACACTCACCTTCCTGCGATCAATCCAGCACCTCGAAACCGACATCATGCTCGAATCGAAAGCAAAAGACTTGTCATTGCTTCGTTTGCGGAGTGATATAGCTCGTTATGCGCCCGAACTTGCATCGCGCTACGGCATCAAGCTGGATCAGCCAGTAGAGGACGCGGGCGAGATTGTTGAAGAGGATAGCGACAGCGAATCCGCTTCTTAGCAGCACTGCCAAGGAGTACACAGCATGAAGAAGTCAGCCGTCGCGATCCTGTTCCTCATTCTCGGCATGCTTGTTGTGCCGTTCGGTGCGTGGATCTACCTGAACTTTGGCCACCCGCCGGTCGCAGTTGCCGATCCGTCGTTTCCATTGGAGGCACAGATAGTTCATCGACCCCTGAACAACCGCATCGAACGCGAGATGGCGACCACCACCTTGCCGATCAACGAGGCCACGTTAACGGAGGGCGCAAGTGTCTACATGAGCGAGTGCGCCTTCTGCCATGGCACGCCGAGCAAAACTTCAAAGGAGGGAGCCAACATGTTCCCGGTTGCTCCTGGGCTGTGGGAGAAGCACCATGGCGGCGCCGTCGTCGGCGTCTCAGACGATCCTATCGGCGAGACGTACTGGAAGGTGAAAAACGGCATTCGGCTGACGGGCATGCCGTCGTACGTAAAGATCCTGAGCGATCAGCAGATGTGGGAAGTCAGCGGCCTGCTTTCGGTCGCCGACAAGCCGCTGCCAGATGCAGTGCAGAAGATACTGTCAGGCACGCCCACCAGCTAAAGGCAGCAGACGATCACGGAGCGACCTCGCCCAGCTGTTTCAGCAACGCGGTGACTGCACCGGAGTGAATCGCACGCGCGGCTAATCCAACCCCATCGCGCAGATCAACAGCCAAGCCGCTGACCTGCAGCACGGCGGCTGCATTCAGCAGAACGATGTCACGCCGCGGACCCTGCTCGCCTGCAAAGATGCTGCGCAGGATCGACGCGTTCTCGTCTGCACCGCCACCTTGCAGCGCGTCCTGCGACTCCGGCAGCCCGGCGTCTTGGGGGCGGATCGTGTACTGCGTCACATCGCTTCCCTTCACCTGTGCGACGATGCTTTCGCCGGACAGCGACAACTCATCGAGGCCACCATTGCCATGCACCACCAGCGCGTGCTGCATATGCCCGCTGAAGGCGAGCGCCTCTGCCACCAGCGGCACAGCCTGCGCGGAATACACGCCGATTACCTGCCGTCGCGCTCCAGCAGGATTTGCCATCGGTCCGAGCAGGTTGAAGACCGTACGGAAGGGCAGCGCTCGCCGGACCGGCGCGACGATCTTCATCGCGGGATGCATGCGCGTCGCCAGCAGGAACGCAAAGCCATGCGCGCGCAACGCGGCGACTGCTGAGTCGGCGGTATGCTCGGTCGGAATGCCGAGCGCGGCCAGCACGTCTGCCGATCCGCAGCGCGACGTGACCGCGCGGTTGCCATGCTTGGCGACACGCGCACCCGCCGCGCAGGCGACCAGTGCGACCGCAGTCGAGATGTTGAAAGTGCCGCTGCCATCGCCGCCGGTTCCGCAGGTATCCACCAGCGTGTCCCGTTCCGCATCGGTCAACGGCAGCTTCAAACCGGCGGATCGCATGGCGTCCGAAAACCCGGCAAGCTCCGCCGCTGTTTCGCCGCGTTCGTGCAGCGCGCTCAGCAGCGCTGACATCTCGTTTTCGCTGAACTCACCCGTGAGCAGTGCCATCATCAGCTCGCGGGCATCGTCCATGGATAACGTATCGCCACCGTTCAAGACGCTTTGCAGCAGAATCATCGGCTCCATTCCGTTATCTTCTCGCATAGGCGTTTACTGAGCGATAAACGGACGAACGTGCGGTATCCATTTACGGGCATTGCCGCAGTCCGCTACCATTCCCGTGTTGCACCAAAGATTTCAGCCGGAGTTTGTTGCCAGATGAAGATTCACGAGTACCAGGCGAAGGAAATCCTGCGCAAGTACGGCGTTCCCGTGCCTGAGGGCGAGATGGTAACAACGCTCGAAGAGGCCGATCACGCTGCCAAGCAGCTCTTCTCGGCTGGCAACGCGGTCGTGGTCGTCAAGGCACAGATTCACGCCGGCGGTCGCGGCAAAGGTGGCGGTGTCAAGGTCACCAAGACACTCGACGATGCCAACGCTGCGTCCAAGGCCATCCTCGGCATGCAGCTGGTCACGCACCAGACCGGGCCCCAGGGTCAAAAGGTGCAACGCCTGCTGGTCGAGGCGGGATCGGCCATCGAACGCGAGCTCTACCTTGGCATCGTGCTCGACCGCGCCACGGCCAAGCTGACCTTCATGGCGTCGCAGGCGGGTGGCATGGAAATCGAAGAGGTCGCTGCCGAGAACCCCGACGCAATCTACAAGCAAGCCATCGAGCCCGCGCTCGGCCTGCAGCCCTGGCAGGCGCGCAATCTTGCGTTCAAGCTGGGCCTGACGCCGGCACAGATCAACCCGGCGGTGTCGTTCATGCTCGGGCTCTACAAGGCATTCATCGAAACGGACTGCTCGCTGCTCGAAATCAATCCCTTCATTACCACGAAGGACGGCAAACTCGCCGCGCTCGACTGCAAGATTAACTTCGACGACAACGCGATGTATCGCCACAAGGATTTGAAGGAACTGCGCGACGTCAGCGAGGAAGACCCGCTCGAAGTCGAGGCAAGCAAGGATTCGCTGAACTACATCAAGCTGGACGGCTCCATTGCCTGCATGGTCAACGGCGCAGGGCTCGCCATGGCGACAATGGACATTATCCAGTACAGCGGCGGCTCGCCGGCGAACTTCCTCGATGTGGGCGGCGGTGCGAACCAGCAGCAGATCGAAGCAGCCTTCGCCATCCTGCTCGCTGACCCGAACGTGAAGGCAATCTTCATCAACATCTTTGGCGGCATTCTGCGCGTCGATGTGCTGGCGACAGCTGTCGTTGCTGCAGCAAAAAACCTCAACGTGACGTTGCCGCTCATCCTGCGCCTCGAAGGTACCAACGTAGAAGAGGGCCGTAAGATCCTGCAGGAGTCCGGCTTGAAGTACGCAGTCGGAGCAACGATGGAAGAAGCAGCAAAGCTGGCTGTGGAAGCCGCGAAGGGGAGCAATTAATGGCTGTACTGGTAGACAAGAACACGCGCCTCATCGTGCAGGGCATTACCGGCCGCGAGGGCACGTACCACGCGAAGGGCTGCTCGGAATATTCAAAGCAGTTTGGGAATGACATCGTTGTTGGTGGTGTGACACCGGGCAAGGGCGGCACAACCCATGAGGGCTGGCCTGTCTTCAACACGGTGGAAGAGGCCGTGAAGGCGACCGGCGCGAATGCGACCATGATCTTCGTTCCGCCGCCGTTCGCCGCGGACGGCGTAATGGAGGCCGTTGCTGCGGAGTTGCCGCTGGTGGTCTGCATTACCGAAGGCATTCCGGTGCTGGACATGGTGAAGGCGTGGTCGGTCGTGAAGGACTCGAAGTCAGTTCTGATTGGGCCGAACTGCCCCGGTGTTATTTCGCCAGGCAAGGCCAAGATCGGCATCATGCCTGGCCGCATTCACCTGGAGGGCAACATCGGAATCGTGTCGCGCTCGGGCACGCTTACGTATGAAGCGGTATACCAGTTGACGCAGCGCGGCATCGGCCAGTCCACCGCGATCGGCATCGGTGGCGACCCCATTATTGGGACCAAGCACATCGACGCGATCCGCATGTTGAACGAGGACCCTGAGACCGAGGCGATCGTGATGATCGGCGAGATCGGCGGCACCAACGAAGAGGCCGCAGCCGAGTACATCAAGGCGCACGTGAAAAAGCCGGTGGTTGGGTTCATCGCAGGTCAGACGGCTCCCCCGGGACGCCGCATGGGTCATGCGGGCGCTATCATCAGCGGCGGCGAGGGTACAGCGGAGAGCAAGATGGCTGCGATGACCGCCGCAGGTATCCATGTGGTTAAGTCTCCTGCTGAGATCGGCGAGACGATGGCTCGCGTTTTAGGTAAGTAGCTGGCACAAAACGGGATGGGAAATGGCGCCAGCGATGCCCGGCGCCATTTTCTGTTTGCCCCGTGGCAAAGCCCTGTTATCGCATACTGTGCGGAGCTGCGACGCAAGCTGACAGACGGGTACCGGACACATCCATTGCACCAAATGCGCATCCATCTTAGGGTGCAGCAATTTTGCCGCCCAGGTGCTCCCAGAGTGCGAATGAGCTATGCAGGTGACAAAATCGGAGTAAGCAGCGTTCCACCCGCTTCCTTGCTGCCATACGTATCGGCGTTAAACAACGCGGCGGTTGGCATCTACTCCGTCGATCACGATGGCCGATGCACCCAGATCAATCCTGCCGCCTTGGCCTTGATGGGCTACAGGGAGGAAGAAGTCCTGGGAGCTGACATACATAAGCTCATCCACGCCACGCGCGAGGACGGCACGCCCTACCCCGTCGAAGATTGTCCCGTGTACAAGGCGCGCGTTGAAGGCAAGGCTACGCTGGATTCGGAAGAGATTCTGTGGACAAAGACGGGCAAACCTTCTCATATTGCCTGCTCAGCAGTCCCGGTTGCTGAAGATGACGAGCCTGCGGGAGCCGTTATTACTCTGTGCGACCTGTCGGAGCGCCGCCAGACCGAAGACCTGATGCGAGTTACGGAAGAAGAGCAGCGCGAGGTTCTGCGACAGCGTGATGCTGCAGCCCGCATTGAGCAGGAGCTGGCGACAGAACAAGCCTCACGACATCGCGAAACTACCGTCACAGTCGAGCGCGTTGCCGCAGAGCAGATTCGCGAGCAGCAAAAGCTTTCGGAAGACAGGCTGGTACAAGCTGAAAAGCTGGCCGCTGTCGGACGGTTGGCCGCTTCGATCTCACATGAGATCAACAATCCATTGGAAGCTGTCACCAACCTCCTGTACCTTGCTCGAACAGATGCGTCGATTTCACCGGAGTCGAACGCATACCTGGAGCAGGCTGAGGAAGAACTCGGTCGCGTGACCCAGATCGTGGCACAGACGCTGCGATTCCAGCGTGGCGGAGTCAAGTTGACTGACTGCATCCCCGAGCGGCTGATCGAGTCGGTCATCGCGCTGCACCAAGGGCAGTTGCACCATAGCGGTATCAAGATCGTGCGGCAGCATCGGAGCAACGATCCGTTCCGGTGCGCGGATGGGGATCTGCGGCAGATCCTGAATAATCTACTGGGCAATGCCATTGATGCCATGAAGCAAACCGGCGGGGCAATCACGGTTCGCACATCGCCCGGCAGGCACCCCAAGACGGGGAGTCCCGGGCTGCGCATTACGGTTTCCGATTCAGGACATGGTATGAGCCGCTCTACGGCTGCGCAGATCTTCGAACCCTTCTACACGACGAAGGGAGCAAGTGGCTCTGGCCTTGGTCTTTGGATTTCGAACTCGATCGCAAAGCGCCACGGCGGCCGCCTGACTGTCCGCTCGCGCACTGGAGAGGGCAACCGCCGAGGTACAACTTTCTCTCTGTTCCTGCCCCGCGTCGACTCCGACCTCGAGAAGGTCGCTTAGCCCTCAGGGCTCAAGCGAAGCAAGATAACCGGTGATTGCGACGATATCCGGCGTGGTCAGCTTTGCCACCGGACCCTTCATGAGCGCTGCTCCCGCACCATTTCTGGCACCAGTCTGGAAGTCCATCAGCTGACGCGTCATCTGGCTCGGTGACCTGCCGGCGATCGACGGAATGCTGCCTACACCGCGAAGATCACTGCCATGGCAGGTGGTGCAGGCAATCGTCGTCTGATTGCCACCGGTCTTCACCAGCGACTCACCGCGCTCCAGGCTGCCGGTAGGCACGTAGGCGACAAAACCTGATCGCGTGTTTCGCAGCTCGGTTTGTTCGAGGTCTTCAGAGACTTCAATGACGCGATCGCCAATAGGCTCAGTTTTGTTCGCGTCAGTCACCACCAGCATGAGCGATTGGATTCTCGTCAGTGGTACGCGATCGGTCTCCACCACGCGAATCCATTTGTGCGGTTTCAGGGAAGCAAAATACTCAACGCCTGCTTTGATCTCCTCAGGAGTCGCTGCTCTCGATGTCGAGATCATGTTGTTGACCGATGCCATGTGCGGTTCTGAGCTCTTGCGGGCGCCGCTGCGGAAGTCTTCAACCTGCTGCAGCATGTACGCCTCGGGCAGACCGGCGACACTCTGGTTCTCCGGACGACCCATCCCGGTGGGCAGGTGGCAGTGTCCGCACGCTCCGACTCCCGGAACACGGCCCTTCGCGACCACCTCCGGCATCGCTGGGTGGTCCTGCGGAAACCAGTCAGGCACCACCTGAAGGCTTGCGATCTGCTTGCGCGTGTACGCGGCCTTGCTGCCTGCGAGATGCTCGACAGGATCATCGGCAGGAGCAGCCGTAGCGGGCGGTGCAGGACCGTTCGGCGAAGCGCCAGCAGGAGTTACGGAGTATGCCCAACGCGGCAGATCAGCATGGCCAGCCGCCTGTTGCGCCTTGGTTCGCAAAGCGGCTGCACCGAACACGAAAGTTGCGGCACAGGTGGCGATGGTGACTCTGTTTCTGAATTGCATTGCGGTATGGCTCCAGCTGCGAGGCGTTGCGACAAATCTTTACACAGGAGAGCATGGATAGACCAACGCCGGCCGCGCGGAGTTTTTGATCTACATGCAACGCGGTATCCTGCAGGTGCTGTCGTGCGACTCTGGGCACTGTCTCGCACACGGCCGCAGCCCGCACATGACCATGCCGATTGCTACGTTGATTGTCGAGCTCGCCATCGAAGGTGCGCAGTCCATCAAGGATCGGCGGCAGGTGGTCCGCTCAATCAAAGACAAGCTCCGCAACGGGTTTAACATCTCCGTTGCAGAGCTTGACGACGCATCCCTGTGGAACCGGGCTACGCTCGGGATTGCCTCCATCCATGGCTCACGTGACTATCTGGACGGGCAGCTTCGAGAAGTGGAAAACGCTTTAAATCGGCTGGCAGTCGGTCTGGGCGCGACAGTACTTGACGCGCAGATTGAAATGATCGACTAGCGTGTTTTGAGCGCGGGTGGATCGGGCGGTGACGGTGGTGTTGGCGGAGCCGCTGCGACACGGCCCATCGCTCCACCCATGGCGCTGCCGAGTGCTCCCATGCCGGCGCCCATCGCCTGTCCCATCGCGCCCTGCACGTCTTCCATACGGAATCGGCCGCGCAGGTGAACGATGTTTACTTCCTTTGCCTCGGCGTTCAGGATGACCATGTCGCGTATGAAGCCCTCACTGTCGGTCTTGACGACGATGTCGTTGGTCTCTCCGTCGCTCTCATTGCGGACAATGTGTGACCAGCCGCTGCCTTCAAGCCGGCGGCGCAGGACATCGAGATCGCTCTTCTGATACTGACCTTTGCTGGCGAACTCGTAATTGCGCACCACGACAAAGTCCATCTTGTCCGCCATGCCAGCATAGCGGCCCCCCTTCTTACCACCGGCGAGGGCGAGCATACTCTTGTCGAGGTTGACCTCGTTGCGCTCCTTGGCATTCGCACCAAGCTTGTCAAGACCATCGAGCAGGTCATCTTTAGCCTGCGGATCGCCGCCCGGCTGCATCTCTGCAGAGCTGTCGAAGTTCCTCGTGGACCGACCCTGTGCACCCGCAACGATCACGGTCACCATAAGAGAAGCAGCCGCAGCGCCCCTCAACAACATTTGTCTCTTCATAACGCCTCCCGTTACTTCTCTGTTCCATTCCAAAGCTGAGAAAACTTGCCTGCAGGACTGCGATCCAGCCCAATCTGCACCTGGTTCAAGGCGTGGCTGGTCAGCTGCATGGCTATGTCCATCTGCGCCTGCACCGCGGCCGCTTCCCTCTCCTGCCGCTGGTGATGGACAAACAGCGCATCGCCACCGCCGACGGCGACGATCAGCCCCGCCGCGATGCCGGCCCACCAGGCTCCGTAGGGACGCATGTGCGCCGTCATGCCCCGACGGACAGACTTCGGCGGGCGTGCCTCGCGTTCCGCGATCCTCGCCATCACGCGGTCGGTAAAGCCATCGGGCGCCGGGACATGTTGCAGCTCCCGCCGCAGCTCGCTCTCCGCCGCTTCGATCTGTTTCAACTCCTTCAAAAACTCATCCACGGACAAACTCCTTCAAAACCACTGAACCTTTGCGTCGCAGCAATTGCAGGCCGCGCTGCAGATGGCTCTTCACAGTTGCCACCGGATCACCGGTGGTCTTTGCAATCTCCTCCGGCGTCAGGTCCTCACCGTAGCGCAGAACCAGCACCGTCCGCTGCGCTACCGGCAGCGACAACAACATGCGCTCCATTGCGACGCCCATGGATCCCGCGTCTGGAGCCTCATGGGAGTGGTCATAGCTGTCATCCCACTCATCCGCTTGACCTTCCGGCCTCACGCCGCGCCGGCGCAGGGCGTCCGTCGAGCGGTGCGTCGCCACCCGCCGCAGCCAGTGCCGCACGTGATCCGCACTTTCGAGGCGTGGCAGCCAGCGGTGCAGTTCCAGGAATACATCCTGTGCGACCTCTTCCGCCAGACCGCGGTCTCCAACCAGGCGCAGCGAAACCGAGAACACCATAGAACTGTGTTCCTGCACCAGGCTGCGGAATTCGTCGTCCGTTGCGGTCACGCTTGTTCCTGTTCTTCCTCTATCTATACGAGCCTTCCCTGTTCGTGGAATGCAGAAGTTTCAGCTATCCGAACTATTTACCCGTTCGTGATGACCTTTGCGCACCGGCGTGATGGTGCACAGGTCTGATAACCTGTTTTTTGCAAGGAACGTGAGAAGACATGCCAGAACATCGCGCACGAGAACACCACCGCAACCGAGTCCAGGAAACGCTACGCGAGGAGATTTCCGTCATTATCGACGGCGAGCTGACCGACCCGCGCATCGGATCGACCACCGTAACCGAGGTGACGCTGGAACCCGGCGGCAAGAGCGGTCACGTCTACATCGCTGTCACCGGCGATGAGGCGGAGGAAGAACGGACGCTCGAAGGTCTGAAGGCCGCGCGCGGTTACGTGCGCTCGCAACTACTGGAACGCATGGGTGTGCGCCATCTGCCGGAGTTGTCGTTTCACATCGACCGTACCGAAAAGATCAATGCCCGTATGGACACCCTGCTGACGCGTATGGAAAAGCGCGATCGCCGCAGGCAGTCCGCGGCAGCGCGCGGGACTGCCTCTTCCTGATGCTGACCACGACTCCGTTCCGCGAAGCTGTTTCGAACTCTGCTGAGCAGATCGAGCTGATCCTCGCGGAGCTGCGTCGGCGCAACCGCTTTCTGGTCGTCTCGCACGCGCGGCCCGATGGCGACGCGGTTGGATCCGCTCTGACCATGTCCTCCATCCTGCAGCAGATGGGTAAGGTCGTCGACGTTGTGCTGTCTGATGCTGTTCCATGGGTCTATCGCACGCTTCCCGGCGTTGAACAAATACAACGCAAAAGGCGTGTCCACGCTGCCGACTACGACGCAGCCATCATCCTGGAGTGCGACGGTATCGCGCGCACAGGGATTGACGGGCTGGACTGCCTGTTCCTGATCAACATCGACCACCACCGTACCGGATGCGCTTATGGCGCGATCAACTGGATCGACCCGGAAGCATCTGCAGTCGCCTCGATGGTCTATGAACTGGCGCTTGCTGCGGGCGTCGAGGTGAACGCATGCATGGCCACGTGCCTGTATACCGCGCTGATGACCGATACCGGTTCGTTCACCTATCCGGGCACGTCGGCCGAGACCTTCACGCTGGCTCATACGTTGATTGCTCTCGGCGCGAAGGCCGACACCGTGGCACGTGACGTCCTGTATTCAGTTCCGGCAGCCCGCATTCATCTGCTGGGTGTGGCACTGTCGCGAATACGCATCGAAGGCCCGCTCGCGTGGACGTACGTTCTGCAGAAGGATCTCGACGAACTGTCCGCGACCGACGAAGACTCTGAAGGAACTGTCAACTACCTCATTTCCATTGTGAACGTCGAGGCTGCCGCTTTTCTGCGCGAAGTGCCCGGTTCGCCACAACGCTTTCGTACTTCGTTGCGTTCGAAATCAAGTGTGGACGTGTCACACGCGGCCACCCTGTGTGGCGGCGGCGGCCATCGCAATGCTGCCGGATGTACGCTCGATGGCCCCCTCGACGTCGCAGTCGCGATGATCCTGGAGCGACTGAGGCACGAGGTCGAGCATAAGGCGCCGCCAACCCTGCCACCACCAGACGACGCAGTTCCCGTATCGCCGTCGTTCCAACTCTGATAGCCTCAGTTGGCTAACCTACGGTGAGCAGCTACCCACAGCCCGAAGCGGCAGGTGCCGCAGAGCCGCAGCCTTTCACCTGGCGCGAGTGGCTCCGTTCTGAGAACGTTTGCTCGGCACGGGAACTTGTCGTTCTCTGTGTCATGACAGCGCTTCTCCTCTTTTATGGCCTTGTGCCGTTCCACATTGGACACGCCGTTATCTCGCGACCGGACCTTGGACTGGTTGGTGCAGACGAGCCGCGCTACGCCCAGATCGCCGAAGAGATGCTGCAGGAACACTCTGACGTCTGCCACCAGCTGCATGCGCGCGTGCTGCCCCGTTCATTGCGTGTGGATGACCTGCGCGCGTCCATTCGATGCGCAGAAGCGGGCACAATCACGCCCATCCTCTACGGGCATCCCTGGCTCGAGAAGCCTGCGCTGTATTACTGGCGCACCATGAGCTTCTACAAGGAGTTTGGGCACGCCGACTGGGTGGCGCGACTGCCATCTGCTACGGGAGCCTATGCGCTGGTCTTCCTGATCTTTCTGCACATGCGTCGCTTCAGGCCCGGCGGCCACCTGGACGCCGCGTTGATCACTGCTGCCTCGGTCGCCATCATCGCCTTCGCTCGCGGCGCGTCAACTGACATGCAACTCGCCGCCCCGTTCTGCATGGGCATGCTCGGCTGGTATGCGTGGTACGAGACAGGCAAGAAGTTCTGGCTCTTCGATCTGTACTTCTTCGGCGGCCTGGCGACGCTGGCCAAGGGCCCGGTCGCGATCCTCTTGTCGCTTAGCATTATCGTGCTGTTCGTCGGCTTGCGCCGTGAGTGGCAGGTGCTTCGCCGCATGATCTGGCTGCCCGGCATCGCGCTTTTCCTGGCGATCTCACTGCCGTGGTTCATCGCGGTCCAGTTGAGGAACCCTACGTTTTATAAGTTCTTCCTCTTTGAGCAGAACCTGCAGCGTTTCGCCAGTGATCGCTACCAACACCATCAGAACCCGTTCTTCTACGTCATCGTGCTCCTGCTGGCGTTGATGCCGTGGACCGTGCTGGCTCTGCGCGCTCTATGGGACTCGGTCGAGATCGCCTGGGCGGAATGGCGCGTGCGTCACCGTCCGGCTCGCTACCTGGGTCACACACGGGCAGGGGACGCCTTTCCCGAGTTCCTTGTACTTTGGGCCTTCTTCCCCATCGTCTTCTTTTCGTTTTCGGGATCGAAGCTGCCCGGCTACATTCTGCCGGCCATCCCGCCGATCACAATTCTGACCGGAGACTATCTCTTCCGCGTGCGGCGCAACGGCCTGTCCAACGGCATGCTGATTGCCCATGGTGCGACTACTGCCCTGCTCACCTTTGTGCTGCTGCTATGCCCTCAATACATGGTGTACCAGCGCATGGTGCCGCCCGCGAGAACGCTCGTGATCGCCCTAGTGATTGCACTTGCTGTGGGTTCAGCGCTGGTTCTACTGACGAAGCGTATGGGCCTGCAGTGGATCAGGCCGCTGACGCTGACGCCCGTCATGATCCTGCTCTTCTTCCTGCTGCATACCAACGGCTGGCTGCTGGACGCGAACTATTCCGCGCGGCCCGTTGCGAAGCAGATTGCAGCACTTGCGCCTGATGTTCCCCTGCTTGTGACGCACCACGTGCGCCGTGACATCGATTACGGCCTTTGCTTCTATCGCAACCAGCCGCTTCGCCACTACCTGCAGGAGACTTCGGCGACAGAGAAGCAATCTGTCATCACTGGTATTCCAAATGAAGAGCACATCCTGGTCCTGCGTTCAGACGACCATGCCTCGCTTGACCGCTTCGTCCCGGACCGGCCGCACCGGCAGTTGCTTGTCGACGAGTGGCAAGGCATCGCGGTCTATCGCATAGGCGCGGTAGGCACGTCGGTGGCGCGGATAAGAACCAACGTGGTTCCCTCCATCGAATCCCTGCGTTGAGCCGCCGCAAAGCCAGTACGCTTCTAACTGGGTGTGCTTCGCCCATTTACCGTGCTTGACCGCTATGACATCCGCGATCTTCGACTTTTCACCGGCCGCGATCTGCGCGCGCTGCTGACGGAAGAAGCACGCCTGTGGCGCCAGCGCCTGCGATGGGATTACACGTCGTCCATCGAGCTCCTGATTACGTATCTCGACTCACGCATTCTGCCTGGCTTCGTCGCTCTCGAGCGCGCGTCGGGCCTCGTGCGCGGCTATTGCTTCTCGGTCTACGAGACGCAGAAGGCGGTGGTCGGCGACGTATTCGCATCGGGAACCGACGCGGCTGAGCTCGAAGTGCTACTGCTGAACCACCTGCTGCCGATGCTGCAGCACACGCCCGGCGTCGACCGCATTGAATCGCAGCTGTTGCTGAATAGCGAGCGCCTGCAGCCGCCGTTCGCGGAACATGGCTTCACCGCGCATCGCCGGCTGTTCCTCGAAGCAGATTTGCCGGATGCCCGCGAACTGATAGCTGAGAACAGCCTTGTCCGTAGGCCCGACGAAGCGGTGGCGCAACTGCCCCCGAACCTGAAGCTGACACGCTGGATACCGCCGCACTACCAGCCGGCGGGAGACCTGATCCATCGCTGTTATAGCGGCCACGGCGACTCGCACATCAATGATCAGTACAGGACCGTGCAGGGCTCGCTACGGTTTCTGCACAACATCGTGCGCTTTCCTGGCTGCGGGGTCTTCGACGGGGAACACTCGTGGGTCGTTCGCGATGAACGTTCGGGCCAGCTTGAGGCAGTTGCACTGGTCTCACGGGTCGAACCTGACGTCGCACACATCACTCAGCTATGCGTCGCGCCACGCCGGCGAGGCTACGGCCTGGGCCGCCTGCTGCTGCGCCACACCGCGACTCAGCTTGCGGCGGCGGGCATGCAAGCCATCACGCTGACCGTGACCGAGTCGAACGCAGCTGCGCTGAGACTCTACAAGAGCCTCGGCTTCCGCGAGCGCCTGCCGTTCTGCGCAAACGTCTGGACCAAGACGCGAAACTGAATGGCTTACCTGCGTTGCAACAGCGACGCGGGCCTCAATGCTTCAAAGCCCACATTCCCCAGCTCACAGCGATCGCCGCGACCACGAACAGGCCGAAGCAGAAGGCACCGAACCGGATCATCATCCTGGGCTCAGCACGCTGGGTGATGCCAAACACGATCGAAGCGAAGAACGCGTAAATCAGTAGAGCGGAGAATTGCGAGAGCATCTAGAGCCCGGCCTTTCGGCCGTTCGCCAGTGACTGCGCATCAACGGCAGCCATCACGTTCAGCAGGCCAGCAACGACGATGAATTTAGTGCCGTAGTCCGAAAGCGTGTCGCTCAGCATCGTGGCTCCGGCGCCAGTCATGCGGGCAATGGTGTACAGCCCCGCCGCGCCGATTTCACCGGCAAAGCCGAGGATGTCCAGCGGATCGCCCGTGCCGGGGTTGTAGATCTTGCCATGCAGCAGGATGCCGATGACGAACATGGCTACGACCGACACAAAGAGCAGGGCCGCGCGGATCGGTTTCTTCAGCAGCAAATGCCCAAGGCCCGGAACGAGCCATCCCGCTACCAGCACCAGCGTAGGCGAAAGCGTACTGCGCCGAACCGGAACTACCGTTGTCTGTGTCGCTGCCATTCAGTTGTTGATGATACCAGTCGCTAGATCCGCACCAGCTCGCGCTGGATTTTTCCTGTCACAACTGCACTTCCCGGATGCGTGATCATGTCGATCTCGCTGCGCACGCCGAAGCACTCCGGGCCGGGTGGCAGGTAGATGCCGGGCTCGACGGAGAAGCAGGTCATCGGTAGGATGCGGCGCTCGTCGTGCGTCTCGAAGTTGTCAAGATGCGCGCCTGCGCCGTGCAGTTCCATGCCGATGTTGTGGCCGGTGCGGTGCGTGAACCACTCACCAAAGCCTTCGCGCACGATGACCTCGCGCGCTGCTGCATCCGGCTCCCAGCCGAAAACTTCTTTGTTCTCCCTGAAGCGGCCCTGAACCAGCTCTATTGCTGCATCTCGCGCGTTTGTGACTGCTTTAAAGACGCGGCGTTCCATCTCCGTCGCATCGCGGTCGACCACACCGGTCCACGTGATGTCGTACCAGACCGCCTGCGGATCGTCCTTGAGCTTGCCCCAGATATCGATCAGCACAAAGCTGCCGCGCTCGATCTTTGACGACTTGCCTGCGACCGGCTCGTAGTGCGAATCGGCTGCGTTCGAGCCGACGCTGACGTTCGGGCCATGCTCCCAAACCAGGCCTTCCTTCGCGAGTTCGCCCTGCAGCCACTCGACCATGGCGAACTCGTCGGTGCCGCTGTCGCCGCGCGCCCGCGCGCCAATCTCGCGCCATGCATCGTCGAGAATGCGGTCGATCTTCTTCTGCGCGGTGTAGTGGGTCTCGACCTGCCGGTCGGTCAGCACCGCTTCGAATTGACTGACCAGATCGGCGGACGAGATGATCGTCTTGCCCATGCCCTGCAGCACTTCGATCGTACCGGCGTCGACCATAGCGACATACATCACGGCATTGCGCGGCGAGTACTGCATGGCGATCTTCGTCGTGCCCTGCAAGATAGTCTCGAGCGCTGACTCCATCTCCTGCCATGTGCTGTACAGGGTCCGCTCGCCGCGCAGCACATCCAGCTTGCCGGATTCGATACGGTGGTTCAGCTTGCGCGGTTCGCCCTGCGCCGGGATGAAGTAGAACCATCGCCGCGTCACGTGCATGCCCGGGTCCAGGCCAAGGATGCGGTACGCCAGCGGATCGCGCACATGGTGGTCATAAAAAAGCCAGCCATCCAGCTTTGCGTCATGCAATGCCGCCTGCACGCGGGCCAAATCCATCGCTCACCTCCGTGGAAAGAGTGCTGTTCGACTGCTTACCCTGCTCTTCATCCCATAGCAGAGATTCCTAGCTGCAAGCAGCGCATGTCACGGCTTCAAACAAGCAAGTCCCTGCGTCTCGGTACGAAGTGACAATCGTTCAATAAACTGGACTACATCACGTACACGGGCACCCAGACGTCCGTATTTTCCCAGCGTATGTGCAACTGTGTGCGCCTGCCCGAAGTCTTCTCAAAGCTGATCGACATCTGCTCCTGTAATGCAGGCATGTCGGCCCGCATCATCGGCGTCTGGCCCAGGTCGTCGTTGGCGAAGCGGTCTGTGCCCCACTGGTTCGTGTGCTTGCAGACGATTAACTGCCACGTGCCCGCCGAAGGCAGTGTCACCAAAGTGTACTTACCCGCGGGCACATGCAGCGAACCGACCATCACGTCGGTAGAAGTCACAAACGATGTGGCTTCGTTCGCACCGGTGCGCCACCAGGTGTCATAAGGCATCAGCTCGCCCGCACCTTTGCGGCCGCGAAGGCTTGGCGCGCCATAATCGACATGGATCTTCACACCACCGTCAAGTGTCACGTCGGCAACGCGACCGGGACTGGGCAAGTCGGCGCCGCGACCGGGCTGCGCCCACGCGGAACTACAGAGCGAGAAAACGCCAGCGACAGCGAGCAACAACGCGAGCGTGCGAACAAAGTTCTTCATAGATGTCTCCTCGTTCATCAGAACGAACGGCCTTCAGAGGCTAGCAGCATTCGTTGCACCGCACCATCACTCCTGCTATGCGTTTGTCACTGCTGCAGCGCGTTTCGTTTGAACTTTCGAATCAGGTCAACAACGGTACCCGGCCACGGCCGGTCTTCCTGGCCATCGAACGTCTCGACCCAGATGCGCCTGCGACCATCGTGCACGGGCTCGTACACCGTGAGAGTGGCGAGTGCGACGTCCGCCGGGCCGAAGTCGATGCGTCCGCTGCGATCAATCGAGGAAAGTTCGAAAATGAGGTCGGGCTTGCCGCCCTTCACCATCTCTGTCTTGCCCAAGCCTTGTACAAGTTTCGTCATCTGCTGCTCTGCAAACAGCTCCATACGCGCCACGCTCACCTGCACAGTCTGCGCACGTTCAATTCGTGCCTGAAAGGCCGGGCGATTGCAGACATAGTGGTCCTGAAACTGCAAAACGCAGCCGAGTCCGCTCGGCGGCTGCACTGGTGCCGGTTGCTGGGCGACGCAACTCAAACTGGCGATCCCACCCAGGACAGCGATACACGCCTGCAGGCGCACTTTCTGAAGCTCAAAGTTCATCTCTTCACCGCTCTATAAATGCAAGAGCCCTCGTTAGACGAGGGCCCCACAGATACGATAACGTCCGCTCAAGCGGCCTTTGGAACGTCAGGCGCTGCCTTCTTCTCGTCTTCCCTGCTCTTCTTTTCAGAGCTCTTTTCCTTGGAAGACTTCGGCTTCTTTTCTTCCTCGTTCTCGGCAGGATCACCTTCAGAAAGCGCAGCCTTCAGAAGCGGCTTGGTGCCGGCGAAGATCGCTTTCGCAGCGGCCACTTCTTCCTGCAGATTTTCATTCAGCAGGCCGACTACTTCCTTCTGACCGAGAGCCTTTGCGAGGCCGATCGCAGTGGTGTACCCGGCGATCTCGTAATGTTCTACGCGGCTGCTCGCGCCGCAGATGCCGAGGTCCTTGTTTGCGCCTTCTTCATCCTTTTCGAGGGCGTCCTGCCCCTCTTCGATCAGGCCTTCCATGCCATTGCAGTGCTGCCCGGTCGGCTTCTTGCCCAGGATGCCAAAAGCATCGCGGAGACGAACAACCTGGTTCTTGGTCTCTTCCAGATGGTTCTTGAGCAGCGACTTGACGCTTGGGTCATTCGCTCCCTTGGCCATCTTCGGCAGTGCTTTCACAAGCTGATTCTCAGCACTGTACAGATCACGCATTTCGTCGAGTAGTACATCCATCAATGCCATTCGATAGTCTCCCTGCACTGCTTGTGAGCCGCGCAAGATTGCGCAGGACTCAACGATAGGAAGAGAAAGGCCGCGGCATAGTTGCCGCGGCCTTTTCGATTGTTTGTTGATGAGGAAGACCTAAGCGCGGACCGCCGTACCGCGCTTCGCAACGATCGGCTCCATGCGCGTGTACAGCTCCTGCAGGATCTTGACACCGGCCTCCGCAGCCGCTCGGTCAGGCTGTTCATTGGTGTCGTTCCAGCCCTCGTCTTCGCCTCCTGTGTTGGGCTGCATCACTATGCCGTCGCGGCGTGCCAGCACGTTCAGGCCCTTGTAGCCGATACCGTAGGTCGCCCCCTCTTGCGGGATCAGCCATGCAATCTGCCCGCGTACCGGAACGATGCTCTCATCGCTCCACAGCGCACGTGAGTCGTAGCCCGTTGAGCAGATCACGACGCCCTGCGGCAACGATGCGAATTCATTCGGCGAATGGAACTCGCGGTACTCCATGCGGCCGCCGGCAAGGTAGAACTCCTGCGTCAGCACCCTGGCGTAGCTCGCCACGTTGAAGCTCAATGAGGTACTGCGGCGAACATACTTCGTGGGAAATGGAGTCGATCCCGCTGGCATGACCTGTGGGCGCGGACCGAGGTCGTGGATACGGTCGCTGTAGCGGGCAAAATGATGTACCGCGGCCGGTCGCGCGCCCGGGTCGGAAGCGACATTCGGATCCGCCGGACCTCCCGCAGGGCGTGGCTCCGTGTCCGAGAGCTGGTAACGATCGGTCCACTCGACCGGCGTTCCAGCCGAACCAAGATAACTGTTGTACATGGCCCACGACGTGCGCGCCATGCGCTCCCATAGCACGCCAAAGTCAGCAGGAGCGTCCTCCTCGAGCGTAATGCGCGAGTCGGGTGTCCACGATCCGGTCGCCCGCACGCTGCGAATGTATGGCGCGCGCTCCTTCGCGTAGATGGTCACGTTGTAGCCCATACGCTGCGCTGTCAATGCGGCAGTCAGGCCAAGCGCGCCGGCACCGATGACAGCGCAATCGCGAACGCCCGGCGCCGCTTCCATCGCTCTGCGAACCACGACATCGGCAGAACCCCAAGAGAGGGACCACCCACTGCCGCCGTGGCCGTAGTTCGTCACAACAGGCTTGTCGCCAACCTTCACCACGTCGAAACGTGGACCCGCCGCGCGAAACGGCCGCAGGCAGACGGTAATGCGGAAGACGCGATCCAGGTCGGCGCGAATGGGCACGATGGTTCCCGGCATGTCATAGAACGGGATGCCTGGCGAGGTAGCTGCCGCAGTGACCGGCGCCGGCACACGTTTGGCGCAGCCCTGCAACACGCTTAGACCAGCGAGAGCACTGGAACCCTGCAAGAAGAGACGACGGTCCATCAGTTCCTCCTTCCGAAGATAACCATACAAAGGGTGCGGCCCACGCATGCGCGCGCTGGCAGAACAGCCAAATTGTTAGGAATACTCCTTGTTTATACCCCATGTCCGGGCGGCGTAAGAAGCGGCCGTGGTGGCGCGCTTTCCGCACACACGAGACAATAGAGGCAGGACAAGAGAAGAGATCAATGGCATTGAACGTCGGCATCGTTGGCCTGCCCAACGTAGGCAAAAGCACCATCTTCAGCGCACTTACTTCAGTCGAAGCAGTCGCGGCGAATTACCCCTTCTGCACCATCGAACCCAACGTTGGCATTGTGCCCGTGCCCGACGAGCGGCAGGATAAGATCGTCGCGCTGGTGAAGCCGAACAGCATCGTGCCCACCGTGATGGAGTTTGTCGATATCGCCGGCCTGGTGGCGGGCGCAAGCAAAGGGGAAGGCCTGGGCAACCAGTTCCTCGCAAACATTCGGTCGACCGACGCCACGCTGCATATCGTCCGTTGTTTCGAAGACTCGGAGATCATCCACGTCGCTGGCAAGGTCGACCCTATCTCGGACATCGACGTGATCAACACGGAACTGATGCTTGCCGATCTAGAGACCGTCACGCGTCGCCATGAGAAGTCCGCAAAGCTCGCCCGCACCTCGCAGGATTCAAAGATCAAGAATGAGTTCAGCGCACTGACCAAACTGCTGGAGAGCCTGAACGCAGGCAGTCCCGCGCGAACGGCAGACCTCACCGACGAAGAGAAACCCCTGGTCCGCGACCTGCACCTGATCACCATGAAACCCACCCTCTATGTCGCCAACGTGGACGAAGCAGGCCTGAAGGACGGCAACGCCCACACCGCCGCCGTCGAACAGCGCGCTAAAGAAGAAGGCAACGAGGTGGTTCGGATCTGCGGCGCGCTGGAGGCCGAGATCGCAACGCTTGACCCTGCAGAACGCACCGAGTTCCTGAAAGACATGGGACTGAGCGAACCAGGCCTGACACGCCTGATCCATGCGGCATACCGCATGCTGGGGCTCATCACCTACTTCACGTCCGGTGTGCAGGAAGTCCGCGCGTGGACCATCCGCAAAGGCACAAAGGCTCCCGGAGCGGCGGGTGTGATCCATACGGATTTCGAGCGAGGTTTCATCAAGGCCGATGCATATAACTGCGAGGACCTCTTCCGGCTGGGTAGTGAACAGGCAGTCAAGGAAAAAGGCCTGCTGCGCTCTGAAGGCAAGGACTACGTTGTGAAAGACGGCGACATCCTGTTCTTCAAGTTCAACGTCTAGCGCATGTCAGCACACGCGAGCGGCGTCGTCATCGCGGTCTGCAGCAGTCCCGCACACGGCTTCAGCAAGCAGCCGCAGCGGGCAATACGCCTGCTTGCAGGCTGCGGTGTCGAAGGCGATGCACACTGCGGCGAGACCGTGCAGCACCTGTACCTGAAGCGCAGAGACCCGCGCGCGCAGAACCGAATGCAAGTTCACCTGTTGCAATCCGAACTGCTGGATGAACTCGCGCTGGCCGACTTCGATTTGCAGCCGGGACAACTCGGTGAGAATATCACCACGCGCGGCATCGACCTGCTCAGCTTGCCGCTGGCAACCCATCTGCACGTCGGCGCTGAGGCTGTGCTGGAACTCACTGGCCTGCGCACTCCTTGTAAACGGATCGAGGATTTCAAGTCGGGTCTGCTGAAGCAGGTGGTCAGCCGGGATGCCGAAAACAGGGTGATCGCGAAGGCGGGCGTGATGGCAGTCGTGTTGCACGCTGGAGAGGTACACGACCGCGACCTGATTCAGATTCACTATCCAGACGCACCGCATGTGCCGCTGCCGATGATCTGAGAAACCCTTAATGTTCAAGTGATGTAACCGCGAGTCGATGAAGTTCCCATGTCGAAGTCGAAGTGCTCCGCGTGCAGCAACAGCGTCTCAAAGCCGATGCCCTTCACCATGGCATTTCAGCCGATCGTCAACGTCGCGACAGGCAATGTTTACGCGTACGAGGCGCTCGTTCGTGGGCCGAACGGCGAAGGCGCAGGATCTGTCCTGTCCCAGCTCACGCCCGAGAATCGCTACAACTTCGACCAGAGCTGCCGCGTGGAGGCGATCACGCTCGCCAGCCGACTTGGCCTGGTGGAATCAGGAGCAGCGCTCTCCATCAACTTCCTGCCGAATGCCATACAGAATGCGGCAGGGAGCATTCGGCTGACGCTTCAAACGGCCCGCGACGTCGGTTTTCCTCTCGACCGCCTGATTTTCGAGGTGAGCGAGGCAGAGCAGGTACGAGACCCAAAGCATATCCAGTCCATCGCCCGCGAGTACCACAGGCATGGCTTCCAGATCGCAATTGACGACTTTGGGGCAGGCTTTGCGAACCTGAACCTGCTGGCCGACCTGGAGTGCGGCATCGTAAAGCTGGACATGGCGCTGACGCGCAATGTTCACAGACGGCCGCGATCGGAAACCATCGTTCGGTCTGCGATCCAGCTGATGCAGGACCTTGGGATCACGGTGATCGCGGAGGGCATCGAGACGATGCAGGAATACAACCTGCTGCGCGATTGCGGTATTCAGTTGATGCAGGGCTACCTGCTGGCGAAGCCCGCGTTCCAGGCATTGCCACCCGTCAGCATCCCCACACGAAGCGCTCCGCGCATACATCCGCGGAAGGAGCTTACTGGCTTTCCGCTGATCCCCGCACTGGCCTTCGCCGGGCGGGCTTGAACCAGGTCAATCCTCTCCCAGGCAAGTGTTGTCAAGAGCAGCAAAGGCCGGCTTGCGCCGGCCTTTGCTGTGTTTGCGTGAGGGTTAGACCGTTGCAGGCTCAGCGGCTGCGGCTTTCTCCGCAGCTGCCTTCTCTGCCTTGGCCGCAGCGGCCTTACGGTCCGCCACGTTCTCGCCCAGTTCGGCTTCCATCTTCTCGGTCGAGAATGCTTCGATCAGGTCGCCGACGCGGATGTCCTTGACGCCGCCCAGATCGATTCCGCATTCCATGCCGCTGGTGACTTCGCGGACATCGTCCTTGAAGCGCTTCAGGTTGGCGATCTTGCCCTTCCAGATTTCCTCGGTGCCGCGCATCAGGCGAACCTGTGCGTTGCGCTGGATGACGCCGTCGCGGACCATGCAACCGGCGATCTGGCCGACCTTGGTGACCTTGAAGACGTTGAGCACTTCTGCCCGTCCGAGATAGTTCTCGCGGAAGACCGGATCGAGCAGACCAAGCATCGCCTTGGTCATCTCGTCCTGCAACTCGTAAATGATCGAGTGCAGACGGATTTCCACATTGTCCTGGTCGGCCAGTTCCTGTGCTTTGCGCTCGGGCCGCACGTTGAAGCCGATGATGACGGCGTTCGACGCGGTGGCCAGCAGCACATCGCTCTCGGTAATCGCGCCCACGCCGGAGTGCAGCACGCGAACGCGCACCTTCTCCGTAGACATGCGCTGCAGACTGTCGATAAGCACCTGTACCGAACCCTGCACATCGCCCTTGACGATGAGGTTGAGGTCCTTGACGCCTGCCTGCTTGATCTGCTCGGCCAGGCCTTCGAGCGACACGCGGCTGCTCTTGGCAAGCTGCGCCTCACGCTCCTTGAGCGAACGGTAGCGTGCGATTTCCTTCGCGCGATCGCGATCGGCCATCACAATAAAGGTGTCGCCTGCGTCCGGAATGCTTTCCAGGCCCAAGATCTCGACCGGTGTAGACGGACCGGCAGTCATGATGGCTCGACCACGATCGTCGAACATGGCGCGGATTTTGCCGAAGGTGTTGCCGACGATGTAGCTGTCGCCAATCTTCAGCGTGCCGTTCTGCACGAGGATTGATGCGACCACACCGCGACCGCGATCCAGCTTGGCTTCGATGACCGTGCCGACCGCCGGACGATCAAGGATGGCGCGCTGAACGTTGGTATCGGCGACCAGGCAGATCATCTCTTCCAGGCCGTCAAGGTTCGTCTTCTTCTTCGCGGAAACGAGCACGAAGGGAGTATCGCCACCCCACGTGTCGGGCTGCAGGCCCCGTTCGGCAAGCTGCTGCATGACCTTGTCGGGGTTCGCGCCTTCCTTGTCGATCTTGTTGACCGCCACGATGATCGGCACCTTCGCCGCACGTGCGTGGTCGATGGCTTCGATCGTCTGAGGCATGACACCGTCATCGGCTGCGACCACCACGACAACGATGTCCGTCACCTTGGCACCGCGTGCACGCATGCGGGTAAACGCTTCGTGACCGGGCGTATCGAGGAAGACGATCTCGCGACCATACGCAGGTGAATCCGGCTTGTTGACGTGGACCTTGTAGGCACCGATGTGCTGGGTGATGCCGCCCGCTTCGCCGCCTGCCACGTTGACTTCGTCCGTTTCGGTGGAGCGGATCGCATCAAGCAGCGACGTCTTGCCGTGATCGACGTGGCCCATGACGGTAACCACTGGTGAACGAACAACTTCGGTCATGCCGGTCGTATCTTCCAGCAGACCTTCAATGGCCTCGTTCTCCATCTGCTCTTCAACCGTCTGGATCTGGGCGTCGGCGCCGTAAGCGGCAGCGACGTTCTTTACCAGCTCGTTGTCGAGCGACTGGTTCACGGTGACGAACACACCGCGCATCAGCAGGGTGGCGATCAGGTCCTTGCCGCGTAGTTCCAGCTTCTCAGCCAGATCCTTCACGGTGATGCCTTCCGTCACGGTGATGGTGCGCGTAATGGGCACTTCGCCGCCCATCGCGATCTGCGCTCCGCCAAACCGCGACGGTGGCGCAAAGCCCTTCATGGGCCCTTCCTTGCTCTTCTCGTAGCGCTTCTTGTGCGCCGCACCCTTCTTGGCTGCAGGACGCATACCAGGCTTCTGCGCTCCTGGTGCGCCTTCCGCTACGAGGCCCGCACCGCCGCCTGGGCGTGGCCCGCCAAAGCCAGGGCGCCCACCCGGACCAGCAAAGCCTGGGCGTGCACCGAATCCAGGACGTGCTCCCGGTCCGCCTGCAGGCGGGCCGCCCGGGAAGGTGCGCGTGGGGTGCATGGGCCGGCGTGCCGCACCGGGACCGCCGGGTCCCGCTGGTCCACCCGCTGCACCTGGACCGCCGCTGTTAAACGGCTGACGAGGTCCGCTGCCAGGCGCACCGGGGCGCTGGAAGATCGGCCTGCGCGCAGGCTGTCCGGGTGCCGGAGGCGGCGCAGTGTAGGTAGGGCGTGGGCCGGTCTGCGGCATGATGACACGCCGGACCGGCGCCTCAGGAACGGGAGGCGGCGGTGGAGGTGCTTCAACCACCGGCGGTGGCGGCGGAGGTGCCGCGGCAACGGGAGTCGACGGAACAGCCGCACTCGCCGGGGGACGCGCCACAACAACACCAGAAGGCGGTGGCGTATTCCCAGCGATCGCGGGGCGTTCACCTGGGGTTCCGGGACGCACAACAACGCCAGCCGGGGGGCGCGCTCCAAGCGCGGGCCGGGCCTGTGGCTGCACAATTGATGGTGCCTGGCGAACCTGCGGAACCACACGACGTGGCGCTTCACCCGATGCTGCGGGAGTGTGCGAACGCGGTTGGGCGATGTTCAGCGTAGGCATTACCGGACGGGTGATCGGCGCTCGCGCAGGCACAGCAGGAGCCACGGGCGGAGGTGGAGGGGCTGCTGCAACGACCGGCTGCTCCGCGACTGTAACCCGCGGGCTTGCGGCCTGCGGAGGGGCTGCTGGTGCGGAAGGTGCAGCCGCAGGAGCGACAACGACCGGCGCTGGCCGAACAGGCTCGTCGACCCGCTGAGGAGCAACCGCCACCACGGCCGGTCGCTCGGGTGCGACAACGACCGCCGGACGTACGGGAGGCGCCTGCTCTGCCTGACGGCGCGCGATCAAAGCGCGCGCCACATCGCCGGGCTTGGAAGCCTGCGACAGGTCGAACCTTGGCTTGGTATCTCCGCCGCCAGAGTGGCTGCGGGAGGACGTGCGACCGCCCGTCAGGTGCCGACGAACCTTCTCGGCTTCATCTTCCTCGATGGAACTCGAGTGGGTCTTCTTTTCTGTGACTCCGACCGCTGTAAGCGCGTCAAGAATGCTCTTGCTCTTGACCTCAAGCTCACGCGCCAGATCGTTGATGCGTACTTTACTCATCCGCCCTCGTTACTCCGTTACCCTCTGCTAGCTGTTCATGGCAGCTCCACTCCAGAAGGGATCTATCCCAGTACATCCATTATGGCTCGAAAGCGTGAATTTTGCGCTTTCGAAGGTCTTTTCCACCGTGCCAGGGCGGGTGGCGCAGCCTGCTGCGCCACCCTTGTCCTGCCTAACCACGGGTATTCTCGTCCGGATCGATGGTTTCGTTGCTCGTCTCACCCGATTGGGCTGCGAGATCCTCCATCGTTTCGTTGTCCATCTCGATACCTGCTTCGCGAACATCGGCATCGCTGCCGAAACCGTCGAGGTCGCTTTCGCTATCCTCGCGCTCCAGCAACTCGTCAGCCGACTCATCGACTTCGATCGGCTCTATGCCGTCCAGGCCGCGCTCGGCGATGATCGCCTCCGGTGTCTTGCTCATGGAACTCTCCTCAGTCAGGTTGCCTTCTGCGCCACCCGGCTCATTCTGATCGTCGGCCAGCAAGAGTGTCTCACCGGCTTCAGAGCCTTCACTGTCTTCTGATGCGTCGTACGGCTTGCCGTCCGCTTCGGTCGGCTCTTCGTGCGCCACTGATGAATCAGATGCGGTGTTGTTCTCTAACGACGCTGACAGCTCGCTCACGGGCTCTGCCGGACGCTCTTCGCCCTCTTCGTACTGCCCGAAGTAGTGGCGGACGGCAACCGCGATGCGGTCAACGGACTTGTCGCCGATCCCCGGCACTTCGCCCAGTTCCTCGGCTGTCATGTCGGCCAGGTGCTCGACCGTGGTGATGCCGGCCGCGATGAGCTTCTCGAGAACATGCTCGCCCAGTTCCGTGACCTGCTCGATCGGCGTCTGAGGACCGCCGGTCATGGCGGCCATGGCCTGCTCCACTTCCTGGCGCTTCTCTTCTTCGCTCTTGATGTCGATCTTCCAACCCAACAGTTTCGCCGCCAGGCGCACGTTCTGACCCTTTTTACCGATGGCGAGCGACAGCTGCGTGTCATCAACGATGACCTCAAGTTGCTTCTCACCGAGATCGGAGATCGAGACACGCGACACCTTGGCAGGCTGCAGGGCCTTCTCGGCGAAGGTCGTGATCTCCTCCGAGAACTCAATGATGTCAATCTTTTCGCCGCGCAGCTCGCGGATGATCGACTGCACACGCATGCCCTTCATGCCGACACACGCGCCGACAGGATCAACGTCCTTGTCGCGCGATGTGACGGCGATCTTGGTGCGTTCGCCTGCTTCGCGTGCGATCGCCCGGATCATGACGGTGCCGTCATAGATCTCTGGGACTTCGCTCTGGAACAACGTTTGCACCAGTGATGGAGCCGCACGGCTCACGATCACCTGCGGTCCCTTGGCCGCGCGGTCGACGCGCAGCAGCGCAACGCGAATACGCTCGCCGACACTGAATTGCTCAAGCCGTGACTGCTCGCGCTTGGGCATGCGTGCCTCAGCCTTGCCGAGATCGAAAATAACGTCCATCGGCTCAATGCGCTTGACGGTGGCGTTGATGATCTCGCCGACGCGGTGGTTGTACTCAAGGAACACGGTATCGCGCTCGGCTTCACGAACCTTCTGGAAGATGACCTGCTTGGCCATCTGCGCGGCGATGCGGCCCAGCGGCGATGTGTCCTTGTAGAAGCGTAGTTCCGCGCCTTCCTCGACTTCCGGTGCCATCTCGCGCGCTGCGGTCAGCGTCAGCACGTTGTCCGGATCTTCGATCTCAGCGTCGTCGGCGACGACAGTCTTGTAGACATAAGCGCGAATCTCACCGCTTTCTTTGTCGAACTCGCCGCGCATATTTTCCTGCGTCTTGTAGAACTTGCGCGTCGCGAGCGCGATTGCGTCTTCCACGGCCCCAACTACGATCTGCGGGTCGATACCCTTGTCGCGGCTCATCGTTTCAATTGCCTGATACAGTGCGCTTGCCATATGCCGTAATTCCTCAACCTTCTATTCAGTTGTCTTGTTCGTGTTCGTCTTTCGTTGCTGCATGCTGCCGGGCAGACACTTAGAGTTCGGCTACCAGATTGGCCTTCTCGATTTCCGAGATGGGCACGCTGACCTTTTCTGCCGGGGGCGCTTCCGCACCCTTCCTTCGCTTTCCCTTCTGTTTGACGGCGGACAGATCGAAGGTTGCAATCCCGTCTGCGAAGCTCATGCGCCCGGTCACTACCTTCGCCCCGTTGATGGGCGTGAACAGCTTAGCTGTGGCGAGAAAGCCCTGGAATCGCTCCCAATCCGCGGCGCGCACCAGCTTACGCTCAATACCCGGAGACGAGACTTCCAAGGTGTATTCTGCCGATCCGGGAACCAGGTCTTCCACGTCCAGCAACGTTCCAAAGTCCGTTGCAAATGTGGCGCAGTCCTCATGCGTAACGCCCGACAGGGCCTCCACCGGAACGCCGCCCGGCAGTCCGGAATCCTCCGCGGCGGCCTGAGCCTTCAGAGCCTTGCGTCCAGCCGCATCTTTCTCGACGAAGACCCTTAGAACGCGAGTCTTACCGGCACCCGTAAACTCGATGTCAACGAGGTCCAGGCCATGGCTCCTGGCCACACGCTCCGCTGCGGAACGAACCGCATCTATTTCCAACTTCATCTGTTACGATCCTCCCCCGCGCCTGATGCGACTGGATTGCGCGGCCCTCTCGTAAGCGCAAAGAAAGGGCGGGCCCTTGGCCCACCCAGTCCTTTCGTACGAAATATCACGCGCGAAAAACTTTGCCTGCTGCACAAAGTTTAGCTCTTAACCCGAAGTCTTACAAATATTCTCAGGGAACGTGACCGGCGCTGCGCCACAATATGACATTCTTCTGCTACGGACATGACTGAAGCACTCCCGGGCGGGCAGGCGCAGTTTCAGGAGGGACGATCTTGGGGCACTCGGAAAAGCGTAGACACAGTCCTCGGGACTTTGGGGCTCTCGAGCGCAGGCAGCACTACGCAGCTCTCCCAGCGGGAACGCCTGAGGCGCCGCGTTCCACCACCATCATCTACCTCGTTGCCCTGTGCATCATTGCCGGTATTACGATAACGTCGCACTACCTGACGAATCGCATCGTCGCGCAGCAGGAGAGC
The DNA here is from genome assembly GCA_965199365.1 of Terriglobus sp. Lineage (GTDB taxonomy): Bacteria > Acidobacteriota > Terriglobia > Terriglobales > Acidobacteriaceae > Terriglobus. The sequence continues at coordinate 76,910 of CBDARC010000001.1, read as the reverse complement.
ACCGCCCTGCTTGTTAACACTGCTGGCCGACAGCGGATGCTGTCACAGCGCATCATCGTGATAGCCGAAGAAATCGCTGACGGCTCGCTTGATCCCAAAGTGGGTCGCTACACGTTGGGCATGCTGGCCGACCGCATGGAGACGGCTGAGCACCAACTTACACTTGGCGACATTCCGCACGGGATGCCCGCAGCCACTTCGCCCCAACTGCGGGCAATCTACTTCGGTTCCCCGCTCCAGCTTGAACATCAGGTAAACATATTTCTTACGCATACGCGGGCGTTTGGGCTGAAAGCGCAGGTCAGTATGGACGATCCTGATCTCCGCGCGATGGTGGCGGCGGCGAGCGGGTCCCTGCTGAACGGCCTGGACACAGCGGTCTCGGAGTACCAGGCAGAATCCGAGCACGATGTGCGTCATCTGCGACATGTCATGAGCACGTTGACAGGCATCATGCTGATCGTGCTCGTACTCGAAGCCCTGTTAATCTATCGTCCCCTGTTCAACCGGCTGACCGGCGCAATTTCATTGCTGGTGAAGGCGTCCACGACAGACTTCCTGACCGGCACGATGAACCGCCGCGCCTTTTTGGCTTTCGTGGAACGCGAATTTTCGCGGACCGCCCGGATGCAGCAACCAGTCAGCCTGCTTATGGCTGACATCGATAACTTCAAGGCGATCAACGACACGTATGGACACCCGACCGGCGACCTAGTGATCAAGCATTTCGCTGCGACGTCAGAGAACAATCTCCGCAGTGGAGATGCTCTTGGCCGGATCGGCGGCGAAGAGTTCGCGATTCTCATGCCGGGTACGTCGCTGGCAGGTGCCCGGCAAGCAGCGGAACGCATTCGTGAGCGTTTCGCCGCGATGACAGCCGCAGTCACTCCACATGGCCAGCGCGTGCTGGCTACCGTCAGTATCGGCGTGATCTGCGCGACAGAGGGCACGGTGTCGCAGATGTTTGCAGAAGCGGACGCGTTCCTCTACCGAGCCAAGCAGGGCGGGCGCAATCGCGTGGAAGCCGGGTACTCTGCGCCTCAGGTCGAGCCTGCCGTCGCGGGCGCGGAACTGGCTGGATAGTGGCCTGTCACGTTGCGCTGTCTCCCGGAGCCGCCTACAATCTCGGGAACCTATGCTGGTAAGTCCCCTGCCCGAAGCCCTGACCTTTGATGACGTTTTGCTGGTGCCTGCGCACTCTGACGTGGTGCCCACCCAGGTCAGCACCTCTACACGACTGACCCCGCGAATTACCCTGAACACGCCCCTGCTCTCGGCCGCGATGGACACTGTCACCGAGTCGCGCCTTGCGATCGCCATGGCGCAGGCCGGCGGCATGGGCGTGGTACACCGCAACCTGACCATCGAGCAGCAGGCCAGCGAAATCGACAAGGTCAAGCGCTCCGAAAGCGGCATGATTGTCGACCCGGTGACGATCTCTCCCGAACAGCCCATCGAGGCCGCGCTTGAAGTCATGCGGCGATACAAAATCTCCGGCGTTCCCGTCACTCAGAACCGCAAGCTGGTCGGCATCCTGACTAACCGCGACCTCCGCTTCGTCTCGCGCACTGACATCCCTATCCGCGATGTCATGACAAAGGACAACCTGATCACCGTGCCTGTCGGCACCACGCTTGAAGACGCCGAGCACATCCTTCACCAGCATCGCGTGGAGAAATTGCTGGTGGTCAACGACGCCTTCGAACTCAAGGGCCTGATAACCGTCAAGGACATCCAGAAGAAGCTCAAGTTCCCGAACGCCAGCAAGGATTCGCAGGGCCGACTTCGCGTGGCCGGGGCGATTGGCGCAACCGGTGACTTCCTGGAGCGCGCTGCCGCCCTGGTCGAAGAGAACGTCGACGCGCTTGCCATTGACAGCGCCCACGGGCACAGCAGTCGCGTTCTGGACGCAGTGCGTGAATGCAAGAAGCGGTTTCCGCAGGTCGATCTGCTGGCCGGCAACATTGCTACCTACGACGGCTGCCTTGCGCTGATCGATGCGGGCGCAGATGCGATCAAGGTCGGCATTGGACCCGGCTCAATCTGCACGACCCGCATGGTCACCGGCGCAGGCATGCCGCAGATCACCGCAATCAGCGAAGCGTATCGCGCAGCTAAAGACCGCGGCATCGCGATCATCGCGGACGGCGGCATCAAGTATTCCGGGGACGTGACCAAGGCCATCGCGGCGGGCGCAAGCGCCATCATGATCGGCTCACTCTTCGCCGGCGTGGACGAATCGCCCGGCGAGACCATCCTGTACCAAGGTCGCTCCTTCAAGACCTACCGCGGCATGGGATCGCTGTCGGCCATGGCGCAAGGCTCAGGCGAACGCTACTTCCAAGGCAAAGACGACCTGTCTGCTAACGCCGAACCGAACCGCTCACTCACCGCGCCCGAGCCGTCCATCAACAATCGCCTGGCCAAGTTCGTACCCGAAGGCATCGAAGGTCGCGTACCCTACCGCGGGCCGCTGGGCGACATGGTCTACCAGCTCGTCGGCGGCTTGCGCAGCGGCATGGGCTATCTCGGCTGCGAAACCATTCCCGAACTCCAGGAAAACGCACGATTCGTTCGCATCAGTGGCGCCGGTCTGCGTGAATCACACGTCCATGACGTCATCATCACCCGCGAAGCCCCGAACTACCACGTGGAGTAGCTGTTCAAACAACGAAGAGGGTCAGGCAGGACTGCCTGACCCTCTTCTATAGCAGCTAGGCTAGGCTCCCGCCTTGTCGTGCTGCGGGCTTGTCACTTCATGTTTGGAAGCGAGTGCTGCTTTCACCTTGGCGACATGGGTGCCATGAACACGGATCGCCTCGTGCAGAGTTTCGCCGGATACGCCGAACTCCTTGCTCCAGTAATGAATGTCTGATGCGACCTTGGGGTTGATCTCGGTGTTGCTGCTGGGGCCGTGCTCTACATTTGCGCTCATTGTTTCTCCTGCTCAGTGGATGCCGCCGATGCGCGATTCGGAGGTCTTTCAATCGCGTGGAGCAATCGTCTACAGTAAAGGTTGCCAGTCACCTTAATCGTCAGGACCTCTATGAGCCCGTTTCTCCGCTCCACGCTTTGTTCTGTCGGCGCCGTCGCGCTGACCGTTGCTGCCTCTGCACCAGCGCAACAGATGACGCTTGCGCTGGATGGTCAGCAGCCGTCGATCGTCATGCCCAAGGCCGGCATCTCGATGGACGTTACCGCGATCGATAAAACGGTGAGCCCGTGCACGGACTTCTACCAGTACGCGTGCGGCAACTGGCGCAAGAACAACCCAATTCCTGCGGACAAGACGCGCTGGGGCCGTTTTGATGAACTGGGCGAACACAACCTCTACACCGTCTATGCGCTGCTGCAGCAGGCTGCTGACAAGCCGGCAACGCCGCTGCAGGCAAAGTACGGCAACTACTTTGCCGCTTGCATGAATGACGACCTGGCAAATCAGCTTGGCGCCAAGCCGATCCAGCCCGTGCTCATGCAGATTGACGCGCTGAAGGACAAGGCGCAGATCGCAAAGCTGGTGGGGACGCTCGAGGACAAAGACGGGGCGGCACTGCTCTACGGCTTTGGCTCGGACCAGGACCAGAAGGACAGCACAAAGCAGATTCCCGAGCTGTCGCAAGGAGGGCTGTCGCTGCCCGACCGGGACTATTACCTGCAGAAAGATGCTCGCATGAGCGGCATTCGGGACAAATACGTTGCGCACGTGACCAAGATGTTTACGCTGCTGGGCGATACACCGGAGCAGGCAGCAACGGAAGCGCAGGCTGTCATGAAGATCGAGACCGCACTCGCCGAAGGTTCGATTCCGCGCGTGGAGATGCGCGATCCTGCGAATGTGTACCACATCAAGACCTTGGCCGAACTGCAAGCGCTGTCGCCGGAGTACAAGTGGAGCGATTACTTCAGCAGCATTCACACGCCGGTAAACACCCTGAATGTAGCTACGCCGAAGTACTTCGAAACTATGAGCGCGCAGATCCAGAGCACGCCACTGGCTGACTTGAAGAGCTACCTGCGCTGGCACATCGTGCACGCGGAGGCAGGCAATCTCTCCAAGCCGTTCGATGACGAGAACTTTGCCTTCTTTTCACAGACGCTTGGGGGACAGAAGGAGCAGGCTCCGCGGTGGAAGCGTTGCACGCAGCAGACCGACCGCGCACTGGGCGAGGCTGTCGGCCAGGACTGGGTGGCGAAGAACTTCACACCCGCGGCCAAGGCCAACATGCAGGAGCTGGTTCACGAACTGGAAGCAGCCCTCGGCGACGACATCAACAGCCTGGACTGGATGAGCCCCGCGACCAAGGTTGAGGCGCAGAAGAAGCTCGCAGCCTTCCGCGACAAGATCGGCTATCCCGAAACGTGGCGCGACTACAGCTCGGTCACTGTGAAGCGTGACGATCGCGTGGGTAATAGCGAGCGCATTGCGGTCTTCAACGACCGGCGCGATCTTGCGAAGATCGGCAAACCGGTGGATGAAAAGGAATGGGGCATGACACCACCGACCGTCAACGCCTACTACAACCCCGCGATGAACGACATCAACTTTCCTGCCGGCATTCTGCAGCCGCCGTTCTATGACTTCAAAATCGACCCTGCGGTCAATTTCGGCGCCATCGGCGTGGTGATCGGTCACGAGATGACGCATGGCTTCGACGACGAAGGTAGCCAGTACGATCCGCAGGGCAACGTGCGGATGTGGTGGACGGCAGCCGACAAGGCCGAGTTCGACAAGCGCACCGACTGCGAGGTGAAGGAGTACGGCTCGTTCGAGCCCGTCCCTGGAGCCTCGCTGAACGGCAAGCTGACCCTGGGCGAAAACACCGCGGACAACGGCGGCCTGCAGGTGAGCTACATGGCACTCCATAAGGAACTGGCCAAGATGGGCGGCGACGCCGCGACAAAAGTAATCGACGGCTACACGCAGGACCAGCGCTTCTTCCTGGCGTATGCGCAGGTCTGGTGTGAGAACACGCGGGAAGAAACGGCACGCATGCGCGCCAAGACCGATCCGCACTCGCCCGGCCGGTTCCGCACCAATGGAGCGGTGGAAAACTCAGCAAAATTTGCCCAGGCATTTTCATGCAAGCAGGGTGATCCAATGGCACCCGTGAACGCCTGCCGAGTCTGGTAAACACAGGGAACCATCAAAAAGCAGGCCCGACAGTTACCGGGCCTGCTTTCTTTCGCGGCAGTCCATCGTCTACACCGCATCGCACGTAAACCCGACGCGCCGGTAGCGCAATCGCGCCATGGCGCATACAATCGCTAGAGCATTTCACTTCCCGGAAATGGCATGGATCACGTGCGGCAGCATCGCGCCGCGTCCGAATGGGAATCGAAGGAAACACATGAAGTTGAGTGGAAGCGGCCGGTTTGTTCTGGCCTGTGCGGTATCGGTGGCCCTTGCCCTGGGAATGAGTTCATGTGGCGGCGGCACCGTTGGATACCTTTGGGTGATGGAAGGCAAGGCGACTTCAAACGGCGCCGGAAACACCATTACTGGTTTCAAGATTGATAACAACTCTGGCAACTTGACGGAGATCGTGCATTCGCCGTTCACGTCAGGCGGTCTGAACCCGGTTATGGCCGTGGTCAACCCCGGAGGACGCTATGTGTACGTTCTGAACCAGGGCGATGCAGTCTATTCGGTCGCGCAGTTCAGTGTCGGCGGCGACGGCGTGCTCACCTTCCAGGAGGCGTTCGCGTCGCAGGGTGGCACACCCCAGTGGATGGACATCGCGAGCGGCGGCGGTTACCTGTACGTTCTCGATAGCGTTTCGCCGAACACCACGACCAAGTGCGCGTCCGCGACAGGCCTGCTCAGCGTGCCCTGTGGCTCCATCACAGTGTTCGCCATCGCCTCTGACACCGGCCGTCTGACACTGGTGCAGAACCAGTCGATCAAGGTGAACGGCACCTACCTGACCTACACACCCACCGGCCCGGCGCCCACCCGCATCAAGACGACCACCTCGGGCGTCGTCGTTGTGGTGAACGGCGATCAGACCGTGTCGACCTTCCAGGTAGGCACCAGCGGGCAGCTGACGGTGAACGCGAACTCCACGCAAATCATCGATTCCCCGCCGGTCGTTGATAACATCACGTCGATCACCACTGGAAGCTCATACCTGTACCTGACTGACGGCCTGAACAACCGCATTCTGCAGTACACGGTAAGCAGTTCGGGCGTGCTGCAGCCGGTCACCGGCGGCATCGTTGCTAACACACCGATCAACGTCACGCCGGTATGGACGTACACCGACTCTGCAAGCAAGTTCCTGTACGTGCTGAACCAGAACAACGCCTCGACCACCACGAACAAGAGCAGCATCTCCGCATACACCATCCAGACCAATGGCAACCTGACTCCGCAGGGCAGCAACCTGAATCCCTATGCGGTTGGTTCCGGACCTGTATGCATGGTCGAAGATCCTTCCAAGCAGTGGGTGTACACCTCCAACCAGGACGGTACGGTCACCGGCTACCACATCAACCACGCCGATGGCACGCTGACTGTGTTGCAACACGGCTCTACCTTCCAGGCGCAGGGCAGGCCCGCTTGCCTGGTGGTCAGTGGTATTACCAGCTAAGAACGACTCCCGCGGCTTCGGGTTCACCGAAGCCGCGGTTTGTACGAAGTTTGAGGAAACGCATCGCATGAAGTGGAACAACATCTGCCGGATTGGCGCAGCCTCCGTGCTCTCGCTCGCTGCCTGCCTCGGCTTTACCGCCTGCAGCCGCGATTACACCGTTGGCTTTCTCTACGTGACCTCGTCGCGCGGCACCACTGCGGCGCCCGATGGCATTTTGAACGAATACGGCATTGACTACCAGACCGGCTCGCTCATCCGTCTGGCCAGCTCAGGGCAGGACACCGGCGGTCGCAACCCGGTGGCGCTGGCGATCACAGCCAACCAGCAGGATGTCATCGTCGCGAATCACGATGACTCGAATCTCGTCACCTTTGCCATCGGCACAGACGGTAAGCTCTACTCACAGGCGACGACCACGATCGCGGGCAGCTTCCCGACTGCGCTGGCTCTCTCCGGCGACAGCAAGTTTCTGTATGTGGCCTTCACCTATCAGCCGGGCTACACCACTGCGAACCCAGGCCCCGGTGGGATTGAAGTTTTCCCGCTCACTTTTAACAGCTCCGGCGTCGTTTCACTCGGCTCGCCTGTCGCCAACGGTTCGCTCAACTATTTCCCGCTCGGCTTCACGCCTGTGGGCCTTGCTGTGACGAGCAACGTGTCCAATACGAATGTCACTGCGATCAATGGTTCTAATTGCACCAATGCCACCTGCTCCAGCTACGTGTACGCCATCGATCAAGACGGCAACACCACCAACAACCTGCTGGCATTCAAGCGCGACTTGAGCGGTGGCGGTATCACTGCCATCGGTAACACCACCATCGTCAGCGGCCAGGGCACTTCGACGGGCTATCCTTCGGGCATTCTCGCCAGCGCGATCGCGGTGGCGCCGCTTGGTAACTTTCTGTACGTCACGGATTACAACGGCAACCAGATCATCGCGTACAGCATGGCAGCCGGCGGCATTCCGACCGCCATTACCAGTGGACCGTTCGCAACGCAGTCACAGCCGAAGGGCATTACCATCGACCCGCGCGGCAAGTTCCTGTACGTGACGAATTACAACGCCAACACGGTGTCTTCATTCGCAATCGCGGCCAACAGCGGTGCGCTCTCTGCCACAAGCAGCGGAGCATCCGCGACCGGCACCGGTCCCACCTGCGTGACTGTGGAGAACGCCCTCGGCATCTACATGTACACGTCGAACTTCCTCGACAACACAGTGACCGGCCTGCAGTTGAATCCGTCTACCGGTGCGCTGGTCAACATCCGCAACACGCCCTTCCCGGCCTCCGCCGGACCGACGTGCGCGGCTGCAATCGCGAACGGAACGCACTCCTCGCAAATCATCCAGTAGCGCAGGCTGATCTGCAATAGACCAAGGCCTCGCGCGAGCGGGGCCTTTGTCCTACCTGAAGCACCCGGTGTGTTGGTGACGCTATCATCAAGCTCATGCACCGCGTAGCCCTGCTTACCACCGGCGGCACCATCGAAAAGCGCTACGTGGAGCAGGCGGGCTCCATGGAAAACACCGAGCCGCAGATACGTCGGTGCCTCTCCATGCTGCGCCTGCCAGACACGGACATCGTCCTCGAACAGCTGATGAACAAGGATTCCCTCGTCATGACTGGAGAGGACCGTGCACTGATCGCGCGGCATGTTCTTGCCCACGTCAGCGCGGGCATCCCGGTCCTGGTCACACACGGCACAGACACCGTCGTCGAGACTGGCCTGGTGGTCGAAGAGGCGCTTGCGCATGAGTCCCAGGCGCCCAGACCGCCCGTCGTCTTCACCGGAGCGATGACACCCTTCGGCATCGAAGGTTCTGACGCGCTGCAGAACCTGACAGAGGCGCTGCTCGCAACGCGGCTGCTCACGGGCGGCGTGTTTCTCGCGTTCCACGGCGAAATCTTTCCCATCGCACACGTGCGAAAAGATCGCGAACACAGCCGCTTTGTACGCTGCTAGCGGAACACTTTCGCAAGGTAGACTAGGTATGCGTGCGGAAGTGGCGAAATTGGCAGACGCACTAGACTTAGGATCTAGCGGAGCGATCCGTAGGGGTTCAAGTCCCCTCTTCCGCACCAAGAATCCCGCACCACCAGAGAGAGCATGAGCGACAACACAAACACCGAGCCCACCCTTCGCGTCACCCAGTCCGACGACTACAACGACGTGTACGCCAACAGCGTGCAGATCCGCATGAGCGTGTGGGACTTTCAACTCGTCTTCGGCACCATGCAGAGCAACACGCCCGACGAGGTCACGTTCCTCACAAAGCAGGGCATCTTCCTGAGCCCGCAGCAGGCCAAGGCGCTGTTCAACATCCTGGGTCAGAACCTGGCGCAGTATGAAGGCACCTTCGGCGAACTGCGGCTGGAGCCCCAGCAATATCAGCAGGGCGGCGGACCCGTTCCCGTTAACTAGCAGGCCGTTTCGGTTCGTAGTTCCTCTCGGCCCTGTCATCCCGCAGCGGAAGCGGAGGGATCTGTTTTCCTTGACCATGCGCCATCGGTCGATTGAAGGCAGATACCTCCGCTTCGCTGCGGATGACAGAGTTTCAGGTGAGCAAACGCTATGTTGTCGAAACGCGAGGTCATTGCTAAGTCATGGGTGAACAGGTATGACCAGGACAGCAGACGCGCCGGTTCGGCCGCCGATCTCCGTTCCGCTGCTATTCGCTCCCGTGTTTGTGTGCGTTTACCTGCTGCATTTCACGCTGCTTCGCCTGCCCTATTTTTGGGATGAGGGCGGCTATTACATCCCTGCAGCGTGGGACTTCTTTCGCCTGGGCACCCTGATTCCTGAGACGACGATGCGCAATGCGCATCCGCCGCTGCCGTCTATCCTGCTGGCTGCGTGGTGGAAGCTGACCGGCTTTCACATTCTGAGCACGCGCCTCTTCATGTGCCTGGTGACAACTGCTGCTCTGCTGGCGGTCTTCCGTCTTGGGCGGATGCTGCTGGGTGATGCCGCCGGTCTGACGGCAATGATCCTTACCGCGATCTATCCTGTGTGGTTCGCGCAGACCACACTGGCCCACGCCGACATGTTTGCCGCGGCCTTTACGCTATGGGCGATCAGCTTTTACGCCGACCGCGCTGAGTGGACCGGCAAGCCTGCGGGTAGCTCCACCGCAAACGCGATCAGCGGGGGCCTGCTGTTCGCGCTGGCCTCGCTGGCGAAAGAGACAGCCGTCGTCATCCCGGCCGCGCTATTCCTCTTTGAGCTTCGGCTGTGGGTGCTCGATGTCTCGCGTTTGAGACATGGGGGCTTGGCTAAAGACGAGTTCGATCCGAGAAGCACTTACAGTCAGAATCCCGTGAACCCACGTCTCAGAAGCAAGATGTGGGGCACACAGCGGATCGCCTGGTTAGCGGCGCTTGCCTTCCCCGCCCTGCCGCTTGCGGCCTGGTATCTCTACCACCGTGCGAAGACCGGTTTCATGTTCGGTAACCCGGAGTTCCTTCGGTACAACGCCACGGCAAACCTCTCGCCCTTGCGGATGCTGCTGTCACTGTGGCACCGCCTCGTCCACCTGACCGTACACATGAACCTGTTTGTGCCGGTACTTGCCACACTGGCGGTGCTGCTATTACCCGCGCGGGACTGCAAACCGATCCTTCACCGCGGGGCCGTGCGCCTGCTGCTTTTCCTGCTGATCACGCAATGGATTGCGTTCTCCATCCTTGGTGGGGCGCTGCTGACGCGCTACCTGCTGCCCGCGTATCCGCTGCTGCTGATCCTGTGCGTTGCCGCGTGGACGAACCGTGTGCGCTGGTGGCCTGCGATCGCGGCGCTCTCACTGCTCGGCTTCGCCATTGCCTGCGAGGTCAATCCTCCCTACCCGTTTGCGCCGGAAGATAACCTGGCCTATCGCGACATGATTGTGCTGCATCAACATGCGATCCGCGAGATGCAGCGGCGCTATCCCGGCGCGACCGTGCTCACCGCCTGGCCAGTCGCAGCAGATCTGCAGAAGCCCGAGCTGGGCTACATCCGCATGCCCATGCAGACGGTCGAGATACAGAACTTCACCGCGGAAGAAGTCGCAAAAGCTGCGGCCAACGGGGGTGCCTACGACACGGCCCTGGTCTTCTCCACCAAGTACGATCCGCCTCCGGGCGGCCTCAGACTGGGGAGTGATCGGAGCGGGTTTTATGACTACCATCGCGACCTGCGGCCACGGGAGATTGCCAGCGCGCTTGGTGGTGCAGTGGTCTGGCAGGAGGAGCGCAAAGGGCAGTGGGCGGCCGTGCTGGCGTTTCCTCGCGGTTATGACGTTCGTTGGATCGTGCCGCCCGCAGCACGTGAGCGGTGAGGCAGCTAAGTGTTCCGCGACACTATAATCGCTGCTATGTATGTGGCTCGCAGGATCCGTCGTTTACTCCTAACGGCTCTCGCGATTGCCTTTTCTTCGGTAGGCCTGCATGCCCAGGGAGATGACGCCGGCGGAAGGGTCGTGCTGGTGCTTCCCTTCGAGAACCGTTCCGGACAAGCCAACCTCGACTGGATCGGTGAATCGTTCGCTGCAACGCTGAACCAACGGCTGCGTTCAGCGGGCTTTTTGACAATCTCACGCGACGATCGGGTGTATTCACTCGATCATCTCGGTCTGCCTGCCGGCTTCAGGCCTTCCCGCGCCACTACCATCCGCATCGCCCAGACACTGGACGCGCAATTCGTCCTAGTGGGCAGCTTCAATGTGAAGGACAACGAGATCACCGCGCAGGCGCAGGTGCTTGCGGTCAACAGGCTCACGTTGTCAAAGCCGATGGAACAGAGTTCTTCTTTACCCAGACTGCTTGAGGTTGAGAACAACCTTGCCTGGCTGAGCGCGCGGGAGATGGACGCGAAGTTTGCGGTGGCCGAGAACACCTTTGTGGCCGCGTCGGCCAATCTGAAGCTGGATGCGTATGAAAGCTACATCCGCGGCATCACCGCGCCGACCGATGACGAGCGACTGAAGCGCCTCAAGACCGCCGTGGAACTGTCTCCTGGCAACACCGATGCCCTGCTGGCGCTCGGCAAGGACGAGTACGCCGATGCCGACTACGACGAAGCCGCGGCAACGCTGGCGAAGGTACCCGCGGCCGACCCGCTGGCGCAGGAGGCCGGATTCTACCGCGGTCTTGCAGCCTTCAACACCGCGCACTACGCCGCCGCCGAGGGTGCCTTCGGACTGGTGAGCACCAAGCTGCCGCTGCCAGAGGTCGTGAACAACCAGGGTGTCGCGATGGCACGTCAGCACAAAGACGGAACACCGCTGTTGCAACGGGCGTCCGCTGCCGACCCGCAGGACCCGGATTACCACTTCAACGTGGCGGTTGCCCTCCGCCGCCGAGGTGACGTGGCACACGCGAAGTCTGAGATCGACCAAGCGGTCAAGTTGCGGCCTGCCGACGGCGAAGCCAGGCAGTTGCAAGCAGTCCTTGCGGGAACACAGACCGCGCCGGCCGGGTTCGATCCCCAGGAGCGCATCCGACGCACGTACTCTGAAGCTGCGTTTCGCCAGGCGGCCTTTCAGCTCGACCAAATGCGCGCAGCTCGCATCAGCACCATGCCGCCAGCACAGCAGGCCGATGAATACGCACAGGCGGGCCAGGACTACCTCACGCAGGGTCTCGTGCTCGAGGCCGAACGTGAATTCCAATCAGCTGTCGCAGCCGACCCGAAATCATCGGCTGGTCATCTCGGTCTAGGTATGGTGCGCGAGCGGTCAGGCAATGCTGACGAAGCGCGCAAAGAAGCACAGGCCAGCCTTGACACCAAGCCCACTCCGGCCGCCTATCTGCTGCTGGCCCGACTGGATCTGGCTGCCAACAACACGTCGGCTGCAGGGACAGATGTAAGCAACGCGATCCGACTTGCACCGGCGGACCCTGCGGTACTCGGCATGAAGAACCTGCTGACCAGCCGAGGAGTCACGATTCCATGAACCACGCTCGTTTTGCGGGAGCAAGGGTCTTGGAGCGGATCGTCAGGCTTTGCCTCTGTCAGCTGACCACGACGTTTGCGTTGGCCTGCCTGGCCATCTGTGCCCAGGCTCGCGCGCAGCCTGCCGTTCTGCAGGTCGACCTTCACGACACGCTGCAGTCCGAGCGCGCGCTGGTGTTTGATCGTGCACTCGCTCGCGCGAACGCGGAAGGGTACGCAGCGGTCCTCGTCGACCTGAGCACGCCAGGCGGCATCAGCACCGATACGGACAAGATGGTGGCCGCCATGCGCGAGTCTCAAGTGCCGATCATCGTCTGGACTGGAGCTTCGCAGACGCGCGCCTCCGGCGAAGGTTTGCGCCTGATGGCTGCGGCAGACGTCGCGCTGATGCACCCTGAGACCTACCTGACGCCGCTATGGACGGAGCACCCCCATGGGATCACCGCTGCAACACGTGCAGCGGGCAGCCAGACCCTGCTGAATGAGCTGAACACCGCCACGGCGGCGCACGGCCGCAGCAACGCCGTCAATGGAGAGCTGGCGAGCGGCATGCATTGGTTCACCGCCACCGAGGCGCTACAGGCGGGCTTCATAGACGGACTTGCAAACAGACCCGCCGAGGCTCTGCGGATAGCTGACGGACGCCCCATTCGGCGCGATGGCAAGACTTTCATCTTGAGAGTTGCCGGCGATCCGATCACTCGCGCAGGCACCAGGCCGCAGGAACAGCTGCTGCTGACTCTGATGAATCCAGATTTGTCGGTTCTGCTGCTAACGCTGGGTTTGCTGCTGATTTATCTGGAAGTGAATACACCCGGAACCGTGGTCCCGGGCGCAGCGGGCGTTCTGCTTGTCCTGCTCGCATTCTTTGCGCTGCACATGCTGCCGCTCAACACCTCCGGTGTGCTGTTGTGCATTGTGGCCGTGCTTCTGCTTCTTCTGGAGGCGCGCTTCTCCAGGCACGGGCTGTTTGCGACCATGGGCATCCTGTGCCTGGTGGTGGGGCTGGGAACGCTCGTGGACGGGCCTCTGCCGCAGCTTCAGGTCGCATGGGGAACTGCGGTTGGCGCAGGAATTGGCTTTGGCGGCGTAACTGCCGCGCTGATGATCCTGGGCATGGAGTCGCGCCGGGCAAAGGTAAAGACCGGATCGGATGCGATGCTTGGCTGGCTGGCGACGGCGCACACCGAACTTGCACCGGAAGGACAGATCCTTGTGCGTGGTGAACTCTGGCGTGCAAAGCTCAGCTCAACTGACTCGTTCGTCGCGGCCGGCGAGCGCGTCAAGGTGCTTCGTGCAGATGGTCTGACGCTGGAAGTCGCCGCGGTTCCGCTGACGCAATCGGCTTAGCAATCGCCTGGGACTCAAGTAGACTGTTAGCTGGTCGTGCAACACAACTGCGGCCCGAGGTTTAGTAGTTGATGCCAAAGCGGTATGCGCTCTTCTTTCTTCTTCTTGCAATGCTTCCTTCCTCCATCCGTGCGCAGGATGCACAAGCGCCAACGCACACCGCGCGCTTTCTCGCCCACTTCGATCTGGGTATCTCGGGCACGGCGTTCTTCACCAAGGACGTCACGGGCACTGTGAACGAGCCAGTTCTGGGAGCGGCTTACACCTTTACGCAGAGCACCAGCACCGCTGCCGGCGTGCTGGCCACCATTCGCGCTGAGAAGTCGCCGTACAAGGGACTGGAGCTGAACTACGGGTACGCCAGGACGACGGAAAGCTACACCTGCTGCAATACCAACCCGACGACCGGAGCTTCGAACGGCCCTTTCCAGTCGCAGGCCACCGCGTCTGAGTACACGCTCGGTTACCTCGTACGGCCGCCGCATACGATCTTTGGCTTTCAGCCGTATGTCAGCGCCGGCGCGGGTACCCTCGAGTTCAAGCCGACAAAGAACGGCGGCCAGGGATTGCAGACGCAGGCGCGCGCTGCCTACTACTACAGCGTCGGTGGAGAAGACATGATCTACGGCGATCTGCTCGGCATTCGCGCCGGTATCCGCCAGTTGATCTACCTCGCTCCTGACTTCGGCCAGAACTACCTGACCATCAAGAAGTACACCTTCACCACCGAACCGCAGGTCGGCATCTACCTGCATTTCTAGCAGCGAGAAAGCGCATCCGCTATGAGTCCGCTGTTCGACGACACAGACGAAGATGTTACGTTGCCGCGACCGGGCGATCGTGTACCCACCCGGTCTAGCCGCGAATTGGACCGAGAGCCGGCAGACCGCGAATACACGCTGAACACCGGCGTTGTGCTTGCGCTGTTCTTTGCACTAGCCCTGCTGTGCGCCGTTTTCTTTGGGTTTGGCTACTCGATCGGCCACAAATCTGCACCCGCAGCGACGACCACTGCGAGCGACAGCAACGAGGCAAGCAGCACTCCCGCAATCAATAGCACAAGCAGCAGTAAGCCGTCTCCCGGAACTGTCGCTGTGCCGGAGTATGTGCCTTCAGGCGGCACGACGACAACAACGACTACACACCCGCCTGCAGCCGCCACCACAGCCTTAGCGCCACGCCAGACTGACGGCAGCGAACCTACACCCGCGGCAACGGTGACAAAGCCCGCTCCTGTAGTTCGTGTGGCACCCGCCACTGACGGCACTGCTTCCCCCGCAACGCCCTCAGTCAGTGGCACCACCTACGTGCAGGTCGCCGCAGTCAGCCATCAGGAAGACGCTGATGTCCTGCTCAGCTCTCTCCGTCGCCGCGGATATACAGTGCTTACGCGGACCGACGCGAACGATCACCTGATTCATGTTCAGATCGGTCCTTTCGCCACCCGTAAGGACGCCGATGTCATGCGCCAGAAGCTGCTCGGCGATGGCTACAACGCCATCCTGAAGTAGCGCGGTTTCAGCCTTCGACGCCTGCTGCTTCACCCATGGGACGCATGTTCTCAGGCAGCGCCTGCTCGATAGCCGCGTGGACAGCAGCCATCAGTTCCGAACGATTGCGATAGTCCTGCGGCAGTATCGGCGTCAGAAACTGCACGCGCGCGATGCCCGGGTAGACACGCGCACTCCCCTTGCGCATCATGCTCTCCGTACCGGAAAGCGCAATCGGCACAATGGGTGCTCCGGCCGACTGGGCCAGGTGAAACGGCCCTGCCTTAAACGTTTGCAGGCGCCCGGTAGGAGAGCGCGTTCCCTCGGCGAAAATTAGCATGGACAACCCGCTGTTGAGCACCTCCACCGCTAGTCGAACGGAATGCATCGCCGATTCGCGGCCACCTTTGCGCTCGACCGGCACGCAACGAGCCATGCGGCAGGCGGTCCCGAGCACGGGTATTTTGAACAGCTCGGCCTTCATCATGATGCTCGGCGTGCCGGGTAAGAGCGGTACCAACAGCGGTGGATCGAGATTAGAAATGTGGTTCGACAGGAAGACGCAGGCACGGTCCGCGGGAATCGACTCACGTCCGCTCTGCTCAATTCGGATACCACCCGCGCGCAGGCCCGCAGCCGCGATCCACTGCCCGATGCCATACATGGGCTGAATCCTGTGGGTCAGCAGAGTCCACGGGATCAACACCAGACCGGCCGGCAGACCCAGGAGGACAAAGACCGACACCATCTTGAACGTGGACCACATCAGCGCACGCTCGCCGCATGCACCCCGCGAAGTGCCTGCGGCAGTTTCGTGTAGATGTCGCCAAAGCCGCCATTCGAGAGGATAGCGATCACATCGCCGCTGCGGACCGTTGGTGCAAGTGCAGCCGCAATGGCATCCGCATCCGGCAGCAACCGGGTGGGAGTGCCACGCTGCTGCAGCGCATCCACAACGTGTCCCGGATCAAGCCGTTCCTGCAACGGGATCGCTTCGCTCTGGTACACCTGCGCCAGTATGACCTCGTCGGCAAGCGCAAGACTTTCCACCAGCTCGTGCTCGAACACATTGCGTCGCAGCGTGTTCGAGCGGGGCTCGAGCACGGCGACCAGCCTGCGGCCCGGATACGATCCCCGCAGAGCACGAAGCGTCTCGCGGATGGCCGTGGGATGGTGTGCAAAGTCGTCGATGATCGTGACGCCATCGATCTCAGCCCGGACCTCGAGCCTGCGCTTGACGCTCCGAAAGGTGCGCAGCGCCTCCGTGATGGCAGCTGGGTCTATACCTTGGCCGGCAGCCAGCGCGGCTGCAGCGGTCGCATTCAGCGCGTTGTGCTCGCCCGCCATAGGCAGTTCCAGGTCAGCGAAGTGTCTTCCCTGCCGCAGCAACGTCCAGTGCGATACCGCTCCCGGCTTGAAGTTCGTCAGGGTCCAGAACGAGTCGGCGCGAAAGCCGTAGCGCTCCACCGGGCAGAACGCCCGCGCGACACATTCGTACACGCTCTCGCTGCCGTCGTACGCGACAAGCCTGCCGCTGCGCGGAACCAGGTTCACAAAGCGCTTGAACGCTGTCTTGACCGACTTCAGGTCCTCGTAGATGTCCGCGTGATCAAACTCCACATGCGTCAGGATCGCGGCCTGCGGAAAGTAATGCAAGAACTTCGGTCCCTTGTCGAAAAACGCCGTGTCATACTCATCGCCCTCCAACAGAAACGTGCGCGTGTGCCGCACGGCAAAGCTGGAGCCGAAGTTCTCCGCAACGCCGCCGATCAGGAACGACGGAGCAAACTCCGGCCTGGTGCGCGACGCTGTCTCATAGATCCACGCGAGCATGCTTGTTGTGGTGGTCTTACCATGCGTTCCGGCAACCACCAGGGACTCGCGCCCGCGTAGAAACTCCTCGTGGATCAGCGCTGCCATGCTGGTAAACGGCAGTCGATGATCCAGAACGAACTCAAGCTCGGCGTTGCCGCGGGAGATCGCATTGCCGATCACAACCAGATCAGGTGCGGGATCGAGATGCGCCTCGCTGTAGGGCTGCATCGGCTCGATGCCCATGGCGCGCAACTGGTCGCTCATCGGCGGATAAGCCGCCGCGTCCGACCCTGTCACGCGATGTCCCTGCCCCTGCAGCATGCCCGCCAGGGAGGCCATCGCCGTGCCGCAGATGCCGATCAGGTGGATGTGTTTCGGTTGTGTTCTTCCGTCTGTCACGCGTTCTACTCTACCGCCGATTCGAGGAACGAGAGAGACGCTGCGGAGGTACCAGACGCACATTGGAGCCCCACCCGCACGCCTAGCGGCAGCGTGACATTGGGCGCGTTCACGTGACCCGACTGCAGGCCGATCGCAATCGGCCCTTCGAAGTCCGCCAGGCGATGCAGCAATGCCTTCTCCAGCAGATCATTCTCAGCCGCGCTGTCAGCGCACTGCGCCATGTCTCCGAAGACAATGCCGCGGACCCGATCCAGCACGCCCGCATACCGCAGGTGCAGCAGCATACGGTCCCACTGGTAAGGCTTGGTGTTGACCTCTTCGACGAACAGCACCAGGTCGCCCGGCGGCGGCTGCATGGCGTGAGGCGTACCCAGCGACTCCACCAGCAGTGCCAGGCATCCGCCGATGAGTGTCCCCTCAACCGTCTCGCCAATACGCAGCGCGCGCATACCCTCGCGCTCACCGACGCTCCATGGATTGGTTGACTCCAGCGCGTGCCGCCACGTCCGCAGATCGACACCTACCGCCAGCAGATCCCCACGGGCAAAGTCCGGCGAAACCATCGGAGCGTAAAACGTATGCAGCCCACATGTCTGCATGAACCACAGGTGCAGCGTAGTCGGATCGCTGAAGCCAAGGAACGGTTTGGGATGGCTGCGTATCAGCTCGGCATCTAAAAGCGGCAGGAGTTCTGCCGTGCCCCAACCGCCACGCGTGCACATCACCGCATCGATGTCAGGATCAGCAAACGCGACATGCAGGTCAGCTGCTCGGGCAGCTGCGTCGCCTGCATAATACAGAGGCCCGGCGGCAAGTGCCGACGGCATCAGCACCGGCTCATAGCCTAGCGAACGCAGACGCTCGAGACCCACCTGAACTTTGCTCTCCATCGGCGTACTCGCGGGCGAGATGACGGCAATGCGCGCACCTGCCGACAGCTTCTTCACCTTCGTCATACGGAGCTACTCTCCAGGTTCTGCACGCTCACCTCGCCGCGGCAGATGATCTCCGCAGGCCCGGTCAGCAGCATCTCCTCGTCATGCGGCCAGACCACCTGCTGCGCTCCGCCAAGCGAAGTCGCCGTGAGCGTTCGCTCGCAACCGCGCAGCACAATGCTCGCCGCCGACGAAGCGCACGTGCCAGTACCAGACGACGTTGTGGGCCCGACACCGCGCTCAAAGATGCGGAACGCGATCTCGCCCGGTCCGATCACTCGAACAAACTCCACATTGGTGCCGCGCGGAAACTCAGGGTGTGTGCAGATGCGCGCGCCAAGGTCCTGCCACGCGAGACCAAATGCGCGAAACTCTTCATCGTCTGTAAAGATCACGAAGTGCGGGTTACCCACGTCGACGACCGCACCCACGACCTCGCCAACGCCATTCACGGTGACAACCTGCTCATACACCTGCGGCACGCCCATCGAGGTCTGGATCAGGAAATGCTCGCCACTGCACTTCATCACGTGACAATGTTTTAAGCCGCCACGAGTGCGAAGCGCGCTGTCCGTCAAACCTTCGCTGTACGCCAGCCACGCAGCCACGCATCGCGTGCCGTTCCCCGAGAGTTCCGCTTCTGAGCCATCTGCATTAAACAGCCGCAGAACCAACGAACCATCTGCGGGTCGGTCAAGGAACTCGACACCGTCCGCACCCACGCTGAAGTTACGCGAACACAGCAGGCGCGCAAGCTCCGCATGACGGCCCTCTGCGACTGTCTCCTCGACGATCAGGAAATCATTGCCGCAGGCATGCGCCTTCACAAACGGGATCACTGCGTGCCTCCGGCCATCATCTCGCTCGAATACAGCTTGGCGCAGGGCTGGCCGGTGTTGCAGAGCACTTCGATCTCCTTCAGGCCTTCAGGATGCGCCGCAACGGCCTTTGCGACCGGATCGCCGTCAAGCGCAACGACCAGGTTGGCATAGCGCGCCGGCTGCTGGCTGGCGCGTTCGAAGCTCTGCGAATCCAGCGGACTGATCAGAGTCTTGAGGGGCAGGCCCGCGTCCTGGATTGCGCCGATGTGGTCATTGGTATCGAACATGATGGTGCCGCCGCCGTAGAGCCGAACGATCTCCTTTGCCAGCGCCGTCTCAAACGGAATGCGCGTGCGCGAGTTCACGATGCCCTCTTCAAACACCAGCGGTGGAGCGGATAACCATTTCGGCACGCGCGAGGTCTTCGAGTACTCGTTCTCGCCGTACAAATGCTGCAGCAGCGTGCCGAAGGTGCCCATCATGCCAAGCACGTTGATCAGCAGGCAAACCAAGACGAAAAAGAAGAAAACGTCCGGAGCCTTCTTGCTGCGGGCGCGCAATCTGCGCTCGATCTCTGCCAGCAGGAACGCCGTGCAGATGGCGAATGCGGGCAGCAGTTCCATGCCGTATCGCGAGTTGTAATAAGAACCCGGATAAAGCTGCGGAACGAAAATCGGCACATGACCCCATGCTACGGAGTACACATAAAACGGCAAGGGCAGCCAAAGCAGCAGGACCACAATGCGCGGCAGCCGCTGCCGCAACATCATCCATGCGCCTGCAAGCGACGTGAACAGCAGACCGAAGCCCAGCTCATAAGCGGCTGCATCCACCTGCGCAGCGCGTGTGAAGTACAGGAACGCCCAGCCGGGGTTGTGCATACCACGGCGCGGCAACGAACCCGGCGGCGTTGTCTTCTGCTCGATGGCCGCGGCGGAATACGGTCCACGCAAGAAGTCGAGCCAGTCACCCTCGTACTTCGCGTTGTATGCGAACCACAACAGCGGGCCCGCGACTACAAGTCCAGTCATGATGAAGAATGCTGTTTTTGTTCCCTGTTTCGTCTCTGCGGCTGAGCGCCACCACGCCAGCGCCAGCACCAGCCAGATCGCCGCGCCGACGACCCATCCGTCGTAACGCGTAAATACCATCGCCATCATCAGCACGCCAGTCACGATCATGCGTGAACTCGCAGTAACGCGCTTGTTCGCTGCGAGCGCTTCGACTGCCTCCCACGCGACAACCGTCGACCACAACAGCAGCGCAAGGAACAGCGGCTCGGTCATAGCGGTGGTCGAAAGGTACAGCAGGTTGGGATTCAGCGCGAAGAACGCGGTCGCAACGAACGACCAGGAAGCCGGCACCAGCTTGCGCGCGAGCGCGTACATCCCTGTAACTCCGATGACATACGCCGCCAGTGAAGGCCACGCGCCCGCAAGCCCCGTCTGCCACCAATCCAGACGCTGCACGAACGGCAGCATCAACAGGTGCGGCAGAGGCAGCCACACGCCACCAAGCTGCGCCAGGCCAGGGTAGCGCGCATCCAGTATTCGACGCGCAATGCCAAGGTGCGCGACCGCATCACCGTACAACAGCATCCATCCACGCGATGCCACCACTGCAAGCGTCAGAAATGCGACGATTACCGCCGCCAGCGCAATCGGCCGCAGTTCGCCACGCGTCGCGGGGTATACGCCATTGATGTCACGAGGCGGCTGCGCGGGCTGGCGCCGCACAACTTCTCGCGGCCTTGACGTGAGTGGCTTACGCGGCATCGAGGTCCAGGTGCGATATCTCGCGAAAAAGCTGGAAACGTGTGTCGATCTCTTCGCGTGTCGTCTCCTGTAGACGCTCCGTGCCAAAGCACTCGACGGCGAACGACCCCATCACGCCGCCATAGAACAACGCCGTCCGAAAGACCTTCGGCGTAAGCTCCGGCTGTGACGCGATGTAGCCATAGAAGCCACCCGCAAACGAATCACCTGCACCAGTCGGATCAACCACGTTCTCCAACGGCAGCGCCGGCGCGCGGAACGGAGTGGTGCTGGTCGAAACGGCAAACGAGCGATCACTGAAGAATGCCGTCGCACCAAACTCACCATGCTTGATCACCAGCGAGCGCGGCCCCATTGCCATCACCTTCTTCGCGGCGGTCACCAGGTTGTGCTCGCCTGTCAACGATCGTGCTTCCGCGTCGTTGATGATCAGTATGTCTTCCTCGCGCAGCACCTTTTCCAGAGTCGCGCGGTGATCGTTGATCCAGTAATTCATCGTGTCGCCCGCAACCATTTTGACGTTCGGCAACGCCTGCCGAACACGCAGTTGCAGCACCGGGTCGATGTTGGCCAGGAACAGGTAGTCAGAATCCTCGTAGATCTTCGGGATCTTCGGCTCGAAGCTGCCAAAGACATTGAGGTCCGTACCCAACGTTTTCGCCTCGCCCATGGTGCCTTCATAACTGCCGGTCCAGTGAAAGGAGAGCCCACCGGCATGCTCGATGCCGGAAGTGTCAACGCCCTTCTTCGTCATCACGGCTTCATGCTCAGGCGTGAAGTCGTTGCCTACCACGCCAACAACACGCACATCGGTGAAGAAGCTTGCGGCCAGCGAAAAGTGTGTCGCAGCGCCGCCTAAAACCTTCTCGCGCTTACCCGAGGGCGTCATCAGTGTGTCGAAAGCTACGGAACCAACTACAAGAATGGACATGCTGCCTTTCAATTTGCGGCAGAAAGCATGGGGAGCTTACTGCAATCGGAGTTAATCGGGATCCTTCGCTTCGCACAGGGGACTGCAAAGTCATTTGTCGTATTTATCGAGAAAAATAGCGAGCTTCTGACGCGTCGCTGCCGGGATCATCTTTTTGTCAGTCATGATCGCGAACTGCAAAGCAGAGGCGACCGGTGTGCCGCTGTTGTCCTTCGGCAGGGCCCGAACGGCACCCTTCAGCACTTCCTGTGCATTGGCGGTGTTCTCGTGAATAACCTTGATAACCTGCTCGACCGTGACATCGTCATGCCCCTCATACCAGCAGTCGTAGTCGGTGACCATGGCCAGCGTGGCGTAGCTGATCTCGGCTTCGCGAGCGAGCTTGGCTTCCTGCAGGTTGGTCATGCCGATCACGTCAGCACCCCACGAACGGTACAGGTTTGACTCGGCGCGCGTGGAGAACTGCGGGCCTTCCATGTTGATGTAGGTGCCGCCCAGCTTGCCGACGACACCAGCGTCTTTGCAGCCCTGCTCGAATGCCTCCGCAGCCACCGCGCAAATAGGGTCGCCAAACGCAACATGCCCCACAATGCCGTCGCCGAAGAAGGTCGCAGTGCGCGCAAACGTGCGGTCGATGAACTGATCCGGAATAACGAAGTCGGTCGGCTTGTGCTCCGCTTTAAGCGACCCGACGGCGGAAATCGAAAGGATGAAGCTGACGCCCAGCTTCTTCATCGCATAGATATTCGCGCGAAAGTTCAGCTCGCTTGGCAAGATGCGGTGACCACGGCCGTGGCGCGCAAGAAAGGCCACTCTACGGCCTTCCAACGTTCCCAGCACGATGCTCTCTGACGGCTCGCCAAAGGGTGTCTCGACCTGGATCTCTTCCGTGTCCGTAAGCCCGGGCATGTTGTACAAACCACTGCCGCCGATGATGCCGATCTCTGCCTGCGCCAAACGCTTCTCTCCATGGCTGAACCCGAGCCAGCCAAGGGTCAGTATACCGGCGCTTGCAACAGCTTATCTGTCGTCGAGACAGCATCAGCCGCAGGCTTTACGCGCTCAAACAGCGGAGACAGCCCGAAGGTGATCAGCACGTTTAACGCCAGCGCGGGCACAGCCACATACATTGCCCACGTCTGGCCAAACGCATGCAGCGGATACACGCCGCTGCCCTTGAAGTCGAGTGCAATTGCCATTCCCGTGCCGCTCGCCATGCCCGCCGCCCAGCCGGCGAACACCGCCCATGGATGCAGCCGCCGCTTCAGAAACGCTCCACCCACGACTGCGGGAAAGAGCTGTGTGATCCAGATGCCGCCAAGCAGCTGCATCTCGATGGCGTACGAGCCGGGCGTCTCCAACACAAATGCGAGCGCGCCCACCTTCACCAGCATCGACACGATCTTCGCCTGCGCTGCTTCTTTCTCAATTGTCAGCGGCGTGTGAGCAAACTCTCCCCACAGGTTGCGCGTAAACAGGTTTGCCGCGGCGATCGACATGATGGCTGCAGGTACCAGCGCGCCGATCGCAACGGCTGCCAGGCAGAAGCCCGCAAACCATTCCGGGAACATCTTCAGGAACAGCAGCGGAATCGTCGCGGACTTGTCCGGCGAGCTGATGCCTGCGGCGATCGCTACATACCCAAGCAACGCCAGCATGCCAAGCACGAGAGAGTACGCTGGCAGCAACGCGGCGTTGCGTCGCAACGTATTCGGCCCTGACGACGACAGCACCGCAGTCGCTGTGTGCGGGTACAGGATCAGCGCCAGCGTCGACCCGATCGCCAGCGTGGAATAAGGCAGCAACTGCCCGGGCCGCAACAGCAGCGATCCCGACGGAGAGTGCATGGGCAACGTCGCTTTTGCCACCGCAAACACATGGGCAAAGCCACCCACCTTCGCCGGCAGAATCACCACGGCAGAGATGACCATGACGTAGAGCATCACGTCTTTGATCACGGCAATCATCGCCGGCGCGCGCAGCCCTGCGGAGTAGGTGTACAGCGCAAGAATGATGAAGGCCACGATCAGCGGCAGCTCGCCCTTAAGGCCCATCGCCGCAAGCGCCACCTTCATGCCAACAAGCTGCAGCGCAATGTAAGGCATCAGCGCCAGAATGCCGGTGAGCGCAATCGCGACCGTCAGCGGGCGAAAGCTGAACCGTCCACGCACCAGGTCAGCGAAGGTCACGTAGTTGTGGCGATGGCAGATCGTCCAAAGCTTCGGCAGCACCAACATCATGTACGGATAGATCAGGATGGTGTACGGCACGGCGAAGAAGCCCATTGCTCCCACCCCGAACATCGCCGCAGGCACCGCAATAACAGTGTACGCAGTGTACACATCACCACCCAGCAGAAACCACGTGATGAATGTCCCAAACGACCGGCCCGCCAATCCCCACTCTTCCAGTGAGTGCATGCCGGCATCAGGCCGCCGCCAGCGAGCCGCCATAAATCCGGCGACCGTCACCAGGACAAAAAACGCACAGAAAACACCAAGGGCAATGGGGTACGTGGTCATGCGAATACGAGGATGGTAGCAGGGCGCTTATGCCGTTCTGCGCCCGCGGTCAGCGCGTTTCTTGGAAGACAAGCAGCACCGTGAGCCATTCGGGCGCTTTGCTTACTACTGCTGATTCCGATGGGCCGTGAAGCGCATCGAACAAATCGATGGACTCCGTTCGGCTCGACAAATGGCTGTGGGCCGCACGCTTCTTCAAGACGCGTGCTCTGGCGATCAAGGCCTGCGACATGGGTCGCATCAAGCTGCGCGAGCAGCCCGCCAAGCCCGCCCGCGACATCAAGCCTGGCGACCTGCTGAGCATCACGAACGACAGCGCAACCTTTGGCATTGAAGTGCTCGCGCTGAGCGACGTGCGGGGACCGTCTGCAGTCGCGCAGACACTCTACCGCGAGACCGAAGAGAGTGTGGCCGCACGAAAGAAGGCGGACGAGGTTCGCAAGACCGACCCTTGGTTCAATCTCGACACCGCGGGCCGGCCGAACAAGCGCGACCGCCGCGACATCAATCGCCTGCGCGGCCGTTGAACTCAGGCCCTGTGAGGTATGAGGGCTCTGTTGCGGCGATTAACCCTCAAGCCGGGTCAAACACGATGCGATATGCTGACACGCAGGCTTACGGTCATGTTGGAAGCACACTTACTCGTCCAGACACACGTGAAAGCCATACTCCTATGTGCGGAGCACCCGGACCAAACGTCACGTAACGGTTCAGGATAAGGTCGCTAAGCGATAACAATGGCCAACGGGCAACCTGTCGACATTTTCGTAGCCGAGGTAGAGGCATTTGGTGGCGCAGAGCGTGCTCTGCTTGCCCTGTCGCGCTGGCTGCACCGCCACGGCATCGCACATCGCATGCTGACGTACGAAGATCGCATCGGACTGGAAAAGTACGCGCAGCATCCCATTGAAGTACTACAGTTGCATCCCGCAGGCGGCGTGCGTGCAAAAATCGCTGCCCTCAAGCAGCATCTGCGCGGGCGTGAACAGCAGCGTCTCCTGTGTTCTGGATACCAGCCTGCGCTGCATGCGACCCTCGCAAGGGCCAGCGGATTCCACTGCCTGATGCACGACACGCCGTCGCTGTTTGATGATGAGGCTTCACGCGGCCTTACGCAGGCGGTGCGACTGAAGGTGTCGAACGCAATCATCGGATTCGGTCTGCGATCCGGCGGCGTGACAATGGTGAACAGCGATTTCCTTATGGATGAATGCCGCAGAGATTTCCGCGTGAATGCAGTGCTTGCACGCATGGGCGGCCTGCCTCCGGCCACCGGCTTTCATGAACGGCATGTTGATGGAACGCTTCGCATGCTATCGGTGTGCCGCATCGAGTCCAACAAACGCATCGACTGGATGCTCCACGCGCTCGCGGCACTGGAACGCGACGTGCCATCGCTTTCGTCGCGGGCCGACTGGCAGTTAACTATCGCCGGCAAAGGCTCGCAAATTAGCGCATTGCAGCGGCAGGCAGAGGAGCTCGGCATGGCCGGTCGCGTTCACTTTTCGGGATTCGTTTCTGATGCGCAGTTGCAGGTGCTTATGGCTGAAGCGCATCTGTTCCTGATGCCGGCTGTGCAGGGCTTTGGCATTCCGGCACTTGAGGCGTTGCAGGCAGGCATGCCGGTACTGCTGCATCGCAGGTCCGGCGTAAGCGACCTGCTGCTGGAAACGCCGTGGGCGACCGTATTCGACGGGGATCAGGACGCAATGGTCCCAGCGCTACGCTTTGCGATCGAGGGTGTGCTGAACGGCCGCCAGATCGGTCATCCCTTGCCGCCGTTTGCAACCGAAGATCAGTGGGCAGAGCAGGTCGCGCAGCTTTGCGGCTGGCTGCAGCTGTGAACGACTACATCTTGTAGCGACCCATGTCGTCGTCGCCCAGACCCTCAAGCCAGCGCCGAAGCTCTTCGGAGTTCACGTCACGGCCTTTACCTTGGTTGCGCGCCGTTTCCATGACCGCGCGGCTCACGAATATAGGGCAGTCCGACCGCATCGCCAGAGCCAGCGCGTCCGATGGCCGTGCGTCCAGCGTCATGATCTCCCCGTTCCGCTCCAGCCAGATCACAGCAAAGAACGTATCATCACGCAGATCGGACACCACCACCCGGGTCACATGCGCCTCAAACGCGCGCAATGCATTTCGCAGCAGGTCGTGGGTCATGGGACGCGGTGTCGCTGACTTCTCGATTTCAAGCGCGATGGCGTTCGCCTCGAAGATGCCTACCCAGATGGGCAGCACAGCTTCGCCGCTGACGTCCTTCAGCACGATCATGGGCATGTTCGTGACGGGATCCATCATCAGGCCGCGGATCCGCACCTCGACATCGTCGTTCGTCGCATCAGGAGCCGAACTTGGCCGCGTACGTTGTGTCGAGCCGCTCATCCCAGTTGCACCGCTTCGCCTACGAGGCTGTTAGGAAACGTCTTGGTAATGCGCACATTTAAGTAGCTGCCAAGTGCCGGCAGAATCGGCTGCGCCGTGGTGAAGTTCACCGTCTTGTTCTGCGACGAACGGCCCGTCACCTGGCCGCGCTGACGATTGTAACCCTCGACCATCACATCCATCACCTGGCCCAAATGCCGCTCGTAGCTGATGCGCTGGCGTTCCCGCTGCGCATCCATCAGGCGCTGGAGCCGCGCTGATTTGATGTCGTCAGGAACCGTGTCTGGCATGCCAACCGCGGGCGTGTTGGGCCGCTGGGAGTACTGGAACGCGTACACCGCATCGTAGCCGACCTCATCCAGCAAACTCATCGTCATGTCGAAGTCTGCCTCGGTCTCGCCGGGGAAGCCGACGATGATGTCGGTGGTCATGCTGATGTCCCGCCTTGCGGCCTTGATCCAGGCAATGCGTTCGAGGTACCACTCGCGGGTGTACTCCCGCTGCATCGCCTTCAGCACAGCAGACGAGCCGGATTGTACTGGCAGGTGCACGTGGTCGCAGACTGTCGGCATGCTGTCGATCACAGCAATGATGTCAGGCGTGAAGTCTCGCGGGTGCGAGGTGGTGAAGCGCACGCGGCGAATGCCGGGCAGTTCGCCAATCATCGCAAGTACCTCGGCAAACGTCCGTTTACCGACAGGGTCGCGATAGCTGTTTACGTTCTGGCCAAGCAATTGAATGTCGGTGAAGCCCTGCTCGGCCATGCGCTGCGCCTCGGCCATGATGCTGTCAGACGCGCGCGAGCGCTCCTTGCCGCGGGTGTACGGGACCACGCAGTAGCTGCAGAACTTGTCGCACCCTTCAATGATGGTGATGTAGCCTCGGTGCGGGTTCGAGCGTGTGGTGAACTCGGTGTCGAAGGTCTCTTCCTGCGTGCGGTGATCGTCGAGACCCGTGATGCGCTTCTCGCCCGCCTCAAGCCGCACAAGCATCTCCGGCAGATTGCGATACGACGCTGACCCCGAAACCAGCGACACATACGGTGCGCGTTCGAAGATCTTCTCGCCTTCCTGCTGCGCCACACATCCCAGCACAGCAAACTGCTTGCCCTCGCCCTGCATGCGCTTGTACTCGTTCAGCCGGTGAAACACCTTCTGCTCCGCTTTGTCGCGAATGGAGCAGGTGTTGTACAGGATCAGCCCAGCAGCCTCTTCCTCCTCAACGCGGGTATAACCCTCGTGCTCCAGCGTCCCGATCACTTTTTCGGAATCGTGGGCATTCATCTGGCACCCAAAGGTCTCGATGTAGAAGGTTTTTGCTGGGGCACTCACAGCCTCAGTATACGCCGCGAGGCAGGCGTCAAGAATGCCGGAACGGCTCGTTACGCTCTCCGATTCGTGCATGCCAAACCGGGACTCGAGAGAGCATGAGCCCGTCACAACTCGCGTTTGGCGACGCATACTGAGACCACCTGGTGGCTAGTCTGACCGGAACCGAGGCCTCATATACGCCGCCGCATCTATCAGGACTGTGTCTGGACTCAACCGAAGTGTTGGACGGCTGGTTCCAAGCCGAACCCGTCCGGGACCGGCTGCTCATACCAGCGGACGGTTGCCGCGGTCCATATCAGCAGGCCCAGAGCTGCTGTTTTCAGCAGACCCGAGAGGCGGGTGCCGTGAAAGATAAGAAAGCTTTCCGGCGCCATCAGCACGCCAAACAGCAGCATGGCCAACACAATCCCCCGCTGCTGCGTGCGCGAGACACTGGCGCTAACCGCCACCAATGCCAGGCAGGCGAAGGGAGCATACAAGTGCATCAGCGTGTAATCAGCCGAGAGCGGCGGCAAAAGCAGGGAGGCAGCAACCAGAACGACGATTTGGTTGGTAAGTGGGAGGCGTATGACGCGCCCGAAAAACAAGATCAGGCCACTCAGCGTTGCAACCAGAAGGTAGACGGAACCAACGGGTCAGATCGGGGCTGACTGCGGTTGGTATGCGCTGATACGCTGCTTTGTGAACAAGCTTTACCAACGTAAAGATTGAGTGGTCGAATCCAGCTTCGTCCAAGTGGGTTGTCAGAACGTAGTTCTGCTTGAAAAACTCCAGACCGCTCGCAATTCCTGCCCTTGCCACGGCAAACGTGGGACCAAGAACGAAGTAAGAGAGAGCAGTGCTTAGCGCCGCGATGCAAATTGTGAGCAGCCCCTGCAAGTACTTGCGTTGCGCAACGAAGATCCCTAGCAGCACGAATGGGAAAAGCTTTACGGATATCGCCAGGCCAAGGAGGATCGCGCCTTTGTACCACCATTGATTCCACACGCAGGCAATGGTGGCCCATACGAGCACGACATTTATCAGCTCGATATTTCCACGGTCGACGGCGAACAAGATCGGATAGGACAGCACTCCTGCAATCAGCAGCAGGATTGCGGTTGACGTCCAGTTCAGACCCCTCCGCCGAAGGGCTCGCCCGAACAGTAGAGTAGCCGCGACTGCTCCCAGCAGGAAAGCGCAGAACATGGCTTTTTCGCTGTAAAGCCCGAACAGAAAGAACAACCGAAACACCAACGCCGCCGGAGCAGGATAGGTGAATGGAAAACTAGCCAAATCCACCGCAATCGACTTTCAGGGTACGAAAAAGCTCGCTTGATGAAAGTGGTGGAAGCGACCCGTGTAGATGTTGAAGTCGTCGAGCCCAGAACGCGTGGAGAACAGGGGCCACCAGTACTTCGATGGAAGATGAAAGACCAAATACTCTGTAAGACCGACCGATAGAGTGAGAAGCCACAAAGCGGTGACGACGACAACAAACGCTCGCAGCGGTGCGCAATTTGCCAGCCGCAAAGCGACCCGGTTTGCAGTCGTTATAGGCTCAGCCACGTCTTCGCTCGAACTCCCACGCGATGGAGTCCGCGATACCGGCTTCCTTTGTCTTCTTAGGAGACCAGTGAATGTGCTGCAGTGCCTTTGAGTTATCCGCCACGAAATATTTCTGGTCGTTTGCGCGCCAGGGTAACTGGTGCGGCTTCATTGTCACGCCGAGTTCCTTCTGGAGGTGAAGGAACAGCTCGCGAAGCGACAAACTGTTTTCGTATCCGCCACCGATGTTGAACGCCTGCCCGCGGGCCTGTTCGCGGTGCTCATGTGCAGCCAGGTAGCACGCTACAGCATCCGAAACATGCAACAGGTCGCGCACCTGCTTACCGTCGCCATTGACGGTAAACGTGTGGTCAGGATTGTCTCTCGTCTGCATCGCCTGCTGACAAAACCAGCCGACCCAGCCCTGGTCGAAGGTGGAGATCTGCCGCCCGCCATAGATGGTGGAATGCCGGAAAACTACGCTGTTCACGCCAAAGTTTCGCGCATATTCCAACATGTACTGGTCTGCGGCGCCCTTGGAACAGCCATACGGAGTGTAGAACTCGAGACGCGCGTGCTCATCAATGCCCTTCTTGCCCGTGGGCTCCCAACGCGTCGGCTTCTCCTCCAGCGTGGCCTCGTCTAACTCGCCGTACACCTTGTTGCTCGAGGCATAGACCACGGTCGCGTCAGGCGCGTGTAACCGCACGGCTTCCAGCACGTTGATCGACCCAAGCACGTTCACTTCGAAGTCACGGCGCGGATTGGCGAGAGATGTGGTCATCGCAACCTGTCCGGCCAGATGAAAGACGCAGTCTATCTTCTTGTCGCGGAATATGACCTCCAGATCCTGGCTGTTTCTTACGTCTCCATGAAAGAAGTCGAACTTACCCAGGGTTTGCAGCCACGCATAGTTCAACGGCGTACCAGGACGCGTGAAGTTATCAACGATTACGACCTCTTCGCCGCGGCGCAATAACTCCGCCGCGAGATTGCAACCGACAAAACCGCAACCACCTGTAACCAGAAATGCCAAGACAAACCCCTTTTATTTGCTCGCGGTAGATTGAACTCGCGCAAGCTCTTCGTTCCGAAAACGGCGCATCTTTGCCATCGATGAAAAATAACTCAGCATGAACGCTGGCAAATTGCGCTTGCTCACACCCGCCTTGCGCTGCTCGAACGTCACCGGTACTTCCGCGGTCGAAGCATGACAGTCGCCGGCGACGAGCCGAATGAGTATTTCCTCGACGATATCGAAGTTATTCGAAACCAGGTGAAGGGGACGCAACTGATCGCCGCGGTACAGGCGCAGGCTGTTGCTGACATCCGCCACCGGCAGGCGAAACGCGAACTTATAAGCAAGGTTCAACACCCGGCTCATCAGGATGAGGACGGCGGGATTCTCAGTGTTGCCGCCGGGCACGTAGCGCGAACCGATAATGACATCAGCCGTTCCCCTCCGCTGCCACAATTTGTCCAACTCAGCAGGATTATGGGAACCGTCCGAGTCCATCAGTAGGACATAGCGGCCGCGCGAACGCTGAATGCCTGTCCTGACCGCATCCCCATAAAGATTCCCTCCGGTGCGAGGAATGCATGTAACGCCGTTTGCGGCACACACCTCTGCCGTGTCATCGAGCGGGGTGAGCGAGTCCGCGACGATGATTTCGCTGCTCGATGAGAGCGCGGTGACCGCGGGCACAAGGACCGGCAGCAAGGTGCGCAACGACTCTGCTTCGCGGTACGCCGGCATGACAACTGATAGTTCACAATTCGTGGGCAAAGAGCGTCGGTTCCCTTAAGTTCAGATGAGGATGTGTTTGACGTGACAACTCCCACACAGCATGAGCAACATTGTGCTCGGGACGCCAGCCTAACTCATTTCTCGCGTGCGTGTAATCCGCCACGGAATGGTGCGGCTCGTAAGGGTGCATGGGAACGACACCCAACTCCAGGTGGGGTGCAATCCCAAGTTGGTCGCACACTGAAGCGACCAGGTCGTGCAGCGCCAGCGACTGGCCGCTGCCCAGGTTGAACTTCTCTATGAGCGTAGCCGGCTCGCGGTCGACGCTGAGCAGCACCGCCCGCGCGATGTCGCGAACCGAGCAAAAATCCCTGACCTGTGTGCCGGCCGTCATCGGCAGTGCCTTGCCGCTTTCAGCAGCCTGTAGAATTCGCGGGAACAGTCGCTCGCCCCCGTCATGCTGTCCAGTGAACGCGAACGGGCGAAAAATGGTGAGCGACCGATTGAACTCTGCCGCCGCCGCCTGCAGCATGGCGTCTCCGGCAGCCTTGCTGGCTCCGTACGGATGCAGCGTCTCGATGGGATCAGACTCCAGCAGCGGACGTCCCTGCTCCCGATATACCAGGCCGGTGCTGATGTAAATGAAGCGGGAGTGGTGGTCGAAGCGGCAGTTCATCTGGAAGAGCCGCATGGTGGATTCGACGTTGAAGCGCATCATGTCGAACCACGAGCCCTTCGGCGGCCGCAATCCACTCGCGGCGCAGTGGATGATGACATCAGGGTTGGCGCGCTCGAAAATCTGCGCCGTGTGCACGGTGTCGCTCAGCTCATGTTCGATGAACTGAATATTGGTTCCCATCCCATGCATCGTCTCGTGAACCCGGCGGACCGGCGCAACCACGGCATAGCGCTCGTCCTGGGCTAGCTGCTGCAGGATGTTCCAACCGAGTGTCCCGCTGCCGCCAGTGACTAAAATCCGCTTAGACATGCTGTGAGCTTACCGGCGTCTGAAAATTGAGTGTTCGCACCGGGATGCACGGACCCAGCGGCTGCGGACATATACCGATGCGGCATTTCAAAGTCACGCGTACAAAAGTTTTGCCGAACCTGCTCACAGCCGAAGTATACGTCTGCGGAGTCTGGCAGTGTCATGCAGCAGGGCCACGCTGAGCAGCCCCAATTGCATCAAAAACAGCGAGGAGATAAGACGTTGAAAAACCCCCTGAATATCCTGGCCCTCCTTATGTGTGCTTCCGGCCTGGCGGCCTACAGCCAGAGCCAGACAACCACACAGACCACGCAGTCGGTCCAGGCGACCCCCGCGGTAACGCATTCTCAGGGCCGGAGCCCCGGCGGTGATGTTGGCAGCGGTGCCGGAGACATCGGCAAGGGCGCAGGCAGAGGAGTCGGCACCGCTGCGAAAGACACCGGAAAAGGCGCGGGTGATCTTGTTACTTTGCATCCTCTGAACGCCGCCGGAGAGGTCGGCAAAGGGGCAGCCGTCGGTGGCAAGGACGTCGGTGTAGGTGCTGTCAAAGGCACGGGAAAGATCCTCAAGGGTACCGGGCGCGGTATCAAGAAGATCTTTTAGTCTGGCCCGCTGAATTCATTTCGTATGCAGTTTGAGTTCAGCCGGAAAGTCGATGTCCGCCTCGATGATTGTGCTTTAGCATTGAGGCACGGTCGACATCGCAGACGAAGATAAGCCGATTGGACACGGCCAACGTCCCCGGCTGCGACAACTCGTTCTGACACTCCCGTTGCCATCTTAGGTGCGACGAAGATCGCTCCATCCGGAACGCCTCGTCAGCAACTCGGCTCTGTTCGGGTTGATCGCCTGCAAAGATCTACCGGGGATGGTGATCTCGTTCGCGCTGCTGAGCGAAGATGGCTTGGCGACCTCCCAGCAGTGGCGTCGCGTGAAAAGCCTGGCAGCGTCGTCCACTTACAGCTTCCGTTCGAGAGTCAGATTCATCGGAGCAGCTTCCATTTACCTTGCGCTGGTACTCTCCGCCTTTCTGTCCCTGATCCCTGCAAAAGAAATCAGCAGATCGTCCACGGCGGGGCTGCTCACGATGGCCGCTGATGGGGGCAGCCAGGTCGGAACTGAGAACCTGTATCTTTACACTGTCAGCACACCGCACTAGAACTCATGACGGGCTTCCCCTGGAGGGCTATATTTGCTCAATAACAAGAAAATCACCGTTGTTCTTCCTGCCTACAACGCAGCAAAGACGCTGCAGCAGACGTACAGCGAGATTCCACTGGATATCGTGGACGATGTGATTCTCACAGACGATGCAAGCCGCGATGATACCGCGCAACTGGCCCGATCACTGGGCGTGGTGACCATCCGACATGAAAACAATCGCGGCTACGGCGGCAATCAGAAGACGTGTTACACGGCGGCGCTCGCACGCGGTGCGGACATCGTTGTCATGTTGCATCCTGATTACCAGTACACTCCCAAACTTCTTATTGCCATGGCATCGATGATCGCCTATGACGAGTACGATGCAGTGCTGGCATCGCGCATCCTCGGCAAGGGAGCTCTCAAGGGCGGCATGCCGAAGTACAAGTACATAGCCAATCGCGGTCTTACCCTGGCCCAGAACCTGCTGATCGACGAAAAGATGTCGGAGTACCACACGGGCTATCGTGCTTGGAGTCGTAAGGTGCTTGAGCGTCTGCCGCTCCTCAGCTGCTCGGATGATTTTGTCTTCGACAACCAGATGATCGTGCAGACGGTGTACTGCGGGTTCAGGATCGGTGAGATCTCCTGTCCGACGAAGTACTTTGAGGAAGCCTCCTCCATCAACTTCAGTCGGAGCTGCACTTATGGTCTTGGGGTTCTACGGACTGCTCTCGATCTCCGTCTGAAGCGCATGGGTCTGAGCAGCCCGGCCATCCTGAAGGATGATCCATCGGACCGGCTGAAGCCCGAAACGGCCCAGTTTCTATAGGAGACGCGCTGCAAAGCACGTCGCGCAGTACCTTTCGCCCTCAACCAGTATTGACCCTTCCTCACACTGAAACTATGCCCGAGTTATCTCCTGCACACTCAACACGCATGAACTCCAGCGCGCGGACATGGCTTAGAGACGTTGCCCTGACACTGCCGTTCGTTATTTTCTTCCTCGTCCAGCTAGCCCATCACCAGATGTGGAGAGACGAGATCAATGCGTTCGGCCTGGCAATCGCCAGCCCTGACCTGCCCACACTCTTTCACTACATTCACTACGAAGGACATCCCTGGCTTTGGTACGTCTTGCTTTGGATGGTCTCGCGCATTTCGATTCTGCCCGCCGCGATGCAGTGCCTGCAGGCAGTCATCGGGACTGCGATATATTTCATGATCGGTGTAGCGTCGCCGTTCAAGACATGGGAAAAGCTGCTGCTGTTCACCTGCTACTTTGTCTCGTTCGAGTACACGGTCATGACCCGGATGTACGGGGTATTGCTGCTGCTGGCGCTGATCTACATCAGACGGCGCGCACTGTACCCCGCCCGCGTCTGCAGCAATGCAGTTCTGCTTGGGCTTATGGCGTGCACCGATCTGACCGGCGTGGTTATGTCGTTCGCATTGCTGGCGGAGTACGTCTTCGCAGCCTATGGTGAGTCTCTCGGCGAGCCCAGATTCTCGGCTGCCGCGGCAGACGCAAGCCATACCGCCCTGCTGCCGGCGACGAACCGCGCTGGCAAGTTCGCTGGGGCGCTCGGCATCTACACGGCATTTGTGCTGTCGGCTGTCATCTCGGTCATTCCCGCGAAGGACATCAGCACGTCATCCACCTCGGGACTGCTGATACTCGCAGGCGATCTGCAGCATCTCGGCCGAGTGATCGTGAGCTTTATCGTTAAGCCCTATTTCGCGGCAGTGAACGGTCGGCCAGGGCACTACTGGGATGCAGCCGCTTCCGCACACAAGACGTTCTACACGTCCTGCGTTCCGATCGTGCTGGGCTGTTACTGGTTTGTTCTTCGCCGGCGCAAGAGCCTGCTGGTCATGGTTGGAGTGGTATGCCTGATGATGATCTCGATCGGACAGCTAGTCTATTACGGCAGCATTCGCCACTATGGCATGACGTTCATCGCATTCGTGCTTGCTCTCTGGCTTCTGCGAAGTGCCGGTGATGCTGTTCGGTGGCCCGCCTATGTGCTGCTTGCGATGACCTCCATAGGCGGGATTGTGATGGCATGGGGATCGTGGCAGCGACCGTTTTCTCAGGAAGAAAACGCAGCAAAATGGATCGTCGCCCATCATCTTGAAGATGAACCCATCGCGGCGCACCTGGGCATGGGTGCATGGCTGGGCCGTCCGATCTACATGCTGGAATGCGGCTGCGTCGAGGAGTTTCTCCTGTTCAGACGGGGGTCGGATTACCATAACGTTTCGCTCCAGCAGATGCTCGGCGCAGCTCGCTACGCCGACGGAAAACCGTTTACCTACGTCGGCCTCGAACCACTCTCAGACCTTCAGGTGAAGACGATGGCGGCCAACGGTCTGTCCGCTACGCCGCTGGCGAGCTTTGCCGGTGCCGAGGCGGATTATGAAGATGTGTATCTGTATGCGGTGTCACCAGCGCAGAAGCCTTGAGACGCGATATGCTGGTGCCCGTGCCGAAGCCAAACGAAAACCTGCTCCCTGAGAAAACGCCCGAGACACCAGCGCTCTCGCGTCGTGGATTCATCACAACGAGCACCCTTGCAGCCGGTGCGCTCACGCTCGGAATGCCTGCCATCGTGCGCGGCCAGCACCTGAACAGCAGGCTGAACGTCGCATGCATCGGCATCGGCGGTAAGGGTCGCAGCGACACCGATGCCTGCGCAGGTGAGAACATCGTCGCGCTATGCGATGTGGACACGGCCTCGGAGGCGTACGAGACACAGACCAGGAAGTATCCGGATGCGAAGTTCTACAAGGATTTCCGCCAGATGCTCGACCAGATGAGCAATCAGATCGACGCAGTGACGGTCTCAACGCCGGACCACATGCATGCCATCGCGGCAACGCTCGCGATGAAGAAGAACAAGGCGGTGTTCTGCCAGAAACCGCTGACGCAAACCATCTACGAAGCTCGCTACATGCGGTCTATGGCACACGATCGGAAGCTCGTCACGCAGATGGGCAACCAGGGCAGCTCGGCGGACGGCCTGCGCCGCGCTGTCGAGACAATCCAGGACGGGCTGATCGGCCAGATACGCGAGGTCCACGTGTGGACCAACCGTCCAATCTGGCCACAAGGCATGGACCGTCCCGCCGGAGAAGACCCGGTGCCCGCAACACTGGATTGGGACACCTGGATCGGGCCTGCCGCCATGCGGCCGTACAAGGGTGCCGCAACGCCTCGGGGTCGCGGCGTCTACCAGCCGTTCAACTGGCGCGGATGGCAGGATTTTGGCACCGGTGCGTTGGGTGACATGGCCTGTCATACGGTCAACATGCCGTTCCGGGCCTTGGATCTCGACTATCCCAGTGAGATCGAAGCGATGCCGCTCGGCCCAATGCCCAGGGAATCCTATCCAGTGGGCACGAAGATCCGGTTCACCTTCCCGAAGCGCAAAGGCCGCATTGCCGCGGAGCATCCGCATCTGTTTCACCACTACAGGACGATTGATCACGATGCGGTCACACTCTGGTGGTACGACGGCGGCCAGCCTGATCCGTCAGCCCCTGGTGGTCACGACCTCAGCAACAAGCCGCCGGTCGAACTGACTGCCGACATCGTCGCGCTGCAGGGCAAGGTCCCGATCAGTGGCTGCGTGCTGATCGGCGATGGCGGCACAGTCTTTTCACCAGACGATTACGGGACCACGTTCTTCATCAAGCTGAAGGGCGAAGAGAAATTCGTCAGTTACCTCAAGCACCCTGCTATGGCGCAGTACCCTGAGCGCATTCCCCGCAATCGACATCCTGGGTCGACGATTGTCGCGCACGCGCAGGAATGGCTGGTCGCTGTCAAGGAGAACAAGCCCGAAATGTGCTACTCGCGCTTCGACGTGACGGCACGGCTGACTGAAATCATGCTGCTGGGCTGCGTCTCGTTGCGTGCCGGCCAGAAGATTGAATGGGACGGCCCCAGGATGGTTGCGAAGAACTGCCCCCAGGCCGCCCAATTTATCAAGCGGCAAGACCGCTCCGGATGGGCACTTTCATAGCGAACCACGGCGAGGCGTAGCAGAGCCTTCCGCCATGACGACTGTGCAGCACGGATTCAATGAGCTTGCTCTCTGGCCGGCCGGGAGGACATGAATCGCCATGATGAAGAGCCAGCCACCGGCAGTTGCAAGCGCGTCAGCAGACGTATCCCCAGCGTCCGATAGTTCCGAGACGAACGCTTTTCTCACCCGTCGCGACATGCTGAAGATCAGCGGAGTAGCTGGTATGGCCAGTCTCGCCGGCATCGCCCCTCACGCCGGTGCACAGACAACGCCGAGACGACCACGTATCGCCTGCCTGGTTAGCTACTGGGGTTTGCCGACCTCACATGCGGACTGGATCGTCAACAAGCTGCTGGACGGTTACTGGTGGCAGGGCGCTCACACTCCTTCACGTGTGGACGTGGTTTCGGTCTACATTCACCAGCTCGACACGAGCCTCCTGGGACAGAAGGTTTGCAATGCCAAGAAAATCCCCATCTACAAAACAGTTGGCGAGGCTGTGACCCTGGGTGGGCCGGAGCTCGCCGTAGATGGTGTGGTCATCGTCGCAGAACACGGCAACTACCCGACTGACCTGAAGGGACACTGGCTGTTGCCGCGCTGGTGGATCTACCAGCAGGTGATCCGGGTCTTCGAGCAGAGCAAACGCTCGGTGCCCATCTTCAACGACAAGCACCTCTCCTACAACTGGGACGATGCCAAGTGGATGTTTGATAAGTCCCGCGAGCTGCAGTTCCCTCTAACTGGCGGATCTTCAATTCCCACTTACTTCCGCACGCCCGAGGTTGAGATCGCCGTCGATACGCTGATCCGTAATTCTGTCGTGGTTGGCAGCAGCCCGGACGAAGGAGCCATCTCCCACTGCATCGACGTGCTTCAAGCATTCGTCGATCGTCGCAAGGGTGGTGAAACCGGCGTCAAATCGGTTCAGTCTATTCGCGGACCCGAAACATGGCAGTGGGTCGAGCGCACGCCCTGGGCCGGCAACCTGCTCGAGGCAGTTCGCAAGAACTTCAACTTGAAGCCCGGATACTTTCAGGAGGGCAGGCAATCCAACGTCTGCATCGTGGAGTATAACGACGGAACAAACGGGGCAGTCATTTCAGGCAGCGGTGTGGGATGGACCTATGCTGGCGAGATCGCCGGACAGCAGAATCCGACGATAATCTCGATGCTTGGCTGGCCCGGACCCATCTCGCAATATCACGCTGCGAATGGCCACGAGCACTGGATTACGGAGATGATGCTGACCCGCAAAGAACCGTTTAATGCTGAGCGACTTCTGCTTTCGACCGGCATCGTCAATCACTACATGGATTCGAACTGGGAGGACGGCCGGTACTCTGCCGTTGGCCGCCGCATTGAAACGCCGTACATGAACATGAGCTATCACTCGACACACGGACCCATGTTTGAAAAGGGCCAGCGACCGCCGAACACTCCCTACATCCGAGGTTTCGAATCGTAAGGCTTCTGCGCCGTCCCGATGGGCGTAGTTCAGGCTATCCTCTCAGCATGCATCGTCTGCTCCTGCTGCTCGCGTTCGCCGTTACTATGCCCATGTCTGGTCAGTCACCCGCAAAGCCAGCAGGGCCGACGCCTGAGCGACACGAATTCGTCCTGCACAACTTCAAGACGGAATCCGGCGTTGTCTTGCCCGAGGCCCACATCGTCTACGGCACCTACGGCACACTGAACGCCGACCAGTCGAACGCGATCCTGCTGCCATCGCACTATATGGCAAACCTGACCGGCTACGGATTTTTGATCAAGTCACCGGCCAATCCAGATGGCGCGCTCGACACGTCGAAGCTTTTCCTCGTCACCTCTGAGCTCTTCGGCAATGGCCGCAGTTCGTCGCCATCAAACACGCCGGCGCCGTTCGACGGGCCCCGCTTCCCTGTTATGACCATCCGCGACAACGTGAATGCGGTGCACCAGCTGCTCACCCAGCAACTCCATATCCAGCATCTGCGCGCCGTGATCGGCTTCTCCATGGGTGCGCAGCAGGCGTTTCAATGGGCGGTCAGCTATCCCACGTTCATGGACAAAGTCGTCGCGACAAGCGGCACTGCGAAGACATACGGCCATGGCATCGTTCGGCTGGAAGGCCAGATCGCCGCTCTGACCGCGGATCCTGCATTCATGAACGGCGACTACAAAACCGAACCCACCAAGGGACTGGAAGCGTTCGGCATGGTATGGGCGGGATGGCTTTACTCACAGGAATGGTGGCGCAAGGAGTTGTGGCGCACAGCCTCGCCGCCCGGCACAACCTTTGAGCAGTACATGTTCAGCTTCCGCAAACGATTCAGCGCGGACGCGAACGACTACATCCTGCAGGCGCGCACATGGGAGTCGAACGACGTGGGCAAGACCACGCTCGCGGACGGGAAGCCCATCCGCTTCAATGGCAATGCAGAGCAGGCGCTGCTCTCGATCAAGGTGCCGTTTCTCTACATGCCCTCGGCTACAGACCTCTACTTTCCGCTGGAAGACGCGCAGTACGAAGCAGCCTTTATACCGCATGGCACACTGATGCCGATCCCGTCGCTCTGGGGTCATCCTGCCGGTGCCGGAGCCAGCCCCGACGACAAGAAGTTCCTTAACGAGAAGATCGCTGCCTTTCTCACAGATTAATTTACGGCCAGCCGTTGCCGAGGAGCTAATGCACCAACGGCAGCTCGATAAAGCTTGCCTGCGTCGGTGTATGGAAGATCTGCTGCGTCGCTTTGCGGTAGTCCGCAGGCTTTGCGAAGAAGATGTTCTGAACGAACGTCTGCGGATTGCGGTCGTACAGCGGAAACCAGCTCGACTGCACCTGCACCATGATGCGATGCCCCGGTAGGAAGACATGGTTGGTGTTCGGCAGGGCGAACCGGTACAACTCCGGCTTGTCCGCGGGCACAGCCGCTGGCACCGCCAGGCTTTGGCGGTAGCGCCCACGGAAGATATCCATGGCAACGCTGAGTTGGTACCCGCCAAGCTTTGCCTGTCCCGCCACTTCGTCAGGATAGACATCGATCAGCTTGACCACCCAGTCGGCGTCTGTGCCGGTGGTCGCAGCGACAAGGTTCGCGATGGGTTCGCCCGCAATGGACACCGGGGCCGTTAACACCTCGCTTTTGAACGTCGCAACGTCTGTACGACCGGAGAACTCCCGCTGGTCGTCGACCAGCCAGTCCGGCCACGCCGCTGCAGTCGCGTAATTGACTGCCTGGATGGGTCGTAAACGAAATGGTACGGGCTTCGCTGGATCGGAGATATAGTCCGTCGTCGCCGTCTCCGCGTCCGTAGGAGCAGTGAATGCCAGTGCATCGCCACCATGAAGGTATAGCTTCGCAGGAGCCGCTGCGCACGCACGGGCTGGAGGCACCAGGTTCGGAGCCTCCGTGCAGACCTGTGGCCAGGCCTGCAGCTTCTGCCAGGTAAAGGTGCCCGTCTGATACGCGGTGACCGGAGCAATCTGCGGCGAGGACGCGTCATCCTTCAGGTAGCGAGCGAGAAAGGGAGCGAGCACGTTCGTGCGAAACCAGAGACCTTCATCCTCAGGCAAAGTCAGTGCGCCAATCGTCGCATTCGGATCGATCGATCCACCATGGTGCCAGGGTCCGAAGGCCAGGAATACCTTGCCATCGGTATCGTGTGGCTTGATCGCGCGATATACCGCCATGGCTCCGTAGATGTCTTCCGCGTCCCAGAGCGAGTGCACCAGAAGGGTCGGCACCGTGATTGATTCGTTGGCCAGGATCTGGTCGACCGCCTGATCCTGCCAGAACGAATCGTAAGCCGGATGTTCCGTGACTTTGCGCCAGAATCCCATCTGGTCCAGCCCGCGCTGCCGGCCTAGTTCGCCTGCGCTGCCGGCCGCCATCCACATGTCGTAATCATCGAAGTTCGAAGTCCACCAATGCGCCGAGTTGTCGCGCGTCCCATCCTGCTCGTAGATATACGGCTCGTTTTGCTGCCGGAACGCTCCGTTGTGAAACCAGTCGTCACCACGCCAGCCATCCACCATCGGGTTCATCGGAACGGCT
The DNA here is from genome assembly GCA_965199365.1 of Terriglobus sp. Classification (GTDB taxonomy): domain Bacteria; phylum Acidobacteriota; class Terriglobia; order Terriglobales; family Acidobacteriaceae; genus Terriglobus. The sequence continues at coordinate 35,150 of CBDARC010000001.1, read as the reverse complement.
ACCTTCAGCGCCGGATGCGGATGAACCAGCGCGGCCAGGGTCGTAAATCCGTCGTACGAAATGCCGAGAATGCCGACTTTTCCATTCGACTCGGGCACATGCTTCACCAGCCAGTCGATCGTGTCGTAGGTGTCGGTGGCGTGGTCAACCGGCGTCGAGTTCAAGGGGCCCCGGAATGGGCGGTTCATCACGTAATCGCCCTCAGAGCCGTACTTACCCCGCACATCCTGCACCACACGAATGTAGCCGCCGTTCACTATGACGTCCGTGGCATTGTCGTACCCATAGAGGCTTGACCCCAGGTGCGAACTTTGCGCATTCGTGGTCAGCGCGACCGCGCTGTAAGGCGTGCGCGTCATCAGGATCGCCGCCTTGTGATCGAGTGTCGCGGCGTTCGGCACAAGGATGACCGTGTTCAGTCGCACACCGTCGCGCATGGGGATCATGACAACGCGGCGCTCGTAATCCGCCGCACCCGCTGGCACGGCCACACGGGCAGGCAGTTCGGAAGGCAAGGCCGGGTACTTCGGCGCGGATACGCCCTGAGCGCCTGCCGAAAAGGAACAAACGCAAAGCGCTAACGCCAGGGCAGGACACCTGAACAAACTCATGAGAGGCATACAGCAAAACGTACCATATACTTGCGCGCGAAACGCTAAGAGGAAGACAGCAAACGACTTGCACAGCGGCGAGCCAATCGCATGGCCGGGACTGTGTGGCACCTGCGTGAACTTTGCTCTGGGGTCTACGCGTGACTCTGCGATTGGCCTTAGAGCCGCCGTCGCTCGCTGGTCAACCCGCCGTCAGCGGAGCACACAAACACTCTGCTGGAAGTCGCAGCGGACCTCTGAGGCAGCATGCCCAAAATGGGATAAGCCTTGTAAGCAGCAGCACAATTTCAGCCAGAAGGGGTTACGCAACGTCGATCAGCTAGTGTATGGTTTGCCTTGCTTGTAGTAACGGAGGCGGTATTTGGCGTGACTCATCTAATTGTTGTCAAATTTCTATCGATCGCTTCTTGGTTCTTTGGGATTTCAGTGGTGTTGTTCGCCACATTCCTGGCCGTTGAGTTTCTGCGGCATCGGAGAACCTACCAGTCTGACATGTGGTCGGAAGAGGCACTGCTCGAGGAACGAATCGAGTCCGGAACGCTGCCTACGCTGACGCATGTGACCGACGCAGAGATTACTGCTCCACTTGAACAGAAGAAGCGTTACCTACCTAAAGCGCCTGTTCGGCGCCTTCCATTCCTGCACAAGGTTTTCCGCTAGAGATTCTTCGAGCCAAGGCAGGCAGCCGGAACGGCTTTCTTGAAGCTCGCGCTCGGCGAGTTCAGGATCAGGTTAGCATCCTGCCTGATGGAAACGCCCCCATCGAAGTGATTGTCGCTCAACGTCACCTGCGCAGGAAAGCGGGTCTCATTGCGCTCCGTTCGGATCGACACGCTGTTCTGCCAGCCACGCGCCTCGTTGCCAGCGATCAAAATGTCGCCTGGGCGTTGGTTGTTGTATGCGTTCGAGGCCGCAATCGCAGTGGCCTCCGCGGTCTGTGGGTGCTCTGCAATAAAATGATTTCCGCAAACGGTGCTGTTACCAAACCCGTATGTGGATAGATCCAGAACACTCCACGGACTCACTTGAGCAGCATCCGTTGTGAAAGTGTTCGCAAGGATAACCAAGTCTCCCTGCTCTCGCGCATACTTGCTGTTCTGTATTCGCGTATTGAGCAGTCGGGAGTTCTGCAGCGTAAAGCGGGCGATCGGGTCCAGCGTTATGGAGCAGATCGCTCCATTGCCCGCGCAAGTGAAAGCAATTTCATCCAGCGTGACATCGCGCGAAAACGTCAGATCGTTCGTGGAGTTGTTGTTGAAGAAACTATCGCCTTTAGTACCGAGGGCGTGCTGAACCGCTCCATTGCGAAAGATGATCTGCTGGCTGTGAAAGAAGGTCGAAAGCTCTCCATTGACACCTCCGGATGCTGAAAACTTGGTGAACAGAACATTCAGATCGCCCTCCGAATCCAGGCAAACGTCCTGGCATCCACTCACAACCACCTGCTCGACCACGATGTGCTGCCCCATGCAGCCCCACCAGCCCGCAACCACGTTGCGGGCCGAGCCGCCGCTGAAATGCATTCTTCCGGCCTTGAGAGTTGCCGGGGCATAGCTCGTCCAATCCTTGTTGTTGTTTCCGCCCCACCAGGTGATTGCCAGCCCGGCGTTCTGAATGGTCGCAGCTGAGTCATCAACGTCCCACGTGTAGGCATACCAGGCCGCCTGCAAGCCTCCGGCCGGCCCCGTGCGTCCGTCAACGAAATTGCGCATCGCTCTTATTCGATACGAGGAGTTACCTGCGTCCACCTCCCGGTACGTTGTCGCCAACGAATCTGTCTTGACGTAGCCGCCGCCGGAGCTATGAGTATCGTGAATAAACACATCCGAGCAAGCGCGACACAACAACAACCGGTTTCCGTCATCGCCCCCTTGAAGCGTCTTCCATGATGCCCAGATGTCCGCGAACTCGATCTGAGCTGTGCCTGAGGCTGTTGCCCACGACCCCGTGAAGTTCATGGTCTGGACAGCGTTCGGACCACGTGCACTCACCTTGTTTTTTCCTGAAAGAATGAGGCGCTCTGCCCACGTCAATGGCGAATCGATCTCCAGATTGTGGCAGGCACTCAGATGCACCGGAGTCTGCACCAAGGCAGCCGCGCCCGACATCACCACGATGGTGCCGCAGGCGGGACCCAGGTGTTCGTTCGCCGCATTAATCCCCGGCCCGGCATCTCCCGATGCTTTCACAAGGATGCGGGTACCTGTTGCAGGTGCTACAGCACGCGCACTTGTACAAAGGAACAGCGCGAGCGTGAGTACTACCGCGATCCGTTCAGAAAGGGTCATCAGCATGTTGCACTCCGCATGCCAGCCGCGCCGTGACTCCGGAGACGGCGCAGGTTATACGTCAGGCTCTCTGCAGCACAGCCCGGCGAGGAACTGCAACAGGTTTCGACTCAGTTGCTGCTTGTTCTTTCGGCTCGTGAAGGATGATCAAGGTCAGCAGCCACCAGATCGCCATGACTGGGATGTACTCGATCGCCCCATCCATCGCTGCAGCGACGGTGTAAATCAGCTGTCCAACCAGCGCGGATCGCCGCAAAGGATCGCGCCAGATCGAATGATTGAAGAATGAGAGAAGCAAGGGGCCAAACAGCAGAAGAAGCATTCCGAACCCGCCCAACGCACCCAGTTCAGTAAGCGCGGAGGCATAGACCACTTCTTCAATGCCCTCGAGCGGATTAGCAGGCATAAGTGAGAGATGGCTGGCAGCAGCGTTTAACTGTGGCGCCCTACCTCCGAAGCTGGAGTCGAAGATAAATGACACATCAGCGCTCATCGCCCACAGGCCGGTAAGTACCAGGCCCATGACCGGGATCACAAGGAGAAGCTGATATCCGGACCGTAGAGAAAGGCGGAAGCGGGGGAACGCGGAGAAGCTGTCTGCAATGGGTTTGATCACCTGCGAAAGAATCAGACAAAGCCAAGCTGTGCGAGAAAGAGTAAGTGCGATTGCAAGCCGTACGATTACCTTGCGCCAATGACGTTTGCCCTCCAAACAGTCGAACAGAGGCAACAGCATCAGCGTGCAAACACCATAGATGTTTCCGTTACTGTACGTGCTGATCAGCTTGTAAATGCTACCGCGCCCGTTCTCCTTGATCGTTCCTGTCAGGCCGATGTCTGACGCGTTCACAGACAGGTAAGGGATCTCGATGAAGTAGCCCATCTTGATACGCCATAGAAATAGAAACAGGCCGAAGATAGCAGCCAGAAAGATACAGCTCCGCACGACGCGAAGCAGTACGTCTCGGTCGCAGATCTCCCAGAAGGGCCCAAACAGAAGCAGAACGATGTAAGGCAATAAGACAAACGTGCTTATCTCGGAAATAGCAAAACCTTTTTCCGTAATAGGGTATGCAAAGGCGGAATATAAAACGGCCATCTGCAGCGGCACCGTAAGTGCCAGCATGCTCCACATCGAGGCTGGTTGTGCAAACGACGTCAGTAGCGCTCTTGGAACACTCAGGCATGTGCACATCGCCAGCAGGAAGTATCCCCAGGTGAGCGGCACTCCACCACTGGAAAGGCCACCCTTGGGAAACAGGATGAGGAACACCAGCATCGCCGACCCGCTCCACGTGGCGAACTTGTGAGCCTGTCGAGTCTCGGGCGCAGTAATAGCGGCTGACGTTTGCATCCCCTACCTCCTCAGACCTCTGTCAACACCGGCACAGCAGGTTGATTCCGCAAACCCCACAGAATAGCCCACATGCCAAGGCCAAGCAGGCCGTCCGTTGCAAGGCTGGCCCATGCAGCACCCCACCATGAATAATGCGGGATCAAGTACAGGTTCAGCAGCAAATTGAATACAGCGGCCACGCCCTGGCTTAGAAGACGCGTTTCATGATGACCCGATCCGGTCAAGGCATCGCCTGCGCTCCACTGCAGGTTGCGGCAGAACGGAATGAGGCAAAGCCAACGGAGTGCCAGAACACTTTGCTGATAGCTTGGGCCAGCAATGATCGGCACCAGCGGGGCAAGAAAGAACATAAGTGCGCCCATTACAAACGATGGTGGACTCATCTTCCAGAACAGGCGCTTGGCAAGTGCGTACACACCATGGACCCCGTGCTGACCTTCTTTGAAGAAACGCGGAATGAACGCAGCATAGACCGCAACCATAGGCATGGAACATGCACTAACGCCGCGGTAAGCGAGGCTGTAGACGCCGTTGGCCGCGTTCATTCCATAGTGACCTAGCATCACCTTGTCAATGTCATTGCTGATGATCGATGTGGAAGAAGACAAGGCAAACGTCAAGCCTTCCCGACTGTGATCTTTCAGCGTTCCAGCGACAAACGTTGGTTTTCCGACGGCTCTGCAGACAAGCACAAAAGCGACGGCCGCGCCGACAACCGAGACCAGCAAGGTCAATGTAGCCGCCTGCATCACGGTCACAGTACGAGACGTGAGCAGGAGCACCAGGCCCGCAACAAGGCGCAATGCATCTGCCACTACGCTGACTAGCGCCGTCATCGACATGCGTTCCAAAGCTTGGAACACCTGTGAGGCCGCCAAGGTTAATGCACCAAGCAGGCAATCAGAAACGGCCAGCATGAGAATCAGCAGCCATCCGTCTTCATGAAGGATCCTGGGACCCACAAAGCATAAAGCGAGGATCAACAAAGGGCTGAAGACTAAGGTCGAAGTTATGATGTTGCCAAAGAACACACGGGCCTTTGCGGGATGCCGGCTGACATACCGAAGAAATACATAGCCCGAACCCATAGATCCGTATTGATTAACTACCGCAACCATTGCAGCCGCGGCGACGTAAGTGCCATAGCCACGACTACCGAGCAACCTTGCAAGCACGACAAAGTACAGGGCCTGCGCTGCGACAGAAAGACACTTCCCTGCCAGGATCCAGCTAGCGTTCTTTGCAGATGCTTTCATACCTGCTTGACAATGGCTTGATACCGCTGTCCCGCGACCGTCCAAGTGAAGTTCTTCTTGAAGTTCAAGCATGACGCGCGAGCCAGCTCCGCACGAAGCGCGGGATTGGTTGCAAGTCGTTCCAGTGCTTCGGCGAGGGCGGTCGCATTGTCCTTCGGAACCATCAGGGCACCTCCTTCGGCAAACTGCTCAGGGATGCCGCCTACCGAACTCGCCACGCAAGCGAGACCGCATCCCATCGCCTCAAGATTGACAGTCGGAAAAGCATCGTTCCAGATCGACGGACACACTGCAAAATCTGCCTCGCGGTATTTGTCGGCGAGCGCCGTACCAGTAGCGTAGCCTTCGAAGCTGACGTTGTCCGGAGCATTGTCGCGCAGCTTACGCAGGTATGGCGCCACCGCGCCGCCAAAGAATGATGCGCCAACAATCCTTGCTTGAAGCTTTACCCCCCGCGCCTTGAGCAGGCGCATAGCCTCCACCAGCACATGGGCTCCTTTTACCGGCACAATCCGACCCACAAAAATCACTGAAGGGACCTCAGGAGTCTCCCTCTTTTCAGCCGGGTGGTATAAGTCAGGGTCGGCCCCGTTATGCATCACCACCGTATGCCCCAGCGTGACGAAGCGATCCCGCGCCTCCCGTTCAAGAAAACGAGATACAAAAACTATCTTTTCAACGGCGGCAAAGATGCGGTAGTAGGACGACTTGGGTCGATAGGGTGAAAAGCTGTTATGCATGTGCAACACCAGCTTGGCTCCGGTACGCTGTGCCGCTGGAGAGAGCAACGTAATCAAGTCCGGACGATTGTGTACCCACACAACGTCGCCGGGCTTCAGCACGCGCTCCAGCGGCTCCAGCCAACCCTTGTGAAGAAACGGCTGCACCAGTGCGGGGTAATGCAGTACACCGCGCCAGCGAGTACGGCCGCGGAGGGGAGACAACTTAAGGAGTCGTGATTCTGGAAAACCCCAGCTGTCATCTGCTGAAACGCAGACAACTTTGGAATCCGTGTCACCTTTCAGAAGATTCGCAACAATACGCTGGATCGCACCGCCCTTATGCTCAGAAAAAGGCTCGCTCTCATCCAAAAAGTGATAGATCATTCACATCCCCTGGTGTGTAAGTACAGCATCCTAATAGCACGTGCTGCTTAAAAGCGGTAAACAGCTGCAGAACCTACGGCCGCTAGTAGAGATCCGGCACTGACCAATGTGTTCTTTACATAACTGAAGGGGACATACACAATATCGCCGGCTTCAAGGTACTCGTCCCTGGCCTTGCCCCTTTCGATTTTGTTCAGAGGGATAGCTTCAGGTCGTGTTCTCTCCGTGGCGCTACGGAGCAGCGTAGTATTCGCAACTGCCGCGGACGGATTCGTGCCTCCAGCCCGTGCAATTACCTGCAGTATGGATATCTTGCCCTCATTGTTCGTCATGGCGTACGCGCCCGGTGTCTTGACGTCACCAAGCACGTAAATCATTCCGGCGCGAGGTACAAACACACGGTCGCCGGGATTAACCAGCACGTCTGTTGTCAACGCCGTGGTCGCATTGTTAGAAACGTTATAGGTTTCCCGTGCTCCAGTGCCATGGCGCTGGATTGTGACACGCCTGTCTGCTACATCGTTCAGGCCGCCAGCCATGGCCAACACATCCAACACCGCGCTAGAAGTAGGTATGAAATAGGTGCCAGGTGTCTTAACCTCGCCGAACACCGCGACCTTTTCGCTTGAGCCCTCTTCTATCGACACAGTAGCCTTCGGGTTTAGAAGGTAACCCTGGCTCAAGGCGTTTTGGACCGCTTCGGCAGCTGCAGCCGTAGTCAGTCCCGCGACATGCACCGAGACTCCGGTCTTCAGACGGATATCTCCCGAGTCGGATACACGGGCATGTTGCTCCAGGTCCTCTTCTCCAAGCACTTCGACGTGCACCATTTCGCCGGGAGCGATCAGCAGACTTTCAGGCTGGTTTCTAGGGATAAGCCGCTGCGCATGAGCGGGTAAGCTCGCCGAGAGCGAGATAGCAACCAATGCCATGAGAGACAGGCGTTTGTTGACCATGGGAGTTAGATCTCCTTCGTTACATAGCTGCTGCATTGAGGACTGTGTAGAAAAGGCCCGTGTTCGTCAATGGTGCCTTGATCGCAGTGAACGCGGCGCGTAGTTGATCGCGCTTTGTAAGTCCGGAGCGAGCAACGAACAGTGTTACATCCGCAAGCCCGCTTAGGACTACTGAGTCAGTGGTCTCCAGCGTGGGCGCACCGGAAAAAATAACTAAGTCATAGTTCTCGCGCCACGATGCCAGGCAGCGCTTGAGACATTCTGAACTTAGGAGCTCTGCCGGATTCTGAGGCATCGGCCCCGAGGGCAGTACCCGCAAGTTACAGACAGACTTCACCTGCTGCAACTCCTGTCGTGTGCCGCTCTTTCCAAGAAGGGCGCTCAGTCCCTCTTCGGCATGCATGCCCATTCGGGAGCTAAGCCGTCCGTGACGCAGGTCAGCGTCGACCAGCAGAACTTTCGCACCATCCTGAGCAAAGCTGATCGCCAGGTTAGACGCGAGCGTCGATTTTCCTTCGCCATTGGTGGTACTCGTAACCAGCAGCACCTTGCCCCGGGCTGTTTGGGTGATCGAACTCAGCACAGTGCGCATGGAGCGAACCACTTCTGCAAACCGGGCCCGTGGTTGCTCCAGAATGATCGGCGTAGACTCGTCCATCTCGACCGCGTCCGGAATGCGAGGCAGCGTGAAATCACAATCCCGGTCCGTGACCTCACTCAGGTCCGCCGTTCCATAGATCTTGTCATCGAGGCTCTCGACGATGAAGATGCCGCACAGCCCGATCAGTATCGAACCCACAAGGCCAGACAGTAGAAGGAGTGGAACATTCGGCGACCGCGGCGCGGCCGCTATGATTCCGGGGTCCACCACAACGATCGTGGACGACCTCATCTCTGCGCCAATATTTGCCTCATTCAGGCGCCGCACGAGATCCTCATATAGACCCCGGCTTCGGACTGCATCTTCCCGGGCAATGGTGTACTCGATGGCCTTGTTGTTCGCCTGCGTTGCCGTACGTTGTATCTGATCGTAGCGTGTTCTGGCTGCGGTTTCACCCGCTTCTGCGATCTGATAGTCGCTCTGTGCGCGAGCTTTTACCCGACCCAATTCATCGCTGATGGCTTGGTTGATGCTTTGCAGCTTCTGCCTGTCTTCCGCAAGGCGCGGGTAAGCATTACCGTAACGCGCGGAGAGTTGGGCAATTTCTGCGCGCAGCGTTGCTTGCTGTTCGCGCAAGCTTTGAATCAGGCTCAGCGAGCCTGTGAAACCAGAGCCGCTCGCCGCATTGCCACCCAGGCCGGAGAGCGCGTCGGCGTCGCCAGTCTCAGCCACCCTTGCGATCGCGCCCTTCAAGATGCGGTTCTGCTCTGCCTGATTAAGGGCCTGTGTTGCCTGTTGCAACTGATCGATGAGCGCGGAATAGGACTGTTCATGACCCGAAGCATCGCTCGCCGAAATGCCATACACGCCGGACTGCTGCTGCAGTTGGGCAACCTTCGACTGGAGCACCTGGCTCTGCTCGCGAAGGGTGGCCAACTGGCCGCTCAACCAACTCGATGCACTCGTCGTTGCATCGTGCCGCGAGTTGAACGTGAAGGCAATTAAGGATTGCGCTAACGCGTTCACCACCTGGGCCGCAACCGCGGGGTTCGGGTCTGTGTACTGGATCGAGATCAGCCTTGTCCCCGTCATGGGCTCGACCGACAGGTGTTGATGAAACCGTCGGATGTTTGCCTGGTCACGCGCTACCGCAGGGTTCGGCGCCGGCACAGCGTGAAGGCGCGGGAAGGAGAAGTGTTTGGTCTTTGGGACAGGCCACTCCCGATCGAGATGAAGCCTCTCGATTGTGTCCAGGGCCAGCGTGTCTGAAGAAAGAATCGCAGCTTCTGTCTTGTCGGTTATCGGGGCCGACTGCGCATCGGAACCGGTGCTCCCGCTTTCGGAACCACCCACTGATCCCATACCGTTTGGTGGTTCGTTCAGTACCTGAATGACACTCGCCGACTGGTACTCCGGCGTGGCCACTATGCAGTACACCGCGATCAGGAGAAGCACCACGCCGGCTGTGATGAGTAACACGGCACGCCTTCTCCAGGCGATTGCGAATAGGTCTCTAAGGTCGACCTGGGTATCCTGCAGGGTTTTCACTATATGGCCTCACTAGAACATGAAGTCAGTCTCATTTAATTGAGCATAGGGTTAGCCCAACAAAAACAACCCACGATACTGGACTGGGACTGACCTCACCCTACAACACTCCATGTGAGAGAGCAAGCTCATAAGAAGTATCTGCATGAATTCCAACTGTTAATTAATTTTTCTTCTCTTGCAATCCATGGCGTCGTATAGACTCTAGCCAAACGCAGAGTAAGAGCTTAATTCGAAGTTACTGGAGGATGTAAGTAACATTCCTAGTCCAGTACGAAAGTAACTTAGACGAGCCCTGCGAATTAAGTCCGTCTTGACACAGTAGTGTTGCCGCATCTGTGTTGTTCCCTTTCATCTGCCACGCCAAAATAGGGCAATTACCGCCTTTCAAATCAACGTGTAGGAGGTGAACATGCGTTCCACTCAGGAAAGCTCTGCCGCAGCAACTATTGAGATTAGCCCTGCAGTACCGGAAGTAACTCTGGAGGTGCCCGTACCATCCGAACGGAACGAAGCACGCAGGGACACTTTGGTAGTCGCCCACCTGATTGAGGCCGGTCAGGGAGGCATCGAGACGGCCGTCTGCCTTCTCGTGAATGCGCAAGAACTGGACCCCGCGATTGGCGACATTCACATCGTTGCTGACAGAACACGTCTGGGCGAGGCTCTGCTAAAAACCCCCGCCACGATGCACTTCTATAAAAGCGACCGTAAGGCGAAACGTCTGTGGGCTGTATCTAAGGATGCCTACAGGCTATTGGCGAAGATCAAACCTGACGTGGTGTACTTACACAGCACCTTCCCGGGTCTCTATGGACGGCTGTACCGCAAGGCAGGTTATGTACCCTGGGTAACAATCTACTGCCCACATGGTTGGGCATTCACCCAGCATGTTTCACTGGCAAAGCGGAAGGCCTACATGGCGGTCGAGCGGCTGCTCTCTCGCCGTGCTGACGCGATCGTTAGCATATCGCACCACGAATATACGCAGGCAGTTCAGGGCGGCCTGAACCATCAACGTCATCAGGTGATTTTGCACGGCATTCCCAAGTCTCCTGCTGCTCCATCTGCTGTTGGAGTGCAACGAGCGGATCCCGAGTCAATCCATCTACTTTTTCTGGGTCGCTTCGATCCGCAAAAGGGGCTCGATCTCTTATTGAAGGCGTGGGCGGATCGACGGCTTGAGAACCTTCATCTCTGGATCATTGGGGATGCAACGATGCCCGGAGCGGCGAGAGTGTCTGAATTACCAAACGTACATCTTCTCGGCTGGATTCCGAACAATCAGATCGACGCTTACATAAAAAGCGTTGATGCGGTAATCATGCCGTCGCGGTGGGAGGCGTTCGGCCTTGTCGCGCTTGAAGCGATGCGCAACGGAAAGCCCGTCCTCGCCAGCCGAGTGGGCGGGTTGCAAGAATTGATTATCGAAGGCGCAAACGGACTCTTCATCGATCCGCTTGACTCCGAGGTCTTAATCAACACGCTGAGCAGCCTTTCGAAACAGCAGTTGAATAGCATGGGAACGGCGGCTGAAGGTATATTTCAGGCAGGTTTTACGTGGGAATCCTGCTATGCGCGGTGGAGCGCACTGACGCACGAAACGCTTTCGGATTACCGGGCCCGCTTCAATCGACAGAACCCCGCCTTGGAAGGATCAGAAAGCCTGGCTTTTCAGATGGCAAAGTGGTTGGTCGACTTCTCATTCGGCATGTTTGCGCTTCTGCTGCTCTCGCCTCTTCTTCTCTGCATAGCAATCATCGTCAAGTTGACCTCAGCGGGACCAGTCTTCTACGGTAACCGGCGAGTCGGAAAGAACGGAAGAATCTTCCGAGCTTGGAAGTTCCGGAGCATGTGGCCTGACTCTGACCTTGTACTGCATCGTCACCTCACAGCCAACCCTGAGGCGCAGAAAGAGATGAACGCCTTTCATAAGCTCCGCAATGATCCGCGAATCACACCTTTCGGCCGGTTCCTTCGCCGAACAAGTCTGGATGAGTTACCGCAGCTATTCAACATCATTCTCGGCGACATGAGCCTGGTCGGTCCACGACCGATCGTAGAGTCGGAAATACCGCGCTACAAGAATTCTTACCACGTCTATCTTGCGGTTAAGCCCGGTCTTACCGGCTTGTGGCAGGTATCAGGCAGGAGCCATGCCACCTTCGAAGAGCGTGTTGCCTACGATGAATACTATGTTCGGAACTGGTCAGTGTGGATGGACATACGTATCCTGCTTCGCACCATCTACGTCGTTTTCCACGCCGAAGGCGCCTACTGATCCTGGCCGCTGCTTCGCAATAAGCGCTTGGCTGGTGTCTAGACCGGCCGCAATGCTTTTGCTGCAGTCTGGTCGAACGTTCTCCGACGTCTGGTAAGCCACCGCCCAAAACTCATCGATGGCCGCTCCACGAGTGCGAAATAAATACGTGCTGCACCGAACGCGAGCAGTAGGTAAATCGGAAGGATGTAGATCAAGGGCATACGTCCGTAAGCTAGTTCTACAAGGGAATACAGGATTGTGCCGTGGATCAGGTAAAGGCTGTAGCTGACATGTCCGCACCACTGCGGAACGGGTCCAAGTAGAAACCTGTTCCACCGCGAGGCCGTAACACTTGCAACAATCAGTAGCACGGCACTGAGCGTGGTGAGCGGCTCCATTAACTTCACCAAAGGCCACGGAAGATGATTCATAAACTGCGCGTACGTGTAGACGATTGCCGCGCAACTAACTAGCAGGATCCGTGCCGGACGCGCCAGTTCGCGGTACCACTGCACCACTTCCGGATAGCACCGTGCCAGCAGAATGCCAGCTAGAAATGCGGATACCGCATAAATCGTGTGCGACGTTGCAGGCTCCGGCAGTACGCCTTGCAGAGCAAAAGACAGGATGACGAGCAGACAGGCAGTTTTCCTGCCGGCTCGCAGCATGAGGTAGCAAAGCCCCGGGAAGATAAGCGAGACCCGCATCTCTAAGACCAAGGTCCAAAATGCAGTGTTGAATTCGTGGTTGTTGTACGAACCTATAAACAAAACGTGCGCCCAGAACAGACGCGCGTTCACTGGCGATGACCACGTACCAGCGAACCACTCGTTGAGATAAACACCGTTCCGACGGAACAACGCATCGCAGGCGACGGCGAGGATCAGCGCGCCTAGATACGGCAAGTAGATGCGTGTCACTCGGCGGATCAGAAACATACCGTATCCCTGCGGGCGACCAGATAATGTCGGTAGCGTCAGGACGAAGCCACTGAGAACGAAGAATAGGGCAACAGCCGAGTGGGCAGCTGCAACCACTTGAACAGGACCTAGAAAGAACCCTAGTTCGGCGTGCGACATAGCGCCCCGACTCCACAGGCCAGCGAAATGACTTAGCACAACTGTTACCGCTGCCAACCCTCGTAGCGCATCCAGTTCAAGGAACCGCTTCATTCCTTCGACTGCAGGCAGCTCGGTCTCTTGTACATCATCCTTCGCGGCAGCTGCCAGTGTGCTTGCTCCCTGATCTATAGACAAACCGGCTCCTTTGATAATCAAAGGATATCTTATTGATCGTGCGACTCAGCGCAATAAAGCAGCGGGTAAATGCGTGCCGGTTACTTATTTGTTGTGTCTGTGACCAACATCAGGCTACCAGTGTAATAGCAGTCGCTTAATGCAGGTGACAAACGAGCGACTCGAACACTTTAGTACTAGCAAAGGTTGTCACTCATCTCCTTGAGGGTGAAGCGTGGCCAGCACCTCGGCGACATCAATCAGGTAAACAACGGCCAGAGACAATCGGGACCCAAGCACCACGCGCTGCTGCGTAGTTCGTCGCCAGTGGACTTGGCACCCTGTCTCCTCCAGACGTGCAGCACCTTGACGTTGAGCGGTGAGCAAGGGAGCAGGCACTTCATAGCCAGGCCTCGCCCGTCCCGGGCTGGCGGCGATAGCGCGATACCGGAGATACCTGCGCAAACAAGCGCTACCCCGCAGGAGCGTGATGCCGTCCGCGACATCAATGCAGCAGAACATCGATGGTGTAGACTCCTTCGTAACCATTTGCTATTACTTTGGTCTTCCGATGAGGTTACTTTGATGAAGCTCCGTCCGACACCGCTGAATCAGCTTGCATCCCTTTTTGATCGGCTGATTGACTTAATAGATCAGGACATCTTCAAACATCTGGCCTATCCTTCTCATTCTTTTGGGTTTGCCGACGGTCGAAAACACCTCCCGAGCTACGATCCGCGCTGCGACAGAAGAGGGTGGTTAGTTGGGCTACTACTCGCTTCTTTAATCGTTCCCGCTGAGCTTCGCGGGCAATCTACAAGCGGCGACCGAGGAAAGGTGCTCAGCGCAGCCGACTTCCACGGCGGCGACACCGGTGCAAGAATCACGGCGGCCGACGCGGCGCTCGGGGCCACAGTCGGGACGATCCTGGTTGCCGGGTCGCTGGCAGGCACCGCGGTGAGCAGCAGCCCGTCGATCTCTCAGAATCACACGCTCGCTCTTTGTGTGCCGCTGACCTGGGGACCGAGTGCCAAGCCCACGATCGCCAGCGGTGCGCGCATCATTGGTTGCGATGCAAGTTCTCCCCAGACTATTCAGTCCACCGGGCCTTGGGTGACGGCGAGCAACGTGTCAAACATTGAAATAGGCGACATCCACGCAACGTGGACGAAGCCTCTAGGCGCCGACGACGGCAACAAGATCCTAAAGTGCCAGGCCTGCAATCACGTCTTTCTACACGACCTGAACACCATCAGCGGCGGGTGGATTTTAACCACTTCTGCAACCGATGAGTATGACACCACGAATCTGGCGACCAACGGCTCTCACTATATTCTGTTACGGAACAATACTGCCGACGGTATTACCGGGCCGTGTCTTAGTTCGACCGGCTCAATCAATCCTTGTGCAGAAGGTATAAACATCTACGCCAGCTTCTACAAGTTCACGAGTAACATCTGGGAACAGGACAGTGTCTGCCGCAACCTGTCGCTTTGCCGGTTTGTCTGGGGTGGAAACAACACTCCCAAGACAGATCCGTCGCCAGGTGATTGGACTTCCATGAATCCTGCCACCCTCAAAGCTTCGGACGTCTACTGGGACACTTTGCAGTGCACTAACGTACAGGCATGCGAAGTCCTTTCAATGGCGCAGCGCGTAGTGTCTGTTGGCGCCGTGGACAATGGCTGTTCAGATGTATGCGAGGACAGTGAAGGTTCGCAGGATGTGCAAATTATTAACTTCGACGCGACCGACTCTTTGAACGGCGAATTGTCTGTCTTTACCCACTCCGCACATGTCCTGTTCGGACCGGGAAAGTTGACCCACACTAGTGCGGTTAGTTGGTTTACAGATCCTGCGGCCAAAGTAAAGTCTTACTCGCTGTATCTCCGCAATGGTACTAATCAGCCGGTCAATCTAAATGATGTTACAGTCCGCGGTGTGACTTTCGATTGCCGACGCCCAGATGCTGCGGAGTGCTACGGCGTGACCTTTGACACGGGCAGTGAAATCAGGTTTCTGAACAATACCTTCATTAACACGCCGGTGTACTCGGGCATGACCACATCAGGGGAGATGCCCGGCGTAGAGTTTACAGGTAACGAGTTCCGTCAGACCATCGCAAATGCGACCAGTCAGCAGAGCACGCCAGCAAATCCGCTCCTGTATTCTCTGGATATCAGCAGTCACTTACTCGACCGTACTTTGCTCCAGGCAAACCGCTTCATAAATGATGCACCACAGTTAAATGGATCCGCCGCGATCTTTAAAGGTGACCAGTTCAATCACAGCTTGAGTGCCGCGACGATGGCGCTTGAAATGCATTCGAACACAGTAGCCAATTGGAAGAATTCGGTTATCCTTACCTATGCCGGTCCAAATACATCAGGATCGACCCCGACCTACTACTCGTCTCGCGATGACTTCGGCGGTGGCAAGGTCTTGCTGCTCCCTGAGGGCGTTCCGACGGACTATCGTATCGAAGAGACCAAGGAGGCAAGCAAACCTTAGTGTCCCTCCAGCTGAGCTTCTGACCTGCCTGAGAGCGGGCCACCGTAGCACGACCCGGCGGTCATCTCGGCAACACGGGGATGGGTTTGAGAGCCGAGGTTGAGGAGGCGGCAAGCCGCTTTCGACGGCATCTCCTCAGGTCCCTGTCTGGTTCATCGTTTAGCACAAGCCGATCCCGGCGCGTCAGACGGCACGATCGTGACGATAAGAGCTTTGGTGGTGCCATGGATGTGGCGCACCACCTTTGAAGGAACCGAGCTGCGCTATGCGAAGCGCCGCCTCACGACACCTACCAAGCCGAGCAAGCCGGTGCCTAGCAGCATTAGACTCGACGGCTCCGGGGTTGTGGCGACCGCGCTCATGCTGCTGACGCTCACCGAGTCAAGTTCAAAATAACCCCCATCGTTTTCTGAGACGAAGGAGAGCGCGGTGGTGCTTGAAGTTGCAGTCCCAAAGAGGGTGTATAGCTTGTACGCGTCAGCGGGAACGTCGGTTTCCGAGAACACCGACCCTCCGCCAAACAGCACAGAAAAGTTGTCCGTGTACGGTGCAGCGGGAGTTGCGTCATTCAGTAAGGCAAACTCAATCTGGTACACGTCGCCCGCTGTCGTCGCCAGTGTCTGTGTCAGTGCGATTGGCGAAAGATACCCACCCAGGTATGCTTCATAGGTGCCGGAGTATGGTGTCGACTCTGTGGTGAATGGATCGCGATTGTCCACGCCGGCGTAATTCGATCCGATCGTTGTCGCCGTACCTGTCCAAGGGCCGAAGTTGCCGCTTTCAAAGCCGCAGTTCGAGACCAGGTTGTTTGTCACCGCGTTACATGTAGCAGCATGGCTCTGCATGACACCACAGACATACAGGACCACAAGGGGGAACGTACCAATCAGTTTTCGCATGGGGAAGCTCCTAAGCTGATGTGCGTTAAGTGGATAAACCGCGAACAGAGTCATCAAAGCCGTTATTCAGTGGAGGCCGACGCGGCGTAATTCGTCCAGGCATTTACGAGGTTAGTGACGTTCGTTGTTCCGATGCCGGTGGCGAAATCCCAGCCAAGGGTCGCCGGGTAAGCTGGCTGGAATATCGCGTCACTTACAGAGAGCGAACCATATGTTCCACCATCGTTAAAGCAATTGTTAAGCCCGGTGCAGAGCACAGTGTTGTCCCCCTGCGTCACGTCGTAGAAGACGCAGTTTGGACCCACTGCATTGCCAAGAGACGAATTGCATGAACTGCTACCGACGCTACCGTACTGCGACCGCGCAAGACTGTATAGCACGGTGTTCGAATTACCCCAGCTTTCGCCAGTACTTTGGTTGACGAGTGCCTGGATACCGGCCCAAATCGGGCTGGAGATCGACGTTCCGCCGAAGCCCAGCCAGTTCCCTGGATCTGCAGAACACGGCCCGTTCCCCGTCGCAGTAGTCGGGTCTGAAATGCAGACTGCATACGAGGTGCCCCAGAAGCCGTTTGAAGCCATTAGGGATACGTCCGGAATATCACGAACGCCATCATTCGGTACCCCCAGCAGGTTTTGCCAGTTCGGCTTTGCATACCCCGCGCAGGTACTACTCACTACTCCGCGAGCTGTCGCTGTGCCCGTGGCGCACCCGCTCGGGCCACCACTACCTCCGATTACTTCCAGCGAACGCGGACGGATACTTGCGATGTAGCTTCCACTGTTGCAGAGGCTGTTTGGGCCAACCGAGGGATAGCCCAGATAAGCGGCATATAACGTTCCTGCACAGGAATAGTTCCAAGGAACCTCTGGGATGTAAGAATTTGCAGTCTGGAAGTTCGTTCCATTTGTTGAATTGAAATAAATTCCAGGCGTGTGGAGAGGCGTGTATCCGAAGTCTGTTCCGCCGACTGAGATATTATAAGGCGTTGACGTAAAGCCACTCACCCCGATGCCGTGCGTAGCAGGACTAGGGCTTGTACTTGAGTTGTCCGCTGCGGCAGCTCCTTCATCGCCGGAGGACACGAACACTGAAACTCCCTCGGCCGCCGCAGTCGCGTATAGGTTACTGATATACGCATTCAAGGCTGCTCCATCAGATGCTTCGGCTTCGCCATAGCTGATGCTGACGATCTTGGGAGGGACGCTTTCTTGAAGCATGTTCGCAAGCGCAATGAAGCCGCCGAAAATACCTCCCGAAGCCCTGCAGGCGGAGTTTACGATGCTCGCATTGGGTGCCGCCGCCAGCGCCCATTCCACATCGATGGCTGCCTCTGCATCGTCGGAGTTCACGCCGGGCGCAGTGCAGGTGTTCGTGCCCGTGGGATGTACCTGCGTAAGGGTTGCATACGGATATGTCCTCGCTAATCCGAACACCTTCCGAAACGCCTCCCAATCACCCACACTGTACTGGTCGGTGTTCTCGATCAGAACAATTGTTTGCCCCTTGCCCGTAATGCCGGAGCGGAACAGTGGGCTGAAGTTATAGATTGTGGCTAAATCCGCAGCGCTCAGGTAATTAGTTCCTGTGGAGCGAATTCCATTGGGAGTATCTACAGGTAAGACCCTGCGGTTCATTGAATGCGGTGCAAAGTCATTCAACGATGCAATCCCAGAAACTACCGGCATCAAGGCCGCTGGCAACTCTGGATCGGTCATGTTCGCATAGTGAGGTTCACCACGCACACTGAGGTTATGTATTGAAGTCCGAAACGCTTCAGCTACCTGCCCGACGGTACCGTCAAACTCTATGGTTGATTCATCCGGAGAGACCTGGTGTACGGCGAAGCCCTGCCGTGCAAGCCACTCTCCGACACGGGTGACATCGTCGTTTGAGGGCCCGAACCTGGTGCCGATTTCAGCATTACTTAGCCACTTGTGAAAGTTCACTGAGGTGCGGTCGTGCAACTGGTCTAAATAGGCCTTGAACGCCGCTTCGTTCTCCGGCGAGCGATGAAGCACTAGGGTCGCCGACATTGGCGCACTGTTCTCCCGCACCCCGCGATCGTTCTCGGGTGTAACCTCCGGCCTCACGTTTCCACGTAGAGTGACTCTTTGGCTGTCGTCGATGGTGCCGGCGATAAAGCTGCGTTTGGGTTGCTGAGCTTGCAGAGAATTCGCGAGAAGCGAAAGAATAGCGCAGGCGTAAGTACAAGTACGTAACACTGCTGAGGTCATCGGGGAAACTCCTCATACCAGGGTTGTTGAATCAGGCCGGAATGGCCCTGCCTCATTGTGGTTTTGTGCAGGCGCTGAGTGTAGCACGCTTGGGCGAGAGTCGGGCATCACACGTCTCCGGCGCGATCGATAGGGGGAGGTCTCGTCGCGTCGAGTCACTCTCCGAAGCTCCTATTGCGATCCCCGCCCGCTAAGCCTCACGGACAAGGGCAATAATGAAAGGAACGTCGTCGGTACCTCTCGCTGTCCGAAAGCTCACGATAATAAACCAAATGATTGCATCGCAAATAGCTTGCTCGCATTACTTGGTGTGCGGATGTAAGCATCAGCAAGCGATTTAATCGGCACTTCGACGGCGCTGCCGCCCTATTCACGGTTCCTAATAGAAAAGGACTAGAAGTTTTATGAGACGGTTCCTTGTGCTTGGCTTCTCTTCTTGTAATTTGCTTAACGTTTTTGCTGCATACGCTCACTGGCCAATAAGCGTTTGTCGATCCTTAAGGTCCAAGCTAGATAGGTTGCATTGTCCGCTTTGTCAAGTCAAGAGCGGTAGGTCGGCCGACGGATACGAAAGAAGGATGATTCGTGGCATGCAATTACTCTGCTCGAACAGTATTCCAAGGTGAAGAACGGCATCAGTTCTAATACACACTCGAGCAGACGCAGTGGACCGCAGAGCCTGGCGGGCAGTTCCTTGAACCAGAACCGTTGACGCCGATGCGGAGTAGAACCGAGAGCCTCGAAGTAGACGAACAGCCAACATATGGAGTGTGCCCGCGTGATTAATCCTTCGGTAGTCGGGTATACTCGTCTGGTTTCGGACCTGCTCCCGCGTATCGACTACGGGTGCAGCCACTCGGCCGAACCTCGAGGCGGATATGAATCGCAGGACGATGCTTCTCCCGCTGACCGTTGCGGCCGTACTTTTCCGCCCGTGGTCGCAGGCGCAGACCCCCGTCGGCACCTCCTCTACCAGCTCAGCCGCAGTAGACACTCTCAAAGGCACCAGTGCCAGCAGCGACTCATCAGTTTCCAACGGGCAGGATGCTGGAGAAGCCGCGAATGCAATACGCATTGTTCGCCTGAGCCAGGCAAGCGGCAAGGTCGAACTAGACCGGAACACCAGCCTCGGCTTTGAAGCTGCCTTCAACAACCTTCCCGTCACACAAGGCGCACGGCTAAAGACCAACGAAGGGTCCGCAGAGGTCGAGTTCGAAGACGGTTCCACGCTACGCCTGATTCCGGACACGCAGGTGAACTTCACGCAACTGGGCCGTTCCGCTTCGGGCTTCACTCTATCCACCATTAACGTGCTCAGGGGGACGGTTTACGTTTCCTTGAACAAGACCAAGGGCAACTCATTCAGTCTGACCTCTGGGGATGGCATGATCAAGCCGCGCCCAGGAGCCCATCTGCGGCTGGAAGTAAGAGACCCTGAAAGTCGTCTGTCGGTCATCGGCGGCACAGCTGAGTTCATCAACACAGCAGGTTCCCGCGAAGTCGGCAAAGTGAAGAGTCTCATCTTCAACACGGCTACGCATGCGCCGGCTGACCTGGTTGCGGGCGTTGAAGACGAACCCTTTGACAGCTGGGATGAGGAGCAGACGGAGTACCAGAAGCGCTATAGCCGCGGAAACGCTCTCGCCGGTTCAGGCTCCGCTTACGGTTTGGCAGATCTCAACTATTACGGCTACTTTTCCAACGTGGATGGGTGCGGCAATCTGTGGCGACCGTACTTCGCCTCCGCTGCGTGGGACCCCTATGCCAGCGGCCTTTGGGCCTGGTACCCCATCGGCGGGTACAGCTGGGTGTCGCCCTATCCATGGGGGTGGGCTCCGTTCCACTACGGATCGTGGCTGCAATGCGGCGGTGGATGGGGCTGGCAGCCAGGCGGTCGCTGGTACGGCCTCGGCACCATCCGTGGCCCGCAGCGTATCCTCGGCCCGCACCCTGTGCATCCCTTCCCAACGCAGCCTCGGCCAACGCCAGGTAAGCCCCAATCCATCATTGCGGTGAACGAGAAGCCGCTTACGTTCTCGCATGTCGATCGCGCAACACAATCATTTGCCTTCCGTAATGACTCGGCGGGCCTGGGGATTCCACGCGGCGAATTTGACAAGCTAAGTAAGTTCTCTGCAACGGCGGTAAAGACTGGGTCGAGTAACGCTCCCCTGTTCTTCATACCGCCAGGCCGGACAGACCTCTCGCCTGTCGGCAGTCGCGACCTTACTGTGCGGAATGACCGAACATCGGGGGCACGAGTCGGGGATCACCCTGGCGTCTTCAATCGGGGCGGCGCTAACGGAAGCGGGCCCTCCGCCACAGCACAGTATCCCAGCAGCTCTCACACGGCGGCGGGCGGCTATGCCGGCGGAGTTACTTATTCAGGTGGCTCGCACGCCAGTGGAGGCGGTTACTCGGCTGGAGGCGCCCACGCCTCCGCGCCGGCCTCCGCGCCGTCGGCCCCGTCTGCTTCCACAACGGCAGCCTCCGGCGGGCACCGGTAGCGGTACGAGTTCCACAACGATGGTTCGTGGCGTCGCAGTTCGCTGAACATGACGGCTGAAGGAAACTTCGGCCAGGCGTTTCCCATGATCCGCTTTTGAGAACCCATCGCGAAAGCATGCGCTGGACCATTGCCGACCGGCATGGCCATCACAAGCGTAAGCATGGTGAAGACAGCACTGTTCGTGCCCGAGTTTGGACGGACAAGGAAGTCGCGCCGTCGCGCTTAAAGCGTCCGACCGCAGCCTTCTAACGACGATTGCAAGCAATCAGTGGATAACTACGATCGATCTTGATCTGCCGACCTGCATTGCCGCCCTGCTGATTATGGGCGTTGTTTGCATCACGAAAAGAAGCAGTCCTCTAACGTAGGCATGGTTGCCATGTCGGCAGCCATGCTGGCGTCTGTCGCTGGCCTGCTCGTCTCGCACCTTCAACTCTGGGCTTGCAAATAGGCGAATAATAGGCGAAGATCATGCATGCGGTTCTTACGACATCTCGCTAAGCCGGACTTCAGCCAGAGCAGCTAGCCGCTGGATCACGTGGCGGTCGCCCCTGCTTTCTTCCCCAAGTTCCACGTCCCTCACCCCTGGATCTCTCGCTCAGAGGAGATCAAAAGGGACGGCTGCACCCCACGGCGATGGGCGGCTTTGGCCGGAACGTCGACAACTCGAAGGCCTTCTACGAGGCTGGCAGCTTTGGGCTACTACCTAAGCAACAAGTTTCGCCCTGAAAAGCGAAACGCTCCGGGGTTACCGCCCCGGAGCGATCTCGTAGAAGGAGGTGACCGATGCAAACCCTACAGTTTGCATACAAACGCTTCGCGATCCGGATTCCAGGAGAAATCCTCCTGTTCCTCCTCGTAAAGCTCTTCCAACACTGGAACTAGTGCCTGGAGGTCACTCGCAACCGGTTTCCTCGTCCTGCCAGGGACGGGGAAGCCTTCCCTGCTGAATATAACGAATTGTGCTCGTATATCCAAGGTTTAGAAGCAACTTCAGTCGCTGCTCGAGCGATACACGGATCCTCACCTGTCTGCAGAACGAAGCTTTGGGTTGCGCACCTTGAGAGTCATTGTCCCGACCGGCAGCCTGACGAAGCTCTTCTGCTGGTGCTTAGGTGCTTGGAGCCGATCTTATTGCTCGTAATTCGCAGGAGTTCTGCGGGTTTTCCTCTGGACGCGACGGTAGGACAGGTGCATACCTGGCCATGAGACATGAAGCACCGGCTGCCAGCATCCTCTCAAAGCAACACCGGGCAGTGTCGTAAGTGCAGTCATGCACTCGTGAGTGTTAGCTTTGGACACGCTATTTCTCGTTGCTCTTCCGCACGCAGCTAAGCCAGTGCCGACATGAACGCAGTAAATGCTCAAGGATCTTCTTGTGACGGAAACCGAAGTCCACCCACTACACACACCGGCTCTGCGACGGCGCTGGGCGCGCATCCTGCCGGTTGTATTTGTCACGTACAGCCTTGCATATGTCGATCGGGCAAATTATGGTTTCGGCGCTGCGGCAGGCCTGGCAAAGACGTTGCACATCACTGAATCGCAATCGGCCTTGCTGGCCGCCCTGTTCTTTCTTGGCTACTTCCTCTTCCAGATCCCGGGGGCGGCGTACGCGCGAAAACGCAGCGCACGCACGCTTATCTGCATTGCACTGGTGAGTTGGGGCGTACTGGCGATGCTAACGGGCGTCGTGAAGAGCTTCTGGGGCCTGGCGCTGGTGCGCCTCACGTTGGGTGCGTCGGAGAGCTTCATCCTGCCCGGCATGCTTCTGCTGCTGTCGCAGTGGTTCACGCGAGAAGAACGGTCGCGCGCGAACACCTTCCTGATCCTTGGCAATCCTGTGACTGTGCTCTGGATGTCCGCGTTGACGGGCTACATGATCCGTGCGTTCGGCTGGCAAATGACCTTCGTCCTTGAGGGCGTGCCGTCGATCCTGTGGGGTGTCGTGTGGTTCTGGCTTGTGCGCGACCGGCCTGAACAGGCTACGTGGCTGGACAAGGACGGTTTACTGAAGCTGGAAGGCATGCTGCAGTCCGAACAGGCGCTGATCCCGAAGATCTCCTCTGTCAGCCGCGCCTTTCGCTCGCCCGTTGCATTGGCATTGTCGGCGCAGTATTTTCTCTGGTCCATCGGAGTGTATGGCTTCGTTCTGTGGCTGCCCACGGTGGTTCAGAAGGGCGCGGCGCGTGGCATCGCTGTGACCGGTCTGTTGAGCGCGCTACCGTACGCCGCCGCCATCCTCCTGATGCTGGCGGTGTCTTATTTTTCCGATCGCCGGGTGGCTCGCAAAGGTTTTATCTGGCCGCTGCTGCTGGGCGCTGGTATTGCGTTGCTGGGTTCATTCCTTACCTCGGCCAACAGCTTTCCCCTCGCGTTCGGGTTCCTGATTGTCGCCGGCGGTTTGATGTACGCCCCGTACGGACCTTTCTTTGCACTGATCGCGGAGTCGTTTCCAAGGAACGTCTCGGGCGAAGTAAGTGCGCTGGTCAACGGCTTTGGAGCGCTCGGCTCGTTCGCCGGCAGCTATGCGGTAGGGCTCTTACAAGCTCGTACGGGCAATCCGCGTGCAGGCTTCCTTCTGATGTCGATCGCGTTGATGCTGGCGGCGTGCATCATCGTTCTGCTGCCGAAACCCGCTGCCGATGAAGCATGAAACCGCTGAGGTCCGGACATGGGACCCCAGCGGTTTGAACGCAGTTCACTAGAACGACAAGGTGACGGAACCCTGGAAGTCGCGATTGTCCTGGTTTGTACCCGTAATCACGCCGGCATTGGCAGATCCGATCGCGGTGTTAGGTGTAAGGAGGTTCTTTGTGTTGAAGACATTGAACGCATCCAGTTTGAAGGCGAGATTTTTCTCCTGGTAGATCTTGATGTGACGCTGCAGGGCCACATCCCAGTTCTTGGTTGCGGGTCCGTAAAGGATCGAACGGCCGGCATTGCCATAGTTGTTGCCGGAGGGTACCTGGAAGGCGCATTGGCCATCGTCGACACCGACTGCGCACAGCGACGTGTTGAAGAAGTGCAGGAAGGTGCCGTGATCGATTTTGCCGCGCCCGCCAAGGCGGTTAGGCCAGCTTGCAGACGCGTTCGTCACACCGGAGTTCAGGCTGACGCTGAACGGCGGGCCGCCTGAGTAGGTGGTGATTGCGTCCACCTCAAAGCCGCCCAGCACGTGCGACATCAGGCCATTGTGCAGGAAGGCCCGGCCGCCGCCGAATGGAAGCAGGTACGTAACGCTGCTGACGAAGCGATGCTTCTGATCAAAGCCCGAGGCGCCGTAACCAGCCCGAAGGTTGGTGATGGTCTGCGGATTGCCGGCCGAGCCACCGCCCGATGCCGCCGATCCTCCGTCGTCCAGGCTCTTGGAGAAGGTGTAATTCATCAGCGCCGTCAGGCCATGCGAAAAGCGCTTGGTGTACTTCACCTGGAGCGAGTTGTAGTTGCCGTAGTTGATCGGATCTTCCTGCACGAATGTGCTGACGTTTGCGATGGGTTGCAGCAGTCGACGAGACGCCGCACTGGTGCTGCTGGGGCCAGGTTCGGTCTCGTTCGGGTTATACGCGTAGGTCAAGTGCAGGCTGTGGCTTCCGGCATAGGTCACTTCGAGCACGCCACCAGCGATCTGACGCTCCACGCCGAGTGAGTAGGTCTGCATGCTTGGCGTCTTGTTCGTCAACGAATGCGAAACGATCGCAGGTGTCAGCGCATTCACTCCCGCTGTCGTCTGCAGCGCGTTCGGGTCAAGGCTGACTGCACCCTGCGGAAAGATGTTCTGAAGCTGGGTCTGGCAACCACCGACCGAGGTCGTGGTACAGACATTGCCTAAAGCAGCTGCATTGGGATAGGAGGCCCCCTGCGAAAAGGTTTGCGAGATCGTGTACGGCGGATTCTGGCCAAGTTCGTCCGAAGCAGAGAAAGGATCTTCGAAGTAGGAGATACCAAACCCGCCGCGAATGAAGGTATTGCCCCGACCCGTGACGTCATACGCGAATCCAACCCGCGGCGCGATGTCGTTGTACCGGGTCTGCACGCCCGCGGTGCGCGAGACGCCGTTAACGCCGGCATAGATGAAGTGCAGCGCGGTCAGATCGAAGTTGGCGAGCCGGTTGTTCTTCTCAACGTCGGGCGTAAAGACGTCGTAACGCACACCAAGATTCAGGGTGAGTCGTGGAGTGATTTTCCAGTCATCTTGTATGAAGCCGGAAAAGACCTGCTTGGTGATGTAGAAGGGTGTCACCAGGTAGTTTCGTGAGGCTGATGCCGGGAATCCGAGCAACAGCGCCGCAATGCCGTTTCCGCCGACAGCGCTGGCCGACGAGCCCGTCGCGACCTGCGAATTCGTCGTGTTGTCGCTGAAGGTAATCTGACCACGGGTGGTTGTATTGGTGAACGGCGAGGCCAGGATGCGCACGTAGCGGAAGCCGAACTTGGTCGTATTGTTGCCGTGCGTGTACGACAGGGTATCTTCCACCTGGATGTTCGTCTGCCGCGGGTTTGCTGGCAGGAAGGCAGTGCCGCCCTGCAGGCAGGTGAACTCATTGCCGCAACCGCTGCCAATCTGGATATTCGGCAAGCCGGTTGCAAACGAGCTCACATTCAGACCCAAAATCCCAAGCGAAGTAGCCGAGTTGTGACCGTAGTCGCTCTGACGGGTGAATGGGTTGGTTCTGGAGTAGCCCGTCCGGAATTCGTTAAAGAGGTGCGGGGTGAACAGGTGAGTTTCGTTAATAGCCAGCCCTTGTGCGTATAGCGAGGTCACCTGCACGCCGGCGACATAGGGTCCGAGGTCGAACTTCGCCGCAGCGGCAGCCGGAGTCGCCAGGCAGCAAGTACCCGATCCGCCCACGAGTGGATTTGGCGCGGTCTGTTCGAAATCCTCATAGCTATAGCGTGCAAAGCCCGAGTCCCGATCGTTGGGGTGATAATCCAGGCGAACATTTCCGCCGTTGTCGCCGATGATCCGGTTTGCCGTGGAAATATAGTTGTTCAGACTGTTAACCGTGGTGAACTGGGGAAGCGGGTAGATGCTTGCTACGTTCAGGCCAACTTGATTGATCCGGTTGGGGCAGATCACGTTCGCTGTCATGCCGTCGCAGCCCATGAATTGCTGCCGCACCTGGCGGGTCACTCCGCCAACCGTCACCGCCGTCGTCGTAAGCGGGTCGAAGATGGGGATTTGGTTGCCGTTGGAGTCACGGTAGCCGCTGAAGTCGCCGATGCGCTCAGCCGCGGTGGGAACACTGTTCGTGTTGGTGATGCCCTGCAGGGAGCGCTGGCCGTAATAGTCCGCGAAGACGAAGAGCTTGTTCTTCAGGATGGGCGCGGAGATCGCTCCGCCAAACTGGCCGCGGCGATACGCCGGCTTGGGCCCGGTCCGCGCGAAGAAGTTGCGCGCGTCCAGTGCCTGGTTGCGCAGGTACAGAAATAACTCTCCATGCACATCGTTTGAGCCGGAACGGGTGGAAACCGAGAGCACACCGGCGCCTGTGCCGTACTCCGCCGAATAGGTGCCGGTAAGCACTTTGAATTCTGCAATGGATTCGACAGAAGGCTGCACCATCACGGTGTTAAAGGTGTACTCGTTATCGTCAATGCCATCGACCAGGTATGCGTTGGTGTTGGCCTGACTGCCGAGCGCGTTGAAGTTGGAGGCAGCACGCGGATTGAAGGAGCTGGAGCCGGAAAGGTTCTCGCCCTGCTGGCCCGGCGTAACACCCGGAACAAGGTAAGTCAGCTGCACAAAGTTGCGCCCGTTCAACGGCAGATTCTCCACCTCGCGCTTGCCCACCACGTCGCCAAGCTCCGACGTGTCGGACTTGATCAGCGACGCCGCCGTGGTGACCTCCACCGTCTCGTTGGTACCGCCGGGGGTCAGGGCTATGTCGACCCTCGCCTGCTGATCGATATCGAGCACGATGTTGTTGGAAACTGTCTTCTTGAAGCCCTGGCTTTCGACGGCAACACTGTAGTTACCGGGAATCAGGAATGGAACGTTGTACTCGCCGCTGCTGTTTGCTTTGACAACGACGGAAGTACCTTTGCCGGTATCGGTGACGGTCACAGTCGCGTCCGGAACCACGGCGCCGGTCGGATCATGCACCGTGCCCAGGATGCTTCCGGTCGTCACCTGCGCAGGTGCGTTGATCGCCAGTGCAATGCTGAATGCAATTGCCAGAAATTTCATGAGCGTGCGGGTACCTGTCATACGACTGCTCTCCTAAACGCTGTTCCACTTCGCACGTGCGCTTTGCGCAGTTTTCCATTCGCAACGCGGCGGCGATCAGTTTGAAATGTTTGGGAGTTCTATTCGCAGTGATGAGAGTATGTCAATGTAATTCTGCGGAGTGCAGGTATAACTGCAGACCACAGCGGTACAAATGCCGCTGTATGGCCTGTCACTCATCTCAACTGTCTTGACATCTGCTGGGCGTACTTGGTAAGAAGGTGCGCTTGCTAAGCCTCAAATCCAATCGCCGCACCATCACGAGGCACGCATCGTCTGACGTGTGCCTCGGAGGTATGCACCTATGAAGATCAGCCGGCGCAGCTTCCTGCAGTCCGCGGCCGCAACGGGTATTTGCCTAGCGCGCCCGTACCAGGCGATCGCCCAGGCCCTGCACCGCAAGGTCAAGATCACTGACGTTAAGGTGATGATCGTCCGGGGCACGTGGGACTGGAACCTGATCAAGGTGGAGACGGACTCGGGCCTGTACGGCATCGGCGAGGCGTACTGGGGACCCGGCACGAAGGACATGATCCTTCGGCAGTTCAAAGACCTGCTGATCGGCGAAGATCCGCTGAATGTTGACCGGCTGTACACCAAGATGCTGATGCGCAGCGGCGGCTACGGAGCGCTTGGCGGGGTCACCATCACTGCGGCTTCCGGGGTCGAGATTGCGCTGTGGGATCTTGCCGGGCGCATCCTGGGCGCACCGGTGTACGACCTGCTGGGTGGACGTTTCCGTGACAAGGTGCGTTTTTACCGCACGCTGCAGGCGCCGGACAAGAACCCGGCCGACGCCGCTTCCTGGCCAGCGCAGCTGGAGTACGAGCTCGCGCATAATCGCTACGGCTTCACCGCCTGGAAGGTACAGGGCGATGCAGTGCCCACTACTGCCGATGCCAAGTTTGCGGAGCCTGGTCATGATCCGTACACCAACCAGCTCACCCTACGCGACATCGATCGCATCGTGGTCCGTATGGACGCGATCCGCAAGGTACTCGGCCCGGATGCCGACTTTGCCATTGAGAACCACTGGAAGTACAACATGGGCGACTCCATTCAACTGCTCAACGCGCTTGAGCACGTACGGCCTATGTGGATCGAAGACCCGCTGCCTGCAGAGAACATCGATGCCATGGCCCGGCTCGCCCGCATGACGCGCACGCCGATTTGCACGGGCGAGAACCTGTACGGCTTCCACGGCTTCCGTCCCCTGATCGAAAGCCAGGCATGTGCAGGCGTCCACATTGACATTCCCAAGTCCGGCGGCCTGCTTGAATCCAAGCGCATCTCCGACTTTGCCAGCCAGTACGACATCTGGACGGCAGCGCATAATCCGGCAAGCCCACTTGGCACCATCGCGTCAGTCCACGCGGCCGCTGCGATGAAGGATTTCCGCATCCACGAACTGGCCAAGTGGGTGGACTGGTGGCCGACTCTGGTCACGCATAAAGGCCCGTTCTGGACAGACGGGTACTTTATTCTCGAGGACACTCCGGGCTACGGTGTAGAGATCGACCCGGATGTTGCAAAGGCACATCTGGCGCCAGGCGAGGTCTGGTGGGGTTGACCCTGCCCGCCTACATCAGCGTATTCAGCGTTGTCGCTGCAGTTAACCACGTACTTCGCAGTAAACGACAGGAAGGATCCATGGCCCTCTACAATCGCTATCTCTCGACCCGCCGCGACATGATGAAGAGATCCAGCATGGCGCTGCTTGCCGCCGGCCTGCTGGGCAAGGGAGTTCCATCCATCGAGGCCCAGACGTCCGTCAGGAACGTCAACAAGAACTCAAGCCCATCAACCCTGAAGATCACAGACCTGCGCTACACCGTGGTGAAGAAGCCTGGACCAAGTCCCTGCCCTATCATCCGGATCGATACGAACCAGGGCGTGTACGGGCTGGGCGAAGTGCGTGATGTCGCCAATTACCAGTACGCGATGGTGTTGAAGAGTCGCATCATCGGTGAAAACCCGCTGAACGTCGACTACCTCTTCGAAAAGATCGCGCAGTTCGGCGGCATCTCGCGGCAGGCAGGCGGTGTTGTGGCCATTGAAATGGCTCTGTGGGACATTGTCGGTAAGGTCTACGGCGCGCCCATCTACCAGATGCTTGGTGGCAAGTGGCGCGACAGGATTCGCATTTACGCGGACACACCCGAGGCCGACACGCCCAAGGAATTCGCTGCCATCGCAAAAGAGCGGAAGGACCGCGGCCTGACGTGGATCAAGGTGGATGTGGGCACCGATCTGTTGAAGGGCAAGCCCGGCACCATCATGGAACCCGCCGATCAACACTCGGTCGAGTACGACAAGCGCCTGCCGCATCCGTTCACCGGCAATGAACTCACCGACAAAGGCATTGATGTCTATTGCGAGTACATATCCACCATTCGCGATGCCATCGGATATGACATTCCGCTGTCGACCGATCACCTGGGACACCTGGGCGTGAAGTCCATCATTCGCCTGGGCAGGGCGTATGAAAAGTACAACCTGGAGTGGATCGAAGACGTGATCCCATGGTGGTACACCGACCTGCTGAAAGAGATCACAGACGCCATTCCCACGCCCACGATCACCGGCGAGGACATCTACGAGATCGCCGACTTCGAGAAGCTGTGCAGCATGCACGCGGTCGATAAGATTCACCCCGATCTGTCGACCTCCGGCGGCATTCTTCGCACGCATAAGATCGGCGACATGGCGTACAAGTACGGTGTGCCGATGGCCATGCACTTCGCTGGGACGCCCGTTGCCTGCATGGCGAACGTGCACTGCGCAGCGGCAACGCGAAACTTCCTTGCGCTGGAAAATCACTCGCTTGACGTACCGTGGTGGCAGGACATGGTCAACGAAGTCCACAAGCCGATCATCGATCAAGGCTACATTCCCGTGCCGGATACGCCCGGACTCGGAGTCACACTGAACGACGAGGTGGTCAAGCAGCACCTTTTGCCTGGCGTGGGTTACTTCGAGCCGACGCCCATGTGGGACGAAAAGCAGTCGTTCGATGATCAGACCTTCAGCTAACCTTCAGGAGCAACGATGCGAATTTTCTTCAAGGCGGCCCTCGTCGGCTGCGTGCTCTCCGCCACACTGCACGTCGACGCGCAGGTGAAACAGACCCGCGAGCAGATCATGTTCTACAGTTCCGACTGGAAAGGCGAGCGCTTTCCAGACGGCCGGCCAAAGGTATCAGACGCGCTTCTAACGCGCGCTCTCGATGTCTCGATCGAAGACATCTGGGAATACCTGCGGGGACTTGGGTACAACTGCCAGTTCGATACAGGGTTCCAGGCGCTTCATCCTGATAAGCCGTTTGCCGGGCGCGCCTTGACGGCACAGTACATGCCCTCGCGCCCTGACATGGCACATGCCATCGCTGCGGAAGGCAAGGCAGAAAACCGCATCGCCTTCAACAACAACAATAGCTGGCCCATCAACGAACTGCAGATTGGCGACGTTTACATCGCGGACGGCTTTGGCAAGATTGTTGAAGGCACGCTGATCGGGTCCAATCTCGGCAGCGGCATCGCCGCGCATACGCACGTCGGTTTCATCTTTGATGCGGGTATCCGCGACGCGGAAGAAAACCGTGAGCTGCCCAACTTCAACGGCCTGTACCGCGCCTACGATCCGTCCGCGTGGAAGGACATGGTGCTGACCGGCATCAACACGCCGATCCGTATCGGCCGTGCCACGGTGCTGCCAGGCGATCTTGTGCTGGCAAAACGAGACGGCGTTATCTTCATTCCAGCCGCGCTGGCCGAAGACGCAGTGTCCAACGCGGAGTTCACCAATCTCGAAGACGCGTTCAACTTCTACCTGAACAGCCAGGGAACCAACGGCGGCAACTTCGAAGGCGGATGGAACGGCAAGAAGTATGACGCACTGGCCGCATGGGTCAAGGCCAATCCTGACAAGCTGAAGATGAGTCAGAGCCAGTTCGACGCCATCGAAGCAAAACGCAAGGCACGGCGCGGGAACTAAGGAGCGGCTGATCCAACTCTATGGCCGGATGGATCAGCCCTCGCTTATCGTGTATCGCTCTGGCTGAAGAATCGGTATCGAATCGTCCAATGTGCCGTCTGCCCGGGTGCGATGCTGAGGTGGATATATCCCTCCGGGCAGATCGTTGTGCGTATCGACCAGAAGTTCAGATGGGATAGCGGCCTGTCCGCCGTCTGCTGAACGCCGACATGTGTTCTCTGATTCTCAACGGTGAAGTTATAGTCCGAAACCTTATCGGAATACCCCGTAAGAAAGCTGTTGACCGTCTGCCTGGGTTGCAGCTCGGAGGTGTACACAAGATCGTTGCCGCTGATCTGTCCGCCATTCGGCAGCGCGTGTTCGGGCACAGGCTGAAACGGGAAGTGAACGACCATGTCAGGCCCGGTCGGTGCACCATCGATCATGAAGAAGTCGTGGTCATACACGTCGAGTTCCAATGGCTTCTGCCCCTCGTTCTTCAGTTCATGCGCAAGCAACAGCAGCGGCTCGTGCTTGTCCAGCTGCAGGTTCTTCCGGTAGGTATAAGCAACGCCGGTGGGCGACCGCAGACGCTGTGTAAAGGAGACGCCCGTAGGCGACCTGCTCACCTCCCACTTGCCGCCATCGACCAGCGGATACGTCAAGTAGGACGAATACGGCTTCTCGTCTACCCTGCGCAAAACGCCGACTCCGGGCTTCACAAACAGTTCCCCGGGCTTTGCCTCTGCATAGTTCAAGGCACCATCTTCTCCCTTGAACTCCTCCACCGGGCCACTGATGGAGTCGTTCGCCAGCGGATCGTACTTCGGGAACCATTGTCCGAAGTAGGTGTGCCCGTTCGCAGCCAGGCACCCGATTACACCGGACCAGTCAAAACGCGTCGCGCGATAGTAGCCGCTGGTGCTGTCGGGCAGATAGATCACCGCCTTCACCGCTCCATTCGTAATCACGGCCTTAGGAAAGTCCGACGCCTCTGCGGCAGCGCAATCGTGGGCAGATGTGGCGAGCGGCTTCGCGGCAGTGTCCTGTAACTGGCCCCATGAAACAGCAGCTGAAGACAGAGCAAGAGAGACAGCAACCGTGAGACCGCAGGCATGTTTCGTCATCGAAAACTCCATTTCAACAATCAGGTCGACTCACTCGGCAACACGCTGTCAGTCACCGGAGGCGCTCAGGACGAAATCAAAAAATCCTCAATAAACCGCTCGCAACTAAACTCCTCGATTATGGCAGCGCGTACGCGACGTAGACACCGCCGGAACGCTTCGGGCTGGACTGTCCGCCGCCTGCGGCAATCACCACGTACTGCTTGCCTCCGATGGCATAGGTAGCCGGCGTAGCCAGGCCCGAGTAGGGCAAATTCGCCTCCCACAACAGCTTGCCTGAGCGGCTGTCATAGGCATGGAACTTCTGGTCGAACACCGACGCGCCGATGAACAGAAGGCCGCCTGCCGTAACCACGGGACCGCCGTAGTTGTCCGACCCGGTGTCATGGATGCCCTTGGCCTCCAGTTCGGGGTAGGTGCCGAATGGAATGCGCCAGAGATATTTGCCGGTATTCAGGTCGATCGCGTTCAGCGTGCCCCATGGTGGCGCAATCGCGGGATAGCCCTGCGGATCTGTGAACCTGCTGAAGCCAATAGTCTTGTACGGCATCAACTCATCCCCGGGCTGCTTCCCATTCGCACCGGGTTTCTGGGCGACCTCCGTCTCCTGGGGAGTCTTCGTAAGGTATCGCACCACCTCATTAATGCGTTCGTCGCCCAGGCTCGCGAAGGATGGCATACGGCCCTTGCCGCCGTGGATGGTGGCAGAGATTTCCTCGTCCGTGAGCCTGCCTTCAATGCCGCGCAGCGAAGGGATCAGCGGCGGCGAGCCTCCGCGCCGGATGCCGTGGCAGCCGCTGCACTGATTCTGATAGGTCTTTTCGCCGGGGCTGCCGGGCGGCGGCGGAACAGTGAGTCCCACCAGCCAGGCTGTGTCGTTCTCGTTGACGTAAAGAACTCCGGTGTTCGGATCTACCGCGGGTCCGCCCCATTCCGCGCCTCCCGCCATGCCAGGCAGATTCGCCATCAACTTATCGACCTGTGGAGGCTGAAAGGCCGCGCCGTGCGCCATGCTGTTCCACTGCTTTACCGCCCACGCGTGCTCGTCAGGCGACAGGTTGGTCAGCATGTTCTCCGTAATGAATTGGCGGGTGTACGGCTCAGGCAGCGACGGAATCGGCTGGGTCTTCGAAGCGACCTCGCCGGGAACGTCGCTGGCCGGAACCGGCTTCTCCACGATGGGAAACACTGGCTTCCCCGTCACCCGGTCCAGCACGTACAGGTAGCCCGTTTTTGACGGTTGCGCGACCGCGTCCACGGGCTTGCCGTCGTGCATGATCGTGACCAGCGACGGTGCAGCCGAAAAGTCGCGGTCCCAAAGATCGTGGTGCACCGCCTGGAAATGCCACAGCAGCTTGCCCGTCGTGGCGTCGAGCGCAAGCAGCGTGTTCGCGTAAAGATCATCCCCAACGCGGTTGCCGCCGTAGAAATCAAAGACCGCCGAGCCGGTCGGCACAAAAACTATGCCACGCTTTGTATCCACGGTCATGCCGGCCCAGTTGTTGGCTGCGCCCGCGTACTTCCAGGCCTCTTTAGGCCAGGTTTCATATCCCGGCTCGCCCGGATGAGGAATGGTGTGGAAGGTCCATCGCAGTTGTCCCGTGCGCACATCGAAGGCGCGAACGTCGCCTGGGGGCGAGGGATACGTCTCTGGGTTCTGTCCGCCGACAATGATCACGTCTTTGTAGATCGTCCCGGGTGTCGTCAGGCCGATCGATTGCGATTCATAGTCATCGCCACGCAGGCCCTTTCGTAGGTCGATGCTGCCGTTCTCGGCGAATGTCGTGATCGGCGCTCCCGTCTTTGCGTCAAGCGCAAACAGGAAATTGCTATAGCCGACCAGGATGCGGCTCTCTTTGCCGTCGGTCCAGTAAGTCACACCGCGATTACGGGCAAAGCCCTTGATGGGCGCCTGCCACTTCCATTGCAGCTTACCCGTGGCTCCATCCAGCGCGATCACTGCATGGTGAGGCGTCGTGGCATACAGCATGTTGCCGACAATGATGGGGTTGGTCTCGAGGCCGCCCTCCTCGCCGGTGTCAAAGGTCCAGGCAACCGCCAGCTTGGTCACGTTGTCGCGATTGATCTGGTTAAGGCTGGAGTAATGATCCCCCTCCGGTTGGCCGCCATACGTCTCCCACGTGCGCGTGGTGGCGCTATCCGCAATGGGCTTCGATGCCCTTTTTGCGCCCTTTGCGACGGCATAACCGGCGGCCGAAACAAGGATGCCAAGGGCACAGACTGCAACAGGAGAAACACTACGCATCACGACATATCTCCGAAGTCAGAGTACAGACACTGGTTTGCCGAAGCCGTTATCCCCTCGGTCACTGGATCGAACCGTACTTCATAACCAGCCCGGGACTGCACGCACCCGAGTCACTGTGCACTTGCCGCCCGCGCGGCAAGCCGTCGCGCGGAACGCGAGGATAGAAGTTGCCGAAT